>CAVVKW010000004.1:0-1782783 GCA_963749035.1 uncultured Verrucomicrobiae bacterium
CGGTATGGTTGCTGACACGGACGCCCCGATATTTTGCTCGGTGTCCCCCGCCACGTCGCGGCTGAAGAACGGCCCGATGGCGAAGTCCGGCGCGATGTCGAGCCGGGTGGCCGTGATTTCCTTCGCCGCTCGATCCAGTTCGCTCCGGCGAATCTGGAGCAGCGGATTGTGCGTCTGTGCGGCGAAGACGAGGGCATTTTCATCGAAGGATTTCCCCGGCGCTCGGAAGGGCGTGGAAATTCGAAGCGGCAGCTTCTGCGGTCGGCCGAGCAGAGCGTTGATCCGCGTCCGCGTCTCCTCCCGCCTCTCCGACGCCTCTTTGATGGCGGCCCCCAGCTCGACGAGACTCGCCTGCACGAGGCGAACCTCGATGTCGAAGCGCGCACCGTAGTTGTTCGCCTTGCCCAACTGCGCAGCCAGATCGTTACTCTGTTGGTAAACCGCCTCCGCGGCGTCCGCTTCGGAAATCGCCGCCAGATGCTCGTAAGCCAGGAGCCGGACCTGCCCCGCCAGCGCGAGTCGGAATTGCTCGAGCCCAAGTCCGGCGATCTCGATGTTCTTGTTCGCAATCGCCTTGCGGAGCGTCCCCTTGCCGGGAAACTCGAAGGTTTGCGTGACCGAGACGCTGAACGTCGTGCCATTGCCCTGGAGGACATTGGCCTCGTCGCGCACCTCGCGTCCGCCAAACTCGACGGATACTTCGGGATTCTTGAAAAACCCGGCCTGCGTGCGCTGTCCGCGGGCGGCGGCGACTTCCGCCTCGTAGGTTTTCAATTCCGCGTTGTTCGCCAGCGCTGCTGCCGCCAGCTCGTCGATGGAGTTGGGGCCGGTCGGGGTATCCTGGGCCCTTAGCGCAAACGCGCTGGCGAGGCCGAGCGCGACGCTCAGCGTTCGAATTTGTTTCATGGGTAGTTGGTTTCTCATGGATGGATGGCCGCTCACGCGGAATGAAAAGTCGGGTGATACCGGACGATGATCCGCACGGCGTCGCCGACCTCGGTCAAGGGGAAGCTGACGACGAACGAAATCCGCCCGTGACGCGCCCGACTCAGGCGTGGATGGGACGAATCGATGTCGTCCCGCGCTTCGGCGAGCACCGTGCCGTTGGCGGCGACGAGCAGCACATCGACGTGGGCCGGAGCCGGGATGTCCTGCCCCAGAATCTGGCTCAGACTCCCGGTGACGAACAGACGGTCGGCGGTCTCGTAGGCCCGCGGGCCGGAGAGCACGCCACCGCTGGCATCGACGGTTTGGATGAGGAGCGAGGAATCACCGACCCGCTGACTTCCCTTGAAGGTGGAGCAAGCGGAAAGGGTCGCGGGGGCAAACGCCGCGGCCGCGGGTCGCCCGAGAAAAGCAAACGGAGAGATCGAATAATCGAGAAAAGAAGGTTTCAAAAGTTGGTCCTGATTGTGGCGGTCCGGCAAAATGCCGGGGTGCGCAGTGGTTCGAGTGGGAGCCGGAAACAATCCGGCAGGTCGGGGCACGGAAGGCCCCGTCAAACGCGAATCGCGGACGCACTGCGCCCGCGATCAATCAGGACAACTGAGGTGGGTAATCGATATCGCGGGACGGCCCGTCGAGGGCCACCTCATCGCAGGAGGAAAACGAACGCGCCGCGGTATCTGGGATCAAGCCATCCACGGAATCGACAACTGCCAATTTCGTATGCGCATGGCAATGGCCGCAGCAATGCCCGACCGGGCAATCATCGCCCGATGCCGGAGATTGCTGCCGTTCCGCCGCATGATCCTCGGCAACCGTGAGATCCACGTAAGCGTGAGCCGCCTGGCCACCCGCCATCAACAAGATGGCGATCACCCAAACGATCCGAATGTGCTTCACGCAGAACTGCATCTCCGGCCTGAATCGGATAGAGGAAGCAGTTTGTCAATCCGAAACCCGGGAGACTTGAGGCTCCGTCGGGGAATCTTTTGGCGGACGACACGAACCCCGCTTCTTGTTGTCGCACAACGGAACTCTCAGTCGCCGATTTGGACTTCCCGGAAAATCATTTTCAATATCGATGTCGAAATTTTCACGGAGTCTGCGGGAAGAGCGATCCTACGTCGGCAGCGAAACTTGAGAACCGAGATCGGAACAGCAAATCAATCGCAAATTGGTCATGTTTTCCTTTCTGGCTTCAAAAATTGAGATTTTACTCTGTTATCTGGGCTTTTTTGGACGCTTACGGGAAGAACCTTTCGGTTTAGGGACCCCGAACTCTCGCAACAAATAAATGCAGAGGGTCCGACTGGAATCAACCAGCCGGACCCGAGCTGCTACGCGCTAGTGCGGCCTGAAGCCCTATTATGCGGCTAAAGCCGCTACTTCGGCGCTGAGTTTATCGTAGCCCATCGGGGAATGGACAACCGGGAACTTTTGCGACTTAAGGAAGTCATTAAAGTTAGGACCCGCTTCCTCAGCGACGACTCGATTCCAACCGTCGGCGATGTGGATTAACATCGCGCGGAGTTGAATCAGTGACATGTTCGTGACCTTCAATGCGAGCGCATTGGCATCTACGCCCCACTTGCCTCCGAGACCTTCGTATGTGTCGCCATCCAGTATCCCGAATCCTAGCGTATTCCGAATAAACGGATAGTCCGCTCTTACAGTTACCGCTTCGGATAGCATCATGTTGCTGTTTAGCAGGTCTGCTAGATACATGATCTCGTTGTCAGCGACGAACGCGATCTCCTCAGACCATTCCGTTTGGGTTTCATCCAGATTGGCGGCGTCGTCCAGTGGACTGAGTAGCCAATTGTTATTTGCGTGCTCTTCTGTTTGCATAGTTCATTTTAGTTTTGGAGAAGTGCGCAGGACCATCCTGACTCCAAAGTCTCCATTGACTTATGGAGCATCAAACAAAAATGATTTCTTGTCTTAGCATCTATGTATTATCCGATTTGAAATGTTCTTACAATGGGTCGAAGTAACTTTTCTGAAAAAGTCGTCTCTATCGGCGCTGCCAGGGCAGAGGAACCGCAGGAGCTTTTCTAGGTTTCTGCAACGCAGAGATTTTTCGGTCGTCGCGTCCCACGGATCATTCAAGCAGAATAGCATTTACCAGTTGTCTGAAGAAATGCCTCCCGAAGGCCCGGAAGTGGTGTGTTCTGTCAGAGACCGGGTCGCAAAGTCTTCCGATCGGACTCCAATAGGATGGTTCTTCGCTGTTTGGAGAGGGTAATCCAACCTGCCCGCGAAGCGCTGACCCCTTCCCGGCGACAGGAGATCTCCGGCGCAACCCCTTAACTGCTGAAATTGAGGGCGTTGCGTTGGGGATCGCCTGTCGCCTCATCAGGGGGCATAACAACATTGGCACCGCTACCCGCTCCAAAGAGCGAAGAGCCCCGCTTTCACGGTTGGCGGCCCAACACGGAATCCGGATTAGACTGCAATTGTCAATTATTCTCAGAAATAAATCTGATTTTGACCCCTTTTCAATAGTGCAGAGGTGAAATACTACCATTGAGTTGGTATCGATGACTATTGCGTCATCGAGGCGATGTTCCGGCCGTCAAAATGACTTCGGGAATCAGCAATGGGGCTGAACTGCACCCCAAACTTGATTACCTATGACTATGATGTCTCAAAGCACCTGCAAGTCCGAACCTAACTGCCTCACAGCGCGCGAATGGCTCTGCGAGAATCTTGGATCCAATTGTTTGAACCCCCTGACCGGCACAGATGATCGTGCGCTGTCAGCCGCTGTGCATGTTTTGGATCTCTATCAACGCGGGGGGTCAGACTCGCTCCTTCGAGCATTCGGCCTGATTGTTGAAAACATGCAGCCGAGCACGCGTGAACTTGCATACCATGTCATTGCCTATGTGACAGATTGGTCATTCCGAGACTCGATCTGGGAGCAAGCAGGGCTGCGAAAGGTTGTCAAACCCAGGATTTGTCGAGCTGAGAAGTCTCGGTGAAAGCTCGTCACGCGTTAGGTCGATTTGCCAAGACGATTTCCGGCCTTGTTGAGCACTTCGCGCCCCAAAGGATGCTGAAGCGAAGCGAGTTTAGACCCGAATGCCATGAATGCGTCCAGCGCGGTAGAATCTGCTGCCAGCTCAGCCCACTGCTCTTCCTGCAAGAGTTGAAGGAATCCGGCAAACGAATCTCTGATGTCCTCCTCGTTCCAAAAATACCGCTCCTCCAGAGGGATCACTTCATGGAGCAGCACGAGTCCTTCAATTCGCAAGCGGCGTGCGGCGGGATTTCTGATGAATCTGATGAAGGTTCGGACATCGTGGTCTGCATTCGAATGAGAACGAAGCCAACGTTGGTGGAACGGCCAGACGGCCTCTACCGCAAACGCGAGCGGCTCGATCCAGAAATCCGTTGAGAACGGTGTGAGTCCGAGCAGACGATCCCAAAGATCACGTCCAGATGAGATGAATACTCCTTTGGCTTCCCATGCTGGAGAGCGTTCGGCGAAGGTCAGCATTGCGAGCCACTGATCAAGAAAGACAGGTTTCGGTTCATCATGTCCGGCGGCTTCGATCAGCCAGTGGCTACCGAAGGCGTCAATCCAATGACAGCCGTCTCGCCCCAAGGCTAAGATCGGCTGCCAAAACATCTGGTGATCTTCGCCAAGTTTCATCCGAGCCACGAGGACAGCGATCCGTTCCAACAACTGCTTTTCGTCGCTATAGGGCCAATACTCTCGCTGACTGTCATACGGGTCGGGTGTGGTTCTCGCAGCAATCACATGCTCGATGCGCGCCAGGGCGCACAACAGGACCTGTCGCTGGATGCCTGACCAGTGAAGGCGCTCTTCCTCATTCCGAGCAAGCGATAGATCTGACGCCCACTCCGAAGCGGCCAGAAGTTGGGCTATATCAAGATGACCCCCCGATTCGTCGATCGTAGGACCGAGATCTCCTGCCGGACCTGGTAGATCTTGCCAACTAGACGGGAGAGCGTCGGTTGCGCCGGAAAGAAATTTTTCCAAATGCGAGACGACCCAAGCGTCCCGGTCGAACGTCTTCGTAGATTCGTGCTTCTCCATCCGCGCTCGATGGCGAGCGCCTGCGTAGCCAATCGCGTGCGCAAATAACTGATTGAAGCGCTCGCTAAGAATCGCGCGGTGTTCCGCGGCAATGGACATCACCCGAGAGACAACGCAACTACGATCCCAGAGAGATAAAGCGCCGACCGCTTGAAGCAAAACGGGATCATCGGGGCTCTCACACCACAAAGTCGTCACCGCCCACGCAGCGAAATTATCCCATTTGAATTCCATGGTGTCGTCTTCCGAGAACCAGGGAGACATGGGAGGCGGGCTGGCACCGATAGATGTTAAGATGGAATACGCCTCTTTTTCCCGCGCGAGATCATCGGCGAGCCATGCACGATGTTTCACGACCGCGACTGCGACGATGCCAGACAGCGCATCCTCCGCGTCTCGCAAACTGTCTTCGTCATCCCGCTGAGGCAACGCCCTCACGGCCTCCAATTGCGACCACCACTCCACCATTTGCTCCTCGGGACATTCGACCTCGCCGTTCAGAACTTGATAGCATCGAAACGGAAGCAAAGTCAGAAGCTCTGATCGCTTTAGCCGATCCAATTCCTGAGGAGTCGGCTGCGGCAAACCTTCTGGCGGGTCGTAGATAATGAGCACGCGGTCTTCATCCTGCTCGGCGTGCCAATTTGCGGGATCGAATTGCGATGCAATGCGCGCCAACCATTGTGGAGCGGGTTTCTCGTCCGTCGCAGCATCCAGCCTCCGCGCCCATTTCTCGCGGCACTCCGCAATCATTTCCTGCCATTCTGGATTGCTGAAGGATTTCTGTAGTGCGAGCTGGCCAATGCTCTCCTTGCGGTGTGGCATTTGCACCCACTCACGCCAAGCTTCGATGACTCCTGGTGATCGTTCGTAAAAGGCCGAGACTGAAAAACTGTCCTCCCCGCGCCGATGATTGGATTCTTCAATCATGTAGAAATCGATTGCCTCGATGAGCGGTCTCAACGGCCCCAAGAACAACTCGGGCTTGCGTTTTCCGACACAAATCAAGACTCCGGCGAGCGCGATGGATCGGCTCTCTCGAAGAATGAACGCAATGTGCTCATCTAGCGAATGGCCCCCGTCCATCAGCAGATAGAACCATTTTTCGAGTGAGAGCAACGCGCAACCAACTGATCGGGGTGCAAAAACGTGCCCTTGGTGCCAGACATACGAAAATTGATGTCCCCGCCATTCGTGAGTCTCCCCTTCAACGACAACAGAAACGCTTCGATAAGGACGCATCTCTTCGCCGATCTCCGCACCTCGGTCCGTCGCAAAATTAACCAGTCGCACAATCGCCGGGAGAGCGACCGATGGACTCGATCGGAGAAACGTGAGGAATGGTCCGCTGATCCAGAAGCACGAATCGTCCAGCAATCCGCTCCGCGTGAACCCATGCTCATCGATGTCGTAGCGCTGATCGTGGGGGTTCCGATTGGCCCGTGGGCGGTTCAGCAACACTGCGAACATCACTTCGGCGGCGACTTCCGGCAGCGCTTCGAGGAACGGCGCGGATCGATTGCAATCCATGAACGCGTTGCGGAAAATCCTAGCGCACGGGCGCTGTGGCCCATCCGGCCAAGGCACCACTGGTCCGAGGTCGGGGACAAATCGAGACGGGGCGTAGTGTTCCTCGCCGGGCAAACCCTCCTCGGGATCAGGAAAACGTCGTCCGCAAAACTTCAAAGCAAGGTCGGTGACTTCATCAGGACACTGCGGAGCCGCCGCGAGAAGCGCTTGGCAAGCCTTCTCCTCGGCACTCGCCCGATGGTGCGCCGCATGCCACCGCTCGCCACTCCGATAAACCTGACGAGCCGAGACAATTGCGAGCGACCCAGCGTGATCCATTCCAATGTCCATCACTTGATGGAGCGGCAGCCAAAGCAAACATACGTCGGCGACTTCCTCCCGCGCCAATGTCGTCACTCGCTCCCCGTGCGCGGCGAGGAACGAAAGCACTCCGATCCAATAAGGCGACCAAGGCAATCGATACCGAGCTGCCAGTTCCAATTGATATTCCGCACCACGGTCCGGGAAGTTCGCGAGAATTGCCGCGTCGGGAATGGTGGCAACCTGCAAAAATTGCCTTAAAAATCGCTTGAGCAGTTTCCCATCATCGACTTCGAGGGCAGGCCAAAGGCAATCGAGAACCGCCCGCTGTCGTGCGGCGAAGATTGGTGCTTCGAGCAGGAGATTCTGGGCCATTTCATCGCCTGACGTTGCTCCCGAAAACACCCGGTAGAGTCGCTGCCACGAATCGGCCGTCGCGTCTGTCTCGAGAAGATCGAGACCGTGGAAACGCAATGCCCGATGCCAGAAGGGCGAAAGCAGGCGGGACCTCAAAAACTTCCCGGCAGAATCGCCCCGAGTTACCAGCTCTTGCTGCCGAGCCCAGTCAGCCACAAGCTCGTGTGCAAACCGGACAGTGCACCGATTCGGATCGACCTCAAGGTGCCCTTCCTTCGCAAGCCCCGAAAGAGCTTTGCTTTCTTCCGGCGAAAAGTCATCAAGCGTCGCCGTCGCCGCCATGCGATCCGCAAGCTGCACCGCGAGTTTGCGGACCACGCGACCACGGATTCCCGCCAGCTCATCTTTGCAGATGATGCTTCTCCAAAACCACCGAGCGAATTCGGACTCCGACGCCCACGGCAGCGACGCCGTGCCTGCCTGCCAATAGGAGGCCACGAGATCGAGCGCCTTGGGCCACCGAAGAATTGGATGCAAGTGGGGACGCTGACCGAGCAGACGAAGTGTGGGCACCTTTCCGCAAACGTCCCGTAGCTCCTCATCGGTGAGACGTCCCACATTCACCTTCTCCCCAGTTAGGACGACCTCTCGGCGGATGAGTTCACGATACACGCGTTCCCAATCTTCGGGGCAGCAAGTCAGGACGACCTTCCACCGATTTTGACAGTCGGCTGCGAGAGCGGATCGCAGAACGAGCGCCGCCTCATCGAAGGCTGTCTCATCGAAGCATTTGTCGAGACCATCGAGCACGAGGCGAATCGGCTGGCCGACATTCGAAAAGAGTTCAGAGATGCCGTGCGATAGCCCAAAAAATGCACGCAGCCCCCCATTCGTCGCGAGATCGCCCGCGCGAAGCCAGACCGCATCCCCAGAGATAGCCCATTGCCGAGCGAGCACACTTTTTCCATTGCCGGAATCGCCCAGAACTACGACGACACCTTCTCTTGTTGCCTCAAAAGTAAATGACACCCGGGAGGGCCGGGAAGGAGGGGGTCGTTGACTCAAAAGTCATGACACCGTGGTTGGGTGTGAGTGTGCTGCATCTGGCGCGGAGTGCAAGGAGCCCGTAGGGCGACTGGAACGCAGCGCCAGATGCAGCACGCGCCCGAGGCGGCGCTCAAGTTCTTCGTGGAGAGCGAAGGGATCGAACGCGGCCCGCGCTTGGCGAAGTTGGGCCTTGGTTTTGGCGTCGACGTGCTCGCTTTCGAGTAATCGGTCGCAGGGCGTGCGGGGTTGGTCGTGACGGCGCTTGATCTTGGCTCCGTGACGTTCTTTGGAGACGAGTTTCATCGAGGGTTGAAAGAAGTTGTGCAGCGGCTCCCAGATCTCCCGGTAGATCGAGTTCATGCCGTCCAAAAGTTCGGGTTCCCCGAAGCGATCGTAGCCGAAGAGCTGACGCACCCGGGTCCAGTTCTTCTCCTCCACGTGTCCGTTGTCATCCTTGTGGTAGGGCCGGGACCGGGTGAAGCCCACGGGTCGGCTTCGTTCTTGGAAGTAACGAACCAGATGCCAGTTCAAGAACTCGCTGCCGTTGTCACAGTCGAAGCCGAGCACCTCGAAGGGGAGGGCTGCTTCGACTTCCCGGGTGGCGGCCACGATCCCGGTGGCTCCCTTGTTCCAGACGGCTCGGTTGGCCGTCCATCCACTGTGGATGTCGGTGTAGGTCACGCTCCACACGAAGTCTCCTTCGAGTGAACCGCCGCAGTGGGCCACCGTGTCGGCTTCCAGGTATCCGGGACGATCAATGTCCCAGTTATCCGTGCGGATGGGGATCGCGTTCTTGAGCAATCCTCCGGGCTTGGTCCCGCTCCGACCTCGTGCCCCGGCTCGAACCTTCCGCACGGCTAGAAGACGGTCGATCTGGGCAGCGCTGATGGCCAGGACCTTTTCCTTCAACTTCCGGCTCAGCTTTCCCGATCTCGCCTCGTAATACGGCAACCAGAGCTTGCGCATGGCCGCCAGTCGCTTGCCGCACGGTTGCTCGGACGCCTTCCAGATCTTCCAGAGGACATCCGCGACTTCCTCTCCATAGTCAACCGGGCGGCCCTTGGTTCGCCCGGGATCTCCTCCCCATCCTGCCTTGGCTCCCAGCAACTTGATTGCGTGCTTGCGGCTGTATCCCCACTGCTCGCACACCTCGTCAATCATGCGCGTGCGCCCCTCCCGGTTGCGCGCCACGTAGCGTTGCCGCATCCGCGGCAACTCCTCTTCTCTCATTCTTCGACTCATCGGCATGCCTTCGCTTTGCCGGTGTCATTCTTTTTGAGTCAACGTCCCCTTTTCTTCTCCGCCTCTTACTCTCCCTCGGTGTCATAACTTTTGAGGCAACAGGTTCTTCGTCCGCCGTATGAGTCACTCGTTGCAATAGCTCTAGGCGTTCGACATGATGGGAGCCACCGATTTTGGCCGGTAAAATCTCCATTCGCCTTCGGCTTTGGGCCAGGATCGCTGACCAGTCAGACGCAAAGTGCGGATGTTGTTTCAACGGAAATCGAGATGCGATAACCGACAAAAGGCTTGGCAAGGTGATCGATCCCCCCTTCCTCCTGACAGCGGCAGAATGACTGCTGAGTGCTTCCCAAAGTTCGGTCGCTCGATTTCGGGAGTCGTCCGCAAGGACCTGCTGACAAAGCAAAATAGCGTGAGTCGCGCTTTGCGATTCAGCATGCTGAAAGTCGTGCTCCACAAGGCGAAATCGTTCCAACATCTCTGCGGTATCGATCGAGATGTCCGCTGGATCTCCAGATTTGCAGGCCCGAACGAGACTTTCAAACGCTGCTCGTCGAATCGGGGAGGACTCCAAACCATCTCTACATCGCCGCGCCAGCATCTCTGGTGGCATCGACCGTGCCGCGTCCGTGAGACCAAACCACGCCTCCCGGGTATCCGGCTCGTGCTGGGCGGAGATCAGCGTAATCGAGTCGGTATCCCTTTGAAAACCTGACGACGAATCGGTTAGCCATTGATCCCATAGCGCTGTTGCAAATTCCCGCGGCGCACCGCGTTTGCCAAAAACTGCGTGGCTTTTGATCGAACATGCACACTTCCGCTCAATTCCGTTGTGCTCCAGACGGAGAACCACGTCATCAAACAGCCAACCGTCTTGTCTCATTTGACACTGAATGGCACGAATCGCACCGTTTCCGGCTCCCTGCCATGAAACTCCTGCAACCATGTGAGCTGCGAGGAGCGCTACGATTCGGTCTTCAACAGCAAAGCCTTCCCCTGACGTATTTTTGATTGGTGGGAGCAACGACATCCAATGACTGGAATATATCAAATTTGGAGAATTCGCCACATCCGGAAGAGCGGCCCATAGATCTCCGCGGAGACACGCCAACTACGTAGACGCCCCTAGCGGACGCTGAAAAATCGCTCAATCTTCTGCATCCAGCCACCGATACACGAGAATTGAACGGTCTGTAGCCTGCCAGAACAGACTAACCTTTCGGCCTTCGATCTTTTCATTGATCAATTCAACGTTCTCGAAGGACTGTTTCAAATTTGGCAGAACGATTTCCTTCCCGAAAAACTGGAAAACTTTCGGAGACACGATATCGAACCGCGTTTGAGATTCTGATGAATCCGGTTTGCGCGACGGCAGGTCCGTCTTGGTCGAAAAATTGATCGTAAATGGCTGCGGGGGGATCGTGAATTGCAGCTCGCGACCTTCGATGAGTTCCGCGATACGGTCGGTCTCTCTCAGAGCCTCTGAAGTGAGTTGACTGATCGAAGGGAGAATTGCGTCGATCCTAAAGCGTCTACAGATTTCCCGACATCGACCAAACCAAGCGAGCGTCTGAATACCCGCTTCGAGATCGGGTGTGTCATTTAGTTCGGCCTGACATAGACCGTTTCCATCCAGGAACCACGAAATCCGAACGGGCAGACCGTCCACTATCTGAGTTACCAATCGCTGAATCTCCGCAAACCACGGCAGCGCCGTGAGCCTGCGGCCTTCCCAACGCTGCCAGTTGAATCCGAAGGATACCAAGAGTTCTTTCCGGGAGACGAAGTCAGTCGGCACTATCCTCGATTCTACCGTCAGCGGTGTTCCGGGAATTGATCCTGTGAAAGTCAGCGACTCCGTTCCCATCCGCCAACTCCCATCAATGTGGAGTAGGGAACTCGCCTCTTGGCTCGTGTCAAATTCAACCCTGAGCGTGCCGGGATGTTTCGGTGGTTGCACAAGCATCGCTTCTCCGCGGCATTCGGCGAGAAGAGCCTCTAACAGGGGTGAATCAACCTGAATGTTCTCTGGTGGAAGTTCCAAAGGTTCACCATGTCGCACGAACGAATCTACCGCGACGGCATGTCGGGTATTTTCTCCCGCAATAATCCTCGCAATGGACAAGGACTCGCGAGGTTCGATCTCGATCTGCTCGCGGCCCTCCACCATCGACACTTTCACCTCCATCCGCGGATCAAGTCGCTCAAGGTCATTTTTCCGTTTGGAAATCGCGGCGAGCGGCGTGCCGGGGAAAAGATCGGTTACATATTTTTCAGCTCGAATCAGGAACTGCCGGAACCGTGGCAGGTCCGATAGGTCGTTCTCGTCGCTGAATCGAACGGTCACCGTTCGTTGTCGGAGGCGGGCGAGCGGAACTTTTTCACGGAGATATTGTTGTGCAAAGACCCAGTGCGCGCTTCCTAGATCTACATCAATGAGGAAAATGAAAGCAGGGAGGCGCTCTGCGTCACGGAGATAACGCAGAGTTTTCGTGGAGATCTTGCGTTGCAGTTTGACCCGACCCCGATGACGCGCGCCTTTGATTTGAGCGGCGAAACGGAATCCGGTCGGCTCGCCTTCAACGATCTCGACTTGATAATCGACTGCGAAGTCGGGGTGCTGCCGTCTGAGAAGCCAAGAAGGCGGCATCAAAGATTCAAATTTTCGGACAGCAAGCTGGTCGATCTCGTGGGATTCTCCGTAGGTCGTAGGTAAAGAGTCCTGATCCATCCTCAAGTCAGGCACCCTACGACAACAGCCGCCGAGACGCGACTGCGGAACGCTTTACGGAACGATTGGGATTTACAGGAGGCTTTCGCCGACGTTAGCGCGAAACGAGGCTATTTTCATAGATGCCTGTTTTTCAGTCTCTTACAGATTCCGCGAGCCACCCGTTCCTCTCAGTTACTTAAATCCAAAGTCGTCTCCGCGGAAGAATCCGAGCAAAGAGCGACCACCGCCGTGGAAGCCGCTGCCGCCGTGCGGGTGGCCGAAGCGGAACTCGCCCGTCTCGTCGAGCAGCAACGGTTTCTCACCGTTCGCGCCCCCTTCGACGCGGTGATCTCGGCTCGCAATTTCGACCGAGGTGACCTCGTGCGTGGCGACGCCGCCCCGGCTGATAGATGGCTTTACCAACTCAACCGACTCGACACCCCCCGATTCGTCATCAGCGCCACCCCGGACCTCGCCCTCAAGCTGACGCCGGACAGTCGTGCCACCGTGCGCTTCAAAGAATTTCCCGGCCCGGAAATTCTCGTCGGAGTCGCCCACTCCAGCGGACTCTTTGATGCGGCCTCCGGCACAATGCGCACCGAACTTCTTTTGCAAAATCAAGACCTCGCCATCCCGGCCGGGCTCACTGGGACGGCATCCTTCCAACTCGACCCGACCGATAGAACCTACCTTGTTCCCTCAAATGCCCTCATTCTCCGGCAGGGAGTATCCCTAGTCGCTACGGTGGTAAAGAACAAAGCTCACTTCCTCGAAGTCGATCCGGGCCGCAATTTTGGCCGGAACGTCGAGGTCGCCTCCAACCAGTTTGCGGACACTACGGTGGTCATTTTGAATCCCAATGCCCTGCTACGAGAAGGCGATGCGGTTACGCCCGCTCCACTTGAGACAAAGACCCTCAATGCATTGGCGAAGTGACCTCGCTCGGCAAAAACTGAAACCGTCACGGGCGGAAAACTGAAACTCGAAGCCCGGGTGGTTGCTCCCAGCCTCGAACCGGCTAAATCATCGCAAATCCGTTCTTCGGGGCGTGGAGTCGCGATTTACTCTGTAGAACCATCGATATCTGCGGTTACTGGAAGGGAGGGGAATCAGCCATTCAGGCGGAAGCCAGGCTCTGATCAGAAATTTTCTGAATCATATCTGAGATGGTTCAGACTCCGATCAGCGATTCATCAGAATTTTTCCGAAGCCGTTCTGCGACTCCTCAGGGTGCAATCAGAGAAGGCTCAGAAAGTTTCTGATCGCATGCTGGGTGCGATTGGAGTCTGGAATCGCTGGTTCTCTAGGCTGCAAATCAGGGCCTTTTTAAGGGTTCGCACCTCTCAGGCTGCTTCCTGAGCTGCTTGCAGGCTTGCCCATGGGATCACATTTGGAAGGCGCCGTTCTGCCGCTGCCCCCAAGATCAATGGCCAGGCATGGCAGTAGGTGCCGATAAATTGAGCGGGGGTTTTGTGTCCCATGATTTGATTAGCCAGCAGAATGGAATCGTCGAGCGCCCTATGGATATTCGGAACATGAGACTCGGCAATTGCCAAGACCGCAGGGTCCTGAGTCCACAAACGGAAAAAATCACGATCAAAATCACCGAGTAATTGGGCCGCGGCGAACAGCCCGACCGCAGTTGCAAACGCGTGGCGAGGAGTGTGCGTGGGAAGATAATCAATTCCAGCGGGAGCGATTGATCGGCGGAAATCGGCATACGCGAAGTCATTCTCCCATCGTTCCGGAGCCTTTACCCAACGCTCCGCCGCTCCGCCTGTCATGATGAGCGGAAACCAATCCGCGGGATTGCCCTCGAAACGGCCCAGCAGGGCCTGAAACTGATCAATCTCGCGTGGAGGCATCGCGACGCCGATTGGGAGGACTCGACGGCCTGTCGTCTTTGTGTGCGGTAGTGTGAGGCACATTTGATGGGTTCCCACACCACTGAAGCGCGTCGAGTTGATGCAAAACAGGTCCGATGCTCGGCAACCACAACGACACATCAAGCGGTAAAATGCCCAATGAACCAGGTCTGCGAGACTCCCAGTGGGATCGAAAGATCGGTGGTAAGGCCGCAAAGCTTTCGACGGCGGGATGAGGTTGAATGCCCCTGCGTTGGTCCTCCGCGACTTGATAAAGATTCCCTCAAGAGGCCGATCGACGACAGGGTCCAACACGGCTAATTCCTCCTTCGAAAAGTTGTGACGCAGTGAAGGCCATTCCGTGCCGATGGTGGCCCAGGCGATTCGAAGCACTGGCGAAATCTCTAAAAGATCACCTGATTGCGAGGAGCGCAGCGCCTCCTCCTGCGCTCGCGAATATCGCTCCGCCCGAACGCCCGAGCGATCTGTCTCGCTGGGAGCCGAGAGTTCATTCGCGAGCAAGAGCGATGCGAGCTTGGCGATCGGATCATCGAGCTGAACGAGGTCCTCAAAAGTAGGTATCACGACTTCTGCATCACTGCCTTTCCTCTGTGCCCGAAGGGCGGATCGCAAAGGGTTTGACGCAGCTCGCACGTGTCCGGTCCGCACGTCTCGATTCACAAATGGAGTATCCAACGAGACAACGGCGGGAACTGCCGCATCTCGGCGGAAATTGGCTATGCCGATGAGAAGCTGGCTCGTCGGGGTGTCATCCAACAGCGTCGCTTCGAGACATCGAGTGAACCATCGCCAACTATCTCTAACTCGCCGACTCTCGACAATTTTCCATCGCTCCAGGATTTCGCGACACGCCTTCTCCGAGCTGAGCATCGAGCGCAGAGATCGGCGCCAACCAGGGGCGAGATCGATCCAGAGATTCGGAACCGGCAGGATATATCCTTCGGTCCGGTGTCGTTGCTGAGGGGAGTGAAGCTCCAGCCATGCCTGGGTTTTGAGGTCGCCTTTGGACTTCGCAAGTGCCGTCAGCCCCAGGATTCCCAAGAAGAGGGCGTGGGCTCGCAAAATGGCCTTCGCGAGCTGATCGCCTTGGCTGGAAGCAATTTTTAAACGCTCAAGAATTTGTCTTCCCGAATCTCTATCCCTCGGCGTGGAGCCAACATTGTGCTCCTCTGCATTGAGTGCTGTCCTCATCGGATTCCCAAGTGTCGGGCGACGGCCAGTTCTCCACGAGCGTGCAACTCTCTCGAAGGTGGACCTTCCAAGGAATTTCCTCCAAGGCGCGCCCGGCTACGCTCTGCGGAGTGGTCCGAGAGAAGGTCAATTTGAGATTCTGTAAAACCCGCCATTCGCAGGGCGAAATCAGCGGTGTGCCGTGCACAGCCGGGGAAAAGTCGCTTATACCCACACAGCTCGGCGTCGTGCGCGAGCGCCCGGGTAATTTCAAGGGCAGAAGCGTAGGTCGATGCTCTCGGCAGAATGTTCTCGTTCGGGAGCGACAGAAACGCTCCGCAAGCGAATCTAGGCCAGCGGGCCGACGGTTCCGGCGAAAAGTGCTCGTAGACCTCGGACCAGCGACGATACATGAGGCGCGAGAGATCAGAGGCAATCGGCGACACCGAGATCCGACGAGGTCCAATTTTCTCATATTCCGGCTCTGCGTGGGTGAGCGAAATAGTGGGTGAAACGCCTGTCACTTCGGGCAACTCGAATGGATAGGGGCGGCGAAAGCACAGCGCCTGAAGGGCCAGCGCGTATAGGGCCACGGTTCCATTCCAGCGGGCGAGAGAGCGCAGGCGACAATCTCCACTTTCGACGCGATTGGCACATGCAAGTCGATCAGTAAGAGTTGAAAAAAGAAAAGACGATACTTCGGTTGTCATCACGGCTCCGCTCCCACACGTCGTCAATCCCCTTGACGCTTCTGTCAATTGGACCGGATCAAGTCCGATTGCTTCATAATATGGAGTAGCCATGCGCGTCGCAGACTCCGGATCGTGGCGCGCGTAGGCTAGCCAACCGCCAAACGCTAAAGGTTTCCCGTCGGGGGCGAAACCGAACGCAGAAAAGGTTCTAGGCAGTGAAAAACACAGAGATGCTTGACTGTTCAAAAACCGGAGCACCATCTCGATCGACATCGCAGGATCGATGGTTCGCAAAAAGAGCGTCAATTCTTGGCGAATGAGTTCTGGGGGCAGACTCTGAAGTCTCGTGAGGCAGTGACCGATTCCCGCTGGGACGGCGCGGAGGAATGGAGCAGCCTGGGGGAGCAACAACGTCGGATCCCACTCTCGGTATTCGGCGGATGCAACCAAGGGGCTTTTGACGATGATGCAGTCTCCTGCCACGGAGCACTCTACGTCGCGAATATTCTCCGGGAGGACAAAGGCGCAAATCATCAGAGCCGCAGCAGAGGCGCCAATTGGCGGAACACTCCCTAGCGCGGTCACTTGATTGATCGCAGATCGAGCCAGATCCACAAAATGTCCTGCTCCGATCCCTCCTTCGTTCAAGACAAGTCGGATATCCTCGTTGCCATAGCCCTTGGGACGCTGCACAAGATCTGAGGTTTCCCCGCCACCCTTGGATAATCCCTCCAGCCAGCGATAGGCTGCTGCGGAAACTTCGCAAGGATCGTCGATACCAAGCAGCTCATACCGCCGCCGCAATACGAGAGGCCCACCTTGCCTCCGGTGAATTGTCGAGGATGCCCAATTTCCATTGATCTGCTTCGGCAGCGATGGCTGTGGTCCTTTAAGCGATACGACTGCTAAAGCCCGAACCTTTTCGGAATCGATGTCGCTACCAATTGGACAAGTCGAGATTGCCGTAAGATGCACGCCTTGCTGCCACAGACGATGGACGAGAGTCGGATCTTTTAGCGGGAGTGCCGCCTCGACATCGTTTGCCACGCAGGTCTCGATCACAATCTTGAGATGCGCCTCGATCAACCTACTGAAAAAAGGACTGTAGATTTCTTCTCGGAGCGGAACCGGAGACCGGCGCCATTTGTCCCAATCTTGGAGCGGCCTGCTGCCGAATAGAGCGCCGAGAGGATCAAGAACCAGCGCGGGCGCTTTGGTATCGGCGGAAGGAGGATTGGCAACTAGCCACGCGGATACGGTTTTCGCAAAGTCTGGCTGGCGTCTGGAAAGGAGCAGCCACATGCCCACAAGGACTTTCGCCCCTCCGCCAAACAGGCCAGGTATGTAAGGCAAATGTAGAATGCTTGCAGCATGGGCGAGCATTTCATGCAGATTTAATGATCTGCTCATGAAGAAGTCTCCTGATCGATTTCGCTAGCAGCGGGCTGAGAAGGAGTCCGGATCGTTTCGGGAGCCGGACGATCTTCCTTCCACCCGTTCAAAGCGAGATCTTCGATTCCCATTTCGAGGAGGTCATAAACGCGCTTCCGGAGGATGGCCAAACCTCCAAATTTGGCTGCCGGGATCGCCTTCTCCATGGCAGAAACCAACTTATCAAGCTCCCTTTTCGAGATTTCTAGTCGGACGAATGTCTTCCCGCTTTTCTCTTTCTTCCCGCTTGCATCGGTCGCTTCTTTCGCGTCCTTCGCATTTTTACTTGGGGGTGAAGCTTCAGAGTTATCTGGCGCACATTCGTCACATTCGGGGTTATTTTTCTCACTCATTTTTTTACCTTTCCAATTACAGGTGGCTCCTCTCCGCAAAGTATGCGGAGATAGGCGCGCTCGAGACTTCGAGCATCGATTAGGGTTTTGGCCTTCGGAGTGCCCGCTGCGTTGTGCGCAATCTTGATCCAAGGATCTCTTGGGCAATGACGGGCTGCCCAGAGCATGCGTTCCACAAGCTTGGGACATCCGATGTAGATCGCAGCGCGGGCTTTATCCACAGCAGCCGGGCGGATACCATCCACAAGGATGGTTGGCGCGGAGGGCTGGGAATTCGAAGTCACTTAGATAGGATTCCCGATATGGCACCAAACCGACAAGGGGGCGCGAAAGAATTTTTATGAATCCTATATCTCTGAACGTGAACTAGTTAGCTTTTATAGATCGGTATTTTCTTACACGAATCAAAAATTATTTTCCGAACATTTACGGACAAGGCAATTGCGAAATCCGCCACGGTGCTCCCTTCCGTTGAAGCGGTTTCGTCAGACATTTAATGCCTGAGCTGATTCATCGAACCTTTGCCGGGAGCATTGGCGATGATGGGTGAATTGCTGTCATCCAGCGGGCGAAACAGAACATCTGTTTCAGGCGTCAACGTTTCCGGTGGCTTTCTACCCGACATTCTGCACTAGGAGGGATGCCAATGCACAGATTGCGAGTCTCAGGTGACCCCTGTCCGATCACTTCAAATCGCAATTACCGAAGAAATTGCTGAAGCCTTCCTTCAAATCCCTCGTCGAGCTGAGCGAAGTCTTCGATATTCCCGGGATTCAAATTCCAAAAAGTCTCCACGTCTTTCGGTGAATCGATCACTGCCCGATAATGCCTCACAACAATATCTGGAGTGTTTCCCATCTCCATCGCCGTTAGATTCTCGTTTTTGTGCAAAGCGAGATGGTAAGATCCATAGCCGTGCCGTTGGCAGTTTCTCGGCCAAGGGTCGATTCCGCTCAGCCATTTCAAGAGCGCAAAGTGCCGCCGCCAATCAGCGCCCGTCGGGGCGGGGGCTTCGGTTCGTCGAGCATCTTCGGCCAACCACAGAGACAAATTTCGGGAAATGGAGACCGGTCTCCTCGATCGGGTTTTGGCCTTTTTAGCTGCGACGATGATCGTATCCGACTTGACTTCGGACCAGTCCAGCCGTTGGACCTCTGATGTCCTGAGGCCCGCGAAAAACTTCAACGCGGTGGCCGTTTTCATCTCCGGGATGTGGCTCGCTGCCACGAGAACGCGTGCGATATCGCGAATCGAAAGAACGCTCACTTCATCACCGGGCACCTCTTCGCGACTGATTTCAGCGAGTGGATTCAGAGCGAGCCTCTTCTCACGCGCAGCGAAGTTAAACAGAATCTTGAGGTCTCGGATGTAGTTGTTTCGCGTCGCGGAAGAGAAATTCTCTTCGTCAAGCCAATCGAGAATTTCGGATTTCGTGATGCCGCTGATCAGCGATTTTGGAAAATCTTCCGATAATCGACCGTATGTCCACCCGAGCCCGTTGCGGTATTTTTCGTCGCGATTTTTGCGCAGGAGATCCCGCTCCAAGGCATTCCACGCCTCTGCAATGGTCCACGTCCCGGCTGTGGCGGTGTGCTTCACATAGAACCTCACGGCCTCGAGCAGGCCCCCAGGGGCGTGAGATTTTCTCAGTTCATCCGAAGCGGCAATCGCTTCGGCAAAAATCCCTTTGGGCACGTCGATACCCGTCGAGCCGAGGTCGCGTTTGAGATCGACCACCCCGGGGGTCCCGTCCCGCAATTTGCTCGCTTCCGGCCCAAAGATAAATTCCTTCGCCGCTTTTCGGGACGGAAATCGCCGCTTCACGACAGTTGTGCCGGTGAACTTCTTTCCCAACATGACGCGAACGCCAGCGTCTCCATCACGATAAACGTTCACTCCCGTCGGCAAGTTCGCTATCAATGCGGGACGGCGAGGCTGCGCTTGGGAAGAAGGCATTCAAAATCTTTCCCATTTCTTTCCCATCGAGTCAAGTTACAGAGTGAAATCAGAAGACTTAGGATCTGGTTCCGCAAGGAGTGTGGGTTCAAGTCCCTCCTCGAGCACTTCTCTCTGAATGGACTTCAGAACCGCATCAACGGAGAAAGTGGAGGGGGTAAAGATTCCCGGCTAGAGATTTTCTGCCTCGGATGGCAATCACTCCGTCGTTCAAGCGCGCAACGATTTCGGAGAGCTGTAGCAAGGTTTTGCAGGCAGCAAAAACCGAACCCGCTTTCATCGGTAGCGGAACGACTTGTGCCGAAATGGGTGAAATTCCAACCGCCGAAATGGATCAGTGACGATGGGTGTTGGCCGCCTGAGCTTCGTCCCAGCGCGGTGCTCGCACTACTTCCTACCGATTGGTCCCGTCGGTCGGCGTTGCGCCCGTTTCCCGATTTGATTACGGAGGTTTACTCGGGACCTTGCTCGGTAACCGGGAACTGCGGGGAGACCAATTTTCGAACTGCGGGGAAATAGTATCGCTCGTAAAATCCGGGCTCAGCTCCGTGTTCCTTCCACAACGCTTCGAGCTGATCGCGAATGGGGACGTAGATCTCGTTGTGTCCGCGGTGACCGGCTTCGCCAATGCGGGCGTTCCAAAGCAGGGAGGCGAGATATTTATCGTCGTCTGCGTGGAAATCGGGGCCGGTCCACGCGTCGCCTTTGATGGCTCCTACGGCGTTGGTTGACCGATGGCCGCCAATCACGTAGCGGACCCAATTCCAGTCAGCCCCCGCGTTGCTTTCCACACCTTCGGCCATGTAGTGAACATCGGCGTAGGTGTAAAGCCAGGGCATCCAGGCGGCGGGATGCCGCCCCGATTGGGGAACGGAGTCGTGGATGTAAATCAGACCGGGGCGGTCCCGTGCGTCCAGGCGTTCCCGAAGGACGCGCATCTCGACGTAGCCGGCCAGCCAATCAATCGCCGGGAGCCCGTCCGTGTAGAAGCCATCAAAATCGAATTTGTCGATTTGCTCCATCACGGCTCCGGCGTAGATGAGCGGATCGCGGCTGCCGAAGAACCAGGCGCTCGTGTAAAAGAGTGCCCGTTTGTCGAGGTCATGAATTGCCGCGACGTGCTCGTGGATCTGCGCGGCATCGAGCGGGAGATACTCTTCGCCGAAGCTCATTCCCCACTCGCGCTGGTGGAAATCCCACAACAGCCAGACGCTGACGTTCGACCAATAGGGGGCGGAGTAGTCCTCCGCGGGATTCCAGTCGCGGCTGGTCAGCATCCAGGTGTCCTCGAAACTTTGCGCCCACGGGTATTCGCGTGGGGGAAAAGCGGATAGAAAAACGCGTTCGCCGACTTCGAGGTCCCACGCGATCTGCCAACCGCGTGCTGCGGTGCTGAGCGACTGCAAGTCGCCGCGTTCGAAGCGGACGAAATCCAGATTCCGGGTCAGCGGCTCGGATCGACTCACGAGTCCGCTGCCGAGCCGAGGTAGTGGGTTGACCGTGAATCCGCCGAGTCCGTCGCTGGCGGAAAGGTTGCCATCTCCGTAGCGGATAAATTTCCCGTCGATGTCGCTGGTGGCGATCATCCGCGTCGGCTTTCGGGGACTGACGGCGACCATGCCGTCGCACTGAACGCCGATCGCCACGGAGTCGTTAGCGAGCACGACGACCGATTCGTCCTGCTGGATGAGCTGGAGGTTCTCCATCGAAAGGTCAAAGGCGAAGCGGGCGAGTCGGCGGGGGGTTTCGATGCGCTGGTGGGCGACGATTTCTCCCTTCATCGGATCGAGCGTCCAATCCACGCCGGTTACACGAACGTCGAAACCGCCGCCTTCCCGAGGCTCGACGGACTCGACTCGCATCGGCAATCGGCCAGCCCCCCCGGGGAAGGTTACCTCGCCGAGCGAATCCCTTACCGTGGCTGGCCCGGTGGGCGGTTGCTCGATCAGAGCAACGTCGGCGATCCGAAAGTCGAGCGGTGTCTCGCTGCGCTCGCCGAGGAAGAACCAGAACCCGAAACGACCTTTGCCAAGGTTGTCGTACGATGGGCTGACGAACTCGGCTTCAAATCGTTGCCAGCCGTTTGGCCCCGTCGTTTTGGCGGGAAAGCCGATGGTCCGACGGCCGGGAAGTTCCTTTCCGTCGGCATCGCACCACATGAGAACGCAGTTGATCTCACTGTTCGCGCGGGCGAAGTCCGTTCGGATGAGCGCGGAGACCGCGTATTGGCGATTCGGCTTAACGTCAAATGTCTCCTGGCTCCAGAGGCCGCGCCCGAGTTCGCCCGGCGTTCCGCGCTCGAAGCGCCAATGCGCGGGATTCGAATCATCGGCTTCGACGTAAACAAACTTTGCTGCAGGTTGAAATTTCCAGTCGGCATCGGGCGATTGGAGATCAAAAGTTGGGAGTCTGACGACCGTTCCTTCGCTTGATCCAATCGTTAACAGAGCGCGGCGCTGTGTTTCCGTGAGCGTCGTTTCGGCTCGGCAGAAACCGGCGATCAGGACGGACAGTAGGAGATGCCGTAGGCGGACCTGGATGCCGGCTCCTTTCCGATGGCCAATTCCATCAGGTGCTTGGTTCGCGAAGATCCCTTTTTTGCGTTTAACCGGAGCGTTTTCGGGAGAAGGGGGGGCTTGCAGCATGCGAGGAAGATACTCGAACCGACGATCGCACGGTTGGCCCCAAACTCGCCTCATTTTCCCAACTACCAAAGAATTCATCGGATTCAGAAGCGGGTTCCGCAAGATGAGTGGGTTCAAGTCCCCCTTCGATTTTCTGGGAGCCCCGGTTTTCTCGCGCGGTCTTGTGAAAATTCTTGCCGCTTCTCGGTAGCGCGAGAATCGCAGTTTGGCGACGTCGTTAAGCTTTCCGGATCGCTCCGATCCAGCCCTTATAACGCCAATTGGGCCGCGCAAGGGAATTGCATAAAGTGCTTCCGGGGAGTTGAATACGTCAGGAGCTACGAAGGTTGGCGATCCGCGGGTTTTTGACTTGAGACCACCTCTGGTGGAGATCCGATTCCCGGCGATTCCGGGCGCAGTGCGTTCCCTCGCGGGCACAGACACCAGCGAAATTCATGAAAATATGTTGACTCCTGTGAATCTTACGGTTTATCAATACGCAACACATTCCCCCCGACACTCCTCGAGATCTTTGGTTATCCAAAATTTCGGGCGCAACCTTCCCCCCATATGAAGAACGCTGCACTCGCCATATCGTTCTGCCTTCTAACCGGTCCGGTTATTGGGCAGACGTTGAATCCCACCTCGCACTGGTTTGGCAATACTTGGGCCAATTCTGGCACGAAGACCGGGACCGCTCCCTTAACTCCGTGGCCGAGCACAAACCCGGTCGATCTCCCGTCGGGGAACTACAGTGCACACGCGGACGGATTGTTCATGCAGATGGACGTGGATGATATTTACGTTCTCGCGGATGGCACCGTTCTCGCAACGGCTCTGTTTGACGAAGGGTTGGCGAGTTTCTCGATGTATCAGCAGGAAGGCGGGCAGCCGATTTCGAAGATCAGGGGCGATAAGTCAGGGATTACCGGGGGACACGGCATCACTTCGGACGAGAATTACATTTACGTCATGCGTGCAGACTCGCTGGGCGGACCGCATTATCTTCAGCGGCACGACCTGAGCCTCACTCGAGTCAAGTGGGACAACAACGAGCCGCGGATGCTGATCCGGGCGAATCCGCCTGGTCCGTATAATCGGAATTTCGTCATCCCGCAGGGAATCGTCGCTGGCGTGGGTGAGCTGTATATCACCGACCCGGTGGACCGGGTGGTCAGAGTGCACTCTTCGGCGACGGGAGCCTTCCTACGGAGTTTTCCGATCGTTACGACGGGGACGGCAGGTGGCGACGTCCCGTTCAAGATCACGCTGGATCATCAGAACAACCTGTGGGTCGTCCAACGGGACTCGAGCGACGTCTATCGGATTCGAAAATACGATACGCAAGGCCAATACCTTGGTCGGCAGATTGGTCTCACGGGCTGGGCTCCCACGGACATTCAATATGCGTTGGTCGGTGGCGTTCCCAAGCTTTTCGTGGCCGACAGTGGACCGCAGCAGGTCGTTCACCGGTTTACGAATCTCGACAGCGCGTCGGCGGACCCGACGAAAGATTGGTCTCTCGGTGGCAGCGGAGGTGCCCTGGGGAGCGGAAATCCGGGGGAGGTCACCAGTGACCGATTCTACTTTCCTTCCGGGGTGGGCGTCGACGCCAGTGGGAACGTTTACGTTTCAACCAATGGTAGTGGCCATCTTCAGTTTGACGAAAACAAGACGATCGTGGCCCAGCAGCGGATCGGGCAGGGCTTCGGCGCAAAGATCTACAAATTCGACGCCGCCAAGAATTATCAGTGGGTTCTCGAAGGCTTGGAGTTCGTGGACACGGCGCAGGTCGATCCCCTCGACGACGCGCGGGTTTACACGAAAGACTCTCGGTATCTGATCGATTATGCGCAACAGACGCAGGAGGGAGTTGCTCACCCCGCTTGGGAACACGCGGCATGGACGTTGGACCCGTTCACTTACCCTGAAGATCCGAGACTTTTCGTCAAACACGAGCTGCTTAACGTGATGACTTTCGCTAAAGGCGGGCAGACGTTTTTGGTTCTCGGTGGAAGCACCGGGGTTCACGTCTATCGTTTTGATGGCAACATTGCCGTTCCGGCGGTCAGCATCAGCCGAAATCCTTCGGATCTTGCGAACTGGCCATCCGCCAAGCCGGCTTCGGCCCAGTCGTGGATCTGGGTGGACGGGAGCGATGGAAGTGCGCCGAATGGTCAGTATGAGTCGAGCGAATTTGCCGAACTCACCGATCTAAACGGCAGTGGGCCATCGATCTTCAAGCCTTACGGATTCCGGGTGGATCCGGATGGAACGATTCGGATCACCGAATCGTCCGGTGCTCGGCAGCGTCTTCACAGCTTCCTGTTGCCGTCGACGGCGATCGTCGGTGGCGTGCCGCAATACTCAAATGGGCTGCGGACCGAAGTGGACTTTGCCGATCCCGCACTGAATCTGGACTGGGGACCGAACGTTCTGGGCGTTTCGCGAATCGAATACGATCCGTCGAACGACAGCATGTATCTGGTCGGCAACAGTGCTGACACCCCGGGAGGCGGCTTACGCGAGGTGCGAAAATATACGAATTGGAGTTCCATTCACACCGGTGGAACCCCGGCGTTTGCTTGGCGGGTGATCCTTCCTTGGGCGGAAGTCGGGAACGATGACAACGTCGCGACCCGGAAACCGATCTCGGTCGACATCGAAGGCGACTACCTTTTCGTCAACTACCGACGTCTGAGTGGTGGCGGAGCTGAGAACATTCCCTGTGAAAATTTGGTCTATGGGTTGGCGGCGGGTGACTTCGTCGGCTACCTCCGTCCAACCCAGGAAGTGGGTTGGTGGGTCGGTGACACGGAGATGCTGAACTCGATCAACGTGCACCAGCGAACGGACGGGACTTACGTCCTCTTTCAGGAGGCGAACGATTACGCGAAGATCCTGATGCTCCAGTGGAATCCACAGGGAAGCACGCCGGATCTGGGAGAACAGATCGAGGCGGAAGACTTCGATTTTGGCTCGGGAGTGGGGATCTACCCCGGAGGAACGGGAGGCAAGATCGGGAACGTGCAAGCGGGAGACTACGTCCGCTACGACGGGTTCGACTTCGGGATTGGAGCGAAGAGCTTCGACATCGCGCTATCGAGCAACAGGAACGGAGGCACCGTGGAAGTGCGGCTCGGTTCGCTGACGGGCGAGTTGGTCGGCACGGCAAGCATCGGGGGGACGGGGAGCTGGAATGCATTCCTGGTCGTCTCGGTGAACCTGACGCGGGAAGTGACCGGTTTTGAAGACCTGTATCTGGTGTTTACGGGCGGCGGCGGGTCGCTGGTGGACGTGGATTGGTTTAAGTTCAAGGCGGAGGCGATCCCGGGCATCGGCCAAGACCTCGACGTGCGAGTGGAGGCGGAGAACTACGACGCGCACCAGGGAGTGGGGATCTACCCCGGAGGAACGGGTCAGAAGATCGGCAACATTCAATCCGGCGACTGGGTCCAATACGCGAACTTCGACTTCGGCACGGGAGCCTCGGGTTACGAGATTGAGCTTTCGAGTAATACCACCGGAGGAACCGTCGAGTTTCGCCTGGATTCGGTCACGGGTCCGTTGATTGGGTCGGTGACCCAGACTGGAACCGGGAACTGGAATTCGTTCGTGACGCGGGGTGAGAACTTTGCCGTGCAGCCCGACGGAGTTCACGATCTCTACCTGGTGTTTGTCGGAGGAAGCGGCTCGTTGGTGGACGTCGACTGGTTTGAGATCCAGTCCGGCGGCTCGGCTTCGACGGCACTCTTCGACGAAGATTTCGAAGGAACGATCGGGTTCACCAACACGACGGCTGTCGATGTCAGTGGCAACGGAGTGGGCGAGCTCACGGTGCCAACTTCGGGTAACGTGACGGCCAAGGACAACTTCGGCGGCAGCTCAGGAGCGATCGCGCTCAGCGGCGAGACGCAGCTCAGCTTGCAGGCAGGCTTGCAGTTGCCTTCAGCCGAGCAAGGCAGCGTGGCCGTGCGCATGGTGGTGCGATTTAACAGCAGCACCGGCGGCACGATCGACGTCAACGCCAACTACCTCGACCTGGACGCGAGCGCGGTGGGGAACTTCGTGAACTACAGCGAAAGCATCACCGTGCCGGCGAATGCGGTCAGCATCGCGGACGTCCGCATCCGCGTGAACCAGAACACCTCGGGGTCTGCCTCTCAGGCCCTCTACTTCGACGACCTTTCCATCACGTCACAATAACTCCCCCTCAACCTCAGATCCAAAATGAAAAATCGACTAAACTCCTCCCGAGTCACCGCCAGAGCGATCGGCGCGTTACTTGGATTTACGATCCTCCTGAACGCGCAGCCGGTTGCGGCGCAGACTTCGATCCTCCCAAAAACACCGAACGAGCCCGACAAGGTGATCGTCCTGGATTACAGCCAGGCGACGGCACCGCTGGCGACGCTGACGTGTTTGCAGGGCGTCATCAATCGCTACGAGGCCAACAAGGCATCGGGCGAGCGGCGCTTTATCTTCATCAAGAACCTACCGTCGACTCGTTTCAGCAATCGCGCGCCGGAGACTTGGGACTCGCTCTTGGCCGACGGCTTGGTCCCCTACACGCTCGAAGAACCAACGCTTTCTGGAAGCGGAATGCTGCTACTGGACTACATGATGGCCAACTTCTCGCAGGCCGTGAAGGGTTACGTCATCTCGCCGACCGATAGCTCACGGGTCACGGCGGCAGTTCGAGCGGCAGCTTTGAACGTTTGTTCGTTAGAGGGAAGCATCAGCCAGGGTTGGCCGCTGATGGTGTCGACCGCGACGCACAACTACCTCGTCGGGGAGGGCTACAACAAGAGCGTTGTTGCCAATCTCGAGGCGATGAACCTGACTGACCTCCAGGCGTTCGATTGGTCGGTCAACCGCGGGCATCTCACCGATCCGGATCGAAATGACCAGATCTCGGCATTTCTCGGCGGCTACGAAATGATCATGGCGGACTATTTCGTAATGACCGGGACGTTTGCCTGGTATCTCGAGAAGGTCGGCAGCGCTTCGAGCCCGACGGACGCGGAGGCGGATTTCCGAATCCTTCAGCAGCTCCTGCCGACCTACGCGCCAGGTGCCGTGCACGCAGGACCGACCGAAGGCGGACACGTCATCCAACACATCCAAAATTCCTCCCAACTGGGCGTGACCGGTTGGATCTCGAACATCTCCGTGATGTCCGCAGTTCCGACGACACCTTCGCAATTCACTCGTCCCATTCCGCCGCAGGCTTTGGACATCGATCCGTCGGGAGTGTATCTGGCGTGGCGGTCTAACGATGGTGACGCCTGGGATGTTGCCGATTACTTCATCTACGAGCAATACGAGGATCCGATAGCAGATGCTTTGCCGGCGGGCCGGACGGAGACCGCCTACATCCTCGATATGTTTCCCTCACTGATCTCCTGGCTCAGCTCGACGCGGAATGGGGAGGTGGAGATCACGGCGAGCCTGAACGACGGCGGTTATCCGACCTCCGAAGTCGGCAAAGACGCCTATTACGACATCTACAAGTATTACTTCTCGCAGGCGAACGGCGTCTTCACCTCGATGCATTATCTCGGCGGTTCGAATCCGAAGCACGCGCAGGTCATGAGCGATTTCCAGCTTCCCTACGTTTACATGGGCTACCAAGGCGACGAAACGCCCACGGTCTATGAGCTGCTCGACAACACCGTCTATTCGAACCAAACGCTCGAGCGGGATCGTTCGGTCGCGGATTCGATCACGGACATCCGGAACATCATCGTCAACGCTGATCCGAACAAGCCCGTGTTCTTGATGCTTCGCGAGAACACGCTGATCTCTGACATTGCCGCGACTTACCAAGGGGTCATCAGCGATCCGGCGGTCATCGCGACGGGGCGCACCATTTACCGGACGCTTCCAAGCGACGTTGCGGCAACGTGGCGTTCGGAATACGAGAGTCGGAAAGAGCCGCTCTGGACGGAAGACTTCGAGACGTCCACGGCCTTCAGTAATTCGACCCGCGTCGTGAAACCGAACATCGAGGGAGCCAAGGGCGATTGGGTCGGTCGGGTGGTCTCGCAGGCTGGCGGTTACGTCACGGCGATCAGTCCATCGAACGGCGACTTCCCGATCGCGCTGCCAGCCGACGCGCTGCGTTGCCGAATCGAAGCCTGGATGGCGATCAACGGTCCCGAACAGGGAGATCTGAGGCTCCAGCTCCGGATTCGATTCCAGGATGGGAGCGGAACGGCAAACTCGACCGCGGCCAACTATTTCTTCCGCGAGAAAGTGTCAGACCAATTCTTGAAGATCGGGCGGGACGTTGAGATTCCGGCCGGTGCGACGGCGATCGACCGGATCGAGCTTCGCGTGATTCAGAGTCAGAGCGGATCGACTCCGCAGGACGTCTATTTCGATGACGTGACGCTTTACGCCGAGCGCGAAACGCCGGTGACCGGATTGGTGAACGGCGTTCTCGATCGAGTCCTTGAAGCGGAGGATTACGACCGGGACGGCGACGGAGAAGGGCCGGGCGTTCAGTCCGGCATTCAGGCCATCAGTGGCCCCGAGTATTCCGGCGGAGCGAAGCTGACGAATGGCAGCGTGAATGCCTGGGTTCGATACACCAACGTCGATTTTGGAATCGGCGTCGAGGGTGTCGAGATCACCGCCAGCAATGATTCGGGAAGTAGCCGAAGCGTTGAATTCCGCGTTGGCTCCGTCGACGGGGATCTTCTTTCGGCGATTACTGTTCCCGCGACGAATGGCTGGGACGAGATCACATCAGCGTCGAACTCCTCACTGAAGCTGGTCGGTGTCCGCGATCTCTATCTGGTGATGCCCGACGGGCGAGTGGACGTCGACACTTTGACGTTGAGAAGTGACGGGTCTGATCTGAATAACGACACGCCGGATCTGGGAGAACAGATCGAGGCGGAAGACTTTGATTATGGCTCGGGAGTGGGGATTTACCCCGGAGGAACGGGAGGCAAGATCGGGAACGTGCAAGCGGGAGACTACGTCCGCTACGACGGGTTTGACTTCGGGATTGGAGCGAAGAGCTTCGACATCGCGCTATCGAGCAACACGAACGGAGGCACCGTGGAAGTGCGGCTTGGTTCGCTGACGGGCGAGTTGGTCGGCACGGCTAGCATCGGGGGGACGGGGAGCTGGAATGCGTTTCAGGTCGTCTCGGTGAACCTGACGCGGGAAGTGACCGGAGTTGAAGACCTGTATCTGGTGTTTACGGGCGGCGGCGGGTCGCTGGTGGACGTGGATTGGTTTAAGTTCAAGGCGGAGGCGATCCCGGGCATCGGCCAAGACCTCGACGTGCGAGTGGAGGCGGAGAACTACGACGCGCACCAGGGAGTGGGGATCTACCCCGGAGGAACGGGTCAGAAGATCGGCAACATTCAGTCCGGCGACTGGGTCCAATACGCGAACTTCGACTTCGGCACGGGAGCCTCGGGTTACGAGATTGAGCTTTCGAGTAATACCACCGGAGGAACCGTCGAGTTCCGCCTGGATTCGGTCACGGGTCAGTTGATTGGATCGGTGACCCAGACTGGAACCGGAAATTGGAATTCGTTCGTGACGCGGGGTGAGAACTTCGCCGTGCAGCCCGACGGAGTTCACGATCTCTACCTGGTGTTTGTCGGAGGAAGCGGCTCGTTGGTGGACGTCGACTGGTTTGAGATCCAGTCCGGCGGCTCGGCTTCGACGGCACTCTTCGACGAAGATTTCGAAGGAACGATCGGGTTCACCAACACGACGGCTGTCGATGTCAGTGGCAACGGAGTGGGCGAGCTCACGGTGCCAACTTCGGGTAACGTGACGGCCAAGGACAACTTCGGCGGCAGCTCAGGAGCGATCGCGCTCAGCGGCGAGACGCAGCTCAGCTTGCAGGCAGGCTTGCAGTTGCCTTCAGCCGAGCAAGGCAGCGTGGCCGTGCGCATGGTGGTGCGATTTAACAGCAGCACCGGCGGCACGATCGACGTCAACGCCAACTACCTCGACCTGGACGCGAGCGCGGTGGGGAACTTCGTGAACTACAGCGAAAGCATCACCGTGCCGGCGAATGCGGTCAGCATCGCGGACGTCCGCGTCCGCGTGAACCAGAACACCTCGGGGTCTGCTTCTCAGGCCCTCTACCTCGACGACGTCTTGGTCGAAGGCAACTGAGCGGCACCAACAGAAACGTCATAAGAATTATCATCATGCGAAAAAGAAAATCTGCCCGTCGGGCACAATTGTTTGCCCTCAGCGTCGCCATCACGGCGGCTGCGGGGCTGGGGTCCGCTTGGAGCCAGGCGAAACCGAACGTCATCCTCATGAATTTGGATGACGTCGCGTGGGGAATGGTCCAACCCTACATCGACCACCTCAGCGCGGAGAGTAAGTTGGATAACGACCCGTCGAACGACATCGAGAACGACTATTTCGGGTTTCCAATCGTCCAGCCGGGAATCCAAGAGCTGGCCGATGACGGGGTTTTGATGACCAACGGTTATTCGTCGTCGCCGGTTTGCTGGCCTTCGCGAACCGGACTCCTTTCTGGTCAAACCCCGATTCGTTGGGCCAACGGAAACAAGGTGCCCAATCGATACGACACGATCGCTGAGTATCTCAAGGATGCTGGCTACGCCACCAAGTGCATCGGGAAGTGGCAGGGTCTGGAGGGTTGGTATAAAGACGGGGGGCTGCAGACGTCGAAAGATGTCGATCAGCACCCGCTCAATCGCGGGTTCGACGAGTTCTACGGGTTCACCTGGGGCTCGCACAGCTACTACGAGTTGGAGATCAGTGGCGACGTCAACAACGCGTCACCGGAGCTCAATCACGTTTATAACGATTGGGATATCGCCACCGCCGCGGACAATCTGTCCGACGGGGTCTATGGCTTGGCCGACCCGGAATCGCATCCGAACCCTTGGTACATCACGCACGAGTTCACCGCTCAGGCCCTTGATTTCATCCAACGCAAGAAGAGCCAGCCCTTCTTCATCTACATGCCATATCACGCTCGCCACACGCCGGATCAGATCCCGGACACCTACGGACCTTACGTCTCAGACAAGCACCGGACCTCCCGCATGGTTGACGCTGTCGACGAGGGTCTCAGCGAGATCATTCAGCTCCTGAAAGACGAGAATCTTTACAACAACACGATCATCATTTTCACCAGCGACAACGGGGGTCCGTCGTTCTTCAACGCTGGCCCTTCGTCAGCCAACAACCCCGGACTGCTGCGCGGTCGTAAGAGTAATCTCTACGAAGGCGGCATTCGGGTTCCCTATTTGGTCAGTTGGCCGGCGCAGTTGCCCGCAGGATCGGTGCTGGATATGCCGGTCAGTAACATCGACTTCCTCCCGACCCTCCTGGCGGCGGCGAATATCACGACCGCCGACGAGTTTGACGGCGCCGACATCTTGCCGCAGCTCAAGGGGAACGTGACGACCGACCCCCACGAAGAATTGTTCTGGGGGATAAACAACGTGAGTACGACTGGTCAAATCGCGGTTCGGGCCGGAGATTGGAAGTATCTCAACTACCGGGACGAGCTCCAGCTTTACGATCTGAGCGTCGATCCGCTGGAGTCGAACAATCTGATCAACGTCGAGACGACCGTTGCTGCGCAGATGCAGGCTCGGGTGGACGCGTTCATGGAGGAGGTCTTCGGCGAAAGCGGTGATCCGGATGATCCGGATCCGACGGAAACCGCCATCTACACGGAGGATTTCGCGACGGGCTCTGGTTTCACACTCGTGACGACGACCAGCGTCGGCGGAAACTCGGTCGGTGAAATGACGGTCCCGGCCTCCGGCAGCTCGACGGCGAAGGACGTCCTTTCTGCGCCGCTGGTGCTCGATGGTGACACGACCCTCGGGTTGGCGGCAAAGCTGCAACTACCAGCGGCACTCCAGGGTTCGCCGACGTTTAGTCTGCGCGTGACCTTTGCGACCGCCAGTGGGAATACGATCGTCAATGGTGATACGGTGACGCTCGACGGGGCATACGTCGGGCAGTTCGTCGACTACAGCGACACGATCAACGTGCCAGCCGGAGCGACGGACGTGGTCGACGTCCGGCTTCGGGTCGGACAGGCCAATGCCGGATCGGCAACGCAGGCGATCTACTTCGACGACATCGAACTCTTGTCTTTCGTCGGCGAAGACGCCAACGAAGCACCAGCGGTCACCATTACGGCACCCGCGGACGGCGCGCAGTTTGCCGCGGGGACGCCAATCCTGGTGACCGTGAGCGCGCAGGATTCGGATGGCTCGGTTAGCGGGGTCGAAGTGATCGTCGATGGCGAGCCGGAAGGCCAGGATTCCGAGGCGCCTTACGAGTTCACACTCACGAACCTGACGGTCGGAGCGCACGAAGTGGAGGTGATCGCGACTGACGATCAAGGTGCCATCGCGGTCGATACGATCAACATCGGCGTGACTCCCACGAAGGATCTCGGAGTGCGGATCGAGGCCGAGAGTTTCGATGGGCAAAGCGGCCTCGGGATCTTCGGGAATGGGACGAAGATCGGTGCCGTTCACTCGGGTGATTGGGCGCGCTACGATGCATTCGATTTCGAAGGCGGCGCAACCAGCGTAGAGATCGCTCTCGCCAGCAATAATCAAGGCGGGACGGTTGAGTTCCGCCTCGACTCCGTGACCGGTCAGCTGCTGGGGAGTGCGACGATCACGGGCACTGGGAGCTGGAATACCTTCGTGACGGTGACGGAGGATCTGGACGTGATCCCGACCGGCGTGCATGACCTCTTCCTGGTCTTTAGCGGCGGCACGCAGGCACTGCTCGACGTTGATTGGTTCAAGTTCGTCGCGCCGAACACAACCGTCTTTTACGACGAGGATTTCGAGACGCCGCATGGCTTCACGAACACCGCAGGCGTCACGCTTGGCGGAAACGGTGTCGGCCAATTAACCGTCCCAGCATCCGGTAACGTTACCGCGAAAGACGATCTGGGTGGGCCGACAAACACGATCCCGCTGAACGGCGCGACCCACGTCACGGTCGAGACGGCCCTCCAACTCGCAGCGCCCGAAGCGGGTTTTCTACAGGCGCGAATGGTGGTGCAATTCGTTGATAGCTCGGGCGGAACGGTCAGCGTGAACGGAGATTACCTCGAGCTGAGCGACTCGTTCGTTGGCGGCTTTCTCACCTATCAGGATGATCTGGTCGTGCCGGTAGGTGCCGTCAGTATCGATGACGTGCGGGTGAGAGTGAACCAAAACGTGAGCGGGTCCGCCGTTCAGACGCTCTACATCGACGACGTGAAAATTATCGACGATCCGTCGCAGCCCTAATCCCTAGCAGTCAGTCCCAATGCGGTCCCCCGTTCACCCCGGTGAGCGCGGGCTCCAAACTCTCGATCAAACATGAAGTCCCCCCTCTTTTTCTTCCGCCTTTTCCGAAAGCTGACGTGCGCCGCGTTCGTCCTGGCTTCACTGCCGACTTCGGGGAACCTCCTCGCTGCGGCCAAACCAAACGTCATCCTGTTCATGATCGATGATGTGGGGTGGGAGGTGCCGCTCGCGGACCGCTACGATACTCCAAATCTGGAAGATCTGATGACGGAGGGCATTCGGTTCAACCACTGTTACGCGACGCCAGTGTGCACGCCTTCTCGCGTGATGTTGATGACGGGGAAATACAACCATCGTAACTACCTGGACTTCGGACTCTATCCGCCCGAGGAGAACGATCAGACGATCGGTAATCTGATGAAGAGCGGGGGATACACGACGCTTTTCGCGGGGAAATGGCACTTGGGGGAGGACGTGATCACGGGTCAGATGGGATTTGATCACTCCATCGTTGCGGATCACTGGGCAGGATACTACGGAACGGGTTCGATCCACATCGACGACCAGAAATTGAGCAACCAGGAGGTGGCGGATTTGTTGGCCGTCCGCCCTTACCGGCCCGACATCGTCTCCGACTTCATCATCGACTTCATCGACGAGCATCAGAATGAGGCGTTCTTTGCCTATTGTCCGTTGTATTCGGTCCATTCGCCGGAAGAGCCGTCGCCGGACTTTACCGGTAATCCGAATGACGGGGAGGCCGTCTTTGAAGACATGGTGAAATACATGGATAAGTTGATCGGGCGGGTTGTCGATCGCGTGGATGCCCTGGGGTTGCGTAACGACACGATCATTATGTTCACCGGAGACAATGGGACGCAGGTCCACACGGCGATGATTGACGGACAACCGGCCGGCGGCGGGAAGGGGAGCATGAAGGACCGCGGGACTCGCGTGCCCTTGATCGTATCCTGGCCGGGGACGACGCCACAGGGAACCGAGATCGATGACCTGGTCGATTTCACCGACTTCTACGCGACGCTGGCCGACATCTCCGGCGGCGTCTCGAACGGAACGCCGGACGGAGTCAGTTTTTTCCCGCAGTTGCAGGGATTTGTCGGCGCTCCACGTGACTACGCGTTCATGTTTTACAAAGGCAAGAATCTACCAAACGGAAAGCGGCGCGGAAGCTACTGGGCACGGACGGAACAGTGGAAACTGTATAATGACGGGCGGCTGATCGACGTGCCGAACGACAAGCCGGAGGACAATCCCTACTACGCCGCGACGGACAACGCTGAGCGCGCGGCCGTTCGGCAGGACCTCCAAGCGGCCTTTAACGACGTGGACGTTTACCCGATGAGCTTTTTCAACCGTGACGATCGGGAACTCGATGTCGGGGTGGAAATCCAGGGAGAGCACTACGATTTGGATAGCGACGACGAGGGGCCCTATTCGCCAAACGGTGTCACCCTCGCGGATAGTGCGTCGGCGGTCGGCGGAAAGAAGGTCGTCGACATCGGTGATGGCGATTGGGTCCGCTACAATCGGATGGACTTCGGACAAGTCAGCAACTCGCTGACAATCCGTGTTTCCAGCGTCAACAACGGGGGCAGCGTCGAAGTGCGATTGAACGATCCGACCGGCCCGCTCGTCACCGAAATTTCCATCCCCAACACCGGGGGCTGGAACACTTATCAGGAAGTGACCGCGGCGTTTGCGCCAATCGCGGGACAGAACGACGTTTACTTCGTCTTCGAAGGAACTGCCACGCAGGCTGCCGAGCTCGATTGGGTGAGGTTCGACTTCGTGTTTTCAGGTGGCGATCTGGCCAGCGAAGATTTCGAGGCCGGAGAAAATTTCTCGAACCTCACGACGGAAGCCTTCGGCGGGAGCGAGGCCGGGAAGCTTTCGATCCCAGCCAACGGTCAGGTTCTCGCAAAGTCTCCTTTGGCGCCGCCGATTCCAGTCGCCGGGATCACGCAGCTCGACGCCTCGATCGACGTTGCGTTGGCGGGGGCTCCGCAGGGGAGCCAGGTGTTCGAGATCGTTCTTCAGTTTGACCTGGCAGACGGAAGCAAGGTTCGGGTCAGCGGAGATCGGATTTCGCTCGATAGCTCCCACGCGAACACCTTTGTCCGCTATTCTTCGACGATTGACGTTCCGCCGGGTGCGGTGGCACTGAGTGAGGTCCGCCTTGCATTTCGCCAGCAGGATAATCTGTCTTCCTCGCAGGTCGTTTACGTGGACGACCTTTCGGTGGTCGATGCGGGAGGCGGAACGAACCCAGGCGGTCCCGCGGTGGGCTTGCAGGTCGAAGCGGAAAGCTTCGACGCTCAACAGGGGGTGGGGATTTACGGTGGGGGAACTCAGATCGGGTCGATCCAGAACGGGGATTGGGTGAAATACAACAACTTCGATTTCTCCGCACCCGCTTCTCAAATCGAGGTGTCCGCCGCGAGCGGCACGCAAGGTGGCACGATCGAGCTACGGCTCGGCTCGCCCACGGGCACGAAAATCGGTGAAGTGAGCGTGACGGGCACCGCAGGTTGGAGCGACTTTCAGCCGTTTTCAAATCCTCTGACGGCGTCGGTCTCGGGAACGCACGATCTCTTCCTCGTATTCGTCGGCGGGGGCGGCGCGTTGATGGACGTCGATTGGTTCAAACTCGCGGAAGGAGGTTCCGACCTCGACGTGCGGATCGAGGCCGAAGATTTTGACGCCCATCAGGGTGTGGGCATCTACCCGGCCACAGGCGGCGGAAAGATCGGGAACATTCAGGCTGGCGATTGGGTGCGGTTTGACTCGTTTGCCTTCGGGTCGGGGTTCGTTGGGTTGGACGTGAGTCTATCCAGTGCCAAGCAGGGCGGAACGGTCGACTTCCGCCTGGATTCGGTGACCGGCCCCATTATCGCGTCGGCGACGATCGGCAATACGAACGGGTGGGGGAATTTCGTGACGACTCCCGCGTCGGTGACCGCAGCGGTCTCCGGCGTTCGTGATCTTTATCTCGTCTTCAGTGGAGGGACGAACTCTTTGGTGGATGTCGATTGGTTCGAATTCGAGTCCGGCACGCCGCCGACTGGGTCGCCTACTCTCTACGATACCGATTTTGAGACGGTCAATCCGTTCACGAACGTCTCGCTCGCATCGCTCGGTGCGAACGGGGTTGGCCAGATCACGGTTCCAGGCTCCGGCAACGTAACTGCGAAGGATACGCTGGGAGGTGCCTCCGGCGCGATCCCGCTGGGAGGTGCCACGCAGTTGAACTTCGCAGCCAACCTTCAGCTTTCTGCGAGTGAGGTCGGCGACGTTGAGGTGCGCATGGTTGTCCGGTTCCGCGATAGCGGCGGGAATGCCATCGACGTGAACGCAGATTATCTCAGCGTGGACAACACGTTTGTTGGTCAGTTCCAGGCGTATTCCGCCTTGATCGCGGTTCCCGCCAATGCGGTCAGCATCGGTGACATTCGCATTCGCGTGAACCAGAATGCTTCGGGTTCCGCAACGCAGGGACTTTACGTTGACGACGTGGTCATTTCCGCGCCGTGATTTGACCTTGGACACTTACCGGAGGGTCTGAACCTGATGCTGGCGCGGAAAGAGATCGCGGCTCGCTGGCTCGCAGCCTGAGAGTCGGGCGCGGTCGCCGGGAGTGGTAACTGAGAACACCGGGGAGCGTAATCGGCCGCAACTCCGTCCCTTCCCTGATTATGAAATTCTTCCTCCCCCTGGTAGCGGTCGTTGCCGCCGTCGGTTTGTCCAATGTCCGCGGGGACGTTGATCGGTTCTGGGACGACTACGATCCGCACTCGTCGAATTACATCGGTTCGGCGGTTTGGTGGCAGGGTGAATCCGCGAGCGGAGATTGGTGGGGTCTGCGGAACGCGGTCGACGATTCCGGCGTCGAGATCACGGCGACTTACACGACGAACATTGCCGGAAATCCGGTGGGTGGGAGGCAGCAAAGTGTAACCTACACGGACAACACGCTCGTCGGCGTCGAGCTTGATCTGGAAACGTTGGTGGGCTGGGACGGAGCGAAGCTTACGGCGTCGGGTCTCAATCGGTCGGGCCAGAGTTTGTCCGAGATCGCGGTCGGGAATCAATTCACGGTGCAGCAGATTTACGGGGGACAGACGGCGATGTTCTACGGACTTTATCTCGAGCAGGATTTGCTGGGCGACCGGGTGTCACTGAAGCTCGGTCGGTTTGGAACGGGTGATGACTTCGGGTCGTCGCCGCTCTACTGGCTCTACATGAACAACGGGATCGACGGAAATCCGCAGGCGCTGCCGGTAAACACGCAATTTTCGGCCTACCCGTGGGCGGTGTGGGCGGCGCGGGTGCGGGTGGAGCCGACGGCCGAAAGTTACGTGATGGCGGGAGCGTATCAGGTGTCGGACCGAATCTTCGAGCGGGCGTATCACGGAGTGGACTGGAGTATTCGGTCCGACGATGGCGTGCTTTTCATCAGTCAGATCGGATGGACGCCGGAGTTTTTCGAGCGTGCGGTGAAGGGGGACGAAGGGATTGATCGGGGAAGCGCTGGGGGGAAGGCTGCGAAGAGTTTTGACGAGCCGGTGGAGATGGCGGGGTATCCGGGGCACTATTGGTTTGGCGCGTATTACTCGCCGTGGTCGTTCCCGCAATTTGGCACGGAGAATCGGGCACGGGACTCTTACGGGTTTTACTGACACGCGGACCAGATGGTTTACCAGGAGGCGCCTGGGAGCGACGAGGGGCTGACCTTGTGGAGCGCGGTGGTGTTATCGCCGCAGGAGGATATCGCGAAGGTACCGTTTCAGTTGAATGCGGGTGTGGTTTACAAGGGGCTTTTGCCGACTCGCGGTGACGACGTGTCCTTGGTGGGAATGGCTTACGGCCAGTTCAGCGATGATTTTGCGGCGAGTGAGATAGCGGCGGGTGGGGGTTCGCCGGAATACGAGTTGGTGCTCGAGGCCGCGTATAAAATCCAGTTGTCGCGTTTCCTGTTCATCCAACCGGACGTCCAGTGGGTGATCAATCCTGGCGGGACCGGTGACATCCCGAACGCACTCGTTTTGGGGGCGCAATGTGGAGTCACGTTCTGAAGTGAGTTGATGCTGAGCGCTTCGATCGGAGAAAGTCTCGACGCTACGGATGTTTCTTGAGAGTAATCGCGCGCGGTGGATAATCTCAGGGCTGACAACAGGTTTGCAATCGTCGGAATCGGTTGCCGGATGCCGCCGGGCGCGAACTCCCTCGGTGCCTTTTGGCGTTTCCTCCTGAAAGGCGGAAACGCACTGAAACCGATCAAATCGGACCGCTGGGACTGGCGTCAGTATTGGGACGAGGACCCGACTCGGCCGGGAAAAACCTACGCTCCGAAGGCGGGATGGTTGGACCAGGATCTCAAAGCGTTCGACCCGTTAGTCTTCGGGATTTCGCCGCGGGAGGCGGCGAGTTTGGACCCGCAGCAGAGGCTGTTGCTGGAGTCCGCCTGGGAGGCGTTCGAGGATGCGGGGATGCCGGTCGAGCGGATGGCGGGGTCGCGCACCGGAGTCTTCGTTGGCGGATTTTGCCTGGATCACCTTCTGCTGCGGACGCAGCCGTCCAACCTGCACCTCATCGACCCACACGCGGCGGGCGGAGTGATGATGACGGTGCTATCGAACCGGCTCTCGCACGCGTTTGACCTGCGGGGACCAAGTCTCACGCTCGACACGGCGTGTTCGTCGTCCCTGGTGGCGGTGCACTACGCGTGCCAGAGCTTGCTGGCGGGGGAGTGCGAGCTGGCGATCGCGGGTGGTGTGAACGCGATGACGCGGCCGGAGTATCCGATCGTCATGAGCAAAGGGCATTTCCTCTCCCACCACGGCGAGTGCCACACCTTCGACGAATCGGCGGCTGGCTACGCACGCGGCGAGGGGGCGGGGATTTTCCTAATCAAGAAGCTCGAGCGAGCGTTGGCGGATGGGGATGGAATTCACGCGGTAATCCGAGGGTCCGGGGTGAATCAGGACGGGCACACCGACGGGATCTCGCTGCCGAATTCGGATTCCCAGGTGGCGCTGGTGAGGGAGATCTACGAAAGGGCGGAAGTGGAGCCGGGGGAAGTGGATTACGTCGAGGCGCACGGCACCGGGACTCAAGCGGGCGATCCCGCGGAGCTGGGTGCTTTGAACGCCCATTTCGCGGCGGGGCGGAAGTCGAGCGGGAAGAAGCTGTTGGTCGGATCGGTGAAAACGAACGTCGGGCACCTCGAGGCGGCGGCGGGGGTGGCGGGGATGTTGAAGGCGATCGGGGCGCTGAAGAACCGAAAGATCCCGAGGAACTTGCACTTCAAGACGCCGAATCCGCGAATCCCATTCGACGAGTATCAACTCGAGGTTGCCGCGAAGGAGGTGGAGTTGCCGGGGCCGGACGAGAAGGAGTCGCTGCTGATCGGGGTGAACTCTTTCGGATACGGGGGGACGAACGCGCACGTTTTGCTCGAGTCGGCACCGGTGGTGACCGAGGCCGACGACGCCCAGCCGGGGGAGGCGGGTGGGACTTTGATGATTCCGTTTTCTGCGCAGAGCGAGCCGGCGTTGCGCGATTTGGCGGGCAAGTTTGCTTTTCTGCTCGGGCGGAAATTAAGTGGGACGTTGGCCGACGTGGCTTACACGGCGGCGTTTCGGCGGAGTCATCTCGGGACCCGGTGCGTGGCGACGGCCGGCAGTGTGGACGACCTGCGGGAGCAGTTGATCGCGACGTCGACCGGAGAGTCGCACGGGTCGGTGATCACGGGCAGCGGGAGCGTGGCGGGCGGATCGGGATTGGCGTTTGTTTACACGGGGATGGGTCCGCAGTGGTGGGCGATGGGGCGGGAGTGCATCGAGAAAGAGCCAGTGGTGAGCGACGCGGTGGACGAGGTCGACCGGCATTTCCGGGCGCTGGCAGGGTGGTCGATCCGGGAGGAGATACTGGCGGATGAGGGTCAGTCGCGGATGGAGAGGACGGAGGTGGCGCAGCCGGCGAACTTTGCGCTGCAGGTTGGGTTAACGCGGTTGTGGAAGAGCTGGGGCGTGCGGCCGACGGCGGTGGTCGGGCACAGCGTGGGTGAGGTCACGGCTGCTTACGTGGCGGGGGTGTATTCGATGGAGGAGGCGGTGCGGGTCAGCTACCACCGGAGTCGGCTGCAGCAGACGACGGCGGGACAGGGCGCGATGCTGGCGGTGGGGTTGTCGGAAGCCGACGTCGCGGCCTACTTGGAAAGTCGCGACGGCGTCTCGGTGGCAGCGATCAACAGCTTCAGCGCCGTCACGCTATCCGGCGACCGACCCGAGCTGGAGGCCATCGCGACGGAACTCCAGGCGGCGGAAATTTTTCAAAAATTTTTGCGGGTCGAAGTGGCGTATCACAGTCCGCAAATGGACCCGATCCGGGAAGACGTCCTGGAATCGCTCTGCGGATTGGCTCCGAAGGAGGCGCAGCTGCCGATGTATTCGACGGTGACCGGGCGGAGGTCGACGGGCGAGGAATGGACGGCGGATTATTGGTGGCGGAACGTTCGCCAGTCGGTGCGATTTGCGGATGCGACGAGCGAGTTATTCGCGGCGGGCTATTCGCAATTTTTGGAGATCGGTCCGCATCCGGTGCTGGGCAACTCGATCAAGGAATGCGCGGCGGCGAGGGATCTGCGGGTTACGGGATTTGTTTCGCTGCGGCGCAAGGAGTCGGAGATCGACCGCCTCCGGTTGACGGCGGCGGAATTGTATTGCGCCGGGGCCACGTTGGATTGGCGGGCGTTTGCGCCGGAGACGGGTCGATTCGTGCCGGGACCGCAGTATCCGTGGCAGCGCCAGCGGCATTGGCTGGAGTCGGAGCGATCGGAGATCGAGCGTCTGGGGACGGCGGGGCCGGTTTACCTCAACCGACCGGTGCCCGGCGTGCGTCCGGCGTGGGAGGTGGAGATCAATCGAAATTTTTTCCCGTTCCTTTTCGATCACACGGTCCAGGACCAAACCGTCTTCGCGGGGATGGGCTTCATCGAAGCCGCGCTGGCGCTCGGGCAGCGCGTTCTGGGGACGAAGAGCCTCCACCTCGAGGACGTGGCCTTCGAGCGGGTCTTGATCGTCGATCCGACGACGCTGCAAAATCTCGTGACTGAACACGACGAGGAGGAAGGGCGATTCAAGATCTACAGTCGGGTCGAGGGTTCCCCGGCCCAGCGGCATTGTGCGGGGCACTTGGTGGCAGGCGAATCAGAAGCTGATTCCCGAGATCTGGATGAATTGCGGGCGGAGTGTCCGGATGACGTGCCGGTCGCGAAATTTTACGAGCGACTGGCGGAGCGGGAACTTCATTACGGACCGATGTTTCAGCCGGTCGTGTCGATCGCAACGGGAACGGACTGTTTCTTCATCACCATCGAACCGGACGCCGCGGCGCGAGACGAGGACCATCCGCTCCATCCGGTGATCTTCGACGCGGCGCTTCAGGGCGTGATCTTTCAGGGAGGCGGGGATCGGCTCTACGTGCCTTTGAAGTTTGCGGAGTTCCGGTATTTCGGCCATCCGGAGGAGGGGTGCTGCCACGCCTTTGGGCGAATTCTGGAGAAGACACCGCAGTCGATCGTTGCGGACGTGGATCTGTTCGCAGCGGACGGTCGGCTGATCGTCAGAGCGAAGGGCGTGTCGCTGCAAGTGATCGAGTTGCGGGAGAAGCCGGAGACCGCGAGCGGATTTTACCGAATGCCGTGGAGAGCTTCGCCCCTCGAACCGTTGGCCCCGTCGGACTCGTCGGTGGCGGGCACTAGCGTGGCCTTGGTCGGCGACCCGCGGGGAGAGATCGGTCGGGAGTTGATCGGCCGACTTCCGGATGCGCTGGTCGTGGACTCGGTGGAACCGGAGGTCGCCGAGTGGGATGGTCGCTCGCAGATCGTTGTGCTCTGGGGGGCGGACCCGCTGGACGATCCGCTGGCGGGTCACGCGCGGGCGATTCGATTTTTACAGCGGCTGGCCGTCGGACCGGAGGTCCGCGTGATTTTCGTGACCCGCGGTGCTCAGTCCGTGCTCGAGGGAGAAGGTGTTCCGAATCTGGCGGCCGCCGGCTTGGGGGCGCTTGGGCTGCTGGTCAGGAACGAGTGCGACGGCGTTCGCTGTCTGAGTGTGGACGTCGACGATCTCTCTGCTGGGGTGGCGGTCGTTTTTTCCGAGCTGGCCGGAGGCCGTGAGGGCAGCGTGGCTTACCGGGGAGGTGAACGCTTCGAAGCGGTGATCGAAAGTGCTGCTTCGTTCCCGACCGACGAACGTCGTGCGCCGGTGGATGACCGGCTCGTTGCCGGTAACGAGGGTCGGTTCGCAAGGGTCGGGCGGGTCAACCGCGGGGATGGTGAAATCACGCTTCGCGTGTCGATTTCCAGCGAGACGGACGGACCGGCCGAGGGGATCGGAACCGTCGAGGAATGCGGGCGGGGTGGGAGGTTCGCGCGCGGTGAGCGAGTTGCCGCTCTGCTGCCGGCAGGCGTGGCGACTTGGGCCTGCGTGCCGGAGGATTTTGTGGTGAGCTTGCCGGAAGGAGTTTCCGGAGGAATTGGATCGGAGCTGAAGGTTTATCGCGGGTTGATTGACTTGGCGGACTTGCGGGACGGCGAGCGGGTGTTGGTCCTGGGTGCGACGGACGTCGAGAGTCGGGCGGCGATCCGAATCGCCAGATGGAAGGGGGCAAGTCCGCGGTTGGTCGTGGCATCGCGGGAAGAACGGGAGGAGATCGAAGAGCCCGGCGTTGACGTGCTTGTGATCCCTAGTGGCGGTGATCTCGCGATCCGGTTGAGGGAATCGCTGCCGCAGGGCGAGGGTTTCGACGTGATCTTTTGCGGCGGAGGGATTTCCAACGCCACCGATTTGCTTGGGTTGCTGCGAGCAGGTGGGCGCCTGGTCGCAACGGGATCGGCGGGCGAAGATCGCTGGCTTGCGCCGGGAGCGCTTCGTCGGAACGTGACGATTTCGACGGTCGATCTCCCTGAGCTGATGCGGACGCGGCCGGACTTGATCCGTCGAGGGCTGGACCGGATTGCCGCTCACTGGAAGGACGGGGATTTTCGACCGGAAGAACCGTTAGTCTTGGCGGTCGACGAGTGGGGGAATCTGGACCGCTCACGCGATCGCGGGTGGGTCGATCTTTCAAGCGGAACCGTGCCTGTCGCGAGTGGAGGCGCGGCGATCCGGTTGGACGGGGCCTACGTCGTCACGGGGGGAACTTCCGGCTTCGGGTTGTTGACGGCGGAGTGGTTGGTCAGTCAAGGGGCTGGTCGGGTCGTGATTGCGAGTCGCTCGGGTTCGGCTGCTCAGGGGCTGACGGAGCCCCTGGAACGAATGAGATCGATGGGCGCGGAGGTCGAAGTCGTCGCGGCCGATCTGACGGATCGGGATCAGGTGCGGTCGCTCCTGCAAACTGCGCAATCCGGTGAGTTTCGACTGCGGGGAATCGTGCATTCGGCGATGGTGCTCGACGACGCGTTGCTCGGTGACGTGACGGACGAAAGCTTCGAACGCGTCTGCCGTCCGAAGGTCGACGGGGCACTGAACTTGGTCGCGGGGTTGGACGGGATCGAGTTGGACTTCTTGATTTTATACTCCTCGGTTTCGTCCTTGATTGGGAATCGCGGACAGACGAGCTACGTGGTTGCGAACGCGCTCCTCGACGGGTTGGCGCGCGAGCTCCGGGCCCGGGGTCTGCCGGCGGTATCGGTCAATTGGGGCGCTTTGGCCGAATCGGGCGTGGTGGCGCGCGACGCTCGGTTGGGGGCGCTGCTGTCGTCGGCGGGCATTGGAGGCGTTCCGATGTCTGACGCGCTCGAGGGTTTGGCTGCAGCGACGACGGCGGCCGAGGCGCAGTTCGGCGTGTTTCAGATCGACTGGGATCGATGGGGGAAAATGCACCCGAAATTGGCGCGGGACCGACGATTTTCCGAGGTCTTAGGGAATCCTGGGACTGTGGGGAGTGGTCCGAGTGCTCGAATCCGCGGTGAGTTGAGAACGCTCTCGCCGGAAGACGGTTTGAAGCTCATCGAAGTTCACTTACAGGAAACGCTCGCTTCGATCCTCAAGATGGGAAAGGGTGACGTGCCGGTGAACCAGAAGCTTAATGAACTCGGAGTCGATTCGCTGATGGTCCTCGAACTTGGGCTGGGCGTGCGGGAGAAAGTCGGGGTGTCCTTGTCGGCGATGGAATTCTTGAAGGGTCCGACCATTTCGCAGTTGGCGTTTCTCGTGGACGAAAAACTCCGCAATCCCGAAGGCTAACTGTTTCCCCTAACCTGAATCTTACCGTGGAAAAATCACTCGCTGGAATCGACAGTATCGTAGGCTTTACCAACACGTCCGGGGTCAACGGTCGTGGGACGTTGGTGCACATCTCCCGCACCCTCGTCGTCTTCGAGGTTTACAACCCGTTTTCGCTCGTTCAGATGAGCGAGGTTTTGAGCGAGATCTCGGTGCTGCGGGGGGAACGGATCATCTACCGAGGACGGGGCGTGGTCACGAGTCTGGTGACAACGGGGTTAATGGTGATCGCGTCCGTGACGTTGATCGATTCGTGGAATGACCTGTCTCACCTCGAGCCGGGCGAGGAACTCACCCGCCAGATCGAGGACTTCATTGGAGATTGGGAAACGGGGCTCGAAGTGGATGACCGCTATCAACTGGCGGTGAATAAGTTCTCGAGCTTCATGGCTGAGACCAGTCGGTGGATCGAGGAGGCGGAGACGGCGGTGATTGGCACCGGTTCGGGCGACAAATCGAGCGCGTTTCGCGAATCAATCGAGAAGCCGGTGGGGAAGAAAATTGGGGAAATGCTGAGGTATTTTCAGGACGAGGCGGAGCAGGTGCCCGACGAGGACATCGCCCCGTATAAAGTTTTTGCTCGGCGCGAGTTGCATCCCTTCATGCTCTGCGCGCCGTTCGTCTGGAGGTCTTTCAACAAGCCTCTCGGCTACGCGGGCGACTACGAGATGGTGAACATGATGCTACAGGAGTCGCCGACGGTCGGGAACAACACCTACGCCCAGATCTATCATGACCTGACGACCAGCGTGGGTGCGTGCATCGCCCATCGAAACCGGGTGAAAATCCTGGAGGGGCAGCTGGCTGAGGAAGCCACCCGCGTGACGGAGGACGAAGAACGGATCTTCACCGCTCTGAGCGTGGCTTGCGGACCGGCCATCGAGGCTCAGCGGTTTGTCCGCAATCACCCCGTGTCGAACCAGACCGCGCTGCACCTCATGGACTTCAACGAGGAAACCCTGGCTTACACGACCGGGCGACTTGAGCTGGCGGTGTCGGAGTCGGGTAACAAGCCGACTCTGAAATTTATTCAGAAGTCCATCGATGAACTTCTGAAGAACATCCACTTGGAGAGCGAAGGATTTTTCCCGAGTTACGACATGATCTACTGCGGCGGGTTGTTCGATTATTTTCCGGATAACGTCTGCCGCAATCTGCTGAGTCTTTATTACCAGTGGATTCGGCCGGGTGGGCTGTTGGTGACGACAAACGTTCATCCCGACAACCCGGAGAAGATGATGATGGAGCATCTGTTGGAATGGTATCTGATCTACCGCGACGAATCCCATCTCGCGTCCCTCGCGCCGAAAGGATCCAACGGAGATGTCTTCACCGACGAGACGGGGTTGAATGCGTTCCTGACGATCCGAAAACCGGAATGAACCGTTTTTCCGCAACCGCATCTGATAGCGCGCGCAGCGGACTGCGCGGGATTTATCGGCAACAGACCCGGCGGGATCTCATCCGCAGTCTGATCACGGCCAACGTGCTGGCGATCATCGGGGTGCCGTCGGGTGCCGCGCTCGACTATTTTTTGTATCCGCACTTGTTCGGCTATTTTCTCTGGACGCGATTAGGTGTGGTCGCCTTCCTCGCCGTCGTGACGCTTGTGCTGATCGTGAAGCCCGAGAAGCTCGGCATCCGGTGGGTGACGGCGCTGGGGTTGGCGTCGGTTCTAAGTATGACGGCGGCCTTTAGCGCGATGGTTTATCTGACCGACGGGGGGAGTTCGCCTTATTTCGCGGGGGTTATCCTGGTGATGGTGTGTTGGGTGAGCGTTCTACCGTGGAATCTGGGAGCGACGTTGGGGATGAGCTTTGCGTCGCTCGCTTTTTACCTGACGGCGGGGATTCTGAACCCGGTATATTCGGGCGAGCGGTCCTTCGCCCTCCTGGGCTTTGGCGGGTCATTCATTTTGATCACGACGATGGTGTGTGCCGGAATCACGGTGTTCCGATCGCGGACGCGTTTCGCAGATTTCTGTCTCCGGCACGAACTCGACGAGAAGAACCGGGAACTTCAGGATCTCGACCGCTTGAAGACGCAGTTCTTCTCGAACGTGAGCCACGAGTTGCGGACGCCATTGACGTTGATTCTCGGGCCGGCGGAAAATCTGCTGCAGCGCGGTGGGGATCTGGAGCCAGCGGTTCACGACGCCATGATGCTGATCCAGCGGAATACGCTGCGACTTCTGAAGCTGATCAACGACCTGCTGGATCTGACGCGGATGGATCAGGGAGCCGCCGTGTTGCGCTGTCGGCCGGTGGCCGTGGACGAGTTTTTGCGGGGGGTCGTCGAGTCCGTGCGCCACTTGGGACTGACCAAACGTTTGCGAATGAAGATCGAAGCGGAACGGACTGATCTCGTCGTTGATCTCGATCCCGCCCGGGTCGAGAAGGTGCTGCTGAATTTGCTGACGAACGCGATCAAATACACGCCGAGCGGCGGGACGATCACGGTGAAGTGGCAGGGCGACGGGGAGGGGCTTCGCCTGGAAGTGGAGGATACCGGAGTCGGGATTCCGGAGGAGGATCTGGTAAAGGTGTTCGATCGTTTTCACCAGGTGCGGAGCAACGCGGCGAACCAGAATCAGGGTGTCGGCATCGGATTAGCCCTGGCCCGCGAGCTGGTCGAGCAGCACGGAGGGACGCTGGAGGTCGCCAGTGAGGTCGGTCACGGGACGACGTTCGTGGCGAAGTTCCCGGCTGGGAATGCGGCGGCGGCGGGCAGTCCAGAGCTCGTTGAGAGCGCAAGCTTGGAGGGCGTCGTGGAGATAGAGGACGTCGAAGAGCCGTTCGAGAAGGCGTTCCGTTCGGCGGATCGGAGTTGGACCTACGACGACTCGGCGGACACGGATCTACCGGAAATGGGGTCGGGTCCCGAGGTCGTGCTGGTAGCCGATGACGAACACGACATGCGGCGCTACATCGTCTCGTTGCTCGCGGAGGATTACCGCGTGGTGCAGACGCAGCACGGCGGGAACGTGGTCGATCTGGTCGGGCAGCATCGTCCGAGCCTCGTGGTGCTCGATTGGATGATGCCCGGGAAAGACGGGTTGGCGCTGTGTCGGGAGCTGCGGTCGGACGAAGCGAACCGCGACCTTCGAATCGTGCTGTTGACGGCGCGGGCTGACGAGGAGAGCAAGATCAACGCACTGAAGGCGGGCGCGGATGATTTTCTGACGAAGCCGTTCAGCGGTATCGAGGTGCGGACGCGCATCGGGAATTTGCTTCGGACTGGCCGGATGCAGCGGGACCTCCGGGCGAGCAATGGTGAGCTGTCGGAAACGTTGGACCGATTGCGCAAGACGGAGACGTTACTCGTCCAGAGCGAGAAGATGAACGCGATCGGCTCGCTTTCGGCAGGCTTACTGCACGAAATCAACAATCCGCTCAACTACACGCTGACGGCGATCAGCATTGCGAAGCAATGCAGCGACTCGTTGTCGCCGGACATGCAGGAGATCATTGCTGACGTCGACGAAGGGATGACGCGAATCCGCGACATCATGGCTGATCTGAAGGCCTTCGCTTATCCGGAAAAAGTCGGATCAGTCGACGAAGTGGCGGTGAAAGAGGTCGTGCGAAGCGCGTTAAAGATCGCGGCGGGCGAGCTGTCCGGTGTGGAGATTGACGTGGACTTGCCGGAAGGCCTCGTCGTGAGGGGCCAGAAGACGCCGTTGATCCACGTGTTCATCAATCTACTCAACAACGCGAGCCGCGCGATTCGCGAGGGTGGCGCGGTCTCGAGTGGGCGCGTTGAGGTGCGCGGGGTATCACGCGAGGGCGAAGCGGTGATCACCGTATCCGACAATGGTCCGGGAATTCCGGCTGACGTGCTGCCGAAAATTTTCGACGCGTTCTTTACCACCCGCGACGTTGGGACGGGGATGGGAATGGGTTTGAGTATTTGCAACACGATTTTGGAATCGCACTCTGGCTCGATTCGAGCCGCAAATTCGCCGAACGGCGGCGCGGTCTTCACCCTTGAAATTCCACTGGCCGAGATGGCCCTAATTCCATGCTAAATCCCGAGTCCAACCATCGCAGCGGTATTCTTTACGTCGACGACGAAGAGAAAGCGTTGAAGTATTTTCGCCTGGCGTTCGGGCAGAAATTTCAGATCACGACGGCGCTTTCCGGCGAGGAGGGTTTGGAGATTCTCAAAGCTAAAGATAATCGGATCGAGATTGTCATATCGGATCAACGGATGCCGGGGATGAAGGGATTCGAGTTTTTGGAAGTGGTTAGGCACCGTTACCCGCAGATCATCCGGATGCTGACCACGGCGTATTCCGATCTCGACGACGCGATCAAAGCGGTCAACCGCGGTCACATCTATCAATACGTGATCAAGCCTTGGGGGGTGCCGGAGCTGGAATTGGAGCTCCGCCGAGCGGCGGAGTATCACAAGGTTCTCCGAGAGCGGGACGAATTGCTGAAATTGAAAATGAGCACCTTGCAACGGATCCTGTGCGGCGACCGGGTGAAGTGGTTGTTGCTGGCGGTGAAGCCATGGGCGAAGAATGACCAGCTGGCTTTTCGAAGAGCGTTGCGAGCCCTGATTTCCCAGCTCCCTGATAACCTGAACCCGGCGGCTGCGAAGCGAAGTCGTGGGGTGAGCGCGCGCGATTACGACATCGGCGTTTTGCTCGAGGGAGAATACGCGAACGCGGTCCGCTGTCTCGATGGAATCAACGCCGCAGACACCTCGGCTGGAGAAGCGATCAATCAGCTTGGGCTGGCGATGAACGAGGCGCTGGAATCGGCCGAGGTGTCGGTCAACGACGGAGCAGACGGTGGCGGGTTTGCTCTGGAGATTACCGGTAAGGGGGCGTCGCAGGCCGAGGTCGAGGGCCTTCTCGGCGGAGTGCTTTCGGAACGAGAGTCGGGTGACGTGGGGATACAGACGCTCGCGGCGTTGTCTGCTCTGGCGAAGGAAGGTAAGGCCTTGACGATCAATGGAGATATGAATGGCAAAAAGTTTGGATTGAAATTCGCCTTTGACGAAACTCTCGAGTGTTCCGAGATTGACGTGATCGACGCATTGAGTCAGCAATTTGCGCGGGCTGACATATCGATGTTGCCGGAGAAGCAAATTTGAAAAGTCTTCACTCTATGGTTCAGCGAAAGGCAATATTGGTAGTCGATGACGAAGCGATCGCGTTGAAGTATTTCGCGCGCGCCTTCGATGATCGGTTCCCGGTGTATTCAGTTGGGAGCGCGGCGGAAGCGCTGGATCTACTGAACCTTCGGCACGAGTCCATCGGGGTGGTCGTGACGGATCAACGAATGCCAGACGCCAGCGGGATCGACCTCCTGACAACCGTGAGGGATCGATTTCCGAGTATCGTGCGGATTCTGACCACGGCCTACACGGAGCAGCGCTTGCTGGTGGACGCGATCAATTCCGGCGCCGTTTACGCGTTTGTCACGAAACCGTGGGAGTTGAACGAGCTTGAGAACGTGCTCGATAACGCCGTTGAGCTGCATGAGCGCCAGGCGAATGACGCGCAGTTGATGGCGACAAAGTTCGATGAGCTGCGGGCGAAAATCTTTGATGATCGAATTCAGGACGTTGGAATGGTGTCGGCGAAAATTGGTCATTACATCCACAACGCGTTGTGCCCGCTGACGTTTGTGATCGAGCAATTGATCGAGCACAGCCCGGACACTCCCGACCTCCCTCTGGATTTTGTGCTCAGCACGCGCGACCACCTTTACGACGTGGCGCAGACGCTGAAAGATCTCGAGCAAGCAGGAACGCGGGTGTCACCAAGCGAACTGGAATGGATCGATCTCGCCGAGGTGGCTTCACAAGCCCTGAAGGACACCGTGGTGATCCGTTCGCAGAAGAAACTGAAGTTTGTGCGGGAGATCGACCCAGAGACGCCGAAAATTTTGGGTTCGCCGAAGCAATTGGCGAAGGTCTTTCGCTTTATGATCGCAGAGGAGATCGTTTCGTTGCCGGAATCGAGCGAAGTCCGGTTGTTCATCGAGCCAGAGGTCGTGGACGGTGAAGTGATCGGTGCGGCGATCTACTTCGAGGATTCCGTCCCGGTCTCGAGCGAGACGACTCCGGAAAGTCTGCTCCACCCTTTCAACTTACGCGGATCGAATCCCCGGGAGTTCGGTGTCTTTCTCGTGTCTTGCTACCTGATCGTGAAGCACCACGGCGGTTCGATTAACGCCTGGATCAACGAGGACGACGGGCTGTCGATCTCACTTTTCCTCCCGTGTGAACCTGACAATTCGGACGAGCCGGACTTCCTTTTCCAGAAGACGCCCGCGAAACCCGAAACTCCTAGAAATAGCCCGTGACGCCCGCCGTGCCCATTCGACGCCTCCTTGTGGTGGACGACGAGCCCCTCGTCCGCCAGACGCTGAGTCTGTGTCTGAAGCACGACTACGAGGTGACCGCGGTGGCGTCGGGCGAAGAAGCCCTCCGGTTGGCGTCCACCGAGGCGTTTCCGGTCGTCCTCTTGGATCTCTGCATGGAAGGTTTGTCGGGGATCGAAACTCTGAAGCGGCTCAAGGAAATTCGCGAATTTCAGAACGTCATCATTTTAACGGCGCACGAAAGCACGGAGACCGCCATCGCGGCGGTTAATCTGGGCGCGTTCAACTACCTCACAAAGCCCTTCGAGCGCAGGCATCTCGAGGACGTCATCTCGCGAGGGTTTGCGGATTACGAACGCCAGGCCATGCGAAAACAGGAGATGCAGACGAGGTTGATGAGCGTGCACGACGCGTTCTTCTCGCTGCTGTGTCACGAATTTAACACGCCTCTCAACGTCGTTCTTGGCTACGCCGAACTGCTGGCGCAGGGGGCGGATGACGCGGAGGAGGCCGGTTGGATTCAGGAGATTCAAAAATCCGGTGAGCAATTGCACGAAGTGCTCATGGAGATTGTCGATTACGTGAGCGCTTCCCACCTGGCGGCGTCGGGTATGAACGCCGATTTTTTACCCGAGACCTTGTTTGCCTCCGTCCTGGCGGCGTCGCGGGAAAAAGGTCTGGACGTAGAGTTTCACGATTTTAGCGATAGCGGAGGCTGTTTTTCCGGGCCGGATCGTTCGATTCTGATGATCGCTCGGAAGATTTTGAGAATGGCCTCTCTTCAGTCCAAGTCGGTCCGATTGACCGTGCACTGCGAGAGTGCGCTCGACGACGGGCTCGTCGAATTGACGCTGACGACGGAGGGAACAAATAGTGACAGCAGCGTGAAGTCTGAAGCGGAGATGGCGTCTTTATTTGAGCCCTACGCGGCTTCGAAGCTCGGCGCCGCTCGGTCGGGTCTGGGCTTGGAACTCGCGACCTGCCGAAAAGTCGCCGAATACGCCAAGGGAACGGTCGTTTGTCAGCTCAGCCCGGCGGGCGTGATGCAATTTGTCGCCCGAATTCCCGTTCGACGAGTCGGTTGATCAAGGAGCCGAGGTGGGGGTCGCATCCTTTGCCTCGTCGTCCTCTCGCAGGTCGCTTTGACAAAGGCGGGTGTAGAGCCCATTGGCCGCAAGGAGGTCGGCGTGGCGGCCGCGTTCGACGATACGGCCTCGGTCTAAAACGAGGATTTGGTCGGCGTGACGCACCGTGGAAAGGCGGTGGGCGATCACGAAACTCGTTCGGTGTTCCATCAGCCGATCGAGCGCCTGTTGAATCAGGCGTTCGGTGGTGGTGTCCACGCTCGCGGTCGCCTCGTCGAGAACGAGGATTGGCGGGTTCTTGAGAAGGGCGCGAGCGATGGAAATTCGCTGTTTCTCGCCGACGCTGAGCTTGATGCCGCGTTCTCCGACCGGGTGATCCAGCCCATCAGGCATTCGACGCACGAAGTCGGCAGCATTGGCTGCTGCCAACGCTTCCCACATTTCCTCTTCGGATGCGTCGGGCTTGCCGATCCGGAGATTCTCGGCGGTCGTCCCGTTGAAGAGAAAGCTCTCCTGGGTGACCATCGCGACAGCCTGGCGAAGCGTTCGCTTCGGGAGTTTCTCGATCGGGACGCCGTCGACGACGATCCGCCCGGAATCGATCTCGTAAAAGCGGACCAGGAGGCTCACGAGGCTGGTCTTGCCGGCGCCGGTCGGACCGACGAGGGCGATCATGTCGCCGGGGCGCGCGTGGAGGTTGATCTCATGCAGCGTTCCGGCATCCTCGCCGTAGCCGAATCCGACGTTCTCGTAGCGAACGTCGCCGCGGAATTCGGTCGGTGGCGACGGGTGCGCCTCGGTTGGAGCGAGATCTGGCTCAGCGGGAGAGTCGATGATCTCGAAGACGCGCTCGCTGGCCGCGCGACCGGATTGAAAAATCTGGTTCAAAGCGTGGAGGCGGCCGATCGGCTCATAGAGAAATGGAGTGAAAACTAGAAAGAGGACGAGCGTCGCAAGCTCGAGATTGCCGGCCAGAACTTGCGCGCCGCCCACACCCATCACGAGGACAGGCCCGCACGCGGTGAAAAACGTCATCGAAGGATTGTAGGCGGCCCAGGCACGCATCACCGTGAGAGTGGCGTCTGCGAGCGAGCGACTGGTCTCGTTGAAGCGCCGATGTTCCTGGGGTTCGCTGGTGAAGGTCTTGATCTGGCGGATGCCAGCGAGGTTGTCGTGCAGGACGGAGTTCATCGCCGAGGCCGCGGTGCGTTGTTTGCGGTACCGGGGGCGGGCGGTCAACGTGTAGGCGAGCGCGCCGACAATCAGGAACGGGACTGGCGCTGCCGCCGCGAGTGTGAGGATCGGGCTGTAGTAGAGCATGAAGCTCGTGACCACGATGATCTGAAGGATGGAAGTCGTTCCCTGCTCGATCCCATCGATCAGGACTCGCTCGACCGACGTGACGTCCTCGACGAGCCGGGTCATGATGTCGCCGGTTGCGCGGTTATCGAACCAGCCGAGAGGCAGACGCTGGATGTGCTCGTAGAGGTCGCTGCGGAGGTCAAAAATGACCCGTTGTTCGAAAGTGTTGTTTAAAATAATACGGAAGACATTCAGGAGGCCCTGCAGGAAGAACGCGCCGAGTGCGATTGCGACCAGCGGCCAGAGGAGTTCGGGCTCGTTGTTGTCGATGACGTCCCGAACGATGCGGCGAGAAACGTCCGGGAAAACCGCCACGAGCAGGGTCCCACAAACGGCGGTAGTGAGAGTGCCAGCGGCCAGCCACGGGTAGCGGCGAAGGTATCGGAATACGCGGAAAGTCTGCTTCATCAAGGGAATCGGGGCGGTGGGAGCGAGGCGGAGCTGATTGGAAATCTAGAGTTGAGACTTGGTGGGTAAGGCGTTGGCACGCGAGGTGCTCAATCCTTTCGCCTCCGGAGCGCGCACCGCGCTTACGGAGACAGAAAACAAAACCAACCCACAATAAAATCAGGAAATACTCCTATGCTAAAACCTACCAATAAATTGGCAGCCCTTCTGGCTGCCGCCGTTTTCTCGCTTTCGGGCGCGTTACCGGTTGTCGTGCACGCTCAGGAAGCCGAGGTCGTAGAAACGACCGTGGTGGACGAGGATGCTGCCCCTGCCGAAGAGGCTGAGTCGACTGGGCCAGCTGAGCCGGATGAAGATTACACTGCCTTGGCCGAGCAATACGGCGAAACCTTCGACTTCTTCACCATCAGTAACTTGTGGGTTCTCATTGCAGCCGCACTCGTTTTCATCATGCACCTTGGCTTCGCGACTCTGGAAACGGGTCTGACGCAGTCCAAGAACACCGTCAACATTCTCTTCAAGAATGTCTTCATCATCTGCATGGGTATCCTTACCTATCTGGTCTGGGGCTTCAACGGGATGTATCCTGGCGATTTCAACGGCTTCTTCGCCATGGGCACGCCGGTGACGATGGGAGATTACGGAGACACTGATTTCTCCTACGGCGGCACCGCTTTGGCGATGACCGGCTGGACCGACTTCATCTTCCAAGCGATGTTTGCGGCGACCGCAGCAACGATCGTTTCAGGTGCGGTGGCTGAGCGTATCAAGCTGGGTTCGTTCATGATCGGCGCAACGCTCCTCGTGATGTTCGCCTACCCGATCTCGGGCTCTTGGAAATGGGGCGGCGGCTGGCTCGACCAGATGGGCTTCTACGATTTCGCGGGATCGACTCTCGTGCACGCCTTTGGTGGCTTTGCGGCATTGGCTGCGGTGATCGTGCTTGGACCTCGTCTTGGCAAATACGTCGACGGCAGAATCCGGCCAATCCTCGGTCACAGCATGCCGCTGGCGACCATCGGTGTCTTCTTGCTCTTCCTCGGATGGTTCGGATTTAACGGCGGCTCGGTCCTGAGTGCTGCTCCGGAAGGAGTTTCGTTTGTCTTCGTGACGACGGCGGTCTCGGCTGCTGCAGGCGGTCTGGCATCGATCTTCACCTCGTGGATCTTCCTCAAGAAGCCTGATCTCTCGATGGCACTCAACGGCCTGTTGGCCGGCCTCGTCGGTATCACCGCGGGTGCGGACAGCGTGACGCTTTACTCGGCTCTCGTCATCGGTGCAATCGCCGGTATCATCGTGGTCTTCTCGATCCTGTTCTTCGACAAGATCAAGATCGACGATCCGGTCGGAGCGATCTCCGTCCACGGCGTCTGCGGGATCTGGGGAACTTTGGCTGTCGGCATTCCGTTCTTCAACGGCGGCAACGAAGACCTCAGCTTCATCACGCAGCTGATCGGAACGCTGGCGATCTCCGCCTTCGCGTTTGTCTTCTCACTCATCGTATTCCTCATCATCAAGGCGATCTTCGGACTGCGGGTGAGCGTCGAGGAAGAAGAAGAAGGCTTGGACATTGGCGAGCACGGTCAGGAAGCTTATCCGGGATTCGTCGCCAACAAATAATTGATTCGGGTTGGGGCGGTGCCGGGTCACCTGGCACCGCCTTCGCCGGACAAAACCGAAAATATTGGAATGAAAAAAATCGAAGCAATTATCAAACCCTTCAAACTCGAAGAGGTGAAGGACGCTCTGGCAGACCTCGGGATCGAGGGAATGACCGTGAGCGAAGTCAAGGGATTCGGCCGCCAGAAGGGCCACACGGAAATCTACCGCGGTAGCGAATACACGGTCGATTTTCTGCCGAAGATCAAAATCGAAGTCGTTCTTTCCGACTCGTTGCTCGAGAGTGCCACAGCGGCGATCGTGAAGGCAGCGAAGACCGGCAAGATCGGCGATGGCAAGGTCTTCGTCTCGACGGTGGAGGAAGCGATTCGCATCCGCACCGACGAGACCGGCGAGAACGCCGTCTGACCTGATACCTTAATGGGTGCTCCCGGACTGGGAGTACGATTGAAGCGGTCCGGCGATAGTCGGGCCGCTTTTTCGTTTGTTCGTCAGACGGCGAAAAGTCGATCCTGGGCGCGTGTTCGACCCGAGCGCTCAGGTAAGGGCAACCGTCGTGAAGTTTACAGGACCTTTTCGATTCGGGCAGGCGGGCGGGTCGTGGCGTCGCCTACCTTTCGGCCACGGAGTTGGGTCCCGAGGGGCGATTCCGGCGTAATGATGGTAATGAGCTTGCCGTCAAACTGGAGTTCTTGTCCTCCGCCGGCTGGACCGAGGAAAAACCACGCGCGCTCGCGTGGCAGCGAAAGCTCGACCGCCGCGCCGAGGTCGATCGGATCGGAGAGCGCAAACGATCGGTGAACGAGTTTCTCGTAGGCGTCGAGAGCTTCGCGGGCGGATTGGGCCTGCTTGGCAAGTCCGTCGGCAAGGTAGTTCTGCTCGGTGGAAAGGGTGTCGTATTTGTCCTCCGCGCGACTTTCTTCGTCGTTGCCGCCAGCGCGAGTCTCCCGCGAAGCGCTCAGACGTCTTTCAAACTCCTCTTGGAGTGCGGCCTGAATGGCGGCGATCAACTCGGCTTTGTTCATGAACCAGGTATCGGTCGAAGAACTCGTGCAGGATTGCCGACGGCAACGACGCGGTCGGGCAGGGATTTGGTGACGACACTCCCGGCTCCAACGACGGTGTGGGCGCCGATCGTGACGCCCGGACAGATGATCGATCCCCCGCCGATCCAAACGTTGTCTTCGATGGTAATCGGCTGTCCAAGCTCGAGATCCTGTAGCCGGAGGTCCGCCTCGAGCGGGTGGGTTGCCGCGTAGATCTGGACGTTGGGAGCCAGCAGCACGTGATTGCCGATCGTAATGGGGGCCACGTCCAAGAGCGTGCAGTTGAAGTTCGCGTAAAAGTTATCGCCGACGCTGACGTTCCATCCGTAGTCGACGGCAAAGGGGGGTTCGATCCACGGGTTGGAACCGCACTTCGCAAATCCCTCGACGATGATCGCCTGTCGTTCGCTCCGCTCGTCCGGGCTGGAGGCGGCCAGCTTGGCCATCCAGTGTCGGGCTTTCGCTCGTTCCGCGGCGAGTTCAGCCCCTCCACCAAAGTAGAGATCGCCAGCGATCATTTTCTCGCGCTCCGATTTCATGAAGATGGAAGAGCTAAATGAAACTCAGCGCCAGTATCCACGCCGATAATAGCGTGAGCCGCCACGCGTATAGACGCTTCCCTGGACCCATCTCACGTTCGCTCGTGGGCGCTCGACGTACCGACCGGGCCGCCAGAACCATCCCGTGTTTCCGTAATCGTAGTAGCCGTCGATATAGACCGGATCGCGGTAGCTGCTGGGAGCGTAGGCGGGCCGTCGCTCGTAACGCGGTCGGGGCGGCGCGGAAGTCACGTAAATCTCATCCTCTTCGTAGTAACGATCGTCATCGTAGTAAACCTCCTGGGTGTCCCGGACTCCGAAGATGGCGCGACCGATTGGGTCGGGGGGGACGAAGCGCCCGTCGGGACCGACGAGGCAGCCGGTCACGAAGAGGGCGGAAAATGCGGCGAGGCAGGTGGCGATTTTCATAAGCTGAGTTCGGTTGGGACGAGCGCGTTGGTCGTCGGGACTTTTCTTCCGGCTATCCGCTCGCCGCCGGTCGGGTAAGCTGCTATCGAAGTCGGCATGAGCGAGGCGGATGCGACGATGGCGGTATTTCTCGATCTCGAGAACATTGCGCTGGGTGCGCGCGAGGCGAATTTCCCGAGGTTCGATATTCAATTAGTGATGACCCGCCTGCTGCTCCGCGGTCATCTCGTGGTGAAGAAGGCTTACTGCGATTTCGAACGCTACCGGGAGTTCAAGCGCGATCTACACGAGGCGGCTTTTGAGTTGATCGAGATCCCGCACGTGAGGCAGTCGGGTAAGAACTCGGCGGATATCCGAATGGTCGTCGACGCACTGGATCTTTGCTACACGAAGCCGCATTTGGACACGTTTGTCGTGCTGAGTGGCGACTCTGACTTTTCACCGCTCGTGAGTAAACTCCGGGAAAACGCGAAAGCGGTGATCGGAGTCGGGGTGAAAAACTCCAGTTCCGATCTCTTTATCAACAACTGCGACGACTTCATTTATTACGACGACCTGGTTCGCGAGAAATCGGGCAAGAAGGCGGCGCGTCCGAGCCGAAAATCGGCGGGGCCGAAGGAGTCGACGGGAAGTAGTGACGACAAGGTTCCGGCGGGATCGGGACCGACCCTTGAGCAGGCGCTCGATCAGTTGGCCGTTACCTTGGGAGCGCTCGCGGAGGAGCGGGGAGACGATAAAATCTGGGCTTCAATGATCAAACAGGCCCTGAAGCGGCGGAATCCTGGGTTCAACGAGCGAGCGCACGGGTTCAAGTCGTTTAACGATCTGCTCCACGCGGCTGAGAAGGAGGGGATTCTCCAGCTCGAGCGGAACGAGAAGCTGGGGCAGTTCAGCGTCCTCCCGGTCGAGTAGCGGAGGGGGATGCTGCTCGTTCTCTACAAGCCTTTCGGGGTTTTGAGTCAATTTACCGAAGAAGTGGCCGGACAGCGGACTTTGGCCGAATTCGGTTTTCCTGGAGGGGTCTATCCCGTCGGGCGGTTGGACGCGGATTCTGAGGGGATGTTGCTATTGAGCGACGAAGCGGGAATGGCGGACCGGCTGCTTGATCCGAAACGCGGGCATTGGCGCCGCTACTTGGCGCAGGTCGAGGGCGAGATCACCGCTGAGGCGACGGCCAGCTTGTCAAAGGGTGTGGTCGTGCGGGGCCGAATGACGTTGCCGGCCCGGGCGGAGCGGCTGGAAGACGTGCCGAATCTGCCAGAGCGCGTGCCGGGAATCCGAGTGCGGAAGGCGATCCCGACATCCTGGATGGCGGTGGAGCTGCGGGAGGGCCGAAACCGTCAAGTTCGGAGAATGACGGCGGCCGTGGGCTTCCCGACGCTCCGACTGGTGCGAGTTCGGATTGGGAGGTTCGCAGTGCCGAGTGAATTGCGGCCAGGGGACTGGCGGGAGTTGGAGCCTCGGGAGCGTGAATCGTTGTTTGAGCCGGGGCAGTGACGCGCGCCGCTCGGCCACGGCTGCGCTAGCGGGCATTTGGGCCGCGCGAGCGCCGTGGTTGCGTCAGGAGAAAAGATCCTTGAGCTTCTCCGAGAAGCCCTTGTGAAGCGGGGTGTTGTGGTCCCCGCAAAGGGCCGCAAATTCCTCGAGCTTCTTCCGTTGCTCGCCATTGAGCTTGCTGGGCACCTCGACTTTGACCTCCACGTAAAGGTCCCCGCGGGTGGAGCTTTGAAGTATCGGCATCCCCTGGCCTTTGATCTTGAACACGGCTCCGCCTTGGGTGCCGGCTGGAATCTTCAGGTTGACCGCTCCCTTAAGGGTGGGGACGCGGATCTCACCACCGAGGGCAGCGGTGGTGAACGGAACGGGAACGTCGGTGTGAAGGTCGGCACCGTCGCGCTCGAAGATGTCGCTCTCCTTGACGTGAATGACGACGTAGAGATCTCCCGCGCCGCCGCCGCGAAGGCCGGCTTCGCCGTTGCCGCTGGACCGCAGGCGTGATCCGTGTTCGATCCCGGCGGGAATGCGGAGTTTAACTCGAGAGGTTTGCTCGGTCCGACCCTCGCCGGCGCAGGAGCGACAGGGTTTTTCGATAACGCTGCCCGTGCCGTGGCAATTCGGACAAGTCTGAGCGACCTGGAAGAATCCGCGGGAAACAACGACCTGGCCGCGGCCACGGCAGACATTGCAGGGGACGGAAGTCGACGCGCCCTTCTCGGCACCGGAGCCGGAGCAATCCTGGCAGAGCGTGAGCTTGCGGATTTCGATCTCCTTCTCGGTCCCGTCGGCGGCGTCTTCGAGTGAAATCTGGAGGTCGTAACGGAGGTCGGCTCCGCGTTGCCGCCCTTCGGTCTCACCGGCGCCGCTAAAGAATTGGTCAAAAAACCCACTGCCGCCGCTGCCACCGCCACCGCCGGACGCCCCGAAAACCTCCTTGAAGAGATCGAACGGATCGTGAAATCCACCGCCGCCACCTCGCGCACTGGCTCCGGTCCCTTGGGCGAATGCCTGGTGACCATAGCGGTCGTAGGCGGCTCGCTTGTCGGGATCCATGAGGACGTCGTAGGCTTCGCCGAGTTCTTTGAATTGCTCTTCAGCCCCCGAGTCACCGGGGTTTTTATCCGGATGAAATTTGACCGCGAGTTTGCGGTAGGAGCGTTTTACCTCGTCGCCGTTCGCGGAGCGGGTGACGGACAGGATCTCGTAGTAATCGCGCTTGGTCGTCATGATGCTGAATCAGCTTTTGGGTCCGCCGCGGCCTCGGGGCCCTTCGAGACGATGACGGTCGCGGGGCGCAAAAGGCGGTCGCGAAGTTTGAACCCTTTGCGAAGCTGACGAAGGACGGTGCCTTCTGGAACGTCCTCGCTGGCTTCCTGCCCGAGGGCGTCGTGTAAATTTGGATCAAAAGCCTGCCCTTCGGCTTCGATGGGTTCGACTCCGCTATCGCGGAGAAAGTCCTGGAGTTGCTTTCTTACCATGGACATTCCCTGAAGAATTCCGCTGGCATCGGTCGCTTTGCTGGCGGCATCGAGTCCGAGTTCGAAGTTGTCGAGAACGGGGAGCAAACGATCGAGTAACGACGTGTTCGCATAGCGGATGGATTCTTCCCGCTCGCGAGCGGCCCGTTTGCGGAAATTATCAAGCTCGGCTTGAGCGCGGAGGGAGATGTCGCGGTATTTGAGCACTTCATCCTCGAGCGAAGCCGGGGCGCCCGCGTCGGAGGAATACGTTTCCTGAGTGTCCTCCGGGTTCGCGGGAGTGTCAGCCGCCTCATCGGATTCGGCAGCGGGATTGGCGGAGTCTTCGGTCATAATTTTCGAATGGCGATCAGGGTGATGTCGTCGTGCTGTGGGGTCGTCCCCACGAATTCTTTTAGGTCGTCCGTGATGGCCTGAACGATCCCCGCGGCGTTGGTAGAGGAACCTTCGTTCAGTCCCGCCAGCATCCGCGCGATTCCAAATTCCTTGCCGTCCTCGTCGAGTGCCTCGGTGGCCCCATCGGTGTAGAGGAGCAGGCAGTCGCCCGGACGCATTTGGAAATGGAAATCGGCGGTGACCCTATCGAAGACCTCTCCGCTGTCAATGCCGAGGGCCATTCCTTTGGGGTTAATGGTCTCGATTTCGCCGGTGGCGGCACGGCGCAAAAATGGCGCGTCGTGGCCGGCGCGTCCCAGGCACACCGAGTCATTCTGGCCGTCGAGAACCAGGTAAAGCATGCTGATAAACATGTCTTCCTTGATGTCCGGATAGAGCTGGCGGTTGACCCGATGAAGCAGGTTGGCCGCCGACGTGCGTTCGGGAGCGTGACTGCGAATGACGCTTCGGCACATCGCCATGATCAGAGAGGCGGGGATGCCCTTCCCCGACACGTCGGCGATGGCGACGCCGGTCCGATTTTCGTCGACTACGATGTAGTCGAAATAGTCTCCGCTCACCTGACGGGCGGCGATGTTGATGCCGCTGATCTCGTAGCCGGGGATCGGCGGGGGTGCGTCGGGAAGAAGGACGCGCTGGATGTCACGCGCGACGGAAAGATCGTGGTCGAGCCGCTTCTTCTCGTTGGCTTCGTTGTAAACGATTTCGTTGTAGAGCGCGAAGGCGGATTGTTCGCAGATCGTCTGGAAGAGCTTCAGATCGGCGTCGGCAAATGGCTGACTCATCGGGCCGTTGGCCACCGCCAGAAGTCCGAGAACCTTCCGGCGGTAGATCAATGGTGCCAAGAGCGCACTCTGAACGCGGAGCGCGCGGGGACGTTGGGAGTTGAACGAACATTCGCTACCTTGGACCAGCCGGGCAGCTCCCGATTGCCACGTTTCGCCAATGATGCCTTTGCCGATCTCGACGGCGTGCAGCCGGACGTAACTATCCACCGCGATTGGCACCGTCGTGGCCTGTTCGACGACGTGAGCCGGAACGTCGACCAACGGCGGACACCCCCCCGAAATGAACGCCGGGACGAGATGGGTATCGTTTTTGTCGATGAGATACAGGGCGCCGCCGTGGGAGTTAATGATGCGGGCTGCACTCTCCACGATCAGTCGGTGGAGATCGGCGGACCGGACACCTTCCGAAAACGCCTCACCAAGGCTGTGGAGAAAGGCGAAGACTCGGTCCTCCTCGGTTTCAATCTTCGAGCGGGCACTGTCTGACGCAGCGATGCGACGCCTTGTCCGCCAGTAAACGATGACCAAGCCAACGAGGGTGATCCCAAAGAGGATCTGAAACGTCACCGCCAGCCCGTTCATAGAAGTGTCGAAGTGCGAGTGAGCGAAACCATACGGGGTGGGCTCGCCTCGAGCCTACGACTCGGACGGTTCGCCGGCGGGCTCTTGTTTGAGTAACTCGAGGACGTCCCGGAATTTCGCATTATTGGCCGGACTCAAGTCGGCGAGAGTCTGGTGAGCGGAGAGCATCGTCTCCCGAGCGTCGTCGCCGTCGAATACGGTCGGGGGGTCGATTGCTTTCGCCTGAGTCTCGACGATATCGGGTCGAGAAGCGTTCTCGGGTAACTCGAAAGAAAAAATGTGGTCGAGGCCCAAGTTCTCCAGGAGCGAAGTGTTGCGCTCGTTCGCGTTGAGCACCGTGAGTTCTCCGCTCCCCATCTCACGGAGTCGAAGTGCGATGCCGGCAAGTGTCCCCATGAACGTGGAATCCATCAACTCACACGCTTCAAGGTCGATGACGATGTGCCGGAAGCCGCGGATAACCATTCGTTTGACGTATTCCTTGAGGCCTGCGCTGACCTGAAAAGTTCCACGTCCGTCGATCTTGACCCATACCGTTTGGTCGAAATGACCAGCCCGAACCGTGGATTTCTGCGTCACTGTTTGGGAATACCTACGGCGGATGGGTGGCTCCTGTCAACCGATCGAGCCGAGATTGCCGTAACTGGCGACGGCGTGATCGCTCACCGACCCGCGAGGCCTCCATCAACGGCTTTGCCATCCGATCGTCGTGATAAACATTGCGAGCCCTGCGACGTCGAGTGTTCCAAGTTCAAATGAAGGTGCGGTCGGGGAGGGAATTTTCTGTTCGTGATTCCAGACGAAGCCTCTCAGCCCGCTCGAGCTTCTCTGACGTCGTCGAAAAGCACGGTGTCGAGGGGGCAATGCCTCGAGGGTCGTCCGCGGTTTATGGACCCCCAGGTTGTCGGACCCCCAGGTTGTCGGACCCCCAGGTTGTCCTCGAGACGGTCGGATGGAGGGGCCGGGCTTTGTGACAAATTCTTCACACTACTTCCGTTGAGGGGAGGTCGGGGGTTTGCGAAACCCATGCCGCACCAGCAACCAATAAAAACATTCATGAAATTAAAAACTCTCTCCGCCGCGATCCTGGCGGCAGCCCTTCTTGGCTTCGCGACGCATCCGGCGAACGCCCAGACTAAAACGACCTACACTGAGGGCGACCTCTTCGTTGGGTTCCGTGCGCTCAATGGAACGGGCTCTTCCAGTAACTATCTCATCAAGATCGGCCAGGCCTCGCAGTTCAAGAACGCAACCCCTGGTGTTCCCGTCGCTCTGAGTCTCGGTAATCCGGGCGCTGATCTCGTCAGTCTTTACAGCGCGAATTGGTTCAATCGCTCGGATGTCCTGTGGAGTGTTTCCGGAGGGAATACCAGTAGCTCGACAGCGAACGGCGGCGACCCTGCGCGTACCCTCTATTACTCGAACGGTGCCGGTGGAGCCGCGTGGAACGCGCAAGGCTTCTCGGGTCAAGCTGGTCCAAACTCTGACATGCAGAGTCAGTGGCTGCGCTACATCCAAACTCCAACGGGTGGCGATCAGAATTCCACTGCGAACAGCCCGGTCGGATTGATTCAGAGCGATAGCGGGAACAACAGCTACGGAACTTTCCAAGTCGAAGGCAATCAGACGGCCGCATATTCCGCCTTCGCGGGCGGAGGCGAGGCTGACTTCGGCGACGGCGTCGCCGGTGCCCGGCTGGACCTCTTCCGCCTACCAGTGCAGGCCGATAGTCAGGGGCGCCCCGGGACTCTCCTCGGCACATTCTCCATCAATCAGCTCGGTCAAATGACTTTCACGGCGGTTCCCGAGCCTTCGGTCATTGCCCTCCTCGGTCTCGGAGCCATTGGCCTGATCGCCTACGGCGCTCGCCGCCGCGCTCAACGGAATACCGCCGCTTAATCCTGAGCGGCTTCATTCACCACCAACCCAACCCGACAAACACACCACACAAAAACAAATGAAATCCATCAGCAAACTCTTCGCGGGTCTTCTCGCGTTCGGCGTGATCGGCGCGGCTTCGGCCCAGACCGTCATCACTATCACCGGCTCCACGGCGTTCCGTGGAAGTGCCCATCAGGGCATTCTCGATCTCATGACGGGCGAAAGCTACGCTTATACCGGATCCGATCTGAACGGTGCCAGATACGCGATCTTCACCGGAAACGTTCCAAACGTTCCGGGGACAGTTACCGTCAAAACCTCTTGGTCGGGTTCGATCACAGGCATCGTCAGCGTTCGTAACAGCACGAACGTTCCAACGCTGCCAAACTCGACGACACAAAGCCCGTCGGGGAATGGTGGACTGAATGAGAATCTTGCAACGGAAAACAGCGTTCCTGACCTCAGCTTCTCGGATGTCTCTCAGACGTCGACTCCTTTCTCCACCACGGCGTTGCAGGAGCGGCCAGTCGGAATTATTCCGTTCCAAGTCGTCGCGAGCAACAGCGCACCGGCCAATCTGACGAACATGACGTCGCAGCTCATGCGTCAACTGTTCAGCAATGGTTTTATCCCGATTGCCATGGCGACAGGTAGCCCAGCTGATCGCACGACGCTCGTTAACAGCACCTTCGGCAATACGCCTCAGGGTGGTGGAGGTCCCCAGCCTTTCCGTTTGTTCGCTCTTGGGCGGAACGCCGGATCGGGCACTCGGTTCATCACCCTCGCCGAGCCGGGCATCGGAGTGAACTCCTCGATCCAGCAGTGGGATCCATCTCAGAATCTCACCGCAACCACGGTAACCAACCATCGCCTGTGGCCCGCGGAGACCGTCAACGGCATCTTCTATTCGGAAGGCAACAGCGGTTACAGCTCCGGCAGCCAGCTCCGCGGAGTGATGCGGCTTTCGACGACGGCTGGACTCGGTGGTGCCTACATCACGGTTCTCGGTGTCGACGACGCCGCCGACGTTGCCGCTCCCACCGGTGGCGGTAATGGTCCCGGCAAAACGCTGACCTACAACGGCGTTGCCTACAGCGCGACGAAGGTGCAGGAAGGTCAGTATAGCTTCTGGGCCTTCCAGCAGCTCATCAATCGGCAGCCTCTGAGCGGCCCCCTCGGCATCTTCGTCAATGGTCTCGTGCCGCTGATCCGGAGCTCCGACCCGATCTATAACGCACTCCAGGTCGACCGTGCCAACGACGGAAGCACCATCTTCCCGCTTTACTAATCGGCAGAGTCGCAACCGATTGCCACTACGCGAGCACGATTTACCTCGTAAGTCGTAGTGCCAATTCAAACGCAATTCACCAGCGCGGGTCCGAACCCCGCGCTGGTTTTGCGCATTCTCGAGACAGCGAAATTCTTGAAGACCGAACGCAATTCAAAACGCATCCCTATCGGGCGCTTCCGCATCTTTCGCGGGAGCTTCCGATTGGTCGGCGCCTTGTCTTTTTCTTTCAGCGTCATCGCCAGCTCGCCCGATCTTTCTGCTCAATCTGCTGAGCTTCCCCTTCCGGCAAGCGAGCAAATCGGGCCGCTTTACATTCAGGAATACCGGGTGACCGGTGCTGACAAACTCCCGGCGGTCGAGGTCGAAGAGGCGGTCTATCCCTACATGGGTCCCGGTCGTTCGGAAGTCGACGTCGAAAATGCCCGGGCTGCCCTGGAGTCCGCCTACCACGAGAAAGGTTTCCAATCCGTTGCGGTCGAAGTGCCGGAGCAAACGGCTCGCGGCGGCGTCATCGTGCTGAATGTTGTCGAGGCCCCGGTCGGACGGCTTCGCGTCCGGGGATCGCGCTTCTACGATATCGACGAGATCAAACGCCGGGTGCCGTCCCTCGCTGAAGGGAACGTGCCGAACTTCAACGACGTTGCCCGCGAGATCGTCGAGGTCAATCAGCTAGCGGATCGCCGCGTGGCTCCGAGCCTCAACGCCGGTTTCGAACCCGGGACGGTGGACGTCGAACTCACGGTCGAGGACACCTTTCCGCTGCACGGCAGCCTCGAGCTCAACAATCGCTACATCGCGAACACAACTCCGCTCCGGCTGAACGGAACGATCAGCTACGGCAACCTCTGGCAACTGGGACACACGATCGGGTTCAGCTTTCAGATCGCACCCGAGGAGCTCGATGACGCGCAGGTTTACTCACTCTATTACATCGCGCGGGCACCCCAGATTCCGTGGTTGAGCGCGATGTTCACGGCGACCCGGCAGAACAGTAACATCTCTACCTTGGGCGGTTCGGCCGTCGCCGGAAACGGTGAGATCATCGGTGGCCGGTTGATGGCGACGTTGCCATCGCGCTACGACGGATTCTACCACTCCCTGAGTTTTGGGTTGGATTACAAACACCTCGAGCAGGATCTGCAATTCACCGATCAACTCATCGCCACGCCGATCACCTACTATCCGTTCACGCTTTCCTACAACGCCGCCAAAGCAACGGAACTCTCGATCACGGAGCTGAACGCCGGGGTGACGTGGGCGTTTTCGGGCGCGGGCAGCGACGCGCGGGAATTTGATAACCGACGTTTCAATTCGGACGGGTCGTTTCTGTATCTTCGGGGCGACCTGGCGCACACGCAGGACCTGCCATACGGCTTTCAGCTCTACGGGCAAGCCCAGGGCCAGACGAGCGGTCAGGCATTGGTCGATAGTGAGCAATTTGCCATCGGCGGTCTGGACACCGTGCGGGGTTATCTCGAGGCGGAGGCTCTCGGCGACAACGCCTTCGTGAGCACGATCGAAGCGCGGAGTCCCGCGTTGTCGGACTTTTACGGGATCGACGAATGGCGGATCTACGCCTTCTGGGATTACGGATTAACAACTCTCAATGATCCGCTGCCGCAGCAGACGAGCCGGTTTGAGCTGGCAAGCATCGGGGCGGGAAGTCGGCTGCAACTCTTCGACTACCTCTACGGTTCCGTCGACGCCGGTCTGCCTCTGATCAGCCAATCCAACACCGCCGAGGGCGACTGGCGGGTCACGTTCAGACTCTGGGGAGAATTTTAATGAAGATGACTATGCGAGTAACGAAATGGAGATCCGGGCCCCTGGCAGCGTTGATGCTATTGGTCTTGCCGCAACTCACTCACGCCGAAGAAGAGGGCTGGTGGAACGAGGAATGGTCGGTGAGAGCTCCGATCACGATCGACGTGGGACCGGAGGCCGGGAACGTCGCTGAGCCGGTGGGCGAATCGGCAGTTTTGATCCGATTGCACGACGGGAATTTCACGTTTTCGGCCGCGAAGCCCGACGGATCTGACATCCGATTCGTGGCTGCGGATGGCGAGACCCTGCTTCCCTACCACGTCGAAAAATACGACGGGCTGCTCAACGAAGCCTTCGTCTGGGTAAAAGCACCGGAGGTCTCGGCGGATGCGCCGGAGAGCTTTTGGCTCTACTACGGGAATCTCGGGGAGAGCGTTGAGAACGTGCAGGATGCTGCCGCGACGTTCCCGGAGTCGGTGATCCTCGATTACCATTTCTCCACCCAACCCCCGGTGGATTCGTCTGCCGGAGGTAACGACGCGGAAAACGGCGGCGCCACCGTGCAGGGCGCGATGATCGGAAGCGGCCTCCGTCTGGATGGTCAGACGTCGTTGAAGGTGCCGACTGCTCCTGAGCTGGCGTGGGACGCGGGCGGAGGGGCGAGTTGGTCCGCGTGGGTCAAGCCGGTGGTTGACCAGCCGGAAGCGGTGATCTTTGCCCGGCGGGATGGTGCCGACGCCTTCGTCATCGGGATTGAAAGTGGCGTGCCGTATCTGACGATCACCAACGGAGGAGCAACCCAAAAAACGGAACCAGGCGAAGCTCTCGCGGCTGGAACCTGGCGACACGTCGCGGTCAACGCCGACGGAGAATCGGCGACTCTCTTCGTGGATGGAGAAAGCTACGGCACGATCGAGGCGGCGCTTCCCGCCCTTGCCGGAGGCGCGGTGATTGGCGGCGACCCGGACGCGGGCGACACGCTATTCATCGGCGAACTCGATGAGTTGCAGCTCACGAATGCCGTGCTTCCCGCCGGTGCGCCGAAGTTTTTGGCGATCAATCAGGGTGGCACCGCGGACGCCGGTAAACTGCTGGCATTCGGAGAGTCTGAGGTCAGCGGACACGGCGGGGGCGGCGAACACGGTGGCGCGATGGAGCACGTGATGCTCTTCGGCGATATCGCGAAGAACATGATGTTCGACGGCTGGATCGCGGTCGGCGTCTGTATCGTCATGATGGCCGTCGGCTGGACCGTGGCATTTCAGAAATTCAATTACCTGAATCGCATTCAAAAAGGCACCGAGGCCTTCATGCAGCAGTGGAGCAAGGTGTCCAGCGACCTGACCGTGCTCGATAAGGAGGGCGGCCTGATGTCCGGAGTGAGCAAGAAAGTCGCCAAGCTCATGCACAAGTCGCCGGTCTATCACCTCTATCACATTGGCTCGCAGGAGATCGAAAACCGCGTCGGCAACGGGAAACGCAGCCAAGGCCTGTCGGCGCGCTCGATTCAAGCCATTCGGGCGAGTTTGGAGACCGGAATCGTTCACGAAAATCACCGCATGAACAAAGGCCTGATCTTCCTGACGATCAGCATCGCCGGAGGACCCTACGTCGGGCTTTTAGGAACGGTGGTCGGCGTGATGATCACGTTTGCGATCATCGCCAAATCCGGTGAGGTCGACGTGAACTCCATCGCGCCGGGTATCGCCAGCGCGCTCTTGGCAACGGTGTTCGGTCTGCTGGTCGCAATCCCGGCGCTGTTCATCTACAGCTTCTTGAGTTCGCGAATCCGAGATCTGCTCGCCTCGATGCAGGTCTTCAATGACGAATTCGTTGCAAAAATGGCGGAGTTTTATCCGACTCCAGCGGGCACCGTCGTCCCCGTGCCGCAGACCGAAAAGCCCGACCTGAGCAGCGCCCACGCCGACGTGGCGAAGGCGAGCAGCCACTGATCCCCGACGATGCAGGCTGGAGATAACAAGTCTTACGACGACATCAACGTCACGCCGATGGTGGACCTCTACCTCGTGCTGCTGTTGATTTTTATCATCATGACGACGGCCGGGGTGCAGGGAACCAAGGTCGATTTGCCGAAGGCCAGCAAAGCGCCGTCGCTCGGCGAGTCAAAGGTCCAGGCCATCACGGTGAACAGCGAAGGAAAGATCTTCCAAAACACCGTGCCGGTGACGCTCGAGGAATTGGAGAGTCGCCTGAACGCCGAAAAAGCGAAGACACCCGATTTTCCGGTCGTCGTCAAGGGTGACAGCGCGACGCAGTATCAACAAATCATGAACGTGCTCGACGTGGTCGGGCGGGTCGGAGTCGAGAAGGTCGGATTGGCGACGCAGGCCCCGCAATAGCGGGTCAGGGACAGGATGGCAGAATACCACGAGATCGACGACGACGAGGACGAGCCCGGATTTTTCCGGCGCTTCGGGGTTCTCATCGTCATCGCGCTGCTTCTCCTCGGAGTCGCCGCGTATTTCGTGCTCAACCCCGGGGAGTCGAAGCCCTCACGCCCTCAGCAGTCGATCACGATGGTGACTTTGCCACCACCTCCTCCGCCACCACCACCTCCGACTCCACCGCCCCCGCCGCCCGAACCAATCGATCGGGAGGATGTCCCCGAGCCGGAAGACGACATGGTGATGCAGGACCCCGTCGCGGAAGCCGAACCCCTCAGCGAACCCGAACCCGAGCTGCCTCCGGACGAGCCCATGGGCACCAGTATCCAAGGCGACGGACCGCCGGACGGTTTTGGCCTCAGCGGATCGGGGAATGGTATGCGCATCGGCGGCAGCGGCAGCGGAGGAAGCGGCGGCGGCGGGGGGACCGTCTGGGGAAACTACGCCGCGGGCGTTCAGTCCACGGTGGCCAATGCCCTGCGAGGCGACAAACGCACCCGCAGCACGACGATGTCGACCCAGATCCGGGTGTGGGCTGATTCGAGCGGACGGATCACGCGGGTGGAGGGCGGCGGCGCGGCCGCTTCGGTCCTCCAAGGGCTCCGCCTCCGGAGCGCGCCGCCGGCCGACATGCCCATGCCCATCGTCATGAAAATTTCCGCAAAACGACCTTAACGAAGAACTTGATGAAACTTAGGAGCTATCTCAGTCAAACCAGCGTTGCGCTGCTCATCGCGGCCAGCGTTCTCCACGCTCAGACCCCCGAGGAGATCACCGACGCTGCGGCCGACGTGCCGATCGAGCCAGTCGCTGGGGAACGGACTGTGACCGTGAACGTCTCGGAGGAGCCCCTCCCGATGGGCGACGTCGACTACGACCTTGCCGCGGCGCCTGATCTGCTGACGCCACCCGATTTTTCCCCGGCTCCCGAGCCGGACGTCCGAGATCTGCCGACTCCATCGCACAGCGTCACGATCAACCTCATCAATCGACTGGTCGAAAAAGGAATCCTGACGCGGGAAGACGCGGCCGAGTTGATCGCTCAAGCCGAGGCGGACGCCCAGATCGCGCGGGCTCGTGACGAGATGGCGGTGCAGGCCATTGCCGAGACTAACGCTGCTGCGGAGACGCTCCTCGCAAACACGCCGCCGCCTCCGACCGACGACGCACTCCGAGTGACCTACGTCCCGAGCTTCGTGAAAAATCAGATCCGCGACGAAATCAAAGAGGACCTTCTCGTGGCAACGAAAACGGAGTTACTCCACGACAAAACGTTCCTGCCGGACTGGGTGCGGAGCGTGGAGCCGTTTGCGGACGTGCGGTTCCGCTACGAGTCGATCCAGTTCCCGAGTGGGAACGACGACTCCGGGGTTTTTCCGAATTTCGACGCGATCAATACCGGTTCCCCCTTCGACGTGACGGGTGACGAATTCTCACCGCAGATCAACGTCAGCGAAAACCGTGATCGTCTTCGCATTCGCCTACGGCTCGGGGCCGAGATTGTCTTGGAAGACGGGTTCACGATGGGCTTCCGCCTGGCGACCGGGAACAGCAACTCGCCGGTCTCGGCCAATCAGACGCTGGGAACGCCGGACGGGAACTTCAACAAGTATCAAATCTGGGTGGACCGGGCGTTCATCGGTTACGAATTGAGGCAGGGCGTCGATCGCAGCCTCGGCGCCGTGGTCGGGCGTTTCAGCAACCCGTTTTTCCGACCGTCTCAAATCATGTGGGATAACGACATCGGCTTCGATGGCGTCGCGGTCAGCGGACGATATGACGTCGGCTTCGGACTCACGCCGTTCTTCAGCGGCGGGGTGTTCCCGATCTTCAATACCGCCCTGAACTTTCCGAGTAACTCGCCGAACAAGCTCGAGAGCTACGATAAATACCTCTACGCGATCCAAGGTGGGCTGGATTGGGACATCACCAAGCACGTCAACGTCACGACGGCACTCGGATACTACAACTTCCAGAACATCGAGGGTCAGCTCTCGGATCCCTACGTGCCCTTGGACAGCAACGACGCTGGCAGCACGGACAACAGCCGCCCGCTCTTCGCTCAGAAGGGAAATACCTATCGCCCGATCCGCAACATCATCCCCACCGAAGCCAATAATTTTGGCACGATCAACCAGTTCCAATATTACGGCCTGGCCACGAAGTTTGAAAACATCGCCTTCTCTGGACAGATCAACCTCACCTACTTCGAGCCCGTCAACGTCGCCTTCAGCGGTGAATACGTGAAGAACGTGGCGTTCGACCGGGATGCCATTAATGACGTGGCGGTCAATAACCGCGGCGACGTCGACCCGGATGACCTGAGCGACATCGGCGATTTCGTCGGCAGCGACACGGCGTGGATTGTTCAGGTCGAAGTCGGAACCGTCGGCTTGGAGAAGCGCTGGGATTGGAACGTCGCCTTTGGTTATCGCTACGTCGGCAGCGACGCGGTGGTCGATGGCTTCAACGATTCGAATTTCGGCGGAGGCGGAACGAATCTCAAGGGCTTCACGGTGGGAGGCAGTGTGGCCCTGTCGAAGAACGTCTGGATCACGGCGAGCTACCTGAGCGGTCGCAGCATCGCTGGACCGCAGCTTCGCGAGGACCGCTTCCAACTCGATCTCAACGCCAAATTCTGATTATGAAACGTCACCTCTTTTTCGCCCTTGCCTTCGCCATCGTCTCGCTCGTCGGGACGGCGTCAGCGCAAACGCAGCCAACGGAGGCGGAAGCTCAGCTTCGCGACCAATTGAAGAACACGCTCGTCCAGCTTCGAGACGCGCAGGGTCAGATCGCGGCCCTGCAAGGAACGCAGTTGCAGAACGAGCAGCAGATCAAGGTTCTCGAAGCCGACCTGGCCAAGCTTGAAAAGACGTCAGCCTTGGAAAGCGAGACCGCGGCGACGCGCATCGCCGAGCTGGATCAACAGGTTGCGGCGCAGGACCTGCGCAACGCCAAGCAGATCGAGGCCCTCGCGAAGTGGAAAAAATCCTACGGCGCTCTGAAGGACTACGCCGAAGCGACGGAAGCGAAACGCGCTGACCTCGCCGCCAAGGCGATCCTTCTGCAACGCCGAAACGACGAGTATTTCCAGACCAACCGCAAGCTCTACGACATCGGGAAGGAAATTCTCGATCGCTACGAAGGCTTCGGACTCGGCGACGCCATCACCGCTCGTGAACCGTTCGTCGGCACGACACGGGTCAAATTTCAAAACCTCATGCAGGACTATTCCGACCAACTGGCGGAGCAAAAAATCAGACAATGAAAATCCGTATTCACTCCCGTTACACCGCCGCAATCCTGATCGCGGTTTCCACCTCACTCCACGCCGCCGAGCCGACTGATGCCGTTGCCCGGGTCGGCGATCTCGAGATCACCGTTGCTGACATCCAGCCGCGTCTTGATGCACTGAGCGCCCGCGAGCAATCCGCTCTCCGCGACCAACCGACTTTGCTCAATCAGTTCGTCCGCTCGCTGATCGTTCAGCAACTCGTGCTCCGTCAGGCTCAGGCGGAGGACTGGAGCGAGCAGCCTGACGTCGCGAAGCAACTGGAAGAGATTCGCGAGAAGGCCATCACCCAGACCTACCTCGAAGCTCAAGCCGAGCCGCCCGAAAGCTATCCGAGCGACGCCGAGATCGAGGCCGCCTACGAGGAGAACAAAGCCGGACTGAAAACCCCGCCTCAGGTGCGGCTGGCCCAGATCTTCGTCGCGCTTCCCAGTGACGCCGGGGCGGAAGCCGCTGCCAATGCGAAGGTGAAGCTCGATCAGATTCAGACGGAATTGAGCGCGAGCGGGGCTGAATTTGCTTCGATCGCCAAAGCGAACAGCGAGGAACCGCAAAGTGCCGCCCAGGGTGGCGAGATCGGTTGGCTGACTGAGGAGCAGATTCAACCCGGCATTCGCGAGGAGATGGGACAGCTGGACGCCGGCAAAGTTTCAAAACCAATTCGTCTCGCCGATGGATACCACATCGTGAAGGTGCTCGAGACCAAACCTGAGAGCACTCCCGCGCTCGAGGACATCCGCGATGCGCTCGCCGACCGCCTTCGCGCCGCGAAGGCCCAGGAGAACAGTCAGACCTACGTCGCCGAGCTGCTTCAGCAGAGTCCGATCGCGATCAACGAAATGATGCTCACCGAGCTTCTGCCGGAGAACTAGACCTCCCGCCGCCACATTCCAATGGTCCGCCGCGCCATCATCCTTCGCTTTCTCGCCTGCCTAGTTTTAGGCGGGACGTTGGCGCATGCGGGTGACCTCCTCCGCGGCGGAGCGTCGGCGCAGACCTCCCGACGGAATCCGGCAGACGGCACGGCCGGAGCCGGCGATGCCGCCGCCGCGGCGGCACGACAGAATGCGCGCGACCGCTTGTCGCGCACCAATCGGGCTCTGCAATCGGTGAAGCAGATGCAGTCGGCCGCGAGAGCTGCCGCTGCTGCCAGGAAGGGAAACAACCTCGGGAGAGACCCGAATTTCCGTCCGCTTCCGGGGTTTAACGGGCTCAACGGTCCGCTCGGCACGACGCGGCTTCCGCGAGTTCGTGACGGCCTCGGGAAAGGCGGCCTTCAGCTCGCACCCGGTGTTCCGAAAGACCTCCGTCGACCAAACGAGGCGGAAGGGGAAGACGGCAGTCTTTACGTGGGAGCCCGACAGCCGAAGCAAAAGAAGACGAAGGACGGTGTGGTCGTCAACATCAAGCAGACTGATCCTCAGGCGCTGCTCACTTGGAAGACGTTCAACGTCGGCAAGAAAACCCGGGTCAACTTCAACCAGTCGAAAGGCGGCGACAATGCGTCCAACTGGATCGCCTTCAACCGGATTCTCGATCCGTCGGGATCTCCGAGCCAAATCCTGGGTTCGATCAGCGCTCAGGGTCAGGTTTACGTCATCAATCAAAACGGAATCATCTTCGGTGGCACGAGTCAGGTGAACGTTCACACGCTGGTCGCGTCGGCGTTGCCGATCAACGAAGGCCTGATTAATCAAGGTCTGCTCAACAACCCCGATGCGCAGTTCCTCTTCTCGTCGCTGCCGCAGTCGGCTGGCTCGAAGGGAACTCCGGCGTTCAATCCTCCGCGGAATCTCCATCCGCTCAAGCAATCCGGTGATGTCTCGGTGCAGGCGAGCGCGAGGTTGACCAGTCCCGCGTCCCCGGAAGGCGTTGGCGGGCGGATCATGCTCGTCGGCGCGAACGTCGACAACGCGGGCACAATTTCCACCGAAGGTGGGCAGACGATCCTCGCCGCTGGTCTGCAAGTCGGGATCGCGGCGCACGACACGGACGACCCGACTCTCCGCGGTATCGACGTTTTCGTTGGAGCGATTCAGAAACCCGGTGAGATCGGAATTCCGTATGCCGGGACCGCGAAGAACACCGGCCTCATCGACGCCCCGCGGGCGAGCGTCGTCATGACGGGACGAGAGGTCCAGCAGCTCGGCGTGATCGATAGTTCCACCTCCGTATCCTTCAACGGCCGGATCGACCTGCTGGCAAACTACGACGCGGTGAGCAACGTCGCTTTCGATACGGCGCTTCCGTCGAACGGTCCACCTTTCTTGTTCCGGAAGACGGGAACGGTGACGATGGGCCGTGGCAGCGTGATGCGCATTCTTCCGGAATACGCGAGCGAGGATCGCGTCGTCGGGACCGAGCTTGCCCTGCGGTCGTTCGTGTCGATCGTCGGCGAAGCCATCGATTTCCAGAACGGATCGTCCCTGCTGGTGCCGAACGGTGACGTTTACGTCAACGCGGGAAACTGGCAGTTCGTCCCATCGACGCAGCTGCCACGTTCGCGCTTCGTCGACTACGGCGGCATCATCCGCGCCGCGCCGAATGCGCTCATCGACGTCGCGGGGACGCCGGACGTCTTCGTTCCCATCTCGCAGAGCATCATCGACGTCGAACTCCGCGGACCCGAGCTCGCGGATTCTCCGTTGCAGCGCGACAGCTTGCTCCGTGGGCAGACGATCACCATCGACACCCGCCGGACGGGAGTTTTCAACGGAAAACGCTTCGTGGGAACGCCGCTGGGCGACGCGGCCGGTTTCCTCGGTCTGATCGAGCGGGACGTGGGGCAACTGACCGTTGCCGGCGGTTCGGTCACGCTGACAGCGGGTGACTCGGTGATCCTCGAACGAGGATCGACGATCGACGTTTCGGGCGGCTTCCGTCAGCACGAAGGAGGTCTCATCCGAACGACCCGCCTCGTGTTCGGCGGTCAGTTGATCGACATCGCCGACGCGACGCCGGATCGTCTTTACGACGGATTCTTTTCCGACACGACCACTTCGGTGAATGAGAAATACGGGATCGTTCAAACGTTCCGGCGTCCGTTGTCCTTCGATGGTGCGTTTTTCGAGTCGTCCTACATCGAAGGCGCTGACGGCGGCAGCATCGCCATTGCCGCCCCGGCCATGGCTCTCGACGGAACGTTGACCGGCCGGACGGTGACTGGTCCGCGTCAGCTCCGAGACGTCGACAACAAATCCCAGCCCGCCGAGACCGGCAGCCTGTCGCTGACGTTTCAGAGCGACGACTTAACGCCTTACCTCGGGTTGCAGACACCGCCCCCCGTTTCTCCGACACCGCCGACCGTTGTTTTCAAAAACGAAGCCTACTTGGCCGAGACCGATCCGTTCGCCGTGGACTTCAAGGGGGAGCCATTCGTTTTTTCGCGGGAAGGATCGCCGTTCCTCGTCGAGCCTGAGGACAATCCCTTCATCGAAACCGATCTGACGCAGCGCGTTTCGCTGCGAGAAGATCGGCAGCAGCGCGTCATTCTCTCGCCGAATCTTCTCAGCGAATCCAACTTCGGATCGCTGACCGTCGACAACCGAGATGGTGACGTCAGAGTCCCTCGGGGTGTAGCGATTGCGGCGCCCGTGGGCGGATCGTTGACGGTGCTCGCGGCGAACGTCGGAATCTTTGGCAGCATCGAAGCGCCTGGTGGGGACCTTGTTTTCACGGTCTCAAATTTCTCGCCGTATCAGGCAACGATCCGGCTGAGCGACAACACATCGGAAGATTTCTTCCTGCCGGAGATCGATCCAGATCGCGGGCGATTCATCCTCGGGCGTGGAGCACGATTGGTCGCGGCCGGATTGAACGTCGACGACCGTTTCGAGTCAGCGACGCGGCGGAGCGTTCCCGTCAGCCTCGACGGCGGCTCCGTGAGCATCGAAGCGTTCGAGGCGCGGCTGCGGCCCGGGAGTTTGATCGACGTCTCGGGCGGGGTTTTGGCCAATCGTGACGCCGAGATTAGCTACGGCGATGGCGGTTCGATCTCGATCCTGACCGGTCGCGACACCGAGCTGTCCGGCTTGGTTGGCGGTGCTGGTATCCAGCTCGATGGCGACCTTCGAGGGTTCTCGGGAGCGACCGGTGGCTCGCTCGAATTGCGGGCACCGCAGATCTTGGTGAGTGACACTGGACGGGCGCGGCGGGGTCGGCTCGTGGTCGCCCCCGAGTTTTTCAGTCGTGGAGGATTCGGGAGCTATTCGCTCACGGGAATTGGATTCAACGCCACCTTCGAGCTCGGCGAGTTTGGAACGTTCTCGCTGGGGGATTTTGTGCGAGCTCGCGACCCGGATCTTCCGGAAGTTTATCGTCCGGCAGTCGTGATCGAAGCCGACACGGTGATCAATCCGATCGCGACGAGTCTTCGAGCCTTTGCCGTTCGGGATGAGCCGATTCGGGTGCAACGCATCGTCGACCGGCAGTCGGATCGTTCACCGGTGAGTCTGGCATTTTCTGGCGAGGGGGCGGTCGACGATTTTACCCAGCTACTCGAAGTCCGAGCTGACGTCGTGATGCGAGACGGGGCGTCGATTCAGACCGATCCATTGGCCAGCGTGTCGCTCTCGGGCGATACGGTCACCGTCAGGGGATCGATCACCGCCCCGGCGGGCAGCATCACGATTACCGGCGCCGATAGTTTCCCGCTTCGCGAGGACATTCCGGAGACGGCTTTGACCACGGTTCACCTCACCCCCACCGCTCGGCTCTCGACGCGCGGAGCGGTGGTCAGGACGTTTGACCCCTTTGGTGATCGCTCTGGCTTCGTGCTTCCCGGCGGGACGATATCGGTCGAGGGGAACATCAACGCTGAACGTGGCTCCGTGCTGGACGTGTCGGGCGCGAGCGGGTCCTTCGATCTGGCGCCCGCACTTGTCGGCGTCACGCCGATCGGTGGTGACGGTCGGTTGATCCCGGTGAACAGTGGTATCAACCAGCCGCTGTTTGCGCGGCGAACGGTCGCGACTCGGCTGGATTCCGACGCCGGGGTCATCTCGCTGCAAGGCGGCGAACAGCTCTTCTCGGATGCGACCTTGCTCGGGCGGCCCGGTGGGCCGACCGCTCTCGGCGGCACGCTCGAGGTCTCCTCGGGACGCTTTTATCGACCGGACGAACTTCTGCGTTTGCCGACGGACATCAATTTGGAAGTCACGCAGAGCGATCCGGCAGTCGCTCCGTTCCGCGAGGACGCGATCTTTAGCCCGATCGCCTTCCTCAAGCGCGATCAGTTGCCGAATCGCGTTGGCAACCCCGTTCGGGATGGCAACGGCAACATCCTCGAAGGATTCGGTCACTTCACCGTGGATCGGTTTGCGGAAGCCGGATTCGATTCTTTGACCCTCGACGGCGTGGTTTCGTTCGTCGACGAGGTGCGGATCAACGCTCGCCAGCAGATCTCCGTTGCCGATGGAGGTGTCCTTTTTGCGGAGGAAGACGTTCGGCTGCGCGCACCATACGTCCGATTGGGAACTCGTTTCCGGCCGCCGCCGCAGCCTGGGGATGCTGAGTTGACGAGCGTTTACGTGGTCGACGGACTTCCCTTCTTCGTCGCTCCAACCAAGGGGCCGGGCCGCTTGGAGGTGATCGCGTCGCTCATCGATATCGGGAATCTCTCGCTGCAAAACATCCAGCGCGCTGACTTCATCGCCGAAGGCGGAGACATTCGGGGGAACGGAACGTTGAACATCGCGGGACGGTTGAAATTCCGTGCCGCTCAAATTTATCCGACCACCGGATCGACCTTCACGATCGCGGCATACGACTATCCCGGCAAAAAGCCGAATCCATTGGATTCACTGATCCCAGACGGACAACCCAGCCTGCCGCTACCCCGGATCAACGTGATCCGCCCGAGCCAGGTCAGCTTCGAGGACTCTGGACCTCCCCGTTTTCCGCTGACCGCCGGAGGCACGCTGCGAGTTTTCGGAAGCGAGATCGATCAAAGTGGCACGCTGCTCGCCCCGTTCGGTCGAATCACGCTCGGCTACGACGGAAGCGGAGATCCTCCGACTGATCTGCTCGCAGGCGATTTGGCTCCCTTTCCGATCACTCAGCGTTTGTTGCTGCGCGCGGGAAGCCTGACGTCCGTCGCGGGGGTGGATCCGGTGACTGGAGAGCAAATGCTCGTTCCCTTCGGTCTGAACAGCAACGAGACGTCGCTCGTCGATCCGCGAGGTCTCGACGTCACCGCCGGCGGGCTGCTGTCGAAATCGGTTTCAATCAGTGGGCAGCGTCTCGCGGCTCGAAAGGGTTCGAGTGTCGACATCCGCGGTGGTGGGGACCTGTTATCCTATCGCTTCGTCGCCGGATTGGGTGGCTCCGTCGATATTCTCGGAACCGCCGCCACCGAGTTCTCGCCGTCGGCAACTTACGAGGCGGGGGACCTCGTCACTTTCAACGGTCGGACGTTTTCAGCGCGAAACGACACACCCGATGCGCCTCGATCAATCTCAACGGTTCTCGGGCCGGTCAATCCGACCGATTTCACCCCGCCGGTTCCCGGTTCGAATCTGTTTTGGACCGAGGTGGCCGAGAGCTTCGCTGTTGTCCCGGGTTACGAGGCGAACTTCGCGCCATACGCGCCGTTCGCGGCCTCGACCTCGACCGGTCTTCTGGAAGGCGATCCGGGATATGTCAGTCCAAACCTTCGAGTCGGTGACCGGGTAGCCCTCCGCGGGACTTCAGCCCTGGCGGCCGGTGAATATACCCTGCTCCCACGGCGCTACGCTCTCCTGCCGGGCGCGGTGCTCGTGACGCCACGCGCGGGAAGTGGCCTTGGGACGACCGATCTGCCCGACGGCTCAAGTCTCGTCTCGGGTGTCCGGTTCAACAATTTGAACCAACGGCGTCGCGTGCCAGCGACGTTCACGCGTTTCCAGGTCGAATCGGAGAACGTCTTCCGCGATCGCGCAGATTACCGCGTTTATTCCGCAAACTCGTTCCTGAAAACGCGTGCGGCAGAGCTCGACCTCGACTCGGTTCAGCGGCTCCCGATCGACTCAGGCAATCTGCTCTTCCGCGGTGTCGAAGCGTTGCGGCTTCGTGGGGACGTTGCCGCTCTCGCTCCGGTCGGCGGCCGGGGCGCGAAAATCGACGTTTCGACACCGCTGAACATCTTGATTACCGGCGGAGGAAAAGACCCTGCGGTCGTTAACCTCCCACCAGATTTCTTTGGCGTTGGGGACTTCGGCGATCCGCTCTCCGGAACGGCCGTGCTGAGATCCAACCTTCTGAGTAATTGGGGCGCAGAGAGCTTGGTGGTCGGCGGGTTCCGCACCGACGTTCCCAACGGGACTTTGGTGAACGTCGAAAGCGGAACCATCACGGTCGCAAACGAAGGAGTTAGTCTTCGTGGTCCCGAGGTCATTCTGGCGGCCAATCGATTCATCAACGTCAAGTCGGGGTCCCGGATCTTGCAGACCGGTGATCTGACGGAGGACGCTCAGCGCCTGATCTTCTACGGCGATGGAGTGATGGTAAGAGTCAGCAGTGACGTGGCTGCCGATAGTCTCCGTCGCTCGGTCACGGATGCGGTCCTGCCACAGCTGACTGTGGCCCGGCGCGCGACGATCCGTGGGAACAGTCTGACCCTGGACTCGACGTCGGGAACGGCTTTGGCAAGGCGGGCGAACGTAACGGGTCGGGCGATCACCTTGAACAGCGGCCAAATTACCATCGGACTCCGCGAGTCCGGGAAGTTGGCTGGATCGCGGGGGCTCGTGCTCGAGGGTCCCGCTCGGCGGGCCTTGCAAGGCTCCGAGTTTCTGTCGCTGTTGAGCTATTCGACGATCGACCTTTACGGCACCGGAATCTTCCGCGTGCGTGGTGACCTCGAGTTGCACGCGGCGGAAATCCGCGGTTTCAACACCGACGGCGGACGAGTGACGATCATTTCAAACAATCTACTGCTCGACAACGAAGGGGGCGCGACTGGACCGATCCGCAACCCCGACGCGGTCGAGCCGGAGCTGAATGGGCGCCTCGCGTTCCGCACGCGCTCGATCACGCTCGGCGAGGGTGACCTGAGTCTTTTGAATTATCAGGGTGTGCGCCTGACCGCTCCGCGGCGCGTGCGGATCTCCGACGAAGGGTCACTGACCGTCCCGGGGAATCTCCGAATCGCAACCCCGGTCGTCACCGCTGCCCGTTCGTCGTCGCGGACCATCGTCGCGGGAGGAAAGGTTGAGCTCCTCCTGCCGAACAACCTCGAGATCGCTCAGCGAGGGTCGAATCTGGGCGGTAGCCTCACAATTGAGGGGAAATCGATCTCCTCGCTCAGCGACCTCATTCTACCGAGTGGGTTGGTGACGTTGCGGGCGACGGACGGGGACGTCACGGTTGACGGCTTGCTCGACGCGAGCGGTCGGCAGGTCGATTTCTTTGACGCCCGTCGATTCACGAATGCAGGACGCGTGACGCTCGAGAGCACCGGCGGGTCGGTGGTCCTCGGGAAGACGAGTGTCGTGGACGTCTCGGCGAACCGCCGAGGCGGCGACGCGGGAATGCTCTCGGTGAGGGCACTCGACGGGAACTTCGAATTTTCCGGAGAGCTGGCGGGAGCCGGGGGTCGCCGAGGGACCGGTGGTTCCTTCGAACTGGAGGTCGGTCGCCTGCCAGAGCTGGATCGGATCGACGAACTGCTCAATGCAGCCTCGTTCGACGAACTTCGAAGCTACCGAATCAGGCAGGGTGACGTGACGGTGAACGGCGAGCCGCTGGCCCGGAACTACTTCGTGGTCGCAGACAGCGGTTCGATTCGGGTGAATGGGAAAATCGACGCCTCCGGACGGACGGGTGGCAACATTGTTCTTCGGGCCGCGGGGAGCGTGACTCTTGCCGACGCGGCAACGCTGACGGTGGCCGCGCGGCAGTTCGATAACGCTGGCAAGGGCGGCGCAATCTTCTTGGAGGCCGGTTCTCAGACTAATGGGACGATCGATCGCTCCGGTTTCGTGGTGATCGAAGGGGGATCGACGATCGACCTTTCCGTGAAAGCCGACCGGGAGGGCAGCGACCTAATCGGACGCTTCGGTGGAACGCTGCACTTGCGTGCCCCGCAGTTCGCCGACCAGAGCGATCTCCAGGTGGCCCCGATCCTCGGGTCGATCACGGGTGCGTCAAAAATCACCGTCGAGGGGTATCAGCTGTATGATCTGACCTCGGAAGGTCCCGATAACGGTTCACTTTCGAACGCGCTTCGCAACCAGATCCGGACGGACGGTCAGGCGTTCGCGGGAACCGGTGGAGATCCGGCAAGCCCGACCTACACCGCGATGCTCGCTCGCTTGCTGGCCGGTAACGCGGATTTGGAACCTCTCGTTATCCTTCAGCCTGGTGCTGAGGTGATTCACCGGACTGGCGATCTGACGTTGGGCACCGCCTTCTCCACGGCTTCGGAGGACTGGAATCTATCCGGCTTCCGTTACGGTCCCCGATCGGCCCCCGGGGTGTTGACGGTCCGCGCGGCCGGCGACATCAATTTGTTCAATGCCATCAGTGATGGGTTCGAAACGAGTGACTACCGCTCGAATCTCGTTGTTTTCAATCCCGATCTGCCGGCGAACGCTCAATCGTATTCGTATCGGTTCACAGCGGGTGCCGATCCGGGGGCAGCGGATTACCGGAGTGTTCTCTCGCTCTCCGGTTTGCAGCGGGACACGGTCGATTTCTTCGGTCGCCCGATCACTGCAGAAGTGGGATCGATCAAACTCGGTAAAAACGCCGGGATTGCGATCGCCAGTCGCCCGGGCGCTTTCGCCCGAACCGACTCGATCGTCCCGCAGTTCTTTCAGGTCATCCGAACCGGCAGCGGCGACATCGACCTTTCCGCTGCCCGCGATATTCAGTTGCTCAACGTTTTCGCGACGGTTTACACCGCTGGCACGCAGGTGGAGGATCCCACGATGGGTGGGACCTTTGACGTGCCAGAGCTTGCGTTCTTCGGAGCCCAGATCACCCTCGGCGGACAGCAGCAGCAGCCACCTTCTCTCGCACAATACACGTTGGGCGGCGGAAACGTGAACCTCACCGCGGGTCGCGACATCATTCACCTAACGGCGGCCTCCGATCTATCGCTGATCGCGGACTCCTCGCAAGAGCTGCCCATCAACTGGCTCTATCGACGCGGCGTAATCGACCCCGAGACGGGGCTCTACGGAGAAACGTTCCTTAGCGTGCCGACGGATACCGACGTCGGATCGACTTCGTGGTGGGTTGATTTCACGAATTTCTTCCAGGGCATCGGCGCGTTGGGCGGTGGCAACGTCACGCTAACTGCAGGTCGCAACGTCAGCAACGTTGATGCCGTTGCGCCGACGAACGCGCGGGCACCAAAGGGCTTCCCGGATCTTGACGCGATCGTCGAGCTCGGTGGCGGTGACATCCTCGTGAAGGCGGGCAACAACGTCGACGCGGGGATCTATTACGTCGAGCGGGGAGAGGGAACGCTTATCGCTGACAACGAAATTCTGACGAACCAGACACGAAGTCCTTCCCTCGGGAACATCGATTTCTTCGGAGACTTCCTACCGCCCGAGACTTGGCTGCCGACCACACTCTTCCTCGGAAAGGGGAGCTTCGACGTTCGGGCTCGCGGCGACGTCCTACTTGGACCGGTCGCGAATCCCTTCCTGCTCCCCGGCGGTTACAACAACAGCTATTTCTACAAGACGTATTTCTCCACCTTTGCGCCGGATAGCGAGTTGAGAGTCCGATCGCTGGGCGGCGCGGTTACGTTGCGCCAGAGCGTCGTGCAACCGCAATTCGGGCAGGCGTCGCCTCAACCAATTCTCCAGACGTGGTTCAATAACGTCCTGCTCTTCAATTCGGTGCAGCAAACGGCGTCGTTCTTCCGGCCATGGCTTCGCTTGAACGAAAATCGGGTGGATGCTTTCGCGGGCGTCAGCTCGCTCAATGCACCGAGTCTTCGCGCGACTTCGTTTTCAAGTGACATCAACGTCGTCGGCGACCTGACCCTCGTGCCTTCGCCAGTCGGGACTCTCGAGCTCCTCGCGGGCCGATCGATCAACGCGTTGAACAAACAGGGAACCACGACCATCGACGGGGCGGTCCTGAACAGTTTCGGCTCCAGCCGGATCGTGGTATCCGATGCCGATCCGTCCGCGATTCCAGGCGTGAGCAATCCTTTTGCCTACCAAACGCTACCGACCATCCAGAGTTCCGCCGCAGCGCGGGTTTCCGGAACCGATTTCCTGAACTTCATCGATGTTCGCTTTGATGAAAGCGGCGCGCCGGACCAACCGCTTGGTCAGAAGCGGGCGCTGCACGACGACGACATTCTTCACCGCGACGACCCGAATCCGCTCCTACTTTTGGCGGACAAAGGTAGTATCTCGGGGCTGACGTTGTTCTCGCCGAAGTTCGCCCAGATCGTGGCGGGACAGGACATCACGGACATCTCGTTATACGTTCAACATTCGCGCCCCGACGACATCACTTTCGTCGCCGCGGGGCGGGACATCATCCCGTTTAATTCCAACGCACCGCTCCGCGCGCTTGCTCAATCGGAAGGTAATGTCCTCAACGCCCTCGACACCGAGCTGGCAGGTGACATTCAGATCACTGGCCAAGGCACGTTGGAAGTCCTCGCCGGGCGGAATCTGGACCTCGGCACGGGAGCCAATAACGCCGACGGAACTGGCGTGGGAATCACCAGCATCGGAAATGCCCGCAACGCGAGTCTGCCGTTTGCCGGAGCGGACATCGTCGCGGCTGCGGGGATCGGGCAGGCTTCGAGCCTCACGGAAAGTCGACTCGATTTCGAAGGCTTCATCGCCGAGTATCTCAGCGCGGGGGAATCTGGTGAGGCCGTGGCGGCATTCGACCTGGATTCGCTGCTGCCCGTGGGCGTGGCACTCGATTCGCTTTCACCCGAGGAACAAAAACTCGCAGCGGTCCGGGCGTTCTTTCGAATTCTCCGTGACACCGGCAGAGGATTCGCTGACCCGGAAAGTGCGAACTTCGGAACCTACGACCCCGGCTTTGCCGCGATCGACACCTTGTTCGGAACGGGTGTTTACGCGGGAGAGCTTTTGGCTCGAGCGCGGGACATTCGGACGCGGAACGGTGGGGACATCAGTATCCTGGTCCCCGGCGGCGGTCTGACGCTGGCTTCAACCACGCTGGGAAGCACCCTCACGCCGCCTGGGATCATCACCGAAGCGAGTGGCGATGTCTCGATTTTCACCGACGATGACGTCGACGTCGGGATCGGACGAATTTTCACCCTGCGGGGAGGGAATCAGATCATTTGGTCTTCCAGCGGCGATATCGCGGCCGGTTCGGCGGCGAAGACGGTCCAGAGCGCGCCGCCAACCCGCGTCTTGCTCGACCCCAGTAGCGCGCGAGTTCAGACGGACCTTGCGGGTCTGGCGACGGGCGGTGGTATCGGTGTCCTCGCGACCGTCGAGGGAATCCCGCCGGGCGACGTGGATCTAATCGCCCCGAGCGGAATCGTCGACGCGGGAGACGCGGGCATTCGGGCGACGGGCGCGGTCACGATCGCCGCGACGGCTGTCTTGAACGCGACGAACATTGCGGCGACGTCGACCTCGGCCCCGACTTCGGCACCCGCACCGGTCTCGGCACCGAGTGTCGGTGCGATCACCTCGGCAGCGTCGACGGCGGGGGCCGCGGCGAATCAAGCGGACAACTTTGCGAATCAGCCAACCAACACGGCACCGGTCGAAGAGGCTCCGTCGATCTTCGTCGTCGAAGTCGTCGGATACGGGGGAGGGACGATCGACGATGATGATCGGGACGACGAGGAGGGAACGGATCTATGAGAATACGAGGAATCAATCCGATCGCGGTCGGGATTGGCTTGGCGCTGTTGGTTGGACTCGACGTCCGATCGGAGAAGACACCAGAGATCGCGGCGCAGTTCGAGCAAGCGCAAGCTTACCTGAGAGGCACGGGGGTGGAGCGGGATGCCGCCAAAGCATTCGAGTTGTTTCGAGCGGCGGCCGAGCGGGGTGACGTGAGAGCGCAGAGCAACGTAGGGTCGATGCTGCTGAACGGGCAGGGCGTCCCCAAAGATGAAGCGGAGGGCGCGCGTTGGGTGAAACGCGCGGCCGAGCAAGGGGCGATGCTGGCTCAATTCAGCTACGCTCTTTTGCTTTCGCGAGGTCAGGGGATTGCACGCGACGAGGAGGAGGCCCGTGAATGGTTTCGCAAGGCGGCGGAGCAGGGTCACATCGACTCGGCTGCGCACTTGGGGCACCTGTATTTCCACGGCGAAGGTGGTGCAGATCGAGATCACGGGCGAGCGGCAAATTACCTGCGGATGGCGGCTGAGGGCGGCGTGGCTGAAGCGCAAAATACCCTCGGTTTCATGTATGAGATGGGAATGGGAGTCGACGTCCAGCTCGAAACCGCGGCGAAGTGGTTTCGAGCGGCGGCCGAGCAAGGCCACGCTCGCGCCCAGGTAAATCTCGGCCAGCTTTATGCGAGCGGGGCGGGCGTGCAAGGGGACGTCGTGGAGGCTTACCGGTGGGTCAAGATTGGCGCCATGCAGGGAGAGGTCAGCGGCGAGAAAATGCTCGAAGACGTGACTCCTCGACTTTCGGAAGAGGAACTGGCCGAGGCTGAACGGCGGGTCGCTAAATTTCGCAAAGAGTTTCGCGAGCGAGCGTCCGCAAATCAGACGCAGCTAACCTCTCAATCCCAGCCATGAACGATTCTTCAAATCGAAAATCCGGCCGGTCTCGCACGCTTGTCCGCCGATTATTGGCGCTGAACGTCGCCCTCTCGTTGGTCTGTCTCGCCCTCGGTGCGGCCGTCGTAATCCTAGTCTTGCGCCCGTCCATTCAAGATGCCGGATTGAGCCAACGGCAAACCGAGAGCCGGCAAGAACCTCGACTCAGCAAACCTGCAGAGCCGTCGATCTTCAACGCACCTTCGAGAGGGGGAGGGGGCGCCACGCCGGCGAACGTGACGTCGACGGCTCGGTTCTCGTCACCGGCTGCCGCGCGGCCTCCGGTCTCCGTGGCTCCTCGCCAGCCGGTCGTCGCGACCCCCGCGTCGAACTCCTCAGATCATCTGAGTTTGACGCCCTCGATCCGCGCGGATACCGCGACGCCTGCGCTGCAGCCGACGGGGCGCACGTCGTCGCCAGGGGCTCCGGGTTCGCTGGCTCGACCGGCGGCCGACGTAGCGGTTTCGAACTCACGCCCGCCGAGTCCGGCTTTTCGATCGGGAGGTGGCTTTCCGGTGACTCCCGGATCCCGACCTGCTGGCTCATCCGGAGGGCCCGCGAGCTTCGAAGTCGAAAACGACGCTGAGGGTGAGGGTGCGACGGTCACGTTGCTGGAGGGAACTACCAACGTGCCCGCTGCGCTGGAGGAAACGAGTCCGGAACTTGAGCTGACTGAGTCCGAGGAACGGCAAAAGAATCGACTGGCCCGAGATTTTTTGGATGAGGTGAACGGCACGGATCGCCGCGAGAACGATAATAGTCCTGAGCTAAACGGAGGTCGAGATACGGCGCCGGGGACACCGGCGGCAGACCGCCTCGCTCGTCAAACGTCATCCTCCTATCCTTCAGCAGAGGCGCTCAGCAACGATCGGTTCCGCGTGCTGTTTGGCGATGAAGCCCTCAACGCCCAGGGGCGCAGGACGAACGAGGAAAACGCCAGACTCACCCGGTAACACGAGATGCGCCGGTCACGCGGCAATTCTCAACGGGCCGACTTTCCGGAAGTGCGAGGCGACCTTACTCGTCTTCAGAAGTCTCGCGCGGTTCCGCCACGATCCGATAAACGAATGCCGGAGATGTCTCGTCCTCGAGCGTGACCGTGTAACGCATCCGGATGATTCGTTTGACGCTGACCCGAACGACACATTCGTAGCTGCCGCTGACGCGCCCTTGATCGGTGTCCAGGTTGAACTGGCCGATGAACCGGACTTCCCGAGGATCGGCAGTGTAGAATCCCTTTTCTCTCTCGCCGTTGCTGACCGCCGGGGCGAGTTCCTGGACGTTGACTCGTCCCGATGGACGGAACGTAAAACGATTGTCGATCGGGACACGTTCGCCGCGGACTTTGACGTTGCCTTGGATCCTGAACCTCCCGGTGAGTCCGTCTTCGTTGATCCTGGCGCGGATGATCCCACGGCCCCTGAGAGTATTGCCGTTCGCCTCGACGACGGATTTGCCGAAGTAATTGCCCTGGAAGGCGGAAATATTCGTTTCGTTTTTGGTTGGGCCGGACTCGTCGTCGTTCTGCTGGGCGTTGACGGTTGGCAAAATGGCGATCGCGGCGATTGCGATGGCGTTCGTTCGGGTGCGGGCGGAGATGAACATGGGCGGAAATTTAGGCGGATGGGCCTTCGGAACAAGGGCGGATAGGCCGTTTCCCGCCATGTGTCGAAAACGTAACGTTTACGCGAATGCTGATCGGGTCGGGGTATCCGAATTTCCGTAAATGTTGTTACGAATTTTGGGACTGATTGTAGGGTTGAGTCTGGTGTCTGGAGACGTGACCCAAGCGGCTGACTCGCGAGGCGAACTGTTATTTACGGCGAGTGCCGCGCTGAAGACGGGCGACCGCGGGTATTTCGAACGGTGTTTCGAATTTGACGGCTCGGACCCTGAGGCTCGCGGTCAGGTGAAGGCAATTATCGACGAGATTCTTCGTTGGGAGAATCCGATCGTGACGTCGACTGAGCGACAAGTGGGGAACGCCGAGGGTGGGCCCGAAATGAACGGAAAGTGGCGATTCCAAGTTCACTTCGCAAACGGGCCGGGTGGTCGGCAGGCTTTCGTGTTTCCGGCCGGGCCGTCGGAAGACGGGGAGGTGAAAATCCTCCTCGTTGCGGGCGGATAATTCTCGCGAGGTTCCGGCCTCTCAGGCGCCGGTGTTGTGAACGAGGGAGGCCTTGGTGTAGTCACGATTGAGCTTCGCGATGAAGCTGGCCGGGATGTGCGCGGGGCAGACGGCTTCGCACTCGTAGTAATTCGAGCAATTCCCGAAACCTTCGGCGTCCATCTGGTGAACCATCGCAAGGGTGCGCCGGTTCTTCTCGGGTTTGCCCTGCGGGAGCAGGTTGAGGTGCGCGGTCTTGGCACTGACGAAGAGCATGGCCGAGCTGTTCGGGCAGGCGGCGGCGCAGGCTCCGCACCCGATGCAGGCGGCGGCATCCATGGCTTCGTCGGCGATCGGTTTGGGAATCGGGACGGCGTTCGCGTCCGGCGCGGAACCGCTACGCTCGGAAATGAATCCGCCGGACTGAATGATGCGGTCGAAGGAGCTGCGGTCGGTGGCGAGGTCTTTCATCACGGGAAAGGAGCCAACCTGGAAGGGCTCAATGGTGATGGTCTCGCCGTCCTGAAATTTCCTCATGTAGAGCTGGCACGTGGTGCCGACGCCGCGATCCTTGCCGTGCGGAATTCCGTTGATCGTGAGGCTGCACATGCCGCAGATGCCTTCGCGGCAATCGTGATCGAAGTCGATGGGTGGCTCGTTGGACTCGATCAGCGACTCGTTGAGGATGTCGAGCATCTCGAGGAAGCTCGCTTCCGGCGGGATGTTCCTCGCTTCGTAGGATTTGAGTTCACCGCGGGCGTTGGGTGACAGTTGGCGCCAGGCTTTGATCGTGAAGTTCATTGGGAGCGGATGCGGGTTGAGTGTTTAGAGTTGAGTGTTGAGTGTTGAGTGGAGATTCAATGAGTGGGCGCGAGGTAGTTTCGCAATCCGCTGAGCATTCGAGAGAGGTCGTCGGATTGATCGTAGATTGCGTCAAACGCGAGGTCGTCGAGGTATTCGAGCCGCTTGGCGACGTGGGCTTGACTCACGACCTCAAAAAGCGACCCGGTGGCGATCTCGACAAAACGGGCGTATTCCTTCTTGGAAGATCGCGATGCTCCCTCGGCAATGTTGGAAGAAACGGAAACGGCGGCACGGCGCAGTTGACTCGTCAAACCAAAGCGTTCGTCGGATGGAAATTTTGACGTGATTTCGTAGATCAGTGTCGCGAAGTCGATGGCTTTTTGCCACGTCTCAAGTTTCTCGAAATTGAACATGATTTTCGTCGCATTCTCCACTCAACACTCAACCGTAAACACTCAACACTACTTGTAGCTTCTCGTTGCCGGGTGGACGGTTTCGTAGGTGAGGGGCTCTTTGACCAGCTTCGATCCGGAGCCGTTGCCGTATTGCCAGGCGGAGACGTGCATGTAATCGTCGTCGTTGCGAAGTGCTTCGCCTTCGCCGGTCTGGTGCTCGGAGCGGAAGTGGCCGCCGCAGCTTTCTTCGCGGGTCAGTGCGTCGAGGCACATGAGTTCACCGAATTCGAGGAAGTCGGCGACGCGGCCGGCTTTCTCCAGCGACTGGTTCAATTCTTCGCCGCTGCCGAGGACTTTGACGTCCTTGTAAAATTGCTCGCGCAGCTCGGGAATGGTTCGGAGCGCTTCCTCGAGGCCGGCCTTGTCGCGAGCCATGCCGCACTTGTCCCAGATAAGAAGCCCGAGCTCGCGGTGGAAGGAGTCGACGGAGCGAGTGCCCTTCACGTCGAGGAACTGCTGGGTGCGGGCTTTGGTGGTCTTGAGCGCCTCCGTGAAGGCGGGGTGGTCGGTGGTCACCTTCTCCTTGCCAAACTGCGTCGTGAGGTAGTCGCCGATGGTGTAGGGAATGACGAAATAGCCGTCGGCCAGGCCCTGCATTAAGGCGGAAGCGCCGAGGCGGTTGGCACCGTGGTCGGAGAAATTGGCTTCGCCGAGGACGTGGAGTCCGGGGACGTTCGACATCAGGTTGTAGTCCACCCAGAGGCCGCCCATCGTGTAGTGGACCGCGGGGTAAATCCGCATCGGGCGCTCGTAGGCGTTCTCGTCGGTGATCTCCTCATACATCTCGAAGAGGTTTCCGTATTTTTCGCGAATGGTGTTCTCGCCCTGGCGTTCGATGGCGTCGGCAAAATCGAGATAAACGCCGCGTCCCCCGGGGCCGACGCCGCGTCCGTCGTCGCAGGCTTCCTTGGCGCTGCGGGACGAGATGTCGCGCGGGGCAAGGTTGCCGTAGCTCGGGTATTTGCGTTCGAGGTAGTAATCACGAGCATCGTCGGGAATTTCGGACGGCTTTTTGCCGACGTCGTCCCGATTCTTGGGAACCCAAACCCGCCCGTCGTTGCGGAGCGATTCCGACATGAGGGTGAGCTTCGACTGGTAGTCGCCGCTGACCGGAATGCAGGTCGGGTGAATCTGCGTGTAGCAGGGATTTGCGAAAAGCGCGCCCTTCTTGTGCGCGCGCCAGGTGGCCGTGACGTTGCAGCCCTTGGCGTTGGTCGAGAGGTAGAAAACGTTGCCGTAGCCGCCGGAGCAGAGGAGCACGGCGTCGCCGGCGTGGGCGGAAATTTCGCCGGTCACCATGTTACGGACGATGATGCCTTTGGCGTGTCCGTCGACGATGACGAGATCGAGCATCTCGGTGCGGGCGTGCATTTTGATCTGCCCGTGAGCGACTTGTGCGGACATTTCTTGATACGCGCCGAGGAGGAGTTGCTGGCCGGTCTGGCCGCGGGCGTAGAAGGTGCGGGAGACCTGAGCACCGCCGAAGGAACGGTTCGCGAGGAGACCGCCGTATTCGCGCGCAAACGGGACGCCCTGAGCCACGCATTGGTCGATGATGGCAGTGGAAACTTCGGCCAGTCGATAGACGTTGGCCTCACGGGACCGGAAGTCACCGCCCTTGATGGTGTCGTAGAAGAGGCGGAAGACGCTGTCCCCATCGTTCTGATAATTTTTGGCGGCGTTGATGCCGCCCTGCGCGGCGATGGAGTGCGCGCGGCGGGGACTGTCCTGGTAGCAGAAGCACTCCACTTGAAAACCCTGCTCGGCAAGAGTGGCAGCCGCGGAACCGCCGGCGAGACCGGTTCCGACCACGAGGAGTTTGAACTTCCGCTTGTTGTTCGGCGCGATGAGCTTGGCGCTGTTTTTGTAGGTGGTCCACTTTTTGTCGAGTGGGCCTTCGGGAATTTTGGCGTCGAGGATCATGAGGTTTTCGTCCGCAGATTAAGGAGTTTGACGCTGAGATAGCTGCTTCGCGGCGGCGTCGGTTTCCAGTGGCGCGGCGGGATGTTTTTGATCGACGTAGGACTTGCCGACGCCAAAGAGACCAACGGAGATCGGGATGGCGGCGAATCCCACGAAGAGGGTCCACGCGAGGACGCGTCCAACGGTTTGGAAAGCGGGGAGGAGGCGGCGGTTGGCAAGTCCGAGCGTCTGGAAGAGACTCGAAATGCCGTGGCTGAGGTGAAAGGCCAGGAGGGCCATGGAAAGGACGTAGAAAGCGGCGACGAGTGGGTGGCTGAAGCCGATCACCATCATCGCGTAAACGTCGCGAACCTCGTGGCCGTCGGGGAGAGTCGTGTAGAGATCGTTGTAGGACGGATAGATCACCTTCGCGGTGAAATGGGCGATGTGGAAGATGATGAAGGCGAGAAGAATGATGCCGGTCAGCCGCATCGTTCGCGAAAATATGGAGGCCTGGACGCGCGAGCGGACCTCGTATTTGGCTGGCCGGGCGGCGTGATTCTCCTTCCAGACGAGCATCGTGAAGACGATGTGCAGGGTGACGATGGCTAAGAGAGCCAGGCGGATGATCCAGAGAAAGATCCCGAGATCCATGAGGTGCATCGCGTAGGAGTTGATGGCATCCGGGCCGAAGAAAAACGTGAGATTGCCGCCCATGTGTCCGATGACGAAGCCGACAAGTGCTAGGCCAGTGACGGCGACCACCGTTTTTTTACCGATGGATGAGAGGAGCCAGGCAATCAACGGATTGACCGGGCGGCGGTTGGTGGGGTTCGCGGTGGTGGTGGCCATGGTGCAGGCGTATTAGATACGCTTATGGGAGGGTAGGGGAAATCAGAAATTTTTTTCGGAACATTCTCGGTGGTGCCGCGCACCATGGGAGTTTGGGAGAACGGGACTGGCTGATCCGGTTGGGTGATCGACGTTGATTTTCGATTGACCCGGGCGGGGCGGTATCCTAGTTTTTCGCCCCCCGGAACGGTCGGCGCCCGGAAGTCGGGCGCGATCAGCTTCGAGAACGCGCGGTTAGCTCAGCGGTAGAGCACCTCCCTGACACGGAGGGGGTCACTGGTTCGAACCCAGTATCGCGCACCATTTTTCTTTTACGCGAAGGCGTGGCGGGGGTCGTCGGCGAACGGCATCGCGCGGCGGGCGAGTGGTCGTCTGGGATGGAAGCGGCCAGTGGGCGGACGGCGAGCGAACGCACAGGAGTCAGATGGCCGAGGTCGCGGGATTCATCTAGAACGGTAAAGGACGATGATTGACGAGAGGATGGGACAGGTGGTGGTTGTTGCGCTGGATGGCCGCGTGCCCTAGAGCCGTTTGCGAGGGGCGATCACCGCGGAAACCGGTGATCGTCCGACGGGGGAATCGCTTGCACGACCGGGTGGAAAGGCAGAGGCTCGGGGGCTCCCATGAAACGCTTTCTTCGGTTTCTCCTCATCCTCCTTCTTCTCGGTGTGGCGGCGGTCGTTTTGATCGTGCTCGGCGCGGAGGCGGCGGTGGATCTCTCGGCGTGGGGACGAAGCTATTCCGAGGTGAACGAAGTGCCCAAGCGGAAGGCGGCTTTGGTCCTTGGGACGTCCAAATACGTCCCGGGTGGGGACGAGAACGTGCATTACCGCTACCGGATGGACGCGGCGGCGGAGCTGTTCAAGGCGGGACGGGTGGAATACATGATCGTAAGTGGCAACGGGGCGGAGGAGAACTACGACGAACCGGAGACGATGCGGGAGGATCTGATCGAAATGGGCGTGCCGGCGGAGCGGATCTACCGGGACGACGCGGGACTGCGGACGCTGGATTCGGTGGTGCGGGCAGACGAGGTCTTCGGCGCTCCGGACATGGTCGTCGTGTCGCAGCCGGAACACACGAAGCGGGCGATTTTCATCGGGCGGATGCACGGTCAGGATTTGATTGGCTATCCGGGAAAGCCGGTCTCGTTCGCGACTGATCCGAAGACGTCGATCCGCGAGCGGCTGGCTCGCGTTCTCGCGGTGTCGGACGTGTTCCTGGGCAAACGGCCGGAGCGCGTGGGTGGCAAGGTGACGTTGGGGGAGCCGGACGATTCCGAGGCGGGTGCGAAGAAGTTGTGAGTGAGCCGAAGTTGGATCATCTCCGGGCGGAAGGCTTGGAGCGGTCGTTCAAGATCGGGCGCAACCGGATCGAGGTGCTGCGCGGGATCGATCTGAGCGTGGCGGCGGGCGAGTCGGTCTTTCTTTGCGGGGCGTCCGGGGCGGGGAAGACGACGCTGCTCTACACGCTGGCGGGCTTGGAACGACCGGAGTCGGGTGAGGTTTTTTTGGAGGGGGTGAGCCTCTACCGAATGGGCGGTGAAAAACTTTCGCGGCTCCGTAATCAGCGGATGGGTTTCGTTTTTCAGTCGTATTTTTTGCTACCGGAGCTGACGGCGCTGGAGAACGTTCTGGTGCCGGCGATGATCGGTGGCGAGGACGACTCCGCGGAGAAGCGCGCGGCGGAATTACTGGAACGCGTGGGACTCGGCGGGCGGATGGAGCATCTGCCGTCGGAGATGAGTGGTGGGGAGCAGCAGCGGGTGGCCATTGCGCGCTCTCTCATCAACGATCCAGGAACGCTGTTTGCGGATGAACCGACGGGAAACCTGGATTCGAACACGGGCGAATCGATCGTCGATCTCCTGCTCGGTGTGGTGCGCGAGGATCGGCGGACGTTGGTGGTCGTGACGCATGATCGGGAGCTGGCGAAGCGCGGCGATCGAATTCTTCTCATCGAGGATGGCCGGATCGATGGAGCCGCGTGAGGACGAATTTGTTTTTGCGGCGGACTCGCTGATCTGTCGGGTTAGTCGCGAGAACGCGATTTTGCTGGGCGGACCCGCGGCGGCAATTTTGCAGGTGGCACATCCGGTGATCGGGGCGGGGGTGGCGCGGCACAGTCGGTTTCGCGACGACACGCTCGGGCGGTTGCATCGGACGTTGGACGCGGTTTACACCGTGGCGTTTGGGACGAAGGTGGAGGCGAAGCACCTGCGCGATCACGTGGCGGCGGTGCATCGGCCGGTGCGCGGGAGCGAGCCGGTGGGTTACGACGCGGCGGACCCGGAGGCGCAGATGTGGGTGTTGGCCACGTTGATCGCGGTGGCGACGGAGGTCTTTGAGACGCTGGTCTCTCCGCTCACCGTTGAAGAGCAGGAGGCGCACTACGACGATATGCGGATCTTTGGGGAATACTTTGGACTGGATCGAGCCTACGGGCCGCAGGGGCGGTCAGAGTTTGACCGCTACTACGCGGAGATGCTGAACGATGAGCGGATGGGGTCGCTGCCAGAAAGCGCGGAGGTCGCGTCGGCGATCGTCAAGATGCAGCGCCCGATCTGGCTGGCGGTGGCGGGATGGCCGACGCGTCAGCTGACGGTGGAGACGATTCCGTCGCCAGTGCGCGAGCGGTTGGGGTTTCGGTCCACGGGAACCGGCCGGGGCGCGGTGCGCGCTCTGAAAGCGTCGCTGAAAGGGGTGATTCCGGTGCTTCCGGAAGCGGCGAGGTATTGTCCCGCGGCACGGCGACGGGGGTGGTGACCTTGGGCGGGGCGCGGTGGGTGCGCCGGGTGATTGGGCTTCGAGCCCGGAGGGCCGGCTCTACCGGGGCTGTCTTTCGTTGGCTAGACGATGAGGATCGGGTTTTTGCTCAGTCGAGTTAGAGCGTGGATGGCCTGAACGCCGGAAGGGTCCGAACCGAGAGGACACGTTGCGACGATGAGGCACTGAAGATCGTTCGTAAACTCCGCGGTCGCTTTGACGGATTGGCCGACGCGAATGCTGACGCGGCAACCGACGTCGGTCTCCGCGGCGTGGCGCTGGACGGCAGCGACGAGGCCGGCCATCTCGGGTTGGTCGAGCCCGGAAAGATCGGATTCGTCGAGGGTGTCGAACTCGAGCGTTTCCGTGGAGACGTGCCGATCGCGGACGAGTCGCTCGGTGTCGGCAACGGCGAGAAGGCGGATGCGCCCCCGTGGGGTGAGTGCGCGGAAGGCCCACGCGGCGGCGCGGATGTCATCGGCGGCAACGACGCTCAGCGGAATGACAATTTCCCGGACAAGGGCGGCGAGGTCGCGTGCCGGGTCGCGGACGACGAGAAGGGGTGTCGCGCGGTGATGAAGGAGAAGGTCGAGGTTGGACCCAATGCTGGCGGCGCCGAGTTCGGCAAAGTCTTCGCGGAAGGGCGCGGGAACCACGATGAGTCCGGCTCGGATCGCGGCGGCCTGCTGAAGGATTTGGCGGTAGGGTGGGTCGTTGCCGGTGACGTCGGCGGACTGGACGGGAACTTCAAAGTGATCGGCGAGGGCGGCGGTGAGAGTGTCTTGATTCGATCCGTCTGGGGCGACGAGGACTTGGTTGAGCTCGATCTGGGGTAGGAGGACGGAGTGGGCGTTCGAAGCGGCTTCGAAGCGGTCCATGCTGTCGTCGAGTTCGGTGTCGCTAACTTCGTTCATGATGAGAGGGAGGGGAAGAGTTCGAGCCAGCGGTAGAGTGCGATGTAGCCGATGACGAGCGGGATTTGCAGGAGGGTGACGAAGCCGCCGACCTTCAGATATTCGCCCCAGCCGATGCGGATTCCGCGTTCCTTCTCGAGGGCGTGAAGGGCGATGACGGCGGCAATGGAGCCGACCGGGGTGGGGTTGCCGCCGAGATTGCAGGCACCAATGAGAGCCCACCAGAGAGGCTCGGCGGGGACGCCGGACGCGATCATGGACTGAATGATCGGGATCATCGTCGCGGCGACCGGGATGTTGTCGACGATGCCGGCGGTGATGAAAACGAAGGGGACGAGGATGGCAACGGCGATGGTGACGTTGGTCCCGGAGATCTCGAAAATTTGGGCGGCGAGGATCTCGAGCAGCCCGGTCTCGCGGACGCATCCGATGAGGACGAAGAGGCCGACGAAGAAGAGGATGATCGGCCATTTGACGGCGCGAATGGCATCTTCGGTGTCGAAGCCGGAAAAGAACAGGGCGGCGGCGGCACCGCAGAACGCGATGAAGTCGAGGCCGACGCCAAGTTGCTGGGCGAACGCGAATCCGAGGATGGTGAACCCGAGAATGATGGCGCAGCGGACGAAGATCGCCCGGTCTTTGACGAGTGCCCATTCGTCGAATTGCGCGACCTTGTCGCGCCGTTCCTCGACGCCCGTGGTGGCGACGAGGTCGCGTCGGTAGGCGAAACGGATGACGACGAAGGCGACCAGGGCGGATACGATCGCAAGAGGCGTGGAGACGATCAGAAAGTGGACGTAGGGGATGTTCGCGCTGGTCCCGATCATGAGCGTCGGAATGCCGGAGGCGAAAGTCATCAGGGCACCGGAGTTCGCGCCGATGGCGACGACCATAATGTAGGGGACGGGTTTGTAATCGAGGGCCTTAGTGATGACGAGGACCAGCGACGTCATGATCAAAACACCGGGCGCGATCGTGAGAAACGTGACGAAGCCAATGGTCGCGGCCATCATGGCGGGGAGCAGAAGGGCGGGCTTGCCGCCGGTGAGCTTCACGAGCTTGATCGCGAGAAAATGGAAGAGGCCCGATTTAGCCGCGATGCCGACGAGGATGCTCGTGCCGACGATGACTCCGATGACGCTGAGGTCGTGGGCGATGAATCCGTGAACGACGTCGTAGGGATGATCGCCGCCGAAGACACCAAGGCTGAGGGCGATAATGACGGCGACGATGGCACCGGCGAGGGCGGCAAGGCTCTTGTGAACAAGTTCGAAGGCGATGGCGATGAACGTCAGCACGAGCACGCCTCCGATCAACGCCATGGGAAGGATGGGGGGAGTCCCCTGCGCGGAGGCGCTGGCGGTTTCGGCGGCGGCGAGGAGGATCACACGATGGTTACGGAGGGAAATGGCAAAGTGGTCCTCCTGCTCGGAGGGGTCCACGAGTAGCTAATGGCGAATGGCTCGACGTTTGGCCGGGGGGTTGGATTTCTTTGGGGTTGACGGGAGAGTTTGAGGTCGGGTCGTCCGAGGGTTGTCGGGTAGGATGGCCGGGTGAAAAATTGGTCATTCGCTTTGGTTCTGTTGGTGTCTTTAGCAGGTGCGCTTCGGAGTTGGAAATCTCCGAGCGGATACCGGCGGAGGGTCCAATTCATCTCCTTCGAACGGGAGGGGACGGAATTGATACCGAGACGTGGGTTGCGAATGACGACGGGTTCATCACGCGAACGTTCCGGGCGATGGATGGCAGGGTGATCCAGACGCGGACCGGCACGGCGCCGGGTTTGTCTGCCTCGGTGATCCAGACGATCCAGCGGCAGGACTATTGGCCGACGACCCGCCAGACGTTGTTGGCCGACGTTAACCGTGCGGCGGATGAATTGGGGGTGGGAGGCGGCATCCTGCACGCTGACGATTACCAGTTGACCGTCGAATCCGGCGATCTCGCCCTGACCGCGGCCTACTCGGCCCCGAGGTATTTTTCCGAAAGTTTTCCGGACGTCGAGTCCCTCGCGACCTTCGTCGAGCTGGTGGATCGGATCGAGGAAGCCACGCGATGAACGATGACGATGGGCAGCGCGGAGTATGACGAGAATGAACGAGCGTCCGAGAGTGGCCGTCGTCGGTGCGGGTGCCGCCGGACTGGTGAGCGCGCGGGAAGCCCGGCGCGAGGGGCTGGACGTTGTGGTTTACGAAGCGAGCGACCGGGTGGGTGGCGTCTGGGTTTACCGGGAGGAGGTCGGAGCTGATCCGGCGGGGCAAAGTCCGGGTGGCCGACCGCACGGGTCGCTCTATTCGTCATTGCGAACGAATTTGCCGAAGGAGGTGATGGCGTTTCGCGATTTCCCGTTTGAGGGGGGACGGCAGTTCCCCGAGCACGCGCGGGTGCTCGCGTATTTGGAGAGGTTCGCGACAGAGTTTGGCGTCGTCCGGCAAATCCGATTCAAGACGCCGGTCGAGCAGGTGATGCCAAAGCCGGACGGAGGCTGGCTGGTGCGAACCGCGGCGGGGGAAGACACGTTCGACGCCGTGATGGTCTGTAACGGGCACTACAGTCGACCGAGGCTGCCGGATCTTCCGGGCACGGGCGACTTCCCGAGCCAGATGTTGCACAGTCGCAACTACCGTCACCCGGAGCCGTTCGCGGGCAAGCGCGTGGTGGTGATTGGAAGCGGCGCTTCCGGGACTGATTTGGCAGGGGAGATCGGGCGGGTCGCCTCGCGGGTTTGGTGGTGTGCGACGAGTTTTGCAAGCGAAGGAGGACCGGGCTTTGATCCGGTGCAACGGAAGGCGTTGCCACGGATTTTTCTAGAGGATGGTTCGGTTGAGTTGGAAGACGGGGAACGCCTGGATGCGGTGGACGCGGTGGTGTTTTGCACCGGATATTACTACTCGATTCCGTTCGTGCCGAAGGACGTGGTGACGTCCGATGGAACTCGCGTGGAACCGCTTTACCACGAGCTGGTGCCGCCGAGACATTCGACGATGGCGCTGGTTGGGCTGCCGCTGAAAATTATTCCGTTTCCCCTGTTTGAGACGCAGGCCCAGTGGTTCGTTCGCCGCGTGTCCGGTCGCTGGAGCTTCCCGTCGAGAGCGGAGATGGAGGCGGCAATCGCGGACCGTCAGCGGCATCGGACGGCTGCCGGCCGAGACGGGCGGCACCATCACGTGATGGGCGACGATCAATTTGATTACGTCAATCGGTTGGCTGCAGAATGCGGCGCTGATCCTCTGCCAGATTGGTTCGAACGAATGGCTCGCGCGGCGCGGGCATCGAGGTTGCGGTCTCCAGAATCGTATCGGGACATTCCGATATCGCCCGAAGGGTAAGGCCCCTGGAAGCGGATGCGGTCCGATCGCCGTGCGGTCACGATGCGACTGAGGTCGTCCCTTCGAACAACTCATCCGCACATCGGTTTCCGTGAAGAACCGAAATATCGCCAGTCGTCTCGAGCACGACGGCGCGAACTTCGGAGAAATCGAGGACGTTCGCTTCACGGAGCTTCGCAATCAGGTCGTTCTCCGCGACACGGGTTTCAGTCAGCGCCTCCTTCAGAATTTTTCCGTCGCGCATCAGAACGACGGGTTCGTTTTGAGTCAGAAACCTGAAGGTGCCTGACACCTTGCGAAGTCTGGCGGTAGTGAATTGCACGAGAAAGAGGGAAGCCATGGCCGTGAGTGATTGCGCGAAAGCACCCCAGCTCGTGGACTGGCTCGAACCTGCGAGCAAAGATCCCACCGCGACGGTCATGACGAAATCGAAGTTTGTCATCTTCGAAAACGATCGCAGGCCGTTGATGCGGACGAGCATGACGACCCAGATCATGGCGATGCCGGTCAAAACAATGCCGCGGGCAATCAGATCTAGAGTTGGATTTGAAAATATCATGAAGGCAGGAGCTGGAGAGTGGCGCAGTTCTGATGAGAGCGGCGATGGCTCGTTGACGATTACAATCGAATCTGATTCGACGTTTAGCCTTGTAGGTCAGTGATCGGTACTCCGGCTTTTTGGAGCGTTCGAAAAGAAAGATTCGAGTCTCGTTTCGTTCAGCACTTTACCCGTCGTGAGATTTCGGAATGCGATCGGCGAACCACTGCCGGATCCGGCCATGGTTGGCATTCGTCACCTTGGCTGGCTCAACCAGTGCCACGGTCCGGTCTTCGCGTTGTGCTTACGATCAACGCAGTTCACTGACTCGGAAGTTTCGATACCGTGCGCCTCGGGTGTACATGTGACGAAGGCCAATTCTTCCTTCGGTGATGGGTGGGAACCTGGTGTTTTCGAAATGGCAAAGCAGTTCTCCAGCTTCATTCTCGACGTGCATGAAAATGTCGCGGTCTCGTTTGATGACCGTTATGCGATGCGGGACTCCAGTTTGAAAAAGTCCGGTTTCCGCGTATTCGTTTTCTAATTCCGTGCCGGCCAAGCTCCCGCTGCGATACCGGCGTGCGCGAATGTAGTCGCTGCCGATGATTTTATTATTCGTCCCGAAGGCTGCGTAACTGACGTGGTAGGTCTCCATGTTTTTGAAGTAGGTCTTCATCGCAGGAATCGCGCGTTTGTCCGCCCAGGCGCTGATGTCTCGCTCGAAGCCCGGTTTGCCACTTCCCGTGGCTTGGATGTAGAGGATGTTCACCATCCGGGTCTCGCGATCCAGGCGGGTGAATACATACTCGATTTTTAAATCACCCTCGAAGCTCGGCTTCGTCCAAAGCACGGCATGATGGGCATCGTCAAAAGCCTCAGGACCCGCGAAGAAGTCCATCCCGTTATCGGTGTTCGTGACGCGTGCGTTCCGACCGTCGAGGCTCCACTTGGTCCGCCAATCTTCCGAGCCGGAGTCGGAAAAAACCTCTTCCCAAGCAAGCTCCTGAAGCTTTGCGAACTCTTTCAAATCGTCTCGCTGCTTCGCAGCGACCTCATCTTCCGCAGCGGTGGTGGAAGCAGAAATACAAATCGCTGCAAGCGTTATCAACACCGCCCGTTGGATCCCAGCGACTTGAAGTCGACCGTGAGTCGGCTCAGATAAGTTTGCAGTGTTCATCAGTCGTTGTCTGTCGTGTTCCGGGATATTTCTGGGATGGCGGGAGTCGCTTCCGTTTTCCACGAGACGCTGCCCCGGTTGCGGATTCGTTTCTATCAACGAAGGCCGGCTGGGTTCGGACTGGGTGACTTCCGTGCGGATTCCTGAACCGAACACGCGGTGACGGCGTCGATGCGCCGGAAATTCGCACCGCTCAATCCCAACGATCCCGGCGATCATCCCGGCGGTCTTCGCGATAGTCTTGTCTCCGATCCCGGCGGTCGTCGCGGCGATCGATGTTGCGATCGACTTGATTGGTGATCGTTCGGCCCGGGGCATACACGACGGGACGGCGAGGGGCCACGCAGGAAGCGAAACCGAGGGCGAGCGCGGACGTGAGAATCAGCGTGGCGATTCGATGGTTGGGAGGAAAACTGATCATCGGAAAAGGGTGTTTTGGCTTGGAATTCATACGAGGTTCTTGAGGCGCGTCAAATTGCTAGTCTCCGGGCGTCGGAGGGCGGTCGTGTCCCGGTTGGGTTCGGATAACGGTTAATTCGCGAATAGCTCGGCTCGTTTTGTCTCCCAGTCGGCGAGTGCGGCTTGGTCCGTATTCTCGACGTGTCCGTCGACGAACACGACGTTGTGGGTTTCGTTCGGGTGATATTCACCAACGTCGGCGGGGTCGCTGTAGAACCCGTATTCGGCAGCCTGGGCGGCGTTGCTCGAGCTTGGCGGCATCCCGTCGAAGAAGAATGGAATGAACGATGGGTGGCTGATCGCAGCCGGGCGATCCGCAGGCCCGCGGCCCGGCTGAAGAGCGTCGGTCCCGTCGCCGTCGAGATCACTGTTCATCGTGTAGGAATTCCCGGACGGATTCCAGTTCGGACTAAACGCTTGTTTGTATCCGGGACATTGCAGAAGTTCGTTCAGCTCACCGGGATTAAGAACGGTCTGGATGTCTTCATACCAAGTTGATCCGTTGAGGTCCTGTTCTTCCATGACGGTCCAGAACTCGCCGTTGTCCGCCGCATAACTTTGAGCAACGGTCGCGAGTTGCTTCAAATTACTGGCGCACTTTGCGTTGTTCGCTCGCTGGGACATTTTCGCGATCGCGGGAACGATCAACACGGCGAGGATCGCGACAATTGCGATGACGGTGATCAATTCAATGAGGGTGAATCCGGCGGGAGGAACTTTGGATGTTCGGGGGTTCATAGTCGAAAAGGATGGTCGATTGTTCCCAGCGGATCCTCGATGTCAAAGTGGGGTGCATCGGGCATCGGATTCAAACGAGGCGACGCACTTGGATTGCGACGTGGTTCGAAGGTTCGCGCCGGGGGGATCGCGCTGGGGGGAGGCTGCATCCGACAGATAATGCGGGAACCAACTCCTTGTAAACGGCATTGTGAAATCTGGGGTCTGCCGAGATCCCCCGGTTGGCTCCCGGCTATCACGGGCTTCTCGTCGGGCGTGAAGATCATGACGGGCCGAAGCGGGAGGCGGGCGGCCATCATTCCAGGTCGGAGGAACATTTGCTGACCAGTGCCGTCGGTGGGCGCGCGGACGGTGGCCGAATCGAGGTTGAACTGTGCGGTGTCGCGATCGGCTTCGAGGCGGGCGACGGCGGAGTTGACGCCTTGGATGGCGGCGGTGGCGTCGAGTTCGGCTTGGTCCGCGGCGGCGGGTCAGGCGGGGCGGGGCGGCTTGTCAGGCGGCGCGTTTCCGCCTATTGCTGCGGCGTGATTCGACTGAATTATCACCTGCCGGGGACGGCTCCGGCGACGCTGTTGGCGCGGGAGGATCGGGCGGGTGAACCGGCCAAGCTGACCCTGATCCAATACGATGCGGACACCGTGACGGAGAGGGAGTTCGGGGAGCTTCCCGAGCTGCTGGAAGCGTTTGATTCCAGTAAGGTGAATTGGATCAACGTCGACGGCATCGGCGACGCCGATTTGATCCGTGCGATCGGCGAGCGATTTGGGCTTCATCCCCTGACGCTCGAAGACGTCTTGAACACGACGCAGCGGCCGAAGGTGGAAACGTTCGACGACTACCTCTTCCTGGTGAGCGAGATGGTGTATTTCGACCAGGAGGCGAGATTATCCGTCGAGCAAGTGAGTCTGTTCCTAGGTGACGCCTTTGTGCTGACGATTCAGGAAGAGCGCGGGAGCGACGTGTTCGAGCGGGTGCGGTCGCGGTTGCGGATGGGGCGGGGGTTTGCGCGGAAGCGGGGGGCGGATTACCTCGTTTACGCGTTGCTGGACGCGGTCGTTGATCAGTTTTTTCCGGTGCTCGAGGCGCTGGGTGACGGGGTGGAGGAATTGGAGGAAGAGCTGCTGGCCAAGCCGTCGAAGGCGACGCTGCGGCGACTCTACGAAGTGAAGCGGCTGCTGATCCAGCTGCGGCGGGCGGCGTGGCCGCACCGGGAGATTTTCGGGTCATTGATGCGAGACGATTCCGAACGAATCACGCAGCCGACGACGGTGTTCCTGCGCGACTGCTACGATCACATCACTCAGATCATCGACATCATCGAGAGCTACCGCGACCTGAGTGCGGGTCTGATGGACGTGTATCTCTCAAGTCTGGGATTCCGGACGAACGAGATCATGCGGGTGCTCACGGTGGTTTCGACCATCTTCATTCCGCTGACGTTTTTGGCTGGGGTGTACGGAATGAACTTCGACACGAAGAGTCCCTACAACATGCCGGAATTGGACTGGGAATTTGGCTATCTGTATTTCTGGGCGGTTTCCGCGCTGATCGTTGGTGCGACTCTGCTGATCGTGAAGCGAAACAAGTGGCTGTGAAGTCGTTCGTGATCGTGACCGCCGACTTCGGCGGCGGGCATGGATTTTTTGGGCTTTGGAAGTTGACCGCGTGGGCGAACGGACGGAGGGATTGGCGATGACGAGGTGGATGCCGGGAGTTTTCGCACTGTTGACGCTGGGGAGTGCCGTCGCGCAGCCGTTGCTACCGCGGCAGTCGACGGCGGATGAGCAAGCGAGGTTTTTATCGGGACTGCGAGTACCGACTGGTTCGATGCTGGAGGGTTTCCAGAAGACGCCCGGTTACTTCGAGCACGGCAAGACCTACGCGGAGACGTGGCGGGGATTTCATCGAAAATATTTCTCGCCGATGCGTCGTTGGTCGGCCGAAAACGTTCTGCCGAGAGTGGGTCGGGTGGGGGTGCTGTATTACCTGTTTGGCGGGCCGGATTTCATCAATGCCTACGCGCTGTTTCCGAATGCACCCGTTTACGTTTTAGGTGGGCTGGAGCCGGTCGGGTCGGTGATGCCGCCCGAGAGGTTGAGTGCGGATCAGGCGTTGGCGGGATTGGCAAATCTGCGCGAGTCGACGTCGGTGACGTTGCAATTCAGCCACTTCATCACGAAGGACATGAAGGTGGATCTCGAGGAGACCGAATTCAAAGGCGTGATGCCGATCTTGTATTCGTTCGTGGCACTGGCGGGTGGGCAGATCGTTGGCTCGGACTACGTGGGCATCGATGGTGGCGGCCAGGTCGTGCCGCTCGTGTCGTCGACGGTGCCGTCGGGGATGGTGCCTGGTTTGCGGATCGTGTTTCGGAAAGACGGGGGAGCGGCGCAGACGCTGTATTACGTCGAGGCGGATCTGTCGGACGGGAGTTTCAAACTGGACGGGGGCCTTGCGCATTGGATGGCTGGACTGGGGCCGGGGGTGAGTTATCTGAAAGCGGCTTCTTATCTGATGCACGAGTCGTATTTTTCGACGGTCCGGGATTTTTTGCTGAGCAACAGCACGGCGATTTTGCAGGACGATTCGGGGATCCCGTTGCGGGACTTTCTCGGAGCCGACTGGCAACTGGCGTTTTTCGGGAGCTATACGGGGACGCTCGAGCTGTTTGACAAATACGTTCAGGGAGATCTGCTCCAGGCCTACCGGACACCGGGTGGTGCGCGAGATTTGCCGTTCGGGACGGGTTACAAGTGGAAGCCGGGTGAGTCGAACCTGATGCTGGCGGTGCGAGCGCCAGTGGCACCGCGAGCGGTGCCGGTCGAGTGACCTGATCGGTTGCAGACGTCAGAGGGTGCGAAGATGCGTTTGTCGGATCGCGCGATTGGTGCGATGGGAGGGAATGAAGAATATTTTCAAGCGATCTGCGATTTCGAGTTTGGTGCTGGCGACCGCGTTCGTGGGGAACGCGGATTGCGAAGAAGGGCGGATTGAATTTGGAGACGGCGATGACCGGGCGTCCTGGTCGGCGATGACCGATCGGGTGATGGGGGGAGTCTCGACCGGCGAGTCGGAAGTCGCCGGGGGTAACTTGATTTTTACCGGCGAGGTTTCGCTCGAGAACAACGGGGGGTTCTCGCTGGTCGAGACGACGGACGGGGAATTTGATTTCTCCGGTGCGAGCGCGATGCGGCTCCGCGTCAAAGGAGACGGTCGCCCCTACGTTCTGCGGTTGGCGACTGACGCGCGCCATCGCGGGGACCGGGTGCAATACGGTGCTGGCTTCGAGACGGAGGAGGGCGAATGGACCGAGGTCGTGGTGCCGTTTGACGAAATGACGCCGAGCCACCACGGGGAGACGGTGGACGCTCCCCCGTTGAATCTCGCGGGAATCGAGCAGATCGGGGTGATGACCGGAGGCAAAGATCCGGGGCCGTTCGAATTGGAGATCGACTGGATGCAGCCGGAGTAGCGTCGGGAAGCTGGGTGGGGTGGCTCGGAGGTTCTCTCGCGCTGAAAGGAGGTCGCTCGGCGGGGAATTTCGGCATGCCGAATCGCGCCCGAAATCTCTTGCCACCGGATGAGGTGCGTGCCACTGTCCCCGACCGATTTAAAGAAGACTGATGGCAAATACAGATACCCAAGCCGCGACCGAATTACGGCTGCACGAAAAAGACACCGGCAGCGCAGACGTGCAAATCGCGCTGCTGACCGCTCGCATTCTCGAACTCACCGAGCACCTCAAGATCCACGCGAAGGACCATTCGTCCCGCCTGGGTCTGCTCAAATTGGTGGCCCAGCGCCGCCGCCTTCTCGACTACCTGAAGCGCACTTCGAGTGATCGCTATCAGGCAGTTCTCGAGAAGCTGCATCTCCGCAAGTAAGCGGAGCCCCAACCATGAAATTCTGTGGAAGCCCCGGCATTTGTTAGCTGGGGCTTCTTGAGTTTCTAATCCCAACACCCGTCGCGGCGCATGGGGCGTCGCGATTTCATTGAAAGAAAAAATCCATGTCACATTCCGTTAATGCCCAGGTGGGCAGCTCAGAAATCACTTTCGAGACCGGCAAGATCGCCCGGCTCGCCGACGGCTCCGTCACCGTCCAATCCGGAGAATCCATCATTCTCGTCAGCGCCGTTTCGGCAACCAAAGTCCGGGACGGTCAGGATTGGTTCCCGCTCACCGTCGACTATCGCGAAAAAGCGGCGGCGGTCGGAAAGTTCCCCGGCGGCTACTTTAAGCGCGAAGGCCGTCCTTCCGAGAAGGAGACTCTCACGGCTCGCATGACGGATCGTCCGTTGCGCCCGCTCTTTCCGAAGGGCTACCTCTACGACACCCAGATCATCAGCATTTTGCTGAGCGCCGACGGCGAGATTGATCCCGACATTCTCAGCATCAACGGCGCTTCGGCCGCGTTGTGCGTTTCTGACATCCCGTTCGCCGGCCCGGTAGGCGCCGTTCGCGTGGGTCGCGTCGGTGGTGAGTTCATCGTTAACCCGACTCACACCGAGCGTGAAGACAGTGATCTGGACCTCGTTTACGTTGGGACCGGCGAGGACGTGATCATGATTGAAGGCGAAGCGAGCGAATTGCCGGAAGCTGATTTCCTCGCGGCGTTGGATTTCGCCAAGGGCCACGTGCAGACACTGGTCGCGGCTCAGAAGGAACTCGCATCTGCGGCGGGCAAGACGAAGCGCGAGGTGCCGCTTTTCACCGTAAAGGACGAGTTGTTGGAAGTCGCCTATCAGGTGGCAGGCGACCGCATCGAATCGGCGCTCTACACGACCGGCAAGGTTGCTCGCGGCAAGGCGGTTGGTGCGTTGCGCGAAGAAGTATCGGCGGCCATCACCGAGAAGTTCCCGGAAGCGGGATCCTTCGAGATTTCCCAGGCGTTCGATTACCTCGAGAAAAAGGCGTTCCGGATCAGTATCCTGGATCGCAAGGAGCGTTGTGACGGACGTGGCGTGAACGACCTTCGCCCGCTGGCGTCGGAAGTCGGCTTGCTGCCGCGCTCACACGGTTCCTCGCTGTTCACCCGCGGCGAGACGCAGTCGCTTGCGTTGACCACGCTCGCGACCACCGACGAAGCGCAAATGATCGACGCCTACGGTGGCGGCGAGACGCGGAAGCGGTTCATCCTTCACTACAATTTCCCGCCGTTCAGCGTCGGCGAGACGGGGCGCTTCGGCGGCCAGAATCGTCGTGAGATCGGTCACGGTGCCTTGGCTGAGCGCTCGGTCGCTCCGGTGATTCCCGACGAGTCGGAATTCCCCTACGCGATCCGCGTGAGCAGCGAGATCATGGAATCGAATGGTTCCAGCTCGATGGCGAGTGTCTGTGCCGGTTGTCTGGCACTCCTCGACGCCGGTGTGCCGCTCAAGCGCTCGGTTGCGGGTATCTCGGTTGGTCTCGTCACGGAATACGGTGGCGACGGGCAAATGAGCCGCTACACGACGATGCTGGACATTCTTGGGTCGGAAGATCACTACGGCGACATGGACTTCAAGCTCTGCGGAACGGAAGTCGGTGTGACTGGATTCCAACTTGATCTGAAACTTGCGGGCATCAGCCACGAAATCATGGCGGAAGCCGTGACGTTGGCGAAGCAGGGCCGCACGCAGATCCTCGAGCACATGGCCGGCACGATCGGCACGCATCGCGAGGAAATGAATCCTTACGCGCCGCGGATCGAGACCGTGAAAATCGCGGCTGACAAGATCGGCCTACTCATCGGACCTGGCGGCAAGACCATCAAGGGAATCGTCGCGGAGACGGGTGCCGAGATCAACATCGACGACGATGGCTCGGTGCACATCTACTCGAACAATGGTGAGAGCCTGGCGCGAGCCAAGGAAATCATCACGGGCATGACCAAGGAAATCACCGTCGGTGAACTTTATCAGGGCACCGTGGTTTCGATTAAGGACTTCGGTTGCTTCGTCGAAGTGCTTCCCGGAAAGGACGGACTCGTTCACATCTCCGAGTTGGCCGACTTCCGCGTGAACAAGGTCGAGGACGTCGTGAAACAGGGCGACGCGATCTGGGTGAAGTGCATCGGTGTCGACGACAAGGGTCGCGTGAAGCTGAGCCGCAAGGCTGCGATGAAAGATCGCGATCAGGCCGAAGGCAGCGAAGAGGAGCCCGCCGAAGCGCTGGCTTAAGCCCGCTCGAAAGAATTCCGGTTTCGGAAAACGAAAACGGCGCGTCGACGAAAGTCGGCGCGCCGTTTGGCGTTTTTGAACCGTTGGGTTTCCGGACCTTGGGGGGGGCCGGTTCGACCAAAGGCTTCGGTTTGCCGCAGGGCTAGTCGCCGGGGTTCTCGACTCCGATGACGCCCATCGCGATGCGGGGTCCGGCGTTGCCGGTGGGCTGGCCGCCGTCGTCGGGGTCGGCGTGCACGATCACGCTGCGACCGATGATGGGATCCTGGCCCGTCATCAAAGAAATGTTGTCGACGGTGAGCATGAGCTCCGCGTTGCCGTCGGCGTCGGCGTCGAGATTGCCGAGGTCGCCCGCGTGACGCACTTCCTTGTCGGGCAGAGCGTGGTCGTGCTTTTCGGGGTTGTAGTGGCCGCCGGCACTTTTGCCGTCGGCTGCGGAAATGTCACCGAATTCGTGGATGTGGAATCCGTGGGAAGAATTGGGTTTCAGACCTTTCACGTCTGCCTCGATGGTCACTTTGCCGTCGGCTTCGGTGAAGATAATCGTGCCGGTGACGTCATTGCCTTCCGTGGGGGTAAGGACCGCAATCAGGGGGTGATCGTGATCGTGGTCCTCGTGCGCGTGGAGGGTAGCTGCGACGGTCGCGGAAAGAACCGCGACGAGCGAGCCGGTGGCGAGAGTTTTCAGTTTTGTTTTCATCGGTATGGATCATGACCGGTGGCCGGGGGGATGCAATCGGAGAAGGTCCGAATGATCGGTCGGGGAATTCCCCGAAACGAAGCGAGATTTCGCCCTCAACGCGGGGACGAACGCGGCGATCGGGGAGCATTCGGTCACTCGAACTCAAGGTTTGGCGGCTAGAATCGGCACTCGAAACTCGACAGGTGCGCCGGATCGCCGGTATCACGCGTAGGAGATTCACACCCTTTTTGATTTTTCCTCATGGCCCTTGTCGTTCGACGTCCCAATCTGACTCTCGCTGAAAAGCTCTACCTGCCCGCGCTGATGGGAGGCTTGATGATCACGATCAAGCATTTCCGCAAAATGCTGACCGGGAAAACGCAGGTGACGATGCAGTATCCCGAGCAACGTTGGGATTCGCAATTGCCCGACTACTACCGGGGTGCGCCAACGTTGGTGAAGGACGAGTGGGGGCGCGAACGCTGCGTTTCCTGCCAGCTCTGCGAATTCATTTGTCCCCCGCGGGCGATCACCATCAAGCCGATGGAGATCCCGAAAGACGATAAGTGGGCGAAGGTCGAAAAGCGGCCCGAGGAATTCGACATCGACATGATTCGCTGCATTTATTGCGGCCTTTGCGAGGAAGTCTGCCCGGAACAGGCGATTTACCTGCGGAAGGATTATTCGATCACGGGGTTGACCCGGTCGGAAATGGTTCACGACAAGGAAAAGCTCTACGAGTTGGGCGGCGTGAAAGATAACGTTGTGAACAAGTGGAACGAAAAAAAGTAGTCTCCGCCCGGAGCGGCTGGTAGAACCCGACGCCGATGCTTCCGGCCCTGCCTGATTTCACTTCCGACTGCAACCCAGCCGCTTTACCGATTTACCCACCGTGTCGTTGATTCTCTTCTGGATCTTTGCCGCCCTGATGCTGGTTTTTGGCGTTGGCGTGGTGGTGAGCCGCAGTCCGGTTTCCTCAGCGATGTGTCTGGTGATGACGTTCGTCGCGCTGGCGGCTCTTTTCGTGACGCTGGACGCGTTTTTCATCGGGATCGTGCAGATCTTGGTCTATGCGGGAGCGGTCATGGTGCTGTTTCTCTTCATCATCATGCTGCTCGACTTGAAAACCGAGAAACGGCGAAAATTGAACCTCCCGGCTTGGATCGGTGGTGGTTTGGTCTTGGGTGGTTTCGTCGCGTTGCTCGTTAAAGTGATCATGTCGACGCCCGGGTTGGGATTGCCGAAGCCGCCGCTCGCGTTCCCGGAGGTGAGTGACGTGAAAATGGTGGGGATGACCCTTTTCACGGAATTTAATCTGCCTTTCCAAATCATTGGCGTTCTCCTGCTTGCGGCGACGGTTGGGTGCGTGGTGTTGAGCAAGAAGGAGCTCAAGTAATGGAAGTCTCGCTCGCTCATTACCTGCTCGTCAGCGGACTGCTTTTCGCGATCGGGCTTGCCGGTGTGCTCCTGCGGCGAAACATCCTCGTAATTTTCATGTGCCTCGAGCTGATGCTCAACGCCGCCACGCTTTCACTGGTGGCGTTCTCACGCTACGGCCTCGGGCGCGACGGAATGCCGAATTTCGACGCGCAGGTGTTGGTGTTCTTCATCATCACCGTCGCCGCCGCTGAGGTCGCGGTTGGTCTGGCGATTATCGTGGCCTTGTTCCGGGCGCGGCAAACGACTCACGTCGAGGATCTGAATGCCCTGAAGTTCTGATGACGCAGACGTTTCCTTTCATCATTCTCTTCCTGCCGCTGATCATGGCGGCGGCGATATTGTTTCTGGGACGCAAGTCGAAGAGCCTGAGCGCGGCCCTGGCGATCGGCGGCGCGGGACTGGCCTGTCTTCTGAGTTGGTGGCTGTTTGCGCAGCCGCCCGCGACGGATACGCTGTCGATCGAATGGATTGATCTCGGGAAAATTCTCGGGGCGGATTCACCGGTTCAGTTCGTCGCGCATATCGGGGTGACCGTCGATTGGCTGAGCAAGCTGATGCTGGTGCTGGTGACGACGATCGCGACCATCGTCTTCACGTATTCCATCGGTTACATGGCCGAGGAAGAGGGGTATTCGCGCTACTTCGCGGGATTGTCGCTGTTTCTTTTTTCGATGCTCGGCATCGTGCTCGCGGACAACTTCGTGATGATGTTCATCTTCTGGGAGTTGGTGGGGGTGAGTTCCTACATCCTGATCGGGCATTTCTACCGACGCGACGCGGCTGCCGAAGCGTGCAAGCAGGCGTTCACGGTGAACCGGATCGGCGATTTCGGGTTCATGCTCGGAATTCTCATCTTCTGGCTGCTGACGGGTTCGGTCGTGTTTTCGGAAGTCGAGGATTCGATCCTTAACGGTGGTGCGGCGATGGGTTGGCTGACCGCGGCGGGGATCTTGGTTTTCTGCGGAACGATCGGCAAATCCGCGCAAATGCCGCTTCACGTGTGGCTGCCGAATTCGATGGAAGGTCCGACGCCGGTGTCCTCGCTGCTGCACGCGGCGACGATGGTCGCGGCGGGCGTCTATCTGTTGGCGAGAATCTTCTCGATCCTGGTGGCGATCCCCGGTGCGCTCGAAGTGATCGGCTGGGTGGGGGGTATTACCTGCTTCGTCGCGGGGTTGATGGGCATTCAGCAGGACGACATCAAGCGCATCCTGGCGTATTCGACGATCTCGCAGCTCGGATACATGGTGCTGGGGATCGCGGTCGCGCCGACGCCGTCCGAGTCGATGTTCCACCTCATCACGCACGCCTGCTTCAAGTGTCTGCTGTTCCTCTGCGCCGGGTCGGTGATCATGGGGATGCACCACGAGCAGAACATTTGGAAGATGGGCGCGCTGAAGAACAAGCTGCCGTTCACGTTCATCTGCATGGTGATCGGCGGGCTGGCTCTGATGGGTTTCCCATTCATTACGAGCGGGTTTTATTCGAAGGATCTGATCATCGAGTGGGCTTGGGAGTCCGGGCCGGGCTGGTTCTGGCTGGCGGCTGGCGGCGTGATCATCACGGCGCTCTACACGACGCGCTTGCTCTGGGTCGTCTTCATGGGCAGCCCTCGCAGTGAGGCGGCCAAGCGGGCTCACGAGTCTCCGATTATCATGATCGTTCCGCTGATCTTGCTCGCGATCCCGTCGATCGTGCTGGGATTCCCGCCGATTCAGAAGATCTTCCTGTCGGTCGAACATCCGCACCACGTTCCGTTCTGGGTGCCAATCCTGCTGATGGCGTTCGTGCTGATCGGGATCGTTCTCACGATTCTGGTCTATCGTGGTTCCCCCGCCAAAGATCCGATTCGCATCCCACTCTTCGAGAACCGCTTCTACATCGACGACGTTTACGCTTGGATTGTCCGCTGGGTGCAGGACGGCACGGCCAAGGCTTCGGCGTTCTTTGATCGCTGGGTGCTGGACGGCGTCGGTGTTGGCATGAGCTCCAAGTTGACGTGGGCCTTCGGATTCACGCTTCGATTTTTGCAACTCGGGAACATCCAGGCTTACGCATTTTTCTTCGGCGCCGGAGTCATCGCCCTCATTTACTTTTTGATCGTCGTTCCATGAGCATGGGTCCGCTGCTATATCTCACTCTTCTTCCGCTGCTCGGCGCGATCTTCGCGATGGTCGCGAAGGGAGCGGCGCGCTTCGTGGCCCGGGCGTTTTCCGTGCTTCTTCTCGCGCTGACGCTGGTGCTGTTCGTGCAATTCGACCACTCGCGGACGGGTTATCAATTCAATTCATCGCTCGAGCTCGTTCCGGAGCTCGGAATTGCTCTGTCGTTCGGCGCGGACGGGTTGACGTTGGCGATGCTCTTTCTGGCGGCGGTCGTCACCGTCGCGGCGACGTGGCTGATTCCGCCGATGGCCGATCGGGAGAATCTTTACGTCGGATGCGTCATGTTGATCTCGGCGGGCGTCGTCGGGGCGTTTTGCTCGACCGACGTATTGTTTTTCTACGCGTTTCACGAGCTCGCACTGATCCCGACATTTTTACTGATTGGCATCTGGGGATCGGGCGACCGGCAGGCGGCGGCTTGGAAGGCGACCATCTATCTGGGACTCGGAAGTTTCGTTTTGTTGCTGGGGATCCTCGGCCTATACGCGGCGCTTCCGGAGGGAGAACGCACTTTTAACCTTGTCGCGATGCAGGCCGCTGCGCTCACGGGGACACTTGACGCCCCCGACTGGGTCTTCTTCGCGCTGTTTTTGGGGTTTGGGACGTTGGTTTCACTATTCCCGTTTCACACGTGGGCACCTCAGGCTTACGCAAGTGCTCCGACGCCGGCGGCCATGCTTCACGCGGGCGTGCTCAAAAAGTTTGGCCTCTACGGGCTGATCCGAATCGTCGTGCCGATTTTCCCGGAAGAAATTCAGCAGTATCTGAATCTTCTGTTGATCTTGATCGTGGGGAATCTGCTCTACATCGGTCTGGTGACGATCGCTCAGAAGCGTCTCGATTGGTTGCTCGGATATTCGAGTGTGATGCACATGGGTTACATTTTCCTCGGAATCGTCGCGATGAACGATCTGGGATTAAGCGGAGCGGGGCTGCTGATGGTGGCTCACGGCCTGTCGATCGCGGCTTTGTTCGCGATCTGTGGATCGCTCCGGGAACGGACGGGAACGTTGGAATTCTCCGAGCTGGGAGGTTTGGGAAAAGTCACCCCAACGATGGGGTTGCTTTTCGGATTCGCGGCGATGGCTTCGATCGGATTACCGGGCTTGGCAAACTTCCCGGGTGAGTTGCTGGTGTTCTTCGGAGCCTTCAGCGCGGACGGCGGAATCGGTGATGGGCTCGGGTGGACTCAGATCACCACCATCGTTGCCGTTTGGGGTGTGGTGATATCGGCGGTTTACATGCTGCGGGCTTACCGGAAGGTTTTCTTCGGGACGTTGTCAGAGCGCTGGGAACGAATGGTCGACATCGATTTCTGGCCCAAGGCGACCGTGATCTTTCTCGTTGTGGTGATGTTGATCATCGGATTCAGACCCCAGCTTCTCCTTAATTTCGTCACTCCCGCCGTCTCGATCCTGCTACCGTGAACCCGCTAATTCTCGAAATCACCGTCGTCTGCCTCGGCATCTTCCTGCTGATGGTCGAGGCGTTTTTCAACAAAGCGCCGAAGTCGGTCGTCGCTTACGGGGGAATTCTTGGGCTGACCGTGGTGCTGGTGATGTCCTTCTTCGTCGATCCGACCGCGATCCCGCTGGATTCGAGTTTGGCGAGGTTCTACCTGCTGGATCCGGTGGCGTTATTGTTCAAGCAGTTTGCTTTGGTTTGCACGATCTTCGTGCTGGTGCTTTCGCTGGAATACGCTCCGCTGGTGGAGCGGTTCATCCCGGGGGTCGGCAAAGGGGCCGGGGTCGGGGAGTTTTTCGTGTTGCCCCTCTTCACGTGCGCGGGGCTGATGTGGATGGTGTCCGCGGCGGATTTCGTGGCGATCTTCGTTTCCCTCGAGCTGGTGACAATTTCGTTTTACGTGTTGGTGGCCTACCTGCGCCGGAGTCCAACGGGTCTGGAGGCGGGCACGAAGTATCTGATCCTCGGTGCGCTTTCGACGGGATTTCTCGTTTATGGCATTACGTGGATCTTCGGGGTGACGGGTCAAACGAGTCTGGCCGGGATCGCGCAGATCCTGCCATTGATGCCTCCGGTCAACCTGACGGCGTTGATGTTCGGCGTGGCGCTGGTATTGGTCGCACTTGGCTTCAAGGTCGCGGCGGTGCCGTTCCAATTCTGGGTGCCGGACGTCTATCAGGGTGCTCCGACGCCGGTTACCGCGTATCTTTCCATCGCTTCCAAGGCCGCGGGATTCGTGGTGCTCCTCCGAGTCCTCGAGCCCTTCTACGTTCTTCCGGTGGTGCAAACGAAGCTCGTGCTGGCGCTGTCGGTGATGGCGGGGCTAACGCTCATTTACGGTAACTTGGCGGCGATGCCGCAGAAGAATTTCAAGCGTCTGCTGGCCTATTCGAGCATCGGACACGCGGGCTATCTCCTGATGGGCGTAGCGAGCATTGGAGCGGCGATGGCCGGGGCGGCTATTTCATTCTACCTGGTCGCGTATCTGTTCACGACGATGCTGGCGTTCTTCGTTCTCGTTATCGCGGCCCGCTCCGTGGGCGGTGACGAAATCGCGAACTTCAACGGTCTGGCCAAGCGCGCACCTTGGTTGTCGGCAGCGATGCTGCTGTCGATGCTCTCGCTGGCTGGGATTCCCTTTACGGCGGGATTCCTGGGTAAGTTGTTCATTTTCCAGACGGCACTCGCCGAGGGTCACCTCTGGCTGGTCGCGATTGGAGCAATTACCGTGGCGGCTGGGTTTTATTATTATCTACAGATTGTGCGGGCGATGTATTGGCAGGTAGCTCCGGAAGGATTGGCGCCGATCGAGGTGTCGATGGCATCCAAGATCTCGATGGGTCTGATGGCCGCGGTGATTTTGGTTCTCGGAGTTTATCCGCAACCCGTCCTAGGGTTGTTCAACTAAAGAACGCGGGCTGAGAGGGCAACCTCTCCTCGGATTCGGACAAACCGCTTTTTATTGATGACGACAACGGCCAAACTGCTCGCGGCAAACGAAAGCGATGGTCAGTGAAAAACACGATCATCACAGTCTGCGCTCTTTTGATGGTCTTGTTGATCGTCAACCACTTGATCCAGCGCAGATCGATCGAAATGCTGCAAGAGCAGCAGCTCGAATTGGCGAAGGTGCAGGGTTTGCGAATCGACGTCCAGTCGCTCCTGGGCGCGTATCTGGACGCTGAGACTGGTCAGAGAGGTTACCTTCTGACGGGCGACGAGAGCTACCTCGAGCCGTATGAACGCGCGTCGAAGGAGCTGGAATACGAGGAGTTCGAAGAATCTGACAGTCTGGCACCCCAGACCTACGTTCGGAAGCTACGTGAGGAATTACGGGAGTATGAGCAGGCGAAGCTCACGGAGCTCCAGCGGGTCCTCGAGATCAACGAAGAAAGTGGCGTGCAGGCGGCCATTGCCGAGGTCCAGACCAACGAAGGGCGTGAGGCGATGCGGGAGCTCCGTGATCATCTGGCAGCCACGGATGCCAATCTGGCGAAGCAATCGCGGAAACTCCTCGAAGATGCGGAAGAGACTCGGAAGAGCCGCTCCCTCATCGGGCTGATCGATACGATCATTCTCGCGCTCGGGCTCGTCTTTTTCCTTGGCCTGGTTCTGCGATACCTGGCCCAGCGCGACCGTTCGCTCCGCGAGGCTGCCGCCGCACGAGACGAACTCGCCAAATCTTTGGCGTCGGAGCGCGCTGCTCACAGCGAGGTGGCTCACGCGAATCAATTGAAGGACGAATTCCTTGCCGTGGTCTCGCACGAGTTGCGGACTCCATTGAACGCCATGCTGGGGTGGACGAGTCTTTTGCGGCAGGGTGTGGACGACGAGGCGGAATTGAAGGAAGGGCTCGAAACGATCGATCGCAACGCCCGCGCGCAGGGTCATTTGATCGACGATCTTTTAGACGTCTCCAGAATCATTACCGGCAAGGTTCGATTGCAGATCAAGCAGGTCGACATGCGAATCGTCGTCGTCGGCGTGGTGGAAGGTCTGAGACCGGCGGCGGACGCGCGGGGAATCACGATCGACGTGCGGGCGACCAGCGAGTCGATGTTTGTGCTGGGCGACGTGGACCGCCTTCAGCAAGTCGTCTGGAATCTCCTGAGCAACGCAACGAAATTTGCGCCGAAGTCTGGGTCGGTAACCGTCAATCTGGCGGCGGAGGGTTCTCACGTGATCCTCGACGTGCGCGATAATGGGCCGGGCATTTCGGACGAGTTTCTTCCGCGGCTCTTCGAACGTTTTTCCCAACAGGATTCCGGCACGGCCCGGAACAAAACCGGACTGGGGTTGGGACTCGCCATCACGAGACACCTCGTCGAACTGCACGGCGGCACGATTTCAGCTGAGAACGCCGCGACGGGCACCGGAGCCATATTTACCGTCAAGATCCCGGTGTTAGCGGTCAGTGAACTTCAGAAACAACCGGGAGTGTTGGTCGGGGACCAGTATTCGGTGCCGGTCGCCGCGAGCGTTCCGGCTCCAGAAAAATCCGACGGCAAATTACAAGGGGCGCGGGTGCTGGTCGTGGACGATCAACGGGATACCGTCACCGTAATGACGCGAGTGCTGAGTCGGGCGGGAGCCGAAGTGAAGTCCGCACCGAGTGTCGCGAAGGGTCTGGAGATCTTCGACCAGCCGGGTTGGCGACCGGACGTGGTCCTCTCGGACATCGGCATGCCGGACGAGGACGGGTATTCGTTCATTCGCAAGATTCGTGAACATTCGGACCCGGTGGTGCAGAAAGTTAAGGCCGTCGCGCTAACGGCATTCGCGCGGGATCGTGATCGCCAGCTGGCGATCGACGCGGGCTTTAACGAACATTTGGCGAAGCCGGTTGATTCGGTTGCTTTGGTTCGGAAGGTGTCCGAGTTGTTGGATCGTCGTTAGGACGGACAGGGTGCGGGTGAGTTGCCCGGGAGAATGCCGCCGTTTTCCTGCCGAGGCGGTTCGCGCCGACGAGGGAGAAGCAGCTTACGAGGAGTCCCTTCCCGTGGACGGATCGTGCCGGATTGTGATTAGCTGACGCGATGATTGACCCGCGCCGCACCGTGACGGAACTGAAGGAGCTTCGCGAGCTGACGGGAGACGCCCACGGCGCGCAGCGGGTTGCCTTTACCGAGAAATGGCGAACGGCGCGTGAGTGGCTGGAGGCCAAGCTGGCGGCGATCCCGGTCGAGGTGCACCGTGACGAAGCGGGCAACCTGTGGGGAACGCTCAGGGGTGAATCGGAGCAGGAGATTGTGATCGGCGGACACATCGACTCCGTTCCGAACGGGGGTTGGCTGGACGGTTGCCTGAACACGATGGCGGGTGTCGAGATTCTCCGGCGGCTCCACGCGGAATACGACGGGCGGCCACCGCTGACCGTGCGAGTCGTGGATTGGGCCGACGAGGAGGGAGCACGATTTGGCAAGAGTCTGTTCGGGTCTTCGGCGTGCTCGGGGAATCTGGACATGGATGAGGCGAGGGGTCTGGTCGATGCCGAAGGTGTGCGCTTGGTGGACGCGCTGGCGGAGAACGGAATCGACTTCGATCGGGTGAAAGAGTGTCGAAGGGAACTGGTGAAGGCGGCGGTTTACCTCGAGCTTCACATCGAGCAGGGCCCGGTGTTGTTGGATCTGGATCTTCCGTTGGGTGCGGTCCTGGGGACGTTTGGCGTCGAGCGTCACGCGATGCGTTTTGGTGGCCAAGCTGCCCATTCCGGCAGCACGCCGATGAACCGCCGGAAGGACGCGCTCTTGGCGGCGGCACGGATGAGTCCGGAAATTTATCAGATCGCCGAGCGGAGTGGAGGGGGGGTCTGCACGATCGGTTCGTGCAAAACCAAGCCTGGAATCGTCACGAGCGTGGTGGCGGAATGCGAGATCACCCTTGATCAGCGCCACCTGGACAAGAGCACGCTCGACCGGATGTTGACCGAAGCTCGGGAGGCGAGCCAGCGGTTCGCCGAGGACGCTGGCGCTTCGGTCGAATGGAGTCGATTGTGGCAAATCGACCCGATTTTGTTCGATTCCGACTTGATCGACCTTTGCGACGAGGCGATCCGGGAAATCTGCGGAACGTCGCATCGCTTGCCCTCTGGTCCGCTCCACGACGCGGCCGAAGTCGCGCGTGCCGGTGTTCCGACGGTGATGATGTTCGTCCAAAGTCTGCACGGCATCAGCCACAACAAGATCGAAGACACCCGAGAGGCTCACTTGGAGCAGGCGGTGTCGGCGTTGGATCGGCTGACGGAGAAGGTGATCTGCAAATTGGCTGGATCCGGCGGTTCGGATTCTGCGGATGCCTGATCTTGCAGAAGCGCGGAGGTGATCGACGGTCTGCGAAGAAGTCCGTGACCTCGTCTCGAGGTGAGACGCTCGCGGTCTTCGGACCGGTGGTCGGGAGCTTCGTGGTGGCAGCGGCCTGTCTGGCTGGTCTGGTCTGGGATGGCAGCGGTTATCTCTTTAACGCGATCCAGGACGGCGAGCCGCTGATCTCGCACCATCGTTACAGCAATCTGCCCGTTCTGTGGGCGGTGGTGTCGGCGAGTCACCTGACGGGCGAACCGCTCACGTTGGTGGTTCTCTACGGCCTGTTGTTGGCGGTGGTGCCCGTAGGGGCACTTGGGCTGAGTTTCTATTTCCTCAGAGGGACGTTGGTGCCGCTCCGCGTTTGGCCGGTGCTGGGGATTCTGGTCGTCGCATTGCCGGGCCAGATCTGCGTGATGTCGGAGGCGACCCTGGTGATGCAGGCCTTCTGGCCGGTCTTGGCGATCCTGGCTTCGGGATTAAGTGTTGGAGGCATGGGGTGGCTCGCTGTCTTGATCCCCTACCTGTTTTTCCTTCATCCGCTCTCGGCGCCACTTTTCGCGCTGGGAGCGGTTCTGGCCGCGGGCCAGGCATTAGTGGGTGGGCATCGCTGGCGCGGAGTGGCTTGGAGTGTAGTTTTCTCGCTCTCGTGCTTTGCACGGGTCGGATTTTCAGTTGCGACGGCGACGTCTTACGAGCGGGGCGAGTTCGCCTGGCAACCCAACTACGATGCCATGCTTGGTGCGATTTACGGCTGGCCCTCCTTGATGATCACGATGCTTTTCGTCATGGCGTGGGCGGCCGTCGCCGGGGAGCTTGGCTGGTTGCCACGTCGCCGATCTGAGGGTTGGTTCAAAGGTGCGACGATTGGATTTGGCCTGGCCGGGGTCATCTGGGCGGCGCAGCCCGAACTTTGGGCGGGTGCTTTGGGTTACCGGCGGTTCGTGATGCTGCTCTCGCTTCCGCTCATTGGGGGGGGACTCGTCCAATTCCGGGGGATCGTCCGCGACAAACTCGTGCGGGACGATCGGAAGGATCGGTTTCGGTATCGCTTGGTTTGGCCCGCCGTAGCGTTTGGTGTGGTGTTAACGGTTCAGAGTTTTGCGTGGCGCGCGGACGTCGCCCGATTTGCCCACGAGCTGCGAGCCGCCCACGGTCCAGTCGTGACGATGGCTCAGGTTCCATGGATCACCCGGACACCCCTAGATCATTGGGGCTCTTCATTCGTCGCGCTATTCGTCCAAGGGCAGACTCCGAGCACGCTCTTCGCGCTGGAGAACGCAAGCGTAGAAGCGGGCCGAATACGCCTATACGGGAGCGACTGCGTGGCCGTTCGGGACGGGTGGTTTCACCTGTCCGGCGTCCTGCCAAGCGCGGTCCCGACTCCGTCGGACACTCTCGAAGGCATCAGTTCTGAGTGACTTCCGCTTCGACGTCGTTTGCGGTGATCGTCGCGGCGTCGATGATGCGACGGTGCTGCACGAACGTGTTGTTGTCACCGTATCGAGCCCAGGGTCCGGGTGGCACTTCCTCGAACTCCACGAACTTCCAGTCGGTAACGTCGGAACTCTCCATCCCGAGGTAATCGCGAACGGCGGGAGAAACGTCGAGGCCAGCCCCATTGTTGATGTTCGGTGACGGGCGAGCGTCGCCGAAGACATACTCCCAGTTGTCGGTGCGGAACGGGCCGACATCCTCCCACTGAGCGTAGGCGATGCGGTCCTCGTAGCGAATGGCGATCCACCGGCCTTTACAGGTCGATTTGTGAGGACTCTCGAACTCGTCGTTGAACCAAGGGATGACCTTCGAAGCCTCCGGTTTGTGACCGGTGATCGTTTTGTCGTTGTAGGGGAGGGCGATGTAGAACGGATTCTGACCCGGTGTAAAAGACTCGGGAATGTATTCTGCGTTTCTTTCCGAAGTGTCGGGCGTGTCGGTGCCCCCATAATTCTCGGCCCATTCTCGGTCCCAGGAGCTCATGTGGTTCGGGACGGGGTTGTTCTGAGTTGGCTTTTCGCCAATCCAAAAGGTCGTCGTGACAATGTTGCGCCGCCAGGGAAAGCGGTCGCGTCCGCGCTCCGGCGGTTTGTAGGACTGCCCGGGTGTTCGAGACGCCGTCGTGTCCGAACCCTTGTCGGTTTGGCTCGTTCGATTGTTTTTCTTGGAAGCGTCTTTCAAAGACGCGCCAGTAGCCTGTGCGGAATGACCCCCGAAAATGGAGATCAGCGACGAGAGGCAAATGCCCGCGGAGTTGAGATAGGGACGAATTTTCATGGGATCAAGGGTCCTTTCGTCCGGCGATCAGCAGAGTTGTCGAGACCTGCCGGACTGTTTTCGTTTGATGAAGTATCGTATCGCGAATGCCCGCCGCGTGCAAACCCCGTCACGTTAGGTGGCAAACGGGAAACTCCTTGCGAGCTCCGATTTACAGTCCGCACCGGGTTTGGAAACCCTAATCGCAGCAGAGATCGTGGATAAATCTATCGCTGCTCGTCCGGCCGAGAACCTCGTTGCTGTTCCTGAGGGGCCTGTTGGACGATAACCCGTTTTTGACGAGCGGAACGCCGACCCTGTTTATCAACGGCGAAGAACACGAGCCGGGTGCGCGGGCGTCGAAGCTTGAGACGAAGGCGGAAGTTTTTCCGCGACCGGAGCTTAATTTCAAACGCTTCCCGTTTGATTCTGTAGATGAGCTTGAGGCGTCCACCCTCGTCGGAAACGGTGCCGGTAAACAGATACGTCTTCGGATTGACGTAGCGTTCGCCAGTGACCGTGAGATTCGGCGGGTTATTTTGCTGCCCGTAGACCGACCCCAATCCTCCCACGACAAGAATTGCGATGACCGGATGGAGTTTTGCTCTCATATCGTTGATCCTATCAATTGGCGGACCGATTACAAGAATCGTCAATATGGTCGCGAATTATTATGGGGTGGTGTCTTGTGACGAACGACGACTAGAACGACGGGATGCGGGCAGCTTACGACTGGATGGTTATCAAGTGGCACTGGCCGGGCTCAGCGGCGTTTTGCGGGGGGGTTCTGCTGATTTTGGCACCGGTGGTATGGGCGATCGCGGGCGAATTGGTGTTTTGGATCTATCTGCAGCTTCCTCTCTATCAGCTTCACCAGCTTGAGGAGCACGCGGGAGATCGCTTTCGGCGCGTCATCAATGAAACCATCGGGGGTGGGGTGGAAGTCTTGTCGCGGCCGGCGACCTTTGTGATCAATTCATTGGGTGTGTGGGTGGTGGATCTAGTGGCGATTTACCTGGCGGTGTTCGTTGCGCCGGGATGGGGGTTGATGGCGTTTTACCTTCCGCTGATCAATACCGTCGGTCACGTGGGTCAGGCCGTGGCGTTGCATCGCTCAAACCCGGGGCTCTGGACCGCGCTGGGGTTGTTTCTGCCGCTGGCGGGGGCCGGACTTTGGATTGTCAGTCAGGCGGGCGGGGTCACGTTTCTCATGCAGGTCGTTGGATTTGCGGTGGCGTTGGTGATCCATGCCGCGATCATCATCCACGTGAAGCGGACGCTGGCACGCGGGACTGCGGACGAAAAATCCGGAGAGACCTGACGGCGCGAACGGAAGGGCCGGGGGCCGTCGGTATCGTGCCTTCGCGGGTCACAACGCCGATGGCTGCGCCGACGGCGCCACAGCTTTTGTATCCGAGAACGACGATGAGCGGCGTGCCGAGCATCTTGTTCGCAAAATGCAGACTGGCGAGACCGTCGGGATTTACAAAATTTTCAGCGAGCCGAACGCCGAAGAGATCACCGCGGCCTTCATCGAAAGCGAGCTCTGGGGCGACCTGGGAATCGGCGCAGCTTAGGATGGCGGCATGGGGATTCTGACCCTTCGCGAGGGCCTCGCGGTATTCCGAGAACGGGGCCCGATCAAACTCGCCCTCGGTGTAGCGGGCGTTGCCGGTTTTCAAGCGTTCCAGCGTGGCGGTGGGCTCAACGACGTTCTTCGGTTTCGGAGGGGCGGCAGCGTAGTCGTCGGCGTGGAGGGTCGTGAGGAGAAGAAACGTGGCTAAAAGGGTGAGGGTGGCTAGCTCCATGGTGAGGCCAGCCTAGAAGATCGCGGTATACAAAAGTAACTTCCAACCGCCGAGGGGCCCGGTTTGATTTCTGAGTGTCGGGGCCGGAGCAAAACCGGAAAGAGACGGAGCAAAACCGGAATAGGAGACGGTTCAAAACCGGACTGGGGTGTTGGAAACAGCGCGGGAAGCGCCTCGGAGGAGGCCGGAGCGTAGCGGAGGCCGACGGAGAGGCGCTTCCCGCGCTGGCGCGCTTGGTGGGTGGATGGCGTTCGAGAACCCTTCGTAGCAGAAGGCAGCTTTGCTTTCTTGGGCGTCTGGCTTGGATGATGATCCCGCGATGAAAAAAAGCAGTTAGCCCACCGTCATCCCGCCGGATTCGTTCGACGCACGCTCGAAGACTTCAACGCAGGCACCCTCGACGCGGTCACGGCAGCTGCGCATCTGGGAGTGAGCCGCTCCCGGCTCTACGAAATGCGCGGAGTCTTCCTGTCGGAGCGCGCCAACTACGGGCCGAAGACCAGCGGGGGAGACCGATTGGGGGACTGGCCAGCCAAGACGCGATGCCTGCTCGAGGAGTTCCTTCCCCTTCAAAATCCGCCCAACTACCAGCTCGTTGCCGACGAACTCGAGCGCCTCTGCGGGTTTCGCCGGGCGCGCTCCACGGTCGAGGCCCACGTCAAAGCGCACTACGCGCATCTGGTGCCCGCTGCGGCCCGCAAACCCCGGGTTTACCGACGCTTCCGCCGCGAGCACATCGGAGAGCTTTGGCAACACGACAGCTCCATCCACCAGTGGTGGCCGGCCAGTTCCAAGCAGACCCTCCTACTCACCGTGGACGACGCCTCCGGACTCAATCTGGCGGGCCGTTTCGTCGGATCGGACACCACTTGGAATCACTTCGAGCACTTCCGCGAAGCCTTCACCCGCTGGGGGCTTCCCGAGATCCTCTACACCGACGGCCTGAGCCTCTTCGGACCGAGTTCCACCGACGACCATAGCGATCCCAAAAGCGAGTTCCAACGAGCCATGCTGGGACTGGGTTCCGCCCACCTCGTGGCTCCCACCCCTCAGGCCAAGGGCAAGATCGAGCGGCGCTTTGGCACCTTCCAGCGACGCCTGGTCGCCTTGCTCGCACACGCCCGCGCCACAACTTGGGCGCAAGCCGACGCCATCCTCCAGATGGAGATCGAGCGACAGAACCTCAAGCTCAACCGCTCGTCCGGCAAAATTCCCCTCGAAGTCTGGGAAATCCAGTCACTCCGTGGCCGCGGTCGCCTGCGTCCTTCTCCGCCTCCCGCCCTACTCGATCTGCACCTCTCACTCCGCCTCTCCCGACGCGTGAACAACGACCACACCGTCGATTTTGAAGGCCGTAACTACGAGATCTCATCCACCCTCCGCAAGCGCATCACCATCGTCCATCATCCGTCCCGTCAATTTTGGGTCGTCGAGAATCCCCCAAAAGACGTGTGGCCCTCTATTTTAGCCCACTACAGCCTCTGAACACCTGTCCGGTTTTGCTCCGGCAAGAAATCCGGTTTTGCTCCGTCCTTGTTGCCTCAAAAGTAAATGACACCCGGGAGGGCCGGGAAGGAGGGGGTCGTTGACTCAAAAGTCATGACACCGTGGTTGGGTGTGAGTGTGCTGCATCTGGCGCGGAGTGCAAGGAGCCCGTAGGGCGACTGGAACGCAGCGCCAGATGCAGCACGCGCCCGAGGCGGCGCTCAAGTTCTTCGTGGAGAGCGAAGGGATCGAACGCGGCCCGCGCTTGGCGAAGTTGGGCCTTGGTTTTGGCGTCGACGTGCTCGCTTTCGAGTAATCGGTCGCAGGGCGTGCGGGGTTGGTCGTGACGGCGCTTGATCTTGGCTCCGTGACGTTCTTTGGAGACGAGTTTCATCGAGGGTTGAAAGAAGTTGTGCAGCGGCTCCCAGATCTCCCGGTAGATCGAGTTCATGCCGTCCAAAAGTTCGGGTTCCCCGAAGCGATCGTAGCCGAAGAGCTGACGCACCCGGGTCCAGTTCTTCTCCTCCACGTGTCCGTTGTCATCCTTGTGGTAGGGCCGGGACCGGGTGAAGCCCACGGGTCGGCTTCGTTCTTGGAAGTAACGAACCAGATGCCAGTTCAAGAACTCGCTGCCGTTGTCACAGTCGAAGCCGAGCACCTCGAAGGGGAGGGCTGCTTCGACTTCCCGGGTGGCGGCCACGATCCCGGTGGCTCCCTTGTTCCAGACGGCTCGGTTGGCCGTCCATCCACTGTGGATGTCGGTGTAGGTCACGCTCCACACGAAGTCTCCTTCGAGTGAACCGCCGCAGTGGGCCACCGTGTCGGCTTCCAGGTATCCGGGACGATCAATGTCCCAGTTATCCGTGCGGATGGGGATCGCGTTCTTGAGCAATCCTCCGGGCTTGGTCCCGCTCCGACCTCGTGCCCCGGCTCGAACCTTCCGCACGGCTAGAAGACGGTCGATCTGGGCAGCGCTGATGGCCAGGACCTTTTCCTTCAACTTCCGGCTCAGCTTTCCCGATCTCGCCTCGTAATACGGCAACCAGAGCTTGCGCATGGCCGCCAGTCGCTTGCCGCACGGTTGCTCGGACGCCTTCCAGATCTTCCAGAGGACATCCGCGACTTCCTCTCCATAGTCAACCGGGCGGCCCTTGGTTCGCCCGGGATCTCCTCCCCATCCTGCCTTGGCTCCCAGCAACTTGATTGCGTGCTTGCGGCTGTATCCCCACTGCTCGCACACCTCGTCAATCATGCGCGTGCGCCCCTCCCGGTTGCGCGCCACGTAGCGTTGCCGCATCCGCGGCAACTCCTCTTCTCTCATTCTTCGACTCATCGGCATGCCTTCGCTTTGCCGGTGTCATTCTTTTTGAGTCAACGTCCCCTTTTCTTCTCCGCCTCTTACTCTCCCTCGGTGTCATAACTTTTGAGGCAACAGGCGTCGCCGACACGGTTTGATTTCTGAGTTGACATTGGACGGGAGGTGTCGCAGTTTCCACGGCTCGCGCGGAATCCTAGTGACTTAGAAGATTCGCCGTTGGTCCCCGGGGGACGGTCTTCGACCGTTCTCGCCCGCGTCGGGGGGAACCCGGTGAGTCATAACCTGATCAAACATCATGCCAGTTCGTCTTGGACGATTTGAAATGCCAAAATCCCTTTCTCGGGATGAGGCCACCGCCACCGACACTTACACGAAGTTCAGCGCCGAGCCGTTCGAGGCTGGTTACGGACACACCATCGGAAACTCGCTGCGTCGGGTGCTTTTGTCCTCGCTGGAAGGCGCGGCCATCACCTCGGTGAAGATCGAGGGAGCCGCTCACGAGTTCACCAGCCTGCCGGGCGTCGTGGAAGACGTGGTCGACATCATTCTCAACCTGAAGAAGGTCAAACTGAAGGCTCACGAGAGCGAGATCCGAAACCTCACGCTTTCGGTCAACCGCGAGGGCGCGGTGACCGCGGCTGACATCCAATCGTCGAACCAGTGCGAGGTCCTGAATCCCGACCAGCACATCTGCACGCTTGATAAGAAGCAGAAGTTCGAGGCGGAGTTTGAAATCAAGGTCGGCCGTGGGTTTGCGACTGGCGACGAGAACAAAACGGAAGACATGCCGATTGGTGTGATCGCGATCGACTCGATTTTCTCACCCGTGACGCGCGTCAAATACGCGGTCGAGCAGACCCGCGTGGGCCAGCGCACGGATTACGACAAACTCGTGGTCGACGTCTGGACGGACGGTCGGATCACACCGGACGACGCGCTGCTGCAGGCTTCCGCCATTCTTCGCAAGCATCTCGACGTGTTCGTCAACTACGACGACGAGCAGATCGAGTTCGACGAGACTCCGCAGGAAGTCAGCCAGGAAAACAGCCGACTCAAGAAGCTCCTCAACATGAGCGTCAACGAGATCGAGTTGTCGGTTCGCGCGGCCAATTGCTTGAACAACGCCAACATCACGACGGTGGGTCAGTTGGCGATGAAGTCGGAAGCCGAAATGCTGAAGTATCGCAACTTCGGTAAAAAGTCGTTGAACGAAATTAAGGACAAGCTTGTGCAGCTCGGTCTCGGGCTCGGATTGAAATTCGAACCCGGCTTGATTGATCTGCCGGCGGATCCCGCTGCTGAGCCTGCCGCGGAATAACCCCCGACCGAAAACTACGTCATGAGACATCGCATCAAGACCATCAAGCTCGGACGCTCGCAGTCCCACCGCGACGCCCTGCTCGCGAATCAAGTCGTGAGCCTGATCGAGCATCATCGCATCAAGACGACCCTCGCGAAGGCGAAGGCCGTCCGGCCCTTTGCCGAGAAAATGGTGACCCTGGGCAAGCGGGGTGACCTGCACGCCCGCCGGCTGGCCGCTTCCTACCTCGGGCAAAAGGACGCCGTGAAGAAGCTGTTCGCGGAGGTTGCGCCGCGCGCCGCGTCGCGTCAGGGCGGATACACTCGTATCATTAAGCTCGGGCCCCGACAGAGCGATTCCGCGCCGATGGCTTTCATCGAGTGGGTTGACAGTGTGACCGAAGCCAAGCCGGAAGTTGTCGAGGTCGAGACCCCGAAGAAAGCGAAGGCTTCCAAAGCCAAGGCTACCGAAGGCGAGATGTCCTCGGACGCCTGATTCATAAGAGCGAATCGGATTCTCGAACTTTTCCCGGGGGCTGGCGTCAGCGCATTTGAAGCGGTCAGGCCCCGGGTTTTTCGTGTTTGGGTGGATTCGGTCAGCACGGTCCGGATCACGTTAATGAGACGCTTTCAAGAGCCCGATCATCCCTTGACGCTCCGCGAGGGGCTTCATACGTTCTCCGGTCCCATGTCTCGCGGATTTTTCAGGTTTTCCTCATGTGCTCTGGTGGTCTTGCTTGCGGCAGGATCCCTCCGGATCGTCGGGGCGCAGGGCCGGTCGCCCGGGGCGGATATCCCGCAGGAGATCGAGCGGGCGCCGGAGATCCAGACGAGGTCGGCTGAGGCGATGACCGAGGCCGAAGTGGCGGACGCGCAGGCGCTTTATGCCGCCGCGTTGGCACTGGACGAGGAAGGTCGATCGGCTTCGGCGATCACGGCATACAAGCGCGCCATCAAGAAGTATCCGTTTGCTTCGCAGGCCGGGGCGGCTCAGTTTCGGGTCGCGGAGTTGCTCGAGGCGAGCGGCAGTTCGTCGCGGGCGTTCGACGCCTACCAGTTTCTGCTGCAGCGTTATCCGGACACTCCGAATTTCGAGCAGGCCGTCGCGGCGCAGGTCACGATCGCAAATAAATACTTGGGCGGAAAACCGCAGAAATTACTGGGCGTGCCGATCGGAAATTCGGCTGAGCGTGCCCAGGAAATGTACACCGCCATCGTTGCGAACGCGCCTTACAGCAAGTTTGCGCCGGTGGCCCAATTCAACCTCGGTCTCGCCTACGAAAAGCAGAGTCTGCCGTTCGAGGCGATCAAGGCTTACCAGACGTTGATCGACAGCTATCCAACGAGTGACGTCAACGATGACGCGCTGTATCAGATCGGATTCGTTTACATGCGGGTCGGGTTTGGTTCGGGATCGCAGGACATGTCGGCGTTGAGCGCGGCTCGGAATACGTTCGAGGATTTTCTGATCGAATTCCCCGACAGCGAGAAGGCACCGCAAGCGAGAGAGAATCTCGAGCAACTCGAGGGCAAGCAGTCTGCGGACATCATCCGGATCGCGGAGTTTTATGAATTCAGCAAGGACCTGAAAGCGGCGGTGATCTACTACAACGACGTGATTCGCCGGGCGCCGAACACCGAGGACGCCAACTTGGCAAAGGCGCGGATCGAAGAGTTGCGGGCGCAGTATGGTGACGAGGCGCTGCGCACCGGTCCGGACAGCGCGGAGTCGGGTGAGAAGATGGCACTGCGCCGCCGCTTGCAGGCTCAGGTGGAGAGCTCGGCGCTGGCGGATTATTCCGGTCCGCCGACTGGGTTGATCGTGCCCGACGAATTACCAGCCAGCGCGCCAAGGATGCGGACGTCCGTCGACGACGTCCGCCCGCTTCCCGCCGTCGAACCGGAGCTGCCGACCGAATGATCACCGCTTTGAGAAAACTTCTTCCAGGCGTGCTCGGTGCGGCTGTCATCGTCGGGACCGGCGTAGGATTTGGGGGATGCGGATACCATTTGGGGTCCGTGAAACCATCCGTGTTGCGAAACGTGGATGCGCTCGCGGTTCAGACTTTCAAAAACAAAACTTACGAGCCGCGGATCGAGGTGTTGATGGCGGATACGCTCATCAAGCAGCTTCAGCAAGATGGGACGTATGAGATCGTCTCTGACGAGCGGGCGGACGCCATTCTCTATTGCACACTCGAGGATGCGGATCGGCGGCAGGCCCGTGCGGTGCGGAATAACGTACTCGCCACGCAGGAATTTGCGTTGCGCCTGACGGTCGAATACGAACTGGTCGATCGCGTGACCGGCGTTGTGATTATGGCCGGGACGGTGGCGGGAGATACGTCGTTCTTCATCAACCGTGATCTTCAGACGGACGAGCGGCAGGCCATCGTAAACGCGATCCAGGCGGTCGCCGTGGAGCTGACCGGGGAATTGACCGAAGGATTCTGAGCGCGGGGTGTTCTTGATTCTGAGCGTTCGATTGAAAACCAACCCGGTGTGCTGACCATCGTCCCGACGCCGATCGGCAATCTGGATGACATCACGTTGAGAGCGCTGAGTGCGCTGCGCGAGGCAGACGTGGTCGCGGCGGAAGATACGCGGCACTCCGGGATTTTGCTCAAGCATCACGGAATCTCGAAGCCATTCGTCAGCTTTCACGAACACAACGAGGCGAGGCGGACGGCGGAGCTAATCGAGGAACTTTCGGGCGGCAGGAAGGTCGCGTTGATCACGGACGCGGGAATGCCAGGTGTGTCGGATCCGGGGATGCGTCTGGTGCGGGCTTGTGCGGAAGCCGGCGTCGAATACACCGTGTTACCCGGGGCGTCCGCGGTCGTGACGGCGGTGGTGGGATCGGGATTCGACGCGACGGATTTCTCTTTCGCCGGGTTTTTGCCGGTGAAGTCGGGGCAGCGACGGAACGCTCTGGAAGCTGCGCTCGCGGGGCGGGGGACGGCGGTCTTCTTCGAATCGCCGCACCGGTTGGTCAAGTCGTTGGCGGTGCTCGCGGAGGTTGGGGCGGAGCGCCGGGTCTGTGTGGCGAGGGAGTTGACGAAAAAATTCGAGGAATATCGGATCGGGTTGCCCGCGGAGCTTCTGAGACACTACGAAGAGCGACCGCCGAAGGGGGAAATCTGCTTGGTGCTCGAGGGGAAGGACGTGGCGGCGCGACGGGCAAAGGCGGCGGCCAGGATCGATTAATCCGGCAACGGATTTTCCGAAATTTTTGAACGCCTCGCCGGGTGGCCTGTCTGATTTTCTGCGCGCTGGAGTCCGGTTCGGCGCAATTTTTTAATCCCCTGTTTTTTATGAGTAGTGCCACCACGCAAGAATTGAATCGAGAAGTTCAGGAGAACAGTCAGTGGGTGCAGCCCCTGCTGCAGGAAGTCGGGAGGGTGGTCGTGGGTCAGAAGGTTTTGGTCGAGCGGTTGCTCGCCGGTTTGCTGACCAACGGTCACGTTCTGCTCGAGGGTGTGCCGGGATTAGCGAAGACGCTGACCGTCCGCACGCTGGCATCGAGCATCAACACCGGCTTCCAGCGACTACAGTTCACTCCCGACCTGTTGCCGGCCGATCTCGTTGGCACGCTGATCTACAGTCCGAGAGACAGTGAGTTCAGCACGAAGCTCGGGCCAATTTTTTCCAATCTGATCCTTGCGGATGAGATCAACCGCGCGCCAGCTAAGGTGCAGAGTGCGTTGCTCGAAGCGATGCAGGAGCGGCAGGTGACGATCGGTGAGAAAACGTTTCCGTTGCCAGATCCGTTTTTGGTTTTGGCAACGCAGAATCCGATCGAGCAGGAGGGGACCTACCAATTGCCCGAAGCGCAGCTCGATCGCTTCATGTTCAAGGTGAACGTCGGCTACCCAACGCGCACGGAGGAGCGAGCGATCTTGGACGCCATGGCGACCTCGGCGCCGAAGCTGGACGTGAGCCCGGTGGTCGAGCCGGAGCAGATCATTCGGGCGCGGGAGGTCGTGAATTCCATCTTCGTGGACGACCGGGTGAAGGATTACATCGTTGACGTGGTGTGGGCGACGCGTGATCCGCGTTCGTTCAAACTGAATCTCGACGGGATGATTCGGTACGGGGCGTCGCCGCGCGCGACGATTTTCCTGACCCTGGCGGCGAAGGCCAACGCGTTCCTGGCCGGGCGGGGATACGTGACGCCGCAGGACGTCAAGAGCATCGGTCTGGACATCCTCCGGCACCGCGTGGCGGTCAGCTACGAGGCTGAGGCGGAAGAGGTGACGAGCGAGATGATCGTCGAGAAGATCTTCGCCGGGATTCCGGTGCCTTGAGGGCGGTTAATCCGGTGATTGGTGAGTCGTGATTGGTGGAATGCGATGGCAGTAGCGAGATCGTTTTTGGATTTGGTAGTTGAGCAGCGGGTATTCGTGAAGACTGAGACGTTTCCCGAAAAGGAGCGGTTTGCATTGACTGACCACGTTCGGCGGAGTTCTCGAGCGGTCGGGGCAATGATCGCGGAGGCGTGGGGTCGGCGACGCTACGTGAAGGTGCTCGTCGACGAGCTCGATGAGGCGCTTGAAGGCGAGGTATTCTCCACTAATTGCCCCGCACCAAACAGCGATCAGTAGGCGTGATGCAGGACCCCAAGGACATTCTGAAGAAGATTCGTCGGCTCGAGATCCGGACTCGGCGGGCGGTGGATACTTCGTTCGCGGGAGCTTATCAGAGTGTTTTCAAGGGGCGGGGGATGAACTTCGAGGAGGTTCGCGAATACGTGCCGGGCGACGAGATTCGGGCGATCGACTGGAACGTGACGGCCCGCATGGATGCGCCGTTCGTGAAGAAATTCACGGAAGAGCGAGAGATGACGGTGATGTTGCTCGTCGACGTGAGCGGGTCGGGCGACTACGGGAGTGTCGAGAACAGTAAGCGCGAACTCGCGGCGGAGGTGGCGTCGATTTTGGCGTTCAGCGCGATTCAGAATAACGACAAGGTTGGGTTGTTGTTGTTCACCGACGAAGTGGAGTTGTTCATTCCTCCGAAGAAGGGGCGGTTGCACACGTTGCGGCTGATTCGGGAGATGATCTACTTCGAGCCGAAAGCGCGGGGGACGAACGTGAGTGCGGCGCTGGATTACCTGAACAAAGTCGTGCCGCGACGGGCGGTCGTGTTTTTGATCTCGGACTTCTTCAGCCCGGATTTCGCCAAGCCGCTGACGGTGACCGGCAAACGGCACGACGTGGTCGCGATGCCGGTGATCGACCCCGGCGAAGAGGAATTGCCGGAGATCGGGATCATCACGCTCGAAGACGCGGAGACGGGCCGTCAGATCGACATCAACACTTCGAGTCGCTCGGTGGCGAACGCGTTCGTAGCGATGGAGGACAAGCGACACGCGGAGTTGGAGCGGTTGTTCCGCAAACGTCGGATCGACGTCATTCTCCTGCGGACGGATCAGGACTACCTGATGCCACTGCGAGCTTTTTTCGAAAAACGCGAGCGGAGGCAGGGGGCGTGATGAGATTGCGGATTGCGGATTGTGGATTTTGGATTGGGGGTGAGCGGTGAACCCGGCTGCACCGGCGGCGACTCCGGCTCCCCTGCACGATATCGCGGGGCCGGTAGAGTTTTTCCCCTATCCGGTTTGGATGGTCGTCCTGGCGGCGCTCGCGGTCCTGGCCGTGCTGGCGGCGTTGGTTTGGTTTTTTGGATTTAGAAACCGACCGAGTCGTGAGGAATCGGCGCGCTCGCGAGCGCGGCGGGCGTTGAGCGGCTTGCGGGACCGAGTGGCGACGACCGAGGTCTATGATTTCAGCATCGAGGTGTCGGAGGTGTTGCGACGCTTCATCGAAAACACGCGCGGGGTTCGGATGACGAAGCAGACGTCGATGGAATTTCTCCGGGAGATTCAGACGCGCAGCGATTTTTCGGACGAAGAGCGAAACATCCTCGCGCAGTTTCTCGAAAAGGCGGATTTGATCAAATTTGCACGAGTCCACGCGACCGAGGAGGACAGTCGGGCGCTGCTGGGGAGCGCGGATGGCTTCGTGGTTGAAACGGCGAGGGGGAAGGGAAAGTGAGCGAGTTCGAGATTTTCGGTTTGGGCTTTGCGCATCCCTGGGTGCTGACTTTGCTGATTCTCGTGCCGGTGATGGCGATCCTGAAGGGCCGATTTGGTGGGACCCCGGGGATCGTGTTTTCGTCGACTTCGACGCTTGAATCCATCGGGGTGCGGCGGCGTTCTCGAGCGGGGGACCTGCTGACCGCGCTGTCGCTGGTGGCATTTGCCTGTCTGGTGATCGCGGCGGCGCGTCCGCAGTCGGGGCAGACGATCACGCGGACGGAGGCCAGTGGGGTGGACATCATGCTGGCGATCGACGTGTCGGGTTCGATGTTGGCAGAGGATTTTTCCATCGGGACGCAGAGGGCAAACCGGCTCGAAGCGGTCAAACGGGTGACGCAGGAATTTATCGAAGAGCGCCCCAACGACCGGATTGGGATCGTGGCGTTCGCGGGTCAGGCGTATCTCGTGAGCCCGTTGACGCTCGATCACGACTGGCTGATCCGAAACCTGGATCGCGTGCAGATTGGCTTGGTGGAAGACGGAACCGCGATCGGATCGGCGATCGCGTCCGCGGCCAACCGGCTGAAGGACAAAGAGGCCAAGAGCAAATTGATCGTGCTGCTGACCGACGGGGACAACAACAGCGGGAAGGTCACGCCGTTGACCGCGGCGGAGGCGGCGAAGGCGTTGGGAATTCGGATCTACACGATTGGTGCCGGGACGCGGGGCATGGCGCCGTATCCGATGACCGGTCCCGGGGGGCGGGTCATGGGCTACCGGAACATGCCGGTGAAATTCGACGAGGAGGCACTGGAGGAAATCGCTTCGATCTCGGGGGGTGAGTATTTCCGCGCGACGAACACCGAGTCGCTCGAACAGATTTTTGCCGAGATCGACAAACTGGAGAAATCCAAGGTCGAGGTGGAAAAGATCGCGCAATACACGGATCTCTTTTCTTGGTTCCTGATGCTTGGTTTAACGCTTCTCACCGGAGAAGTCCTGCTTTCTCAGACGATATGGAGACGACTTCCGTAAATACCGCACTCACTTTTGGCGAGCCGGGGTGGCTTTGGGCGCTGTTGCTCGTGCCGGCCTTGGCCGCTGTTTTTTGGTGGGCGCAGTCCCGGCGCAGCGCCTTGATCGCGCGGATCGTCGCGCCGCGGCTGCGCGAACAATTGGCATCTGGAGTGAATCCAGCACTCCGCGTGGCTAAGACGGTGCTGATCTTACTTGCGATTGCGCTAACGATTGTTGCGCTTGCAAAACCGCGGATGGGATTTGTTCAGCGGGAGATCAAGACCAAGGGTCGGGACGTGCTGCTGGCCATCGACACGTCTCGGAGCATGCTGGCAACGGACGTGACGCCGACGCGATTGGCGCGAGCGAAGCTGGTGTCTCAGGATTTGATGAAATTGTTGCGCGGAGATCGGATCGGGCTGATTGCGTTCGCGGGATCGGCGTTTTTGCAGGCGCCGTTGACGCTGGATTACAACGCCGTTCTGACGACGCTGGACGAGCTTGATACGACGGTGATTCCGCGGGGAGGCTCCAACCTCGCGGCGGCCATTCAGACGGCGATCGACGCATTTGGGAAAGCGGAGGGCGTAATGCGGGCGCTCGTGATTCTGACCGACGGCGAGGAGCTGGACGCGGACGGCATGGCGGCCGCGAAGCGAGCAGGTGAAGCCGGGATCCGGGTCTTCACGATCGGACTAGGGTCGGCGGAAGGCGCGTTGATTCCGATTCGGACGCCGGACGGCCGACAGGATTTCGTGCGGAACTCCGCTGGCGAGCCGGTAAAGTCGAAACTCGATGCAGCGCGGCTCGCGGAAATTGCGGAGGTGACGGGCGGGTTTTTCACGGAGCTGACGCCGGACGTTGCGCGGGACATTTTTCAACGCGGAATCGAACCTTTGGAGGAGCAGGAGACCGGGGTGATGTCGTCCCGTCAGCCGATCGAGCAATACGAGTGGCCCCTGGGTGCAGCGCTGGCGTGCTTGATGGCATGGATTTTGTTGGGAGAGGGTCGCAGGCGGAAGCTGAAGACGACGAATGAAACTCGGCGGGGTGGCCGGACCGTGGTCGCGCGAATGGTCACGGGCGGATTGATCGTGGGATCGCTTGGGGTCGTGCGTGCGGAGGGCGGGCTCGAGAGTTACGAAGCGGGTGACTACGAAGCCGCGCAGAGCGAGTTCGAGGAGCAGGCCGAGTCGTTGCCCGAAGCTGAGAAACTACGGTTCAACGCGGGGGCGGCGGCCTATCAGTCCGGGGATTACGCGGAGGCGGTGGATTTGTTCACGAGCGCGCTGTTGGCCGAACAAGAAGAACTTCGTGGCAAAGCGGCGTATAACCTTGGAAATGCGTTAGCGCGTCGCGGCGAAGCAGCGCAGTCGGTCGAAACCAAGAAGGCGGACTGGAAAGATGCCATCGAACACTACGCGGCCGCGTTGAAGGTCAACCCCGACCATTTCGAAGCCGAGGACAACCGCGCCATCGTCAAGAAGATGCTCGAGGACCTGGAAAAAGAGGAGGAGCAGAAGCAGCAAGAACAGGAAGAGGAGAAACAAGACCAGAACGAGGATCAGGAAGAACAAGACGAACAAGATCAGCAGGACGAACAGGATCAGGAACAAGAAAACAACGAGAACCAAGATCAGGACCAGGAGGGCGAGGGGGAAGAAGAGCCGCAGGATCAGAATGAAGGTGAGAACCAGGATCAGGGTGAGGAGGGAGAGGAATCAGAAGACGGCGAGTCACAGGAGGACCCGCCGGGAGAAGGCGAGGACGAGCGGGGTGAAGACGGACAGAACGAGTCGAGCGAAGGTGAAAACGGTGAAGACGGTGAAGCACCGCGGAACGATTCGTCGTCGGACGACGATCCGCAGAACGAGGACGGAGGGGACGGTGGATCGCAGCCAACGCCTGCCCCGACACCCGGGGAGAAGAAGGAAGGCGACCTTCAGTCACGGGGTGATCAACAGCTTGGGGAACAGCGGGAAGAAGGCGATGGCGAGTCGGCGGACGCGGTGGAGGAAGAGCGGGACGGAGAAATGTCGGAAGCGCAGGCGAGAAACTTGCTGCGGTCCATGCAGGGTGACGAGGAGCGGGTTAGGATGATGGAACGCCGGGAGTTTCAGAACGTCACGCGCGATTGGTAGTGAGGTGAGAATGCGAAATTTGAAGTTGGAAATGAGGAATGTGAATTGGAGCCTTGCGGTCCTGTTGTGGCTCGTGGTGACGGGCGTGGCGGGCGCTCAACCGGAGGTGTCGGCAACGCTATCGACGGAGCGCGCGGTGATTGGTGAACCGGTGGAACTTCGCGTCGAGATCAACGGTTCGACGAACGCGCAGGCTCCGCGCTCGGTCACGGTTGACGGGCTGAACATCGTGCAAACTGGTCGGTCCACGCAGGTGCAGATGCAGAATTTCCAGATGTCGACGTCGACAATCCTGAGCTATCGCGTGCTGCCTCTTCAGGAAGGTTCGTTCGAAATTCCGCCTTTCACCGTGCAGGTGGACGGTCGGGAGTATCTAACCTCTCGATTGACTCTCGAAGTTGCACCGGGTCAGGGAAGGGGTCAGGGTCAATCGATGGTGCCGCCGACGGCCCGGGCGGTGCCGGTCGTGCCGGGGCAATCCGGGTCGGCTCCGCCGCCAGGTCAGTCGGCGACGCCGGATCCAAACGCGCGGTTGGCATTCGCCGAGCTGGTGATTCCGCGCGAAAAGATTTTTGTGGGCGAGGTGGTGCCGGTGGAAATCCGGTTTTACTTCAACAAGAGCCGAAGTTTTCGGCTGCTCCAGGATCAGCCGGACTTCAGCGGGGAGGGATTTACCGTCGAGGACCTGACGGCGCCACAGAAAGGCGAGCAGGTGGTGGACGGGACCGCGTATAACGTGCTGAGTTTTCAAAGTGCGATCACGGCGGTGAAGTCGGGAGAACTCGAGATCCCGAGCGTGAAGGTGCCGGTTGTGGTCCAGGTCCCGAGTCAAATGCCGGGGGGATTCGACGGATTTTTTGGTCAGTTCTTTGGCGGATCGGGGTTTAGCGATTCGGAGCAGCTGACCGTGGCGAGTGACCCCGCTCGGCTGACGGTTCAGCGGTTGCCGAAGGAAGGTCGGCCGGAAAATTTCGGTGGAGCGATTGGGGATTTTACCATGACGGTCGACGCGAGCCCGGAGACGGCGGCGCCCGGTGACCCGGTGACGATGGATGTCGTGGTCGACGGGCGGGGGAACTTCAGCGCGATGGGACAACCCGCTTTGGAGAACGCGGATGGGTGGAAGCTCTATCCGCCGGCGGACTCGTTCGACGCGGCGGACTCAGTGGGATTCGGCGGGGCGAAGACTTTCGAGTTTATGATGGTGGCGAAGTCAAAGCAGACGGAGACGCCGCGGGTGGTGTTCTCTTACTTCGATCCGGCTCAGGAAAAATACGAGACTCTGATGGGGGGGTCGATCCCGGTGGTGGCTGAAGCCGACCCGTCCGCGGTGGCGTCCGTGCCGGCCGAATCGGCGGCCGCAAACGAAGACGGCGACGCTGTGGCCGAGGCGAAGGCACCGGAAGTGGTTGGACGTTCGGGGGTATTGAGCGACCTCACCGAGAGGTCGTTCGTTCCGCCGCACCGGAGCTTTGGGTTCATCGTCCTCAACGTGCTGGGGGCCGCGGGAGTTCTCGGACTCGTAGGATTCTACGTGAGACGGCAGATTCGTTCCGGAGAAGGCGCGCGGAGGGCGGAGTTGGCCCGCCGCCATTCGGAGTTGATGGCTGAGTTGCAGCAGGTCGGATTGGACGACGAGCATTTTCTGCGCGTGGCGAATGAAGATCTGGGAGTATTGGCCAGCCGGGATGGCCTGAGCGAGCCGAACGACCTGCTGCGCAGTGGGCGATTGACTTCTGAAACGCGCGAGGGACTTGGGAGTTTGCTCGGAAGGATCGACGAGCAGAAGTTTGCGAGCGGAATCGCCGTCGGTGTGGACGAGTCGGAGCGAGGTGTGATGATCGAGGCGCTGCGTGCGCTGGGGAGCGGAAAATGAGGGGGCTGCTTTGTCTAATCGTTGGCCTGGGTCTCGCGACGGGATTAGGGCGGGCGTCGGATCTGGCGGATGCGAACGCGGCCTTCTCGAAGGGCGATTACTCCAAAGCGGCGGTGGCTTATCAGACGATGGTCGATGGGGGAACGACGAGTCCCGAGTTGTTTTTCAACCTCGCGACGGCTTTGGAGAAGGACGGTAAGCCTCTGCAAGCTGCGCTGAATTATCAGCGTGCGCTGATTCTCGATCCGGGGCTGCGACCGGCGCACAACAATCTTGCGTTGTTGGCGGCGGAACGGGAAATCGACGAAAGACCCCGCACGTGGGTGAGTGACGTGACGTCCTGGGTTCACCCGTCCGTTCTCATGAACCTGGGTTCGGTCATGGGCTGGGCCGGTTGCGTTGGAGTGGTGTTCGGTATTTTCTCGAGCGGACGACGGAGCCTGTTGATTGCTTCGGTTGCGGTGATTGCAATGGCGACGGTGCTGTTTGCGGTCGGTTTCGTCGGGGACCCGCGAGTTGCGGACGCGAACCTTGCGATGGTGATGGATGCGGAAGGGGTCAAGGCGCTGGCGGCGCCGGCGTCGAATTCGTCGGCGGTCGATGACCTGCCGGGCGGATCGTCGGTCGGCGTGCTGTCGCCGCGCGGAGCGTGGACCTACGTCGAGCTGGCCGATGGGGCGAGGGGGTGGGTGCCCTCCGATTCGCTGGCGATGGTGGTGCCGGGGAGCGGATCGTGAAGGGGCGATTTTGCCTAGGTCTGGTCGCGGGTCTTTTAGCGAGTGGCATGGCGTTCGCCGGGGAGCTTGCGGACTTCATGGCGAAGCTGACGCCCCCGGTGCCGGGGTCATTCCCGGCGATGCCGGAATTTCGCGCGGAGTATTCGTTCGGTTGGTCGAACATGATCGAGGCAGCGACGGCGGGGGTGGAAGTGACCCGGAAGGGCTCGGACTATCACGTGCTTGTCGAGGGCGGTTCACTGGGATTTGCCCGAGCGCTTTGGCGTTTCGACGCGGAGCACCGGGCGTGGATCGACGCCGAGACCCTACGACCGGATCACTTTTGGGAGTATGATGAATACCGGAACCGCAACATCACCACGAACGTTCGGTTCGTGCCGGGCGAGGTCTGGCGTCAGCGAACGGTCGACGTCGACGGGAAGCCAGGAAAGTGGAAGCGGTTCAACGCCGACGGGATTTTCGACATTTTAGGTGGTCTGATGTTCGTTCGGAGTCAGCCTTTGGAGAATGGTGACACGGTGCGATTGCTGGCGTATCCGGGGGACTCGCCGTTCGTGGTGCGGGCGAAGGTCGAGGGTCGCGAGAACATCGTCGTGATGGGGAAGAGCCGACCGGCGATCCGGATGTCAATGGAGCTGCGGAAAATCGAGGTCAAGAAGAAGGAGCTCCACAAGCTGGTCGATTACGAGAAGTTTCGCGGTGGTCAGGTCTGGCTCTCGGACGATGAGCTGCGGGTGCCGCTGCGGGCGGAGGTCGATATTTTTATCGGTTTCGTCCACGGGGAGATCACGTCGTTTGCGGAGCTGAAAAAATGAGAGTCCGATTCGTTGCGATGATGTTGGCTTGTGCCGCAGTGGCGGGTGCGGGCGGGCTGCGGGGTGAGGATGAGCTGACCGGGATCGCGGCGGTGATCAAGAAACAGGACGAGCGGCTGGTGCTGGTCAACGTATTGCCGGGCGGGCCGGCGGAGTCGGCGGGATTGTTGGCGGGGGATGAATTGCTGACGATTGATCGCGTGGCGGTGGCTTATTTTTCGCTGCAGGAGCTGGCGGAACGGTTGCGGGGAGAGCCGCATTCGACGGTGGAATTGTTGGTGAGGCGAGACAACGGACTGGTGCCGGTGACCTATCGCGTGATGCGAAAAACGTTCGAGGTCCCCGAAACGATGCCGACTTCTGGTCGGTAGGGTGGCGCTGAATTGACGGGCTGGCGGAGGGACGCGGTCGAAGAGGCGGTGAAGTCAGTGCCGATCCCCTTCTTTCCGCGGGAAAACGGCTCGTTGCGGCGGCGCGGCTCCGTTGCGGATACGGATCGCGGCGGTTCTGTGCGCTCGCCGCGCCTTACGGGTCGTTATTTTTGTTTGAGAACCCGGGATCGTCACATTTTTCACAGCCTCTGAGTTGCCGCTGGCGGATCTCGGGGGTTAGGCTGCCGGGGATGAATCGTCTCCTGCTCGTTGACGGGCACTACTTCCTTTACCGGTCTTATTTCGCGATCCGCGGGCTCACGAATTCGCGGGGCGAGGCGACGAACGCGATTTTTGGGTTCACGAAGGCATTGCGGCGCATGCTCATGGATCTGAAGCCGGATCGGGCGGCGGTGGTCTGGGATGCGGGATTGCCGGAGCGGCGCACGGCGTTGCAGCCAGACTACAAGCAAAACCGCCCGCCGATGCCGGACGACATGCGGGCACAGGAGGAGTTCCTCCACGACGTGATGGTCCCGGCGTTGGGGATCGAATGCCTCTCGTTACCGGCGACGGAGGCAGACGACTTGATTGCGTCCTACGCGCTGGCGTTTCCGGGGGAGACGGTGATCGCCACGAACGACAAGGATATCCTCCAGCTCGTTTCGGACCGGATTCGCATCTACTCGACGAACAAGACCGACGTGACGGATAAGAAAGTGGGTTTTGCGTTGCTGGGCTTGGAGGAGATTGAAAAGAAGTGGGGAGTGGAACCGCGTCGGATTCACGACATTTTGGCGCTGACTGGCGACACGTCCGACAACATTCCGGGGGTCGAGGGAATCGGTCAGAAGACGGCGGGTGCGTTGATCAATCAGTTTGGGTCGGTGGAAGCATTGCTGGAGCGGACGGACGAAATTTCGAGCGTGCGCCAGAGGGAGAAGGTCGTGGCGGCGGCGGACCGGATCCGGCAGAACCGGGAAATGGTGCGGCTCGATCTCGATCTGGAATTGCCGGTGGCGGCTGAAGATCTGCGGATCGACCCGAAGTGGGAGAAATTGGTCGAGGCAGTGCGGGGTTGTGAATTCAAGTCGCTGCTGGCGGAGGTCGAGCGCGAGAAAGCGGCTTTGGCCGTTGGTGCGACGGATCAGGGTGAGCTTTTCTGATCCTGGATCGGTGATTTTGGATTTTTGATCTGGCGGGCGTGTGTTTGAATTTCGGGGATGACGAAGATGTTTGATGGTCAGGTGGCGGTGGTCACGGGTGCGGGACGCGGGATCGGCGAGGCGATTGCCCGGCGTTTGGCCGACGGGGGTGCGAAGGTGGCGGTGGTGAGCCGGACGGAGGCGAATTCGCAGAAGGTCGCGGATGCGATCAACGCCGATCACGCTGACGCGGCGAAGGCCTACGCGGTGGACGTGGCGGACTTCGACGCGGTGCAGACGGCGGGCGAGGGGATTCTGGCGGACTTCGGCCAAGTTGACATTTTGGTCAACAACGCGGGGATCACGCGCGACACCTTGGCGATGCGGATGTCATCGGACGACTGGGATGTGGTGCTCTCGACGAATCTGACGGGGGCGTTCAATTTCAGTCGCGCGGTGTTGCGTTCGATGATCAAGCGGCGGTCGGGGCGGATCGTGAACATCAGCTCGGTCAGTGGGTTGATGGGATTGGCGGGCCAGGCGAACTACGCGGCGAGCAAAGCTGGCCTGATCGGAATGAGTAAGGCGATTGCGCGGGAGGTGGCCTCGCGCGGGATCACGGTGAACGTGGTTGCGCCCGGCTTTATCGAGACGGACATGACGGCGGATCTGTCGGAGGACATCCGGAAAGGTGCGCAGGCGCAGATCCCACAGTCCAGATTTGGAGCGGTGGAAGACATCGCTTCAGCCGTGGCGTTTTTCGCGGGCGCGGAAGCGGCTTTTATCACCGGACAAACGTTGGCGGTCGACGGCGGGATGTCGATGTAACCGATGCAGCTTTTTTTCCTACGCCACGCCGAAGCCGAGGACGTCGCTCCGTCCGATTCCGCGCGGCGTTTGACTAAGAAAGGTGAGCTGCAATCGAAGGTCGTCGGTGAATTTTGCGTTCGGGCGGGGAACGTTCCCGACCTGATCGTGACGAGCCCGCTGGCACGGGCGGAGCGGACGGCGCGGATCTTCTCGGAGACAGCGGGCGGGGTGGACGTCGTTGTCGAGCGGTGGATGGCTTCTGGAATGAGTGCCGACGAATTTTTTGACGGATTGGGTGCCTACCGGAGCACGGAGAGGGTGATGGTGGTGGGACACGAACCCGATCTGAGCGAAGCGATCTCGGCGGCGATTGGTTCGAGCACTGGGGCGGCGGTCCAGGTGCGAAAGGCGTCTTTGACCGTCGTGAATTTGCGGACTATCCGGCCCGGAGGGGGGCGGATTGATTTTTGTTTGCCGGTGCGGTTGATGACGGAACGCGGAGAAAATTTATGAAGAAACCAGACGTGATTCACTCGAAGGATTTTGTGGCGGACGCCGTGGCGTTGATCGAAGGGGCGGCCAAAGAGGCGTTTCGCGAGCGGGGAGAATTTCGTCTCGCGCTGGCCGGGGGAAATACCCCGAAGCCCGTTTACGCCGCGCTGGCGAAGACGGGAATTGATTGGAGTCGGGTGGTCATCACTTTCGGTGACGAGCGGTGCGTGGAGCCGACCGACGCGGACAGTAACTACCGGATGACGTGCGAGAGCCTGCTGAACCAGGTTTCGATTCCGGAGGAGAACGTGTTGCGGATGGCCGGAGAAGGGGATCCGGCGGACGCGGCGGCGGCTTACGAAGCGGAATTGCGCAAGCGGGCGGGGGACGGGGATCGTGAGTATCGCCACGATCTGATTTTGTTGGGGATGGGGCCGGACGGACACACGGCTTCGCTCTTCCCGGGAACCGTGGCTCTCGACGTCGTGGATCGATGGGTGGTCGAAAACTACGTGCCGGCCAAGGAAACGTGGAGAATCTCGATGACCTATCCCCTGATCAACGCTGCTCGGCACGTCTGTTTCCTGGTGAACAGTGCTGGCAAGGACAAGATCCTGGAGGAGGTCTTCAGCGGGACGTCGACCTACCCCTGCGCAAAGATCGCGCCGACTGACGGGACGCTGACCTGGCTGCTGGGCGCTTAGACCGGGACAACTTAAAGTTGCGAAACTTCGGACCCGGAGGCTTCGGGTTTACCCGTTTGCGGATGAGGGGGTCACCCTTTTCGCGAGATAAACGGTGCTGGCGGAGTCGGTGCCGCGCAGCGGATTGGGGAACGTGACGACTTGGGTCGTCACTTCGGCGAAGACCTCGCGAAGGGTGCTGAGAAATGTTTTCTCGGGCGGATCGTCGGACCAGAGGGCGAACGTGCCGCCGTGATTCAGTTTCTTCGCGAATTCCCGGAGAGCACCGGCGGTGTAAAATGCCGCGTGGCGTGGGTGCAGGAGGTTGTCCGGGGAGTGGTCGATGTCGAGGAGGACGGCGTCGAAGGTGCGACGGGGATCGCTGGGGTCGAAGCTATCGTCGGGTGACGTCGCGAGTGCGAAAAAATCGCCGAGGACGAACTGGGTGCGGCCGTCCGAGGTGAGTTCGGGTCCCAGCGGCACGAGTCCGGCCCGGTGCCAGTCGATGACGGGCTCGAGCGCCTCGACGATGAGCAGCGAGCGGACGTGGGGATTTCGGAGCGCGGCGCGGGCGGTGTAACCGAGTCCGAGCCCGCCCACGACGACGTCGAGCGGGCCTTCTCGATCCGCAAGTCCGAGGTCGGCGAGGGCGACTTCGACGTCGTGGAACAGGCTCGACATGAGGAATTCGTCGCCGAGTTTGACCTCGTGGATTTCCTGATTGTCGAGCATCGGAACCCGCCGACGACGGAGCGAGACGGGGCCGAGCGGGGTTTCGCAGTAGGCGAGCTCTTCGAAGGCGAGGGACATGATCTTACCTCACGCGGGGGGACGGAGGCGCGAACCTGTGCGACGGTGCCGGATTATGACAACGAGCCGGTGGGCATTTTGGCAATGCGCTCACGCGGGTTTGGTGCTCTGGATGCGGAGGTCGCGCAGCTGGCGGGGGTCGACGGTGGCGGGGCTGTGGGACATGAGGTCCTGGCCGCGGTTGTTTTTCGGGAAGGCGATGACTTCGCGGATCGATTCCGCACCGGCGAGGAGCATGACGAGTCGGTCGAGGCCGAGGGCAATGCCGCCGTGCGGCGGGGCTCCGAAGCGGAAGGCTTCGAGGATGTGGCCGAAAAGCGATCGTTGCTCTTCGTCGCTGACGCCGAGTGCGGTGAACATTTTCTTTTGCAGATCGGCTTCGTGGATTCGGAGGCTGCCGCCGCCGAGTTCGACGCCGTTAAGAACGACGTCATACGCGACGGCCCGGAGTGACGCGAGGTCGGTGGCGGGATTGCTGAGCGCGGCTTCGTCGTCGGGGTGCGGGCGGGTGAAGGGGTGGTGGACGGCGTTCCACTTGTTGTCTTCCGGCGACCAGGCGAGGAGCGGAAATTCGGTGACCCAGAGGAAGTTGAACTCGGTGTTGCCTTCGAGCAAGTTCTGGAGTTCGGCCACGCGGAGCCGGACGCGACCGAGGACTTCGCAGGCGACGTCCCAGGTGTCGGCGCCGAAGAGGATGAGATCGCCTTCTTCGATGGCCATGGCCTCGGTAAGCGCGGCTTTCTCGGCGTCGGTGAAGAACTTGACGATGGGGGATTTCCACTCGCCGTTCTCGATCTTGATGAAGGCGAGACCCTTGGCACCGAACTGCTTGGCGAGGTCGGTGAGGTCGTTGATTTGACCGCTGGTGATGGAGGCGAGGCCCTTGGCGTTGATCGCCTTGACGACGCCGCCGTAGTCGAGCGCGGAGCGGAAAACTTTGAATTCCGTGGTGGCAAAAACGGGGGCGAGGTCGCGGATTTCGACGCCGAAGCGGGTGTCCGGCTTGTCGCTGCCGTAGCGATTCATCGCTTCCTGGTAGGTCAGGCGGGGGAACGGGAGCGGGATGTCGGTGCCGTGGCTTTCCTTGACGGCGGCGGCGAGCATTTGCTCGGTCATTCCAAGAAGATCTTCCTGCGTGATGAACGAAGCTTCGACGTCGAGTTGGGTGAATTCCGGCTGCCGATCGGCGCGCAGATCTTCGTCGCGGAAGCAGCGGGCGATCTGGAAGTAACGCTCGATGCCGCCGACCATGAGGAGCTGTTTGTATTGCTGCGGAGCCTGGGGGAGCGCGTAGAAGCTGCCGGGGGTGAGGCGGGAGGGGACGAGGAAGTCGCGGGCACCTTCCGGGGTGCTCTTCGAGAGAATCGGGGTTTCGATTTCGAGAAATCCTTCGCCGTCCATGAAATCGCGGATCGTTTTGATGACGCGGTGGCGGAGGCGGAGGTTCTCGCGCATGGAGGCGCGGCGGATGTCGAGGTAGCGGTATTCGAGGCGGAGGTCTTCGTTGGCGACGCGGCCTTCGATGGGGAAGGGAAGGACGTCGGCTTTGCTGATGACGGTGAGGGCGGTCGCGACGACTTCGATTTCGCCGGTGGGGAGGCGGGGGTTTTCGGTGCCGGAAAGACGCGGGGCGACGACGCCGGTGACGGTGATGACGTCCTCACCGCGGAGAGCGTGGGATTGGTCGGCGACCTGGGGCTGCTCTTCGGGGCGAAAGACGATCTGGGTGATGCCTTCGCGGTCGCGGAGGTCGATGAAGATGACGCCGCCGTGGTCGCGGCGGGAGTCGACCCAGCCGCTGAGGGTCACGGTGGAGTCGGAGTCGGTGGCGCGGAGGTCGGAGCAGGTGTGGGTGCGATACATGGGTGGCGGGACGGGTGGAAAACTAAACAGGATTAACTGGATTAGTAGGATTGACAGGATTTTTGGAGGAAGGTGAGGAGATCTTCGATGGAGAGCACCTCGGTGGCGCGACTGGAAAGATTTCTCAAGGCAATGACCGGCCAATCTTGATCGATGATAATAGCTTGCTGGGCGCCGAGGTGCTCGGCGGCTTGAAATTGTTTGTTGGTTTTGGTTGCGGACAGGGGGAAGTCGGTGCGGTGGCCGGCGGTGCGAAGCTGCTCCACAAGGGCGAGGGCTTCGGGGCGTTTGCTTTCGTCGGTGATGACGACGTAGAGGTCCGTGGCGGTCGGCTTGGGGCGCTTCGCGGCTGCGGCGGGGGTTTCGTCGATGAAGTCGCCGAGCACGACGTCGCCCATGCCGAAACCGATGGCCGGGAGGTCGCAGCTGCCGTCGCTGAGGTCACTGAGCAGGGTGTCGTAGCGTCCGCCGCCGGCGAGGGCGCGGTTGTTTTTTTCGCGGTCGAAGATCTCGAAGACGAGGCCGGTGTAGTAGGCGAGGCCGCGGACGATGGAGAGATCGACGGCGACGTAATCGCGGAGGCCGCGGGCGGTCAGGTCGGCGAGGATTTCGCTGAAGTCGTCGGGGCTACCGGTGGCGATGAACTCGCGGAGGTCGGCGGTGCTGAGCCCGTGGGGGGCGAGCTTGGCGTCGAGCGAGGTGGCGGGTTCGCGCTCGATCTTGTCGACGAGGGCGAGGACGGCTCGGGAGTCGGCGACGTTGCGGTCGGCGAGAAAGCGGGTCCACGCGCGACGGTCGCTGAGACGGACGACGAAATCCTTTTCGGTGAATCCGAGGTCTCGAAGGATGGCGATGGCGAGGGCGATGAGCTCCGCGTCGGCGGCGGGTGAGGCGTCACCGATGAGATCGGCGTTGAATTGGATAAACTCGCGGAGGCGGCCCTTCTGTGGTCGCTCGTAGCGGAAGAAGGTGGCGATGGAGAACCACTTGAGCGGTTTCCGGTAGTGGCGCTCGCGGGCGGCGACCATGCGGGCGAGGGTGGGGGTGAGCTCGGGTCGGAGGGCGACGTCTCGGCCGCCTTTGTCGGGAAAGCGGTAGAGCTGGTCCATGATTTCGGCGCCGGATTCGTTTTTCTTGGCGTAGAGCTCGGTGGATTCGAGGACCGGGCTGTCGAACTCCACGAAGCCGGACCGGCGCGCGACGGAGCGCCAGCGCCCGAGGAGATAATCCCGTCGGGCGCAGTCTTCGGGGTAGAAATCCCGGAATCCGGTGAGTGACTGCATGGGCATCGAGGTAAGGAAGAGAATTTTGCGAAGCGAGGGAATCAGGAAATGTTCTGCGGACGTCGGAGGGAAAGGGGAAGGCGATTTCGGGCGTGACATTTGCTCGGGGAGCGCATTTATGTAATGCCCATGACCTGGCTGCTTATTGCTGGTGGTTTGATGTTGACCCCGACCGCGGTGACAGAAACCACGACGTTCCCCGAACTTTACAATCACACCCTCCTCGGCGAGTTGGTTTTGGCCGACGAAGTCGTCTGCCGGAACCGCTTCGGGACCCCGATGCTTCCGGACGGCACGGGTGGTTACAGCTTGATTGCCCCGATCAATGAGGAATTCATCGCGCGGAGTTTGTTCATTCCGCCGGTGACTTCAGGTGTGGCTTACCGACCGCTTCCACCGATCGATACGCCGACGCAGTTGAACGTCACGACGACAACGACGACCATCACGCAGTAGGCGGTTTTCCGATCTTCCAACCTTTGTCGAACCCGCGGTGGATTTCCATCGCGGGTTCTTCGTTTGGTCAGTGCGTGGCCGTTGACGAAAAGAGGTTGATGACGAGGATGCCAGCGATGATGAGGGCGATGCCGACGACGGCGGGAAGGTCGGGTTTTTGCTGGAAAAAAACGAATCCGATGACCGCGAGGAGGACAATGCCCAGGCCCGACCACATGGCGTAGGTCACTCCGAGTGGAATGCGTTCGAGGACGAACGTGAGGGTATAGAACGCCAGGCCATAACCCAAGAGGACGCCGAGCGTGGGTAGCGGGCGGGTGAAGTGGCCGGTCACGGGGAGCAGGGAGCTGGCAACGACCTCCGCGAAGATGGCGAGTGCGAGCAGAAGGTAGGCGTGGTGCATGGTCGGCGAAGAATGAATTGGTGATGTTTGGTTGGCGAGCCGCGGGTGGGTTGGGTTAGGTGTGGGGGATGAGTTTTGACTTTCTCTGGACGCGCGGGTTGGTGGGCGCTGCGGTGGTGTTTGGTGTGAGCGGTTGCGATGACGTGCAGTTGCCGTCGCGCACGAACAACGAAGCCAAGGCTCGGGAGGCGGAGCAGACCGGAGATTTTCCGCGGGCGGTGTGGATGTACGAGGCGATCCTCGACGGGACACCGGAGACGGCGGGTCTGCATTACAAGCTGGCGCTGATTTACGACGATAAGTTGGCTGATCCGATCTCCGCGCTGCACCATTACCGGCGGTATCTGAAGATGACCGAATCGGACAAGCTGCGGGCGGAGGTGCAGGAATACATCGACCGCATTCAGCTCGTGCTGGCGACGCGGGCGGCGGACGGCGGTCTGATGACGAAGCGGGAGAGTGTCCGGCTGAAAAACGAGAATTTGAAGATGACCGAAGCGGTGCGCGTGCTGAAGAAGGAGGTGTCCTCGCTCGAGCGTGAACTGGAAGACGAGCGGAAGAAGCCGAAGGCGAAGGTTGCCACGAAGTCCAAGGGTGAGCGCGACGAGAAGGGGTTCTCTACGAATCCGAAAACCGCGGAAGCCGAGCGGCGGATCGGTGCGGAGACGAAGACATACACCGTTCAGAAAGGCGACACGCTGGCGTCGATCGCGCGGAAATTTTACGACAGTGCGCAGCGGTGGAAGGACATCGCCGACGCGAATCACAATTCGCTGAACGGGTCGGTGAACCTGAAAGTCGGTCAGGTTCTCGTGATTCCGTAACGACCGTTTGGGCTCACGCGAAGCCGCGGTGTCGCGAAAGACCTGAAGGTGAAAAGGGTCTCGCGGAGAGACGAGGTGGCCGGGTCGAATTTAGAAATCATTCGGTCCCGGAGGGCCCGGTCGCCGCGTTCATGGTTTACTTCCACATGAACGACTGCTTGAGCGCGACGATGCGTCCGTCGACGATCAGCAGGACCCGCCAGGAGGAAACGGACCCGTTTTCGAGATAATCGTCGCCCGTGACTTCGAAGTCGGATTGGAACGAGCCTTCGGCTTCGGGGTAGTAGAGTTCCTGAGCGAGGACGTAGTTGTTCAGTGCGGCCTGGCGGTATTCGAAGCGGACGGTGACGTCGGCGCTTTCCTGGGTGCGCCAGAAAAACGTGTAGTAGAAGCCGGTGACGTCGTCGATGTCGCGGGGCGTGATCGCGCCGTAGTTCATCCGGTAGCGAAGGGCGCGGATGGTTTCGCTGGTGGTCGCGACGTAGTTACGCGGGTCGTTGAAGAAAAGCTGCTGCTTGCGGAATTCGAAGGCGTCGTTGAGGTCCAGCGGGAGGACGTTGGCGCGTTCGAGGTAAACCGGCTTTTGGGGAACGGTGGTGCAGGCCGCGAAGAACAGACTTGCGAGGAGCGCAGCGGCGCGAAATTTCATCGCCGGGATCAAAGCCAGTTTGCCGGATGCTGTCAAATGTCGCCACGTCCGGGCGGAGGAGCCGGGGAGGGGAATTCGTTTCCCGGGCGTTCGCTAGGAGGGGGCGGCATCGATCGAAATGGACGGCCCGTGTCGCGCGTCGGGAATTTTTGGGGGGCTTGACTCGGCGGACGCGTTTTTGCATACGGGATGCCCTTTCCTGTGACCGCTTACGAAATCTTCTCCCAACTTTCCCCCGACGACGCCCACTTCATCCTGGAGGAACTGTCGGCGGGTAATCGCGATGCCTACAAATCGGTCGTGCAACTGACGGCGACGCGCCGACGTTTGCGCGCCGTCTTTCTCGAGAAGAAGCCGCGGCCGGCGCGTCACGAATGGATGCGGTCGGTGCTGGCGATGAAAGCAAATGAGGATGTCGGGCTGGAATTGCTCCAGAACTGGTTGCTGGGTCAGCGCCGCGAGATGATCACGTCGTTTCTGGATGATTGCGGGATCGCGCACGAGAACGCGATTCTCGAGACGATCCCGGCTGAGCCCGAAGCGGCGACGCTGAACGCGGCGATCGACGGGCTGCTCAAGAATCATCCGCCGTTGGTGGGGAAGGTTTACCTGCGGGTTTTCCAGCCGGAGGACGAGGAGACGTGGCCGACGCTGGATCGCATGATCGCCGAGGACCCGAAACTTGCGTTGAAGCCGATCGGGGAGGACGCGTGACGCGTTTCAAGACTTCGCTCCAGGCGGCGGTGGAGACGCTGCAGGCGACGGGATCGCTCGAAGAGAAGGTGGTCGAAGTTGCCGAACTCGTGGGTCGGGCGTTGCTGGACGGTCGGAAGTTGCTGCTGTGCGGAAACGGCGGGAGCGCGGCGGACGCGGCGCACATCGCGACGGAGTTCGTTTGTCGATTCAAGGAGGATCGGAAAGGTTATCCGGCGATGGCGCTGACGGTGGACGGCGGCTTGATGACGGCGGTCGGCAACGACTACGAATTTCAGGAAATCTTCGCCCGGCAGGTGCAGGCGTTTGGCGGGAAGGGCGACGTGTTGATCGTGATCTCGACGAGCGGGAAGTCGCGAAACCTTCTCGATGCGCTGGAGGAGGGTCGTCGACAAGGAATGTCAACGGTGGCGCTGTTGGGGCGAACCGGTGGATTCACGAAGGGGGCGGCTGAACTCGAGGTGATCGTGGAAGGTGAGGACACGGCTCGAATCCAGGAAGCGCAGAAATTTTTGCTCCACGTCATCTGCGAGATGGTCGAGGAGAAGCTGCAGAAGTCATGAACGCCGTGCCTTCCTCGGCGGAACGCGGGGGAATTTCATCGGTGACTTCGGCTGCGGGGCATCGGTGCGGGGGCAAGGTTGGCTCGGTGGGGCGACGTTGCCGAGTGCGGTGATGGAGGTTGTGTTTTCGGTGTTTGCCTTCGCGATGGGGGCGATCGTGGGTTCATTTTTGAACGCGTGCATTTACCGGCTGCCGCGGGAGATTCCGTTGGACAAGCCGAAGCGGTCTTTCTGCACGTCGTGCGACGCGATGATCCCGTGGTATCACAATCTGCCGTTGATCAGTTGGGTGGTGCTGCGGGGGAAGTGTGCGAAGTGCGGGGCGAAATTTTCGATGCGCTATTGGTGGATCGAGTTGTTGACGGCGGTGGCGTTCTGGCTGGCGTGGGAGAAGTTCGGGTTGCCGCTGGGGCCGGTGTATTGGGTGTTTCTGGCGTTGATGATCACGGCGACGTTCATCGATTTTGATTTTTTCATCATTCCCGACGAGATCACGATCGGCGGGACGGTGGTGGGGTTGGTGCTGAGCACGATCTTGCCGGAGATGATGGGGGAGACGGTCTGGTGGCGGGGATTGCTCTGGTCGGTGGCGGGGGCGGCACTGGGATACGGACTGCTCTGGGGGGTGGTCGAGCTGGGGAAGAAGGCGTTTGGGAAGAAGCGGATCGAACTCGAGCCAGCGGAGGAGTTCCGACTCGTTGCGGATGATGAGAGGCCCGAGATCGAGTTGGGATCTGATCGCACGGCTTGGGAGGAAATTTTCTCGCGCGAGTCGGATACGCTCGTGATCGAATGCGGGGAGGGGGAGCTCAACGGCGAGAAATTTTCGGGAGACGTCCGGCTGTTTTACAACCGGGTGGTGCTGGCGGACGGTCGTGAGATCGGGCTCGAGGACGTGAAGTCGTTGAGCGGCCGGGCGTCGGCGGTGGTGATTCCGCGGGAGGCGATGGGGTTTGGCGACGTGAAGTTCATCGCGTGCATCGGGGCATTTCTCGGTTGGGAGGCGGTGATCTTCACCATTTTTGCGTCGTCGATCATCGGCGCGATCGTGGGAGGCGGATCGCTTTTGATTTCGCGCGGTGCGGCGGGGGCGAAGATTCCGTTCGGGCCGTATCTCGCTCTGGGGGCGGTGCTTTGGCTGGCGGTGGGTCCGACGGCGGTGCGCTGGTATTTTGGGCTTTTCTCGTCCGGCGTGCTGCCCTGAACTCTCCGGTCCCTTGGCTGATCCGAAGAAAAAGAAAATCCCGTTCCCGCAGTTGGTCCGCCAGCTTTGGGGCCCCTACTTCACGCTGGCGACCTACCTGAGGCCGTATCGCGCGAGGTTCATCATGGGGTTGGGGTTTGGGATGGCCTTCGGTGTGATCAGTGGGTTGCTGCCGCTCATCGCCAAATACGTGCTGGATAACGTCGCTCCGGGAATGTCTCAGCAGGAGGTTCTGAGCTCTGGAGGGGTCGAGCAGGGACCGAAGATCGACGAGTTCCTTTGGATCGTGGCGTTGATCCCGGTGGTGATGATTACGCGGAGCGTTCTCTCTTACCTGAACTCCTACTGCATGGCGTGGGTGAGCCTGCGGATTCTGCGCGACATGCGGGCGAAACTCTTTGCGCACCTGATGTCGCAGTCGTTGGATTTCTTCAACCGGGCAAAGTCGGGTAAGCTGATCTCACGGGTGCTCAACGATACGCGCATGGCGCAGAATGCGTTGGTCTCGATCGCGGGGGACATCTTCAAGGATCCGATCGCGGTGATCACTGGTGTGTGCGTGCTGGTCTGGATGGATTGGAAATTTTCGCTGACGACGTTGTTCTTGTTCCCGATCTGCATCGTGCCAGTGGCGGTTTACGGGCGGAAGGTGCGCAAGGCAGGAAAGGCCGAGGAGAACGAGGCCGGGCAGATGGCGGTGATCTTGCAGGAGTCGTTCGCGGGGATCCGGATCATCAAGTCGTTTGCGCGCGAGGACTATCAGAGTGGCCAATTCGACCTGTCGAGTGACCTGCAGTGCCGGACGAGCATGAAGGTGAGGAAGAGCATTGAAATCGTGCAACCGATGATCGAAGCGGTCTCGGCACTCGGCGTGGTGCTGGCGCTTTTTTACGTTTACTTCGGTGGGCTGGGCGCGACGAAGTTCGTGGCGTTGATGGCGGGAATTTTCCTGCTTTACGAGCCGGTGAAACGGTTGAGCCGGATCCCGATGTTAATGCAGAAGTGTCTCGCGTCGGCGACGAACATTTTCGACCTGATGGAGCAAACGGCGAGCGTGCAGGACGCCGAGAACGCGATCGTGATCGAGCGGGCGCGGGGCGAGATCGAATTCGACAACGTCGGTTTTTCCTACGGCGGTGCGCCGGGGAAAGCGGCGGTCGAGGAGTTTTCGTTGAAGATCCCGGAAGGCAAGCGATACGCGCTGGTCGGGGCCAGTGGCGCGGGCAAGAGCACGTTGCTGAATCTGCTGCTGAGATTCTACGACCCGCAGTCGGGGGTGGTGCGGCTGGACGGATACGATCTGAAGGATATCAAGCAGACGTCGCTGCGGGAGAACATCGGCATCGTGACGCAGGAAAGTTTCCTTTTCCACGACACGATCTTCGAGAACATCCGGTATGGGCGTTTGGACGCGACGCGGGCGGAGATCGAGGCGGCGGCGAAGTTGGCCTATGCGCACGAGTTCATCATGGAGCAGCCGGAGGGCTACGACACGGTGGTGGGAGACAAGGGGAGTCTTTTGAGTGGTGGGCAGCAGCAGCGGTTGGCGATCGCGCGGGCACTGCTGAAGAACGCGCCGATATTGTTGCTGGACGAGGCGACGAGTGCGCTGGATTCGGAGAGCGAGCGGATGATTCAGGCGGCACTCGAGCGATTGGCGCAGGGGCGAACGGTGATCGCGATCGCGCACCGGCTCTCGACCATTTTGAAGAGCGATCAGATCGTGGTGATGGATCAGGGGCGCATCGCGGAGATCGGCACGCATTCCCAACTGCTTGAGGAAAGCGGGCTTTACCGAAAACTTTACGAGATTCAGTTTCATCACCACGACGAGGTCACTTTGGCGGCCTGAGAAACACGATTTTGTCCGCAGATGCAGCAGAACGACGCAGATTTTTCACGCAGGATTCTGAAGCTTGAACTGTGGGCCGGACCCATTTGAAATTTATGAAGATTCAGCGCGCACTTATTTCCGTTTCCGACAAATCTGGTTTGGTCGACTTTGCCAAGGGGTTGACCGACCTGGGGGTTGAGATTATTTCGACCGGGGGGACGGCGAAGGCTTTGCAGGACGCCGGGATTTCGGTGATCGAGATTTCTAATTTCACGGGGTCGCCCGAGATTCTGGACGGTCGCGTGAAGACGTTGCACCCGAAGGTTCACGGCGGATTGCTCTACCTGCGGGAGAACGAGGAGCACGTCGCGACCGCGAAGGAGAACGACATCGCGCCGATCGATCTGGTGGTGGTGAACCTCTATCCGTTTCAGGCGACGATCGCGAAGCCGGACGTGACGCACGCGGAGGCGATCGAGAACATTGACATCGGCGGGCCGTCGATGATCCGGAGCGCGTCGAAGAACTATCAGTCGGTGACGGTCGTGACGGATCCGACCGACTACGGGCGGGTGCTCGAGGAAATGCGGGAAGGTGAGGGCGGGACCTCGGCGAAGCTTCGCGAGAAATTGGCGATCAAGGCCTTTACCACGACGGCAACCTACGACCGAGCAATCTGTAATTTCCTCGGGGGCGAGAGTTCGTTGACGGGAGAGTATTCGGTGAGTCTGCCACTTTCGCAGCGGCTTCGTTACGGCGAGAATCCGCATCAGCAGGCGGAGCTCTACGGCGGTTTTGCCGACCACTTCGAGAAGCTGCAGGGCAAGGAATTGTCCTACAACAACATCCTGGACATCACGGCGGCGACGCAGTTGATCGCGGAATTTAGTAAACCGACGGTCGCGATTTTGAAGCACACGAATCCGTGCGGTGTGGCGAGCGATCCGGATCTGAAGGAGGCTTGGCTGAAGGCGTTTGCGACGGACAAGCAGGCACCGTTTGGCGGGATCATCATTGCAAATCGGCCGGTCGACGGGGCGTTGGCACGAGCGATCAGCGAGATCTTCAGTGAGGTGATCATCGCGCCGGATTTCGAGGCGGACGCGCGCTCTTTGCTACAGAAGAAGAAGAATTTGCGGCTGATGAAGCTGCTCAAGACGCCGCAGACGGGGACCCGTGACGTGCGGGCGATCCTCGCGGGCGTGCTGGTGCAGGACAGTGATTCCAGCGACGTCGCTGGGCTCGAACAGAAAGTGGTGAGCAAGCGACCGCCGACGAAGGACGAGCTGGACGGGATGGAGTTTGGCTGGAAGGTCGTCAAACACGTGAAGTCGAACGCGATCGTTTACGCTGGCAAGGGGCGGACGTTGGGCATCGGTGCGGGGCAGATGTCGCGCGTCGACGCGTCGAGGATCGCGGTGTGGAAGGCGGCGGAGGCGGGGCTTTCGCTGAAGGGGAGCGTGGTTTGCAGTGACGCGTTTTTCCCGTTTGCGGATGGTCTGGTCGCAGCGGCCGAGGCTGGGGCGACGGCGGCGATCCAGCCGGGCGGAAGCAAGCGCGACCCCGACGTGATCAGCGCGGCAGACGAGCACGGTCTTTCGATGGTGTTTACCGGCGTCAGACACTTCCGGCACTGACGGGGAAGGGGCCTTACGCGAAGCCGCGAAGCCGCGAGGGGATTTCGATTCTCACGCAGAGGCGTAGAGGCGCAGAGGCTTGGAAGCTTAGAGGGATTGGGTCGGGTCGCGGAAGTGTGAGCGTTGCGGGCGGGCTAGCGGAGTTGGTTCCAGGCTGGGTCAGCGTAGCGGCCGGGGTGGGTGGGTGGCATTTTGGTGAAAGACTTCCAGGCGTGGGCGAGGGTGGCGGCCAGGGATTCGGGAAAATCGTCGGGCGCGGTGAGGTTTTGGAGACTGCCTTGGTAGAGGAGGCCGTGGCGGGTGCGGCGTTGGGCGCCGCCGAGAATCTTCCTACCGTTCCAGAGAAGGTCGAGGCAGGCGGGTGCGGTGAAACAGGCGGGGCCGGGGCGGGCGTCGTCGCCGGTAGCCAGGCGGACACCCGGGACGCTTGGGAGGAGGGTTGAGCGGACGGCCTCGTGGATGAGTCGGTAAGATTCGGCGGGGCGGAGGCGAGCGACGGGATGGGGGGCAGGAACGGCGAGGGTGAGGGTGAGATCGTCGCCGTGCTCGACGATCCCGCCGCCGGTGTAGCGGCGGGTGGCGGGGCGACCGGCGGTGAGCGGGGCGACGGTCGCCCAGCGTTGGGGGTAGCCAAAGGTCACTTCTGGTTGCGCCCAGCGGTAGAGTCGGAGGACGGGGTGGGCGTTGGAGTGGAGCAGCCACTCGTCGGTGGCCAGGTGGAGCGGTCCGGAGCTGAGAGCCGGATCGGCCCAGAGCGAGAGGGTGGTGAATTTCGGATTTCGGATTTCGGATTTTGGATCTTTGCTGAATGAGGTTCCAGTTTGATTTGTTGGGATTGCGTCCCTAGCATCGCGCCCTCATGGCAGGTAAACAGGCGCTCGGAAAAGGGCTCGGCGCGCTCATCAATCCGCGGGTGGCGGATCCGAAACCGTCACAATCGGACGGGGAGCGCGTGGAGATGATCGCGCTGACCGAGATCATTGCCAGTCCGCTGCAGCCGCGGCAGGAGTTTCGCCCCAACCAACTGACGGAACTCGTCCAGTCGATTCGCGAGCGTGGGATCATTCAGCCGCTCATCGTGCGGAAGGTTGGGAAAGCTTACGAGTTGATCGCGGGAGAGCGTCGTTGGCGGGCGGCGCAGGAGGTCGGGGTCGCGGAAGCGCCGGCGATCATCCGAAAGGCTTCGGACCAGGAGGTCCTGGAGCTGGCCCTGATCGAGAATCTTCAGCGGGAAGACCTGAATCCGATCGAGGAGGCTTCGGCGTATTCGCGGCTGTCGCGCGAGTTTGGTCTGACGCAGGAGGAAATTTCGAAGCGCGTCGGGAAGAGCCGGGCGTCGGTGGCCAACGCGATGCGATTGCTCGATCTGGACCCGGACGTTCAGTCGATGGTGCGGCAGGGGCGGATCTCGGTCGGTCACGCCAAGGTTTTGCTTTCGCTGAAATCCCACGAAGAGCAGCGGGTGCTGGCGGAGGCGGTGATCCGCCAGTCGGCTTCGGTGCGCGCGACCGAAAAATTGGCTGCGTCCCATCTTTCGAAGGTTGGGGGTTCGAACGGGGCAGGGGAAAGGCGGTCGTCGAAAGGATCGGCGGCGTTGTCGCCCGCGGTGCAGAATGTCCAAAATAAATTACAACACCACCTCGCGACGCGGGTCGTAGTGCATCATGGTGAAAAGCACGGCAGCATCACCATCGAATACTATGGCAACGACGATCTCCAACGCATCCTCAACCAAATCGGCATTGATTCCGAATAAGGAGGCAGAGCGTGCCGTGGAGGGGGAAGCTCTCTGGCGGCGGATCGGGCGGACCGTTCGACAGCAGATCGACTCCGATTATTTCCCCGAGGGCGCTGCGGCAGTGGCGGCCGGTCCGGAGCGGTTCGAGTGGTCGCGGGCGATCCCGTTTGCGATTCTGCACCTCGGGTGCCTCGGGGTGATCTGGACGGGGTGGAGTTGGACGGCGGTCGCGGTCGCGGCGGTGCTTTATTTGGTCCGGATGTTCGCGATCACGGGGTTTTATCACCGGTATTTCTGTCACAAAGCCTACCGGACTTCGCGGGTAAATCAGTTTGTGTTCGCGCTGATCGGACTGACGGCGGTGCAGCGGGGGCCGCTCTGGTGGGCGGCGGTGCATCGGCATCACCACAAGCATTCCGACGAGGAATCGGACGCGCATTCTCCGGTGTGGAAGGGTTTTGCGTGGTCGCACGTCGGGTGGCTGACGAGCAGCCGGAATTTTCCGACGGATTACAAGGTCGTGCGCGACCTGGCGAAGTATCCGGAGTTGGTCTTTCTGAATCGCTTCGATTTGATCGGTCCGGCGATTCTCTTTGCGGGAATGTTCGGTCTGGGATCGCTGCTCGCGGCGGTCGCCCCGGGGTTGGGGACGACGGGATGGCAGTTGGTCGTCTGGGGGTTTTTTATTAGCACAACGGTGCTTTTCCACGGGACGTGCGCGGTGAATTCGTTCGCTCACACGCTGGGAACCAAGCGGTACGAGACGGACGACGAGAGTCGGAACAGTCTCGTGCTGGCGTTGATCACTTTGGGTGAGGGTTGGCACAACAATCACCACCATTTTCAGGCGTCGGCGCGACAGGGATTCTACTGGTGGGAAATTGATATTTCTTATTACGTCCTGAGGTTGTTGGCGGCTTGTGGATTGGTTTGGGATCTGCGCGGGGTGCCGGTGTCGGCCTACGACGAGGCCAGCGCGAGACGTCGCTGATTGACCGTGGAACGGGTCGCGGTGATCGGGTCGGGCGTGGCGGGATTAGGCTGCGCTTGGAATTTGCGTGACGTGGCGAAGGTCACGTTGTTTGAGCAGGCGGATCGGACGGGAGGACACACGAACACGGTGACCGTGAAGGAGGACGGTCGGGACGTGCCGATTGACACTGGGTTCATTGTTTTCAACGAGGTGACGTATCCACATCTTTGTCGGTTGTTCGACGAGTTGGGGGTGGCGACCGAGCCGAGTCAGATGTCGTTCAGCGTGCAGCATCTGCCGGACGGATTGGAATACAACGGGATGAGTGTGCGGAAGGTTTTCGCGCAGTGGCGGAATTTGGTGCGACCACGTTTCCATCGGCTGTTGGGCGAGATCGGGCGATTTTTCGAGGTGGCGAACGCGTCGCTGGAGGTCGAGGTGCCGGGGACGGTGCGGGAATGGGCGAGGGCGAACGGGTTCAGTCGGGATTTGCTCGATTATTACCTCGTGCCGATGAGCTCGGCGGTGTGGTCGACGCGGCCGGAAGACGTGATGGATTTTCCGGCCGGGATGTTGATCCGCTTTTTTTATAATCATGGTTTTCTGGGAGTGAAGACGCACCACCCGTGGTTCACGGTGAGCCGGGGGGCGCAATCATACGTCCGGAAGATCATTGCCGGGACGGCTGAGCCGCGGCTGGGCGCGAAGGTGGTGGGTGTCGATGCGGTGGACGGTGGGGCGGAGGTGCGGACGAGTGACGGGGAGAGGGAGAAATTTGATCGGGTCATCGTGGCCACCCACGGGGATCAGGCGCTGGAGTTGCTGGATCGGCCGACGGACGATGAAGCGAGGTTGCTGGGGGAGTTTCGCTACCAACGGAATCACGCGATGCTGCACACGGACGAGCGGGTGATGCCGAAGCGGCGCGTGGCGTGGGCGTCCTGGAACTATCGGATCGAGGAGGAGGGAAAATGTCACGCGAAGGCGCAGCCTGCTTCAGCTCCGGGAAACCGGCTGCGGGGCGAGGCGAGCGGGAGCGAGCGAGGCAACCGCCGGGAACGTGGATTTCGGGCGACGACGCATTACTGGATGAACGCATTGCAGAACGTTTCGCCGGAGGTGAACTACTTCGTGTCGATCAACGGAGAAGGGACGGTGCGGCCGGATCTGGTGCTTTACGAGACGGAGTATGATCATCCGACCTTCACTTTGGGGGCGGTGGCGGCGCAGAAGGAGCTGGGTGGGCTGAACCGGCGGAACGAGGATCAGCGGGTCTTCTTCTGCGGAAGTTACTTTCGGTATGGGTTCCACGAGGACGCGTATTGGTCCGCGGTGAAGGTGAGTGAGGACGTGAAGCGGGTGTTGCGGATCGAGCGGTGAAGTCCTGCCTTTACGAGTGTGGGGTGATGCACCGGCGACTTGCGCCGAAGCGGCACGAGTTTGTCTATCGGATCTTCATGTTCTGGCTGGATCTGGATGAGCTGGACGAGGTGGCGGAGCGGGTTCCGATCTTCGGGGTGGAGGAACCGAATCTCTATTCCCTGCGGGCCGAGGATCATTATTCGCTGGACGGGCGGGGGCTGCGAGGAACGGTGGAGGAGTTCCTGTGGCGGAATGGCGAAACGCGGGCGGCGACGTCGATCGGGATGCTGACGCTGCCGCGGGTGTGCGGCTACGTTTTTAATCCGATCACGATTTACTTTTGTTCCGACGAAGACGGGGCGTTTGCTTCGGTGATTCAGGTCGGCAACACGTTCCGGGAGCTGAAGCTCTTTCACGTGCCGCGGGCGGCGGGCGGGGACGGGTTTGCGCGACGGGTCACGAAGCATTTTTACGTTTCGCCGTTCGCGGATCTCGATTTGGAATTCGATTTTCGATTTGACCTGCCGGGAGACCGGCTCGGGATTTGGATCGATGACTATCGCGGGGACGAGCGCGAATTGGTGACGTCGTTGACGGGTGAGCGGGTCGAGCTGACGACGGGTAACCTGGCTGCCATGACGCTGAAGTATCCTCTTGTGACGCTGCAGGTGATCGCGGGAATTCACTGGGAGGCCGCCAAGCTCTGGGCGAAACGTTTGCCATTTCGGACGAAGCAGGCTGATCCTGATTTGCAGCGGGAGGTTTTTCGTGAGTTTCGGGGGTAGGCAGTGAGTGGTGGGTGCAGGGGAATCGGTGATTTATACAACGAATGCGCTCCGCTCTTTCGATAGACATGATTAAAAGAACGACGTGAGGAAAATACTGGTTTTATCGGCGGGATACGGACGGGGGCACCACAGTGCTTCGAGTGCTTTGCGTAAGGAATTTGCCGAGATGAAGGAGAACGGCGAGGACGTGGAGTTCATCCTCGAAGATCCGTTGAAGCGGCCGGGCGACGAGCTGTATCCGTGGTCGCGGCGGTTTTACCTTCTGATGATCCGCAAGATTCCGTGGCTCTGGGGGATGATGTTCGTGGTGATCGATCAGCCGTGGCACACGCGCCTGAGTCTGTGGCTGATGCGCGGACTAAAGAACCGGCTGAGAGATATTTTGGCGGAGCACCAGCCGGACGTCGTGGTGTCGACCTACCCAATTTTTCCGCATTTTTTGGAGTATTACGAATTGCTGGACGCGCACCCGAACTGCGCCAACGTGATCATCGTGACCGACTCGATCACGGTGAACACGGTGTGGACGACGGCGAAGTGCGACGCGTTCGTTGTTCCGAACGAACTGACCGCTGACGTGCTGAGAAAACGGGGAATTCCGGAGGAAAAGATCCGACCGCTGGGATTCCCGGTCAATCCGGACATCGTCGATGCGGCGCGGGCTTCGAGTCGGCAAATTCCTCCCCGTGAGGGCGAGCAGGTGCGGGTCCTTTACATGATCAATTCCGGACGAATGGACTCGAAGCGGATCGCAATTCGACTGGCGAAGATTCCTGACATTAAATTGACGATTACCGTGGCTTTCGACGACCGATTGCTGGCGGGTCTTCGGAAGGCGCTGAGCGGATACGGCGATCGGGTCGAGGTTTTGAATTGGACCAACCGGCTGCCGGAGTTGTTTTCGGAGAGTCATTTGTTGGTGGCGAAGGCCGGTGGGGCGACGACGCAGGAGGCGCTGGCCGCGGGGCTTCCGATGGTTGTGACGAAGGCGGTGCCGGGGCAGGAGCCAGGGAATGCGCAGTTGCTCGAGAAGCTCGGAGCGGGGATTTTTGTCGGTGATCGGAACCGGGTTACGCCGACGGTGAAGAAACTTCTCGAGGACAACTGCAAAGGGCTTGGCGAGCTGGTGGTGGCAGGGGGCGGTTCGCCCGATGGAGCGGCGAAAATCGCGCGGTTATTAATGGAGATCGAGCCGAGTCGGTGATGGCGGGCGTATCAGATAGCGGGCGGCTCGTTGACCAATTCATTCAGCCGCCCAGAGTCCGCACCGTTTTTCCGTGATGATCGATCCCTTCCAGAAACTCGTGTTGAGCAGTTTCGCGTCCTTGAAGAAGGGGACGTTGACGTTGATCGGGCCCGACGGAGAAGAGCAGAAATTCGGCGGGAAGGAGGCGGGCTTGAACCCGACGATCGAGCTGAAGAATGACATCTTTTTCCGCAAGTGCGTGGTTTCCGGTCCGATCGGGTTTGGGGAATCTTTCGTGGACGGAGATTGGGAGACACCGGACCTGACGGAGGTGATCGCATTTTTCATTCTGAACTCCGACTCGATGGCCGGGATCAAGACCGAGGGTGGCCGGTCGTCGATCGGAATCGGGTTGCTGAACGTTTACAACCGCTTGCTGCACAAGCGCCGCCCGAACAGCTTGGAGAAGAGTCGGGTGAACATCAGCGAGCACTACGATCTCAGTAACGATTTCTTCCGGTTGTGGCTGGATCCGTCGATGACGTATTCGTGTGCGTATTTCGACCCACCGGACTTATCGTTGGAGCAGGCGCAGAAGAAGAAATACGACGAGCTTTGTCGGAAGCTTCAGATCGCCAAGGACGACGAGGTGCTGGAGATCGGGACGGGCTGGGGAGGGTTCTCGATCCACGCGGCAAAAAACTACGGGTGTCGCGTGACGACGGTAACGATCTCGGAGGAGCAATTTGCGGAGGCGAGGGTGAAGGTGGAAGAGGCGGGACTGGAAGATCTCGTCCGCGTTCGGCTCCAGGATTACCGAGAAGTGACGGGTCATTTCGACAAGATCGTCTCGATCGAGATGATCGAGGCGGTGGGTGACGCTTACATCGACACTTTCGTGGAAGCGTGCGAAAAGCTGCTGAAACCGCGGGGGCTTCTCGGACTGCAGATGATCACGTGTCCGGATCGACAATATAAGTTTCTGCGCGACGGGGTGGACTTCATCCAGAAGCACATTTTCCCGGGTTCGCTGCTCGTTTCACAGGCGCGAATGACGGTGGCGTTTAACCGGACGGGGTGGCTGAACCTCTTGGATTGGGAGGACATGGGACCTTACTACGCGAAGACTTTGCGCTCCTGGGCGACGGCTTTTGAGCTGATGAGGGAGACAGTCTTGACGTTAGGTTTCGACGAGCGGTTTCTGCGGAAGTGGCGGTATTATCTGCGCTACTGCGAAGCTGCGTTCGGGACCCGACACATTTCTGTCGTGCAGGCGATCTACACCCGACCGAACAATTTGAATATCGAGTCGGACGTTTACGAAATCGGGAAGTAGCGCTCAATGACGGAGAGTTTTTGGATTCTGATGGCCGTTGGGTTCGCGTTGGCGCTGACCTTGATGGTGGTGACGTGGGGATTTGCGCGTTGGGTGAACAATGCGAGTGTCGTGGACGTCGCGTGGTCGCTTGGATTTACGCTGCTGGTGGCAGCGTATTGGTTGGTCGGGCGGGGTGCACCGGATCGGAAGACGCTGATCGCTTCGATGGTAGCGATCTGGAGTCTGCGGCTCGGGACCTACCTTTGGCGGCGAGTGGCGAAGCATCACCCCGAGGAGGACGGGCGATACGCGACGTTGCGCGAGCAGTTTCCGAATTACCCTTGGTTGATGTTCTTCGGGTTTTTCATTTTGCAGGGTGTGTTGCTCGCGTTGCTGACGGTGCCGTTTGCTTTCGCGGCGCAGAATCCCACCGCGGCACTGTCTGGGTGGGAGTGGGCGGGAGCGGCGCTGTGGGTGGTGGCGATGGTGGGCGAGGGGTTGGCTGACTGGCAGCTGAATGCGTTCCGGTCGAAACCGGAGAACCAGGGGGAGGTCTGTCAGCGCGGGTTGTGGCGTTATTCAAGGCACCCGAATTATTTCTTCGAGTGGTTGGTGTGGGTGGCGTTCTTCATTTTCGCCTGCGGGACCGAGGACGGTTGGATCTCGGTCTTTTGCCCGGCGATCATGCTGTATTTTCTCCTGAAGGTGACCGGGGTGCCGACGGCGGAGGAGCAGTCGCTGAAGTCGCGTGGGGACAAGTATCGTGAGTATCAGCGGACGACGAGTGTGTTCGTCCCCTGGTTTCCGAGGCGGCCGTGAAGCACGTGCCGGTGCCCGTCTTTCTGGGGAAAGGGGACGCCGTGCGGCGTTGCGGCTCGGTGACGGGAACGTGCTGAGATGGTTCTGGCCGCAGGCGGGTGTCGGGGAGCAACGTCGTCGGGACGGCGGTGCGGGTGTGATGGGTTCTGACGAACTGTTCGGTGGGCGGTGCGAGGAAGCGTTGGCGAAGTTTTCCCTGCCCAACGTCGGGGCGGTCTGAGAGTTTTGCGGGTGAAATGATGTCGATTGATCAATTGCTGGCCAGAGGCTTGCTGCCGGACGCGGCGGTGCGGATGGGAATTCGAAACCTGCTCGCGAAAAAACTGCGTGAGGAGGACCGGGGTGGAGTCGAGCCGCAGCAGGCGGCGCTGCAGGAATTTATCGATGAGTTGAAGGCGAGTCCGATTGCGATCAAGACGGACGCGGCGAACGAGCAGCATTACGAGGTGCCCACGAAGTTTTTTGAACTTTGTCTCGGGCCGCGAATGAAATACAGCAGCGGCTACTGGCCGAAGCCGGAGACGACGTTTGCCGAATCGGAAGAGGCGATGCTGGCGTTGTCGTGCGAGCGGGCGGAGCTGGCGGACGGGCAGGCGATTTTGGAGTTGGGTTGCGGCTGGGGGAGCCTGACGCTGTGGATGGCGGAGACGTATCCGGAGGCGCGGATCACTGCGGTGTCGAATTCGGCGACGCAGCGTGAGCACATCGAGGCTCGGTGCGCGGAGGGGGGTTATGGGAATGTTCGGGTGATCACTTGCGACATGAACGAACTGGATTTGGAGCCGGGGCAGTTCGACCGGGTGGTGAGCGTCGAGATGTTCGAACACATGAAGAACTATCAGGAGCTTCTTCGGCGGGTGGCGTCGTGGATGGTGGACGGTGGGAAGTTGTTCGTTCACATCTTCACGCACGTCCGGTTTGCGTATCACTTCGAGGGGACGGATCCGTCGGATTGGATCACACGGTATTTTTTCGAAGGTGGGACGATGCCGTCGGACGACCTGCTACTTTATTTCCAAGGGGACGTGCGGATCGACGCGCATTGGCAGGTGAGTGGGACGCATTACCAACGGACGTCGGAGGCTTGGCTGGCGGCGATGGACGCGAACGACGCGGAGATTCGGCCGATCCTGTCGACGGTGTATGGCGACGAGAACGTGGCGAAGTGGCGGGCGTATTGGCGGGTGTTCTTCATGTCGTGCGCGGAGCTGTGGGGGTATCGGGGTGGGAACGAGTGGATCGTGTCGCACTATCGCTTCGTGAAGTGAGCGGGGCTTCGAGGCCCGAGGCGAAGGCTCGCAGAGGGGAAGGGCTTCGGGGGCTCTCGCCGAGGCGCGGTGCGAGGATGGGGACGTGGCTGGGGGTGGCGTTTTTGGCGATGAATTGGGTCGGCGCGGGGGAGCTGGTCGAAGGTGCGAAGGCGAAGGTTGCGGAGATGGAGGAGGCGGCGTCGCGGGATTTGCAATGGAAGTTGGGCGAGGAGGCGCTCGCGCTGGCGGAGCGGGCGGTTGCGGAAGATCCGGGGGACGCGGAGGCGCATTTGTCGGTCGCAATTGTTCTGGGGAAGATCTCGTTTCTCAGGCCGCCGCGGGAGCGGATCAAGGATTCGGCACGAATTCGGGACGCGGCACTGAAGGCGGTCGAGATCGATCCTGACTACGGACTTGCGCACTTCGTTTTGGGGCGCTGGCACTACGAACTGGCGAATCTGGGAGCGGGGGCGAAATTTTTCGCGGAGATGCTCTTCGGGGAGTTGCCGGAGGCGTCGAACGAGAGTGCGGTGAAATACCTGGAACGAGCGCGTGATTTGGACGGCGGCTTGATGACGCGGGCGGAGTTGGGCCGGGCGTACCTGGCGGTGGGTCGGACCGAAGAGGCTCGCGCGCAACTTCGGGCGGCGGTCGCCTCGGAGGCAATTGATGCCGACGAGCGGGAGGCGCAGGCGAGGGCTCGCCAGGCGTTGCAAGATTTGTGAAGGTGGCGGCATGAAAAAGGTTCTCGTTCTGACCGCCAGTTTTGGCGACGGGCACAACGCGGCGGCGAAGGGGATTCGCGAATCTCTGGAGGTCCGGGATGACTTCGAGGTCACGCTGGCGGATCTTTACGCGAAGGCGGTCCCCTTGGTGGATCGGTCGGTGCAGTTCGGCTACACGGTCGCGATCAACCGGATGCCGTGGGCTTGGGATCTGATCTTTCGGGCGCTGGATCATCCGGGGCTGATGGAGCGAATGTTGTGGACGGCGGGAGCACTGCGCCGGGCGATGGAGGCGGAGTTGGAGCAGTTTAAGCCCGATGCGGTGATCTCGACCTACCCACTTTACGGCTACCTCTTCCGAGAGATTCAGCGGTCGCAGCCGGATCTGAAGACGCCGATGATTACCGTGATCACGGATTCCGTGGGCGTGAATTCTGCTTGGTACCGTTGCCGGTCGGACGCGTTCCTGGTGCCCGACGAAGAGACGGCGGAGGGGCTGGAGAAGGCGGGCGTGGAACGGAAGCAGGTGCACGCGCTGGGCTTCCCGGTGTCGCGGCGGTTCTCGCTCCAGGAGCCGGTGCCGGAATCTGCCGGTGCGCCTTGGAAGTTGCTCTTCCTTCCTTCGACGCAACTGGTACGGACGATGCGTCAGATCACGGCGCTCCTCGCTTTGCCGGAGGTGGAGTTGACCATCCTGGCGGGGCGGCACGGGAGGTTGCAGCGGGCGTTGCAGGACGCGGGGTTGGAAGCCGATGGTCGGTGCACGGTGTTGGGGTGGACGGACAAGATGCCGGAGCTCCTGGCGTCGCATCACGCTTTCATCGGGAAAGCGGGCGGTGCGATCGTGCAGGAGGCCATCGCGTCGCGGTGTCCGTTCTTCGTGAGCCACGTCGTTCCGGGTCAGGAGGAGGGGAACATTGCGCTGATCGAGCGGCTGGGGGTTGGGACGCCGGCGACGGGGCGGCCGCGGGAGTTGGCGAGTCGGGTCGAGGCGGCGTTCGGTGACGACGCCAAGGTGTGGCGAGGCTGGAAGAAGAATCTGGGGAGCTTGCGGCGAGAGGCGGCGGCAGATCGCGTCGCGGATTTTGTCGCGGAGCTAGTGGATTGAGACCGTGAGAGAAGACAGCGGAGGATTCGATTCTCACGCCGAGGCGCAGAGCCGCAAAGAAAATCTGAGCAAGCGTCCGGGAGGAGGGTGGACGCTACTCGGGTGACGAGACGATGGTCTTCAGTTTCATCATGCCGCGACGGATGCGGGCTTTGATGGTTCCGAGCGGTTCGTTGAGACGTTCGGCTATTTCGTTCTGGGTGAGACCCTTGAAGTAGGCGAGCTCGATGACGGTGCGTTGCTCGGCGCTGAGGCGGGCGACGGCTTCGCGGACGCGGTCGCCTACCTCAAAGCTGTTCACGTCGTCGGAGGGCTGGCGGTTATTGATCGTATCTTCGGGAAGTTGCTCGTTGCCTGCTTGCTCGCGGAGACGGCTGCGGCGTTGGTGGGAGCGGATGCGGTCGATCGATTTGTTTCGGGTCATCGTGACCGCCCAAGTGAGCGGTTTGCCCCGAGCCGGGTCATACATCGCGGCCTTCTCCCAGATCATGACGAAGACTTCCTGAGTGATGTCTTCGGCGTCGGTGGCGTCGTTGAGGACGCGCAGTGCGGTCGAGAAGATAATGCCAGAGTAGCGGTCGTAGAATTCCGAGAAGGCGGCGCGATCGCCGGCGCCGACGCGCAGCAGCAGGGCGATCTCTTCGGATTTGTCGATGGGTTCAGTCACGAGGAGGGGCGATTATTCAGACCATGCGGGAGAACCGGCTTACTGCCAACCGGTATCGGTGGGAGTGTGGGTGCTAGAATCGGCTTTGAATGGCTCGGATGGCACCGCCGAGCACGGGGATGTGCTCGTAGAGTCCGGCGGCCGGATCCCAGAAATCTTGGTGCAGGGTGATGCGGCCCTGGTCGTCGAAGCGGAGGTGGGTGATGCCGATCGTGCGGATGGTCTGGCCCTTTTTAAATTTGGCGAATTCGACGTCCATGACCCACCGAAGGTAGTAATTGTCGCCGGATACGGCGACGTCTTGAACTGTGGCCTGAACTTTTTTCGCATTTTTCGCGGTCTCGAGGAAATATTCTTCAATAGCTTCGTTGCCGCGGACCGTTTTGAGCGTGTCGTTGAAGAACGCGTCGGGGGCGTAGGTGGTCTTGGTCCTGGCGCGGACGCTCTCGGCGGTGAGGTCAGCGAAGAATTCCTCGAAACGCTCGACGCCTTTGTCGGCTTCGGGGCTGCCGGGGGTGGCAGACGGTTTGGTCTTCAGTTCGGTCAGGGCCGATTGGTAGGCGGCGATCTCGCGGTCGTTATTCATGGTGGTGTCGGTGGCGCAGCCGGTGAGGAGGATGAGGGCGAGAACGCCGGGAAGGGTGAAGAGTGAATGGTGAAGGGTGGGTCGCATGCGGAAGGCTTTAGGTGGTGGGAACGTTTTTGAGAAACCATTCGTAGGCATTCTGGATGCCGTCGCGCAGGGGGATGCGGGGCTTCCAGCCGAGCTCGAAGAGTTTGGTCATGTCGAGGAGCTTGCGGGGGGTGCCGTCGGGTTTGCTCGAGTCGAAGGTGAGAGTGCCGTCGTAGCCGAGGACGTCGCACACGGTTTCGGCGAGCTCGCGGATGGTGACGTCCTGGCCGCAGCCGACGTTGACGATGTCGGGCGAGTCGTAATTCTCGAGTAGGTAGCAGCAGGCGTCGGCGAGGTCGTCGACGTGGAGGAATTCGCGGCGCGGGGTGCCGGTGCCCCAGATGGGGACGGTGGGGTCGCCGGAGTTTCTCGCGACGTGGACCTTCCGAATGAGGGCCGGGAGGACGTGGGAGGTGTGGAGGTCGAAATTGTCGTTGGGCCCGTAGAGATTGGTCGGCATCCCGGAGATGAAATTCCGTCCGTATTGACGCGAGTAGGCCTGGCAGAGTCGGATGCCGGCGATCTTGGCGAGCGCGTAGGGTTCGTTGGTGGGCTCGAGTGTGCCGGTGAGCAGGGAGTCTTCGCGGATGGGTTGGTCGGCGAATTTCGGGTAGATGCAGGAGCTGCCGAGGAAGAGGAGTTTGCCGACGTCGAACTGGTGCGCGGCGGAGATGAGGTTGTTTTGAATCTGAAGATTCTCGAGGAGAAATTCGACGGGCTTTTCGTTGTTGGCGACGATGCCGCCGACTTTCGCGGCGGCCACGATGACGACGTGGGGGCGGTGTTTCTCGTAGAACGCTTGGACGGCGGCGGTGTCCTGAAGATCCAGCTCGGCGCGGGTGGCGGTGAGTAGATTTTCGAAGCCTTCGGCCTCGAGTCGACGGACGATCGCGCTGCCCACCATCCCGCGGTGCCCGGCGACGTAAATTGACTCGTTTTTGCGCATTCGGGGAATATCTTCGGATCATTGTGGCAGTGAAAACAAAATCGACCTCGGTAGCTGGACGACTGGCCGTTCAGAAAACCTACAAGCTTTCGATCGGTGGAGCGTTTCCGCGGAGCGAGAGCGGGCGGGTGCGACCGGCTCTGGCGGCAGACGGTGAGACGGTGCTGGCGAATTACTCGCAGGCATCGCGCAAGGATTTCCGGGACGCGGTGGTCGCCGCTCGCAAGGCGGAGGGGAAATGGTCGGGGGCGAGTGCGTATCTGCGAGGTCAAATCTTGTATCGTGCTGCCGAGGTTCTCGAGTGCCGGCGAGCGGAGTTGGAGGGGGAGATCGAGCGGGCCACGGGCGCGAGATCGTCGGCGGCGGCGGACGAGGTGACGGCTGCGATCGATCTGCTGGTTCACTACGCGGGCTGGACGGACAAATACGGGGCGTTGTTTTCGTCGGTGAATCCGACGGCCACGCCACACTTCAACTTCACGACGCCGGAGCCGACCGGGGTGGTGGCGGTGATCTGTCCGGACGAACCGGCGTTGCTGGGGTTGGTCGGGCTGTTGGCACCGGTCATCCTAAGCGGAAACACGGCGATCGTGCTTCCTTCGGAAACGTATCCGCTGGCCGCGGTGACTTTCGCGGAGGTGCTGGCGACGAGTGATTTGCCGGGCGGCGTGGTGAACGTGCTGACGGGGGTGCGGTCGGAATTGGCTCCGCAGTTCGCGAGTCACATGGACGTGAACGCGGTGGTCAATGGATGTGACGACGCCGAGATCGCGAAGGCGTTGGAAGGTGGGATGGCGTTGAACATGAAGCGTTATGCGGATCATCGATTGAGCTCGAAGGAATGGGAAGCGGGCGAGGGGAATCCGTATTGGATCCTCGACACGGTCGAGATGAAGACGGCGTGGCACCCGGTCGGCTACTGAGCCTTCGACGTTTGGAGCGGTGAAGCGGGCGTTGCTCTTGGTGCTCGATAGCGTGGGGTGCGGTCACGCGCCGGACGCGCGTGATTACGGAGATGAGGGGGCGAACACGCTCGGGCACATTCTGGAGCGGAGGCCGGATTTGGCTTTGCCAAATCTGAGGACACTCGGACTGGATGCAGTCTTGGGGTTGGCGGCCGGCGAGCAGGGCGGCGACTGGCCGGAGCGAACTTTGGCCGGTGTGATGTCGGAGGCGTCGTCGGGGAAAGACACGACGACGGGGCACTGGGAGCTGGCCGGGGTGCAGCTAGGGGAGGCGTTCGCGACGTTCGAGCGGTTTCCCGCGGAGTTGGTGGCGGGGATCGAGGCGGAGGCGGGGGTGAGGTTCATTGGGAACGTGGCGGCGAGTGGGACGGAAATCCTGGAGCGGCTGGGAGCGGAGCACGTGGAGACGGGGCGGCCGATCCTATACACATCGGCGGATTCGGTTTTGCAGATCGCAGCGCACGAGGGGGTGGTGCCGGTCGGGGATCTCTACCGGATCTGCGAAGTTGCGCGGAGGCACGCCGATGGTTGGCGGATTGGTCGCGTGATCGCGCGGCCGTTTGTCGGAGAAACGGGAAATTTTAAGCGGACGGCGAATCGGCATGACTTTTCCCTGGTGCCGCCGCGGACGATTCTCAACGAGCTCGAGGAGGCGGGAGTGCCGGTGATCGGGGTGGGAAAGATTTCCGATATTTTTGCGGGGAGCGGGGTACGTGAATCGCATTCGACGAAATCGAACGCGGATGGGATGGCGACGATCGATCGCGTGTGGGACGAGATGGAGGGGGGGGTGGTTTTTGCGAACCTGGTGGATTTCGACATGCTGTTTGGTCATCGACGGGACGTGGATGGCTACGCGGGGGCGTTGGTGGAATTTGACGCGTGGCTGGGGGGCTTTTTGCCGCGGGTGGCGGAAGCGGATCTCGTGATGATCACGGCGGATCACGGGAATGACCCGACCTGGGCGGGGACGGACCACACTCGCGAGCGGGTGCCGGTGTTCGTCCTTTTTGGTGGAGTCGGCGGGTCACTCGGTGAGCGCGAGACTTTTGGGGACGTCGCGGCGACGCTGGCGGAGTTTTTTGAAGTGGCCGGGGACGGAGTGATCGGCGAGTCGCTGTTGCCGGGCGGAGGCTAAAACGGGTTACGGTTGTGGAGCCGTCTTCCAGCATTCGCGGAGGCGGCGAGTGTGGGTCTTGCGGCGTTCCGCGAAGAGACGTTTTCCGGGGGATCGGGCGGCGCGGCGGAGTTGATTCTGTCGCCGGGAAGCCAGGGCGAGGAAAAGCGCGAGATCGTCGGGGGCGCCGAACCGCTCGGGGTCTGCGATGAGCGTGGAGCGCAGGACGGCGAGGTCGTGATCGTCTCCCAGGATGTCGCCGAGAGTCTGGAGCTCGCGGGCGCGCTGTTTCAGCACGGAAGGCCAGAGGTCGCGGAGGAGTCGGACGTGAAATCCGTGGTATTTAACGCGCTTCCGCCAGTCGTGAAACGCCTCGGCGTCGTTGGATTCGTAGGCGTCGGAGCGGGCTCGTCGAGCGCGGCGGAACGTGAGTTGTTCGCCGGACAGCAGAACCCGGACGGCGGGGCGGGAAAGCGTCCAGAAATCGACCCGGAGCAGGCTGGCTTCGAGGGCATTGCGAAAGTCGGTGATCCGATCGTCGGAATGCTGTTCGGCAAGGGATTGGTGACGTTCCGTGAGTCGGCGGCGGATGATGCCGAAGGGCTGTCGGTCGATGTCGTCGGCGAAGTGATCGAGAAGCTTGTCGTAGGTCTCGATGAGGACGGTGGCGTCACGGAGCGTGGAGAGGCCGCTGGCGGCGTCGCGGAAGTAAGCGTTTTCTTCGCGATAGGTGTCTTCCATTCCTGGACGGGCGAGGCGAATGAGTCCGCGAAGCTTTTTGCAGCGTTTGCGCGCTTGGTGAACGGCCTTCGCGGGGGGGAGGTTGTCGAGCTCGTCAATGGCTCGGGCAAGTTGCTCGCGGGCAATGCGGCGGAGCTCGGACTCAGCGGGGTGATCGAGGCGAAAACGGAACACGGTCTGACTGAGAGATGCGGGGCGAAAGTGGGGGGAGGCGTCGGAGTTACTTTCTGCTGACCCGCCAAATCGTATTGTGAGCATCCTCGCTGATGAGGAGCGAGCCGTCCTTCGCGACGGTAAGGCCGACGGGGCGGCCCCAGACGTCGGCGGCGTCGGTGACAAATCCGGTCACAAAATCTTCGTAAGTTCCGTCGGCACGACCCTCGTCGAGGGGGACGCGAACGACCTTGTAGCCGGTGCGAATGCCGCGGTTCCACGATCCGTGGAAGGCCGCGAAGATGTCGTTTCGGTATTCTTCTGGAAACTGGTCGCCGGTGTAAAATGCCAGATTGAGGGTGGCGGAATGGGATTGAACCAGAACGTCGGGAACGGTGACGGTGTCAGCGAGGTCGGTGTGGGGGTTTTCCTCGTGATGGGGATCGGGATTTGGGCCGATGTAGAAATACGGCCAGCCGTAGAAGGCACCTGGTTTGACGTGGGTGATGTAGTCGGGGACGAGGTTATCGCCGAGGCCATCGCGCTCGTTGACGGAGGTCCAGAGGTCGCCGGTCTCGGGGTGGACGGCGATGCCAACGGGGTTCCGCAGACCGGTCGCGTAAACCGCCTTCTCCGACCCATCGGGATTCATGATGAGGATGCGGGCGCGGTGTTGTTCGATTTCGAGATTCTCTTTATCGACGTTGGTTTTGGAACCGATGGCAACGAAGAGCTTTTTGCCGTCCTTCGAAAAGCAGATGTCGCGGGTCCAATGGCCGCCGCCTTCGAGGTGGCCACCTTCGGAGAGTTCGGTGATGGTCTCCGGTTTGTCGGACGCCTGGGTGTCTCCGTTGGCGTAGGGAAAGCGGACGACGGAGCCGGTATTTGCGACGTAGAGGTGTTCGGGATCGGGGCCGGGGGGCGAGAAGGCGAGGCCGAAGGGGCGGTTGAGACCGTCGGCGAAAACTTCGTTGAGGTCGGGGCTGCCGTCGCCATTGGTGTCGCGAAGAACGCGGATGCGACCGGGCTTGCTTTCGGTGACGAAGATGTCGCCGTTCGGTGCGGTGAGGAGGTAACGGGGGTGATCGAGACCGGAGGCCCACTCCGAGATCTGAAAGTCGGCGGGCACCTGTGGCATTGCCCCGTCGGGTCGGGGGACGATCTTGGGCGTGTTGTGGTGAAACTCCGTGGCGTAGGGCGGTGGGAGGTCGGCGGGCGTAATTCGGTATTCCTTGCCGGGCTTGGCTGAACTCCAGTCCCCGGCGGGACCTTGAGCGGGGAGTTCGGCGCGGGCCGCGAGGGCTGCGAGGGCTGCGAGGAGCGGGAGTAGGAGGAAGGGTTTCGGAAAGGTCATGGGAGAGAGTGTTGGGGGGCTTGTGGTGGAGTCGGGGTTGAATCGAGGGTTCGGTGGGGACGACGTGTCGGGCCTTGTCATTTTACGAGGGTTGTAGAACATACGCGAAACCCCTGATTCCCTCATGGCCGCAGAAAATTCCGGTAACTGGCAGCTTAAAAAATACGACGACGGCGAGATCTTCGGACCGGTTATTTTCGGCAAAGTGCTCGAATGGGCTGGAACGGCGCAGATCGCGCCGCAGGATATGCTGTCGGAAGATGGGTTGGTGTGGACGAAGGCGCCGATGATCCCGGCGTTGAAAATGGATTGGATCGTCAAGCTAGACGAGGGGCATTACTACGGACCGACGACGGTGGGGTCGCTGCTGGAGTTTTTGCAGAACGGGGAGATCACCGGTGAGACGACGGTGTTGGACTGTTGTTCGGGTGAGGAGAAGCCGTTCGGCGACTGCGCGTTTTTTCCACGGGAGGACGTGACGGCGGAAGATTTGATGGCGCGGGCACCTTCGAAGGGGATCATCCGCCTGAGTCTCCAGAAGCGGATTCGGGAGTTGGAAGTGAACCTGCTGGAGAAGCGGCGTCAAGTTGACCAGGCGGCGGACACGATTCATCAACTCGAAAATCGGGTGCGTGACCTGGAGGCTCGGCTGCGCGAGATCCAGGGGCTGGGGAGCTGACCCGACGGAGGGGGGCGAAGAGGTGGTTTCGGCGGAGAGGGTATTCGTTTACGGCACGCTGCGGCGCGGAGATTGCCGAGATATCAACGTGGCTTACGACGGGGCGGTTTTTCTGCGAGCGGGCTGGGTGGGTGGGGCACTTTATGACCTGGGCGAATACCCGGGATTGAGATTGGACGCGGACACCGGTCGGGTGGTGGGGGAGATTTACGACGTTCCGCCGGCGACGTTGGCGGAGTTGGACGAGTTGGAGGGGTATGATCCGGCGCGGGTGGACGCGAGCGAATACGTGAGAAAGCGAACGTTGGTCCGAGGCGAGAGCGGGGAAGTGGACGAGTGCTGGGTGTACGAGATTGCCGAGCGGTCGGCGGCGGGGCGGCGGCGGATTGCCGGAGGCGATTGGCTGTTGGATCTCGGAAGTCGCGGCTGAGTGGGGTCTGACGGGACTTCGCGAGCGGGCCGGTCCAAGCGGAGGGTGTCGACATCGTGACGGGGCGGAAGCAGGTAGGGCTTGCCAACGTGGGGTGGGTCGCTTTTTCTCGACGTTCCGAAATCAGCTACTTTTGCAAATTTATGAGCCTAGACTTTGATTCCCTGACCCTTGCCTGCCGTGACGCCCGTGGACTGGCGATCGATGCCGTTCACAAATGCTCTTCGGGGCACCTTGGACTGCCGCTCGGCGCGACGGAGATCGGGGCCGCGCTCTACGGTCACTCGCTGCGTCACGATCCAACGGATCCGAGTTGGCTGAACCGAGACCGATTCATCCTGTCGGCGGGTCACGGGAGCATGTTCCTTTACAGTTGGCTGCACCTGTCGGGATACGACGTGAGTCGCGACGATCTGAAGGCGTTTCGGCAATTGCACAGCAACACTCCGGGGCATCCCGAACACTTTGAGACGTCGGGCGTGGAGGCGACCACGGGTCCACTGGGACAGGGTGTTGCGAATGCAGTCGGATACGCGGTCTCGGCGAAGCTAAGCGAGGCGAAGTTCAACACGGCGGAGCACGCGATCTTCGATCATCACGTCGTCTGTCTGGCGGGCGACGGCTGCTTGCAAGAAGGTGTGGCTCAGGAGGCGTCGGCTTTGGCTGCTCACCTCGATCTCGATAACCTGATTCTTTTTTACGACGCGAACAACGTGACGTTGGACGCGATGGGACCGGTCTCCCAGAGCGAAGACACGGGAATGCGCTACCGCGCTTACGGGTGGGACGTTCACGAGATCGACGGTCAGAATTTGACGGAAGTCGTCGAGACGTTCGAGAAGGCGAAGGCCGCAACGTCGGGCAAACCGCAGTTCATCATCGCGAAGACTTTGATTGGAAAGAGCATTCCCGAGGTGGAGGGGACTCAGAAGGCGCACGGCGAAGGTGGGGCGAAATACGCCGAGGAAGCTCGCGCCGGATTGGGGTTGCCGGAAGAGACGTTCTTCGTGGCGCCGGAGACGGAGAAATATTTTGCGAGCCATCGTGAGAAGTTGAAGTCGGCACGCGCCGAGTGGGACGAGCGGTTCGCGGCCTGGGAGAAGGGCAATGCCGATCTGGCCAAGGAGCTCGCCGACGCGCGGGCGAACAAAGTGCCGAATCTCTTGGACGTCATTCCCGAGTTCGACCCGGAGGAGAAAATGGCGACTCGCAAGGCGGGTGGTGCGGTGTTGCAGCCGATTGCGAAGGCGATGCCGCTGCTCATCAGTGGGAGTGCGGATCTGCACGGATCGACGAACAACTACATCAAGGAGGCGGGGAACTTCGACGCGCAGAATCGGAGCGGCCGCAACTTTCACTTCGGTATTCGTGAGCACGCGATGTGCGGACTTTTGAACGGTATCGCTTACGACGGCATCTTTCGTCCGAGCGGCGCGACGTTCCTGGTGTTTAGTGATTACGCCCGCGGATCGATCCGTCTGGCGGCGCTTTCGAAGCTGCCGGTGGTTTACATCTTCACCCACGACTCGGTCGGAGTCGGTGAGGATGGGCCGACGCATGAGCCGGTCGAGACCGTGGCTTCGCTGCGCGCGATTCCGAATTTGGACGTCGTTCGGCCGGGTGATCCCGAGGAGACGGCGGGTGCATTCGCGACCGCCTTCGAGCACACGGACGGGCCGACCATGCTGGTGCTGACGCGGCAAGCGATCCCGACGCTGAGTCAGATCCCGGTGGCAGATCGTCGCAAGGGTGTGGCGCTTGGCGCATACGTCGCGAAGCGGGAGTCGGGTGAACTCGACACGATCCTTCTGGCTAGCGGCAGTGAGCTGCAGCACGTGATGAAAGCGGCTGAGTCGTTGGGTGACGGTGTGCGGGTCGTGTCGATGCCGTGCTTCGAGCGGTTTACGCGTCAGTCGGCGGAATATCAGGAAGAGGTGCTGCCGAGTGCGTGCCGCAAGCGAGTGAGTATCGAGGCGGGAGTGACTGATCCGTGGTTCCGCTTCGTGGGTCTGGACGGGAAAGCGTTGGGAATCGACCGCTTCGGCTTGAGTGCGCCGGGCGGGACGGTGATGAAAGAACTCGGGATCACGGCTGAGCACGTGGTGGAGGCCGTCCGGTCGCTCGGATAAGATCATCGGTAGTTTACGGATGCCGTGGCCGCGTCCGCGCGGAACGCTGGCTTCGCTGTGATGCGAGATCAGTGCCTGGCGCGAGGGACTGCGGGTGTTATGACGCGGCGGTTGGTTGTATTTGGGATGTGGTGTGCGTTGCTGAAGGCTTATGTCGTTGCAGAAATTTGATCCGGATTTAATTCACCGGAAGGCAGAGGAATTTGAGTCCGCCGAGCTGGTGGACATCCTGCGGTGGACGTGGGAGACATACGGTGACCGTGCGGCGATCGGGACGAGCTTTCAGGGAGCGGGGTTGGTCGTCATGCACCTCGCGTATGAGAATGGATTTCGATTTCCGGCGTTCACGATCGATACCGGCCTCTTGTTTCCGGAGACGTTGGAGCTGAAAGCGCGCCTGGAAGAGAGATTTGGCACGAAGATCAAGTCGCTGCATCCGGAGCAGACGGTCGAGGAGCAGGCGGCTGAGCACGGACCGGAACTCTGGAATCGGCATCCGGATCTGTGCTGCACGATGCGGAAAGTGGTGCCGCTGCAGAACAAGCTGGCCCAGCTCGACGGCTGGATCACGGGGTTGCGAAGGCAGCAGTCTGACGAGCGGGAGAAAACGAAAATTTTGGAGCTCTACAAGTTCGACGTGCTGCGTGACCGGCGGATTCTCAAGATCAACCCGATGTGCAATTGGTCGCGGGAGGCGGTGCACGCTCACCTGGCTCGGCACGAGATTCCGACCAATCCGTTGTTGGAGCGGGGGTATCGTAGTATCGGCTGCGTGCCGTGCACGCGACCGGTATCGGAAGGGCAGAACGAGCGCGCTGGGCGGTGGACGGGATTCGACAAGGCGGAGTGTGGAATTCACACGTTCCTCGGAGACAACATCTGACGGAAGGGGGGTCCCCGGGCGGGGAGGCTGGTCACGCTGCGGGTTGCAGCTTCGCTCCGTGGGTGATGAGGTTGTCGAGAAGATCGGTCTTTTTCCCGCGCAGGAAGGCGATGAGTTCGGCGCGGGCAGTTTCCGCCGCGATGCCGTTTTCCCGAAGCTGGGTGAGAAGTTTGTCGAACATCATTCGACGCCGTGCTCCGGCGGGAGAGTTGTCGCGACGGTCTCCGCAGAACGTGGCGATGGTGGAGCCGCAGGAGCAATTTCGATACATCGCGACCTGCTGCATCGGCTCGCCGGTGTCGTATCCCATGAGCCCGGTGCCACCGCCAGCGACGGGATTCGTGCCGTCGACAAATGCATCCAAGTCCTGAAAGACGCGACCGCAGCGCGGACACGTCTTCGGGTATTCCGTCTCGAGCATGGCCAGGAGGCCCTCGTAAATCGAGTTGTCGGGTGTGTCTGACATTGGGTGCACGCGGAGACCGCCGCATGTGTGGCGCAACTTACAGCTTGCTTTCGCGAATCAAAGTTGATTTTGCGAGCTGGCGACGTTTGTCTCGTGTTTACCCGTGGCCGCGATTTCAAATTTTCCTCTCGAGTCACAGAAGATGGAGACCATCGGGCGTCTGGCGACGTCGGTGATTCATGACCTGAACAATCTGCTGACGTTGGTGCAACTGAACGCGGCGCTGCTCGAGCAGGGCGGGGTTTCGGAGAGCGAGGTGAGGGACATCGCGGAACGAATCGGCCAGGCCTGTAACCGGTCCTCGGATTTGACGCGCAAGGTGCTGGATCTCGCGAGGCGAAAAGACCGCGTGCGGCGGCCCTTCGACGTTGGCAGCTTGGTGCGGAAGCACACTGACTTGCTGGAGACGTTCGTCGCGAATCGAGCCGACCTCTCGGTTAAGATTCACGGAGGCGACCTTTGGTCGATGGGTGATCCTGGCGAAATCGAGCAGGCGGTGTTGAACCTGATTTTGAACGCGGCGGATTCGATGGAAGGGCGCGGACGGGTGCAGGTGGAATGTCGGGGAGTCGAGGGGGAAGGACTTGGGTCGGTGGAGATCACGGTATCTGACGATGGAAGTGGAATCCCTGCGGATATCCGGGAGAGGATTTTTGATCCGCTGTTTACGACGAAGGCGGTCGGCGTCGGGACGGGCATGGGTTTGTTCACGGTGCGGCAGGTCGTCGAGCGGCACGGGGGAGTGATCGAAGTCGACAGCGTGGTGGGACGGGGAAGCCGCTTCACCGTTCGGCTCCCGAGGGTATCCGGAGAGAGTGAAATCGACGTGACGAGTGCGGTCGGGCAGGCGGAGGCCGGGGGGCGGCAGCTGCTGCTGCTGGTGGAGGACGATCCGGGAATCCGCGAGCTCACGCGACGGATCTTGATTGGATCTGGGTTGCGGGTGGTCGATGCGGGTGACGGAGAAACTGCTTTGGCGGTGTGGGAACGGCACCGCGCGGAAATCAAGCTGCTGCTGACAGATATCGTGTTGCCCGGAGAATTGTCGGGGCGCGACGTGGCGGTGAGGGTCCAGCAGGACGAGGTGGATCTCCCCGTGATTTACATCAGCGGCTTCTCGGACGCCGGCGATGATTTTCCCTATCTGACCGCCGGGAACTTCCTTCGAAAACCCTTCAGTCCGATGGACCTGAAGCGAATTGTCGATGGTGCGCTGAGTCGTCCGCTGAAAGCTGGGTGAGCGTCTCGCCGGGTGTCGCGCGGAAAAGCGGACGGGCGGACGGGCGGATTTATGAGGGGGAGTGTCAGGCGTTGGCGGTTGCCTTGGCCTTCGCTTCGTTGAGCGCGGTTTGCAGATCCTGAATGCTGAGAGGTTTCTCGAGGACTTTGATGACGTCGAGTTCGGCGGCGCGTTTCGAATCGATCATGTTCGGCCAACCGCTGAAGAGGATAACGGGGATGTCGATGTCGGCGGCTCGCAATTCGGCGGTCACGGTCAGGCCGTTGCGCGTCGAGTGAGGGTTTCCGTCGAGAGCGTAGTCGATGAGGAGAACGGAAACGTTCTCGCTGATTACTTTGGACGTGAGGTCGTCGGTGGAGGTGGTGTGGATGGCCTCCCAGCCACTTTGTTCAGCAATTCGGCTGATGATTTCTCCAACGGGGCCTTGGTCGTCAGCGACGAGAAGTTTCATAGTAGCACTACGATCTGCCCGAATGCGGGGGATGCCGCAAGGAAATCCGGTCGGCGTCTTGCGTGGGGCGGAGGGCTCAGGAGCCTTCGCCTGCGGCTCGATTGGGGGCTGGTGTCTCGGAAAAATGGAGGGCCAGCCAGACGGCATCCTGGGAGGTGGCGGCGACGCGGTGTCGGCAATTTGCAGGTATGACGAGCGCGTCACCGCTCTTCAACGCAAGGAATTTGGCGTGCGGAAATTCCAAGGTCGCGGTGCCGCGGAGGAGGGCGACCCACTCGTCGCGAGGTTGGTCATACCAAAAATCCGGCGGACTGGCTTCGCCGCGGGAAACGATGCGTTCGAGGGTGAAGCGACCGCCGGTGTGGAGCGAGAAAATCTCTTCGCCGGGGCGGTCGGGAGTTTGCAAGAGGTTGGTGACGGTGGGAAGCACGGGCGGTGAGTGTGCCGGGGATGGGGCGTTGCTTTGAAGCGCGAAATCGACCGGTGGCTTGCGGTCGGGGCGAGGCGGGTCCATAAGTAAAACTAATGAACCGACGAATTTTGGCGACCGAGCTTCACCGGATCTTGGACAAGGTGGAGGCTGGGGCTCGCATCTCGGACGAGGATGCGATCGTGCTTTACGGATCGCCGGATCTCAACGGGGTGGGGGCCATCGCGAACGTGGTGAGGGAGCGATTGAACGGCAACGTCGCGACCTACATTCACAACCGCTACATTAACTATTCGAACGTCTGCATTCTCTCGTGTCAGTTCTGTGCGTTTGGCGCGAAGAAGCGGGAGGACCACGCGTTCGAGCAGTCGATTCCGGAGATCCTGGCAACGGTGAAGGCCGGACTGGAGGAGGGGATCACCGAGATCCACATGGTGGGCGGACTGCATCCGAGTTTGCCGGGTGATTGGTATCTCGAGCTGCTGCGTAGCCTGAAGGAGCTCGATCCGGGGCTTTGCGTGAAGGCATTCACGGCGGTCGAGATGCGACATTTGGCTTATCGGGTTTTCAAAAAACCGCTTCGTGCGACGATGGAGATGCTGATCGATGCCGGGCTGGGCGCGATCACCGGGGGCGGGGCAGAAATTTTCGATCAGGAGGTGCGGGACAAAATTTGTCGCGGTAAGGAGACGGCCGACGAGTGGGTCGAGGTGCACCGGACGTGGCACGAACTCGGGCAGAAGAGCACTTGCACGATGCTTTACGGACACATTGAGACGACGCAACACCGGGTCGATCACCTGCGACGGTTACGTGAACTTCAGGACAAAACGGGCGGTTTCACGGGCTTCGTTCCGTTCGCTTTCGAGCCGGACGGGGCACGGCCATCATTGCGCGAGATCCCGCACGCGACGGGGGTGGAGGAACTGCGGAATCTGGCGGTGAGTCGGATTTACCTGGATAACATTCCGCACGTGACGGCGTATTGGATCAGCCTGGGGCTGCCGCTGGCGCAGGTGTCGCTCAATTACGGCGTCGACGATCTGCACGGGACGATCATCGAAGAGAAAATCTTTCACATGGCCGGGGCCACGACGCCGCAGCAGCAGACGATGATGGCGTTGGAGAAGGCGATTCGCGAAGCCGGGAGGGATCCGATGCAGCGAGACACTTACTACCGGCGGATCGAGCCGGAGATGGTGGCGGCGTAGCGATATCTGATTTTGGAATTCGGATGGAGTGGGCCCGCTTGGCGGGTGGGGTCGGTGCCGTATCTCAACGCGCGACCCTTGTTCGAGACGCTCGATGGCGTCGAGCTCGAGGTGCCATCGATTTTGAGCGCTCGATTTGCGGCGGGGGAATTCGACGCGGCGCTGATCCCGATCTTCGCGGTGCTGGAGCGGGGGGGCGGGCCGGTGGTCGACGACGTGGCCATCGCTTGCGACGGGGCGGTCCACAGTGTTTTCCTGGCGTATCGCGGCGAGCTGAAGGACGTGCGGTCGGTGGCGATGGACCCGGCTTCGCGGACTTCGGTGAATCTCCTGCGTTGTTTGCTGCGGGGATTTCGCGGAATCGATTTTTCGGAGAGTTCGGCCGTGGAGGACGCAGATCAGGCGAGATTGCTGATCGGCGATCCCGCGATGGCCTTTCGCGAAGCGGCGGGATCGGACTGGAACTTTTTCGATCTGGGTGAGGAATGGCGGCGGCAAACGGGATTGCCATTCGTATTTGCCTGTTGGGCGATTCGCCACGATCGGACGGGGGATCAGGCGTTGGCGGACGCGTTGCGCTCGGCGAAACGAGCCGGTTTGGCGCGGCTGGACGTGATCGCGGGGACGCAGGCGGACCCGGAGTTCGCGCGGCACTACCTGACGGAGTCGATTCGGTTCGATTTCGGCGAGCGTGAGAAGGAGTCGGTGGGTGTCTTTGTTGCAAAATGCCGCGAGCTTGGGCTGCTGAAGTCGGGCGATCGGGGAATCCAATACTTGTAGTGCTGCGCGATCGAATTCGGACCGGGGAGGAGCGGTCTTCGTTGCGTTGGGGTGATGGGGTGACATTCGGCGGCGGTTCGCCTATGGATTCTCGCGCTTATGGGTAGTGGTTTCGGCAGTTTGTTTCGCATTTCGACGTGGGGAGAGTCTCACGGCGGAGGCGTGGGGGTGGTGATCGACGGGTGTCCGGCCCGGCTCGGATTGACGGAAGAGGACATCCAGCCGGCCCTCGACCGGCGGCGTCCGGGACAAAGCGACATCGTGACGCCGCGGAAGGAAACGGACACGTGCCGGATTTTGAGCGGGACGTTCGAAGGGCTGACGTTGGGGACACCGATCTCGATCATGGTTCCGAACACGGATGCGCGTCCGGAGGCTTACTCCGAGATGGAGACGATGTATCGTCCGTCGCACGCGGACTTCACCTACGACGCGAAATACGGAATCCGGAATTGGCAGGGCGGCGGTCGGGCGTCGGCGCGGGAGACGATCGGACGGGTCGCGGCCGGTGCGGTCGCCGAGAAGTGGCTTCGGGAGTTGTTCCCTGATCTGGCGATCGTGGCCTGGGTGAGTTCCATCCACGACATCGACGCGGAAATTGACCCGACGACGGTGACTCGCGAAGCCGTGGAGTCGAACGTGGTGCGGTGTCCGGACGCGGCGGTTGCGGAGACGATGATCGAGCGGATCAAATCGGTTCGTTCTGACGGGGATTCGATCGGGGGGAGGATCGAATGCGTGCTGCGCGGAGTGCCCGCGGGATTGGGGACGCCGGTGTTCGATAAGCTGGAAGCCGACCTTGCGAAGGCGATGATGAGTCTGCCGGCGACGAAAGGATTCGAGATCGGGTCGGGGTTCGACGGGACGCGATTGCGGGGGTCGGAGCACAACGATGCGTTCGAGATGCGCGAGGGGCGGGTGGGGACGCTGACGAATTTGTCGGGTGGTGTGCAGGGCGGGATCAGTAACGGCGAGCCGATCACGTTCCGGATTGCGTTCAAGCCGACGGCGACGATCTCGCAGGCGCAAAAAACCGTGACGTCATCCGGCGAGTCGGCGGAATTGAAGGCGCGCGGGCGGCACGATCCCTGCGTGCTGCCGAGAGCTGTCCCGATGGTCGAGGCGATGGCGTCGTTGGTGCTGATCGATCACGTTCTCCGGCAGCGGGCTCAGCGGGGCTGGCAGGATTAATGGTCGAGGTGTCGCCATTTTGGCAAAACGCGTTTCTGCTCTGGGCGGTGGTGACGATTCTGTGGTCGACGTGGGTCGGCTGGCGGCGCGGCGTGGTGCGAGCGATCTTATCGCTGGCCGGAATGTTCGCGGGGGCTTTCGTTGGGATGGCGGTGGCGGCCGTCGTGCCGACGTTGTTCTTCGGGGTGCTGGCCGGATTTGTCGTCGGCATCGGAATCTGGATCGGGGTGTCCACACTGGGCGCGCTGGTGTTCAAGCGGACCGAGCACCAGCGGTCGGTGCTCGTGAAAGTGCTCTACGGAGGGGGCGGTGCGGTGGTCGGAGCCTTTCTGGGCGTGACGATTGTCTGGGGTGGTTTGTTCTTCGTTCGGGGGTTGGGAGCGTTTGCCGAGCCGAGGTTTGGCGACGTCGCGAAATACTACGGTGTGCCTGAGCCGGGAGCGTTCGAGGGGCTGATGGTGAAAATCAAAACTTCGATCGAAGACGGCAGGATGGCGGGGAGCTGGGAAGCTTTCGACCCGATGCCGGAGAGCACGTATCGGTTGATGAACAAAGTGGGGCGGCTGGCGTCCGATCCATCGGCGGTGTCGCGTTTGCTCGAACAGCCGGAGATCCGCGAGATCACCGGCGACGAGAACTTTGCGGACGTCGCGGCGGATCCGCGCGTCGCCGAGGCTGCGCGCACGGGAGAGGTTTCGACGGTGTTGCTGAACGAACGGTTGATCGCGGCGGCGCGAGATCCTGACTTGATCGCGAAGCTGAAAAAAATTGAACTCGAACCGCTGCTCGACCGCGCCTTGGGGACGCAACCGGATCCCGCGGTCGAGCCCTGATTTCTAAGACTTTTACATCATGCCCGAAGAAGAATACGTCGCCACGATTGGCCTGGAAGTCCACGTGCAGCTGAAAACGCGCACCAAAATGTTCTGCGGATGCGCGGTCGAATACGGAGCGGAGCCGAACACGCACACTTGTCCGGTCTGTCTCGGGATGCCGGGCGCATTACCGGTGATGAACGAGGAAGCGCTGCGGCTGACGACGTTGGCCGGGCTGATGCTGGGATGTGACATCGCGCCGCGGTGCAAATTTGACCGGAAAAATTACTTCTATCCGGACATGCCGAAGAACTACCAGATCTCGCAATACGACCTGCCGATCTGTCTGGACGGCGGCGTCCCGTTGCACGACCTCGCCTACCCGAAGGACGCGCAGAAGACGATCGAGACACCCGACAAGGTGATCAAACTGACGCGAATCCATCTGGAGGAAGACGTGGCCAAGAGCTTTCACGGCGAGGGCGGGACGGCGATCGATTTCAACCGGGCCGGCACGCCGCTGATGGAGATCGTGAGCGAGCCAGAAATCTGCTCACCCGAGGAGGCGTTCGCGTATCTGACCGTGCTCCAGCAGGTCATGATTTACGGCGGTGTGAGCGACGCCGACATGGAGAAGGGTCAACTGCGCTGCGACGTCAACGTGTCGGTCGCGCCGAGGGGTTCGACCGAATGGGGGACGAAGATCGAGGTCAAGAATCTGAACTCGATCAGTGGCGTTCGCCGGGCGTTGGCGTTCGAGATCCCGCGGCAGACCGCGGCCTATCGGGCGGGGGAGACTTTGGACCAGGAAACGCGGCGGTGGGACGACACGCTGGGCGAGACGACGCTGATGCGGATCAAGGAGAGTGCGCACGATTACCGTTACTTCCCCGATCCGGATTTGCTTCCGGTCGAGACGTCGGGCTTGGTCATCGCGGCGCGGGAGCGGATGCCGGAGTTGCCTTGGGAAAAGCGGTCGAGGTTCGTTGCGGATTACGGTGTGACCGAGGCCGACGCCGGCGTGCTGGCGAATGACCTGGCGTTGTCGTCGTATTTCGAGACGGCGGCGAAGGGGGCAAAGAAGCCGAAGAGCGTGGCGAATTGGATTCTCAACGACCTGCAGAGTTCGCTCACGACGGAGAGCCTGACGATCAGCGATTGTCCGATCCCGCCGGAGGCGTTGGACGAGTTGGTCGGCTTGATCGACGGAGGAAAGATCAGCGGAAAGCAGGGCAAGGAAGTGTTTGCGGAGATGTTCGCGACACGGAAGGCACCTACCGTAATCGTGAAGGAGAAGGGGCTGGAGCAGGTGAGCGACTCCGGGGCGATCGAGGCGTTCGCGGATCAAGTGATCGCAGACAACCCGGGGCCAGTCGCCGAATACAAGGGTGGGAAGACGTCGGTGATCAACTTTCTGAAGGGCCAAGTGATGAAGGCGTCGCGTGGAAAGGCGAATCCGGCACTAGCGGGCGAGGTGCTCGAGCGGAAGTTGGCGGACTGACGGGCGCGGTGGCGAGGAGGAGCGGCGAATTCTCGCGGGACTTCGGGCTCGGAGAACCCGGTTCTACCGGAGAATGAGTTTCGACCGGAGGTTTGGGTGAAATAATCCTTGCCGGTTCTCGTTCAATTAGGGAGGTTTGATGGCTCTCGACGATTGCCTCGTGGTGTAATGGTAGCACTGCAGATTCTGGATCTGTTTGTCAAGGTTCGAGTCCTTGCGAGGCAGCCACTTCCGACAATTCTGACGCGTCGGTTTCGGTGATGATCCCGTTTCGGAACGGGGCTTGATTGCGTCCAGTGGGCCGATATTCTGGGGGCCGTATGAAGCGCATCTTTGTCACGGGCGGAGCAGGTTACATCGGCAGTATTTGCGTGGAGGAACTCCTCAACGCGGGGCACAAGGTCGGGGTCTTCGACAATCTGACGGAGGGTCACCGTCGGGCGGTCGATGGCCGGGCCCGGTTTTTTCAGGGTGATCTGGGCGATTTAAACGTCATTCGGTTGGCGATCGAAGAGTATCGTCCGGACGCCGTAATGCACTTCGCGGCGAACGCCCTGGTGGGGGAATCGATGACGAATCCGGCGAAGTATTTTCGGAACAACGTCTGCTACGGCTTGAATCTGCTGGAGGCAATGATCGCGAATGACGTGCGCCGACTGGTGTTCTCGTCGACGTGCGCGACGTTCGGGATTCCGGACCGGATGCCGTTGGACGAATCGTTGCCGCAGAACCCGATCAATCCTTACGGGGAGTCGAAGTTGCTCTTCGAGAAGATCCTTCGTTGGTATTCTGAGATTCACGACTTGAAGTTTGTCGCGCTGCGTTACTTTAACGCCGCGGGGGCGAGCGAGAAGTTTGGTGAGGACCATCGGGTCGAGACTCACCTGATTCCGAACGTTTTGAAGGTCGCGCTGGGCCAGAAGGAGAACGCGCAGATCTTCGGGACGGATTACGACACCCCGGACGGGACGTGCATCCGCGACTACATCCACATCAAAGATTTGGCGGATGCCCACATCCGGGCGTTGGACGCGGAAGAAAGTGCATTTTTCAATCTCGGCACGGGGGGAGGGACCTCGGTTCGAGAAATTATCGAGACGTGCCGCGAGGTTTCGGGAAAAGAGATCCCGGTCGTCGAAGAAGAGCGCCGCCCGGGTGATCCGCCACGGCTGATTGCGGCATCGGACAAGATCCGAACGGCTTTGGGCTGGAAGCCGCAATATCAGGACATTCGGAAAATCATCGAGAGTGCCTGGGCGTGGCACGTCCGACATCCGAACGGTTACGGGGATTGATTTGCCGGGATTTTCCTTGCGCGTGCATCGCGGCTCCGTAGCCTCGCCCCTCCGAATGATGAGGTTGCGTTGGCTGTTGGTTTTGACTTTGGGACTGTTATCGCTGCCGCGACCGGGCGTCGCGCAGTTCGGAAGCTTCGGCGACGTGCCGGTGGAGATCACGGCGGACGGCGAGACGCGGTTCGAGGGTGGTGTGGCGATCGCCGAGGACAACGTCCAAATCCACTATCAGGACATCAGCATCTACACGAACTACGCGGAGTATAACCCGGACACCCGCGACGTGCTCCTGGTGGGGGACGTGCGGATTTACACGCCGGACAACCTGTTTTCGGGTCAGCGTGCGCTCTACAATCTCGAGAGCAAGCAGATCAGGGCGTTGGAATTCACGGGGGAGAGCTATCCGCTGAAGTTTCGGGCGCTGAGTTTACAGGCACCGTCACTGAATCAGTTCAACGTGCGGGACGCGACGTTCACGACGTCGGATTCGTCGCAGCCGGATTTCCGGGTGAAGGCAAAGTCCGTGAGGATCTACCCGGATTCGCGGGTGGTTTTTACAAATTCGACCTTTTACATCGGAAAAGTCCCCGTCTTTTACTTCCCGTATCTCTTTGCGTTCACGAACAACACGGGGTTCACGTTGCGGCCGGGTTACGATTCACGTTGGGGATATTACGCTTTGGTCGGATACAGTTTCCCGGTGGGGAGCACGGATGCGGTGGTTGCGACGGTGAACGCGGATTACCGAACCGAACTCGGGCCGGGGATTGGGCTGGATGCCGTGTTTAAATACGGGCTCGACGACCGCAGTTACGGAACGTTCCGTTCGTATTACGCCAACGACATCGATCCCGAGGACCGGGTGGGTGGCCCGGGTGAGCCGACCGAGGAAGGTGAGGCGGACCGTTACCGGGTCAGTTTTCAGCATCGCCTGTTTTTCACGGACGACATCTACGGGACCGCTGACATCAACGTCCTGAGCGACGTCGATTTCCTCGAGGATTACTATCCGAACGAGTTCCGGACCGATCCGCAGCCCGATAACATTCTGTCGCTCACGAAGTGGAACGAGTTTTACACGATCAATCTGCTGACCCGCTTTCAGGTGAACGATTTTTTCGAAACGACCGAGCGACTTCCGGAGCTCGTGATCGACATCAAACAGCACCAGTTGTTCGGCTGGCCGGTCTATTACGACGGTGAGACGAGCGTGGGTCAGTATCGGCGCGCGTTCGCCGACCAGAGTATTTTCCCGGATTACGAATCGGCGCGTTTTGATACGTTTCACCAGATCTCGTATCCGAAGACGTATTTCGATTGGCTGACGGTGATCCCGAAGCTCGGAATCCGGGGAACTTACTACAGTAAGACGGGCAGTATCGAATCTGTTCTGAGCGACCAACAGCTCACCCAAGTCAACAATCTGCGCGGGCGGGCGGACAACCAGCGAGACCTGGCAGCTCAGAATGGGGCCAAGCTGTCCGAGGCTCAGGCGGAGCTAAACCAGACCAGCAACCCGGTCGATCGCGCGCGGCTGCAGGATCAAATCTTGACGTTGACGAACTCCCAGCAAGCTCAGCTTGCGAGCGCGCAGTCGCTCGATTCCCAAGCGGACGTCCTCGAGGGGGGCTCCGATCTGCGGGGACGCGAGTTGCGAGAGGGTGGTTCGACGTTCCGACCGATTCTCAACGCGGGGCTCGAGGCTTCGTTCAAGCTGTCGAAGAAATACGAAACGATCCAATCTCGGCTACTCGGGCTCGATGGCGTGCTGCACACGTATCAGCCATACGTGAATTTCTCTTACGTCTATAACGCGGGTAAGTCGCGGGATGAGATCTTGCAGTTCGACCGAGTTGTTCCGGCGACCGAGCCTCTTCCGATTGATTTTCCTCAGTTTGTGGCCATCGATTCGATCGACGATTGGAGCATCGTGCGCCTCGGCGCGCGCAACCGGCTGACGACCCGCCGCGGGGACGCTAACTGGGAGTGGTTCGTGGTGGATTCGTTCTTCGACATCAATTTCAACGACCCATACGGCGACAGTGGCGGCGGGGACGTGTCGAACGTCGTCAACCGGCTGGAGTTCCGTCCGGTGCCGTGGGCGTCGTTCCGGATGGACGCGCAGACGCCGATCACGGACGAGGGGTTCACGGACGTGAATACCGCGCTGCTTTTCCAAGCGACCCGTGATTTGTTGCTCCAGTTCAGCAGCCGCTACATCGAAGACAATCCGTTCTTTCAGGACAGCAACCAGCTCTCGGCTTACGGCTACTACCAGATCTCGCCACACTGGGGTGTCAGCGCGCTCGGGACTTACGAAGCCGAAGACAACACACTGCTCTTCCAGCGATACGCGGTGCACCGGGATCTTTCGTCCTGGATCGTGTCCTTGGGTGGCGAAGTTCGTGACAACGAGGGCGGCGACACGGAATACGGGGTCGTGCTCTCGCTCTCGCTGAAGGATGCGCCACAGGTCGAGTTGCCGCTGGCGTTTGATCCGGGCACGGGCCCGCTCGGCGACGAGGATACGTCGTCGGGCCGCTAAGCTGGTCCCTCAAATCTCAACTAACAACTGACACTTTATGAAACTTTGTATCATTGGTTCCGGCTACGTCGGACTCGTTTCCGGAGCCTGCTTCGCGGAAGTCGGTCATCACGTCATTTGCGTCGACAACGACAGCCGCAAGGTCGAAATGCTTCGCGCCGGTCAAATCCCGATCTACGAGCCGGGCCTGGAAGAAATCGTGACGCGCAACGTGAGCGCCGGGCGACTGGAGTTTACGGCGAGTATCGAGGAAGGGGTCGATAATTCCGAGGTCGTCTTTATTGCGGTGCCGACGCCGCCGCAGCCCGACGGAAGCGTCGACCTGTCATACATCGAACGGGTTGCCCGCGAGATCGCCGGGGTGCTCAAGGAATACCGCGTCATCGTCGATAAGAGCACGGTGCCGGTGAAAACGGGTGAGAAGGTCGCCGATACGATTCGTCGCTACAACCAGGCCGGAGCGGATTTCGACGTCGTCAGTAATCCGGAGTTTCTGCGTGAGGGGTGTGCGGTGCCGGACTTGATGAACCCGGATCGCGTGGTGATCGGCTCGTCTAGCGATCGTGCGACGAACCTGATGCGGCAGATCTACGAGCCCTTCATGGCGCCGATCATCGTGACCGACGTGAACAGTGCGGAGCTGATCAAGCACGCGGCGAATTCGTTCTTGGCGCTAAAAATTTCCTACATCAACGCGGTGGCAAAGATTTGCGAAGCCAGCGGCGCGGACGTGGAGAAAGTCGCCGACGGCATTGGTTCGGACAAGCGGATCGGGCGGAACTTCTTGAATGCCGGGATCGGATACGGCGGATCGTGTTTCCCGAAAGACATCGCGGCGTTCATCGCGATCAGCGACCAGTTGGGCGTTCCGTTCACGTTGCTGAAGGAGGTTCAGAAGATCAACGTCGATCAACGGGAACGTTTTCTCGGTAAGATTCGCGAATCGCTGTGGGTCCTGCGCGACAAGAAGATCGCGGTCTGGGGAATCACGTTCAAACCGGATACGGACGACGTGCGGACTTCCGTCGCGGTCGACGTGATCAATGATCTCCTCAAGGAAGGTGCGGACGTGACCGCTTACGATCCGAAGGGGATGGAGAAGTCCACGGAATACAAGATGATCGAAGGTGCCAAGCTGGCGGATTCGGCCTTGGACGCTGCGGACGGTGCCGAGGCGTTAATCATTGCGACCGAGTGGCACGAGTTTTCGACGGTTGACTTCGCCAAGCTCAAAGAGCGGATGCACACGCCGCTGATCTTCGACGGTCGGAATCTTTTCGATCCGGAGCGTGTCCGCGGACACGGCTTTACGTATCACAGTATCGGACGAGCGTAGATTCTCTTGAGAGAAGCTGAGAGAAGCGGTGTCCCGCTGGGAAAGTGGGGCTCGCGTCGGTCGGTGTGCGGTGCCTTCGTCGGAGACTCGAGGCGGAGAGTGGCGGTGAAATCTCGGCGAAACGGAGGTAACTCCGACGAGGGCGTGCCGTTGGGGTGGCCCTTCAGATTGGGCCTTTAAACGCTTCTAAGCGTCTTTGGCGACCTTGCCACCCCAACTAAGGATCTTCGCCTTCGTTCCGGCGGATTCCGCTTCGGGGATCTGGTGGTTGCGGACGTAGAAAAGCGATAGGCTGGACCAGGCAAGCTGATCGTTCGGGCGGAGTTTGGTCGATTCCAACCCGGCGGCGATGGCGGCCTCGTGGTCGCCGTTTTTCATGAGGGCCATGCCGAGCGCGTGCCAGCCGTCGAAAAATGCGGGATCCAAATCGACGCACCGTTGATACTTTTCGATCGCGGCGGGCAGGTCGCCGACGGCGATATCGCCGCTCGCATCGTCGAACAGCTCGGCAATTTCCGGGTTCGCGGGGGCGTCGCTCATTGATTCAATCAGTCGAGATCGTCCGAAGCGGCGGCGAAGCGAAGGCCGGAGTGCTCGGCGGCGGCTTCGAGCCATTCGTAGAGGAGGATGCTGCCCTTGCGGCCTTGGATGAACGTCTTCATTTGCTCCCGGTTCTCCCCGAACTCGGACTCTTCGACGCTGGCGCGCTTCTCGAGATACACGGCGGATCCTCCGCTCGGAGTGATCGTGACGCCGCTGATCTCGCCTTCTTTGAGTGGGACCGTTTCGTCCGCATAGGCCCGCTGATCTGGCGACGCGGTCTGCCCGGTCGGTGAGACGTCGGCAAAGGATTTGATCTCCGCGATGGGGAACGCAGCGGTCGCGTCGGCGAGTGATTTGCCGGCTCGTAGGTCGGACCGGATCTGCTCGACGGCTTCGTCGGCTCCGCTTTCCAACAAGCCCTCGGCCTCGAGGTTGCGAAGGTCAGCGGTGATCTCATCCCGGGATTCCTCAAAAGTTTTTTGGCGGGCTGGAATCACGCTGGCGAGCTCGATGACGTGGAAGCTGTCGCCATCCTGAAGAATCCCGCTGAGGGGTGAGCTCTCCGAGAGCGCGAACGCGGTGGGAGCAATCGTCCCGACCACGGCGTCGTTCAGGTTGGTGTCTGGTTCAGCGGCTCCCTCGGCAGGAACAATCTGGCCGGCGGAATTGAATGGCAAGGTCGTCTCGACGGGAACGTCGAGGGATTTCGCGGCCTCGGAGAAGGAGCTTTCCGCAGCGGCGTCGGCGAACTGGGCAGACTGGTCCGCGATTTTCTGGAGGGCCTCGATGCGTTCGGCGTCGGCGAGTTTGGCGTCAGCCTCCGAGAGGGCGAACGTTGCGACGTTCGCGGTTCGCAGCTCGGACGTCAGGAGTTGAAACTTGTTCGCCTCGTAGAAGACCTGGATGTCTTCGTCACTCGCGGAAGTCTGCTCGAAATATTTCTCTCTCGGAAATACGACCGCCGCCCCGGAAACGGGTTGGAACAGACGGGCGTTGTAAATGAGTTCGGCCTCCGAGGTGGCTGGGGCGGACTCGATGATCTTGGAGAGGCGCTCGAACTGCAGCGAACCCCGGACGACTTGCTCCAACTCGACTGCCGTCAGCCCATTTGGCGCGAGGAAATTCAATTTGAACTGATCGTATTTAGATTGGTCGAAGACGCCGTTGCTCTGGAAAGCTGGGACGGCCGCGATGGCTTCCGCAATTTCGGCGTCGGTCGGCTGAATCCCCAGCGCGTGCGCCTCGTGGGAAATGATCATCGTGTTGAGCGCGAAAGCGCCGGGATCGGATTCGCCCGAGAGCCCGTCGAGGGTCGAAACGTATTCAGAGAGCCCGAGAGCGAGGGCAAGCTGGTAGGAGCGCGCTTCCCGCTGAAGCTGCTCGAGAGTCAGACTTTGGCCGTAGATTTCCGCGAACTTTCCGGAGGAGAGTTGGTCGAGCTCCGTCGTGTTGTAGAGGAAGGTGAAGGCGACAATGGTGAGAATCGTGACGGCAAGCATGAGCTTGCGCATGTGGGAACGTATCCAGACGAACATGAGGAATAAAACGGCAAAAGGTTGATGTGAGTGAAGGAATGTGATTTAGGAAAACCTTGATGATTTCAAGCTTCTCCCCACGGCGCTCCATCGGAGCGATGATTTTTGTTTCGATGGTCGGCGCAGGATCCCTCGCGGTCGCCGCTGACGTGCTCGTGTTAAAAAACGGGCAAAGTCGTGAAGGGGAGGTGCTCGGGGTTTCGGACGGGAAAGTAACTTTGAAAGTCGGCCCGGCGCAATCGGCAATTCCGCTCGACCAGATTGAGTCGGCGATCGTTGCCCCGCCGGATGAGCTCGCGACAGCTCAGCAAACGAAGGCGTCGGGTAACAGCGCGCGGGCGCTGATCGAAGTGCGTCCGATCGTGGAGAAATACGCGGGACTTCCGGCGCCGTGGGTCGGCCACGCCTACGCGTTGCTGGGCGATTCTTTGTTGGAGCTCGATCAGGTCGCGGAAGCTGAAAAGGTGTTCAAGCGGTTTACGGAATTGTATCCGGACGCTGGTGACCTGTCGGCCGTTTCGATCGCGAGGCTCGACGTGGCGAAAGACGATTTTGCCGCCGCGAAGGAAAAGCTGGAACCCATCATCGCGGAGGCGTCCGGAATCAAGAGTGCCGAAAGCACGAAGAGCGCGACGTATGGGAGAGCGTTTCTGTTGATGGGTCAGGTCAAGGAGTCGGAGGGAGACTTGCAGGAGGCTCTGTCGGACTACCTCATGACCGTGACGGTGTTCTACGCGGATGCTGCCGCGGTGGCGGAGGCGCAGGAGCGCGCGACGAAACTCGTCGACGAAAAAAATGTCATCGCGCCCTGACCCGATTTGATCTATTTCTTCAAGCTTTCCCAAATGAAACTGCTGTCCCTTCCCTCCGAAATTTCCCGCGTCGCCTTCATGCTCGGCGCTCTTTTGATCACAGCCACCCCGGTGTTCGCCCAAGAAGCTACGGCCGAGGTCGCCGAGGAGACCCCGGGGGAAATGAGCATCCTCGAAACCATCCTCCACGGTGGTCCGCTGATCATCCTGATCTGGATCGCGATCCTCGCCACGTCGATCGTCATGGTGACGTTCATCATTCAGCTTTTCCTCAATCTCCGGCGGGAGAAGCTGGCACCTCAGGCGGTGGTTGATTCCCTGCGGTCCACGATCGACGCCGGGAATTACCAGGAAGCGTGGGAAATTTGTCGCGCCAACAACGCTTATCTGCCGAACGTTCTGGAGGGTGCTTTCGAGCGGTTTGGTCGGGGGAAGGAAGCCGTGGAAATCACGGTGGCGGAACACGCGATGCGCGAGGCGCAGACTTTGAAAACTCAGAACAGCTACCTCTCCGTGATCGGGGTCATTGCCCCGATGATCGGTCTGTTGGGAACGGTCATCGGAATGATGGGTGCTTTCGCGGTGTTGGGTCAGTCCGGCGTTTCGGATCCCCGCGCGCTCGCGCTTTCCATCGGTGAGGTTCTCATGGCCACGGCGAGTGGTCTCTTCATCGCAATCCCGGCGTTCATTTTTTACTATTACTTCCGGAACAAGACGACCATTGCGCTGGTGGATGCGGACGACACGATCTTCCGCTTGATCGAAGACGTTCCTTTCGCCGAGCTTGGTGGTCTGAAGGTCGGCGAACACTTTTCGGCGGGCGAGGGGGCTCCAGCGGTCTCGAGTGAGTCTCGCCGGGTTTCAATGGAGCTGACGACGAACTGTCCCGTTTGTAACGGGGCGATCACGCCAGGTCAGAATCCGTGCCCGCACTGCAACGCGACGTTGGACTGGGCTTGAGCTGACCGATGTCTGAGTCAGCCCCCTCCAGAATCCCCAAGCGGGGACGTCGGCAGCCGGAAGCGGAGGCTGATCCGGAGTTTCAGATCGCGCCGATGATCGACATTCTGCTCGTCCTGCTCGTGTTCTTCATGTCGATCAGTTCGACGGAGGTTTTGCAGTCGAGCGCGGAGGTGAACCTCCCCGTTGCCAAGGCTGCTAAGGACGCCAAGGAGAATCCGGGACAGGTGATTATCAACGTCACCTACAGCCAAATCAACGACGCTGTCGGATACGTGGTGGACGAGAGGAACTACCCGAATCCCGGAGATCTTGTGAACATGCTCCAACAGAGCGTGACTCGGAATCCGTTGATCCGGGTGTTGATCCGGGCCGACCGTGACGTTCGGTATGAGTTTATGCGGTCGCTGCTCGAGGTAGTCGGTCAAGCCGGTATCGCAAACGTGACGTTTTCCGTCGTCGACAAAGAAGAGGGCGGGTGAAAACCGACTAAGGAGAAGAAATTATGGGTGGTGGAGGTGTATCAGAAGATGGAGATCCGGGATTCCAGATCGCGCCGATGGTCGACGTGGTGTTCGTGCTGCTGCTGTTTTTCATGGCGGCAGCGGGGTCCCAGGTCGTCGAGAAGGAGTTAAACGTCAGTCTGCCGAGCGGGAAATCTTCCTCGGCTGCCGGTGGACCGCCGCCGACCCCGATCATGGTCGAGGTCCGGGCGGACGGCCACGTGATCCTCAACAACAAGGATTTTGGCACGGAGAAGGAGCTGACGGAATTGCGGGCGACCTTGCGGGGTCTGATGGAACGCTACGGCGGGGAAGATCCCGTCGTGATCCAACCGACGCCGGAGACGCGGCACGAGCGGATCATCGACGTTCTGAACGCGGCGTCGGATTCTGGCGTCAAGAAACTGACCTTCAGTTAGGGCGTTTCCCCCGTCGACGTCGGGCGATCAGAGAGAGCTTCGACGTTTTCCGCCGAAGCGGAGCCGACGAGCGGGCGGCGTTCGCAGGGTGGTCTGGGAACGGCTCTTCTCCGGCATTCGATGCGGTCGCAGAAGAGATTTAAAGCCGTCCTTCACACTGGGTTAGCGCTGCATTTGCCAATCTGGCGAAGGTTCGTTTCGACGGAGCTGACTTCTGAAACTCGAACGTTGTTTTTCGACAATAGGTTTTGTCCAAGCGAGCGGCGGAAGTTTTTTGAGCCGTTTGCGAGGAACCGGACGGTTTGGGTGGCGAGTTCTCACGAAAACGCGGGTGCGAATCGAAAAGTGATTGCGCGGGGGTGTGAACCCGTGCACTTCTATTAGAAGAGCTAATATCTATGAGCAGTGCTACCATTGTAGAGCCCCCTTCCGCACACTCCGCGGATCACGACAACGCCCACGACGGCCATCACGAGCCGGGGTTCTTTTTCAAATACATCTGGAGCTACGATCACAAAATGATCGGTCTCCAGTATCTGTGGACGGCGTTATTTTTCCTCCTCGTCGGCGGTGGACTTGCATTGGGTGTGCGTTACCAGCTGGGCTTTCCCGGGGCTCAGGTGCCGATCATCGGTCAATTTCTGCCATCCACTCTGGCGGTCGAGGGGTCGATCGTGCCCGGTGGATACAACATGCTCGTCACGATGCACGCGACGGTGATGGTGTTTCTGGTCGTCATGCCGCTCTTGATTGGCGCGTTCGGGAACTACCTGATTCCGCTGAAGATCGGTGCCGGGGACATGGCGTTTCCGCTACTCAACGAGCTGAGCTACTGGCTGTATTTCTTATCGGGTGTCATTTTGATGGCGGCCTTCTTCGTTCCTGGGGGTGGCCCGTCATCCGGCTGGACCTCCTACGCACCCCTGAGTGCGGTCGGGGCCTACAATCAAACGGCGATGGGGCAGAGCCTTTGGGCGGTTGGTATCTTCATCAACGGTCTGTCGTCGATCGCGGGTGCATCGAACTACATCACCACGATCATCAACATGCGGGCTCCGGGGATGACGATGTTCCGACTGCCCCTGGCCGTCTGGTCGCTGTTCATCACGGCTATTCTACTCATTTTGGCGGTGCCGGTGCTTTCCGCCGCGGGCGCAATGTTGTTCTTCGACCTGAACTTCAACACGAACTTCTTCGTTCCCGTGAGGGATGGGTTGCTGACGGGTGGTCAGCCGTTGCTGTGGCAGCACCTTTTCTGGTTCTTCGGACATCCTGAGGTTTACATCATGATTTTGCCGGCGATGGGGCTGGTGTCCGAGATCTTGCCGGTTTTCGCGCGGAAGCCGATCTTCGGTTACAAGGCGATGGTCTATGCGATGGGCGCGATCGGGTTTCTTGGGTTTATCGTTTGGGGTCACCACATGTTCGTCAGCGGCATGAACCTTACCATGAGCGCGGTATTTTCGATCTCGACGATGATCATCGCGGTCCCATCGGCGATCAAGACGTTCAACTGGCTGGGGACCGTGTGGAAAGGGTCGGTGGAGTTCACGACCGCGATGTGCTTCGCATTGGCCTTTGTTTCGATGTTCGTTATCGGCGGCCTGAGTGGAATTTTCATGGCGTCGACGCCCGTGGATTTGTTCGTTCACCACACTTACTTCATCGTCGCGCACATTCACTACGTGCTCTTCGGTGGCAGTATCTTCGCGATCTTCGCGTCGATTTACTTCTACTTCCCGAAGATGTTTGGGCGGATGCTGAACGAGAAGTTGGGGATGGTGCATTTCGTGCTGACGTTCATTTTCTTCAACCTGACGTTCTTCCCGATGCACAATCTTGGCCTGGGTGGGATGATGCGACGGATCGCGGATCCGACCGTTTACGAACATCTGCGGCAGCTGCAGCCTTTGAATCAGATAGCCACGATCGGGGCCTTTGGCTTGGGCCTGACGGTGATCCCGTTTTTCATCAATCTGTTCATCAGCATTCGGAAGGGACCCAAGGCTCCGATGAATCCTTGGAAAGCGAATACGCTCGAGTGGACGGTGCCGTCGCCTCCGGGCCACGGGAATTTTGCCGTGACGCCGACGGTTTACAACGGGCCATACGAATACAGCGTTCCCGGAATGGATCAGGATTACCTTCCGCAAAACATGAAAGCGCCCGATACGGCGCGCCTCGAATCGCATTGAGCGGTCGACGAGAATCAATCGGAACCCTCCTTCGTTGACGCAGGAAAGTGCCGTCTATGCGTCGGTTGTTGGGATCTCGTGCGCCGACCCGGTCGTAGAACCTTGACGAGATGATTGAGGTCCGAGAGTCGCAAATTTCCTTTCTGAGGCGAGCGATGCATTATTTTGCGTGGTTCGCGACGGTCAGCACGTTTTTTCTCATTGCGCTGGGTGGGCTCGTGACTTCTCACGAGGCGGGGATGGCCGTGCCGGACTGGCCGACGTCTTTCGGCTACAACATGTTTGCGTTGCCCTTCGATCGGTGGACAGGTGGAGTTTTCTGGGAACATTCGCATCGTGTTCTGGCAAGCGTCGTCGGGTTGCTGACGGTGATTCTGGCGGTTTGGATCATCGTTTGCGACGGCCGCCGGTGGGTCAAGGTGCTCGGGGTGGTCGCGGTCATCGCCGTTGTGATTCAAGGCGTCCTGGGAGGGTTGCGGGTGACGCTGATCGAGAATCAGCTCGGGATTTTCCACGGGATGTTGGCGCAGGCGTTTTTTCTCCTGCTTGGCGTGTTGGTCGTGGTCACGAGCCCGGCGTGGCTGCGCGGGTGCTGGGTTGTGACGAGGGACGCGGGCGGTCTGCGGTGGGAAGCTTTGGCGGTGACGGGACTGATCTTCCTTACCCTTGGAATCGCCGCAACGATGCGCCACGCCCACGCGGGTCTGTCGATTCCCGATTTTCCCCTGGCGTATGGCCAGGTGTTGCCGGACACGAGCGCGGCGGCGTTGGACCAAATCAACGCTGAGCGTTTTGAACAAAAGGAGAAGCCCACGACCGCAGGATTGATCTGGCTACAGATGGCGCACCGATTTGTTGCGGTCTTAATTGCATTCGGAGTTGGTTGGCTTGCCTGGCGGGGAGGGCGGGTTTCTCGGGCGGTGCGGTTGTGGACCCGGGTTTTGGTCGGGATGGTGATCGTGCAGATCGTGCTCGGCGCGTTCACGATCTGGACGAACAAGGCGGCCGACGTCGCTACGGCGCACATGGCGCTGGGTGCTTTGACGCTGTTTCTCAGCGGGCTGCTCACCTTTCGCCTGATGGTGATGCGCCATCAGTGGGAGGCGCGACGGTTGGGCGACTCCGATGGACAATCGGCCCCGTCGGTATCGGTGGTCACCGCGGAATGACGATTGCCAAATCTGCACGATTGAACGCCGGGGATTCCGGGGTTAAAGAGAGCGGCTTCCCCGCGATGAAATCAGCCACCGTCGAACCCGAAACGTCTGCGTCCGAGAGTTTTCTCTCCGACTTGACGGAACTCGTGAAGGCTCGGCTTTCGCTGCTGGTCCTTTGCACGACGTTTGTTGGCTACCTGCTTGGCCTCGGCGGGACGGCGTTGGACTACGTGACGATGGGAGCAACTCTGATCGGCACGGCGTTGTGCGCTGGCGGGGCGGCGGCTCTCAATCAGTGGTGGGAGCGCGACTTCGACGCGGGGATGAAGCGGACGCGGAATCGGCCGTTACCAGCAGGAAGGCTCCATCCGCAGGACGCTCTGATGCTCGGGCTGTTCTTTTCGGGAACCGGGGTGCTTTGTCTCGGGCTGCTGGTGAATTGGCTCACGGCGATTCTGGCAGCGGTGACGATCGCAACCTACGTGCTCGTTTACACGCCGATGAAGCGGTTCAGCGCGCTGAATACTCTGGTCGGCGCGGTGCCGGGTGCGTTGCCGCCGCTTCTGGGTTGGACGGCGGCGACGGGGCAGGTCGGCCTCGGGGGGTGGGTGCTTTTCGGGATCCTCTGGTTCTGGCAAATGCCCCATTTCCTTGCGATCGCGTGGATGTACAAGGACGAATACGCTGAGGCGGGATTCGTCATGCTGACCGGGCGGGATGCGGATGGGTTCGCGACTGGGCGGCAGAGCGTGCTATACGCGATGTGCCTCTTGCTGGTGAGTTTGGTGCCGGGGGTCATCGGATTGAATACTTCGGTTTATTTCTACGGGGCACTGATCTTGGGCCTGGCGTTTCTGGCGCTCGGCGTGAACTTTTTGCGGTGGCGGACGCGCGCCGCGGCGCGCCTCCTGTTTTTCGGTTCAATCATCTACCTTCCGCTGCTCCTTGGGCTGTTGGTTGGAACCCGGTCGGTGAATTGAAGGTGGATCCGAAACAGCGGCGGAGAAATCGCCTGGTCATGGCGGTGGTGTGGATTGTGGCGATCGCACTGCTAACCGCGGTGCTATCTTGGAAATTGTTGGCGACCGCCCCGGTGATTCCTTGACCTGCAGGCCCCTTTTTCCGCTTATTACACGTTCCATTTCATGAGCACTGCCGCACTGACCAACGATCACACCACCCCGGAGGGAGCTTCGCCGGCGACTGCAAAAATGGGGATGATTATTTTCCTCGTTTCGGAAGCGATGCTCTTTGCCGGATTGATCGCCGGATACATCGTGCTGCGCGGCACGATGGGGGGCGAATGGCCGCCGGCGGAGGTGCCGGAAGGGGCGAACATCGGACTACAGTTTCCGCCGACGTTCATGAACTGGGTGATGATCGTCAACTCGATCATCCTTATTTCCAGCAGCTTCACGCTGCATTTTTCCGAGGTGCAAGTTGCCAAACACGGGAAGTCCGGTCTGGCACTTCTGGGGCTCACGATCATTTTGGGGACGATCTTCCTCTGCGTGCAGGGGTGGGAGTGGTATCACCTGAAGCACGAAGGAATGTGGTTCCCGACCTCCTCGGACGATCATCATTCCTACAGCCTTTACGGGGTTTACGGGACGACGTTTTTCGTCACGACCGGATTCCACGGATTCCACGTTTTGGTGGGAATCTTGCTGCTGATCTGGTGCTTTTTGAAGCAGCTCTTCACGAGGTGCTACACGCCGGCTCGTCACGTCTCGCTGAACAACGTCAGTCTTTACTGGCACTTCGTGGACGTGGTCTGGATCTTCGTTTACGTCGTCCTCTACGTCGTTTAGTGGCTGGCGGATGAGCGACGGTCCGAAACGAATCCCGCGTCTGGGCTGGGCAATCGCGTTCGTTGCCGCGGTTACGATGATCGGCGTGACCTTTGTCAGTTTCAAAACGACGAAGCCGAACGCTGACCCGATGCCGGCGATCGCCGAAGTGCCGGCATTTTCGTTCACGTCGCAGTCGGGCGAGACGATGACACGGGAAGATCTTGCGGGAGACGTCTGGATCGCGAACTTCATCTTCACTCGGTGTCCGGGACCTTGTCCGGTGATGTCGAGCCGCATGCAGGAGCTGCAGGCTGCGATCGAGGGCAAGGGCGGAGGCGTGCGGCTGGTTAGCGTGACGGTGGATCCCGAACACGATACGCCGGAAGTCTTGCGGGAATACTCCGAGCGATACGGTGCGGATCCCGAGGTGTGGAAATTTTTGACCGGTGATCCCGAGGAGGTCACGGATTTCGTTCAGAAGGGGATGTTGCAGCCGCTGGCGAAAGGCGATGATGATTTGCCGGTTCACTCCCAGAGGTTTTTGGTGGTCGACGCCGAAGGGCAGATCCGCGCCTTTCACGATCTCAATGATCCTGCGCTGATTCCTGAGCTTCTCATGGACATCGGCGGACTCATGCGCGAACGTGGTCAGAGAAAATGAGCGCGAAAATTGGCGAATTGATTAGTCGGGTGCGCGGAGTCATCCTCGCGGTGGTGCTGTTGACGGGAGTTGGCCTTACGACGACGACCGTGCAAGCGTGCCCGGGGTGCCGGACACAAGGGGAGATGGTGGAGCTCGAAGAGCCTGAGACGGTGTCTGCGAGTCTGGCGCTATCGTGGAGCGTGGTCTTTCTGTTGGCCGTGCTGGCCGGAATTGGTGGGTTTTTGAGTATTTACATCCGAAATGCCGTTGTTCGGGTCGATCGAGAGAACTCGGCGGGATGACCGCCGTTGTCCATCGGTCAGGTCTGGATCATCCCGGTGTCCTGGACGCGTGCGCGTATGACGAACGGATTGGTCGTGTGGTGCTGGCGATGTTTGCGACGCAGAGTTGGGAAGACGAGAATCAGGGCCTGAAGCTCCAGGAGAAGTTGAACGCTTACGCCTCCTTTGCTCTCGACGGTGAGATGGCGGAGCAGATGCCGGACTTGGCCGGTCGGGCGCTGACAATCCAACTGCGAACGGTTTACGAACCCACTGAGCGCGTTCTTGGATTCCTGCAAATCGTTCGTGAGCAACTGGAGTTCCAGGACATTGTCTTCGAGACGGTCTTGATCGGTGAGGGTGAGAGCCCTGCCGAAGGTGTTGGCGAATGCGGCAGTGGGAGCTGCGGGTGCTCTCAGTAGGGTGTGGTGAGTTGCTCGTTCATCCTCGATCATTGTTTGGGTGGTTCGGTTACCGCCGTGCAGCGGTTCCGCGATTACGATTTGCAGAGGGTCGAAGCGGGGATTTTCGTAGCCCGGAGGAAGCTGAATTCAGTGGTCAAAAAGGAAAGCTGATTAAGTCGTGCGGGCCTGCAACCGGATTTCGTGCAAAAGCTCGGGCCGTCCACCGTCGACCCACGAAACGGTCGGAGGGTAGTCGGATAGACTATTGAGCTTTCGGCGACGACTTCGTCGTGCGCCAACTCCTCAGCGAAGGGAAGTTCCGATCCGGTTGGATTGAGCGATCGGGATGCTGCGGTGGGCGGTGGGCGGTGAGGTCAGCAAGCGGGGTGGGGCAGACGGCGATGGGAATGGTGCCAAATGGAAAAGGCTCTACTAAATTTTTTGAAATTCCGTCCCTAAAAACGACGGTGAATGCACCGGGTGGGCGGTGAAGGCGGGGCGGGCTATTTCCGTCCTCCGTGGAATTCGACGAGGTTTCCGTTTACCTGGGCGGTGATCTCCAACGCGCCGCCGCCGACGAGGCGGACGGTGCCCGACATCGAGGTATCCCCGGAGGTCACATCGAGAAAAACGCGGCGGTTTTTCAGGACGTAGGTGCCGGTGGCGGAAAGGCCACGGCGGGTCGGGTCGATGGTGTTGGCGGTGAAGGTGCCGTCGGGTAGGAAGCGCCAGACGGTTCGGACGTTGGAGCGAGCACCGACTTCGTTGTAGAAGGTGTTTTTCCAGCGCAGGAGGGCAGCGCCACCATTTCTGGAGGAGCGGAAGACGATTTTGCTGGCGCCGCCGCTCTGGAGTTCGGGGCCATTGACGTTGTAACCGCCGTCATACTTGGCGGCGAACTTCTTGAACCCGGTGCGCGGTCCGGCCGTTGCCGGCGCGATGAGTGCCAGAAACGCGGCAACGGCGAGGAGCTGGAACGGGCGGGCGGCGGTCATGGTTCAGGACGAGGAATGCTTACTTTAGCAAAGGTCGCGACATTGTGGAGGGAAAATGGGTGGCCTCAGTGCCAAAAGATGATCGCATAGAGGAGGATGAGGCCGCCGTAGGCAATGCCGGCCCAACTGGCGCGGCGGTAGAGCTTTTCACGTGGAACGAGGTAGGCGATGGCGTCGCGGAGGAGGAACGGCATCCCCACCAGGAAGAGGCCGCTGAAGATCCAGAGGTAGGCGAGGGCAACGAGGAAGAGGCGGGACAGCGGCTCCTGGAGGAAAGCGGCTTCGAGGAGGGGGCCGGCGGCGAGCAGGGCGAGAATGCCGAGACTGCGAACGGCGAGGAATTCGTCGACGAAATACCAGGTGAGGACGGCGCCGACGGGGACGGCGAGAATGAGGAGTCGGCGGAGCCGGGCGAACTCGCCGAGATCCATGGTGCAGACGAGCCAGAAGGCCCAGAGGGCGGCAATGGCGAGGAGAATGGTGCCGACGACGCGGGAGCGGGGGAAGGTGAGTAGGCGTGGGCGGACGACGTCGGGCGCGGTGAGAGCGAAGGCGTGCGTGCCGATGAGCAGCAGGCCGACGACGATGCCGACGGCAACGAGCGGGAACGAATAAATCACGGTGTCACTTCCACCTTGCGGCTGGCGGGAGGTCGAGTCGGTTTTTTGACGGCGGTGGTTTTTTTCGGCCGAGCGAGAGGTTTGGCCGATTTGAGCTGGAGCCACTTTTCCTGGAGGAGCGCGGAGGTGGCGGCTTCGACTTCGGCCTGTTTTTTACTTCGGCCGGCGCCGACGGCAAGAATGAGGTCGTTCCAGATGACGTGGCACTCGAAATTCTTCTGATGTTCGGGCCCGGTCTGGGAGACGACTTCGTAGTGGGGAGCGCTGGGCGAGATCGCTTGGAGGAGTTCCTGGAGTTTGCCCTTTGGATTGATTTCCTCGGGCTGGGTGCGCATGTCGGCGAATTCATCGGCAGCTTCGCGGAGGATGAAGTCCCGGACGACTTCGTAGCCGCCATCGAGGTGCATGGCGCCGATGAGGGCCTCGAAGGCATCGGCGAGCGTCGAAGGGCGGGAGCGTCCGCCGCTGGCGTCTTCACCGCGTCCCATCATGAGGTGGCCGCCGAGCCCGACGGCGGCGGCGTAGCCCTTGAGTCCGCTGCGGGAAACGATGCGGGTGCGAAGTTTGGTGAGGCGACCTTCGGGAAAATCGGGGAACATCTGGTAGAGATGCTCGGTGACGACGAGTTGAAGGACGGCGTCGCCGAGGAATTCGAGCCGCTGATTGTCGAAGGGGTAGTTTTTCCGCTCGAGGGAAATGCTGGCGTGGGTGAGGGCTTCGGCGAGAAGCAGGGAGTTGCGAAACTTGTAACCGATGCGCTCCTCGAGGGGGTTCATCAACGCGGCGGGAATCTGCTGCGTGGTTGGCGACTTGGGTTCCATTCCTTCCATTCCGTCTAAACGACCTCTCGCGGACGTCCGCGGGGTGGATCGGAATATCCTGGTGGTGCAGCCGTAGGGATTCGAACCCCAAACCTCCTGATCCGTAGTCAGGTGCTCTATCCAGTTGAGCTACGGCTGCAGCGATAGGAGGGGAGACTTGTAGCGGCTTGGCGTGGGAAGTCAAGAAGTTGTGGAGGAGATTTTGAGATATCTGGTTTTTAACCACGGACTGCACGGAGGACACCGATGGACAACGGCCCGGAGGGCGAAGTGCTACCGAGGGTTCACGAAAAAGGACGCACCGGGAGGGGTGCGTCCTTTCTCGGAAGAATTTCGGTTTTGCTTAGCGCATGAGGAGGCTGGCGCGGGAGCGTTTGATCTCGCGGGTGATCTTGCGGTGCAGGTGAGCTGGCATACCGGTCATCCGGCGTGGCAGGATCTTGCCGCTTTCGGTGACGAAGCGCTTGAGGAGCTCGGGGTTTTTGTAATCGATGGCTTCGACCGCGAGGTCGATGCGGCGGCGCGGGATGCGGCGGTTGGCGCGGCGGAAGGCGGAGCGGCGTTTGGCGTTTTTCGGTTGCATGATTATTTAACTTCGCGGTGAAGCGTGTGGCGCTTGAGCGCGGGGTTGTATTTCTTCTTTTCGAGGCGGCCCGGGGTGCGGGGGCTCTTCTTGTTTCGCGAGCTCATGTAGCGCGAAGGTGATTTGCCCTCGGCGCGAGCCTCGGTGCATTCGAGTGTGATGATTTCCTGTGCCATGGTGGTGATTAGTCTTTGCTGTCGGAGGAGCTGTCGTCGTCGGAGTCGTCGCCGTCGTCGTCGGTGAGTCCGAACAGGGAAGCGACGGGTTGATTGTGTTTCTGGTAGCGGCCGCGCTTCTCGATCTCGGCTTGGCACTCCACCGTGTAACGGGTGAAGGGGAGGGCTTCGAGGCGGGCTTTGAGAATGGGTTTGCCGGACATCTCGCAGTTGCCGTAGGTGCCGGTTTCGATCCGTTTGAGGGCTTCGTCGATCTCGTAGAGGCTGTCCTGCTCCTGGGAGAGGAGACTGAGGGCGAAGTCGCGGTCGTAGGCGTCGCTGCCGGCGTCGGCCTGGTGCATGCCGAAGGCGGATTCGTTGTCACCACCATTGCGAAGGCTGTCGCGGGCGACGCCGTTCATGCTGTCGAGCAGGGTGTCCTTGAGCGTGAGAAGGCGGACGCGCTGCTTCTCGAGGAAGGGTGTCATCTTGACGGGGGTGGTGGATCCGTCCTTGGCGGAAACGGGCTTGGTGGTCGCCGGAGCTTGGGTCGCGCTGCTCTTGGCCTTGCTCTTCGCGGGAGCCGTCTTGGTTGCCTTGGTCGCGCTCGTCGCTTTGGTCGCGCTCGTCGTCGACGGGGCCGATTTCTTGGCGGTGGTCGCCTTCGCTTTCGGCTGGGTGGACTTGGATTTGGACGCTGGCTTAGCCGCGGCGGTTTTCTTGGTAGCCATGAAAATTACGGATCTGGGTGAGTGGAAAAGGCGGGGAATGTATTTGCGGGCGGTTGATAACGCAAGGTGTTTTACGGGTTTTCTAAGGGGCTGAGTCCGGTGGCGGGGGGATGAAATAGCGCGGCATGTGACTTGCCGGGGGGCGCGGACTCGGCTCGTATGCGGCGGATGCGGAAGTGGCAATTGGCGTTGGTGGGAATCCTGGCGGTGCTGTCGGTGGTGGTGGCTTGGGAGCTGCGGACGGCGGCGTTTCCGGTCGTGGGTGCGGAATTTTCGCTGAGCCGGGAGGAGGTGCCGTCGCGGATGGTGTCGGTGATGGACGGCTTGGGATACGAGCTGCGGGGAAGTCGGCGGGCGGTCTCGTTCGGAGAATCGACGGGCGAGCTGAATTACGTCGAACTGGTGGCGGGGGCGGAGCGGCTGGAGGAGCTGGGGGAGCAGGGGTTGGTGATTTGGTATTGGGTCGGGCGGTGGTTTTGGCCGGGGGAGTGGGAGGAGACGTCGATTTGGCTGAGTCCGGGCGGAGAGCTGACCGGACTGTGGCGGACGCTGGAGGAGGAGAGGGAGTTGCCTTCGTTGGAACGGGCGGAGGCTTTGGAGGTGGCTGGGAATTTCCTGAAGGAACGGGTGACGCAGCATCCGATGGCGGGGCTGGAATTGGTCTCGGAGAGCTCGGAGCAGCTGGAGAATCGGGTGGACTGGACGTTCACCTGGGAGCGGGAGGGGCTGCGCGTGGGGGAGGCGCCGTTTCAACTGACCGTGACGGTGCAGGGGAACGAGGTCGGTGGATACGGGGAGGGGCTGGTGATTCCTGAGGGGTGGACGCGGGAGTTTGAGCGGAAGCGGGAGGTGAACGAGTTGTGTTCGATGCTGGCGGGGTTTGGGTCGTTGGCGGTGTTGATCGCGCTGATGGTCGATTTTATCGTGCGGATCCGGCGGGGCGACGTGCGTTGGCGAACGGCGGTGCCGTGGGGGTGGCTGGCGGTGACGGCGGTGGTGGCACTGGCGGTGGAGGTGAACGCGTTTCCGGACGCGGTGTTCGGTTACGACACGTTGCAAAATTGGAACTCGTTTCTGGTGGAGTCGGGGGTCGACGCGGTGCGGAACGCGGTCTTTGTCGCGGTGGGGCTTTGGCTGATCTTCGTGATGGCGGACGGGGTGTATCGCGACGGGTTGCCGGGGACCGCGCCGATGCGCTGGATGCTGGGGCGGGGGGCGATCAGCGATCCGTGGGTGAACCGGGGAATCGGGGTGGGAATCGTGGCGGCGATGATCTCGCTCGGCTACGTGACGATTTTTTACGTCGTGGGGAGATGGGTGGGGGTGTGGTGCCCGGTGGATTTGGACACGGCGGAGATCTTCACGGGGTGGCTGCCGTGGGTGCAGCCGGCGGAGGTGGGGCTGAGCGCGTCTTTCGGCGAGGAGCTTTTGTTTCGAGTGGTGGCACTGCTTTTGATCTGGCGAGTGACGCGAAGGCGCTGGGTCGCGGTGGTGGGGTCGGCGTTGATCTGGGCGTTCCTGCACAGTGATTACCCGCAGATGCCGGGATACGTGCGGGGGCTGGAGTTGACGGTGGTGGGGATCGCGTGGGGGATTTTGTTTCTGAAATTCGGGCTGATATCGACGCTGACCGCGCATTATCTCTACAATTGCTGGATCGGGAGCGTGGTGGTCTTCGCTTCGGATTCCTGGGTGAATCAAGTGGGCGCGCTGGCGGTCTCGCTGTGGCCGGTGGGAATTTTCCTGTGGGGTTGGCTGCGGCGGAAGCACCCGGAGACGTGGGAAGAGGAGTCGGTGGTCGGGAAGCCGGTGCAGGTGGGTGAAGTCGTGCCCGCGGTGGCGGTGGGGTCTCGGGTCTTTTCGACGTGGGGAATGGTGGCGGTGGCGGCGTTTTGCGCGGGAGTCCTGATGCTGACGTGGGTGGTTCCGCTTCCGCAGGCGGCGATGGATCAATTTGGAAAGCACGGACTTTCCCGCGCAGAGATCGGGGTGGCGGCGGATGCGGTGATGCGGGAGCGGGGTGAGGATCCGGGGGGCTACCGGCGGTTGATTTCTTCTTCGCGAGAGTCGGTCCCGGCGCCCGGCTATCTTTTGGAACACGGGGGGCTGGAGGAGTTGGCCGATTTATTCGGCGAGGAGTGGCCGGACGTGGAGTGGAACGTCCGATATTTTCGCGAGCTGGATCCGGAGGAATTTTTCCTGCGATTCGATCGGAACGGACGGTTGGTGCGTTGGCGGCACGACGTGCTGAACGAGGCGGAGGGGGCGGAGCTGGAGCGGGATGCGGCGCTGGCTTTGGCCGAGGAAGAGCTGACGCGGACGCACGGCGTGGATCTGACGCGGGAGGAGCTGACGACGGAACGTTTGACGCAGCGGGAGCAGCGGCGGGATTATCGGTTCGTTTTCGAGCGGAAAGATTTCGGCTGGGGGGAGGCGAAGCTGCGGACGGGGATCTCGGTGCAGGGGGACGAGCCGGTGAGGTTCTGGAAGTCCGTGAAGGTGCCGGAGACCTGGCAGTTGGATCGGGAGAAGTCGGGGTGGCGCCAGCTCATCACGGACGAGGTGCGATCGGTGGTGGATCTGCTGCACGGCGGTGGGTTGCTGGTGCTGATCGTGATCGTGATCGGACGGAGACTGGTGCCCTGGCGGGCGGCGTTCGTCGGCGGACTGGTGCCGTTGGCTCTGGAGTTGATCGGGAGCGCGAACGAGTTGCCGTGGTTTTTCTCGGGATACGATACGGCGAAGCCGCTAGCTGGATTTGTCGCGAGGGAGCTCGTGAGCGAAATGACGGGGGCGGTGATGGCGTATCTGGGTGGGGTGCTGACGGTGGGGATGAGTCTGGGATTTTTGCGGTGGGGGTTTGGGTTGGGGTGGCGGGACTTGCTGGCGGTGTCACCGGTGGCGGGTGGCAAGTGGCGGTCGGCGGTGAATCTCGTGGTGATCGTGGCGGGGAGCGTGCTGGCGTTTGAATTGCTGAGCTTCGGGCGGAATCTGGTGGCGGGTCATTTTCTGCCGAGCTGGGTGGCGCACTACGGGAGTTGGTCGGTGCGGGAATCGGTGTTGTGGTTGGATGGGTTGGTTGGCGCGTTGAGTTCGGCGTTTAGTTCGACGCTGGCGGCGGCGATGTGGTTTGGCGTGCTGGGGGTGGTGTGGAGGTGGTCGCGGGTGGCGGCGGTGGTCCTCGGGTGTTTTTACCCGCTGGTCGGGGCACTGGGTGCGGATAGCTGGGCGGAATTTGCCTACCGGGTGGGTTCGGAGGAGTTGGAGTGGCTGATGTTGGTCGGGTTGGTGTTATGGGTCTGGCGGGCGGATGGGGTGCTGGTGTTCACGGTCTATTTCCTGAAGGGCCTGGCGGGTTACGCGGAGAGTCTGTGGGAGAACGGGGGGCCGGCCTATCAGTGGGAGGCGTGGATTTTGGCGGGGATCGGGGTGATGACGCTGGGGGCGGTGGTCGGCTGGCGAGTCGGTGGGTGGCGATCTCGGGGGAAGCTCTCGAGCGAGAGGGCGATTGATTGAGACGTGAAGAAACTGAAGGTCTATCTCTACAGAAACTGTGACGGGTGCCGCCGGGCGGTGAAGTGGTTGCGCGAACGGGGTGTCGGGTTTGAAGAAATTCCGGTTCGAGAATCGCCGCCGGAGCCGGCGGAGTTGCGGGCGGCACTGGAGGCGGTCGGTGGCAACCGGAGGCGGTTGTTCAACGTGGCGGGTCGCGACTACCGGGCGATGGGGTTGTCGGAAAAGCTGGGCGCCTTGAGCGAGGACGAGGCGATCGATCTGCTGGCGGGGAATGGGAGTCTGGTGAAGCGCCCGTTCGTCATCGAAGACGGTGGGGAGGGCGTCGTGCTGGTGGGGTTTGACGCGGGCGCGTGGGGGAGGGCGTTGGGCGTTGCGGGGGGAGGGTGAATCCGGCAAGCTCCGGCGATGAAGACTTTTGTGCTGGCCGTTGCTGTTTCCGTCGTTGGGTTGGCCGCAGGGTGGGCGGCGGACCCGGAGTTCCAGCCGGGTGGTGGGCTGGACGAGAAGTCTCTGCGGGAGTTTGTAGCGGCTACGATGGCGGACTATCGAGTGCCGGGTGCGGCGGTGGCGGTCGTGAAGGATGGGAAGGCGTTTTTCGTGGAAGGGTTCGGGGTTTTGGAGGAAGGAGGGGGGGCGAAGGTCGATGGCGAAACGATTTTCCAGTTGGCCAGCGTGTCGAAGACTTTTGCAGCGGCGGCGACGGCGGCGGTCGTCGGCGAGGGGAAGATCGGCTGGAATCAGCCGGTGAGTGAGGTGTTGGCGGGGTTCGAGATGGCAACTCCTTACGCGACCGAGTGGATGCATTCGAGGGACTTGCTCGCGCACCGGGCGGGGTTCGAGGGGTTCTTCGGAGATCTGTTCGACCACCTCGGATACAGCCGAAGTGACGTGTTGGGGCGGATCCGCTACGTCGAGCCGGGGTATTCGTTTCGCGATCATCCCGAGTATTCCAATCTGGGGTTTTTCGTCGCGGGTGAAGCGGCGGCGAGGGCGAATGGGTCGACGTTCGAAGAGTTGGTGGCGGAGAAAGTCACCGGGCCGCTGGGGATGACGCGGACGGGGCGGGCGTCGGTGTTGCTGGGCGGGGACGACGCGAATGTCTCCGGACACCATCAGATTCTGGACGGCGAGGTGGTCGAGATCCCGAAGGCGAATCTGAGTGACGTTTTCGTGGCGGCCGGTGGGCTGGCTTCGTCAGCGGCGGATCTGTCTCGTTACCTGGAGATGCTGTTGGCGGAGGGCGAGTTCGAGGGGCGGGAGGTTTTGACGGCGGACAACGTGGCTGAGCTGTTTGAGCCGGTGATTGCGGATGCGCCGGGGTTCGCCGAATTCCCACCGATCGGTGCGGGGTCGGGATTCGACTACAGTCCGGGGTGGGGGATTTACCATTACGCTGGACGGAGGATCGTCGAGAAGGGCGGGGCGCTGGACGGGATTCGGACGGTGCTCGTGGTGGTGCCGGAGGCTGGGTTGGGAATTGCGGTATTGGCAAATCTGAACCTGACGGCGTTTCCCGAGGCGGTGCGGGCTGGGATTTTGCAGCGGGCACTGGGGCAGCCGGGGGAGGCGAGTCTCCAGCCGGCGATCCGGAGGCAGGCGGATGGAATTCAGGAAATGCTGATGGCGCCGGAGGAAGCGCCGACGGATCCGAAGCCGATTCCGCGTCCGCTCGAAGATTACGTCGGGACTTACACGAATGATTTATACGGCACCTGGCGGATCGAACTGAACTCTGGACCGGACCCGGGTGAGGTGCCGCTGATCGTGTTGGCGGGAGCGGCGGGATACCGCGGGACCGTCGTGCCGTGGGACGGCGACGAGATGCGTGTCAGTTGGCCGATCGTGATCAACGTGCCGACCGAGATAAAATTCGGCGATGGTCGCTTTACCTACCGCGGATACGCGTTTGTGCGGAGTGGGGAGACGGCAGGGATCGTCGGCGGCGACGTCGAGTGAGTCGGGTGGCGCGGGGTTGCGCTGATTTGCGGGGTTTTGGGATTGCGCGGGTGAAGGGTCGCGCTAGGGTCCTCCGGGCCGCCTGCCATGTATCGCTACAAGCCCGAGATCAAGATTTTTGCCGGAACCGCGCACCGGGAGCTTGCGCAGAAAATCTGTGATTATCTCGACGTCCCGCTCGGCGATGCGACGGTGACGTCGTTTCCTGACGGCGAGACGTTCGTCAAAATCAACGAGAACATCCGTGGGCGGGACGTGTTCATGGTTCAGCCGACGTGCCCGCCGACGAATCAGAATTTGATGGAGCTGTTGATTCTGGTTGACGCGGCACGGCGGGCCAGTGCGGCGCGGATCACGGCGGTGATTCCATTTTTCGGATACGCGAGGCAGGATCGGAAAGATCAGCCGCGGGTGCCGATCACCGCGAAGCTGGTCGCCAACTTGCTGGTCGCGGCGGGGGTGAACCGGGTGCTGACGATGGACCTGCACGCGCAGCAATTGCAGGGATTTTTCGACATTCCGGTCGATCACCTGCACGCGCTGCCGGTGATGGAGCGGTATCTTTCGACGAAGGGATTGACGAATCTGGCGGTCGTCTCGCCGGACGTTGGCGGAGTGAAGGGGGCGTCGGCCTACGCGCACGCGCTGGGGGCGTCGCTGGCGATCGTGGTGAAGCGGCGGGTGTCGGCGACGGAGACCGAGGCGTTGCACGTGATCGGTGACGTGGAGGGAAAGACGATTTTGATCGTGGACGATCTGACCGAAACGGCGGGGACGATCACGAGCGCGGCGAAGATTTTACGGGAGCGAAATTGCGGCGAGATTTTTGCTGGCATTTCCCACGCGGTGTTGACAGAAATGGCGGTTGAGCGATTGAAAGGCTCCGAAATCAAGGAGCTGATCACGACTGACAGCACGCCGGTGCATCCGGGTGCCGAAGGTCGCGTAACGGTGCTGACGGTCTCGGAACTTCTGGGCGAAGGCATCAGACGGATTCACGACGATGAATCGGTGACCTCGCTCTTCCAGCTCCAAACCTAGAAAACTCATCCTCTGATATCATGTCCAAGCAAGTGAAACTGGCCGCATTGCCGCGCGCCGAGAGCGGTCGCAACGCCGTGAAGCAAGTCCGCCAGCGCGGTGCAATCCCCGCGAACCTCTACGGTCGGGGAGTGGCGCCGGCGAATCTCGAAGTCAATCGCAAGGAAGTCGAGCGTCTGCTTTCGCACGCCGCCAGTGAGCACGTTCTCGTGGAGTTGGAGATTGGCGGCGACAGTTCGCGGAATCAGCTCAGCATCATTCAGGAGGTGCAGCACCACCCGGTGAGCCGCGACATTTTGCACGTGGACCTTCTGTCCGTTTCGGCGACCGAGGAGATCACGGCGGAAGTGCCGATCGAGCCGGAAGGTGACGCGGTCGGCGTGAAGCAGGGCGGCGGCGTGCTGCAGCAGCTCACGCAGGCGATCGAGGTGACGTGTCTCCCGAAAGATTTGCCGGACACGATCCGTTACGACGTGACGGATCTCGAGATCGGGGTGCCGGTTCACGTGAGCGACTTAAAGCTGCCGAATGGCGTTACGACGACCGCGGATGATGATCTGGCGATCTTTCTGATCGCCGAGCCGAAGGTCGCGGAAGAGACCGAAGACGAGGCAACGCCAGCTGCGCCGGAAGTCATTTCCGAGAAGAAGGCGGACGAAGAAGAGGCCTCGGAGGGCTCCGAAGAGAGCTGATCTGCGCACCCGATGGATACCGACTTGCGCTGCCGGCTTGTGGCCGGTTTGGGCAATCCGGGCCGGCGGTATGAACAGACTCGTCACAACGTGGGATTTATCGTCGCGGACGAACTTGCCCGGCGAGCGGCCGTGGCGTTTGCGCACGACTCGAAGTGGAATGCCGACCTGGCGCCGTGGCGGGAGGAAGTCGCTTTGATGAAGCCGCGGACGTTCATGAACTTGAGTGGAGAATCGGTGGGTGGCTACTCGCGGTTTTTCAAGCTCGATCCAGCGGAAGTCGTTGTGGTGATCGATGACGTCGCGCTGCCGCTGGGAAAGTTGCGGTTGCGCAAGGCCGGAAGTCCGGGCGGTCACAATGGATTGGATTCGGTGTTGAAGCACTTGGGCACTTCCGAAGTGCCTCGTTTGCGGGTCGGGATCGGCGGCGGTGACGCGACGGCCTTGCACGGTCACGTGCTGGGAAAGTTCTCGCGGTCGGAGCAGGACGATGCGAACGAGGCGATCCATCGAGCGGCTGACGCCGTGGAGTGCATTTGTGAACGTGGGTTCGAGACCGCGATGAATCAATTTAACTGAGAATATTCTTAGTCCGCCGTTTAAACAGAGTGACGCCCATCGATTATGATCTCAGTCTAGTGAACGTTAATTTTCGGATACCACCCATCCCTAACAAAACCCCTTAATCATATGAAAAAACGATACGAAGCCCTTTTCGCGCTGGATACGCGCGGCAAAGAAGAAAGCGCCAAAGACATCATTGACCGCATCGAGAAGGAGTTGGCCGACTCCGGTGCCTCCGTCGAGCAGACGCAGCGGCTCGAGAAACGCGAACTCGCTTACGAGCACAATCATCTCAAACAAGCGTATTACGTAAATTTCGTCATTGAAACCGAGCCGTCGAAGATCGTCGAGTTGCGCGAGAAATTTAAGCTCGACGCTGACGTGATGCTTCAGAATTACTTGGTCCTTCCGGTCGGCGCTGCGGCGGTCTGAGTCGGAGTCGCCTCTCACGAATTACCTGTCCCACCTAACCCGCCCATCCAAGAACCATGGCTAACGTCAATAAAGTGATCCTCATTGGAAACCTCACCCGTGATATCGAGTTAAAATACACTCCTAAGGGCACGGCGGTGGCCGAAGTCGGATTGGCGGTGAACCGGAATTACACGGTCGAGGGTGACAAGCGGGAGGAAACGACGTTTGTGGACGTGGAGTTGTGGGGGCGCATGGCAGAATTGGCCGGTCAGTATCTCGCCAAGGGTCGGCAAGTGTATTTCGAAGGCCGACTGAAGCAGGACACTTGGGAGGATAAGACCTCGGGCGCCAAGCGCAGTAAGCTAAAGATGGTCGCTGAGAACATGCAGTTTATCGGTGGTCGAGGCGAGGGCGGTGGGGAAAGTCGAGGCGGTGGGGGTGGCGGTGGCCGGAGCTACGACGAGGAAGACGGCATGGGTGGCGGATCGCCACCGCCTCGTTCGAGCCGTCCAGCGCCGAGTCGCCCGGAGCCGGAAGAAGAGGACGACATTCCGTTCTGATCCGTTGCGCGGCTTCGCTGCGGGGACGAGTCGAAAGTGCTTTCTCCGAGCGCTTTTCCGTTTACCGCGGCATCGTTGGATCGGATCGGCGGGTCTGACGTAGCCGGTGCGGTTACGGAATCGGTTTTCGCGATGGTCGATTGGTTGCGGAGATTGGTCGTCGAGAAGATCGCTTGGTTTGGAACGACGGACCGATCTCCGAGACGTCTCTACCGAATAGAAGGTTTCGCGTTTTTGCCGAACGGCTGGGCGGCTTTGGGGACGAGCGACTTGATGACGGCTTCTCCGACGATCAGTTGAATGGCGTAGAAGATCAGGAGTGGCAGGAGGATCACGCCCAGGTCGAGATCGGTGTCGGCGAAGATCGCGTCGGCGAGCGGGATCCCGGCAGCGAGGGTCTTTTGGGTTGAGCACACGAAAGCGGTGATCGTGTCGTTCCGCTCGAATTTCAGGCGTCTGAGAGACGCGGCGGCCAGCAGCATTTGAGCGGCGAAGAAGATCACGCAAACGAGCGCGACGAGGGCAAGGGTGGTGGGTCCCAGGCGTTGCCAGAGTCCGTCGCGAACGCTGGCGGCGAAGGCGACATAGACGATGAGGAGAATGAGGAGACTCGTGACGTTGTTGAGCTGAGATTTCTGAGCACTGGCCCACTCGCGGATCGGTTGGCGGGCGAGTTGGCCGAGGAGGATGGGAGGGAACACGATGGAGGCGGTGTTGATCAGCGCGGTGCCGACGTCGATCCCGCGACCGCCGGAGGAGGGCGCGAGGAGTCCGACCACCAGCGGGGTGATCGCAACGCCGACAAGATTGGCGACGGTGGCGTTGAAAATGGCCGGGGCCAGACTGCCGCCCAGGCGGACGGAGTAAACGATGGAGGTCGAAATGGTGCACGGAAGTGCGGCGAGGAGAATGAAGCCGCTGATCAGCGACAGGGAAAGGTAGCTGCGAAGGGGCGCGATCAGAACCAGGACAAGGAGGGGCGTGAGGCAGTAGAGGAAAACGTGAACGAAGAGGTGGAGTCGCCACTTTGCGAGTCCACCGAGGATGGTCTCAGTCGGGAGGATGATCCCGTTGACGAAGAAAATGACGAAGATCGCGATGCCCGTCGCGCGGGACGAGAAAAGCGGTGCGATGGCGGGCGCGGAAGTGGGAAACGCGGCGGCGAGGGCGATGACCACGAGAAGTCCGAGAACGAACCAGTTGGACCGGGCGAAGTGCAGCATTGCGGGGGAGATGTGAAGCGGGAAATGGACAGGATTGACAGGATTATGAGGATTGATTGGGGAGATGCGGGGTCCGTTTGAGATTTTCGGTGATTCGTCGAACGGGGTGACGGGATGGGGGGGACGTTTGACCCTCCGAACTGTGCTTGCTCACGGGCGGGGGCAGGACGAATGTCCGTTCAAATGAAGTTTCTCGGCTTAATCATCGTCCTTCTTTTGCCGGTCGTGGTGAACGCCGGAGGGTGGGTGTATCAATTGCAGCAACCCGACGCGGGAGTGTTGGCGAAGTCTGGGTTCGATCTCGCCGTCATTGATTATTCGAAGGACGGGACGGATCCGGAACGTTTCAAGCCGAGTGAGATCAAGGCGATGCAGAGACGGGGGCTGGAGGTGCTGGCCTATCTCTCGATCGGCGAAGCGGAGAACTATCGATTTTATTGGGATCGCGGGTGGGTCGAGAAGCCGGATACCAATCGGTTTACCGGGCTGGCTCCGAGTTGGTTGGGGGCGACGAATCCAGATTGGATCGGGAATTACAAAGTTCGCTACTGGGACGCGGACTGGCGGGAGAATTACCTGAAGCCGTATCTGGATCGGATCATTCGTCAGGGATTCAACGGGGTTTACTTGGACATCGTCGATGGGTTTGAATACTGGGCGGATCCGAAGAGTTACGGGCCAGGGAAGGAAGAATTTCGGAAGGGCGATCCGCGGGGTCGTGAGAGGGAGGCGGCGCGGCGAATGATCGTGCTGGTGAAATGGATCGCGGAATACGGGCGGGCGAACAGCCGGCTGGGACGAAAATTTCAGGTCTTTCCCCAGAATGCGGATTACCTCTTGAGGTTTGACCGCGGGGGGAATCTTCTTCGGACGATTTCTGGGGTGGGGGTGGAGGATCTTTTTTACAACGGGACACGGCGACAGCCTCGGAGCGAGACGGCTTACCGTTTGAAAACGCTCAAAAATGTTGTTCGAGAGGGGAAGACAGTTCTGTGCGTGGATTACGTCGACACGGGAAAGCGGGGAAATGCGGGAAACGCGGAGCGGATCGCGAATTTCGTCGCGGAATGTGAGCGCTATGGGTTCAAGCCATACGTCGGGCTCGAGGACCGGGAACTGGACGTGACCAACCGGGTGCCGGGCGTGCAGCCGTAGGTGGGCTCGCCCGCGGCGCGGGAATTGCCGTGTCCGCCGCAGCGAGACGCCGCGGTGCTACCGGACCTGAGATTCGACTTTGAGTCGGAGGGCGTTGAGCCGGATGAACCCGGTGGCGTCGCCTTGGTCGTAGGCCTGGGTCGGGTCGGCTTCCATGGTCGCGATGTGCGGATTGTAGAGGCTGACGGGGCTCTTGACGCCGGCGGCGATAACGTTGCCTTTGTAAAGCTTCACGCGGACGGTGCCGGTGACGGTCTTCTGGGTGTCTTCGACGAGCGCTTGGAGCACTTCGCGCTCCGGCGCGAACCAGAAGCCATTGTAAACGAGCGTCGAGTATTTCGGAATGAGTCCGTCGCGGAGGTGCATGACCTCGCGGTCCATGGTGAGGGATTCCATCCGGCGATGGGCGGCGTGAAGGATGGCTCCGCCGGGGGTTTCGTAAACGCCACGGCTCTTCATGCCGACAAAACGATTCTCGACCATGTCGACGCGGCCGATCCCGTGTGTGCCGCCGATGGCGTTGAGCTTTTTCATGACGGCGAGAGGGGTGAGCGATTCGCCGTCGATGGCGACGCAATCGCCGCGTTCGAAGGAGAGCTCGATTGTTTCGGGTGTGTCCGGGGCGTCCTGCGGGTCGACGCTGAGTTTGAACATGCCTTTGTTGTCGGGTGAGGACGCGTCGAACCACGGATCTTCAAGGATGCCGCTCTCGTAGGAAATGTGGAGGAGATTGCGGTCCATCGAGTAGGACTTGCTGGCGGAGGCTTCGACGTTGATGCCGTGTTGGTCGCAGTAGGTGATCATCTCGGCGCGACCGGGGAAGAGTTCGCGGAAGCGCTCCTCGCGCCAGGGGGCGATGACTTCGAGCTGCGGCGAGAGCGCGGCGGCGGTGAGCTCGAAGCGAATCTGGTCGTTGCCCTTGCCGGTGGCGCCGTGGGCGATGGCCTGGGCGCCTTCCGCCTCGGCGATTTCGACCATGCGTTTGGCGATGAGGGGGCGGGCGATGCTGGTGCCGAGGAAATACTGGCCTTCGTAGAGGGCACCGGCGCGGAACATGGGGAAGATGAAGTCGCGAGCGAACTCCTCCTGAAGGTCATCGACGAAGCACTTGGAGGCTCCGGTGTGGAGGGCCTTCTCTTCGAGGCCGTCGAGTTCCTCTTCCTGTCCGATGTCGGCGCAGAAGGCGATGACTTCGGCGGAATAAGTTTCTTTGAGCCAATTGAGGATGACGGAGGTGTCGAGTCCTCCGCTGTAGGCGACGACGATTTTCATTTTGAGATGATGGAGATTTGGGTGGGGTCTTGGGAGTGGTGTTGAGCACGTCCAGACCCGGAGGGCTTGGGCTTACCCATGGTGGGCGTGTCCGGTCCGACTGTTCTTATCGGATGATGCCGCGCTGGCTGCTTTCGATGAAGTCGAGGAGAACGGTGAGCTCGTCGGTGGGATTTTCAATGGCCCGGAGCGTCTCGACGCTTTGTTTGACGTTGGCACTGGTGCGGTAGAGTTGCTTGTAGGCCTCGCGGAGGGATCGGGTTGCTTCCGCGGGGAATCCCCGGCGTTCCATTCCGATCTGATTGATCCCGCGAACTTCGGCCGGGTTGCCGTCGGCGATCATGTAGGGTGGAACGTCCTGCACGATTTTGGTGCAGCCGCCGACGATCGAATGGCGGCCGACGCGGCAGAATTGGTGAACCCCCGAGAGGCCGCCGATGACGGCGTAGTCTTCGACGATGACGTGGCCCGCGAGGGTGCCGTTGTTCGAAAAGATGACGTGGTCGCCGACGGTGCAGTCGTGGGCGACGTGGGAATACGCGAGGAAGTTGCCGTGGCTGCCGATGATGGTTTTTGAGCCCGGAGCGGTGCCGCGGTTGAGGGTGCAGAATTCGCGGAAGGAATTGTGGTCACCGATCTCGAGGTAGGTGGGTTCCTCGACGTATTTCAGATCCTGGCTGCGCTGGCCGACGGAACAAAAGGGGAAAAAGACGTTGTGGTCGCCGATGGTCGTCGGACCGGCGATGCTGACGTGGTCGCTGATCTTGCAGCTTGATCCGACGCGGACCCGTGGTCCGATGACCGTGTAGGCACCGATCTCGGTGTCGGGGCCGATCTCGGCGGTGGGATCGATGCTGGCGGTCGGGTGGATCATTTATGAAAGTTTATAGTTGAGAGTTATTAGTTGAGAGTTTGAGTGCCGCCGAAGGCGGGTGGATGGCTCTCTACACCTAACTCAATGCTATTTACCGATCGACGATTCCGAAGAGGAGCTTGCCGGAAGAGACGACTTCGCCGTTGACCAGGCATTTGCAGTCGGCTTTGCCGAGCTTGCGTTTGGCGGTGGTCAGGTTGACGTCGATGACGAGGACGTCGCCCGGAAAGACCGGTTTCCGGAATTTGATTTCGTCGGCGCTCATGAAGTAGCCGATTTTCCCCTCGTTTTCGGTTCGACGCATCATGACGATGCTGGCGACCTGGGCCATGGCCTCGACTTGAAGGACGCCGGGCATGACGGGATGGCCGGGGAAGTGCCCTTGAAAATAGGGTTCGTTGATGGTGACGGACTTGGTGCCGACGGCGCGGAGCTCCTCGAGCTCGACGATGCGGTCGACCATGAGAAAGGGGTAGCGATGCGGGAGAATCGCCATGATCTGGTTGATGTCGAGGACGTTGCCGTGGGCGATGACCGGGCGCGAGGCGCGGGCGGTGAGTTCGCCGTAGCGTTTGACGAGGGCGCGGGAGAGGTCGGCGTTCGGACCGTGACCGGGCTTGACGGCGACGATGTGACCGCGGAGGCGGCGGCCGGATAGCGCGAGGTCGCCGACGATATCGAGGATTTTGTGGCGGACGAACTCGTCGGGGAAGCGGAGGGGTTCCTTGCTGAGGACGGAGTCGCCGCGGGCGACGATGGCGTTCTCGAGACTGCCGCCGCGAATGAGGCCCTTGTCCATGAGGGGTTTGACGTCTTCGTAGAAAACGAAGGTGCGGGCGGATGCGATCTCGTTCTCGTAAATCTCCGGCGTGATCTCGGTGCTGCGGTATTGGGTGAAGCGGCCGTCGGGTCCGACCTGCGTGCAGGAGATGCGGAACTTTTCGTCGGGAAAGATGGAAAGGATCGAGCCGCCCTTGGTCTCGATGTGGATGGGTGCGTCGGGTGCAAAGACGATCCGGGCGGCGTCCTGCTCGACGGTGCCGGCTTCCTTGATGATCCGGACGTATTCGCCCGCCGAGCCGTCGCCGATCGGCGGCTCGTTCGAATCCATGTCGATAAGGGCGTTGTCGACACCCATGCCGACGAGGGCTGAGAGGACGTGCTCGACGGTGTGGATCTTGGCGTTGCCTTCGACCAGGGTGGTGGCGCGCTCGACGAGTTTAACGTTGGCGACTTTGGCGTCGACGGTCGGCTGGTCGGGGAGGTCGGTGCGGCGGAACTTGTAGCCGTGGCCGACGGGGGCGGGGTTGATGGTCAGAGTGACGGCTTCGCCGGTGTGCAGCGAGCTGCCGGTGAGGCTGGTGGGCGAGGCGAGAGTGCGTTGTTTTTCCACGGAATCCTAGAGTGACGACTTTCGGGGCGTCGGGTGGGTCACCCGGACTGGCTCTCCGAAGCGGAGGATTCTTTGTGTCCGAGGAGGATGAGGTCGAGATATTTCTGATTACCGGCGCGGAGACGATTCACGAGCGAACGACCGATGGCAGCGAGGAGATGAATGGCCGCTCCGGGTTGAATGCCAGCGAGAACACCGACGACCATGCGGGTGATGCGGAGGACCTGGGTCTCGTCGACGGCAATGACGGAAGCGGAGCGGGGTCCGTCGTCAACGAGCGCGAGCTCGCCGAAAAAATCGCCCGCTCCGAGTTTGGCGAGATCGATTTCGTGGTCCTGGTCGGAGTAGTGGACCTGGACCGAGCCCTGAATGATGACGTACATGCAGTGGCCGCCTTCTTCGTTCTGTCTGACGATGGTCTCGCCTGGCTGGTAGGTCGCGCAGTCGCAGAGACTGAGGGTGGTACGGAGTTCGTCCTCTTTGAAGCCGGTGAAGAGCTTAAATTTCGAGAGAACTTCGCTTTGGCAGTCGGGCTTTGAGGTTTCAGGCATGGGTGATTTTGCCGTCGAGGAGACAAATTCGGCGGGGTGCCAGGTTGGCGACCTCTTCGCTGTGGGTCACGACTACCATCGTGGCCAAGTTTTGGGAAGCGATGTTTGCGAGGGCTTCGAGGACGCGATGGGCGTTTGCGGTGTCGAGGTTGCCGGTGGGTTCGTCGGCGAGGAGGAGGGTGGGGCGGTGGACGAGGGCGCGGGCGATCGCGGCGCGCTGGAGCTCGCCGCCGCTGAGCTGGTGGGGGAAGTGGGCGGCGCGGTGAGCGATGCCAACGAGACCGAGGAGCTCGTCGGCCCGGGAACGCATGGTGCGGCGGGGGGCACCCTGGAAGAGGAGAGGAAGCTCGACGTTTTCGACGATGGTCATCGTCGGGAGGAGGTTGAAAAATTGGAAAACGATCCCGAGATGGTGGCGCCGGTAGTGAGTCAGAGCGGCTTCGTTCGCGGAGTGGAGGGCGAAGTCACCCACGTGGATCTCGCCGGAGTCGGGGTGGTCGAGCCCACCGAGGAGATTGAGGAGGGTGCTCTTCCCACAGCCGCTGGGGCCGGTGACGGCGACGAACTCGCGGTCGGCGATGGTGGCGCTGACGTCGTCCAGTGCGCGGACCTCGGTGGGGCCGGAGCGGTAGGTGCGGGTGAGATGGGTGAGGGTGATCAGGGTGGGTGAGTGGCGAGAGGGATGCCTTTGGGTGGGTTGGATTGGTTAATCTACGATTCTCGACGGGGAAGGGTGGCAGTGGTTTGCTGAGAGGGATGTGTGACAAGGTAGATGAGACGACGGCGATTTTCCGCGAGCAGTGGGCGATGTATCGGAAGGTCGTGGATTCGGACCAGATGTCGCACCGGCTATTCTACCACGCTCTGCGAGGGTTGCTGGCGGAGAGATCAGGCGGGTTTTCGCTGCTGGAACTGGGCTGCGGGGACGCGGGGTGTTCGTCCGAGGTGCTGGCGGGATTGGCGGTATCGGAATATACTGGCGTCGATCTGGCCGGCGGCGCGTTGGAGTTGGCGGGGGTGAACTTGAAGGCGGTCGGGATCGCGGGGAAACTGGTGGAGGCGGACTTTCGGGAGTTTGTTGCAACGACGACCGAGCGGTGGGACGTCGTTTTCATCGGGTTTTCGTATCATCACCTGATTGGAGAGGAAAAGGTTGAGTTTGCGCGACAGGTGCATGGAGTGCTGAAGCCGGGTGGGGAGTTGGTGTTCGTCGAGCCGCTGTTGGCGGATCGGGAAACGCGGGGGGATTACTTGCTTCGGTGGCGGAAGCACTTTGAGCGAGACTGGACGGGCTTCACGGAGGCCGAGCGAGTGTCGATTTGGAATCACGTGTCGGGCTATGACTATCCGGAATCCTTGGATCGCTATCTGGCGATCGGGGAGGTGGCGGGATACGACGAGCGCAATTGTCAGGTTATCGATCCGAAGAACTTTTACGGGATGATCCGGCTGGGATTGGCGGGAGGTTGAGCCCGTGAGGGGTGCGTTGGAATTTACGATTCTCGACGAGACTGAGGACCTGCTGGTCGTGGAGAAGCCGGCGGGGGTTTTGATTCACCCGACCAAACCGGGTGGACCGCGGACGCTCTGGGACGATGCTCGGGATCTGCTGGCCTACGAGATCGCGAATGGCGGTCAGGTCTCGATCGTAAACCGCCTGGATCGCGAAACGAGTGGGGTGGTGTTGATGGCGAAGACCGCTGCGGCGGCGCGGGAGATGACGATGGCGATGGCGGCAGGACGGGTGCGGAAGGAATACCTCGCGTTGGTTTTTGGCTGGCCGAAGCGGGATCGATTTGAGGTCGATGCGCCGCTGCGGCGGCTGGGGGAGGTCGCCGAGTCGGCGATCTGGCTGAAGCGGGGAGTGGACCCGGGAGGAGCGGAGGCGAAGACGGCGTTCGAGGTGCTGGAAAGACGGGAACGTTTGGCGTCGAAGGGAGGGGGGCGGTATTCGCTGGTGCGGGCGTTGCCGAAGACGGGTCGGACTCACCAGATTCGCGTGCATCTGGCGCACGCGGGGTATCCGGTCGTTGGTGACAAGATTTACGGGCCAGATGAGCAGTGGTATCTGCGGTTCATCGAAGAGGGGTGGACGAAGGCCATGCAGGAGGCTCTGTGGTTGCCGCAGCACGCGCTGCACTCGGCAGCTTTGGCGGTAGATGGGAGGGAGTGGCGCTCCCGCGCCTCAGGACTGATGCCGGGCGTCAATGTGACTTAACGTGAAAAGAATCGCGTTGATTGGAAAGCTGTTCCACTTGCAAGTTAGCGATCGAAAGCGGCGACGGTCTCGCAACTGATAGTGCTCGATGGGGGGAAATCGAATTACCCACGTGACCCCGGACTCAAACAAAATGACTCTCGTGCTTGAAGTCATCGGAGCATAGAGCGGTTGGCTTGCTCTCGGCGAGTGGACCGCGCGGGGGCGGGGCCGCTCTAGGATCCCGTCCCGACGTGGGTTGCAGGGCTTGTCAACCGCGCTTTGCCGCAGGCCATATTTTTGTATTGCGGCCTGGCGCGGGACCTGCCCGACCTGCTCTGAGGTCGGAGGGATTACTTCACCCAACTCGCGGCTCTGTTTTTGTTCCATCGGTGACTCGTTTTCCCGGGGCATTCACCACCCTGAACTGTCACCCATGTCCTCGGTTAATACCCCTTTGAAAAACCGTAAGGATTTGACGCTATTGCCTGATTCGTTTCCGAAATAAAATAAGGTGCTTTTTTCTGAAAGCAGTGGGCTGGTGAACGACCGTCAAGCGCGTCACGTCCGGTCCAATTCGGAGTGTCTTGCGCCAATGGCGCGACGGGCGAATACGCGTCTTCTCTCGCCCACTTGAACCACGAGTTTCAACCCATAGAGCTTTTGTGAACAGTTTGTTACTCGAACCTTTAAGAAGAACTATTCGGAATGTTCCGTTGCCGCACGCCTTTATCTTATAGCGGTCGACCGTTGGGCGGTTACGGTCGGCCAGGAGTTTTGCAGCCAGTCTGGCGTCTTTGCAATCACGTGGAGTCAGCGAGAAAAGATCACTCATCCGGGAGCGCATGATGGTAGGAAATGCGTCGTCATTCGGGTGGGAAATGCCCAAGAGATGCCCAAATTCGTGCAGGGCGACACGGCGCAAATCGGCCACACGGTCGCCGTCGGTGTCGTATTTCAGCGGACCATCATAGACATACCAATGATGAGCGGGATTGAAGATGAGGTCTGCTTCGCCGAACCTCCCGTTGGGAGCGCGGTGACTGGCTGCGAAGCCAAATTGGGAACCGAATCGTTGCGAAGGCGAAATTTGGCGGGAGAAATAGATGCCATTGATCGAATCGCCCAGTTCTCGGTCAGCGTCCGCGCCAGGAGCCGAGGAGGGGACAAGACGAAGAAGGCGAATCCCGAGGGCCGAATTCCAATCCGCGGCGGCGCTGACAAGTGCAGAGAAAAGAATCGAACCTTCGCCTGGCTGGAGAGCAGCGGTGCCGCTGGTGTCCACTTCGATGATAATTGGACCGTCGGTCCAAGACGCACCATCGAAATTTGCCAGAGGCGATGAGGATGCCGCGGCGACTGAGGCGAAGAAAAGGCCCGCTAACGATTTCAGCAGTGATTTTCGGAATACAGCCTGAACAAACATGGGGTGAGCATCGTGTTTCGACCGATCCAAATGCGGCTAGGGGAGAGCGGTCGCCTACGATGCAGGAGCGCTATATATTTGGATTTTTCGCCGAAACTTGATCTTGCCTTCCCGGAAACGCTTCGTTTTCACGTTCGAGATGGCCCGAAGAGTAGCCTCAAGACGAGGGTAATTCGCGGTAAGATTCGTGACACGGTATTCAAATTCGAAGCGCCGAAATTCGAACTCTCGGCCTTTCGTGAAAGGCTGGGATGTGAAACCGTGCTTTCCAACTTCTCGGCCCCACTTGACGTTGTGCCGAGACACCAGCTTCTTCCAGCGTCGCTGAAGGGCGCGCTCGAGACGGCGCTCCTCTTTCCGACTGTCAGCTTTTGCGGGAACCAGCTTGGTGCGCAAAACAATCTTCCCCCAGGCATGAGTTGTCGGAAGATCGGAGCCACCTGAGGTCGCAAACGCGGTCGACACGAGCAGCAGCGCGCACGTGATTCCGAATGTCCAGATTTTGTTCACTGATTCTGCTTTTAGGGTTCTTCGCTGTTTTAAGTGGGTAGAACGCGAGCGCGAGGCAGGTGAAGATCGAGGCGTCCGGCTTTAAGGAGGGCGATGAGGCGGAAGTTTTTGAATGAACGGAAGCCGTGGGCCGATCGTTTGGTGAGCTGGAGCGGAGGTGATTCAGATCTGGGAAGATCATCCTATACGCGCAGGTTAGCAGGCTGAAGGGGAGCTGACAATAGGGGTGCCCCCGATTTTCCGCTGGAAAATTTGTCACGCCCTCAGTTGCCGGAGATCTGGGGTGATCTTTTACCAATCAGGACCGTCCGGTGTGAATGGAGATTTCTTCCGAACGTGGCTCTTCCCGGAAGGAAAGCCTTTGCGGGCAAGTCTGCTCGGTGACTTTGATTCCCAGTCAACCACTCCAAATCCGATGGGGGTGGCTCGGTTACCCCGTGCCCGGAGCGCCTGTTTTCACCCTGCTACGGGCGTTTGCCGCGGCGTTCGTTGGCAATGCCTCGGGCGATGGCGTCGGCGAGCCGCTGACGGGTGCGGCTGCTCTGGACCGCGGAATTGTCGGAGCTGTTGGAAAGGAATCCGCCTTCAACGAGGATGGAGGGTCTGGAATTTTTCCGTAGAACGTAGAATCCGCGCTGTTTCACACCGCGATCTTTCGTTTTGTAGGCTTTCATCATTTCCTTCTGAACGTTACCGGCGAGCCGGGCGGAACGGCCCGTTTGGTAAAAGGTCTCGATGCCCATCCCCGATCGGTTTTTGGCGTGATTGTAGTGGATGCTGACGAAGATGGACTTCGGCGTCCGGGCGGCGATTTTGACGCGGTCGCCGAGCGGGATGAACGTGTCGTCGTCACGGGTCAAGACCACGCGGAAACCCCGCCACTGAAGCGCGCGCTTGAGTCGTTTTGCGGTATCGAGCGCGAGATCTTTCTCGTAGCGTCCGCTCCGGGGGCGGGCGCCGGGGTCGTGACCTCCGTGGCCGGCGTCGACGACGACGACGTCGAAGTCGCCAGCTCCGGGCGGACCGAAGATCGCGCAACCGGAAAGACCGAGGAGGGCGACGAGCGCAACGAGGGCGACGAGGACGGAGGCAACGATACGGATCACTTTAGGGTGAGGAAGTGTCATGGTGGATCGTTGCAAGAAGCGGCTGCGGACGGGCGAAGCGTAGCGCGGCGTGGGTGCAACGCAAAACATTTTGGGCTCGATTTCGCCGCGTCGGCGGGTGACGACTCCCGGATGCTAGGAAAGCGCGTGATTCCGTGTCTGGACGTGACCGGTGGGAGGGTCGTGAAGGGCACGAAGTTTTTGGATTTACGGGACGCGGGGGATCCGGTCGAGTGTGCGAAGGCCTACGACGCGCAGGGGGCGGACGAGCTGGTTTTTCTGGACATCACGGCTTCAAGTGACGCGCGGGCGACGATGGTGGAGGTCGTCGAGCGGACGGCGGAGGAGTGTTTCATGCCGGTGACGGTCGGCGGTGGGATCCGGGCCGTCGAAGACGTGAGGGCGATGTTGCTGGCTGGTGCCGACAAGGTGAGCGTGAACACGGCGGCGATCAATGATCCGGGTCTGGTGCGGCGAGCTTCCGATTCGTTTGGGTCGCAGTGCATCGTGGTGGCGATCGACGCGAAGCGGAACGGGGATGGTTCTGGCTGGACCGTTTACACGCACGGGGGGCGGCGGGCGACGGAGTTGGACGCGGTGGCGTGGGCGGCGGAGGTGGGTCGGCTGGGGGCTGGCGAGATTCTGCTGACGAGCATGGACGCGGACGGGACCGGCTGTGGTTACGATCTGGGGCTGACGCGCGCCGTGAGTGACGCGGTGGCGGTGCCGGTGATCGCGAGCGGCGGTGCGGGTTCGATCGATCACATGGTGAGCGTGCTCGCCGAGGGGAAGGCCGATGCGGTCTTGGCGGCGACGATCTTTCACTTTGGCGAGTTCACCGTGGGCGACGTGAAGCGGGAGCTGGCGGACCGCGGGGTGGCGGTGAGACTGGGGGGGGAGGGTTGAGTTTTCAGTTTTCAGGGTGGCTGCGGGCGGTTGCTTGTGTTTCCGACTCAATTTCAACCCCGAACTTTCAAATTATCCGTGGGCTTTGAGCCAGTCGCGGGTTTGAGTGAGGGTTGACTCGAGCGATGAGGCGGGAGTCTGGAGGAAGTGCGTTTGGAATTCCGATGAGTCGATGACCCAGCGGTCGGCGTAGATCTCGCGGACGCGGTCGCGGGTAAGGCTGGGGGCGGCGGAACGGAGGGGTGGGATGGCGTCGATGACGGTGGCCACGAGGCGGATGGCCGGAGACGGGAGGCGCAGGACGTAGGGCGTGCGATTGCAGAGGCGGGTTGCGGTTTGAACGAGGTCGAGGTCGGTGATGGTCGTGGGGGATCCGGTGTAGATGGGGCGTCCGACGGTGGCGTTCCATGCGGTCGAGGTGAGGGCGGTGAGGAGGGCGTTGGCGAGATCGTTGACGGAGATCCAACTGTAGGATTTCGGGACGAATCCGGGTTTGATTTGAACGAGGCTCCTGGCCATTTGAAAGAGCGGGACCGTGGCGGCATCGCGGGGTCCGAGGATCATCGGTGGACGCCAGATGGCGGTGTCGGGACGGGCGGCGAGGAGTTGGCGCTCCATCTCGAGTTTCGATTTTCCGTAGAGGGTGATGGGGGCGTCGGGATCGGTGATTTGGCGAGCGGGCTGATCGGCGGGCGTGGGGCCTCCGGCACTTTGGCTGGAAAGGACGATCAGGCGGGTCGCGGTGGGGAGGGCGGCGGTGAGGGCGAGGGCGGGGTCGACGTTCGCCGCTTCGTAGGATTTGCGCTCGCAGGCGAAGCTGACGCCGACGGCGTGGACGGCGTGGGTCACTTCGTCGAGGGGAGCGGACGAGGGCGGCGCGGCGTCGAGGAGGCGGAGTCGCGGGTGGTCTGCGGGATCGACGTTTTCGCTCGAAAGCTGGGCGCGAAGTTTCGGCGCGTTGCGAGCGTGAAGGAGGATCTGCTCGAAGCGCTCGTCTCGGAGAGCTGAGAGGAGAAGGTTGCGGCCGACGAAGCCGGTCGCGCCGGTAATGAGAAGATTCACGCGGAGCCGATCGGCGCGTGGTAGAGCCGGAAGGTTTTGTCGCGGACACCGCCCATGAGGTCGATGATGCGGATGACTTCTTCGTTGTTGGACTCGATCCAGGAAAGTTCGGCGGAATGATTCTTTTTCTGCGTGCGCTGGACCATCTCGGCGCACATAAGGCCGGCGAGCCCGCGGTCGCGGTGGTCGGGATGGATGCCGAGAACGGCTTGGCGGACGGTGTGCATGGGCCTGGTCTTGAGATTCCAGAGGGTCCACAGGATGCGCAGGAAGCGGGGGCGACGGGGGATCCGGCGGTTGCGGCGGAGGATTTCGTGGAAGTTCGGGAGGGTCAGCATGAAGCCGACGGGTTCACCGTCGATCTCGGCGAAGATGAGGTATTCGGGATTGGCGAAGGCGCGGAGGTCGGTGGCGGAGGCGAGCAGGTCTTCGAGCTCGAGGGGGTAGAAGCCGGAATTTCGGTCGAGGGTGACGTTGTAGAGACGGTGGACGAGGCGGAGTTCGTCGTCGAGACGGTCGAGGTCGAACGATCGGAGGCGGAGGTTGTGCGCGCGTTCGCGAAGGCGTTTGGACACGCGGACGATTCGGTCGGGAAGACCCTGGTGAAGGTCGAGGTGGTAGGCGTAGAGGGTACGGGTGGGGGTGAGTCCGGCCCCTTCGACGAGCGGAGCGAGGTAGGTGGGGTTCCACGGCATGGAGAGGTAGGGGGGGAGATCCTCTCCTTCGATGAGCAGGCCGCAGGTCTCGTGGATGTCGGGGTTGTAGGGGCCGCACATTTCGTCGCAGCCGAGGGCGCGCAGGGCGTCGGTCGCGGCGGCGAAGAGGGCGGCGGCGGTCTCGGGGTTGTCTTCGCAGTCGAAGAATCCGAAGAAGCCGGCGTGGTCCCGGTGAAATTCGTTGTGCGATCGATTCAGGATCGCGGCGATGCGACCGACCGGTTGGCCGTCGCGGTGGGCGAGGAAGCCTTCGATGCGCCCGTGCCGGACGAAGGGTGATCTGCGCGAAAGGAATTTTGCGACGCTACCCGGGAAGGGGGGTGTGAACGCCGGATGCGCCCCGTGCAGGAGCTCTGGGAGAATCTCGAACGTCCTCCTCTCCGAAGCTGTCTTGCAGGCTGAAATCGAAAACATTTCGTCGGCGTCCGGGTTCAGAGTAGGCGGGGTCGTCGAAGGTGCCAAGCTCGCGCGCGAGACGGGCGAAAATTTCGAGAACTTGATCGAGGTCCTCGTCGGTGTGGGTGGCCATGAAGCTGGTGCGAACGATGGCCTCGCCGTAGCGCACGGCGGGGTAGATGGCGGGTGTGGCGAAAACGCCTTCCTCGTAGAGCCGCTGGGTGAACTGGAAAGCGCGGGCTTCGCTGCCGATGAGGATGGGGACGATGGGGGTCTGGGTCGTGCCGATCTTGAAGCCAATGGATTTGAAGCCTTCGTGCATCTTGCGGGTGTTGCGCCAGAGGGCATTGATGCGCTCGGGTTCGGCCTGCATGAGTTCGAGGGCTTTGGTGACGCCGCCGGTGACGGCGGGTGCGAGCGAGGCGGTGAAGATGAAGCAGCGGGCTTTGTGGCGGAGGAATTCGATGACCTCGTGGCTGCCGCCGATGAAGCCGCCCATGGAGCCGAGGGACTTCGAGAAGGTGCCCATGACGAGGTCGACTTCGTCGTTGAGGCCGAAGTGATGAACGGTGCCGCGGCCGGCGGGCCCGAGGACGCCGAGCGAGTGGGCTTCGTCCACGTAGGTAAAGGCGCCGAATTCGCGGGCGGTCTCGACGATGGACGGAAGGTCGGCGATGTCGCCGGACATGCTGAAGACGCCGTCGAGCACCATGAGTTTGCCGGTGTCGGCGGGAAGGCGTTTGAGGCGATTGCGAAGGGACTCGGCGGAGTTGTGCCGGAAGGGGATGAGCTTGGCGGGAGCGAAGTTGCAGCCGTCGATGATGCTGGCGTGGTTTTCGCGGTCGCAAAGGATGGCGTCGCCTTCTTCGGTGAGGGTCGCGAGTGCGCCCTGGTTCGCGAAGAAACCGGTCGAAAACAGGAGGACGGACTCGCGCTGGAGGAAGTCGGCGAGTTGCTCCTCGAGCCGCTCGTGAGGGAGGATGTTGCCGTTGAGGAGCCGGGAGCCGGTGCAGCCAGCGCCAAATTTCCGGAGAGCTTCGCAGGCGGCTTCGGTGACGCGGGGGTCCTGGGCGAGGCCGAGGTAGTTGTTCGACCCGATCATGATCTTCCGTTCGCCGGAGCAGATCACGTGATTGCCCTCGGTCTCGTCGATGCGGCGAAAATAGGGATAGAACCCCTGTTTTCGGGCGTCGGCCGAGTCGCGATAGTCCCGGCATTTTTTGGTGAGATCTTTGGCCACGATACAGTTGTGCCTTCTGGGCGGTTGGCGTCGACACGCCCGTTCGGGATCGATTACGAACGGAAACGTGGGAGGGTTTCAACCAAAAACGGGAGGCTACATCGGTGGTGAGAAAGGGGGTGGTCGGGTCAAAGTCCGGTGGAGGATCGTCGACCTTCGGTGGTGAATCTGCGTAGGGTTCGGGCGAATGGTGGAGCGGCTACGGAGATTTCTAGGGTTCATTCGATTTTCGCACACGATCTTCGCGATGCCCTTCGCGCTGGGTTCGATGTTCGTGGCGGCGGGCGGATGGCCGTCGGCGAGGGTGGGGGGATTGGTGATCCTCGCGATGGTCTTCGCGCGGACGGCGGCGATGGCGTTCAACCGGCTCGCGGATTGGGAAATCGATCGTCGGAACCCACGGACGGAAGGGCGGCATCGGTTGGTGTCGCGGCAGACGGCGATCGTCGGGTGGGTGGTGAGTTCGGTTGCGTTCGTGGTGACCGCGGCGGCGATCAACTTCGTGTGTTTCGTGCTGTCTCCGGTCGCGTTGGGGTTGGTGTTTTTCTATTCGCTGACGAAGCGGTTGACGCACGCCGCGCAGTTCTTTCTGGGCCTGGCCTTGGCGGTCGCGCCGGTCGGGGCCTGGTTGGCGGTGACGGGTAGTCTGGCGTGGCCGCCGTTGGTGCTCGCGCTGGGCGTGCTGCTCTGGGTCGCGGGTTTTGACATGATCTACGCGACGCAGGACGTGGAAGTGGATCGGCGGGAGGGCCTGCGCTCGATGGTGGTGGCACTGGGGGTGCCGGGGGCACTGCGGGCGGCGGGGTGGTGCCACGCCGGGACGTGGGTGGCGCTGGTGGTGTTTGGCTGGCTGGCTGGGCTGGGGTGGATCTATGCGTTGGGCATGGTCGTGGTGCTGGGATTGTTGATCCATGAGCACCGCGTCGCGAGAAGTCGGGAGTTGGCTCGGATCAACGCGGCGTTCTTTCAGGCGAACGCGTGGGTTGGCGGGATCTTTCTCGTCAGCGTGATGGCGGCGGTGCTGACGGGTCGATCGTAAGGAAGGGTTGGAGGGGCGGGAGGGTCTCCGATTTGAGTTTCATTAAGATCCGGGTAAAAGGACTGGGTCGGCATTCGTGCCGCGTATGACGCGGGGAAGCGTCAGATTGCGGAAACGTCGGCGGGCGGATTCGTTGCAGTGACCCCGAGTCAGGGGTGGCGGACGGAATTTGTTGGCGGCGGATTCGTCACGACGCCGCAGGACGGAAAATGGTCCTGGGGGCTGGAGCTCCGATCGGTCAGCGGAGAACGGATCTCCGCGGGCGAAAGCGCAGGTTCGGCGGACGAGCATCGTTTGGCCTTTGCGCGGAGCGAGGGTGTTTACGAATGGTTCGTCAATCATCCGAATGGGTTGCAGCAGGGATGGACGATCACCGACCGCCCGTCGACCCAGTCGGGAGAAGCGTTGCGGGTGGAGCTGGGCATTCGTGGTGATCTGCGGGCACGGGTCGAAGCGACGACGGTCGAGTTCGTGGACGGAGAGGGAACGACGGCTGTGACCTACGGCGGATGGCTGGCGTGGGATGCCGAGGGGCGGAAGTTGCCCGTGGAGTTTGCGGCGTTGGAAGACGGGATCGCAATCCACGTCGACGATCGCGGCGCGCAGTATCCGATCACGATTGATCCGGTTGCGCAGCAGCCTACGTGAAGGCGTCGAACACGGATGCGAACGACGCGTTTGGAACGTCCGTGGCGATCTCGGGGAACACGGCGGTCGTCGGTGCGCCCGCGGAGGATAGCACGGCGAACTCCGTCGACGGGAACCAAGCGAACAACGCTGGGAACAATCAAGGTGCGGCGTACGTCTTTGTTCGCGAGAACGGCGTTTGGTCGCAGCAGGCGTATCTGAAGGCAGCGAACTCCGGTGCGCTCGACAATTTTGGCACTTCGGTCGGAATCTCCGGCAATCTGATCATCGTGGGAGCACCGAGAGAAGACGGCGGGACCAATGGATTGAACGCGATTCCCGACGACTCAGCATCGGATGCCGGGGCGGCATACCTCTTCAGTCGTTCGGGGAGTAGCTGGTCGCAGACCTTATACATCAAGGCTTCGAACTCGGGACTGGGCGATCGATTCGGCCAGTCGGTGGCAATCTCTGGCGGCACGTTCATCGTCGGTGCGCCAAACGAGGATAGTGGATCGACAATCACCGAATGGGTGGATGCCGACGAGACGGAACAGGCCGGGGCGGCCTACGTTTTTGCGTTTAACAGATTCACTTACGTCCAGCAGGCCTACTTGAAGGCATCGAACACGGGGGCCAACGATGGGTTCGGAACGTCGGTAGCGGTCCACGCGGAATTGCTGGCGAGTGAGGCGGCCTTCGCCATCGTGGGCGCGCCGTTCGAAGACACCACGGCGAGTGACTCGGGGGCCGCCTACGGATACCTTCGAGTTGGCGGGGTCTGGACTTTCGTCAACCAGCTCAAAGCCAACAACGCGGGCGCCGACGATGAATTCGGACATTCCGTCGCAATGTCGGGAACGACGGTCGTAGTTGGTGCGCCGATGGAAGACAGTCCCGGATCGGGCGTGAACGGAGGCACGGGTGACGGCGCGAACAACGCCGGAGCCGCCTACGTGTTTGAGCTGCCGGCCTTCGCTTGGGAGCAGACCGCTTATCTGAAAGCGATTGCGAACGACGACGGCGTGGGAAACAATTTCGGCGCAGGCGTTTCCGTTTCGGAAAACCTGATCATGGTGGGCGCGCCGCTGGAGGACAGTGACTCGGTCGGCGTTGATGGAAGCCAAGAGAATGAAGGGGCGAACAATTCCGGAGCGGCCTTCGTTTACCGGCGGTCCGGATCGTCTTGGATCAGTCAGTCTTACCTGAAGGCGTCGAACACTTCCGTGGGAGATCAATTCGGCGGCGCGGTGGCGGTCTCCGGCGAGACGGCGATCGTCGGAGCATTCGACGAGGATAGCGGGGCAACCGGGGTCGGCGGGAGCCAAGGCTCGGGCGCGTTCGCGTCGGGAGCGTCCTACATCTTTTCGCTGACGCCGGCGGTCGCTACGCCCGGTGCCACGGTCGACGTGGTCGGCCCGACCCTGCAAGTGCGGGGCCGGAAGACAGTCGAGACCCTCCGCAAGCGGGTGGTCATCCGCGGCTCCGTGGCGGACGTCTCGGGAGTCTCACGGATCATCGTGAAAGCCGGTGGGGCGAAGGTCCGGAAGACCCGGTTGCGTGGCAACGGGACGTGGAAGTCGGTGTCGAAGGTTCGCAAGGACCGTGGTCGCGTGATCGTGCGGATCCGTGCGGTCGACAACGTTGGCAACAGCTCGGCTCAGAAAAAGGTCCGCATCCTGCGGCGCTAACGCGCGGACAACTGGATCGCGCGGACAACTGCAACGCGCGAACGACTGTAACGGCGGGCGGCTTCGAAATTCGGAGTCGCCCGTTCTGCGTTTTCGGCTTGGGAAATGCTGGATTTTCCCGATGGTCCGGGCATGACGAAACCGACATTGGTAGTGCTGGCGGCGGGAATGGGAAGCCGCTACGGAGGATTGAAGCAGATGGACCCGGTGGGGCCGTCGGGTGAGTTCGTTTTGGACTACTCGGTTTTCGACGCGGTGCGGGCGGGGTTTGGAAAAGTCGTCTTCGTGATTCGAGGAGAGTTCGAGGAGGTCTTTCGTGAGAGTGTAGTTAGCCGATACGCGGGGCGGATCGAGGTCGAGCTGGCTGAGCAGTCGCTCGATGATTTGCCAGGGGGATACGAGGTGCCGGAGGGTCGCGAGAAGCCGTGGGGAACGGCGCACGCGGTCTGGGCGGCGCGGCACGCGGTGCAGACTCCGTTTCTCGCGGTGAACGCCGATGATTTCTACGGGCGGGAGGCGTTTGCGGCGATGGGTGACTTTCTGCGGGACGAGGCGAACGCCGGATCGAGCTGTGCGTTGGTGGCTTACGCGTTGCGGAACACGCTTTCGGAGAATGGAACCGTTTCTCGGGGGATTTGCTCCCGGGGCGAGAGTGGGGGGCTGGTCGAGGTGGAGGAGTGCGTGGAGATCGGTCCGGGCGAGGATGGCGTCCTTCGCGGGAACAACCTGGAGGGGCAGACGCGGGAGTTTGAAGGCGGAGAGTTGGTTTCCATGAATTTTTGGGGGTTCTCGCCGGATGTTTTCGACCGCATCGGCGAGATGTTCGCGACGTTCCTGGACGGACTGACGCCAGAGCGGCCGAAGGCGGAGTTTTACATCCCGACGGTGGTAACGGAGTTGATCGAGGAAGATGGAGTGGACGTCGCGGTGCTGGAGTCGGACTCGCGGTGGTTCGGCGTGACCTATCGTGAGGATCGGGCGGGTGTCGTCGCGGCGCTCGCTGCGTTGGTCGACGCGGGTGACTATCCGTCGCCGTTGGCGTGATCGGCGGAGTCAGACGGGCGATTGACGCGATGGTCGTAACGAACGTGACGGGTCGAGCGGCTCATAGGTTTCGCCAGTCGCCGTGATTTCTGCCAATGGTGGGGACTTCGATGAAATTTCTTTCGGATGATGCTGAGATCTTCGTTCCGGACGCTCGGCCGGAGGCGGAAGCGTTGTCGCGGACGACTCACCTCGGAGTCGGGGCCCATCAGGATGACTTGGAATTCATGGCGTTCTCGGGGATTGCCGAGTGTTTTCGGTCGCCGAGCAAGTGGTTTGGCGGGGTGATTTGCACGGATGGTCGGGGGAGTTCGACGAGAGGACCATACGAGGGGATCGGGCCGACGGAGTTGGGCTCGATCCGTGCCGCCGAGCAGCGACACGCGGCGTCGGTCGGTCGCTTTGCCTTCGTTGCGCAGCTCGGGTATTCGAGTCCGTCGATTCGGCCTCCCGCGGGAAGTGGGTTAGTGGAGGATTTGGTCGCGGTGCTCGAAGCGGCGACGCCGAAGACGATCTTCACCCATAACCCGGCGGATAAACACGTGACCCATCTGAACGTGCTGGTCGCGGTGTTGGCGGCACTGCGGGAGTTGCCGGCGGAGAAGCGACCGGGGCAGTTGCTCGGCTGCGAGATGTGGCGGTCGCTGGATTGGCTTGGCGACGAAGAGAAGGTGCTGCTGGATTGCAGCGATTCGGAGCATCTGGCGACGGCGCTGAACGGGGTGTTCGATTCGCAGATTGCGGGTGGAAAGCGCTACGATCTGGCGGTGGCGGGACGGCGGCGGGCGAACGCGACGTTGCTGAACTCCCACGCGGGCGACGGGGTGTCGGCGGTGACCTACGCGATGGATTTGACGCCGTTGATCGGGGCGGAGGCGAGCGATCTGGTGGATTTCGTGGAGTCGGCGGTTGACCGGCTGCGGTCCGAGATCGGTGGAAAACTGCGGGAGGCTCTCTCGGCGTAGGGTATGGAAGTCATTATCACCAAGGACCCGATCGAAGCGGCGCGGTTGATCGCGGGACAGATCGCGGAGTTGATCCGAAAGAAGCCTTCGGCGGTGCTGGGGCTGGCGACCGGGAGCACGCCGCTGGGTTTATACGAAGAACTGATCCGACTTCATCGCGAGGAAGGGTTGGATTTCTCGCGGGTCAGCACGTTCAACCTCGACGAGTATCTGGGGCTGCCGGCGGAGCACGAGGCGTCCTATCGTTTTTTCATGCGGAAGAATTTATTCCAGCACGTCAACGTCGATCCGGCGCGCACGTTCATTCCGAACGGAACGGTTTCCGGTGCAGCCGTGGAAGACGAGTGCGCGGCGTTCGAGCAGCGGATCGCGGCGGCGGGGGGAATCGATTACCAGGTGCTCGGGATCGGTGGCGACGGGCACATCGGGTTCAACGAACCCGGCTCGTCGTTGGCGTCGCGGACGCGGATCAAGACACTGACGGAACGGACGCGGGCGGACAACGCGCGGCATTTTGCCGAGGGGGAGACGATGCCGCATCACGTGATCACGATGGGGATTGGGACCATTCTGGAAGCGCGGTGCGTGGCGTTGCTGGCGTTCGGCGCTGGGAAGGCTGACGCGGTGGCGGGTGCAGTGGAGGGGCCGGTGTCGGCCAGCAATCCGGCGTCGGCCTTGCAGTTTCATCGCACGGCACGGGTCGTGGTGGACGAGGCCGCGGCTTCGCAGTTGCGCCGGGCGGATTACTATCGGTGGGTCTGGGCGAACAAACCAGACTGGCAGGGGGGAGCGGAGCGCGTCGTCCGCGGGGAATGACGGACACGGCCGGCGAGAACGGGAGCGAGGTTCCGGCCAAACCGGCGGGTAGTCGGAAGAAGCGGCACTGGCTGCGGCGGTTTCTGGTGTTCGTGTCGCTGGTGCTGCTGATCGTGGCGGCGGCGGTCTTTTTGGCGTCGAGACATTTGGATCAGATCGCGGAATGGGCGGTCGAGCGGGTGTTTCCCGGTGTGGACGTGCGGATGGAGTCCCTGCGGGCGGCGTCGCTCTCGGAGATCGTGGTCAGCGAGCTGGAATTCCGATCGCGCGAGACGGGTGAGACCTTGCTCAGGCTGGAGAACGGAACGGTGGATTTCGAGTTCGCCGATCTGATGGGGTGGCAACTGGAAGAGGTGCGGCTCAAAAATCCGAGGTTGCGGGTATCGGCTGACCTTGGCTCGGCTCTTGGGATCAAACCGGGGGTGGCGGGGCAGCCGAGTCGAGAGGGGCCGGGTGTCGCGTGGCGGATCGGTCGGGTCGTCATCGAAGACGGGTTGCTGACGGTGGCGTCGTTCTACGACCGGACGCCGACGGTGACGCTGACGGTCTCGGCGGACTGGGAGGATTTCGGCATCGGCGGCGAGGCGGGTGGGGTGGTTCACGCGGTGGAGATCGCGGACGTGACCGTGCGGCGGGGTGACGAAGAACCATTTCTGACGCTCGACGAGGCCGTGGTGAACTTCACCACGGAGGGGTTGTTTACGGGACAGCGCGTCGAATCGCTGGCGCTCGGGAAGGGAAAACTTCGCGTGCCGGATGACGTCGCCGCGATGATGCCGACGAGGCAGAAGACGCCGCCCGCATCGTCAGAGTCGGCTGAAGCGGACGGGGCAAGTCGGAAGGGAAAGGCCGAGGCATGGTCCGTGGGGCGGCTGGATTTGGACGAACTCGACGTGGCGGTGGGTCCGGCTGAGTTCGTTGCCACGGCGCGACTGCGGGAGTTGGCCGCCGAGAACGCGGAGGATGTGCAGAGGGTGGAACTCCGCGAGATCAGGGTGGCGGGAGCGGACGATGCGCCGTTGGTCGCGGCCAATCGGGGAGTCGTTGAGTTTACGATGGCTGGTCTGCTCGATCGCGACGTCCGATTGGTGAGGCTGGGGTATCCACGCGTGTGGCTGCGGCCGGAGGCCTTTGGCAAGGGGGGAAGCGGGAACGGGAACGGGGCGGGGGCTGGTGGCGAAGCGAGTGAAGAGATCGATGAGGTGCCGGAGTGGAGTATCGGTCGGATCAAATCGGATTACGGGGAGGTTCGGCTGACGGGTATGGGTGGCAAGATTCCGGAGATCTCGGCCAAGGTGGCGTTCGACCTGACGGACGTCGGGGACCGGGGAGATTTGGGTAAGAAGTTGCACGAGGTCGTGGTGTGGGACGCGTGGGCTCGGGGGAAGGGGGCGGGGAATCCGTTCCTGGCGTTGGACCTCGGGAAAGTGACGTTTTCGGTCGATGGGCTCATGGATAAGGTCATCGATGAAGTGGCGGTGACGGGTGGGGATCTGACGATCGGCCAACAGCTCAAGGATCTGCTCGCGGAGGAGCCGAGGACCGAAGGCGGCGGCGCGAGCGAGGCGAACGAGGCGAGCGAGGCGAACGACGGAGGGGATGAAAAATCGCGGGCGTGGGTGATCGGCGATCTTTCGGTGGAGGGGGTGCGGACGCGGCTGGAAGATGATCGGGTGGACGTGTCGGACGCGAATTTCACGATCAACTCGACCTTCAAGAACGTGGCGATCGGGGCGGCGCGGGATGGTTTGGCGGAAGAGGTGCAGACGGTGGAGTTCGCCGATTTGGTGATTCGCTCGCCGCGGGATCCGACGGCCAAGATCGTGACGCTGCGGAGTGTCTTTGTTCGGTTCACGCTGAGCGGATTGCTGAACGATCGGATTCGCGAAATCGTGATTTTGCGCCCGACGGTTTTTCTCAGCCAGGATCTGTTCGTTTACATGGAGGCAGCGACCGGGGGCAATGGGGCGGAAGCGATCGTGGCGGAGGAGGTGGAGGATGCGACGCGGGCTTCCGTGGTCGACGGGAGTCCGGCGGACGTGGCGATTTTGACCGAGCAACTCGACGAGGAAAGCGAAGCGGGGGAGGCGGCGGGGTTGCCGGGTTGGGAGGTCGATCGGCTGGAAGTGAAATTTGGCTCGCTCGTGATCGGAAGCGGCGGGGACGCCGACGTCGGGTTGCCGCTCGAATTCGAGACGTTGGCCGAGAACGTCGAGTTCGGCAATCTCGCGGCGCTGCGACTTCAGGCTGCGCTGCGGATTCCGCGTCAGAGCTACGCGTTCGAGTCGTATCAGCTCGAGTTGCGGGCGGTGGAGGGTGATCTACAGTTTGCCTATCCGCCGGAGCTCGGGGTGAACAACGTGGTTCAGAAGTTGGACATCGCGAAGATCCGGTGGCGTCAGTATCAGGCGGACGAGGCTTGGCTGGCGGTGACGTTCGACGCGCAGGGCATCAACGGTGAGTTCGGCGGCGTGGCTTACGACGGTTACGTAAATGGCGGGTTCAGCTTTTTTTTCCAAACGGACTCGCCGTGGATCGGGTGGGTGACGGGGACAGCGGTCAACATGGAGTCGCTGACGGATATCGTCTCGCCGGATAATTTTGCGCTTACCGGGCCGGCGGATTTCGAGGTTCAGGTGGACGCGTTCGCGAAAAGCATCGATCGCTTGCGGGGGAACTTTGCGCTGACGAAGCCGGGGACGTTGCGAATCGGGAAGCTGGACGACGTGATTGAGCGGATCTCGCCGGATTGGTGGACCGTGAAACGGGACCTGACGCGGATCGGGCTCGAGACGCTGCGCGACTTCGAATACACGGACGCGGGTGGGAATTTCTGGTTTGTTCAGTCGCGGGGAATCTTGAAGCTCGATCTGGTCGGGCCGCACGGGTCGCGGGAGTTCGAGGTCGCGCTGCACCAAGGACCGGATTCGGGCGGGCGGTGGCAGATGGCGTTGCCACGCGGGCGGGCGGGGCGTGATGGCGAGGGTGCTGACGTGGCGGTTGATGCAGACTGAATGAGTCAATGCTGTCGGGCGTTTGGACTCCCTCGCGAGGGGGCGACAGGATTGCCTCGGCAGAACGCGAGGCTCCGCGGAGTGCGCTTCGCGATGTACGGTAGGCGCGCTTCGCGCGGTGGCGGTCGAACGGAAGTTCGAACCCTGTCGTTTTCAAAAAATCGGGGCGACAGGATTCGAACCTGCGACCTCATGGTCCCAAACCACGCGCTCTACCAAGCTGAGCCACGCCCCGTTTTGTGCTGACTGAGGACGCAAGGTGCACGAGGCGGAGGGGAAACGCAATGCGAATCCTTCACCGAAATCGGTAGCCCTGCGCCGCAGCGAAATAATCTATTGAACGTTGCGGATGTGAATGGAGTCGAAGCGCTCCTGGTCGGCGAGAATGTCGCTGATGACGACGAGGCGGTAGCCGGATTCCACCAGTCCGCGCTCGAGCAGAATTTTCTCGGCCTTGGCAACGGTCGCTTCGGGCTTCTCTTCGAAATCCATCTGGATGGCTTCCGTTGCCCAGTTCAGGCTGAGTGACCGGACGACGGTCTCGCTCGGTGCGAAGGCGTAGATCGCGGCGCGCTTCGGCCGAAGGTGGCTGACGTGCTCGGCCATTTCGCCTGCTCGGGTGAAGACGACGATGGTCGCGTAGTCGAAGGAGTCGGCGAGAACAACGGCGGAGTTCACGAGCTTGTGCCGATGGTCGGTGATCTCGGCGGCGTCCGCGTAGTTGGCTCCGCCGGTGCGCTCGATGCGCTTGGCGACGGTGTCGAAGACCTCGATGCACTTGGTCGGATATTTGCCGGTGGCGGTTTCGCCGCTGAGCATGATGGCGTCGGCCTGCTCGAAGACGGCGTTGGCCACGTCGGTGACTTCCGCGCGGGTCGGAAGGGGGTTTTCGATCATGGACTCCAGCATGTGGGTGGCGACGATGACGGGGGTGCCGACTTCGAGACAGGTTTTCACGATGCGTCGCTGGATGATGGGAAGGTCTTCCATCGGGCATTCGACGCCGAGATCGCCACGGGCGACCATGACGGCGTCGGCGGCTTCGATGATTTCGTCGATCACGCTGACGGCGTGCTGGTCCTCGATCTTGGCAATGGTGCGAGCTGCACAGCCGTGCTCGTCGAGAACGCGGCGGAGTTCGCGGATGTCTTTGGCTTCGCGGCAGAAGCTGAGGGCGACGAAGTCGACGCCGACTTCGACGCCGACTTTGATGTCAGCGAGATCTTTCTCGGTCAGCGGGGGGAGGTTGACCTTTACGCCGGGCAGGTTGATGTGGCGGCGGGATCCGAGCGAGCCGGGGGTGAGGACCTTGCTGCGAATCTTGTTGGCGGTTTTTTCCAGGACCTTGAGGTGGATAACGCCGTTGTCGACGAGGACGGTGTCGCCGACGTTGATGTCGTTGATGAGTCCGTCGTAGTTAACGTCGACGGAGTATTCCTCTTCGCTGCGCTCACCACGGACGGTGAATTCGAGGATGTCGTCGACCTTGAGATCGAGTTTGGCGTCGATGTCGCCGGTGCGGATGGCGGGGCCTTGGGTGTCGAGGAGGATTCCGGTGTTTGACCCGAGTTCCGCGGCAACTGAGCGGATGGTTTTCGCGGTTTCGCGGACCCAGTCGTGTTTCGCGTGGCTCATGTTGAGCCGGAAAATGTTGGCGCCGGCTTGGATGAGGGATCGCACCATTTCGGGCGAGTCGGAAGCGGGTCCAAGGGTCGAGATGATCTTCGTCTTTCTGAGCATGCGTCGAGAAACCGGATTCAGCGGCGGATTGCAAGCCGGGGATGGTTCGCGCGCCCGGCGGCGGGCGCGGTGAAGGGTGGAGTCGCCGGTTGCTACTGAATTTTTATCGTGGTGACGAGGTCCTCGACGGCTTTGGAGGTGGGTGGGTCGACTTTCTCGAAGACCTGCAGCCGGGAGAGCTCGGTGTCGGACGGATACGATGCCGGGTTGCTGAGAGCTTCCGGCCCCAAGGCTTCGCGGGCAGCGGCGTTCGGATTCAGGTAGGGGAATTCCGCCGAGATGAGCTGGCTGATGTTTGGCCGGAGGATGAAGTTCATGAAGAGCTCGGCATTCTTCGGGTGAGTGGCACTCTTGGGAATCGCGAGGCTGTCGACGAAGAGGTGGGAGCCTTCTTCGGGGAGCGCCCAGGTGTATTTATCGGGGTCCTGATTCAAAAGGATGGCGGCTTCGCCGTTCCAGACGATGCCGACGGCCGCATTGCCTTCGTGGAGGGCGGTCTTCGGGCTGGCGGAGTCGTAGAGTTTGACTTGAGGGAGCCACTCGTCGAGGACGGCTTTTGCCTGGGCGAGGTTCTCTTCCGAGAGATCGTTGATCGGGAGGTCGAGGGATTCGAGTGCCCAGCTGACGATCTCGCGCGGATCGTCGAGGACGACGATTTGGCCGTCGTATTTGCCGGAGAAGACTTCGGCGAAACTGGTGACCGGGTCGGGGGCGAGTTCGTTGTTTTTGATGATTCCGACGGTGCCAGCCATCCACGGAACGCTGTATTGATTGTCGGGATCAAACGGTAGGGACCTGAACTCCGGGGCGATGTTCTTGACGTTGGAGACGGCGGTGTGGTCGATCGGGCGGAGGAGGTCTTCGGCGATGAAGGATTCGACGACGTATTCGCTCGGCTGGATGAGATCGTAGCTGCCGTCCCCGGAAAGCAGCTTCTGGCGCATCTCCTCGTTCGACTCGAAAGTCTCGAGGTTGACCTCGATGCCGGTCTGTTTTTCGAACTTCTCGAGGATGGTTTCGGGGACGTAGCCCGACCACGCGAGGACATTGAGGACCTTCTCTTCGCCGGTGTCGTATTCGTCTTTTTTGGGGGCGGCGGGCTTGGGTTCGGTCTTGGCGGTGCCGTTCGTGGGAGACTGCGTGGGCGACGCCGAGGGAGTCGGCGTCGCGTTGTTTGTCTCGGGCGATTCGGACGATTGATCGCAGCCGATGAAGGTCAGCGTGAAGGCGAGGAGAGCGGCCAGGGGTAGGTGGGAAATTCTCATGATTCGTTGGACGGCAAGGTGGAGTGAATGAACCGGACGACCGCGGTCGTGGCGAGAAGGAAGATGGCGGGGTGGGGCGCGGGGGTCAAAGTGTCAATATTCCATGACGGCGTCGGTTCAGGCGGATAGTTTGCGGGAATGATGGATCGGGAGGAATTTATCGCGGCGCTGCGGGCGGTGGGGGAGCGGAGGTATCACCACCTGCATCCGTTTCATCGGCGGATGAACGCCGGGGAGCTCTCGCGCGAGGAGATCCGGCGGTGGGTGGCGAACCGCTATTACTATCAGCGGATGATCCCGATGAAAGACGCGGCGATCCTGTCGAACTGCCCGGATCGCGACGTGCGGCGGGTGTGGATTCATCGGGTGATCGATCACGATGGACGGGAGGGTGACGAGGGCGGGATGGCGAAGTGGCTCCGGCTGGGCGAGGGATGTGGGATGGATCGGGGAACGATCGAGCGGGGGGAGGAGTTGCTGCCGGGGGTGCGGTTTGCGGTGGACGCCTACGTGAATTTTGCCCGGAGTGAGCCTTGGCCGGTGGCGATCGCGTCGTCGTTGACGGAATTGTTCGCGCCCGACCTGATGGCGGAGCGGTTGGCGGCGTTTCGCAGATACTACCCGTGGGTGGCGGACTGGGCGTTTGACTATTTCCAGACGAGGGTAACGCAGGCGCGGGTGGACGCAGACGAGGGCCTGGAGTTCACGCTGCGGTTTTGTGATTCGGTCGATTTGCAGGGGGCGGCGGTGGAGGCGCTGAAGTTCAAGTGCGACGTGTTGTGGTCGATTTTGGACGCGATCTCGGGTGAGGGGTCTCACGCGCAGGCGCGATGGCGCGAAGATGAGGATGAAGGTGAGGATTCTCACGCAGAGACGCAGAGGCGCGGAGGGTTGCGGTGAAGAGTGTTGTGGAGAGACCGAGATTGGCGGGGCACGTGCGGCGGCAGGTGGATCGGGTGTCCGGGGTGGCGATGTTGCTGTTTCCGGAGGGGGCGCTCGAGCTGAGCGACTCGGCGGATGCAGTGGTCGGGTTGTGCGACGGTGAACGGTCCGTTACGGAGATTGCGGCGGTTTTGTCGGAGCGGTTTGACGATGTGGTGGAGGCGGATGTCCGGGTGGTGGTCGAAGGCCTTGCTGAGCGGGGGTTGGTGGTGGAATGACGGAGGTGCCACGACCTTACGGATTGCTGGCGGAGTTGACGCACCGCTGTCCGCTGCATTGCCCGTATTGCTCGAATCCGCTGGAGTTGGCGCGGCGGGAGGAGGAGCTTTCTGCGGACGAGTGGGGGCGGGTGCTGCGGGAGGCGGCGGCGATCGGTGTCGTGCAGGTGGGGTTTTCCGGCGGGGAACCGTTGCTTTTCAACGGGCTGGAGGAGGTCGTCGCGGTGGCGCGGGAGGAGGGGATGTATTCCAACTTGATCACGAGTGCGGTCGGGATGACGGAGCGGCGAGCCGAGGCACTGCGGGCGGCGGGGTTAGACGTGGCGCAGGTGAGTTTCCAAGCGGATGAGGCTGGGCTGGCGGACGAGGTCGCGGGGGCGCGGACGCACGAGGCGAAGTTGGCTGGCGCGCGGGCGGTCGTGGCGGCGGGGCTGCCGCTGGGGATCAACGCGGTGCTGCATCGGCGGGTGATCGGGCGGATTGGCGAGATGATTGCGCTGGCGGAGGAGTTGGGGGCGATGCGGATCGAGCTGGCGAACGTGCAGTTTTACGGGTGGGCGTTTCGGAATCGATCGGCGTTGCTGCCGACGCGGCAGCAGGTGGCGGGGGCGGAAGCGGTGGCTCGGCGGGAAGCGGAGAGGTTGCGGGGTCGGATGGAGATCGTTTACGTGCTGCCGGATTACTACGAGCGACGGCCGAAGGCGTGTTTGCACGGGTGGGGTCAGCGCGGATTGACGATCAATCCGCGCGGGGAGGTGTTGCCGTGTCAGGCGGCGCCGGACGCGATTCCGGAAATGCGATTCGAGAACGTGCGGGATCGTTCGGTCGGAGAAATTTGGCGGGGCAGCGAGGCGTTCGAGCGGTTTCGCGGATTGGATTGGATGCCGGAGCCGTGCCGGAGTTGTGAGTTCAAGGAACGGGATTTTGGGGGGTGTCGGTGTCAGGCGGCGTTGTTGACGGGGGAGGCGGGGCGGACCGATCCGGTGTGTGAATTTTCTCCCGATCGGGGACTGGTGGACGCGGCGCTGGCGGGTGCGGACGGAGAGGAGTGGGATTACCGGGGATGACGGTTGTCGAAGAGTGGGGCGCGGGCGGGCCGTTGCTGGCGTTGGCACCGATGCAGGACGTGACGGACTGGGATTTCTGGCGGCTGACGTCGGGATACGGGGCGGCGGACGTTTACTTCACCGAGTATTTCCGCGTGCTCGAGACTTCTCGATTGGATCGGGGGATTCTCCGGTCGGTCGTGGAGAATCCGACGGGTCGGCCGGCGGTGGCGCAGTTGATCGGAAACGACGTGCCGTCGCTGGTGCGGACGGCGCGGGAGTTGGAGGAGCGGCACGCGGTGGCGGGGGTGGATCTCAATCTCGGGTGTCCGGCGCCGGTGGTTTACCGGAAGTGTGCGGGCGGTGGGTTGCTGCGCGATCTGCCGTTGGTGGATCGGATCCTCGGGGCACTGCGGGAGGCGATCCGGGGACGGTTTACGGTGAAGACGCGGTTGGGGTTTGCGGAGGTGGGGGAGTTTGACGCGTTGCTGGAGGTGTTTGGGCGTCATGACATCGACCTTCTGTCGGTCCACGGGCGGACGGTGGCGGAGCGGTATCGTTCGGGGGTGCATTATGATCGCATCGCGGACGCGGTGGGGGCGATGCGTTGTCCGGTGCTGGCGAATGGGAACGTGGCGTCGGCGGAGGGGGCGCTGGGAATTCTGCGCGAGACGGGGGCGGCGGGGTTGATGGTGGGCCGGGGGGCGATTCGGAATCCTTGGATTTTCGGGCAAATTCGGTCGTGTCTTCGCGGGGAGGACGTGGAGCTGCCGTCGGGGCGCGACGTGTTGAGATACGTGCGGGGGCTCTATGATTCGACGGCGGCCGCGGGGGTCGATGAGCGGCGGCAGGTGCAGCGGGTGAAGAAAGTGATGAACTACCTCGCGCTGGGAGTGGAGCCGTCGGGGCGGTTCCTACACGACGTGCGCCGGGCGAGGGGCGAGCGGGAGTTTTTCGCTCTGTGCGGAGAATTTTTGGATCACGATGATCCCATGCCGCTGGAGCCGTTCGATCTCGGATTGGCGGCGACGGACGTGCTCGCGGGAGAGCACTCTTAGTCGGCGACTTTAGCGGCGGCGGCCGCCGCGGCCGCCGCTGGCTCCGAAGCGCATGCCCTTGTGGGTGCGGACGCCCTTGGCGCCTTTGAGCACGGCGGTGACGCGGGCTTCGTCGAAGACGGCGGAGTATTTGTATTCGAAGCCGTCGAGTTTCTTGCGGTCCACTTTCTGATCGATGAAGCGCTCGATGTCCTGCACGTGCGGAAGCTCCTCGGCGGTCATGATCGTGAAGGCGTCGCCTTCGGCGGAAGCGCGGCCGGTGCGGCCGATGCGGTGAACGTAGTCCTCGGGGTGCTGGGGAACGTCGTAGTTGATGACGTGGGTGACGGTGGCGATGTCGATGCCGCGGGCGGCGATGTCGGTGGCGACCATGACCTCGTATTTGCCGGACTTGAAGCCGTCGAGGGCGTCGACGCGTTCGCCCTGCGAGCGATTTGAGTGGAGGACGGCGACGGTGTGTTTTTCGTCGATGAGACGGCGGGCGATGCGGTCGGCACCGTCCTTGGTGCGGGAGAAGATGAGAACGCTGTCGTAGTGCGTCTGCTCGAGGATCGCGAGAAGGAGGTCGAACTTCTGATCGGCGGCGACGGGATAGATTGCGTGGGTGACGGTCTCGGCTGGTGAGCGACGGGCACCGATGGAAATTTTCTCGGGGTCGCGCAGGCACCACTGGGCGAGGCCTTCGATCTCGGGGGGGATGGTGGCGGAGAAGAGCAGCGTTTGGCGTTCCTTCGGGATTTTTTCGATGATGCGGCGGACGTCGGGGAGGAAGCCCATGTCGAGCATGCGGTCGACTTCGTCGAGAACCAGATACTCGACGCGGCTGAGGTCGAGGTCACCTTGGTTCATGAGGTCGAGGAGACGACCGGGGGTGGCGCAGACGATGTCGCAGCCGCGCTTCAGGTCCTCGCGTTGTTTGCCGTAGCCGACGCCGCCGTAGAGCACGGTGACTTCGAGGTGGGAGAAGTAGGAGAAGTCGCGGAAGGCCTCGTCGACCTGCAGCGCGAGTTCGCGGGTGGGTTCGAGAATGAGGCAGCGGGGGTGGCCTTGGGGATCGCCGAGTTTGCTGAGGATGGGGAGGCCGAAGGCGGCGGTCTTGCCGGTGCCGGTCTGCGCGGAAGCGATGAGGTCGCGCCCTTCGAGGACGACGGGGATTCCCTGAGCTTGGATGGGGCTTGGGTCGACGTAGCCGATTCGTTGCAGACCGTGTTGGACGATCTCGGAAAGCCCTAGATTTTCAAATGACATAAGTGGAACCGCTAGGTATGCGGTGGGTGGTGGCGGTTGTCGATGGCGAAGTGGGATCTGGCGGGGAGGAAGAGCTGGGGCAAGTCGCGGGCGATGCGTTCGCGGTGCTGGGGGTCGAGCGGCGGCCGTGGATCGACCCGGAGGTGTTGCGACGGGCTTACCAAGAGCGGGCGCGGACGTGGCATCCCGACCGGGACGGCGGGGAGGCGGAGAAATTTCGGACGCTGGGTGAAGCTTACGAGCTGGTGAGGGACGTCGCGTCACGGCTGCGGGCACTCGCGGGCGACGGGGAGTCGGCGGGTACGGAGGTGACGGATGCGGATTTGTTCATGCGGGTCGGGTCGGGGTTGCAAGCGAGTCGAGCGGTGTTGGCGAAACGGGAGGCGGCGCGGGGTGTGCTCGAGCGGGCGTTATTGGCGGGCGAGGTGAAGGGTGGGCTCGACGAGTTGGAAGCGTTGAGGGCGGCCGTCGCGGAGCGGATCGCGGCGGCGGAGTTGGAACTGCGGGCGACGGACGGAAGGTGGCCGGAGGTGAGGGCGGTGGAGTTGTCGGGATTGGCGAGGCGGTTCGATCGGCTGACGAGTTGGCGGCGTGAGGTGGGGGCGGCGGAACTTGCGTTGCGCGGTTAGATTTGCGATGACGCGGAGGCGATGACGTTGGCGATCAGTCGGATGGGACGGGTGCCGCCCGGGGGTCGCGGCGGTGGCCGCGATCGGGCGTCACTCGAGATCCAATCAATGGGGCGCTGCTGAGGTATGGCGGATGCGCCGGGCCATTCTGATCACCTGAAGTTTCAGCACTTCGAAGTCCCGTTGGTCGACGGGAAGCCGCTCGAACTGGGGCGGGGCGCGATGGGGGTGACCTATCGGGCGACCGACTCGAATCTGCGGGTCCCGGTGGCCCTGAAGGTGATCAGTCCCGCGTTGCTGGCGGATGCCACGGCGCGGTCGAGGTTTCTGCGCGAGGCGCGATCGGCGGCGGCGCTGCGTCACGTGAACGTCGCGACGGTGGTGTTTCTGGGAGAGCAGGAGGGCCAGGTTTTCTACGCGATGGAATTCGTCGATGGGGAGACGGTGGCGGATTTCGTAACGCGCGAGAAAGGGATGGCGGCGGGGTTGGCGCTGGAGATCGCGGGTCAGATCGCGGCGGCGTTGGTCGCAGCGGAGCGCGAGGGAATCGTTCACCGCGATCTGAAGCCGGCCAACATCATGCTGGCGAAAACGGACGACGCGGACGTGCTGGTGAAGGTGATCGACTTCGGCCTGGCGAAAACGGTGGAGACGCCGGTGGACGCGACGCTGACGCTGACGCAGGGGGGATTTCTCGGGACGCCGCTTTACGCGAGTCCGGAGCAGTTGGCCGAGGAGACGGTCGATACGCGGTCGGACATTTATTCGCTGGGGGTGACGTTGTTTTACATGTTGATCGGGCGCGCGCCGTTCGTGGGGTCGGTCGCGCAGGTGATGAGCCAGCATTTGTCGAAAGATCCACCGTGGGCGGAGATCGAGGATCAACCGGTCGCGGTGCTGGAATTGTTGCGGGGGATGCTGGCGAAGGATCCGGCGGATCGGGTGCAAACGGCGGTGGATTTGCGGAAGCGAATCAGCGAGTGCCGGAGTCGGTTGACGCCGGTTGGGGGGGCAAGTGCGGCGACAAAGTCGGTGCCGGAGGTTGGCGAAATGCTGGACGATCGCTATCGGATGATGGCCGTCGAAACCATCGGCGAGGAGCTGCTGCGGATCGAGGCGGTCGAGGAGCGGGGCGGAGCGCGAGTCGAGATCTGGATGCCGGTGGGGATGAATCCGTCGGGAAGCGGGGTGGCTTCGGACACGCGGAGGCAGCTGGCGAGTCTGGGGAAGGCGGGGGTGAACGGTGTCCGGCGTGCAATGGAGGAGGGGTGGACGCGGGGGAGGTGGTTTGTGGTGCTCGAGGCGATGCCGAGCACGACGCTTCTGGATGTCGTGCGGGCGACAGGGTCGCTGGGGTTGGCGGAGTTTATGCCGGGGCTGAAGCAATTGGCGGAGGCGGCGGATCGGTTGGTGGAGTTGGACCTGCCGCTGGTGGGGTTTTCACTGGAAGCGGTGCGGGTGGCTGGGGACGCGGTCGGTGATTTACGAGTCGATCCGGTGAGGGTCGAGGGGGCGGGGAGCGCGGGGACGGTGGGGACGATCTCGGGTGAATCGGTTCTTCCACCCGTGGGCGGTGCTGGGGCGGTGTGGGTCATTGGCGTGCTGGCATACGAGGTTTTGGGTGGGATGCGACTTTCGCCGGGCGGGAAGTGGGTGCCGGTGGCGGAGCTTTCGGAGGGAGCGAACGGGGTGCTGAGACGGGCGGTCTCCAGGGACGGGACGGGCGGTGGATTTCGGAGCGCGTCGGAATTTGCCGAGGCGCTGGCGGCGAAGCGGGAGGTTAGCGGGAGCGCTCGGCGGTCGACGAAGAGCGGAACGGACGTCGATCGACTTCGGCGGGAATCTGCCCCGGCGGGTGTGTCGGTGCCGGTCGAAGAGGGCCGGAGGCGGTGGGGTGGGATTGCGATCGCGTCGCTGGTGATGGTCGGGTTGGTCGGGGTTGCCGGGTGGATGCTCGTCGGAGTCGGCGGGGACGAGTCGATCCAGACGCCAAAGGGGAATCCGGAGCGGGAGGTTGCCACGGACGAGACGGTTTCGGCCACGCCGACGATAGCGGTGCGTGCGGAGGTGCCGACGGCGGCGGAGCGGGCGGTCGGGGCGGACGCTGAGGCGTTCGCGGCGGCGAGGGAACTCGAACTCGCGGACCGCTATGAAGAGGCGATGCTGGCCTACGCTGAGCTGGCGGATTCGCCGTCGAGGGGGGCGGGGGCAATCGCCGCAATCGAGCAGATCGCGACGGAGATGGGGGGTGATTTTCCCGAGGGGTTGTCGAGCGGGGAATTGGACCGGCTCCGGGGAGCGCTCGAGATCGGCGCGCGGGAGGGTGGGGGGAGTTCGCAGCAATTGCTGGGCGCGAGCTTACGAGGGATCGACGACCGCGAAGCATTGAAGTGGCTCGAGGCGGCGTCGGAGAATGGCCGATCGTCGGCCATGGTGCTGGCGGGATTGATGTTGAGTAATGGCGTGGGGGTGGCGGAGCCGGACATGGAGCGGGCGGCGGAACGATTTCGGCAAGCGGGGGACCTGAACAACCTGAACGGTTGGTATTATCTGGCGGAGTGCTACCGCGACGGGTTGGGCGTCGACCGGGATCCCGCGAAGGCGGCGGAGCTGGCGAGGACCGCGGCGGCGGACGGTGACGAGCGAGCCATGGCTTTGCTGGGGAATTTGTATCGGAAGGGGGAGGGAGTGCCGCAAGACGGGGAGAAGGCGCGGGAGTTTCTGCGACTCGCGATCAAGAATGGCAATCTTTCGGCGCAGTCGGTGCTGGGGGTGATGGTGATGAACGGTGAGGGCGGAGCGGCGGCTCCGGAGGAGGCGTTTGGGCTGTGGCGGGAGGGAGCCGAGGCGGGAGATGCCGCGTGCATGTTTCTCTACGCGCAGGCGCTGACGGATCCCCGGTTTGGTCGCGACCCGGCGGCGGCACGAGATTGGTACGCCCGGGCGGCGGCGGCGGGCAGTCGGCCCGCGCGGGAGTGGTGCACTCGGAACGGCGTTGCGATCCCTGAGGGGGGGAGCGGTGATGGACGGTGGTGAGGCTTCCGAGGAACAGCCTTGGGTGGGTGAGGCGGGCGGCCGGTGGAGTTTTCACAAAGGGTTTTGCGGGGGAGCGGGGAGGCGTGTAGGGTCTGCGCTTCGTGGATGCACCCGTGAAGGAATCGTCGAGGAGTTGGCAAAGGAGGCTGGAAGGGCTTTTCTCGTCGGTTGCGCGTGCGCGGCGGACGGCTCGTCTCGCGACGCGGCGGGTGATGCGGAAACCGCGGACGGTCATGGAGGCTCCGAACTTGCTGCCGACCTTGATCAAGGTCTTGGCGGCGTTTGCGCAGGCGGATGGCGAAGTGCTCGAGGAGGAGATCGATTCCAGCCTCGGCTTTTTGCGGTATGACTACCCGGACGCGGTGTATTCGGAGCTGCGGAAGCTCTTTCGCGACGCGCTGCACGAGCAGCAGGATCTGAACGAGATCGCGACGCGGTTGGCGGGCCAACTGAACGACGATCGGAAGATTTTGTTGGGCGTTCAGCTTTACGATCTGATCGCGAAGGCGGGGCTGAAGCAGGAGCAGGTCGTGGCGTATTACAGCTTCATGGCGTTGCTGGGGATGGCGGCGCAGGCGATCGACATCGTCTATCAGCTCAACGCGAACGAGCAGGGCGACGCGCACATTTATCAGCAGGGAAGTTCGCCGCTGGAGGCGGTGAGTTTTGGTGCGAGCGATGGGCCGAAGTGCGACGTGGTCCTGAAGGATTTCACGGCGAACGAGCGACTGCTGGGCTACCGGTATCACGACCTGATCATTCTCAAGAACATGAGTTCGCGGAATTTGATCGTGCAGGGTCGGGCGCTGCGGCCGGGCGATTTTTGCCGGCTGTATCCGGGGCAGCGGATTCTGATCGATGAGCACGTGCTGGCGCACCAGGACCTCGTGTTTTACTTCAACGCGAAGAAGAACGTCGCGCTGCACCAAATTTTTGTAGCGGTGAGCGCGGACGACGAAGTTCGGCTGGAGAAGAACCGGTCGCGGGACAGTTGCCTGGAGGTGAGCTTTGGGCTGCGGGTGCGAGTGCGGGCTCTGCGCGACGTGGACGCCGTGTTGAATGACCGGCGGCTGCTCGAGGGGGTCTCGGTCGAGGCCACGCTGGAGGACCGGATCATTTTTCACAACGACAGCGAGCTGGAACTCGACGATTTGCGTCGGCGGGCGGGAAATTTCGGCGGGCGGTTTCAATTGCGCGCCTCGAAGAGCGAATACCTGGTGTCCAACAATCCGGGTCTGCTCGACGAGGGCGACATTTTGCTTTCGCTGGGGACGGGCGGCGACGTGCTGCTGAAGATCTTCTGCGATTACGATCGGAAGGTCGGGAGCGTGGAAGTGCTGCAATCCGATCGACCAATTTTGGTCAGGGGCGCGCCGGTGCGAAACAGCGCGGAGTTGTCGGATGGCGACGCGATCCGGGTGGACGCGGGTCAGGTGCTGCGGTGCAATTTCACGGAGCGGCTGATCGAGGAAGAGCGGAACATCGTTCGGACGTTGGACGTGCGGGACGTGGCCTGTCGGTTTCGGAACGGGACGGTGGCATTGGACGGGATCTCGTTTAGCGTTCAGCGCGGGGAGATGGTTTGCGTGATGGGCGCGAGCGGCTGCGGGAAGAGCACGATGCTGAAGATGCTCGGCGGTCAGTTCGAGCCCGCGCAAGGCGACGTGCTCATGAACGGGCGGTCGCTCTACGGGAATCTCGATCTGCTGCGGAGATACGTGACTTACGTGCCGCAATACGACGCGTTCGACGAGGGACTGACGATCGAGGAGAATCTGGATTTCGCAGCGGCGATCCGGTCACCGCACTTGTCACGTCGCGAGCGGTCCCGGCGGATCGACGGGAAATTGGCCGAGCTGGGATTGAACGAGCGCCGGTCGAACGTGGTCGGGAGTTCTCATAAAAAGACGCTGAGCGGCGGGGAGCGGAAGCGATTAAACATCGGTCTCGACATGATCGGGAGCGCGGACATTTACCTTTTTGACGAACCGACGTCGGGGTTGTCGAGCAAGGACAGTGAGCACGTGATCGAGATCATCCGGGGGATGACGCACAACAAGATCAATTTCGTGACGATCCATCAGCCGACGTCGCGGATCTTCAACATGTTTCACAAGGTGATCGTGTTGGATAAGGGTGGGAAGTTGGTGTTCTTCGGGACGCCGCACGAAACGCTGCAATACTTCGCCGACGCCGAGCATTTTCAGCACTTCGGAACGGCGGCTGGGTCGACCGACGTCGGCGACACGGCGCGGCCGGAGTTTATCTTCGACGCGCTGGAGACGCCGCTGCGTGATCTGAGTGGTGACATCATCTTCGAGGAAAACAACCGCGGGCAGTTGATCCCGGCTCGGCGGTATTCGCCGGACTATTGGCGAGACAAATACGAAAGCTACCGATTGCTGAAGGACGTGCAGTCGATGGCGGTGACGCCAGCGGAAACGGAGCAACCGGTGGTCAATCCGGTGACGGCGCCGAATCCGGCGATGTTCCGGCGGCGGGGGCCGTTCCGATTGCGCGAGGAGTGGCGGCAGTTCATGGTTCTGCTCCAGCGGGCTTTCATCAGCAAGCTGCGGAACAAGGCGAACCTGGGAACCACGATGGTGATGGCGCCGATCCTGGCGTTGTTGATCGGCGGCGTGCTGCGGTCGGCGGAGAGCGGAGGATACGATTTCGCCTCGGCGTATCACATTCCGGCCTACCACTTCTTGGCTCTGGTGGTGGCGATGTTCCTCGGGCTGACCAACAGCGTGGATGACATCATTCGCGATCGCCCGGTGTTGTTGCGGGAGAGAAATCTGAACGTCCGGATTGGGTATTACGTGACGGCGAAGGCGCTCACGTTGACGGCGTTTGCGATCGTGCAATGCGCGATGTTTGCGTTCATCGGGAATTGGCTGCTCGGGGTGCGGGGATTGTTCCTCGTTTCGTTTCTCGCGATGTTTTTGACGGCGGTGAGCGGCATCGCGATCGGGTTGATCATTTCGGCGCTCGCGCCGGAGGCCAAGATGGCGGTGAACATCATCCCGATGGTGCTCATCCCGCAGTTGATCCTGGGTGGTGCGTTCATCAAATACGAAGAGATGAACCGGGATCTGGATTTGGTTTACGCGGTGCAGAAGTGGTTCGACAAACATCCGGAAAGTGCGCAGCCGCCGCGGAGTGAGCTACAGGTGCCGTTCATCTCGGAGTTCATGCCGATGAGGTGGAGTTACGAGGCACTCGTTTACGCCCAGGCAAAATTGAATCCGCTCACCCGGAGGCAGGAAGAGATTCAGATCCGGATCGCGGAGTTGGCGAAGGCTCCAGATTCGACGCCGGAGCTCGAGGATCGGCTCTATGATTTGAAGGAATTGCTGGCACTGGTGTCCGGCTTGCGGGGAGAATCGTCGAGCGACATCGATGATCGCCTGGATCGGATCGACGGGGTGATCGATGGCGGGGCGTTCAACGCGGATCGGTTGATCTCGTCGTCCTCCGAGGTGACGGCGGAGCAGCTTTACGTGAACCAGAAGATCACCGACTTGGTCTCGAAGGCGGAGATGGAACAACTCGACTACCGCCTGGACGCGGGTCAAACGGGGCATCTGAACGTGTTCTTCGGCCCGGTGAAGGAATACTTCGGCATCCGGGCGAGTGTGCTGGTGTTCAATTCCGGGGTGATGATTCTCTTTTCCGCCGTTGGGTTCCTGGTGCTCTATTACGTTCTGCACCACCAGCTGCGGCTGCGGGCTCCGTAGTTGCCGCCGTTGGCGGGTGATGATTCGCTCCCAGGTCGACCGGATTTCCTTGAGGGGCGGGGGGTGATGGGGTTTGTTTTCGTCCCATGGGTGGATTGGCATTCGGGGAGACCCGCACGCGGGTGGCGGCGCGCCACGCGCTGATCGCACCGGACGGCCACGTGCCGAGCCAATTCCCGGGGATCACGGGGGCGGTCGTGAACGTGTTGATTTCACCGGCGATGGGCGCGGCGATCACGCAGTTGCTCGTGACGTTCGAGGCGGGCGGGAGCGGGGATTTTGAGGCGAACGGGGTGGAGTCGGTTCTTTACGTCGAGGGGGGCGGTTGCGAGTTGCTGATCGGGTCTGATTCGCACGCGGTGGGTGCGGGGGGATTCGGGTTCGTTCCGGCGGGGGTCGCATGGGAGATGCGGGATCCGGAAGCGGGGACGCGGGTGACCATTTTTCAGAAAACTTACGTTGCGCTGGAGGGACGGGACGGGCCGAGTGCGGTGGTGGGGAACGCGGCGGACGTCGAGGGCGTGCCGTTCCTCGGGGATCCGGATGCGCGGCTGAAGGTGCTGCTGCCCGAAACGCCGGAGTTCGATTTTGGCGTGAACGTTTTCACGTATCAGTCGGGGGCGCGGCTGCCTTTTGTGGAGACGCACGTGATGGAGCACGGGCTGTTGATGCTGGAGGGAGAAGGGATTTACCGGCTCGAAGACAGCTGGTATCCGGTGCGGGCGGGCGACGCGATCTGGATGGCGCCCTATTGCCCGCAGTGGTTTGTGGCGATGGGGAAGGGACCGGCGAGTTACGTGTATTGCAAGGACGTCGGGCGAGGGATGATGCCGTGACGGCGGTCAACTCGGGACGCCTGGGAGCGGAGATCGAAGAGTTGGCGAAGATCTCTTCGTGGCCGGGCCCGGCGGTGACGAGGGTGCTTTTCTCGCGGGAGGACGTGGCGGCGCGGAAGTGGCTGGTCGGGAAATTCGAGGAGGCGGGGTTGGTGGTCCGGCAGGATGCGGTCGGGAACATTTTTGCGCGGTGGGTTGGGGCTGAGCCGGACCTTCCGGCCGTGGCGACTGGTTCGCACATCGATGCGATTCCGAACGCGGGGAAGTTCGACGGGGTGGTCGGCGTGCTTGGTGGATTGGAGGCGGTGCGTTCACTGAAGGAATCGGGGTGTGAGCTGCGGAGATCGATCGAGATCGTGATGTTCACGGCGGAGGAGCCGACTCGGTTCGGGCTGGGGTGTCTGGGGAGTCGGCTGATGGGCGGGGCTCTGGCGCCGGATGAGGCGGAGAGTTTGACGGATGCCGATGGGCGGACGCTCGCGGACTTACGGGCCGGGGCCGGCTGCGAAGGTGGTCTGGAATCCGTGCGCCTGGCGGAAGGGGCTTACGCAGGTTTTGTCGAGTTGCACATCGAACAAGGGCCGATCCTCGAGCGGGAAGAAGTCGCGATCGGGGCGGTGGAAAAGATCGCGGCGCCAGCGGCGTTCCGGGTGAGGATCGAAGGTGAAGGCGGGCACGCGGGAGCGCTGTTGATGCCGGTGCGGAAGGATGCCGGGTGCGCTGCGGCGGAGGTCGTGCTGGCGGTGGAGCGGGCGGCGAAGGGGACGTCGAGTGACGACACGGTGGGGACGACGGGGGTCCTCCGACTCGAGCCGGGTGCGATCAACAGCGTGCCGGTGCGGGCGGTGGTCGAGATTGATCTTCGAGACACGAGTCTCGCAACGCGGGATGCCGCTGAAGCTGAGATCCGGGCGGCATTGGACGAGATTGCTGAGCGCCGCGGCGTGGAGGTGAAGGTGGAAACAATCAATTCGGATGAACCGGCGATCTGCGACGCGGGACTGGTCGACGCAATCACCAGGGTGGCGAAGAGCGAGGGGGTGGCTTCGATGCGGTTGATCAGTCGCGCTTACCACGATTCGCTCTTCATGGCGCGGGTGTGTCCGACGGCGATGATCTTCATTCCGTGCCGGGGAGGGTGGAGTCATCGTCCCGATGAATTTGCGAGTCACGAGGCGATCGAGGCGGGGGTGCGGGTGTTGGCGGGGGTGTTGCGGGAGCGCGCTGCGTGCGCGTGATCGGTGGGTGGTGAATGGTGGGAATGCGATGAGTGAGGTGATGGAGCTGACGGTGAACGGAAGGCGGCGGGTGGTCGGCGACTGCGCGCTGGAGACGACGTTGCTCGAGTGGCTGCGGGACGCCGGCCTGACCGGGACGAAGATGGGGTGTTCGGAAGGAGATTGTGGGGCGTGCACGGTTTCGTTGGTCAATTACGACGGAGATGGGGCGCGTCGGGTGCGCTCGATCAATTCGTGCATCGCGTTGGTTCGAACGTTGGTCGGACGGGAAATTTTGACGGTTGAGGGACTGGCGAAGGATGGAGAATTGCATCCGGTTCAGAAAGCGATGGTGGATTGCAACGGATCGCAGTGCGGCTTTTGCACGCCGGGGTTCGTGATGTCGATGTACGAGGGATACGAGCGCGGCGTGCTGGGCGATGAGGTGGCGGTTGCGGATCAGCTTTGTGGCAATCTTTGTCGTTGCACGGGCTATCGGGCGATCGCGGAGGCGGCTCGGGTGGCGGGTGAACGGAGGGGGGCGGCGGCAACGAGCGGGCCCGGGGCGGGCGAGCGGAGCGTTCCCGAGGATTTGTCGCTTGAGCGGTTGTTGAAATTGAGGGCGGAGCGGCCCGGGGCGGTGTTGGTAGCGGGGGCGACCGAGGTGGGAGTCGAAGTGACGAAGCGGTTTCGGCGTTTGCCGGCGGTGATTTCGATCACCGACGTTCTGGAGCTGCGGCGGTGCGAGCGGACGGAGGCTGGTTGGCGGATCGGGGCGGGGGCCACGTTGACGGAGGTGGAGGATTTTCTGGCGGGTGAGTTGCCGATCTTCGGAGAGATGCTGCGGTGGTTCGCGTCGCGACAGATTCGGAACCGGGCGACGCTGGGCGGGAATCTGGTGACGGCCTCGCCGATCGGCGATTCGGCGCCGGTGCTGCTGGTGCTGGGGGCGCGGGTGGAGTTGCTGAGCGTGCGGGGAAAGCGGGTTGTCGCGCTGGAAGATTTCTTCGTGGGTTACCGGCAGACCGTGTTGGCGCCGGACGAGGTGATGGTGGCGGTGCTGATCGACGAGGGTGGTCGGGGCGAAGATGAGCGATTTTACAAGGTGTCGAAGCGGCGTGAGATGGATATCTCGATCGTGTCGGCGGCGTTTGTCCGGCGCGCCGGGCAGGTGCGGTGTGCGTTCGGCGGGGTGGCGGCCACGCCGGTGGTTCTGACGGTGGACTGGAGGCCAGGGGACGACCCGGATGGGGTCGCGGAGGAGTTGGATCGACGCTTTCAGCCGCTGACCGACGCTCGTGGTTCCGCGGCATACCGACGAGGGGTCGTGGCCGATCTCTGGCGGAAGTATTGCGAGAGTGCGGGGGTGATCCCGCCGCATTCGCCGGTGGAGGTCGCTGACGGGGTGGATCCTTCGACCGACCCGCCGCACGAGTCCGCGGTCGGTCACGTGACGGGGGCGGCGCAATACGTGGACGACATTGCGATGAAGCGCGGGACCTTGACGATGTGGCCGGTCGGCGCGGAACACGCGCACGCGAGGGTGTTGAGTTTGGACGTGGACGCGGCGCGGGAGATGCCGGGTGTCGTGGCGGTGCTGACGGCGGCGGACGTGCCGGGGGTTAACGACGTGGGTTGCTCGCGACCGGACGAGACGTTGTTTGCGGACAAGCTGGTGGAATTCCACGGTCACTTGCTGGCGGTGATCATCGGAGAGGACGAGGCGGCGTGCCGGGCGGCGGCGAAAACGGTGGCGGTGGAATACGAAACGCTTCCCGCGTTGGTGACGATCGCACAGGCGCGGGAGGCGGACAGTTTTCACACGGATGAGAATTCGATTCGCCGGGGTGACGTCGGGGTGGCGATCGCGGGCGCGAAGCTAACGTTGAGTGGCGAATTTTCGCTGGGGGGGCAGGAACATTTTTACCTGGAAACGCAGGCGGCCTGGGCGGAGGTGGCGCCGGACGGCGGGATCCACGTCTGTTCCTCGACCCAGCATCCGACTGAGATCCAGATCATCGTGGCGCGGGTGCTTGGCTTGTCGCGGAACGCGGTGGTCGTGGAGGCACCGCGGATGGGCGGAGGATTCGGTGGAAAAGAGACGCAGGGAAACACGTGGGCGGCGCTGGCGGCGCTGGGCGCAGTGGTGACGGGGCGTCCGGTGCGCGTGATGCTGGACCGGGATCTGGACGTGAAATTGACGGGTAAGCGGCATCCGTTTTGGTCGAGCTTCGAGGTTGGCTACGGCGAGGATGGGGTGCTGGCGGGTTTGAGGGTGGAGCTGATTTCCAACGGCGGGTGGTCGTTGGACCTGTCGATGCCGATCGCGGACCGGGCGTTGTTTCACTTGGACAACGCGTATTACGTGCCGGCGTCGGATTACTCGGCGCGGGTCGCGAAGACGAATCTCGTGTCGAACACGGCGTTCCGAGGATTTGGCGGGCCGCAGGGGATGCTCGTCGTTGAGGAAATTTTGGATCGCGTCGCGCGGGATCTGGGGCTGGCGCCCGAAGTGGTACGGGAGCGGAATCTGTATCGGGGATCGGGCGAGACGAATACGACGCATTACGGTCAGGAGATCGGGGACACGCGGGTGCGGGAAATGTGGACGTCGCTGAAGGGATCGGCGCGGTTGGCGGAGCGACGGGCGGAGATTGCGGATTGGAATCGTGGCAGTGGGATGCTGAAGCGGGGGATCGCGATGACGCCGGTGAAGTTTGGAATTTCGTTCACCTATACGCCCTACAATCAGGCCGGGGCGCTGGTGTTGATCTTCGCGGACGGGACGGTGCAGGTGAACCACGGCGGGACGGAGATGGGGCAGGGGTTGCACACGAAAATTTTGGGGATCGTGACGCGGGAGTTCGGGGTGGAACGCGACCGGGTGCGGATGATGTTCACGCGGACGGACAAGGTGCCGAACACGTCGGCGACGGCGGCGTCGAGCGGGGCGGATCTCAACGGAGCGGCGGTGGCGGATGCGTGTCGGAAATTACGGGAGCGGATGCGGCCGGTGGTGGCGGAGATGGTCGCTGCGAAAGCCGACGGGAAGTTGTCGATGAGCGAGGGTGAGGTCGGATTCGAGGGGGTCGAAAAGCGGGTGAAATTTTCGGAAGTGTGCAACGCGATGCACATGCGGCGAGTGTCGTTGTCGGCGACGGGGTTCTATAAAACGCCGGGGATCAAGTGGGACCGGGCGACCGGGAAGGGCCGGCCGTTTGCTTATTTTGCTGGCGGCGTGGCGGTCAGCGAAGTGGAGGTCGATGGTCGGACGGGGATGCATCGCGTGCTGCGGACCGACATCTTGCACGACGTGGGGGATTCGTTGAACGCTCGGGTGGACCGGGGTCAGATCGAGGGCGGATTCGTGCAGGGGATGGGCTGGCTGACGCGGGAGGAACTCAAGTGGGACGGTGACGGGAAGCTGTTGACGAGTGGCGCGAGCACTTACGCGATCCCGGCGTTTTCGGACCGGCCGGAGGATTTCCGCGTGACGTTGCTGCCGAAGGCGACGAATGAAGGAACGATCGGCGGGAGTAAGGCGGTGGGCGAGCCGCCGTTGATGCTGGCGATCTCGGTGCGGGAGGCGATCCGGGACGCGGTGGCGGCGTTTGGTGACGTGGAAGTCGGGGTGGAATTGGCTTCGCCGGCGAGCGTCGAGGCGATCTGGTGGGCGGTGCAGCGGCGGCGGAAGACTGGACAGGATTAACAGGATTTAGAGGATTTTTTGATGAAGGTGATTTCGGGGCAGTTGGTGGATTTGTTTTCGCGGGAGATTTATCCGGCGGCGGTGACGATTTTTGGGGGGAAGATTACGGCGATCGCGAGGGTCGAGGAGGCACCGGAGGGCTTCCTGATACCGGGATTCGTGGACGCGCACGTTCACGTGGAAAGTTCCATGCTGCCGCCGTGCGAGTTTGCGCGGATTGCGGTGCGGCACGGGACGGTGGCGACGGTGAGCGATCCGCACGAGATCGCGAACGTTCTCGGGGTGGAGGGGGTTGAGTTTATGCTGAACGAGGCGAAGCGGACGCCGTTCAAGTTTTGTGTTGGGGCGCCGAGTTGCGTTCCGGCGACGACGTTTGAGACGGCGGGGGGCGAGATTGACGTGGCCGGTGTCGAGGGCCTGCTCGCGCGGGAAGACGTGGGGTATCTGAGCGAGGTGATGAATTGGCCGGGGGTGCTGGGCGGAGATCCGGGGATGCTGGCTAAAATCGCGGCGGCCAAGGCGGTCGGGAAACGGGTTGACGGTCATGCTCCCGGGCTGCGCGGCGAGGACGCGAAGCGATACGCCGCGGCGGGCATCGAGACGGATCACGAGTGTTTCACGCTGGAGGAGGCGATCGACAAGATCGATGCGGGGATGCTCATCGCCATTCGCGAAGGATCGGCGGCCAAGAATTTTGCGGCGCTCGAGCCTTTGTTGAAGAGTCACCCCGAGAGCTGTCTGTTGTGTAGTGACGACGTCCATCCGAACGCATTGGTGAAGGGGCACGTCGATCGACTCGTGGCGCGGGCGGTGGCGGGTGGCGCGGACGTGTTTGACGTCCTGACGGCCGCGTGTCGGAGGCCGGTCGAACACTACGGGTTGTCGGTCGGGATGCTGCGGGTCGGAGATGCGGCGGACTTCGCGGTGGTCGAGGATCTGACGGATTTCCGGGTGCGCGAAACCTGGATCGACGGGGAGTGCGTGGCGCGGAACGGCAAGTCTTCGATCGAACACCTGGAAGTGGGCGAGGTGGTGAATCGCTTCGTCTCGCGAGAGGTCGGGGCGGAAGAGTTGGGGGCAGATGCGAGCGGTCTGGTGAACGTGATCGAGGCGCGCGAGGGTCAGTTGGTGACCGGGGCGGCGGTCGCCGATGTAGGGGATGCGGACGTCTTGAAGATCGTGGTTGTCAATCGTTACGAAGATGCTGCTCCCGCGATCGGGTTCGTGCGCGGCTTCGGTTTGAAGCGCGGAGCGATCGCGAGTTCGGTGGCGCACGATTCGCACAACGTCGTCGCGGTCGGGACGACGGACGCGGAGCTGGCGCGGGCGATTAACGCGATCATGGATGCGCGAGGCGGCGTTTGTGCCGTGGAGGGGGAGGATATGGTGGTTTTGCCGTTGGCGATCGCGGGATTGATGGCGACGGGGGATGGAGACGAGGTCGCGGCGAGATACGAGCGGGTGGCGGATTTCGCGACGGAGCGGCTGGGAGCGACGTTGGGCGATCCGTTCATGACGCTTTCGTTCATGGCACTGCTGGTGATTCCGGACTTGAAGATGAGCGACCGAGGGTTGTTTTCGGGGGCGGAGTTTGAGTTTCGCGACGTGGGTGCGCGTGGCTCCCAATAATTTGCGGAGGGGTTAACCTATTTGCGAAGGGGTCAACCTCCCGCGCAACGTCTTCGCCGAGGTGGGGGATCGCTATCACTCCGTGCCTCCAGCGCGAGCGGGCTGACGGGTCAGTTGGCCGAATCGGGTAGGTTTCTCGGCGCGGGCGTGGGTCTTTGAGTCAGGCGGGATTCGGGGCGGGGTCGGAAAATTGCATCTCTGCGATGCGGCGATAGTGGCCTTCGGGTTGGGCGAGCAGTTCGTCGTGGGTCCCGGATTCGAGGACGGTGCCGTCTTCAATGACGTAGATGCGGTCGACTTGGCGAATGGTGGCGAGACGGTGCGCGATAATGACAGCGGTGCGATTGGCAAGGAGCCGCGAGAGGCCCTGCTGAATGAGACCCTCGCTCTCCGAGTCGAGTGCGCTGGTGGCTTCGTCGAGGATGAGGATGGCGGGATCCTTGAGGAGGGCTCGGGCGATGGCGATCCGCTGGCGTTGGCCGCCGGAGAGTTTGACGCCGCGCTCGCCGACGAGGGTGGCGTAGCCTTCGGGAAACTTCTCGATGAAATCGTGGCAGGCCGCTTCGCGTGATGCGGCGATGACCTCATCGGTGGTCGCGGTCGGGCGTCCGTAGCGGATATTTTCTTCAATGGTGCCGCCAAAGAGCAGAACTTCCTGCGGGACGATGGCCATCTGCGAGCGAAGGTCCTGAAGGGCAAAATCCGTGAGCGGTTTTCCGTCGATCCGAATGGTGCCGCCGCGCGGTTCGTGGAAGCGGAGCAGGAGGGAAACGATGGTCGATTTCCCCGCACCGCTTGGGCCGACGAGCGCAATTTTTTCGCCCGCTTTGGCGTGCAGTGAGAGGTCGCGGAGGACGGAGGTGTCGGGGCGGGATGGGTAGTGGAATTGAACGTGGTCGAACTCGATGTCGCCGGCAACTCGCGCGTCCGTCGGGAGACGTTCGTTGTCGGGAAGAATCTCCGGCGTTTCCTGGAGCAACTCGCGGACGCGCTCGGTGGCCCCGAGGGTTTTCTGGACGTGACTGAAGACGTCGGCGAACGAGGCGACCGAGCCGCCGACGAAGGTGGTGTAGAGGATGAAGCGTGTGAATTCGCCGAAGGTGAGCGCGCCGGCTTGCATGAGGTGGGCCCCATACCAAAAGACGACGACGATGGAGCCGAAGATTCCAAAGATGATGAAGGAGACCATGAGCGCGCGGAGACGAGCGGTGCGGAGGATGACGCGGAGGAAGGCGGCGAGCTCGTCGGCGTAGCGGCGGCGTTCGAACGATTCGTTTCCGAAAGCTTTGACGTTGGCGATGCCTTGCAGGCTTTCTTCCACGACGGTGACGCTGTCAGCCATGCGGTCCTGAGCTTCCCGCGAATGTCGGCGGATTCGGCGACCGAACAGAATCGCCACGAGGATGAGCACGGGGAAGGTGCAGATCATGAGCCCGGTGAGGCGCAGTGAGGTGAACGCGACGAGGGTGACGCCGCCGGTCATGAGCAGACACTGCCGCAGAAATTGCGGCGTGGTCATGGTGAGCGTGTCTTGAAGGAGCGTGAGGTCGGTGGTGAGTCGGCTGGAGAGTTCGCCGACGCGGCGCTGAGCAAAGAAGTCCATCGGGAGGCCGATCAGACGTCCGAAGATGGCTCGGCGGAGATCGACCGTCGCTGCCTCCCCGCAACTGTAGAATCCGTAGGTTGAGAAGAACGAGAAGATGGCCTGGATCGCGAGCGTGACGAGGAGGACGAGAGCGACGGAGTTGATGTCGGTCGTCCAGTCGTCGCCAACGGCGTTGCCGCTTGCGGCGTCGAGCAGGAGGCCGGTCAGGTAGGGGAACGAGAGTCCGAATCCGGTGGCGATGACGAGGGATGCAATGGCGACCGAAAAGCGGAGGCGATAGGGCGAGAGGTATCGGAAGACGCCCGCGGCTCGGCGGAGGGAGTCGACGCGGGACGGGCCGGTCGGCGGTTGGTCAGACATGCGGAGTTTCGGGAAGGCTGGTCGGGGGTGGGGTTGGGTGGCTGGCGATGAGGCTTTCGAGAGCGTCGAGAGAGGTGGCGAGATCGGTGCGGGGATGGATTTGGTCGGCGTAACTTTTTGTTTCGATCGAATCGAGTCTTTTTAGGGCTTGCGCGAGGGAGGTCGGGGAAAATTTGCGGCGCGGAATGACGGTCGCAACGCCGAGCTTTCGCAGACGTTCGGCGTTATCAGGCTGGTCGAATCCAAACGGGATCACGACCGAAGGGATGCCCCAGCGGAGGGCTTCGGCGCAAGTGCCGATACCGCCTTGGTGGATCAGGCCAGCGGAGCGGGGCAGAACGCGGTCGAGAGGGGCGTAATCGACGCAGAGGACTGAGTCCGGCGGGTCGGGCGGGTGAGGGTTGCTCCCGGTGAGAAGGATGGCACGCCGACCGAGATCGGTGGCGACCGATGCGGCGGTGGCGTAGAAATCCTTGGCGATGTGAACGACGGATGATCCGAGGGTGAAGACGAGCGGGGGGGCGCCCTGATCGAAAAATTGATCCAGCGTTTCCTGGATCGCGGGTGCGATGGGTTGCTCGAAGAAGGGGAAACCGGTCTGGATCGTCTGGGCTGGCCAGTCGGATTGGGGGGCAGCGAGGAACTGCGGGAACAGGGCGAGGGTCAGGAGCGGTGAGTGTTTCGCGTCGAAAATGGCGCTGGCTTTGATGGGGTGCCCGAGCTCGCGGCTGAAGGCAGCGAGGCGAGCACCCCAGCGGCGGGTGACGAATCGACCCAGGGCGTAGGTCAAGCGGTAGGGAAATCGTCCGAGGTGACGCAGTGGATAAAGTCCGGGAACGGGAGCAAGGACGCACGGATCCTCGGCGGAAAGGAACGAGGTCGGAGCGAGGATGGCATTGGCCCACGGGATGCTGAGCTCGGCGGCGACGAGCGGTGCGACGTAAAGAAGCTCGCCGACGACCAGGAGGTCAGCCCGTTCACTGGCGGCGAGGAGATCCGCGTAAGTCTCGCGAACGTTGGGAAAGACCTGCTCGCGCATGAGGCGGGCGGGGCCGCGGGTGGGGTGAAACAACCGTTCGACGAGAGCTGGCTCGAAAGCGAACTTTGGACGAATGGGTTGGAATTCGAATGCGCGGTCGGTGACGTATTCTTCAAAACACTCCGACGTCGCGATGACGGGGTGGTGCCCGCGGTCGGCGGCGGCCCGGGCAAGCGCGAGAAGCGGATGCAGGTCGCCCAGCGAGCCGAGGGACGCGAAGACGATGCGCATAGACGTGACAAGGTGGACGCTAGAAAAGAAGGGGGCGAGGGAATTGCGGTGTTTTCGAAACAGGGGTGTGCTGATTGGCACTGGCCTGGGGCTTCGCGGGTGACGTCGACCTGAGAGCTCTGGTAGGCTCCGGGGAATGAAAGCGCTTCTTCTCTCCAACGAATTTCCTCCCAACGTTTACGGAGGAGCGGGCGTGCACGTGGATTACTTGAGCCGAGGGCTGGCCGAATACGTCGACGTGGAAGTGCGCTGCTTCGGTGATCAGGAGGTGACGGATGGGCGATTGGAGGCGCGGGGGTTTGGGCTGGATACGGGGAGCCTGGAATGCCCGAAAGAGCTGCGGTCTGCGTTTGCCGCGGTTCAGCGGTGTCTGGACTTCAACACGGCCGGTATCGACGCCGACCTCGTGCATTGCCACACGTGGTACAGCCATTTTGGGGGGATTTTGGCGAAGTTGAACTACGGGATCCCGCTGGTGATCACGGTTCACAGTCTGGAACCGCTTCGGCCTTGGAAGCGTGAGCAACTCGGGCGGGGTTACGATTTTTCGAGTTGGCTGGAGAAAACGGCGATGGAGATGGCGGACGCGGTGATCGCGGTGTCGGAAGAGACGCGGACCGATATCTTGCGACTTTTCGACGTTCCCGCGGAGCGGGTTCCGATCATCTACAACGGGATCGACCTGGAAGAATATCAGCGGACGGATTCGACGGCGTCACTCGCCCGGTTGGGCATCGACGTCGATCAACCCTACGCGTTGTTCGTGGGGAGGATAGCGCGTCAGAAGGGGATCATTCACCTGGTGAACGCGATTCGGCACATGGATCCGGGTTTTCAGGTTGTTCTTTGCGCGGGAGCACCGGACACGCCGGAGATCGCGGAGGAAATGAAGTTAGCGGTGGAGAAAGCGCAGGGAGAGCGGGGCGGGATCGTTTGGGTCGAGGAGATGGTCGACACTTCGACGAAAATCGAGCTTTACAGTGGGGCGGGGGTTTTCGTTTGCCCATCGATTTACGAGCCGTTCGGAATCATCAATCTCGAGGCGATGGCGTGCAACACGGCGGTCGTGGCCAGTGCCGTCGGGGGGATTAAAGAGGTGGTCGTCGACGGCGAGACCGGGGTGTTGGTTCCGTTGGATCAGATGGACGAGAGTCCGTTCGAGCCCCGTGATCCCGAGGCGTTCGCGAAATCACTGGCGGAGGCAGTGAATTCCGTGATGAGCGACGGAGGCAAGCAGACGCGAATGGGGGAGGCCGGGCGTCGGCGGGCCGAGGAGATGTTCGGATGGGACGCGATCGCGAAGCGCACGGTGGAGTTGTATCAGTCGCTCGTGTGATCGCGGGGGGTGCGGATCAGGAAGGGCGACCGGTGTGCGGTCGGCACGACCGGGCGGATTTTCGTCGCGACGCATCGGGTGCGCGTGCGACACCTGACGCGTGAAATTTGTTGATCAGATCCGAGTCCACGCCATTGCGGGTGATGGGGGGAAGGGATGCGTGAGCTTTCGAAGAGAAAAGTTTGTGCCCGAGGGAGGGCCGGATGGCGGGGACGGTGGAGCTGGTGGGAGTGTGGTCTTGCAGGCCGACATCCACACCGACAATTTGATTTCGCTCTACTACGAGCCGATCATCCGGGCGGATCGGGGTGGCCACGGGCTTGGGAAGAAGATGCACGGTCGCTCGGGCGAGGACCGCATCGTGAAGGTGCCGGTTGGGACGTTGGTTTTCGAATTGCCGGATCGCTTCAAGCCCTTCGCTCCCGATCCGATGGACGAGGACGGGGTGGCTCCCGAGAAGCCCAAGTTGGAACTCAAGAAGCTGGAGCCGATCATGGATCTGTCCGAGCCGGGCAAGGAATACGTGCTGTGCCGCGGCGGGGAAGGAGGGCGGGGAAACACCCGTTTCAAGAGTGCGCGCAATCGCACGCCGCGTCAATTCACCCCGGGTGGAGCGGGGGAAGAGGGTTGGTATGCCCTCGAGCTTCAGACGATCGCGTTTGCGGGGCTGGTCGGATATCCGAACGCCGGGAAATCGACGTTGATTTCCCAGCTTTCAGCGGCGCATCCGCGCGTGGCTTCCTATCCCTTTACGACGCTGAATCCGGTCGTCGGTGTGGTGGAGCTGGACGGTTATCGGCGGGTGACGATCGCGGACATTCCGGGCCTGATCGAGGGTGCCCACGAAAACAAGGGGCTGGGACACGAGTTTCTGCGGCACATCGTGCGATGTCAGGTGTTGATCTTCGTCATTGATATGGCCGGCAGCGAGGGGCGCGAGCCGATCGCCGATCTGGAGAGTTTGCGGAAAGAGTTGCGACTCTACGATTCGACCCTGGCTGACCGCGAGTGGGTCGTTGTTGCGAACAAGATGGATCTCGCTGGCGCCGATGAGAAGTTGGCTCGATTCCAAGAGCGATTTCCGAAAGTCGAGATTCTGCCGATCGCGGCGAAGGAGGGAACCGGGGTGGAGGCGGTGCGCTCGCTTCTGGATCGGATGGCCGGACCGAATGCTGACGTGCAGCGGTAGCGGCGAGGATTTGGAACCTCGGCGAGCGGGGATCACTCGAGATACGTGTCGTCGTGCGAATACGGTGGGGCACAGGCGCACAGGAACCGGAGGTTCTCGGTGGCAGTGATCTGGTGCCAGCAGCCGGGTGGAATGAGGATGGCGTCATCGGGTCCGACTTCGCGGGTCTCGCCGTCGATCTCCATCCGTCCGCTGCCAGTGAGGATGAAGTAAATCTCCTCGGAAAGTTTGTGAAAGTGACGATCCGTCGCGTTGCCCGTGGGAAGCGTGGCCTCGGCGAGGCTTTGATTTTGGACCGGGGCGTTGGTTCGGTCGAGGATGCTGCGGATGGTGGATCCGTCCTTGGTGGTGAACGGTTTTTGGCTGGATAGGTTCTCGAGGTTCATCGATGGTCCCGAGCTTATGAAATTCTTCGAAGGATGCACGGCATTGGTGACGGGAGCGTCGTCGGGTTTGGGAGCCGAGTTTGCGCGGCAGTTGGCGCCGAGGGCCTCGGTGCTGGTGCTCGTTGCTCGACGCAACGACCGACTCGAGAGTCTCCGCGCGGAACTCGGGGAGAAATTTCCCGATCTCTCCGTGTTGATATACGCGGCGGATCTAGCGATTGAAGAAAAACGGGACGAGCTCGCGGTTTGGCTGCACGACCAGGGGATCCGGGTGGATTTTCTCATTAATAACGCGGGTCTGGGCGATCACGGGGAGTTTCAGGTCAGCGAGTGGGAGCGGGTCCGCGCGATGCTTGACGTGAACATCTCTGCGCTGACGCATCTGACCCACCTTTTGCTCCCCGGTATGCGGGGCATGGGACGGGCCGCCGTGCTGAACGTCAGCTCGGTCGCGAGTTTTTTTCCGCTCCCGAACATGGCGGTTTATTCCGCGACCAAGGCATACGTGACGAGCTTCACGGAAGCTTTGGGGATGGAACTGACGGGGACTGGGATCTCGGTCACCGCGCTGTGTCCAGGCCCGGTGAAGACGGAGTTTTTCGAGGTGGCGACGCGGCCGGGTGAGGAAGATCAGTCGGCGCATTACGAGACGATGGATGCGTTCGTGGTAACGCCGGAGGAGGCCGTGCGAAGCGGTCTCGAGGCGGTGGCGGGTGACCGGCCACGAGTGATACCCGGCGCGCTGCTGGCTGTCTCGGTGGCGGTTGCCGGGGTGATCCCATTTTTCATCATTCGCGGAATCCTTAAGCTCAGCCGCAGTCGTATCTGAAAGTCGTGATTGGGAATTTGATTTGCCGGGCAGCCTGGCGGAAGATGGGCTTGTGAAAAATTTCACAAAGTCCCTGGGCCCGGCGGAGAATTCCGATCTTGGAGCCGCGTTCAAGCAGACGTTTGAGCTGATCAATCCGCACCTTTACAGTGTGGAAGAGCGGATTCGCCAGCAGGCGCGGGCGTTCGATCCGGCGGTGGAGGGTTACGTAGCCTACGCGATCAGCTCGGGAGGAAAGCGCATCCGGCCCGCGCTGGCTTTGCTGGCGGGTGGGGCGACGGGGAAGATCACGTCCAGTCACGTGGACCTTGCCGTGATTCTGGAATTGATCCACGTCGCGACGCTCGTTCACGACGACATCATGGACGACGCGGAGACGCGGCGTGATCAGCCGACTCCGAACGCGAAGTGGGGGAATTCTTTGAGCGTCTTGTTGGGTGATTGTCTGTTTGCGCACGCGTTGCGGCTATCGACAAATTTCAGCAATACCGACATCAGTCGGCGGATCGCGGACGCGTCGGCGGACGTTTGCTCGGGTGAGATCATCCAAACTCAGCGGCGATTCGACCTGAAATTATCGACGGTCGATTATTACAAAATCATCGAGATGAAGACGGCAGCGCTGTTCTCGACGGCTTGCGAGCTGGGCGCGTTCATCAGTGAGGCGAGTCCGGACACGATCGGAGCGATGAAAGTTTTCGGCACCAGGCTTGGGACGGCTTACCAGATTTACGACGACATTTTGGACATCGCCGGGAACGAAGAAGAAGCCGGGAAGACCCTCGGGACGGATTTGGTGAAGGGAAAGCTCACCCTGCCGGTGATTTTGCTGTTGCAGTCGGCCCGAAACGGCGAGCGCGAGCGGATTCGTGATCTGCTCCTTCACGAGAACAGCAGCGGTCACGATGAAATTGTCGAACTCCTCGCCGGGAGTGGTGCCATGACGACATCGGTCGAAACGGCTCGGCGAATGGTCGGTGAAGCCCGGGAGGCAATCGGGATCGTCCCAATGAATCGATACGTTCAGGGATTGCTGTCGGTGACGGCGCATTTGGACGATCTGCTGGGTCAATTTGACTGAGAGGCTTTCAGTGACGCGGAATCTGGAAGAGGTCGGTTGCGGCCGCCGTTACATTTTACCTCGATGAGTGAAGGTTGGATATGTGGCGCGATCGGCGGCGCGCTGATCGGCTTGGGGAGTTTGGTCGCCATGGCGGCTACGAATAAAGTTCCGGGAATCTCCGGCGTTTTTGGACGACTCTTTCGACCGGTGGCGGGAGATTCGCTTTGGCGGGTCGTGTTTCTGGCTGGAATGATTGGTGGGGCCTGCCTGCTTTTCCAGACCAGCGACTTCGCGTCGACTTACCGAGTGCCGGAGGGGCGCTCGTGGTGGATCTACGCCGTGGCCGGCGCGTTGGTCGGATTTGGAACGCGATGGGGAGGTGGATGCACGAGCGGCCACGGCGTCTGCGGATCGAGCATGGGGTCCCGAAATTCGATGGTTGCGACGGGAACTTTCATGCTCGCTGGAATCGTGACGGTGTTCGTCTTCAGACAGTTGACCTCGTGAAGGAGAATCTTGTCGGTGCGGGAATCGGTGGAACACTGTTTGGTGCCGGTTTGGCGCTGTCGGGAATGACGGACCCGTTGCGGGTGGTGGCTTTCCTTGACGTGACCGGCGATTGGGATCCGACTTTGGCGTTCGTGATGGGCGCGGCGATGGTGGTTTTCGCGATCGGTTACTGGGGGCTTCGGGGTTCGATGCACCTGCCGAAGTTGGAGCGGGAACCGATCTCCAAGCGTTTGGTCTTGGGAGCAATCGTGTTCGGAATCGGTTGGGGATTGGGTGGTTTTTGTCCGGGTCCGGCCCTGGCGGATTTGGGGCGCTTGAGTAGTGAGGCGCTGATCTTCGTGGCAACCATGGCGGTCGGGATGATTATCGCGCAGCGCGGATTTGGAGCCGACCGGTAACGTAGTGCGGAGAGGTCTGGCTCGACGAATTTTGATCTTGGGTGGCACTACGCGATACCGAGACAAAAAAAGGGGGCACCCCGCGGGGTGCCCCTTGAAAAATGTGATCAGACTTTAGCTCTCGCTGATCCAGCTGATGAGTTCTTCGGGGGTGCGCCACGCGAGGCCGACCTCCCGTTTGACTTCCTTGCCGTCGCTGTCGAGGACTACGAGGGTGGGGTAGCCCTCGACCCCGTAAGTCTCGGCCAGCTCTTGGTTCTGCTTCTTGAGTTCGTCGGACTGAGCCTTCGAATTCGGGTAGTCCAATTCGACCAGAACCAAATTTTCGTCTGCGTATTCCTTGAACGCCTCTTGGGTAAGGATTTCGCTGTGAAGCATCTTGCAGGGTGGGCACCAGTCCGAGCCCGTGAAGTTGAGGAGCACCATTTCGTCGTCGGCTGCGGCGGTTTTCAGCGCAGCGTCGTAATCGGTGTTCCAGTCTTCACCCGCCCAAGCGAGCGAGGGAACGACGGCTGCGATGAAAGTGGCGAGGGCGGCAAATCGGGATAGGGAAGTTCTCATTACCTAAGTTTGACGCTTCGTAGGCGAAATTGTTCAAATTGCTGGATCTTGAATTCGACCGATCGACCCGAAGGCGGGCTCTCCGGCGAACAAACAACGTCAGATCCTGGCACCGGCGGATCGAGGAGAAAGATAGAGCGACTCAGGCAGCGGCAGACGGCTCCGGCCGCCATCCGTCTTCGACGCACAGATTGACGAGGGTCGAGCGGAGAGGAAGGTATTCTTCGAGCGCTTTCTGGAACGCCTGGTCGTCTTTGGGAGTAATGCCGAGTTCGGAAAGCGTCTCGGGTTTCAATTGAGATCGACCATCGTCGCCGTCGTTTTCGTCGACTGACGTGATGACTGAACGGCGAATGTTGGCGTGGTCTTGGAAAGCCGAGTTGGCGAGGACGAAGAAAGCCGGAGGTGGACGGCTCTCGGGATCTTCGGCTTGCTCGATGAGGAAGACAGCGTCGGCGAGATTCAAGATGGAACGGGCACTCGAACCCGCCGATGAGTCGCTGTGGAAGTAGCGGAGGACCGGATAGACGAGGTGCTTGAGCGAGTAGGCGTGGATCGCGGCGAAAACGACCGACCAGTGCGAGTTGATAACCTCTCCATTTCCCTTCGTCCACGAGTTGGCAACGATGGTCTGAGCGTCTTCGCCGAGGGCGGAAATCGTGCGCGCCAATTGCCGCCGCTCGAGTGCCGCGGCAATGACCGGCATCAGGTAGGAAAGCGCCGTCGTGACGAAGAAGGCCGTGCTGAACGCAGAGATGTTCGCCAATAACGTCCAGGGCATCCTGGCGGGAACGAAGTCACCGTATCCGACGGAAGAGATCGTGGCGCCGACGAAGTAGAGTTTCTCGAGAGTGTCGGCCGAGACCTCGGTGGTGTTGTTGACGACGGAGTATTGGTAGGAGACGAAGATCAAAAACCAACCGGCGATGACGAGCAGATACCAGGCGATGATGGCGGACAGAGTCAGCGCGGGTCCGACGAGAGTGAGTGCCTTGTGGCAGGGGCGCCACCGATGAATTTTGAGCGCCCAGCCCCAAAGCGTGCGCGTCACGAAATTGGTGATCGGCCCGCTGCCGCGGAGCGAAAGAACGGTGAGGAAAATCTCCATCCCAACGAGAGAGAGGAAGAAAATTCCGAGACAGAAGAGGAAGATGGTCATGGACAAGTCGATCGAGTCGATCGAGTCGAAGGGTCTGGCGATCCGAGCCAGAGGTCGGCGGCGGGATTTCGGCGGGAGCGTGCCTGACGGTGAGGCGTTTTCCCAACGCTGTTCGCGACGATGCGGCGGATGATCACCGCTCATTCCTAGCAAGCCGGAGGTTCGTGTCAAAGTGCCAGTGGGTTGCATTCGTTGCGGGATTGGCTCTGCTGTTGAATAAAGGCGCGTTCGGGGCAACTGTGGGGGTGTGAAAAGGGTTGTTGTCGCGTTGATCGCCATTGTTCTGGGAAGTCCGCTTGCTTTGGAGGCGGGATTGAAGACGTCGGTCGATCAGATCGTAGCGGGAAAGGTGGCTCCCGATGGTCCCGGGGTGGCTGTGTTGGTGACAAAGGGTGGTCGCCCCGTGTTGAAGCAGACTTACGGAATGGCCGACGTCGATGCGGGGCGACCCATCACGAGTGGAACGCGTTTCGACCTCGCTTCCGTGTCGAAGCCATTGACCGGATTGATCATTCTTCGATTGGTCGAACGAGAATTGCTCGAGCTGGACGACACGGTTTCGGCGTTGGTGGCGGGATTCCGGGTCCCGGTTCGGGGGCGAGCGATCACGGTGCGGGATTTGCTGCAACACACGTCGGGACTCCGGGACTACACCCAGGATTTTCCGGGGAACGACGAGGTGTTTGCCAAAATCAACACCGATTCTCACCTCGAATGGCTGAATCGGACCCGGCCGAAGCGGGCTGCCGGCGTGCGCTTCGAATACAATAATTCCAACTACGCTTTGCTGGCACTGATCGCTGAGCGAGTGACGGGACGCCCGTTTGCGCAGGTCGCGAGGCGGGAGTTGTTCCGGCGGGCCAAGATGCGCCGGACGTTCGTTTACGACGGGAAGAAGGCGCTACCGCGAAACGTGGCCGCAGGCTACGCGGTTCGACGCGGTCAGGTGCGACCGTCGATCCTCCTGACCGACATCACGGGCGACGGGAATATCTATACATCGATCAACGATCTTTCACTTTTGTTGAGTGCTCTCCAGCGGGGGAGAATCGTTCGTGATGGTTCTTTGGCGCAGGCGTGGACTAACGGTCGCCTGGCGGGCGGCCGACCGATTCGAGACGGCGGGTTTGGCTATGGTCTCGGATGGGAAATCAAGGGACCGCTTCGCAGTCACAGCGGTGGTTGGTACGGGACCTCGACTTATCTGGTGATCGACACGTCAAAGGATGTCGCGGTCGCCGTGCTCAGCAACGACGAAAATTTTGACGCGGTCCGAGTCGGAGACGCGATTCTTCGCGCGGTCGGCGAGTGACGGGTAGGTGACCAAAGCGTTCCTGACGCCGAATGGCGCGGACCTGCCGTCAAGCTGTTCCCGGTCTTCCAGACGGACGACGCGCCGTCCTGCCGTCACCGGCGGCGGGTGCGGCGCGGGCGTTACTCCCGTTCCGGACCGGGTTTGGGACCGGCGTCTCTAGGAGGTTCGCCAAGACCGTTGGCTTTGGGTGCGTCCAATGGCTCTGATGGAGATTCTGCCCGCTCGGCGGCTTGGTCGGGCTTGGGTGCTTTTGGGGGCTTGGGGGCCTTTCGTTCAGGTTTCGGGTCATCGGTGGATGATAAATCCGGTCGGGCGTTCGGTTTGCTTTCGGGCTTCGGCGGTCTCGGTCCAGCTTCGACTTTCTTCTCGGGTTGCGTGGAATTGGCGCGATCGACCGGCGGCGACTGGTCCTCGGGCGCTGGCCGAGGAGCATCGGATCTGGGCTTGGCTTGGGCAGTGGGATCGGGTCTTGGGTTGGGGTCCGTCGTTGGTTTTCGCGCTGCTTCCGGGCGTTCTTTCGTTCCGGGTGCCGGGGCGTTGGGCTCTCCGGACTGGAGCGGATCCTCGTCGACGTTGATCTTCGGCTGGGTCTTCGGAACGTCTGGACGATTTGGTTTTTTGACCTCCTCGCGTTGATCCTGCATCGGCTTGTCTGCGTCATTCGTTTCTGCGTCGGAAGGACCCGCTTTTGGTTCCTGGGTTGCGCTTGATTCCGGAGTAGCCGGTGGTTCTGAGGTGGCGGCGGCCGCCGGGGTGGCGGTGACCTCGGGGGTAGCGGTCGACGAGGGCTGGGCGGCTGGCGTCGGCGTCGCCTCCGGTTTCTTCAGCGGACTTGCGGGCGGTATTGGCTCGCCAGCTGGGCTTGGCGCAGGCTGAGGGGTTGCTTGATCCTGCGGTTCGCTGGCAGCTTGGGCTGGGGCGTTGGAACGAGTCTGCCGCCGTTCTTCACGATCGGCTTTGCGCTTGGCCTTATCGGCTTCTCTTGGCGGAGCGGCCTGGCGGTTTTCGTCGGTTCTGATTTTGGCAGGAGTTGGAACGGGAGCTGCAGCAGCTACGGCTGTTGCGTCCGTCGTCGGATTTTCATCGGTCGTGTCAGCTGGCTCGGTGGCGCGGACGAAACGGGCATTTCCCCCGGTCTTCTGCTGACGTTCGACGATCTGGCGTCGGCTGCGCTCGCTTGGTTCCCAGCGGCGTTCTTCCCGGTGGTTGATCGTTGTGACGTTGGTGATGGTCGTATTGTTTTCGACGAAGTTCACGTTGCGCTCGGGTGCCTGCTGACCGCGGTAGATCCAGCGGTCGCGGTCGTTCCAGCCATATTCCTCGCCTTGGTAGAATTGTTGGTCCTGCCAGTCGAAGTCGTAGCTCAGCCAACTGCCGGCAACGAACCCGGCACCAAAAGAGATCAATGCCGTGGCCACGGTGTCGGTGCGATCGCGTTCGACGTAAACCACCTCCGGTTCGTAGATCGGCACGTAGATGACTTCGGGGTCGGCCGGAACGATTCGAATGACCTCTTCCTCGACGAGGACAATCTGTTCGGGAGTGTTCATCAGCGCACCGGTGTCGCGGGCTCGTTCCCGGAGGCGTTGGACGGAGTTCATCACGTCCACCGGTTGGTTGTAGAACGCCTCGCCGACCGCGCTAGTCCACTCGAGATTGTCGTCGAGCCAGACGAGCACGTCGGGGTAGCGGGTGAGACCGATGACGCTCTCGTCCCACGGTTGTTCGTCGACCTGATCGAGATCGCCGTTTTGCAGGAACCGAGCGGCAAACGTGACGTCGAGTGGAACGGTTGCCGCCGGAAGAATTAAGGCAATGAGTGCGTCGGGATAGAGCGCAATGGGGCCAAGTAAATCATCCAGTTCCTCCGAATCGAGGAAGTAAATCTGCTCGTCCTCGACTGGGTCGACGGCGGATGGCTGTTGAGCGCAGGCGTTCGGGGTGAGGTTCGCGAGCGATAAGGCGAAGAGACCGACGGTGAATGCGCTGAACGTGGTCGAGCGGGTGAGAATGCGTGGAGTTTTCAAGGTGTGAAGTTGGTAAAAAGAGATTGGTCTCGGTGTCGGAGTCGGGGTGGATTTCCGACGAGGACCAGCCGCGAGTTTCCGCAAAGATGTTGTGCCGTTTGATCGTTCGATGGACGGCGAATGGCTGGGTGGCGTTCGAAGGCGGAGAATGTTTTTCGACCGGCAACTGCTGCCAGCAGTAATCTCTGCGCGAAACAAGCTTGGCTGCTTTCGAGCTCTGGTGTCCTCGACGTTTCCGCGGGGTAGAGCTGCGCGGCGTTTCTGGCGTGGACTTACGCGAGGCGGGCGACGTCCCGTATTTCACTAGGCCGCGCTGTCGAGGGATGTTTCAATCCTGGATGGCGAACTCCGGTGCTCTGAAACGATCGCGCACCATCACGGTAGTGCTGTGTTTTCTTTTGAGCCTCCTGAATTACCTGGATCGCGTGGTGATTTCTTTCTCGATTGATCCGATCCAGAAGGAATTCGGGATTGATAACGCGCAATTTGGATTCCTGATGTCGGCCTTCGCTTTCGGGACGTTATCGATCAACGGATTCTCCGGATCGATTCTCGATCGAACGAACGTTCGGCGAGTTTGGACGGTAGCCGTGCTGGCGTGGTCGGTGGTGATGATCCTGCAGGGGCTGGCGCCGACTCTCCTGGCGTTTTTGGTCCTGCGTTATCTGCTCGGACTCGGCGAAGGCGTGAACTTCCCGGCGATGAATCGGGCAATGGCCGATTGGATGGACCCAAGGGAGGTGGGGCGTCGGGTGTCGCTCTGCCTGCTGGGAGTGCCGTTGGCCCTGTTGATCGGCGGACCGTTGCTCTCAAATTTGATCACGGCGACCGGCTGGCGCGATTCGTTCATCGTTCTCGGTGTCGCCGGAATGTTGCTGGGCCTGGCGTGGATGGCTTTTTACCGAAATCCGCCGAAGACCGGGACCGCCGGAGCGGACGGCGGGAACGTGGCGAACGAGATGGGAAGCTGGCGTGACCTGCTGCGCAATCCGACGTTGCTGGCAACGAGTTGGTCGTTCTTTGCCTTCGGCTACGTGCTGTTCTTTGGGGTGAGCTGGCTGCCGGGATTTTTGGGTCAAACCTACGGGATGGATCTGACGAAAATCGGCTGGTTCTCGGTATTGCCGTGGGCATTTGCGCTCGCACTCATGCCGATCGCCGGATGGCTCTCGGATCGGATCATGGTTCGGACGGGAAGTGTCCGCGCGGCGCGCGTGCACGTGATCTGGATCTGCCAGGCTGTTTCGGTCGTATTTTTCGCCGGCCTGACTTTCGCACGGACGCCGATGGTCGCGTTGGTCTTCCTGTCGCTGGCGATCGGCTTCGCGATGATGCCGAACGCGCCCTACTACGCGATTTGTTCGGACCTTTTCCCGGGTCAAGCGGGGTCCGCGACCGGAATCATCGTGACGTTTTTCTCGGCAGCAGGAATCGTCTCGCCACTGCTGACAGGTTGGCTCAGCCAGGTGTTTGGGGGATTTGCTGCGGCGATCGGCGCGTTGATCGTGATCGTCGGGTCGGCCGTGGCCGGGATGATCCTCTTTGCGCGTCCGGCGCTGGATTCGCGTCGTTCCAGTGACTACATCCGGTAACTCTCATTGCTTCGATCCGGATACATGGATCAATCAGACACTGAGAAATTTTGCGAGCAGCTGCGGGGATTCCCGAACGCCATGCTCATCACGAAAGCCGACGAGGGCAAGTTGCGCGCTCGGCCAATGGCCATCGCCGAGGTGGAGGATAGCGGGAGATTTTATTTTTTAACGGCTCGCGAGACCGCAAAGGTGCATGAGATCGAGACAGATAGTTTGATCCACGTCGCGTGCCAGAGCGACCAGTCGCTTTACCTTTCGATCAACGGACTCGCGACGCTCTCCAACGATCCGGCGAAAATTGAGTCGGTGTGGAAGGAATCCTTCAAGCCGTGGTTTCCGGAAGGGCCGACTGACCCGGACATCGCTTTGATTGCGGTAAGTCCGATTGATGCGGAGTATTGGGACACTCGAGGAGCGAAGAAACTTGATTATCTTTGGGAGGTCGCGAGTGCCTACGTCACGGGGACGATGCCGGACATCGACGAGGGCGAGCAACACGGCACGCTGCGACCGTAGTGTCATCGCCGATCGGGTCAGGGGAGAGATTGCCGATCAGAGATTTGCTCTGGGACCCTCAGAGTTCGGATGAATGTTGGATAACGACCCCGGTCCGATGGACCGATTGCCTCAAGGAGTCAGCACGACCTTGATGCAGCCGTCTTCCTTGTCACGAAAGGTCTTATACGCTTGCGGTGCGTCATCGAGGGGGAGGCGGTGGGTGATCACGAAAGAGGGATCGATCTCGCCAGATTCGATCTTCTCGAGCAAAGGGTGGGTGTAGGCTTGAACGTGCGTCTGGCCGGATCGCAGAGTGAGGCCCTTGTTGACGAGAGCGCCGAAGGGGAGGTTATCGACCATTCCAACGTAAACTCCGGGGACGGAAACGGTGCCGCCTTTACGGCAGTTGAGGATGGCTTCGCGCAAGGCGTGGGCGCGGTCGGTTGCCAGCATCACGGCCGCCTTGGCTTCGTCGAGAACGGCGTCCATCGCACCACCGCCGTGAGCTTCGGCACCGACCGCGTCGATGCAGCGATCGGGGCCGCGGTTGTCGGTCAGTTCATTCAAGCGGTCGGTAACGTCCTGCTCGTCGAAATCAATGACTTCCGCCCGCCCGTGGCTCCGTGCCATCTCGAGGCGTTCTGAGACGCGATCAATCGCGATCACGCGTCCGGCGCCGAAGAGCCACGCGCTCTGGATCGCCATCTGGCCAACCGGGCCACACCCCCACACGGCGACGGTGTCGCCAGCTTCGATCCCGGCGTTTTCGGCAGCCATGTATCCGGTCGGGAAGATATCGGACAGAAAGAGAACTTTTTCGTCCGGGAGCCCGGACTCGATCTTGATCGGACCAACGTCGGCGTGGGGGACTCGGAGAAATTCTGCTTGGCCGCCCGCGTATCCGCCGAGTAGGTGGGAGTAGCCGAAGAGCCCGGCGGGAGCGTGGCCCATGAGTTCCGCGGCCGTTTCGGCATCGGGGTTGGTGGTATCGCAGCACGAGTAGAGTTCTCGCTCGCAGAAGAAGCAATGACCGCAGGAGATCGTGAAGGGAACGACGACCCGATCCCCCTTTTTTAGATTCTTCACTTCACTGCCGGTCTCGACGACGATCCCCATTGGCTCGTGGCCGATGATGTCGCCTGCTTCCATTCCCTGCATGTAGCCGTCGAAAAGATGGAGGTCGGAACCACAGATCGCGGTCGAGGTGACTTGAATGATCGCGTCGGTAGGGGCTTGGATGGTGGGGTCTGGAACCGTGTCGATCCGGACGTCAGATTTGCCGTGCCAGCAGAGTGCTTTCATCTTTGAAAAATGGATTTGAAGTTTGGAACGTCGACTTTTCGAATTGGCCGAGAGTTTCAGGCCTTGAAATACAATCGGCTTGCACCCCGGAGGTGGTCGGGTGCGCGGGGTGGGTTCCCGCCGGTCCGACCGTTGGGCGCTGCGTGGGTCATGGCGGGCGCGGGTTTGGGGGGATCGGCCTGGATCTGCTTGGCCGCGTGGAAATGCCCAGCTTCCCCGGTTCGTGCCGTGATTTCGCTGGGGGGATGACCCTTGCTGAACCTCGGTCTCCCGACACCCGCACTCGTTAGCGGACGCGCTCGATAGTCGTGATCCCTTAACGGCGGATCAATCGGCTGACATTCTGAGTCCGATAGATAGCGGAGATGCTTTGGTCTTGGAAGCGGTTGGTATCAGTATCTTATACCTGCGATTCTCGATCCACGAAACGTGGTGGATCCCGAAGGGGAAGAAGTCATCCCCGCCGCGCTGCAAGGTGCCTCGCTCAGTAGTTGAACTCGGGATCGGCGTTGCCTGGGCACGGCAAACGGACAAGGTAATCAGGGTTAGGGCGATGGATTGGTAGCGCATCATGTTCGATCCACCGGTCGGCTTGGAAATCTCGTAATTCTGCGAGCCCTGACGGGAGGGGATGATGGCGGCAACCCCGGTGCTACTCATCCACGAGGCGGTGATAAAATTGCTGATATCGGCCTTTCAGCGGAGAAGCGACGGCCTGCTGCGTTGCGGCTCGATTACGTATTGCAGCAGATAGGCGGCGTCGCCGCGCCTTGCACGCCATCATGTTTTATCTGAGATCCCGGGATCCTCACGTTTTCGCAGCCTCCCCGAGTTCTCCTCGGACCGCCATTTCCCGGATGGCGGAAACGGTGTGGGCGACGGCTGGAAGGAACGCTTCTTCGGCGTCCTTCCCTTGCCGTTGCTCTTCCGGGGATTCTTCCGGGACTCCCGGGAACCGCAGGGCGAAGGTGAAGGTCAGGACGAGCTGGTCATCATCGCCCGATACGAAGTTGGCGACTGATCCAACGTTCGAAGTTTCAATCTGCTGAAAGTCGATCGCGTGATCCTCGAAAATTGTGACGCGCTCGCGAATTTTGCTGCCTTGATAGACCGCTTCTCGAATCAAACCATCTTTGACGCGTTCAACGATCTCGCTGGATTCCATGCCGGGAACGAACCCCACTGGATTCTCAGCTTTCCTGATCAGACCCAACCAAAGTTGGCGGCGGGTCAGTTTAAACGAAGCGGAGGGAGGATTGACGGCAACCGCGCGGGAGAAGCAATGCATAGTGGGATCGAGTTGATCGGGTGCCGACAATCCACGTTCACGAAACGTCGGTAGAACATTATTGTTCAATGGCTACACTACACAGTGTCAGACAAATTGACATTGTGAAACCAACCGAACGCAGAAGCGGTTGATCCGCCAGGAATAATGCGAATAATCAGTCGTCCCCCGACCGGATTGGGGATGAGCGGCAGCAAAGGTGCGGACGTCGTCGAGATTGTGGAAGGCTGGCTAGTTCGGACGCGCCGCTCGGACTCGCACGGACTAGACCGCCGGGTCAAGCGGCGGGCACGATTCATTCTGCGTGAAACACATTATTCCCGAAGAGCACCACAGCGACGCGATGGAGAAAGTTTGGCGACCGGCTGATAAGGCGAGGGCTGCCAAACGCGACCGTCCGTCCGATGAGAAGACCCGCACGGAAGTCGGACCTCGCCCCAATCTTTCCGAGGCCAAGACGTCGGGCGAATGGCCGATCGCCGCTCGATCAGGCGAAGAAAAAAACTAGAAACGAGCGAGATTGAGAGATTTCATTGAAACGTCAGGTCGACGGGCAGTCCGGGCAGTCGCCGAAGAGCACGATTTCGTGACTTTCGACTCGAAATCCGGGTGGCGCCAACGACGCGACCCCGCGGACGCAGCCGACCAGGTCGAAGAGCCGCTTGCATTCCTTGCACAAGAAAAAATGGTGATGCTGCCGTGAGGCGTGCTCGTAGTGCGGTGGTGCTCCCGGCACGTCGACGAGGCGCACGGAGCCTTCCTCGACGAACGTCTTGATTGCGCGGTAGACGGTTGCGATCCCGAGGCGCGGTAATTCTCGTTGTGCCGTCGCGCAGAGTTCCGAAGGCGTGAGCGGTCGGCCTGCGGTTTCGAGAATTCTCATGATCACCTGTTTTTGCGGAGTCGCGTAAGCCATCGAGAAAGCTTAACCGTCAAGAAACGAATCGGCAATTCTCAGCGCTGAGGTTTTGCGGAGCGGGACCGGCGAAGTTGGAGCAACCCGACGACGCTGCACGCTGCCAGCAGCAACCATCCGGTCGCTGGTTCCGGGATGGCAGCCGGAAGATGCTCGACGCCGAAGTGCCACGTGGTGACCGCGCTTTCGACCAGTTCGTTCGTCTCACCTAGAGACCCCGAGAGTTGGAAGTCGATCTGGTAATACCCTGGCTCGCTGAATCCCCAGTTCGTGTGGGAGTGGCCGCCTTCCGTGATGTAAAACAAATCCTCGCTGGAGATGCCACCTGCCGCCGTCGACATCCAGACTTTCGGAGGTCCGCCAACGGCGGACACTTGCCAAAGCGAAAACTCCGCATTTCCCGGGTCGCCCGCTAAATCAAAGAAGCGCACGTCGACCAGCTGAACCGTCAACCACTGAAACGTTCCCGGTGCTCGCGGGTCGCCGGTTGGGACCGAGGCAAAGGTGCCGGGAGCGATGCTTTGCGCCTCGATGCCGCCGTAGATCCGCCCGGCAAAATTCTCCTGCGGCCAAAAGTGAATTGGTTCGCCTGCCGCTACCCCGAGAAAATCCCACTGGCTACCCGCCGGTCGCGACGCGGACGTCGTGCCGCTTGGACCGTCGAAGAGGAGGGCGTCGGCAGGGGAGCGGTCGCCGCTGTCCGCGTGGATCCTCGCTCCCAAGCCCTCACTTTCCGAGTAGGTGATGCCGATGATGTCGACGTGTTCATCGGTGATCACGGTGTAAGCGTGCGTCGTTGCGGACGCAACGGATAGAGCGAGAGCAAGCGGGAGGAGAAAGCGAAAAGAAGGTGTCATGGGCGGAGGTCCGGAGGTCGGGCGATATTGTCGCCCCGTTCGAGGCGTTCTTTTACAACGCTGGCGGCGATCGTTTCAACGTGGCCATCCGCGAAGAGATAATTGGCGGAGCCCTCGGTGTGGTCGGGTTGCGCGTTGGTCGTAAAACGGTCGGGCTGAATGTCGGCGCACAGTGCCCCCCAACTTCCTTCCCAGCGATCGGAGTGAGTGTGATCGCTCTGCGCGCTCACGCCTTGGGCGTCGGAAATGTTCGACGCGAAGAGCGTCTGGGACGGCTGCGAGATCGCTCGGACGTTGTTGATCGATCCTGGTAGAGCCTCGCCAAATGGGCCAATCCGAGGAACGAAAACGTAGCTGTTGAGGATGTAGCTCGTTCCGTCGGCGCGGAGCCGGTCGGGTCCTTTCGGATCGGCGGGGCAGATCCGAATTTCATCCACCCCACCAACGTAAGGTTTCAGCGCGAAGATCCAGGCCGCTTCGATGTCGGTCCCCAACTCGTGCGTGGTGCCGGGTAGCCGACCGTCGTGGTCGTTTGCGTAAAGATGGATCGCCGTCCCGATCTGCCGCAGATTCGACGAGCATTCCGCACGTTTCGCCCCGACCAACGACCGCTGAACCATGGGGAGAGAGAGGGCTGCGAGGATCGTCACGATTGCGACCACCACGATGACCTCGACGAGCGTGAAGCCCGCCGCGGACGGGCGGTTCGCGACTCGCGCGGGTTGGGATCGAAGGTGGCCGAACATGCTTCCACCAAACCGGAAATCGATCCGTCGTCAACCGAAAATGAGTTCCCATTATCATTCTTGAATTTTGCAGACGGTGGGAAAAAATTCCTGGACCAGGAGAAAATTGCTTGCGGAAAGGTGAGAACGACTTATCAATGCGTCTTCGTTGAGAACGAACTCTCATTTCTGCCGGATGAATCCATCGTCCGAAGCGGAAGTGCGGAGTCGCCAATTAAAAAAACATCATGAAAATCCCAGCTCACCGCGCTGCCATCGGCGCACTTGTCATCACCGCATCGGCTCTCGCTCCAGCGGCGGCCCAACTCGCTTACACTTCGGGACACGCTGATTTCGGCATGCTCGAAGGCACCGAACTCGAGCCGCATTTCCACGCGGAAGGTGCCATCATCGGTGGAACTTCCGGTATCGAGGACGAATACGAGCCCGACGAAATCGTCACGATCGTTCCGCTTTCGGTCCGTTCGGCCAATCCGAAAGCAACCGCCGACTTCTTCGACATTCCCGAGGCGCTTGGTCTTAGCCAAGGCGATCAATACTGGAACCTTTTCGAGGATTCCACATCAGCTAGTTTGTCGAACTCACCTTTCCTTGGAATTGGGACGGAGGAAGGGGATCTTGGAGTCTGGGATGGCGACCAAGTGACAATCTCTCTGACGGGGCTGACAGGTCCGGGTGAGTTCGTGCTTTGGCAAGGCGGCTCTGGCATTAAGTGGGCATCGTTCGGCGGGATCGATGCAGGTGACAGCCTCGTCAATTTCCCAGTCGGATCGCATGATCACTACAACTGGGCGTTCAGCCAGGCGGGAAATTACGAGATGACGATCACCGTTTCGGCATTGGAAGGAGGCAACCCGGTCAGTGCGTCGGGAACGTATTCGTTCGCCGTCGTGCCCGAGCCCGGGACTTACCTCGTGGGCTTCGCGCTTCTCGGTGGGTTGATCGTGCATCGTCTGCGCCGCAATCGGGTCGCTTAATCTGATATCCTGACGTGGCAACCCCACGATTCACCGCTCGCTTTCTAATCAGCTGCGCCGCCGTTTTCACAACGGCGGCGTTCGCGCGGGCGGAGACGGTGTTCTACAGTGCTGGCCACGGTGACATCCGAATCGAAGTTTTCGACGATGACGGCGGTCCGCAGCTGAGGCCGTTTTTTCACTTCGACAACACGGCGATTCTCGACGGCGAGCGCGTCCCCGCGCCGTTGGACCTTGCCGCTGCCACCGTGCTGACGTCAGTCCCGCACAGCGCGACGCTCTTCGTCGATGCTCCTTGGCTCGGGCGCAGCGCGGGAGACACGGTTAATCTCATCGAGGCCGGTCAGAGGCCCGGCTCACCCTTTCTCGGTTTTGGTGCCGAGAATCTCTCGCCCTCCGATTGGAGCGGACCGCTGACACTCTCGCTTGTCGGAATGCGTGCGCCAGAGGGAGAGAACGTCGCCATTTGGCAATTTCAGTTTCAAGGTGTGTTCACCGCGTGGGAGAGCGTGGGTGGAATCGAGAACTCCGCCGCCGTCCCCATCCCGGCCGGCGGGCACGATCATTTCAACCTTGGGTTTACCGCGCCAGGGATTTACGAACTCGACCTCGTCGCCTCCGGTAATCATACGACACTGGGAAACCTTACCGGTCCGCCGACGACGCTCACGTTCGTCGTCGCCGTCCCGGAACCCGGCACCGTTGCGCTACTCGCGTTGGGGAGCATTGGTGTGGTCATTTTTCATCGTCGACGTGTGACTCGTGCACGCCGCTGAGTCTCCGTCGGGATAAATGGTCTTCGGCGCTGCTGGGTGGCCACGCCGCGCGGGCACAACCTTGAACTGCCGGTGATTTGTAGGTTGGGGCCGACTTGATCGAAGAGATTGAGTCCGGGGTTCCAAGTCGCGACGCACCGTCTTCGTCAAAGCGGAGACGCTCCGTTGGGCGCCGGATGCGCGGTGTGATTCACCGCGGAATCGGCGGAGATCGTCATTGCCCGATCGAGACATCCGCGATCCGCGGCGGTGAAATCGTGCCACTGACGGGCAGATGCGTGGCTGACATCGCAGGATTTGCGTTTTGGCGACTGCGCTACCGCGTTTCGAGAGGAGGGCGGCGTTGACGGGAAAGACCCGACGGAACGAACCGCCGAAAATTTCCTTGCACGGAATGAGAATCTATTATCGATTGCGGGGGTGATAATTGATTCGCAAAAGTCATTGCTGACGGCGGCACTCACGGCTTGTATTGCCGGGAAAGCAGCTAGGGCGAATCGAGTGGCTCACGTTGTGGAGGGGGACGATCCTTCCATCCTCCCGCGGATCGTCGATTCGCCGGTTAACCTCGCCGTTTGGCGTCGCGACGTCACACCGGCGGTCGCGGCTGCGGTCCGAGCCTTGCTCGAGTCGCCGAATCCCGTGGATTGTGACTGGCACGCGCCGAGCACCCGCGAAATCGCCGAATGCATGGGGCCGACCGATCCGCAAAGCGCTTTAGGAAGAGCTTTCGAGGCCTTGGCACTCGACGTTGTTCGTTTGAGCGGGGTCTTCGCCGAGGTCGCGGACGTTCGCCATCCCCGCGTGCGGTTTGCTCGCGTCGAGGACGATGGTTGCGCGCTCTTCCACGCTGATACGCTCGGCCTTCGGCTGCTCTGCACCTACGTTGGTCCAGGCACCCAATGGCTGGAGAACACGAACGTCCGCCGTGGCCAGCTCGGGTCGCTTGGACGTTCGGCCACCGACGCAAATCGCGCCATCGTCATCGATCCCTCGGCCATTCGTTCCATTCCCAACTGGCACGTCGCCGTCTTCAAGGGGCGTGCCTGGCCGGGCGGCGCTGACAACGCCTTGGTTCACCGAAGCGCTCCCGTCCGTCACCGTGGCGAGCATCGCTTGCGTCTTTGCGTCGATCTCCCGACCGCCCGCGATTGCTGAACCATTGCGGAATATCTACCGACAAAATCAAACGTGAAGAAACTCCCCGTCACCGTCCTGTCCGGCTTCCTCGGAGCCGGAAAAACCACGCTGCTCAATCACGTCCTCAACAATCGCGAAGGTCGGCGCGTCGCGGTGATCGTCAACGACATGAGCGAGGTAAACATCGACGCCGCGCTCGTGCGTGACGGCGGGGCGGAGCTTTCCCGCACGGAGGAGAAGCTGGTCGAAATGTCCAATGGCTGCATCTGCTGCACGCTGCGAGAAGATCTGTTGAAGGAAGTCGCGCGTTTGGCCGACGAGGGACGGTTCGATTATCTGCTGATCGAATCCACGGGTGTCTCCGAGCCGCTGCCGGTCGCGCAGACGTTCACGTTTGCCGACGATGAAGGCCGCAGCCTCGAAACGATCACGCGGCTCGACACGATGGTGACCGTGGTGGACGCGGCTAATTTTCTGGAGCAATTCGAAGGTTCCGATTCTTTGCTTGATCGCGACGTGGCACTCGGGGAGGAGGACGAGCGGACGATCGCGGATCTGTTTGCGGATCAGGTCGAGGTTGCCGACGTGATCGTGATCAACAAGACGGACTTGGTCACGGCCGAGCAGCGCGAGGAATTGCGAGCGCCGGCTCAATCCCGTGGCAATGATCACTGAGTCCGAGCGAGGGCGGGTGCCGCTCGATCAGGTGCTCGACACGGCGCGCTTCGACTTGGAAAAGGCGCAGGCGTCCGCGGGATGGATGCGCGAGCTCAACGCCGTGCACACGCCCGAGACCGAAGAGTATGGCATCGGGAGCTTCGTCTTTCGGGCGCACCGACCATTTCATCCCGAGAGATTTTGGAATTTCATGCACACCGAATGGCCGGGTCTGCTGCGGTCGAAAGGATATTTTTGGCTGGCGACCCGTCACGACGTAATCGGTTCGTGGTCCCAGGCTGGTGGCAGCGCGGAATACCGGCCGGTCGGCTATTGGTGGGCGAGCCAGCCGAAGTCGTCCTGGCCGGACGAGGACGACGTTTGGAAATCCATTGTGCAGGACTGGCAGGAACCCCACGGCGACCGCCGTCAGCAGCTCGTTTACATCGGTCAGGATCTACCCAAGATAGCGATGCAGGAAGCTCTGACGGCCTGCCTGCTCGACGATCGCGAAATGGCACTCGGTCCCGAGGGTTGGGCGGAGCGCTTGGCGGATCCGTTTCCCGGGTGGACGACGGTGGTCGATCCAGAGCCCGAGGCCGTCCTCGCCTGAGCCTAGGAGCCGATTGAAACTCTTTGAAAAGCCCCGCCGGTCACTCGCTTTGACGTCATGACAACGCCCGCTCCATCACAGTGCCGTTCTTTCGGATGGCTTGATTCGCTTGCAGTCGCCATGGCTGCGGTCTGCGCGGTGCATTGCCTCGTCACGCCGATCTTGATGATTTTCCTCCCGGTCGTGGCGGCTACGTTCTGGGCCCAGCGAGAATTTCATCTCTGGATGATGCTACTCGTTTTGCCAACGACCGCCACCGCCGTGTTTTTGGGCTGCCGAAAGCACCGGGATGCGGTGGTGGCGCTTTTGAGCATCGTCGGATTGGGAATTCTCTTCTTCGTTGCGGTCAGCGAGGCGTTCTTCGACGTCGGCGCGCTCGGAGGAACGACCGGCGAGTGCACCCACTGCACCGCCAGCGAGACATCGCCGGTGCTAAGTGGCAGCGTGCTGATCAGTCTCGTCGGTGCCGTCGTGCTTTCCAGCGCCCACGCTCGGAACTACTGGCTCTGCCGGAAAGTCACGTGCACGCACGAGTAGCCGCGAAGGATCGAGCCCAGCCTACGCCACTCCGGTCGGTTGAACTCTTCACCCGCTGAAAACCCCGAATGACGACCCAACCTCCATTTACGAAATTCCATTCCCGCACGTCCGTTGAACAGGTCGAGGAATCCAACGAGCTCGCACCCAAGTTCGACGCCGACGGCCTCATCCCAGTCGTCACGACCGATTTCGCCGACGGTGAAGTCCTCATGCACGCAGCAATGAACGCGGAGGCACTGCGGCTCACGATCCAAACCGCGGAAGCCCACTACTGGAGTCGGAGCCGTCGATGCCTCTGGCACAAGGGCGCAACGAGCGGGCTCGTGCAACACGTGCGTGAACTTCGCGTCGACGACGACCAGGATTGCGTCTGGCTGCGGGTCGAAGTCGCCGCTTCCGGTGCGAGCTGTCATGTCGGCTACCGAAGTTGCTTCTACCGCAGCGTCCCGCTCGGTTCCGGAGGGCCGCTTGTTTTCAACGAGTCCGGTAAAATCTTCGATCCGGCTCCAGTTTACGGCAACGCACCGAACCCGACCCGGCTTTGAGAGTGCCCGTCCCCACCGTTCTGTTGGTCGGCTTCCTTGGAGCGGGGAAGACAACGTTTCTCCGGGAGATCCTGCCCCAGCTCGAGGAGCGCGGGCTCGTTCCGTATGTTCTCATCAACGATTACCAAAACGCCCGCGTCGATGCTTCGTCCCTTCGCCACCTCACTGATGAGGTGCGGGCCATCAACGGCAATTGCGTCTGCTGCGATTCAATCCACGAACTCATCAACGACCTGCTCGCCATTCCCGAAACGCCCGACCGCGTCGTTCTCATCGAGGCCAACGGAACGACCGATCCGTTCTCACTGATCGAGCACCTGACCGCACACCTCGAACTGCGCCAACGTTTCGCTCCCATTATCCAAGTTGGTTTTGTCGACCTGAGGGTCAAGGGGGTTTGTCAGTTGCTTGAGCTCCCGGACATCCATTTTGTCTTTCAGCGAACGGACGACACTCCGCCACAACCCACGATGTTCCCGCTGTTAGCCGAGCCGACCGTTCCGCCGTGCGCGATCCTGATCGGCGTCCGCCTCGCCGCGGAGGAGATTCAGCAAGCGGCGAGTGCGAAATTTGGTATCGTTCGTTCCTAGCAAGATTACGACCACCCGCCGGGTGACGCAGTCCTCGGCGAGCAGCCAGTAATGCGGAATTTTAGCTCCACTGAAAGTTCCTCTCCGCCCGCAGGAAAGCATCGGAAGAACGAGTTCATTTGCGTTTTAAGCCTTGCTCAGTCCTGACGGCGGAATCTTCCGAAAGGCCTGAGTATTGCAGGTTGTGGGCGGTAATTGGTCTGACGCTGCGACGCTGTCCGTCACGAATAATCGCTTTGTAAACGCAAAAAAATTCTTGACGTGCCCCGTGATCGCCGTTTCCTTCGGGGCAACCTTAACTTCCTCCAGATGAAAATACCCTCTAGACTTCTCCACCTCTCAAGCGGCCTAGCCGTTATAATTGGGCTCTCCCTCGCCAGTACCGCTACGGCCGGCTGGGATCAGAAAGCCGACATGCTATTTCCGCGCGGCGAGCACGCGAACGTTGTTCACAACGGGAAAATCTACGTGCTCGGTGGAATCAGCAATCATTCGACGGGACCTGCGCAAATGGAGGTTTACAATCCAGCGGACAATACCTGGACGCAGGAGGGGTCTTTGCCAGCCAACCGATATCGACACCATTTTACGGCGGGGAGTTCTCTCTACAACGGGCCGCGTGGTCCCGAAATCTGGATCTGCGGCGGGAAGGCTGGCTCGGCGAATCAAGGCACGGTTTTCGTGGACGTTTACAACATCCAAACGCAGACCTGGAGCCGGGGTCCCGACCTTCCCGAAAATCATTGGGCCGGACCAGCGGTCCTCGTGGGCGACAATCTCCACGTCTTGACCGGCGGAAGGGGAAAGTCTTCCGCCGAGAACCATCATTTCGTTCTGAACCTCAGCACGGTGACGCTGAATCCGTCGGGAGCGGGTACGGGATGGACGAACGCTGCGCCGGTTCCGCAAAAGCGTGTTCACGTCGCGGGTGTTAATCTCAACGGGAAGATCTATCTGATCGGCGGCGAGTTTGACCATAATCACGATCTGACGGGTGACACTCCGACGGTGCAAGTTTACGATCCGGCAACGGATACGTGGAATCCAACGTCCGAAAATGCCGCGGCCAACCCACCGCTGGCGGATCTCCCCGCCGGTGCCGGTCGCTCTCATCACGAGTGGGCCACGTTCGTTCATAATGGCCGGATCCTCGTGGTCGGCGGTGTCGATGGTGTGAAAGAGGTGGCCGGATCAAACTACAAAGTGCCAATCACTCGAAAATCGATCTTCGAATATAATCCCAGCAACAATACGTGGACTGAGCTACTGGAGTTGCCACGGAGCTTGGCGTCTCCCGGTGCGAAGATCGTTGGCAACACACTTTACGTCTTCGGTGGTGGTGAGAACGACTGGTTTGGCGGTGACTTGGCGACAACTTGGGCGATCCCATACGCCGAACTCACGGGTGGCACCCAGAACCCCGTCCCACCGGTAGCGAACGCGGGTCCGGATATTTCTGTCACGGATAACAATGGCAATGGAAATGAAAACGTGACGCTTAACGGAAGTGGGTCGTCCGATTCCGACGGAACAATCGTCAGCTATCGCTGGCTCGTCAACGGGAGCCAGGTGGCGACCGGCGTCTCGCCTTCAGTCTCATTTCAGGTTGGTGTCCGGAACGTCACCCTGGAAGTCACGGATAACAGCGGTCTCGTCGGGACTGACGTTGTCTCCGTCGCGGTGAACGCGGGCGGTGGCACGAGCATCGACGTCGATGTCATTACTGAAGCGGAACTGTATGACCAAGCGAACGGCATCGGAACGGCTCAGCTGGGCTCTGGCCAGAAGTTGGTCAACATCCACGACGGCGAATGGGTCCTTTACTCGCAGTTCGACTTCGGATCTTCGACCACACCAGACGCCGAGAGTGTCGAGATCTCCGTCTCCAGTAACACGACGGGCGGGATCATCCGATTCCGACTTGGAAATCCGACAACCGGCACGACGATTGCCACCATCGACTTCAGTGGAAGCGGAGGTTGGAATAACTGGGTCACTCTTTCCACCGGTCTGATCGCCCCGGTCTCCGGTTTGCAGGAGCTCTACGTGACCTTCGAGGCGCACCCTGGCGAAACCCGCAGTCTGATGGATATCGATTGGTTCCAGTTCAAGTCGGACCCTCAAGGCCCCGTCAACCCGGGACCTGGAACGGACATCTTCGCCGAGGACTTTGCGTCCGGGACGAACTTCAGCAACACCAGCGCGTTCAGCCTCGGTGGCAATGGAGTCGCGAGTTACCAGACGCCGAGTTCGGGTGCGACGACTGCCAAGGATTCGCTGTCGAACTTCTCCGGAGGAACGGTTGACCTGGATGGGGCAACTTCCGTGACACTCGGAACGTTGGTCCGACTCGTCGGTCCGGAAGTGGGCGATCTCGAGATCCACATGATCGTGAGATTCGTCAACAGCAACAATAACACGACGGACGTGGCTGCCGATCGGATGAGCATTAGCAACTCCTTCAACGGTAACTTCCTGCCCTACGAGAAAACAATCGCAGTGCCGGCAGGTTCAGATCGCATCACGGACGTCCGAATCCGCATGGATCAGAACCAGCCGTCTTCGAGTCAAACCGTGTATTTTGACGACGTTACGATAACCGGCGACTGATTCGATTCCGAAATCATCAAGCGGTGACCGAGTTCGCTCGGTCACCGCTTTTTCGTTGCTGGATCTCGTGAGCTGCTGATCGCGTCCGCCGGTCCTCAACGAACGGCGGGGAAAGGGCTTGGTTCAGAAGTCGTGTCCGAGGTTGCCAACCGGGCGTCATCCGCAGAAGCCGATGGCTGTGTTGGCGGATTGGTCCCGAACTTCGCCAACCACTCGTCCGAGTATTCGTCTCAGCCGCTGCCGACTGATTTCACGAGCTCGTGGTGGCAGCGGATCGATGCCTGAAGTTATCGGGGCTGGGGCGGTGCGAGGCCAACGAAGATGATGATTCCATCGCCCCCCGGATTCGTTGTGGCGTCGATGTCGAAATCCGGCTTCCAGTTGTTGATGGTCCACAGGTTGCCGGCGGCGTCGATCTGAACACTCGTTTGACGCATCATCGGTGCGAAACTTGGCGGAGCCCCGGGACCGTAAAGCGGATCTCCGTTCGAGAGGAGGACCTGACTGCCCGCCGACCGCACCGTGTAGCCGGTATTCGGCGACAGCGGGTCTCCCATTTTTTTATTCCGAGGCCACGTCGCTGGATTGGCACCACAGAGGCGGGAAAGCCGACCGCGCGAGAAGATGCTGCCCGGTTCGATTGGCCCGAAGTTCCCCAGCCAAACGTGATCGTCTCCGTCGATGGTCAAACCCCAAGGTCCGTCGATCCCGCCACCGCGATAACCACCCAGCAGTGCTCCGGAAGGACTGAAGACGTAAACGGTGTTATCTCCCTGGGAGGCGACCCAGGCGTTCCCGAGAGAATCGGACTCGACGACTCGCAGGTTCTTCCCGACGTAGCGCAGAATGAACTGCTCGAGCTCGCCAGTCGCATTCAGGCGAAACCGCGCGACGCTGCTCGGGAACTCACCGGCCAGACCTCCGGAGTTCGTGACCCACGTGCCCGACCCATCGCGCGAAACCTCGATTCCGAACGGCTTACTGCCGAGATACTGCTGGTAGCTGACTGATCGATCTGGGTTGCCGTCCTTGAAAACGACCAGACTGTCGTTCTCGAAGCTGGCAATCCACATGTTGTCGACAGCGTCAGCCTTGATCGCCTGGGAGCGCCAGACTCCGCCGAAGTAGCCCTTGGGTTCCGAAAGGATGGCCCCCGTGCGCGCGTCGAGCACCGAGGTGCTGCCGCTTCCCGCTCCGACGAGCCCGGCTTCGGTGGGTGAGGGTTAATTGGCCAGCCCGCCCCAGCCGAAATTCGACGTCCAGACCCGCTGCCGCGAATCCAACGTGACGCCCCAGCCCCCACCGAGAATTCCGCCGCCGCGTTTCGGAGAAACCGGACCGCCATTCTCCCCACCGGCAGGTTTTCCGTCGGGCCGGAGAACCATCAGATACTCCGACGAGTCCGGAGTTCCCTGCACCGAGTTATTTGGAATCCACGCGTATCCCCGGGCGTCGAAAGCTACGTTCGCCGGCCCTCCGAACAAGACGCTCGGATCGCCAGTCTGATTGACTTTGACCGTCACGCACCAACCGTCGGGTGCCGTCCGCAAAACCGGTGAGAACGCCGACCGTTCCTCGGATAGCTGGAAGATTCGCCGCGCCTTCCGAGCGGGATCTCGCGCCAAGTTGGCCATTGCCTGCGCGGTATGATTCGGGCTGCTCTCGCCGGTAACCCGCGTCATTCGCCGAAATTTTTCCGAGGCCTTGGAGTTTCTCGCGCAGAGATTGACGATGTTTGCCAGCGAACGCGTCAGGCGCAGAGACTCCGTTTCATCCGCGTTGGGCGATTGCTTCAGGACGTCCGAGATTTTGCCAGACGTCGGGTTGGCAATATTTTCGCTCATCATCGCGGCGATTCGCAGCGCGAACGGATCACCGGCGATCGCGTTCGTCTTGAAAAACTGCGCCATCGAGTAGGATGCGGCGACCGAGGTCAGTTCGTTAAGGGTGACGCGGTTCGGAAGGGTCGGACCGAGAACCGTCACGAGCCGAACGTTGTGAGGGAGCTGCGTCGTAACGTAAAAGATCCCGTTTGCCGAACGCCGATCGGTCTGGATCCAAAATTGTCCAGACCGCTGAGTGACGGCGGCTCCATGAGCAACCGGGCGTCCCTCGGTCGTTTCGTAAAGAACGACAACCCGGTTTGCCACCGCATCCCGGTTCGCTTTTCCCTTTAGGTCAATTCGTCCTCGGATCACCGCCGCATCGACGGTTCCAATCAAGAAAAGCACGAGGAGCGGAAGCGTTCCGCGGAGTAAGTTTGGGAATTGATAGAGCATTAGGAACTTCGGGTTGCCGGGTCGGCATGGGCTGGCGACCTGCGGGGGTTGAGCTTTGAGGCGCGCGGGGAATAATCAACGGAATTCGTTTTATCCGTCAACGGCCCCGCGAAAGCCTCGGACAAACCGACCAAGGCGTCTCATTGCCCAATAGCTCGAACAACGGTGCTAATCCTACAGAATGTTTACACTTCGCGGTAGTGAACGTCCTTGCTGGCAGTATTTGCTTGGGGGTGCTCGACCGGTTCCCCGATTGACCGCCTTTCGTTCGAAAGCGTAGATTTTGTGCGATGCTTCCCATGGTTCTTCGTCGCAGATTCCTGATAGCGGGGATGAGTATGCTGCTCGTGAGCTTCAGCGGAGCCAGTGCCGGCGAGCCAAGCGTCCAGTTCACGGACGTGACCGAAGCGGCGAACCTCCGATACCTACCTCCATACCACGTCGAGGAGTCGGCGACTCCATTTGGCACGATGCGCGGCGGGTTTTGGGCTGACATCGAAGGTGATGGCGATCTCGACGTTTACGTGATGAACCACGGATTTGACCGTCTCCACGTTAACAATGGAGACGGCACCTTTTCTGAACGAGGCGAGACCGTTTTTGTCAACGACGCGATCACCGGTTACATGATCAAGCGCGACAGTCACAACGGGTCTTGGGGGGACTTCGATAACAACGGAACGGCCGATTTTTACGTCATTAACTGCGGTGAGGACGCGCGCACCTTCCCTGGCGAGACCGAGAAACGTCGTCCGACTCGTCCGGTGAGTTCGCCTAACAAGTTCTACCTGAACGATGGTTCCGTTTTGACGGAAAGTGCGACCAAATACGGGGTTAGCTACGACGAAGCGGCGGGGAGCGGTGGGTTGTGGTGCGACGTGAATCACGACGGGAAACTGGATCTTCTCCTCTGCTTGACCGATCGCCGAGACGGTCTCTGCCCTTCGACCATCTTTGTTCAGAATGAAGACGGCACCTTCACCGCGTCGCACGATCGACTTGGCATCGCGACGGCGAAACGCTGGTGGCACGCCTGCCAGAGCGACCTCACGGGTGATGGGACGATGGAGATCATCATCAACGGCGGGAGTCCGATCTACAGCACGCGATCCATCCCGCTCACGAGCCTTCCCTCCACTGGCGCCGCCAACGACGCACTGGGCGCAGATCTCGATAATGACGGGAGACTCGAGCTGGTGCAGGCGAAACCCAAAGTCATTCAGATTCGACGCTACGATGGCAGCGATTTTACCAATGAGAAGATTGCCATGCCGGATCTGGGCGAAGCACCCTGGGGAATCATGAACCTCATTGCCGGGGACTTTGACAACGACATGGATACCGATCTTTACGTTGTGACCGGCCGCAAGAATGACCCCAAGGACAAGGCTTTCCTAAGCTACGGTGAGACGACGAATCCACGTAACGTCCTTCTTTTGAACGATGGCGAGGGGAAATTCTCGGACGCCGGACCGGTAGGATTGGATGGTCCCCAAAAGGGAGCGGGCGGCAACGCCAATCCAGTCGATTTCGATAACGACGGATTTCTGGACATCTACGTGCAAAATTTTCAGTGGCCCGCCGCGGAGAACGCCGAAGACGAGGTCGGCCCCAGCTTCGTCTACCGCAATCAGCCGAACGGGAATCATTGGATCGAGATCGATTTGGTCGGGCGCTCTCTCACGCGCGACGCCTTGGGGGCAAAAGTTTTCGTGACCTGCGGGGAGACCACCCAGTTGCGTGAGCAAAACGGAGGTCAGCACAATCGTGGCCAGAATCCCCAGCGCCTCCACTTCGGCCTCGGACCCCACGAATTTGTTTCCAAGATTGAAGTCGTGTGGCCGAGCGGGGAAAGGCAACGCCTTCAAAACGTTGCCGCAGATCAAATCCTCACCATCACCGAAAACGTCCCGACCACGTGAGGCGACTTCATGGCGACGCTTCGAGTGTTCCGCGTTACCTGCGGACGGTGTGGGAGGGGGATCGACGGCGATGCTCCGCGGCTCCAATCGTTATTGGCAACCGCTTGGACAGGAGGCTTTCGGCACGCGTAAAGGCCGCGTCGAGTTTGATCACCTTGGCCTTGATCCCGCGCCAGCCCCTGAACCCGATTTTGCAATTTCGTTTTTAACCTCGGGCTTGGATACTGATCCGCAAAGGGTCCCGTCACACCCCCACGAATGGAATTAGATAGCGAAAGATGCCGAGTTTGCGCTCTACCCCTCCCGAAGAACTCGGACGACGGGATCTGTAGCCGGCGGTGTTCCGCTCTGCGCCGACGAGCGGAAGTCATGAATGGCCCGGAGCGAGATCGTTGGAAATGCGCGATCATCGAGCGTCTGGGCCGATTGCGGAAGGGAACGACGATGTGTCCCGGCGCGCTGTCGCAGGATCTCATGCCGGAAGAACCGCATCCACTCGCGTTGCTCAGGCCAATCATCTTCGAGCTGCAGCAGGAAAAGAGGGTAACGCTCAGTCAATCCGGACAGGCCACCATCTGGCGGAAGATTCGAGGACCGTTCCGCATTAGGCTTCGGTGAACTGAGGCTGCCCGGGGTCGACGTCGAAGGGGGCGATCACCTTCACCTTCGAGCGATGATCAAGAGTTGCCGACGCGGGCCTGACGGCTCCTCGGATCGCACGGAACGAAGACTGCTATCGGGCCTTGTGAAACCGATAACCGGGTGCCCTTGACACTCTGTTCACAGTAATCTTGCGTCCTTTAGCACTCGAGAACTCGCGATCCAGATCGAACTGTCGAGCCTTGGTGCTGTCGAGCTGGGGCACGCCTGTTGCCTCAAAAGTTATGACACCGAGGGAGAGTAAGAGGCGGAGAAGAAAAGGGGACGTTGACTCAAAAAGAATGACACCGGCAAAGCGAAGGCATGCCGATGAGTCGAAGAATGAGAGAAGAGGAGTTGCCGCGGATGCGGCAACGCTACGTGGCGCGCAACCGGGAGGGGCGCACGCGCATGATTGACGAGGTGTGCGAGCAGTGGGGATACAGCCGCAAGCACGCAATCAAGTTGCTGGGAGCCAAGGCAGGATGGGGAGGAGATCCCGGGCGAACCAAGGGCCGCCCGGTTGACTATGGAGAGGAAGTCGCGGATGTCCTCTGGAAGATCTGGAAGGCGTCCGAGCAACCGTGCGGCAAGCGACTGGCGGCCATGCGCAAGCTCTGGTTGCCGTATTACGAGGCGAGATCGGGAAAGCTGAGCCGGAAGTTGAAGGAAAAGGTCCTGGCCATCAGCGCTGCCCAGATCGACCGTCTTCTAGCCGTGCGGAAGGTTCGAGCCGGGGCACGAGGTCGGAGCGGGACCAAGCCCGGAGGATTGCTCAAGAACGCGATCCCCATCCGCACGGATAACTGGGACATTGATCGTCCCGGATACCTGGAAGCCGACACGGTGGCCCACTGCGGCGGTTCACTCGAAGGAGACTTCGTGTGGAGCGTGACCTACACCGACATCCACAGTGGATGGACGGCCAACCGAGCCGTCTGGAACAAGGGAGCCACCGGGATCGTGGCCGCCACCCGGGAAGTCGAAGCAGCCCTCCCCTTCGAGGTGCTCGGCTTCGACTGTGACAACGGCAGCGAGTTCTTGAACTGGCATCTGGTTCGTTACTTCCAAGAACGAAGCCGACCCGTGGGCTTCACCCGGTCCCGGCCCTACCACAAGGATGACAACGGACACGTGGAGGAGAAGAACTGGACCCGGGTGCGTCAGCTCTTCGGCTACGATCGCTTCGGGGAACCCGAACTTTTGGACGGCATGAACTCGATCTACCGGGAGATCTGGGAGCCGCTGCACAACTTCTTTCAACCCTCGATGAAACTCGTCTCCAAAGAACGTCACGGAGCCAAGATCAAGCGCCGTCACGACCAACCCCGCACGCCCTGCGACCGATTACTCGAAAGCGAGCACGTCGACGCCAAAACCAAGGCCCAACTTCGCCAAGCGCGGGCCGCGTTCGATCCCTTCGCTCTCCACGAAGAACTTGAGCGCCGCCTCGGGCGCGTGCTGCATCTGGCGCTGCGTTCCAGTCGCCCTACGGGCTCCTTGCACTCCGCGACAGATGCAGCACACTCACACCCAACCACGGTGTCATGACTTTTGAGTCAACGACCCCCTCCTTCCCGGCCCTCCCGGGTGTCATTTACTTTTGAGGCAACAAGTACGTAAACAAGCTTCATTTTCTTCAGATCGATGAAGGTCGAATACAGGGTTCCGACCAACCGTCCCCCGGCGCTTTCAATCGGAATTCGCGCGGCGCCCCCAAGCGTATTGCCGACCGCAAGCAAGCTCGTCGTTTTGCCGCTGCGGAGAAGATGATCGATTCTCGAATCGATTGATCGATAACGCGGGCATCCGGACGCCTGTTTTCGCGTTTCCCCGAGATGGAAATTCGTCATGATCAGCTTGCCGTTCGATATCCAGGTCAGGGATCGATTCGATTCCAACCATTCCACGACGACCGCATTTCCCGTCCGGTCACCGAACATCACGTGTGAGTCCTTCAAGGCAACCCTCTCAGTCTCAAGAAAGTCCAAGGCTTCTTGAACGGTTTTGCAGTTTGCGAGAATCCTGTCCCCGAGATTTCCGCGAGGAGGTCCGTAGCCATCTGGAATGGTCGATTCGGGAGTGACTGCGCCATCGAAGAACAAACCATGCTCGTTGACTCCGCCCTGGGCAAAATCATCCCACCCGTACCACAGTCGTCCGTATTGGTCAGTTTTCGACGGTTCAATTTTGATGATTACGTTCTGATCAATCCAGTAATCTTCGTGATTCGCGACGTATGGGGTGGCGGAATCTGCATCGAAATAATACGCGACGGAGCACGCAACGGACTGAAATTGCACCGCAAGGAAAGCCATCGTCGCTAAGGAATAGGTAAAGGAGGCTGTGTTAATCATAGTGAGACGAGATTCGGACGCCAGCCCGCTATCGAGAGGCCACGTCGCAACACCGTTTGGAGTTCATTCAGCTTCCTTTGGAGGGGGAGCGGTCTGATCTCGCGTGCCGCCCATAACGTCTGACTGTGCACGGGGTTTCATTAAAAGGGCGGTGCCTTTCTGCCACTCGCGTCTTCAGTTTCGCAGAGTGCCAAGGATGGGCCGGAACGCCAGACCTTTCGGTGGCGGTTGATACGCGGGCCGCTTGCTGCAATCTGAGACTATGACGCGGACAACAGTCCCGGAGCTGACGAGGCGATCCAACCGGTCGCTGAGAATGTTTGTTGGAATTCCTTCCAGTGAGGCGCTGAAGTCTCTGAATTTCAGACGGCCCAAGTAGAGATCACGAACCACAAGAAGCGTTCTTCGCCGTTATCGAGAGGATCGAGCACGGGAACAATTGATTTTTGCGCGTTGATCCCTATCTCCTATCAACGTGGAAATGGATTTTGTCTTCAATCGTCCCGAGCCTTTGGATTTTGAGGCGGAAGTCGTTCCGTTCGCGAAGAGAACTTTACCGCAGGCCGCCATTGATGATCTTAGGGCGGGGCGCCATGTGCTAATCCAAGACTTTTACAGCAGTGGTCTCGTTCTGCTTAGTGAGATTCGGAGGAGTGTGAATCATCACTATGCTGATAGATCCTATCGGGGGCAGCGCGAAAATCGGGCTGCATTCCGAGACCTTTCAAGCCGGATTCTGCTTCACGTGAAGGGGAATCGGTTGCAGGTCAGGAAAGCGCCGGAGATCGGCTGGCTAAGTGACCTGTATCCCGACGTTAGTGATTTCCTGCTTTCCTTTCCTCAGGTCCAGGGTCTGAACAGTTCCTGGCAATGGTATCAAAAGGGAATTTCGATTCCTACCCTGAAGGAGAAGTTGTTCCCGTATTACGGGACATACTTTCCGACTCGTTTCGAGCATCTGCAACTGTTCGAAGACTGGCTTAGCGACTACACGGGCAGCAAGGAAACCGCGATCGACGTCGGGGTTGGCTGCGGGGTCATTACCTATCAGCTCCTCGAGGATGGCTTCGAGAAAGTGTTCGCCACCGACATCAATCCGAACGCGATTTACGGAATGCAGCAATCGCTGAAAGGGAAAGACCTCGCCGCAAGAGTCGAGCTGGCACGTGGGGATCTATTTGCCACCTCCGACCGTCGGGCGGATTTGATCGTTTTCAACCCTCCCTGGCTTCCGTTGGAGGAGGGGAAGACCGGCATCGAGCAAGCAATGTATCACGCTGCCGACTTGCTCCCGCGGTTTTTCGCGGAAGCGCCGAAGCATTTGAAACCGGGGGGCCGTCTCGTGCTCATGTTTTCAAACCTCGCTCAGATCACTGGCCAAGCGAAAGCCAATCCCATTGATGTGGAGATCAAGCACGGCGGGCGCTTTGTTAAGGATTCATTCGTGAACTCGAAAGTCGGGTCGGCTTCGAACAAAACCCGCAGAAATCAGAGCTGGCGTGGGGACGAGCTCGTGGAGTTATGGGTCTTAAAGCCAGCGCTATAAAGGCCTCGGAGTGTCGAAAAGGATGATGGTGCGTCCGCCGTGGGAATGAAGAACGGTCAACTGACCCTATGTTCATATTCTAACCGACGAACGGCTGGGGCGGGGATATACTATCGCCAGTATCCTGAGCGGTAGTAGCCGCGTCCGCCGCGGGCGTAATAGCCGCCGCCATACCAGCTTAGGCCCGGGCGCGGTCGATCGACGTAGCAGCCTCGGCGCCAGCCCCAGTTCGAGCCGGCCCACGCGTAGTGACCGCCAATCCAGACGGGGTCGCGGAAGCCAGCGGGGACGACGGTGACGCGGCGCTCGTAGATCGGGCGTGGCGGCGCGGTGGTGACGACGACGGTGCGCGGCTGGTAATTGTAGTAGTAGGCGTCGGCTTTTGCGGCGTAGATCGAGTTGAAGATCGCGCGGCCGATGGGGTCAGGGGGAACGAATTGGCCGTAGCGATTGACGCAACCCGGGAGCAGCGTGATCGCCGCGAGGGCGGACAGGCGAAGGAAAGTTTTCATCGTGGAGTACAGTCACCGATTAACGGCCGACGCGCCGGGTTTATTCGATCGCCAGTAACGATGCGGGCCGAAGTTGGCTTCGTGGAATTCCGACGTCACCCGGTCGGGCGGGTCAATCTCGTCGAGGAAAGGGGAGGCAGTGCAAAAAAATCTACCGCCCGCCGATTAACTCGGATCGATCTAAGGTTAGACAATTGCTTTTCCACTCCGACCCCCATTTCACCCTTTTTGCGCATTCTACTGACGTTCTGATAGGAACTACCCACCTCCTTTGGCGCTTCGCCGCAATTGTTCGAGGGTCTGCTTGAGCGGGAGCCAATAGGTCTGGTCGGCGATCCGTTCGACGTGTTCCTCCTGCGCCAGTGCCAACCCGAGGGCCGACTCATCGTCGGCCAGGGCCAGACCAATGAGGGCGCGATCTGAGAGTAGGTCTTGAGCTGCGGATGACCATTTCATGGCCGTTTCGATGAGGAGCGACGGGGTTCGGAGTTCGCGGAGCCAGAAGGTGATTTGTTCGTCGTTGGGATGAGCTCGATGTTCGAAATAGTGGGCTTCCAGAAGTCGACGAATCATGGGCCAATCTTTGTCACGCTGGGTTTTCTTGGCTTGGACGAGATCGGGCAGGGCGAGGAGGTCGCAGGGGGTGCCGTCGGGAAGCTCGAAGGTCGTGCGTCTGGACCAGAGGTTGGGAAAGGGATCGACGCCCCGCATTCGCGACATGAGGTCAATGCGCATCCCGGAGGCCTCGGGATGGTGACAGCGGAAATGGACGGCGAGACCGGCGTCGAGGTGCTTCGCTGTGAAAGGGGGAACGGCGATTTCCTTGGCCTGCAACTCGCCGAGAGCGTTTTGGAGGCGCGTGAGATTCTCGGTTTCGGCAAGAATCGCGAGATCGGTGTCGCGGCTAAACTCGGCTCCGCCGTAGAACACGCAGGCTTGGCCGCCCATGAGCAGGGCCTGCACCTGGTGCTTGCGGATCGTGGAAAGGACTTTGCGTATCGGATTCGGGATCAAGACAGCCTCCAAGGTCGAGGTAAGTCTGCCACAGGCGCTCGCTCTCTTGCCAACGCTGATTGGGAGTGAGGCGATACCATTCCGCCCATTCGTCACCAACCAGATCTTCGGGCTGAGTCATGCTCGGGAGAATAGCACGGACTCTGAGCGCGAGTAAACTGCAGGTGATTTTGATTGGCATTGGGGAGATGGGCTCAGAGGAAAATGGTCAGGGTGGAAGAAGAAATCGTCGCGAATGGATTTGGCGACGGCGGCGGGTGAGACTGTCTTCGCTTGGTATTCTCCGAGGCTTTAAAATCGAGAGCGCATTAGAGGGTCGGGAGCATTTTGGCGGCTGCGGCGGTTTGGAGCTTTGCGTCTGAGGTGATCAGCGGACACCGGAATCGGTCGGCGAGTTCGAGATAGGCTGCGTCGTAGGCCGAGAGGGAGAGCGTCTGCGCGAGGTCGAAGATGCGTTCGCTTGTGAGCGAGTCTGGCTGATCACGATGCTTGATTGGGAGAGAGGCGAGGAGTTCCAGAGCCTCCGTCCGGCACGCGGCCGGGAGCCGCTTGCGCCGGATGGCCATCAGGAGGAGATTGCTCATCTCGTAGTCCCACAGCGAGGGGACACAAAGCACCAAGCGTCCGGCTATTGCCTCTTCGAGGATCTGTTCGGCGGACGGAGACTGCTCATCGGGCAGGAACCACGCGGCACTGAAGGATGCATCGATCACGACCTTCACGCGCGGCGGCCTTCCTCAATGAGTGCCTTGACGGAGGATCCCGTCTTCTTGGCGGAGGCACGCAAATCGCGGAGGCGTTCGATCAAGGCTTCCTTCTCCGGTGCAGGCGGACCGAGGACGGCGACTCGTCGGCCTCGCTTGGTGATCCAAATACGCTCCCCGCGTTCCGCCCGGTCGAGCAGGGAAGAAAGGCGGTTTTTGGCTTCGAAGCTTCCGATTGTGGTTTCGCTCATGCAGCTAGGATAACTGGCTGGCTGGTTCCGGGCAAACGGATTGAAAAGCGAATGGGCGGATTCGTTCAGGGCTCCCGGTCAGGGGGGGCGACCCTTTCGGATGTCCGAAAAGAGCGAGGAGGCCAGGTTCGTGCACGGGAGGTTTCGCGGGCGAGTTCTCGTTCGACTTTTTCAGCTGACCAGTCTGGGTGGGCGTGGGCGATAGCGCAGCGGCGAACCCGGCGAGCGGTGTTCAACAGGCCCTGAGTGACGGTGAACTTCTCGGCGGGCGACATGGCTCGGAAACGCTCATCCTGAATGGGGTGGAGCGGTTCGTATCGCATACCTCTAGTCCTAACACTCGCACTAACAATCTCAACGCTGGGAACTTCTGGGTGAAAGCACTGATTGGTGTGAAGCGTAAGGAAACGGTGTCGCAGAGACTGGCCTGCGGGATGTAGCGGGCTGAGGATCTGGCGAATGAGGGAATGCGGGTTGCAAGGGCTAGAGGAGAAGGAACTCGCGGGGCTCAAAGGAAGCGATCCACGGAAGGTGGAGCTGGCGCGGGTGATCCGCCAAAACACAACGGCGTCGCTGGGATGGATTGCGCAATATTTGGAGATGAAGAGTGCGGCCAACGTCAGTCAGCTGCTACGGACGACCGATGCAGCGAGCTTGCGGGGCAGACTTCCGAATGAGTTCGCTGCATGGCTCGAACGGATCAATGCAGACACGGGAAACTTGCGTTTTGCACACTGACCCGTATTCCACTTGATGCTGTGTTCGCATAGTGTCTTTAGTTTTGTTCTGCAAGCCATTGCGGGAGATCGATCACCCCTGCGGGGATCGGGCGTATTTGATACGTAAATTCGAAGGACCCCGCCTTAAGGATGTAATCGGATATCGGCATCGCTCCCCAGCTGTTATTGCCACCGACACCCATTTGTGCGTGATCGACGTTGACCGAGATGCCATCCAAAACGCGTAATTTGAAGGTGTAGTCCGCGGCCTCCATATCGACAGGATCGAAGAGACGAGCTGCGGCACTCAGTGATTGTCCGCCAGTAAACAGCAAGCCAGCACCTTCCTGATTTTGAAGTGCCAACCAACGCACATCGGCCATATTACAATTCTCTTGCGGGTGCGCATATTCCACCCATTGCCCGGCGACGGAGGAATGATAGATCCCCAACGGCTCAAACTTTCGATCTGCGTAGGTTGGATCAGGGCCGCGCCCATACCAAGTCATCTGATCAAATTCCACAGGAATGCGCAATTGCGTCCCCTGTCGCAGCATGGCGGATTCCACCGCAGGATTGTGAGTGTATGCGACCTCAACGTTGATTGCTCCGCCAGCTTGCACAGCATAATCAAACCGAACCGAACCGAGTTCGCCGGACAGCTGATACTCAACCGTCACCGTGGCCGTCTCCTTATCATAGTCCAGGCAGATAAGATCTGCATCTGCAGCTGCATCCTTAAATGCAAAATTAAGCCGACCCTCCTTCATTGCCCAGCCACGATCATTGTCGGTCAGTGCGCGCCAGAAATCCACACGTGGCCCCGCTTGCAAGTATTCCACCCCTTGAACGCGATAGGATTCCATCTGACCTGTCGTCCGGTCGAAGGTGATTTCAAAATCGCTACCGACTAGGCGAAGGGCCTTGGCATCCTCGATCACTTCGAGTTCGGCGGAATGACCCTGAGCGGCCCAGTCTGCCCCGCCGTCCGAATACTGCAATTGGTCTTGAGCTAAAACGTGCCCGAGGGGCGTAAGCGGGGACACCATCGCCGTCTTCCATTCGATCTGCACAAACTGCTCCGCAGCCGGATCGGGTGCTGGGAGGGGAAGCTCCAAAATGGCAGTTTCCCCAGCGGCCAAGTCCGGCACATCCATCACACCTTCAGCGATTAGCTGCCCATCACTAAGAACCGACCAGTGACCCGCCACTCGCCCCTTAAGATTAAAAAAATCATAGCGGTTTTGCACTGCGATCTGCCCCGCTTCCACGTGGTGCCAACCCGTGCGAATCGGGCGGTAGGTATGCTTGACCGCCTTCAAACCGGGACGCGAGGTCCCATCGGCAGCGATCAGTCCATTCATGCAGAACTCGCCGCGCCTCTGAGCGCGCCGCCGATCCAAAGCATTGTCATAGTAATCCGCCCAGAAACGGCCGTAAGCCAACACAGTCTCGCGGCCAAAGGGATCGGCGTATCCCTCGGGGAGAGCTTGCCGAATACCCTGGTCCATCCAGTCCCAGATAAAGCCCCCATGATGGCGCGGATACTGATCAAAGGCATCCATGTATTCCTGTAGATTTCCATTACTATTGCCCATGGCATGCGAATATTCACAGAGCAGAAAAGGCTTCCCCGGATGCCCGCCCATCGCGGGAGGAGCATACATCATCGTTCCGAAATCGGAGTGCGGCATTTCCGGACGCAGGCCGGAGCCTTCATAGTGCACGGGTCGCGTTGGGTCAGCTTCATGGATCCAATCGAAACATGCTTTAAAGTTGGGTCCGTCTCCGGCTTCATTACCCATTGACCAGATCACGACGCTCGGGTGGTTTTTGTCGCGCTCAACCATACGCCGTTGGCGGTCGACCATAGGTGTTTCCCAAGCAGGGTCATTGGATGGAAGGTTCTTCTGAGAATTCCCCGCCCAGTGTGACTCCAGATTGGCTTCATCCATCACGTAAATGCCATACTCATCACAAAGCGCATACCACTCAGGCGTGTTCGGATAATGCGCGGTGCGCACGGCATTGATATTATTCTGTTTAAACCATTTCAGGTCATCAATCATCGCCTCACGGTTCACGAAATGCCCGGTATCCGGATCGTGCTCGTGACGGTTTACACCTTTAAGCAGCACGGGTTTTCCATTAATGCGGAAGGACTCGCCAACGATCTCAACCTCTCGAAAGCCGACGCGCTGCGGGATGACCTCAATGACCCGCCCTTGAGCATTCTTCAAGGTTAGTAAGAGGGTATATAAATGAGGTGTCTCTGCCGTCCACAAGCGTGGAGACCTAACTGGCAAACGAAAGATCGTTTCCGCTGTCGCTTGGACTTCGACTCGGCTTATTTCCTTGCCTGCTGGCGACAACAGTTGGAGTTCCACCAAGCCTGTCGGGTTTTCCACCTCCGCCGTCACTCGCAATTCAGCATCGCGATAGGCCTCGTCTAAATCGGTCACCACCGTAAAATCATGAATCCGCTGGGCTGCCCGAGAGTAGAGCGTCACATCCCGATAGATTCCGCTAAGCCGCCAAAAGTCCTGATCTTCAAGATAAGATCCGTCGCAAAACCGATAGACTTCAACTGCCATTAGGTTATCGCCCGCTTGCAGATATGGCGTGATCTCGAAAGTCGCGGGGGTCCGACTTCCCTGACTATAACCGACGCGGTGGCCGTTTATCCAAAGGTAGAAAGCCGCATCAACTCCGTCGAAATGAATAAAAACATCCCGCCCGGCCCAGTCTGATGGAACAGAAAAGATCTGACGATAGCTGCCGACCGCATTACGCGATGCGTCCACCCAAGGAAAATCCTGATCGAAGATGAGCCCGGCATTGCGATAGATCGGGGTCCCGTATCCGTGCAGCTGCCAATTTGAGGGCACCGAAATCTCCGGCCAAGCGGAATCCTCAAAATGAGGATCATAAAAATCAACTGGGCGATCCCCCGGAGAGGCCGACCACTGGAATTTCCATTCCCCATTCAGCGAACGATACCATGGCGACTGATGCGGATCAGCTCGAAGCGCCGACTCCGCATCAGGATACGCAACGAAGCTCGCGTGAGCCGACACCACGTTTTGCTGTAAAACGCCGGGATCGTTCCACTCAGGCCTGGCAGCCTGGACGGAGGTCACGGCCAGCAAGCTGAGCCAGCCCGTTAAAACGCGGAGACGGAGTGCCGAGGAAGCACTGTTATAGCTGTAGCCGCCTCGCTCAACAGAAGCATTCGATCCAGGATTACAGACGGCCACGTAAGAGCCAGTAGCTCCACTCGTCGGTTGACTCCCACAGACTTGGAATTTCGCTCGGGATGTGCTCCAGAATGAAATTGGTAGAAATTTTCTTTTTGGGGGTGTAGCCGCAGGGGAGGAGGGAAAGGGGCGGTCATTCATGTCGACATATTTTTTGTTGCTTCGGCGTTGGCAACGTCATTCACCACCGGGAGGCCACGCTATCCCGTAGACGCGCTCGAAGAGAAGTTGGGTCTTCGACGAATTAAGTGGGTAGTGGGTGAGGGAGGTTGATGTTGAGGCGGGAGGCTTTGAGATAGGCGGAGAGGCGGAAGTAGTGGAAGATACGGAAGCCACGAGCAATGCGCTTGGAGATTTGGAGGAGGCCGTTAACAGCTTCGATGGCGGCATTAGTCAGACGGGTCTCCATGAAAGCGATGATGCCGTGAAGGTGGGTTTTGATGGTGGCGGCTAGCTTGCGGAAGGGTTCGAGGCGGGAGCGCACGGCCCAGCCGCACCACCATCGCAAGGAGTCCAGGTCGGAGTCGGCAAGCACATCCTGGAGAGCGTCGCGCAGGGCGATAGCGCGACCGATTTTGGGATAGTCCCGGCAGAGCTGCTGGCGACGGGAAAGCTGGTCCTCGGATCGGGTCCAGGCGTTGCCGCGCAGGCTCCAGAGAGCGCCGCAGAGATCGGCTCCGTCGCGGGCCAGACTCTTGCGCACCTCGTCGCTGGCCTTTCCGGCCAATTGCATGAGATGAAAGTGATCGAAGACGATGCGCGCGGCGGGGAAGTTCTCTCTGGTTCCGGCAATGTAGGCCGCGCTCATGTCCATGACGACCTCGGTAATCTGGTCGGGGCTGGCACCGTGAGCGGGCATGGCCGCAGCGAACTGCTTGAGCGTTTCGGCGTGGCGACCCTCGACCATGAGCAGAAGCTCGCTGGTATCGGCGTCGAGAATGACCGTCACGTAACGATGGCCGCGCCGAGCGCTCGTTTCGTCGACCAGAATGCGACGCACCCCACTCCAGTCCCGGGCGGCATGGGCCGCGCTCACGTAATGATCGATCACCCGCCAGAGCCGCTTGTCGGTCTCACCCAGATGCCGGGCTGCAGCCGAGACACTCATCTGCTGGGCTAGCAGCATGATCATGGCCTCCATCATCAACGTAAACCCGCTCCCGCTTCGTGCCCATGGCACGCTGACCTGAAGCACCCCATGCTCGGCGCAGGCCACTCGCGGCACTCGCGCCCCAAGTTCGGTGCGGTGCTGCCAGAAATCCAGATGCCTCCACTTCTTTTCCACCGTGTCATGCACCGCGCAGGACTGCCCACACCTCGGGCACCCAAACCGGCTACCCACCTCGAAATCGAGCTTCAACTTCAACTCCCGACCCGGCGCATCCATCTCGCTTCCCACCACTTTCCAGCTGCCATCCAGCCCCAACGCTTGTCCAAAGAGAACGTTTGCATCCATCCCTCATCCTGTTCCCCCCGAACCCCCGCCTTCAAGTCCGATACCCACTCATTCCGTCGAGGAGCCGAGAAGTTTTCGACGTCGTTCCCTGGGTAGGTCTTTTGGAAAGGATGCGCAGATCATCTCTCGGGCGGCGTCGAACATGCGGGAACCCATTTCAAACCGCTCGGCACCGGTGCGGGCCATCAATCGCTCGCGGACCATGGCGGCGATCTCGGGCGGGGTGTCGCTCAGGTCTGGCATGATCGCCAAAAGCTATCGACACCGAGCGTATGCGCCCAGCGTTTGATGATTGAGTCATCGTATCCGCTGGCGATGAGGTTGCGGACGTCCTTAAAAGGGAACGGTTATTCATATGAACACATTCAACTCCTCAGGGGCTGCTTTCGAATGATGATCGGGTGAATTCAGACCGGCGTGTAGTCCAGTCGCGGGACGCGGGTGAATGCGCGTTCGCAGCCGGGTATTTCTGCATTGTAGGCGAGGGCGGTGGCGGCGATCCAGGCGTCGTTTTCGCCGAGGCGCTTGGGAACGCGGGACTGCATTGCGGCGGCTTTGTAGGCGATGGCTCGCGAGAGCGTGATGACGTGGAAGCGCGAGAGGAATGCTTTTACGTCTTGGTAGTCCTCAAAACCTTCGGCGAACTCACCGAGTGCGATGATGCTGATGCCAACGGGAGAGTTGGGTTGAGCGTGAAGTGCGGCGCGGGCGGGGCCGATGCGGTTGGCCGCTAGTCTAGTCTAGGGGAGAAGGAACTCGAGGGGCTGCAAGGAAGCGATCCACGGAAGGGGGAGCTGGCGCGGGTGATCCGTCAAAACACAACGGCATCGCTGGGATGCATTGCGCAACGTCTGGAGATGAAGAGCGCGGCCAACGTCAGTCAGCAGCTACGGACGAACGTTGCGGCGAGCTTGCGGCGCAGATTTCCGAATGAGTTCGCAGCATGGCTCGAACGGACCGATGCAGAGGCGAGATAATTGCTTTTTGTGCACTGCCCACTATTTCCTATTTCCCGGCTGGTTCTATCTTTTGAAAGTGTAAAGCACGCTTGACACGTAAAGCGCGCTTTACGTATAGTTTCGCCTGTGAGAAGGATATCGCCAAGGAAGTATATAGTTAGTTTCTGTGTTTATTTGATAGCCGCGACGCTTCATGCAGTCGCAAGTGAGCAATCGCTGAACTGGCAAATTATATCATCGATTCTCTTGTTTTTATCGATAGTAAATTTCGGATATCAACTCTTCAAGTATTACGAAGCCCACGATGAGTTCGAGAAGCGGAACTTAATGAAGGGAGTTTGTTTTGGAGCTCTTATGACTGGAGTCATCTGCTTGTTCTATTCATTTCTCGATTCTGTCTTTCCAATTTTTCAAGCAGAATGGGCTTTCTTCATGTTAGCTGGATTCTCTGCTCTGGGGCAGGTTCTTTTCACCTATAAGTCTGCCTGATGGAAAATTCGATCAGAGAACTTCGAGATTTGCATGGACTTTCCCAACAGGCTTTGGCGGACAGACTTGGAGTAAGCAGACAGACAGTCATTTCGATAGAAAAAGGCAAATATGACCCGAGCTTGCCTCTGGCTTTCAGGATAGCTCAAACTTTCGAAAAACGGATCGAAGAGGTGTTCCAGGATGATTCGTCAACTGGATCTCTTTTGTAGAACGTCAAGCTCAGCCACCCTGAACTGCCACCCATGTCCTCGGTCAATCTGTCACCTATATCCTCGGTTCATACCGTGCCTTTTTGCCGCCGACTCGCCGCGCTCATTCCCATGGCCAGCGCGTTGATCTCCCCCAGCAAGCTGTCGGGCTCGGGCAGCTGGCAATGGTTCTGGATGGCTGTGCGTGGAGAGTTGGAGCAAAGACTGAGGAACGCGATCAGGAGGAAGGGGATTCCTATCGAACGGAACAGGCGTGCGTGGGATGGTCACCATAAAGATTTCGCAGGTCAGGGGTGGGGTCGCTTGGTCAGAGCGCGGATTTGCTCGGCCGATAATAGGTCGTCGCAAAGGAGGGACCCCGTCTTGGCGAAGAGTCCGTAGGAAAGACCAACTTTATTCGCAACTGGTCAGGAATGATCGACTGACCCCATCCACACCATCCACAAGGCCGCTTTTTCAACAGTCTGCTAGTCGGTCGTCATCGACTCGAAAGTTTGCGTCAAACCGCGACGATCGAGCTCCGACAAGAGAAGCGAGCGATCAATGGCGTCTCCGGAAACTTCGAGCATGCTGCGGATGTCGCGGACGTGCTTCTCGCCGCCGCCCTCGGCGAAGAAGACGACTTTCCAGACGATAATGTATTCGGCAGGAGCGAAGGTTGCATCTCCTTGAGGGTGGAAGATCGTTTTGCGGTTGCGCCACGCCCAGAGGAAAAATGGCTCTCGCTGGGAGGGATAGAAATCAGCCTTTAGTCCGGAGGGCACGTGGATGATGTTGAAATGAGCGTTGGAATCGCGGTTATTCTCAGCAGCAATAACCTCCAACGGCGGCGTGTAATAATCCGGCTGGGGAAAAATCCGCGAGAGCGCGGAAAGTTCGGAATCGGAGAGGGCGACAGCGAGATCGATGTCGAGAGTCAGTCTGGGCTCGCTGTAGAGCATCGCGCCGAGCGACCCGACGACGAGGTAGCGGATGCCGGCATCGTTCAGCGGATGTCCGAAAAGAGCAAGGAGGTCAGGTTCGTGCACGGGAGGTTTCGTGGGCGAGTTCGCGTTCGACTTCTTCAGCTGACCAGTCTGAATGGGCGTGCGCGATCGCGGCGCGGCGAACCCGGCGCGCGGTGTTCAACAAGCCCTGAGCGACGGTGAACTTCTCGGCGGGCGACATGGCTCGGAAACGCTCGACCTGAATGGGGTGGAGCGGTTCGTATCGCATAGCGCTACTCCTAGCACTCGCGCCGATAATCTCAATGAGGTGGTGCTGAAAATGCGGACACGGGATAGACCAAGAAAAAGCCGTGAACGAAAAACCAAGAGAAACGAACAAGGGGCGACGATTTGACGAAGAGTTCAAACGAAGCGCCGTGGAAATGCTGGAAAGCGGAACGCGAAGCGCGACACAACTAGCGCTTGAGCTGGGGATCTCGACGTGGAGCCTGGGCAGGTGGAAGAAGCTTTACGGGAGAACCGCCGCCGGGACGGGTCCGGAGGGGGGAGGAGGACCCGTCCCGGCGGCGGGGCGGCCCCAGGACCTCGCCAGCGAGAACGCTCGCCTGAGAAGGGAACTGGAGTTCACCACCCGCCAACGAGACATTTTAAAAAAAGCCTGCGCCATTTTGGGTCAGGAACCGTGGAACGCTTTGCGCTGATCGAGACGATGGAAAAGAACAGCTTTACCCTCAAGGAGCTTTGCCTGGCTCTGGAAGTCAGTCGCAGCGGCTACTACGCCCACGGGAAAAAGACCGAAGGTCTGCGCCAGCGCGAAGACGCCGATCTGAGTGATCGGATCGAAGCGGCTTTCCACGAGAACCGCCGAACCTACGGGACCCGTCGGCTGCGCGTCGTCCTTGATCGAGAAGGGCAAGTCTGCGGGCGACGACGTATCTCGCGCTTGATGTCCCAGAAAGGACTATGTGCCTTGCGCAAGGGTCGTTATCGGCCCCGCACGACCGACAGCTGCCACCCTCATCCCATCGCCCCGAATCGGCTCTTGTCCGATACGACCAACACGACCTCGTCTACCCCTGGGCAGACATGGGTGGCTGACATCACCTACCTACCCACCGATGAAGGCTGGCATTATCTGGCTGCCGAAATGAACCTCGCTTCCCGTCGGATCGTTGGCTGGAAAACGGGATCAACCATGGAGAGCACCCTCGTCGAAAGCGCCTTCAGCCGCGCCGTCTTGCTCTCAGGAACTCGTCCACAACTCCACCATTCCGACCGCGGCAGCCAGTATGCTGCTGGGGCTTTCCGCTCCCTGCTCAACTCCCACGGCGTGACGCCGAGCATGAGCCGACGCGCCAACTGCTATGATAACGCCGCCATGGAGTCGTTCTGGTCCACTCTCAAAACCGAATGCTTCCACGCTGGCCCTCCGGCCACCCGAGCCCAAGCCGACGCGATGCTCTTCGACTACATCGAAACCTTCTACAATCCACGCCGACTCCATAGCTCCCTCGACTACCAATCACCCCTCGAATACGAAAACTCACTCAATAACCTAACAACCAAAACAGACTAACTTCCCCTGTCCACTTTTTCGACTCCACTTCACAACGCTGGAAAGTCCTGGGTGAGCACTGATTCGTGAGAAGCGCAGGGAAGCGGGTGTCGCAGAGACTGGCCCACGACACGAAGTGAGCTGAGGGTCTAACGAATGAGGGGTTGCGGGTTGCAGAGCTGGAGGTGAAGGAACTCGCGAGGCTGAAAGGAAGCGTTCCACGGAAGGTGGAGTTGGCGCGGGTGATTCGCCAAAAGACAACGGCATCGCTGGGATGGATTGCGCAACGTCTGGGGATGAAGAGCGCGGCCAACGTTAGTCAGCAGCTACGGACAAACGTTGCAGCGAGCTTGCGGCGCAGATTTCCGAATGAGTTCGCAGCATGGCTCGAACGGACCGATGCAGAGGCGAGATAATTGCATTTTGCGCGCTGTCTCCTATTTCCCTTGGACCTTCGGAGACAATAAGGTTGCGCCGCCAGATTTGTCAGAATTGATCGACTGACCCCTTTTACTGAACTCGACTGACCCCTTTTACTGCACTGACCCCTTTTACTGCACAGATTTGTCAGAAATGATCGACTGACCCCTTTTACTGCAGACCCCTTTTACTGCACACTCGATGAGGCGATCATCGGGACCGAGTCGACGTCCTTGGCGAAAATCGATTGGCCGCGCCTGATGCAGGCGAAAGACCCCGTCGATGCCGCGCGCGGCCAGAGTCGCGAGCGTCGTGTAGGAGCAAAAGCCGCGATCTCCCAGCAGCACGTCACCCCGACGCAGTCGCGGCCACATCTGCCGGAAGAGCTGGCTTTCGTGCACGTGTTCGTTGGCGGTGGCGTGATCGAGCAGCGCCCCGCTCGAGAGCGAGAAGAGGTCCACGAGCTTCATGAGCGGAAAGCCGCACCCAGGCTTCTGCGAGCTGGGCTGGGGCCACACGCTCTGGTTTTCGGGAGTGTCGGGCATCGAGACGCTCGTCCCGTCGATGATTTTGACCGGGCGGCCCCCGAGCCACTTTTCCGCTTCGAGCGTGTTGCGCTCCAGGCTCCAGGTCACCTGCCCGGCGATCAGTTCCAAGGTCTCCGGATCCAGCCGCTTGCGAGCTTGGCAGTAGGCGGCTGCGCTCAGTGACTTGTCGGGACGCACCTGCGCCCAGTGCCACCAGGCTTGCACTTTGCTGACCACCTCCCGGCATCCCATGCCCGGACTGAGAACCTGAGCCACGAAGGCCCAAAAGGTCACCCGACCCGGCAGACTCCGGTCCCGGCTGCCCACGCCCGACTCCGTTCGCTCCAACAAGCGATCCGGAATCAGATCACCGAACAAACTGTAGAGGTCCTCCAGAGCGTCGATGCGCCCGAGCTTATCGACTGCTTTGCCCGGAGCACGCCCGAAAAGCAGTGGTCCGAATGCCTGAAAAAACGGAGTCTTGATTGGCATGACGGATTATGACCGCAAGACGCTCTGGATTAGATGCTTATATCAAAACCGGCCCATTTTTTGACCAGCGCAGCTACCCATGGAAATCAGGTGCCTCTTTCATCCCAAATCGTCCTTATCTTAACGCCATTCCGCACTGACCCCTATTTCCCTCTCGACCAACCGCAGGAAATCTTCCGGAATGATATGATCGATCCGGCCTTGGCCGAGCACCTCGCCTCGGGTGTCGAGCGCGCAATAGACGCTGTATTTCTTGTGGTAATCGATGCCGATGAAGCTTGGCTCGTCGATGGATTGGGTGGGATGGATTTTCATCCTGCAATCTACACCATCGAAAACATCAGCCTCTCCCCACGCCGACTCTCGCAGACCTTGCGTTTATCAGCCTTTCATGTCGCCTGACCCCTATTTCCATTCGTTGCTGACGCCGTTACCTCTTAACGTTACCCGCAAGCTGAAATTCCATTTGGGAAGGTCTTGATGTTACGCTTCGGAAGGCATGTTTTGCTGCATTATCGGAGTCGACATATTTGAAAAGCTCTTTGCTAAAGTGGGCGAAAGTGTCGCTCGAGAAAATTGGCCGCTTATATCGGCGTTCTTGTGCGGCTTCGACTTCGACGGTTTGAACTGAGCGTAAGGTGGCTGCAATATATCTGGCGAGAGAATGACTGAGACTCATGTCATATCTGACCATTGCCTCGATTGCTTTATTGACAACCAGGATCGGATTTGGGTTGTACTGGAATACTATATCCAAGGTTTTCGTCTTAAAGGCGTCAATAAATGGCTTCGCATATATTCCAGTTTTTTCGAAACAAAGAGGTGTTAATTCAGCGACTATACCGTCGATATTTAGGAAAACCGTATTGGGAAGATTTTGATATGATTTAGTAGCGAAAAAGTTTCGCTCCAGTGCCCACGTGCTTTGTAGTGACCATGCGTCAATCGGAACCGAGCCAATTTCAAGTTTCAGTCCACCGAATGCATTTCTCCCGATCGTGAAGCTTGAGAAGATTTCGCAAAAATCCGAGAAATCATTCGAGTCGACAACAATGTCAATATCTCTTATCCCGCGCCCGGCGGAATTGTGTATTACAATGTCTCGAAGACATCCGCCAAATACATATATTTTACATTGAGACAAACTAAGGGCTCTTAATGCTTTCGCAATTGCAGAGTCCGAATGCAAAAACGACTGTAAAGAGTTCGCGACTGTTGAGCTGTCGAGGACAATCTTCATCCGAGGTTTCCTGAGAATAATTGTTTGTGAAGGCGAACCGCAAATGTATCTGTCATTCCGCAAATGTAATCAGTAATCAACAGTGTTTTGCGGTATTCGATTGGGAATCCCCGCTCCCAAACCTCCTCGGTTTCGTATACAGTTCGGTAGTTGGAAGAAATTAGTTTATAGAGCTTTTTAGACATTTTCCCCCCATGGCCTGAATTGTCTGCGGTAGAAAAAAGGTTTAACAGATCTTTGATGATGTTAGTTCCCAAAACTTCAAGCCGAATGGTCTCTTTGGACGCGTAGATCTTTTCAATTGAGAAAGTTCTCAAAGATTCAAATAGTGCCGCATGCTTAAAATATGGGTCGGAAATAAGGTCGTTTTCATAATTTCCGGAAAGAATTTTCTCATATCTCTTCTCAAATGTGTCTGCTGCAGACTGGACGAAAGCCGCCATAGCAATAACGCGAAAATATTGAACAGCACACTCATCAATCGAGCCGCCTTTGTGTAGTGAGAATGCTGTTGATGAAAATTCGTCAATTTTCTTGATGAACTCCTTGCCGTGTTCTGCTGGAGCTATTGCTTGAGACTGTATTTCCTTCCATTGAACCACCCCCTTTTTCACAGCATCTTCAAGGTCTCCCAAGATATAGCAAATGTCGTCGCTTGCTTCTAGAAGGTATGTTAGCGGATGGCGAGATTTGCCGGTTCCAGTTTCTTCCTGAACTAATTCAACAATGCGTTTTTCCGAAGTATAATGCCCCAGTTTTTTCTTGCAGATAATATCCTTGTTAGTGGTTAGAGAGTCTGCCGTGTATTTGCAAAGAACGCTAAATGTTGCTGCGGTAAGGTTTAATCCTCGGCGGTCAGAGAAAACCTGAAGGCGCGAAAGAAGACGCAATGTTTGTGCGTTGCCTTCATATTTGAGAATATCTTCTTCGAAACGGAAATCAGGGTCATCGTTTGCTCCGAAGATCGAAATATGGTTAATGGGGCGCTCTTTGACTGGAATCTTTGAGTGCGGGCCGACTTTCGAGGCAAACCATTCTCGTATAGCATCTTCGCCAGAATGTCCGAACGGGGGATTGCCAATGTCGTGGAGAAGTCCCGCAGTTGAGCAAAGATCCTCAATTTGTTGTGCTTGGCGCAAGTCGATGATGTTATTAGTAATAAGCCCCCGGGGCAACTAACCTCGCTAGGGATTTCGCAACTGAGGAGACTTCTAAAGAGTGAGTCAATCTAGTTCGGACTGTGTCATTCGGCTCGAGTGGGAACACTTGAGCCTTGTCTTGAAGGCGCTTTACCGGTGTAGAGAATACCGCTCGTCCGTAGTCCTTTTCGGTTTCGGTTCGGAAATCGTGAAGTCCGGAGGTGACCGGATCTTCATTCAGAAGCGTTCGGATTCGATTTTCTGAAAGCAATTTTTCCCAGTTCATTTTGATGTGGTATATATGTTTCGATTTACTTCCTATAGTGGAAGAGTTTTCGCTTGGAGATTCTCTACGAGCCCTCTTTCCAAATTTAGTTGAAGGGGGCGGTCATTCGTATCGCCACATTTCCTCGCTCTGGCCGCAGTTTGATAGGATCGGGATGGTGATTCCGGAATGAGGTGCGTTCCGTAGATGCGCTGGTAAATCAATTCGCGGCGGTGCTCCGGCGTGATGTCCTTCGGAAGCGACGCGAGGACCATCTCCCGCGCGGCGTCGAACATTCGGGAGCCCATTTCAAACCGCTCGGCTCCGGAGCGGGCCATCAATCGTTCGCGGACCATGGCGGCGATCTCGGGCGGGGTGTCGCTCAGCTCTGGCATGATCGCCAAAGGCTATCGACACCGAGCGTTTGCGCCCAGCGCTCAATGATTGAGTCATCGTATCCGCTGGCGATGAGGTTGCGGACGTCCTGAAGTTGGCGGTCGGATTCTGAATCTTTAGCCCACACGAGTTTGGAGAGGATGAGGTCCTCTTTGCTGACAATGCACATTTCGAAATCGGTCACCGTGATTTGTTGGCGTCGTTGGAATTCCTCGCGGCGGTAGGGTGTCGATTTCCGGACGATACAGTCCACTTTGATCACGCTTTCGTTGTGGATCAGATTGAACATCCACTCGTCGCGAATGGATTCGGCGACGGCGTCGGGTGAGACGTAGTAGTCTGGATCGAACAAACGAACGATGGTTCCTGCGTTCGACGGAACGAGCGCGACGACGATGTCGATGTCACGGGTCATACGCGGCTCGGCGTAGTAGTTCATCGCCATTGAGCCGGTGAGCATGTATTCGATGCCGGCCGCGCTGAGTTTCCGGGAAACGTCGCGGACGATATCGAGTTCAGAGAGCATGGTGGCCTGATTTTCTCACGCAGAGGCGCAGAGGCGCAGAGGGTGATATTGAGGATTTTGTTTAGGCCGGTTTTGGGTGTGGGCGTCTCGTTCTTCGGCAGCGGTCATGAAAGTCCTGAAAAGTCGAAGATGTTTCGCTTTGCTCAACATGACAGGTTCTGGATTTATTTCCGTATTCTCTGCGACGCTGCGGCTCTGCGTGAGGCCCTGTATTTGTATGCCCTTCGCGGGTTGACTCGCTCACTCCCGGTTGCCGTCGTCGCTTCCGCGCCTCCGCCCTGCGGGCTGCCTATCGGCAGGCGATGTCGCTCAACTTAAGTCGGCTCCGTTGTCTCGCCCTTCGCGGCCTCGCGGCTTCCCGGCCTCCGGTGCTCGCGTGAGAATTCGCTACGCGTGATACTCCTGGAGGCTCTTCACTTCGAGTGGCTTCTCTTTCAGTGACCGGATGGCGGCGACGCTGGCTTGGGCGCCGCGGACGGTGGTCATGGTGGCGATGCGGTTGGCTACGGCCAAGGAGCGGATCTTCATTTCATCGATCCGGGGTTGGGTGCCCGACGGGGTGTTGATGATGAACTGGATCTCGCCGTTCTTGATCATGTCCAGGCAGTTCGGGCGGCCTTCGTTGAGGCGGAAGAGGTTTTCGGCTTTCACGCCGGCTTCGGCGAGGGCGGCTTGGGTGCCGGCGGTCGCGTAGAGGGTGAAGCCGAGTTCGGCGAACTCCTTGGCCACCGGGATGATGGCGGGTTTGTCGCTGTCGCGGACGCTGAGGAAGACGTTGCCGCTCTCGGGGAGGGCGGGTTGGGCGGACATCTGGGCTTTCGCGTAGGCGAGGCCGAAGTCGGCGTCGATGCCCATGACTTCGCCGGTGGATCGCATTTCCGGTCCGAGCGTGATGTCGGTGCCGGGGAATTTGATGAAGGGGAAAACCGCTTCCTTCACGCTGAAGTGAGTCGGGATGATTTCTTCGAGGAAGCCGAGTTCCTGGAGCGTCTTGCCGGCCATGATCTTGGCGGCGAGCTTGGGGAGGGGGACGCCGATGGCCTTTGAGACGAAGGGGGCGGTGCGGGAGGCGCGGGGATTGACTTCGATGACGTAGAGTTCGTCGTCCTTCACGGCGAATTGTACGTTCATTAGTCCGCGGACTTCGAGTTCCTTGGCCATGGCCTTGGTAGCCTCTTTAATTTCGGCGAGGATTTTGTCGCTGAGCGAGAAGGACGGGATGACGCAGGCGGAGTCGCCGGAGTGGATGCCGGCTTGCTCGATGTGCTCCATCACGCCGCCGATCACGCAGTCTGTGCCGTCGGTGATGCAGTCGACGTCGATCTCGATGGCGTCTTCGAGGAAGCGGTCGATGAGGATTGGGCGGGATGAGGAGAGGGCGGGTGAGGGAAGTGTCGGCTTCGCCGATTGAGGGGGGGCGTCGGCAGGGATGCCGTCGCCTGCGACCTGGAAGGTCGCGGTCCCCGCAGCACCTGCGGTGCTGGTGTTGGTCTCGGCGGCGATGGCGGTGTGGATGTATCTTCGGAGATCAGATTCTCCGTAGACGATTTCCATGGCGCGACCGCCCAGGACGAAGCTGGGGCGGACGAGGACGGGGTAGCCGACTTGGTTGGCGATTTTGACGGCTTCGTCTTCGGTGGTGGCGGTGGCACCTTGGGTTTGTTGGAGACCCAGTTTGTCCAACATGGCGGCAAAAAACTTTCGGTCTTCGGCTTTTTCGATGCTTTCGGGCTGGGTGCCGATCACCTGGCAGCCGTTGGCTTGGAGGTCGGCGGCTAAGTTTAGAGGGGTCTGGCCGCCGAACTGGACGATGACGGCGTCGCACTCTTCGGCCTCGTAGACGTTGAGGACGTCTTCGAGGGTGAGGGGTTCGAAGAAGAGTTTGTCGGAGGTGTCGTAGTCGGTGGAGACGGTCTCGGGGTTGCTGTTGACCATGATGGTCTCCCAGCCTTCGTCCTTGAGCGCGAAGGCGGCGTGGACGCAGCAGTAGTCGAACTCGATGCCCTGGCCGATGCGGTTCGGGCCGCCGCCGAGGATCATGACCTTCTTTTTGTCCGAGGCGCGGATTTCGTTTTCGTCCCCGTAGGTGGAGTAGAAGTAGGGCGTGTAGGCCTCGAACTCGGCGGCGCAGGTGTCGACGAGGCGGTAGGTGGGGAGCAGGCCTTCGGACTTCCGGCGGGCGCGCATTTCGGCCTCCGGCTGGTCGTTGCACATGAAGGCGAGTTGGCGGTCGGAGAAGCCGAGCTTCTTGAACTTCCGCAGGGGCAGGCCGCTGGGGGTGGTACGCATCCAGGTCTCGGCGTCGACGATCTGCTTGAGATTGTGGAGGAACCAGGGGTCGATGCCGGAGAGGGCGTGGATCTGGTCGATGTCGAGGCCGGCGAGGAGGGCGTAGCGGATGAAGAAGATGCGGTCGACGTTCGGCACGCGGAGCTTTTGCTCGATGAGGGCGACGTCGGGGGTGCCGTCGGAGTTCAGCGGTGGCTTGTCCTTGCCGTCCGCGCCGAAGCCGAAGCGGCCGATTTCCAGGGAGCGGATGGCCTTTTGAAATGATTCCTTAAACGTGCGGCCGATGGCCATGGCTTCGCCCACGCTCTTCATCTGGGTGGTGAGGGTGGCGTCGGCCTGGGGGAATTTCTCGAAGGTGAAGCGCGGGATCTTCGTGACGACGTAGTCGATGGTCGGCTCGAAGCAGGCGGGGGTCTCGCGGGTGATGTCGTTCTGGAGCTCGTCCAGCGTGTAGCCGACGGCGAGCTTGGCGGCGATTTTCGCGATGGGGAATCCGGTGGCCTTGGAGGCGAGCGCCGAGGATCGGGAGACGCGGGGGTTCATCTCGATGACGATCATGCGACCGGTCTTCGGGTCGACGGAGAATTGGATGTTCGATCCGCCGGTCTCGACGCCGATGGCGCGGATGATGGCGAAGCTGGCGTCGCGCATGGCCTGGTATTCCTTGTCGGTGAGCGTCTGGATGGGGGCGACGGTGATGGAGTCGCCGGTGTGGATACCCATCGGGTCGAAATTTTCGATCGAGCAGATGACGACGCAGTTGTCGGCGCGGTCGCGGATGACTTCCATTTCGAATTCCTTCCAGCCGAGGAGGGATTCTTCGATGAGGACCTCGGTGGTGGGGGAGAGGTCGAGGCCGTGGCGGACGATGGATTCGAATTCGTCGCGGTTGTAGGCGATGCCGCCGCCGGAGCCGCCGAGGGTGTAGGCGGGGCGGATGATGAGCGGGTAGCGGCCGATGTCTTCGGCGACCTTCCAGCCTTCTTCCATGGTGTGGGCGGTGCCGGAGACGGGGATATCGAGGCCGATCTCGACCATGATGTCTTTAAATAGCTGGCGGTCTTCGCCGCGGCGGATGGCTTCGGCGTTGGCACCGATCATCTTGACGTTGTGGCGCTCGAGGGCGCCGGAGTGGAAGAGGTCCATCGCGCAGTTCAGCGCGGTCTGGCCGCCGAGGGTGGGGAGGAGGGCGTCGGGCTTCTCGCGCTCCATGATTTTCTCGACGATGGCGGGCGTGATGGGCTCGATGTAGGTGCGGTCGGCGAACTCGGGATCGGTCATGATCGTCGCGGGGTTCGAGTTGACCAGAACGACGGTGTAGCCTTCCTCCTTGAGGGCCTTGCAGGCCTGGACGCCGGAGTAGTCGAATTCGCAGCCTTGCCCGATGACGATGGGGCCGGAGCCGATGAGGAGGATCTTCTTGATGCTGGTGTCTTTGGGCATGGCGGCGGCTTGGCGGTGTCTTCTTGCGGCGCGGAGTTTTGCGCCAACTAAACAGGATTTACTGGATTAGCAGGATTGACTGGATTGTTGCGGGGGAAGGTAGGGGATTGCGGGGTGGGGAGGCAAAAGGAAAGGGGTGAATTTGAGCAATCATCCGGGCGGGTGGAGCGTGACTCGCCTCGGGAGCGCGATTTGCCGGCGGTTCAGATGAAGGAGCCGGTGGGTGAGGACTGCGCGAGCCGGATAGCGAGGCGATCCGGCGCGGGGTTTGTCTATTTCCGGGGGGCTTCGGGGGGGCGGTAGGATTTGCCGGAGCGGGGAGTTGAGTTTGGCGCTGGAGGGCGGAGGCCGGCGGGGCCGGGTGGGGAATTGGCCCAGGTTTCCCAGCTCATGAAGAAGTGGGGGGCGGTGAAGCGGCAGTAGCGGTAGAAGTCCTCGAGGAAGGCGAGGCGGGCGCGCTTGGCGGCGGCGATCTGGCGGTTGGGGTCGCGGGTGTCGGCGAGATTTGAGCCGCCGAGGCGGTGTTGGCGTTCGATGAGGGCGGGGGCGGGGAGGCGGCCGCTATTCGCCATCATGTCGATCATCGTGAGGAAGAGGGTCGTGCGGCCGAGGCCGGAGTCGCAGTGGAGGTGGAGCCAGCGATTCGGGTCGCGGTCGCGGATGAAGTCGACGAAGCGGTCGACGACGGCGACGGGGGGCGGGGAGAAGTCGGCGGTGCTGAAACGCTCGTAGTCCCAGTAGGCGGGGGCGACGAGTTCGGGTTCGGTCCGGACTTTGCGTACGGCGACGGGGAGCTTGATCGCTTCCCAGTCGGCGGGGCGGGAGTAGCCTTCGAGCGCGAAGGAGGTGATGGTGACGTTGTGTCCGGCGAGGGCGGCGTCGAGGTATTGGCGTTCGAGTGTTTCGGGGCGGACGTCGGGGAGTTTGTTGATCGGGCCCCAGGAGACGGCCATGTTGTTGATGAAGGCGTGGGGCTCGAGGCGCAGGTCGACAATGGTGACGGCGCGATCGGCGAGCTTCATCTGGAGCTCGTAGAACTGGTTCGGCGAAAACTGGCCGCTGCCGGAGACGTTGAGGGCGGCGAGGCCGTCGGTGGTGACGGGCGTGCCGCCGGGCAGGGGGCGGGTGGAGATTTCGTCCGCTGACGAACGGAAGTTGAAGGGGAGTTCGCGCGGCGACTCGATGTCGATGACCAGCAGCTCGGGGAGGGGGAACGGGTAGTCGGGCTGGGTGAGAACGAGGTGGACGCCTTCGGGTGGCGGCTCGGGTGGCTTGGCCCCCGGCAGCGCGATGAAGAGGACGAGCGCGAGGGGAAGCATTTTGGGTTAGTTTTTAGTTATTAGTTTATAGTTGAGAGTTTGAGTGGGCGACTGCGTCGCTGGTCTTTTGATTTAGCTCTCAACTATTGGCTCTCAACTATGAACTAAACTTCCAGTGCGTCGTGGTCGATGGTGTGGAGGCGGGCTTGTTGGGAGCCGAGGCGAGGGATGCACTTGATGAGCGCGCGGGTGTAGGGGTGCTGGGGATTGGAGAGGATTTCCTCGGTCGGGCCGCGTTCGACGATTTTGCCGCGGAACATGACGGCGACCTGGTCGCAGAGGCCGCGGATGATGGCGAAGTTGTGCGTGATGAGGATGATCGACATCCCGAGGCGCGAGCGGAGTCCGCGGAGTTCTTCGAGGATCTGGGCCTGGATGGTGACGTCGAGGGCGGTGGTGGGTTCGTCCGCGATGAGGAGCTGGGGGCGGCAACTGAGGGCCATGGCGATCATGGCGCGCTGCTGCATGCCGCCGCTGAGCTGGTGCGGGTAGTCGTTCATGCGGGCCGGGGCGTCAACGATGCCGACGGCGTCGAGCCAGTGGATGACTTCCTTGTCGACGTCGGTGACGTCGGGGCGGTGAAGCTGGATGGCTTCGGCGATCTGCGAGCGGATGGAGTAAACGGGGTTCAGGGAGCTGGACGGCTCCTGGAAGATATAGGCGATCTCGCCGCCGCGGATCTTGCGGAGTTCGGCGGGCTTCATTTTGAGAACGTCGCGGCCGTGCCAGAGGATCGAGCCGGTGGGGTAGCTGGCGGGGGGCTGGGGGAGAAGTCGAGTGAGCGAGAGGGCGGTCACGCTCTTGCCGGACCCGGATTCGCCGACGATGGCGAGCGTCTCGCCGGAATCGAGGGTGAACGACGAGTCGTGGACCGCGTCGGTGCGCCCGCGGTCGGTGTCGAAGGCGATGGAGAGATTGCGGACGTCGAGAAGTGGCATCGCCGAGTGTCAGACCTCGGTTGCAGCGGATTCCAATTCCGAGATGAGAATCGGGTCGAAGGTGCGCATTCGGTCGTCGTCGGAAAACACGAGCAGTCGTCGACCGGCCGGGCTCAGGAAGGCGTGGTCGGCGGTCGGGATCAGGACGCGCTCGCCGTCGGGAAGCCGAATGCTAAATGGCTGGAAGGGCTGCGCTTCGAGAAATTCGCGGATCGCGGGTGGTGCCATGATGGACTACGTTAAGGCCGGGGGTGTGGAAGCGTCAACGGCTACTGGATCTTGTTGAAGGATTTTGGGTCGAAGGCGTCGCGGATGCCTTCGCCGATGAAGGTGGCCAGAAGGAGGGTGATAAAGAGTGCGGCGACGGCGGACGAGGCGACCCAGGGGGAGTCGAGATTTTCGAGGCCCTGCTGGATCATTTCGCCCCAACTGGGGGTTGGCGGTGGCAGTCCAAACCCGAGGAAGTCGAGGGCGGTGAGCGACGAGATGCCGCCCACGATCATGAAGGGGAGGAGCGTGATGACGGGGGTCATCGCGTTCGGGAGGATCTGGCGGAAGAGGATGTTGAAGGTGCTGGAGCCGAGGTTGCGCGAGGCGAGGACGTAGGATTGCTCGCGGAGTTTGAAGAATTCGCCGCGGACGTAGTAGGAGAGGCCGATCCACTCGAAGATGACCATGACAAGGAGGAGGATCGTGAAGCTTTGGCCGTAGATGGAGCCCATAAGGATGACGACGTAGAGGAACGGGAGGGCGGACCAGATCTCGATGAGGCGTTGGATGATGAGGTCGACCTTGCCGCCGAGGTAGCCCTGGATGCCGCCGATGACGATGCCGAGGACGGTGCTGATCGCGGTGAGGGCCAGCGCGAAGAGCATGCAGATGCGGAAGCCGTAGATGAGTCGGGCGAGGACGTCGCGGGCGGCGTTGTCGGTGCCGAGCCAGTGGTCGGCTGACGGTGCGTGGGGTGGGGCGCCGTCGAGATCGAGGTAGGGGTGGAGCGGGTCGTGGGGAATGGGCGGGAGGAGCATCCAGCCGCCGTCGGCTTCGAAGTCGGGGTCGTCGCGGAGGCGGAGGTAATTGGCCTCGGTGCGGTATTGGCCGCCGAAGGTCTCGGCACTGTAGAATTTCAGGGTTGGGAAGTACATTTTCCCTTCGTAGCCGAGGAGGAGGGGGCGGTCGTTGACGAGTTGTTCGCTGAAGAGCGAGATGACGAAAGCCGTGGTGAGAATGAGGAACGACCACCAGGCCCGCTTGATGGAGCGGAACTTTCGAAATTTTTCGCGGGTCGTCGGTGAGAACACGGAGGCGTGGGGAGTGGTGGGGCCGCGGGCTATTCGAAGCGGATACGGGGATCGACGGCGACGTAAACGAGATCGCTGAAGAGTCGGCCGATCATGGCGAAGAAGCTGCTGAGAATGATGATGCCCAGGACGACGTTGTAGTCGCGGCCGACGACGGAGTTATACATGAGGAGGCCCATGCCATCGATGTCGAAGACCTTCTCGATGAGGAGGGCGGAGGCGAACATGGCGGTGAAAATCGACCCGATGCCGGTGGCGATGGGGATGAGGGAGTTCCGGAAGACCTGTTTGCGGATGGTGTTCCGGAAGGTGAGGCCCTTGGCCATCGAGGTGCGGACGTAGTCCTTGTTCAGCTCGTCGAGGACGCTGTTTTTCATGAGCAAGGTGAGGACCGCGAACTGACCGAGCATGTAGCAGAACAGCGGCAGGATCATGTGGTGGAGGAAGTCGAGGATCTGGTCGAACGCGGAGAGGCGTTCGAAATTTGACGAAACGATGCCGCCGATCGGGAACCAGTCGAGGTAACTGCCGCCGCTGAGGTAGATGATGAGGAGCGTGCCGAGGGCGAAGCCGGGGATGACGTAGCCGGCGAAGACGACGATGGAGGACAGCGAGTCGGCGAGGGTGCCGTGGACGACGGCCTTCCAGACGCCGAGCGGGATGGAAATCAGGTAGGAGAGGAAGAAGGAGGTGAGGCCGAAGAAGAGGGAAATGGGGATCTTGCTGACGATGACTTCGAGGGCGGGGCGCTGGTAAACGTAGGAGTTGCCGAAGTCGCCGGTGAGAACGCTCCCGAGCCACTTGAAGTAGCGGACGTAGGCGGGTTGATCGAAGCCGAAGTAGGCCTTGATGTTGGCGACTTCGTCGGCCGAGATCGAGGCGCCGCCGGAGCGCATCGCGGCTCCGGCGCGGACTTTGCTGATGATCTCCTCGACCGGTCCACCGGGGACGAACTGAATCAGGACGAAACAGACGACCGAGATGCCGAGCAGCGTCGGCACCATGAGGAGGAGGCGACGGAGGATGTAGGTGGACAAGGAAGTTGAGTGTTGAAGGTTGAGAGTTGAGTGGAACGTCAGAAGGCTTCGCCTTCCAGTGATCGGATTGAATTATTCACTCAACTTTCAACGCGACTGCTCTTCGTAGGTGACTTCGTCGGGTTCGGCGGGGAGGGGGGTGTCGGTTTTCATCGCTTCGTCGAGGGCGGTTTCCTTTTCGGGGTCGAACCACCAGTAGATGGGGATGACGTCTTCGCGGTTGAACTTATCGAGGACGTTTTTGGCGGTGCCGAATTTGTTCCAGTAGAGGAGTCGGGTCGCGCCGCTTTGCCACATGAGGACGTAGGGGTCGATCTCCATGAGGCGGGCGTCGATCTGCTCGAGAATTTCGTTGCGCTTGGCGAGGTCGAGTTCGGTCTTCTGCTGCTCGATGAGGCGGTCGAGTTCGGTGTCTTCGATCGCCAGGCGTAGTTCTGGGTCAGGGTTCGTTGGCCTGGGCGGAAGACCACATGGGCTCGGGATCGCGGAGGCGGCTGGCGCCCCAGTTTGACCAGACGAGGTCGAAGTCGTGCGCGTCGACGCGCTTGGTGAAGGTGGAGCGGGAGACGAGGTCGATGTTGGCCTGGATGCCGACGGCCTTGAGGTCCTCGAGGAAGATGTTGAGATGACGGAGGTCGGTGCCGTGCTGAAGAATGGTGAGGCTGAGCGGTTGGCCGTCCTTGGCGAGAATGCCGTCGTCCCCAACGGTGTAACCGGCTTCCTTGAGGAGTTCGCGAGCGCGGGCGGGGTCGAATTTGGTATTTTCAACGGCTGGGTTCACGTTGCCCTCGTAGATGTCGGGGTAGTAGGAGTTCAGCAGGAAATACTGGTTGAACATGAGCTTGTCGTTCATGAGTTCGCGGTTGAGGAGGTGGCCGAGGGCTTGGCGAACGAGCGGGTCGGCGAGGTAGGGGCGGCGGAGATTGAGCGCGAAGCCTTGGAAACCCTTGGGCTCCTGGTTCTCGATGGTCTGTCGGACGACCCAGTTCTTTTTGACCTGTTCGAAGTCGGTGTCCTGCGCCCAGATCTTGGCGGTGTAGATCGGATAGACGTCGAGTTCACCCTTCTTGAAAAGTTGGAGGGCCTTGTTGCGATCTTCGAGGGAGCGGTAAACGAGGTAGTCGAAATTGTATTTGCCGACGTTGAAGCGAAGGGAACGACCCCACCAGTCGGGGCGGCGCTCGAGGGAGATCGAGCGATTGGTCTTGATTTCGCCGATCTGGTAGGGGCCACTGACGACCGGGAATTCGAAGGTTTGTTGGTTGAAGTCAACGTCCTTCCCAGGCGTGCTTCGGGAGGGCGACGAGGCCGGCGGCGGTCCAGAAATTTTGCCAGTGAGTTTCGTTCGCGGTGATGCTGACGGTGTGATCGTCGATGACTTCGGGTCGGGAGAACCGGGACAGGTCGACGCGGAAAATTGACGTGAGATTCTTGGGGTTCATCATCACGTCGTAGTAGAACTGGATGTCCTCGGCGGTGATGGGTTCGCCGTCGCTCCAACGGGCTTCGGGGCGCATCTGAAACGTGAAGGTCTTACCGTCGGGGGAAATTTCCCAGGATTCCGCGAGGATTCCGATCGGCTCGTCGCGGGTGGGGTGGAGGCCAACGAGAAACTCGAAGAGAAATCCGCAGACGGTCGCGGAGAAGGAGTTGTAGTCGAGCCACATGTTGAGCGACTTCGGATAGCCGCCGCCCCAGGTGGTGAGGGTGCCGCCGCGGACGGCGTCGGGGTTGGCGTTGGGGTCGAGTTCGCCGGTGGTCTCGACGGTGACCGGGGTGTCTTCGATGGCGGGTGCGGCCGCGTCGGGGGTATCGGACTTCGGCCCGCAGGCGGAGAGAATCAGGGCGCAGACGGCGGCGAGAGAAAGGTGGGTGGCGGGTCGGATCATGAGCGAAGGGAGATCATTCGCATAGTTAACGGGTGGCGGCAAGGGGGGGCAACGGGGTTTCGGTGGAGGTCGGCGGACGGTCGGTAGGGACCGTGAGGGGGCGGTGACGAAGATCGGTCGGTGGTCGCGTTCGGACTCGGGGTTGGTGTCGTTTCTTCGAGCGGGGTGAAAAAAGAAACCGCTTGCGAAAGGCGGCGGGCGTTCCCACTTTGACGCCCCATGCGCTGTGCCGCGTTCATTTTTGCCCTGTTGTTGATGGGGTTTGTTTCCGAAGCCGCGACCTGGAACGTGATCAAGGTGGGCGGGCGTCGCTACGTGCCGATCTCGGACGTGGCGAAATTCTACCGCCTCGGGGAGGACAAGTCGGACCGGAAGACTTTCAAACTGAGCGCGGAGGGGCGGGAGATTCGCGGGACGACGGGCGGGCGCGATCTTTACATCAACGGCGTGAAATACGTGCTTTGCTTTCCGATGGAATCGCGAAATGGCGAGGTTTATCTCTCCGCGATGGACGTGACGAAGATCATCGAGCCAGTGCTGCGCCCGGGAAAAATCAAGGACGCCGAGCGGATCAAGACGATCGTCTTGGACGCCGGGCACGGGGGGCACGACAGCGGGGCGACGGGGCCGTTGGGGCTCGAGAAGGCCTACGCATTGGACGTGGTGCTGCGGGCGAGGGAACTGCTTTTAAAGGACGGGTATGACGTGAAATTGACGCGGTCGAAAGACGTTTTCGTGCCGCTCCAGGAGCGGGCGAACTTTGCCAACAAGCACGACAACGCCCTGTTCTTCAGCGTTCACTTCAACAAGAGCAGTTCGAGTGCGGCGACGGGGATCGAGACATACGCGCTGGCTCCGCGCGGGGTGCCGTCGATGGACGAGGAGAATCTGAGCTACAGCGATTTCAAGGAGAACCCGGGGAACGCGCAGGATCCGCAGAACGTGGCGCTGGCGGCGGCGGTTCATTCCGCGATGGTGAACAATCTTCAGGTGCCGGATCGCGGGATCAAGCGGGCGCGGTTTGTCGTGATCAAAAACATCAAGATTCCCGGTGTGCTGCTGGAGGGCGGGTTCATGGGGAGCACTCGGGACGCGAAGTTGATCGCGTCGGGCGAATACCGTCAGAAGATGGCTGCGTCGATTTTGCAGGCGGTGCGAGCGTTCACGCGGTCGGTGAACGGGCGAGTTGAATCCGCGCCGCCGACGTTGATCGTCAAGGGTGATGACCCGACGTCGGTGCCTTCGCTGGAAACGGTCGAGAAAACCAAGAAGGGACCTGCGGTGATCACGCCGCCGGAAGGAATCGAGCCGAGGCCGAGGCCGAAGGTCGAGAAGAACAAGACGCCCTCGGCGAAAGAGGTCGCGCCAACTCCCGTGCCGCCGGAACCGGCGGCCGTGCCGACGCCTTCGATGGAGAAGATGAAGGTCGATAAGTGGTGGTAGGCGAGGGAGTTTTCGGTTTTCAGTTTTCAGTTTTCAGGATTGAGTTCGCCGGGTGGAAAGCGAAGTGGAGACGATAGCGGACGTGACGGGTGAAGGCGAGTTGGCCGGTGGGCCGATCGGGGTTTTTGATTCGGGGATCGGTGGATTGACCGTGGCGGCGGCACTGCGGGAGTTGTTGCCGGCGGAGCGGATTTTCTACATCGGGGACACGGCGCGGGTGCCATACGGCGGGAAGAGTCGCCGGACGATCGAGCGATACAGCGTGGAGATCGGGGGATTGCTGCTGGCGGAGGGAGCGAAGATGATCGTGGTCGCGTGCAACACGGCGTCGGCTCTGGGGGTGCCGAAGATGCAGACGCTCTTTCGGGCTCCGGTGCTGGGGGTGATCGTGCCAGGTGCGGCGGCCGCGGCATCGGTCAGTAAGACGGGACGGATCGGGGTCATCGGAACGCGGGCGACGATCTCGAGTCGGGCCTACGAGCAGGCGATTCACGTGGTGCGCCCGGAGGCGCAGGTATTTGCCGTGGCGTGTCCGCTGCTGGTGCCGTTGATCGAAGAGGGGTTGTTCGAAGATCCGATCACCGACCAGGTATTGGAGCGTTATCTCGAGCCACTGCTGGCGGAGGGGATCGACACGCTCGTGCTGGGTTGCACGCACTACCCGCTCTTGAGGGAGGCGATCGGTCGGGCGGCGGGTGAGGGGGTTGCTTTGGTCGACTCGGCGCAGAATTGCGCGTTGGCGGTGCGGGATGCGTTGGCGACTGGCGATTGTGCGGCGGACCTGGCGCGCGTCGGCCAACTGAACGTGGCACTGACGGATTCGACCGAGGGATTTTTACGGGTCGCCGTGGATGCGCTCGGACTTGACATCGGCGACGTCCAGGTGCGGGCGGTGCAGGGTGACGGGTAGCGACTTTTGAGATTTTAGATCTCGGATTTCGGATCTCGGATTTCGAGAATTAAGAATCGAAAATTTAGGGTGGGTTCAGGTTGAGTTTGGGAGGTCGCCGTCGATGACTGAGATCGGCTGCGGAAGTTGCTGCCGGAGTTTTCAAGCGATGAAGGCTGCGCGGCGGGCGGGGATGAGTGGGCGAGGCGCTTGGACAGTGGGGCGGACGACTATCTGACGAAGCCTTTCGAGATGGACGAGGTGGTGACGCGGCGGGTTATGTGCAGATCTCATCGTGGGTCTTGCAGCGTTCGGCGGCGAGGAGGATCCCGGCGGCTTTGTCGAGGGTCTCCTGCCATTCGCGTTCGGGGATCGAGTCTGCGACGATTCCGGCGCCGACGTGGAAGCTGGCCCGGGCGTTTTCGATGACGGCGGTCCGGATGGCGATGTTAAATTGGCTTTCGCCGTTGAAGCCAAAATAGCCGATGGCACCGGTGTAAAGTCCGCGGGGGATGGGCTCGAGTTCGGCGATAATCTCGAGTGCCCGCGCCTTCGGGGCACCGGAGATCGAGCCACCGGGGAAGCAGGCCGCGACGGCGTCGAGGTGGGTGACGTCGGGGCGGAGTTGGCCTTCGATGGTCGAGACGAGGTGGAAGACTTGTTCGAAACGCTCGAGTCGGAGGAGGTCGGTGACTTGGACGCTACCGTATTCGCAGACGCGCCCGAGGTCGTTTCGTTCGAGGTCGGTGATCATGACGAGTTCCGCGACTTCCTTGTCGGAGGTGAGGAGATCGTAGGCGGAGCGTTCGTCGTGGTCGTGATCGGCACGACGCGGGCGGGTGCCTTTGATCGGGCGGGTGACGACGTGGTTTCCGCTGAGGCGGAGGAAGGATTCGGGCGAAGCCGAAAGGACGGTGCGGTCGCCAAGATCGAGGTAGGCCGCGTGGGGAGCGGGCGAGTTGTGCCGGAGGGACCCGTAGAACGGCCACGGGCTGCCGAGGAAATCAGCGGAGAAGCGGTGAGACAGGCAGGCTTGGTAGATGTCACCCGCGGCGATGAACTCCTGGGCGCGGCGGACCATTTGGCAGAATTGGGATTCGGTGATCTCGGCTTGGAACCGCGGTGTTTGGTGGGCGCGTGGTGGGTCGGTCTGCGGCGGAAGGGAGCCACGGAGTTGCCAAGTCTCGGTGCCGTGATTGAAGGCGAGGAGGTTTTCGTAGAACGCGAAGCGGTAGCTGCCGTCGAAGGAAAACCAGCCGATGGCGGCGCCCTCTGGAAGTCCGGAGTTGGCGGAGTCGTGTCGGCGCTGATCGAGTTCGTGCGCGAGGTGGGGCCAGTCGGCGGCGGAGCCGGAGAGGATGAGGTCGGGATCGGAGGCGAGGATCGAGTGGCTTTCGGCGGAAGCGAGCGAGCTGTCGAGGAAGGCAAATCCGGGGCGGACGAGTCGCGCCGCGAGGTCCGCCGGGGCGAGGTCGATGGGGACCGGAGCGAAGGCGGGACGGGACTGGCGCATGGTTGCCGGTGGCGACTTGCCAAGTGAAAACAAACCTGTTTGCTTGGCAAGTCCCGACGGGCGGACTGCTGGCGGATCGGGGGGCATTGCATGAAGATTCGAGTTCTAAATTGGCTGTTGGTCGGGAGTGTTTTTCTTTTGTCGGCTCAGGTGGCGGAGGCGCAGCGGCGTGGAACGGGTCTGAGCACCTTGCCGCCGACCGAAGAGGAGCGGACCGACGCCGCGATTCGCGAGGCGAACGAACAGACCCTCGAGGGGGTGGCCGAAGGCGACGCGGAAGCGACCGACGAGCAGCAGGCCGAAATGGAGCAGGCTCAGGAGAATCTCGCCGAGGAAGTCGACGCTCAGGACGCCGAGGACGCCGAGATGGTGGAAGACAGTGGGGCTGAACCGATGGAGCCCGCGCCGGGAATCGACGACTTGCCCGGTGACTTGCCGCCCATCGAACAGGAATTCTCCGGTGAGGAGCAGCTGCCGCCGATCGAGGACGACCTCCCGGAGATCCCGATGGACGAGCTTCCAGACCCGAGCACGTTGATCCCCGAAGACATTTATTCGCCGCCGGAGGCGGTGGACTACCCGCCGGATGCGCCGATCGAATACGACTATTCGACCGAGATTGCGCCGGCTCCGCCGGAGGTGAAGGAGAACGCTTTTGAGAAGGAGCGGAAGATGAAGGTGCGTTTTCAGCAGGTGAAATTGCAGGCACTGAAGGACCAAGCGGTCCGCGACATGAAGGACAAGTCGGAGGCTGCGCGGACGGACGAGGATAAGCGCGTTGCCCTGCGGGAATATTACCGGATGCTCTTCGCGAAGATCAATTCGATCGATCCAGAGCTCGAACCGCGGAGCGCCGTGCTGGAGAAGGCGTATCTCCGGCGCTTGGGACAGTATCGCGTGGAACCGACGATCCCGATGAGTCCGCCGCCGACACCGGTGCCGCTCGAGGCACTGTAAGAGGCTGGGAGACGAGTGCCATACCGCGTCTTTCCGCGGAAAGACGGTGCCCTGCGGCGTTGGGGCTCGGTTACGTATCGCCGCGGACTTGCGCGCTCACCGCGCCTTGCAGGTTGGATCTTTGCCGCAAATCCAGGGGTTATCACTCCTTCAAGATTTTCTGACGCGTGTCGGTTTCGAGCCCAGCGGCGTTGATCCATTGCGTGGCGGCGGCCGGGTCGCGTTTCATCCAGCGGGATGCGATGGAAACGATTTCATTGTTCCGCGTTTCTTCGTTCTGGATCGACCGAGCCCATTGGAGGCTGGTGGAAGGATCGCGCCGGGCAAGGTCGTCGAGGAAGCGGGGAAGGATCTGATCGCGTTCGGCGTCGTTCGGCAGAGATTGAAACCACCCGAGAGCAGAGGCGGGGTCGTAGCGGGTCCAACGGGACATGACGCGACCGATCGTCGACGCACGGTCGTCGTCGCTGCTGAGCGCGCCGGCCCATTCCGCGGCTCCCGCTGGGTCGTAGTGAGACCACCGGTAGGCAAGGTTGCGGATGGCGTATTGTCGGGTCGAGGCGTCGGAAATGTTCGTGAGAAGTGCCGCGGCGGCTGAGGCGTCGTTCCTGCCGACTCCCGAGATGACGCCCGACCAGATGGCGTCTTGAACGGTGGGATCGGTCTGAGATTGCGCCCAAGCCTGGGCAGCGGCGGGGTCGGAGTCCCCCCACGACGAGGCAATGTTGCGAAGGGCGTCGTCCTGCTCGCTCTCGCTGCCGATGAGCATGGCGAGGGCAATGGCGTCGTTTGGGTTGCTGGAAGCGACCCGGGAGGTGGCGTCCTCGATGATTTGGTCCCGCTCGTAGCCGGCTGGGAGGTCGAGAAGCCATTCCGTCGCGCCGGCAATATCGTCGCGCGCCCATTCTCGAACGACGTCGCTGAGCAGGTCTTTTCGGGAGGGTTCCGACTGGAGCGAACGAGCCCACTCCGCAGCGGCGGCGGGGTCCTGGTTGCCCCAATTTCCGACGACCGAGCGAAGGGCGTTGGCGCGGAGAGGCCCGGGCGGAATGGAGACCGCCAAAGAGGCGGCTTCGTTCGGGTCGTTTTGGGTGAGGGCGTTGAAAACGAGGTAGGAGTGGTCGCGCTGAGTTGAGAGCGGTTGGGAGCGGAGGTAGTCGAAGGCGGCGCGGGGATCGCGCTCGGCAAATGACACCATGATTCGTGAGCGCGCGATGCGTCCGATGTCGCCGTCGGTCTGCTGATCGGTCCAGGCCATGGCTGCGTCGAAATCGTTCTCGGACCAACCGACCAATGCGCCGGTGATCGCGTATCGTTGGGCGCGGGAGTCGGTGATCGATTGGGCGTAGTCGAGGGCGGAGCGCGGCTCGAGGCGGGCCCACGCCGAAAGGATGCCGGTCAGGGCGTTTCCGTGCCGATCGAGAGATTCCTGGGCTCGAATCGCGTCGGCGGCTTCACGCGCCGTTTGGGGTGTTAGGTCGAGGGTGACCGCGGCGATCATGGCGAGTCGGCGATACGTGCTGGTCTCACTCATTGCCGTGGAGACGCGCTGGGAAACCGAAGCGTTGTTCGCGGTGGCAGTCTGAGACGGTGGCGTTTGCCGGGTCTGCGGGAGAGAGGGGACCCCGGAGCCGGACAGCGAGGCGTCACCGGGGCGTGAAGATTGTTGGAGAACCGAGAGAGTCGGCGTCAGGTCCGGTTGGGCAGGGGGGCGGGGAAGGGTGCGTCCGACGAGAATGCCGATGACAAGAACGCCGATTGCGAGGAGGGGAATGTAAATTGGCTTCATGGTGGGGGGGTGAGGAGCTAGGGGGTCAGGATGGTTTTTCCAGAATCAGCGTTGGAACTCAACGCGCTCAAGATTTCAGCGATCGGGTAAGTGCGCGCAATGGGAACCCGCAGGGAGCCATCGGCGACGAGGCTGGCGAGTTCGGAGAAGACGTCGGCCTGCTTGGGCGCTGGGGTGTCGGTGAACCAACGGCGAAGCCAAAATCCGCGGAAGTTGAGGTCTTTGAAGATGAGCAGGCCGTTCGGGATTTTGACGGGTTGGCGCGACATCGCGCCGTAGGTCACGTGGGTGCCGCCGGGAGCGAGGGCGCTGGCGAGATTCAGGGCGGAGGGGCCACCGACGGCGTTGAGGGCGAGACGGGGCGGGCGGTCGCCAAATGGGTTCTCCTTTCGGAGGTCGGTGTCTTCGAGAACGACAAGATCGGCGCCGAGGGCGGTGAGTTCCGGGATGAGCTCGGGGCGGCGGACGAGGTTGAGAGTTTTGACTCCGAGGGTGCCGGCGAGGGCGATAACACAGCGCCCAACGCCGGAATTGGCGGCGTTCTGAACGATCCAGTCGCCGGGTTGGAGGTCGACGAACCCGTGGAGCATGCCGTAGGCGGAGGGTGGATTGACGCCGAGCATGGCGGCCTGCTGTGGGTCGGCGTGAGCCGGGACGGGAACGGCGTCGGCGGCGGGAAGGTTGCGGTGGGTGCACCAGCAGCCGGGGCGGCTGGTGGCGACGAGATCGCCGGGTGCAAAGTCGGTGACCTGGCTGCCGATGGCGACGACGCGTCCACACCCTTCATTTCCGATGGTGGCGGGGAGATCGGGAAGTTCGCCGTAGGTCCCTTGAATCACGTTGAGGTCGGCAGGATTGATCGGGCTCGCGAGCATCTCGAGTTGAAGCTCGTCGTCGGCGGGGGGCGGCAACGGGATCGACTCGACGCGAATGACGTCGGCTGGGTCCCTGCCGAAATCGTGAAGTCGGACGGCGGTGGTGGTCATTTTGAGAGTCGATGGTTGAGAGTCTGCCGTTGAGAGGGTGAGGTGAGGAAGGTCGCGAGGTTTCGATGGAGGGTTCGGCTGTAGAGTGGCCAAACGTGGGCGGGAACGCCGAGTCGGTGCGTGTGAGTCGCACGGCGCCAGCGGGCACTGGAGGCGGGAAGCACCATGAGGTCGCCGGGTGTCCAAGCGACGAAGGTGGGAACCTGCCAATCCGCATCGTCGAGCTGACGGAGGAATTCGCTGGAGGGTCGCATTTGCGTAATGCCTGCGCCGGGGAGGAGGCGGGCGGCGAGTGAACCAGCGTGCGGAGTGTTCAGAAACGCCGCGGACCGAACGGGAAGGTCGGGGGCGGCGAGGCACGTCGAGCGAATGACGAGTCCGCCCATGCTGTAGCCGACGAGATTGACGGGACCCTCGGTGGATGCGAGGTGATCGGCAAACTTCCGACCTTCGTCGAGAAGACAGGATCGCCCGGACGCGTCGTAGCGGCAGATTTCCACCTCGCCGATCCCGGCTTGCTCGAGCCGGCGCTTCAGGAGCTGTAGTCGGAGGGGGCGTCCCCAGAGTCCGTCGAGCAGGTAGGTTTTCACGGGATTTCGGATTTCGGATTTCGGATTGTGGATTTCGGATTTCGGATTTCGGATTTCGGATTTCGGATTTCGGAATGAATGGGATGCGCAGCTAGACGAGAAAGAAGACGAGGGCGACGAGGAGACCGGCGTAGAGGCCGGCGATGAGGTCGTCCCAGGCGACTTTGCCGCGCCAGGGTCGACGCTCGATCCACTGAATTCCCGGCTTGAGAACGTCGAAGAGGCGGAACGCACCGAAGGCAAGGAGGAGGCCCAGTGCGATGTGATCCGCTGGAACGAAGCAGACGGCGAGGGCCGCGCCGGCGACTTCGTCGAGGACGAACTCCCGGGCGTCCGGGTCGAGGAAGTGACGGGTGGCGACGGGCTCGGCGAGGACGCAGAGGATGGTCGTCGCCACGGCGAGGAGAGCGATGAGTGCGAGGACGGCCGGCCAGGGAAGCGCGAGAGCGAGGATTCCGGCGGCGAGCGGCGGGATGGCGGAGGCGGCGGTGGCGCCGACGACGGGGAAATGGCCGACGGGGCCAACGGTGGCGGCGTTGAGGAGGAAGCGGGTTCGGGGCGTGGAGGGCGAGGTGATCGGGATGTCGGAGTGGACCCAGATTTCCTCGACAAATCCAGGAAGCGGCGTTGCGCACGGTCGGCCGCCGACGTGGTGGAAGAGTCCGGTTGGACGGAAAAGACTGCCGAGCCCTGGAGTGACGGCGTCGAGGAAGCCGTGTAGCGGGGCGGATCGGGTGGCGGGTCGCCGGTCGGCGAGAGTGAGTCCGGTGGGTTCCGGCCGGGAGGCGTCGCGAACGGTCGCCAGAATGGTGCGAGCTGGTGAGGGTTCCCGCTCGGCGTCGTCGTCGAAGGTGACGGCGACGGGCTGACCGGGGAAGAGGTTCTCCGCCCGTTGGCGGAGCCGGGTGGTGAGTTGGTCGCGGAGTTCGGTTGGAATCACGGCGGGGCGAGGAGTTTTCGCAACCTCGCAGCGAAGTTCGCTTTCCTAGCCGCAGCCGACAAGTTTCTTCCGGGCACGAGAATCCCCTCGCGGCGGAAAGCTGCGAGGGGTTCTGACGAAGTTTCGGAATTTAGAATGGTGATTCGACGGTCACGTAGCCACTGCCCGCGGAGTCGCGGACGTAGGTGTTGCCCCCGAGGATGTAGTAGTCGCGCCCGTTGTAGTTGCGCGTCTGGTAGCCGGAGGGAAGGGTGTTGACGACTTGGGAGCTGGGTCCGCTGGGATTGCGAACGACGCCGGTCCGCACGGGCGGAGCGTTGGTGGCGAGGTAGTCAGAAGATGCCGGATCGTTGACGACGGTGTAGCCGTTCGTGTCGCGGGTGTAGTAAACGTCGTCGGCGAGGTAATAATCCTGACCGGCGACGCTGCGGGTCGTGTAGGTGCTCGGCAGTGTCCGGACGGTGGTGCCGGGCTGGACGGTCGATACCGACGTGCGGCTGCTGCGCGTCGTGGTCGTTGCGATATCGTCGTCCTCGAAGTCGGCGACTTCGGTGACGCAAGCGGTGAGGAGGAGGCTGGTGCCGGCGAGAAGCGCGGCGCAAGGTGTGGCGAAGTTGAGTTTCATGATGTGGTTGGGTTTTCGAATTGCCGGTCCATCGGAGGGGCAGGTTGAGGATGTATCGCGCGGCGAACGGAATTCATGCGGGTTTATTTTCTAAGGAAACCCGGAGTTGCCCGTTGACTGGGAAGAACGGTGACGTCCGAATCCGTTATCCGCACTGCGCTGGAGCGCTACGAAAAGCCGTTGGTTGCCTACGCCGCGGGAATCGCGGGAGATCTGGGGTCGGCGAGGGACGCGGTGCAGGAAACGTTCCTGCGACTGAGTCGGCAGGACGTCGTGGCGTTGGAACCGCGGTTGGCGCCCTGGTTGTTTTTCGTGTGTCGGAACTGCGCGCTGGACCACCGGCGGAAGGTGGTGCGGTTCGCTGACTCGAATTGGCTGGCTCGGAGGAGCTGCTGCGTGAGCTGGAGGGGACAACGGAGTTTACCGATCTGATCAAAGACGCACCTCAGAAAACGGGCTTGAAGGCCGATCAACGCGCGGATCTGGTCGCGCGATGTGACGCGGAGTTGGCGGCGAGGCGGCAGCGGCGGGGTCGCTGGCGGGATGCTGCGGTGATCGGCGGCAGCTTTGCGGCGGCGGCTTGCGTGGTGGTGTTTTTCGTTTTTCAGGTTTCGCATCGTCCGGAGTCGCCGGAGTTTGAAGGGGGGATGAGAGATTTTGTCGCGGCGGATGAGGTCGTGGTGGAGCTTCCGCACGCCACAGCTGCCGAAAGGCCGTTGTCTGAGACCGCCTTTCAAACAACCACTTCCAATTTGAATCCAACGGCTTCGTTGTCTGGGACGGTATATCAATTCGATCTCACGCAGAGCCGCAGAGGCGCAGAGATGGTTGGTGATCGGGGGCTCACGCGAAGGCGCGAGGGCGCGAAGGGGGGTGAGCAGACCATCGCATCGTCCGGGCAAGGTGGGATGCAAGCGTTGGGGGAAAGTGAATCGGAGGGCTTCGGTTCATACCGGAATCGGCGCCAGACTCTCGTGTCTGCCAGCGGGAGAGATGCCGAGCAGGTCGTCATTCAGGACGGTACCACGGGGGCCTACGATTCGATTTCGGAAAATGGCTGCCAGCAGGTGGCGGACGAGGCGCTGTCGACGTTCTCGATCGACGTCGATACCGCGAGTTACGCAAACGTCCGGAGGTTCTTGCGAGACGAGCGGCGTCCGCCGGAGGGGGCGGTGCGGATCGAGGAGCTGATCAACTATTTCCCCTACGAATACGCGCAGCCGGAGGCTGCTGAGGTGCCGTTCGCGGTGACGACGGACGTGACGCGGGCTCCGTGGGATCCGTCGCGGTTGCTGGCGCGGATCGGGCTGCAGGGTCGGGAAATCGCGAAGGATGCGCTGCCGGCTAGCAATCTGGTGTTCCTGATCGACGTGTCGGGTTCGATGCAGTCGGCGGACAAGCTCCCGCTCCTCAAGCGCTCGCTGCTCAAGCTGGTGGAAGAGCTGCGGGAGGGTGATCGCGTGGCGATCGTGACGTACGCGGGAGCTTCCGGGCTGGCGCTGGAGTCGACGGACGCGGCGGACAAGACGACGATCCGCGAGGCGATCGAGCAACTCGGAGCGGGTGGTTCGACGAACGGTGCGGCCGGAATCGGCAGGCTCACGACACGGCGCGGATGCACTTCTTCGATGAGGGGAACAACCGGGTGATCCTGTGCACGGACGGGGACTTCAACGTTGGGACGACGAGTCGGGGTGAACTGGAGGAGTTGATCGAGAAGGAGTGCGGGTCGGCTCAGCGGTTCTCGAGCGCGGCCTTCATGGCCGCGCGGTAGGCCTCGTCAGCTTCCGCGCGTTCTTGAGGCGTGGTGGCGCGCTCGAGATTTTCTCGGGCGCGGATGACATCGGGTTCGTCCTTCACGGCTTCACGGGCGACGAGGAGTTCCTGACGATCTTTGCGGTCGAGGCCCGCGATGCCCTTCGGGCGTTGTTTGATTTCGTCGCCGAAGCGGGCTTTCGGGACCTCGGTCTTGATGGCCTCGCGAAGGCCGGGGTCGATTTCGAACGTGGCCTCGCGGACGCGGGCTCGGAGGTCTTGGGCCTCGCGATTGAGCTTCTCGCGCGCTTCGCGGATGCCGGGTTCGGCCATCGCTTTCTCCTGCGCGGCTCGGGCCCGCTCGCGGAGTTCATCCGGAAGTTTGTTCAGGAGCGCGCGGTCGATGGGCGGGCGGGAATCGTTGAGGGTGGCTGGATGTTGCGGCTTGGCGAGTAGGGTGGTGGCGGAGAGGAGGAGCGCGGCAGCGGGGAGGAGACGTCTCATGAACGATCCAACCCGCGCCGAGTGGAAGAGTTGCGCCGGGATGCTCAGAGCAGAAGCGGCTCGGGAGCGCGCCAGACGGATCGGCCGCGGACGAAGGTTTCGATGACCGACGCCGAGTTCCCGCGGTAGGTGAGGAGCGTGAGGATCTCCTCGGCGGTCAGGTCGGCGTGGAGGTGGCCGCGGCGGTTGTAGGGGAGGGCCTGGGCGAGGTCGAGGACGGCGACGTCGGCGTCCTTCCCGATGTCGATGGAGCCGATGAGGGAGCCCTTGCCGAGAGCTTCGGCGCCGCCCTGCGTGGCGAGGTGGAAAATTTCGGCCTCGGTCGGGATGCGGGTGTTGGGCTCGAAAAACGATCGCGCCTTCTGGCCTTCGACGGCGGAGCGCATGACCTGCCAGAGATTGAGTTCGGGTCCGCCGGCGACGTCGCTGCCGAGGCCGATGCGGGCTCCGGCGTCGAGCATGCGGGTGAGCGGCATGATGCCGCTGTTGAGAAAGAGGTTCGACGTCGGGCAGTGAGCGATCACGGATTCCGTTTCGACGACGCGTTCGAGTTCGTCGTCCGCGAGGTGGATGCAATGGCCGAAGACGGAGCGGGGGCCGAGGAGACCGCAGCGCTCGTAAACGCCGGTGTAGTGGGGGTCGTCCGGGAAGCGCTCGGCGACGGCGGCGATCTCGCCCGCGTTTTCGGAGAGGTGCGTTTGGACGTAGGCACCGTATTTCTGCGCGAGGTCGGCTGCGCCTTGCATCATGGCGGCGGTGCAGGTGACGGCGAAGCGCGGGCTGAAGGCGTATTCGAGGCGACCGTCGTCGTGGCCGTGCCAGCGGCGGCAGAGGCGTTCGCTCTGGGCGAGGGAGAGGGGAAGAATTTGCTCGGAGGGCAGGTCGCCGTAGCTGCCGTCGTCCATCATGACCTTGCCGAGGATGACGCGAAGGCCGCTGGCGTCGGCGGCTTCGAAGGCGACGTCGCAGCTTTCCTCGTAGATCGTCGCGTAAAGCATCGCGGTGGTGGTGCCGTGGCGGGCGAGAGCTTCGAAGAAGAGGGGGGCTTCGTCTCGGGCGGTGGCGGCGTTAAACTGGCGCTCGAGCGGAAAGACGTGGCGCTGGAGCCAAGGGAGGAGACCGTCTTCGACGCGGGCGACGGCGGGGAACTGGGGGAGGTGAGCATGAACGTCGATGAGACCGGGGATGATGACGGCTTCCGGCGAGTGGAGCCAAAGGACGCCCTTGGCTTCCGGCGTGCGGCGGACTTCGTCCCACGGGCCGACGGCGGCGATGCGGCCGTCCTCGATGAGAATGGCGCCGTCGCGGACGCCACGGACCGTGCCGCGGGTTGGCGTGTCGATGAGGTGACCGCGGAGGCCTTTGATGGATGGCTTGAGCATGACTATTTGCGGGTGGGCGAAGAGATCGGCAGAACGACGCGAAAGCTCGAGCCCGCTCCGGGTGTGCTCCGTAGGCTCACGTGGCCACCGTGAGCCATGGTGACATTCTTGACGATGGAGAGGCCGAGGCCGGTGCCGCCGGCGTCGCGGGATCGATCCTTGTGCACGCGGTAGAAGCGTTCGAAGACGTGCGGCTGGTCTTCGTAGGGGATGCCGGGCCCGTCGTCCGTGAAGGTCACCTCGACCTCGTTGCCGCGGTGACGACCGACGACGCGGACCATCGCGTCGGGGCGGGAGCCGTATTGCAGGGCGTTGGTGAGAAGATTGACGAAGACTTGTTCGATTCGCAGTGAGTCGACCTCGGCGAACTCTGCCTCGGGTTCGAACTCCAACTCCACCGAGACCGCCTGCTCGGCGAGTTGGGCTTCGTGTTGCTCGACGACGCGGGCGACGAGTTCGCGGAGATTCGTGTGGTGGAGGTCGAGCTCGACGGATTGGTATTCCATCCGCGAAATGGTGAGGAGGTCGTCGATGAGGAGGGTCAGGCGTTCGCCGTGCTTTTGCATGACGGCGAGTGAGCGGCGGGCCATGGCGGGGTCGTCGATCGCCCCGTCGAGTAGCGTTTCGACGTAGCCGATGATGATGGCGAGAGGGGTGCGGAATTCGTGCGAGACGTTGGCGACGAATTCGCGGCGGACGGTTTCGAGGGTGCGAACTTCGGTGACGTCGTTGAAGACCACGAGTGCCCCGACGGGGTTGGCACCACCGGAGGGGAGAAGTGGGGCTACGTTGACGCGAAAGTAACGGTCGGGCAGGCCGGCGCGGCTGCGGGCGTCGGTGTGGAATTCGAGGTTGAGCGGTCGGCACTCGGAGATCGCGCGTTCGACGCCGCTGACGAGACCGTGCTCGCGAAAGACCTCGATGACGGTGCGATTGATGGGAGACTGCGTGAGGTCGAACATCGAGAAGAGAGCGTCGTTCGCGAGGCGGATGCGAAGGCCCGGGTCAACGATGAGAATGCCCTCGACCATGCTGCTGAGAATCGCGCGCAGGCTGAAGACTTCGTCAGCGAGCTGGCGGCGTTGGTTACGGAGCTGGTCGGAAATCTCACTGAGGTGGGAGGCCATTTCGCGGAAGGCGGGGCGGGAGGAGCGGATGATCGGCACGTTCGCCTCCATCCCTTGCACGGCCGCGAGGGCGGCTTGGACGTCGGTGATGGGTCTAACCCACGCCCGCCAGACCCACAGGGCACCGGAGGCGAGGGCGAAGGCGGCGACGAGCGCGAGAAAGATCGTCATTCCGCGGCGGTGCGGAAGCGGTAACCTTCGCCGCGGATGGTCTCGATGCGAGAGGCGGCGGCGCCGAGTTTGTCCCGGAGGCGGCGCATGTGGGTGTCGACCGTGCGGGTGTCGATGGCGTTCTGATAGCCCCACACGTCGTAGAGAAGGGTCTCGCGGGACTGGGTGCGTCCCCGGCGTTCGATCAGCAGATTCAGCAATTTGAATTCGGTCGTGGTCAGCTCGAGACGGGTGCCCTTGAGGCGGATTTCGAAGGCGCCTTTGTCGATGAGGAAATCACCGACCTCCACGTGATCGGAGCGGTCGGCGGTGCGCAGGCGACGAAGGACGGCCTGGGTGCGGAGGACGAGTTCCTTCGGGCTGAAAGGCTTGGTGACGTAATCGTCGGCACCGAGTTCGAGGCCCTGAATCCGTTGTTCCGCCTCGACCTTGGCGGTGAGCATGATGACGGGGATGGCCGCGGTCTCGGCGTCTTCCTTGAGGGAGCGACAGACCTTTTCACCGGACATCTCCGGCATCATGAGGTCGAGAATGATGACGTCGGGGCGGAGTTCGTGGGCGAGCTTGAGGCCATCGAGGCCGTTGACCGCGGTGTGCACGGTGAATCCGGCGCGATTGAGGTTGTAGCGGAGCAAATCCACGACGTCCTGTTCGTCGTCGACCACGAGGACCGTATCAGACATGAGCGGGTGGGTGTGGGTGGTGGTTGGCGGTGAGGTGGAGCCAAGGAGTTGGCATCATCACGCGGAACACTCAACAACAATCCGGGCGATTGGGAAGGAGGGGATGGTAGATCTCGAAAGAAAAATTCCGGGGTGGAAATGATTCGGGCCACCCAGCGGAAGATCAGAAAACAAAGAAAAACTGAACCGCGGTGGCCCGAATCGCTGCCTTAACCGATATCTTTGACCCACGAGGTGGGGAGGTGTTCAAAAAATATAAAAGATTTTGTGATTTTTTTGATCAACGGGTCGCGTTAAAGCCAACGCGCTCGAAAGAACCGGGGGATGAACCCCCGTCGATCACCGGCTCCGGTCGGGCGATCGCGAAACAGCAACGACGAGTTCGGGCGAAAACTTGATTTCAGATATGTTCAGAAAAATTGGCGTTATGACGTCCGGCGGCGATAGCCCCGGAATGAATCCAGCAGTCCGCGCGGTGGTTCGCACGGCGGCCTCGAAGGGCGTGAAGGTGGTGGGGATCCGCAACGGTTACGAGGGGCTCTACACCGGGGACCTGGTGAGCCTCGACGACCGGTCGATGTCATCGATTCTCGAGCGGGGTGGGACGATTCTACAGTCGAGCCGGTGCAAGCAATTCTACACTCCGGAAGGGCGGGCGGAGGCGTTGGACAACGTCGGGTCCTACGGGATTGGCGGGTTGATCGTGATCGGTGGCGACGGATCGCTGACGGGTGCGCGGGAGCTTTCGCGGATGGGTCTGCCGACGATGGGGATTCCGGGAAGCATCGACAACGATCTCTACGGCACGGACATGTGCATCGGTGCGGACACCGCGGCGAACACTATCATGCAAATGATCGACAAGATCAAAGACACGGCGCGCTCGCATCGCCGGTGCTTTCTGGTGGAAGTGATGGGGCGGAGTTCCGGTTATCTTGCACTGACGACGGCGATCAGTGCCGGAGCGGAGATCGCGGTGATCCCGGAGTATCGCGTGAACGTTCCGCGGGTACTCGAGGTCTTGCACGACCGGGCGGAGTCGAGTCGGGACAACAGCATTATCGTGTTGGCCGAGGGGGTCTGTGAGGCGCACACGTTCGAGAAGTGGCTGCACGAGTCGACGGGCGACCGTGAGATCCGGCAGGAAGTGCGCAAGACGGTGCTTGGGCACGTTCAGCGCGGCGGGGTGCCGACGCATTTCGACCGATTGCTCGCGAGCCGGATGGGGGAACTGGCGGTGATGAGCTTACTGCAGGGCGAGACGGGATCGATGGTCGCTTTGCAGAAAAGCCGGGTGACGGTGGTGGACTTCGACTCGGTGCTGGGGCGGAAGAAACATCCGGCGCCGGAGCTGATCCGGCTGGCGCGCAATCTCAACATCGAGTTTGGCGACGTGGTCGAGGCGGCGTAGCGGTCTGAGTTCGATCCGAAGTCGTGGCGTGGGCTGACGGATCCCAGCAAGACGACGGCGTGCCGAGAGGGTGGGGTTCACCCGTCTCGCGGGGCATCGCTGCGGGTCGCTCAGTCTTTGATCAAGACAATGCGGACCGAGGTACTTCCCTTCCCGCCGATGGCGCGAAGCTGGATGACGTTTCGGCCCTCTTTCAGCTCGCCACTTCGGATCGCCCAGCGGGCAGGCTGACCTTTGACGCGGAGGATCCGAGCGTCACCGCGGCGAATTTCGAGGCGACGAGCGTTTGAGACGGTGCCGCGGACGCGAACCCGGCGCGATTGAACGCGTTGAACGCGATCTCCGTTCACCTTGAGAGTCGGCGGGGCCGCAGCATCGGCGCTTGGGCCAGCTGCCAGGATGGCGGTGCGGGAGTTGGCCGAGATCGTGGCGCGGCCCGGCGATGGTGATGATGGCGTTTGGGCGACGAGCGGCGCGGAGCCTCCGGGCACCACGGTGCGAGAGGAGCGCGAGGCTGGGGTCGGGAAGGTCAGGACGTGGGTGTCGGAGGCGCTGGCCGTCTGAGCCCCTCCCGCGGTCTCGCCGGTGACGGTCGCGGTATTGGTGAACGAGCCCGACGCGATGTCGGCAGCGGTCGGGAAATAGGTCGCGGTGAAGGTGGTCGAGTCCGTTGCCCCGGCAGCGAGCGGGATGGCACTTCCGTCGACCGTAACGAGGGGATCCGTCACCAAGACATTTTCGAGATCGACGTTTCCGGTGTTCTCGACGGTGAACGTGTAGAGGATTTTTGCCGGGGTCGGCGGACCGGCGGGAAGCGGGATGGTGCCAAGGAAGTGAAAGTTGTGAACCTCAAAGCCATTGATGCTGGTGAAGTGTCCCCCGAGGACGGCGCGACCGTCGATCGATCCGGCATTGAAGTCGCCGCTTGCCTGTGGAGCGAGGACGGACCCGAGGTGGGCGAAATTCGTGGTCTGGAGGCTGGTGGCGTCGGAGTAGTTAAAGAGCACGCGCTCGAGATCGACGCCGGTGAGCTGCATGCCGGAATTCGCGAGATTGACCGCGTTACCGGAAACGTTGACGACGACGGTCGAGCCCGCGGGAGCGGAAATGTTGATGGAGCTGCCGGTGCGGTTCCAATCGGCAGCGTCGACGTTGAAAACGTTTAGCGCGGGGTCGTTTCCGACGAGATCCGCGCGGTAGGGGAGCGAGAGGTCCTTGGTGACGACGCCACGGTCGGCGAGATTCGCGAGGGCTTCGCTGGTGGCGATGAGCTGAGCGCGCAGGTCGGCGAAGCTGGTGCCAGAGCCGTCGTCGAGAACGTTTCCGTTCGAGTCGAAGGTGATGGGGCTGACGGACCGGAGCAGGTTGCCGTGAGTCAGCTCGCGAGATGGGCCGGAGCGGGTTCCGCCGACGACGATGTTGCCGTTGACGCCGAAGTTTCCGTCGGCGAGGTCCCCGGCGATGATGAAGCGGTCGGTCGTGCCGCCGAAGACCTGGGGAATCGGGTGGCCTTTCACGACGTAGCCGACGGCGTAGCCGCCGTTGATGGTGGCGTTGCCGCCGATGGCAAACGTGCCGTCGACGTCGCCGTTCTCAGCTTGAACGTCACCGAAGACGAGGGCGTTGAAGTTGTGGGCGAGGCCAAAAATGTCGTTGGCGGTCAGAGGCGCAGGAACCGAGGGGATGAAGGTGCCGATTTTCTCGAGGGTGATTGCCGGAGCGGGGGCTGGGATGACGGGGGTGATCTCGTTGAAGGCGACGCCGGTGTAGGCGATGAGGTCAATGCCGCCGGCACCGGTGGAACTCGCGGAATTGCGAGGAAAGGTCGTGGGGTCGGTGAGGAGCTGCCCGCCGGTGCCGGTGATGTCCCCGGCGAAGAGGGAATATCCGAAAATGGTGGTTCCGGCACTGATCCCGAGCGTGTTGGCGGCGGTGGTGCCGACGACGGCTACGGTGACGCCGCCCATGGCTTGATTGCTGACGACGGTGGAGGGCAGGGTGGCGGGAGCGTTTTGGTTGGTGACGGCATTCCGGGTCACCAGCCAATCGGTGCTCGAGGGGAGGAGGTCAGTCGTGCCGTATTGGCCGTAGGGCGAGCCGCTGCCGAACCGGACGAGGGGGCCGTAGGCGGTCGGGCGGCCCGAGCCGTCGACGGCCGTGATGGCGGCAATGCCGAAGGGGTCGTGACCGGTGGTCGTGCCTCGCTCGAAGATCGCGAAGGCGAGCGCGTTCGTGGCGATCAGGCCATTGCCGAACACGACGTCGACGCGCTCGACGTTGTTGTTGTTGCCATTGCCGTCGCCGGTGTTTCCGAAGAGATTGTCGGTGCCGACGTTGATGTTGTTGGAGTTGAAGGCCTGCTGCTCGTCGCCGATGAAGGGGGCGGAAACGTTGTAGGTGTTGCCGCTCGAGGAGGAGAGACGGGAATAGAGAATGTTGTTCGCGTTTGCGTTACTACCCGTGAAATTGGGGTTGGGAACGCGGATGAGAGTGGTCGTGATCGTGCCCGCGTAGGCGAGTGGCCGGTAGGTGCCGGTCGAAGTCTGGTAAGTGAGAATTTCACTCACCCTGCCGTCGTATTTGAGGGTGTAATTCGTTCCGGCTTTGAAGGAAGAGGTGCCAGCACCTGGTTGGGTCTGGGACACCGCTGGCTGGTTGGATGAGCCGACGTTCAGGACCGTCACGTTCGTGGTGGTCGCGACGCCTGCCAGAAGGTTCGAACCAAAGATCAGGTTTGCGAGGGCTACGCTGGAGGCAGCGAGAAGGGATTTTGCAGTCGTCATTCGGTGCGGGCGGGGGGGGGTGATGGTGGTTGCCTTCCCAAGGCACCTTGGATGGCCGCGGGTGAAAGGTTCATTAAAGTGCGGCTGCAAAGCGCTTAAGTCAAGGAGATTGGCGATTTGTTGCCACCTAAAATACACCCGGGGGCGGGGAGAGGGTGGGATATCAAAGCAGTCCGAGGTCGGGCTCGGGCGCAAACTCAGCGAATTTCTTGAAGAGATCGTCGAGCTTGCCGACGTAGTAGGCGACGTTTTCGTCGCGGGAGGAGGGGTCCCAGTCCTCGGCGAGGCGGGCGTTTTCGTAGGCGGTGACCTTCTTCTTGGTGCCGGTGATGTAGTAAGTGACGGAGTCTCCGGCCTGGTAGGGGTGGCCGCTTTTCAGGGCGAGTTCGAAGGCAGCCGAGCGGTTGCGCGAGGAGGACGCGATCTTCTTCTCGTAGGCGGCGAGGCTGTCCTGAAGGGCCTCGGTCTTGGCGAGGCGGGTGATGGGCCAGGATTGATCGCGGAGGGCGGTCGTGAATTCGGCGCGGAGGGCGCGGGCGGAAGTGGGGTCACCATTGAGAAGGTGAGTGACAAATTGCTGGAGGAAGTCGCGGAGGTAGGGCTCCATGCCGCGGCTTTTCAGGGCGGCACCTTTGAGGACGAGGGTGCCGTCGGGCTCGAGGAGGGCGTAGTTTTTCGCCTTGTAGCTGAACATTGCGTCGTAGCGGGCGTCGAAGTCGACGTCGATGCCGGCGGGAAGTTCGGCGCGGAGTCCGGCGTCGAGTTTCTCGATGGTCGTGTCGGTGGGTGGCTGGAAGTAGATGCCGTCGGTGTCGATCTCGATGACGTGAGCGCCCTGGGCGTTGAGCCAATCGACCATCTGGCGGAGGAGTTCGCGGCCCTTGGCGGTGACGGCGGCGGCGGCGTCGAAGTCGGCGAAGTGGCCCTGGCTGAAGCCGAGGTAGCCGTAGAAGGAATTGATCAGGATTTTGAAAGTGTTCTGGAGGGCGCTGAAGTGACGGCGGGCGGTGTCGTCGGTGGCGTCCTGCATCTGCTTCTTCGCGGCGAGGCGGAAGGTGCGAAGGTCGCGGAGGAGTCCGGCAAAAACGGCGAGGTGATCGGTTTTTGGCAGGTAGTCGAAGGTGAGAATGACGGAGGGATAGAGCGAGGCAACGTCGCAGTGCCAGACGTCGCGGGCGATGCCGGTGAAGAAGATGTCGGTGTAGCCGCCTTCGAAAAATCTGGAGGTGGGCGGCTCGGGGAGAGCGTGATCTTGGCGGAGATATTCGCGGAGAAAGAGGGCGTCGATCTTGGTGGCGTTGCCGCGGACGATGACGTCCTGGAAGTTGTAGGGAAAGATTTGGCCTTGGATGAAGTAGCTAGGAAGGAGCGTCGTCGCGACGGCTTCGACACGTTGCGGATTATGGTTTTCGGATTGCGGAACGGGGAGTCGGAGGTGGTCCGTGATGGTTGCGAGGTCGAAAGATTCGAGCTCGCGGGTGCCGACGTCGTAGTATTGGGCGAGCAGCCAGGTGTCGACGAAGTGACGTCCGTGGCAGACGAAGCGGGGGTATTGAATGGTTTTCTCGGCGATCTGGAGTCGGGAGGATCGGGAGGTGAGGCGAGAGCCGTCGCGGCCCCAGTTCAGCCTGGCCTTTTGGTTTTTGGCGAGGTCGGCGAGGCGGGGGAGAAGCTCGCGGAAGAGTTCGTGGCCTTCGATGAGGTCGGGGTCGCGCTCGGCGAGGAGGGTGTCGAGGCGCGGGAACGCGTCGGCGTTGGTCAGGTCGAACTCGGCGTGGAAGCCGGTGGTGTCGGCGACGGTGAGGGTGGAGTCGGCCAGATCGAGTTGGAGTCGGCGGAGATCTTCGAAGACCATTTCGCCGAAGAGCGTCTTGCCGGTCTCGGTGAGAAACTGCTGAACGGGGTCGGAGAGCGAGAAGGTGGCGGCGGCGGAATTGCGGTTGGCGGCGCGGGAGTTCTGAAAGTGCTTCCAGGCGTTGAAGCGGCGGAGGTAGCGAAGCGGGAGGTCGCCGGTGAGGGGGCGGTCGGCCTCGGTGCCTTCGCCTTGCCAGGCGTAGGGCAGGAAGTCGTGGGCGGCGGCGGAGGTCGTGCCGGTTTCGGGCTCGCGGGTGTAAACGAGGATCGTGTCAGTCGGTCCGGGCTCGACGGCGACGATCCGGGATTCGGTGTCGTGACCGAAAAGGATGGGATTGGAGAAGGCGTCCACGGGGGATTTGTAGCACGAAAGGCGGCGGGTAGAAAACTAGTCGGAAGTGCCCTCGGTCCGGCGACTGTAAGCTCGCATGATGACGGTCGCGCTGAGGCCGTGAACGATGATGGATATGGCGATGACCGCGACGGTGATGGAGGTGAGCTGGCGAGCGATGGTGTCGGGCAGGCCGTGGGCTACGGCGTAGGAGAGGTAGTAGATCGAGCCGATGCCCCGCATGCCCAGCCACGAGATGATGCCGCGTTGCGGCCAAGTGGCGGAAGACGCGATGAGCCCGGTCAGGACGGCGACGGGGCGGATGATGAGCAGGACGACGGGGACGAAGATCCACCAGAGCGACGGAAGATTTTCCGTGGTGAGCATCGCGCCGACGGTGAGAACGAGGGCGACCTCGACGACGCGCTCGAGTTCCTCGTTGAAATCGAGGACCTCGTCGGTGAGCTTGGCGGCGGAAGAGTGCGGGTGTTTCGCGGTCTCGGAGTCATCGTCTCCGGCGTCTTCGATGGCGTCTTCGGGTTCGCGGTCGGAGCCGGTGCGTTCGCGTTCGACTGCCCGGAGCGCTAGGCCGGCGGCAAAGACGGCGAGAAATCCGTAAGCCGAGAGGAGAATCGACGAACCGTAGGAAACGCCGATGAGTCCGAGGGCAAGAAATTGGTCGTAGCCGAGACCTTCGGAATGGCGTTCGCGAAGGTGCAGGATGAGTCGAGCGCCGTAGTAGCCGCAGGCCGCGCCGATGGCGACGCCACCGAGGATGGCCCAGAGGACGTCGATGGCGAGCCAACGCCAGCCGAAGTCGCCGAGTTCGTGGAGTCCCAGCATCCCGAGGCCGAGCATGACGAAGGGGAACGCGGTGCCGTCGTTCAGCCCGGCTTCGCCGGAGAGGGAGAAGCGGAGACGCTCGCGGTCGCCGGCGTGGCGAATCTGGACCTCGGACGCCAGAACGGGATCGGTGGGAGCGAGGATCGCCCCGAGGAGGATGCCGGCACCCCAGGGAAGTCCGAGCAGCACGACGGAGGCGGTGGCGATGAGGCCGACGGTGAGGGTCATCGACACGAAGGCGAGTCGAACGGGGAGCCACCAGAGTCCGTCGCGAAGGGGGATGCGGAGCTTCAGGCCCGTGGTGAAAAGTGAAATGATGACGGCGATTTCGGAAAGCCGCTCCACGAGGGAGGCTTGTCGGACAGGATCGAACGACAGGACGCCGAAGCCGATCGGTCCGACGGCGACGCCGACGGCGAAGTAGAGCATCGCGGCGGTGAGGGGGAGGTCGCGCAGAATAGATCCGAAGAACGCAACACCAATGAGCACGCAACCGAGAAGCAGGATCCAAGCTTCGAAACTCATGGGCGCGATGGAGAGGTGGGCATGGCGTGGCGGGTCGGGCGAGAAGCTTCCGACTGGGGTTGAATCGGAGCCGGAGCAAGGTTTGGTTGCGTTGCGAGGGGAGGAAGGTTTTGATCGCGGGGATGAAGACTGTGGACGGAGAGACGGTGCTGGGAGCTTTGAACTGGCGCTACGCGACGAAGTCGTTTGACGCGGATCGGAAGATCGATGCGGAAACGTGGGAGACGCTCGAGCAATCGCTGGTGCTGGCACCTTCGTCGTTCGGGTTGCAGCCGTGGAAGTTTCTGGTCGTGGAGGATGCGGCGAAGCGAGAGGAATTGGTCGCAAAGTCGTGGGGCCAACGTCAGGTGGCAGAAGCGTCGCATCTGGTCGTGGTCGCGGTGAAGAGTCCGGTGACGGCGGAGGATGTCCGGCGGCACGTCGCGCGGACGGCGGAGGTGCAGGGAATCGAAATCGAGACGCTGGCCGGCTTCGAGAAGGTCGTGAACGGATTTCTGGCGGCCCCGCCGTATCCGTTGGATTTACGGGAGTGGGCTTCGCGGCAGGCCTACATCGCGCTCGGGCAGTTCATGGTGGCGGCGGCAATGCTGGGTGTCGACACGTGTCCGATGGAAGGACTGGATCCGGCGGGTTACGATGCGGTTCTGGGATTGGAAGGGAGCGGGTATTTTACGGTCGTGGCGTGCCCGACGGGCTATCGCTCGGGAGAGGACCGCTCGGCAGGCCGGGCGAAAGTGCGTTTTGCGCGTGAGGACGTGCTGGTGAGGATCTGATCTGGCGTGGAGGACGAGGATCGCGGGCGAATTGCGGAGATTCCGAAGGGAGATCGTCCGCGGGAGAAACTCGCGCTGCGCGGTGCGGGGAGTCTGACGGACGCGGAGCTGCTTGCGATCTTTCTGAGGACTGGGATTCCGGGACGAAACGCGATCCGGGTCGCCGGGGATCTGCTGAAAACGACGGGTGGGCTCGGGACGTTGGCGCGGTGCTCGATCCAGGAGATTGGTGACGCGGCGAAGGGAATCGGGCCGGTGAAGGCGGCGGAATTGGCGGCGGTGTTTGAGGTCGGGCGGCGGTTGGCGAGGGGCGGCGCGCGGAAGCCGAAGGTGGATTCGCCGGAGCGGGTTTACGATTTGCTCTCGCCGGATTTCGCGACCTTGGATCGGGAGCGGGTCGTGGTGGTGGTGACGAATACGCGCTACGAAATGGTGTGGCAGGAGGTGGTGTCGGTGGGATCGGTGAACGAGAGTATCGCGCACCCGAGGGAGATTTTGCGACCGGTGATCGTGCGTTCGGGGTTTGGGTTTTTGCTGGTTCACAATCATCCGTCGGGAGATCCGGGGCCGAGTGAGGCGGATCGGCGGCTGACGACGCGAATCAACGAGGCGGCGGAGTTATTGAAATTGAGGTTTCTCGATCACATCATCATCGGGACGGCCGACGGCGGGAGGGACCCCTACTACAGTTTTCGCGAACACGGATTATTATGACGAAGATTCACCCAACGGCGGTCGTGGATGGTGCCGCGGAAATCGGAGACGACGTGGAGATCGGTCCGGGTGTGGTTGTCGGGCCGGACGTGACGGTGGGGAATGGCTGCCGGATCCTGGCGCACGCGGTGCTCGAGAGGTGGGTGACTTTGGGTGCGGAGAACGTGGTCGGATACAGCGCCGTGGTGGGTTCGCCGCCGCAAGATTTGTCCCACGAGGACGGCTGGAAGAGTGAGGTGCGGATCGGAGTTGGAAACACGCTACGGGAGCACGTGACGGTTCACCGTGCGGCGGGTGAGGGAATGGTGACGGCGATCGGCGACGGAAATATTTTGATGACCGGAGCGCACCTCGCGCACAATGGCGTGGTCGGAAATCGGACGATTATCGCGAACAATTGCCTGCTGGCGGGATACGTGACGGTAGGGGATCGCGCCGTGCTGGGGGGTGGCTCGGTTTTTCACCAGCACCTGCGGGTCGGGCGGGGATGCGTGGTGTCGGGGGGGTGTCGCTTTGGAAAAGACATCCCGCCGTTCGTGATGGCGGAGGGTCGAAACGGGTTGGCGGGGATCAACGCGATCGGGCTGAAGCGGGCGGGAGTCTCGACCGAGGTCCGGGCGGAATTGCGGCGGCTTTTCCGGCAGGTGTTTTTGGCGGGGATGAATCCGAGCGAGTCGGCGAGGGTGGCGGCGGAGGGAGAGTGGGGACGCGAGGCGCGGGAGTTGATTGATTTTGTGCTCGCGGCCAAGCGGCGGGGCGTTTGTTTCGCGCGGGGGCGTGGCGGGGTCGCGGGGGATTAGGCGGAGGGGGTTGGTTGCTCGTTGGTGTCCGCTAGTTTGGCGATCGCGGATTGGTAAACGTCCTTGAGGGGCGCGTGGTGACGGATGGCGGCGGCGCGGCAGGATTCGTATTCCGGTGAAGCTTGGAGTCGGTCGGAGCCCAGGGTGCCGAACTTGACCTCGATGGGGCCGTAGGGGGTGTCGACGGTGCGGATTTCGCGGGTCAATTTTCGGCGGCGGGTGTCGTGGAGGCGGACTCCGAAGGCGGTCGTCTCGCGCAGGATGGTGGTGGCGAATTTGTCGGCGGCGGCGGGTTCGCAGAGGACGGTGAGGAGAATGCCCGGGCGGTTTTTCTTCATTTGCACGGGCGTGGTGAAGACGTCGAGCGCGCCGTCGGCGAGGAGCTTTTCGGTGCAGGCGGCGATGAGCTCCGGGGTGCAATCGTCGAGATTCGTCTCGATTTGGGTGACGGTGTCGGACTCGGGGTCCGCGTCTTCGGAATCGGCGAGGACGGCACGGAGAACGTTGGGGCGCGGGGCGGTGTCGCGGGTTCCGAGGCCGTAGCCGATGCGACGAACGCGGAGCGCGGGCATGGTGCCAAAGGATTCTCCGTATTCCGCAACGATAGCGGCACCGGTGGGGGTGATGAATTCGAGGGGCTCGTCGATTTGGGAGAGCGGGATGCCAGCGAGGATCTCGAGAGTGGCGGGGGCGGGGAGGGGAAACTGGCCGTGAGCACACTGGATAAAGCCGGTCCCTTCGAAGAGCCGCGAGACGAGGACGCGCTGGATTCCGAGTCGTTCGATTCCAAGGCAGAAGGCGGCGATGTCGACGATCGAGTCGATCGCGCCCACCTCGTGGAACGTAACGTCTTCAGCGGGCATCCCGTGGATTTTTCCTTCGGCAATGGCGATCCGCTCAAAGATGGCGAGGGCTCGAGACTTCGCGGTGGGAGGGAGGGGTGAGGCCGTGAGGAGATCTTTGATTTGGCCGTGAGTGCGACCGTGAGCGTGACCGTGAGCGTGGGAATGGTGGGGGTTTAGCGGCGAGTTGTGGGAATGGTGGGAATGGGAGGCGTCGGCGTTGAGCGGGGCGAAGGTGGTCTGTTCGTGGACGTCGAACTTGGTGCCGGCGACGTGCTGGCGGGAGGCGCGGTGGACGTGAAGTTGGTATTCGTGGGTCAGACCGAGGGTGGCCAGATCGGATTCGAGTTCGGCGGGATCGAGTCCAAGATCGAGGAGGGCGCCGACGGCCATGTCGCCGCTGATGCCGGAGAAGCAATCGAGAAATAGGGTTAGCATGGTGGCGGGGTGGGTTAGGTTTTGCGCAATGAGATTTGCACAGCGCGTGATCATCGGCAACGTCGTGGCTTTGGCGGCGGTCGGAATCGGGTTGGCCGACGAACCGACCGTGGACGTGATGAACGAGACGTTCGGTGCGGAGGTTTGGACGGACGAGAATCTCTGGGACGACGGTGACGTGGACGTTGCGAAGCGGCTGGATTGGCCTCGTGAATCGGAGACTTCGTTCGACTCGAGTTTTCGCCGGTATGCGGGCGCGAGCGAGCGGGTTCTCGGATCGAGGCCGTTTTCCCTGGCACTTTACGGTGCGGACGGCGAGGCGGATCGGATCTCGATGGTTTTTGCCAACAAGGGAGACGTCTTGGAACTGCTGCAGGTCGATCCGAATCTGAGCGAGGCACGGGCGCGGATGGAGATCCAGCGGCAGCTCAAGAATTACAAGAAGATCATCGCGGCGGACGCGGACGCCATCGCGGAGAGATTGACCGAGGCGCTGGGGGATCCGGTGCACGACCGATTTGGGCAGGGGCGGAACGCGAGTGAGCGGGTGCTGAGGTGGGATTGGAAGGGTCACGCGATTCTGCTGGCGGCGCCGGACGGGGAATACGTGGCTCTGAGGATCGTGCCGACCCGGGTCGCAGACGGTGAGGCGATCGAGCGCGTCAAAGATACCGAGCTTCGCGAGCGACTGGAGAAGCGCGTGGTCCGACGGCCGAATGGCGACGTGATTCTCTCGGAGATTCCGATGGTGGATCAGGGGCCGAAGGGATATTGCGTGCCGGCGACCTGGGCGCGGGCACTTCGTTATCTGGGGATCGAGGCCGACATGTATTCGCTGGCGATGGCTGGGTCCACGGAAGTCGGTGGTGGGACGTCGATCGTGGCTATGCAAGCCGGGGTGAGTGATCTCGTCAGGCAGCACGGTCGTCGAATGGACGCAGGTGGCGGGAGGATCTCGTTGCAAACGGTGGCGCGGGAAATCGACCGCGGGCTGCCGATCATGTGGACGATGTACGTCGTGCCGCTGCTGGACGAGCGGGTTTCGGAAAGATCGCTGCAGCGGGAATCGGTGACGGATTGGGAGGCCTACGGGAAGTTACTCGAACCCTATCGGAAAGCGGCCCGGAGTATCCGGACGGATCGCGACAATGGGCACATGTGCATGATCGTGGGTTACAACGAAGAGACTGACGAGATCGCGATCTCGGACTCCTGGGGGCCGAGTTACGCGGAACGATGGATGACCGAGGAGGAGGCGAACGCGATCAGCGCCGGGCGGTTCACGGTGATCAACTGGTAGATCGAGGGGGGTGCCGCTGGGCGACCGGCTGGATCTCCTCCCGTCGACCACGACGGGGTGGCGGTCACGCGTAGGCGGGTTCCGGGGCGATGACCGGCTGCGGAGTCGTGAGGCGTTCGAGGAAGCGGGTCCAATTTTCCTGACCCTTGAGGATCTCGATCTCGACCCGGAGATAATACATCGGGACGAGCGGCGAGAGGATGCGTGGGATGCGGACGGCGTCCTTCTCGGTGGTGATGACGGCGTGGATGTCGCGCTTGTCGCAGCGACGAATGAAGTTGGAAATTTCGCGGTCCGAGTAGCGGTGGTGGTCGGTGTAGGTCTTGGTGAGTTCGACCTTGGCGCCGAGGCTGCGCAGCGCGTTTTCGAAGCTGTCGGGCGCGGCGATTCCGCAGAGGGAACCAACGGGAAGGTCGGTGAGGAAAGAGAGGGGTTTGATCTCACCGGTGAGCAGATTCTGGAGGTGCTTGGCGCGGTGGCGGCACTCGATGATGTCGGCGGTGCGGTTGTGCTCGCGAATGCGAGCGATGAGGTCGGAGTTGTCGCCACCGGTGCACTTGGTGATGAAGATGTGAGTGGCGCGATTGAGATTGGCGGGGGGTTCGCGCAGAGTGCCGCGGGGGAGGAGGTATTCGTTTCCGAAGGGCGCCTGCCGGTCGATGAGGACGATCTCGATCCGGTGGTCGAGACGGAGATATTGAAGTCCGTCGTCGAGGAGGGCGGTGTCGCAACCGAAGTGCTCCGCGGCGTAGATGCTGCTCTGAACGCGGTCCTTGTCGACGAGAACGACGACGCCGCGCAGGTTGTTGGCGAGCATGAAAGGTTCGTCGCCGGCCGTGCGGGAATCGAGGAGGAGGGACTCGCCGTCGGTGACAACGCGGGGCGTGAAGGGTTGGCCGGTGCCGAAGATGCCGTCGCGAACTTTGCGGAGGAAGGGCTTGGGAACGCTCTTGTAGCCGCGACTGAGGATGGCAACTTTCCGTCCGCCGGCGGTGAGTTCGCGGGCGAGCATCTCGACGACGGGGGTCTTGCCGGTGCCGCCCACGGAAATGTTGCCGACGGAAATGACGCAGATGCCGGGTGAGCGCTCGCGCATGAATCGCTGCTGGTAGAGCGAGAGGCGCAGCTGGACGATTCCGCGGTAAACCTTGGAGAGCTGGGCGAGAATGGCGCGCAGGAGATCGGCGCGACGCCCGTAGCGGCGCTCCAGAATGACGTCGATGGCAAAAGTCTCGATGCCTTCCAACCAGCGGCGCACGTTCAGCGTGGGGTAAGGATCAGGACCCCGCGGTTGTCGGCGGTGGTGGTGACGGTGCGGGCTCCCGGGCAACCGGAGGCGTGGATCATGGCTTCGGCGATGGGGTCGGGGTCGTCGAGCGTGACGCAAGCGACGGTCGATCCGGAGCCGCTGAGCCAGCCGCCGAGAGCGCCGACTTCGCGGGCTGCGCCTAGAACGGCGGACAGACACGGGACGAGGGCGGCGCGCTGCGGCTGATGAAGATGGTCTTCGAAACAACCGGCGAGAGCGGGGTAGTTCCGGGACGCGAGGGCGGCGGTGATGGCCGCGGTGTTGGCAACGTTGGTCACGGCTTCGCGGAACGGGATGGTGGCGGGAAGGACGGTGCGGGCGGCTTCGGTCTCGACTTCAAAGTCGGGGATGAGAAGGACGAAGTTCAGATCTGGCGTGACCCGGAAGCGCTGGTAGTCGTTGTTTCGACGGGCGACGGTGAAGCCCCCGAAGGCGGCCGGGGCGGCGTTGTCGGGATGGCCTTCGAGATCGGCGCAGAGGCGATAGATCGCGTCGGGGGCCAGGGGGCGGTCGGTGAGTTCGTTCAGACTATGCAGGATGCCGAGCCGGACGGTGACGCTGCTGCCGAGACCACGCGAGCGCGGCACGTCGCCGGAGATTTCCCACGCGAACGGGAAGGGTGTGAGGCTAGCGGCGGTGAAAAAGCGATCCGCGGCTTCGGCGATCATCTTCTCCGGAGGTGGGGCGTCGTTTCGGGAGACGGTGACGGTATTGGCTAGTCGGAGGGCAATCCCGAGGGCGTCAAAACCGGGTCCGAGATTGGCCGTCGTGGCGGGGATTCGGACGCGGGCGGTGTCTGGCATGGATAAGATTTAGCGGGAGGGACGGGTGGGCCGGAAGCAAGAAGTCGAAGGTTGAGGGTGGCTTGCAGTTGACGAACGCGCACGATGCCGGATGATGCCGCTCCCATGGTGCTTGACGGAATTTTTGTCCTCGCTGGTTTGCTGATGCTTTACTTCGGAGCGGAGTGGCTGGTCCGTGGGAGCGCGTCGCTGGCGCTGCGGTTCGGATTGTCGCCGTTGGTCGTCGGGTTGACGGTGGTTGCATTCGGAACGAGTGCCCCTGAGCTGCTGGTGAGCATCAAGGCAGCCTTGGATCAGCAGGCGGGGATGGCGGTTGGAAACGTGATTGGGTCCAACATCTTCAACATCGCGGTGGTGCTGGGAGTGGCGGCGCTGATCAAGCCGATGTCGATTCAGTTTCAGCTGATCCGGTTTGACGTCCCGATCATGGTCGGGGCGTGCGTGTTGGCAGCCGTTTTTCTGAGAGACGGGGAGATCTCGCGGTTTAACGGCTCGGTATTCGTCGGGCTGTTGGTGGCCTACGCGGCGGCGAGTGTGGTCGTGGCCCGGAAGCACGGGAACGCGGCGGTGGAAGCGGAGTTCGAGAACGCGGTGGGAACGACCGGTAAAAGCGCGTGGCTGGACGGGGCCATCCTGACCGGTGGGCTGATCGTGCTGGTTTTGGGAGCGCAGTTGCTGGTGGAAGGTGCGTCGGGCTTGGCGCGGGGGTGGGGAATCAGCGAAGCCGTGATTGGCCTGACGATCGTGGCAGCGGGGACGAGCACCCCGGAGCTGGCGGCGACGATCGTTGCGTCACTGAGGGGGGAGGCCGACATCGCGGTCGGGAACGTGGTGGGTTCGACGATCTACAACGTGCTCTGCATCCTCGGGATTGCGTCCCTCATTCACCCGCTGGATGCGCAGGGAGTGACCTCGGTGGACGTGGGGGTAATGATCGGAGTCTGTCTGCTGCTGGTGCCTTTTATTCGGACGGGATTCACGCTGCGGCGTTGGGAAGGTGGCATTTTACTGGGAATTTACGCCGCCTATCTCGGGTGGTTGGTTTCGCAGGTGACCTGACGTGACGAAAGCGATGGAGATTCGCGTTTGACGTCGAACGGGGAACGGACGTAATTTTCCCGCTCAAATTCTGGTGGGGTGGCTGAGTGGTCTAAAGCACATCTTTGCTAAAGATGCGAACTCCAAAAGGGTTCCGGGGGTTCGAATCCCCCCCCACCGCCACCTTTTTCGCGAAACGTATTGAGCCGCTGGGTGGCGTCTGGTTTGCGGGGTTGATCAGGCTGCTGGGACGGCGGCGTGGTCGATGGATTCGAGCTGTTCGGGGGTGAAGTCGAGGTTGGAAAGTGCTTTGACGTTTTCCTCGATCTGGGAAAGGCGACTGGCGCCGATGAGGGCGGAGACAACGACGGATTTCCGAAGGGTCCAGGCGATTGCCATTTGAGCGAGCGACTGGCCGCGGGCGCGGGCGATGTCGTTGAGTTTCCCGGCGACTCTGACGATGTCGTCGGTGATTCCGTCCGACTTGAGGAAGGGGCTGCCGCTGGCAGCTCGCGATTCCGAAGGGATGCCGTTGAGGTATTTATCGGTCAGGAGTCCCTGCGCGAGTGGGCAGAACGCGATGGCGCCGACGTCTTCCCGGTCGAGGACGTCGAGGAGTCCTTCGTTTTCGGCGCGGCGGTCGACGATGTTGTAGCGGGGTTGATGAATGAGTAAGGGGACGCCGAGGTCGCGGAGGATCTGGGCGGCGCGGTGGGCCCGGTCGGCGGGGTAATTCGAGATCCCGACGTAATGCGATTTACCGGAGCGGACGGCGTCGGCGAGCGCGGTCATGGATTCTTCCAACGGAGTCTCGGAGTCGGGGCGGTGGTGATAGAAAACGTCGACGTGGTCGAGGCCGAGGCGGGTGAGGCTTTGGTCGAGGCTATCAAGGAGGTATTTGCGGGAGCCTCCGTCGCCGTAGGGGCCGGGGCCCATGCGGAACCCGGCTTTGGTGGAAATGACGAGTTCGTCGCGGTGGCTGGCGAGATCCGCGCGGAGGATCCGGGCGAGGGTGATTTCAGCGGAACCGGGTGGCGTGCCGTAGTTATTAGCGAGGTCGAAGTGGGTGATGCCGAGATCGAAGGCACCGAGGGCCATCTCGCGGGCGTTGGCGTCGTCGGCTCCCTCGCCGAATCCATGCCAGAAGCCGAGAGAGATGGCGGGGAGGAGGAGGCCGCTGTTGCCGCAGCGGCGGTATTTCATTTGGTCGTAACGGGAGGAGGCGGGCATTTGGATCTCGGATTTTAGATTTTGGATTTCGGATTGAGAAGCTGCCGGGGGCCGTCGTGGTGAAAGAGGGTGGCTGTGACGGTGAGGTTGCCGTCGTTGATCGTGGCGAGGACGCCGAGGGGAAGGTGGCAGCCACCTCCCTGTTGGCGGAGGACGTCGCGTTCGGCAGTCACGCAGCGAGCGGTGTCTTCGTGATGCAGCGGCTGAAAAAGAGCGCGAGTCGCGGTGTCGGCGTCGCGGGTTTGGACGGCGATGGCCCCCTGGCCGGGGGCGGGGAGCATCTCGGTGATAACGGTGGCGTGGAGCTGCGGGGGAATGATGTCGTGCCCGAGGCGGTCGAGTCCGGCTTTGGCGAGGACGGTGGCGGCGAGGGTGTCGGATTCCGCGAGCTTGCGAAGTCGGGTCGGAACGTTGCCGCGGATGTCGACGACGGTGAGGTCGGGACGGAAGTGGAGGAGCTGGTTTTTGCGTCGGGGACTGGACGTGCCAACGGTCGAGTGAGGCGGGAGGCCGTCGAGGCCGCCCGGTGTTTTGCTGACGAGGAGGTCGGCGGGATCGGCTCGCTCGAGAATGGCGGCGAGGACGAGCCCCGGGGGATTCTCGGTCGGTAGATCCTTGAGGCTGTGGACGGCGAAATCGATGGTGCCGTCGAGGAGTGCCTCCTCGAGTTCTTTGGTGAAGAGACCCTTGTCGAGCGGGCCGACGGCGTGAAGGGGGACGTCGAGACGTCGATCGCCGACGGTGCGGATGATCTTTTCCTGGACGCGGAGGTCCGGGTGGGCGGCGCGGAGCGCGGAGGCGACCAGTCGGGATTGGGTGAGCGCGAGATCGCTGCCGCGCGTGCCGAGAGTGAGTGGTTTCACGGGGCTGGGATCGGAATCCGCGGGAGCATCAAACCTCCGGAGGAATGGATTCGCCGCGAATGAGGTCCTCGTAGGTCTGTCGGACGCGGATGACGTGAGACTGATCGCCGTCGACGAGAACTTCGGGCGGGAAGGGGCGGGAGTTGTAGTTGGACGCCATGACGAATCCGTAGGCTCCGGCGCTGAGCAGGGCGAGGCGGTCCCCGCTGACCGAGGGTGGAAGTGAGCGGTCTTGGGCGAAGAAGTCTCCGCTTTCGCAAACCGGTCCGACGACATCCGTGACGATCGGCTCGGCGGTGGGCTCTTTGACGGGATGGATGTCGTGATGACCTTCGTAGAGCGCGGGGCGGATGAGGTCGTTCATCCCCGCGTCGACGATGGTGAAGTGCTTGGCGCGGGTGTTTTTGACGGAGACGACTGACGTGACGAGAGCGCCGGCGTTGCCGACGAGGAAACGCCCGGGCTCGAGGAAGATGGTGAGATTGAGCGGCTTGAGGAGGGGGACCACGGCGGCGGCGTAGGCTTCGGGTGTGATCCGGCGAGGTTGATCGGCGGATTGCCACCAATCTGGATTCCCGCTGGCGAGGGAGTCCTCGTAAACGATGCCGATGCCGCCACCGATACTGAAAAATTCGATGTCGTGGTCGGCTTGGATCTCCTGCACGACCGGGATGAGCTTGGCGATAGCCTCGGCAAACGGGGTGGTGTCCAAAATTTGGGATCCGATGTGGGTCTGGATGCCGCGGATCTCGATGTTTTCGAGCTTGGCGGCGGCTCGGTAAACTTCGTCGATGCGGTCGATGCCGATGCCGAACTTGTTCCGGCTTTTTCCGGTGGAGATGTATTTGTGCGTGTTGGCTTCGACGTCTGGATTGACGCGGAGTGCGATGGGGGCTCGCGTCTTCCGCTCGGCGGCGATGGAGTTGATTTGAGTGAGTTCCTCCTCGCCTTCGACGTTGAAACTGTGGATTCCGCAGTCGAGCGCGTATTCGATCTCGGCGCGAGTCTTGCCGACCCCGGCGAAGGTGCAGCGGTCGGCGCGGCCTCCGGACTCAAGAACGCGAAACAGCTCTCCGCCGGAGACGATGTCGAAGTCCGCACCTTCAGCGGCGAGAAGGTTCAGGACGGCGAGGTTGGAGTTGGCCTTGAGCGCGTAGCAGATGCGGTGGTCGATCTCGCTGAAGGCACGATCAAGACGGCGGTAATTTTCGCGGATCGTGTTGGCCGAATAAACGTAGGTGGGCGTGCCGACCTGGTCGGCGATATTGGAGAGCGAGACGTCTTCGCAGTGAAGGTCGCCGTCGAGGTAGCGGAACTGATGCACGGATTATTTCTAAGGGATCGCGGGTGTCGGGGGGAGCGAAATTACGCGCGACATTCGGAAGTTGACGGCGAGTCGTTGCGCCGAGGCCCGTGGCAACCGGCGTGCGCTATTGAATCAGCGAAGCGCGGAGTTCGTCGGCGAGCTCCGTAATTTCCTGCCGGTGGGCGTCGGAGACGTGTTCGCCGCGGGATCGCCCGTGTTTGTCGTCGAGGTGAACGAGTCGGCCGCGGGCGGCTTCGAGTTCGGGATCGTTGAGAATCGGGTTGTGGACCAGCCCGCGGTAGTCGGCGAGATCCCCGCTACCGTCGGCGGTGCTCTGAAGGATCTCGATAAATTCCCCGCGGCTAACCGAGTGGCTGGTCTTTGCCCGGAAGACGAAGAAGAGGATCGCGATCGCGATGAGGACGAGGACGATTGTTGCGGCCATGGTCACAAAGTGACACCTGCCGGAAGATCTGCAAAGGAAATGACCTCATTGATCGGCCGCCACGGCGCGAAGCCACTCGAGCGCGGCGTCGCGATCGGGGAAGGCATTCTCGAGTTGGGCGGTCTGGGCTGCGTCGAGGATCGCTTTGAAAGCGGGGCCGGGTGTGAGGCCGAGGGCGATGAGGTCGTGACCGGTGACGAGCGGGGGTGGGATGAGGGGTTCGTTCGCGAATTCCTCGCGTCGCTCGATCAGGAAAGTGTGGTTGTCGAGCAGGCCGTGGCTGGAGGTGCAATCGACGCGGTGGAGTTCGAGTTCGTCGTCGAAGGTGTCGCGGGCGAGGAAGCGCTTGAGTTTGGCGACGCGCATGTTTTGAACGTCCTTGAAGGCCATGTGGTTTTTGACGAGGGCGACAATGTCGTCGATTTCGCGGTTCGGGAACCGGAGGTCTTTCAGAATGCGGGTGGCCATTTCGGCTCCGACGTGTTCGTGGCCGTTGAAGCGGATGCGGCCGGTCTCGTCGGTGAAGGAGGTGGGGGGCTTGCCGATGTCGTGGAAGAGAACGCCGAAGACGAGCTCGGTGGAGGCGTCGGGCGGCAGGAGGTCGAGCATGAGGCGGGTGTGCACGAAAACGTCGCCTTCGGGATGAAATTCGGGGGGTTGCTCGCAGCCGGCGAGATCGGCGACGGCGGGGAGGAGGATCCGGAGGAGGCCGCTGGAATCGAGAAGATCGAAACCACGGACGCGCGAGGGAGCGGTGAAGATCTTGATCAGTTCGTCGCGGATGCGTTCGGGACTGACGGCGTGGATGGCGGTGGCGTTGGCGCGGACGGCGTCCCAGGTGGTGGGGTCGATCTGAAAGTCGAGCGTGGCGGCGAAGCGGATGGCGCGAAGGACGCGGAGTTTGTCCTCGCGGAAGCGGTCGGCGGGGTCGCCGATCGCGCGGAGGGTGCGGGCCGCAAGGTCGGCTTTGCCGCCGACGTAGTCGAGGACCTCGTCGGCGAGGGGGTCGTAGAAGAGGCCGTTGACGGTGAAATCGCGGCGCTGGGCGTCGGTCCGGGCGTCGGTGAAGGAGACGGACTCGGGGCGACGGCCGTCGAGGTATTGGGAATCGCTGCGGAACGTGGCGACTTCGAATTCCGCCCCGCCTTCGAGGACGATGATGACGCCGAACTGGGCTCCGACCGCGATGGTGCGCGGGAAGAGCGAGGTGACCTGCTCGGGGTGCGCGCTGGTTGCGATGTCGATGTCGTGAGCGGTCTCGCCGCGCAGGTGGTCGCGCACGCAGCCGCCGGCGAAGTAAGAGACGTGGCCGGCGTCTCGGAGGCGGCGGACGATTTGGACGGCGGCGGAGTGCATAGGTGGTTCGGTTCGGAGGACAGAACCGGATACGGGTCTCACTCGAACAGGTCGGGGTTGGCGGACTTGGGGGCGTCGAGGCCGATTTTGCGGTAGGCTTTTGCCAGGGCGACGCGGCCTTGGGAGGTGCGCTTGAGGAAGCCTTGCATGATGAGGTAGGGCTCGTGGACTTCCTCGAGGGTGCCGGGTTCCTCTCCGGCGCTGACGGCGAGGGCGTTGAGGCCGACCGGGCCGCCGTCGAATTTCGTGATGATGGATTCGATGATGCGTTTGTCCATTTCGTCGAAGCCTTCGGAGTCGACGTCGAGCATTTCGAGAGCTTGGGCGGCGACGGGTTGGTTGACGTGGCCGTCGGCGCGGACCTGGGCGAAGTCGCGGACCCAGCGGAGGTAGTTGTTGGCGATGCGGGGGGTGCCGCGGGAGCGGCGGGCGATTTCGAGGGCGCCGGGGGCGTCGATACCGACGCCGATGAGTCCGGCGCTGCGGGTGATGATGTTGGCGAGGGCTTCGGCGGAGTAATAGTCGAGGCGGCAGTTCATGCCGAAGCGGGAGCGGAGGGGGGCGGAGATCATTCCGCTACGAGTGGTGGCGCCGATGAGGGTGAACTTGGCGAGGTGGAGCTGGATGCTGCGGGCGGAGGGCCCTTGGTCGATGAGGATGTCGACTCGGAAGTCCTCCATGGCCGGGTAGAGGTATTCTTCGATGGTGGGTTGGAGTCGGTGGATCTCGTCGATGAAGAGGACGTCGCCGCGTTGGAGGTTGGTGAGGAGGCCGGCGAGATCGCCGGCTTTGTCGATGGTGGGGCCGGAGGTGGTCTTCACCTCGGCACCGACGGCGTTGCCGACGATGTAGGCGAGCGAGGTCTTGCCGAGGCCGGGCGGGCCGGAGAGGAGGATGTGCTGGAGGACGTCGTCGCGCTGGGTGGCGGCGTCGACCATGAGCTGGAGGCGTTCGACGGTTTTTTCCTGGCCGGCGAATTCGGCGAAGGCGGGGGGGCGGAGCGAGACGTCGAACGGGGTGTCCGGGGCGTCGGGTTGATGGCGGAGGTCGTCGGGATTCATGCTCACGCGAAGGCGCGAAGGCGCGAAGGGGTGAGGATACGGGGGCTCACGCAGAGGCGCAGAGACGCGGAGAGTCTCAATGATTTCTTCGCGGCTTCGCGGCTTCGCGTGAGGCTATTCATCGAGTGCGATGGTGAAGTCTTCGAGGGCGGCTTCGATTCCGCGTTCGTCGCGGAGGAGGGAGGTGCCGACGAGGCCGGCGTCGAAGCGTTCGCGGACCTGCGGGAGGTTCTCCGGGGTGAGGCCGCTTTCGGCGACGCGGATGGTGTCAGTCGGGAGTTGGTCGACGAGCTCGAAGGTGTCGAGCGAGAGACTGAAGTCGGTTTTGGATTCGCCGCTGGCTCCGACGAAGCCGGTGGTGGATTTGAATTTACGGCTGTTGATGCCGACGATCTTCGCGTCGGTCGGGAGGGTGGCGATTTCCTCCGGGGTGTGGATCTCGAAGAGAGCGGTCATGCCGAGTTCGCGGGTGAGGTCGTAGAAGCCTTGGAGGCGGGTGGCGTCGAGGACGTTGGCCATGAGGAGAATCGCGTCGGCTCCGAAGGCGCGGGCTTCGCGGATCTGGTATTCGGAGATGATGAAATCTTTGCGGAGGACGGGCTTCGTGACCGCGTCGCGGATGGCGGCGAGGCGGTCGATGGTCATTCCGAAGTGGTGCTCGTTGGTGAGGATCGAGAGGGCGCGAACGATTGGGCTTTCGTCGTAGGCGGTGGGGGCGTCGTTGACGTTGGCGTCACGCATGGGGCCGACGCTGGGTGAGCGTTGCTTGATCTCGGCGATGAGGCCGAAGCCAGAGGCCGAGAGGGCGGCGGTGAAGTTGCGGGGCGGTGGGGCGTCGGCGAGGCGGGCGCGGACGTCGGCTTCGGGACGTTTGGATTTGGTGGTGGCGAGTTCGTCGGCGACGTCGCTGAGGATTTGGTCGAGAAAGGTCATTTTTATCCGCAGATTAAGCAGAGGGACGCAGATTTATTCATTATCCCTGCCGGGATAAGATCTTTTCTACGGCGTCGGTCACTTCTTCGGTGCTGATGGCTTCCATGCAGCGGAAGTCGAGAGGGCAGTCGCGCTGGTAGCAGGGGGAGCACTCGACTTGGTGGCGGATGACGATGTGGTGATCGCCGAGGGGGCCGGTGAGGAGGGGCTCGGTGCTGCCGAAGAGGGCGACGACGGGGACGCCGAGGGAGGCGGCGAGGTGCATGGTGCCGGTGTCGTTCGTGACGAGGGTGCGGAGGCGGCGGAGCTCGTCGAGAAGCTGGGCGAGGCTGGTGCGGCCGACGAGGTCTTCGACGTTGCCGGTGAATCCCTCGAGGACGTCACGGGCGACTTCGGCGTCGGTGGCGGTGCCGAGGATGACGAAGGTGGCGTCGGGGTGTTTCTCCGCGATGGCCTGCATGGTGCGGCGGAAGCGGTTGGGATACCAGCGCTTGGCGGGGCCGTATTCCGCGCCGGGACAGATGCCGATGCGGAGGGGACCTTCGGGGATGGGCGCGGGGGGGATGGTGAGCTCGCCGCGCTCGGCACCGACGCTGTCGGCCATGCGGAGGTAGTGGTAGGCCTGGTGTTGCGGCCACATGCGTTTCTTTCCGGGGCGGACGATCTGGTTGAGCATCCACTTGCGCTTTTCACCCTCGTAGCCGACGCGGCGGCGGATCCCGGCGAGCCAGACTTCGAGTCCGGCGCGGGAGGAATTTGGGAAGAGGATGGCGACGTCGAAGCGGCCGCGGATGCGGGAGGCGACGCGGAAGACACCGGCGTTCGACGGGACGGCGATGACGTCGGCGACGCCGGGGACGGTGCGCCAGAAGTCGGCGAGTTTCTCGCGGGTGAGGACGGTGACTTTGGCGTCGGGTCGGCCGGCGGCGATGGCGCGGACGGCGGGGGCGCTCATGACGGCGTCGCCCAGCCAATTACTGGAACGGATGAGGATACGGAAGGGTTTCAAGCTCGCGGGGTCGGTTGCCGGTGGAAGGTAAACGCCTCGCTTGGTGCGCGCGAGGAGGAAGTCGGGGTGGGGAATTTTCCACCGGTTGTGGACCCAGAACCAATCGGCGGGGGATTCGCGGATCTGGGATTCGAGGGCGGCGTTGACGTCGAAGGTTAGTTGTTCCGGGCGGTCGGGGTCGTAGGGGATGGCGGGGCGGGCCGAAATTCTCCATTTGGCAAAGCCGTCGGAGAAGATGGCCATGGGAACGATGGGCGCGCCGGTGCGGGTGGCGAGGGAGGCGGCGAGGGGGGAGGTGGAGGCGAGGGCGTTGAAAAAGGGAGTCCAGAGGCCGGAGTCGCCGGCGTGTTGGTCGACGAGGACAGCGACGAGGTTGCCTTCCTTGAGAAAGGTGAGGGCTTTGTTGAGGCCGCGTTTGCGGTCGAAGGTGGCGGTGCCTTTGGCGCGGCGGTCGCGGTTGATGAGGTCGTCGAGCTGCTTGTTGCGGAGGGACTGGTAGATGGCGGAGGTTTTCCACGGGCGGGCGTGGAAGTTGGCCTGGGCGAAGAGCTCCCAGTTGCCGATGTGGGAGATCATGAGGACCAGGCCGTTGCCGCGTGCGAGGGAATTTTTGACGTGCTCGAGGCCGTCGATGGTGTGGTGGTGGCGGAGTTCGTCCTCGGTCATTGAGGCGACCTTGAAGGCGGAGCAGGCGTTGGCACCGAGGGTGACGAAGTGTCGGAACGTGAGGGCGCGGAGTTCGGCGGGGGATTTCTCCGGGGCGAAGGCTTTGGTGAGATTTTGGCGGGCGAGGCGGCGGTAGGGCGGGAGGACGAGGTAGAGGAGAACGCCGATGGCCTGGCCGAGCGCGAAGCAGACGGGAAGGGGGAGGGCGCGAATCGTGGTGACGACGGCGAGAGCAAGTGCGTAAATGACCCGTTCCATGAAGAGTGACGAAGCGGGAGAGGATAGGGTGAGCGGAGCGGTGGCGGAAGGGATTTCGAGCGGTGCCGGTGCGAGCGTGGTCTTGCCGGGAGGCACGGTTGGGTTGCTGGGCGGTGGGCAGCTCGGGCGGATGTTTGCGCTGGAGGCGTGGCGGATGGGCTATCGCGTGCGGGTGTTCGATCCGTCGGCGGGGTGTCCGGCGGGTCAGGTGGCGGAGAGTCAGACGACGGCGGAGTGGTCGGACGAGGCGGCACTGCGGGAGTTTGCGAGCGGGGTGGACGTGGTGACTTACGAGTTTGAGAACATCCCGGTGGCGGCGATTGAGGTGGTGTCGGAGCGTTGTCCGGTGTTTCCGCGCGGAGAGGTGCTGCACGTTTGTCAGAACCGGGAGAGGGAGAAGTTGTTTTTGAAGGGGAACGGATTTCCGTGCGCGGATTTTTGGGTGGTGGATTCGCCGGAGTCTTTGGCGTCGGCGATGGCGGGTTTGGGGGCGAATGGTGGGGTGCTGAAAACGGCGGACTTTGGTTACGACGGGAAGGGTCAGGTTCGAGTGAAGGCGGGTGATGATGCAGCCGTGATCTGGGAGAAGGCGGGTGGCGTGCGGGGCGTGCTCGAGGGCTGGATGGATTTCGAAAAGGAGTTTTCGATGGTCTGTGCGCGCGGACGGAACGGGGAGATTGCGGTCTTTCCGGTGATCGAGAACGTGCATCGGAATCACATCCTGGATCGATCTCTGGTGCCGGGTCGGGTTCCGGACGTGGCGCAGCGGGCGGCGCTGAAGGTCGCGCGCGGGATCGTCGAGCGGCTGGACGTCGTGGGGGTGATCGCGGTCGAGTGTTTTCTGTTGAAGGACGGTTCGGTCGTGGTCAACGAAATGGCACCGCGGCCCCACAACTCCGGGCATTTTTCTTTCGACGCGTGCGTGACGAGTCAATTCGAGCAGCAACTGAGGGCGGTGTGCGGTTTGCCGCTCGGAAAGACCGATTTGTTGAGGCCGGTCGTGATGGCGAATTTGCTAGGCGACCTGTGGGCGGACGGCGAGCCGGACTGGACGGGGATCTTACGTGACCCCGCCGTGAAGCTGCATCTCTACGGAAAAAAAACGCCGCGTCCCGGGCGGAAGATGGGTCACATCTGTGCGCTTGGCGAAACGCTCGAGGATGCACTGGAGTGCATCGACGGGGCTTTGGGCGAGGCGACCCGGTGACGTTGCAAGCTGAGGGGCTCAAGTTGCGCGCGGCTTTTTAGGCTATTTGCTAAGCTCTTCGTCGCGGTCGGTGCAGGCCTTCCACGACTTTTTGTAGTCGGGGTCGTAGCGTTGGTCTTGGAAATCGAACATCTCGAGTCGGTGGGCGATGATCTCGCGGACGCGATCGGCGCGGCGGTCGTAAGCTTCTCGCAGGGCGCGCGAGGCGGCGGGAACGCGCTCCCAGAGGACGGAGTAGGAGTCGAGGAAGTCGCGGGCGTAGTTGCCGTCGGCGCGGTCGCTGGGTTGCCAGAGGTTTGAGGTGGGGACGGGGAGGTCGAGGAGTTGGGGCGCGATGTAGATGTTCTTGAGGACGGCTTTTTCGAATTGTTCGATGGCTTCGGGGTCGCGTCCAAAGTGAGCGTGGCAGAGCCCCCAACCAAACAGGAAGGCGGGTTCGGTGTAATCGTCGGGGTAGGTCTCGGCGTAGCTGGCGAAAGCGCGGTCGGCGGAATCGTGATCGTCGCCGAGGAGATAAACCATGGGGACAAGGAAGCGGGCGCCTTGGTGGTCGCGGGGGTTGAGGACGAGAAGATCGCTGAGTGCGGCGGCGGCGGCAAGATGGCGACCTTGGTGCCAAAGGGTCATTGCGCGTCCGAACAGGGCACGGAGGTAGGGGCGGGTCTCGCGGTCGGTCCACCAGGCGGGGGATTTTTCGCTCCAACGGGGAGCTTCGCGGGCGATGGCGGCGTCGTAGGCGCGGAGGGCACGGGTCCAATCGCCGCGGCGGAACTCGGCGTCGGCGAGTTCGACGTGCGCGGGGGAGCAGTCGGTGTCGGTCGCGATGGCCTTCTTGAGGAGAGCGATTTTCTTGGATTCGGATCGGACGCGGAGGGCGGTGTTGACGAGGCCGGTGGCGAGCGCGCGGCTCTCGGGTGGCGAGTTTGTCGCGTAATGGGCGACGACCTTCTGGGTGATGGCGCCCATCTCGTCCCGGTTTCGTGCGGTGGCGCGGTTGAATTGGATGTCGACGCGGAAATCCTCCGCGAAGTCGGTCCAGGCGGCGGCGTCCCAGTCGTCGCTTTCGCCGATGATCAGTTTGTCGGGAGCACCGAGGCGGTCGATCAGATCACCGAGAAGATTTTCGATGCGGACCTGATCGAGCTCTTCGAGGATCTCGGGCGGAGCGACGGGGGCTCCGCTGGCGTCGATGACGATGAGCAGGGTCGGAAGAATGAAGTCGGGTCCGGACGGCAGGGGCTCGTCGAGGTCGATCCAGAAGAGCGTCCACGTGGTGCGAGCGGATTTGAGCGGTTGAACCATTCTGGCTGAATTTCGGATTTTGGGTTTTGGATTGGAGGTCAGGCGCTCCACTTGATCGCGACCCGCTGCTTTTGGTCGAAACGGTCTTTGTAGAATAGTTCGCCGTGTTCGTGACCGTGTTCGTGGACGAGTTTGGTGACCTTGACGTCGAAACAGCAGTATTCGGCGATTTCGAGAACCTTACCTTCGCGCCACCATTTGATGGCGTCGAGACCTTCGGCAGTTTTGCCGACTCCGAGGGTGCCCGTCGCCAGAGCTTCGAGTTTGAGCCGGTGCCCGATGACGTTCTCGACGTCGAGCATGAGGTCGAGGGTGGGGATGTGTTCGGCGAGGTCGAGGACCGTGTATTGATTGAGGACGCGGTAGTCGAATTTGATCAGGTTGTATCCGACGACCAGGTCCGCGCGGCGGAGCTGGGCGATGAGGTGTTCGACCCGAGTCTCGGAGAAGATTTGGTATTCGCCGAGGCCGGTGCTGTAGGTGACGCCGATGGACATGCCGGTGCGGTCGAGTCGGTCCCAGCCGCCGGCGTCGTTGGCGGTTCGTTGGGTTTCGAGGTCGAAGTAAACGATGTCCATGAAGGGTATTTTAGATTTTGGATTGCCTCGATGAAAAGGAGGGAAAGTCAGAGCGGCCGTCTCGCTTCGATCGGCTTCGGAGTTTTAAGGGCGCCGCGTTGAGCGACGGCCGCGCCGGAGTTCGGATGGGGCGCGGCGATGCCTCAGAGACTGCGGGCGCTGAAGGTATCGCCGCCTTCGAGGGTGCCGTTCTCGTAGCCGCGCTGGAACCAGCGGCGGCGTTGTTCGGACGAACCGTGGGTGAAGGAGTCGGGAACGACGGTGCCGCGGGTCTGTCTCTGCAGCCGGTCGTCGCCGATGGCCGAGGCGGCGCCGAGGGCCTCGTCGAGGTCGCCGGGTTCGAGGAGGCGGCGGGCGTGGTGAGCCCAGACGCCGGCGAAGTAATCGGCCTGAAGTTCGAGCCGGACGGAGAGGGCGTTGGCGTCGGCCTGGCTCAGGCGGGCCTGGGCCTGCTGGACCTGCTGGCTGATGCCAAGGAGGTTTTGAACGTGGTGTCCGACCTCGTGGGCGATGACGTAGGCTTGGGCGAAATCGCCGGGCGCGCCGAAGCGATTCTTGAGTTCGTCGAAGAATCCGAGGTCGATGTAAACCTGTTGGTCGCCCGGGCAGTAGAACGGTCCCATGGCGGCTGAGCCGGTGCCGCAAGCGGAGCGGACGTAGTCGGTAAACAGGACGAGGCGGGGCTCGGAGTAGCGTTGCCCTTGCTGCTGGAAGAGCTTGTGCCAGACGTCCTCCGTTTCGCCGAGGACGGCGGCGACGAACTGGGCGCTCTCGTCGTTGCCGGCGGGTTGCTGGGTTTGGCTGGGCGCGCTGATCCGCGCGGCGGGGCTGTCGATTTGCTGAAGAAGCGACATGGGATCGCCCCCGAGGAAAACGAAGATGAGGAGAACGACGATGGTGCCGAGTCCTCCGCCGAGGGCGGCTTTCCGCCCCCCGCGCCGGCCTCCGATACGAATCCCGCGGCCAAAGGGGAATCCGCCCCCCGAGCGGCCGCGGCGGTCATCGACGTTCGAACTTCTTCGGGCATTCCTCCAGCGCATGTCTGGTTTTACGGATAGCGGAGGGGCGATGGACTTGTCGAGGTGTCGGTCGTCGCTTAAGTCGGGTGATGCGATTGGCGATCGGTTGGGCGATTCACGGACTTGCGGTGGGCGTGTTGATGGCGGGTTCGGTGGTGGGCGAGGAGATTAGTCTCGGGCCGGATGGGGAGATGGGACCGGGAGCGGGGAGTCGGCCCCAGCTCGTTGGACGGAACGCTGACGAGATCTTGCGGGAATACCGGGAGGCGGAAGCGGGTGGGCCGAATACCTTTGGTTTTGGCGAAGAGGGGCGAGTCGAGACGACGTCGCGACGGATCGCGATATTGGAGGAACTGGACGCGCAGGCGGCGGTGCTCGGTGAGGCTTTGGTTGAACACGTTTCCCGGGAGATCCTCGGGGAAGGGGCGACGACGGCGAACGAGCGCGTCGTGGCGATCCGGAACGTGACGTTCCATTCCGCGGAGGGGGCGGGGGAAGCGGGCGAAGCTTTGGCGCGAGTGCTCGGGGAACCCGGGTTGGCGGAGCGCGCGCCGTTCGCCTACCTCCAGGCTTTGGACGGGGTGGTGTATCTGAAGGACGCGGATTTTGTCCCGCGGCTGGCGGAACTCGCGGAGCGGGGGGCGGGGGCGGAGGCGGCGAGGTTGGGCTTGCATCAATTGGCGACGGTGGCACCGGTGGGGGTGATGCGGCAGTTGAACGAAGTGGGGGAGCGACTCGCGGGGCTGCCTGGGATTCGCGCGGATATTTTCGCGGCCGGTCATCCTGGGAACGCGGAGGCGTTGGCGGAAATGGAGACTTACCTGAGTCGCGGGGACGTGAGCACGGAGGAGAAGGTGAAAATGCTGAAACGTCTGCCGCAGCCGGCTTTCGTGGTGACCGATGGGATCTTCACGCGAGACTGGGCGTTGCCGAAGCCGCCGCCGGGGCGGGCGGGCGCGGTGGAAAAGGCGCTGGCGGATTGGGCGGAGCGGGAAGAATTTCGAGAACTTTGGGAGGAGATTTGGGCGGTGAGGCAGTCTCAACTTCCCAGTGATGAAATGGATTGATAGGTTGCCCCGGTGAAAGAACGACGGGCAATCTCGGAAGCAACGACGATATTCGTGATTCTGGCCATACTGTTGTTGGTCAGTTTGATCTGGGTGCCCGTGTTGGTCCCCCTTTGGATCGTGGCGATCCTGTTCACGCTGTATTTCTTCCGCGATCCGGAACGCGTTCCGCCGGACGACGATGAGGTCGCGGTGGCGGCGGCGGATGGAAAGGTGGTGGGGATCGATAATTTGATCGAACCGGAGATTTTGCGGCGACGCATGATTCGGGTTTCCATTTTCCTTTCGGTCTTCGACGTGCACGTGAACCGGGCGCCGATCGCGGGGAGGATTTTGTATTCCGAGCCGCGGAAGGGGAAATATTACGACGCGCGGGACGAGCGCTCGGGCTCGGACAACGTGGCGCGGATGTGGGTGATCGAGGGGAAGGAACACACGGTCGGGGTGCGGCAGATCACGGGCGCGGTCGCGAGGCGGATCGTGCCTTGGTCGCAGGTGGACGACGTGGTGGTGAAGGGGGAGAAATTTGGGATGATTCGATTCGGTTCCCGGACGGAAATCTGGCTGCCCGAGGATAGTCGGGTGTTGGTGCGGGTGGGGCAATCGGTGCGCGGAGGCGTTTCCGCAATCGCAAAGCTACCGACGGTCAGCGCGGTGGCGGGCGCCGTGATCGAACAGGACGAAGCGGACGCGGCCGAGGACGTGCCGCCAAGTCTGGAAGCGAGCTCAACGTGATTTCAGTCGCGAAGCAATTTCGTTCGCGAGGCGCGGACTGATCCCGCGGACTTCGGCGATCTTTTCCGGCGAGGCTTTGCGGATGCGGTCCACGCTGCCGAAGGTGGTGAGAAGGGCTTTTTTGCGGGCTTCGCTGACGCCTTCGATGTCGTCGAGGACGCTTTCACTGATCCGCTTTTTGAGGAGGATGCTGTGGTAACCATTCGCGAAGCGGTGGGCCTCGTCGCGAATTCGCTGGAGGAGGCGAAGGGCACCGCTGCTCTCGGGAAGCCGCACGGGGAGGGCGCGACCGGGGCGGTGGATTTCTTCGAATTCCTTGGCGAGACCGATGATGGGTTGTTCGTGGAGGCCGAGGCTCTGAAGTTCCTTGCACGCGCTGGAAAGCTGGCCCTTGCCGCCGTCGACGATGATGAGGTCCGGCAGGCCGGAGAGTTGAGAGTTGGGGGTTGAGAGTTGAGAGTTGATGACCCGCTCCGCAGCCTCGGCGGGGGGGAGTTGGGTGAGGTCGGCGTCGGGGTCTTTTTCGGCGGCCTCTTTAAGAATTCGGGTGTAGCGGCGACGAACGACTTCGGCCATCGAGGCGAAGTCGTTTTGTTTTTTGATCGAGATGCGGTAGCGGCGGTAACCGGCCCGGTCGGGGACACCGTTTTTGAAGCGGACCATGGAGGCGACGATGTGGGTGGCGCTGATGTTGGAAATGTCGAAGCATTCCATGACGCGGGGCTCGGTGTGGAGGGCGAGGGCGTCTTTGAGGGCGAGGAGGTCGGACTCGGGATCGATCGCGCTCGGGAGGGTCTTGCGCGTGAAGCGGGTCATTGGCTTCGTCGTGGTGCGGAGGTCGTTGAGAAGATTTCGGAGCTGGGCGGCTTTTTCGAAATCGAGCTTGGTGGCGGCGGCCTGCATCTCCGTTTCGACCTGGGCGATCATCTGCTTCGACTCGCCGTCGAGGAGTTCGCACGCTTCGAGAACGCGGGCGCGGTAGTCGTCCTGGGTGACCTTCGCGATGCAGGGGGCGGTGCAATTTTTGATGATGTCGTTGAGGCAATGTCGGTAGTCGCGCTCGGTGGGGACGTGGGGTCGGCAGGTGCGGAGGCCGAAGCGTTTACGGATGGCGTTGAGGGTAGAGCGGAGGGCGCCGGAGTGGGCGAAGGGTCCGTAGTAGCGGGCACCGTCGTCTTTCTTGAGGCGGGTGAGGGTGAAGCGGGGGTAGGGGTCGTCGACGTTGACGCGGACGAGGAGGAAGCGTTTGTCGTCCTTGAAGGAGATGTTGTATTTGGGCCGGAATTCCTTGATGAGGCGGCCTTCGTAGAGGACCGCTTCGGCTTCGCTGCGGACGACGTGCCATTCGAAGTCCCAGATGCTGTCGATGAGCGCGCGCGTTTTCAGGTCGGCGGTCATCTTCCGCGACGGCATGAAGTAATTGCTGACGCGCTTTCGCAGATCGCGCGCCTTCCCGACGTAGATGACATGTTTGAAGCGATCGCGCATGACGTAGCAGCCGGGCTTGTGCGGGACGTCGCGCAGCTTGGCTTGCAGGTCGGGTTTGTTCGGCGAGGCCATGGGAGAGGATTTTCACGCGAAGGCGCGAAGTCGCGAAGGAAATAGTGATCTCACGCTGAACCGGGAAGGCGGACGGGTGGTGGGAATTACTGAGCGAGATTCCGCGAAACTTCCGTGAGGATTTCGCGCAGGCCGGCGTTCCACGAGTCGACGAGCGCCGAGGGGGTGCGGGCCGAGACGCTGATCTGCCGTTCGTAGGTGCCTTCGGAGACCAGCACGAGTTTGCTGGCTGTGTTGCGGAAGAGCCGCATTTCGAGGCTGATAACAGCTTTCGGGTCGAAGGAACTCTGGAAGTCGCCGTAGAGCTCGGTGACGGTGAAGCGGAGGACCCAGTCCTGACCGCCCGGCGAACCGCCGATGGCGACGGAACGGAACTGTTGGCTGTCGGAGATCCACTGACGGATGATGGAGGTCATCATCTGCGACGGGGCGATGAGGAAGCCGTTGTAAGGGTCTGTCTCCCACTGGGTCGCCGAGACCTTGTAGAGAAATCCCCCGTCGGCTGCGCGGAGGTCGACGTTGACGAAATTAACGGCGAGCGTGCCCTGACGCTGCAGGCCGGCGAAGGACGGAGGGGTGCCGGGGTCGAGGAGGAATTTCGCCGGTCCTGGGCGCTGGGTGCTGCCGCATCCGACGAGCGTGAGGCAGCAGAGCGTGACCGCGGCGCGGACGAGAGGGATCGAAGGGAGGCGATTCATTAACGACGTTTCCGGTTGGGTGGGTCCATGAACGAGGATGGTTTCTCGGGTCGGCTCCAGATCACGCGGGACGGATCGCGAACGATGGCGGCACTGGCCTCGCGGAGATTTTCGGAGATGATGCGGAGGTTCGCGAGGGTGGCGGCAAGTTCGTCGCCGTTGATCTGTGAAGCGGGTTCGACGTTGGTGAGGATGGTGCGGAGTTGCGCGTTGGAGTCGGCAACGTCGCGAAGGAGGTTCTGCGTTTCGCCGCTGAGCCCGGTCACGTTGAGGTCCTCGACGGCCTGCGTGAGATCCTTGACGAGCGAGCGCATTTCTTCGCTGACCTTCGGGATTTCAGCCTCGTCGACGGCTTGTTCAACTCTCGCGAAGAGCGTCTGGGCACCGTCGCTGAGCTTCTTGAGCTGAGCTCCGGTGACGGCGCGGTTAAGGTTGTCGAGCAGGGCGACGGTACCGTCGCTGATGCCGGTGATGTTGAGCCCTTCGACCTCGCGCATGATGTTGTTCACGGAGTCGAGCATGTTGGTGAGTTCGCCCGGAGCGGATGGGAGGTAGTAGTGCCGCGGCTTCCAGGCGATCTTGAGGGGGGCGAATCGCCGCGGATCGAGGTAATTGATCTCCATGTAGTTGAGGCCCGTGATGCCGGCGGGTTCGATCTGGACCCGCATCCCGCGCTCGATGTTTTCCTCGAGGACGGGCTGAAGCGTTTCGAGTTCGAACATGTTGGGGAAGATTCGTTTGTCGATCTCCATGAGGAGCGCGACGTAATTCACCATCTGGGTCTTGTCGACCTCGGGGTAGAGATTGAAGACGAAGCTGACGTCCGAGACTTTGCCCACCGTGACGCCTCGGAATTTGACCGCCGAGCCGACTTCGATGCCTTGCACGGTGCCGTCGACGTAGGTCTCGATCTTGATCGTGGGTTTGAAGAATTGGCCGACGCCAAACGTGATGAGCGCGGCCGCGAGGAGGACGCAGCCGAGGATGATGAAAATCCCGATCCGGAAAAAATTGGCTTCGTTTTTTTTCATGCGTCGCTGGCTTCCGCTTCCCGGTGGAAAAATTGCCGGACGAACGGAATGTCGGAATGATCCCGCAACTCGGCTGGAGGGCCGGTGGCGATGATTCCTTTGCTTTCTTTATCCAGCATTATCACGCGGTCGGCCACCGCATAAATGCTGGCGAGCTCGTGCGTGACGATGACGAAGGTCATTCCCATAGTTTCCTTGAGGCGCAGAATGAGTGCGTCGAGCTCGGCCGAGGTAATCGGGTCGAGGCCGGCGGAGGGTTCGTCGAGGAAGACGACGAGCGGGTCGAGTGCCATGGCGCGGGCGATGGCCGCGCGTTTCTGCATGCCGCCGCTGATGGCGTTGGGGAGGAAGTGGGTGAAATTTTCCAGGCCGACGAGGCGGAGTTTCATCCAGGCGACGAGGTCCATCGCGTCGCTGGAAAGTGACGTGTATTCTTCGAGCGGGAGGCGGACGTTTTCTGCGAGCGTCATCGAGCCGAAGAGGGCGCCGCTCTGATAGGAGACTCCGATGCGGCGGAGGATTTTGTTTCGTTGATCGCCTTCGGCGGAGACGATGTCGTCGCCGTCGATGAGGATCTCGCCGCCGAGCGGAGGGTTCAGCCCGATCATGTGCTTGAGAACGGTGCTCTTCCCGCAGCCGGAGCCGCCGAGGATGACGAAGACCTCGCCGTGCTCGACTTCGAAATTGAGGTCTTTGAGGACGACGTTGTCGCCGTATCCAGCTACGAGGCCTCTGACTTCGATGATCGCACTCATGGGTCAGAAGCCGACGGCGAAGAAAACGAACGCGAAGATCGCGTCCACGAGAATGATGAGGAAAATGCCGCTGACGACGGCGCGGGTGGTGGATTCGCCCACGGCGGTCGCTCCGGATTTCGTCTGGAGTCCGCGGAGGCACCCGATGCCGGCGACGAGGACGCCGAAGAAGAAGGCCTTGATGATGCCGGCGAGGACGTCGTTAAAGGAAACGGCGGAGGTGAGCTGGTTCCAGACGGCAGCCCAGGGATGACCGAACATCATGACGACGAGCAGGCCGCCGCCGATCCCGAAGATGTTCGCATACATCGTGAGGAGGGGGGTGACGATGAGGCTGGCGAGGACCTTGGGAACGACAAGAAACCGAACTGGGTCGAGGCCCATGGTGTTGAGGGCGTCGAGTTCCTCGTTGACCTTCATGGTGCCGATCTCCGCGGCGAAAGCCGATCCGCTGCGGCCGGCGAGGACGATGGCGGTCATGATGCCGCCGAGTTCGCGGAGCATCGCGAGGGCGACCAGATTCACGACGAAAATGTCGACGCCGAACTGCCGGAGCGGGGCCGTGGATTGAAACGCCATGATCATGCCGGTGAGGAATCCGATCATCCCGACGATGAGGAGCGCGTTGACACCAGCGGTCTCGACGGTCCGCCACATGGTGCCCCAGCGGACGCGATCCGGTCGCCCGAGCGCGGCAAGGAGGGTGAACGCCAACTGGCCGGTGAAAACGACTTGGTCGCGAAGGTCGCCGAAGAACGAAGCACCGACGCGTCCCGCTTGAACGGGAACCGAATCGTCGGGTTGCTTCGGGGGACCGAGTTCGGGAAAGTCGTCTTTCTCGTAGGGTTCGAGCAGGCGGGCGGAATCGTCGGGGAGGCCCTCGATGGTCGCGTCATACTTTTTGGTCAGCTCGAAGAGAAGGGCGATGCCGGAGGCGTCGATGTAGTCGACGCCCGACACGTCGACGGAGGATCCGCGGGAGGCGCAGAAGTTTTCCGCTTCCGACCAGACTTCCGCCGCCCCGTCGGCATCGAGGCGGCCGGAAAGACGGGCCGTCTTTCCTTTCACCTCGAGATTTGCCTGGGGTTCCGCGTCGGCCACCGCTTTTCCATACGCCAGGATCGGCGGGCTCGCGAGACATTCCAAAAGGTGAACTCGGCCTTCGACAATCGTGCAAGTGATCGGCACAATTCGCCGAATGGACAACATTTACAAGAAATTGGAACTCGTCGGATCATCCACGGAAAGCATCGAAAAAGCCGTCGAGAACGCGATCGCGAAGGCTTCGGAATCGGTCCGCAACCTTCGTTGGTTCGAGATCGTCGAGACGCGTGGACACTTGGAAGACGGCAAGATTGCCCATTGGCAGGTGACGATCAAAATCGGCTTCACGCTGGACTAGCGAGTTATCTGAAACGCGGGGATGCCATCCTCGCGACAGTCGGCGGGCGAGCGCGTGGCAAAAGCGCTTGCGTCGCCTGGGCTGAGCTTATTTGATCCCGCCCCATGATCGAGAGCCTGACGAATTTCTTCAGTTGGACGAGTGGGGTTCTTTGGGGCACTCCGTTGCTGGTGCTGCTGATCGGCACGCATCTGTATCTGACGGTCAGGCTGAAGTTCATCCAGAGGATGCTGATCCCGGCGATCCGGCTGACTTTCCAGAAGCCGGGTGACGGGGCGGGCGACGTCAGTCATTTCGGCGCGCTGATGACCGCGCTGGCGGCGACGGTCGGTGCGGGAAACATCGTGGGTGTCGCGGTGGCGATCGGGGCGGGTGGTCCGGGAGCGCTGTTTTGGATGTGGCTGACGGGCGTTTTCGGAATTGCGACGAAATACGCCGAGGCGTTTTTGTCGGTGAAATACCGCGTCAAGAACGAGCGCGGGGAGATGTCGGGTGGTCCGATGTTCGTGCTGGAGCACGGGTTGAAGTGGAAGTGGCTCGGCGTGCTTTTCGCGGTTTTTACCGCGATCGCGGCGTTTGGGATCGGGAACATGTTTCAGGCGAAGGCGGTGACGCAGCAGGTCGTCGACTTGTTGCCCGGCATGGAGGCCGGGACGGTCCGATCGATGGTTGGGATCGTGATGGCCGTCGCGGTCGGCGCCGTGTTGATCGGGGGAATCAAATGGATCTCGCGCGCCTGCGCGGTGGTCGTGCCGGTGATGGTGGTGCTCTACGTGGTGGGTTGCCTGGTGTTGATCCTCATGAACATCACCGAGCTGCCGGCGGCGTTGGCGTTGATCTTCACGGACGCCTTTACCGGGCAAGCGGCGGCGGGCGGTGCGCTCGGGGTGGTGTTGCAGCAGGGGGTGAAGCGCGGCTTGTTCTCGAACGAGTCTGGACTGGGCAGTGCGCCGATCGCGGCGGCGGCGGCGAAGACCACGAACTCGGCGCAGCAGGCTCTCGTGTCGATGACGGGAACGTTTTGGGATACGGTCGTGGTGTGCGCGCTGACGGGGATCGCGCTGGTCATCACCGGCGCGTGGGACGAGGGCGGGGAGGGGGCGGTGATGACCGCAGACGCCTTCCAGAAAATCCCTTACCTTGGGCAGGCAGTCATCACGACGGCGTTGGTGACGTTCGTGTTCTCGACGTTGTTGGGCTGGTCGTATTACGGAGAAAAGGCGATCGAGTATCTGGGCGGGGTGCGCTTCGTTATCGCGTATCGCATTCTGTGGGTGATCGCGATTTACGTCGGGGCGGTCTTCCCGAGTGGCTTGGTGATTAACTTCGCTGATTCTGCGAACGCGTTGATGGCGGTGCCAAACTTGATTTCGCTGCTTGCTTTGAGTGCGTTGCTGGCGCGTGAGACGGACCGCGAGTTGCGCGATCCGCTGACATTTTTGCGGTAGTCGACTTCGCCGTTTCGCGCGAGGATCGGCGTCGGAGTAGCGGGCTGTGAAGTCGTCGTTGCGGGGGCCGTTTGCAGCCGTTTGATTTATGAAGATCCAGATCCTCACGTTGTTCCCGGGCATCTGCCGAGGGGCGCTTGCTGAGAGCATGATGAAACGAGCGGCGGACCGGGGGCTTGCCGAGCTGGAGGCGGTGGATTTGCGGCAGTGGGCGGAGGGGAAGCACCGGGTCGCGGACGGAATGCCTTACGGCGGTGGACCGGGGATGGTGATGCGGATCGAGCCGATTCACCGGGCACTGGCGGAGTTGCGCGGGCCCGAGACGCGGGTGGTATTGATGACGCCGCAGGGGCGGAAGTTCGATCAGCCGACGGCGCGGCGGGTCGCGGGTGAGGCGAAGCATCTGATTTTGCTGTGTGGACACTACGAGGGTGTCGATCAGCGGGTGGCGGATCACCTCGTCGACGACGAGTGGTCGATCGGGGATTACGTGTTGACCAACGGTGCGCTGGCGGCACTGGTGGTGACGGACGCGATCGTGCGGTTGCTGCCGGGGGTGTTGGGCGACGCGGATTCGGCGGTGCAGGATTCGTTCGGCGAGGGTGGGGCGGCGATATTGGATCATCCGCACTTCACGCGACCGGAGGAGTTCGAGGGGTGGCGGGTGCCGGACGTTTTGATGTCGGGAAACCACGCGGTGATCGCGGCTTGGCGGCGGGATCAGGCGGAGAAATTGACGCGGGAGCGGCGGCCGGATTTGCTCGGCTGAGGGGGGTGCCTTAGGGGTGCGCAAACGAGAAGATTCTATCTTTTGGTCACGGGGCCGGTGAGAAGGTTCTGGGAATGTTTCCAGCGGACGGCCGGGAGCGTGGCGAGGGTGGGACCTTTCGTCGCCGTGGCGTAGAAGACGTTCCTGGTCCCGCGTTGGCTCGTCCACGCGGAGGAGACGAGAGGGCCGGCCGCTGGGACGGTGAGGACGTCGGAGAATTGCTCCTGGGTTGCGGGGATGAGAGGCAGCTTCTCGCCGGGACGAAGTGGACCGGCCTGCCAGCGGCGTCCTTCGGCGTCCACGTAGAGGATGGTGTCGAGGGTGTGCGGGACGCTGGAAAGGAGGGTGGGCGTGCCGTCGGGTTGGGTCTCGAGTAATTCGACGCGGGCGCGGGTGGGGACGAGAGCTTCCAGATATTGGGCCTGAACGGAGCGGCTGCTGAACCAGTCGCCGCTGAGGTTTTCGTCGTCCTGTCGGAACTGGCGGGTCGCGTTCGCTTGGTCATGGATGACGAGGGGGGCGACAAGGGCCGGCTCGGCGAGCGTGAAGGCGCGGTCGAGGAGGAGGCCGCTGCGACTGACCTGCTCCTGCCGGATGATCATTTGGTTGGAGTCCGGGAGGAGGCGGGCGAAGGTGATTCGTTGGCCCGACGCGCCGGTGCCATCCTGGAGCAGGATAATTGCGACGAGGAGTCCGCTGGCGACGAGGGAAATCAGGGGGGTGGTCCAAAACAGGCGATGCCGCCGACCACTGCGGGCAAACCAGAAGAGGTTCAGCGGTCCGATCGTGATCGCGAAAAGAGTGATGAAGATGACGAGGAGGGTGACGGGAAAGCGAAGTCCGCCCACGTTATCAGCAAGCCGCCATCGCTTGGCGTAGCCGGAATTGATTTGCTCGGCGGCGCGGTCGGAAACTTTGTTGATGGCGGTGAGCGTTTCGTCGGGGGGAAGCTCGCGACCGTCCCACTGGCGGAATGAAATCGTTCCGAGGCCAAGCGGGGCGGTGAGCTCGTCGGAGCTAGGGGCCCCGAATTCGGTCAGGGAGCGGGTTGATGTTTTTTGGACGACCCAGAAGAGTTGGCCACCGAGGCGGACCCAGTCCTCGACCGTGGTTCGTTGGGCGGGGAGGAGGGCGTCGAACTCGTCGGCGGTGATCCAGAGGAGAGTAACGCCGCTGAGTCCGCGCCAGTGGGTTGGGATTTTGCTGGGTTCGAAGATGCTCCCGGAGAGTGGCGTCTTGTTTTTTTTGGCCTGCTCCTGAAGGGGTGACCACGAGCGCAGGGAGAGAGCGGAACTCATGGCGGTGAAGGTCGTGGCTTTCCCCGATGAGCCGCCGCCGGGGAAGGAAGCTTTGCCATTGCCGTCGAGGTGAGGGCCGAAGACTTGAACCGCCGCCGCGCGATAGGTGCCCTGGTTGGTGACAGTGATCGGGGTCAGCAGCGTGGCGGAGGCGCGTTGGTTGCCGGGGACCCGGAGTCGCGACGAGGTCGACGAGATGGACTGATTTTGGGAGTGACCGGATTGAGTGTTGGCACTGAGGTCGTAAGTGAGCTCGGCCTCCGAGCCATTCTCGATCGTGAAGGTGATCGGGAGATAGCCCACGGATGGAATCTTTTCGAAAAGGCTGCTGGCCCGGACGCTGACGGTGCCGTCGGTCGGAAAGGAGTGGGACCATTCGGCGTGCGCAGCGACGGTGGCCCCGATCAGGGCGGCTACGAGAAGCGGGAGGCGGAAGCGCCGGGTCATCGGATCTTGGCGGCCTGGAGGGTGGAGGGAGTTGGCTGATCCTGAGCGGGTATCTCGGTGAGGAGCTGGGCGACGGTGGCGGCGGGGGTGCGTCCGTCGATGCGGGCGGAGTAGTCGAGGACGATGCGGTGGCCGAGGACGGGAGCGGCAAGGGCGGCGACGTCTTCGAAGCTGGCGTTTTGGCGTCCGGCCAGTAGGGCGCGGGCGCGGGAGGCGGCGGCGAGGCCGAGCGCGGCGCGGGGGCTGGCACCAAATTTGATTCCGCTGGCGGTGTCGGACTGGCCGGGGTGGGTGGCATCGACGAGGCGCGCGATGAAGTTCGCGACGACGTCGGGGAGGTAGATGCGGCGGGCGAGCGCGGAGAGCTCGAGGAGAGTGGCGGCGTCGAGGACGGGTTCGACGTTGGGAGTCTCCCCGATCTCGCGGTTCTGGACGATGCGTTGAAGGACTTCGACGGGGTTTCGGGTGACTTCGAGCTTGAAGAGGAAGCGGTCGAGTTGCGCTTCGGGGAGGGGGTAGGTGCCTTCGAGCTCGATGGGGTTCTGCGTGGCAAGGACGAAGAACGGGTCGGGGAGGGTGTGAGATTCGCCCATGACGGTGACGCGGCGCTCCTGCATGGCTTCGAGGAGGGCGGATTGAGTCTTCGGGGAGGCGCGGTTAATTTCGTCGGCGAGGACGAGGTTGGCGAAGAGGGGGCCGGGGGCGAAGACGAACGCGCGGCGGCCGTCGGCTTCCTGGAGGATGGGGTTGCCGGTGATGTCGCCGGGGAGGAGGTCGGGCGTGAATTGCACGCGGCTGGAGTGGAGCTGGATGGCGCGGGCGAGGCCTTTGACGAGTTCGGTCTTGCCGAGGCCGGGTAGGCCTTCGAGGAGGAGGTGCCCGCGGGCGAGGAGTCCGGTGATGACGAGGTCGATGAGGGTCTCCTGTCCGAAGAGGACCTCGTTGATGGTGGTCTGGAGGCGGGCGAGGGTCTGGCGAGCGGAAGCGATTTCGGATTCGTTGGCGGGCGTCATTTGAAAAAGCGTTGGAGCGTTTCGCGCTCGGCGGGTGTGAGGTTTTCCCGCCACACGGCGTCGCCGCCGGAGCCGGCGGAGGAAATCGTGCCGCCGGCGGTGACGCCGGAAGTCGGGGTGGGATCGTCGTGTTCGCCGGTGGTCAGTCCGAGGGTTTCGGCGGGGAGGGCGCGGGAAAGGTCGTCGTTCGAGATCGGTTGGGGGACGCCGCCGCCGAGTCGCGTCGGCTGGGCCTTGCGACCGACGGGTTGGGTGCCGGGTCCGCGGGCGGTGCCGCCGCTTCCGGGGGAGAGGAGGAGGCCGTCGACGAGCTTCTCGCCGCCGCCTTCGCCGGGGCCAAGGCAGGCTTCGCAGATCTGGGCACCCTCGTTGAGGCGTTTCTGGAGTTCCGCGAGCTGTTTGGGATCAAGTTGCCTGACGCGGGAGAGGTCGAGGTTTTTGAGATCGCTCAGAAGTTCGGGATTGAGCGGGAGATTGCCGAGCTCGAGACCGGCGAGGGATTCCTTGAATTCTTCGGAAAGTTGCCGAAGGGCGGGATCGCTTGGGTTGGCGGAAAGTTGACCGGCGGCAGAGAGTTGACTGGCGGCGGTGGTGAGGTCGCGTTCGAGGGCGCGGAGCGATTGGGCGGTCTGATCGCGGAGGCTGTCGCCGGCTTCGAGGCTGGCGTGTGAAAACCAATCTTCGGCGGGTTGGTCGCGGAGAGCGTCGAGTTTATCCTCGAGCGTTTGGACGGCCTGGGGCTCGACGATTTCGGCCTCGGCGAGGCGCTCGGCCCAAGTCTGGGTCTCGGTCCAACTCGTCGGAGTCTGGGTGGGTCGGAAGGAGTCGGCGTCGGTCGAAATCGGGATCCAAGCGGCGAGCAGGAGAACGGCGGCGCAGGCGGCGAGGGTGGTGACGATGGGTTGCCAACGCCAGGTGAGCCCGTTGGAGGTTGACTGGGGTGGGGGGAAGTCGCCGACACCGGCGGCGGCGGCACTGAGTCGATTGTGAAGGAGGAGGTGGGACTCAAGGTGGACGAACGCGTCGGCTGTCGTGAAAAAGCGCGAGCGGGCGCGGTAGATCGCGAAGGCGGCAGCAAGGAGGAAGGCGACGGCCGCGAGGGGCCAAAATGCGGGTGGAAGTGGGCCGCGTTGACGAAGGACGAGGAGGGCGCAGGCGACGAGCGCGGCGGTAACGATGGCCGCTGGGAGGAACGCGGCGAGGGCGGTCGCGAAATTGCGGTGGTGGGCAACAAGGCGCGCCCGGCGGAGCCAGAAACGTTCCGGGGAGGCCTCCATTGGCGGCAATGTGTGGGATGGGGCGGCGGGGGGCAAGGCGGATTGGTTGGAGAGAATGCGGAATGCGGAATGGTGATTGGGCGGACGTCGTCTTTTTTGGGGTCGGGGCTTTGCGCTGGGGGCGGGGGTGGATTAGATTTTCGGCATGAAGATCGAGCTGGAGCCGGATGAGATGGGGCACTTCGGAAGTTACGGGGGCATGTTTGTGCCGGAGACGTTGATGACGGCGCTACAGGAACTCGACGGCGCTTACGGGGAGGCGCGGAAAGACGCGAATTTCCGGACTGAGCTCGCGGGGTTGCTGAAAGATTTTTGCGGACGGCCGACGCCGCTCTATTACGCGGAGCGGCTGACGGAACGGTTGGGCGGAGCGAAGATCTACCTCAAACGTGAGGACCTGCTTCACACCGGCGCGCACAAGATCAATAATGCGATCGGCCAGATCCTGCTGGCGCGGCGGATGGGGAAGAAGCGTGTGATCGCGGAGACCGGGGCGGGTCAGCACGGCGTGGCGACGGCGACGGTGGCGGCGCGGTTCGGCTGCGAGTGCGTGATTTACATGGGGGCGGTCGACATGGAGCGGCAGGCGCTGAACGTGGCGCGGATGAAATTTCTGGGAGCGAAGGTGGTGCCGGTGACGGCCGGACAGGCGACGCTGAAGGAGGCGGTGAACGAGGCGATGCGCGATTGGGTGACGAACGTGCGTTCGACGCATTACATCCTGGGCACGGCTTACGGGGCGCACCCGTATCCAAAGATGGTTCGGGATTTTCACCGGGTCATCGGCGACGAGGCGCGGCGGCAGGTGTTGCAGCGGGAGGAGCGATTGCCGGATCTGCTGGTGGCGTGCGTGGGTGGTGGGAGTAACGCGATCGGTCTGTTCTATCCGTTTTTGAACGATGACGCGGTGCGAATGGTGGGTGTCGAGGCCGGTGGGCGTGGGATCACGAAGGGCGAACACGCGGCGCGCTTTCAGGGCGGGCGACTGGGTGTGCTGCAGGGGGCGAAGACGTGGTTGCTGGCGGACGAGGACGGTCAGATCGAACTGACGCACTCGGTTTCGGCCGGGTTGGATTACGCGGCGGTCGGACCGGAGCACGCTTATCTGCGGGACATTGGTCGGGCGGAGTATGACTACGCGACGGACGACGAGGCGCTGGCGGCGTTTCGGACGTTGGCCGAGGTCGAGGGGATCATTCCGGCGCTGGAGAGTGCTCACGCGGTGGCGCACGCGATCAAGGTAGGTCCGGAGATGCGGGCGGACGAGATCGTGATCGTGAATCTGTCGGGTCGCGGGGATAAGGACGTGGATCAGGCGGCGCGGATGCTGCTCTGAGAGGGGCCTCGCGCGAAGACGCGGCGGATGCTGCTCGGAGGGGGGCTCACGCGAAGACGCGAAGTCGCGAGGGGATTTGGACTCACGCAGAGCCGCAGAGGCGCAGAGATTGTCGGAAGCGGGCGGTGGTCTTCAGGTCGTTACCGATCTGGGTGTAGGTTACGTTTTTTAATTTTGGGGCGTCTGAGGGGTCAGCGACGCCGCGGCCGGCTACTGAGGGGATGGGGCCGCCGATGAGGGTGGGCGAGGTGTAGAAATGGATTTCGTCGACCAAGTTCTGATCGAAGAGCTCGCCGAGAGTTTCTCCCCCGCCTTCGACGAGGAGGCTGGTGACGTTGCGGGAGCCGAGGTGGGTAAAAATGTCGTCGAACGGACCGGAGACGATTTCGGTCTTGGCCCGGTGACGGTCGGTGAGAATTTTTGAGGACGGCGGAAGTTTTTTGGTGCGAGAGCGGACGAGTCGGAGGGGCTGCCTGGCTCCCTTGATGCCGCGGACGGTGAGGGAGGGGTCGTCGTCACGGACGGTCTGCGCGCCGACGAGGACGGCGTCGACTTGGGCCCGGAGCTGCATGGCGTCGGCGCGAGAGTCGGAGTCGGTGATCCACCGGGATTCGGGGTGGGAGCTGATCCGTCCGTCGAGGGATTGGCCGCATTTGGCGATGACGTAGGGGCGTCCGGTTTGAATCCAATGATTCCAAAAGCGATTCAAGTCGGTGCACTCGGCGCGGAGGACGCCGGTGGTGACGTCGATGCCGGCGGCGGTGAGCAGGCGTCGGGCGCGCCCGCGGTGAGCGGGATTAGGGTCGGTGGCTCCGTAGATCACGCGGGAGAATCGCCGGTGGATGATGGCTTCGCAGCAGGGCGGGGTGCGGCCGTGGGTCGAGCAGGGCTCGAGGGTGACGTAGAGGGTGGCGTCACTGGTGCGGGCGCGGGGTGGGAGTAGGTTCAGTGCTTCGATTTCGGCGTGCGGCTGACCAGCTGCACGGTGATGGCCGCGGGCGATGATGCGATCGTTGCGGACGATGATGGCACCAACGGCGGGATTGGGGCTGGTGCGACCGAGGGCGCGCCGGGCTTCGGTGAGCGCTTCGCGCATGAAATCGGCGTCGCGGGAGGCGGGCACGGTCGTCTTAGAGGTTTTCTTGGATGACGCGGAAGACATCGGTGTTGTCTTTGAAGCCTTGGAGGGATTCGGATCCGGGGCCGGTGCTGACGGCGATGGTGTCTTCGACGGTTCCGATGGCGGCGGCGGTGTTGGCGGCGGTGGGTTGGCCTTCCGATCCGGGACCGGAGGACCACGTGATCAGCGGGACGCCGTCGGCGTTGGTGCCGAGGACCGACACTCCGCGATCGTTTTTGAAAGGGTAGCCGTTGAGGTGAAAGCCGCCGACGGATTGCTTGCCGGTGACGATGATGAGGGCGTCTTCTCCGGCGTAGCGAAGGGCGGCGGAGACGGCGCGGTCGAGCTCGTTGATTTCGCGTAGGACGCGTTCGCCCTCGTTGTGGCCGGCGGCCTTGGCGATGAGGCTGGCGTCCACGACGAGGAGGTAACCCTGGGGATTGTATTGGAGCAGGCTGATGGCGCGGGTCACGAGTTCGGCGAGAGTCGGCTGGCCGAGGCGGCCCTGATCTTCGCCGGCGAACTCGAGGTTGCCTCGACTGAAGACACCGAAGACGCGCGGGAATTTCCAGCCGGGCGTGTCGGAGAGTTCCCGTTCGGAGCGAACAACTTCGTATCCTTGGCGGCGCATCTCGAGCATGAGATCGCGGCCGTCGGTGCGGGTGCCGTCTTTGCCTTCTGGAAGAAAGCTGGATTCGCCGCCGCCGAGGATAACGGAGAGGTCGATGTCGTCGACGAGTTGGCGGGCGACCTCGAGGTGGTCGAGGGGGGTCTCGGTCTTGGCGTAAAACGCAGCCGGTGCGGGGTCGGTGAGGGCCGCATTGGTGACGAGGCCGGTGACACGACCGGAGCGCTGGGCGAGCTCGAACAGGGCGGGTAGGGGATTGCCGGCGGGATCGACGGAGAGCGTGCGGTTATTGACGCGTTGGCCGGTGGCGAGGGCCGAAGCGGCGGCGGCGGGATCGGATACGGCGAAATCGTTCGCGTAGGTCGTGAGAATGGCGACGTGCGGAAGGCTCTCGATCTGGAGGCGATGGTCGGCGCCGTCGCGGTAGAGACGGGCGGCTGGTAGCTGGGAAGTGGTCAGGCCGTCGCCGACGAAGAGAATGATGGCGAAAGGGCGTTGAACGACCCAGTTCGTGTAGTAGAGGGCTCCGAGACCGATGAAGATGAGGACGCAGGTGAGCGCGAGAAAGCGGTTGCGGAGTTTTTTCGACATGGAGCGCGGGTCCTGTATGCCGCAGGCGGGTGGCGATTGGCAATGCCGATGGAGAGGGAGTCAGCGCGGACAAGACGGGGGGCGAACGCTCGCCAAACTTTTTTATGGAAACGGTTTGCGGCGACTGGAGCGGGCGTTTATATCAACGCACTCAGTTTTGCCCTGTGGTGTAATGGTAACACAGCGCCCTTTGGAGGCGGTATTCATGGTTCGAGTCCATGCGGGGCAGCCACCTGGTGGCGCGGTGATGGGGGGTGACGCGGCAAGGGTTGCTTGCGAAGTGGGAGGGCTTGCGGGAACCGGCGCGGCGGAGGGCGACTGGCTATTTGGAGCCGGTAGTCGGATTTGAACCGACGACCTGTCGCTTACGAAGCGAATGCTCTACCACTGAGCTATACCGGCGTTTCGCCCGGGGGACCCCGGGGCGAGGGACGCGGAATCTACGACCTCGCGCGGGGCGAAGTCAAGGGGATGATCTCTGACCGCGGAGGCCTCAGATCATCTGTTTTTCCTTGGCGTAATCGTAGGCTTTGGTGAGTCCAGCGATGAGGAGCGCGGGCTTGACGGCCCAGAGCGCGAGCCGGATGACGAGGATAAGGAGTCCGAGGATCGGGAGGCGGCTGAGGACGAGTCCGGCGCCGGAACCGATGAGGACGGCTTTCAGGGGCTCTTCGCGGATCTTTTGTTCGCAGGAGGCGATGCCGTCTTCGAAGCGGGACTTGTAGGTATCGGACGTGTTGGTGTCGTTCATGTCGTGTGCGGTTTGTTTGGGTGTTGAGTGCGAAAATTAGCGAGTCAATTCGAGTGCTGGCAAGCGCAGTTGGCGAGGAGCGCCGATCTAGGGGCAAATTGCGAGAATGGCTGTGAAACTAATGGTATCAGGAATGAGTGTGGGAATAAGTCTGGGATTGAGTCTGAAATCCGCTGATCCGACGTTCGGCGGTCGTGCCGTGCGTCTAACTGGCTATCGGAACTGCTGGCGCTCGCGGATGGGTCGGATGGCAGTTGCCGCGATGATCTTGTGGGGATTTGCGGGCGGAGGTGCCGCTGAGGGCAAGAGTTCGAAAGCGGTGACGACGAAGTTGGAAGCATCGGAGTTGAGGGACTTCGACGAGAACCCGGAGGCGGTGAAGTCGTTGTTGAATTCGGCGCTTGGATTGACCGGGCGCAAGCTGGGTTACCAATACGGGTCGGCGAATCCGGAGAAGGGCGGCATGGATTGTTCTGGGACGATTTATTACCTGCTGCGGGAGGCGGGTTTCGAAGACGTGCCGCGGACCGCGAGCGCACAATACGTGTGGGCGCGGAAGGCGGATGAATTCGAAGCGGTGGTGAGCCGCAGCAAGGAGAGCTTCGAGCTGGAAGATCTGGCGCCCGGAGATCTGCTTTTCTGGACGGGAACTTACGAGGTCGATCGAGATCCACCGGTGACGCACACGATGATCTACGTGGGTGAGGCGAAATCCGACGGAACGATGTTGATGGTCGGAGCGAGTGACGGACGAAGCTACCGGGGAAAGCGTCAATCGGGGGTGAGCGTCTTTGATTTTAAGATTCCCCAAGGCAAACCGGGGACGGGCCGGGTAGGTGCGAGGTTCGTTGGTTACGCGAAAATCCCCGGGATGGAGGAGCGGATCGACCCGTCGGGGGGCGCTTCGAATGTCCCGCCGGAGAGTCAGATCGAGGACGCGGTCGAAGAAGCCGTGGCGGACGCGGTCGAGCAAGCTACCGACGTCGTCGAGGATGAGCCACCGTCGGGCGCTGAGCCGGGCGCGAGTCCCGAGGAATCCTAGGCGTCGGGTAAGCGGATCTCGCGGCCTTCGTCGCTCGACTTGTAGATGGCGTCGAGCATTTCCATGAGGTGCACGGCTTGGCGGGCGCTGTTGGTCGGCGGCGTTCGGTCGAGGACGGCGTCGAGGAAGTCCTGCATTTGAAGTTTGAACGAGGCTTCGGGCCCGATCGAAATGGGCTCCGTGGTCGTGGTGGTCGCGTCGCCCGTAATCAGAGTCGGGGGGTGGAGCTGGATGGTGCCGAGGCTGCCGTGAAGGGTGGTGTTGATGTGGCCGTTGCGCTCGTCGGTTTCGGAGGTGATGGGATCCTCGATGTGGTGGCCGGCCCAGGTGACGAAGAGATCGATCGTGCTGCCGTCCTCGAAGCGGATGTAGGCGGAGGCGGAATCCTCGACGTCGTTCACGGCAATGTCCGGGACGAGATAGTCGAAGGTTTGGCTGACGTTCGAGGTGACGGTGACCGGCCGGGGGTGGTGCATCAGAAACCAGGCGGCGTCGAGAGCGTGGACGCCGAGATCGATGAGCACCCCGCCGCCCGAGCGTCTTTTGTCGGTAAACCAGGAGTCGATGCCAACGGGAATGCAGCGGGAGCGAAGCCAGCGGGCTTCGCCGCGGTGGACGGGACCGATTTTGCCCGCCTTGATGAGCTCGCGGGCGGCGATCATTTCCGGTGAGAAGCGGGATTGGCGCCCGAAGAAATAGATCAACTTGCGGGAGTTGGCTTCGGCTTCGAGCTCCAGCATTTCGACGGCGTTCATGGTCGGCGGTTTTTCGCAAAAGACGTGACGACCGGATTGGAGGACGGAGAGCGATGCCGGGTGATGGAGAAAATTGGGGAGACTGATGACGATGGCATCCAGGTCGGAATCGCCAAGGAGATCTTCGAATGTCTCGTAAACCACGGGCGGTTTCCCAAATTCTTCGATGAAGGCGTTTCGGCGTTCCGGTGACAGGTCGGCGATGGCGTGAACCGCACCGTCGGGGAGGGAGCCGAGCGCTTTTGCGTGCATGCGGCCGGGATAGCCGAGGCCGACGATGCCGATTTTGACGGGTTGGTTGGACATGGGGGTGGGGTTTAGCGGAGAGGGGGTGGGCGCGGGAAGGGGGAAGTGCGGGTCCCGCGAAAATGTTTGGACGGAGGAGTCTCCGCGGGCGAGGCGGACTATCGTTTGATTCGTTCGCGCAGGGCGAAGATGGCAATGGCGAAGGGTGCGACGGCGAGATAAGGCCAATACGTCGAGATGGGGGACGCAGGTGGACGAATTTCTGTCGTGACGGGGAAGGTCGCGGTGCCGTCGGGGGTGGTGACTTTCGTGGTGAGGGTGTGGGTGCCGGAGGTGGGGAAAACGACGTTGGCGGCGTAGAGAAATTTATTATCGGCAGCGTCGTGGGTGGCGGGGATGGCTGCGGGGTTGGACGACTTCATCGTGCAACAAGGTGGAAGCCAGGCGGTGGTCGATTCTGGATCGTTCGTATCGGTTGGGGTGAGGTTCAGGGTAACGGAAGCGTTGAGAACCGGTGCGTCGGTGGTGGCGTGTTGGACGAGGACGCTGATGTCCGCCGGTCCAGCGCGAAGGACAGCAGGTTCTGCGAAGACGGTGACGCGGAGTGATCCGATGACGTCGGCAGCGAGAACTGCGCCGCCGTCAGCGTGGACAGGTCGGCAATCCCAAAGGGCGACAATAACAATGAACAGGTAAGCGATGAATTTCATCCGGCGAGCGGCATTCCGCGCATTTGCATGGGTTGAAAGATAATCCAGAGGCCGACGAGGAACAACCCCGTTGCGAGAGCGGCCCAGGGGATAAAGACCCGTGGGCGGGGGTCGAGACGGTAGAGGACGAAGAGCGTAACCAGGTAGCCAGCGTCGAGCAGCAGGATTTCGAGGGCGGGAAGGGCGTTCCACGATAAGACCGTGGGGGTGGAAGCGTCGAAGCCCAGCAGGCGTTGGAAAATCGGGACGAAGCTGAAGAGGCCGGTGACGAGGTGGAAGCTGAAGTGCGCGAGCCACATGCCAAAACCGAGCGGAGCGAGAGCGATGGCGTGGGCGGAGCGGGAGGCACCGGGAAGAAGTAGGCAGACGGCGGGGAGGGCGAGGAGAGTGACTGCGAGGAAGGTGGTCGTGAAGGCGAGGTGATTGAGTCCGGAAGTCGCGGCGAGTTCTTGGACAGGAGCAGTCATTCCCGCGGCGTTGGCGAAGGCTCCGAAGGTGAGGACGAGGACGAGTGCCGCAAGATCGGGGCGGTTGGCGTATTTGCCGACCGACGAACGGGGCGGATCGAGGGTCAGATCGGCGGCGGGCGGGACCGCTTGGATCGCGACGTTGTCGTGCGGGCACGCGCTGACGCAATCGAGACAGAAGGTGCAGTCCAGGTTTCCGGACTTCCGCGGTTGGAAAAGTTCGAGTTCGCAACCGCGCTGGTCGGTGTTGCCCTTGATGCAGTCGTGGGTTCGGCAGGTTCGGCAGACGTCCGGTGAGCGGACGCTGACTTCGGCGGGTGACGCGAGGCTCTGGACGAAATGAAATTGGCCGATGGGACAGACGTGTTTGCAAAACGTGCCGTTCCGGAAGAGGCCGTCGACCGTGAGGGTGGCGCCGAAGTAGCCGAGGACGAGAAACGCGGTCCAAGCGGGGTCGTTCCAGAGGCTGAAGGCCTCGTAGGCCCAGAGGTAGAGGACGATGAGGGCGGCGGGCAGCCATTTGTTCCGGAGGAATTTAGGGAAACTCCAGCTTGGTGTTCTGAAGGGAAGGAACGCGGTGATCTTTTGCGTGAGATCGCGCAGGAAGGTGAACGGACAGGCGTAGCAGAAGAGATTACCGAGCAGAAGCAACGCGATGACGCTGAGTCCTCGCCAGTGAGTCCACGGGAGGACTCCGGCGGCATTCAAAGCGGCGACGGGTGGACCGGTGAGACCGTCGATGACGATGAGTGCGGCGAGAGCAAGAAGAAGAAATTGGACGGGGCGACGAAGTCTGACGAGAACGGTCGTCAGCGTGGGGACACGAAGGTGGAGTTTGAGAAGAGGCTGCCGAGAGGCGCGCCGAGGTGAGCTGGTCCGGCGGGGGCCGAGGTAGCTGATGGCGATGAGGGCGGCGGGGAGGATGAAGGCGATCGAACCCGGCACCCACATGATGGCGCCAGCGGCGGCCTGGTCGTCGAGCGCGGAGAGTCCGGAGATCCGGGGCGCGGCGGCGTAAGTTGGATAGAGGATCTTGTCGTAAAACGAAATGAACCCGGCGAGTGCGGTGTTCTGCAGATCGGCGAGGAGAAGGTAAGGAATGGCGGCCCAGCGAGGCCAGTGGGGGCGGCTCGGCCAGGGTTGAACCACGGGCCACCAGAAGAGGATCGCGGTGAGCAGGAAACTGGCGTGCTCGATCTGGTGCCAAGTCTGGTCGCGAAGAGCGAGATCGTAGAGGGGCGGGAGGTGCCAGCCGACGTTGGAGACGATGAAGGCCGACCACGCGAAGGCCGGATGGATGAGGAAGGAGCCGAGTCGTTTCAGCGGTGTCCAGACGAGGAAGGGTGCGAGAGCGTCGACTCGGACGACGCGCGGGAGACCGAGGAGCGTGGGAAGGAAGGGATTTCCGAGGAGGAGGAGCGGTGGGGCGACCATGGTGAGCAGGAGGTGCTGGACCATGTGGACGCTGAGGAGGAATCGGGCAAAGGCGTCGAGCGGCGAGCAGAGCGCGATGAAGATGCAGAAGAGTCCGCCGAGAAAGGAGACGAGGTGAGCGGTGGTGAAACGGGCGGGGACCTGAACGTGCAGGCGCAACCAGCCCCGGAGGTAGAGGGTCGCGGTGAGAGCGAGGCCGAGAAGGAGGCCGGGCTCGAAGGTCCAGGAGAGCAGGGCGGCGTCGGACGTCATCAGCGGCAGGTGCGGGTGCCGGGGTTCATCATCCGGTCGTCGAAACGCCGCTGCCGGGCAAGAAAAAAGGCGGAGATTGCTCTCCGCCTGCTTTCAAAGTGACTGAAGTGCCGCGTCAGAGCGAAGGGGACTTCTGGTAGTGGCGCACGTAATTGTAGCGCGACTCGAAGCCAAGCTCAGGTGGGAACTCGCTGTATCCGCAATGGATCCACGGAATGTCGCTGCGATAAGGTGGCTTGTAGGTTCCGCGAGAGGTCGGGAACGGGAAGAGCAGAGTCTCGTAAACTCCGAAACCGAGGCGGGCGAACGAGCGACCAACGCCGCGGACCACTCCGTAGCTCCAAGCCGCGCTGTTTCCCTCTTTGTAATTGACCGAGAAGATGGATTCCGTGAGTTCCGTGTAACCAAAAGCGATGTTGCCGAGGCCGCGTCCAAGCTTGCGGGTCGGACCGTAATCCGAGGCGGGCGGGGCTTGGATATCGGCGAACGCGACGGACGCTCCGACGGTGAGAGCAATGGCAAGGAGGGCGGGAAACTTCATGGTTCGCTTTTCTAGGTTGGGGAGGTTGAAAATTGCAAGTCCTTTCTGGTTGGGTGTCGGCGACGGAGCAAAACCGGATTTCTTGCCGGAGCAAAACCGGACAGGTGTTCAGAGGCTGTAGTGGGCTAAAATAGAGGGCCACACGTCTTTTGGGGGATTCTCGACGACCCAAAATTGACGGGACGGATGATGGACGATGGTGATGCGCTTGCGGAGGGTGGATGAGATCTCGTAGTTACGGCCTTCAAAATCGACGGTGTGGTCGTTGTTCACGCGTCGGGAGAGGCGGAGTGAGAGGTGCAGATCGAGTAGGGCGGGAGGCGGAGAAGGACGCAGGCGACCGCGGCCACGGAGTGACTGGATTTCCCAGACTTCGAGGGGAATTTTGCCGGACGAGCGGTTGAGCTTGAGGTTCTGTCGCTCGATCTCCATCTGGAGGATGGCGTCGGCTTGCGCCCAAGTTGTGGCGCGGGCGTGTGCGAGCAAGGCGACCAGGCGTCGCTGGAAGGTGCCAAAGCACCGCTCGATCTTGCCCTTGGCCTGAGGGGTGGGAGCCACGAGGTGGGCGGAACCCAGTCCCAGCATGGCTCGTTGGAACTCGCTTTTGGGATCGCTATGGTCGTCGGTGGAACTCGGTCCGAAGAGGCTCAGGCCGTCGGTGTAGAGGATCTCGGGAAGCCCCCAGCGGGTGAAGGCTTCGCGGAAGTGCTCGAAGTGATTCCAAGTGGTGTCCGATCCGACGAAACGGCCCGCCAGATTGAGTCCGGAGGCGTCGTCCACGGTGAGTAGGAGGGTCTGCTTGGAACTGGCCGGCCACCACTGGTGGATGGAGCTGTCGTGTTGCCAAAGCTCTCCGATGTGCTCGCGGCGGAAGCGTCGGTAAACCCGGGGTTTGCGGGCCGCAGCGGGCACCAGATGCGCGTAGTGCGCTTTGACGTGGGCCTCGACCGTGGAGCGCGCCCGGCGAAACCCGCAGAGGCGCTCGAGTTCGTCGGCAACGAGCTGGTAGTTGGGCGGATTTTGAAGGGGAAGGAACTCCTCGAGCAGGCATCGCGTCTTGGCTGGCCAGTCCCCCAATCGGTCTCCCCCGCTGGTCTTCGGCCCGTAGTTGGCGCGCTCCGACAGGAAGACTCCGCGCATTTCGTAGAGCCGGGAGCGGCTCACTCCCAGATGCGCAGCTGCCGTGACCGCGTCGAGGGTGCCTGCGTTGAAGTCTTCGAGCGTGCGTCGAACGAATCCGGCGGGATGACGGTGGGCTAACTGCTTTTTTTCATCGCGGGATCATCATCCAAGCCAGACGCCCAAGAAAGCAAAGCTGCCTTCTGCTACGAAGGGTTCTCGAACGCCATCCACCCACCAAGCGCGCCAGCGCGGGAAGCGCCTCTCCGTCGGCCTCCGCTACGCTCCGGCCTCCTCCGAGGCGCTTCCCGCGCTGTTTCCAACACCCCAGTCCGGTTTTGAACCGTCTCCTATTCCGGTTTTGCTCCGTCTCTTTCCGGTTTTGCTCCGGCCCCGACAGTCCTTTCTGGTTGGGAGGGACTGACGAACTTTCGGCGACGGAGAGGAGAGAATTGGTATCGGCATTGGGGCGGTTTTCTGGCGGGACGATGACGCGGGTCGTGGCTTGACAGAAAATCGTTGGGAGCCTATCGAAAATGGCGAACCGAGCAGCAGCATGAAAAGTATCGTTAACAGCGCGGCAACAATGATGGCCGTTGCAGCCGTGGGTGTGTCCGGTTGCTCCAACCTGACTCCCGGGGAGAATTCCGCCTTGGCCGGGGGAATCACGGGGCTGGCTGTCGGGATTCCTTTGGCAGCTTCCGGGGTCAGCTCGAACATCACGGTTCCGGTCACGCTCGGGGCGGCGGCATTGGCGGCGGGTGGAGCCTACCTTTACGCCAAGCACCAGGCGGATCAGGAACAGCGGCGAATCGCGGAAGCGAGAGCGCGCCTTTACCTAGCAGAGAGAGCGAAGCGGGAGCGGGAGGAAGCGGCGCGTCGAACGGCCTCGGCGTCGAGTTCATCGTCATCGACATCTTCGACGACCAAGAAGGCTCCGAAGAAAGAGGCGCGCTACATCGCGGTGGATACGGAGAAGCGCGACGGCTACCAGGGTGAGAAAGCCGTGATGATCTACGACACCGAGTCCGAGCGGTTGGTCGGCAACGACGTTTACGACGTGAAGAAGCCAAAGGTAGGCCAAGTCGCCAAATACGATTCGGTTCAGGCCGAATACGTCGCGGACGGGATCTAAGTTGTCCGCTTCACCGAGGTGAGGCCGACGGCCGTCAGCGATGCCGGTTAAAGATGCCGGTTGGTCAACTTGCGGCTAAGAGGTCGTGAGATGAGTGCCAATCCCGGTCTTTTCACGGGAAAACGACGCCCCGCGGCGTTGCGTCTCGGTTCCATGTCGCAGCGGACGAGCGGCCTTGCAGCGTTCTTCGGGTCGTCATTTTTGCTTGAAATCGAAGGATCGTCACTTTTTTCCCACGCTCTACGAAGTGACCACTTTCGCGGTCAGCGCATTCAGCGGGAGAAGTCTGAGCAGTTTAGAGGAGAAGCGCGGGTGGAGGCTGGCTTGGCGGGCGAGTTGGTTCACCCAAAGCCGGCCGCGATACATGGCGCGGTGGGCGCGGCGGTAGTCGGCTTCCGGGGTGGGCGAGTGGACGAGTGCATTGGCGGCGAGTTCACCGGAGCGCATGGCGTAGGTGATGCCTTCGCCGGTGAAGGGTTCGACCACGCGGGCGGCGTCGCCGAGGAGATAGAGGCCGTCAGCAGCGAGGGGGGCGGAGTCGGCTCGGGTGAGTGGGGTGATCGAGCGCCAAGTGGTGGTCGGGGGAAGGCCGAATTCGGTTTCGGCGAAGGCCCGGAGGTAGGGAAGGCGGGGGGCGCGGGCGACGAGGCAGACGTTCATCGTCGAGTCGCCGATGCGAGCGAGGCCACCGTAGCCGTCGGCGTGGAAGATCATCCGGATGGTATTCCCGAGGTCGGGGGCGAGCGGGGCGTGCGTCTGGATGGCGACGCGGTCGGGTTTGGTGCGACCGAGTCGGTCGGTCTGGCGGGCGATCGTGGAGTTGCGACCGTCGGCGGCGAGGACGGTGGGTGCGCGGAATTCGCCGTCGGACGTGTGGAGGGTCCAGCGGTCGGCGTGTCGTTCGACGCGGGTGACGGTGATGCCATCGCGGAAGTCGGCGCCGAGTGCCGTGGCGCGATCGATGAGTAGGGTGTCGAGATCGCGGCGGGCGATCATGAGTTCGCCGTGGGGTGTGGACGGAGACGGGACGTGGACGCGTTGGCCGTCGGCTCCGAGGAATTCAACGGCGTCGGCGCGGGCGTGCGGGAGAGTGAGGATGCGCTCGTGAAGATCGAGCCGGGTGAGGAGCGGCCAGACGAGCGGATTCAGGCAATCGCCGCAGACCTTGTGACGGGGGAATTTGGTTTTCTCGAGGACGATCACGCGACGTCCGGCGCGGGCAAGGTGGGCGGCAGCCACGGAGCCAGCCGGACCGGCACCGACGATGAGAACGTCGAAGTTCAAGCGGCGTGGTGTTCGATTAGGTCGCAGGTCCGGTCGGTGGCTCCGAGGTGGCGAGCGACGATGGGTTGGCCATTGGCAACGAGTTCACGGCGGCGGTCAGGGTCGGCGGCGAGATCGGTGAGGGCGGGCACGAGCGCGTCGGCGTCGGGGAGCTGGACGGCTCCGTCGTGGCGAACGAGGTCGCGGACGAGGACCTGGAAGTTTTGCATGTGAGGACCGAAAAGGACGGGGCGGTCGGCTTGGATGGCTTCGGCGGGATTCTGGCCGCCCTTCGCGAGGAAGCTCTTTCCGACGACGACGAGGGTCGCGCAGGAATACCAGTCGCGGAGTTCGCCGGTGGTGTCGACGATGATTACATCGAGTTGAGAGTTGAGAGTTGAGGATTGAGAGTTGATTTCCGAACGGAGTTGGACTTGGAGGTCGAGGGACTTGAGGTCGGTGAGAATTTCCGGGGTGCGTTCGACGTGGCGGGGGACGCAGATGTAGAACCAGTCGGGGTTCTTCTGGCGGAGAGCGAGGAGGGTTTTGCCGAGGAGCTTTTCTTCACCGGGGTGGGTGCTGGCTCCGAGGAGGATGGGGGCGTCGGGTTGGATGCCGAGCTGGTCGAGGAGGGGGCGGAAGTCGCGTTCGGAGGGGGCGGTGGGGTTGTCGAACTTGATGCTGCCGGTGACGTGAATTTTCTCGCGGCGAACGCCGAGTGACTGCCAGCGGTCGAGGTCCTCGGGGTCGGGCACGCCGATGGCGTCGAGCTGATTGAAGATGGGGGCGGTGATCCAGCGGGCGCGGCGGTAGCGAGACTCCGAGCGCGGGGAGAGGCGGGCGTTGACGAGCAGGACGCTGGAACCGGTGGCGCGGACGCCGGCGACAAGGTTCGGCCAGACTTCGGCTTCAATGAGGATGAGCTGGAGCGGGCGAATGAGCGCGATGGCGCGGCGGGTGAAGAGGACGAAATCGAGCGGATTGTAAACGGGCTCCAGCCACTCGGAGCGGTTGTCGTTCGCGAGGGCGAATCCGGTCGAGGTGGTGGTCGAGAGAACGAAGGCGCGGTCGGGGTCGCGCTCGCGGAGGCGGTCGATGAGTTTGAGCGCAATGAGGACTTCGCCGACGCTGACGGCGTGGACCCAGGTGCGACGGCGGGCCGCGAGGCGGGTGCGGACGTTGGTGGAATAGACGGCGAAACGCTGGCCGAATTTATGCCGGTATTTTCCCCGGCGCAGCATCTTCCAGATGAGCCCGGGGAGCATGAGGATGACGGCGATCGGGTAGAGCGCGTTGTAGAAAAAGCGGATGATGACGGTCATCGCGGGACGAGGAACGTGACGGCGGCATCGCCGTAGGTTTTGTGGCGCAGGGATTTCCAGGCGGTGGCGGAGAGGTCGGGGAGGGGGTGTGCGGAGTGGCTTTCGAGAATGAAAGTGCCGGTCGGGGTGAGGGCGAGGGGAAGGGCGGGGTCGGCGAGAAGCTCGGCGACGAAATCGCGGTCGGCGTCGGACTTGGTGTAAGGCGGGTCGGCGAAGATGAGTTCGAACGAGCCGGGCGGGGCGTAGAGCGGGAGGAAGCGGGTGACGTCCATGGCCTGCACGCTGCCGGTGAGTTTCGTCTTGGCGAGATTGCGGCGGATCGTGGCGACGGCGGAGGAGTCGGAATCGACGAAGGTGGCGGTGGCGGCACCGCGGCTGAGGGCCTCGATGCCGAGCGCGCCGGAGCCGGCGTAGAGGTCGAGGACGCGGGCGTCGGGGACGGCGTCACCGAGGCTGGAAAATACGGCGGCGCGCACCTTGTCCATGGTGGGGCGCGTGGTGCGAGGGGGAGGGAGGAGGGGGACGCCTCCGGCGGAACCGGCGATCACTCGCATCGAACTGAAGCTAAGAGCCGTCCTCTTTGGCGGAGGGGTTGTGCTGGGAGCCGCGTTCCTCCGGGACGTCGGGGGCTTTGAACATGCCTTTGAGGAAGCCGCCGAGGTATTTTCCAACGGTCTCGCCGAGAACGCGCTCGGCGAGGTCGGTTTCCGGTCGGGACGTTTTGCCGGTGATGGCGAAGGCGACCTGTTTGTAACCGGCGTTTTCGGAGGCGGTGAAATTTTCGTTGAGGAGACCGCGGAGGCCGCGCTGGATTTTCTCGTTCACGAGGAGACGGCCGTCGAGGTCGAGGTCGCCGTCGAAATCGACCGGGCCTTTCGCGATGATGATGAGGTTGTCGGTCTGGAGGGTGAGGTCGTTGATCCAGATTTTTTCGTCGCGAATGTCGAGGCGGAGGTCGGCGAGCTGGAGGTCGAGGGTCTGGAGTTCGTCGATGCGAAGGACGTTGCCGATCTGCCGGATGAAATCGAGTGGCTTGAGCTTGCCGTCGGTCAGCGAGAATTGGCCGTCGCCGTCGTAGGTGGATTTGTCATCGGGACTGCCCTTGAGACGGAACTCGCCTTGGAGGGTGCCGCGGGCGCCGTTGCCGTCGCCGTGAGCTTCGGAGATGAGTTCGGGAACGGAGACGTCGTCAAGGCGAAGCTGGAGGTCGAACTCGGGAGCGCCGCGGCGGGGAGTGACGAAGAAAAATTCACCGCGGATCGCGCCGCCGGCGAGGGCGCTCTTGATCTCGGTGACGGCGAGGCGGTCGTTTTCGCGGACGAATTCCGCGCGGAGCTTGCGGGGGTGGAGGCGGTCGGCGAAGGCGAGTTTGTCGATGCGGATCTCGCCGGAGATCTTTTGGGTGCCGGGTTCCATCCCGCCTTCGATGCGGACGTCCTCGAGTCGGACGACGGGGCTGCCGCGGCGATCGGTGAGAAGGATTGCGCCCCGGCGGATCGAAAAATTGCGGAGTTCCACGGTGTAGGCGGGCGCTTCGGGAGCTGGCTTGGCGCGACCGGGGTCGCCGCTGGCCGTCGCGTTTGCCGGATCGTTTGGATTCGTCGCGGGACGAGTCTTGGGCGCGGGGGGCGGCTCGGGGTTTTCCTGGATCAGCGTGGGGGGCGGCGCGACAACCCACTGCTCGTCGTCGGTCTGGCGGAGAACGAACGTGGGATCGGTGAGGTTGATTTCGCTGATGACGAAGCGGCGCTGGAGGAGGGGAAAGAACTCGAAGCGGACGGAAAATTTCGAAGCCTCCATCATCTTGGCGTTCGGGAGCATGGGGTCGGCGACGGAGAGGCCGGAGAGGCTGAGACCAGACCAAGGCGTGTAGAGGGTGCTGCTCACCTCGACGGGCGACCCGAAGGCCTGCGCGGTCGCCTCGCGGATACGCGTCTGCACGGTGGCGGACTGCAAGTAGATATTGACACCGACCAGAACGAGGATCAGTAGTCCAATGACACCCGCGAGACCGCCGAGAAAAACCTTGGCAATTCGCTTCACGCCCGCAACCTACGCGTCCAATTCCTTTTGTGAAGCTTGAATAAAACTCTCATCATTTTGAACCCCGCGGCCCGCGGGGAGCGCGCTAAATCCAAGGGATCGGCCATTGATGACCTCTCTAAACGCGTGGTCGTGCGCGAGACTAAGGCGGCCGGCGATGGCGAGACCATGGCCAAGCTGGCGATCGAGGAGGGGTTTGAAACGATCATCGCGGCGGGTGGCGACGGGACGATCAACGAGGTCGTGAATGGGATCGGTGAATCGGAGGTGACGTTCGGGATTTTGCCGGTCGGGACGATGAACGTTTTTGCGCTCGAGCTCGGAATTCCCGTGAACGATTTGGAGAAGGGATGGGAGGTTGTGGAAGCTGGTCACACGCGGGACATCGACTTGCCGCGGGCGAACGACGAATTCTTCGTGCAACTGGCGGGCGTCGGACTCGATGCGGAGGTGGTCGGGCAGGTGACGCCGGATCAGAAGAAAGTCCTGGGTCCGGTGAGTTACGTGTTGTCGCTGGCGCAGGTCGCGGCTCGGAAGCCGCCGCTGATCCACCTGCGCGCGGGCGACGGGACGGAGCGCGAGGGGTGTTTTTTGTTGGTGGGGAACGGTCGGTTTTACGGCGGGCCCGTGGAGTTGTTTCCGGACGCGAAGCCGGACGATGGGCTCTTGGACGTGGTCTTGTTCAAAAATCAAAGTCACTGGGACGTGCTGCGGTATCTGCACGCGATCGCGTTTGGCTCGCATCCGGAGCTGCCGGACGTCGAGTATTTTCAGACGGCGGGATTGCAGGTTTCTTCGGAGACGGACGTGCCGGTGGAGTTGGACGGAGACCTGGCGGGTTCGGTGCCGTTCGAGTTTGGATTTGCGAAGCGGAAACTGCGCGTCCTCGCGCCGCCCGTGGATTACGAGAGAAACGACGACTAGTGTTCCCGCGCATGCACCCGGACCTCCGCGCGAACGAGGCGCGGGCGACTAAGGCTCTCGTTCTCATCAATTGCGCGATCTACCTGCTGGGATCGCTGCTGACGCCGCGCGCGCAGTATTTGATCGACCTTCAATACGGGCTGAGCGGCGCGGGGATGCAAGCTGGGTATTACTGGCAGTTGGTCACCCATCAATTTCTGCACGGCAATTTGCTGCACCTGATGCTGAACATGGTCGGGCTTTGGTTTGCCGGGCGAGAACTGGAACGGGTCGTGGGGACGAAGGTCTTCCTGGCGTTGTATTTTGCCGGCGGGATCGTGGGCGGACTGGCGCAATTGGTCTTCGTGCCGTCCACGCCGTTGCTGATCGGGGCATCGGGCGCGGTTTACGCGGTGTTGATCGCGCTGACTGCGATCTTCCCGAACCTGCCGATCACGGCGTTGATCTTTTTCGTCCTGCCGTTGCGGATGCGCGCCAAGTATCTGGGGATCGGGATCGTGGCCGCGACCGTCGTGATGTGGGTCTTCGGCTACGAAGCGAACGTCGGTCACGCGGCTCATCTGGGCGGGGCGTTGATGGGTTATCTTTTTGGACGGGGATACGCGCTTTGGGAGCGGAAGCAGGGTCGATCGCTGGAGCCCGACGCGGATTCAGTATTCGGCGTGGCGCGGAGGATGGAGTCGGCCGATGGGCGTCGACGTTACCGTGGAGCCCGGGGGTCGAGCAGCACGGAGGCGGTGTTCGAGGTGATCGACCCGAGTTCGCGACCGAGCGTGGATGAGATCCTCGACAAAGTATTACGCGAAGGGATCGACTCCTTGTCACGCGCGGAGCGGGAGGTGCTGGAGGAGGCGCGCGGCACCCGGCGCCGCCGGGGTTTCGCGCGGGGAGGGGATTGAGGTCTCGGTTGTCAGTCGTTAGTTATTAGTCGAGAGGCTGGGTGCGGGCGGCGGATGGTGGCCCGGGTGACGTCGCGGTTGCGTAGGGTCTTGGAAGTCGAAATCGGCGGATTCGTCGAACCGCGCCCGGCCGGAGGCTTCTCGCGGCGTCAGTGGTCTCGCCCTTGTTTGGGCCGCGCGGCCGGTCGGCTGAACGCGGGAAAGCCGAAATGGGCCGAATCCGCAGGTCGAATTCGGCCCGGATCCGGGTCACATTAATGGTGAGAAACGAGTTCTCGGACGGCTCTTAGACCTCGTCGGCCTTCCGCGAGAGCCGGTTCGACAGAATGAAGAAGCTCGGGACCCAGAGGCCGATGAAAATTCCGAAGCGCTCGCCGTAGGCACGGTTCTCCCGCGAGGCGGTGAACCACGTGATGATCGAGGCGATGATCGAAACGAATCCCAGATAAAGACAGATGTCCGACACGAGCTTGAGATTCTCGCGGGTCACCATGTCGACGGGCTGATTGAGATAGTCCTGAATTTCGGCTTTTTTCATACGGTTTTGATACGTAGCTGAGCGCCAAGCTGGAGGCAACGGATTGTTGCTCGACACGAGGGAAAACGCGTCGGACAGTTCGCGGCGAATGAAAAAGGTAATCGTCGTTCTTGTCATTTTGGCCGTCCTCATCGGAGGTGCGGCCTGGTTTTTGCTCAGTCGTTACGGAGTGACCGATGGGGCCCGGCTGACTCCGGCCGACACGGTGGCTTTCTTGTCGCTGCCGGACGTGGCGCGCACGCGCGAGCGTTGGAAACAGACGGCTTTGGCGAGGATCGCGGCGGATCCGGCGGTGAAGGCTTTTTTGGAGAAACCTCTGACGTTGCTCGATGGCGAGGGCGGGAGTGAAGCGGCGGGTATTCTCGAGGAACTCAAACCCGGGAGACTTTTTGTCGCCGTACCGTCGGTCAGCGAGAATGAGGTCGAGGTGCTGGTCGGATTTCAGTATTTCGGCAGCAAGGACGATCTGAAGTCGGCGATGGACCGGATGCACGCCGAGCTTCAGAAGCAATTTCCCGTGGCCACGAAGTCGACGTCCGACTACGAGGGCGACGAGGTCACGGCGATGGCGACGCCGAACGGAACCCTCTACAGCTCATCGCATTCGTCGTGGGCGTTCCTGGCGTTGGCCGAGAAGACACTACACGCCGCGCTGGATCGCACGGCTGACCGGGCGACAGACGGCGCACTGGTGGATGATGAAACGTTTGCCGAGGTGATGGGCAACCTCGCGGAGGATCCCGAAGTCCGCTGGTTTGCCCGACCGGGGCCGCTCGTTCAGGAAATGAAGAAATACGCCGAGCAGTCCGGTGGCGACGTGAGTTCGATGCAGGTCGAGCAGATCGAGAAAATTGACGCCTTGGGAGGTTCGCTGATTTTCGACGGACTCGATCAGAAAGAGCGGTTCTTTGCGTTTACCCCGGAGGAGGCTCATGAGTATCCGAAGCTCGACCATTCCACGATCGATCTGACGACGCCAAATACGACGATCTATTTCGCGAGCATTCAGGATTGGTCGGCGGTCGCAGAGCCCGACTACGTCGAGTCGCTGCCGGAGGAGGTGCAGACATTTCTAACGGAAAACGACCTTGATCTGGCGAAGGTGCCGGAGTGGTTGGGCGGTGATTCCGCGCTCTCGGTCACGTGGGGAGCGAACGCGATGGTGCCGAATGCGATTCTCGCGCTCTCGATCCGGGACCGGGCCGCGGTCAACTCGTTGGTTGACCGCGTCATGGCCGGGATGAGTCTCAATCTGCAATCGACGGAGGCCGGCGGCGCGCGGGTGATCAAGCTCCCGGAGATGGAGATTCAGCTCGTTGATCCGGTCATCGCGATCAGCGACGATTACCTGTTTCTATCGCTGACCGAGCAGGAACTCAGCCGGGTGCTGACGGCAGGGGGTGGGGACGAGAAAACACTCGTGGACGCGGGTGCGTTCGAACCTGCAAAGGCCGCTTACGACACGCCGGCGCAGGCGTTCGGTTACATCGACTCGAAGGTGATTTTCGAACGGATTTACAACCAACTCCGACCGGTGATCCTGATTGGTGCGGCGATGTCACCGGGAGCGTCTGACGTCGTCGACGTGAGCAAGTTGCCCGAGACGGAGACGATTTCGGGATACCTTCGGCCGGTGGTTTACAATCAGCGTCAGACGGAGGATGGCTGGTTGATGGAGAGTTCGGGGCCGATCACGATGACGCAGGGTGGACTCGTCCTCGGTGGCGCGCTTGCAGCCGCAATGCTGAACGGAATGGCGGAGCCTCCCGCCGGACCGTAGGGAGCGGTTGCGGATTTGAGAGTTCGGATTTTGGATTTCGGGTTGTGGAATCAGCTTGCAATCGAAGAAGCCGCCCGTATTCTCGCGCGCTCCACGTGACAATGGCTGGATAGCTCAGTTGGTAGAGCAGAGGATTGAAAATCCTCGTGTCGGGGGTTCGATTCCCTCTCCAGCCACATTTTTCCATTCGGGGAAGGGGGATCGCGCGAAGGCGCGGGAGTTTCAGCGGCCTTCCGATGCTCTAGCTCAAGGTGGCCTGAGGCAGGCTCCGGTGCGAGTGCCTATTTCCGCGGGATCGTCAAGCGATGGGCTTGCGCGATCCGATTCTGCCAGTCGGATGAGAGTCTCGCGAGCGTCGCAAACTTGGGCCAAAGTTCCACTGCGGCGCGGACCTCGTTCACGATCGTCTCTGCCCGGCCTCGCTTCATGACCGCGGCTTTTGCGCAAGCTTCGAAATCCTGGAGGGAAAACCCGTCACGCTTCCCGTTGAGGGTCATCTGGTGGGAGGCGGTCCAAGACCCGGAGGGGTTGAAACTGTAGGTCACGTCAAATGCCGGTGAGAGGGACCACTCGCCGCGTTTGTTCATGAGAAAAGCGATATTCTTCACGTGGTCGTCTTGATTTCGCGCGACGACGTTGAAAACCATCCGGCGGAACTGTTCCTCTACGGCCGACATCGGCAGTTTGAGCTGACGAATGGCTAGCAGGGCCTGTTCATAGGAGTAAGCTCCCGCTCGATTGAAGTCGTAGTGCGCCAACGCGCAGAGTGACTGCACGTGGAGCTTGCCCCCTTCTTCCGTGCGATCGAAGCGCCTCGTCATGAAGTGCCGTCGGCCATTCTCTTCGAGGAGCCGACATTCGCTCATCGAGATGCCCGCGGCTTTCGCCATCAGGTAGTAGGCATACTCGATGGAGCCGTAGCCCTCGGGGTCCTCCAGCTCCTTGTCCTTGTTTCCTCCGACACCGTCGAATTTGAGTAGCCAGTAGTCGAATCCTTTCCCCGCCGTGATCTGACCCGAGCGGACTTCTTCGGTTTCCTGGTTCCACGCAATCAACGCCTTGGCCCGAGCCCCGCCGGCCGACGTGCCAACTCGGAGGATCTCACGGAGGGTCTCCGCTTGATCCGGGTTGTGAAAGCGCGCCCGAAGGTCGCTGCGGTGGGAAAGGACCTCGCTGGCCAGGCGGACGAGTGCATCGACTTCGATTTTGGCTGCCTTTCGCGATTTTGGTCCGATTGCGGGGACAAATTCCAGCGCGCCCATGCCGCGGGCTCCGGTGTAGCAGAGGCGCTCCACCGCGCGGAAACTTGCCGAGGTGCGACCTTGCGTCGCCAGCCAGGCGTCAATCAGTGCGTTGCCGAATTTGTCCGGCAACGAATCCGCCAGCAACCCGGGCAGACCGTGAAACGTCTCTTGTGGGAGTGCCGGGAATTGGTAGATTTGTTCGCTCAACGGCATCCTGAAAGGCGAAATCTCAATGCCACTCCGGACGAACTCCGGGTCGTATTGAAACGCCGCGACCTTGTCGCTCTCAGCGAGGGAGGCGGCGCCAATGGTTCGACCCCAGAGCTGGACTTCGACAATCACGATTCGTCACCCCAGGTCCAGTCGCCACGCCGGTCGGGGGTCGATTTCGCGCCCGATGCCCGTTGGCGCTTGTGGCCTCGGTTTTTGAGCTGCTCCATTGGACCGGGGAGTACTTCGGGAACGAGGTCATTAAAGCGTTCGAGCAATTCGAGAGCGCGGCACACGCGGAGGAATCCCGACATCTGGGTGGCCACCTGACCGGATTCGAGTCGTTCCACCGTTCGCTTCGACACGCCTGCTCGTTCAGCGAGCGCGGCTTGGGTCAGATTACGAGCCAGGCGGAGATCGGACAGACGGTTTCCCATTTCCAGAAGAATGCTCCCATCGGTCAGGTCTCCAGTGATTGTCATAATGCGTCAAATGTGGCGAAATAGGCTGATAAAGCGATATAAAACGTCATCGGTGGCGAATAGAGCGAGCACTCGTGCATTGCTGGTTCCAAGCGATGACGAAGCTGGAGAGGCTGGATTGTAAAGTTGGTCGACCTGCGAACTGAAGATCCTCAAGTGCTTTTTCGAATGCTTCTCCAGACTTTATTTCTCTCCACGTGGTCGCTCGACTTACCCCGACTGCACAGGTGCTCAACGAGTTCCCGGTTGCCGTAGATGGCGGTGTGGGGATGGCGGAACTGCTTGAGTGACGCCAACTCGGCCTCGGCTTAGCGCGGGTTGAATTCACGCACCTTGGCGTCGAGTAGGTTGTCGAAGAAAAAGCGAACGGTTCTTTATACGTTCGGCGGGCGGCACAACCGAATCCAACCCCGGGCCGCTGTTCGGCGTCCTCGCGGGATCCAAGCGTCCAACCGATGGCCTCGCCGGACTTGAGGACACTTTTCTCGAGCGCGCAAGCGAGCTCCAAAACGGCTACTCATCCGAGTCCTACGTCAAACCCTGGTGACATCGTCGCCTACGGCGGCAAGGAACTGAGCGAGACTTCCGTCGCAGCGACCTCTGTCCCTGCGGCCCTAACCGGCGGTTTAATAGACTGCTGCCTGCGTTCCGGTCGGCACGAAGGATCGCTCCGCGATCACTCTTCGTAGGGAGTAGGGTGAGTGGCTGACCGTTTGGCCTCGAAGGCGGGCGGCCGATGCCTTTAGCTTTGCGCAGTCAAGAAAGATCGGCTGACCCCATTCACACACGGAGGCCTTTGATTGGTATGAACGGCGAGGAAACGCGGGAGCGAATGCCGAGGTCTTGTGGACAGATGAGCTCCACCTGCGGGAAGTAGGTTCGGTAGCGGGCGATGTCGCGCGTGAGGATGGGCAGCTCGGAGGCAGCGGCGTGGGCGCCGATGAAGAAATCCGAGAGCGGCGCCGATTTGGTTCCCCCGCGCTGCCGGTAGGTCCGGAACGCCTGCGCGGCGAGAAACAGGGCTCGACGCGGCAGTTCCTCGTAGCGGAGACCAAGCGACAGGAGGATAAAGTCGACGTCGTCCGCGTCCCCCGCCTCGTAGCAAAGTTCGGTGTAGATCAGCGAGTTAACGACCAACCGGGTCGCGTGGCGCTCCATCTGGTCCGTCGACCAAGATGCCCACCGCTCGTCCTGCTCGGTGACGTCGAGCAACACGTTGGTATCGACGATCACGTCCGGAGGTTCAGTCATCGCCTCGGATCTCGCTCATGATCTCGTCGGTGCTGCGGCCTCCCGCACGATCTTTCCAGATGCCCCGCACCGCAAGTAGCCGGTCTCGCATTTCCGCAGCGTTGCGTGGTGGCTCGATCGTTCCCTCAGCGAGGCCACGTGCCAGCAGATCCCGGGCTTCGGCCTCCATCGAGCGTTGGTTACGCGCAGCCTGTTCGCGAAGCGCCTGCTTTACCGCCACGTCGAGATTGCGAATGGTCAACGTGGTGCTCATGGCTTTGAATGCTAGCATTGCATGCATTGCAGTCAATCGGGGATGGAAGGTGCCTGACCGATCCAAGACGGTCGGGCTCCACTTAGAACCGTATCAGATTAAGCTGTCGGACTGTAGCCACGCCGGCTCTCCGGCGTTTGAGCACTACATGTGATACGGACGGCGGAGGACCGCCGTGGCTACAGGTTGCTCTCCGGCCTGCATGGGTTGAAAATGCTCTAGGGAATTAGAGTGAGTGGCTGACCCTTTAGCGTCGCCGGCGGGCGGGCCGGAGCCTTTCGCACGGCGATGGCAACCTTTCTTGGGTCACTTCCTTTCAGCACTCGTGAGTCGGATTTGGTTCGCGCCGCGTCACGGAGAGCCTGGATGACGAAGGTTTCTGCGAGGTCTCCGACCCGATTCTGGTCTTGATCACTCAATCGGTAATCGCGATTGGGAGGTCGAACGACGCTTTGCGCAGTCAAGAATGATCGACTGACCCCGGTTTCCGGTTTAACACGAGAATGATCGACTGACCCCGGTTTAACACGTCACAGTCAAGAATGATCGACTGACCCCGGTTTAACACGTCATCAGCCGCTGATTGGCAAGATTCCCCGCCGTGACGCTGACACTCAGTCGTTCGATGGATTGGTCCGCCGCCGGAACCAGGCTTGCCCGATGAGACTCGCTGCACTAAAGTCCTCACGCGCGATGAAAATCGCCCGATTCTTCCCGGAACCCTCTTTCTGAAAGGGGGTTCGAGACCAAGCCATCTCCGACTACGAAATTCGCGGATGGATGCCAGGAACGCCTTGGTCAACCCCATGGGTGGTCGATCAACCGCGTGCGCGCTCCAGCCTGATCGCAGCAATTCAACCTTCCAAAGATATGTCTGAATCCAAGCACATCTCCCGACGCCGCCAAGTTTCGACCGGTCCGTTGATCCTGGTCGCTCTCATCAAACTTTCCCTGATCACCAACCTGATCGGGAATCTTGCGACCTCCCCCGATGATTCGAAGGACGTTCGAGAATCCTTCACCCCGCAGCTCACGGCAGAGCACCCACTTGGGCTGATCGATTCATCGGCACGGCGGGAGATTTCTCATTGGGAGGCCGACGCCCCGCTGAAATCGGAGAATCTGGTTCTCATTCACGCCCACGCCTCCCCCGAAGACATCAGCCCGGCCATGCCCGCACTCGAGCTGCACCTTCACGAAAGTCTCCCGGACACCGCAGAAGCCAGACTGCAGGTCAGCTACACGCGAGGAAATGGCGACCGCCCTTCCCGCGTAACCGAGCAAGACAGCGTACAAATTCCCCGCGACGGCGGCTTCCGGTCGATCCAGGGGCGCACCTGGGAGATTCACCAAGACCCGGACTTCCTGGCAGAAATTGCGGATCACGGGTTCTTCGGCGGTGACGCCGTCCTGACGTTCAGGTCCAGCGAATCGGGTGCCGAGGAAACGATCCGTTTCCGGATCGGGGGCGAGAATCCCCGCGACGAGATCTGCAAGGAGTTCATCCGCGAATTCCCGGAAACCTCCTCCGGCCAAAAGCTCGATTTCATGAATGCGATCGCCAAGCACGAGTCGAAAGCCAAAAATCGTGACCGAGTTTACTACAACCAGTTCCTGCACCTGGACACCCACCCGAACGACGGAGGATTGCCAGCTTGGAACAACGACGGTGGGCTGACTCCCGGCGGCTACGGAGTCTTTCAGGTGACCGGCACCGCGGTTGATGCCCAGGAGAACATCGGCCGCGATGAGATCTGGAATTGGCAGAGCAACGTCCAAGCCGCCTTCCGAATCATGACGCATCAGATCAAGGGCTCGCTCGCCAAACGCTACTTCACGAAAATCAAAGAAGACGTCGAGGACGCCGAGATTCTTTTCGATCTCTGTCCCCCGCCCAAAATCCGCACCGGTGGGGAGATATTCACCGCGAAGCAAGCCGTCTGGATCACCGCCTACAACGGCTGGGGAGGCCCGATCAAAAACCGGTTCATCTTCTCGGAGGACTTCCCCTGCGGACTTGGTCCCGACAAGCGCTGGAACTGGAAGCCCCCCGTGAAACCCAGTGGAAAAACCTACCTCGAACTCGTCGCCGAAGAGATGGAAAACTGATCGGGATCATCACCTTCCCTCCCGGTCCTGGCCGCCGCCCCACCGAGTGAATGGGGTCAGGCGGTTGCGTGCGATGGCCCCGTCATAATGGCTCAGTAGCTCGACCTCCACCGCTCGGATGAATTTCGAGCGGCCCTCATCGGGAATATCCTCTTTGCTCGCGAATCCATGATTCCGCTGCGACTTACGCCCCTTGATATTTCTTGAAGTTCTCCGCCTGCTCGAAGATCTCCTTGTAAACCTCATCGTGGGTGATCGGCGGGTAGCCGTTCTCGGCGAGGAGAATGATGAGGTCGACTTTCAGCTCGGCCTTGATGTCGGCGCGTTGGCTCCAGTCGGTGTATTTGGCTTTGTCGTCGACGACTTCCTTCACCGCCTTGGCTAGCTTGATCAGCTTGTCCTCGGAGTAGGCGAAGTCGTATTTGACCGAGATGGCTTTGAGGATGTCATAAAAGGACTTTTCTTCGAAATCGATCCCCATCTCGCCGAAGGATTCCTTCTCCCGTTTCAAGGCGTGGTAGAGGTCGACAATTTCTCCGGCGAAGTCGTCCAGCACGTTGCTGACGAGGACATCCTGCTCGTCGCGCTCGTTGTATTTGCTCACCAACGCCTGGAACTGCTTCGTAAAATCAACGCCTTTCATCTTGTTGACCTTCTGGAAGTCCTCAATGGCACGTTTCAGCAACTGCTGCAGGAGCTTAATCTTGGTATTAGGCAGTTTGATCCTCTCAATCTTGGCGAGGTAGTCATCGCCGAAGATGTCGATCTCCGTCGCACCATTCTCGCCGAGTTTGAAAATTTCCTCGATCCCGTCACTCTGCAGAGCTGCTGAGATCATCTCCCGCACCTTGGCGTTCATCTGGGCGCTGTCGGGGGCTTCGCCCTTGGTCAGCTTGGCGACGATGGAGCGCACGGCGAGGTAGAAGTGAATGTGGTCGCGCTCCTGCTGGGTGAAGGCATCGCTGCCGCTGCAGATGTCGTAGGCGGCTTTCAGGCGCTTCACGAGGAACATGACCCGCTTCTCGATCTTCTCGGTGAGCTGCACGAACTCCGCGGCCAAGTTCAGGCAGTGCAGTTGCTCGACGGGCGATCCGCTGAAGTAGGGCGTGGTGTCGAACTGATGGAAAATCCGCGCCAGCAGGTCGAGGTGATCCCGCACCACGATGATGGACGCCTCGATCTCTTCGATGCTGCCACTGTCCGCCTTGGAGTAGTGTGCCAGCGCTAGGTTCATCTGCTTCTTGATGCCGATGTAGTCGACGACGAGGCCCTTCTTCTTGTTCTCAAACTTCCGGTTCACCCGCGAGATCGTCTGGATCAGGTTGTGGCGCTGGACCGGCTTGTCGATGTAGATGGTGTCGAGGAAGGGCACGTCAAAGCCCGTCAGCCACATGTCCACCACAATGGCGATTTTGAAGTTGGATTCGGCCTTCTTGAACTGGGTGTCGAACTTCTTGCGCTCGTCCTTGTTGCCGAGCAGGTCGTAGAGCGCTTTCTCGTCGTCCTTGCCCCGCGTCATCACCATCTTGAGGCGCTCCATGGGGAGGATTTCTTTCTTCTGCTGGTCGCTCAGCTCCACGCCATCGGCGCAGACCCGCACCTCGGCCCACGCGGGGCGCAGCTTGATGACTTCCTGGTAAAAGGCGTAGGCGATCTGGCGACTGCTGCTGACAAAGATAGCCTTACCCGCCACGGTGGAGCCTTCCTCGACGCGCTTCTCGTAGTGCTCTACGAAATCCGCCGCCAGAGCCTCGATGCGTTGTGGATCACCGAGGATCGCGCCCATGTTGGCCATGGTTTTCTTGCTGTCTTCGATCGCGTAGTAGCTCGCTCCGGCGTCGGCGCATTTGTCGTAGTATTTCTCGATCTCCTCCAGCTTGCTGTTGTCGAGGATGACCTTGGCGGCGCGGCCTTCGTAAACGATGGGCACGGTGATCTCGTCGGCGACCGACTCGGTCATGGTGTAGCTGTCCACCACCTCGCCGAAGACATCCAGCGTCGCATCGATGGGCGTGCCAGTGAAGCCCACGTAGGTCGCGTTCGGCAGCGAGTCGTGCAGGTATTTGGCGAAGCCAAAGGTCCGCTTCACCCCGTCTTCGGTGATCCGGAGCTTCTGGTCCAGATTCACCTGGCTGCGGTGCGCCTCGTCCGAGATACAGATCACGTTGGTGCGATCAGTCAGCCGTTCGGTGTCCTCGGTGAACTTGTGAATGGTGGTGAGAAAGACCCCGCCGCTGTTGCGTCCTTTCAAGAGCTCCCGCAGGTGATTGCGGCTCTCCACGCTGATGACCGACTCATCGCCGATGTAGCCCTTGCCATTGGTGAACAAGCCCGAGAGCTGATCATCCAGATCGGTGCGGTCGGTGATCAGGACCAGGGTCGGGCTGGAGAGAGCCACGCTCTTCATCAGCAGCCGGGCTAGGAAGAGCATGGTGTAGCTTTTGCCGCAGCCCGTCGCCCCAAAGTAGGTGCCGCCCTTGCCATCGCCTTCCGGCTTCCGATGCTGGAGGATGTTCCGAGACAGCTTGGTCGCCGCGTAGTATTGCGGGTAGCGGCAGAGGATCTTCTCCTCCTTGCGCGAGGTGTCGGGCAGATAGACAAAGTTTCGGATGACATCCAACAGCCGAGTCTGGTGAAACAGCCCCTTGACCATGGTATCGAGAGATTTAATCCCTTCCGCCTCCTTGAGCTCGCTGCCGTCTGTCTTCCGCCAGGCATAGAAAAATTCATAGGGAGCGAAGAACGATCCGGATTTTGTGTTCGCCCCATCTGAGATCACACAAACCGCGTTGTATTTGAACAGTTCCGGAATATCCCGCTTGTAACGAGTCGTGAGCTGCACGTAAGCCTCGTGGATTCTGATCTCCTCGCGGATTGCGCTCTTGAATTCAAACACCACCAGGGGCAGGCCGTTGATGTAGAGGATGCCGTCCGGGACGCGCTTTTCGTAGCCGACGATCTCCAACTGACTGACGATCTTAAAAATGTTGCCGCTCGCTCCGTAGGTCGCCGCGTCCTCCGCCACGATGGAGGGCACCTCGCCGGGCTCCGGTTCGCGAAAGGCAGCCAGCTCCGAGTAATCGATCAGCTGAATGTAGAGATCCTTCTGGGTGTGGTCTTCCCGCTTCAGGAGGAAGCCGTCCGAGACCAGCTTCATGATCGCCTTATTGCTCTCGTAGAGATCCGCCGCCGTGTAGGCTTCGAGCTGCTTGATGACCGCCTCGATTTCCTGCGGCGTGATGTGGTCGGCGGAGTATTGCTTGGCGAGGAAGGAGCGGAGGTCGGCTTTGATGAGAACTTCCTGCGGCTGACGCTCAATCGCCTCGCCCAACACGTGCGGATATCCCTCGGCTCCGAGAAGCTTGATGATCGCAGATTCGAGTTGGGCTTCGGTGAATTTCATGTTGTCGCGGGGAGCCGTCGCCAATTTTCCGAGGGAACCCAGCGATGATCGGTGACGTCTCCCTTGATCACGGGTGAGAGGAACGCTGAGAGATCGCTGACGACTTCAGCGAGCGGCGTGGGATTGAGCTTTCCTTTGCGCAGGAAGGCATTCCACTGTAGAAGCTTTTGCTGATTCGTGCTGAACCTCTCGGTGAAAGCCACGGGAGGTGCTTTGGGAATATTTGCCCCCCGCCGTTCGAAGGTATTGATGACGGCTTCTGTGAGATCGTTCCCGTCGAATTCAGTGTGAGACTGAAGCCAGTGCAGGTCGAAGAAATCCTTCATCCGGCTGTTGTCGATCCCAAGAGAAACAGCCGCCTCCAGCTTCTCCGCGACTACCGTTTCGGGAGGATACACAAGCAGGCTGGCACTGGGGAAATCGAGAAGCTCGTGCCATTCCTTTTCCTCCGCAGCCGGCGTAATGGCATCGCCGAATCCCACATCGATCTGAATACCGAGGCGGGCTCCCGCGAGTCCAACGCCCACCCTGGCCCGGATCCCTCCGTATTCCATCTCTTCACGAATCGGTGCCACGGCAACCTCTTCCCACTCGAGACCATCGTCGGGATCGATATCCATCTGAAGCAGCCCGGTGAAGATCGTGTGAATCGCCTCCTCGGTGGGTTCCCCGTATCCGAGAAGGTCCAGATCACGGGTGGGCCGATGTTCCTCCACCCCCCAAATCCGGAACAGTTGCGCCCCTTTCAACACAAAACGTTCCCGATACTCGCTCTGCGCGAGGCGATAGAGAAAGCGCCCGGTCGCATACTGCTCCAGCAAGGCACTCAAAGGCTCTCCCTCTGCACGGGAAAGGTTGAGAAGCCTGGCGCGAACGGAAGCAGCGACGTTTTTCATATCATCGCCTCCAGATAGGGTCTCATCATTTTGCCGACCCGCAGAAGCCGGGCCATTTCGCTGATCTCGCTGAGCTTTGCTTTCCGTTCGTTCAGAGTCTCACGAAGCGCCTCCACGCAGACGTCGATTCCCAGCTTGTTGCGGTGTTTGAAGCAATCCGCCACCGTCCGTGCCGGGGTCGTGACGGCGACACTGGTGCCGCCGAGCGGGTGGTGTTCGACCCCCTCTGCTTCGAGCGCTTTCACCCGGGTTCGGATCACCCGGATCGGGGGCCAGTCGATCTTCGGAACCCGCGTCTGCGCCGGGAGTTGAATCCAAATCTCATGAGGCGATTGGGTGCCAATCTCGTGAAAACGGAGCGCACTGATCAGCACGACCACAGCCCGCGGGGCGCTCTTGGTGATCTGGATCAGATCGTGATGCTCACTGATGGCACTCTCCGGATGTTCATAAATCCCGCGCCGCACCCGAACCAGCGTTCCCTTTTCAACCAGTCGGGAAATACTCCGGTCGGAAACGCCGGCATCCAGAAGCTGCCGCGTCGTCAGCACCTCATTGGCAGAGGCGAGCGCGGAAAGCTTTTTCTGGAGCGTGGACGTCATTACGATGTCGGAAATCGTTATACATTCTCATACATTGTACGACAATTGGCAACAGTAAGCCCGACGTCTTTGGTGGGCGCAAAGCGCGCCGAACCCATACTGGCAGCGGACGACACTTCGCCAGGCTCCGGCTCGCGAAAGGCAGCCAGCTCCGATTAATCGATCAACTGGATGTAGAGATCCTTCTGGGTGTGGTCCTCGCGCTTGAGGAGGAAGCCATCCGAGACCAGCTTCATGATCGCCTTGTTGCTCTCGTAGAGATCGGCGGCGGAGTAGGCTTCGAGCCGCTTGATGACCGCCGCGATTTCCTGCGGCGTGATGTGGTCGGCGGCATATTGCTTGGCGAGGAAGGCCCGCAGGTCGGCTTTGATGAGAACTTCTTGCGATTGGCGCTCAATCGCCTCGCCCAACACGTGCGGGTAGCCCTCGGCTCCGAGGAGCTCGATGATGGCTGATTCGAGTTGGGCTCCGGAGAATTTCATTTTTTCGGATCAACGGAGACTTCTCCGAGTTTTCGGTCATGCTTCCGTCCAGACTCGAACGCAGTGAAGCCGGGGCGCGGAGTCGTGTTTCGACTGCTGTCATAGTAAACGCTAAGAACGCCTGTTAGGAGAAACTGAAGAGCCATGTGGTTCTCTTCATCATCGTGCTCTAGCAAAACGAATTCGGCCTTGTCACATTTTCCATTGGGCCTCCGCTTGAAGATGCTCCAGTCATTGAAGCAGCCCAAGTAACCTACTAAATCCTCAAATCCACTCTGATCTCCGTATACTTCTTGGAGCTTTTCAAAAATCCAATCCTTCGTGTCCTTTTCCTTCTTTTCGATAAGCGAGGTCATCGAGATCAGGCCCAAATATGGCCGTCTTACCGATTGGCCTCCGCTATCGAAATGAACGCACAGCTCTGAAACACGCTTCAATGCCGAGCACTCCTTTACAATATCACCGTCCCGCAGATTCTTCTTTATGGAGAAAACCGCTACCACGCCCTCTGGAGGAACTATCGCGTTTTTCTCGAAGCGTTGATAGACGGGGAATTTCGATGATTCATATACGATGATATCGAGCTGGCTGGAATGCGCGTCGTTTTCATCCTTTCGAGACCTTCCATTCAGCCCAGTTTTGACTGCTGGGCGAAGAATGAAACCAGTTAGGATTTCGAGCTCCTTAGGAAGGAACTTTCTCAGGTAAGCAGTAATCAATGACTCTACATATCTTCCATCTTCACCTGAGTGAGCGGACCCGGATGTCTCCTTACTTGGAATCAAGATCTGAAATTGACGGTATGTGGCAAGAAGAGCCTCTATCTCATTTGAAAAATATTCTCTTATTCGTTTTCCATCCATAGTCATTTTTCGAATCAGAATTTGGTGAATTTGAAATTCTGTTTTTTTAGGTCAGCCAGAAAAGCTTGGCCGTTTCAGCGCAAGTCCGCGTCACTCCAGATTGTGTATATCAGGAGCCACTGGGCATCCTGATCTTGTTTCTCTTGGCTCTTTAGATTGTTCGCTCGTGTTCGTAGCCACTTCTTGACTTTGGTAAGACTCTTTCGGGTGGCGTATTCCCAGAGGAGGACATTACTCAGGCAGTCGTCGATCTGAATGATTGCCTTAAGTTCGTCTTCCGTGAGGTTGATTTCAAAGTCGTGTTCGATCGCGAAGTAGAGAGCGTGGGCGACCGAGTCTGGCTGAATCTTTTCAATCCCAATTTTGATTAACTCGTTTCCAAGATCTTCGATCTGGTCATCCGTTTCGGGGTTTCGATGCTTCACGAACGCGCACTCCTCCATGATGGGAGCGAGATACGGATAGGCGAGGCAGAGGTTGGTGCCCTCAGCGGTGAACAGGCGCTTCGCTCGATCATTCAACCGCTTTGGCACCATCTTGATTGCATAGTTCAAGACAGCCGAAGTGCCATGTTGCCTGCTCAATTCGAGGGCGAGATCCAAGAATGAGCGAACAGTCGAAAAGCGAATTTCTTCTTCGGGAAACGTGAATCGATTGAGCTCGTTCACCCAGCTAGCAGATACCGGCTGGGGAAGCTCAACGATCTGTGTTTTCTTTTCGTTGAGGTAGAGCTCATATTCGCGGAGCGCCAAATTCAGGTCTCGAACAAACGTTTCTGCCTCCTGGTGGCTCGTTGCGTAGAACGTGTAATCGTCGATGTGGCGAGTGAGGCGGGTATAGTCCTTTTTCAGCAGAGTTTCATCAATCCTCGTGAGGATGATTTCAGAAATCACGTTTGAAGAATGAGGGCCAATCGCTAAGCCATTGGTTTGATTGTCGGAGAGAATCTGACACGACCTATCGAGTAGATTTCCCTCCAGGAGGAGGTCGCGATTTCTCTTCGCATTGGCTTTCCCATGAATCGCCCAAGGAATTGAATGGGTGTAGATGCTCGGAAAGCACTTGGAAATATCAGCCTTAACCAAATGGGTTGCCCCGGTTTGATAGCCGATTTCATCTTCCTCCACCTCGAAGCGTTCCAAGCCTTTGTAGTTCATCTTGAAGACGCGGTCTTTGCTCGTTTGCCGAACGAAGATGCGGCTGATCGGCTTTGAGGGCTTGGCGCAATGAGTTTTGATTTTCTGCCAGCACCTCTTGATTGCAAGGCAGTGCGCTAAGTAACTTTCCGGGTGGGGTATCGCTAAATGGCGAGGAATATTGATGTCTCGCAACGACTGGTATCGGATCTGTGAATGAATGACTTTCTCAAAGTGTTCTTTGAGCTGATTCGAGTCAGTTTCTGTTTCGATCTTTGCCAGAGCTGCATTGACGTGAGCTGACAGGCCTTCCGAGGTGAAGCACGGCGGGATCTTCTCAGCGAACAGACCGAATTCGGTGAGTCCTTCAAAGACTCCCTCTGCGCTTAAGTCGCGCCCGGTCGTTTGGCGAAGAATCGCCGAAAAGTTCAAGGTGGGACTCATCCGGCCACATCCTCAACTAGTTCGCTTGTGTCGGAAAGGCGGATTTCCTTGGAGATAAGTTTCGGGAGGAGGGTGTCGCGGAGCTTTGTGAGGGTTTCTGTAGAGAGTCGGTTCTCGTAACCTCGCGAATAGATTGAGGAAACAGCTCTATTGAATCGGTCAAGCAGCGTCGCGGTCGGCTTGAAGACCATGAGTCGCTTCATGTCACCGGCTGTGAAATGCCCGAGCCCCGTGGTTTGTTTGTCCCTGGCAAGCTCCGCGAAGGTGGAGCGGAGATACTTGAGCTGATAGTAGACGAAGTAGCGTTCGGACTCGTCGTGGAGACGGACGTTGAAGATGTGCTGATTAAGATAGCCGGGGCCGTTTGTCCAAATGAACGTGTCGATGGAGGTGTCGGGGTTGCCTGACCAAGAAAGCAGGATGTCACCATCTTCGACTCTGTATTTGTCGCCTTTGTTGTTCGTAGTAAACTTGGTTTGGCCTGTGATTCCCGCTTTTACCTCCGCAATTTTAATGACTGGTAAAGCAGCCTCAGCGTCAGAGAAGTCTGCTCCCTTGTAAGCAGCTCCGTTGACGAAATCCGCGATGTCGTAGAGAGGCTGAGTTTCCCAGCCTTCCGGGATCGGGCCAAGTTCATCGTAGTATTCAAACGCGGCAGGGAAGAGGGATTGGGGATCAGACAGGGTTGGGTGGTCGACGGAACCCTGTTGGGTGGTGCCGTTGGCGAGGGCTTTCTTTCGGACTTCGGCGCGGGAGGCGAGTTCGTCGGGGATGGGATTGCCGGCGGCGAGGGCATTGTCGATCACCGGGTCAAGGTCCACAAACCAGCTTTTGAAGAGCGCCTGCGCCATCCCTTCCAGCGTCGCATTCATCCGCCGATTCAACTCAATCTTGTCATCCAAGGTGCCCAAGATGTGAGCGATCGCTTTCTGCTCGGGGAGGGGTGGGAGGATGAATGGGACTGCGGAAAGAATGCTCGTATTCAGGTTAGGCATCGTAGCGCCGATAGCGTGCCGAACGATCCACTCCCGACACTGAGCGCCTCCCAATTGGAATGATGCATACTCCGGATCTACCAATTCTTTGTCGAATCGAATGCGTAAGCAGCCCGTCCCGCAAAGCCACCCGTCTTCGGCTTCTCTAACCAATGCACGTCGCTCAACATCACCTCGTCTGCTGTAAACGACATCTCCAGGTTCGACTCGGTACTTTGAAAGTCGCTCTGCGTCTTCCTCACTGATTCGCGCGATGCTCTCGGTTGTGATCCGGTTGTCGGCGATATTGACGGGCATTATCGACGGGATGCCTTCCTCGACATAATCCGACTTATGGAGCTGGCTTCCAAAAGGACCAGTTTGGACGCTTAGAGAAGCATCTGCGAGGGTCACCTCTTGCCGCTCACTTCCCATACCCCATGCCCTCCAGGTTTTTCCGAATCACTTCATCCAGCTTTGCCGACTCCTCCATTTGCGCGATTAGCGTCTGGCTCAGCTCGGTCATTTTAGTCTCAAAGGAAATCGATCGGTTCATGGTTTTGGCCACTTGTTCAGAATTTGATCAATCCACGGCTGCAATCCGGCCTGTCGGATCGCAACGAATCGGTCGAGGACCGTCGTGAAGTCTTTCAGCTTTGGAGACATCCATTCAATCACATCGAGAATACTTTGATGGCGTTGATCCAGGTCTTGCCAGTGAGGGATCCGCTCATGATGGAAAACCCGGTTGCGCAGATCGCGAATGTCCTTCCAGCGTCGGTCCAGTTTGTTTTGCACTTGCTCAGTACTTAGGGCGTGGGGAAATGCCCTCCTTGATAGGAATGCTCCAATACCAGTCCGGGCATGGGCGTTGTTGAAGAATCCAGTCCAGAATCCGAAGTTGAGCTCAGCGACAATTCTTCCCGGGGTAAGTGGCTTCGTGAGTCTGCTCAAGGTGCGCTTGGCTTCGTCCAGCTTGTCCTGTTGCCAATAGGTGAGTCGTGCTTGGGGCGAGTCGTACCAGGCATCGGTTCCACACCGTGCAGACAGCTCACGATGCACCGCGTTTCGGAGGGCGATTTCCGAGAATTGGAGTGTAGGGTAGAGGGCCCCGCTGAGGGCCATATTCAGCAAATAGCGTCCAAGAGTAGTTTTTTCATCCGCCCCATCTTGGCGATAGGCGTCAATCCGCTCTGTATGCAGATTCCCTTCGACTTCCTTGAAAAAATCGGGATTCACAAGCTACTCCTTTCCATGGCTGCTATACGGAATCGTATGCAAAAAGTTTGACGGATAGCCCCTCTGATAGCAAAGTGTCTCCGTTGACCCCGGGATCCCTTCCTTCGCCGCTCGCGGCTTAGAGGCCCCGGGGTTTCTTTTTGGACGGAATCACTTCCCATACCCCAAGCCCTCCAAGTTTTTCCGAATCACTTCATCCAGCTTCGCGGATTCCTCCATCTGCCCGTAGAGCGTCTGGCTCAGCTCGGTCATCTTGGTTTCGAACGGAATTCCGTCGTCCTCCAACGTCGCCGCGCCCACATAGCGTCCGGGAGTGAGCACGAAGTCGTGCTTGCGGATGTCTTCGAGGGTGGCGGATTTGCAGTAGCCTGCCACGTCGGCATAGGCCTCGGTGGAGTTTTCAGTGTTCAGTTTTGAGTTTTCAGTTGGAGTTTGGCTTCGCCAGTTGTGGTAAGTCCTTGCGATGTGCTCGATATCTTCTGCTGAGAGTTCCTTCTGCGTCCGGCTGATCATGGCGCCGATCTTGCGGGCATCGATGAAGAGGGTCTCGCCTTCGCGGTTGCGATAGTCGCGTTCGTTGTTGGCCTTTTTGTTTTTGGTCAGGAACCAGAGGCAGACGGGGATCTGGGTGGTGTAGAAGAGTTGGCCGGGCAGGGCGATCATGCAGTCGACGAGGTCGTTCTCGACGAGTTTTTGGCGGATCTCGCCTTCGCCCTTGGTGTTGGTGGACATGGAGCCGTTGGCGAGGACGAAGCCGGCGACCCCGTTTTCCGAGAGTTTGCTCACCATGTGGAGAATCCAGGCGTAGTTGGCATTGCCGGTGGGCGGGGTGTCGTAGCCGTTCCAGCGTCCGTCGTGGACGAGTTCGTCGGGGCCGCGCCAGTCCTTCAGGTTGAAGGGGGGATTGGCCATGATGTAGTCGGCCTTGAGGTCGGGGTGTTGATCCTTGAAGAAAGTGTCGGCGGGGACTTCGCCGAGGTTGGCGGAGAGCCCGCGCACGGCGAGGTTCATCTTGGCCAGCTTGTAGGTGGTGGCGGCAGACTCCTGCCCGTAGACGGAGATGTCCTTCTTGCTGCCGTGGTGGCTTTCGACAAACTTGATCGACTGGACGAACATGCCGCCGGAGCCGCAGCAGGGGTCGTAGATCTTGCCTTTGTAGGGCTCGATCATTTCGGCAATGAGATTGACGACGCACTTCGGGGTGTAGAACTCGCCCCCGAGCTTGCCCTCGGAGGCAGCGAATTTGCCGAGGAAGTATTCATAGACCCGGCCGACGGTGTCCTCCTCCTTGTCCTCGACGGTGTCGATGTTGTTGATGGCATCGATGAGGGCGGAGAGCTTGCTGCCATCGAGCCCGAGGCGGGAGAAGTAGTTGTCGGGCAAGGCGCCCTTGAGCGAGGCATTACTCGCCTCCACGTCGGTGAGGGCGGAGTCGATCTTGATGGCGATGTCGCCCTGCTTGGCATGCTGCTGGATGTAGGACCAGCGGGAGGTCTCCGGCAGGTAGAAGACATTCTGCATGGTGTAGAACTCGACCATGTCGAGGTAGTCGTCCTTGCCCTCGGCCACGAGCTCGGCCCGGCGCTCCTCGAAGGATTTGGTGGATTTCTTGATTGGTGTCGGGTTTGACATGTCGGGATATAAAATTTGGTGAAATGGGCCGCGGGATCGCCGCCGCAGTGCATCCCCGTCTGGCGCCGTTCGGGGTAGCTTGCTAACCACAGATTGCGCAGATGGGCTCGGATAAAGAACTTCAGAAAAACATCTGTGTTCATCTGTGAAATCAGTGGTTGAACTCCTTGGTGCTTGAAAATTTTGGCGAGGGCCTTGATCAGCATTTTGGCACCCGGATCGGCAGAGGCGTGAGTCGATGGGGGAGGCCAGCGCATGCAAAACTTGGAGGGTGCCTAATCTGATGCGGAAAGTGAAGTTGATCAGGTGGCGCACGCCTGCTGGGTGTCAGTTTGGGGGCTGCGGTCGGTCATTGCGGGGTGGAGTTGGGCAGTTCGGGACTCCTGCTTTTGGCGTTGCCGGGGAAGACCTGCGGCGTCGCGGCTCACCCCACGGTGTGGATTTGACTCCGTTGGCTGGAAAAGCGATTGCTGGGGGGTGCAGGTTTTGGCGCGGTGGTTTGACAGTTTGGCGTTGGCGTCCGGGCGTTCCGGGGCTGTTGGCTTAGCGGGGCTGCTGGTGGCGGTCGGGCTGACGGGGTGCGCGTTGCCGCCGGTCGAGTTGTCGACGCAGGAGCCGTTGGCGGTGGACATCAACATGCGGATCGACGTTTACCAATACGACGAGGGCGAGAAGCCCAAGCCAATCGCGACGCCGACTCCGGTGCCGAGTGGGGACGTGGCGACGCGGCAGGAGGATCGGGCGGCGGACGTGCAGGTCTTCAAGAATAGTCGGCTGGTCGGGGAGGGCGCGGATGGGTTGCTCGCGATCCTCGCGGAGACGCAGGGGGATTACGGGGATTTTGTCCGGGACACGGTGCGGGCGGAGAACGCGGACCGGATGACGCTGATGAAGTCCATCGCCGAAAAGGAACGGAAGTCGCTGACGGAAGTGCAGAAAAATCAGGCTGAGCTCTGGCGCAATCGCTCGTTTTCGGGAGAATACATTCAGGTGCCCGGTGCGGGTGGCGATTTGACGTGGAAGCAGAAGGAAGAATGAGTTTGGTTCGGATTGCCCGCAAAAATTTGTGGAGAGAGTGGCTGGCTGTCTCGCTGCGCTCGGCTTCGGATTTCGGATTTCGGATTGTTGTGGTTTTGGTGGCTTTGGGTGGGGTCGTGCACGCGGGGGAGGACGGGGTGGCCTTGGAGCTGACTTACTCGAAGGCGATTCAGATGGCGCTGGCGAAGAACTTCGACATTCAGATCGAAAAATTTAATCCGGTGATCGCCCGGGCGGAGACGGTGAGCGAGGAGGGGCGGTTCGATCCGCGGGTGGAGGTCGAGTATTCGTACGAGGAGAGTCGACGGGATCTGACGTCTTTGGATCCGACGCTGGATTCCGGGTCGCCGGAGCGGAGTGGGTTGGCGAGATTTGCGCGGGAGAGTGGGACGGAGGGACGCGCGGGGGTCGCGGGGGTGACGCCGCTGGGGACGCGGTATGATTTTGGTGCGTCGGTGGATCGGGATACGGATACGCGGAGCGCGATCGATCAGCGTTACAACACGTTCGTGGGCGGGACGATCACGCAGCCGCTGCTGCGGGGGTTCGGACCGGACGTGAATCTGGCGCAGATCCGGATCGCGCGGGCGGATCAGGCGATTTCGGCCTGGGCACTGCGGGATCGGATCATCGACGTGGTGACGGACACGGCGCTGATCTACAACGACCTGTTTTTTCAGATTCAAAATTTGGCGGTGCAGATTCGGTCGAGGGATTTGGCGGAGCGGACGCTGCGGGACAACGAGCGGCGGGCGGAGATCGGCGTGATGTCGCCGCTGGACGTGGTGCAGGCGCAGGCGGACGTGGCGGCCCGAGAGGAAAGGGTGCTGGTGGCGGAGCGGGCGGTGGCGGACAACCAGAATTTTCTGAAACAGCTCGTGACGGACGAGATCGCGGACGTCTTGCGGACGCCGGTGCGGATTGCTCCGCCGCCGCTGGATCGGGACGTGGCGGTGGATCTGGAGACGGATCTCGAGCGGGCGTTTGAGATTCGGCCGGATTACCGTCAGGCCCTCCTCGACCTACAGAAGCGGAACATCAACGTGGTCTTCAACCGGAATCAGGCGCTGCCGCGGCTGGATCTGGTGGGGAGTCTGGGGCTGAACGGGATCGAGACGGAGGTCGGCGAGAGTGTGTCGCAATTAACGGTGCCGAGCAATCTGGCGGGGAGTCTGGGGGCGATCTTCAGTCTGCCGATTCCGAACCGGGAGGCGCGGGGTCAGTTGCAGGTGTCGAAGCTGGAGGTGGCGCGGGCGTTGGTCGGGCTTAAGCAGGCGGAGCAGAGTATCTTCGTGGAGGCGGACAACGCGGCGGGGCAGATCGACACGACGCGGCAGCGGATCCAGACGACACGGGCGGCGCGGGTGTTCGCGGAGCGGACGCTGGAAGCGGCGCAGGCGCGGTTGGCGTCGGGGACGGCGACGACGTTCGAGGTGCTGCAATTTCAGCGGGATCTCGCGGAGGCGGAGGTGGCGGAAATGCGGGCGCTGACGGATCATCAGAAGGCGATCGCGGAATACGCGCGGACGGTCGGGACGACGCTGGAGGCGAATTACATTTCGCTGGAATAGTGGGGGATCACGCGAAGGCGCGAAGGCGCGAAGGAAATATCGGATTCTCACGCAGAGCCGCAGAGGCGCAGAGAATGTGGATGCTACTAACCACGGATGACACGGATTTTCACGGATGGGGTGGGGCCGCGAATGGGGTGATTCGGCCGGTCAGCTCATGACTCTCAACTACAAACTATAAACTAGCAACTGACTCATGCCTGAACTAGCGGAGGTCGATCACGCTCGGAAATTGTGGGACGTGGGGGTGGGGGCGAAGGTGCTGGAGGTGATGGTGCCGAAGCCGGCGGTTCGGGTGCTGCGGGGGACGGACGTCGATGCGTTGACGGCGGGCCTGACGGGGCGGGTGCTGGCGGAGTCGGAGGCGAGTGGGAAGCAGATGGTTTTCCGCTTTGGGGCCAAGCGGGACCGGTGGCTTGGGGTTCATTTGGGGATGCGGGGGCGGCTGCGGGTGGAGCCGGAGGATGCGGAGCTGGAGAAGCACGATTATCTGGCACTGCGGCAGCGGGGGCGGATGTTGGTTTTCAACGACGCGCGGGTTTTTGGTCGATTGCTCTATCACGAAGGGGTGGATGCTCCGGAGTGGTGGGCGAAGCTGCCGCCGTCGATTTTCTCGGCGGCGTTTTCGCGCGAGGCGGTGGGGGCGTTTTTGGAGCGGCGGAAGCGGACGCCGTTGAAGCCGTTGTTGCTGATGCAGGAGCGATTTCCGGGGGTGGGGAATTGGATGGCGGACGAGATTCTCTGGCGGGCGCGGCTGCACCCGCGTCGGCTGGCGGGTGGCATGTCGACGAAGGAGATCGGGGCGCTCTGGCGGACGGTGCGGGACGTTTGCGTGAAGTCGGTGGAGCAGATCGATGACGATTGGCAGTATCCGCGCACCTGGCTCTTCCCACACCGGTGGACGGATGGCGGGACGTGTCCGCGTTGTCGCGGTGGGCTGGAGCGGGCGGTGATCGGGGGACGGCGGACGTGTTGGTGTCCGGGGTGCCAGGGGGTGGGGGGAGTTGAGTGTTGAGTGTTGAGTGTTGAGTGGGTTGCCGCAGCGAGTTGAGATTCGTAGAGTGCGCGTGATGAAGTGGCGATTGGCGGTTGGGATGATGGTGATGGGCGCGGCCGGGGCGGCTGAGGACGCGGCGCTGGTGACGGTTGCTGAAGTCGAGCGGGGTGAGGTGGCGGAGGAGGTCAGCCTGACGGGGACGGTGACGCCGGAACGCCGGGCTTCGCTGTCCGCGCGGACGGCGGGGTTGATTTCTTCGGTCGCCGTGGATGCCGGGAGTCGAGTGGAGAAGGGGGAGGTGATCCTGGAGCTGGACGCGACTCTGGCGGGGTTGGCGTTGGAAGGGACGACGGAGGCGGTGGGTGAGGCGACGGCTCAGCTGACGGAAACGCGACGGCTCTACGAGGAGGGGACGGTGCTGGCGAAGTCGGGTGGGCTGCCGACGACGGAAGCGGCGGCGCGGGCGGCTGCGTTGCGGGTGCAACGGGCGGCGGTGAAGCAGTTGGACATTGGTCGGCGGGAGCAGGCGGAGATCGTGGCGCGGCATCGCTTGGTCGCGCCGTTTGCCGGGGTGATCAGCGAGAAGCTGGCTGAGGTCGGTGAGTGGGTGGAGACGGGGGTGCCGGTCCTGGAATTGGTGGAGGTCGACGCGGTGCGGTTCGACGTGCAGGCGCCGCAGGAGTTTTACGGTTCGCTGGCGGAGGGCGATGGCGCGACGGTGCGGTTGGACTCCATGCCGGGGGAAGAATTCCCGGCGACAATCGCGGTGCGGGTCCCGGTGAAAGATGCGGTGACGCGGACGTTCTTGATTCGCCTGGACGTCGACGCCGGGCAGGAGGTGATGGCGCCGGGGGTCTCGGGGACGGCGGAGTTTCGACTGGCGAGTGGACGTGAGGCGGTGACGGTCCCGCGCGACGCGATCGTGCGGCAACCGGACGGATCGGTCGGGGTGTGGATTGTGGTGGACGGGAAGGCGGAGTCACGCTCGGTCGAGGTGGGCTCGCGGATGGGGGAGACGGTGGAAGTGCGGTCGGGACTGAAGGGTGGCGAGCGGGTGGTGGTGCGGGGGAATGAATCGCTGCAGGCGGGGCAGGCGGTCGAGGTGGTCGGTGGAGAGTGACGGGTGGAATGAGCTGGGATGATTGAGTTTTTGGTCAGGCGCGGGACGCTGCTGACGGTGGGGGTTTTCATCATCCTGCTGTTCGGGATTCTGGCGGCGTTTCAGGTGCCGGTGCAGATGATTCCGGACCTGGACGTGCGGACGATCACGATCCAGACGCAGTGGCCGGGGGCGACGCCGCAGGACGTCGAGAAGGAGATCGTGATCGAGCAGGAGGAATACCTGCGCAACCTGCCGGGGCTGCAGCGGATGATCTCCGACGCGACGACGGGTGAGGCGGTGGTCGAGCTGGAGTTTCCCTTCGGCACCGACATCAACGAGGCGCTGATCCGGGTGAACAACGCGCTGAGCCAGGTGCCGGCTTACCCCGAGAACGTGGACGAGCCGGTGTTGTTCACGAATTCGTTTTCCGAGAACGCGTTTTTGTATTTTTCGGTTACGCCGCGGGAGGGGAATCCGCGGGATCTGGACATGAACATGATGCGGGACTTCGTGGACGACGAGGTGCGGACGCGGATGGAGCGGGTGCCGGGGGTGTCGCAGGTCGAGTTGTGGGGGGAGCTGAGCGGCAGATTCAGATTCTGATCGATCCGGCGAAGTTGGCGCAGCGGGGTGTGACGTTGACGGAGCTCCGGGATGCGATCCGGGCGCGGAACCGGGACGTTTCGGGTGGTGACGTCGATAGCGGGAAGCGACGGTATCTGCTGCGAACGGTGGGGAGGTTCGATTCCGTGGAGCAATTTGAGCAATTGATTTTGCGGCGGGACGGGGACGCGATCACGCGGTTGGGTGACGTGGCGACGGTGGAGCTTGGGCACTTTGAAATCCGGTCGAGATCGTCCTCGGCGGGAAAGCCTTCGATGACACTGGCGGTGCGGCGGGAGACGGGGTCGAACGTGGTGGCGATCCGCGAGGCGGTCCTGCCGGTGGTCGATCGGTTGCAGTTGGAGGTATTAGCGCCGGCGGGGCTGGAAATTTCGCTGACCAGTGACGACGTGCGCTACGTCGAGGCGTCGGTGGCCAACGTGTGGCAAAATCTGGCGATCGGGGCGGTGCTGGCGACGGCGGTGATGTTCCTCTTTCTGCGCTCGGTGCCGGCGACTTTGGTGGGGATGGGCGGGATCCCGATCTGCACGGTCGCGGCGTTCATTGGGCTGTTGGTCGCGGGGCGGACGATCAACGTGATCTCGCTGGCGGGAGTGGCGTTTGCGATCGGGATGACGCTGGATAACACGATCGTGGTGCTGGAAAACATCGAGCGCGAGCGATCGAAGGGGAAGCGGGGCTTCGAGGCGGCGCTGGCGGGGGTTCACGCCGTGTGGCCGGCGGTGCTGGCGTCGACGTTGACGACGGTCTTCGTCTTCGCGCCGGTGTTGTTCGTGGAGCAGGAGGCGGGTCAACTTTACTCCGACATCGCGATTGCGATCTCGGCGGCGATCCTGATGTCGCTGCTGACCGCGATCACGGTGGTGCCGGCGGCGTGTGCGCGTTTGCCCGTCCGAGATCAGAATCAGGGCGGGGAGGCTTGGGCACCCTTCAAGAAACCGATTTTGGCCTTCGTGGTCTGGTTGGTCGGGTCGGCCTGGCGCCGGGTGGCGTGCCTGGTTTTAACGATCGCGGCGACCGTGGGAGCGATTGTTTTCCTGACGCCGCCCGCCGAGTATCTGCCGGAGGGCGAGGAGGCGAAGACGTTCGCGATGCTGATCGCACCGCCGGGATACAGTCTCGCCGAGATGGGTGGGATCGCGGATGAGATCGAGGCCGGACTCGTGCCGTATCTCGACGATGATCCGGAGGAGTTTGCCAATGGCGAGACCGAGGTGCCGGCGTTGTTGATGTTGATCGTGAGTGCGGGGCCGCAATCGCTGCGGGTGATCTCGGAGACGAAGGATCCGGGGCAGATCGATGCGCTGATGAAGATCCTGACCGAGCGCTTCAAACGGTATCCGGGGATGCGGGCCTTTGCGTCGCGGGGATCGATCATTTCCAGTAACGACGGGGGGACGCGGAGCGTGAATCTGGACATCAGCGGGCCGGAGCTTGCGCCGATCTACGAGACGGCGTTGACGGCGTATCGGCGGGCGGGGGAAGCGATCGACGGGCCGCAGATTAATTCCGAGCCGTCGTCGTTGGTGTTGGGTCAGCCTTTGATCGAGGTGCGTCCGCGGTGGGACCGGGCAGCGGAGTTGGGATTCACGGCGGAGGAGATCGGTTACGCGGTGGCGGCGTTGAGTGACGGGGCTTACGTCGACGAGTTCTTTTTGGCGGACGACAAGATCGACGTGTTCGTTTACAGCGCGGCGCGGACGAATCAGGAGCTGTCGCGGCTGGCGGATCTGCCGGTGGCGACTCCGGCGGGCGCGGTCGTGCCGGTGCGCTCGGTCGCGGATCTGATCGAGACGGTCGATACGGACGCGATCCGGCGGGTGAACGGACGACGAACGGTCACGCTCAACGTCATCCCGCCCCGCTCGGTGGCGTTGGAAACGGCGGTTGGGTTGATCCAACGGGACGTCGTCGACGCGATGCGGACGGACGGGGAGATTCCGGATGGGGTGAGTATCGACATCTCGGGGGCGAGCGATCAACTGACGGCGACGCGGGAGGCGCTAGGCGGGAATTTCTTGGTCTCGGTCGTGCTGAGCTACCTGCTTTTGGTCGTGATCTTCCGGCATTGGGGCTATCCGTGGATCATCATGGCGACGGTGCCGCTGGGGATCGCGGGAGGCATCTTCGGGCTGTGGGCGATGAACGCGGTGGGGATCAATCAGCCCTTCGACATGATCACGATGCTGGGATTTTTAATCCTGCTGGGGACGGTGGTGAACAATCCGATCCTGATCGTGGATTTGGCGCTGGAGAATTATCGAGCGGAGGGGATGAGTGCGACGGACGCGGTGCGGGAGGCGGTGGAGGCGAGGCTGCGACCGATCCTGATGACGACGATTACAACGATCTGCGGGTTGTCGCCGCTGGTGTTTATTCCAGGTGCGGGGACGGAGCTTTACCGCGGGGTTGGGGCGATTGTGTTGTTTGGTCTGCTGTTTTCCACGGTGGTGGCGCTGACGTTTTTGCCGGCTTTGCTGACGCTGGTGCTGGTGTGGTTGACGAAGAGAAAGGCGCCGGCCAGCGAGGCGATGGCTTGACGCTGAGGGGCGAAAAGCGTGGGTATGCGGTCAAGATGGCGATGAAAAGTTTTCGTGAAGAATTGTGGTTCGACGTGCCGACTCGGCGGGAGATGCGAAACGTCACGCCGGAGGTGGAGCGGTGTCTGCGGGCGAGCGGGATTCGGGAGGGCCTCTGCCTCGTGAATGCGATGCACATCACGGCCAGTGTCTTCATCAACGACGATGAAGCGGGTTTGCACGAGGACTTCGAGCGGTGGCTGGAGGACCTGGCTCCCGAGAAACCGCACTCGCAGTATCGCCACAATCGTACGGGCGAAGACAACGCGGACGGGCACCTGAAACGGACGATCATGGGGCGGGAGGTCGTGGTGGCCGTGACGGATGGTCGGCTTGATTTCGGACCTTGGGAGCAGATTTTTTACGCGGAATTCGACGGGCTTCGGCGAAAGCGGGTGCTGGTGAAGATCATCGGTGAGTGAGTGGGGGGTTGAGTGTTTATGGTTGAGAGTTGAGTGGGGTGAAGGGGTGTGGGACGGTTGGGGGATGAAGTCGCGGGAGTTTGCTGGTGGGTGTGAGGTGTCTGAGATCGGGTTGGGGTGTTGGCAACTTTCGGGGAGCGATTGGGGGGCGGTGGACGAGGAGAGGGCGATGGAGATTCTGGACACGGCGGTGGGGGCCGGGGTGACGTTTTTGGACACGGCGGACGTTTACGGGGGCGGACGGAGTGAGGAGTTGATCGGGAGATTCTTGGCCGGGCGCGGTGAGGATTTGTTCGTGGGGACGAAGCTGGGGCGGGGTGGGATGTATCCGGATGGGTATTCGGAGGCGGGGGTGCGGGCGGCGACGGAAGCGTCGTTGGGGCGGCTCGGGGTGGATTCGCTGGATCTGACTCAGTTGCATTGCGTGCCGCACGAGGTGCTGCGGCGAGGGGAGATCTTCGACTGGTTGCGGGCGATGCAGCGGGACGGCTTGGTTCGGCGGTGGGGGGCGAGCGTGGAGTCGATGGCGGAGGCGCGCACGTGTCTGGAGGCGGAGGGATGCGCGTCGTTGCAGATCATCTTCAACGTTTTTCGGCAGAAGCCGATCGCGGAGCTGTTCGACGCGGCGAGGGAGCGCGGGGTTTCGATCATCGTGCGGCTGCCGCTGGCGAGTGGGTTGTTGACGGGGAAGTTTGAGAGGGAGACGGAGTTTGGTGAGGAGGATCATCGGAACTACAACCGCGATGGCGGGGCGTTTAACGTTGGTGAGACGTTTGCGGGTTTGCGATTCGAGACGGGGGTGGCGCTGGCGGATGAATTGAAAGAGTGGGTGCCGGAGGGTTGGTCGATGGCGTACTTTGCTCAGCGTTGGATTTTGGACCACGAGGCGGTGACGACGGTGATCACGGGTGCGAGTCGGCCGGAACAGGCGCGGGCGAACGCAGCGGTTTCGAGATTGGAGCCGCTGGATGAAGCGACGCACGCGGCAGCCAGAAAATTTTACGAGGAACGGGTGGCTGCCGAGGTCCGGGGGCCATATTGACGGAAGGTTAGTGTCGCAGGGGGCGGCGTTGGAGATTGGTCGATCGATGCGGGGCGCATATTTATCAAGGTATGCCATACGTTCATTTGCAGATCACGAAGGGTGCGACGCGGATTCAAAAGAAGAAGATTGTGGAAGAGTTCACTGCTTCGCTCGTGAGAAATCTGGGAAAGGAGCCGGAGCACATCCACGTCGTGATCGATGAGATCGCGGAGGAGAACTGGGGCTTCGCCGGGATGCTGACGGATGATTACCGACGCGACCGTCGCGCAACCGACGGCGCTTCCGGATCGGGTGGCGCTGGGTAACGGGGAATTGATGGTTATCAGTTGAGGTTGAGTGGGGTGCGGTGATGTGGGACTTTAAGGGGATGAAAGCACTATTCTTGGCAGCGTTGGTTTGGGTTGGGGTTGCTGGTTTGGCGGGGGCGCAGCCGAAGGTGCTGATGGTGCTCTCCAATCACGGTGAGCTGGGTGACACGGGGAAGGATACGGGATTTTACCTGTCGGAGGCGGCGCATCCGTTTGAGGTTTTTCGCGACTCGGGTTTTGACGTGGTGTTGGCAAGCCCGGAGGGCGGTTTTGCGCCCGTGGATCCGAAGAGTCTCGAGCTGGAAGACCCAGGTAACGCGGCATTCTGGAAGGAATTCGGCGCGGAGGAGGACGGAGTGAAGGGCGTGAAGGACACGATGGGGTTGGCCGCCGCGAAGGTGGGGGACTACGACGCAATTTTTCTGGCGGGCGGTCACGGGACGATGTGGGATTTCCCGGACTCGGAATCGGTGAAGTCGGCGGTGGCGGGGGTTTACGATTCGGGCGGACTGGTGGCGGCCGTGTGCCATGGCCCGGCGGCGCTGGTCAACGTGAAGCTGAAGGACGGGGAAATGCTGGTGGAAGGTAAGCGGGTTGCGGCGTTTACCAACGCGGAGGAAGAAGCGGTGGAGCTGACGGACGCGATGCCGTTCCTGCTGCAGGACCGGCTGGAAGAGGCGGGTGCGACGGTGGAGACGGGTGAAAATTTTTCCGAGAAGGTCGTGACGGACGAACGGCTGATCACGGGTCAGAACCCGGCGTCGGCCCGGGCAACGGCGATGGCGGTAACAAAGGCGATCCTGGCGCGGCAGGAGTAGTCCTTCAACTAGACAGGATTAACAGGATTGGCAGGATTTTGTGAGTTGTTGACTCTGAGTTAGTAATTGACCCGGAGTTTTATCTGGTTGAGTTGTTGGGGATGGTGACTCGAAAAGAGCGGGCATTTGCAGAGCGGGAGCGGTTGATTGTGGAGACGGCTGACGGGATGCTGTGGAGGGCGGGGTATCTGGGGTTGAATCTGGATGAGCTGGCGGAGCGGGTGGAGTATTCGAAGGCCACGCTCTACAATCATTTTCAAAGCAAGGAGGACCTCGTCCTCGCGGTGGTCACGCGGCAGATGGAGCGCCGGGTGGACTTTTTTACCCGGGCGGTTCGCTACGATGGCCGGACGCGGGAGCGGATCTTTGCCATTGGATTGAGTGATTGGTTGTTGAGTCGGCTCATCCCGCACGGCTTTCCGCTGGTCCAGTTGGTGCGGTCAGATTCGATCTGGGGGAAGTGCTCCGAGGGGAGGCGGGAGCGGATGCAAGCGATCAACGATCAGTGCTTCCGGCTGGGGATGGACGTGGTCGATGCTGCGGGAGCGGCTGGTGATCTCGACGAGGGGAGACCGAGCTCCGGGGAGGTTGTGTGGGGTCTGGTAAGCTTGTCGAAGGGCGCTCATTTGCTGGCTGACGACCGCATCATCCAAGCGGGGGTGGCGATGGGGGGATCGCCGATGGATTGCTTGATCGAGAACTATCACCGTTACTTGGACGGCTGCGGGTGGCGGCCGTTCTGGCGAGAGTTTGACTACGAGGCGAGTCGGAAGCGGATCGAGATGGAGCTGTTTGCCGAAGAGTTCGCGGAGCTGGAGGCGGGGGCGAAATGAGGGCGGTGAAGGTGGTTCTTGGAGTGGCGGCGGCCGTTTTGGCGGGTTGTGGTGGTGGCGAGGACGGTGAGCCGGAGGGGACGCGGGTGCCGGTCGCTGTCGTGGAGTTGGTGAAAGAGCGCGGCTATTCGGTGGTGGAGAAATTTGTCGGGGTGGTGGAAGCGCGGCGGCGGGCGCGGTTGGCCTTTGAAATTGCCGGGACGGTGCAGGAGGTCGCGCGGGACGAAGGGGAGCGGGTCGAAGAGGGGGAGCGTCTGGCGGTGATCGGGACGGAGCGCTTGGAGGCGCAGCGGGCGGAGCTGCGGGCAACGATCAAGCAGGCGGAGGCGACGTTGGCTCTGGCGAAGTCGGGGTTTGAACGGAATCGCGAACTCCGGAAATCGCAGGTCATCGCGGAGCAGGAAATGGACGCGGCGGAGGAGCGGTATCGAACGACGGCGGCGAATTTGCGGAGGACTCAGGCGCAGTTGGACACCGTCGAAGTCGATCTGGCGAAGAGTTCGTTGGTGGCGCCGTTCGCGGGGACGATCGCGAGGCGGATGATCGACGAAGGTGCGGTGGTGTCGCCGAACGAGCCGGTCTTTGAGCTGCTGGAGGCAAACGTGCTCGAGGTGCGGGCGGCGATGGCGGCGGATGCGTTGGCTGGTGTGGAGGTCGGGGACGTCCTGACGGTCGAGGTGAATGAGGAGGGGCGCGAATGGTCGGTGAGTCGGATTTTGCCTTCGAGAGATGAGCGAACGCAGACCGTCGACGTGATCCTGGCGGTGCCGGACGGGTCGGGTCTGCGGGACGGGGATCTGGTGACAGTGCGGCGCGACCGAACCGTGGAAGACGAGGGTTTTTCTCTGCCTTTAGACAGTCTGACGGAGAGCTCGCGAGGCCTGTGGGCCTGCTACGTGGTGGAAGATCGGGATGGGGATCTGCTTTTGGATCGACGAGACGTCGAGGTGGTGCACGCGGGAGTTGAAGAGGTGTTCGTTCGGGGTTCGGTGAGGGCTGGTGAGAAGGTTGTCTCCGGAGGGTTGCAGAAGGTCGCGGTCGGTCAGCGGGTGCGGATCGCGGGTTCGGTGTCAGAGCAATCGGCACCATGAGCGAGGTGGAAGGCGGTCAGTCGGCGGGTTCGCGGTGGGTGGGAATATTCTTCGACAACAAGTATCTGCTGGTTCTGACGCTGATCGTGTCGTTGGTGGCGGGCGCGTCGGCTTTGGTCAACCTGCCGCGGCTCGAAGATCCGGTGATCACGAATCGGAATCCGCTGGTGCTGACGATTTTTCCGGGCGCGTCGGCGGATCGAGTCGAGGCGTTGGTCACGGAGAAGATCGAGACCGAGCTGGATGACATCGACGAGATCAAGAACGTGAGCAGCACCTCGCGGGCGGGGATTTCGGTGGTGAGCGTCGAATTGAAAGACGCCGTGGGGAAGGGAGACGTCAGCGCAATCTCGTCGGAGATCCGCGACGCGTTGTCGGACGCGGCGGCGACGTTTCCGCCGGAAGTGCGTGCTCCGGTGTTCGACGATAAGCGGAATCCGGTGGCCTACACGTTGATCGTGGCGTTGCGGTGGGCGGACGCGGAGAAGGGCGCCGAAAGTCTGGGGATCTTGTCGCGGCGGGCGGAGGAGTTGGCGGACGAGCTGCGGAACGTGGGTGGGACGGAATTGGTCCGGCTATACGGGGCGCCGATGGAAGAGATCCTGGTGTCGGTGGACTCTGCGGCGTTGGCGCAGCGTGGTCTCACGGCGGCGGCGGTGGCGGAGGGGCTACGGCGGGCGGACGTGAAGGTGCCAGCGGGGCAGTTGCGCGGGAAGGGATCGACGCTGCTGGTGGAGGTGGCGGGAAAGCTCGACGCATTGGAACGGGTGCGGGAAGTGATCGTTCAGCAGGGCGACGCCGGGCGAACGGTGCGGGTCGGAGACGTGGCGGTGGTGGAGCGGACGTGGCGTGACCCGCCGTCGCAGGTGGCGGTGACGGACGGACAGCGGGCGGTCTTCGTGGCGGCGCGCGTGGCGGAGTCGGAGCGGGTGGACGTGTGGGACGCGGGGGCGGGGAGGGTGTTGGACGACTTTCGGACCGAGACTGGGAACGCGATTTCGACGGAGGTGGTGTTTCGGCAGAACGAATACACGTCGGCGCGGTTGGCGGAGCTGGCGGTGAATCTCGCGCTGGGTGCGGGGGTGGTGCTCCTCGTGATCCTGCTGACGATGGGGTGGCGGCGGTCGCTGATCGTCAGCGCGGCGTTGCCGTTGACGGCGGCGGTGACGCTGTTCGTGATCTCGCTGCAAGGGGGGAAGCTGAATCAGATGTCGATCTTCGGCATGATTATCGCGATGGGTCTCTTGATCGATACGGCGATCGTGGTGACGGATGAGATCCGAATCTATCTCGAGCGAGGGATGGGGCGGCGGGAGGCGGTGGTGGGGGCGCTGCGACATTTATTTGTGCCGCTGCTTTCATCGACGCTGACCTCGGTGCTGGCGTTTTTGCCGATTCTGTTGCTGCCCGGTGGGGCGGGGGATTTCGTGGGGGCGATCGGCGGGAGCGTGATCGTGGCACTGGTGGTCTCGTTTGGATTGTCGATGACGGTGATCGCGGCGCTGGCAGGACTGTTGGCGGAGGCGCCGGGGAAGGGAGGTAGGACTCCTCGATGGCTGCGGGAGGGGGTGGAGGCGAGATGGTTCGTTCGGCCGATGGGGGCGGTGGTCGAATTGGGCGTGCGACGACCGTGGCTGGGGGTGGCGATGGGAGTGGCGCTTCCGGTCGTCGGGTTCGTAATCGCGCCGATGCTGGGTAGTCAATTTTTTCCGAGGACGGATCGGGACATGTTTACCGTGGAGGTGACGCTGCCGTCGGTCAGCGCGATCGGGGAAACGGTGAAGTTGACGCGGGAGGTGGAGCGCGTGATCCGGTCGGAAGGTGGCGTGGAGCGGGTCCACTGGTTGGCCGGCGCGACGTTTCCGCCCGTCTATTACAACTTGGTCGAGAACCGGGACAATTCGCCGGAATACGCGATGGGGGTGATCGACGTGGACAATTTCGAGACGACGAGTCGATTGGTCCCGAAGTTGCAGCGGGAACTGGCGGAGGCGTTTCCGCAGGCGCGGGTGCAGGTGGAGAAATTCGCTCAAGGTCCACCGGCGAGTGCGGACGTCGAGTTTCGGCTGCGCGGGCCGAGCGTCGACGAGTTGCAGCGGCTGGGGGACGCGGTGCAACGGAGGCTGGGTGAGCAGCCGGGGATCACGAATGCGGAATCCACGCTGACGCGGGGCGAGCCGAAGCTGTGGTTTGCAACGGACGAGGCGGCGGCGCGGGCGGCGGGACTGGATCCGGGGGCCGTGGCGGAGCAACTGGAGGCCGGGCTGGAAGGGGTCGCGGGGGGGAGTCTGATCGAGGGTGTGGAGGAATTGCCCGTGAGGGTGCGGGTGCCCGACGAGGGGCGGGACTCGGTGGCGGCGATTGCGGATCTCAGGTTGGTGGGGAGCGGGGGTGAGCGGGTGCCTCTGCGGGCGCTGGGGAAATTTGAGTTGCGACCGGAATCGGGGGCGATCACGCGGCGTAACGGCGAGCGGGTGAACAACGTGCGCGGATTCGCGGAAGCGGGCTCGCTGCCGATCGACATCACGGAACGGGTGCGGTCGGAGCTGGCGGAAGCGGGGTTTGAGTTGCCGTCGGGTTACGGGCTGGAGTTGGGTGGGGAGTCGGAGAACCAGGCTGACGCGGTGGGGAATTTGCTGCTGTATTTGCCGGTGATCGTGACGCTGACGATTGCGACGCTGGTGTTGTCGTTCAAGAGTGTGCGGATTGCGTTGATCTTGCTGGCGATCGCGCCGTTGACGACGGGTTTTGGTCTGCTGGCGACGGGCGCGATGGGATTTCCGGTGAGCTTCAACACGATCCTTGGCTGCATCGGGTTGGTGGGGTTGGCGTTCAACGACAATATCGTGGTGCTGGCGGCGATCCGGGCGAACGCGAAGGCGCGGGCGGGGGACTGGGAGGAGATCGTGAAGGAGGTGAGGGGATGCGGGCGGCATCTGGTCAGCACGACGTTGACGACGATCGGAAGTTTTCTGCCGCTGTTGATTCTGGTGGGCGGACAGTTCTGGCCGCCGCTGGCGATCGTTCTGGCTGGCGGGGTGGGCGGGGCGACGTTTTTGGCGGCGGTGTTCACTCCCGCAGCGTACCGGCTGCTGGTGGCGCGGGGTGAGGACGCGACGGCTGCGGCTTGAGTCGCGGAGGATTCTTTACGCAAACACGCGAAGGGGGTTCTCACGCAGAGGCGCGGAGACGCAGAGACGCGAAGAGGGAGAGATTTTTAGCGATCGGCTTTGCCCCTTCTCAACTCTCAACTCTCAACTTGCTCCGCTGCAGCCAGACCCAGAGTTGGGGGAGGAGGAAGATGGCGATGAGGGTGTTGGCGGCGAAGCCGAGGGCGCAGACTCGTCCGAGGCTGGCGAGGCCTTCGCTGGCGGCCCAGGCGATGGAGGCGAAGCCGGTGGTGGTCGTGATGCCGCAGAGGAGGAGGGCGGTGCCGACGGTTCGTTGAGTCAGGAGGAGGTCGCCGTGGGTTTCGCGGAGCGAGCGGATCACGTGGATGCTGAAGTCGACGCCGGTGCCGAGGAGGAGGAGGGCGGAGGCGATGTTCATGAAGTTCCAGGTGAAGCCGAGCAGGGTCATTCCGCCGAGGAGCGTAAGGCAGTTCAGCGCGAGGATACCGATGGCGAAGACGACGTCGAACGCGTTGCGGAAGGCGAGGGTGAGCATGACGACGAGGACGGTGGAGAAGATGGCGAGGGGGAGGATCATCTCCCGGGCGGCGAAGCGGGCGAGTTCGGCGCCGAGCAGGGGCCAGGAGAGGAGGGTGATGCCGGGGGCGTTGATGTGGGCGGGGAGCGTAGCGTATTCGGTGTCGGTGAGGGTGGCGGTGGGTTCGACGGCGCCCATGGCGGAGTCGGGTTCGTGAATGGCGCGGCGGAGAATCCAGCGGGAGTATTCGTCGGTCGGCCAGAGCGGAAGCGGCTGGGCGCTGGCTTCGGACCAGCGGGTGAGGAGGTCATCGGTGAGGGCGAAGGCTTCGGGGGTGAAGCCGGCGGTGTCGAGGGCGGCGGCGAGTTCGTTGCGGCTTTCGATGGCGGGCTGGATGGCGGCGAGGTTGGTGCGCTGGGCGTCGGCGTTGGGCCAAAAGGCGGTGGGGAGGAGGGTGCTCGTGATGAGGCCTTCCTGCTGGAGGGTTTCGAGTCGGCCGGCGGCGGTGAGGAGACGGTCGCGGATCTGGGAGGGATTGTCGCCGGTGACGAGGAGGCTGAGGGTGCGGGGGGAGTTGGCGAGTTTCTCGTAGATGCGGTTGACGGTTTCGTAGGCGAGTGAGTTGCGGGGCTGGAGGGCCTTGGCGGAGGATTCGAGGGCGGGGAGACCGCGGATGAGGAGGGTGGCGGTCGCGGCCAGGACGAGGGCGGTCGTGAGGAGGGCACCGACTTTGAGGAGGGGAGCTGTGATCGGTGATCGGTGGCTCGTGGGTTGTGGTTTGGCGAATCGGTGGACGGCTCGAGTGAAGAGCGTGAGCATGAGGAAGGCGCCGGCGGCGACGCCGAGGGCAACGAGGGTGCCGAGCTGGGCGAGGCCGGGGACGCCGGAGAAATTTAGCGAAGCGAAGGCGGCGGCGGTGGTGGCGGCGGCCCAGGCGATGCCGGGCAGGCAGCGGCGGCGGAGAACGTCGGGGGGTTCGCGGTGGGCGAGGTAGGTCTGGTAGATGATGAGGCCGTAGTCGACGTTGATGCCGACGAGGATGGAGGCGAACCCGGCGCTGATGATGGTGATGCCCTTATCGAGAAATCCGGCGACCGAGAGGGCGATGAGAAAGCTGAGTCCGAGGAGGCCGATGAGGATGGCGAGGGTGAGGAGGCGGCGGTAAACGGCGAAGAAGATGAGTCCGACGATGGCGACGGTGACGACGCCGGATTGGCGCATCTCGCTTTCCATGCCGGTGGAGAGTTCCGACATGAAGGCCGGGTCGCCCGCGATGCCGATCTGGAGGGGCGGATCGATTGGGGGCTGGGTTGTTCGCCAGGCGGCGATGCGGGACTTGATGGCGGTGATCCAGTCGGTGGCGAGACGGTAGTCGGTCAGGTCCGGGGTGGCGGTGACGTAGAGGGCGCGAAACGTGCCGTCGGCGGAAACGAATTCGGACTTTTGGGGTTCGGTCGATTCCGCGGCGTTTGGCGCGATCGCCTGGAGGTGGGGGAGGAGGCGGTAGGGGTCGTAGCTGAGGAGGGCGATCTCTTCGCCGGAGAGGGTGGTGGCGAGAGTGGCGGCGGTGTTGGTGGCTCGGGTGGTCGCGGTGGTGGGATCAAGGGCGGAGACGATGGGGGCGAATTGGTCGGGGGGGAGGTTGAGCGCGGTGTAGGCGGCGAGGCCGCCGAGGTTCTCGGGGGAGGATTCCCAGAGGGGCTGGGCGACGACGAGCCGGACGAGGTCGGGGGTGGCGAGGAGGTGCTCGGCGAGCGAAAGGGTGGCGGCTTCGGTGCGGGCGGAGTCGGGGGATTCGACCGTGACGATGAGTTCGTTCGGGAGGCCGAAATCGGCGAGGACGCGGGCGAGGCCTTCGGCCTGCTCGATGTCGGGGGGGAGGAGGTCGAGGATCTCGACGTTAAAGCTGATTCGCGAGAGACCGATCGCGAGGGTCACGATCGCTGCGGCGAGGAGGAGAATTCTGAGGGATCTCAAATGAGGATGCGGTTTGTCCGCAGATTAAGCAGAGGGACGCAGATTTTTTCGTAGGTTTTTGAGCGGGCGTTTTTAGGGGGTTTCGAAGACCGACTTTGGGAGATTCGGCTGGTTGACTTTGACGTGGGTGAAGTTGGTTTCGAGTCCGCCGCCGTTGGTGAGTTCGACGTTGAAGTTCGAGAGGATGCCGGAGGCGGTCTGATATTCGAGGTTGATCCGCTTGACGTTTTTGCGGAAGTCGGCGGCGCGGGGGACGAGGTCGAGTTCGGTGGTCTTTCCTTTTTCCTCCATGCGGGTGACGTCGAAGAGCTCGCGGAACTCTTCGATCGATCCGGTGATCGGGAAGCGCATGAGGAGGAGTTGGCGGCTGTCGGGGCCGGTGGCGCTTTCGTCGATGGTGCGGGTGGTGCCTTGGCGCTTGTCGATCAGTGTGACGGTGGTGCCTCCGTCGCGGATGGCGATGGTCTCAGGGGGATCGCCGAGTTGAAAACGGAACCGGCCGTCGGACTGGAACCAGATCTTTCCGGGCTGGCGGGAGGGGACGCGGAGGGTGGGGAGGCGACGGGTCTGGGTGAAGTCGGCTTCGAGATTGCGGACGGTCTGCTGGCGTTCGATCCAGGACTCGAGGGCGGCCCAATCGGGCTCGGCGTGAAGGCCGGTGGTGGCGAGGGTGAGGAGGGCGGTGAGGGCGATTCGCATGGTGGGTCGGGTGGCGGACGATACTGCGGAGCTCGAAGTGGGGCAATAGCCGGGGGTGGATGAGGGATCGGTGAGAATCAACGCTCGGGCAATCTTGGTCCTTCCGATTCGGACGGAAAAGCTGGAAGCTGGGGCATGATCAAACTCTCCCCCGTGTGGATCTGGATCGTTGTCGTTGGGTGCGTGCTGGGGAGGTTGGGCGCAGTCCCGGAAGGCGGGAGCCCGGGGGACCCGCGGACGATCCCGGCGCCGTTGGCGACTTGGGAGGATTGGGCGACGTGGGATCTGGTTCATCGCGATTGCCCGACGCCATACGGGGACGCGGAGACGCATCTGTGTTTCTGGCCGTCGAGGTTGGGGTTGGATTTGAACGAGACGGGCGGGAGTTTTGCGATCGGGGTGACGGCTTACGGACCGACGTGGGTGCCGCTGCCGGGGGGTGATGAGCATTGGCCACTGGGGGTGACGGTCGGTGGGGTGGCGGTCCCGGTGGTGGTGCACCACGGGGCGCCGTCGGTGCAGCTGGCGGCGGGGGAGCACGAGTTGGCGGGGCGTTTTGATTGGGCCGAGCTACCACCGAGTCTGCGGCTGCCGACGGCGGTCGGAATTTTGGATCTCCGCGTCGGGGGAGCGGCGGTTGAGCTGCCGTCGTGGGAGGCGGACGGACGGCTGTGGCTGAAGCGAGACGCGGCGTCGCAGGAGGCGGAGCGGGATTTCTTGTCGGTGAAGGTTTACTCGCTGCTGGAGGATGGGATTCCGCTTTGGCTGCGGTGCGAGGTCGAGTTGATCGTGGCGGGGAAGAGTCGGGAGGAGGAGATCGGCGGCGTGTTGCCGGAAGGCTGGAAGCTGGCGTCGGTGGAGAGCGAGATTCCGGTGGCGGCGGATGATGCGGGGCGGATGAAGGCGCAGGTGCGGGCGGGGAAGTGGACGGTGCGGCTGGCGGCGTTTCGGCTGGATGACGTGCGGGAGTTTGGTTTTGCGGAGGGGGTGGAGCCGGCCGTGGGGGATGAGTTGGTGGCGGTGCGGGCGGCTCCGCATTTCCGGATGATCGACGTGGTCGGGGCGCCGTCGGTCGACGTTTCGCAGACGACGATACCGGACGCGTGGCGGCAGTTGCCCGTGTATCGGTGGGAGACGGACGGGCCGTTTACGATCGAGGAGCGGATGCGGGGGATGGGGGAGCAGGCGGCGGAGGGGCTCACGATTGGCCGGACTTGGTGGCTGGATGAAGACGGGGCGGCAATGACGTTTCAGGACGAGATCGAGGGGGAGCGACAGCGGATCTGGCGGCTGGACGCGGCGGAGGGTCAGGATCTGGGATCGGTGCGGAGCGGGGGGGAGGGTCAACTCATCACGCGGAATCCGGTGAACGGCGCGGTGGGGGTGGAAGTCCGGACGCGGGATTTGGATTTGTCGGCGACGGGGCGAATGGATCGAACGGCGAGTCTGTCGGCAACGGGTTGGGAGGCGGACGCGGGGAAGGTGGACGTGACGTTGCACCTGCCGCCGGGGTGGCGATTGTTCGCGCTGTTTGGCGCGGACTGGGTGCGGGGTGATTGGTTGACGGCGTGGACGCTGTTGGATTTGTTTCTGCTGCTGTTGTTCACGCTGGCGGTGCGAAAGCTGTGGGGCTGGGTGCCGGCGGCGGTTGCGTTCCTGGCGTTTGGAATTTCGTACCACGAGCCGGATGCGCCGCGGTTTCTGTGGTTGGCGTTGCTGGTGCCGCTGGCGCTGCTGCGGGTGGTTCGGCCGGGCGAGGGGCTGGGGAGGAAGTTGCTGATGACGTGGAAGTGGCTGGCGGTGGGGGCGTTGGTGCTGGCGTTGGTGCCGTTCGTCGCGGGGCAGGTGCAGCAGGCGATCTTCCCGCAGCTCGAGAGCGGGGTGTTTCCGGGCTACGGGCGAGCTGGTGCGGAGGTGATGGTTTACGAAGAGGCGAGTGACGCGCTGGCACCGGAGCCGATGGACCGAACGAGATCGAGCTGGTCGAAGTCAGGGTCGAAGATGGAATTGTCCGCACCGGGTGCGCCGCAGGAGGCGTCGAAGGCGAACAGGAATCTGCTCTATGAGTCGAAGGCGCGGATCCAGACGGGGCCGGCGGTGCCAGACTGGACGTGGCGGTCGGTGGCGTTTGGTTGGAACGGTCCGGTGCAGGCGAGTCAGGAGGTGCGATCGATTTTGATTCCGCCACTGGTCGAACGGACGCTTTCGATTTTGCGAGTCGTGTTGCTGGCGAGTTTGGCGTTGGTGTTGCTGCGGTCGGGGCGGTGGGCGTGGCGCGGTGGTCGCACGGTGGCAATCGCATTGGTTTTGATGGGATGGAGCTCGGCGGTGCGGGCGGAGTTCCCGGACGAGGCGATGCTCGAAACGTTGCGGGAGCGGCTGACGAAGCCATCGGAGGCGTATCCGCACGCGGCGGACATCCCGTCGGCGTCGCTGGAGCTGGCGGGCCGTCGGCTGACCATGGAGGTCACGGTGCACGCGGCGATCGAGACGGCGGTGCCGTTGCCGGGCCGCTTGCCGACGTGGTCGCCGGTGTCGGTGACCGTCGATGGAATCGGCGCGGCTTCGGTGCGGCGCGACGATGGATTTCTGTGGGTCGTGGTGCCAGCGGGGGTTCACACGGTGAGGGTGGAGGGAACGTTGAGCGAGGCCGCGGAGTGGCAGTGGACGTTTGGCCTGGTGCCGAGGCGGGTCGAGATCGTGGCGCCGGATTGGAACGTCACGGGAGTGGACAAGAGCGGGGTGCCGGAGGCGCAGGTGTTCTTTGGGTTGAAGCAAGAGTCGACGGGTGACAGCGCGAGTTACGATCAGCAAACGCTGCAGACGGTGGCGGCGGTCGAGCGTGATTTGGAACTGGGTTTGGTGTGGCAGGTCCGCACAACCGTGAGGCGGTTGTCGTCGGAGGCGAAGGCGGTTTCGTTGCGGGTGCCTTTGCTGCCCGGAGAGAACGTGATCTCGTCGAACGTCACGCCGGAAGGTGGCGCGGTGGACGTGCGTCTGGGGGCGGGGGACGCGAGTTTTTCCTGGACGAGCGAGTTGACCCCCAGTGGGTCGTTAGCGCTGGTGACACGGGAAGGGGATCCTTGGGTGGAGCGATGGAGTCTGGTGGTGTCGCAGGTGTGGAACGTGGCGTTCGCCGGATTAGCCCCGACGTTCGAGCCGGAGAGTGATCAGCTGGTCCCGGTCTGGCGCCCGTGGCCGGGCGAGTCGGTGGAACTGGGGATCGAACGGCCGGAGGCGATCGCTGGAGCGACGGTGACCGTCAATGACGTGAACCACGAAGTCGAATTGGGGCGGCGCCAGCGGGTCTCGTCGCTGGATCTGAGTTTGCGGTGCAGCCTGGGGGAGGATTTTTTGGTCGGTCTGCCGGAAGGAGTGGCGGTGACGAATCTGGAACTCGATGGTCGGCCGTTGCCGGTGAGGATGGACGGCCCGAAGGTGATGGTGCCGTTGAGTCCAGGGGAGCGGGCGGTGTCCCTGAGTTGGAAGACGGAGGTTGGACTGGGGCTCACGGCTTCCGCTGGCGAGGTGACGCTTCCGGTCGAGAGCGCGAACGTGCGGACGTCAGTCCGGGTTCCGAATGACCGATGGACGCTTTGGGCGCACGGGCCGATGCGGGGTCCGGCGGTTCGATTCTGGGTGGTGTTAGTTTGTTCGGTGCTGGCGGCGGCACTGCTGGCGCGGTTGCCAGGATCGCCGCTGCGGACGGTCGATTGGGTCTTGTTGTCGATTGGGTTGACGCAGGTGCCGCTGCTTGCGGCGCTGTGCGTGGTGGCGTGGTTGTTCTTGTTGGCGTGGCGTGGCGGCGATGCGTTTCAGAGGCTGCCAGCGGTCGGGCACAACCTCGTGCAGATCGCGATCATCGGGAGCACGGTCGTGGCGTTGGGGGTTCTCTTCACGGTGGTCGGCACGGGGCTGTTGGGGAATCCGGACATGTTCGTCTTGGGCAATGGGTCGTCGAAGTGGACCTTCAATTGGTTTTTGGCACGGAGCGGGATGGAGTTGCCCGAGCCGGGAGTCGTGACCGTATCGATCTGGTGGTATCGCCTCTTGATGCTTGGCTGGGCACTTTGGCTCGCGGCGGCGTTGATCCGCTGGCTGAGGTGGGGATGGGAGCAGTTTTCGCGGGGCGGGGTGCTGCTCGTGCCGATTCGGCCGAAGTCGAATTAGAAGTCGGTTGGCTGGTGAGGGGTGATCGCTTTTCGGCGTGGCGAGCGTCGGTGCAATCGGGGGCGACGGATGGGTCAGGCGGGCGGGATCGGCGGATTCGTAGGGCCCCGGAGGTGGTGAGTTGCGAATAGAGTCGGAATCAGGACCATGGCAGAGAAATTGAAGAAGATAGCGTTCGTGGGGGATTACCAACCTCGGCAGTGTGGGATCGCGACCTTCACGACGGATTTATGCACCGCGCTGTCGTCGCGGTTCCCGGAGACGGAGTGCCTGGTCGTGGCTTTGAACGATCGACCGGAGGGTTACGACTACCCGGAGTCGGTGAAGTTCGAGATTCAGGAACGAAACCTGGAGGATTATCGGCGAGCGGCAGAGTTCTTGAACTTCAGCAACGTCGACGTGGTGTGCGTGCAGCACGAGTTCGGGATCTATGGCGGGGTAGCGGGTAGTCATTTGCTGACGCTTCTCAACGAGCTGCGGATGCCGGTGGTGACGACGTTACACACGATCTTGAAGGATCCGAATTCGGAGCAGCGGGAAGTTTTGAACCAGATCGTGGAGGCGTCGGCTCAGGTTGTCGTGATGACGGAGAAGGGAAAGGAGCTGCTGCGGGAAGTTTACGACGTGCCGGAGGAGAAGATCGCTTTGATCGCGCACGGGATACCGGATTGTCCGCGCGGGGATTCCGAGGATTCGAAGGAGCAATTCGGGCTGGACGGACAAACGGTGCTTTTGACCTTCGGGCTGCTCTCTCCCGGCAAGGGGATCGAGCACGTGATCGAGGCGCTGCCGTCGATCATCGAGAACCACGAGGACGTGATCTACGTGGTGCTGGGAGCAACGCATCCGAATTTGCGGAAGCGCGAAGGCGAGGCGTATCGGCTGTCGCTCCAGCGGCTGGCGGAGGCGCGGGGGGTGGCGGAGAACGTGCGCTTTTACGACCAGTTCGTTTCGTTGGACCAACTGCTCGAATTTCTGGGCGCGACGGACATTTACATCACGCCTTATTTGAACGAGGCGCAGATCACGTCGGGAACCCTGGCTTACGCGTTCGGCTCGGGAAAACCGGTGGTCTCGACACCCTACTGGCACGCGAAGGAACTACTCGCGGACGGTCGCGGGAGTCTGGTGCCGTTCAGCGATCCGAGCGGGATCGCGGGTGCGGTGAGAACCTATTTGGACGATGACGAGTTGCTGCAGAAGACCCGGGACGCGGCTTACGAGCTTGGTCGGGAGATGATCTGGCCGCGGGCGGCGGAGCGTTACCTCGACGTGTTTTCGGCGGCGGGCTCGCCGACGAGTCCGCGGCGGGAGGTGGCGGTCATCGAGGCGCGGCGGCGATACGCGTTGCCGCCGTTGAACCTCAATCACGTGCACACGATGACGGACAGCACGGGAATCCTGCAGCATGCCATCTACACGGTGCCGCGATACGGCGAGGGACACACGACGGACGACAACTCGCGGGCGTTTATTCTGACCCACTGGTTAGCGGAGACGAGTGGCGAGGAGACGGGGGAGCTGGCGCGCCACGCGTCGCGATACCTCGCGTTTTTGTGGGAAGCGTTCGACCAGAAGTCGGGGCTCTTTTGGAATTTCATGTCTTACGATCGGCGTTGGCTCGACCTGCCGGGGACGTCGGACGACGCGGGTGGTCGAGCACTGTGGGCACTGGGAACGGCTCTCGGACGACGCGGGGAGAACGAGGGATTTCGGCAGTTGGCGCTCGAGCTCTGGAAGCAAGCGCTGCCGAAGAGTGAGGAATTCACTTCTCCGCGGGCCTGGGCGTTTGCTTTGCTGGCGATCCACGAGTATTTGCGGACATTCTCGGGGGACGCGGTGGCCTACGACCTTCGTCATGAATTCACGGCGAGGCTGGTGGATTTATACGAACGGGTTGCGGACAACGACTGGCAGTGGTTCGAGACGGAAGCGACCTACGACAACGCGGTGATCTCGCACGCATTGGTCCTGAGTGGGCGGTGGACCAATCACGCTCGGGCATTTGAGATCGGGCTCGAGTCGCTGCGGTGGCTGGCCAAGGTGCAGACGTCGGAGAGCGGGTGCTTTTCACCGATCGGCTCGAACGGATTTTTCACGCGAGGCGGGCGGAAGGCGCAATTCGATCAGCAACCGTTGGAAGCGCAGTCGATGATCTCGGCGTGCTTGGAGGCGGAGCGCGTGACGAAAGACGCGTTTTGGCAGGGTGAGGCGAAGCGGGCGTTCGAATGGTTCCTGGGGCGGAACGACCTGGGGGTGTCGCTCTATGATTCGTCAACGGGGGGGTGCCGAGATGGATTGCACGAGGATCGCGCGAACGAGAATCAGGGCGCGGAGTCGACGGTGGCGTTCCATTTGGCTCTGGCCGAAATGCGACAGGCATCGGTCGGAATAGCGCTGTCTGAAGCGGTTGAATTCGAGCTATAAAATATACCAATCTGATGAAAAACGGGGAAAAGTCACTGGGGCTCAAACGAACGGGAAATATTCTGCGCCCGCAGAGCAAGCGGGTATTGGTGCGGCCCTTTTTGGTCACGGATGGTCAGCGAGTGCGGAGCCTGATGGAGCGGCTCGCGACGCTGAGCAACGAAGAGGTGAAGGAGGCTCTCGACGAGGCGCTTCACGATTTCGCGTCGCGGCACGCGGACATGCCGACCATTTTGCGGCGGCATTACGAGCGGGCGAGGGTTCACCTGGACGGATGGCCGGACATTTCGGAGGAGCGGCAGATGCTGGCCGGGGCTTACTTTACGAGCGAATACGCGCTGGAGTCTGCGGCGTTGTTCAATCCATCGATCGTGCCGGCACCCAACCAGGACGGCGTCGCCGAGGGCGATCTGCGGTTTGTGATAAGTTTGAGAGCGACCGGCGAGGGGCACATTTCGTCGATTGAATTCCGGGAGGGCGTCGTGGATGCCAAGGGAAAGATCACGATGGAGGAAGCGGGCTCGATGGTGACGGAGCCGGAACGCGTCGACGCGGCGGCTTACGAGCGAGAACTTTTTGCCCGGAAGTTGGCGGAGATCGGCTTGGAGAGCGACTACAGCTGGTCGGTGTTGAATGCTTTGGAGGAACGGTTCACCATCGCGGAACTACGTCGGGCGTTGGACACGGTGGACTCGCGGGGGGGCGGGGTGGATATCGATCGCGTGAAGACGGGTATGGAGATGCTGGCGGAATCGAATTACGAGACGCAGTTTTCGTCCGGTCAGAGGGTCGAAGAGCGGATCATTTTTCCATCGTCGCCGAGCGAGCGGAACGGGATCGAAGATGCACGATTCGTGGCGTTTCGGAGGGACGATGGGTCGGTGATTTATTACGCGACCTACACGGCTTACGACGGGCGGGTCATTTTGCCGCAGTTGATCGAGACCGAGGATTTTCTTTATTTCAAGATCCGGACGTTGAACGGCCCAGCGGCGCAGAACAAGGGGATGGCGTTGTTCCCGAGGTTGATCGGGGGGCGTTACGCGATGATCTCGCGACAGGACAACGAGAACGTCTTCCTGATGTTTTCGGATCATCCCCACTTTTGGAATGACTACGAGCCGCTCTTCCAGCCAAAGCAGGCGTGGGAGCTGGTGCAGATGGGGAACTGCGGGTCGCCGATCGAGACGGAGGAGGGTTGGCTCGTTTTGACGCACGGGGTGGGTCCAATGCGGAAATACTGTATCGGCGCGATTCTTTTGGACTTGGAAGATCCGCGGAAGGTGATCGGTCGACTGCCGGAGCCGCTGCTGACGCCGGACGCGAACGAGCGTGAGGGTTACGTCCCCAACGTGGTTTATACCTGCGGCGCGATGGTTCACGCCGGACGGTTGATCCTGCCTTACGCCATGAGTGACTATGCGACCGGGTTCGCGACGGTTGACCTCGCCAAGCTGCTCGGTCGACTTCGATGACGGGTTTAAGGGTGGCGATGTTAGCGCCGATTGCCTGGCGGGTGCCGCCGCGCCGCTACGGTCCGTGGGAGCTGGTGACGTCGTTGTTGACGGAGGGACTCGTGGCGAAGGGCGTGGAAGTGACGTTGTTCGCGACGGGGGATTCGGTTACGGAGGCACGGCTGGAGTCGGTGGTGCCGCGATCGTATTCGGAAGATCCGGAGTTGGACGCGAAAGTGGGCGAGTGTCTGCACGTCGCGCATTGCTTCGAGCGGTCGGAGGATTTCGACGTCATTCACAACCAGTTCGATTTTTTGCCGCTGACTTACTCGGAGTTGGTGTCGACGCCTTTGGTGACGACGATTCACGGGTTTTCTTCGGAGAGGATCGTGCCGGTGTATGAGCGTTACAATGATTCGAACCATTACGTTGCGATCAGCGAGAGCGATCGACATCCGAAGTTGGATTACGCGGCGACGATCCACCATGGAATTCGGGTCGATGAGTTTCCGTTTGTCGAGTCGCCGGACGATTACCTGTTGTTTTACGGTCGGATCCATCCCGACAAGGGCGCGGCGGAGGCGATCGAGGTGGCGAAGCACTCGGGCCGGCGGTTGATCATGGCGGGATTGATTCAGGACATTGCCTATCACGAGGAGCGGGTCGCGCCGCACGTGGACGGAGATCGGGTGGAGTTCTTGGGCGAAGTGGGGCCGGACCGGCGAGGCGAGCTGCTGGGGCGGGCGAGCGGTTTATTACACCTCATCAATTTCGACGAGCCGTTTGGGTTGAGCGTTGTCGAAGCGATGGCGTGTGGAACGCCGGTGATCGCGATCGAGCGAGGATCGATGCCGGAATTGATCGCGGATGGGGAAACGGGGTGCCTGGTCCGGTCCGTTGATGAAGCGGTGTCGGCAGTCGGTCGTCTCGAGGACCTGAATAGGGAGAGGGTCCGGGAGGTGGCGAGAGAGCGTTGGTCCGTGGAGCGAATGGTGGACGACTACCTGCGGGTTTACGCGGAGATCGTCTGAATTTCGCGCGAAGACGCGAAGGAGTCGGAGCGGACCGACAGCTGAAGGGGACGCGGAAAATTACGGGGTGGTGACCTCACACGCGGGGATTTGCGAGGGTGGGGAGGATGCCGCCCTTCACGTAGAGGGTGCCGGAGTCGACCTTGTACTCGTATTCGTAGAGGCCGCGCGGGGGCGGGCCGGCGGCGTAGGAGCCATCCTGGTAGTAGGCCCCTCCGTGGCAGGGGCAGAGAAACAGCTTCGACTCTTCAAACCAGCGGACGGGGCATCCGAGGTGGGCGCAGTTGATGGCGAAGACTTGGAATTTCTCGTCGCCGTCAGCTTGGAAACGTCGGACCCAGCAGGGGAGTTGGGCGGTCTCGCCGTCCCAGGTCCGGGAATTGGGATTCTCGTAGGTGGCGAGGCGGGTGGTGTCCATCGGGAATTTGTCGATGGAACCGAGTGCGATCCATTCGAGCGGCATTTTGCGGACGAAGCTGGAAAAGACGTAGCCGAGGATCGGGATGCCGATCATGGCGCCGGCGACGACGTTGAGACCGACGCCGATTTTGAGCATGAGCTCGCGGCGAGTCGATTTCTCCGGTGCGACCGGAGCACCTTGGCCGTCGCAGGCGCAGGGCTGGGTCGGGTCGCTTTCAGGTTTGGGTGGGTCTTCCGGTATCATTCGGCGGTCGGAGTCTGAGTTGGCACGGGCATCGGTGGGTTGGAGGGCATCGGGTCCGCCCCTTCCGGTTCGGTGGACGGAGGTCGGTGGGAAGCGATCCAGGCAGTGACGTCGGACACTTCGGTCGGCGTAAGTTGGGGGGCGGGCATACCGAGGTCGGGTCGGCCGACGACGTTGATGGTTCGGAGGTATTGGTCACTGACGATTCCGAGGTAGGCGGGATCGAGGATGGAGCCCGCCGTTCCGCCGTGGCCGTCTGGGCCGTGGCAGGAGGCGCAGTGGGTCGAATAGGCGGTGCCGCCCGCCGCAACGTCGCCGAGCGGGGCGGAATACGGAGGATGATCGACGGAAACTTTGGTGCCGGTGTCCCAGGCGATGATGCCGGCGACGAGGACCTTGATTTGCTCGGTGGTGAGGGGGCCGCCATTGGAGTCGGCAAAACCGGGCATGGGCGTGCCGGGGACGCCATTGGCAATGACCTCGTGAAGCTTCGCAACGGGAATGAAGCGGAGATATTCCGGGAAATTCATCGGGATGGAAGCGGACGTGGTGCTTCCATCGCTGTGGCAAGCGAGGCAATTCTCGCGGTAGAGGTCGGTGAAGTCGGTGAGCGAGGATTCCGGGTGCCACTTATCGCTCGCCTTCGGAGCGCCGGGCATCCAATCGCAGCCGACGAGAAGAGCGAGGAGGGTGAGCCCGGAACAGGCGAGAACGATTTGGCGATTTTGCCATTTTTTGAGGTTCGGAGTCATTTTTTCTCCTCCAGGCGGTGGGCTTCGACGCCGAGGCGTTCCGCCATTGACCAGCTTTGCATCGTGTCGATTTTGCCGGATTTGAAGACGACGAATCCAGCGGTCATCCCGAAGGCGACCTGACAGATGACGAACCAGATCCAGTCGATCCGATCGGAGAGTGCGGGATCGATGATACCGAGAACCGGAAAGAGGAGGCCGGTCCAGATGAGAGGCATGATGATGCCGCCCCAGAACCACTGTTTACGGTCGGGGAGCATGGGAAGAATCGTCGTGTAGAGGAGGCCGATGAGGATGGAGATCGCGCCGTGGGAGACGATGGCAACGATGAGGCCGATGAGGCTGAAGCTCCGGAGGGTTTCGAGGTCGGCGGCGGCGAGGCTGCTGACGCCGGCGGCGGCGAGGAGATTGATCGGATACCAAATGCTGCCTTGAGCGACGAGGCCGTAGGCCATGGCCAGGACGGCCATGACAACTCCGCCAACGAGTCCGCCGAAGGCGCCAGCGGTGTAGGGGTGAACTTCGATCGGGATGTGGGAACGGTGGCCGTGTTTGCCGATCTGGAGGTGGCCAACGGAGCGGCCGGAGGTCTTGATGGCTTCCGGTCGCTCGCCGGGCGGGCGGATGGGGAAGGGTTCGTGGGCGGCGTGCGGGAGGCAGTCGCGGAACCAGCCAACGGCTCCGAAGAGTCCGCAGATGAGGCCAACCGCACTGACGAAGAGGCTGGTGACGAGTCCGGCGAAGATGAGGGCGAGTCCAAACGCGGTGATCATCGGCCACGCGGTCGGCGTGGGCATGTCGATATGGTGCTCGTGGCGGTGCGGATCGTTCATCGGTCTAGAATTTGATGAGCCCGGTGCTGATGACGTAAACGACGAGTAGGACAACGACCCAGATCGCGTCGACGAAGTGCCAATACCACGAGATCATCTGGATGCGCTCGAATTGGTCGGAGCGGACGTGGCCCAGGACGCTGAGAATCCAGACGATCGAGAGCAGGATCAGCCCGACAATGACGTGCGAAGCGTGGAGTCCGACGAGGGCATAAAAGGTCGAGCCGAAGGTGTTCGACTGAATGGTGAGGTTCTCGTGGACGATGAGGTCATACCATTCGTAGGCGGTGAACCCGATGAAGAAGAGGCCGAGCAGGATGGTGACGCCCCACCAGAGGTGAAAGGTCGGGAGTTTGCCGCGGTGGAAGGCTTTCTCGGCGACGACGACGGTGACGCTGCTGGCGAACAGGGCGATCGAGGCGAGGAACGGGAAGTGAAGGACGTCCTCGGGGTAGGGGCCGTTGAGGCTCTTGCCGATGTAGAAGAGGTAGGCGACGACGAAGATCGTGAAGAGCGCGGACTCCGTGAAGATGAGCGAGAGGATGCCGACTTTGCGGTGGGAGGGAAGCACCCACGGGGTGACGTCAGACGGCTCCGTCGAGTCGTTGATCATTTGCTCGTTCGTCGACTCAATCATACTTCCAATCCGGGTCGTCGGGGTGTTTGAGGTCCCAGAGGGGGCGGCGTGAGCGGATCTCGGGGAGGTTTTCGAAGTTGTAATCGGCGGGCGGCGAGGTGGTGGTCCACTCGAGCGTCCAGGCGTCCCACGGATCGTCACCGGCGTGGTGTCCTTTGAAGTAGGACCAGATCAGGTTGAACACGAAGACCGCGATGCCCGCGATTTGGAAAAAGACGCCGACGGTCGAGATGAAGTTCCACAATTCCCACCCGCGTCCGGCCTCGTAGGTGAAGATCCGGCGGGGCATGCCGAGGATGCCGGAGACGTGTTGGGGGGCAAAGGTGACGGTGAAGCCGATAACGAAAAGCCAAAAGTGCCAGTGGCCGAGGCGGACGCTGAGCATCCGGCCGAACGCCTTCGGATACCAGTAGTAGATGCCGGCGAAGAGGGTGAAGAGGAGGCCGCCGATGAGGACGTAGTGAAAATGCGCGACGACGAAGTAGGAATCGCTGAGCTGCCAGTCGAACGGGGCGACCGCGAGCATGACACCGGTGAGGCCGGCGATGAGGAATTGAAAAAGAAACGCGATGCAGAACATCATCGGCGGCTCGAGGCGGATCTTTCCTCCATACATGGTGCCGAGCCAGTTGAAGATTTTGATGCCGGTCGGGACGGCGATGATCATCGTCGAGATCGCGAAAAAGGTGTTGCCGATCGAGGTCATTCCCACGGTGAACATGTGGTGCGCCCAGACGCCGAGGGAAATGAATCCGATCATGATCGTGGCGGCGACCATGATGGGGTAGCCAAAGATCGGTTTGCGGGAAAAAACGGGGATGACCTCGGAGGCGATCGCGAAGCCGGGGACCATGAGGATGTAAACTTCGGGGTGTCCGAAGATCCAGAAGAAGTGCTGCCAGAGGACGGCATCGCCGCCGGCCTGGGTGTCGAAGAATTTCGCGTCGAGGTAGCGGTCCAGCGTGAGCATGATCTGGCACGCGGACAGCGACGGCATGGCGATGAGGATGAGGAAGGCGGTAACGAACCACATCCAGACGAAGAGGGGCATGCGGCCGAGGGTCATGCCTTTGCAACGCATGCAGATGATGGTGACGACGATGTTAAGCGCCGTGGCGATGCTGCCGATCCCGCTGACCAGGAGGCTGAGGGTCCAGTAGTCGGTCGAGTGGCCGCGCGAGAAGGCTTTGGCGGTGAGGGGGGAGTAGGCGAACCAGCCGACGTCGGGCGCGGAACCGGCTCCGTAGAGGCCCTCGGCGCCGAGGTAGCTGAAGTAGAAGAGCGCGCCGCTAAACGCAAACATCCAGAAGCCGAAGGCGTTCAGACGCGGGAACGCCATGTCGCGGGCTCCGATCATGAGCGGAACGAGGTAGTTCGCGAAGCCGATGATGATGGGCATGCCGACGAAGAACACCATGGCGGTGCCGTGCATGGTGAAGAGTCGGTTGAAGACGTCGGGCTCGAGAAAATCGTTCTTGGGAAGAGCGAGTTGGATGCGGATCAGGGTCGCCATCAGGCCCGCGACGACGAAGAAGAAGAGGCCACTGCCGATATACATCAGCCCGAGCTTCTTGTGGTCGACCGTGTAAATCAGCGACTGGAAGATGCCGGTGAGCGTCCCGGGTTCCTCGCCGGGGCGGGCGGGCGTGATCGGAATCTCGCGAGAGTCGTGGGCTGAGGTCGTGCTGGGCACTCTAGTTGAGAGGTGGGAGTTGAGAGTTGAGGGAGCGGGCGGCTCGCTGGCGCTTTGACGGGATCATTTGAGCGTCTCCAGGTAGTCGACGATGTGGTCGATGTCGGAGTCGACGAGTTTCATGGCGGGCATGAGCGAACCGGGCTTCATGTGCGGACTTTGGGGGTCTTTGATCCAGTCGACGAGAGTTTGGCGGTCGTTCGGCAGAGAGCCGCCGGCGATGGTGGTTCGGGTGGCGAGCTTGGTGAGGTCGGGGCCGAAGACGATCTCGGTGAGGCTTCCGTCAACGATGTGGCAATTGATGCAGGCGTTGCTGGCGAAAGTTTGGCGGCCGAGGGCGACGGCGGGGTCCTCGACCGGCGGCGCGGCCTGGTTGCGAGCCCAGGCTTGGTAGTCGTCCGGTTCGTCGACGAAGACGCGGAGAAGCATGTTGGCGTGTTGGGTGCCGCAATATTCGGCGCAATTGCCGAGGAAGAGGCCGGTTTCGCTGGGCTCGAGCCAAAGTTCGTTCCGGCGGTTGGGGACGAGGTCGGTTTTGCCATTGAGCTGGGGCACCCAGAAGCTGTGAATGACGTCGGCGGACTCGAGGAGGACGCGGGTGGGGCGGGGATTCTCGTCGGTGCTGAGAGGGATGTGGATTTCGTTGGCGACGATGAACTCGGTCTGGCCCTCGGCGTCGAGGTAGTGAACTTCCCACCACCACTGATGCCCAATGACCTTGATGGTGAGAGCGCTTTCGGGCAGCCGGGCGTTCTGGATGTCGGCGATCGTGCGCGCAGTGACGAGGACGAGGACGATGGTGATGAGGATGGGGAGGACGGTCCAAGCGAGCTCGATTTGGGTGCTGCCGTAAACCTGGGGAGGTTCCTCGTCGTTGTCGCCGGGACGACGGCGGAATTTGAGGACCGTGTAGATCAGCAGGCTGGTGACGATGACGAAGATGATCGTGCAGATGAGAAGAACGAGGAGGGAAACCTCGTGAATCATGAGCGCGGGTTTCGACTTCGGGTCGAACATGTTGGCGACCGCGTGAAGCTTCGGGTCGTCGGATTGAGCGAGCGCCGTAAAAGGCGCGGCCAACGCGGACGCTATCCAGAGTGAGAGTTGGGATTTCCCGCGCACGTTCGGTCTTGGATAACAGGCAGACCAGAGATTTCAAACTCTAGTTGTCCTCTTGATGTTTTGCGAGTTGGTCGACAGGGTGGCCTGACCAAATCTCTGGTTGAACATGCACCGAATCCTCTTGCTGACTTCGAACGATGGGGTCACTTCCCGTGTCGCGTCGCTGCTGGCGGCACGTTTGAAGAATCATTTTTTGATGAAGACGGCGGAGGGGGTGAGGTCGGGGTCGGTCCCGCTGATCAACGAACGGGCGCCGGACGTTGTCTTGGTGGACTTGCCGCCGCAGGACGAAAACCCTGAGCAGCTGCTGGCGCTGTCGTTGGAAATGGTGGCTGGCTTGCCTTTGATCGCGCTCCTGAGCGTCGAGGATCCGGAATTGGAACTCCAGGCACTGAAGGGTGGGGCGCAGGATTGTCTTTTGCTGCCCGAGCTGACGGCGCGGTCACTGGCGCGGTCGATTCGGCACGCGATGGAGCGGGCCGTGATCGAACGCCGCTTGGCGAGGGAGCAAGAGATGCTCAACAACCTGTTGGATCAATTGCCGGACCGAATTTACTTCAAGGACTTGAAGAGCCGGTTCATTCGGGTGAACAAGGCAATGCTGGAACTCTTTCGGGCGCGGGATTCGTCGGCGTTGATCGGGAAGACGGACCACGATTTTTTCACGGTCGAGCACGCCAAGCCCGCTTACAAGGACGAGCAGGGAATCATGGAGACGGGGTCGCCGATCATCAACAAGCTCGAGCGGGAGACGCTCCCGGACGGCGAGGTTCGCTGGGCACTGACGTCGAAGCTGCCGCTCAGGGGGCGGGACGGCGAGATCACCGGGACGTTTGGGATCTCCCACGACATCACGCAGATGAAGCTGTTGGAGGAAGCGGTGGACGCTGAGCGGTTGAGATTCAAGCTGCTGTCGGAGGAATTGCAGGAGCGTAATTTGCAGCTCGAGCAGGATTTGGTAATGGCGAAGGGGATTCAGGAGGCGCTGTTGCCGGAGGCCGTCGTGATGTATCCGGGCGGGGTGGGGGAAGGTGATGACCGCGTGCGGATTTCTTCCGTGTATCGTCCGGCGTCGGCGGTCGGGGGGGACTTTTTCACGATTGTCCCGATCGACGCGCAGCGCGTGGGTGTCTTGATCTGCGACATCATGGGGCACGGGTTGCGAGCCGCTTTGGGGACGGCGATCGTGCGGGGGTTGGTCGAGCAGTTGCAGAGTGATGCGGAGATTCCCGACGCGTTTTTGACCAGCTTGAACCGGGGGCTGCGCGCCATTCTGAGAAACATCGACGAGCCTCTACTCGTGACCGCGTTCTATCTGGTGGCGAACGTGGAAACGGGGGCGATCTCGTTCGGGACGGCGGGCCATCCGGGACCCGTAATCTGTGATCGTCAGTCGGGTGAGGTTCGCGAGTTGCCGCTGGAGAAGGCCAAGCGAGGACCGGCGCTGGCGCTCTTCGACGACGCGACTTACGGCCGGGAGGAGTATGAGCTGGAGGAGGGCCGGGTGTTACTTTTGTTCACCGATGGGGCCATCGAATTGAGCGACCCTACGGGTCGCGTGATCGGGATCGAGTGCTTCTTGGAGAGCGCGCATTCGCACGTTGCCCTGCCGGCCGACGAATTGTGTCGGAACGTTCTGGCCGACATCCAGGAAACGGCGGGCGGAGCGGAGTTTGACGACGACGTCTGTCTCGTGGCGTTGGAGCGAGGGTCGCGTGTCGGGGTGGGTTAGCCGCCCCAGCGTCCATTGACCGAGATCGTTCCGGTCGTGGAGATGCGCGAGTAATCGGTCTTGCCGACGGCACCGATCATTTTCTTTCCGGTCGCTTTTTTCCAGGCCTTGCTGAAGCTCTCGGCGGTGTGGCACCCCCAGCTTTTGATGTGGGCGTCCTTCGTGAAGATGCCGCGCTTGATCGCGCGGAGTTCGTCTTCGTGCAGCCAGGACTTGGACGCGGAATCGATCTGGTTGCTGTAGTCGAACATGAAGGCCTTGCTGTTCGAGTGGCCGTAGAAGTCGAAGCTCGCGACCTTGACCTGCCTTCGAGGTAAGCCTTGATTGAGGTAGCCGATGACTTCGGCACCTTCCTCGAACCAGACGAGGTTGACGCCGTATTTATCGCGAACGGAGACGATGTTGCTGATGAGGTTTTCGTTGTCCTGGCGATTGCCGCGACGGGCGTAGCTGGAGCGGTGGACGAGCCAGGTGATGCGGGCGCTCGGCCCGTGTGCCTTGCGGAGTTCCTGGATGCGAATGCGCGCTGAGCGGATGAAGTTGCCCCACCACCGGTCGTGCGGGGCGGCCTTGTATTTCTCCCATTCGTGGAGCGACGGTCCGCCGCTGAGGATGATGTATTCGCGATTGGCGGCTTGGGCTTGGGCCTCGGCGAATGGCGTGGCGACGAGGGTCAGGAGGAGAAGAAAGGCAAAGTGGGCGCGCATAAGGTCGGGAAGGGGCGGGTGTTGTCGGTAGTTAGTTATTATTGATTTGCGTTTGGTCAATGGCGAGATTTCGCAACTGCGGGATGATTTGTAGTGAGTCCGTCGAATCCGATCTCGTTACAATGAGCCATTTCGCAGGGGGAATTCACGGTAAACGTGTAGGCGATTTTGGAAACTTCGCGTTCGATTTGCGTGTCGTTGAGGGAAGGTGAGTAGCGGAGGTCAAAGCCGTCAAGGTGGCGGATGCGGCTCGAAAGATCGGCGGGGATGCGGTCGATGAGCCAAAGCGCTGGTCGGTGCGGAAAGCGAGATTTGGTCGCGGTGATCGTTGCGTGATCGAACGCAATGAACGTGACGGGAGCTGTCGAGAGAGCCGAAGGAAGACGCTCGACCAGCGCGGCTCCTTCCTTGAGTTCAAGAACGGCAAATCTGTTGGCCGGAATGGTGTCAAGAATCTCTGCGAGGTGGGGGACGTCGGGGGCGAGTCCGCGGAGGGTGTCGAACGAAAGGTCGGCGAGGGAATCGGGGTGGCCCATCGTTCGGCGGAGGGTGGGGTCGTGAAGCGCCACGATTTTGCCGTTGGCGGTGAGCCGGAGGTCACACTCGATGGCGTCAGCGCCCTGCCGCCAAGCGAGGTCGAACGCACGAAGAGTGTTCTCGGGCGCGTCGGCTGACGCTCCGCGGTGGGCGATGGTGAGCACGGGAAGGAGTGGTGATGGGATCGTTGCGCTCGGCGTGGTGTTGAGAGATCGACAGACTGATAATTGTGCCCTAGGGCCAGATCGCGGCGAGGTAGCCACCGAAGCCGGCCAAGAGGAGGACGCCTTCCCAGCGTTGGAGGCGGCGGTCGGTCCACATGAGAGGGAGGAGAGCGATGGCAAAGGCGACCATCACCCAGAGTTCGAGTTGATTGATGCCGGGGGCACTAACCGGGCGGACGGCGGCGCTGAGCCCAAGGATGCCGAAAAGATTGAACAGGTTGGAACCGATGATGTTGCCGATGGCGATGTCGGGCTGGCGGCGCAGAGCGGCTAGCAGCGAGGTGGCGAGTTCCGGCATCGAGGTGCCCGCGGCGACGATCGTGAGTCCGATGATCGCCTCGCTGATCCCAAAGGACCGGGCGATGAACGTGGCGGAATTGACGAGGAGGTGTGAGCCGCCGACCAGTAGCAGCAGCCCGATGAGGATAAAGACGAGATCGCGGAAGACGGACCGCGATTGATCCGGGGTGCCTTCGTCAAATTCAGACAGGGTGGCGGGAGTCGCGCCTTTCCGCGTCATCCAAACAGTGAACGCGGTGTAGCCGATCAAACCGGCGGCGAGTGCGCAACCCACCGGCGTTTCGATGGTCCCAGAGGTGGCGAGGATGCCGGCCACGACAATCGAGGCGAAGACCATGAGCGGCGCGTCGAGCTTGAGGACGGGCAGGTCGACGCGGATCGGGCAGATGAGTGCGGTCGTGCCGAGGATCAACCCAATGTTAAAAATGTTCGACCCAATGACGTTGCCGACGGCGATGTCGCCTCGACCGGTGAGTGTGGCCTGGAGGCTGACCACCAGCTCGGGGGCGCTCGTTCCAAACGCCACGACGGTCAGGCCGACTACGAGGGGGGTGAGTCCGAGACGGAGGGCGAGCGACGCACTTCCACGAACGAGCCCCTCCGCGCCGAGAAAAAAAAGGACGAGAGAAGCCAGGAGATACAGGATTTGTAATGTCATGAAGTGCGCTATCGAGTGGCCTGGAGCGGCCAGAAGACGGGGATGAGTGTGATGACGACCACGGCGAGAATCACGGTGAGCCACCCTCCGGCGCGCACGAAGTCGCCGAATCGGTATTTACCGGGACCGTAAACGAGCACACAGGAGGGTTCGAACGGGGTGATGAAGGAGATCGACGCAGCCAGCATCACCGCGATCGCGAAGGTTCGCTCATTGGCGCCGATGGCTTGGGCTGCTTCGAGGGCCACCGGGAGGACGACGAGTGCGGCGGCCGCGTTGGACATCGGTTGGGTGAGCAGGATCGTCAGGACGAAAAAACCTGCCAGAACGGCGAGGATGCCGAGTGGGGAGAGGGTGGCGAGGACGCCCTGGGCGAGGAGGGCAGCGGTGCCGGAGGTTTGCATGGCGGTGCCAAAAGCGGTCATCCCACCGATGAGGATGAGTAGCCGCCAGTCGATGATCGTGTAGGCCTTTTCGATGGTGATGCAGCGCGCCAGGACGACGACGAGAGCGGCGGCGAGAAAGGCGGTGGGGAGCGCGGTCCAGCCAAAGGCCGCGGCAAGAATGGCCATTGCAAAAGCTCCGAGTGCGATGAGCCCGGATCTCCGGTCTGAGGGGGCCGCGCTGAGTTCACCAAGGATCGAGAGTTGGTCCGCGTCGCGGAGCGCGTCGATCCGCTCGTTGGGACCTTGCAGGAGTAGCACGTCGCCGGAGACGATCCGCGTAGCGGGGAGGGTTTCACTGATCGAGCGACCGCGTCGGTAAATTGCCAGAACGACCGTCCCAAATTGCGGTCGGAACGCGGCTTCCTCGAGCGTTTGACCAACGAGTTTGGAGCGGGGCGGGACAACGGCCTCCACGACCCGCGAGTTCGTGCTGCTGATCGTCCGAAGGGAGCGTTGGCCGACGAACGCAACGCCTTCGATCGTTTGAATCTTCAACAAATTCCTGGCGCTCCCCTCGATCAAGAGGATGTCTTCGGCAGCAATGGGTGGTGCCGAGTGAGCATCGAGTGGTGTGTCGTTCCGGGTCGAACGCAGGATGCGAAATTCCAGAAGGCCAAGGTCGGACTCGAGCGGCATCTGGCCGATGAGCGGTGAATCTGGCAGGACGGTGACCTCAGAAAGATAGGCGCGGAGGTCGTAATCGTCGGTCAGCTCTTGGCCGGATCGGTCGGGAATTAACGACGATCTGGTGACAAAAAGAAAGGTGAGCCCGATGCCGGTGATGATGAGTCCGATGGGGGTGATCTCGAATAGGCCGACGGGTTCCAGACCGATTTTTTGAATGTAGCCGCTGACGGCAACGTTGGTCGAAGTGCCGATGAGGGTGCAGGTGCCCCCGAGGATGGATGCGAATGCGAGGGGCATCAGGAGGCGGGAGGGCGACATCTTTGCCCGGCGTGCAAGACCCACCACGGGTGGCACAAACATGGCCGTGACCGTCGTGTTGTTCATGAATCCGGAGAGACCGGCGGGAAGAATCATGATGGCAGCAAACAGGCGGCGGGGGCTGTTTCCGGCGAAGCGCGCGAGCCAGTCGCTGGCGGTATCGAGGACGCCAGTTTCCTGGAGAGCGCCGCTGATCACGAAAATTGACGCGAGGATGATGAGAATGTCGGAACTGAAGCCAGCGAACGCTTCGGCCGGCGTCAGGATGCCGGTCAGGAGGAGCCCGAGAAGAAGAAGGAGGGTTATAACGTCAACGGAATACTTCTCGAGAGAGAAGAGGATGACACCGGCTGCGAGCAGGCCGAGAACGATGGCGATTTCCAGATGAAGTGTTGGTTGCCGTGCAAATAGCAGGACAACGGACGGAGTCAATAGACATCAGCCCCGTGGAAACGCCGATGCGGTGGGACCCGCTAAGCGCGCTCTGGGAAGCGGGTGTTGCCTCCCCTCGCGTTGGGGGAAACGTGGAGCCGAATGCCGGAGTCTATCGGTAGCCGAAGAGATTTCGGTTTTTGATGATGGAGGCGACTTCCGGGGAGACTTGATCTTCCCAAGCGGGATCGGCCTTGCGGATTTGGGCGAGGACGTCGGCGGAGCGGATGCCGAGGTATTCGGGATTGTAATTGGCCATGGGAACGATGAAGCCGTTCTCGAGAAGGTGCTCGTAGAGGTTCTTCAGATTCGGCGCGACCTCGCATTGGTCGGCGGGAACGATGGTCCCGTCGGCCTCTTTGTAGGGGTAAACGTAGAGTTTGACGCCCGTCTTGAAGAGTCGGCCGAGGCCCTCGAGGATCCCGCCTTCGAGCTCGACGTAGTATTCTTCCTTGAAGAGGTCCTGGAGTGCGGGGAGGCCCATGGGAAGGCCGATGAGGCGGTCGGAGTAACGGGTGAGATAGGCGATGAGGCGGTAGTAATGGCCGTAATTGCTGATGAGCACGGTGCGGCCGAGCGCGGCGAGCATGTCGACGCGATCAAGAAAGTCGCGGAGGTCGAGTTCGCCGCCGGAAAGCAGATTTTGCATGGTGATTTCCATGAGGACTTCGGGCTCTTCGCCACGGAGCCGGTCTTCGTTTTTGAACATCGCGAGCGCGCAATCGAGCATGTCGTTGGTGACGTGCGTGACGGGTCGGAACGACCCGCGTTCGATGAGAAGATTTTTTTTGTAGAACGCGTCGGCGGCGTTGATGACTTCGCCGTTGGCTCGGAACAGGGCGGCTTTGGTGAGACCCTGTGAGACGAGTTGGAGGGCCATGAGGCGGTTGTCGACGCTGACGAATTCCGGCCCGGAGAAACGAATCATGTCCACTTCGATCCGCTTGTTCGTGAGGTCGTCGAGGAGGGAGCCGATGAGGGCTTCGGGGCGGTGATTCAGGTAGTAGGCGCCGTAGATGAGGTTGACGCCGATGATGCCGAGGGCTTCCTGCTGCGAGAGATTGTCGGTGTCGAGCATCCGGACGTGCAGGATGATCTCGTTGATCGGAGAGCGGGGGCTGCTCTGGAAGCGGAGGCCGAGCCAACCGTGCGATTCGTCGTGGGTGCGAAAGCTGCGGGCGGCGACGGTGTCGGCGAAAGCGAAAAAATTCCGTTCGGCTCCGACGGTGGTGTCCAAACGCTCGACGAGAAGGTCGAACTCGTGGTTGAGCATCGTGTCGAGGCGCCGACGACTGACGTAACGCCCGGCGGCGCCGTAGATCGCGTCGGAAAAGGTCATGTCGTAGGCGGAAATCGTCTTGGCGATCGTGCCGGCGGCAGCGCCGACGTGAAAGAAGCGCCGCGCGACTTCCTGGCCAGCACCGATCTCGGCAAACGTGCCGTAGATCCGCTTGTCCATGTTGACCTGAAACGCCTTCTTGTTGACCTGGAGATCGAAGTTTCCATCCATGGCCGCGCACCATGCCGGAATGATCCGGCGATGGGAAATTACAAATGGGAAAAACTCGGGGCGATCGTTTGTCAGCGGGGGTCGGCGCGACGGGAGGTCATCGAGACCTGGGTTTCTGGCCCCTGGGTTCAGAAGGTGGTCGGGTTCGTGCGAAGTCGCGAAATTGCGAAGTTGCGAAGTCGCGGAAGATGGTGCGATCGAGGCGGGGGTGACGTAGAGCCGCAGTTCCGCAGTGCCGTAGAAAGAGATTTGGTGCGGAGGGGAAGGGAGTCGGAAAATTCCGCACCGGAGGGTCCGATTCTACCGCGTCTCGGCCAGGAGCGTTGCGGTATCTGGAATGTCTTTAATGATCTGGCTGCGCTGGGGGCCAACGCCGATGTAGCGGAGGTTGGGCGGAGTGGTGTGGGCTTCGGCGACGTCGACGATCGCGCGGAGGACGGCCACGACGTAGCGGCGGGCGTTGACGGGAAGGTCGGCGTATCGACGGATGGAGGAAAGGTCCTGGGGCCAACCGGGATGGTATTCGTAGATGGGCTTGAGAGTGCGGCGGAAGGCATCGTCGCGGGGGACGTGGTCGACTCGGTTGCCCTCGGGTGTCTCGTAGGCGACGCAGATGGCGAGTTCGCCCTCGGTCCAATCACCGGCGTAGCTGAGAGCGTCGAGTTTGTTGAGGACGAGGTCGTGGTAGCCGCCGTAGCGGAGGGCATCGCCCTTCTCGACGGCGTCGAACCATCCGACCATGCGCTGGCGGCCGGTGGTGGAACCGAATTCGATCTGGCGCAGGGTTCGTCCCAGCGAATGCTCGTCGGTGAGTTCGGTGAGGAAGAGGTGGGTGCCGACCTTGGTGTCGTAGGCTTTGCAGCAGCCGATGGTGTGAACGGGTTGGGCGGGGATGCCCGCGGATTGGAAAAATTCCGGTGTGAAGGTGTGGGAGGCGGTGACGTTCGGCGGGAACCCGTGGCGCTTGTCGAGCCAGTAGGCTTGGCCGAATTCGCCGAGGATCGATTGACCGCGGGCGAGCGCTTGCAGGGTGAGCTCGCGGACGTCGGTGATGTTCTCGACGAGCCTCTGACCAGCGGTCCAGTAAGTGTCTTCCAACCGATCGACGTCCAAGCCGAAGGGCGTGCCGGCATTGAAAACGGTGAAATCAAATTCGGCGGCGTCAAAGTGCCCGGCTTCGATGAGCTCGGTGTGAGCGCGAGTCTCGGCTTTGGTCAAAGTCTCGAAGAGCGTGGCCCACCGATCGGGCGCAAGCTGGCAGACGTGCTCGATGATGCGGAGGCCGCGATCGACGCGGGCGCGAAGCTTCCGCGCGAAGATGGAGCGGTCGCTCCGGAAGTCGGCGTAGGTGATTTGGAATTGGGAAATCTCGTCCGTGTAGGCGGGGGTGATTCCGCGGCCGGTGGACCCTCGGGGTTCCTCCTGGAGGATCTCGGTGCGGTAGGACTCCCAGGCGAGATCGAGCAGCCGGTGGGAGAGATCGGAGACGAGGGTGCGCTCGTCGATGCGAAGGCGGGACAGCGCGGCGTGGCCGTGGAGTTCGCAGTAGGTGGCTTCCCAAAGAAACTTACGCGGATCGGCGACGACGCCCGCGCCGATGGTGAGGTGGGGAATGTGCGGATCGACGACGCCACCTGGAATGAGGTTGAGTTTGACGTCGCCGACGGAGTGGCCGGAATTCGAGCCGCCGTTGACCTTCATCACGGCGGCAACGGCGTCGGGGCGGCTGGAAGATTCGCGGAGCTCGTCGATCACTTCGAGGATGACGCGGCCCTTGCCTTCGTCGCCGGTGGAAATGCCGGTGTCGGCGATGAGGTGGGAGGTGAACGGGGTAAGCATTGGTGAGGGGTTGAGCGTTTAAAGTTGAGTGTTGAGTGGGTGAGGTGCGCGCAGTGACTCCGCTCAACACTCAACGATGAACACTCAACGAGAACGGGTCAGGCGGGAGTGGTGTCGGGGGTCGCTTTGACGGTGATGACGTCGTGGGGGGCGCTTTCGCGTTGGCCGGCGGGGCTGACGCGGATGTAGCGAGCGTTGGATTTCAGGGCGGCGAGGTCGGGTGCTCCGAGGTAACCCATTCCCGACTGGAGACCGCCGATGAGTTCGCGCAGGACGGTGTCGAGCGGGCCGCTGGATTCCTTGAGGGCTTCGATGCCCTCGGCGGCGGCTTTCTGAGGTGCGTCGTTTTTGTCGTGGCCGTAGCGGGCAGCGCTGCCTTCTTTCATGGCCTCGCGCGAACCCATGCCGCGGTATTGTTTGTAAACCTTGCCGTTAATCTCGAGGAGGCGGCCGGGGGATTCGTCGGAGCCCGCGAGGAGTCCGCCGCAAATCACGGCGTCGGCGAGGGTGAGGGCTTTGACGATATCGCCGGACTTCGAGATGCCGCCGTCGGCGATAATGGTGACGCCATTCTCAGCGCCCGCGCGCGAGCAAGCGAAGAGGGCCGTCATCTGCGGGATGCCGACTCCGGCGACGACGCGGGTGGTGCAGATGGAGCCCGGGCCCTGGCCGACCTTGATGGCGTTGGCACCGGATCTAGCGAGGAACTCGACGCCTTCGGCCGAGGTCACGTTCCCGGCGAGAAGAGTGAGGTCGGCAAACTCGTCGCGGATCAGACGAACGGCGTCGCCCACTCCCCTGGTGAAGCCGTGAGCGGTCGAGACGGCAACGGCGTCGATCCCTTCGTCCACGAGGCGTTGGACGTGCGCGAGGATGCGATCGCGATCGAGCGAGCCGTCGGGGTGGCGGTGCGGCGAGATCGCGGCTCCGCACATGAGGCGGAACTTCGCGTCGCGGGCGGGGCGAACGAGTCGCCGGGTTTCCTCCTCGATGCGTTCGATGTCCGAGAGGGTGAAGAGACCACGAAGCCGATCGCGTTCGTCGACGACGAGCAACTTGTGAATGCCGAGGTGCTCGGTGAAGAAGCGGTCGGCGGTCTCGATCGGCGTGGAGCGGATCTCGCTTTCGGGTAGCGTGAAGACATCCTCGCGGGGAGTCATTGCCTCGCGGACGGTGCGGTGGGCGTAGCGGGATTTAACCACGCGGCCGGGGAGGAGACCGAGGAGGCGGTTTTCGGAATCGACGACCGGGAAGGTGCTGAAGCCAAAACGTTTCTTTTTGATGACTTCGAGGACTTCACTGATCTGCTGGTCGGGTCCGACTTTGATCGGTTCCTGGATGAAGCCGTGAATGTGGTTTTTGACGCGGGCGACCTCTTTGATCTGCGCGTCGTCGGACATGTTGTAGTGGATGAGACCGAGGCCGCCATTGAGGGCCATCTGGATGGCCATGCGCGACTCGGTGACGGTGTCCATGTCGGACGAAATGATGGGGAGCTGAAGCTCGAGCGTCTCCGAGAGAGCGACGGTGAGCTGAGCGTCACGGGGGAGGATCTCGGAGAACCGGGTGGCCAGACTGATGTCGTCGAAAGTAAGGCCGAGCGGCTGAGCGAAGAAATCGTCGGCGGCGAGGTAGAGGTCGTGTCCCATTTCCGAAGGTGTTGAGCGGGCGTTTTCGTGACAAGGAATTTTTGCTCTTCGATGGACGGTGCCGCAACGCGGTGGGGCACGTTGGGAGCGTGGGACGAAACTGGCTTCCGGAGCGATTTCCGGTCACGTTACGGGGGTGATTTCAAGACTGGCACTGGCAATTTTCTTCGTCGTTGCCGGTGTGAATCATTTCATCTTCCCGCAAACCTACGCGGCCATGATCCCGGATTGGCTGCCGGGAGCCGGGGCGGCGGTTTTCTGGAGTGGGCTCGCCGAGGTTGTCGTTGGCTTCGGCGTGCTGATCCCCCGTCTTCGGCGGGTTGCCGGCTGGGGGCTGATCGCGCTGCTGATTGCGGTATTTCCAGCCAACGTCGACGCGGCGTTCAACGGGATGGAACTCTTTGGAGGTCCGGTGCCGACGTGGGTGCTCTGGGTCAGGCTACCGGTTCAGGCGCTCTTCGTCTGGTGGGTGTGGCTTGTCTGTTTGCGGGGGACGGTTCAGTCAAAGACGAATCCATCTTCGGTGCGCCGGACGCGATAGCGGTCGGGCTCCGATCGGTTTGGCGAAGCTTCCTCGTCGGAAGGTTGTGGCCGGGGCACGACGCGGGCGCCACGCGTTGGGCGGTAGGGAAGTCCGGGGGCAGCCGTAGGCGCGGGGACGCGCTGGACCGGAACGGGGCGAGCCGCCGGTGGCGCGACCGGGCGGTTGGCCGGTGCCTGAAAGGCGGGGTCGTCCGATTGACCCGGTGCGACGTTTGGCGAGATGGGCTGGGCTCGCGCGACGGGCGCTGCGCCGCTTGGTTGCGAGCGGTCGATGGTTTGCGCGGAGACGGTGGAGTGGGACGGGACGCTGACCCGCGGGCGATCGACGGGCTGGGCGGGGGCGATCGGCGGTAACGGGGCTGCCGGGCGGGTCGACTCGCTCGGAGAGATGGGGATCGCAGCGGCGACTCGGGGCTCGGTGGCGAGAGTGCCGCCGTGAGCGACGAGGCTCAGATTGCATGATCGCGTCGGAGTCATCGCTTTCGGGATCACGGTCGTGTAGGCCTCGCCGGTTGACTCGCAGGCGGAAGTCGCCTGGAGTCCCGTGCGGCGGCAGAGGGGGCCCTTCACGCGAGGAACGTCGATCCCGAGGTCGTTCGCGGCGTATTCTTTGGCAGACGCGTTTTCGACGAAGTCGACCCAGATCGGTAGGGCAAGGGTGCTGCCGTAACCCTTGTTCATGATCCGCTTCGGTTGGTCGAAGCCAACCCAGACGCCGGTCGTCAGCGAGGACGTGTAGCCGACGAACCAGGCATCCTTGTAGTCATCGGTCGTGCCCGTTTTGCCCGCTGTGGGGACGGTGAGCCCGAGGCTTTTCGCTTTGGCGGCGGTGCCGCCGGTGACGACCTCCTGGAGAAGCTCGTCGACGATGGCATCGGCGGGTGGGTCGATGGCGGGGATCGCAGCTTCGGTCGCCTTGTAGATCGTCTGTCCCCGTCGGTCGACGATCTCACTGATGATGTAGGACTGACGGCGGCTCCCGGCGTTTGGAAACGTGGTGTAGGCGGTGGTGATCTCTTTGAGGGTGGCTTCGAATGCGCCGAGGTAGATCGAAGGATTGGGGGTGATCTCGCCGAGACCGACCTTACCAGCGAGTTGCGTAATCGCGGGGAGGGTGGCGAATTCGCCGACGCGAACGGTCATCGTATTCCGTGAGCGGACGAGGCCCTTGCCAGCGGGAAGGAGTCCGGCACTACCTCCGTCCGAGTTTTTCGGAGCCCAGTCGGTCTCCACGGAACGGATCTCGCCGGGTTTGATGTCACCGTCGTCGACGAGGGTGCCGGGCAGGAGTCCGACTTCGAAGGCAGCGGCGTAGATGAAGGGTTTGAAGGTCGAGCCGACCTGCCGCTTCGCGAGGATGGCGCGATTAAAGCGACTCTCCTTGAAATCTCGTCCGCCGATGAGGGCGCGGACGGCACCGGTCGAATTCTCGATTGCGACCAGGGCTCCCTGAAGGTAGGCGGGGTCACCGCTTTCGGGGTCGTAATCTGCCCGGGTGGGGTGGGTCCAGCCGTCCGTCGACTCGATCTCGGTGAGGTGCTTGTCGAGGGCGGATTGACCGACGAGCTGCAGCCGCTTGTCGATGGTGGTGTAAATTTTCAATCCGCCTTGGGCGATTTGGGTCGGAGAGAGGACGACGTCGAGATCGCGGTTGACCGCGTCCATCGCGTAATCCTCCTGCACGCGGGGCGGGAGGCGTTTGGTGGCTGGGACGTCCTTCGACCGAGCGTCGGCAGCCTGGGCGGGGGTGATCATGGCGAGTTCTTCCATGCGGGCGAGGACTTGATCACGCTGGGCGAGGGCGTTGGCGGTGTCCTCGAGCGGCGTGAACCGATTTGGGCTGCGAATGAGGCCGGCGAGAATGGCGGATTCCGAGAGATCAAGTTCCTTGGCGGTTTTCCCGAAGCAGGCGCGGGCTGCAGTTTCGATACCGTAGAGGCCACGTCCGTAGTAGATGCGGTTGACGTAGGCTTCGAGGATCTCGTCCTTGGTGAGTTCGCCCTCCATCCTGAGCGCAAGCAGGGCTTCGATGACTTTGCGTTCCCAGTCATTCTCCGCCAGATCGTAAGAATTTCGTGCGAGCTGTTGGGTGATGGTGCTCGCACCTTCTGCGACCCGTCCGGCCTCGATGTTGCGAACGGTGGCCCGGGCGATGCCACGATAGTCGACCCCGCGGTGTTCGTAATAGCGGCTGTCCTCGCGGGCGAGGAGTGCGTCGATGAAGTGTGGTGAAACTTCGTCGAGCGGCACGACGTAGCGGGTCTCGCCCTGGAGGCGGCCGTAACGCTGGCCGGTGCGATCAAAGACCTCCGAGATGGCGGGGATCGCGCTGATCTCGGCGAGATCGAAGCTCTTTGAGATCGTGGAATACTTGCTGTAGTGGGGATACACGTAGATCCCCGCGGCGATCACCGCGATGACGCCGAGCGCGCAGAGGATCAGAAACGTCCAAACGAAAAAACGTTTCATACGCGGGACGTCGGGAATGACGAAGGAACAGATTTCATCGCAAGTTATCGGATAAGGTCAATGATCCGCGTGCCACTGGTGATAGATAACTGGCGAAATCTCGGACGGCTTAATTTCGCTGCGACCTCCCCAGAAAACGTTGGTGTAGGAAACGGGGATGTCGACCCGTTCGAGGTGCCTGTCAATCGCCGCTTTGTGCTCGAGCAGCCGATCCCGGTCGGTCCCGTGAGCGACGGCCATGATGTTGACGTCGTTAAACTCCGGGCCGCCCTCGCGCCAGTAGCAGTGGGTGAGAATCTCGTGGCGTCCAATCTCCGCGCCAGCTTCGACTTCGCGACCGGCGGGGACAGCCCAGTGAAAGAGACCGTTGAAGCGGGTGACGCGGACGCCGCCCTGCGAGGGTTTGACGTGTTCGAGAAAGGTCGAAAATCGGCCAATGACCTTTCGATCATTCAAGGATTCTGCCACGCGACAAAACTCGTCGAGTGAGACGCCGGCGGCGGCGGCTCGGCGGTCCCACGCAGGCTCAGCGATCTCGTCGGGATCGAACTCGCGCTTGAGTTCGAGCAGGACGTTCCATTCGTGGTCGGTGAGGTGAACGGTTTCAACCTTCAGCATGCGGGCGGGATCGTCCGAGCGGTCGCCGAAGTCGATCGTTTTCCGGCGGACGTGGCCGACGCCGAGGGCGAAGATGCCTTTCGCTGGCATCAGGCGGTAGGACTCCGCGCCGGTCAGCCGGAGAAGTTTGTCGCAATGCTCGGAGAGTTCGTGCCCAGCGGGGACCTTGACGGTGGTCCAGAGTTTGTAGGCCTGTCCCGGGATCTTGGCGTCGGTCGAGCGGACGACGACGTGGCCGGAGAAGGGGTCTTCCTTCGACATGAAATCGAACGTGGCGTCGAGCTGATCGGCGGGAACTTTCCACGCGACGAGCGCTCCTTCGGCGAGGTTCGTGGCGACGAGGGTCTGACGGACTCGCCGGATCGTGCCGGCTTCGAGCATGGCGCGGATGCGGGAGGTGACGGTATCGAGGTCGACTCCGGAGAGGCGGGCGATCTCTGAGAAAGGGTCCCGGCAGAATCCGCGGATCTTGTCTTCGGAGATGGCGAGGATACGGGCGTTGGTCGGGTCGTCGTGCTCGATGGGTGTCATGAGAAGCGCGGAGTATCGTGGCGAAGTGCGGCGGGGGCAAGACCCTGCGCGATTGACGAAATCGGGCGAAACGCGCATGAAGGCAGGGATCAATCTATGAACAGCAAAACCCTTCTCACTCTCGTCGGCGCGGCTTCGCTCGTGGCCGGATGCGCCACCGATGACACGAACTACCCGCCGAAGCGGACCTTGCAGGAACAGTTCGAGCGGGCCGATACGAATCAGGATGGCAAAGTTTCCAAAGACGAGTTTCGGGTGCTGGCCGTCGAAGACGCGTTCTCGCTCTTCGACGACAACGAAGACGGGGTGATTACCCGACAGGAGTTCTTGGAGTCGGGCGGGTCCGTCGCGGCCTTCGAGGAAATCGACGTGAGTGGGAGTGGCAAGATCACGCTCGAGGAGGCGAAGGGCACGAAGGTCATGATGAGCCGAATGCTCACGGCATTCTACGAGGCCGATGCGAATGACGACGGATACGTGACGCTGGGAGAGGCGTTGGTCTATCGAGCGCGCGCTCGGAAATACACGGGTAATCAGTAGTCGCTCGCGGCTTCGAAAAGCGCCATTCCGAAAATCGGGCCGAAGCGACACAGGACAGCTGGGTTCGGTTGAACCCGGCTGCTGCGATCGACCTTGCGGGGATCGGATCGAGTTTGGTTACCGATTTCTCTGATTGTTCTTCCGGCGTTGCTCGAGCTGCTCGCGGGTCAGACCGCGTTGGTTCGGGCGTTGCGCCTGCTGGCGTTGCGCTTGTTGACGCTGGGCCTGTTGGCGTTGTTGAGCCTGCCGCTGTTGGGCTTGCTGCCGCTGTTGCGCTTGCCGCTGCTGAGCTTGACGTTGCTGGGCTTCACGTTGCTGGGCTTCACGTTGTTGGGCTGAACGTTGAGCCTGCTGGCGTTGCTGTGCCTGACGCTGAGCCTGTTGACGCTCCTGAGCCTGGCGTTGAGCTCGTTCCCGCTGTTGGGCGGCACGTTGGGCTTGTTGGCGCTGCTCCGCTGCGCGCTGGGATTGCTCGCGCTGCTTGGCGGCACGCTGGGCCTGTTCGCGTTGCTTAGCTGCACGTTGCGCCTGCTCGCGTTGTTTCGCTGCGCGTTGCGCTTTCTCACGCTGCTGGGCAGCTTCCCGCTGCTTGGCCGCCTGTTGGGCTTGTTCGCGCTGTTTGGCCGAGCGTTGGGCCTGTTCACGTTGATTGGCTTGCTCGCGTTGTTTTGCTTCGCGCTGAGCCTTGTCGTTGGGCTTGGCCTGACGCTGCTGCTGAGCTTGGTGCTGCGCCCGCTCGCGCTGTTGCTGACGCTGCTGGTCTTCCTTGGCTTTGGCGGCCTGGCGCTGCTCCCGCTCACGTTGCTCCTTACGCCGCTTTTCCTCGTTGGCGGCCTGTTGCTGACGCTTCTCGCGGTCGCTTTTGGACTGTGCGTTTTGGTTCGGCTGAGCCTTGGCGTTTTGGTTGGCAGTCCGCTGCGCGTTGCTGCGCTGGGAGGCCTTCCGGTCGTCTGCGTTTTTGTTTGCGGCGTTTGGCCGAGCGTTGGCGTTCGCCGTTTTGCGATCGTTCGCGTTTGCATTGCCGGACTTCTGGTTGGCTTTGTTGCCCTGGTTCGGGCGGTTCCCGTTGGCTTTCGCCGTTTGACCGTTCTTCCGATTGTCGTTGCCGGAGCCCGTCACTTTCGGAGCCTGGCTTGGGCGATTGGGAACCTGGTTGGACTTTTTGTCGTTGGTGCCGCGATTGTTGGCGGTGCCGTTTCGGTTGTTCGCGTTTTTGTTCGATCCGTCGGCTTTCTGATCGCGGTTTTTGTTCTGGTTGGAAGCTTGAGCTTTGGACCCCGGACGGTTCGGGGTGTTGGCGTTCGGACGGTTGTTTTTGTTGCCGTCGGCATTGCGTTGGTTGGCATTCTTGCCTTTGTTCGCGTTGGCTTGGCTGGGCTTCCGGTTTTGATTCTGAGCGTTTGCGTTGCGGTTGTTTCTTGCCTCGTTCTTGAGCGGTCCGGCTGCGCGACGTTTGCCGTCGGCTTTCAGGCGGCTGGGCTTTGGCATGGAAGCCTGTTTGAGTCCGCCACGATTTTTGGCCTGCTGATTCGGCTTGGCACCTTTACGGGTCGATTGAGCAAAGCGGGCGTTGCCGCGATTGTTCTGTTGGCGCTGACTGATTTGCCGCCGGCTGTCGGCGCTGGGTCGCCATTCGTTGACCGAGCGGTTGTCGACGTTGGTGATGTTGTTGACCGTATTGACGTTCGTGATGTTCGTGTTGGTCTCGACGATGTTGATGTCTCGGCCCTGGTCGTAGTAACCGCGGTCATACCAGTAGTCGCGGTTGTTGTAGCCGCAGTCGGCGCCGTAGTAGAGCTCTCGCCGGTTCCAATCGAAGGCGTAGTCGAGCCAGGAGCCGACCGCGAAGCCCACGCTGAAGCTGATGGCGGGCTCGACGTAAATCGGACGGGGCCGGTCAACGTAAACGACCTCGGTTTCGTAGATCGTCTGAGTCTCGTAAACGACTTGGGGATCGTAGGTCGGGACGTAGATGACTTCCGGGTCAGTCGGGACGATGCGGATGTTCTCTTCAACGACGGCCGCGTCATCTCCTTTTTCGAAGACGACGGTCTGCTGGGGGGTGTTCACGAGGTTCCCGGCGGCTTGCGCGTCGCGGCGGAGGCGCTGCATCGCGTTCATGACGTCGCTCGGTTGTTCGTAAAACGCTTCCCCGACGGCGGCGGTCCATTCGAGATTTTCGTCCATCCAAGCCAGAACGTCCGGGTAGCGGGTGAGCGAGATAACGCTCTCGTCCCAGGGCTGTTCGTCGACGAGGTCGATGTCGCCGTTATCCATGAACCGGGTGGCGAGCGTAACGTCGGTCGGAACGGTCGAAGCGGGAAGGATCAGCGCGACGAGGGCATCCGGATAAAGGGCGATCGGCCCGAGGAGCTCGTCGAGCTCTTCGTCGGAGAGGAGAATGTATTCGTCTTCGGGAGCGAGGACGGGCTCATACTGAGCGGGCTGATTCGTCTGTGCGGTGGCCGATTGATGGACCACCGGGACGACCAGCGCGGCGAGTAGGACGCTGCAGAGCATGGCAGCGGCGCGGAAGGTGAGGGTGTTTTTAGTCTTCATGGTGAGTCGGGGTATTCAATTGCTTGATTTCGTTCGGGTTCCAAAGGTGTGCTACGGGGATTAAAACGCGGGGAGTCGGCGAGTTATTCAACGCGAGAGCGCTTTGGCGGAACGTTCGAGGGCTCGCAGGAGGGCGAGGTGGGAGATGGGTTTGCTGAGGTAGTCATCCATGCCTGCGTCGATGCATTTCTCGCGCTCACCGGCCATGGCGTTGGCGGTGAGGGCAATGATGCGGGTCGAGAGAACGCTATCATTTTCCAACGACCGGATTTGTTTCGTTGCTCCGAAGCCATTGAGATTGGGCATCTGGATGTCGGTGAAGATGACGTCGGCCGGTCGCGCCTTCCAGGCCTCGACGAGTTGGCGGCCGTCGGCGTTTGCCGTGGCGTTGAAGCCAAACCGGGCGAGTAAGCGCTGCAAGAGCTTGCGGCTGACCGGATCGTCGTCGGCGATGAGGATGGAGAGCGGGTGGCGGGTCGCGAATTCCGTCACGTCGACGGGGTCGCCTTCGAGTTCGGCCGAGTGCTCGGAGGCGAGTTCGACCGCCCGGGTGTCGATCGAAAACGAGAACGTTGCGCCGTGGCCCGGTGTCGAGCGGACGTCGATGCGCCCGCCCATGAGTTCGACCAAGCGCTTGCTGACGTAGAGGCCGAGGCCGGTGCCGCCGTATTGGGTTTGAACGCTTTCGTCGGCTTGGACGAAGGGTTGGAAGAGCCGGGCGATGCCCGCAGGGGTGAGCCCGGGACCGTTGTCTTGAATTTCGAATTGGAGGGTTCGGCGACCGGCAGCGAGCGGGGCGGCGGTCGCTCGAACGTCGACGGACCCCGAGTCGGTGAACTTGATGGCATTGCCTACGAGATTGATGAGGATCTGACGGAGGCGGCCTTCGTCGGCTTCGACGCGGGATGGTAAATCGGGGGAGAGCTCAAGGCGGAGAGCGATGCCTTTCTCGCGGGCTTTGACGGCGAGAAGATTCCGGACGAGACGCGCCGTCGCGCTTGGATCGAAGATGACGGACTGGACGGTGACTTGGTCGGCTTCGATGCGGGAGTAATCGAGGATGTCCTCGATGATGCGAAGCAGGGCGTTGCCACTCGAGTTGATGATGTCGGTGTATTCCCGCTGTTCGTCCGTGAGCGAAGATTCGGCCAGGAGGTGGGAGTATCCGATGACCCCATTCATTGGGGTGCGAATCTCGTGGCTCATGACGGCGAGAAATTCGCTTTTCTGACGGTTGGCGTGTTCGGCGTCTCGGCGGGCGTCGGCGAGCGCCGTTTCGACCTGTTTCCGCTCCGTGATGTCCTGAACGATGCCCCGGATACGGCTGCCACTGGGGGTGGCGGTGATCGAAACGTCGCGGGCTGACCCGTTGTTCTGCCCGAGGACGAGGTCCCGGTGAGCGGGCTTGGCGGTGCCGAGCGCCTGATCGATGGAGGCACGAGCGGTGAGCCCGGCGGCGGGGGGGAGCAGATCGAGGGTGCTGGCCAGGGAGAGCGGCGGGGAATCGCTCGGGATGCCAAGAATCTGGCGGGCGCGGTGATTGAGGTGGAACTTGTCCTGATGAATTTCCCACTCCCAGTAGCCGGTGCCGGCAATCTCCTCGGCTTCGCTGAGACGTTCTTCGCTTCGCTTGAGGTGGGCGACGGTCAGGCGGCGGGATTGCAGAGAACGGGTGCCAATCCAAGTCGCGGGAAGCAGGAGAAGGAGGCTGATGACGTAGGCGATGGAGATGACCTGGGTGTCCGCTCGAGCTTCGGCGGCAAGTTGGCCGGGGGTCGCGTGGGCAATGAAAAATAGTGAGACGTTCTCTCGACCCCTTTCGTCGAGGAGTCCGCTGCGCGGCAGGAAGGTCGTCAGATTTGCGCCGACGCGTTCGATGACGAACAAACCTCGGTCCGTTTCGACGCTCTTGAGGTCCAGATCGGAGAGCGCGTCGGCGAGTCTGGGCGAATAGTCGCTCACGCTCCGGTCGGCGCGCTCTGGTAGGACGCCGCTCCAGTCCCAGTCGGCGTTCGGGCCGAGCAACCATTCGCCGCGAGAGTTTGCGATCGAGATGGCCGGTGGGGACTCGTCGGCCGGGAAATTCTCGAGGCGGAGATCGGCGAGCGACGCGGAAGCGAGGTAATTGAGGGCGAGAATCTGGTGGTTCACGCCGTCCGGACCACTGAGCCGGGTGACCAGCCGGATGGTTGGCTTGAAGGGGCGCTCGATTTCGCCGCGTTCGACGTTCAGATCGAGGGGGGAGGCGGAAATTGCACCGGGAGTCAAATTTGCCGCAGCGTTGAACCATTCCCGATGAACCTTGCTCTGAAGTTCGTCGGAAGGAACGGTGTACACCTTCGCGATTTGTCCCGGACCGGTGGCGGGCTCGGCCAGATTGATTCGGATTTGTTCGCTGCCGGTTGCGGTGAGAAGGCGAATCTGGTCGTAGTAGCCGCGAATGCTGGAGAGTGCGGCGGCATCGTCGGATACCCGGCGGGCAGCGAGGGCGGGGTCGTTCGCATATTCGGAGAGTGAGGCACTGGCGAGCTGACGGAGGAAGATGAGGTCGGCCATGGCGATCCGGACTTCGCGAAAAAATCGACCGACCTGCTGACGGAGCTCGATCTCGATCTCGGCCGCCAGTTTCTCGTTGGAAGCTTTGCGAGCGTGAACGTAGGCCAAAGCTGCCAGCGTCGTGAGAGCGAGCGCGACCGTCAGGCACGCGACGAGGCTGGCGCCGATGCCGGCTTTGCCCCGGTGAGCCTCCCCCGGAAATTCTTCGTCGTGCCGGGCCTTCATGCGCGGAAGCTTATACCGCGTTTGATGGGTCGCCCAGTCTGTGATTTATCGGCAAAGCGTGCCTCCGCGTGCCTGCCGGCAGATCTGGCAGTGGGCTCGAGATCTGGCTGCAGATCGAGCTCGGGGTGCAAATTCGAGCGGCGGATACCGGGGGTTACGGATGCCGAGTCAGGCCGGGAGGGCGTCCGGGGGGCGTCCGGGGGGCGTCCGGGGGGCGTCCGGGGGGCGTCCGGGGGGCGTCCGGGGGGCGTCCGGGGGGCGTCTGGGGGGTGTTGGCGACAAACCCCTGCGGAACGCGTCGCAAGTCGTTCCGACGCCACATCGCCGACTTGCGCGGGGCGGAAGCGCGCCTATGATGCGCAACCTTGATTATGCAGAAGACATCTTTATGGACGGCGGCGGCCGCGATATTGCCCGGGGCGGCGGCCTGGGCCCAGGACGCGGTCGAGACCGTCGACGGCGTCGAACCCGCGGCGGAGCAGATGGATCTGGTGGAGGTTCTGCTGAGCGGCGGGGTGGTGATGTATCCGCTCGCGGCATTGTCGGTCGTGGCGGTAATGTTGATCATCATTTATTTTTTCTCGCTGCGGCGGGGCGGGGTGGTGAATAGCCGCTACATGAAGACGGCCGACGCTTTGATCCGGAAGGGTGATTACTACGGATTGCTGGCGCACTCGAATCGGCACAGTGGTGCGGTGGCCCGGGTGATGCGACGGACGTTGGAGTTCATGACGAAGAATCCTGGCGCGACGATCTCCGAGGCACGCGAAATCGCGGAGACCGAGGGCACGAGACAGGCGAGCTCGCTGAACCAGCAGATTGTCTATTTGGCCGACATTGGAACGATCGCTCCAATGGTCGGGTTGTTCGGAACGGTGTTGGGAATGATCAAATCCTTCAGCGTCGTGGCGAACGGGATCGATGCGTCGCGACCGATGCTGTTGGCCGGAGGCGTGGCGGAAGCGTTGGTGACGACGGCGGCGGGGCTCTTGATTGGCATTCCGGCGATGGCGGCTTACGCGTATTTTCGCGGACGCGTGCAGAGTTTGATCGCGGACCTCGAAGCGGCGACGACGCAGTTGATGGCGTTGTTGAGCGCGAATTTCAAACCGGGCTCGATCCGCCCTCCCGGCGACGACGCGTAGGCGATGAACTTCCGTTCCCGCGCCCAGCCCGAGGCTTCGGGGTTTCAGATTGCGCCGATGATCGACGTCGTTTTTCTGCTGCTCATTTTCTTTCTCGTGACGTGGAATTTCTCGCGCGACGAGACCGAGCTCGACGTGCAGGTCCCGACCGCGCGGGAGGGCAAGGAGAGTCGGCGGGCGGTCGGGGAGGTGATCTTGAACGTGAAATCGGACGGTTCGGTGATCATGAATCGTCGGACCATGGACCTGGAAGAACTCAAGGGCGCGCTGGCTCGAATCGCGGACCTTTATCCCGACCAGGCGGTCGTGCTGCGAGGCGATGTGAATACGGAATACAAGAGCATCGTTGATGTTCTGGACGTGTGCCGGGCGGCGAACATTTGGAACGTTGCCTTTGCGACCAGTAAACCGGAATGAGGAATAGGAATTTGTTAGTCGGCGCGATGGTGATCGGCGTCAGTGGAGCGTGGGCGCAGGAAGTGCGGCGCGCCGTTCCGGTCGGTTCGAGCGAAACGCCCGAGGTCCGTCGGGCTGAGCCGGTGAACGCCGGAGAGTTTGAGAATCCGGAATGGATGGACAATCTGCCCGTCCGCGCCGCGGAGGCTGTCGCGGTGCCGCTAGCACCAGCGGTGGAGGCCTCGGAGCTAGAGTCGGCTCCGCCGGACCGCGTGATTCCGCAGCCGACTCGGCCCGCGCCCGCCGTCGAGGGATCGGCTGAGTCGAGCGATCCGCCGTCCGAAGGTGAGAATTTGAGCACGCCGGTCGACGATCCGGGCTCGATCCGGCTGGGGCCGGGCCAGGCGACGGATCCGGCGAGTCAGTCGTTGCTCGCGGCTAACGGCTTTTACAAGCGCGAGATGTACGACATGGCGATCTACGAATACGAGAAGTTCCTGATCGCGGACCCGAACGCGGCGGTGCGCGACGGCGCGTTGTTCCGTCTGGCGGAGAGTCACCGCTTTCTCGGGAATTCTTCGGCCGCGCGGCGGGCTTACGAAAAATTGCTCGAGCAGTTCCGCTCCGGGGAATTTGTCGGGGCGGGGGCCTACCGGCTGGCGGAGATCTACTACGGTGAGCAAAACTACGACGCCGCTGTGGGACTTTTTCGGACGGCGAAGGTCAATTCCGCGGAGGACGCGGTGAAGCTGTCGGCGAGTTATTACGAAGCCAGCGCGTTGGACGCTTCCGGGAAGAAGAAGGAGGCACTCAAAGTCTTCGAGGAAATTGCCGAGAAGCGGAACGACAACCCGTACCGGGACGCGGCGGATTTTTACGTTTCGGAGTCGCTTTCCGAGTCCGGCAAGAAGGCGGAGGCACTCGAGGCCTACCGGGGTCTTGGTGAAAGCGCGGAGAAGCCCGGGATGCAGGCCGAAGCCGTCGTGAAGGCGGGAGCCATCGCGGCGGAATTGGGTCGAAAAGAAGAGGCGCGGGAGCTCTTCAAGGCGGCGCTGGCCAAGCCGGGCATCGGTGAATGGAAGGGCGTGGCGAAACTGGGAGCCGTGCGTCTGGCTTACGAGGCCGGCGATTTTGAAGAGCCCGCAAACCTGACGGCTGAAGAGATCGGGGGACTGCCGGACGACGCGATCCCGGAAGCGATGTTGATCTCGGCCAACGCGAAGCGGCAGCTCGGCGACCGCGAGGGAGCGGTCGCGCTGTACGGGGAGATCCTGGAGGAATACCCGGATTCGGACGCGGCGGGCAGTGCGCAGTTTCAGCGACTCGTGAGTTTGGATCAGACGGACGGCGTCGACATGCTCGAGCAGGTTAACGAATTTTTGGCGACGAGCACGGATCCGCGGGAGCGCGCGCGGGCTTATTTGTTGAAGGCTGAGACGCTGTTCAAACGGGGGGATTACGAGGCGGCGGTCGAGTTCTACCGGACTTCGCTGGAGAATGATCTGAGCGACCGGCAGCTCGAGCAGGCGCTTTACAAACTGGGATGGTGTCTGGCGCAGACGGCGGATTGGATCGGCGCAAAACAGACGTATTCGAAATTCTTGGCAACGTATCCGGACAGCGAGTTGAAGACGTCCGCGCTCGCGCAACGGGCGTTGGCGGCGCAGCAGGACAAGGACTACGCGGCGGCGATGCGAGATTTTCAGCAACTGATCGACGATTATCCCGACGCGCCCGAGCGCGAGTTGGCGTTGCAACAGAAGGCGCTCGTGCTGGGTCAGCAGGAGAGATACGAGGAGATGGCGGCGGCGTTCGAGGAGCTGCTGGTCGATTATCCGGAGACGAGTGCGGCGGCGCAGGCTCAGTATTGGATCGGTTGGGCGGCGTTCGAGCAAAAGGATTACGACGGGGCGCTCGAGCACCTTTTGAAGGCGCGGGAGATGAATCCGGAGCAGTTCGGAGATCGGGCAACGGCGCGGATCGTCTTGATCCATTTCTACGCGGAAGACCGGGCTTCGGTGGAAGCGGAGATCGACGGCGCGCGGGCTGGGTCCGTGCCGAGCGACGTGACGGTGTGGCTCGGCCAGCAGTATTTCGAGGAAGGGGACTACGAGAAAACGGAGAAGTTCCTGGCGCCATTGGCGGAATTGGACCCGTCGATCCCGGTGAGTGCCGACATCCTGATCAATCTCGGGCGGGCACGATTGGCCCGGGACAAATACGACGAAGCGCTGGGACCGATCGACCGGTATCTGTCGATGGCGAGGGACCCGGTGAGCCGCTCGCGGGCACTGCTGGCCAAATCCGAGATCGCGCTCGGGAAAGGTCAACCCGACGAGGCGACGACCTTGGTCGAGGAAGCTCTGCTGCTTCAGCCGGAAGGCAAATACAACGCCGAGGGCCGCTTACTCATGGGCGACATTCACATGGCGCGCGGGGAATTTGATCTGGCCGCGAGGACCTTTCTGACGATCGCGGTGCTTTACGACGACGTGGCCGTGACGCCCCGTGCTCTGCGCCGCGCGGCGGCGGCCTACAAGCGGATCGGAAATTCGGTCGAGGCGGACAAGGCGTTGGATGAGCTGAAGAGTCGTTTTCCCGAGGAAGTGTAGGGAAGGCGGATGGACGCGGATCGAGTCAGGCTTTCGATGGCGGAACCGGCCCGGCTTCTCCCGATGAGCGCGAGGTTCTGGAGGGCTGGGAAATGAGCAGTCTTTTGCGGTTCCTGACGTTCGTCGGGGTGATTGCGCTCATCGTGGCCGCCATTCTTTTGGCGAGGAGAGACGGGTTGAGAACCGCGGAGCGGGGCGGCGGGGAAGATGCGTTGGCGGAGCTGGACGCGGCGGTGACGGGGCTGGTTCAGCGAGTCGTCCCGTCGGTGGTCAGCATCACGGCAAGTCAGGACGCCAGCGTGGCTGACCGGATGAACCGGATTCGGGGGTTGCTCGGCATGGAGTCTTCGAAGCCGCAGCTCGGGTCGGGTTCCATCGTTTCGACGGACGGTCACATCGTGACGAACCTGCACGTGATCGCCGGGGCTTCGGACGTGAGCGTCCACCTTAGCGACGGACGGTCGTTTCCGGCGGCGTTTCTCGGAGCCGATCCGCTGACCGACATCGCGGTGCTGAAAATCGAAGCGAAAGAGCTGCGGCCTTTGACCTTTGCGAATTCGGACGAGGTGCGGGTCGGGCAGATGGTTTTTGCGATCGGAAATCCGCTGGGACTTCAGGAGACGGTGACGCAGGGCATCGTGAGTGGGAAGGGGCGGCGGGCACTGACGGAGCTGCGGACGGAATTTTTCCAGACGGACGCGGCGATCAACCCGGGAAACAGCGGCGGGCCGCTCGTCAACGTGCGTGGAGAGATTGTCGGGATCAACAACGCGGTCGTGCTGATGGAGAGTCAAGGGATCAGCTTCGCAATCCCGTCGAACCTGGCGGTGAGGGTGACGGACGACGTGGTGGAGCGGGGGCGAATCTCGCGTCCGTGGTTTGGCGCGATCGCGTATCCGCTCACGGCCGCGATCGCGGCGAAGCTGGGGATCACGCAGGTGGCTGGGAATCTGGTGGTCGCGGTGCTCGATGGTTCGCCCGCGGCGAGGGCGGGGATCTTGCCGGGTGACGTGCTGCAAGCCTTCAACGGGAAACCGCTGCGGGATTCGGTCGACATTCGGAACCGGTTGGCAGAAATGAAGATCGGTGACCGCGTCGAAACGAGGATCTTCCGAGACGGTCAGACGCTGGACGTGGCGGTGACGGTCGAGGAGCAGCCGTATTGACGGCAGCGGGGAGAGGCGGCTGAACCCGGCACCGGTAACGATTTAAGATTGATCATGAAAGAAGACGACGACACCCAGGAGATTGAGGACCCACGTGACGAAGCGGTGGGAAACACGGAGCCCGCCGAGACCACCGAAGCCGAGGCCGGGGGGGGCGAGGAGGGTCACCGCGCGGAAGCGCCGGACGGTGCGGAGTCGGAGAAGTATCCGGGCCCGGGCCCGGACGTCGACGAGGAGTAGGTTCCTGCAAATTTCACTTTCGCCCGGCCAGTTTTCCGCTATCTGTTCCCGCCGATGGGATTGCAGAACGACGTTGACGGGCCGGCAGATCGATTTTCTGAGTTGAACGGCGATCCGGGTCTCGAGCGACGCGAATTTGTGCGGCTGCTTGGGATGGGCGGCGTCGGCTTGCTGGCAGCGGCCTCGAGTGGGGGATCCATCTTTGACTTTCTTGGGCGGATGTTCGGCCCGAAGAAGCCGGCGTTCGGAGTGCCGGAGGAGTGGTTGCCGACGTTGGGCCAGCCGCTGATCGGGTATTCAGCGTTCGTGGGCGGTCTTCAGCTCAAGCACGTGTCGGTCCGCCAGGTGATCTCGCCGCATCTCAAGGTGCGCGGTGACGTTCGGTGCGGATTGCCGCCGACCGCGATTTGGAAGAAGATGCGGCCGACGCTGCTGATGCTGGACGAAATGGGTGAACTGCTTGGCGAAGATGTGGGCGAGGTGATCTCGGCTTACCGTTCGCCAGCCTACAACGCGAAATGTCCGGGGGCGGCTAGCGGCTCGCACCACATGCGGAACGTTGCGCTCGATCTGGTATTTTCGAAAAGCTCCCCTCGAAGGGTCGCGGAGGCGGCGAAGGAAGTTCGCTCACGCGGAAAGTTCATCGGCGGCATCGGACGGTATTCGAATTTCACGCACATCGACACCCGCGGCGAGGCGGCGGATTGGTCCGGTTAATTCGAACGTCGGCTCCGAAAGAACAGGCCCCGGGGGGATGTCGCGAGCGGGAACCATAGAAGAATTGAGACCGAATCTCGAAACGGCATTGACAGGCGGCTCGGTTAGTGAGACCCAGTCTCAAGAGAGATATGTTGATGAAGTCGAACTTAGTGACGGGAATTTTGGTAGGTGGCGTGCTGGCTTTTGTCGGCTGCGATGGTGGTGAGGCAACGGGCGAGATGGAGTCGTCGGGTGTCGAGGTGGCGGATCGTGAGGGGATGACCGAGGGGGGGGAGACGCCCGAGGCGACGGGGACTTTCGGGAGCGAAGGCGATCTGGTTGGATTGAAGACGAGGGTCGTCGAAAATTATGCTGATCTCGTGTCTGCGGCCTACCGCGATTCGCTGGCGACGGCGGAGACAATGAACGAATCGCTCCAGGCCTTGGTTGATTCGCCTTCGGACGCGACGATGGAGGCCGCCCGGGAGGCTTGGAAAACGGCGCGGGTGCCGTATTTGCAAACGGAGGCATTTCGATTTTACGGCGGCCCGATCGATCACGAAGAGACGGGGGTGGAAGGATTGCTGAACGCCTGGCCGATGGACGAGGCCTACATCGACGGGGTGAAGGGCAACGAGGACGCTGGTGTGATTAACGATCCGGAGGGCCATCCGGAGATCACGGCAGAGTCGTTGTCGAGACTGAACGAGAAAGACGGCGAGGCGAACATCAGCACGGGCTATCACGCCATCGAATTTTTGCTGTGGGGTCAGGACTTCAACGCCGAAGGGCCGGGCGACCGGAGTTACGAGGACTATTCGAGCGGAGAGAACGCGGATCGGCGGGGTCAGTATCTGCTCGCCGTGGGGAATTTGCTGGTCGAGCACCTCGAGGGGTTGGTCGGTGAATGGGAAGCGACCGGGGAAGGAAATTTCCGCTCGGAATTTTTGGCGGCGCCGACGGACGAGAGTCTCCACGATATTTTCACCGGCATCGGGGTTTTGAGCGGATTCGAAGTGTCGGGTGAACGCCTGGCGGTCGCCTACGAAACGAAGGAGCAGGAGGACGAACACTCGTGTTTCAGCGATACGACTCACGTGGACATGATCGAGGATTCGCGCGGGATTCAGAACGTGTGGACGGGTCGCTACCGGGGGCGGGAGGGGAACGCGGTCGAAGGTCCGGGATTGAGTGAGTTGGTCGCGGAGAAAAATCCGGAGCTGGCGACGAAGCTCGGTGAGCAGATCGCGGCTACGCTCGCGGCAGCGGAAGCGATTCCGACGCCGTTCGACCAGGCAATACTGGGTGACGACGAGGCACCGGGTCGCGTGGCGGTCGCGAAGCTCATCGACGGTCTCCGTGATCAGGGAGCGATGATCGTCGAGGCGGCGAAGGAATTTGGACTGACGATCCAGTTGGACGCCGGGTGATCGAGGTCGCTTTGCTGGCGGGAGCCGGGTGGTGAGTAGGCTGCGCGTCGCTCTGTTCGCCGTCGTGGTGGGAACGGGAATTTTGACCGTGGTCGGAGTGGCCGCGGTGAATCACGCCGACGTGCCGGGGCCGGTCGAGGGTGAGGAGTTGTCCGGCGGCGAGACGACGGTCTTCGACACGACGGAGAACGCGTTCGGATACGCGGCTCGGAATTTGCGGAGCGAGATGCGGAATTCGTTTTTCGTGGGGAATTCGTTTTTCAAGCAGAATTGGGTCATCGCCCCGGCCTCGACTTCGGCGAGAGACGGATTGGGGCCGCTCTTCAACGCGCGGTCGTGTTCGGCGTGTCATTTCAAGGACGGGCGAGGTCGTCCGCCGCGGGAGGGAGAGGAGATGGTGTCGATGTTGCTGCGATTGAGTCGGCCGGGCGACGCGGACGAGCGGGCGGGGGTCCGGCCGGACGAGACCTTCGGCGATCAACTTCAGCAGAACGCGATTCCCGGTGCGACCGGTGAAGGAGTGCCCGTGGTGGAATACGAGGAGGTCGTCGGGACCTTTGCGGATGGCGAGTCGTATTCGTTGCGGAAACCGGATTATCGAATCGAGCGGGGAGGCTACGGCGACGTGCCGGAGGACTTGGAAATTTCACCGCGCGTCGCCCCGCAGATGATTGGAATGGGATTGCTCGAAGCGATACCGGAAGAGGTGATCATCGCGCAGGCGGACCCGGACGATCTCGACGGGGACGGAATTTCGGGTCGGCCGAACTGGGTGTGGAACCACGAGGTGGGGGTGACGCAAATCGGTCGTTTCGGGTGGAAGGCCAACACGGCTACGGTGCGCGAGCAGGTGGCGGGAGCGTTTCTCGGGGACATGGGTCTGACGAGTCCGACGCGGACGCACGGTGGGGCGAGTCTGTCGGAGCTCGGGGTGGCTTCGCTCGCTTACGAGGACGAGGATGAGCCGGAGGTCACCGAGAAAATTTTTGATCACGTGGTGTTTTACTCGTCGGTCCTGGCGGTTCCCGCGCGACGGGACGTGGACGACCCGGAGGTGCTGGTCGGGAAGAAATTGTTCGACCGTCTCGGCTGCGTGGCGTGTCACGTTCCCGAATACCAAACGGGCGTCATCGAAGACCTGCCGGAGGTTTCCGGTCAGCGGATCTTTCCGTACACCGATCTTCTGTTGCACGACATGGGCGACGGATTGGCAGACGGGCGGGCGGACTTCCAGGCGGACGGACGCGAGTGGCGGACGCCGCCGCTGTGGGGAATCGGGCTGATCGAGAACGTGAATGGTCACACGGAGTTTCTGCACGACGGCCGCGCGCGGAATCTGGAAGAGGCCATTCTGTGGCACGGCGGGGAAGCGGAGGCGTCGCGGGATGCCTACAAGAAGTTGGCGGCGGATGAGCGGGCGGCGGTGATTGCGTTTCTGGAGTCGCTGTAGCGTCGTCTGCTCTCCGGCGGGCGCGGGTCGTCGCAACGGACGGTTTCCGTTCGCCGTTTTAGTCTGTTTCGGCGATCGAAAGTCGGGCACTCTCCAGGTCCCCCCCAGACATTATGAGTGACTCCCCCCGTCCTGACTCCGTCGGCGCCGAATCTGCCAGCCTCGGCTTCGTTCTCCTGATTAGCTGCGTGGCCGCGCTCGGAGGATTTCTTTTCGGCTACGACAGCGGCTGCATCAACGGGACGGTGGACGCCCTGCAGAAGGCTTTCGGGGCGAGCAACCTGGGAAGTGGATTTAACGTCGCGTCGATGTTGCTCGGGTGTGCGGTCGGAGCATTTTTTGCGGGTCAGATTGCGGATCGCTTTGGTCGGCGGACGGCGCTCTTTGCGGCGGCGTTCTGTTTTTTCGTGAGTTCATGGGGCTCGGGGGCGGCACCGAGTTCGGAGTGGTTCATCGCGGCGCGGCTGATCGGTGGTTTGGCGGTCGGAGCGGCCAGCGTGATCGCGCCGGCTTACATCAGCGAGGTTTCGCCGCCGGCTTATCGCGGGCGGCTGGCGAGTTTGCAACAGATGGCGATCGTCCTCGGTCTGTTCCTGGCGTTCCTGACGAACTACCTCATCGCCGCGGCGGCGGGGGGAGCGAGCAACGAATTCTGGTGGGGGTTCGAGGCGTGGCAGTGGATGTTTTGGGCGGAATTGGTGCCGCTGCTGTTTTTCTTCGTCGGGCTATTCTTGATCCCGGAATCGCCGCGGTTCCTCGTGGCCGTGGGGCGGAACGACGAGGCGGAGAAAGTCCTTCGCAGAGTGACGGGATCCGGGGCGGGAGAGAAGGTGCGGGAGATTCAGGGGACACTCGAAGCCGGACGACGTCCGAGGCTGCGAGATCTCGTCGACAACTCGACGAAGACGGTCCGGCCAATCGTGTGGGTCGGGCTCGCGATCGCCTCGCTCCAGCAATTGGTCGGGATTAACGTCGTCTTCTACTACGGCGAGGTGCTTTGGCAGGCGGCGGGGTTCTCGACCGACGACGCGCTCAAAATCAACGTGATTGGTGGGGTGATCAACGTCGCATCGACGCTCGTGGCGATCGCGCTCGTTGATCGGTGGGGGCGGAAACCGCTGCTGCTGACAGGCTCGATCGGAATGGCGTGTACGCTCGCGATCCTGGCGGTGATCTTCGGAACGGCGAACGTCGGCGCGGGCGGACGTTTGGACCTGAGCTCGCAGCTGGGGACGGGCGCGTTGATCGCGGCGAATCTCTACATCGTGTTTTTCGGGATTTCCTGGGGCCCGGTGATGTGGGTGTTGCTCGGCGAGATGTTTCCCAATCAGATTCGCGGCGCGGCACTGGCGGTGACTGGGTTGTCGCAATGGCTGACGAATTTCGTGGTGACGATGTCGTTTCCGCCGTTGTTGGCGAGCATCGGACTGGGCGGAGCTTACGCGCTCTACGCGGTGTTTGCGGTGATCTCGATTCTCGTGGTCCGGGCGATCGTGCCGGAGACGAAGGGGCGGACGCTGGAACAGATGTGATTGAGCGGAGGAGGAGTCTCGTCCGGTCGAACCCACGGGAAGGGGGGGCGATGCGAAGTCGAGCCGTCGGAAAGAAAACGGGGCGTCTGGAAGGACGCCCCGCGTTCGAAGAAGCTGACGGACCGGATTATTTCCCGAAGATCTTCTGAAGATTGTCGGTGCCGACGTCGACGGCCTTATGGAGATTTCCGGAGGCTCGGGAGAGGAGGGTGTTGGCCCGCTTTTTCGCGGCGAGACGGCCTTTGGCGGTCTGCGTTGCGCCGTCGCGAATGCGGTCGCGGAGAACGGAAGCGGCTTGATCGACGAGGCTGAGGGCCTGCTCGGCGAGCTTCTGTTCGCGGTCGCCGGGGATAGCCTTGGTGGCTTTTGCCTTGGCGGCAGCGGTCTTCGGAATGGTGGCTTTCTTCGCCGCCGTCTTGACGGTCCGCTTTGCGGAGGTCGCGGTCCGCTTCGCAGCCGCGCTGGTGGAATTGGCCGGAGACTTCTTCGCGGCCGGGGAGGAGTTCTTCGCGGTGGTGGTTTTCTTTTTTGCGGTTGCCATGGTGAAGTCTTAGTGGAATGCGCTGGCTTCCACAATGATGATTGCGTTTGGGAGGCTGGCTCGTGATACGTTTTTCTGATGCAAGAGCTGCTCGATTTACTGGAACACGATCCGATGAAGCCGCGCGAGGATTTGGCTCGGATGCTGAATCTTTCCCTCGAGGAAGTGCTGGAAAAGATCGCGAAGCTCGAGGCCGACGGGGTGATCGTCGAATACCAAACGGTGATCAACCGCGACAAGTGGAGTCCCGACCTGGTGACCTCGCTGGTCGAGGTGAGGATCACGCCGGAGCGCGACGGCGGGTTTAATCGCATCGCGGCGCGCATCGCAAAATTTGACGAGGTGCAGAGCTGTTACCTGATGAGCGGCGGATACGATTTGCTGATTCAGCTCGAGGCGGGAAATCTGCGCGAGGTGGCGGATTTCGTCGCGCGAAAGCTGAGTACGATCGAAGGGGTGGTGTCGACCGCGACGCGGTTTCGTCTGCAGACCTACAAAGAGAACGGCACATTTTACGCTGAGGAGTTGGCACCGGAACGTCTGGCTGTATCGCCTTGAGGAATCCCGTCGCTGATCACATCCGGGACATCCCGAAGTCGGGAATCCGGGATTTTTTCGAGATCGTCCAGTCGATGGACGACGTGATTTCGCTCGGCATCGGCGAGCCCGACTTCGTCACGCCGTGGCACATTCGTGAGGCGGCCATTTATTCGCTGGAGCGGGGCCGCACCGGGTATTCGTCGAACCTCGGGTTGCCGCGTCTGAGGCAGTCGATTTCGAAATACGTCGAGCGGTCGTTTGGATTGCAATACGACCCCAAGCACGAGGTGTTGGTATCGGTCGGGGTGTCCGAAGCGATCGACTCCGCGCTGCGCGCGATCCTGAACCCCGGGGACGAGGTGCTTTATCACGAGCCGTGCTACGTCTCATACAATCCGAGCGTGGCTTTGGCGTTCGGAAAGGCGCGGGCGATCCCGACTCGGGTCGAGGACGAGTTTGTTCTGCGAGCGGAGGATCTGGACGCGGCGGTGGGTCCAAAGTCGCGCGTCGTGATGCTGAATTTCCCGACGAACCCGACGGGGGCAACGTTGACGTTGAAGGAAGCGGCCGCGCTGGCGGAGGTCTGCGTGCGTCGGGATTTGATCGTGCTGACGGACGAAATTTACAGTGAGCTGACGTACGACGGCGGGCGTTGCGAGAGTCTGGCTTCGTTCCCGGGTATGCGGGAGCGGACGGTGCTGCTGAACGGCATGTCGAAGGCCTACGCGATGACCGGTTTTCGGATTGGTTACGCCTGTGGGCCGAGCGTGATCATCGAGGCGATGATGAAGATTCATCAATACGCGATTCTTTGCGCTTCGATCACGAGTCAGGATGCTGCGATCGAGGCGTTGGATCGTGGGGCACCCGCGGTGGCCCGGATGCGATCGGAATACGGGCGAAGGCGTAATTTTATCGTGACTTCGCTCAACGCGATGGGACTGGAATGCTTCCGGCCGCGCGGCGCGTTTTACGTTTTCCCCAACGTTCGAAGCACGGGGCTGACGAGTGCGGAGTTTTCGATGAGGCTGTTGCGTGAGAAGAACGTCGCGGTGGTGCCGGGCACGGCGTTTGGCGGGTGTGGGGAGGGATTCGTGCGGGCGAGTTACGCGACGGGAATGGAAGACATCAAGATTGCGATGAAGCGCATGGCGGAATTCGTTGCTGGATTGAACGTGTCGAACGCGGGCAAATGAACGAGTTGAGTTTGGGTCGCCGGAGCTGACTTCGGTCCGGGTGGCTTGATCTCCCTTGCGGTTTGCGGCATGAGGGTTGGCTCCCATGGCTAAAAAGACCGTTCGACTCGCAGACCTCGACCAAGCCCGCTCGCTCAAACCGAGCGAATACAAGGAGGAGCTGAAGGAATTGCAACTGCGGATGCTGCATCTTCAGTTCGAACTGAAGGAGCGGAAGCGGCCGTTGATCATTGTCGTGGAGGGTCCGGACGCCGCAGGAAAAGGTGGCGCGATCCGCCGATTGACGGAGAAATTGGATCCGCGGCTGATCCGGGTGTGGTCGATCGTGAAGCCGACGCCGGAGGAGTATCGGCACCACTACCTGTGGCGATTCTGGAACAAGCTGCCGGCCTACGGCGAGACGGCGATCTTTGATCGGTCGTGGTATGGGCGGGTCCTAGTCGAGCGGGCGGAGGGATTCGCCACTGACGCGGAGTGGCGCCGGGCGTATCAAGAAATCAACGAGTTCGAGCGCCAGTTGACGGACGATGGGACGGTGATCGTGAAGTTGTTCATCCACGTCGACAAGGATGAGCAATTAAAGAGGTTCAAGGCGAGGGAAGCCGATCCTTACAAACACTGGAAGATCAGCGACGAGGACTGGAGGAATCGGGAGAAGTGGGACGTTCACGTCGAGGCCGCGGAGGACATGTTCGCGAAAACGTCGCCGGAAAATGCGCCTTGGAAGGTGATCGCCGGAAATTTCAAGTGGCCTGCGCGAGTGAAAACAGCCAAAACTGTGGTCGATCGAGTGACGAGCGCGCTCGATCTCTAACCCTCAATACTCACGTAGTTTTACGCAGATCCATTAATGAAGTCCGCATTTCCTCAGATTCAGTCCATCGCATTCGAAGGCTCCGACTCCCGCACACCCCTCGCATTCAAGCACTACAACGCTGACGAGAAGGTCGAAGGCAAGGCGATGAGCGATCATCTGCGCTTCTCGGTCGCATACTGGCACGCATTTCGGAACGAGTTGAGCGATCCCTTCGGTGCCGGAACGGCGATTCGACCTTGGGATGACGGGACGGATTCCGTCGAGAACGCCTGCAACCGGGCGAGGGTGGCGTTTGAATTTATCGAGAAAATCGGTGCGCCATTTTACGCGTTTCACGACCGTGACGTGGCTCCGGAAGGCGATTCGCTGGCGGAGTCGAACCGCAATCTCGACGCGGTGGTGAAGGTCCTGAAGGAAGAGCAGGAACGGACGGGGACCAAGCTGCTTTGGGGCACGGCGTGCCTCTTCGCCAATCCGCGGTTCTGTCACGGTGCGGCGACGAGTCCGAACGCGGACGTTTACGCCTACGCCGGGGCGCAGGTGAAGAAAGCGATCGAGGTGACCCACGAGTTAGGCGGCGAGGGCTACACCTTTTGGGGTGGACGCGAGGGTTACGCGACGCTGTGGAATACCGACATGAAGCGAGAGCTCGATCACCTGGCGCGCTTCCTTCACATGGCCGTGGATTACAAGAAAGAGATTGGGTTCACCGGGCAGTTCTACATCGAGCCGAAGCCGCGCGAACCTTCGACCCACCAATATGACTCCGACGCGGCGGCGTGTCTGAATTTTCTTCGGCAGTATGATCTGCTGGAGCACTTCAAGCTGAACCTCGAAACGAACCACGCGACGCTGGCGGGCCACACGATGCGGCACGAGATGCGGGTGGCGATCGACGCGGATGCGCTTGGATCGGTCGACGCGAATACGGGTGACGAACTCATCGGCTGGGACACGGATCAATTCCCGACCAACCTCTACCTGACGACGGACATCATGCTCGAAGTGCTGGGAATGGGCGGATTGACGACCGGCGGAATGAATTTCGACGCGAAGCCGCGGCGTGAGAGTTTCGAAGTCGAGGATCTGTTTCACGCGCACGTCGCAGGGATGGACGCCTTCGCTCGCGGGTTGAAGATTGCCGCCGCGATCCGGGCTGACGGTCGGGTCGATGAGATCGTGAAGAATCGCTACGCGTCCTGGAACTCCGGGATCGGTGCCGAGATCGAAGCGGGCAGTGTCGGGTTCGCGGAGCTCGAGAAGCACGCTCTGGGTAACGCGGATCCCGTGCAGCACACGAGTGGGCGTCAGGAGCGGCTCGAGGCGATCGTCAACGAATTGATCTGACGTGGACGTCGCCGGGATCGCGGGGGCGTCGGCTTCCAAGCGCGGAGAGTCGAGCCTCACGCGCTCGGGCGAAGCTCTGGGCTGCCGGTGCCGGTAGTCACCGGCAGTCCCTCCAAGTGATGACGCCGGCGTGGCGGAGGACCACTACGCAGTCGCGCCGACCGTGCCGATCAAGGCGGCGGTCGGCGCGACGGGATTTGGTGAGGACCGAGTGGGTCCGCGTTATTATTCCTCGATTTTGACCGGCGTGCCGTCCTCGATCATTTCCGACAGCCGGGCGGCGTCCCAGTTCGCGAGGCGGATGCAGCCGTGGCTGGCGCTGCGGCCAATGGTGTCGGGTTCCGGCGTTCCGTGGATGCCTATCCCTTCCTTGTTGATGGCCATCCAGGCGATGCCGACGGCGTTGTTCGGTCCCGGTGGGATGTTATGGGCCTCGTCACTGCGCTCGCCTTCTTTGAGCATCTTCTCGTCGTGGCGGAACCAAGGCATCATCGAGATGCCGGTGATCTTCCACTCCCCGACGGGGGCCGGGAGCGAATCGGATCCCGGTGTGATCGGGAACGCGGCAATGAGTTGATCGTTTTCGCGAAGCTCGAGCATTCTGTCTGCGGTGCTGATGAGGATCGAGAGAGCGTCCGTCTTCACCGGTGAAGGCGAAGCTTCGGCGGTGTTTTCGCCCTTTTCCTCATCGTCGCTCGCGTCTTTCTCGTCCGACTCATTCGACTCCTCGGAATCTTCGGACTCCTCGCTTTCGCTTTCGGCACGTGCTCGAACGTCAGCTAGATTGAACGGAACTTTGACGTTCGGGACAGCGATTTTGTCACCGGCTTTCGCATCATCGATGGCCGTTCCTTCGTTCAGTGTCGCGAGATAATCCCGGTCGACGTGATACTTTTCTGCGACGAGTTCGGTGAGATTCTCGTAGGGCATTTTGTCCTGCTTGGCCTGATCTTCGGGCTCGGAAGGGACCTCGCCGAGACTGTCGATGTCTTCCTGCGTGATTTCGTATTCGGTGTAGATCGGCTCGATCGAGCTGACGTCGACGGGGAATTCGCTCGGCACTTCATCGGTGAATTCCGGCACCTCTTTGTCCTGCGATTGAAGGTAGAGAGCGAGGCTTTTGCGGCTGAATTCGCCCCACCGACCGTCGATTTTTCCCGGGCCAAAGTTGGCGTCGTCCAGGAAGATTTGGAGTTGGGTCAGGCGATCCCGCTCGTCCTTCGAGTCTTCGCCCTCGGCGGGGGTGGCGTCGGAGTTGGCTTTATCCTCGTTGGTTTCGGTTGCGCCGGTCTCGTCGTTCTCCGCGGAGTCACCAGGGGTGGCGGAAGGGGATGGAGAGGGGGTGGCGGACGGGCTGGCGGCTGGCGTTGCGTCCTGAGCGGGTGCGGTGACCACGAGCAGGAGAGACAAGGTCGGCGGGAGGAGTCGGATGATTTTCACTGACCCTGATAACGGATTGCGGGGGGTTGCCGGTTGGGTTCTTGTGGTGGTGCTAGACGGTTGTCGGAGCCGGTGGAGCAAGTTAGCTTCGGGGGAGATGAAGGAATACCGTCACCCTGACCTGGAGACCGTGCAGTTGACGGTTGTGATGCAGGCGATGTCTGACCCGTGGAGGTTGGGGATCGTGCGGTCCTTGCTGGAGGCGGAGGGGCGGGAGTTTGCGTGCAATGAATTTCCGATGGACGTCTCCAAAGCGACGCGCTCGCATCACATTCAGGTATTGCGTGAGGCCGGGCTGATCCGGATCCGGGTCGAGGGGACCAAGTGCATGACGTCGCTCCGATACGACGAGATCGAAGAGCGGTTCCCCGGATTGCTGGGCCTGGCGGAAGCGACTGCGTGAGCGCGCCGAGGCTCGAGTTTCTCGAAGCGGGCGGGCCGCTCGCGCGGCAGGTCGCGGAAGGCGTGTGGGGCGGGGCCAGGGGGACGCCGATCGACCTTGGCGAAACGGACGTGTGGGTGCCGACGGCGGGTGCCGCTCGGCGAATCCGCTGGGAGCTGGCGCGGATGGCCGCGGAGCGGGGAACGGGAATCTTTCCGCCGCGCTTCGTGCAGCCGATGGCGGCGACGCTGCCGGAGGGGGTGGTGCGACCTGTCGCCAACCGGGCCGAGCGGGAGGGTGCGTGGGCGAGGGTGCTGCGAGGGTGTGAGCGCGACGAGATCGGCTCGTTGTTTCCACGGAGTGAGGCGCTGGATGGGGACCGGCAGGCGTTGGGGGCCGGGGGGATGTTGTGCGATTTGGCGGACTTGTTGGCGGAGGCGGGATGGCATTTCGCGAGTCCGGAGGTTGCTGAAGTCTGCGCGGATGATTCCGAGCGATGGGATGAATTGCGCGCGCTGCATTCGCGAAATCTGGAGGAGTTGGCGCGGGTCGGGCTAAGCGATCCGAATGAGTTGCGGCGGCAAACTCTCAGCGATCGGGGCGGTGCGGGCGCGAAGCGGATCGTGATAGCGGTGTTGCCGGACCTCCAGGGGGCGGCGGAGCGATACGCGGCGTCGAGGGCGTCACGGGGGGTCGAGGTTTTGGTGCTCGTCTGGAAGCCCGGTGACATGGGCGGGGGATTTGACGCGTGGGGTCGGCCACTTTCGGCGGAGTGGACGGAGTGTGAGATCCCGCTGGCGGCGGAGCAGATCGCGTTGGCCCGTGACGCCGAAGAGGAGGCGACGTCGGCGTTGGACTTTTGCTGTGGACGTGCGCCGGACCAGCTGGATCCAAGACTCGAGATCGAGAGTGCGGATTCGGCCGGCGACTACGGGGTGGTGTTGGCGGACGGCGAGGGGACGGCAGGGTTTCGGGCAGAGGTGTTGCGGCGGGGTGGTCGGGTGTTCGTCCCGGACGGCGAACGATTGGCGACGAGCGAGCCGGCGGTGGTTTTTTCTGAATGGCAGGAATGGAGCGGCGGTGGGCGTCTGAGAAATTTGCGGCGTCTGCTGGAGTGCCGTCGGTTTGCGGATTGGATCGGTGCGGCGGCGGGATTGTCGCCGTCGGAGTTGTTGAGAGGATGTGATTTTCTGCGGGTGCAGGCGCTGGCGGACACGGTGGGGCAGGCGCGGGCGTTATTGCGGGAGCCGGTTCCCTCCGATGGAAATCGGGATCACGGGGCGCGGGCCTCGGCCGGTCGGTTGCTGGAGGCACTGGGTCAGGTCTCTGAGCTCGGCGCAGCGGAGATCGTGACGGATTGCTGGGCGGACGGCGGCGAGGGGAACGCGACGGCGCGCCAGGTGCTCGAGCTTTGGCGGTCGGTGGACGACTCGCCGATGTTTCGCGGGTGGCCGGACGGGCGCGATGCCGCGTTTGCGCGGGCGCTGGCGACGGCGAGGGTGTTTGGATCGGCGGCGGAGCCGGGTGAGGTCGAGTTGCTGGGTTGGCTGGAGGCACCGTGGGTGGAAGCAAAGCGGCTGATGATCGCGGGCTGCGTCGAGGGGAGTCTGCCAACCGCGGTGACCGAGCACGCGTTCCTGCCGGACTCGCGGCGGAGAGCGCTGGGGCTGATCGACAACGCGGCGAGATCGGCGAGGGATGCCTATCTGCTGACGTGCCTGCTGCGCACGAGGGCGGTCGGCGAGATCCGCTGTAGCTTCAGTAAGGTCTCGGCGGAGGGAGGGCCGGCGTTGCCTTCCAATCTGCTGCTGCGGTGTGGCGTAAGGGAGTTGCCAGCCCGCGTTCGGGGAGTCTTTGCGACGGTGAAGGGCGGGCGGAATCAACCGAGGCGGGAAAACAATTGGAAGTGGCGACTCGCCGAGTCGGATCGGCGGGACCCGCCGGTGAAGATCAGCCCGACTGATTTTTCCCAGTATCTGGCGTGCCCGTTTCGTTTTTATTTCAGTCGGGTGCGACGGGCGGAGGGAATCGATGGGGGGGCACGGGAGATGGACGCGTTGCAGTATGGGACGTTGCTTCACGCGGCGGTGGAGGAGTTCGGTCGTACGAGGTCGGAGGAGACGAACGCGGGGAGGATCGAGGACATCACGATCGGATTTCTTCTGGCGGAGGCGCGGAAGCTTTTTGGGCGTTCGCCAGCGCCCGCGGTCCGGGTTCAGCTCGAGGCCCTGAAGGTTCGGTTGCGAGAATTTGCGCGCGTCCAGGCTGCGGAGTTCGCTGCGGGGTGGCGGATTATCGAGACGGAAAAGAAGTTGTCGTGGGACGAAGCGGAGCCGTTGTTGATCGGGAAGCTGGCGTTGTCGGCGAAGATTGATCGGATCGAACGACATCCGGACCACGGGTTGCGGATTTTGGATTACAAGTCGTTCGCGACGGCCAAAGCGCCGGAGGACTCGCACTTCGGGAGTGCGAAGGGCGTGGATCTCGAAGCGGCAATTGTCGAGCGGGGGCAACGGCGGAAGGCGTGGAAAGATCTCCAGTTGCCGACGTATCGCCGGGTGGCCGAGCGGTGGTATCCGGGAGAGCCGGTGCGACTCGGATATTTCTTGCTGCCGGCGGATCCTAGCGCGGCGGGCGTGTTGGAGTGGGACTTGGACGAGGAGACCTACGCCTCGGCGCTGGCTTGTGCGGAGGTGATCTCGGGACGGATCGGACGAGGTGTCTTTTGGCCGCCGAAGGAATTGAATCCGACGTGGGACGATCCGCTGTCGCCGATCTTTTCGGCTGGAGATCCGGTGGATTGGATGGACGCGGAGACGATTCGTTTTCTGGAGGGACGGCTGGAATGAGAACGATCGGACACGAAATGCTGGTCGCGAATGCGGGTAGCGGAAAAACGTATTCGCTCACGTCACGGGTGATCACGCTGTTGGCACTCGAAGTTGAACCGAAGCGAATCGTGGCGCTGACGTTTACGAAGAAAGCGGCCGGAGAGTTCCTGGACGCGGTTTTCGAGCGGATCGCCGAAGCGGCGTTGGATCCAGAGAAGCTCGTGCGGTTGCAGGTCGACACGGGTGTTGCCGATCTGGACGCGGCGAGGTGCTGCGGGATGCTGCAGCGACTGGTGTTGCAGTTGGGATCGTTGTCGATGGGGACGATCGACAGTTTGTTTGCCCGGATTGCTCGGGCGTTTCCGGCGGAGTCGGGGTTAGCGGGTGATTTCACGATCCTCGGAGATTCCGACGTGGCGGCGGCGAGGGTGGAGGCGGTCGCGGCGTTGTTTCGGGAGAAGACGGGGGACGCGGCGGGGTTCGAACAATTCCTGGCACTGGTGCGGCTTCAGAGTCGGAAGGAAACGGAGCGAGACGTGTTCGGGACCCTGCTCGATGCGGCTGGGACTCTGCAGGAGCGGTATCGCGAGACGCCGACGGGGGTGACGTGGGGTGACGCGTCACGGATTTGGCCGGCGGGAAATCCGGTCCTGGCTGCGCCTGGCCCGCGGGAGGCGGCGGAGGCCATGTGGGCCGCGATCGAGTCGACCCATTCGCAACTGGCGCCGGTGGCGGAGAATTGGTGGCGGTCCGCCTTGGCTGCGGTGGGGGATCTGCGGCCCGGGAGTGCGTGGTCCGACGAGGTCCGGGCGTTGGTCAAAAAATTGGGTGATCCGAAGGTCAGGGGAGAGGACTTGCCGTATCTACCGACGACGAATCAGAAGGCGGCGCGGGTATTTCTCAACGAATCGGTCGAGGTGGCAGCGGAAGGATTGCGCGCGGCGTTGCTGAGGTTGGAGTTCACGGCCTTGTTGCGGCGGAGCGGGGCACTCTACGAGTTCATGACGGCCTTTGAGTTGATCTACGATCGTCAAACGCGTGGGTTGGGGCGGCTGACGTTCGCTGACATCACGGACGCGCTGGCCGGGCAGGTCGAGGACCCGAATTGGCGGGCGAGCGCGGGTTATCGCCTGGACGCGAAGTTCGATCACTGGCTCTTGGACGAGTTTCAGGACACGAGTCGTCCCCAGTGGGAGGTGCTGTCTGCGTTCGTGGACGAGGTCGTGCAGGATCCCGGCGGTGAGCGGACGTTCTTTTACGTCGGTGACACCAAACAGGCGCTCTACTTGTGGCGAGGGGGGGACCCGCAGTTGTTCTTCGAGATCCGGGATCGATACAACCGTGGGGGGGCGGGGGTAATTCAAGAGCGCGCGCTGCAGGCGTCGTTTCGGTCGGCGGACGTGATCGTTGACTTCGTCAACGAGATGTTTTCGGACCTCGGAAGCGTCCGGGACATCCTACAGATCCCGGGGGATGCGGTGCGTGCCTGGGAGCGAGCGTGGCGGGACCACCGGGTGGCGGAAGCGATCCGAGATCGGATCGGGACAGTGCGTTGGGTGGCGGTGGAAGACGCACGTCGGGCGGAGATTGGCGAGGGCGAGAGTGACGGTCCGGCGGAGGCGAGTCCGCAGGATCTGGAGGTTTTGAAGATCCTTCGGGAAGTGGAGCCGTGGAAACGGGGTCTGAGCTGTGCGGCTTTGAAGCGGGACAACAAGAGCGTCATTGCGTTGGCGGATTTGCTGCAGGCGGAGGGCATTCCGGTGACGGTCGAGGGGAAGGCGAATCCGTGCTTGGACAATCCACTGGGCAACGCGGTGATGGTGGCGATGAGGTGGGTGGCTTCTCCCGACGACGCGATCGCCGGGGTGATGCTGGCCGGTTCGGTGCTTGGTAGCGCGTTGTTGGGAGGTGGTGAGAAGGCGTTTCGCGAGGAAGCACTGCGAAGCGTCGCGAGCGTGGGATTTGCGGACACGGTCCGCGGCTGGCTGAGTCGGCTCGATCTGCGCGGAGAGGGTTTTCTGGAAAGGCGGGGTGAGGATTTGCTGGACGCCGCGGCGGCTTTCGACGCTGACCGGTCGGCGGGTGACGGCTTTGGAGAATTCATTGCTTTTTTGAGCGGTTGGCGGGTGCAGGAGTCGGAAAGCGCTGACGTGGTCCGGGTGATGACGGTTCATCAGGCGAAGGGGCTGACGTTTGACATGGCGGTGCTCTCCGGTGTCGACACCTTGCAGCGCGACACGACGCCGGGCAGCCTTTTGCTGGGCGGGGGAGATCCGCGGGAGTGGGGGCTGCTGATGCCGAGCCGGGATCTCGCGGAGGCCGACGAGGCGTTGCGCGAAGTGCGGGAACGGGAGTTGGCGGCGGCTTATTACGGGACGCTTTGCACGCTCTACGTCGGAATGACGCGATCGCGGCACGGACTGTATGTCATCACGAAGCAGCTTCCCGACACGACCAAAGCGAAATCCCTTACGCGGTGGCTGCGGTCGGCGGTTGGCGACGGATTTGAAGCCGGCCGTGCGGACTGGTTCCGGGAGGTGTCACGAGAAGTCGTCGCGCCGAGTTCTGAGACCGAAGCGGTCACGCCGCGGAGCTTTGTCGAGCCGAGATGGGGAACTCCGAGGCCGGTCTCGCCGTCGGGTCTGGCGGCAATGGGCGGAGCAGGTGGTGGTGGAAGTCATGGCGTGGAAGCGATGGCTTTCGGGACCTCCGTCCATTCCGCGCTGGCAGACCTGGAGTGGGTTGAGCCCGGGTTTGTGCCCGCGTTCGCTGATTGTGACGAGAACGTTCGGGTGGCCTTGACCGCTTTCTTTGCTGCGGCGGAGGCGGAGGTTTTTGCAAAGCCGGCGGGAGAGCTGCGGCTTTGGCGGGAGCGGACCTTTGACGTCGTGGTGGACGGAACGTGGATGGCTGGGGTTTTTGATCGGGTCCACGTCTGGTGCAACCCAGACGGGCAACCGGTGAGGGCGATGATCTACGATTTCAAGACCGGTGCGCCGACGAGCGGCGACGAACATTACGAGCGATACGCCGGGCAGTTGGAGGCCTACCGGAGGGCTGGAGCTCAACTTTTAGGATTGAGGCTTGCGGACGTGGCGGCGGAGGCTGTGATCGTCGCCCGGGTCACGGCCTAGCTGATCGACCGGCCATCCGCTGGGAAAGTCAGTAGAGGCTCCCCGAAGTGACTATCGTTGCGGTCGGAAAAGCGAACATTTGGCTTTTGGAATCTGGGAAGTTGATTGGTAGCGTCTGCCGCCATGGGTTGCGAGGTCATTGCTCATCCGTTGGTGAGAGCGAAGGTGGGGGTGCTGCGGGAACGCGGCACGGGGATGGAGCTGTTTCGGCGGACGCTGCGGGAGCTTGGCTCCATTTTGGGTTACGAAGCCCTCCGGGACGTCGGGGAGGTTGAAGCGAAGATCAAAACTCCGATGATGGATTGCGAGGCGAAACGGTTGGCGAAGGAAGTCGTGATTATGCCGATCTTGCGCGCGGGACTCGGGATGGCGGACGCCGTCGCCGAAGTCGTGCCGGATGCGAAGATCGGGCACATCGGAATGTATCGGGACGAGACAACTCTCGAGCCGAAGTCGTATTTTTTGCGGGTGCCTTCTGGTAGCGAAGGCAGCACGGTTCTCGTGATCGACCCCATGTTGGCGACTGGGAACAGCGCGGTCGACGCGTTGGATCAGCTCAAACGAGAGGGCTGCAAGGATCTGCGGTTGGTTTGCGTGATCGGCGCTCCGGAGGGAGTGAAGAGGGTGAATGGGGCGCATCCCGAAGTGCCGATCTTTCTCGCAGCTCTTGACGATGGCCTCGACGAACGGGGTTATATCCTGCCGGGGCTCGGAGACGCGGGAGATCGGTATTTCGGGACCGGAGGCGTCGGGGTCTGACGCCAGGTCTCAACGCGCTGAAGTGATGACCGGTGTCGGGCCCGACGCCGTCCGTAGATCGCGAAGACGAGCAGGAAGCCGGCGACGAGCGTCGCCCTTTTCTGCGGGCTCCGGGACGACCGTCGCCGTGACCGCAAAGTCATCTGGGGCGGTCAGCGTGGCGTAATCGAGGCGAAATTTGTAGCCGCCCGCCAGGAAGGAATCCCGATCCGCCACGTTCGAGTGCTCACGCGACCGACGTAGAGCTCGACGGCTGACCGGACGATCAGGGTGCGCGCGAACGCGGCGGGGAAACGCTGGGGCGCGATCGGTAGCGGCTGGAAGCTCGGGCTTCATTTCTCGCGAGCAGTTGGCACCGCGACGCGGGAACGGGTCAGGGAGTCGGCCCGGAGATGATTGGCGTTAATCCGCCCCATCGGGGGACGACGGCGGATCGGAATCTTCTTCGGTCGGAAGAGTGAATCGAAAGGTTGAACCTTCTCCTTCCTTGCTCTCGACGGCGATTTCTCCCCCGTGGGCTTCGGCGATGGTTTTCACGATGGCAAGGCCGAGTCCGGTGCCCTCTTCGTCACGTGGATCGGTTTCGTTCTTCTCGAAGATCTTAGTCAAAAAGCTTTCTGAGATCCCCGTTCCGTTGTCACTGACCCAACAATCGGTGACGCCTTCGTCATCGTTCTCACTGGCTCCGATGACGATCTCACCGCGGGGAGTATACTTGATGGCGTTGGCTATGAGGTTCTGAAAAAGGCGCCTGGCTAAGCTGGCGTCCGCGTAAAGGAGGAGACCGTCCGGGACTTTGTTGATGAGTTTGACGCTGGCAGTGTCAGCGACCGGGTCGAGGTCATGGACCAAGGACTCCACCAGAGCCCAGAGATCGAAATGGCGTCGCACCAGCTTCATCCCCAATTCCGTTTGAAGATTGGCGTTCTCATCCAGAACTTTGGCAACGACGAGCTCGAGCTGCTGAACGTTTCGGCGGAGGGCGCCGAGCATCTGCTCGGTGTCCGCGCTGATTCCTTCCTCGACGAGAATTTCGTGCAGAACTTTCTCGGCGAGGGAAATGGCGTTGAGAGGCGTTCGCAGATCGTGCGTGACGAAAGACAGGTATTCTTCCCGGCGGTGGCGGACGTCCAACGCGCGCTCGGTGGAATAGGTTTGTAGGGCCAGGCCGATCGCCTGGTCGAAAACCCGGTTGATGATGTGGAGCGGCATCCCCTGGACGTTGATAGCGTTCTCGTCGGCCACCCGGTGAATGCAGCCGCGGAGCACGTTGTATTCCGCCACGATCTCCTAGATGTCGTAGGCATCTTTCAGACGCTGCAGGCCGTGGATCGGCGGACTGGATCCGGCCACGGCTTCCGGGATTGACTGATCGGAATTTGCTTTGAGTCCTGCGGCCAGTTCTTTGAGGAGTTCGGGGATGTGGTCGTTGAGGGTCGGGACGTCGAGATCCCGGGCTGACGGGAGGGCTCTGACCTCGTTGCGCCACCGGGCGACAATCGAATCGAGATCGCTTTCGATGAGGGCGGCTAGTTGATTGAGGTCGGTCAAAGTGATTTCCCGCTTCGCCTCGAAATGGCCCCCGAGAGCTTGCGGAACGCGGATGAGTCTGGGTCAATGCCGACCGCCATGCGAGATCCGACTACCTGCATTCGAGGCGAGCGGGGGGAGCGGCTGACTGATCCTGATCCAGCCATTCGTTTCTCCAGCGGACGTGCTCCGACGAACGACTGCACCCGAGATTGAGGAGTTCTAAACCGGAGGCGTTAGCAGACGGACTTCGGGTTGGGTGGAGCGGCGTTCTTTGAAGATGAGGGGCGGAGCGGTGGAACGGAGGTCGTAGCTGTTGAGAATGAACTCAGGGTAGAAATTGTTACTGGCGGGCTCGTAGATCTTTTCGCCGGAGAAGCCGCCGCGGAGGGTGTATTCGAAATTATTGTCGTAGCCGATACGGTTGGCCGCGCGATCGGGGGCGAGGGTTCGCTGCTCGTTGAGCATGACGAGCTTCGCGGTGCTCCAGGGTTGGCGGGGTTCGCGGACCCAGCCCCAGACCTTGTAGTCGTTCTTGTAAAAGCGGCGGGCGACGAAGTAGTCGCCCGGGGTTTCCGCCTGGATGGCTGCGCGCATGGCGGCCTGGCGGGCGGCGACTTCGGGGTCGACGGTTTGGCAGCCAGTGACGAGGCCGACGAGGAGGAGGGCAAAAATGGTCAGGATTCGCGTGAAGAAAGTGTGATCGGTCATTGGTGATTGGTAGTTGGAGGATGAGATTCGAGGTCGTTGATGGGCGCGGTTGGAGACGGACCCGCGGGGGTCGGGGATCTGACGTAGAACCGGTAGCTTTTCATGTAGGTCCAGTCCCCGGTGCGGTCGATGACGTTGACGCGCACCGGGCCGCTGTCGGTTCTCAAGGTGCCTTCGCCATATCCGTTGCTCGTGAAGGAACTGCGACCGTTCCACTCGATGCGGCGGAGGATTTCGGTGTCGTCACCGTCAACGTCGGCTTCGACGGAAAGGAGTTCGGGAGGAAGGTCGAGTTGCTCGACGGTGGCGGCAAACTGGAAGAACGTGGTCGAATTCGCGGCAGCCTCGTCGATCGGAGTGGTGATGTCTTCGTATTTCGCCAGCTCCGTCGCGCGGGCGACGGATTGGGTTTTAGCCCAGTCGTTGATCTGAACGGTGAGCTCATCACGATTAATAAACGCGTAGGTTCCGGCGGCGAGGGCGAGCAGGAGGAAGACGCCGAAGGTGATGAGGCAACCTTTGAGAAAGCACATGGGCGGTTGCTTGCTTAGCGGGTGACGGTGAGGGCGGCAAGTTGGTGGTTCAGCCCGACGGTGGTGACGAGGGAAGTGCCGGGCTCGCGGGTGGCGTGGACGACTTGTGCGAGGGAGGCGGCGGAGAAACTCTCGCCGAGAACGACTTTCGGCGGGATCACGGGAAGGTCGGGGAAACGGGACTGGATGGCCGTGGCTTCGACGACGTCGAGTTTCGTGCCGTTCGCGGAGCTGACGATCCGGTCGGGTGCGAGCTGAGCGATCAAGCCGTGCAGCTTGACGATTCCATCGGCTGCATCTCGGAAGGTGCGGCTGGGTGCAAGCCGAAGAATCGGGGCCGGTGTCGACGATTCGCGAGCAAGTATGAGGGCGGCGGCGCCTTCGCCGAAGACGGTGCCGTCGCCGGTGAAAGGGACGATGCGGCGCGTCGGGCTGGTCATCCTCCAGCGGGAGTAGCCTTCACAGGTGATCCAGTCCGTTTCCTCCGCGGCGATGACGATGGCGCGATCGCACTGGTCGGCGGCGAGGAGGTCCGCGGCAATTTCGAGGGCCGAGAAGGCGGCGGTGGAGTCACCGACGATGGTCGACGACGTGCCTTCGACGCCGAGCGCGGCGGCAATGTGGCTGACTGGCGCGTTGTAAACGGTTTCTGGAAAAAGGAGTGGGCTGCCGGCTTGGGTGCCCCGGTCGGCGATCTCGGCGAAGAAGCGGCGGGTGTAAATGACGCCGCCATTGGTCGCGGCGAACAGGAGGGCGGTGCGGTCGCCGGAAGTCGTCGCGGGAAGACCGGCGTGGGCGAGAGCGTCCTGTGCGGCGGTGACGGCGAGATGGGAAATGGTGCTCGAGCGACGAAGGCGGCGTTCGCGCTGGGATTCGGCGGTGTCACCGGGGTGGACAAGATAGACCGGGTGGGCTTCGTCGGAGAATGGATTCTCGACGGACCGCACGGTGGGGGCCTCACCCGTGCGGATACGGCCGGCGACGGTGTCGAGGTCGCGTCCGACCGGGGTAACCCAGCCAGTGCCGAGGACGTGGAGGTTCATGCGGGGGCGCGCTCCAGAATGAGGGTGGCGTTGGCTCCGCCGAATCCGAGGGAGTTCGAAAGGACGCGGGTGGGGGCGGTGTCGCGAACGGAATTTGCGACGATGTCGAGGTGCACGTCGTCGTCGGGAGCTTCGAAGTGGAGGTTGGCGGGGAGAAACTGGTGTTGGAGAGCGAGGACGCAAAAGGCAGCTTCGATGGCACCGGCGGCACCGAGGGCGTGGCCCATCTGACCCTTCGTGCTGCTGACGGCAGCGGTGGGACAGACGGCTTCGATGGCGCGGGCTTCGCAGGCGTCGTTGAAGCGAGTGGCGGTGCCGTGGGCGTTGACGTAGTCGATGTCCGTTGGGACCAGGCCGGCGTCGGTGAGGGCGGTTTCCATGGAGCGGCGGGGGCCGCTACCGTCGGGGTTGGGCTGGGTGAGGTGGAAATTGTCGGTCGAGTCGCCGTAGCCGGTGACTTCGGCGAGGATGGGGTGGTTGGCAGCGCGGGCGTCGGCGAGGGATTCCAGCAGGACGATGGCGGCTCCTTCACCGAGAGCGAGACCGGTGCGGGCGCGGTCGAAGGGGCGGGGCTTTTCGCCGGTGGAGGCCTGCAGGGAATCAAAGCCAGCGAAGACGAGTTCCGCGAGGGCGTCGTAACCGCCGCAGAGCACGCGTCGCTTGCGCCCGGCGCGAACAAGATGGAAGGCGTAGCCGATGGCGTTGGTGCCAGAGGCGCAGGCGTTCGAGAGGACGCGGAGGGGGGCGTCGATCCCGAAGGGGGCGAAGGCGTCGAAAGCGGGTTGTTGGGGCACGTAACCGCGAAGCAGACGGGCATCGCGGGAGGAAAGTTCGCCGTCGCGAGCGCGTCGGTAGAAATCTTCGCCGAGAGTCATTCCGCCGCTGGTGGTGCCGATGACGGCCAGATCGGGGCGGAAGTCGGGGGCGTGTCGGAGAGCCTCGTCGACGGCGAGGAGGGTCATCCGCGAGGCGCGGGACTGCTGGCGGGCGCGGGGGGTGACGGTGCTCGCGGCGGCAAGCCAATCGTCCGGGATCTGTCCGGCAGTTTTCGAGCGGCAGCCGGAAACGTCGAAGGTGGTGACCGGCGTCACGCAGTCGCGGGCGGCGCGGAGGGTGGTGACGTTGTCCTGGAGGTTCGCACCGAGGGGCGAGACGAGTCCGAGGCCGGTGACGACGACGCGTTCGGAATCTGGGCGCGGCATGGGGGGCGGGTGCCTCTAGCGGGTGACGGTGGCTTCGATCTGACCGTGGGGCTCGTTCTGCGGAAGGAACGTGAGGTTCGGGTTCTCGAGATCGAAGGGCGAGAGATTGGCGGTGAAGTAGTGTTTGTTCGGGAGGCTAAGGTGGATGTCGGCGATGCCGGGGGCCGCGACGAGGGCAGCTTCGGCCATCTCGAAGAGTGTGCGTTGCACTGAGGGGCTGAAGGTTTTGGCGAAGACATCGAGCAGGGTCGCGCGGATCCGCGAGTTGGTCGCGCGGTGGTCGGAGGCGGAGGATTCGTAGCACCAGGTGGCGGCGAGCTCGGTGGAAAGGATGCGGTCGGTGGCGTCCGGGAGCGTGGTGAATCCGGTGTGGTCGAATCCGGTGAAGGCGGAATTGGTCGAGTTGAGAATGGTGAGGCCGCGGACGCCGGAGTGGAGCGTGGTTCCTTCACGGGTGGCGAGGAGGGTGGTGAACGGGGTGCCGCCGGCGGCCGCCTGAAAGGAGTGGGGGGCGGGGGTGCCGTCGACGGTGAGGCGTTCCCAGACGAATTCGCGGAGCTCCACGTGGACGCGATCGACGTGGGCGTGGGTGTCGAGGAAGTGTTGGCCGAGGACGAGGGCAAAGTCTTCGATGCAGGGTCCGAGGTGCTGGTGGGCCAGGGCGATGATGGTGTTTTTACACGTGTCGGTGGCGACGATCTGCGAGTTGTCGTCGCTGAGGTAGGAGCGTTCGAACGCTCCCTCGAGGAGGACGTCGGCGCTGATCTCGGTGATGGATTGCCGGTCGCCTTCGACGTGTTTGCGGAGGACGCGGACTTTCTGTTTGCCGTAACGATTCGTTCCGAGTGTGGACATGGCGGGGAGAGTAGCGTGAATGGTGAGTGGTGAATAGTGATTGGTGGAGATGAATACGGTTGCGGAACTCAACGGGATGTCGGAGCGGGGATTTACGGTGGCGCTGGATGGGATCTGGGAACATTCGCCCTGGGTTGTGGAGCGGGCGGAGGGCGGGCGGCCGTTCGCTAATCGGGCGTCGCTGGTCGCGGGGATGGAGGCGGTGGTGGATGCAGCGACGGAGCGTGAGCGGCTGAAGCTGATCTGCGCGCATCCAGATTTGGCGGGGAAGCTGGCGTCGGCGGGGCGGTTGACCGCGGAGTCGACGGGTGAGCAGGCTTCGGCGGGGTTGTCGGCGTTGACGGACGCGGAGAGGGAGGCATTCACGGAGCGGAACGAGGCTTACCGGGAGCGGTTTGGGTTTCCGTTCGTGATTTGCGCGCGGGAACATTCGAAGGCGGGGATTCTGGCTGAGTTTGCCCGGCGGCTCGATCAGGATGGGGAGGCGGAGGCGGCGACCGCGATCACGGAAATCAAAAAAATCGCGCGGATGCGGGTCGAGGATCGGATTCGGGACTGATTTTTCTCGCGGGCTGAGAGCCGGGCGCGGAGAGTTTCGGGATGGCTGGAAAATTGAGTACGCACGTGCTCGATCTGGTGAAGGGTGGGCCGGCGGCTCACTTGCGGATCGAGTTGTTTGACGACATGGGTGGATTGCTGAAAGACGCGGTGACCGACGCGGACGGGCGAACCCGCGAGCCGCTTTTGGCGCCGGGTGAAATGCGCGAGGGGACGTTCGAGCTCCGGTTTCACGTCGGGGATTATTTCGGAGCGGAGTCGGGGTTTCTGGACGTTGTGCCGGTGCGCTTTCGAATCGACGACGCGGAAGGAAGTTTCCACGTGCCGTTGCTCTGCACGCCGTGGAGCTACTCGACGTATCGAGGGAGCTGAGCGGGGGGCGAGGGTCGGAATTTGAATTCTCGGATTGCGGAAGCGGCTCGTCGGTTGGTCGGACGGATCGACGAACTCGCTGCGGTGACGGACGTGCCGGGGGAGGTGACGCGGACGTTCCTCTCACCGGCCATGGTGGAGGCGAACGCGCGGGTGGCGGGTTGGATGGCGGAGGCCGGGATGGCCACGGACGTCGACGGCGCGGGAAACTTGGTGGGTCGGCTGTTGGGAGCGGGTGACCGGGTTCTGCTGACGGGTTCGCATCTGGACACGGTTCGCAACGCTGGGCGGTGGGATGGAATCCTTGGGGTGCTGCTGCCGCTGGCGGCGGTGGAGGTCTTGCGGGGAGAGGGGTGGGAGCCGGAATTCTCGCTGGTGACTTTCGGATTCTCGGACGAGGAGGGGGTGAGGTTTCAGGCCGGGTGTCTGGGGAGTAAAGCGTTGGTGCGGGGGCTGTCGGACGAGGAACTTGCGCTCCAGGATCCGGCGGGCACGAGCCTGCGGGCGGTCCTGGACGCACACGGTGGCGGGACGTTTGCCGCACCGGGGTGGCCGGGCGGGCGGGTGATCGGTTACGTTGAGGTCCACATCGAGCAGGGGCCGGAATTGGAGCTCGCGAATTGTCCGGTGAGTCTGGTGACGGGGATCAACGCGCAGAATCGCATCGCGGTGCGGATCATCGGGAAGGCTGGGCACGCGGGAACGACTTCGATGCGGGCGCGGCTCGATGCGGGGGTGGGGGCGGCGGTTTTTTCCGTGGCGGTGGAAGAGATTGCGAATCGCACCGAGGGCCTGGTGGCGACGATCGGGACGATGGAGTTTCGCCCGGGGGCGGGGAACGTGATTCCGGGTGAGGCGGTGTTGTCGCTGGACGTCCGGCACCCAGCGGATGCGGGAGTCGGGATGGCGTGCGCCGAGCTGCGGGAGCGCCTGGCTGGGATTTGCGCGGAGCGTGGGTTGGGATTTGACTGGGAGGTGGTCGACTCGATGTCGGCGGTCGATTTCAACGACGAACTGACGGGGGGCTTCGAGGACGCGGTGCGTGGGGCGGGTTTGCCGGCGGTGAGGTTGCGGAGCGGGGCGGGTCACGACGCGATGGTTATGGCGACGCGGTGCCCGGCCTCGATGTTGTTCGTGCGGTGCCGGGACGGGCTGAGTCATCATCCGGATGAATCCGTCGCTGAGGGGGATGTCGTGGTGGCGTTGGCGGTGTTTTGCGATTGGTTGCGGAGGATTTGAGATGAAGGACGAATTCGTGATTCACGGCGGGACCTTGGTGACGGACGAGGCGGTCGTCGTCGCGGACGTGCGAATCGTGGACGGGCGAATTGCGGAAATCGGGCCGGGTCTCGGCGGGACGAAATCAGGCGAGATCGACGCGGCGGGCTGTTGGGTGCTGGCAGGCGTGGTCGACGGACACGTTCACTTCAACGAGCCGGGTCGGACGGAATGGGAAGGGTTCGCAACGGGGTCGCGGGCGCTGGCGGCGGGAGGCGGGACGACGTTCGTCGACATGCCACTGAACGCTTCGCCACCGACGGTGGATCGGGCGGCGTTTGAGCTGAAGAAGGCGGCGGGCGAGGCGAGCTCGGGTTTGGACTTTGGATTGTGGGGTGGTCTGGTGCCCGGGAACGAGGGTGAGCTGGCCGGCTTGGCCGATTGCGGAGTGGTGGGCTTCAAAGCGTTCATGATCGACAGCGGAATCACGGATTTTCCGGGGGTCGATACGGTAACTTTGCGAGCTGGGATGAAACGGGCGGCAGAGTTGGGCCTTCCGGTGGCGGTGCACGCGGAGGACGCCGAGATTGTTGGGCAGCGGACGGCGGCTATCCGGGCGGAAGGCCGGACGGACGCGAGAGCGTTTCTGGATTCGCGCCCGGTGGAGTCGGAGGTCGAAGCTGTGAGGGTGGCGCTCGACGTTGCGGGAGAGACGGGATGCTCGCTGCACGTCGTTCACGTAAGTTGTGAAGAGGCGGCTGCCGCCATCTTGGACGCGAAGGGGGGAGGGGCGGACGTGACGTTCGAAGTTTGCGCGCATCATTTGTTGCTGGACGAATCGGTGATGATCGAGCGGGGTGCGGTGGCAAAGTGCGCGCCGCCGTTGCGTCCGGTGGCAACGATCCGGGCCATGCAGAAGCTGCTGGAAGCGGGGAGGGTGGATCTGGTGGGTTCGGATCATTCACCCGCGCCGCCAGAGTTGAAGAGTGGCGATGATCTGTTCGCAGCGTGGGGTGGAATCATGGGTTGTCAGCACGGTTTCCTGCTTTTGTTGGAGTGGGCTTTGGCGACGAATCCTCGGGAGCTGCCTCGCATCTGGCGGGCGCTTACGGTGGACGCGTCGCGCCGGTTGGGATTGCCGAAAAGGGGGTTGGAGATCGGGGCGGACGCGGACGTGATCGTGGTGGCGATGGGTGATCGGCGCGCGATCGAGCGGGGTGATCTGAGATATCGCCACGCGACTTCACCTTACGTTGGACGGGAGCTGGGCTTGAGGTTGCGGGAGAGTTTTCTCAGGGGGCAGTCGTTGACGGGCGGGGAAACGAAGGGGCGTTTTCTGCCGCGGGTTGGCCGGCTCACGAGACCATGAGGCGCGTGGATTTTCTGGTGATCGGCGCGCAGAAGTCGGGAACGACGGCGTTGAACCGAATGTTGCGTCAGCATCCGTCGATCGGTCTCGCTGACCGGAAGGAGGTGCATTTTTTCGACTGGGATCCTCACTTTGCGGACGGCGAGCCCGACTACGAGGCGTTTTACCATTGCCATTTCGAGCCGGGTGGAGAGCAGGTGCTCGGTGAGAATACGCCGGTCTATTTGTATTGGCGTCCGGCGGCGGAGCGGATTGCGCGTTATCACCCAGGAATGAAGTTGGTCGCGGTGCTGCGAAATCCGATTGACCGGGCCTATTCCCACTGGCAGATGACGACGCGGAACGGTGAAGAGACGTTACCCTTTGGGGAAGCGATTCGGCGGGAGGATGAGCGCTGTGGGGGAGGGCAGCACCGGTTCTTCTCCTACGTCGATCGGGGACGTTACGCGGGGCAGGTGCGGCGTTTTCGGGAGTGTTTCCCGGCGGAGCAGATGCTGATTTTTCGGAGTGAGGAGTTGCGGGGCGACTCGGAAGCGGCCTTTCACCGGATGTCCGACTTTTTGGGCGTCGGGCGGCGGAAGTTTCGGGTCAGGCGAAAGCCCGAAAAAGTGCGCTACGACGAGGAGATGAGCGCGGCTGACCGTGAGTTTTTAAGGGGCGTGTTCGCCACGGAGATAGAAGAGCTCGAGGCGCTGCTGGGTTGGGATTGCTCGGGGTGGCGTTGAGCCCTGGGTTGATAACCTTGCGCGAAGACGCGAAGGGGCGAAGGGGCGAAGGGGCGAAGGGGCGAAGGGGCGAAGGGGCGAAGACGCGAAGGGGCGAAGGGGCGAAGGGGCGAAGGGGCGAAGGGTTTCACGCAGAAACGCAGAGGATGAGAGGTTCTCGAGTGCGCTTGGGATTGCGCGGTCCGATGGTGACAGCTGGATGTAGCAAATCTCAAAGTGCCGCCGATTTGCTCTCTGTGGCTCTGCGTGAAATTTGGGTCTCCCGAAGTTCTTCGCGGCTTCGCGGCTTCGCGTGAGTCCGATCATTATTCGCTGTTGGCAGGTCGCACGGGATTTGATTTCCGGTAGAACGCGAGGACGATGCCGCCGACGAGGGCCCAGAAGCTCCAGCAGAGGAAGCCGCCCATCGAGACAAGGACGGCGGTCTCGATCGGGATGTTGGCGAGTGCGCCGAGGAGGTATTCGAACGTTTTCTCCCGAACGCCGAGGCCGGAGACGGAAATGGGCATCGAGATCAGAGCTTCGACGATCGGCATGGCGGAGAGCATGGCGGGAAGAGAGATTGGGGCGTCGAGTGCGCGGGCGGCTCCGTAATACGTGAAGTAGAATGCGAAGATGGAGATGAAGGAGATGGCGACCGCTTTGAGTGTCGCCTGCCATTGTTCGCGCATTTGGACGAAGGCGGCCTGCATGTCGTTGGCGACGGAGCGTAATCTGCCGGGGAGCGGGAGCCAGGCGGGGATCGGGAAGCGGGAGATGGCGATGCAGATGGCGATGCCAATCACGGCGAGGGAGACGTAGCCGATCAGGAACCAGAACATGACGGCGGTCACGGGATGGGCGAGAAAGGTGTTGGCGCGGTCGAGGGTGAAGAAGGCGGTGGCCGCGAGGAGGGCACCGAGTCCGCTCATGTGATCCATGGCGATGCTCATGAGAGCGGCAGTCTTCCGTTCGGGGTATTCGCGAATGACGCAGACGGCTTTCGCGGCGTCGCCTCCGGTGGCGCCGAGTAAAAAGAGGTCGAAGAAGTGACCGATCAGATACACCGACGCGAGGCGGCGCCAGGTCAGGTGAAGGCCGAGCATTTCGAGGAAGACGCGCCATCGGATCATGCCGGCGCTGACGCCGACGGCCGCACTGAAGATCGCGATGCCGATCCAGGTCACGTTCGCGTCGGCGATCAGATTGAAGAGATCGTTCCGGCTGCTGATGTCGGACGCGATCCAGATCAGAAGACCGACGGAGATCGCGAGCTGAAGGACAGAGATCACGACGCGCTTGCCGGGGGGTTCGGACTTCTGAAGTGGGGAGGCGTCGCTGGTCATCGGAGTTCCGTGAGTGCCTCAATTTCGCCGGCTCACGACTCGCGTGCTGCGGACGGCGAGAGCGAGAGTAAGTGCCAGGAGGATGACGTTACGAACGAGGGCCACGACCATCTTGGAAAGTGAGGGTGGGGATTCGCCGAAGCAGCCGCAGTCGACGATCAGACCCTGGCTCAGCGCCCATGCGAGGGCTCCGATGAACGTGAAGAGGAGGAGAGCGGCGAGGGCGGCGCCCAGGCGGGCGGTTGGAGGGATGAGGAGGAGAAGGGCGGCAAGGATCTCTACCCAAGGCAGGAGATTTGCGAACGCGGTGACGATCGTCGGTGGGAGGATCGAGAACGTGGCGATGGTGATGGCGAAACCCTCGCTGGCTCCTGCTTTGATGAGACCGGCGGTAAGAAAAAGTCCGGCGAGCAGGAGGCGAGAGCCCCAGATAAAAACGGTGAGCGGCCTCAAGGGGAAGCGATCCGGCTATTCGTTTTTGTCGAGCCAGGAGCGGACGACTTCGGCGCGATCGGTTCGCTCGCCGGCCTCGGGCTGAATGGCGGGGGAGTAGGGGAGGTTGGCGAGCTCCAGACTCCACTCCGGCGATTCGCGGAAGGCGTGGTAGGTCCAGTCCCAGCCATATTCTTCGAAGAGGGCAATGTTATCGGCGAGGTATTGCGCGGCGCCGGGTGCCCAGCGGGGAACGCTGAATTCGCCGACGAGAATGTGGACGTTGTGTTTGAGCTGAAAGTCGCGGACGGGCTGGAGTTTGCGGCGGAGGGCGTCGCGGTCGAAGGGGCGGTCGTTCCACGTGCCGGGATAGGTGGGTTTATCGTCCGGGTTGATCCACGAGCGGTCGATGCCTTGGTGAGTGTATTCGTGGGGCCAATACATGTGCACTTGGTAGATGACGCGAGGGACGTCGATGGGTTCCATCCAGACGAACGCTTCCGGTGAATCCCACTGATCGACCTCGATCAGGATGGGGGTGTCGGGATCGATCTTGCGGATGGCTTCGGCGGTTCGTTTTTGAAGCTGCCACCAATTGTTGACGCCTGCGGGGGCGGGTCGATTTTGGACCGGTTCGTTGAGGGGGTCGTAGGCCCAAAGGGCGGGATGGTCCTTAAAGCGGGTCGCGAGTTCCTTCCAGATTTCGACGAAAACGTCCTGCAGCTTCTGGTCGGTCAGCATGGTGAGCGTGCCATCGGCGAGTCGTCCACCGGGCGGAGCGTGAAGGTCGACGATGACGCGGATGCCCGCTTCCTGGGCGCGGTCGAGAACGGTTTGAAGTTCCGTCGCTTTCTTATCCAGCCACGGTCCGTAGATGGTCTGGTCGGCGGGAATGGCGGTGCGTTCCCAGTCCGGGTTGATGAGTTGCCAGCGGAGGAGATTGACGTTCCATTCCTCGAGAACGTCGAAATCGTTGGGATCGTAAGCGGCGGGGCCGACGAAGCCACGGAGGCGGGGGAGATCGTGACCGCGGAAGGCGGGGTTGTCGAAGGTGCCGGGGCGGCGCCGGAGGACCTCGACGGTGAGGTTGGCGATCCACGCGGTGCCGGAGCATTCCTGCATGCCGATCTGGAGGACGCCGTCGCTGGCATCGGAATCAACGCGGATGAGGAGGGAAGAGCGTTGCCACGGAAAGGTCCCGTAGAGCAGGCCTTCGTTGAACCACTTTGGCCCCTCGGCGACGGACTGGTAGTGGAGTTGGCATTTGATGCCGTTGTAGTCGAGTTCGGGCTTGGTGACTTGATCGGCGCGGACGTCGTAGGTCAGCAGGATCTCGTGGTCACGGAGCGGGACAACGTCGAGCGGGATGGTGACGAGGTGATTTTTCGCGACCTCGGCTGGAATGACGTCCACTCGGAGAGCCTGGCCTCCGGTCGGACCCTCGGGCACCCACCCCATGCTGGGCGGGAGGTCGGGCGTCGTCTGGGGAGTGAGAAGAAAAACGGTGCCTGGCTCGATCGCGAAGAGTGCGCCGAGCGGCGCGAGGGCGATCGCGAGGGACGCGAGGAGGTGGCGGCGCATGAGAATTTATTACCGCAGACTCCCGGGGAGGGCAAACGCGTGCAGCCTCAATCGAGGTGGCCGCTTTGTCGCAGAGCGGTGACGATCTCAGCGGCGGCGGTGCTGCGATTCAGAGCGTAAAGGTGGAGGCCGGGGCTGCCGTCCTCGAGGAGTTGGCGGCAGAGGTCGATGGTGTAGGCCATGCCGCGTTTCCGCATTTCCACGCGATTGTCGGCGACGGGTTCGAGCGTGGCACGGAGGTCTTCGGGGACGGTGGCCTGACAGATTTTGCAAAAACGGGTGAGGGCTCCCCAGTCGATGACCGGAAGGATGCCGGGAATGATGCGGGCAGGGCGGCCGATGTGGGTGGAAGTTTCCTGGACGAGCGAGCGATAGAGGTCGGCACTGAAGAAACACTGGGTGATGGCCGCGGCGGAACCCTTCTCGAACTTCCGTCCGAGGTTCGCGAGGTCAGCTTCGCGCGACGGGGCGTCGGGGTGCATCTCTGGAAAGGCGGCGCAAAGAACGGCGAAGCGACCGTCGCATTGGATGAGATCGATCAGGTCGGTCGCGTAGGCGCAGCCACCATCGGTGGGGGTGAAGCGTTCCGCTCCCCTGGGCGGATCACCGCGGAGTGCGAGCAGGTTCGCGATGCCGTGACCGGCGTATTCGTCGAAGAGTTCTCGCAGTTCGGATTTGGTCGCGTTGACGCAGGTGAGGTGCGCCATGGTGGGGATGCCGGAGTTTTTCGCAATGTGCTCGATGACCTCGCGAGTTTTCTCGCGGGTGCCGCCGCCGGCTCCGTAGGTGACGGAGACGAAGTCCGGGCCGAGCGGGACGAGTTGGTCGATCGTATCCTCGAGCGTGTGCCAGCCGCGTTCGCTCTTCGGTGGGAAGAATTCGAAGGAGAGGGTGCGGGGCTTCTGAGCAAAAAGTTCGTCGAGTCGCATAGCGGTTGGGGACGATACGCGCGTCGGGGGAGTTGGGCAACGTTGATGGAGGAGGCAACAAGAAGACGCGAAGGGCCTTGCTCGGAGCCGCAAGGGGAATGAGACCATTACAGAATCAACATGCAGTCGCCGTAGCTGTAGAAGCGGTAGCGTTCGCGGATGGCCTCTTCGTAGGCGGTCCGGATGAGGTCTCGGCCGGCGAAGGCGCTGACGAGCATGAGGAGGGTGCTTTTTGGGAGGTGGAAGTTTGTGAGGAGAACGTCGAAACGAGTGAGTTCGATCGGGGGGTGGAGAAAGATGCTGGTGCGGCCGGAGGTGGGGAGGATGGGGCCGGGGGGTTGGCTTTCGAGGACGCGGGTGGTGGTGGTGCCGATGGCAACGATGCGAGTGGCCGTGTTGATCGCGGTGGCGGCGGATTCGCTGATCGTGTAGCGCTCCTCGTGCATTTGGTGATCGGTGAGTTCGTCGACCTTGACCGGTTGAAAGGTGCCTTGGCCGACGTGAAGGGTGAGGAACGTGTGGGGGATACGCTCGAGGACCCCGGGGGTGAAGTGGAGACCGGCGGTGGGAGCCGCGACCGAGCCGGGGTCGTCGGCGTAAACGGTCTGGTAGCGCTCGTCGTCCGCAGCGTCGGCTGCGCGGCCCATGTAGGGCGGGATGGGAAGTTCGCCGTGGGCGTCGAAGTCGATGGGCTGCTCGAGGCGAATGACGCGCTCACCCCCGGGGAGGACCTCAAGGACGTGGCCGGTCGTGCCGCCGACGGAGACGGTGCCGCCGGGGCGGAGCTTCTTTCCGGGACGGGCGAGGACAATCCATTCGTTGGGAGCGCGTTCCTCGAGGAAGAGGAATTCGATCCGGTTGTCGTCGGAATGGAGTCGGGCGCGGAGGACGCGGGAATCGTTCAGCACGGTCAGATCACCGGGCTGAAGAAAGGTAGGGAAGTCCGAAAAATAGTGATGGGAAATGCGGCCGGAGGCTCGGTCCAGGACCAGCATGCGCGAGGCGGCGCGGTCGGGGAGCGGGTGGGACGCGATGAGGTCGGACGGGAGCGCGTAGTCGTAGTCGGAGGTTCGGTTCAATGGGGAATGCGGAATGCGGAATGCTGAATGAGAAATGAGCGAGGCCGCTTTGGCGCTACTTGATGACTCGGGTCAGTCCGACGCGTTGGGCACTGGCTTCGAAGAGTTCGGCGACGCGTTTCTTCAGTTTACGAAGATTCGTGAAGAGCATGAGGAGAAAGAGCGCGTAGGGGATTTGCACCCAGAGATCGAGGCCGGGGTTCTCGATCTGGCGCAGGATGAGGGCGCTGAACAAGACGAGATTGACCAGAAAGGTGGTGGCGACCATGTGGGTGGTGAGGCGGACGCGGGTAAGCGCTTTGGGTCCGCCGTGATATTCGGTGACGGAGGCGGCTCGGATGCCCCACCAAAAGCTCCCGTAAATTTGGACGTCCCAGTCGTTCCAGCCGGTGTCGGTCGAGTAGCTCCAGCCTTCGGTTTCAAGCGCGTCGATGGCTTTCGGGAGGAGGGCTTCACGACCGATGCCTTCTTCGCTCCAAAAATTGAGATTGGTGATGCTGCCGCGACGTGAGGGTTTGAAATTGTCTTCGTGGGACTCGATGACGGAAGGCGGGGTGCGTTTGTATTTGAGCCAGGTGTAGTAACGCGCCCAGCCGCGGGCGAGGGGTTGGGTGAAGGCGAGGAAGGTGACGAGCAGGCGGGCGAGGATGGTGTCGTATTTCGGCTCGAGCTTCGCGTGAATCATGTAGGAGAGCGCGACGAGGAACGTGCCGCCGATCATGAGGTAGGGGACGATTCGGAGAAGCGGGAACGGGATCGAGACAACGAAGATGAACGCGGTGAGGACGACCCATTCGATGCTGCTGAGGTAGGCCGCGATCTCGGACTGCGGGGTGGGATAGATGCTTTGGAAGAGTCCTTCGCCGAAGACGCCGTGGTAGATGCGGGGCTTGTTGATGAGCCAGGTGAAGCGGGGGGCACCGTAGATCTGGCCGCGCCACTTGGCGGTGCCGGTGGGGCCGAAGAAGACGAGGTGCTTGAAGCGGAGCATCGACTCGGCCTCGCCGTAGCCTTCCTGCTGTTTTCGAAAGGCTTTGAGGGTGAAGCGGCGGTAGTGCCAAACGATGGCGGAGGGAGAGAACGCGATGTTGCCGCCCTCCTGTTGGAGTCGCCAGCAGAAGTCCACGTCGTCGCCCGCCTTGCGATACTCCGGATCGAAGCCGCCGACGAGGTCGAAGGCCCACTTGTGGAAGGCCATGTTGCAGCCCGGGATGTGCTCGGCGATGACGTCGGTAAGGAGGACGTGACTCGGGCCGCCGGGGGCGGCGGCAACGCAGGCTTGGATCCAGTCCTCGGCGGGCGGGGAGATGTTCGGGCCGCCGACGCCGGCGAAGTCGCCGCTGGTGAGGGTGTTGACGAGGTAGTAGAGCCAATCGGGGTCGGCCATGCAGTCGGAGTCCGTGTAGGCGATGATCTCGCCGGAGGCGGCACGGGCGCCGACGTTGCGGGCGACGGAGAGGCCGCAATTCGTCTGGCGGATACTGACGACCCACGGGTGGCGGGCGGCGATCTCGGGGGTGTTGTCGGTGGAGCCGTCGTCGACGAGAACGACCTCGTAGTCGGGGTAATCGACGAGGTGGAGCGATTCGAGGCAACGGTCGAGCGTCTTGGCGCCGTTGTAGGAACAAACGATAACGGAGACCCGGGGGTAGCGCTCGAGCTTGACCTTTCGGGTCATCGGCTCGGTGCCGGAGAAGAGGTCGCGGACGGCGGCGAGGGATTTTTTCGGAGTGCGGTCGCGACGAACGAGGCCGAAATTCCAATCGAGAATCTCCATGCCACCGCGGAACCATTCGTCGGTCCAGGCGTAGAGAACGGTGCCGGCGAGACCGCCTCGGACGACGCTCTCGATGTGCCAGGTGAGCATCTCGGTCTGCTCGTCCTCGGTGTGGCGAATGGTGTCCATGCCGAATTCGCCCATGACGAGGGGGCGGTCCTCGGCGAGATTCTGGAGGCGGGCGAGGTAGCGGTCGAAGTCGTCCTGCCGGTGGAGGTAAACGTTGAAGGTGTAGAAATCGACGTTCTGGGGAAGGAGGTATTCAGTGGGCGGGTAGCTCGCGTAGGAGAAAAGGGCGGTCGGGTCGGCCTTGCGGCCCTCGTTGATGAGGAGTTCGACGAATTCCGTGACTTCACGAGCGCCTTGCCAGCGGACGATCGAGGAGGGAATCTCGTTACCGACGAGGTAGCCGAAGATGGCGGGATGGCCCGCATTTTTGCGAACTCCTTCGCGGACCGAGCGGATCACCTCGCGGCGGACCTTGGCGTCACGGAGGAACTCGATGTGTTCGGCCCACGGGAGGGTGACCAGGATGCGGATTCCGTGTTCGGCGCAGGCGTCGAGGAGCCAAGGAGGGGGGACGTAATAGACGCGAAGGAGGTTGATCCCGGTCTCGGCCATGATCGCGAGGTCGCGCGCGGCGGAGTCGGGCGTGCCAAAATATTCGTCGTTCTCGTCGGGAGCGAACGGACCGTAGGTAACGCCCTTGATGAAGAACTTCCGATCTCCTTCGAAGAAAAATTTGGCCCGGACTCGGATCGGCTCCATCGTTTGCACCGGCAAGGGCTTAGCGCGTTCCGGGCGGGATTCAATGTTTTCCCTCTCCGTGATAGCGCGGACTTAAAATGCGGAGTCTTCTTGCCGTCGCCTTGCCTTCGTCGGGTTGGACGCTAAGCTCTGCGGTTATGAGAATTCGGAGGTTCCGAGCGGAAAGTGCGACGACGGAAATCCTACGCGAGGCGGCAAGGTCTTGAAACGGATCGCGCGATTTTTGTGGAGCGGCGGTCGGCGGGTCGCCGAGGTGTCGTCCGTCGGGCCGGTGCGGGTCGTGGTCTTCGATTTCGACGGCACGTTGGCGGACACGTTTCAGACGAGTTGGGAGATCCTGAACTCGATGGCGAAGGACTTCAAATACCGCCCTCTGCTGGCCGAAGAAATTGACGGAGCGAGGGATCTCTCGACTCGAGGGATGATCCGATTGCTCGGGATTCCGAAGCGAAAGCTCCCGGCGATCTCGCGTCAGGGCGTGCGTTTGTTGAAAGAATGCATTCACGAGATCGAGCCGCTGCCGGGGATTCCGGAAATGCTGAAGAATTTGAATGATCGCGGTCTGCGGATGGGCGTCGTCACGTCGAACTCGGTGGAGAACGTCCAGGCGTTTGCCGAGAACCATGACCTCGAGGTCTTCGAGTTCGTTCGGAGCAGTTCTCGGCTGGGGGGGAAGGCGAGGGAGATCCGGAAGGTGATGCGGCGGCTGGGATTCCGGGCGGCTGATGCGCTTTACGTTGGAGACGAAACGAGGGACATCGAGGCTTGTCGGTCGGCTGGGATCCGCTGTGCGGCGGTGACGTGGGGATACAATTCGCAGAAGGCTTTGGAGGCGCAGCGGCCTCACTGGATGCTGGAGAGGCCGGAGGAACTGGTCGGCTTGATCGAAACGCTTGAAGCGAAGGCTGAATGAAGTGGGCTCGCAATAGGCGGACAGCAAAAGGGCGTCGACGCTTTCGCACCGACGCCCGATTGAAAAAGAGACGCTCGAGTTAGAGCGTCTTGCAGAAGTCTTCGAGCCGGTCGAGGCCGGTCTTGATGACGTCCATGCTGGTCGCGTAGCTGAGACGGATGGTCTTGTCGTCACCGAAGGCGACGCCCGGGACCACGGCGACACTGGCCTTGCTGAGAAGGCGGTCGGCAAAATTCGCGGAGGTGAGACCGAGCTCGCTGATGTTGACGAGAACGTAGAAGGCGCCGAGCGGCTTGACGGCCGAGATGCCGCTGATGGATTCGATCCGCCCGCACATGTAGTCGCGCCGAATCGAGAATTCCTCCCGCATGTCGGTCACGCACTGTTGGTCGCCCTTGATCGCGGCGAGGCCGCCTTTCTGAGAGAACGAGCAGGGATTCGAAGTGCTGTGGCTTTGCATCGAATCGATTGCGCTGGCGATGGCGGGCGGAGCGGCGAGGTAGCCGAGCCGCCATCCGGTCATCGAATACGCTTTGCTGAAGCCGTTGATCGTGATGGTGAGATCGTAGGCTTCGGGCGTGACGCCGGCGACGCTGACGTGTTCGGCTCCGTCGTAGATCAGCTTCTCGTAGATCTCGTCGGAGAGGATGTAGATGTCCTCTTCAGCAGCGACTTCGACGATGCCCTTGAGCTCCTCGCGGGTGTAAACGGATCCGGTCGGATTGCCGGGGGTGTTGATGATGACCATCTTGGTCCGAGGCGTCATGGCGTTCTCGAATTGCTCGGCGGTCATCTTCCATTGATTTTCCTCGGTGGTCGGAACGTAAACCGGGACGGCGCCAGCGAGTCGGACCATCTCGGGGTAGCTCAGCCAGTAGGGGGCCGGAATGACAACTTCGTCACCGGGATCGCAGGTCGCCATGATGGCGTTGAAACATGACTGCTTCGCGCCGTTGCTGACGATGACCTGGCTCGGCTTGTAATCGAGCCCGTTCTCGGAGCGGAGCTTTTGGGCGATCGCTTCGCGGAGATCGGGCGTGCCGGACGAGGGTGTGTATTTTGTAAAACCGGTCTCGAGGGCGGCCTGAGCGGCAGCTTTGATGTGGTCCGGAGTGTCAAAATCGGGCTCGCCGGCTCCGAAGCCGCAGACGTCGATGCCTTCAGCTTTGAGGGCCTTGGACTTGCTGTCGATAGCGAGGGTGAGAGACGGGGTGAGTTCTTCTACGCGGTTGGAGAGTTCCATATATTCTGTGTGGGTCGTCGTTGGATGAGTCGTGCCCGGGGACGCTAGCGGGCGGATAAATGAGATTCAATGAGGGGTTTGAATTTATTCCGGGAGAGTCCGAGGATCGCCATTTCACGCTCGGCGTTATCGACGGAATCGGAGGCGTGGGCGGCGTTCACCATCATGGTCGTGCCGAACTCACGGCGGATCGTGCCGGACGGGGCTTTCGATGGATCGGTCGGTCCGAGGACGCAGCGGATCTTCGCGACGGCGTCAGGTCCCTGGTAGATGATGGCGACGCAGCGCTCGCTGCCGGGGAGGTCGCGCTCGTTGGGGGGCGTCTGGCTGGGGCGGCGGCCGGACATGAATTGGACGAGCGATTCCCAGTGGGCGCGGCCAGCGATGGGGCCGAGCATTTCGCCTAACTGCCGCTCGGTCGCCTCGTCGAGTGGGAGATCGAGTTCCTCCTCGGCGGCGAGCCGGGCCCGGCGACCGGTGGGCTCTTGGAAGACCTCTTCAAGGACGGCGAGGACGGGGCCGTAAAACTCTTCGGCTTCGGCGACGCTGAGGTGATGGACTTGAAAACCAACGATCGATAAGCCCGTGCGCGAGAACGTATCGATGACGCCGCCGGGGCGGGCATTGGGGAAGCGGAAATTGTCGGGTTTGATCAGAACGAGAGTCTTCTCAATCTTGGCGTCGGTCGTCTCGGCGGAAGGAATGACGTCGTCAAGAATGCCGCCGTCGGCGTCGGAGTATTGAGCCCAGAGCGAGAGATTGGCGCGAGCGGTCTCGGCGTTGGGCGCGGTGAGCGCGGCGGGCTCGAAATATACGACACCGTGCTCGTCGGTGACGTAGTCGCCGTAGGTGTCGCGGATGGTCTCGCCGGAGGTCCGCTCGTGTTCGATGTGACCGGTGACTTGGCGGGTGATCTCGACGGCGTCTTCACCGCGGAGAACGAGCATGAGGACCCGGGGGCGAGTGCCATCGGGGAGAGGAGAGAAGTTTTTGAGAACGTAAACACGAATCATTTCCTGAGTCCGGCGATGTCGTTCGTCGGTCTCCGTGACGATAGACTCGGCGAACTCCGCGATCAGCTCGCTACTGGGGGCGAACATCCGCCCGGCGACGAGTTCCAGACCTGAGCGCGAGAGGAGTCGGGAGACGATGCCGCCCGTGCGCGATTTGCGAATCGAGTGGGGCGTGATCAGGACGTATGCGAGCTCTTCGGCCATGCGGGAAAGGGTTCACCGTCCCAAGAAACAGCCTTGGGTGCCTCTCGAAGCGGACGGGGACCCTAGCGATGCCCCGAAGCGGGCGTCAAGGTGGAGTTTTGGATGAGGCCGTTCGCGAGAGCGTGGGCGGCGGCGTCGGAGGTGTCGGCGCAGAGAAGGAGATCGACCTCGTGGTCGGCTTCGGTCGCCTCGTGAATGGCGCGGACCGCCTCGTCGCGCGCGGCGGTGCTGACGTCGCGAATGTAAACCGCGCGGATGCGACCGGGGAACTCCTTCACGGCCTGCGCGTAGATTTCCGGATCATGCTGGCCGCTGTCGCCGATGAGAACGAAGGGGAGGTCAGGGAAGGCGGTCAGGAGTTCCCGGAGAACGGCGAGCTTGTGCTCGGTATGGCTGAGTTTGAGGAATTTCGCCTGATCGATGCCCCAATCGGTCATGAAGAGATTTCCGCGGGGAAACGAGCGGAGTTCAAGAAGTCGGGTGATGAACGAATGGAGGTTCCAGGGTGAGCTGGTGACGTAGAAGAAAGGATTTCTGCCGTCTCCGGACGGTCCGCGAGCCAAAGCCGCGTAGAAATTTGAAGCGCCCTCGAAGATCACGCGGGTGTGTTCGTTCCCGAGCAGGGTGGTCTTGAGCATGAGTGAGAGTTTGGTCGCGCCCGTCTCGAAGATCGTGTCGTCGATGTCGCTGATGACGCCGAACTCGGCGTCGCGCGGTGGGATCAGAAATTCGCCTTCGTGAGTTCCGTCCGGCATCGCGTCGGCTGCGAGGACTTCTGTCGCAAAGCTGCTCCAGCCTTCGGGAGGTGGGGAGGTGAGGTTGACTTCGGAGCGGAAGTATCCCTCGTCGTCGCACTCGATCTCGAAAGCTTCCCCGGAGATCGTGGCCCGGAGGTGCGCGTGGGGGATTTCGCACGTGAACCAGAGCCCGGCCATCCGGCGAAAGTTGCGCCAGCGGGAGTCGGAGATCGTTGGCTCGGGGGAATCCGACGGCTCGCGGAGCACGCGCCCGCGAACGACGACGCGGCGATCTGATCCGTAGCCGCCGTGGGACACGATCTGGATCGGGCGGCTGGCGCCGATCCAGTTGCGGATTGGCCGCAGGAGACGGTCGGCAATTTTTTCCAGAATATGAACGGCACGCTGCAAACTGAAGCTCATGGGGGCGTAGTGTGGAAAAAATCGGTGGCGGATGCCAAGCCACGGCATTGCATATTACGGAGGTTTCAGCGTAACTCCGGGCGATGTTGCGATTTTTCGGTAGCCACGGGCTTGGAGTGATCGCGGGTTTGGGTGACTACGCGGTCTTCACGGGACGTTCGTTTTCGGCTGCGGCCAAGTCGCGTCGGCTCGGTCGGCGGTTTGCGCGGGCGGTTTACGAGCAGGGCACTCTGTGTCTCCCCGTGATCTTGATCGTGGGCACCTTCACCGGTCTGGTTTTAGGTCTCCAAGGCTATTACGTGCTGAATCGCTTCGGCTCGGAAGGGCTGCTGGGCGCTTTGGTTTCTCTGAGTCTCGTCCGCGAGATGGCGCCGGTGTTGGCGGCGTTGATGTTGGTGGGGCAGGCCGGATCGGCGTTGGCTGCCGAGTTGGGGATGCAGCGAAACACCGAGCAGATCGTTGCGCTGGAGACGATGGGGGTGAGCAGTCACGGGTATCTGGTCGCGCCGCGATTGTTGGCGGCACTGGTGGTTTTCCCCGTGCAGACGGCGCTGTTCGTGGCGATCGGGTTATGGGGCGGGAGTTTATCGGGATCGCTGCTGCTCGGGGTCGAGCCAGGCGTTTATTGGTCGTCCGTCGAGCGGGCGGTAGGATCGCGCGACGTGTGGGAGTGTTTCATCAAGGCGGCGTCGTTCGGTTTGTTGACGATCAGCACCTGCGCGTATCACGGTTTCAACGCTCACCGTTGCCGGGCGGCCACGGGCGCGCGGGCGGTCAGCGAATCCACGACCCGGGCGGTCGTTCACGCCAGTATCCTGGTGCTTGCGGCGGATTACGTCATCACGTCGTTTTTGATCTGATGAGCGGGAACGGCGACGCATCCGACGTGCTCCTGCGAGTCGAGGGCTTGCACAAGAGCTTCGGGGAAAAGGTGGTCCTTAACGACGTGGGGTTGGTCGTCCGGCGGGGGAGCGTGTCGACGGTGCTGGGGCCGAGCGGGGCGGGTAAGTCGGTGTTTTTGAAATGTCTGGCCGACATCGAGCGGCGGAACGCGGGTCGGATCGAGTTTGACGGTCAGGAACTCGATCCAGCGGACCCGGCGGCGATTCAGGAATTTCGCCGACGGTGCAGTTTCCTTTTCCAGGGAAACGCGTTGTTCGATTCGATGACGGCGTTGCAAAACGTCGCGTTGCCGCTCGAGCAAACGACTGACCTCGGCGACGACGTGATCCGCGAACGCAGTCTGGAGGCACTGCGGAAGCTCGAACTCCACGAGCACGCCGGGCACTACCCGGGACAGATCTCGGGCGGGATGCAGAAGCGGCTGGCCCTGGCGAGAGCGATCGTCACCCGGCCAGAACTCGTTTTCTTCGACGAGCCGACGGCTGGACTCGACCCGCTGAGGCGAAACGCCGTGTTTTCAATGATCGCGAAATATCAGCGGCAATTTGGATTCACGGCGGTGATCGTGACACACGACGTGGTCGAGGCACTTGTCGTGAGTGATCGCGTTGCGCTGCTCGAGCGAGGTCAGATGTGCTTCGAGGGGACGCCCGAAGAGTTCTCAGCGTCGGTGCATCCGGTCGTGCGCGGATTCCGCGATAGTGCGGAAGCTCTCGGCAAGGCGCTTGCTTCCATTCGCGAAGGAGGGAACACTCCCCCCGGTCACCCATGAAAAAGAGCAATTTAGAATTATTCGTCGGCTTCTTCGTTCTGCTCGGGATTGCGGCCATCGTTTACCTCACGATCAAACTCGGTTCAGGTTCGCTGATCGGGGGCGATACCGTCGAGATCGAGGCGCGGTTTGCGAACGCTGGCGGTCTGAACAGCGGGAGCAGCGTAATGCTGGCGGGCGTGACGATCGGTCGGGTCGATGGGATCGTGATTGATCCGGTGGATTACAGCGCAATCGCGACCTTGCGGGTGGAATCCGAGATCCAACTGCCGACCGACACGATGGCGTCGATCAAGACGACCGGGCTGATCGGAGACAAATACGTGGCGTTGGCTCCTGGGGCGGATGAGACCTATCTCGAACCTGGCGCGCGCATCACGATGACCGAATCGTCGGTGGATTTGGAATCGTTGATTGGAAAAATGGCTTTTGGCACGGTCGAAGACGAGTCCGCAGACGAACCGACCCCATGAATCTCCGCTCCTTTGGCTCTCTCGTTGTCTTGATCTCGCTGGGTTTTGTTCCCATCGAAGCACACGCAAATGCCACCGCCGAAAAGAAGTTGCGGAACGCGGTCGACGACGTCATCCGCGTAGCGGAGAGGACTTCGACCGGTCCTGAGCTCGCCAATAAATTACGTCCGGTGCTCGAGCGGGCGATCAGCTTCGAGGCGATGACGCGTCGCGCGGTCGGGCCCGGCTGGCGGCAGTTTTCTTCAAGTCAGCGGAAAGAGGCGACGAAGCTCTTCACGACGCTCATCATTCGGACCTACAGCAACAAGATGACCCCGGGGGAACTGCCGGACATCACCTATCTCGCCGCCCAAGAGCCGGCACCGGGCCGCCTGGAGATCCCCACGACATTGACCTATCGCGGGAGCGACTACGTCGTGACCTACCGGATGGAACGGGCCGAGGGATGGAAAATTACCGACATTCTGATCGAAGGCGTCAGTCTGATCGCGAATTATCGCACCCAACTAGACGCAGAGTCCAAACGGGGCGGTGCCGCTGCCGTGATCGCTTCGCTCGACAAAGCCGTAAACTAAATCTCATGAAAATTTTAATCCAGCCCGCCCTTGCTCTGACAACCGTCGCGTTTCTCGCGAGTTGCGCGTCGAACTCCAATTCTGATCGCACCGCGGCGACCTCGGCCGATACGGTCGTCGTCGAAGAGGAATACGTAGGGGTATCTGGCGAAGTGCCGTCATCCGCGGCAGGCGACGAGTTCGACGATCTCGACGAATACGATGCGGTCATCATCCCGGACCCGATCGAGCCGGTCAATCGTGCGACGTTCGCGCTGAACGACGGTATCTACTACGTGCTGCTACGGCCGGCCGCGAAGGGATACGAATTCTTGATTCCCAAGCCCGCACGGACAGGAATCACCAACGTTTTCGAAAACGCGCGGTTCCCGGTGCGGTTCGTGAACAACGCGCTCCAGGGTAATTTTGAGCGGATGTCCCAGGAGATGGCGCGGTTTTTAATCAACAGCACGGCAGGTGTCGGGGGCATCTTCAAGGTGTCGGACCTGGCACCGTCTTTGGCGGACGTCCAACCCGCTGGCACGGGACAGACGTTTGCGAAGTGGGGTATCCCGCACGGTGCATACCTGGTCCTGCCGGTGTTGGGACCGAGCAGTGTTCGCGATGCAGTCGGGCTGGTCGGCGACCGCGCGCTGAGTCCGGTGACCTACGTTGGCGTAATGTATAACGGCGCATTCTTCTCCGACACCTACGATTGGACGGTCGCGATCCCGGCCACCAGCACGGTGAGCTCCCTGCCAAATGCGGTGGCCATCTATGACGCCGCGACCGAAGATGCGATCGATCCGTATCTCTCGGCGAAGGGATTTTACGTCCAATACCGAGACGAAGTCGCGAAGGAAGAATAGCGGCAGCTGATCTGGGCGAGGAGTGGACCTAAGAGGCTCCCCGACCCTCCGTTTCTCTCGCGCAAAATCGCGCAAACGCGATAATACGCGTTCGCTGCGTTGATTCGGTGACCGTCACCGGCGGGTTTGGGATCAGGAGTTTCACGCGGTTGGCACGACCATGAGCCTTTGACCACACCGAGATCGCCTGCCGGCCTCGAAGAAAGTGCGGCGCATCATAGACGACCCGAAATGCGGCGGGAACGAAGGGTGCGACGATCGCCGAGTGGTTTGAGACGACGTCTCCTTTCGCAACACCGCCCCTCCACCGAGCAGTGGGAAGCGTCGCCTGGATTCCGACGTGCCATCCCAAAGCTGACCTCCTCTGCACCTTCGCGGCTTCGCGCCTTCGCGTGAGAACCTGATCGCAAATCCAAGGATCTTGGTGAGCGAACTCGTCACGCGACGGCACGTAAAAGCGGAGAACCCTCGAGGGATCCTCCGCTTGCGAAGTCGTGGATGGAATTGCCGCCTAGTTCTGTGGGCTGTTCATTTCCCGAAGACGAGCGCGGAGCCGGTCGAGCCGAGCAGCCTGCTCGGTGAGCGACTGCTGAAGTCCGGCGCGCGCCTCTTCGCTGGATTTGAGCTGGTTCGCGAGAGCCTGGAGTTGCTTCGCAGCGTCATCTGCCGCTTTCGCAGCCTGATCGCGGGCGGCCTCGGCGGATGCGGTCTGCTCCTGCATCTTCTTCAGCTCTGCTGGATCGGTTTTCTGCTTCGCTGCTTCAGCCTGCATCTTCTTCTGAGCGGCGGCGAGTTCGGCCGCCTTTTTCCGAGCGGCTTCAAGCTCACGCTTCAGCTGTTCGGTCTGCTTGGCGAGCTGGGTCTTTGAGCCGCCGAGATCCTGAACCTGTTTGTCGTAAGCGCTGACTTTCTTCTGCAACCCGGCTTTCTGCTGGTCGAGGGAAGCGAGGCGTTTTTCAAGCTCAGCGTTCTTCTTCTCCGCCGTGGCGAGTTTCGATGCGGTTTGCTGATTCGTTTTTTCAGCCGCGGCGAGTTTGGACTGAGTTTGTTCGGTTTTCTTCTTCTCTGCGGTCAGGGAGTCGATCTGTTTTTGAAGTTCGGCGTTCTCCTTTTTCAGGGCCACGCGCTCTTCGGGAGCGGCCAGCTCATCCTTGACGCCGTCGATCTGCTTGAGGGCAGAGTCCATTTCGGAGCGGAATTTACCCAGCATCGCGTAGGCCTCCTCACCGGCGGAGAGCTTGGCTTCAGCTTCTTCAGCCTGCTTTTTCCATTTGGCCTCGCTCTCGCGGACCTGCTTCAGCTCCGCTTCGACCTGGGCGAGTCGCCCTTCGGTTTCGGCTTGGGATTCACGTCGGGAATCAAGTTCCTTGATCGCCAGGTCGCGCTGTGCGACCGCTTCGGCAACCTGGTTGCGGGCGTTTTGGAGAATGTTGACCAGCGACTCGAAGCTGTTTTCAATGAGCTGGCTGGTGTTTTTCTCCGAAGCTCCGGACTCGCCGTCCTTTGCCGGTTTGGTAGCTTCTTCCGTCTTATTGGCGGATGGGGTGGGTGATGGAGACGAAGCCGGTGTCGGCGACGGGGATGCCTCCGGGGTGGGCGACGCTTTCGGGGTCGGCGAAGGGGATGGAGTCGGGGTCGGTGCCTGGTTCCGCTTGGGAACTTTTGCTTCGGCAGGGGGTTGATTAGCGGGCGGCTCGGTTTCAGCTGCAGGGATTTTGGCTGCGTAGAGCGAGGTGGTCGCGAAAGTGGCGGCAAGACCGCTGAGAAGGAGTTTTCGGTGGGAGATTTTCATAGGATAAGTTCTGTCAAATCGACTGCCGAGGGTGACACGGTTCGGTTAAATGTAAAAACCGGTTTTTGGTGACGAATTTGTAGCGAGGGGCGGGTGGCGGGTCGCGAAGTAGGCACGCGGTGTTTAATGACCCGCGTCGTCGCTATTTGAGCCTGAGCATTCGTTGATTGCTTGGTGAGCACACTCTATTGGGAAGCCACCCCACCCATGGTGCGAACGGCAAGCCTGCCGAAGTGGTCGACCCGCGAGAATTTTCAGCCTCGATGACGTATGCTATACTCGCGAGGAGGGTCAGTCATTCATATTGACACATTCCGGGCGTTGGCTTGGGATGTTTATCATGCCAAGGGCGCAAAGGATCGAATACGAGGGCGCGATCTATCACGTGATCAATCGTGGGGATCGCCGGGAGGACATCTTTTTCGATGATGGGGACCGACGGATGTTTCTGAAGACGCTTGACGAAACCTGTGCGAAGACTCGTTGGGAAGTTCATGCCTACTGTCTAATGGACAACCACTTTCATCTCGTCATTGAAACGCCGATTCCTTCGTTGGTGGCAGGGATGAAGTGGATGCTGGGAACCTACACCCAACGGTTCAATGCTCGGCACCGGCTTCACGGACATCTGTTTGCTGGGCGCTACAAAGCACTGCACGTCGACGGCTCAGGGGACTTTTATCTGCGCACGGTCGCGGATTACGTTCACCTCAATCCCTTCCGGGCGGGAATTTTAGACGATGATCGACCTCTAGCGAGTTTCCAGTGGAGTAGCTATCCGGACTATCTGAAGCAGCCCCGGGACCGTTCGACCTGGCTTCGGGTGGATCGGGTCATGGGAGATCATGGCATCCAGCGTGATGACGCTGGTGGCCGTCGGGAGTTTGGTCGCGGAATGGAGCGACGGCGTTTTGAAGCCATCGACGATGAGACGTATGCCCGGATTCGGCGGGGGTGGCGCCTGGGAGGCGAGGATTTTTCGGCGCGGCTGCGAAGATTGTTGGTGCCCGCAAAGCCAGACTGTCACGCGCCGGAAGACGTTCGCGAATCGATGTTGGCCCGCGCTGAGCGGATCTTGGAAGAGGAATTGGCGAAAGATGCGCTGACGAGAGACTCTTTGTTGAAGTTGCCGAAGGGGGCACCGATCAAGGTGCGGGCTGCCGAGCGAATCCGGGGGTCGACGACGTTGACGCTCAAGGAAGTGGCTGAGCTTCTGCATGCCGGGCATTGGAGATCGCTCGCAAACACCTTGGTTAAACGCCGAAAAGCGATGTGACAAAATGAATGACTGACCCCTCTGGGGAAACTAGCGGTTGCCATTTTGGCAAAGTTCTCTAGGAATACGTTCCCGCCGATTCGGGGAGAACCCCATTTCCGGACCGGGACAAACCATATTTCAACCAGGATGACTGACCTTTCCAAATACCGTAACATCGGCATTTTCGCTCACGTGGATGCCGGCAAGACCACCACGACCGAACGAATTCTTAAGCTCACGGGCAAGATTCACAAGATCGGCGAGGTGCACGACGGCGCGGCGACGACCGATTTCATGGAGCAGGAGCAGGAGCGCGGGATCACGATTCAGTCCGCGGCGACGACGTGCTTCTGGAATGATCACCAGTTCAACATCATCGACACCCCGGGCCACGTGGATTTCACGATCGAGGTTTACCGTTCGCTCAAGGTTCTCGACGGTGGTATCGGTGTCTTCTGTGGTTCCGGTGGTGTGGAGCCTCAGTCGGAGACGAACTGGCGCTACGCGAACGATTCCGAAGTGGCTCGCGTCATCTACGTGAACAAGCTGGACCGGATTGGGGCTGATTTTTACCGCGTGGTCAAGCAGACGCAGGACATTCTGGCCGCCAAACCCCTCGTGATGGTGTTGCCGATCGGGACCGAGGAGAACTTCAAGGGTGTCGTGCAGTTGCTCGAGGAGAACGCGATGATTTGGGATAACTCGGGTGACCCGCTGAACTTCGAGATTCAGCCGATCCCGGACGACATGAAGGAACTCGCCGCGAAGTATCGTGCGGAACTCATCGAGACCGTGGTCGAGCAGGACGACGACGTCATGGAGAAGTATCTCGAAGGCGAAATGCCCGACCTCGCCACGGTCAAACGTCTGATCCGCAAGGGCACGATCAACCTCGATTTCTTCCCGACCTACTGTGGCTCTTCCTTCAAGAACAAGGGAGTGCAGAACGTCCTCGACGCCGTCGTCGATTACCTGCCGAGCCCGACGGAGGTGAAGCCTCAGCCCGAGGTCGACCTCGAAGGCAACGAGACCGGCGAGTTCGCCGTGGTTTCGGTCGACGAGCCGCTACGTGCCCTGGCGTTCAAGATCATGGACGACAAATTCGGCGCACTCACGTTCACGCGGATCTATTCCGGAAAGCTCGAGCGCGGTATGAACGTGCTGAACACGTTCACCGGCAAGGAGGAGCGGATCGGGCGTCTGGTCGCGATGCACGCTGACAGCCGTGAAGAGATCGATTCCGCGCAGGCGGGCGACATCATCGCGATCGTCGGCATGAAGAACGTGCAGACCGGGCACACGCTGTGTGACCCGAACGATCCCGCGACCCTGGAGCCGATGGTGTTCCCGGATCCGGTGATTTCGATCGCGGTCGCGGCGAAGGACAAGACAGCTTCCGAGAAGCTTGGCACCGCCATCGGCAAGATGGTGAAAGAGGATCCGTCTTTCCACGTCGAGACCGACGAGGACAGCGGCGAGACCATCCTCAAGGGAATGGGCGAGCTTCACCTGGACATCAAGGTCGACATCCTCAAGCGGACGCACGGCGTCGAGGTGATCGTCGGTAAGCCGCAGGTGGCGTATCGCGAGACGATCACGAAGCCAGTGAGTGACACTTACACGCACAAGAAGCAGTCGGGTGGTTCGGGTCAGTTTGCGCGGATCGACTACACGATCGAGCCGCTCGAGATGGGCGAAGAGTTCACTTTCGAGTCGAAGGTCGTCGGCGGAAACGTTCCGAAGGAATACATCCCGGCGGTCGAAAAAGGCTTCAAGCTCTCCAAGGACCGGGGCGTGCTGGCTGGGTTCCCGTGTTTGGCGTTCAAGGTCACGCTGACGGACGGTGGCTCCCACGCGGTGGATTCCTCGGCGATCGCATTCGAGATCGCGGCGAAGTCGGCCTATCGCCAGACGATGCCGAAGGCGGGTGCGCAGTTGCTCGAGCCGGTGATGAAGCTCGACGTGTTTGTCCCGGAAGCTCACGTGGGTGATGCGATCGGCGATTTGAACCGCCGGCGCGGCATGATCAAGTCTCAAGACTCAACGCCGACCGGAATTCGGATCAAGGCTGATGCGCCGCTGAGCGAGATGTTCGGTTACATCGGTGATCTGCGTTCGATGACGTCAGGTCGCGGACAATTCTCGATGGAGTTCTCACACTACGCGCCGTGCCCGAAGAACGTTTCGGAAACGGTGATCGCGGAAGTCGCGAAGCGCGAAGCCGAGAAGTAAGAAGCCGTCGCTCAGCGCAGATTTCAAAACCCCGAACCAGCTCAGGCTGGTTCGGGGTTTTGCTTGCGCGTGTGGTCCGGCTGCGGTGACAGTCCCCGCTCTCCGTTCGGCCGGAGTTTCCCCTGACATGCTTGCAATCATTCTCCTGCTGACCGTGGCGTTTGCGGCGCTGGCTTACCGGTTTTACGGGAGCTTCCTCGAGCGGAAGTTCGAGATGGACGACTCGAGGCCGACACCGGCCGTGGTAGTCGACGATGGGGTCGACTACGTCCCCACTCGGGCATCAGTCGTTTTTGGTCACCATTTTTCTTCGATCGCGGGTGCGGGGCCGATCGTTGGGCCGATCATCGCGGCGGCGGCGTTCGGGTGGGGTCCGACTTGGCTGTGGATTTTGGTCGGGTCGATCTTCGTCGGGGGTGTGCACGACTTTGGCTCGACGATGATGAGTTTGCGTTACGGGGGAAAATCGATCATCTCCGCGTGCCGGGACCTGGTGGGGGAAAGGACCGGAAAGCTGCTGTTGGTGTTTGTGTTCATGACGCTGGTTTACGTGATCATCGTATTTCTTGATCTGACAGCGTCGGGATTTGTCGGCACGCCGGAGGTGGCGACCGCGTCCGGTTGGTTTGTGCTGATGGCGTTGGCTTTTGGCCGGATCATCGTCGGGACTCGATTGCCTTACTGGGCAGCGATCACGATTTTCGTCGCGTTGACTTACGCCGGGCTGGCGGTCGGACACTTTTTTCCGGCACCGGCTTTGGGGAAGGACACTTGGGTTCTGATCGTGCTTGCGTATTGCTTCGTTGCGGCGATTTTGCCGGTGAGCGTCTTGATGCAGCCGCGTGACTTTCTGAGCGCAACGTTTCTGTATGCGATCATGGCACTGGGATTGGTGGGGGCGTTGGTGACTCCCGAGACGTTCGAGCTGCCGTTCTACGCTGGATTCCAGAGTGAGAATCTCGGGATGATGGTGCCGTTTTTATTCATCACCGTCGCGTGCGGGGCGTGCAGCGGATTCCACAGCATGGTGGGGAGCGGAACGACGTCGAAACAGATTCGACGGGAGTCGGACGTGAGGCGGGTAGCCTACGGCGGGATGCTGGTCGAGGGCGTGCTGGCGACGTTTGCGCTCGGTTGCATTGCGGTCGTGGGTGGGATGGAGGGGAGCGCGGTGGACACGTTTGCCGGCGGGGCGGCGGTCTTCTTCAGCGCGCTTGGCGTGCCGTCCCACGTCGGAGTTGTCTTTGCGACCCTGGCGGTCAGCACGTTTCTGCTGACAACGTTGGATACGTGCACGCGGCTGGCGAGATTCCTCGTCGAGGAGATGTTCGGATGGACGGGAGCGGTGAGTCGCGTGTTGGCGACGTTTGCGATCGTCGGATTCTGCGGGCTCCTTGCCACGCATAGTTTCACGAATCTGGCGGGCGAGCTGGTGCCCGCCTGGAAAGCCTTGTGGCCACTCTTCGGAGCGACGAACCAACTCCTGGCCGCTCTGGCGTTGGTCACGCTCACGGTGTTTTTGCGCAGCCGTCGGGTCGCCGTCTGGTTTGCGGCGTTGCCGGCGGCTTTGATGATCGCGATGCCGATGGCGGCCATGGTGACGATCGCGATCGATCCGGTGATGGAGCCGCTCCTGCGCTTCGCTTCGAGTGCCCAACTGGCACTCGGCTTATTCGTGGTCGGAATGAGTCTGCGCTACCTGATTCGCACGGATCGGCCGGCGGTGGCGTGAGTTGTCCCGCGGCGGGGTGGATCAACCCCAGAGCGAGAAGAGAAAATGCAGGACGAGGCCGATCAGTCCGCCGATGATCGTCCCGTTGAGCCGGATGAATTGGAGGTCGCGGCCGACGGTGGATTCGAGCTTCGATGCCATTTCGAGCGAGTCCCACTGATCGACGGTGGTCATGACCATTTCGCGAGCGTGCGGCTTGGCGGCGAGGAGCGTCTGCAAGACGCGGTCGCCGAGAAAAACATTGAGCTGCTGCCGGGTGTCGGCGTTGTCACGAAGGTGGGCGGCGATCCGGAGGGCGGCCTGGCGCGACCGGTTCCGGATTTCGGAATTTTCCGCGGAGCAGTCGCGGAGGAGGAGCGCCTTCAACTCGCTCCAGGTCTTGGTGGCGAAATCGTCGACGAGCTTGCTCTCGGCGACGGAGCGCTGGGTGATGGCGATGCGCTGGGCGAGTTCCGGGGACGTCTTCAGATCCTCGATGAACTGGCGCACCTTTCGGTCGTAGGTATGCCAGAGGGGGTGTTCGCAATTGGTTTCGGCGTCAACGAGGACGGCGCGGACTTTCTCGATGGTGCGGCTCGCGACAATGTTCGCCAGTTGTTTCTTCAAGAAATCGGCGACTGGTCCGACGCGATTGATCGCGGGGAGCTTGCGGAGAAGGTCGACCGGAATGGGAATTTCCTCGCGGATCTTCGACTGAATCATCGCACGGTTGGAAATGATCAGATCTTCCGCGGATTTCAGGACGGTCGCGTAGAGCGCCCGGTCGCGGTCGCCCTTCACGACGAGCGAAAGAACCTCGGCGGCGAGAGGGCCGACTTCGATCTCGGCGACCATCCGGCGGGCCCGACGGGCCAGCAGGTCGGACATCTCGTCGTCGGGCAGGGTCGCGAGAAGCTGAGGGGTCAGCTCGGCGAGTTTTTCGGCGAGAAGATCCGCGTTTTCCGTGAGCCACTTCGAAGTGAAAGCCGCGTAGTCGATGCGGCGAAATCGCGGGCCAAGCTGCTCTTCGGTCAGAAAATTTTCTTCGAGAAAGGTCGCCAGCGAATCGGCGACGCGCCCTTTGTTATTTGGCAGGATGGCGGTGTGGGGAATGGGGATTCCCATCGGATGGCGGAAGAGCGCGACGACGGCGAACCAGTCGGCCAGGGCACCGACGGTGGCCGCTTCAAAGAATGCCCCGGCGTAACCGATCGCCGGATGAAGGTCGTTGAAGGCGTGGCAAACGACCATGCCGATGACGCAGACGACCACAGCGCCGGTGGCAATGCCACGGATCTGGGCGAGCGTGAATTTCATCCTCGCGGGGCGCGGATCGGCGTTCGGTGGGGACTAGTTGTCGTACGTGCCGACGCGATTGCGCCAACCCGCGAGCCATTTCCGTTCGTTGCGAGAGGCGGGCGAATTCTCGACCCGGCGGGTCAGCACGCTGTCGGCGGCGCGTGAAAAGGCCTTCATCGGCGGGCCGCCGTCCATCGCGGCGAGAACCTGGAGGAGACCCCAACCCTGGCCGTCGTAGCGTTCGGTCTTCGAGGTTCCTTCGCCCTTGAAGTTCACGTAGTCCATGAGCGCATACATCCCGAGTGGTCGTTCGGCGACGCGGTAGAAGTTCGTTTTCACCTTGGCGCGTTCGTCGGCGGGTGCCGCCTCGAGCATTTTCGGAAGTGCTGTCTCGAGCCGGGCCGCCGCGTAGCGGGCCTGCCACGGCACGGTGTCCGTGAGCATCGAGCGAAGTTCCTTCATCTTGGAAGACCGGAAGTCAGCCATGAATTCGGACCGCGAGTTCCACGGACAGTCGGACGTGTTTTGCAACCACTCAGGAACGTCAACGCGGTTCGCGACGAGAAATCTCACGAGGCCGGGAAAGCTCTCTTCGAACGGGCCGCGCTGGTCTTTCGGATACCAGATGAAGTGGCCGATCCCGAGGGAGGCAAAGTCTTCACCCGTGTTCCAGGCGGTAAGGCCATCGACGGTGCCCGCGCACTCGTTCTTCCAGATTCGTTGGCCAATCTCGCGAGCTTGCGAATCCGACAGTTTCACGTCCTGAGCGAGCACCAGCGTCGACATTGCCACCGCCATTCCAATCGATCCGATCCATTTCATCCGGTGACGTTACCACGCACTTTGGCTGTCGCAACGCAAACGCCAAGCAGCTAAAACTGCGTCCATGAAACTCCTCTTCACGGCGCTCGGCGCAGCTTTGGCTGGTCTGGCGTGGACCCAGGCTGCTGACCAGACGGCAAACTTTTCGCCGATCACTTTGACCAATAATTTGCCTTACACGGTGGCTCTCGCGGAGCACGACATGGGCGGGGCGACCGTTCCGACCTTGCAGGGCTTTGCCGACGGGCAAATCGACAACGAGTGGGTTGTCCTCGCGGGGCGGACGAATGGGCTTCACGACTTTACGAACGACGGGTTGATCAATTTTCCGCCTGCGGCTCAGAACCGCACGATCTGGGTCATCGATCCGGTGTCGAAGCAGACTTGGAGCCGGGACCTCGACGACGCCACGAGTGGCTTGAGTGCGGCGCAGATCGACTCGCTGTCGACCACCGCGCCGCAGGTTGCCCAACAGGGCGATACGCTCTACGTGATCGGCGGATACGGATACGACACGGGGCTGGCGGCGTTTCAGACCTACCCGACGCTGACGGCGCTGAATCTGCCGGACGTCATCTCGTGGGTGAAGACCGGAAGTCCTACGCTGGCGTCGACCGTTCTTCAGACGACTGATGAGTTCCTGCGCGTCACGGGTGGCGAGCTGTTCCTGCTCGGTGGGCGGGCGCAGTTGGTCTTCGGCCAGGATTTCGCGGGTGGTTACACGCCGGGGTCCAACGGTGACTACACGAAGCAGGTCCGGACGTTTCAGATCAATCTCAGCGCGGGAAGTGTTTCGATCTCGCTCCCGTCTGCCGAGGCGCCGCGTCCGGAATATCGGCGTCGTGACCTGAACGTCGTTCCGATCATGCAGGGGAGCGCGGCGTTGGGCTACGACACTGGTCTGGTAGCGTTGTCCGGGGTGTTCACGCCATCGTTCGGGATCTGGACGGTGCCGGTCGAGATCACGGCAAACGGGGCGACTTACATGGCGAATCCGCTCGACGCCGGGACGTTTCGCCAGGGGATGAACTCCTACCGGTCGGCTTCGATCAGCCTGTTCTCTCCGAGCCTTGATCAAACCCAGAATCTTCTACTGGGCGGGATCAGCGTGCAGTATTTCGATTCGGCAACGGGGATGATCGCGACGGATCCGAACATCCCGTTCATCAACGGAATCACGGCGGTGATTCGTGACGGCAACGGCAACTACTCGCAGACCTATCTGGGCGAGTTTCCGTCAATTCCGAATCCGGCGAACGGCAACGCGCCCTTTCTGCTCGGCGCGGAGGCAGACTTTTTTCCGCTCCCAGGAATATCTGATTTCGGTAACGGCGTTCTCAACGCGGATGCCATCACGACGCCTACGACGATCGGCTACATCTACGGCGGGATCATCGCCGAGCAGCCCAATCGTGGAAACACCGCTGCGTCGAATCTGATTTTCTCCGTCACGTTGTCGCCCGTTGCGTCCCCGACACCAGCACCGGTGGCGCCGCCGACGATCGTCGTTTACGGTAATCGGACTCGGAAGACCGGCACCGCTTCTCGCAAAATCCAGGGAAGCAGTGGCGGAAGCGCGAACGCGATCCAGTGGCGGGTGAACACTCGTTCGTGGAGAACGCAGGCGGTGCGCGCCGACGGACAGTGGAAGTTCGACGCAAGGAACCTGCGCGACGGGAAGAACAAGGTCCGCGTTCGGGCGATCAACGCGGCGGGCGCAGCGACCGCGGTGAAGACGCTCACCGTCACTCGAAACTGACGCGGTTGCCATCGATCATTCTCCCGGTCCGCTTCGCGAAGTTTGACAGCGCCGAGGCGCTTGGTTAGAGGCGTGCAGACTTGGGATGAATTGGCTTCGGGTAACAGCGTTTCTGATCGTGCTTGCCACTCCTGCCGCGCTGGCGGACGAGTGGGAGGTCTTGGAGGATTGTCGATTGGTGCGTGGCGCTTACGCGGACGGCGATAGCTTCCACGTGTCCCACCGGGGAAAGGATTACATTTTCCGATTTTACTTCGTCGATACCCCGGAGACGGATCGGCAGATCCCGAGTCGGGTGCGGGAGCAGGCGGAACACTTCGGGGTGGACGAGGATGCCGTGCTCGAATTTGGAGACGTTGCGGCAGAGTTCACGGCGGCTGCTTTGCGTGGACGCTCCTTCACGGTCCACACGCAGTGGGAGGACGCGCGGGGTGCCAGTCGACAGCCACGTTATTACGCGCACATCGTCTTCGATCGAGGCGGTGAGGAGATCAACCTTGCCAATGAACTCGTGGCGAACGGTCTTGCGCGGTCCTACGGAATGAGAGGCGCGCCGCCCGAGTGGCCCGCGAGCGGGCGGATTGAGCAGCAGCTCGATTTGCTGGAGGGACGGGCGCGCCGGGGGAAGGTGGGAATCTACGGGCGCGATCCACGTCGGGTTGGTCGAGCGGAACCAACGCCGACCCCCTGGCGGATCGACGCACTGCAGAGCGAGGGCCAATCCAGTGAGGTCTCGTCTCAGGCCGGATTACCGGGAGTGGGGGTCAGTTCATCGGGACGGATCTCGGTGAATGCAGCGGACGCCGATACCCTCGAAACCGTGCCCGGAGTCGGACCGGTGATCGCTGGACGCATCATTGACGCCCGACCATTTGATTCAATCGAGGATCTGCGAAGGGTGAAAGGAATCGGAGCGGCGACGCTCGACCGGATGCGGGGCAGCATCGGGCTTTGACCGGGACATTGCCGGATCAGACCAAGTCTCGCCAACGCCGGACTCCGCCGGCGGAGGACGCGCAGCATCCGGTCGCGTTCCGGAGTCATTCCGCAGGCCAATGGAATCGAGGCGATACGAAGTCCCGCGATGGCCGTCGAATCAGACTGGAAAATCGACGCCATCCAGCGGGAGAACCGGGAATACGGGCGGACGTTCGCGGAACCTGGTGGGCGTTCCCGACCGCGCAAGGAAGATGGTGACAGCCGGTGTCCTGCGAGGCCGAGTGAAGACTACCGAGAGGCCGCGTTATTTCGGCGCGCGTCCTGGCGTCCGCTCCGTGCCGATTGCTTCCAGGAGCAGAGTGGGCTCGACGGGCTTCACGAGGTGGAGGTCGAAACCGGATTTTTCGGTCTGCTCGAGGGCGGCTTCGTGGCCATATCCAGTCATCGCAATCAAGACCACCTTCGCCAGTTCGCGTGAGCCACGGACGGCCTTCGCGACGGCAAAACCATCGAGCTCCGGCATACCGAGATCGAGGAGAATGACGTCGGGCTGATATTGCTTAACGACTTTGAGACCGGCCTTGCCGCCGGAAGCGGTGCGCACATCGTGGCCTTCTCCGCGGAGGAGCATGGCGGTGCTTTCGAGAGCGTCGTTGTTGTCGTCGATGACGAGCACGCGCTTTGGCGGGATCGGACCGTGGGAGGAGTCTCTCGTGGCGTTCGTATCCCCGTCTGCTACGGTGATCGGAAGGCGAATGATGAACCTGGTGCCCTGGTTGGCGCCTTCGCTTTCGACGCGAATCGTGCCGCCGTGCATTTCGACGAGGGTGCGAACGAGGGTGAGCCCGATTCCCAAGCCGCCGCCGGAGCGGGAAGTGGAGTTGTCTCCCTGAAGAAACAGCTCGAAGATGCGGGGGAGGAGCTGGGGATCGATCCCGATACCCTGATCGCTGACCGTGATCTCGACCACTTGTTCGCCCGGAGTCACGGTGACCGAGATCGTGTTCGGGCCGTCGGAGAACTTGCTGGCGTTGTGAATCAGATTCGAGACGACTTGAACGAGCCGAACCTTGTCGCCGAACACGCGGATCTCGTCGTCAGGAAGGTGAGACGTCAACGTGTGGCCGGCGGAATCGATCGATTCCGTGTGAGCTTCGACCGCCTCGCGGACGACGCTTGAGATGAGGACCGACTCGCGCCGAAGTTCGACGCGGCCCATGCTGACCCGCGAAACGTCGAGGAGGTCGTCGAGCAGGCGGACCATGTGGCCGATTTGCCGTTCCATCATCACGCCGACGTTGGCCAGATCGTTGTTGCCGTTGCTCGCCCCGCGGAGGGCAGCCACGGCGAAGCGGAGCGGGGTGAGGGGATTGCGAAGCTCGTGCGCGAGCATCGCAAGAAATTCGTCCTTCCGGCGGTCCGCCTCTTCCAGCGCGCTTTCGAAGCGGTCGCGATTGAGCGAAGCGGTGATCAGGGCGGACACCCTCTGAACAAAGTCGACTTCGTCCGAGGTGAAGCGCCGGGGAACTCGTGAATGGGCGCCGAATACACCGAAGTGACGATCCAGTGAGACGCCCATGATGATGACGCTGATGCCGCTCCGAATGTTGTGCTCGCTCAGTAGAGAGGGAGCGTCGAAACGTTCCTCCTTCGTGAGATCGGAGACCATGACGGCGGAATCGCTGCTGAGCGTGAAACCGGCCTGACTCTCGGCGGAATTTCGGATGTGTCTGGAGCCAATGACGCCCGAGTCCCAGCCGTGCCCAGAGATCAGACTAAATTCGGTCTCGTCCTCGGAGAGTTCGAGGACCTTGGTCAGCTCAACGTCGAGAGCCTTCGCGACGACCATCACGGCTTCGTCCATGAGCTCTTACGACGAGCGCATTTCCAGAGCGCTGGCCGCCAGTCCCGCGAGCGCGTCGCGGCGCATGACTTCGAGTCAGCTGGCTTCCTGCACGCGGACTTGATCGCTCACGTCGACGACCATCACGTAGAACCCGGTGACCTCGCCTTCGAGGGAGCGGTGGGGAATGTATTCCGCCCAGACGTCGCGGGCACCGCCGTGGCGGTATCGTAATTGAGAGTGGTAACTGATTGGATTGCCGGAAAGGACGCTTTGGATGCGCGGTTGGACGACCTCGTAAGCTTCGTCACCGACAACTTCGTGGACGGTGCGACCGATGATTTCCTCCGGCTTTAGACCGAACCACTTTTCGTATTGGCCGTTGACGAATTGGTATTCTTCCGCCGCGTTACAGTAGGCGAACAGGACCGGCATGGAGTCGGCCATGCGCCGGATCATCGCGTGTTAGCGGGTGGCTTCCTCCTCCGCCCGCTTCACCATCGAGACGTCGAGGAAGGTCACGACCACTCCGTCGATCACGTCGTCCAGCGTCCGGTAGGGGCGGACCTGCATGAGATAGTCGGAGCCGGTTTCTTCGACCCGGACTTCGCGTTCGACGGGAACGAGTGATTCCATGACCTGCTCGAAATCGGAGACAAGATTCTCGCCGGAGAGGCGGGAAGAAATGTCGGCGATGCCGCGACCGACGTCGGCGTCGATCAGCCGGAAGACGGCGGTCGTGGCCGGGGTGAAGCGTTTGACCTTGAGGTCGCGATCGAGAAAGAGGGTCGCGACGCGGGTGCTGTCGAAGAGGTTTTTGAGATCGGAATTCGTGCGGTCCAATTCCGCCACCTTGTTCTGAAGTTCGTCGTTAACGGTGCTGAGCTCTTCGTTGACTGACTGCAGTTCCTCCTTGGAGGTTTGGAGTTCTTCGTTGGCGGACTGGAGCTCCTCGTTGATGGAAAGAAGCTCCTCGTTCGAGCTTTTGAGTTCCTCGTTGGCGGACTCGAGCTGCTCGATCGTCATCTGCAGCTCCTCGCGAGTCGCCCGCAGTTCCTCCTCCAGCTGACTGGCCACGGCTTCGTCTCCCGGGTGGGCGATGGAGACCTGCGTATCCTCCCGCTGCTCGTGCGGTTCACTGAAGAGGATGAGGAAGAGGTCCCACTCACGCTCAAACTCGGAAAGTGGACGGACGGTGATGTCGACGACGTATTCGCCGTCCTCCGTTTCGCCGCGCACGCCTCTGCGCGTGACGGCTGTCTCGCTCGTGGCCGCTTGGTGAAGAGCGGTGCGCAGATCCACCCGGAGTCCTCGTCGGGCCATTTGGTGAACGTTCGAAGAAGGTGCGCCAGCGGCCGGTTCGAGATACTTTCCGGTGCGACCGGAGAAATACGTGACGTCCCCGGCGGCGGTCACGACGACGCTGGTCGGGGTGTAGTGTTCGATCAGTAGTCGTTCGACCTTTCGACTCACGGTGTCCGCCGAGTCGGCACCGTTGGACTCGACGTTTGCCTGGCGGTAGGTTCGCGGTGCTCCTCGCGAAGAGAACGTCATCGGCATTCGGCTGCCGCCTTCGCGGGCCTTGAAGATCCGGGCAGATTTTTCCACGACCTGAAACAACTCCGGCGCGCCCGCCAGATTCGCGGAAGGGCCGAGAAGCAGAGTGCCGCCGGAACGCAGGGCGTAGTGGAAAGTCGTGATGAGCTTCCGCTGGAGACCGGTCCCGAAATAGATCAACACGTTCCGGCAGGAGATCATGTCCAACGACGAAAACGGGGGATCCTTGATCAGGTTATGCGGCGAGAAGAGGATCATGTCGCGGATCACCTTGTTGACCTTGTAGGTGCCGGATTCCTTGATGAAGAAGCGCTGGAGACGCTCTGGACTGATCTGATCGACGATGCCCTCCGGGTAGCGGCCCTCGCGTGCCGTCGCCAGCGCCCTTTCGTCGATGTCGGTGGCGAAGATTTGAACCTTCGGACGGGTTTTTGCTTCCTTGAGGCGCTCTTGGAAAAGTATCGCCAGGGTGTAGGCTTCTTCGCCGGTGCAGCAGCCCGGCACCCAGATCCGCACGACGTCGTCGGAGGTGGCTCCCTCCAAGATGTTCACGATAATCCGCTCCGAGACGGTCTCGAAGATTTCCGGATCGCGGAAGAAGTGGGTGACGCCGATGAGAAGTTCCTGAAACAACTGAGGAATCTCGGCCGGGTCCTCGGTCATCCGATCGATGTAGTGGTCGGAGCTCTGCGTTCCGACCAATTGCATGCGTCGCTGGACGCGTCGGCGCAGGGTCCCGCCCTTGTAGTCGGAAAAGTCGTGGCCGGTCCGATCGAACAGTAAACGGCAGACTCGGGAGAGGCCGTCCGGTTGGATCGAGTATTCGTCGCGGTAGTCGGTGTTTTCCAGATACTGCGCGTAGCGCTTGAGCTGATCCGGCATCTTTTTGACGGGAAGGACGGAGTCGACCATCCCGGTGGAGATCGCAGCGGTCGGCATGCCGTCGTGCTCGGCGGATTCTTGAGCGAGGACGAGGCCGCCGGCTTCCTTCACGGATTTGATGCCGAGCATTCCGTCACGTCCGGTGCCGGAGACCACGATGGCAATGGCCTTCTCTCCCTGATCGTCGGCCAAGGATCGAAAGAAGCGGTCGATCGGCATGCGATGACCGCGGGACTCGGTGGGCTCGGCGGAACGAAGATTGCCGTCCTTGATGGAAATCGTCGCGTTCGGCGAGATGACGTAAACGTGGTTTGGCTCAGCTCGCACGCCGTCGGTGATCAGGGTCACCGGCATGTCGGTGACGCGTCCGAGGAGTTCCGGCATCATCGTCTCGTGATCCGGAGCGAGGTGCTGGATGACCACGAACGACATCCCCGAATCGGCAGGCATCTCACGGAAGAAATCGGTCAACGCCTCGAGCCCTCCGGCAGACGCCCCGAGCGCGACCAACGCCGTCGGGGTCGGGTGGCCGTTGTCCTCGCCGCCGGGGACGTTTTTGGGAGTTGTTGCCTGATTCTGCACGGGTCTTCCTTCGCTAAACGCACGAGACGTTAACCTGTCTGCCGGATGGAGCATAGGGTTACCTGATGAGATTTGCGAAAAATGACGATCACGCAAGTCTCGTCGAAATTTTTGGCGGAAGATCTCCACGAAAACACCCTTTACACCCCTGGCGCTCGTCGCCGACTCTCTCCCGCTCACATGGAACGAATCGGCATTGGAATCGCGGGCTTTGGCACCGTCGGAGCGGGGGTTTACAAGAACCTCGAAGCCAACCGTGCCTTGATCGCGGAGCGGGCGGGAGCGGAGTTTGACGTCCGGCGGATCGTCGTGCGAGACCTGGAGAAAGCGCGCGACGTGAGCGCTCCGAAGGACTTGTTTTCGACGAATCTTGGCGACTTGATCACGGACGATTCGGTTCAGATCGTCGTCGAATTGATCGGTGGGACGGACGTTGCTTTGGATTTCGTTCGCGACGCGATCGCGGCTGGCAAGACGATCGTGACGGGGAACAAGGCGCTGCTGGCGGAGCACGGGGCGGAGTTGTTTCATCTGGCGAGCGAGGCGCGGGTGCCCATCCTCTACGAAGCGGCGGTGGCCGGCGGGATTCCAATCATCAAGGCCGTGCGGGAATCCTTCATCGGAAATCGCTTTACGGTGATGCAGGGGATCCTGAATGGAACGAGTAATTACATCCTGACCGAGATGGCGGACGGGACGTGCGATTTTCCGACGGTGCTGGCCGAAGCGCAGCGGCTGGGATACGCCGAGGCCGATCCGGCGTTCGACGTGAACGGCTGGGATGCCGCTCACAAGACGCTGATCTTGGCGGCGCTCGCCTACGGGTTTTGGATCAAGCCCGAGGAGATTCGCGTTGAGGGCATCGAGTCCATCACGGCGGAGGATAACGTTTTTGCGAAGCAGCTCGGCTACGCGATCAAACTGCTCGCCACGATCAAGATCGACGACGAAGACGCCGTCGAAGTGCGGGTGAGCCCGACGTTGATCCCGGCGGGTCACGTGTTGGCTTCGGTAAACGGGGTGTTCAACGCGATCTGGATGCAGGGCGACATCGCCGGGGAGGCCATGTTCTCGGGCCGCGGCGCTGGGCAGGACCCGACGTCGAGCTCGGTGATCGCGGATCTCGCCGAGGCGGCGGCGGCTTTGCGGTCGCCCCGGGCCTGCTTTGGCTTCACGCCGCACGACCTTTACGGAAAGTGCAAGCCGGTCGACGACGCGGTTTCGAAATTTTACCTTCGACTGACCGTCGAGGATCGGCCGGGCGTGCTGGCGCAGATTGCGAGCGTGTTGGGCGAGGCTGGGATTGGGATTTCGTCGGTCATCCAGCCGGAATCGACGGAGCCGGGGCCGCTGCCGTTGGTCCTCATGATCCACGACGCCGCTTACGGCGCGATGCGTCGGGCGGTGGCGGACATCGCTTCGCTGCCGTGCGTCCGTGCGGAGCCCGCGCTGCTACAGGTCGACACCCTTGACGAATCATGAACTTTGTCCCGCACGACCGCGGCGTCATCAGCCGCTATCACGAATATCTACCGGTCAATGACGCGACGCCGGTCATTTCCCTCAACGAGGGTTCGACGCCGTTGATCTATTCGCCGCGCTTGAGTGAGCGGAGCGGACGTCGGGTGTTTCTGAAGTTCGAGGGACTGAATCCGACCGGATCGTTCAAGGACCGGGGAATGACGATGGCCGTTTCCAAAGCCGTCGAGGAGGGCGCGCACACGATCGTCTGTGCGAGCACGGGGAACACGTCGGCGGCGGCGGCTGCCTACGCGGCGCGGGCGGGGATCCGCTGTGCGGTGCTGCTGCCCGCCGGGAAGATTGCGATGGGCAAACTTGCCCAGGCTTTTGTTTACGGGGCGCAGGTCGTGGCGATTCGCGGAAATTTCGACGACGCGTTGAAGCTCGTCCGCGAGCTGGCGGCCGACGGATCCGTGTCGGTGGTGAATTCCATCAACCCATTCCGGATCGCGGGGCAGAAGACGGCGGCGTTCGAGATTATCGACGAGCTTGGTGAGGCCCCGGATCTTCACATCCTGCCGGTCGGCAACGCCGGGAACATCACCGCTTATTGGAAGGGATACCGCGAGTATCGCGACGGTGGGAAGAGCGTGAAGCTGCCGAAGATGCTGGGCTTCCAGGCGGCGGGGTCCGCGCCAATCTTCTACGACAAGGTCGTGGAGAAGCCAGAGACTCAGGCCACGGCGATTCGGATCGGAAATCCGGCGAGCTGGTCGCAGGCGACGGAGGCGATCCGAGACTCCGGCGGCGGGATCGACGTCGTCAGCGATCAGGAAATCCTCGAGGCGCAGGCGTGGCTGGCGCAGAACGAGGGCGTTTTCGTCGAACCCGCCAGCGCGGCGTCGGTGGCCGGTCTGTTGAAGTGCGTGACGCGGCGTTGCGAGAGCTGTCCTTTTCCGGCGACGAACGAGGGCGACACGATCGTGTGCACGGTTACTGGACACGGCCTGAAGGATTCGGATACGGCGGTGCAGCACGGCGGGTTTGCACCGCAAGAGACCGAAGCCGACCTCGACTCCGTGCGCCGCGCACTGGGTTGATTTATTCTTCCCCACGAGGAGACCCGGATGAACAAGGATCTAATCATCGAGGTGCTCGAGAACATCGGGCGGTTGCTGGAACTCAAGGGGGAAAATGGGTTCAAGGTTCGAGCCTACGTGAACGGAGCGAGAGCGTTGGAATCGTCCAGCGAGGACTTGGCAAAAGTGATCGACGAGGGGCGTTTGGGTGAGATCGACGGGATCGGGAAGGCGCTTGAGGAGAAGATCACGACACTCTTTCGAGACGGACAGCTCGACTATTACGATGAGCTGAGAAGCGAGTTCCCGCCGGACATTTTCACGTTGTTCGAACTTCGCGGCGTCGGGCCGAAGAAGATCAAGTTGCTCTTCGACAAGCTGGGGATTTCGTCGGTGTCGGCACTGACGCGGGCGTGTGCCGATGGTCGGGTCGCGGACCTCGAGGGATTTGGTGAGAAGACGGCCGCAAACATCGCGACGGCGATCGAAGAGCGAAAGCGCAACGCTGGCGTCTTCACGATGCGGGACGTCGAGGGTATCGCGCGGCGGTTGTTGGACGATTTTCGCGGTCATCCCGAGGTGCTGCTGGCCGAGATCGCCGGGAGTTACCGGCGCGGGAAAGAGACGCTGCACGACCTCGATCTGATCGTCGCGAGCGCGGCACCGGGGGTGGTGAGTCAGGATTTCGTGGAACACGAGCTGGTCGAGAGTGTGCTCGCGCAGGGCCCGACGAAATCGAGCGTGCGACTCTTGAGTGGGATTCAGTGCGACCTGCGAGTCGTCAGCAACGCCGAGTATCCGTTTGCGCTGAATTATTTTACGGGCAGCAAAGAACACAACGTCCGGATGCGGAGTCGCGCTCTGGAGCGGGGTTGGTCGCTCAACGAGTATCGGTTCAGCGAAGCCAGGGGGAAGGCGCGCACGGAGGAGATCCCGGACGTGCGGCAGGAGTCCGAGCTCTACCGCGCGCTCGGGCTGGAGTATGTGCCGCCGGAGTTGCGTGAAGACCGGGGTGAATTCGACGCCGCGGAGGCGGGGGCGCTGCCGAAGTTGATCGAATGGCACAATCTGCGCGGGACCTTTCACAATCACACGACGGCCAGCGACGGCCGGGCGAGTCTGGAGCAGATGGCGGAAGCGGCGCAGGAGCTTGGGTTGGAATATCTCGGGATCGCTGATCATTCCAAATCGTCGGTGCAGGCCAACGGGCTCGATGCCAAACGCCTGGCTGCGCAGGGAAAAGCCATCGACAAGCTGAACGCTGCCGACGGTGGTTTTCGGGTTTTCAAGGGGGTGGAGTGCGACGTTTTGAAGGACGGCACGTTGGATCTCTCCGACGAAGTTTTGGATGCGCTGGACTACGTGGTGGCGTCGATCCACGGATCGCTTCAGCTCGATGAAGCGGCGATGACCAAGCGGATCATCAAGGCGATCAGCAATCCGCGGGTGACGATGCTCGGACACCTGACGGGTCGGTTGCTGACGACGAGAGCCCCCTACGCGGTGAACGTCCCAGCGGTCATCGAGGCGGCTGCGGAGATGGGCACGATCATCGAACTGAACTGCAATCCGCGGCGACTCGATCTCGACTGGCGTTGGTGGCCGCTGGCCAAGGAGAAAGGGGTGAAGTGCTCGATCAACCCGGATGCTCATTCGACCCAGGGCCTGCAGGATCTCGTCTTCGGCGTGCGCATCGCCCGGAAGGGCTGGCTGACGCGGGACGACGTGGTGAATTGCCTCGGGCTTGGAAAAATCGAGAAAGTCCTCCGTCGTTCCGCGAAATGAGGATTCCCGTCATCGAGGGCGTGATCCGGCGACGGCTGCTCTTGAACTACCGGGTGGACCCCGGCGTGGTGTCGCGGTTGTTGCCAACGAACTTCACGCCGAAGATCGTGGGTGGATGGGCCATTGCGGGAATTTGCCTGATCCGGTTGGAGGTCGTGCGGCCGAAAGGCTTTCCGGCAATCCTGGGGGTGTCCAGTGAGAATTCGGCCCATCGGATCGCGGTGGAGTGGGCGGAAGGCGAGGGCGGCAGCGCACCGCGGCGCGAGGGTGTCTTCGTGCCTCGACGGGACACCGGCTCGCTGCTGAATTCCTTGGGAGGTGGGCGGATCTTTCCCGGTGTCCATCATCGTTCACGATTTGAAATCGAGGATCGCGGTGGGCGGATCGCGGTGCGGGTCGCCGGTGGCGGCGATGGTCTTCCACTCGTCGACGTTGTCGCGAGGGAAGGGGAGGATTTTCCGAGGTCGTCGGCGTTCGGGTCGCTGAAGGAATCGTCGGCGTTCTTCGAAGCGGGGTGCGTCGGCTATTCGTCGCGGCCGCAGTCTTGTGTCATGGATGGGCTACGGCTGAAGGTCGACGAGTGGCGGGTTTCGTCGTTGCAGGTGGAGCGGATTCGCTCCGCGTTTTTTGACGACCGAGTGGTTTTTCCGGTGGGCTCGATCGAGTTTGATCACGCGCTGTTGATGAGAGACGTCCCGCACGAGTGGCATTCGGAACGCTCGATGACGGCGAGCGGTGCCGGGGGTTCTCGAGGCGAGATGGGAGCGTTCATCAGGACCTGACTTTGTCCGGCGCCAAGGCCGGGGGTGCGAGGGGGATCGCGACTCTCCACGCGGCATCGCAGAGTGGGAAGGAAGGCGGGGCGAACGCGGATCGCCGAGCCCGATGCGCGCCCGACGCGGCGAGGGAATCTGATCGTTTGTCCTGCTAGTATTGAGCGGTGACTTGGACGCCGAGGACGAGGGCGTTGGGGATCGAGCCGGTGCCGCCGGGGCGGACGATCCATTGGACGTCGGGCTGGACGGAGACGTGTTTTCCCAACTGGATGACGTAGCTGGCTTCCAGAGCTGTTTCGAAGGTGGGGTTGCCGAGGCCGAGGTCTCGCTGGGAGGTGGCGTAGTTCCGACCGAACGTGGTCATCAGGGCGGTGAAAAGAAGTTGATCGTCGTCGCGGGATGGAATGAGGCTCTGGTAAATGGCTCCGAAGAAACCCATCAGGGGGGCTTCCGCGATGGTCTGCTGCGGCGAATACGTCAGGCCGCCCCACAGCGAGAAGCTTTGGTCAGGTCGGTCGGCGTTACGCCAAAGCATCTGTTGTCCCATGGCGTAGAAACCGACGGCGTTCGATTCGGTGCCGCCTTGAAAGTCCGAGAACGTGTAATTCGCGAAGTAGGCACCCAGTTTGTAGATGCCGGGCAGACCGGGCGAGACTGCGAGCGACGTCTTGACCACGGGGGTGTCGCTGGTGGTCTCGTGGTTGGTCCTCCCGAAGGTCGGGTGCCATCCGATCTCTCCGAGAACGAGTGTGCCGTCGCCCGGTCGGATCGAGAAATCGACGCCGTGGTAGTCGCGGTTGCCCGACCGGGGCGACGCCTGGAAGACTCCACCGGAGGCGTAGGTCGTTTTGGTTGGGTTGACTTTGAGGAAGGCAGCCCACGTCGTGCCGGTCGAGGTGCCGAAGGGGATGTTGGCGGATAGGCTGGCCGGGTTGCCGTTGATCCCGCCGCTGACCTGTAGGCCGGTCGCGGGGAGGCTGGCAAAGAATTGCCCCGGTCCCATGCGCCCGACGCGGAACTCGATCCGGCGGTCGAAGAGTTCCTGCCGGAGCGCGAGATTCGAGAGCGCGAAGGTCTGCGACGTGTAAGCCTGGGAGACGGTGAAGAAATTCCCCACGTCATCGCTCAGATTCCGTCCCGTGGCGTTCAGCCCGCTGAGGATCAACGAAGCGCCACGCCAGCCCAGGTGGCGTTCGAGATTCACCTCCCCGCCGAAAACCAGCAGGTGGGAGTAGGCGGCTTCGTGCGAGAGCCCGCCGACGGGGTTTCCTTGAAAGACGCCGTAGTAGCTGGTGAACAAGTCGATGCCTTCCGCCTTCGCAACCACGAAGGTCTGGTCGATCCAGCCCGGCATCTCGATCGGAAAGTGCGGCCGGTGTTTTGGCGGGTCAGCGGACGCGTGAGTATGCGCAATGACCAACAGCGGGATCAGCGCAGCGGTTGCCAGAGAGAAACGCGCTCGCATCGGTGCAGAGTGCTGACGGCGCGAAGAAATGGAAACTCGAAAACGACCGTGGACGGATTCGCTGGTGCTTGCTCGTCAGGTTTCCAGCGGCACACCGGAGTTTGCAGGGCGCCTTGCACGGTGGTCAGAAACGGGTTGTGAGAAGCGGATGAGCACGTATTCTGCGAAGGTATGAATCTGATTAGTTTCAAAAGCGTGTCCTCGGAGGCACGATTTTTGAGGGGTATTTCCTTCGTAGTGGCACTCACGTTCACCGGGGGACTTTCTGGTCGGGCGGTTGCGCAGGAGGGAGCTGAGTATTTGAGCGGGCCATTCGAGGGTCAGCCCGCGCCGGGTGGTGGATTCTACAACAGTTTCGAAGAGGTGCGCATCGGCGGGGATCGGCGGTTGGCTTGTCACGGGACGGTCAGCGATTCGCCTGATCCGGCAGCATTTACCCGGATTTGGAGCGGAGAAATCGGGGTGGAGCGTCAGCTGGTGAGAGCGGGAATGGCGGCACCGGGTGGATCGGGGACCTACGCCTCGTTTTCCGATCTGGCGGTCAATCCTGCCGGCCGGGTGGCATTCGTGGCGCGACCCCGGGGCTCGAGACAGAATCGGCTTTTTGCGGAGACGCCAGATGGCATTGTTCTGGGTATCCAAAATAGCCAGATCGGCGGGGTGGACGAAGGGATCTCGGACGTCGGAGTGCCAGGTTTCAATCAGAACCTTGACCTTGCCGTGAAGGTGGAACTCGTGAACGCGGAGGGCGAGGGTTTCAATAGCGCGCTTTTGGTCGGACGTCCTGGAAACGTGGCGGCGGTGATGAAGCAAGGCGATCCGGCCCCTGGGATTGACAACTTTCGGATCGGAAGTCTCTACGGGAGTGGGTTCGACTTCACTGGCCCCGGGGAGAACGTCGTCATCAACGGAAACGGAGAATTGGCTTTCGTCGCGCAGCTCGAAGCCGTCGTCGATGGTGGATCGGAAGAAAGTGGGCCGGACTCGTTCCGACCGAATCCGAACGCGATCTACTTCGGCAAGCCATCGAATCTCCAGATCCTCGCGTTGGTGGGCAATCCCATTCCCGGCGAAGTTGATTCGAGTTACGCCATCTTTTTCTCGGACGTTGCTTTGAGTTCAGACGGGTTGCTGGCATTCGTCGCGATCGGGGAAAATGAATTCAGTTCCATGGATTCGGTCGGTTACGTCCTCATGCTCGGTCGTCCCGGGGCGGTCGCTCCGGTGGTCCGACAAGGTGACGCGGTCCCCGGCGGCGGGGATGGGGTGGTGTTTGGCAGCTTCCGGGCTCCAGCGGTCAACGCTCGCGGCGACGTGGTCTTCGGGGCGGAGATCAACTACCCAAACGGAACGTCCCGATCGAGCCTGTGGTTGAAGCGGGTCGGCGAGGCTCCAGTGCTCGTCGCGGCGGAGGGAAACGTTTTCCAGACCCCGAATGGCCCGGCGGAGGTCACCGGTGTGCAGTTTGACGGTCACGGCGCGTTCAACGACGTTAATCAGGCAACCTTTGTCCTTCAGTTGTTCAACGGTGAGGGGGTTTACGTCGCGGACACGCGTTCCGGATATCCAGTCGTCAGCATCACGACACCGGCGACTCGCAACGAACAGGTTGTGGCCCGCGCTTCGCGCTTCATCGGCGGGACCGCGATTGACGAATCCGGTGTCGACCGGGTCGAGGTCGTGGTGACGTCCCGGGGAGTGACCCGAAAAAAGAGGGATGGCAAGATGCGCCGTCGCGCTCGCCGCGTGGTGGAACGAACTCTGGAGGTCGCGGACGACGGGAGTTGGGGATTCAAGGCCCCACTGTTGCTGGGGCGGAATCGGATCTCGGTTCGGGCCGTGGATGCCGTCGGTAACGCGTCTCCGAGCACGGATTTCACGGTCATTCGCTGGAAAGGCCCCCGCAACTCCAGTAAAGGCCAGTATCGGAAACTCAAGCGGCAGGTCAGAACGCCAAACTAAGAGGAGCGTGGCGGAAGGCTACGTGCGTTCCGGCCATTGGGGAGCGTTGGATGAAAGGGTGTTCTCGGATAAGGTGATAGCTAGAAGTATTGCGCGTTTGGCAAATGGTCCTTCGAGATCTTCACCGGTTGATTGTCCCTGCCTCATCTCGGAAATTGAGAGCGGGGTGAATATGATGGCATCACCGGGTGGGGTGATTATACCGAGTCATGGAACCGAAGTCTAAGAGCGTGAATCCGCCGGAGTCACGGGCTGCCCACCTAGAGGTGCTCGTCGCTCATCTCGGGGATTTTGCGTTTCTTTTCGACATCGAGGCCCGCTTCTTGTTCGCCAACCGGCCGCTACTGGAGCTGCTGGATCAGACTGAAGACGGTATCATTGGGAAGACTTTTCACGATCTTCCCTATCCGCCGGCTCTCGCCGATCGCTTGACTGATCAGATCCGTGCGGTTGCCGCGAGCGGAAAGCCAACTCGGGACGAGACACCGCTTCAAGGTGCGTCGGATCGGATCGAACACTACGAGTATCAACTCAGTCCCGTTTTTGCTGACGACGGAAAAACCGTCACGATGGTGGCCGGTTCGAGCCGGAACGTGACGGCCCGAGTCGAGGCGGAGCGGCGCCTCGATACCACGTTGATTGCCGGGGAGATCGGAACGTGGATTTTCGACATCGAAAAGAACGAGGTTTTTGCAGACCGGAACATGGCGGCCCTGTTCGGCGTCAGCGAGGAAGATGCCGACGGGGGTCCGTTGCGGGCCTATTTGGCTGCGATTCATCCGGAGGATCGGAGTAACGTGCGGCGAACGATTGGTCGGGCGTTGAGGGCTGGCGAGGAATTCGAGACTCAGTATCGTCTCGTGACGCCGTCGGGCGAGCGCACGATGCTCGCCCGGGGCCGGGTCGAGCACGACGCGGAGGGCCGGGCGATCCGGCTGCCGGGGGTCATCCTCGACCTGACCGGTCAGCGGCGGGCGGAGGCCGAGCTGATCAAAACGCAGGATCGCCTCGGAATCGCGGTCGAGGCGGCCGAGCTGGGGACGTTCTCACTTTCCATCCCTTTTGAGGACGTGATGTGGAACGAGAAGTGTCGGGAACATTTCTGGATATCGCCGGATTCCGAGGTCACCTTCGAGCAGACCATCGAGCTCTTGCATCCGGATGACCAGTGTCGGGTGCGTGATGCCCTCATGGCGTCGCTCGAGAACGGAACCACGTTCGACAGTGAGCACCGAACGGTATCGCCGCAGGGCGAGGTCCGCTGGATTCACGCCATCGGCCGCTGTATCCACGACCAGGGTGGGCGGCCAGTGCGGCTGGATGGGATCACGATGGACGTGACCGAACGGCTGCGACTGGAAGCTAGCCGGGGGGCCGCGCTGGATGCGGAGCGGGAAGCGCGGCTCGAGGCGGAACGAAGCGGTCGGTTTAAGGACGCTTTTTTGGCCGCATTGTCTCACGAACTGCGCACCCCACTGACGCCGGTGCTCATGTGTGCGACGATTTTGCAGCGCGACAAACGTCTGCCGGACGACGTTCGCGAGTCACTTGGGATGATCGAGCGGAACGTTTCGCTGGAAGCCCGGCTCATCGATGACTTGTTGGACCTTACGAGCGTCGCTGAAGGTAAACTGCACCTGCGCAAAACGGAATGCGAAGCGCACGGACTGATCGAACTTGCCCTCGGAATCGTGCGCGACGACGCGGTCGCCAAGGGAGTGACCCTGACGAGTTGCCTTAGCGCGGGGCGAAGCGTCATCAGCGCGGATGCGTCCCGTTTTCAGCAGGTCATCTGGAATTTGCTGCGCAACGCCGTTAAGTTTACCCCGGACGGGGGAAACATCATGGTCGAAACGACGGAGGAAGAGGATGGGCTGTGCATCAAAGTGATCGACAGCGGCCAAGGAATGTCAGCCAAAGCCTTGTCGCAGGCCTTCACGCCATTCAGTCAAGGCGAACTCCCAGACGACCATCGATTTGGTGGGCTCGGGTTGGGGTTGACGATTGCGAGATCGATCGTCGACGCACACGGGGGAAGAGTCGGTGCCACGAGCGACGGAGTCGATCAGGGATCCGAGTTCAAGATACTCTGGCCTTTTGCCGAGGTAGACGAAGAAGCGAGACTTCGGTTGGATACCCGCGAGGGAGGTGCCGCAGAAAGCGAGCGAGCTCAAAAGTCAGGGGTGCCCGTTGAATTGCCCCGGTCCGACGACTTGATCGCGGGCCAGCTTCGGGTGCTATTGGTCGAAGATCACGACGACAGCCGGGTGATTTTATCGCGCCTGTTAAAGTCAGACGGGCACGCGGTGACGGCGGCCGGATCGGTGACTGAGGCGATGGGCGAGGCGAGGGAGAAGACCTTTGACCTCGTCGTTTCCGACCTTGGCTTGCCGGATGGAACGGGTCACGAACTCATGGTCGTGCTGCACGATGAATACGGGCTGAAGGGGATCGCGCTCAGTGGTTACGGAATGGACGATGATCGCGTGAAAGCCCGGCAGTCGGGGTTTGTCGATCACCTCACGAAGCCGATTGATTTCGAGACGTTGCGGAAAGCTTTGGCGAGCTTTATCGACGATCATCGCCGGGTCGCCTGATCGGAACCAAGAGGCGCGTCCGTCGCTTCGTGGAGTTTAAGCCGGTGAGAACCGGCTTGGTGGAGCCTAGCGGGATCGAACCGCTGACCTCCTCAATGCCATTGAGGCGCTCTACCAACTGAGCTAAGACCCCGTGATTTGGGGGAGGCGGAAGGATAGTGGACGCGGGCGGATTGGCAAGTCGGATTCTTTGGGCTGAGACTTTCGCCTGTTGCCTCAAAAGTTATGACACCGAGGGAGAGTAAGAGGCGGAGAAGAAAAGGGGACGTTGACTCAAAAAGAATGACACCGGCAAAGCGAAGGCATGCCGATGAGTCGAAGAATGAGAGAAGAGGAGTTGCCGCGGATGCGGCAACGCTACGTGGCGCGCAACCGGGAGGGGCGCACGCGCATGATTGACGAGGTGTGCGAGCAGTGGGGATACAGCCGCAAGCACGCAATCAAGTTGCTGGGAGCCAAGGCAGGATGGGGAGGAGATCCCGGGCGAACCAAGGGCCGCCCGGTTGACTATGGAGAGGAAGTCGCGGATGTCCTCTGGAAGATCTGGAAGGCGTCCGAGCAACCGTGCGGCAAGCGACTGGCGGCCATGCGCAAGCTCTGGTTGCCGTATTACGAGGCGAGATCGGGAAAGCTGAGCCGGAAGTTGAAGGAAAAGGTCCTGGCCATCAGCGCTGCCCAGATCGACCGTCTTCTAGCCGTGCGGAAGGTTCGAGCCGGGGCACGAGGTCGGAGCGGGACCAAGCCCGGAGGATTGCTCAAGAACGCGATCCCCATCCGCACGGATAACTGGGACATTGATCGTCCCGGATACCTGGAAGCCGACACGGTGGCCCACTGCGGCGGTTCACTCGAAGGAGACTTCGTGTGGAGCGTGACCTACACCGACATCCACAGTGGATGGACGGCCAACCGAGCCGTCTGGAACAAGGGAGCCACCGGGATCGTGGCCGCCACCCGGGAAGTCGAAGCAGCCCTCCCCTTCGAGGTGCTCGGCTTCGACTGTGACAACGGCAGCGAGTTCTTGAACTGGCATCTGGTTCGTTACTTCCAAGAACGAAGCCGACCCGTGGGCTTCACCCGGTCCCGGCCCTACCACAAGGATGACAACGGACACGTGGAGGAGAAGAACTGGACCCGGGTGCGTCAGCTCTTCGGCTACGATCGCTTCGGGGAACCCGAACTTTTGGACGGCATGAACTCGATCTACCGGGAGATCTGGGAGCCGCTGCACAACTTCTTTCAACCCTCGATGAAACTCGTCTCCAAAGAACGTCACGGAGCCAAGATCAAGCGCCGTCACGACCAACCCCGCACGCCCTGCGACCGATTACTCGAAAGCGAGCACGTCGACGCCAAAACCAAGGCCCAACTTCGCCAAGCGCGGGCCGCGTTCGATCCCTTCGCTCTCCACGAAGAACTTGAGCGCCGCCTCGGGCGCGTGCTGCATCTGGCGCTGCGTTCCAGTCGCCCTACGGGCTCCTTGCACTCCGCGCCAGATGCAGCACACTCACACCCAACCACGGTGTCATGACTTTTGAGTCAACGACCCCCTCCTTCCCGGCCCTCCCGGGTGTCATTTACTTTTGAGGCAACAAGTTCGAACGCCGTGGGTCCCAGAGCCTTCTTGGCAACGGACCCAGGGACGGGGCCGGAGATCGGAACCTCAGAAGACAATCGAAGCGCGGCCGCCGACGACAAAAGCGTTTTCCAGGTCCCCGGTCGTGCCGGGCCGGATGATGTATTGGGCGTCCGGTTGCACGTGGAGCCACGGGGTGACCTCGATGTCGTAGGTCGCTTCGAGAACGATCTCGTAGCCGACCTCGCGTGATCCTTCGTCGAACAGGACCTGGGCGGCGTCGTGGGTCACGTCGGCGTATCCGAAGGCAATTCCGACGACGTCGTTGTCTCGAGTCGGGATCAGGCCCGTGTAGGCGAGGCCGGTGTCGAAATAGAATCCGACGAAGTTACGATCCTGAGGGGTGAAGCCGGCGCGGGCGAAGGCGTTAAGGCCTTCGTCGGAGGATTCGACGACCGTAACGGGTTCCTTGAAGGATTTTCCGTCCTTGCTGAGCGTCGGCGCCAACGAAGTTCGGGCGACACCCGGTTCGCGGTAGAGGGCTTGGTCGACGATTCCGTAGAAGCCGAAGTTGCCGCGGACCTCGTCGCCGGAACCGTTGGCGAGTTTGAACGAGTTCGTGTTGGCGAACCCGCCAAACTTGACTGTGCCGGGGAGGGGACAATCGTCCCAGCGGAACTGAGCTTCCGCGAGAAACGTTGCGCCGTTCTCTTCGTCGAGGCGCCAGCGGAAGCCGTGTCGATTAACGTCTTCGGCGAAAGGATTGCCCTGAAAGCCAGCGGCAAGGAAGCTAAACCAGTCCGTCGGATGGACCGCGAGGCGGGCTCCGAGCGTAGCCAGCGGGTATGCGGGGCCGCTGTTTGGCAGAGCCTCCGAGGCGAGGACGGGCCACCCGAACGTTCCGTTCAGGAACGTCCCGGCGGTGTCTGAAATGATAAATTCTTCGTCCGCGGAGAGCTGGCCGATGCGAAGGGAGATTCGATCATCGAGAAAACTCTGCTCCAGCCACAGCTCAAAAGCGCGAAGGGTATTAAATCCGGCAATGTTGCTAATCGTGAAGAGATTCCCGACCAGATCTTCGGATGCATCGCGTCCGGATAGCCAGAGCCAGCTCGAACGAAACGTTGCACCGGACCAACCAACGAACTTCTCAAGATCTAGATCGAGACCGAAGTCGAGAAGCCCGGTGTAGATCGCTCCCTGCTCGAGCCCGCCGTCAACGTTGCCCCAAACTTCCACCGCGTAGCCGCCGAAGAAATTTACTCCCCGATCTTCGAGAGTGGCTCGAACCCCTCCAAGGTCCCTGAAAGCGTAGTCACCCTCGAGCCACGGGGTGGTTCCGCTGGCGCTTCCGTCGATCTGTTCGTCGAAGAATTCCTCCTGGGCGAAGGCTGCGGTGGTCGTCAGACCGAGAATCAAGGTGGAGGAGAACAGGTGGCGGAATTTCATGAAGTGGATTGAATTAGTAAGAGACTGAGACTCAGTCGCAAAGGCGGAGCAGGGTTGTAGGTGGATCAGATGGACGACGGCAAGTGAAAAGCTCCCCCCGGAACGAAGTTTTTGGCGAGGCTGACCAGGAGATGTCGGAGGTGAAAGTCCTTGGGTAGCGACAGGGTTTTAGAACGAGTTGGGTCGTGGTTCGTTTCGGCAGGATGATCGTTCCGGCAGAAATCCTCCATCGATTTGAAAATCCTCCGGCCTGGTCTCGTTATCCGGACGAGGGGGATGACTCCGCGCTTCGAGAGGCGAGGGCGGGGTTGGTTGGAAATGGGCGACGTGATGCTCAGGTCCCGGCGGCCGGGTGCTCGCGAGATCGGGATACAAAAAAAGATCCCGTTTGGGATCGTTTCTAAGCGGGTGTGAAACAAGTGCCGATCAGTCGTTCCGCAGAAAAACGACGCGCGGCAACGTTGCGGCTCGGTTACGTATCGCGAGCGGATATGGGCCCTCGGCGCGCCTTGCAGATCATCCTTTTCGCCTGAGATCCAAGGATTGTCATCTTTTCACAGCCTTCAAGGAACGCCGGTATAACAGCTTCCGGGCGGCGTGGGCTGGATGTCGGTCGGGTGCCCACCCCGACTGCGCCTGGTCCCCGAACGGAACTGAGGCGGAAGTCGAGACGGGAGAACTCCGGGTGCCGAATTACTCGACGTTCGCGCCGACGACCGCGGCCATCTGCATCATGTCGATGGTCTCACCTTCTTTCATGCTGGTGAGGTCGGTGACTTTACCGGATTTGCTGGTCGACTTCGTTTTGCGGAAGACGGGGAGCAGCTTCGAATCGGCAACGATGTGCTTGCCGGCACCTTCTGGTTTGCCGTTCACGGTTTTGGTCTGGAGGTTGTTGGCTTTGATGTAATCCCAGAGTTTTTTGGTGACCTCGGTGCGGGGGAGCTCAGTCGCTCCCACTAATCCAGCGAGTTCGCTTTTGAGTTTTACCGGCTTTTTCAGTCCTTTTTCGTCGCTCATATAATTTTAGTCGTACTGTAGGTTGTGTGTGTTTGCGGATTCCCGCGGTGATTCGCTCGCGACATTGGCCCCGAGAGTGGAGGGAGGGAGGATGGCCAAGAACCTGCTCGGCATCAACACCGCAATTGTTTACCACAACTGGCTTTCCGGAGCCGCCCTCGTCACGGTGATCGTGGCTCATTAAAGCAATCCGGCACGACCCATGAAAATTTCGAAACTTTTACTCCTTTCTTCGCTCATCGCATTCGCAACGGCAGCTGCTCAGCCCGAGGGCGGGAACGCCGAACCTGGGGACGAGCGAGGTCAAATCGAGGTTGGTTCGAGGGAAGGTGGGGCCTCCGCGAACGACGGGGTAACCCAGGACGCCAGTCCGGCTGGCAACCCAGACTCGGCGGAGAGCGAGGCCCAGCGGGAAGACGAGGCGGCGCCGAACAGCGACGACTCAGCCAAGACTGATGAAGCGTCGGACAGCGAGAAGCCCGACGAAGGGAAGGAATCTGAAGGCGGCTCAGAATCAGGGGACGGGGAGGGTGGCGCGAAGCGGGCGGAGTCGTCGGCCGAGGGTGGGCTGGGGTCCATCAGCCGTGTCCCCGCGTCGGAGGGAGGGGGTGGCTCGGTGGGAACATCGGTGGCCGGTGAATACGCGGAAGCCTATTTCAAGGTGGACGAATTGAATTCGGGTCTGCCGAAACTGAAAAGCCCTCCCAATCTCAGCACCCCGCAGGCGACGCTCGAGAATTTTGTCCTTTCCGCAAGGCGAGGAGATTTCGACCTCGCGGCTTATTCTCTCAATCTGAGTCTGACCGAGAAATCGAAGCAGGCGCGGGAGGGGGCAATTCTCGCGAGCGAGTTGTTCGAAGTGCTGGAGCGCAAGATCGTGATCGATTGGGACCTGTTGCCGGACCGGGCTGATGGTCAGATTGATCTGCCACGCATGAAGAGCGATCCGCTGGCTGGTGTCCCGCGTCGGAGCATCGAGCTGGGATCCACGACGCTCGAAGGGCGTGACGTCACGGTCCGCCTCCAGCGGGTGAAAACGGAGTCCGGCTCGCCGGTGTGGGTCTTCTCGCCGAATACCGTCGAAAACATCCCGGCGCTTTACGAGCGATACGGCCCGAGTCCGATGGAAGCCATGATGCCGGGTTTTCTCAAGAACCGCGCCGGGTCCGTGGCGATCTGGGAATGGATGGCGTTCGCGGGGTTGATCATCGTCGCCTTCCTGATCGCCTGGCTGGCCTCCAAGCTCGCCAAATGGCTGGGTCGATGGGGCGGGACAAGCTGGAAGGAAAAGATCGTCGACGTGATCAAGAGCCCGCTGATTCTGCTGTTGGCGAGCTTCTTTCTTCTCGTGACCAGCGAGTCGTTGCTGACCCTCAGCGGACCGGTCGCCAAGTATTTCACGCCGCTACTGCTTTTCGTTCTGATCGCCTCGGCGACCTGGCTCGGGATGCGGGTGCTCGGTCTGATCACGGACTCCTGGGGGGCGCAATACGAAGAGACGGTCGAAGAGAGTGACGACGAGAAAGAGAAAGCCTACGCGCGATCGGTGATGACACGCCTTTCGGTGGCGCGGCGGGTGTTGATCCTCTTCGCTGTGGTCGTCGGGGCTGCCGTGATGGTGACGCAGCTGAATTTGCTGGAGTCTTTCGGCGGGTCGTTGGTTCTGTCGGCCGGAGTCATGACGTTGGTCCTGGGTTTTGCGGCGCGGAACGTGCTCGGCAACGTGATGGCGGGGATCCAGATCGCGATTTCCCAGCCGGTGCGAATCGGTGACTCCATCTTATTCGAAGGAACGTGGGGTTGGATCGAAGAGATCACCTACACCTACGTCGGAATTCGGACGTGGAAGAAGCAACGGTTGATCGTCCCGCTGGAATATTTCGTGAGTCATCCCTTCGAGAACTGGACGAAGAAAGACACGCATCTGATCAAGGAGGTTCACCTGCGGGCGGATTACGCCGTGCCCGTGAACGTGATCCGGGAAAAATTCGAGGAGGTTCTCAAAGCGGAGGAAAACTGGGACGAAGAGGTGCCGCCGAAGGTGCAGATCACCGGGATCGACGACGAATCCGTGGACGTTCGTCTTCTCGCCAGCGCGAAGGATCCGTCGATCGGATGGGACATGCACTGCTCGGTGCGGGAGAAGATGCTCGACTTTCTCCAGGGCCTCGAGGGGGGCAAATACCTCCCGCGGCGGCGGCTTTCGATGGTCGACCGCGGGGGTCCGACGACCGCCGGGGACGGGAGTGGCGAGACGTCCGCTTAGTTCAGCGACGGGTCGTCCGGCACGGTGGAAAGCAGGTGGTGGACGGGGCTGATGGTGCGCACGTGGGCGCGCCAAGATCCGGCGTCGTTGCTGGGTGCGATCAGTTCGGGCGTTGGAGCCGTCACGATCCAGCCGGACTGGGCGATTTCCCCTTCGAGCTGCCCCCGGCTCCAGCCCGCGTAGCCGACGAAGGCGCGCAGCGTCGACGTGAGGTCGGGCGTCAGATCATCGAGGTCAGCCTGATCCTGAAACGTTTCGAACGCCACGGCGTCCTGGGATTTGTCCCACGAAAGGCTCGCCAGAAGGACCGTGGTGTCGGCGACTGGGCCGCCGACGTAGAGCGGAACGTCGTTGAAACGATCAAGTGAGTCGGAGATCGGGTTGACGGCGATTTCGTTGAGAGGCGTGGCGGCGGGGCGGTTCAGGATGACCCCGACGGCGCCGTCCTCCGCGCTGTGGTGGGTGAGCAGGAGGATGGTCCGACGGAAGTTGGGATCCAGGAGCGAGGGATGGGCAATCAGCAAAGAACCGGTCATGTTTCCCGCTGAGGGCAAGTCGCGCTGCATGGCGTCAATCTAGCAAATGTTGAGCTCGGGGAAATTCGGAATGCGTTGCGAGATCGCGACCGGAGCCTTCACTTGCGCTGCTGGATCAGACTGCAAAGGGTCTCCGCTTCGCGGGGCAGATTAGCGGGGTCGTTGTCGCTGACAAACTCGAGCAACAGGTGACGGGGGCGCGGGTCGGTGGCGAGCAGATCGAGGTAGGCGTCCCAATCGGGCAACGCGTCGGCGAGGGACAGGCGGTCGCCGTTGGCGGTCCAGTGGAAGACGTGGAGATTACTGACCTCGCCGAGGCAAAGGCGAAGGCTCTCGACGCAGTCGGGATGGGGGAGACCGACGGGAGTCTGCCAGAGAGTCTGGAGATTCTGGTGCCCGACGGCGTTCACGAGACGTATCGCCGAGTCGGCGTTGTCGGTGTAGGTGCCGCCGTGAAATTCCAGGGCGACCTGGACCTCGGCTTTCGCCGCGGAGTCGGCGACCTGTCGGAGGCGATCAACGAGTTTGATAAAATCGGCGTCGTTCACGAGGGCGGAGTCCCGTTGCCCCGCCCAGACGCGAATCGTCGGGATGCCGAGAGCGACGGCGGTTTCGAGGAACGGTGTGAACTCGGTCGGCGCCCCGTCTTTTTCGAAAACTCGGTAGTAGGAGCCGTAGGCGGCGGAAGTCAGGCCGGCGTCGGCCGTCTGGGTCGCGACGTCGCGGGCCTTCGCGAGATCGCCTGGTGGGACGTGGACGTCGCCGCCCCACTCGATGGACTTCAACGAATTCGCGACGCAGAGGTCGATGATCTCACGGGGAGAAAGCTGACGGAAGGTGACGGAAACGAGGCCGGGAATGAACATTTGAACGGGATGGGAGGTCGGTTTTTGGTGGTGGTCGAGATTATGCCATCTTCGCGGAGGCTTCGCGAGTGACATGATGCCGGAGTGGCTCGCCGGCGAGATGGCGGCGGCATTCGTCGACCATGGCCTGGCCCATGCGTCGACATTCGCGCTGCAGACTTCCGGCGACGTGGGGAGTCAGCGCGACGTTGGGCAGAGTGTAAAGCGGAGAACCGGCGGGGGCGGGTTCGGGGTCGGTGACGTCGAGAACGGCGAAGAGGTCGGGACGTTGACGAAGGACGTCGATCAGGGCTGGCTCGTCGACGATAGCGCCGCGGGCGGTATTGATGAAGGTGGCGCCCGGTTTCATCGAGGCGATGAGGGGGCCGGTGATCATCCCGGTGGTCTCAGGGAGGAGGGGGGTATTGAGCGAAGCGACGTCGCTGCGGCGGAAAAGTTCTTCGAGCGAGACGAGCTCGACGTCGAGTTCGGCGGCGGTTTCCGGGGTGACGAATGGGTCGTAGGCGATGACGTGATGATCGAAGGGGCGGAGGTAATCGCGAAGGAGTCGCCCGGTCATTCCGAGCGAGATAATTCCGATGGTCGATTGGAAATTTCCGGCGACGGGCGGTTGTGGTGGGAGGGCGGCGTTAGCGCGTATTTCGTAGATGAGGGGGAGAACCCGCTTCGCTGCGAGGAGGATGTGTCCGAGATTGAACTCGGCGACGGGAACCGCGTTGGACGCCCAGGCCGAGCAGACGGTGATGCCTCGGTCCCAAGCGGAGTCGGTCATGAAGCTGCGGATGGACCCGGCTCCGTAGAAAACCGCGTTCAGAGCCGGGAAGGCCTCCAAGAATTCCGGAGTGAGCGGGTGCATTCCCCACCCGCTAAAGATTGCTTCGACTTCAGTGGGGTTCGGGACTTGGTCGAAGACGGTCTTTCGATCCACGGGCGGCGCGACGAGATTTACGAGGCTCTCGATATCGCGGCGCTGATCGGGGCCGTAGATATTGTCGAAGTGTTCGTGGCTGAGCAGGTAAATGGCATTCATCGATTGAAACGACCGGTCTGACCTTGGGAAGGCGGCGATGTTGGGAGGGAGTGTGACGCCTAAATTCCAATCTGTCAGCCCGCGGAACGAAGCCTCATCGCGGAACGATCAGCGACGCGGCACGAAAGACCGGAGCCGGGCGGCTGGCGGTGGACATTCTGCGCGCCTTTGTCATGATCCTGAGGAATGTCATTCGCCCCCGACCACTGGCTGAGATGGGCACCGCGGCCACGGATGTCGCCGGACGGTGAAGAGTATCCGCACCGCTGGTTGGCGTTGATCGCCGTCTCGATGGGTGTCTTCATCGCCGCGCTGGACGTGACGGTGGTCGGGGTGATCGCGCCGAGTCTGGGAAGGGAGATGGCAGCGACGGCGACCGAAATCCAATGGGTTTTTGACGCTTACACGGTGATCATGGCGGGCTTCGTGATTTTCGGCGGGGGGCTGGCGGAGCGTTTTGGGCGGAAGGGAGCGGTACAGCTCGGGATGATGTTGTTCGCGGTGGGGGCCGCGATCTCCGCGCTGGCTCCTCGGATCGAAGTGGTCATCGTCGGACGGGTCGTTTCGGGGCTGGGTTCGGCCGTTGTTTTTCCCGGCTGCTTATCGATCACGAGTGCGCTTTTCAACGTGAAGGAGCGGGCGACGGCGATCGGGATCATTGCCGCAATCTCGGCGGCGGGAATGGTGATCGGGCCACTCCTCGGCGGGATCTTGATCGAGCTGTTCGGGTGGTGGTCGGCGTTTTTTATCGTCGTGCCGGTGGCGGTTCTGTCGGTGGTCGCGATGGCGATCGTCGTGCCGCCGACGCGAGGCGAGGGCGGCGGCAAATTGGATTGGATCGGAGCGGTTTTGTCGGTGCTGGCTTTGGGAGGGATCGTTTTTGCGGTGATCGAAGGGCCGACGCGCGGATGGGCGAACGGGCTGATCTGGGGGCCATTTGTCGTCGGCGTGGTGAGCGCGGTCTGGTTCGTGTCCCGGGAGCTGCGCGTGGCCTCACCCTTGTTCGATCTTCGAGTTTTCGCGGATCCCCGCGTGGTGGTCGGCGGGCTCTCGATGGCGATGGTGTATTTCACGTTCAACAGCAGTCAGCTATTACTGCCGCAGTATCTGGTTTCGGTGTTGAACCTGTCGGAGCTTCACGTCGGCCTGATCATGAGTCCGTTCGGCGTCGCTCTCATGCTGCTGTCGCCCAGTAGCGGCCGGTTGGTCGATCGATACGGGCAGCGAGACATGCTCGTGTGGGCACTTGCGTTCATGTCGGCGGGGATGATGGTGCTCGCGTTGCTGCCTTGGTGGGGCGGGGTGTGGAACGTGATCGCGGGTGCGTGCGTTTACGGGATCGGGTTTGGGTTGATCGTCGCACCCGCCACGGCGGCGATCATGATGGCGATCCCCAAGGAGAAAGCGGGCGATGGCTCGGCGGTGAACATGGTTTCCCGGCAAGTTGGTGGGGCGATCGGTGTCGCGGTGACGGGTGCCGTGGCCGCGTGGTTCTATCATTCGAACGTCGATCTGAGAGGATTCCAACTGACGGCGGAGCAGACGGAGGTAATCGAGCGTTCGCTGAGCGGAGTCGACGCGGTGCGTGCTCAGCTTGCTCCGGCGGTGGTGGAACAAGTGACCGCGCGGGCTGACGCCGCGATGGTGAAGGGCGTGGCGATCGCGACGGCAATGACGGCGGGAGTGACTGCGATCGTGGCGGTCTTCGCTTTTTTTCTGCTGCCTGGCAAGGTGACGGCGGTCAGACACGGGGCGTCGGGCGAATGAGCACTCAATGAGTGCGAAAACGATCTTGCTGACGGGCTTCGGCGATTGGGCGGGGAGTTGTGCGAATCCGGCGAAGGCGGTGGCAGGGGCGCTGGACGGTGAGACGGTGGAAGGAGCGCAAGTCCGGACCGTGATCGCGCCGAGTGTCTTCGCGGAGATGGTGGGAGTGGTGACGGACGAGATCGACCGGATCCAACCCGAGATCGTGGTGATGATGGGCGAGTTCAACGGTCGGACGATGATCACGGTCGAGCGGCTCGCTCAGAATTTGGTGGATGCCACGAGATACGGATTGGGTGACCTGGCGGGAAATCAGCCGCAGGGGGTGCCGGTGGTGGAAGGTGGACCGGTAGCCTACTTCGCAACGCTGCCCATTCGGGCGATGGTTCGGGCGATGCGCGAGGAACGGATTCCGGCCGACATCTCGGACACGGCGGCGACGTTCGGCTGCAATCTTCTCATGTATGGGGTGCTTCACCACGTCGCGGTGCGGGGTTTGCCGATCCGGGCGGGGTGGATGCACCTCCCGTCACTGCCCGAGACCGCGGCGCTGGAGGAGAATCTCGGGTTGCCGAGTATGTCGGTGGCGACGCAGGTGACCGGGGTGAGAGCGGCGCTCGGGGCGGTGGTGTTGCACGAAACGGATTGCGACGAGGTCGTTCGTTCCCGCTTCCAGCTGTGAGGGTAGGGATTGAGGACGGCCCGCTAAGTTTTCATCGTCTCATCGTTTCATCGACAGAGATTTTTCGGTTGGGGTAGGTTCGGCGGCGTGAGTTATCGCGTTTTCGCCCGGAAGTATCGCCCGCAGACCTTCGAACAGGTCGTCGGCCAGGAACACATCACCCGGACGCTGCAGAATGCCATCACCGCCGAGCGGTTGGCGCAGGCCTATCTCTTCGTCGGCCCGCGGGGGATCGGGAAGACGTCGACGGCGCGGATTTTGGCCAAAGCGTTGAACTGCGAACGCGGCCCGACGACGGAGCCGTGCGGCGAATGTGACGCGTGTCGGGAGATCGCTGAGGGTAACAGTCTGGACGTGCTCGAGATCGATGGCGCGAGTAACAACTCGGTGGATTCCGTCCGCGAATTGCGGGAGAACGCGGCCTACGCACCGGCACGAGGGCCCTACAAAATTTACCTCATCGATGAGGTTCACATGCTGAGCACGGCGGCGTTCAACGCGTTGCTGAAAACGCTGGAGGAGCCACCGCCCCACGTGAAATTTATTTTTGCGACGACGGAGGCGCAAAAGGTGCCGGCGACGATCACGAGTCGGTGTCAGCGTTTTGACCTGCGGCGGATTCCGGCGGAACTCATTGCGGCACATCTGCAGGCCATCGCGAAGAACGAATCGGTCGAGTTGGGGGACGAAGCGGCGGCGGCGGTGGCGAAGGGAGCGGACGGCGGACTGCGGGACGCGGAGTCGATGCTCGATCAACTCGTGGCGTTCTGCGGGGAGTCGATCTCGGAAGACGATGTGTTGACGGTCTTTGGGTTTACCGCGCGGGAAACGGTGCTGGATCTGACGGCTCGGTTGTTCGCGTTGGACGCCGGGGCGGCACTGGCACTGGTGGCGGATCAGGCGGAGGCCGGGCGGGATTTGTCGCGGCTGTTGGGCGACGTGATCGCTCACTTGCGGGATCTGTTGGTGACGAAGGTGCAGGCGGGCGGCGACCCGGAGGCGGCGGCGCAGGCGGAGGCGGTGTCGCGGGAGAAGCTGATCATTTTGCTGGAACACTTTGCGGAGGTCGAGGGGCGGTTGCGCTGGGCGACGGACAAACGACTCTACCTCGACGTCGCGGTGATCAAGGCGGTGCACCTGTTGGATCAGACGAGCCTGTCGGACGTGATCGATACGCTGACGGCGATCGGCGAGGGCGGTGAAGCCGTGCGGCGACCGCAGGTGTCCGAACAGGCCAAGGAGCAATTGGCGGAGCAGCGCCATCCGCTGCCGGAACGAAAGCCGGTCGCGCGACGGGAGGTGCCTTTGGCCCAGGAGAAGCCGGAAGTTCGCAAGTCGGTCCCGCAGCCGGAAACGGTCGCTGCGCCGCGAGAGGTTGCCGTCGAGCGAACGGCGCCGCGAGAGGACGCGACGGTAACGAAAGCCGCCGAGGCGCCTAATCCGATGGCTGAGGCGTCGGAGCCGGAACGTGAGAGTGCGGTTGAGAAACCTCCGAGCGGTGGGGAGATGACGACGGAACCGGCCGCCGTCTGGGCAGCTCTTTCGACCGAGCTGGCGGGGGAGTCGGTGATCCAGCTTGGTTGGCTGGCGAGAGGTGAATTCGAGCGGATCGACGGAAGTCGGTTCCAAGTCCGGTTTCCGGCGTCGCTGGAGGAAAACACCGTCGGGATGATCTGGAACGACCTCCGTAAAAAGCTCGAGCGGAGGTTAAAAGATGCACTCGGGCAGCGGGTCGAGTTTGCTCCGACTTTCTCGAGTGAGATGTCCGAGCCGGTGGTTCCCGAGGAGGAGGCCGCGCCGGAAGTCGACCCGGTGACCGCGACGAAGAGCGATGATGCGGCGGAACCGGAACTGACGGCGGAGCAGGTGATGGAAAAGTTCCGTGATGACCCGTTGATCCGAAAAGCGATTGAAGTCTTTCGTGCTGAGATAGAGACTCCGGCCACATGAATATTCAAAAAATGCTCAAGCAGGCGCAGGAGATGCAGGAAAAGATGGCTTCGGCGCAGGCGGAACTCGGTGAGAAGACGGTGGAATCCAGCGTGGGCGGAGGCAAGGTCACCGTGGTCGCGAGTGGCGCGGGAGACGTGCTCTCGATCAAGATCGATCCGGCGGTCGTCGATCCTGAAGACGTCGAGATGCTGGAAGATCTGGTTTTGAGCGGCGTTCAGCAGGCGATCGGTGAGGCCAAGCAGATGGCGACCGACGAGATGGGCAAATTAACGTCTGGAATGAACATTCCGGGATTGCCGGGAATGTGAGGGCAGGAGCGGTCCGCTGGCTCGATGAGAGTCAAGTGAAGAACCGGTCCTGTTTCGCGCTGATCGGGCGCTCCAGTTTCTTCAGCACGAGAAGCATGTCTTCCCAGACCTTGCGCTTTTCGGTGGTCGCTTGATTTCGAAGCAGGTAGGCGGGGTGATAGGTCGCGAGGACCGGAACGCCCTCGTATTCGAGCCATTTTCCCCGGAGGTCGCGCATGGGGCGTTTCTCGCCCAGCAGACCTTCGACGGCGGTGGCTCCGAGGGCAACGAGAACCTTCGGTCTGACGAGTCGGATCTGCTCGGCGAGCCACGGGAAGCAGGTCGCCATTTCTTCGGGCTTTGGTTTCCGATTGCCGCTGGTGCCCGGCGGCATGTCCGGGCGGCACTTGAGAACGTTTGCGATGTAAACGTCACCCCGGGCGAATCCCATCGTCTGGATGATTTTGGTGAGGAGCTGTCCGGCCTTGCCGACGAAGGGCTCGCCTTGAACGTCCTCGTCGGCACCGGGTGCCTCGCCAACGAACATGAGTTCGGCGTCGGGATTGCCGACGCCAAAAACGACTTGGGTGCGTGAGCTGACGAGGTGGGGGCACTCGGTGCAACCGATGGCGGCGGCTTGGAGGCCGGGCAGGCTCCAGGAGCGAGTCGGAATGAGTGCGGGGGAGGTCGATCCCGGAGATTCAAGGTTGGAAGCGCCGGGGGGGGGTTGGTCGGAGGTCTTGGTCGGAGGATTCGCGACGGCCAACTCGTGAGCGACGACCTTGAGCCGGTGCAGGGCGGCACGGGACGCGCCGGATGGAGGGATCAACCCATTGCGGAGCTCTTCGAGCAGCGGCAGGGTGGTGGATACGGCGGAATGAAAACGGTCCATCGAACTTAAAGCTGCCGTTCGGTGTCCGGGGGGACGAGCGGAAAATCGTCGGGAACTTCGGCGCGGTAGGTGAGGCGTTTGCCGCTGACGGGGTGATCGAAAGCCAGGCTCCAGGCGTGGAGCAGGTGACGCTCGAAGGAGCCCTTCCGCCCGTAGATCGCGTCGCCCGCGAGGGCGAGCCCGATGTGCTTGAGGTGCACGCGGATCTGGTGGGTTCGGCCCGTGCGGGGGCGGCACTCGACGAGCGAAAGTTCTTCGGAGGTCGAGAGGAGTCGCCAGTCGGTGACGGCGGGTCGGGCGCTCTCGTGCGTCGAGACGGCCATGCGCTGGCGGTGAACCTTGTGGCGGGAAATGGCGGCGTCGACGCAGCCGTGCGATTTACGAGGAACGCCGAAGACGACGGCAAGGTAGATTTTTTCGATGGTGCGCTCGGCGAACTGAGCCGCGAGGGAGCGGTGGGCGGCGTCGTTTTTGGCGACGACGAGACAGCCGGACGTTTCTCGGTCCAGGCGGTGAATGATCCCGGGACGCTCTTCGCCGCCGATGACGGACAGTCCACCGCAGTGGTGGAGGAGGGCGTTGACGAGGGTGCCGTCGGGGTTGCCCGCACCGGGGTGCACGACGAGTCCCGCGGGCTTGTCGAGGACGATCAGATCGGCATCTTCGTGAAGGATCGTGAGCGGGATGTCCTCCGCGATCAAGCGTTCGACCGGGACAGCTTCGGGGACGTCGAGGGTGAGGGTGTCGTCGGGGCGGAGGGATTCGGAAGGTCGGGCGCTGGCGCCATTGCGAAGCGCGTGACCGGAGCGGATGAGGTCTTGAATCCGGGAACGCGAGAGATCGGTGCGTCGGGCGGAAAGGTATTGGTCGAAACGGGTGCCGGCTTCTTCGGCGCTGACTTGAAAGGTGGCGGTAAGCATGAACGCGGGTGGCAGTTGGTAATTTGGAAGGGAAGTTTCGGCGATTGCTCCGAGCCGGTCTGGATGGTAGTTCATCATTATGTCGGAAGCGACTCCCCAGATCATCGAACCTTGTCCGTCGTGCGGACAGCTGATCGACGTGACGGATGAGATGCCATTTTCGGAGGTGGCGTGCCCGGGGTGCGGTGCCGAGATGCGGGCGCGGAAGCAATTCAACAACTTCAGCTTACTGGAGTTGCTCGGCGAGGGCGGGATGGGCTCGGTGTTCAAAGCCAACGACTTGAATCTCCAGCGGGCGGTGGCGTTGAAGATTCTCAAGAAGGAAGCCGGGGCGACGGAGTCCGATTGGCAGAAGCTCGAGCAGGAGGCGCGAATCACGGCGTCGATCAACCATCCGCACGTGGTGAAGGTGTTCTCTTTCGGCGAAGATCACGGGCAGTTTTACCTCGCGATGGAGTTGGTCGAGAAGGGCTCGCTCGACGAGTTGATGACTTTGCAGGGTGCGGTGTCGGAGGCGCAGGTGCTGGGTGTGGGAATCCAAATCGCGGAAGGCTTGCAGGCGGCGCTCGAGCGAGGGCTTCTGCATCGCGACGTCAAACCCGGGAACATTCTCTTCGCCGATGCGAACACGGCAAAGATCGTGGATTTCGGTTTGGCGTTGCTTCTGGCCGAGGAGGCTCAGGAACGCGGGGAGATCTGGGGGACGCCTTATTACATCGCGCCGGAGAAATTGGACAATCGGCCGGAGGATTTTCGGAGTGATCTCTACAGTCTGGGCGGCACGCTTTTCCACGCGCTGGCGGGTCGTCCGCCGTTCGAAGCGAGCACGGCATCGATGGTGGCACTGAAGCACATTAAAAGTCAGGCGGTCAGCCTGCAGGCATTCGCGCCGGACGTCTCGAGTGAGACGGCCTACGTGATCAACCGAATGCTACAGAAAGATCCGGACGATCGCTACGCGTCTTACGAGGAGCTGATCGGACACCTGAGCTACGCGCGGGACACGTTGCTCGAGCGATCGCGCAAGCCGGCCCAGCGGAAACAGCGGGTCGAGGTCGAGTCCAAGGGGGGGCGGACGTTGATGGGACTGATTTGGATGACCACGTTAGTCGTGGTGATTGCCGGGGCGGCATCGTTGTATCTGTTCCGCGATTCGATTTTCACCGACGAGGAAGCGGCGAGTGCGCGCGGTGGTGCGAGCGAGGTGAAGATTTACAACGAATCGGTCGCCGAAGGTCGCGAGGAGTTTCTGGCGGGACGTTACGCCGACGCCCGGGAGAGTTACGCTTACGCGGCGGCGCAGGCGCGCGATCTTCAGCCGAGTTACAACTGGGCAACCGCGCTGGAAGGTTTGTCGGCGTTGATGGCGGGAGACGAGGACGAGGCGAACCAGCTCTTCGAGGCGATGCATCGGCGGGGGTTGTTCAGTTTGAAAGGAACGGACCAGGGGTTGGCAAATTTCTTCGTGGAGCTGGGTCGGTTGATGGCGGCGCCGAGAGCGGTGGGACCGGGTTCTGCGGCGCAATATTCCAAGAAAAATTTTGAGTCGTTTGGGCTTTTTGCGTTCGGCCTGAAGAACTGGGAGATGGGGAAGGTCCTCGACGCGGCGCCGTGGCTGAAGGCCTTTGAACTGTCGAACCCAGAGGCTCCGAATCAATGGATAGCGGCCTTCAAGCCAGTCGTCGCCCCTTACCTGGCGGATTACGCGCTTTACGAAAAATTGCAGAGCGAGGGGGCAGGCATTAGTGGACCGGCGGTCGCCGGATTTGCGACCCGGGTCGAGTCTGCCAAGCGCAAGACGACGACCGGAAGTCGGATCAAAGACCTGATGGATTCCCTGGTGGAGGAGGCCAGAGCTCGCTAGCTGGGGCGCCGGTCGCTGGGTTTTACGGAGCGGGGCTGGCTCAGCGATCGTATGATTGCCCAGGTTCGCGGCTCGGTTCAGGTATCAAGTTTTGATGTGCCCGTAGCGGGCACGAACGAAGCAGTAAATCGCATACGCCGCGAGGCCAATGGCCATGAATCCTAAAAGAATGCTCCCGTAAGCCTGATCGTGGAGGAACTGGAGCGCTCCGCCCATGCCCTTGGCCTCGCTGGCGTCAGACTGCCAACCAGCGATGACGAGGAAACCTCCAATCAAGAGAAAAACGAACCCGCGCGCCGCGATACCAATCCGAGCGGAGCGGTCCACCCACGTTCGAAGCGTCTCGCTGCCTTCGGTCACGGTGAACTTCTTCCGGTAGCTCGCCGTGAAGGATCGATAGAGAAAGTGGACGCCGACGCCGAGGACGATGAGGCCGAGGAGGATGACCAGCCATTCGCCCATCGGCTGACTCATGGTCTTCGAAGCCGCTTCGCCGGTGCCATTCTCGGCACCGCTTCCTTCGCCCGAGAGAAGGCGGACGACGGCGTAGGCGAGACCGACGTAAGTGAGGCCCGACACGAATCGTCCGATCCGTTCCGCGATGGCTTGAACGCCATCCTTGTCACCGGTGTTCGCGGCGAAGGTCGCAACGAAGCGCCAGATCACGTAACAGATCAAGCCGATGAGGAGAGCGCCGAGGATGACCCAGCCCCACGGTTGAGCGCCGAGAGTTTCGAGCGAAGATTTGGCGTCTGCGTCCTTGCCGCCGCCGCTGATGGCACTCTCTGCGGCCAGGCTTGCGATGGTGAGATAGATGAGTGCCTTGGCGGAATATCCAATGCGGGCGAATTTATCGATGAAGGAGGACGGGTCGGCCATGTGATCTGATACGGATGTGATGACGGCGGCGCGGGGAATTTTGTGAGGCGACTCCTGGTCCGGTAGTGCGTCGGCCGTCGGCGGAGAATTGAGTTTTCAGATTCGGGAATTCGGTGGAGGGTGCTTGCATGGAAGAACTGGTTAAGCTCATCGAGAATCGGGTTGGAATCTCCGAGGCGCAGGCGCGCCAGGCCGCGGAGACGGCGATTGAATTTGTCAAAGGCCGTCTGCCTTCGGGTCTGGCGGGTCACGTCGACGATTTCGTCGCCGGCAAGGGCATGCCCAACACGATGAGCCTGATGGGCAGTCTCTTCGGGCGGAAGTAACGGAGGGCGTTGCCGATCAATGAACTCCGACCCGCGATCGCGTAAACTGCCGCGCCGCCTTCGAATGGGTCGCGCGTTCCTGGCGTTCAGCCTGTGCCTCTCCAGCGGGCTGGGTGCAGCGCCGGATCAGTTTGTGCGGACGCGGGTCGTGGACAACCTCGGTTCGGTAACGGACCGACGGATTTCTGACGCGGTCCTGTTCAACAACAACGGGGACGTCGTTTTTCGCGTCGTGGCGACCGGAGCCGAAGCAACGCCACTCGGAACGTTCTTCGCGCCAGAGGTCGGACCCGTGCTGGAGGTGCGGCCGCCCGGGGGATACGACATCACCGAGGCCACCGCCCTCAATCTGCGCGGAACCGTCGTCGGTAAGGCAGCGACGTTGGACAATACGATGCAGACGGCGTTTGTCTGGACGGCAAAACTCGGAGCGTTCCAAGCGGAGGGCACCGACCCGGGATCGAGTCTTTTCAAATCGATCAACGTCGCGAGCGTGGCACTGGGATCGCAGGACTCGGGAACGTTCGAATTGATCACGTGGAATCCGGCGACGCAGCCGCCGACGGTGACGACGATCGAACCTCCGCCCTTCACCACCGGCACCGAGCCGGTGGCGATCAACGCCAACGGCGAGGCACTGATCCTGGCCTCCGTCGACGGAGCGCAACGACTTGTCGTTTGGAACGGGACAACCAGTCAGGCAGTCGGTCCCGCCGTGCCGGAGGGATTCACACTTTTCCCGACAAATACGGCGATCAACGATGCCGGTGACGTGGTGTCGGTGATGGTGGATCCGACGGCGTTCATCTATCGGGCTGTCGTGGTGAGGGCAGCGGCCCGGGACTCGTTTGAAACCTTCGACTTTCCCCGCCGGGCCGACAGCGTCTTCCAACTTCGGTTCAACGACCTGGCTCAGATCTGCTTCGGGACGAGTGACGGGAAGATCGAGTTTCTCGATTCCAGGACCGGTCGATCCGTCGCGTTCGACGGGTATCGGGGGCTGCTGAACAACGCCGGGGTGATGGTATTTGGTTCGCAGGGAAAGCTCGTCTATTGGGAGTCACTCAACCCGACCATTCCACCGGTCATCGTGCCGGTGAAGGCGGGGACGGTCCGGCAGGCACCGGACGTCGTGGCTTTGAACGACGTCGGAAGTCTGGTCATACGCTTAGCGCGGTCGACGAACGAGAACGGCGATGCTCTGGAAGTTTACGGGCCGGCGGCATTCCCGCCGACGCCGGTCGTCGTTCAAGTCCGTGCCAAGCGAAACGCGTTCCGGATCGCGCAGAGTGATCGGTTTCGGCGCAAGGTGGCCCGCGCTCGAGTATTGCAAGGCGGCTCGCGGATCCAGAGTCGAATCCGATTCACGATCAACGGTGATCTGCCGAAAGGACTGCGATTCCGAAAAAATCGTGGCCTCATCGCGGGTCGCGCGCGGGAGAAGGGCAAATTTATCGTCAAGGTCGCGGCGACCTACCGCGTCGATAGTCAGCTCATTCAGTCCGCCTCGGATCGGATCAGACTCCGCGTCTTCCGTCCCTAATTACTCTTAGCATGAAAATTGACCTCGAAGATAATTACGACGACATCCTCGGCAAAGCGCAGCGCGGGCTGGGGCTCAAGTCAGCCGAAGTTGCCGAACGGAGCGGCGTGACCGAGGCGGAAGTTCGGTCCGTCATCGGAGGAGAATACGACGAGGCACTGGTGCGATCGGTCAGTCCAGTGTTGGGATTGGATGCAGATCGGGTTGTCGCGATCGGTGAGGGTTCTTACTTTCCAGAAGCCGTTTCCGTGGAGGGAGTTGTCCAAGTTAATACGCCGTTCGAGGATATGACGGTGAACGCCTATCTCCTCTGGGATCTGGCGAGTCGAAGGGCGGCTGTCTTCGATACCGGGTCGGACGTGACGGATCTCCTGGCGGCGGCGGACGAGCGAGATCTGACGATCGAGCGGGTCTTCATCACTCACGCTCACGGGGATCACATCTTCGATCTCGACCGGTTGCGACGGAAGACGGGGGTTACTCCGGTGACGCCTTCGCGTGAGGTGGTGGACGGAGCGGAGCGTTTCGACATCGGCGAAGAGTTTACGATTGGGCGGCTAAGCGTCGAGACCCGCCTGACGTGTGGACACGCCCGTGGCGGGGTTACCTACGTCGTGCGCGGGCTGGCGGTCCCGGTGGCGATTTGCGGGGACGCGATGTTTGCCGGATCGATGGGCGGAGGGATGATTTCCTACGAAGAGGCGCTGAAAACGAATCGCGAAGAGATTTTGTCGCTCGAAGACGAGACGGTTCTGTGTCCGGGTCACGGCCCGATGACGACGGTCGGCGAGCAGCGGCGGTGCAATCCTTTCTTTCCTGAGGTCTGACTGACGTGAGGGAAAGAATTGGAATCGTCGGCGTGGGCCGGATGGGGGCGAACATGGCGCGGCGGCTGAAGGACACCGGCTGGCCCGTGATGGCGGTGCACGACATCGACTTCGATTCTGCGAACGCGTTGGCACGAGAGCTCGAGTGCCCGGCGGTGCAGAGTTTGCCGGAGGTGACGGCCGCCAGCGATATCGTGATTACGGTGGTGACGGACGACGAGGCGATGCGTGCGTTGTTCTCGGATTCGGACGAGTCGTTGCTCGCGGGGGCGGACGGGACGCTGTTCTTGAATTGCGCGACGGTGAGTCCAGCGGTTCATCGGGAGGTGGAGCGAGTGGCGGCAGGGGTCGGTGCGAAGACGCTCGAGGCGTGCATGGCGTCGAGCATCACGCAGGCCCGGGATGGTAGCCTTTATCTGATGGTCGGGGGCAACAAGGGCGACTTCGATCGTGCTCGCCCTCTACTCGACGATTTGAGCGGGTCGCTTCGTTACGTCGGTCCGACCGGGTCGGCGGCCGAGGTGAAGGCGCTCGTCAACATGGTCATGAACATCAACACAGCGGGGTTGGCGGAGGGGTTGGGGCTCGGCGATGCGCTGGGGTTGGATCTGCAGATGCTGCGGGAGGTTTTCAGTCAGACGGGGGCAAACTCCAGAGTGTTGGAAACGGACGGAGAAGACATGGAGAAGCGGGACCACGCGTGCTACTTCTCGGCGGCTCACGCGGCCAAGGACTCCGGGATCGCCTTGGAACTCGGTCGAGCGGCGGGGGTCGTGCTTCCGTTGGCCGAAGCAACGAAGGGTCAATATGACGGCATGGTCGCCGCTGGACTTGGGGAACTCGACAAATCCGGGGTCGCGGAGCTGACGTTTAAAAACCGGCGGCCGCAGACACCGGGCTAGGTTCTCGTGAGCGCGTGAAGGTTTTTGAATGCCGAAGTCGTGAGGGGTATTCGGGGTTGAGAAATGGCGGGGGAGCCGGGAAAGGAGTGTTGATTCGATGATGGACGTGGTCCGGGGTTTGTTCGGGATCGTGGCGTTGCTGGGGATCGGGTGGTTGTGCTCGGAGAACCGTCGCTCGGTGGCGTGGAGGGTTATTTGGGTCGGACTGGGGATTCAACTGGTCGTGGGTGTCGTGATCTTCCACTTACCCTGGGGTCGGCAATTTTTTCTGATGGTGAACGACGGGGTGCTCGGGCTGTTGTCCCAGGCGCAGCGGGGGGCGGAGTTTGTGTTCGGTCCATTGGCGAAGCCGCCGGGGGCCGAGGGTTCGCTGGGGTTCGTGCTGGCCTTTCAGGCACTGCCGACGGCGATATTTTTCGCGGCGTTGACCGCGTTGCTCTACCACGTCGGGTTGCTGTCGCGGTTGGTCCGCTTGTTCGCGCGTCTCTTCCAGCGGAGCCTGCGGGTGTCGGGGATCGAGGCGGTGGTTGCGTCGAGTAATCTGTTCGTGGGGATCGAATCGGCACTGACGATCCGTCCCTACCTGGCGACGGCGCGTCGACACGAGCTGGCGGTGATCTTGACGGCGGGGATGGCGACGATCGCGTCGACCGTTCTCGGAATCTACGTGGCGGCCTTGGCGCCGGTCTTTCCGACGATCGCCGGGCATCTGCTGACCGCGAACTTTCTGAGTGCGCCGGCGGCGATCATCTTCGCGCGGCTCTTGGTGCCGCGGGACGGGGGGGCTGAAGGCGCCGAGGGAGCTGAAGTGACGTTTGAGCGGAAGGGGAATTGGGTGCAGAGCCTCGTCGACGGGGCGATGGAGGGATTCAAGTTGGCATGCGGGATTGCGGCGGTGCTGATCGCGTTCGTGGGGTTGTTGGCGTTGGTGAACGTGGTGGTCGGCGGAGTTGCTGGACGGCTCGGCGCGCCGGGATTCCAGATTCAAACGTTCCTGGGCTGGGTGTTTGCGCCTTTGGCCTGGGTGATGGGAGTCGCGTGGGATGAGTCGGCACGAGTCGGCGAGTTGCTGGGGTTGCGTCTGGTTGCGACGGAGGTGCCCGCGTATTTTCAATTGGCGGGATGGATGGGGGGCGACGAGCCGTTGAGTGCGCGGTCGATGGTGATCGCGGTTTACGCGCTCTGCGGATTTGCCCACGTTCCTTCGTTGGGAATCTTCGTTGGGGGTCTGACGGCGCTCGCCCCCGAGCGGGCGACGGAGATCGGCAGCGTGGCTTTGCGCTGTCTGATTGCGGCAACGCTGGCGTGTTTGCTGACCGGGACCATCGCTGGGCTGGTGTGCGGGGCAAATCCGACGTCGATCTTGGCCAAGTAAGTTGATCGCGCGGATCTTGATCATTTTTCAACGGTTCACTGGCCGTCACGCGTGACGGCGGGTGGATTGACCGCGCTGTTCCGCGGCTTGAATGATCCCGAGCGTTTCTGCTGGTGGAGTTGCGGGCGGAAGCAACGGAGATTTTACGACCATAAAGTTAACCGGATGATCCCGGCCGGGCTAACCGGACGAAGAGAAGTTGGCCCGCAAAACCAGGGACTTCCCGACAGTCTGCCGCAGCGCGGGAGTCGTGACGCTGCCAAGTCGCGAGCCGTATTGGGTGGCGAGCCACTCGCGGGGGAGCTGTTCGGGCCCGGAGAGCCCGGTTCTAGCCGGCGGGGGTAAGTTTCTGGCCGTCCTTGGTGTCTTTGACGCTCCAGCCGAGGGCGGCAATCTTGTCGCGGAGGGTGTCGCTGGCAGCGAAGTCCCTGGCGGCGCGGGCGGCAGCGCGCTGGGCGACGAGGTCCTCGACTTCCGCCGGGACATCGGCGGTGTCGGCGTGAAATTGGAGGACGGTGTTGACCTGATCTCGCCAGGTTCGGAGTTGGCTGAGGTCCGTCTCGGAAAGGCCGTCGGCGTCGAGGCGTTTGTTGGTTTCCGTGATGGCCGTGAAGAGAACGGCGAGGGCGGCGGAGATGTTGAGATCGTCGTCGAGCGCTTCGCGAAAGGCGTCGGGGTCCGGGAGGACGGGGTCGGCAGTTGGTGAAGCGGCGGCGGTGGCCTCGTCGAGGCGGGTTGACCATCCGTCGAAGCGGCGGAGGGCGGACCGGGCGGCGACGAGGCTTTCGGTGGTGAAGTTCAGCGGTTCGCGGTAGCGGACGGCGAGGAGAACGTAGCGGACTTCGCGTCCCGTCCAGCCTCGTTCGATGAGGTCGCGGAGCGTGTAGAAATTTCCCGCGCTTTTGGCCATCTTCTGTCCGTCGACCATGAGGTGACGGCAATGTAACCAGAGGCCGACGAAAGGCTGGCCGGTGCAGCACTCCGTTTGCGCGATCTCGGCTTCGTGGTGGGGAAAAATGTTATCCTCGCCGCCGCAGTGGATGTCGATGCGGTCACCGAGAAGTCCGGTCGCCATGGCGCTGCATTCGATGTGCCAGCCGGGTCGACCGCGGCCCCAGGGACTCTGCCAGCCGACGTCGCCGTCTTCGGCGTCCCAGGCTTTCCAGAGGGCGAAGTCGCCGATGGATTCTTTTTCGTATTCGTCGTTCGCGATACGCCCGGAGGGTCGGAGTTCGTCCAAATTGAGGTGGGCGAGCTGGCCGTAGGGGGGGAAGCTGGCGATGCGGAAATAGACCGATCCATCCTCGGCTTGGTAGGCGTGATCGCGTTGGATGAGGGTGGAAATCATGTCGATCATGCGAGCGACGTGGGCGGTGGCCTCGGGGAAGTCGTCCGCGCGTTTGATCCGGAGGGCGTCGAGATCTTCGAAAAACGCGCGTTTGAAGGGGGCGGTGAATTCGGCGAGCGGGACGCCGGCCTCGCGGGAGCCGCGGATGGTTTTGTCGTCGACGTCGGTGAGGTTCATCACGCGGCGAACGTCGTAGCCGCGGGATTCGAGGTGGCGCTGGAGCAAGTCTTCGAAGACGTAGGCGCGAAAATTGCCGATGTGGGCGTGGTTATAAACGGTCGGGCCGCAGGTGTAGAGCGAGACGAATTTCCCGTCAGGGTCGAGCGGGGTGAAGGGCTCGACGGTGCGGGAGAGGGAATTGAAGAAGCGGGTGGGCATTCGGGATTAAACGCGGAAAATGGCACCGAGCTTCTTGCCGAGAATGAGCGAGGCACCGAGGATGGTGACACCGAGGAAGGCCATGGCCCAGACGCCGAGGGCGCTCGCGATGAAGCGACCGTCACCGAGGAGTTGGTAGAGTTCGTAGATGGCTTTGGTGATGGGGAAGTCCTCCTGTTTTTGTGCCAGGATGAGGCTGTCACTGACTTCGAGCATGGCGAAGGAGAAGGCGAGGAGTCCGCCGGCCATGAGGTTGGCGGCGATGAGGGGGATCGTAATCTTGCGGAGCGTCTTGAGGGGCGGGCAGCCGAGGTTCTGGGCGGCTTCTTCGAGCGTCACACTGGTCTGCTGGAAACCGGCCGCGGCGCTTCGGACGACGTAGGGGAGTCGGCGGACAGCGTAGGCGATGACGAGAATCATGAGCGGGTCGGTGGCGGGGTTCATGAAGCCGAAGAGCTTCCCTTCCTGGGTCATTGCCAGATAGCCGAAGGCGAGGACGAGACCGGGGACGGCCAGAGGGAGCATGGCCATGGCGTCGAGGATTTGACGGCCAGGGAGGGTGGTGCGGACGACGACGTAGGCGATCGCAATTCCGAGGATGATATCGATGAGGGTGGCGAGCCCGGCGTATTTGAGGCTGTTCTGAATGGAAGGGAGCGTGAGGTTGTGGCCGAGAGCGGCTTCGAAGTGGCCGAGAGTCCAGCCGGTCGGGAGAATGCTGTCATACCAATCCCCAGAAACGGAAACGAGAATGACGCCGATGTGCGGGAGGACGGCGACGAAGGTGACGAAGGCGAAGAAGAGCGTGCAGAGCCAGGCGCGGAGGGCGGGGAGTTTCCGAGGTCCGCCGACGGACGTGGCTTTGGCCATCATCGCGTGGGAGCTGCGTCCGAAGAGGAGCTTGCTGGCCGCGTAGGCGAGGACGGTGGCGGCGAGCATGACGGCGACGAGCGCGAAGGGGAACGGGTTGCCGCCGATGTCCTTGATCCCGGCGAAGATTTGAACTGACGTGACGCGGTTGAATTCGAACATCAGCGGGACGCCTAGTTCCGTGAACGCCCAGATGAAGACGATGGTGCCGCCGGCGAAGAGACCGGGCATGATGAGAGGGAGGGTGATCTTGCGAAACTTACGGAACCCGACGCAGCCAAGATTCTCGGCGGCTTCCTCCATGGCGGGATCGACGTTGGCGAGGGCGGCGACGAGGTTGAGGTAGAGAATCGGGTAGAGATGGAGCGCGTTCATGATGACGACTCCGGTAAGTCGGCTTTCCCCGAGCCAATCCACGGGGTTGGCGGCGGACATGAGTCCGAGGGTTTCGAGCAGGGCGTTGAGTGCTCCCTGTTGGCCGAGGATCTGTTTCACACCGATGGCACCGACGAAGGGCGGGAGGATCATCGGGATCAGAACCATCGCGCCAAGTAGGCCTTTGCCGGGGAAGAGGAACCGGTCGCTGAGGAACGCGAGCGGCATCGCGATCAGAATGGCGAGGAGGGTCGAAAAAACGCCCATGAGCAGGCTGTTCCAGAGTCCTTCGAGGTAGATCGGGTTCTGGAAGACCTCCGAAATGTAGGCGAACGTGAAGGTGCCGTCGGGCAGGAAGAACGCGCCGCCGAGCGTCTCGACGATCGGGTAGAGGAAGAAGAACGCGAAAAATAGCGCGGTGAGTGCGTAGATGGTGAGGGCTACCGGTTTGCTCATGATTCTGGGTTCTCACGCAGAGCCGCAGAGGCGCAGAGAGATTTTGAATTCACTACGCGGACTATTCCGTCCTTCAGAAGCGGTGCGCCGAAATTGATGAGGAGGCCGACGCGGTAATCAAGAATCTTTAGATAAGTGAGGAGCTGTTTACCGTGGACTGGGGCCAATTTCTCTAACGATTTGAGTTCAACGCAGACTTCGTTTTCGATGAGGAGGTCTGCGCGGAAGCCGAGTTCGAAATTGAGATCGTGGTAGCGAAGCGGAACCGGGACTTCACACTGGACGTTGAAGCCGCGGTTGCGCAACTCATGCTCAAGAATGACTTGATAAACCGATTCGAGGAGGCCGGGACCAAGGTCTTGGTGAATACGGAACGCTGTATCAACGATGGATCCGGTTAGTTCGGAATTCTCTGCGTCTGTGCGTCTCTGCGTGAAATTTTCACTCATTTTCCCTCCTTTGCCAGGCGTTCGGCTTCGCGGTATTGGATGCGGAAGTGGTCGCCGAGCTGTTTGGCGAGTATGACCTCCTGCAGGCGGTCGGGGTCCTTGAGGGTGGGGCGGATGACGTTGAGCGCTCGCTCGTAATTGACGGCGGACACGTCGGTGAATTTAGCCATGGCTTCCGGCGGGAAGTCGGCTTCGATGAGGGCCTTCCAAGCCGAGGCTTGTTCGTTGTGGGCGTCGAGACACATGACTCGAATGATAAAACGGAGCGGTGAGAAGAGCTTTCCGGTCCATTCGGGGTGGTAGGTGAAGAATTTGGCCTCTTCGTAAGGTTGAACGTCGGGGTCGGAACGGTCTTCGGCGTATTTAGCGTCGTAGAGTTCTTTTCGGATGGGCAGGCGGCGGAGGGCGTAGCGAACGGGGCCGCCGGGAGTGCCGACCTTGAAGTTCCACAGCTTCTGGCCTTCGAGAGAGAGGACGAAGGCGATGAAGGCCTCGGCGACTTCGGGATGGGGTGCGCCGCGCAGAAGACCGATCGGGTCGACGCCGACGGACGACCCGCCCACGGGGGTGAAATAAATCATGCGCGTGGGCTCGTCATCGATGGTGACGGCTTCGCTTTGGTAGCGCCCAAAGAAATCGATGCACATTCCGATCGCGGCGTCGCCGAGCGAGACATCCATCGGAACCTTGGGAGCGGCGTCGGTGAAGTAGCGGGCGTTAGCGGATGCTTTCAGAATGAGTTGGAGGCCCGCGTCCCATCCGGAGGCGACGGCGGGATGAAGTCCGTCCTGGTCATGGGGTTTTTCCGCGCTGACCCGCTCCTGCATCTGTTGCTGGATCACCATCTCGAAGGCCTTGGCGGCGGAACCCGATTTGGTGGGGTCGGCGAGGGCGACCTCCTTGAAGAATCGGGGGTCGGTCAGGTCCGGCCAGCCGGAAAGAAGTTCGTGAAACCCGAGGCGTTCGAGGGAATCAAGGTTCGCGCAGATGCCAAAACTCGAAAGGCAGTTGCCGATCCAGGCTCCGTTGGGATCGTAAAAAGGCTCGCCGGAAACCTCAGCCGGAATGGTGTCTTCGTTGAACCAGTCCGGGTGCGCTTTGATGACGCCGCTGGGGACGAGGCGACCGGCGGCGGCTTGCTGGATGAAATCGAAGGCGCCGCCCCCGAAGAAGAGGTCGATCCCGATGCCGCCGGTCGGGCCGCCGTTGCGTTCGTCGGCGGAGTAGAATTCTGATTCGAGGTAGCGCGCGATCTCGCTGGTGCCGCCGACGAGTCGCCAATCGATACGGACCGAGCGACCGGTCTTGGCTTGATAATAATTCGAGAAGGCGTGGGCGAATTCGTAGCGAATCGCTTCGTTGTGCGGGGTGATGATGACGACAGTGTCGTCCGCGGCGGCCAGGAGGTTTGCCTTGGGCTTGAGCACGAAGGGGACTCCGACGATGGCAATGAGCGCGGCGAGAACGCCGAGGATGCGGAGAGTCATGCTGGAATCCGCGATTTCCGCGGCTGGACGCGGCGGGTGTTCATTTCTGAAGGATTACGACGTCGCTGGGATCGACGGCGGCGTAGAGGTCGCGGTCTGCGGAGCGGTGGGCGAGATCAGGATTGAGCTCGAAGATTTTCAAGGACTGCTCGCCCGATTGGAATTTATACTGAGCGACCTCGCCGAGGTAGATCGATTCGCCGATGCGGCCGGAGGTTGAGTTTTGATCGGCGGGATTGTCGCGGATGGTCCAGGCTTCCGGGCGAATCGAGACGGTGACGGCTTCGTCGTTGGCGGGGGTCCAGTCGGTCTCAGCGACGACGCCGGAGAATTTGCCGATGGCGGTTTCGACGACGTTGTCGTCGACGATTTTTCCGGGGATGAAATTGGTTTCGCCGATGAAGTCCGCGACGACGCGGGAGGTCGGCCGGCGGTAAACGTCGGTCGGGGTGCCGATCTGGGCGATGTGACCGCCTTCGAGGATTGCCATGCGATCGGAGATGGAGAGGGCTTCCTTCTGATCGTGCGTGACGTAGATGGCGGTAAGGCCGAATTCTTTGCAGATGCGGCGGATCTCGGTGCGCATCTCGAGGCGAAGCTTCGCGTCGAGGTTGGAGAGAGGTTCGTCGAGAAGGAGGCAGCGGGGCCGGATGACGAGGGCGCGGGCGAGGGCGACGCGTTGCTGCTGTCCGCCGGACAGCTGCCCGATCTTGCGCGAGGCGTAGGCGTCCATGCGGACGGACTCGAGGGCTTCGCGGACGCGCTGATTCGTCTCGGCTTTCGGAACCTTGCGCTCTTGGAGACCGAAGGCGACGTTCTGCGCCACGGTCATGTGCGGCCAGAGGGCGTAGCTCTGAAACATCATCCCGGTGTTCCGCTTGTGGGGCGGAAGGGTGGTGACGTCGTCGTCGTTGAAGAGGATGCGGCCGCCGTCGGGAACGTAGAATCCGGCGATGTTTCGGAGGAGGGTGGTTTTCCCGCAGCCGGATGGTCCGAGGAGGAAGAAGAGCTCTCCGGGTTCGATGCGAAACGTCAGTCCGTCGAGGGCGACGTTCGATCCGAATTTCTTGGTGAGGTTTTCAATGGAGATGGAAATCATCGGCGAGCCGCTCGTGGCTAAAGCATTCGTGCGGGTGACGCAATCCCGGATCGCGCGCGGCCGGGGTGAGCGGCCGGGGTGATCGTCGAAGAGCGTTTCTGGTGAACGCTTCTCGGGCATTGCGCGGACTCGCCACAAATGCTCTTTTGGTGAATGCGATGGTGACGTCGAGTCTTCCAGTGTGGCGCGGTTGGCGGTGGGGCTTGGGGGCATGTGCCCTCACGGTCGTTGCCGTTGGTGGTGGCTTGATTCTGCTCGGAGTCGGGATGAGATCCGCGATTGTTTCCGGGTCGGCCGTTGGGCTGCTGGTCGCGGCGGGGATCGGTTGGGTGATGGGCGCGCGGCGGCAATTCGAGGAGCGGTTTCGGCGGCTTTTCGATTTGGCGACGGATCCGCACTTTCTCGTGATCGATGGGAAGGTGCGTGAGTGCAATCACTCGGCGATCCGTGTCCTCGGGCTTTCGAGCAAAGACGAGTTGCTGGAAGGAGACGTGACGCGGTTCTGGCCCGAGCATCAGCCGAATGGTCGACTGACTTCGGAAGCGGTGGCGGAGCTCGTTTCGGCGGCGCGTTTGGGCCGGACCGCGCGGGCAGAATTTGTGAAACGCGATATCAACGGCAACGAGCTACCGGTCGAGGTCGGGGTTACGGCACTCGCCGGCGAAGAGCGTAGCGCGTTGCTGGTCGTTTGGCGGGATTTGCGGGAAACCAAGACAACGCAGGCGCGCCTCCGCAAGAGTGAATCGCGCTACCGAGAGCTGGTCGAGAATTTGCACCAGATCATCTACCAGACCGACATCAAGGGGAATTTCGTTTACGTGAATCCCGCCTGGCAGCGGGTGACGGGCTACACGGTCGCCGGAACGATCGGCGAGCATTTCGCGCAGTTCGTCAACAAGGAGGATTTACCCATGTTGGAGGATCAGCACGCGGCGGAGCTCGCGGGAGACGTGGACGTCGTTCATTTCGAGGTGCGGCTGCGTTCTCGAACCGGGCGTTGGCGTCACGCAGCCGGGTCGTGCCGCCCGCTCCGCGACGAGCGGGGTGAGGTCATTGGAACCACCGGGATGCTCAGTGACGAAACGGACTACCTTCAGGCTCAGGAGGATCTTGTCGCGGCGAAGGAAGCGGCCGAGGCGGCTGATCGCGCGAAGGGCGAGTTTCTTGCCGTGATGAGTCACGAGATTCGCACGCCGCTCAACGGCGTGTTGGGCTTTGCGAGCTTGCTGCGGGAAACGTCGTTGGATTCCAACCAGAAGGAATATCTGCAGACCATCAGCGGCTGCGGCGATTCGTTGCTGACGCTGATCGATGACATTCTGGATTTTTCACGGATGGAGTCGGGTCGGTTGGAGTTGGAGGATCTGCCGTTTCACCTGCGGAATTGCGTCGAGGGCGTGGTGGACATTCACGCGCATCGCGCGAACGAAAAAGACGTCGAGCTGATCGTCGATCTGTCGGACGACTTCCCAGCGCAGGTGTCGGGAGACGTGATCCGCGTGAAGCAGGTGCTTTCGAACCTCGTCGGAAACGCGATCAAATTTACCGACGCCGGTCACGTGAGGTTGCGAGGGTGGATCTCGGCGCGGGACGGGGAGGAGGTGGAGTTGAAATTTCGGGTGGAGGATACGGGGAGCGGAATCCAGGCGGAGCAGCTCGAGAAATTGTTCCGTCCCTTCGTGCAGGTCGATGCTTCGACTTCGCGGCGCTTTGGAGGGACTGGGCTGGGGCTGGCGATTTGTCGGCGGCTGGCGGAGGCGATGAGTGGTCGGATCGCGGTGGAGAGCGAATTTGGCAAAGGCACGACGGTCGAGTTCACGCTGAATCAGCGAGAAGTCGAAGCTCCGGCGCCGCCGCCGGACTGGACGGGAAGGACGGTGCTCGTCGTCGAGCAAAACGAGGAGTGTCGCCATTCGCTGGCCGAAGCACTGAGACGGAGTGGCGCGGCGGCGATCGAGGCGGGGAATCCTGATGAGGCGCTGGCCGTCTTTGACGGCGAATCCGTGGTGGATCTCGTGGCGGTCGGGTCGATGGAGGCAAGAAGCGACGAGCCGGGAGCGCTGGTCATTGCACGACGGGCGCGAGGGGTCGATATCCCGGTCATGGTCATGTCTCCGCTGACCGGTTCTGGCGCCCGGGTGCCGCGTGACTTGCCGGGCGAGTGCTGTCGGCTGGCCAAGCCGATCCACTGGACGTCGTTGCGTGCGATGCTGGACCGGGTCTTCAGTGTCAACGAGGAGTGTGCGCCGGGCGAGTGCGGTCAGCGTCCGATCGACGTCCCGTCGGTCGCCAACGCACGGAGCGACGCCGCGATTTTACTGGTCGAGGACAACGAGGTGAACACGAAGCTGATGCTGCGCATCCTTGCGAACCTCGGCTACTCGGCGGACCACGCGGGCGACGGGGAGGCTTGTCTGCGGCAATGCGAACGTCGGAAATACGACGTGATTTTGATGGATATTCAATTGCCCGGCATGGACGGAATCACCGCGACCGATCGCCTCCGCGAGCAAGGGTGCGAATCGGCAGTGATCGCGCTGACGGCTCACGCGATGCCGGAGGATCGTGAGCGCTGCCTGGCCGCTGGGATGGCGGAATATCTGACGAAGCCGGTCCAACTCCCAAGGCTGCGGGAGGTGCTCGGCGAGTTTGTGGTCGCGCACTCGGATCCGGCGAACGGCTCGGGTCCGACCACACTGGCGTGAAGCCATTTTTGGTGTAGCGTGCCGCTATGGAAAATCGCGATCGAGTTATCGACACGTTCTTGAATCATTGGAAGCGGGCGGGGCAGTATCCGGACTCGGTCACTCGGCTTTGCGAGGACGCGGGAATCAGCGAGGGGGAGTTTTTCAAAATGTTTCCGTCGCTCGAGGCCGTGGAGTCGGCTCACTGGGTGCGGGCGTTGGACGGCGTGATTGCCCGGGTGCAGGCGGACGAAGATTGGGAGGGCTTCTCGGCCAAGCAGAGGTTGCTGTTGTTCTTGTTTGCGTTCGTCGAGGACGCGCTGGCGTTTCGCTCGACGTTGCTGCTGCGTTTCAGTGGGCTGAAGGGGTTTGAAAATCCCCGCGCTTTGCGGAAGTTCGAGGGGCGATTTAAGAGCTTCGCGGAGGACTTGATGGTCCGAGGCGAGGAGACTGGCGAGATTGCCGAGCGCGGTCCGGTCGGGCGCCTTTACCCGGGTGGGATGTATCTTCATTTTCGGAGCGTGATCGCGTTTTATCTGAACGACGAAAGCGAGGCTTACGAGCGGACCGACGCTTTCATCGAAAAGACGGTGCATTTCGCGTTTGATCTGGTCGGAAAGACGGCGGCTGATTCAGCGGCGGATCTGGTGCGATTTTTCGTTCCGCGGCGGTGTTGAGCGATGCGACGGAGCACGGGGATGGGCAGGCTTCGATCCGGAGCGGCAAGGTGTCGCGGATCGTCGCGCTTGCCGGGACCGGTGCGAAGGTCGGACTGAACTACGCACGGCACTACGGGGGCCGGGCGATGGGGAGGTCGATGGACGACGCGGTGCTGCACGCGGCGAACGCCGGCGACGTCTATTCGACCTTCAGCAAATTAAAAGGCGGCCCGCTGAAGGTGGCACAAATGTTGAGCATCGATGGTGGGTTGCTGCCAGAGGCTTACGGGAAGGTTTTCTCGCAGGCGCAATACTCGGCCCCGCCGTTGTCTTATCCCTTGGTCGTCCGGACGTTTCGGCGGGAGTTTGGCAAAGCGCCGACGGAGGTGTTCGCCAGCTTTCAGCCGAAAGCAGCGCACGGAGCTTCGATCGGGCAGGTGCATCGGGCGACGGGAAAGGACGGTCGGGAATACGCGGTGAAGGTGCAATATCCTGGTGTGGCGGAGAGTCTGCGCAGCGATCTACGGGTCGTGAAGCCGATCGCTCTTCAGTTGCTGGGATTGCGGGAGCGGGACGTCGCGGCCTATTTCGAGGAGGTCGAAACGCGATTGCTGGAGGAAACGGACTACGCGCTGGAACTTAGGAGATCGGTCGAGTTGTCGGCGCTCAGCGCGGGAATCGCTGGCGTGAGATTTCCCGGTTATCACGAGGTGCTTTCTTCGCGCCGGGTGCTGACGATGGATTGGGTGGACGGCGTGCCGTTGGATCGATTTGCAGACGGTGGTGCGTCGCAGGAAGAGCGAGATCGGATCGGGCAGGCGCTCTGGGATTTTTACGAACATCAAATTCACGAGCTGAACGTTTTCCACGCGGATCCGCATCCGGGGAACTTCCTCGTGAAGGACGGCGAGCTGTGGGTCCTGGACTTCGGCTGCACGAAGTCGATCGAGCCGGAATTTTACCGGCGGCACTTCGCATTTCTTGATCCGGCCGTCCTGGAAGATCGGGCTCGGCTCGAAGCTGCGTTGGTCGCGATGGATGTGCTCCTGCCCACGGATTCGGGTGATTATCGGACGCGGGTGATCGAATTGTGCGAGGAGTCGATCCGGATGGTGGCACTTCCTTTCCGGACGGAGACGTTCGACTTTGGAAGCGAAGAGTTCCTTCGGGCGATCTACCGGATGGGACACGAGAATCGCGACAGCGGCCTGCTCAAAGAGTCGCGGGGCGTGCGGGGGTCGGCCCATTCCATCTACGTGAATCGCGCCTATTTCGGGCTATACGCCCTGCTCAGTCGCCTGCGGGCTCGGGTGCGGACGCGATTGCCGGCGTTCCTATGGAAGGAGGCAGGTGGAGTTTGACGGACCCGGTCCGGGCGGCCTCACGCGAGATCACGCTTGGTTGCAGTGAGGAACGGTTTGATCGACTCCACGAGATCGCGAAACCCATCGAAGGTGACCTGCTGTTGGCCGTCTGAAAGCGCTTCGGCCGGATTTGGGTGAACTTCAACGATGAGGCCATCGGCACCCATGGCGACCGCGCCGGCGCAAAGCGCCATCACGAGGTCCGCGCGCCCGCACCCCTGACTCGGGTCGACGATAACGGGCAGGTGGGTTTCCTTTTTGGCAATCGCAACGGCCGACAGGTCGAGGGTATTGCGGGTGTAGGTTTCGAAGGTGCGAATGCCGCGCTCGCAGAGCAGAACGTTCGGGTTGCCGTGGGCGAGGAGGTATTCGGCAGCAAGGATCCATTCCTCGATCTTCTCGCTCATCCCGCGCTTGAGGAGGACCGGTTTTTTCGAGTGAGCGCATTCGATCAGGAGCTGAAAATTCTGCGCGTTGCGGGCACCGATCTGAAGGATATCCGCGGTCTCGGCAACGTGCTCGACGTCGCGTTCGCTCAAGACCTCGGTGACAATCTTGAGGCCGGTGCGCTCCCGGGCTTCACGCAGAAGACGAAGGCCTTCCCTACCGAGGCCCTGGAACTCATACGGAGACGTTCGAGGTTTGTAGGCACCGCCGCGGAGGACGGTCGCCCCGGCGGCCTTGACCGCGTCCGCCGTCGAGAAGAGCTGTTCGGCATTTTCGACGGAACATGGACCAGCCATCAGCGTGAAGCCGGGACCACCGATCGGGAGACCGTCGACGTCGACGACCGAATCTTCGGGGTGCGAAAGACGACTCGCGAGTTTGTATCGCTTCTGGACGCGGAGGACGTTCTGGACCTGAGGAAGGGCCGTCAAGGATTCCAGCGTCTGATGGGTTCGCTCGTCACCGATGGCCGCGACGATCGTTTGCTCAACCCCGTGAATCGGGGCGGGTTCGTAGCCGAGAGTGCGGACTTCCGTGAGGACGGCTTCGATTTGCTCGGGAGTGGAGTCGGGACGGAGGACGATAATCATTGGTGGGGGAGCTGGTGGCTTAAAGATGAGGAGGCGTAGTGGGAGGGAGCCGCCGGGCGGACTTGATTTTCGTTGAGTTTAGCCGTCTGGGAAAGTAGATTTCCTACATGCCGTCCCCCGGGTCCAACACAATTGCTCAGACGCTTATTGATAAGGCCAACAAGTCGAGATTCTTCACGGTCTCGCTGGTGTTTCACATTCTTCTCGTCGCGATCTTTGGGACGACCGTCCTCTTCAAGGCGGTCCAGGAGCCGCCGGATTTCGAAGGCGGCGAAGGCGGATTCGTGGATAGTGCCCAAGCAGCCACCCAGATGCCGACGCAGCCGACTCAGCAGCAGGAGACGACGTTTACCGTGACGGCACCGTCGACGCCCGCCACGTCGCTGAATGCCATCACGACGATGAGCACCCAGGCACTTGATTTCACGATGCAACCGACCATGGCTCCGCCGACGGTGACGCCGACGACGGTCGACGCCTCGACGGCAGCACCCGCTCCGGCACCGACGGGACCGGCGGGGATGACGGCAGATCAGAAAGTGGGGATCGCCGGGTTCACTGGCGGCTGGGGTAAGGGGAAGGGCACGGGAAGCGGAACGGGCATCCGCCAGCGTGAGTTCGAGTTCGTGGCTTACCTCGGGGAATACGACGGAGGAAACTGGGACTCCACGGTGTGGATTCGTGACGGAGAGATCGAAGGCGGGAGTTTGCCGAACCTTCTCTACCTCATCTCGAAATGGTCGCGGGATAAAATTAAAACGAACGAACGGGACGTTGTCGCGCTGAAGCTGGATAGCGATGAACTCTTCAAGACGAAGCCGCCGTTCATCTTTCTCACCGGCTCGCAGGACTTCAAGCTGACTGAGAAAGAGGTTCTCAACCTTCGGAAATACGTGCAGCTCGGCGGGGCGATTTGGGGCGATAGCTCGGTGCCTGGTGAGCGGTCGCGGTTTGACATCGCGTTCCGACGGGAAATGCGGCGGGTGATTCCCGACGTCGACAAACAGTTTGAGCCACTTGCGAAAGACCATCCCATCTTCTCCAAGGGATATTTTCCGGATATCCGGGAAGCCCCGACCGGTCTTAATTTCTATCAAGAACCGGTTTACGCGTTGAAGATCTTCGGCGAGATCGCGATCCTCTACACGGCGAACGACTACGGTGACATGTGGCAGATCGGGTTGGACGAAAACGGGAACATCGATCTGGGTCAAAACGAGCGGGGCCGCTACGTCGCGGTGAATCAAACCCTCTACGAGAAGCGTGGTTCCTACATCCACAACCTCGAGGAAGACTCGATCAAGCAGACTTTTGAATTTGGAATCAACGTGATCACTCATCTCCTGACGAGGTGGGAAGACAAGGTCGACAGCGGATCACGGCTCTGATCGCGAGCCCGGGGGTTGGATTCGTAAGAAGCCAATCCGATCATACGTGGCGCAGCGGAAGGGACTCGAGCCGCCCCTGCTTTCTCGTGGCCCGCATGAGAGTAGGCCGGATTCTGTTATCGAGGTGGCTCCTCTCCGCGAAGCTGGAAAACGCGGGAGATCGTGTCCTCGATCAAATTATTCGGGCACGAGGCTCCGGCGGTGATGCCGACAGTCAAAGGTTTCCTTTCGGGTAGCCAATCGGTCAGCGTGCGTTCCACTTTCTCGTGGAGGTCAAAACAATTGATCTGGCCCGGGGTGTCAAGACACTCGGCGTTTCGGATAAAGTAGGTCGACACCGTCATTTCGCCGATCTCGGCAAGGTGCGTGGTGTTCGAACTGTTATAACCACCGACCACAAGCAGCAGGTCGACGAGCGGATTAGTGAGCAGCCCAAAGAGGGCGTCCTGCCTCTCCTGGGTCGCGCCGCAGATGGTGTCGAAAAACCGGAAGTTTTCGCTAGCCCCGGCGTCACGTTCTTCAATCGCCGCACGGATCCGCCGTTGGACCTCTTCGGTCTCACTCCGCAGCATCGTCGTTTGGTTGGCCACGCCGACTCGCTTCAGATGAAGGTCGGGATCGAATCCTTCTGAAATGGCGTTGGCAAAGTGGTCGAGGAATCGCCCGCGGTCGCCGTGGCCGCGGATGTAATCGCCAACGAGGTCGGTCTCTTCCAGGTCCAACACGATCAGATAATGGCCCTGTCCCTTGCCAAGCGCCCGCGAGGCGGTTGCGCGGGTCTCTTCGTGGGCCGCCTTGCCGTGAATAATGGAAGTGACTTCCTCGTTCGCGTTCTGACGCACTCGTTTCCACACGCTCATGACGTCGCCACAGGTGGTGTCCACGATCTGACAGCCAATCTTTTTGATGCCCTCGACGATCTGCACTTCGCTGCCGAATGCCGGAACGATGACAACATCCTCGGGCGAGAGCGATGCGAGGTCAGCTTCGGCGGATTTGCCGATGAGGTTCAGAATGCCCATCGCGCGGATCTGTTCGTTGACGTCCGGGTTGTGAATGATCTCCCCGAGAATGAAGATTCTCTGGTCGGGAAAGACGCGGCGGGCGGCGTAGGCGAGATCGATGGCGCGCTCCACTCCGTAGCAAAAGCCGAATTCCTTCGCGAGACGGACCTGGGTGTCGCCGACCGTTAGCGAGCCACCGCCGGCGCGGATGCGGTCGACCAACGGGCTTTTGTAGTGATGCTCGACTTCGGCCTGGACGCGTTTCATGACCTCGGGCGTCCGAAGGTTGACGCGGCGAGGTTTGGGCGACGGGACAGGGTGGACGGGTGAGGACACAGCATGGAGAAACGTCAAAACGATCCGCTTTGTCAAATCCCGGTCGGAGCTTTGCTGAACGGTCAGTGTCGCGAGATGTGCTCGGCCGGGGCGCAGCGGGTCGGGCGGTCCCGAGAAAAGCACTAGAATTTCAGCGGCATCGCGGGCATGATTTTCTCCTTATGGCCGAACAAGACAACTCTCCCGCCCGTTTTCCCATCTGGATCGTTGGAGTCATCATTGGTGTCGTGATTGGTGCCGCTATTATTTTTGGACTGAACCAGTCGGGTGGAGACAACGTGGTCGGCGAGCCGACCGCGAGCGCGTCACCGAGCAATAATTTTTCTTCCGCACAGTCGGATTTAGAGACCGAGACGACATCGACGGCGATCGCCTCGCTACCGGACGGCGGAGCTTCGTACGAGGACTGGGATAAACGAATCGCCGACGCCCCGGTCGACGAGTATGGCGACTTGATGAATGAAGCCGTGACCATCCAGGACCCCGCAACGCGAAAAGCCGTCGTCGAGCGGCTCCTGTTAACCTGGCTCGACACGGATCAGTCAGGATTTCTGAACTTTCTCGATGATGCGGAGTTTAGCCAGACGGAAGGCAGCGAACTCTGGCCAGCACTCGTCCCAGCGGCGGCCGCGGTGCTGCCGAGCGTAAGCGAATCCGCGGCGGGCAGTGCGGATTTGGATGAGATTATCCAGTGGATGGTCGAGTATTATTCCGAGATGGATCCGGCAGCGGCTGCTGAGTGGACGAACAACTGGTTGCTTGAGGACACTCGCGACTACGCCTTGGCAACGGTGGCTGGGGAGATGGCGCTCAAATCGCGTGAAGAGGCGGAGACTCTCTTGGGCACAATCAATTCCTCCGACGCGAGGATGGAGGCGGTGATGAACATCGGAGCCGCGCTCGCGGAATCCGACAGCGACGCAGCCCTCGCGTGGGCTCGGGCTCTGCCGAATGAGGAAGAGCGGACGCTCGCGGTCGAGGAGGTGCTTTGGACAATGTCGGAAACGGATCCGAGTGCGGCGGCGGCTCGCCTGACGGAGACCGAATCCCCGGGCGAACTCGACGCGGTCAGCGGCTCGATCGCCGAAGAGTGGGCGATCAAAGATCCGGCCAAGGCGATTGGGTGGGCCGAGGGATTGCCTCAGGGTGCCGCTCGGGAAGAAGCGATTCAGGGCGCGCTTGCCGGCTGGGCAGAGAACGATCCGCGAGCTGCTTTCGCGCATTATCAATCCAATTTCGGGCAGAACCTCGAGACGGCTGAATGGATTTTCGATTCGTGGGCCTTTAACAACCCGAACGAAGCCTCGGCTGAGGTCATGAAGATCGCAAACCCCGAGATGCGAGCCCGAGCGGTGTCGGGCGTTGTCAGCGGTTGGTTGGACGAGGGGTCGTCCGTTTCAGCGGTGGAGAATTGGGTGGATTCACTTCCCGCCGGACGGGAGCGGGATGAGGCGTCCTACGCCGTGGTCGACATGTTGAGTTTCGACGAGCCGGAGGCGGCGTGGACTCGGGCGGCGACCATCCAAGAGCCGGACGTTCGGACGGAGGCGATTCAGACCGCGTTCGCGGGACTGGTCGACATCGATCCCGCCAAGGCTGAGACCGCGCTGCGGAACTCGAATCTTTCGCCGGAGGAGATCGGGCAATTGCAGGGGATCCTCGACGGCGGCAACGTGATCCCGACGACACCGCAGACGGTTCCGGTGACGGCGCCGAGCGTGCCGGCCGCTCCGTGACGAGCCGGGCTTGCCGGGGCACCTCGTCCCGTTTTCCGATTGCGTCGCGGTGATCCGCGACTAGCTTTCACCGCCTGATGTTTCGCGAGGACGACTTTCACTACGCCATGGAGAACACCCGGGTTCTTCGGCATCCGGTCCAGAAAATTCAGACGTTCGGCACGACGAGCTTCCGGTTTCAGCTGGTGAGCGAGCTCATGGATCACGTCGATCGGGTGCGCGTGCGCGGCGGGATGATCCAAGCAGAGAAGCCGAGCATCGTTTCACCGCACAGCTTTTCGAAGTTGATGCTGGATGGGTTCAGCGACGAGGCTCGTGAATACGCCGACTGGCTCGAGGCCAACGGACGTTCGCTGAAATTCCTCCAGTATGGATTTCAGTTTCGAAAGACGAACGTGACCGAGGAAATCATTCACGGTCCGAAAGCGGAGGTGCTCGATCGGCTCGAATCGGAGGCGAATCGGCGTGACGATCCACTGGACGCTTTGATCGAAGGAGTGGACGACGCGTGGGAGGTCTGTTTGCTCAAATTCACCGTTGATCTCATTGGGCAATCGACCGGCGACAACGTGAGCGATTGGAAGCGACGCGGGCTGCTGTAGGTAGGATGCATCGAAGCTGTTTAGAACTTTTCACCGGGCGGTCGGTTCGCCAAGCTGCGCGCCGATGAGACTGGCCAAGGTCATAATTTTGCTTCTCGTGATCGCCATCGTATTTGGTGGAGGCGCGTATTTCGCGTATCGGATGTTCGTTCAACCCGCTGAGCTCGACTTGGCGGCTGAGATCGCCGAGGCCAACGCTCCCGAGCCGACCCCGCCGCCGGACTACAGCATCCCGCGGTTCGAAGAGATGATGAAGGTCGTTGCCGAATCCGACGTGCCGAAATCTCAGGAAGCGCTCCGAAATTTCATCGCTCAGTATCCGAAGTCGACTAAGTTGGCGGAGGCGAAGGCGGAGTTGGGCCGCATCAACATGGGTTTGGTTTACGGGGCGGGGGAGTCGCCTCGGAAGACAGCTTACGAGGTCGTCAGCGGCGATTCTCTTCTGCGGATCGCCGGAAAGACGGATTCCAACGGCGAGCTGATCATGCGATCAAACAACCTGCTTTCGATCGACTTACGGATCGGGCAGGAATTGCTCATCCCCAGCGTGTCCGCGAGCATCTTCGTCGACCGAGCAGCGAAGACTTTGACGCTGCTGGACGAGGGGAATCTTCTCAAGGAATATCCGATCGTTTCGCTGAAGATTCAGGGCAGTGCCGACTCGCCGATCGACACCACCGTCGCAGATCGCCTCGCGATGAAGGATTCAGATCGAGTTGCCTTTGGAAGCGGCGGTTACGCGGGTGCCGAACGTTGGCTGATGCTGGGCTCGAACGGGATCGTGATTCGTGGTGTTCCGCCGGCTCCGGAGGGTGAAGGGACCGAAGAGAACGAGGAAGCCGCGGATGCCACGGAATCTCCGGAGGATGAGGGCGCGGAGAACGTCGAGGAAATGCCAAATATGCCGCCGGGTATCGTGCTCGACGCTGCCGACATGTCGGAGATTTTCCCTCTCGTTCGTCAGGGAGCAACCGTTACCATTCAATAGCCATGAAAGCCCAACCCCTGGATTTCGAAAAGCCGATCGCAGAGCTGGAGCAGAAGCTCGAGGACATGAAGAAGCATCTGCAGGGACAGGCGATTGACATGGATCCCGAAGTGCAGCGGATTGCTGCGAGGATCGAGGAGACACGGCGCGAAGTTTACAGCAAGCTAACGGCGTGGCAGCGCGTTCAGATTGCCCGGCACACGCAGCGACCGTTTTTTTTGGATTACATCGAGCGGGCGTTCACGGACTTTGTCGAGCTCCACGGCGACCGGTTGTTTGGAGACGATGCGTCGATGCCAGCCGGACTCGCGACGATCGGTGATCGGCGTTGCGTTGTGATCGGACAACAGAAGGGTCGTGACGTGAAAGAGAACCTTCTGAGGAACTTCGGCAGTCCGCATCCCGAGGGATACCGGAAGGCGCTGCGGCTGATGCGGATGGCAGAAAAATTCCAGCTACCCGTGGTTTGCCTCATCGACACCCCGGGCGCTTATCCGGGCGTGGGTGCCGAAGAGCGTCACATCGGCGAGGCCATCGCGGTGAACATTCGCGAGATGATGGTTCTACGGACTCCGATCATCGCCGTCGTGCTTGGGGAGGGCGGTTCGGGTGGAGCGCTGGGGATCGGAGTCGCTGATCGGGTGCTGATGCTCGAAAACGCTTACTATTCGGTAATCAGTCCAGAAGGCTGCGCGGCCATCCTGTGGAAACATCGTAAGCATGCTCCCGAAGCAGCGGAGGCTCTCAGAATCAACGCCGACGCGTTGCTCGAAATGAAGGTGGTCGACGGCATCGTCGAAGAGCCGCTAGGCGGCGCCCATCAAGATCACGCCCAGGCGGCAGAATTTCTGAAAGCGTCCCTAGAGGCGGGGCTGGCGGAACTGAGCAAGATCCCGATGGACGACCTCCTCGAGCAGCGTTATCAAAAATATCGCGCGATGGGTGTTACCGCCTGATCTTTAGCGATTCGCTGGTTGGTCCGGAATCATTCCCACGGGCCGGTTGCCGCTTCTGTGGAACGAATCGCCTCAGGGGCCGTGAGATAAGTGCCAATGCTCAAAACCCAGGGCGCGTCATTCTTTTCCCGGCCTCTCAGAACTGGATGTAAAGAATTCGGCTGCAATTTGGGCAATGGACGACCTGCTTCGCGGATTTCACCTCGAGCATCGTCTGCGTGGTGACCTTGACGTGGCAGCCGGTGCAGACTTCGCCTTCGAGCTCGACGATGGCGGTCCCGTTTTTGCTTTTAAAGATCCGCTCGTAACGATCGAGCTCGTCCTCGTCGATGCCTTCGGTGAGCGGCGCGCGGCTGGCGGTGAGTTCCGCGATCGAGGCTTCGATATTCTCTTTTTTGGAAGCGAGATCGGAGATCTGAGACTCGAGCTTACCGCGCTCTTCGGAATGGGCTCGCTCGGCTTCGGCGACGGCGGGCGCGAGTGACTCGGCTTCTTCCATGAGCTCGAGTTCCCGGTCTTCGGTTGTCCGGATGACGCGTTCGGCGTTCTCGATCTCGTGGCCGATGGCAGCGAATTCCTCGTTCTTGCGGGTTTCGAATTGCTGGGTGCGGTAGCGGGCGATCGCCGTGCGCTTGGATTCTGCCTCGAGCTCCAGGGTCTTCTTCTCGACCTCGATGGCTCGAAGGCGGGTCTTCGCAGCTTCCAGACGCGAGGCGGAAGTCGAAATCTGTTTTTGCTTAAGCGCCGTCTCCTCGGGGATGGCGGCCAATTCGATTTTGAGAGTGCGGATGCGCTGATCGCGATCCTGAAGAGTGAGAAGTTTTTCGATTTCCGGAAGCATCGCTGGGCTGAAGGTGTCGAATTGGAGAGACTCGGGCCAGCGAGAAATTACGGGTTGCGGAAGTTGCTGGTGGCTGGGGAGGTGTTGAATTATTGCTCGCCGCCGTTCGTCCTGACCTCACTGCCATGCCCGTTCCCGTTCCACCCAGCGATCCGCGAACCGCGGTGCCGGGGAAGCCGGCGAAATACCTGCCGCAACTCGACGGGCTGAGGGGGATCGCGATCCTCACGGTTTTGCTCCATCACTTTCACGTTCACCTACCTGCTTGGGTCGATTGGGGGCCGATCGGAGTGCGGCTGTTTTTTCTGCTGAGCGGCTATCTGATCACGATGTCACTGTGGAAATTGAACGCCCGAGCGGCAGCTGGGGCGGGTTGGTGGCGGGGGCTCTGGGATTTTCACACTCGGCGTTTTACGAGATTGGCGCCGGTGCTGTATCTCATGTTGCTGGCGGCGTTTCTGCTGGGTCTGCCATTTTTCGGACGGGAGATTGCGTGGCACGCTGCGTTCCTGACGAACTTCTACGCGATGATCCACGACCAGTGGCCGGGACCGGCTTCGCACCTCTGGTCCCTTTCTTTACAGGAGCAGTTTTACGTGCTGTGGCCGTTCGTGATCGTCGCGATCCCGCGACGCTTTCTGCCGATTGTTCTGGTTGGGTTGTTTCTGAGTGCCTTCGGTTTTCGCTTTTGGGCGACGGCGACGAACGCGTCGGATTTCGTGCGCTGGGTGATGCTGCCAGGCGTAATCGACAGCTTTGCGCTGGGAGCGCTGGTGTCGTGCTGGAAGGCCGCGCCGGGGCGGGCTCCAATCATGTCCGGGAGGTTGGGTGCGGTGGTCGCGATCGCCGCCCTGGGTTGTTACGTCACGGCAAGATTCATGCGCTACGCGACGTTCAACTCGCCATTCCTCGCTCTCACCGAGACGTTCGAAAACGTGTTTCTCGCGTGGGTGATGCTGCGGACAATCGAGGGCTGGCCAGGATTGGCTGGACGGTTTTTCGCGAGCCCGGGGTTGGTTTACATCGGCAAGATCAGTTACGGGATCTACGTGTTCCACGTGTTGGTTCACGTGGTCGTAGGGCCTTGGCTCGATGCGATGGGGCTTCAGCCTTTCGTTTTTGCGCGGGCCGTCGTGCTGAGCGCCGTATCGATCGGAGTGGCCACCTTGTCGTGGCTTTACCTCGAGCAACCTCTCACCACTTGGATTCGTCGACGGGAAGCTGCCAGGCGGGATCCGGCTGCGGTGACTTCGGAAGTGCCGGCGTCTTGATTGGAAGCCGGGTCGAACCGGTCAGTCTCGCTTGACGGAATCTGGGAGCTCGTTCTGATCGTCGGGGAGGCGCGGAAAGTGCTCCGCCAACGCGATACCCGTCCGCTGGATCGCGGCGACGACGGCCTCGGTGAAGTGGCCTTCGGCAAGCTCCCGGTGAAGCTCTGCCGCAATCGCATTCCAAAATTCAGAGCCGCATTTTTCGTCGATCCCGCAATCGCCGAGGATAGCGAAACGTTGATCCCGCGGTGCGAAGTAGAGCAGCACACCGTTGCGAGCATCGGTCTCGGCCATCTTGAGCTTCTCAAAACACCGGGCCGCTTCGTCGAGCACGTCGCGTTTGCCAAGAGCGTGGCGAGTCACGAAGACCCGGATCTCTCCGGACGTCTGGGCTTCGGCTTGGTGGATCGCCTCGGCGACCTGAGCGTCATCCAATCGATTGAAAAATTCTTTCGGTTTCATTGATTCACCATCCTCCGCTGGCTCCGCCGCCACCAAATCCGCCCCCCCCGCCGCCGAAGCCCCCACCGCCAAAGCCCCCGCCGCCAAAGCCCCCGCCGCGACGACGACTGCCGCCGCTCCCGATCGGAAAAAAGAACCCGCCTCCTCGGCGCCGACCGCGGGCGTCGTAGGTCCGGCCCCCGGCGCGGCTCAAGGTCTGGATCACCATGAAAACGATAAAGATTGTGAAGAGGAGGCTGATGAAACTCGCGCCGCCTGGGGCGTCGACGCGATCGGCATTCGTGCGTCCGGTTCCCTGGTATTCGCCTCGGGCCGCGGCGAACATGGCGTCGACGCCTCGAGTCACGCCAGCGTCGAAATTTCCGCCGCGAAACGCCGGCGTGATCTCACGGTCGAGGATCGTTTTGGCGGTGGCATCGGGGATGGCACCTTCCAGCCCGTAGCCGACCTCGATGCGGATTTTCCGATCGTCCCGGAAAATGAAGAGGACGGCGCCGTTGTCGTCCTCGGACTGTCCGACGCCCCAGCTCTCCGCCGTGCGCTGAGTGAAATCTTCCATCGCGTAGTCGTCGGGGACCTGCGGAAAGGTCGCGACGAGGATTTGCGACGACGTATCTCGCTCAAAGGCGTCGAGGCGCGAATTGAGATCTGCCTCGGTGGCGGGCGATAGCAGATCGGCCTGGTCGGAAACGTAGCGTTCCGGCGGCTGCGGCAGCGGTGCGGCCCGAAGACCGACCACCGCCGCCAGCAACGGAAGCAGTAGAGACCCGAGGCGCAGCACGGCGACCGGGGTCTATTGAGTTGGCGCGGGTGCGGTGCCGCTGAAGTCGAACTCCACCTCGGGGGCTCGCTCGGCTCCCGGGGTCGACTCGAACAGCGGGCGCGGCTCGAATCCGAGCAGCGCAGCGTAGAGGACCGTCGGGAATCTTTTGACGGCGGTATTGTAAATGGTCGCGGTCTCGTTGAACTTCCGCCGCTCGACGGCGATCCGGTTTTCGGTTCCTTCCAGCTGAGCCTGCAGTTGCTGGAAATTTGCGTTGGCCTTGAGTTCAGGGTAGCGCTCGACGGTCACGAGTAGTCGGGAGAGGGCTCCGCTGAGTGCGTCCTGTGATTGTTGGAATTGCTGGAGCGAGGCCGGATCCGTCGGGGCTCCGCCGTCGGGAAGCTGGACCTCGGTGACCTGCTGGCGGGCTTTGATCACGTCCGTTAGCGTCGTCTGCTCGAACTCCGCAGCGCCTTTGACCGAGGCCACGAGATTGGGGATGAGGTCAGCCCGACGTTGGTAAACGTTTTCGACGTCAGCCCAGCTTTGGTTGACCGCCTGCTCCCGCTCGACGAGGGAGTTGTAACTTCCGCAGCCTCCAACGAGGAGGACCACCGCGAGGAGGATGATGACGCCGAGAATAGTGAGAACGATTTTCATGTATTTGGGGTGGAGGTGTAAGGGGTGGGGACGGGATTGGCCAACATTCTTCAGGTCGATTTCTCTTGGAGGCGGTCCCGGATGGCCGCGACGAGTCCGGGGATGTCGTGCACGGAGGCTTCGACGTCGATGTCGAGTCCCAGCTTCCGCATCGTGGCGGAAGTGATGGGCCCGATGCTCGCGGTGCGGAGCCTCTCGGGAAGGGGAAGCTCGAGCGCGGCGAAATTTTCAGCCGTCGAGCTGCTCGTGAAGGTGATCCAGTCGGCACCTTCGGTCCGGAAGCGTTCGACTCCACCGGTGGGATCGCCGGTTTCCGGCACGGTGCGGTAAGCCACTGTCTCGTCGACGATCGCTCCGAGCGTGGTGAGTTCCGCGGCAAGGACCTCCCGAGCTCCTTCCGCCCGAGCAAGCAGGATCTTGAGGTTGTCGAGGGTGACTTCGGCTTGAAAGGCGCGAACGATTTCTTCAGCGACGTATTTCTCCGGTTGAAGATCGACGGCGAACCGATTCTCGTTCACCCGGGCGGCGGTCGCTGGTCCGATGGCGGCGATCCGAACGCCCCCGAGGGAACGGGCATCTTTATAAAGGGTGTAGAAGGCCTCGAAGAAGGCGTCGACGCCGTTCGGGCTGGTGAAGACGAGCCAGTCGTAGCTGTGGGCGTGGGCGACGGATTCGTAAAACTCGCGCTTATTCGGTGCGGGTTCGATGCGAATGGTTGGAAGCTCATAGGCGTCGGCGCCGAGGTCTCGAAGCTCGGTGACGAGTGCGCCGGCCTGCTTGCGTGTGCGGGTGACGGCGATGGTCTGTCCAAAGAGCGGTCGAGTCTCGAACCAGTTTAGATCGTCGCGGCAGCGGACGACTTCGCCGATGACGCAGACTGCTGGTGCTTTGAAACCAGTGCGCTCGACTTCGTCGGCGAGGGTGCCAAGCGTCGCGGTGAGGGTGCGTTGGCGACCGGTCGTTCCCCAGCGGACGAGCGCGGCGGGGGTCTCGGCCGACAGGCCTTCGTCAATCAGAGACGTCGTCAGGGGGCGCATTCGCTCGACGCCCATCAGCATCACCTTCGTGCCGGGGGTGCGGGCGATGGCGGTGATGTCGAGGGTGGTCTCGGGCTTGGTCGGATCTTCGTGACCGGTAAAGATCGTCAGCGCCGTATTATGGGTCCGGTGCGTGACCGGGATACCGGCGTAGGCGGGTGCAGCGATTGCTGAGGAGATCCCCGGAACGATCTCGAACGGGATGCCGGCGGACGCGAGGGCCTCGGCTTCCTCGCCGCCGCGACCGAAGACGAATGGGTCGCCGCCCTTTAAACGAACGACGGTCCGCCCGGCTTTCGCTTTCTCGACGAGGAGGGCGTTGATCCCGTCCTGTTTCAACGTGTGGGCCCCGGCTTTCTTGCCGACGTAGATGGTCTCGGCGGACGGCGGAGCGAACTGAAGAAACTCGGGATTGCTCAGGTAGTCGTAAACGACGACGTCGGCGCGTTGGAGCAGATCCTTACCGCGGAGCGTGAGGAGGCCGGGGTCGCCGGGGCCGGCGCCGACGAGGTAACAGGTGGCTTGCATGAGGGGGAGGGTAATGGGATTTCCAAAATGAGGGAGGAGTTTTCGGTTTTTCGTTCCCGGTCGAAGCGAGCTAGGATGACGGCATGCGTTGGGTCGTCGTGTGGATGTTGTTGGGAGGCTCCGCGCTTTGGGCGGAAGAGTTTCGGACTTGGACTGACAACAGCGGCCGAACGGTGGAGGGACGCGTGCTAAGTGCGTCGACTGAGAATGTCGTTCTCGAGCTCGACGCGGGCGGGGAGGTCACCGTCCCGATACTGAATCTCTCGCAGGCGGACAGAGAGTGGCTGGCCGAGCGCGATGTCGCGGACACGCAAACGGAGATCGTGGCGCCCGGCGAACGGGACTACGATGGACCGGAGGCAGAGGCGGATTGGCCGCGCACAGTTCAGCTTAAGGATCGGCCCGAGGTCGAAGTGGTCAAGGAGGACGCGGACGCGAGGGAGTTCGTCTATGAGTCGGACAATTATGAATTCATCTCTGATTCCCTGCTGGGTGCCACGGCTGTCCGGGAATTTAGCCGGGTGTTCGAGGCGACGCGACTGGTCAACGCGCTGCTTCCGCTCGATCTGCGACCAATGCCTGAGGGGGACCGTGAAAAATTCCGGGCGAGAATTTTCACCGACGAAGGCGACTACCTCGGGGCAGGTGGCATGCCGGGATCAGCTGGGGTTTACGGCCGTCGGTTTGAAGCGCTGATGCTACCCCTCAAGAGCCTCGGCGTCAAAATGGCGGGGACGCGCGTGACGATCGACTACGTCGCGGAAGACTACGGGACGCTCATTCATGAGATCACGCACCAGATGATGAACCACTGGCTGGGCCGGCTGCCGGTCTGGTACGTGGAGGGATCGGCCGAATACGTCGAGCTTGCGGAATACGATAATGCTCGGTTTTCGTTCATCGGTCAGGATCGTCGACTGTCGCGCCACCTTTCGCTGCTCGCGCATTTGGGAAAATTCGAGGTGTTGCCATTGAAGGATCTCATGACCATGGACGGCGATACGTGGAGTGCCGCTTTGGTAACGCCGAACGGTGCGATGCAAAATTACGCTTCAGCTCTCGTTCTCACCTACTTCTTTTACCACCTGGACGGGGAGGGGAAGGGCGATGGAATGAAGGCGTTTCTGAGGGCGGTGGCGAAACTTGATCCAGGCGACGCGATCAGTGGCGCGATCGAGGAGCATCTCATCCGGGGCCGTTCATACGAGGAACTTCAGGACGAAGTTGTGAAAGGGCTGCGTCGATCGGGTATCAACGTTGTCTTCGGCGAAGCGTCCTCCTGAGAGGATTCGGTCCGCAGGGAACGACGTTGCAGTTTGACAGCGGCGGACGCTCGAATCTAGTTTTTGCTTCCCCTGTGATTCCGACCGTTCCCAAACCTGCTCCCGAGCGCACCTTCGTGGTGGCTGCTTCAATCCTCGGGATCTTCGCGTTAATTCAGCTCATTGGCGTTGTCGTCGTGCTCGCGCCACAGGTTCGATTCTCGAGCAATGTCTCGCCGAGTGCGGCGCAGGCAAATTCGGGGAACGCGACGGTTACTCCAGAGGGTCGAGCCTCGGAAGATGCGATCGCTGCCGCTAACAGGTTTCTTGATGAGGCGGATCAAGCCCGAGCTCGCGGGGACATCCAGGCCGGGCTCGAAGCCCTCGCGGAGGCCGACCACGCTTATCCGAATGACCCGGGAATTCTGTTTCAAATGGGCGTTACGCTGGAACAGGCTGGAAAGCGGGTGGAGGCGACGAGCGTTTACAATGCAATCCTCGCGCTCCCTGCAAATCCTTCGAATCCAGCGAGGGAGCGATTCGGACGTCAGGCTCAGAACCGGCTTAGTGTCATTGGGGGCGGCGGTGCCGGTGGCCCGGCTGCGCCGAGTCGGACTCTGATGCGCGACTCCGTCGGGATCCCGATTGGGTCGATGATGGGGATCGTGGATAGCCGTGTCGTCGATTCCGAGCCTGGATTCAAGCACCTGCGGGTCGCCACGAAGGCAGACCCAGCGGAGGAGATCGATCCGGGTGAGCTCCAGGTCGCCGTTTTCTTCTACGAGCAAAACGACACGGGCGAAGTCCTGCGGGCGGACTCGGCGGTGCAGTCGGAGTGGCTGAGCCCACCGACAGATTGGTCAAATGATGAACCCGAACTCGTCGATATTCGCTACCCCTTGCCGGCCGACGACCGGGGCGATCTCCCGCCGTTGGAATACCACGGCTACGTTCTCGGAATTTATTACCGGGGAGAACTGCAGGATTCACGGGCTGAGCCGGTCTCGTTGCTCGAGGAGTTCCCGCTGGCCCTGACCCTGAACACCGAAGGGCTATGAAAATTCTATTGGTGGACGACGAACCAGGTGCCGCAGAAGCCTTGGCGACGGAGCTCCGTGGCGCGGGTTTTACCGAAGTGACTGCCGTCGAGAGCGGTGAAGCGGCCCTGGAATTGAACGAGGCTTTTGACGTTCTGATCACCGACGTCATCATGGAAGGGCTCGACGGTTTCAGCCTTTGTGAGTCTCTTGAGCAGAATACGCCGGGTCTGAGCACAATCTTCTTTACCGAATACGATCTCTCCGATTACGAGGATCGGATCGGGGCCCGTCCCGTTCTGACGAAACCAGTCACGAGTGATGATCTGGTCTCATTGCTCCGCGGAATGGCACCAAATGATTCGCCGGTGACCTCGCCGACGGAACCAAGCACCCCGATTTCCGTTAAGGCAGCGACCCCCGCGCCCACCGCAGAACCTGAGCCCACCGCCGCTCCAAAGGCCGCTCCCTCAGCTTCTCCGAAGGCTTTCCCGATAGTCGCTAAGCCAGCCGTGGCCGTGAAGGCATCACCATCGGCGGAGCCCAAGGCTGCCACACCGATCGCCGCCCGCCCGACTGTCGCCAAAGCGGCTGCGGCTCCAAGCCACCAGAATGTCCCAACAGCCAAGAATGCCGGAGTGACCCCGACCGCCAAGGCCGCCCAGCCGAAAGCGGGTTCTCCGGTCAAGGCTCGGGCGATGGCTGGTCCGGTCGCGACTAGTCCGGCACAGGACTTCACCCCCACAGAAACGACTCTTCCGCCTGACGATCTCGTCGGACAGACCCTGGGTGATTACGACATCGAGGCAAAGATCGACGAACAGGCGCATGGTGGGATGTATCGCGCTCGGCAGAAAAGCATCGGTCGCATGGTGCGGCTCTACGTATTGAAATCAGAGCTAAACAGTGACGCTGAAGCGGTAAAGCGTTTCATCTCGAACGCGAGCGTCAAAGCCAATGTCCGCCACCCGGCGGTGCTGGCGGTGTTTGAGGCCGGAGAGAAACGCGGGCGGTATTATTACGCGTGCGAATACGTTCCCAACACGTCGCTGGAGGAAATTCAGAACGCAGGCCGGCAGCTGGATCCGTCGACGGTTCTTCGGCTCACCCAAACTGCCGCGGACGTGATGGCCTACTTTGGAAGGGAGCGGATTCAACACGATCCACTGCGGCCTTCCCAGCTCCTTCTCGACGTCAAGGGGCAACCGCGGATCGCAAATATCGCCGCTCATGAAGGCACCTCGAGTCCCGAGGGAGGCGAAGAAATTCAAGGCCTTGCTGGAATCCTGCTGCCCCTCATGGCCACCACACCGGTGTCCGAGAGTGCTTCGAGCTTACTCTCTACGGCCGGCCAGCCTGATAGCGAAATTCGGTCATGGGCGGCCTTGTCGCAGGAGGCGAAAAACCGGATGCCGCAGGTCAAACCGGCCGACGCGTACAAGCTCGACGCCAGAAGCCGCGCCGCGGTGAAGGCCGTCGAGGATGCTCGGAAAAAGCAGCAGCGAACCGTGCTCTTCAGTACGCTCGGCTCGCTGCTTCTACTTGCGACCGCTTTGACGGTATTTTACTTCGCTATCTTCCGCGAAACTCCGGTGAAGGATTTCGATACGATGATCGAGATTCCCGCCGGCGAGTTCGTCTATCAGGACGGCGAAAAGGTGACTTTGCCCTCATTCTGGATCGACGAATACGAGGTGACGATTGGTCAATACGCGGAATTTCTGGATTGGGTTGACTTTAATCCTGAAGCTGCCGCCAAACTCGCTCATCCGGACATGCCGGGAGGAAAATCTCACGTCCCCGAAGGCTGGGCGGACGAAGAACTCGCGACGGGGCCGATGATGGGCTATTACACGCGGGCTAAACGGTGGGGCAAATATAAATCGGTGCCCCTCGATGTGAACTCACCGGTCTTTCACGTTGACTGGTTCGATGCCTACGCCTACGCGGCGTGGAAAGGTCGACGGTTGCCAACGGAGCAAGAGTGGGAAAAGGCTGCACGTGGAACGGACGGTCGGCAGTATCCGTGGGGAACCGACTTGGATCCGGAAAAGGTGAATAGTGGGGCGGACATCAAGCCAGATCCGACGAAGGGGGGTGAAATCGACGGTTACATCCGATGGTCGCCAGTCGACGAAGTCGATGGCGATAAGAGTCCATATGGCGTTATGGGGCTCGCCGGGAACGTTTCGGAATGGACCGCGGATTTTGGCCTTAGCCCGAAGTGGGGCGATCAAGTTCCCGTCATCCGGGGCGGTAACTGGAACAATCCAGACGTCGCGGTCACGCGGAGACTTTTGGTTTATGACGCCCTGCAAAGCGAAACTGCACTGGGATTCCGAACCGCGTCGGATAGAGCTCCCGACGAGGAGGGAGAATGAATTTCTGTGCCTCTAAGTTTGTCAGGATGAGCGCAACACTGATGCTGATCGGCATTGCGTTTCTGGGAGCAATTGCGAGCGTTGGTGCTCAAGTCAGAGTCGATCTCGCGGTCCCACGGACTCTCTTCATCCGCTACGAACCGTTGCTCGCGCAGGTCACGATCACAAACCAGAGCGGACAGGAACTAGAGTTTGCCGACGAGGGTAATTACAAATGGTTCAGTTTTAAGATTCAAACGACGTCCGGGCGCCTGGTTCCTCCGTATAATCCTGATTACCAGCTTAGTCCGATCCAGATCGGTCCGGGACAAAGCGCCAAGCGATTGGTGAATTTGACGCCGCTGTATCCGATGACCGAGTATGGCGTTTACCGACTCACGGCGACGATTTACTCCCGGCAATTGCAGCAATTTTTCAGTTCTGAACCCGCGTTGAACGTCGAGATTACGGAAGGTCGGGAAATTTGGCAGGAAGACGTCGGAGGTCCAAATGGTGCGGGGGTTCGCACCATCAGCTTGCTCTCGCATCGCCTTCCCGAATACACCCAACTCTACATTCGAATCATGGATGAGAACGGCAACGTGTTCTGCAACCATCAGCTCGGTCGGCTGGTCTTGACCTACGGAATCCCGGATATCGAACTCGACGCGGACAACAACACCCACATTCTTCAGAACGTCGCGCCAAAACGCTTCCTCTACTCAGTAATCGGGAGTTCCGGTGAAGTGCGTCGTCGCGATTTCTACGAATCGGTTAAGACCAAGCCGCAACTTCGGCGGGTCGGGCGGGGAGGAGTCGAGGTCGTTGGCGGGATCTACGTTGACCCAAACCGTGAGGCTGTCGAAGGCGAAGCGCCGGTGAAGGCTCCAAGCGTCTCGGACCGTCCGGTTCCAATTCCGGGTGCCGCAGAATAATGGAGTCGCCTCGAAGGTCGGGGTGATGAAAGCAGTGTTTTGGTTAGATAGGCGGAAACATTGCAAAGGCGCCAGCCGCCATTCCTAGAAACAGGAAAAACCCTACGACGTCAGTGACCGTCGTGAGCATGATGGAAGATGCGAGTGCAGGATCGATATTCAGCGCTTTCAGACCGACGGGGATCAAAACTCCTGCCATCGCCGCTGCGATCATGTTGAGCAACATGGCTGAGCACGCGACGACGCCGAGGACGAGACTTCCTTTCCAAAGGTATCCGATAACGCCAATTGCCAAACCGGTCGATAGACCCGTTAGCAGCGCAACGAGCATCTCCTTAAACAGGATTCTGCGCTTCAGGCGGCCCTCCATCTCGCCAAGTGCCATCGAGCGGACAACGATCGTCAGCGTCTGCATTCCGACGTTTCCACCCTGACCCGCGATGATCGGAAGAAAGACAGCGAGAACAGCATATTTTGAAATTGTCGGCTCGAAGAGCGAGACGACCCAACCGGCGAGGATGGCTGTCCCAAGATTCACAAAAAGCCACGGCAGTCGTCGTTGAAATGATATTTTCCACGGCGTATCCAGCATCTCCTCCCCGGAAAGACCAATCATGCGTTGCATGTCCTCAGTTGCCTCTTCGTCCATGACGTCCATGACGTCATCGGAAGTGACGATCCCGCACAGTCGCTGGAAATCATCGACGACCGGGAGGGCTACAAAGTGATGCTCTCGAAAGAGATTGGCGATGGCTTCCTGGTCTGCGTGCACCGAGACGGCTCGCACTTCGCGGATCATCAGATTTCGCAAAAGTGTTTCGGGGCGTGAAAAAAGAAGATCCCGCGTCCGGAGTACGCCGCGCAGACGACCATCATCGTCCGTGACGTAAACGTAAAACATTCCCTCGTGAGCACCCGATTCCTCGGATCGCAAGACATTGATCGCTCCCTCTACCGACATCCCTTCGCGGAGCGCGACGAATTCCGGGTCCATGATCCCGCCCGCGGAATCGGAGGCGTAACCGAGGATTCTGGTGATTTTCTCCGCCGATTCCGGCGGAAGGTTTTTAAGAATCTCGGCCAGCCGAGGGGATGAGAGATTGGCCAGGATGTCCGCCGCATCGTCAAGGAACATCTCATCGACGATTCCCGAGACCCGATGCAGCCGCATCTTCTCAAAAAGCCGGACTTGTAGGTCAGGCCCAAATTCGCCGATGACGTCGGCAGCTTGATCGTCCTTGAGTTTGCGTAGAACTGATCGCAGCTCTGACAGATCGAGATCAGCGAGTTGATTCGCAGCGTCTCGCGAGTCAGCTTCACGAAGGGCAGAAATCCAGACGGTATTCTCAGCGCGCCGATCCGCCAAAGGCGGAATCTCGGATTCAGTTGTAGGCATGAGTGGACACTAAGCCGATGGCGTTTAAGGACCAGAGCGAAGCCCGGCGGGAACAAAATTGTCGGAAGAGGCAACGTCAGTCTGATTCCCCGTATCCCGCAAAACTACTTGGGAGGAGTGTCGGACGACAGGAAGTCGCATTCCCTGCTGGTCGAAGCCCCGTCTGAAATTTCTTCAGCTTTCGCACGAGCCTCTTGTTCGAGCGGGGAATCTCGATAGCCATACCGCGCGCATTCGCGGAGGTATAGATCTAGAAATGAGCGAACGCCGCCGAGGCGCTCATATTGTGATACGTGGGCAAATTCGTGCACCAAAAGCCTCCGACTCGACGCACAATCTTTCCGCACGTAGATTCCATAATTCAGCGTCATTGCCGCGGGAAATGCACCTGATAGGCCAAAGCCGCGACCGAGTCGTTGCAGAGTGGGGCCGACCGGCAAGGGAACGTCATCAACATAAAGGAGTCGAATTCGCTCGGGATGATTGACGCCGGCTGCGACCGAATCGGAGAGACGCGGTTCCGCAAGTGGGACGCCTAGTGACAATATCTGACGTTCATGGCGGGAGACCCACCACGTGACTATTGGCAGGATAGAAGGGACTAACCAGAGAAGGGCTTTCATTTGACGCACAAAGACTCCTCCAAACCCAACGATCTCGCTGGCTCTTTTTACCCATACCACCTCACCCCTCCCGAAAAAGCCATTGGAGCATGCTGCGGTGGCCTGCCCCCGGAGAATTGGACGGTTAAAAAGTAGAGTTCTGTGGGATAGAAAAATAGTAGAACAAAATGAAAAAGGTCGATTCAGTGAAGCGCAGATTATCGGGATATTACGGGAGGGGCAGGCCGGGAAGTCGGTCAAGGCGGTGTGCGGCGAGCACAACGTCAGTGAAGCGACCTTCTATAACTGGAAGAAGAAGTATGGAGGGATGGACGTGAGCGAAGCGCGTCGGCTGCGGGCACTGGAGGAAGAGAACGGGCGGCTCAAGCGGATCATCGCCGATTTGAGCGTCCAGAACCACGTTCTCAAGGAAGTGAACGCAAAAAAATGGTAAGCCCGTCGACCAGGCGACGGGCGGTAAAGATGAGTGTGGAAGAAGGCTGGAGCGAAGGAAAGACGGCGTCGGCGTGCCGGGCGTTGGGCTTGGCGCGATCGAGCTATTACCGAGTGGCGAAGGTCAGCGTGGAGAGCCGACGCGTGCGCAAGGAGATCATCGATCTGAGCAGCAAGCATCCGAGATATGGCTACCGCAGGATCACGGCGCTTTTGCGGCGGGATGGCTTCGAGATCAACCCGAAACGGGTGGCCCGTATCCGGCGTGAAGAAGGCTTCAAGGTCAGCAAGCGGCGACGACGCATGCGTCGTCTGGGAGTCTCGACGGCCGAGCGCAAGCGAGCCGAGCGCCCGCGGGAAGTGTGGAGCTGGGACTTCGTCGAAGACCAAACCGAAGCTGGGAGCCGGTTCCGGATCCTGACGCTGATCGACGAGCATACCCGGGAGTGTCTGGCCACGCATGCCGCTTGGTCGATCCGGGCCGTGGATGTCATCGGAGTCGTGGAGGCCGCCATCGCCCGCTACCGAGCCCCGGAGCATATCCGCAGCGACAATGGTCCGGATTTTATCGCTTACGCGATCCAAGACTGGCTGGCGGCCCAAGCGATCAAGACAATCTACATCAAACCAGGAAGTCCGTGGTAGAACGGCCACATCGAGAGCTCCCACGACAAACTGCGAGACGAATACCTCAACCGAGGACTCTTCGACAGTCTGGCCGAAGCCCGTGTCATCCTGGAAAGCTGGCGCGTCGAATACAACACTCTGCGACCGCACAGCTCGCTCGGCTTCCAGACGCCGGTGGAGTTCGCGGTCGCGGCCGACAAGTCCCGTCTCCAGTCGCCCTCCGGGCTCCTTCCGACGGGACTTGCTTCCAAAACGAAAACTCTAATTTAGATCTGTCTCACTTCCGGGGCAGGCCAGTCAAGCTCAGCCACCCCGATCGGGTGTTCGAATTGCTGGTTGTCACCATCTGCAATCTGATCGTCCGCCAACCCCGAGAGCGAAGCGGCTAGGGGTTGGCTGCAGCGCCTTGTTCGCTGTGTATTGTGTCGATAAATTCCGCTTTCTGAGTCTCGGACTCAAAAACTCGAAGGGGAATGGTGCAAATGCCCCTAGGTCCGAACCAGATCTCCAATCTGCCTTCATTCTCGCAAACATCTACGAGGTGTTCGAGCGGGAATTGCGTCACTATGTCCATGCAGGAATACGTAAGAGTGCCGCTTGCGATTGTAAACTCGGCCCTTACAGGAAGTCTTCCTTCTGTCTGTTTTCTTATAAACTTAGTTACGCGATGCTTGATTGAAGGAATGAACGTGAAGAAATTCAAGGCCGCGCCAATAGCAGCTCCTAATAGGCCACCAAGTATGATCACGTTTACTGGATGCTCGCATAATAGGAACGCGACGACTAAACCTAGCGGGACTGCCCCGCGAATAGTCGAAATCACGCGCTTTTTCGCAATCGGACTCGTCCGAAAATATTGGCGTAGAGCCGGTGCGGACATGTCATTCAGGTCGGCGAGGTATGAAATCGTCATTTGTAATTTATCAGCGAACGTCAAGCTCAGCCATTCTAAACGGGTGAATGCAAACGACTGGTGATCAACTGCCGGTAGCGGGTCGCGCAACCCAGCCGCGCAGCGGCTAAGGGTTGGCTACAGCGCCTTGTTCGGCTGTATTTCTCATATTAGGGCGAGATGCCTTGAATTGAAAAAGTGCAGTGGAACCGCGGTGCTCTGCCAACGCAACTAGGGCGACAATCGCGATGATGCTGATTGGTGAGAGTGTAGTAAGAAGGGCGCCAAGCAAGCCGACAAGCGATCCCTGATAAAAGTAATTCAGATCGGAGCGAAACAATAGACCATAAATAATCACCGGAATGCCGACCAGCAAAGCAGCTTTTCCGAGGGCCATACGAATGGCTCCGAATATATCATCAAGATCAATGTAGACATGAAAGTATTTTCCAATCTCGAGAATCAAGGGGGTTGCGATTGCAATAATTATGCACAGGATCAGAAGTCTTTTCATAAATATTGAGATTGCGCTGACGGATTTCCGGAGTGCGAGGATAAACCTATTTCAATGAGCCGAACGTCAAGCTCAGCCACCCCGAACGGGCGTGCGAGCTATGGATTGTGATCTGCTGAATTTGACGCTTTCGATCAACTGAACCGGAGCGCGGGTAGTGGTTTGCTGCAGCACCTTGTTAGACGAGCTATTGAAGTTGGGACCTGCCGGAATCGTGATCGAGATTTGGTAGAGCTCGCTCATCGTGTGCCACGAAAATCCACGAGCAATGGACGGTGATCATATGCGACGAACGGGCGCGAAAAGGTGGACTTCGTGGCACTCGATGAGCTTCTACGGCTATCAGTGGCGTGTTTGGCAGATTGATGTGGAGCCGAAGGCGCGGAGTAAATCTACCTCGACCGATCATATCATATTCTCGAGGCGTAGATTCTCGATTCAACGCGACCCCACGATTCGTCGTGCACTGTGATAGGTCGCGGCCTGTATCTCTGTAGTCTAACGTCAAGCTCAGCCACCCTGAGCAGGTGACCGAGCCGCCAGTGGCAGATTCCTACAGGTTGCACGGCCGCTAACCCCAGCCAGCGAAGCGGCTAGGGGTTGGCTGCAGCGCCTTGTTCGGCTCAGATCTCAACCTCAATGTATGTTCCAATGCCGGAATTTGCGATGGCTTCGTTGATCTCAGCAATTCGTTTTTGTATTCGTGGCCAGCTTGTAGAAAGAAGGACAACAATAGCAATCCGTCTTCTTTTGGCTCTTCGCTATTCCGAGTGGGTTTACAGAGTGGGCCTGAAAGCTGGGATTTGAAGGTCGAGTTGACTGGCTTTGAGGTAGGCCATGGTTTGGAAGTTGCGGAGGGATCGGTATCCGCGAGCCAATCGTTTGGCGAGTTGAAGTAACCCGTTGATGGCCTCGATGGCGCCGTTGGTGACGCGGGTTTTGAGGAAGGCGACGATTCCCTTCCAGTGCCGCTGGATGGAGCAAGCCAGCTTGCGGAAGGGTTCGAGCCGACTGAGTTTGGCACTCTTGCACCACCATCGCAGGCTTTCTTCATCTTCTCCGGCGAGGATGTCCTGAAGGGTCTCGCGCAGACCCAACGCGCGACCGAGTTTGGGATGGAGGCGGATCAGATTGCGGCGTTCGGCTTGCTGAGCTTCTGTTCGGCTCCATGAGTTGCCCCGCAAGGCCCAGAGTACTCCGCTCAGATCGGCTCCCTGCCGGGCGATCATCTTGCGCACCCGATCGCAAGCCTGCCCGGCCATCATCATGAGATGGAAGCGATCGAAGACAACCTCTGCCCACGGGAAGCTTTCCCTGGCCCCTTTCTGGTAAGCCTCGCTCATGTCCATACTGATGAGGCGGATCTGTTCGGGGCAGGCTTGGTGGGCGGGCAACTCTTTGGCGAAATCAGCCAAGGCTTGAGCGCTGCGACCTTCGACCATGAGCAAGAGTTGTGGGTGTCGGCGTCGATGATGTTGATCACGTAACGGTAACCCCGGCGTGAACTCGTCTCATCAACGCAAATCCGCGTGACTTCCGACCAACTTTCCCGGGCATGAGCACTTTCCACGTAATGTTGGGCCACGCGCCAGAGTCGGGTATTGAGGTGGTGCTGAAAATGCGGACACGGGATAGACCAAGAAAAAGCCGTGAACGAAAAACCAAGAGAAACGAACAAGGGGCGACGATTTGACGAAGAGTTCAAACGAAGCGCCGTGGAAATGCTGGAAAGCGGAACGCGAAGCGCGACACAACTAGCGCTTGAGCTGGGGATCTCGACGTGGAGCCTGGGCAGGTGGAAGAAGCTTTACGGGAGAACCGCCGCCGGGACGGGTCCGGAGGGGGGAGGAGGACCCGTCCCGGCGGCGGGGCGGCCCCAGGACCTCGCCAGCGAGAACGCTCGCCTGAGAAGGGAACTGGAGTTCACCACCCGCCAACGAGACATTTTAAAAAAAGCCTGCGCCATTTTGGGTCAGGAACCGTGGAACGCTTTGCGCTGATCGAGACGATGGAAAAGAACAGCTTTACCCTCAAGGAGCTTTGCCTGGCTCTGGAAGTCAGTCGCAGCGGCTACTACGCCCACGGGAAAAAGACCGAAGGTCTGCGCCAGCGCGAAGACGCCGATCTGAGTGATCGGATCGAAGCGGCTTTCCACGAGAACCGCCGAACCTACGGGACCCGTCGGCTGCGCGTCGTCCTTGATCGAGAAGGGCAAGTCTGCGGGCGACGACGTATCTCGCGCTTGATGTCCCAGAAAGGACTATGTGCCTTGCGCAAGGGTCGTTATCGGCCCCGCACGACCGACAGCTGCCACCCTCATCCCATCGCCCCGAATCGGCTCTTGTCCGATACGACCAACACGACCTCGTCTACCCCTGGGCAGACATGGGTGGCTGACATCACCTACCTACCCACCGATGAAGGCTGGCATTATCTGGCTGCCGAAATGAACCTCGCTTCCCGTCGGATCGTTGGCTGGAAAACGGGATCAACCATGGAGAGCACCCTCGTCGAAAGTGCCTTCAGCCGCGCCGTCTTGCTCTCAGGAACTCGTCCACAACTCCACCATTCCGACCGCGGCAGCCAGTACGCCGCTGGGGCTTTCCGCTCCCTGCTCGACTCCCACGGCGTGACGCCGAGCATGAGCCGACGCGCCAACTGCTATGATAACGCCGCCATGGAGTCGTTCTGGTCCACTCTCAAAACCGAATGCTTCCACGCCGGCCCTCCGGCCACCCAAGCCCAAGCCGACGCGATGCTCTTCGACTACATCGAAACCTTCTACAATCCACGCCGACTCCATAGCTCCCTCGACTACCAATCACCCCTCGAATACGAAAACTCACTCAATAACCTAACAACCAAAACAGACTAACTTCCCCTGTCCACTTTTTCGGCTCCACTTCATACTGGAAGAAATCCAGATGCCTCCACTCTTTGCTCACGCTGTCGTGGGTCCCACAACGCTGCCCACGCTGCGGACACGCAAACCGTTCTCCACGAGCAAAATCGAGTTCCAAGAGCAGCCGTTTGGGGTCACCCGCAAATTCGCATCGCTCCACTTTCCAGCCTTCATCCAACGCCAATGCCGCGGTAAACAGTGATTCGGGTGTCATCCCTGGACTCTGATCCCCGACTATGGGCCGCTTCAAGTCGCTTCCGACCCCACCGCCCGATTCAACATCGCGCCGTTTGCTGCCTGCCTACCCACTCATTTCAGCGAAGACCCATAAAGTAAAGAACCAGTATGCCTCTGAGAATGTCGATTGGGATGTTTTCATATTATAGCCGAACGTCAAGCTCAGCCACCTCGAACAGATGGTCGAACTACTGATTGTGATCTGGAGAAGGTGACGCTTCCGAGCGTCTGAAAAGGAGAGCGGCTAGGGGTTGGCTGCAGCGCCTTGTTCGACTGGATCGGCTGGTGGTCCGGGAAAGGCATCGAGCTACTGGGAGCGTCGTATACTTTGGTTCAAATCGCGAAGCCACTTCAATGATTGGACGAATCCAGAGAGAAGGGTTCGACTTGGCAGGGATATATTTACGACCGCGGAAGTGATGAGGGCTGGATGTGGCTGGAATGAACAGGGACCAAGCTACGAATTTTTTTTCATCCGCCGGAGGCTGCTCACGGACATCGGTCGAAATCCGGTGGAGCTGATCTTGTCTTCGGGGTGGCCTCTCAAGTCGTCGCAGTCTGAACCAATGGTAGTTTGCCGGGTTTGTCGTCAGCTTCAGAATACCGAATTTACTCATCCGCCGGAGGCTGCATCATGAAGTCGAACGTCAAGCTCAGCCACCCCGATCGGGTGTTCGAACTACTGATCGTGATCATCTGCAATCTGGTCGTTCGCCAACCCCGAGAGCGAAGCGGCTAGGGGTTGACTGCAGCGCCTTGTTCGACAAATCTTTGATCGGGATCATAGCCGACAAGAAACAAACGTGCTTGGTCATCAAATCTATATATTAAGTCTCCACCGTAGCTTTCCCAAACGAGAATCTTTTGTCTCTCAATCCAGTCGCTGAAATGGCGGAATCCGGGCCCGGGCGTATTTGGTGGAGAATGCTTTTTGTCCCATGAAGCCCCCGCCGCTAGCGTTTTCGAGTGTAACTTCTGGAAATAATCAGATTCTTCAAATGGTGACTTCTCAATGGTGGCGAGCTTCCACTCGCCAGAAGAGGTTCGAAGATAAAGTCGAGTCTCGCTCATTATTCTTCCCATGTCGAGGCGAAGCCGGAAACCCTTATGTTCTGGATGCCAACTGCAAGTGACCATTGATGTGAGAGGCCCCCAAGAGAAGTCTCCGTTGACTGGAGTCTCCCAAAGAATTCTCGTGGTGTCTGTCTCGATTAGATATGCGCTGAATGGACTTGGGCCATCTCCCTTGGGAACAGGCAATCCCACGTTCTGATTCGTGTGACAACAATAGCTAAGTCGCCATCTTGGGAAAGTCCATCACCTTCAATTCGGTTTCCGGTATCGTATCCGACAACGAAATAATCATCGATCTTACGTGGAGTGTCGTCGGCCAAAAGAATGCTCCCTGTGAAGAGAGATATGATCATTGGAAGTTTCATATTTATGTCGAACGTCAAGCTCAGCCACCCCGAACACGGGACCGAACTTGCATGGTGGACGTTGGATGGAATGGCGGAAGTCAGAACAACTGCGCCCTGTCGCGGCTAGGGGTTGGCTGCAGCGCCTTGTTCGGCATCATTTATATCATGCCAAATTTTGAATGCATTTGTGCGGCGCAGATATTCAGCGTGGCGATCAGCAGATTGTTCGCACGAGGATCGATTACTCGGGTAACGTATTTTGCGGCGAAAGCGATTCTGATGATGATGACCAAGTTCATGTAAAAACACCTCGGCAAACATGAAGAATGCGATGTCGATCCGCTGCTTCCAGTGAACTTCTACAATGTCGGGTAGTCGAGTCGTCTCAGCTGAATGGCCGTAATACCAATCTTCGATGTGCGGAAGGAGCGTCTTATACCATTTCTATCTAAGAATAGGACGTAAAAGTTTGTAGGAACTGTTTGTTTGAGAGAGCAGCCAGCCTTGACCAATCAAGGTGTTTACATTGGCGGGAGATTCCCAAAATTGTTTCAGCAGGCGGACGATGGCGGCTTCGATGTCGTCCAGAGTATCAAACAAGGCGTTGCCGATCTCGTCTTTGAGCTGGTCGAAGAGCTTTTCAACGGGATTGAGTTCTGGGCCATAGGCCGGAAATTGGAGGACGTGGATGCGCTCGGGAAGCGGATGAGAGCCCGCCTTTTGATGGAAGCCGGCACCATCCCAAATGATGACGTGATGGGCGCTCTCGTCGCTCTCGGCCAATTGACGCAGGAAGAAGTCGCTGACTTCCAGACTGAGCGTTGGGCTGAAAAAGAACTCGCTGGCGTTGTCTCCGTCAATCTCAAGCGCCGCGTAGAGGTGGCCCCACTGATATTTAGTTTGGTAGGGCGCGGTGGGTTTGACACCCCGCAACGTCCAAACCTTGCGGATCTCGCTGATCAGCCCATAGCGATGCTCATCAACCATCCAAACACGAACCTTTGCCTCACTCGGCAAGTCGAGGGCTTGAAGACGCTGGGCCAGTTCTTCTTTGAATGCCAAGGCCGCGACCTCGTCTTTGCGAGCGTGAGTCTTGCGCGGCACTTTCAAGACTCCGCCGACTTTTCCCAACCAGTAATAAACCCCTTTGAGGCTGAGTTGCACGCCGTGATCTTCGCTCAGCCATGCCCGAACCTCCTTGGCCCGCTTCCAGCGACCTTGGCGCAGACCTTCCTTAAAGACTTCAATAAGCTCTGGACTCAGCGACGGCTCGTTGCCGGGCGGCTTCTTGCGTTCCAGCAAACCAGCTATTCCAGCCTCTCGATACCAACTCGCCCAGCGACCGACCGCTGAACGGGCTCGAACGACCGCTTCAGCGACCTCTTCCATCGTGTAGTTGCCACTCATTCCCATTCGAACCGCTTGTAGCTTCTCAATATCTCGACGTTCGGTTGCCGCCTTTTCCGCTGCCTTGACCTCAACGAGATCTCCATCAATTCGAAACTTTTTTCCCATCGCCTAAACTACCAGATTCTTGGAATCTTGAATAGTCCTCAAGTTACATAGAAATGGTATGACACGACAACACACGCGAACGGATTGATGGTCTTTTGCAGGTTTGCCCGTGGCATACAGGTTGCCGTCGTGGCGGTCGATGAGCTCTCCAGCAACGGAAGTGTGAATATCTCGGTGGAGGTGAAGGTGAAGGGACGCTGATCTAAAGGAGGTGAATATCAATATGACTGCTGAACGCCTTGCAGACGATTAGGCACCCATTTTGCTTTCTGGCGTTCGCATACGAAGACTCCGCATTTCATTCTGTCCATCGTCAAGCTCTGCCACCCTGATCGGGCGTGCGAGCTACTGATTCTGATCTACTGGAAGAAGTGGTTCCGAGCTTCTGAGACGGAACGCGGCTAGGGGTTGGCTACAGCGTCTTGTTCGGCATCTTTTCCTTGCCTTGTGCGGCTATTATCTGCGCTTCGCAAATGTTTGTTTGGGTGAGCGAATCGGTAAAGATCTATGCTAGATGTCAATGTAACAAACAATAAAAGGGCTGGGGCAAACGAGCGTGTAAAGGCTAAGATATTTCCCTGCGAGAATATGATAAACAAGCACGTTGCACCAATTACTAGGATAGAGCGGACAACTATTCCCAATTCATGGTCGGTGAAGGTCTTCATGGAGTCCATTTCGTCTAGGGTTTGTTTAGCTGGTCAATAATATAAAGTGTGTTATCGAAATCATTTCTACGGTTGCCCAGATGCCGAACGTCAAGCTCAGTCACCCCGATCGGGCGTCCGAGCTACTGGTTGTGATCAACTGCAATCTGGTCGTCCGCCAACCCCGAGAGCGAAGCGGCTAGGGGTTGACTGCAGCGCCTTGTTCGGCCCGCATTTCAGTATCTTGAAGTTCGAAGTTCAGACCCCCGAAGAATCTCGCCCACAGATTGTATGTCCAAGCAAGAACGAAGCCGGAGACGAGCCCGAAGATCGTATTAATGACCGGATGCAAAAATACTAACTTATAATCTATTGTATTTGAAAATGTCATTGAACTGAATCCGGAAAGAGTAACTGTTACCGCCCTCTTTCATCGGTGTAGTGAGGAGAAAGACGATTCCGAGGAGTGATCCAAATAAACCAAAACAAGCGAGGAGAAGGGCAAGTTTGGATGGCGAAATGCGTGTTAGTTGCGTTTTCATAATTTTGATAATAGCCGAACGTCAAGCTCAGCCACCCTGAGCGGATGACCGAGCCCACCCCTAGGTGAGCTGCGAGTAGCGGGACCGAGCAACCCCAGCCAGCGAAGCGGCTAGGGGTTGGCTGCAGCGCCTTGTTGGGCCTCATTACTTTGTAGATAGCGTGGATTCTTCAATGCTTCAAGATAATCGGATTTACGATAGAATGGCCAATACCGAACAGGTCCATCTTCAAGTAAAACGGGCGGCGTCCTGCAAAATGGGTGGATTCGGAAAGTCGAGTTGATGAATCCGCGAATTCCTCTTTTGATCTGCCACTCGTATTCGAGATCTGTCTTCGGAAATAGGATTGCTCTTGCAAAGTCCTTTCGGATCCCGTCAGTTAATGCGTGCTCGCCGCTGAGCGTATGCCGATGGAAATCGTCATATTGAGGCCAAACTAAGCGATGTTCAATTTCTGAGATGGCGGGATCGCCGCTGCTGCCGATGACACTCTGCTCACACGATTCTTCAAACTCGCGATTCGTAATTTAACCGGTCGCCAAATGGCGCAGGTTCTCAGCAAGGCGGTTTCGGTCGGTTCGTGATATCATAATTTCTTGGCCCAACGTCAAGCTCAGCCACCCCGAACGGGCGTGCGAGCTACTGATTGTGATCTGCTGAAGGTGACGCTTTCGAACGTCTGAAACGGAACGCGGCTAGGGGTTGGCTGCAGCGTCTTGATGGACAGAATTTTATGGAACCGCCGCCTGGCAATTGAGTTATCAAACCTTCGAAGGATGCGCTCATCGAGTGACACGACAACACACGCGAACGGATTGATGGTTTTTTGCAGGTTTGCCCGTGGCATACAGGTTGCCGTCGTGGCGGTCGATGAGCTCTCCAGCAACGGAAGTGTGAATATCTCGGTGTAGGTGGCGGTGAAGGGAAGCTGATCCAAAGGAGGTGAATATCAATATGACTGCTGAACGCCGTGCAGACGATTACGCACCCATTTTGCTTTCTGGCGTTCGCATACGAAGACTCCGCATTTCATTCTGTCCATCGTCAAGCTCAGCCACCCTGAACGGGCGACCGAGAATCTGGAAAAGGTGAACTGCCGGAAAGAGTCACCTCAACCCGGGCGCGAAGCGGCTAAGGGTTGGCTGCAGCGCCTTGTTCGGCTGCATTCTTAGTATTTTTCAAGGTCCGTTCAATCCGTGGATTGATTACAAATCCCCAATAAAGAAATACTGACATAATTATTAACGGAAGCTCCAAAAGCCAAAAATAGTTCAAAGACAGCAGATCAAGAATCGATGGTATTCCAAATGCAAAAATTAAAAGTGGCAATCGAAGCCACATAATGAATGGCTCTCTTATCTCAAGATTTCTCATAATGGAGCGGATCTCTGACGGCGATTTGTCAGATAATTCTTTTATCTGGCTATGACGCAAAATGAATTTCATTGTAATAGCCGAACGTCAAGCTCAGCCACCCCGAACGGGCTTCCGAGCTACGGGTTGTGATCTACTGGAAGAAGTGCTTCCGAGCATCTGAGACGGAACGCGGCTAGGGGTTGGCTGCAGCGTCTTGATGGACAGAATTTGATTGAACCGCCGCCTGGCAATCGAGCTATCAAACCTTCGAACGATGCGCTCATCGAGTGACACGACAACACACGCGAACGGATTGATGGTCTTTTGCAGGTTTGCCCGTGGCATACAGGTTGCCGTCGTGGCGGTCGATGAGCTCTCCAACAACGGAAGTGTGAATGTCTCGGTGGAGGTAAAGATGAAAATGAAGGTAAGCTGATCCAAAAGAGGTAAATATCAATATGACTGCTGAACGCTTTGCAGACGATTACGCACCCATTTTGCTTTCTGGCGTTTGCATACGAAGACTCCGCACTTCCTTCTGTCCATCGTCAAGCTCAGCCACCCTGAACGGGCGTGCGAAATGCGGAACGCAGTTCCGCCAGGAAGCGGCTACGAGTTGGGTGTGTCAGCACGCGGCTAGGGGTTGGCTGCAGCGCCTTGTTAGGGCCGTATCTGTATGTAGCTTCCGGCTGTTGAATCACGGATGGCAGATCTGATTTCTTCGATGCGGACTTCGAGAAGTTCAATGAGTGTAAAAGGGAGTTCCACGATTGAGACGGTTCGATTTGATAGATTCTGCTGATATCGAAGATTCTTGTCACCCGTGACAAGAACATCGAATTGACCATCAATGAGCTCCACCAATGAGCCATTTTTTACTCCAGTCCAACCTTTAAATCGAACGGTCACGACGTCGAATTCTTGCAACAAAAGTCGAAGGTCGATGGGCAAATTTTCGTCAAGAATGACTGTCTTCACGAACCAACTTAAGGAACTCGAGGGCGTCGTCCCGATCAACGGAAGGAAACTGTGCAAGAAATGAGTCAACCGAGTGACCTGCATCGATGTATTCAAGCAACGATTGAGCGATCACCCGCGTATCGCGAAATACGACTGTTCCACCCAGAATCTCTGGATCGGAATGAACTGGACTGTGATCAAGAGTTACCATTGCGTGATATTACCGATTGCGAGTCTTTCTGCAACTGTATTGGGCCCTAACGTCAAGCTCAGCCACCCCGAACGGATGATCGAGCAATGGGTTGTGATCTGCTGGAGGGAAGACGTGGATGAAAGCTGACTGCGTAGCGGCTAGGGGTTGGCTACAGCGCCTTGTTCGGTCTGTATTTATTCTTTTCCGTAGAATTCGGAGATCTCTATTTGATTGAGCGACCTGATGAAGAACCAATCTCGCAGAAACGCATAAAGCAATATGAGCGCAGTCCCTCCGATGGCCGTGTAAGAGAATCGATTCTGCCAGAGCAAAGACAAAAATTCGTAAGCTCCATTGTCAAAACTCCAAGTTAGGAGAAGATAAAGTCCTAGGAATTGGATGGACCACATTGGGGTTTGAGCTACTTGAGGTTTTTGGCGATGAGGGGCCATCATCCTGACGAACGCGGCCCCGACGAAAAACACTACAGCAATCCAAAGGTTGAGAATAAATGCAATGGCTGTGCCGATGAACAGCAGGAAATGCGATGAGAGAACTAATTGTTTCACGCTGATGTAGACCATGAGTGAGATTTTTGGCTAGTTAGGGTTTCGCTAAAGTATTTCTGGACCGAACGTCAAGCTCAGCCACCCCGAACGAGCTTCCGAGGTATGGATTGATGTTTGTTGGAGGAAGAGCTTTCGAACGTCGGAAACGGAGGGCGGCTAGGGGTTGGCTGCAGCGCCTTGTTAGACTGGTCAGGATAAAATAGTGAGCTGCGGAGAAGATAATCGAAAACTGCGGACTAGCTCATCGTGTGCCACAACAATGTACGCAGTCGAGAAACTGATCTCTTTCAGGATCTCATGGTCGTATACAAGTGACAGTTGTGGCACTCGATGAGCCTCCCACAGCAGGGGGAACGTTGAATGCGTGATAGGCTCCCGTGCCGAAGGATTTCACGGATGCTACGATCTGGACAACTATTCTTTATGCTCGTTCTTTAATCGCCCGATTAATTGTTCGCAATCGAATGCCTGTTGGAAACGGAAGTCGCAATGCAGTATCAGGAAGTCGAACGTCAAGCTCAGCCACCCCGTACGGGCGTTCGAGCTACGGGTTGTGAACTGCTGGAAGAATCGCTTTCGAGCATCTGAGACGGAACGCGGCTAGGGGTTGGCTGCAGCGTCTTAATGGACAGAATTTCATCGAGTCGCCGCCTGGCAATCGAGCTATCAAACCTTCGAATGATGCGCTTATCGAGTGACACGACAACAAACGCAAACGGATTGATGGTCTTTCGGAGGTTTGCCCGTGGCATACAGGTTGCCGTCGTGGCGGTCGATGAGCTCTCCAGCAACGGAAGTGTGAATGTCTCGGTGGAGGTGAATGTGAAGGTGAAGGTGAAGGTGAAGGTGAAGGTGAAGGTGAAGGTGAAGGTGAAGGTGAAGGTGAAGAAACGCTGATCCAAAGGAAGTGAATATCAATATGACTGCTGAACGCCTTGCAGACGGTTACGCACCCATTTTCCTTTCTGGCGTTCGCATACGAAGAATCCGCATTTCATTCTGTCCATCGTCAAGCTCAGCCACCCCGATCGGGTGTGCGAGCTACTGTTTGTGATCTACTGAAAGAATCGCTTTCGAGCATCTGAGACGGAACGCGGCTAGGGGTTGGCTGCAGCGCCTTGTTCGACTGGATTGGGTTGTCGTCCGGGAAAGTCATCGAGCTACTGGGGGCGTCGTATACTTTAGTTCAAATCGCGAAGCCACTTCAATGAATGGACGAATCCGGAGAGAAGGGTTCGACTCGGAAGGCATATATTTCACGAGCGTGGAACGGATGAGGGCTGGATGTGACCGGAACGAGTAGGGATCAAGCTACAAATCTTTTTTTCATCCGCCGGAGGCTGCTCACGGACATCGGTCGAAATCCGGTAGAGCCGACCTTGCCTCCGGCGTGGCCTCTCAAGTCGTCGCAGTCTGAACCAATGGTAGTTTGCCGGGTTTGCCGTCAGCTACAGAAGCCCGGATTTAATCATTCGCCGGAGGCTGCATCATGAAGTCGAACATCAAGCTCAGCCACCCCGAACGGGCGTGCGAGCTACGGGTTGTGATCTACTGGAGGAAAACTGAGGAAGAAAGCTGATAGTGGAGCGGCTAGGGGTTGGCTGCAGTGCCTTGTTAGCTGCCTTCGTGGTGCGATCGTCATCCATGTTGGGTTGGGATGTCGCCTGAGCTGCTTTTTATTGGATTGATTCTGTGCTAGCGAGTGAGACTCGAACGTAAATATCAGCTATTACAATTTACTTCCTTTGCACGACTGCAATGATGAAGTTCGAATCTGAAGATGGGTTCTATACCGAAGTCACAATATCATTATGAAAGCGCAATTCATTCGAAGGAGGTGAGAATAAAGAAGAGGACCTTCGTGTGAATCATATATGTATTCAATTTGTGTCAATTGTTTTATAGAATAGTGAAGATCAAACTATGATATGGATTGGGACTCAGATGCACATCAACGATCTACAGAACGACGTCGCATTGCGGGTTGTTGCATGAATATTGTATAAGCAGCTAACGTCAAGCTCAGCCACCCCGAACGGGCGTTCGAGCTACGGGTTGTGATCTACTGGAGGAAAACGGTGGAAGAAGCTCGGCAGGTGAGCGGCTAGGGGTTGGCTGCAGCGCCTTGTTCGGCTGTATTCACTGTGCAAACGATCGGATTCTTTCCTCGAGTCCGATTGCAACCGTCATCCTAGATTCGATCTCAAGCTCGTCGGGATAAAATTGGCGACCGCCGTCTGAAACTAGGAACCTTAAAAAGTGCAGCACAGCGTTGTTCGCTCGAACGATCATGTCGTATAGCAACCAGCTTTTTGGAAAGTGTTCCGCTCGTTCAAGCGTCAGATGTGAAAAATGCTTATTGATGTCGGATCTTTCAGAGTCAGTCAGAAACGGACCGGGGGAAGTGAACTCCGGATACATGTCAGCGCACAAATCCGTGGGAAACTTTGGTGCGCAAAAGAAAGAGTTAATTAGGCGCATGCTGGAAAGTGAAGTCTCAATCGTCCCATTTTCGAGGGCATCGATCGCAGCTGAGGGAATGTTGGTCTCTCTGATGGCTCTTCCAAAGTGGGTCTGCCAGTAGAACGGTAGAGAAATCATATCTGCTGAAAGGCAGAACTCTCGAGCACCGCCCTTTAGTTGGGATAGTGTAGGGTCTGATTTCATTATGAGCTGGGAAAGGTGTGCGTCATTTATATCATCCGCCGGAGGCTGAGCCGAACGTCAAGCTCAGCCACCCCGAACGGGCTTGCGAGCTACTGGTTGTAATCTGCTGAAAGAATCGCTTTCGAGCATCTGAGACGGAATGCGGCTAGGGGTTGGCTGCAGCGCCTTGTTCGACTGTATCGGCTGGTGGTCCGGGAAAGTCATCGATCTACTGGGAGCGTCGTATACTTTGGTTCAAATCGCGAAGCCACTTCATTGTTTCGAGGAATCCAAAGAGAAGTGCTTGACTCGGAAGGCATATATTTCACGAACGCGGAAGGGATGAGGGCTGGATGTGGCTGGAATGAACAGGGACCAAGCTACGAATTTTTTTTCATCCGCCGGAGGCTGCTCACGGACGTCGGTCGAAATCCGGTGGAGCCGATCTTGTCTTCGGGGTGGCCTCTCAAGTCGTCGCAGTCTGAACCAATGGTAGTTTGCCGGGTTTGCCGTCAGCTAGAGAACACCGAATTTACTCATCCGCCGGAGGCTGCATCATGAAGTCGAACGTCAAGCTCAGTCACCCCGAACACGGGACCGAACTTGCATGGTGGACGTTGGATGGAATGGCGGAAGTCAGAACAACTGCGCCGTGTCGCGGCTAGGGGTTGGCTGCAGCGCCTTGTTCGGTCGTATCTTTTACAATTTCTATATGGTCGTCGCTATTGGGAGCTGAATCAACGATCTTATTTTTGCCGAATGACCATATGATCATCCTATCTGAGCGATGAGCGAACACATACGGAGTCCCCCATGGATCAACAAACCGGCCTTCCGAATCGATACTCCTTCTAGGAAACTTGATATACTGAATATTCCCGTCTTTGCCATCTAGCTTCCGTGAGATCTCAATATTTGATCCTTGTGGAAAGGTGCCTTCGCGCGACTGATATCGTTGGATCGCTACCGCGAGGGTGCTCAGCTCTAAATCGATCCAAGATACATTTTCCGACTGGACGCACGCAGATGTCGAAATGCATATAGAAAGAAGAAGATTGGCGGAGAAGCGAATCACGGCGAAGTTTTTGGACCGAACGTCAAGCTCAGCCACCCCGAACAGATGGTCGAAATACTGATTGTGTTCTGATGAAGGTGACGCTTCCGAGCGTCTGAAAAGGAGAGCGGCTAGGGGTTGGCTGCAGCGCCTTGTTGGGCTTTCATCTTCCATAGGACAACTGATCCAATGACTGCAATCATCAGAATGCAGGCGGTCATGACGATGCAAATATGTTGAAATGCAGGTGATAGTTCACGAGTGAGAACGGGAAAGCTCCAAGGTCGAGAGCATAGAATCAGAATTGAATAGGCTGATGTAGCGATCCAAAAATACCTACTGAATGAAACGAAATTCCGCACTAAAATCGAAATCGCGCCGAAGATAAACGCGAAGTAACCGTAAATCCATGCCGTTTGGATTGCGGCAATCCAAACTCCATTTGCAGAGCGTAGGCGGGAAACCTCGTTCCACAACTCAACAGGCGTCACGAGTGCTGCGAAAATGGTGTAGGGAATGGCAAGGCTAGTCGGGAAAAGTATGGTGAGTCCGACGAAAGCAAAAACGCGGTGTAGATGCTTTTTCATATAGCCCAACGTCAAGCTCAGCCACCCCGAACGGGCATGCGAGCTACGGGTTGTGAACTGCTGAAGGTAACGCTTCCGAGAGTCTGAAACGGAGCGCGGCTAGGGGTTGGCTGCAGCGCCTTGTTAGCCCTCATTTAGGATACTGATCGGACCAGACTACCGATTTTGGTTCGGTCGTAGCGGACAGTGGATTCTCTGGATCTACAAGATTCAATCCAGTTCGAGCCGTAGATTTAAGGTGATCGAGGTTTGCTGAAAAGACGACTGATCGATAAGGTGGTAGGCTGCAAATTCGCAGACCAGTTCCGCAGAACCATCCTACTTCGACGTCGCTCCATTCATCGTCGACCATATTCTGAACCCGATACCATGGAGATGATGCGGAATATCCGATATATCTGACTGTCTCTGATGAATTGTTTATTAGTCTAAAAGCGCGATGACCGAGCATCTTAGATGGCGAATCGTCAATGACTATAAAAATGCCATCATTTTGTTTGTATATTTCAGGAATATCTTCAGATATCGCAGCATCAATTTTTGTGCTCTCGATTTCTGCGATACGAGCCGCTTCCTCCAAGCTGTCTTGAGCCATGGATGAGAAAACCGACGCGCAGAAAAAAGACTGTATAGAACGATTTTGTATCTCATAGGCTAACGTCAAGCTCAGCCACCCTGAACGGGTAACCGAATTTGTCTGGTGATCTTCTGGAAGTTGAGGGTCCGCGCAACCCCAAGAGCGAAGCGGCTAGGGGTTGGCTGCAGCGCCTTGTTGGGCTGTATTGTTCACCCAGGTAGGAATATTCTTGAGGGGTTGCTTTATGACTGACTTTGATGAAGTGGCGCTTGGAAAGTCGATTTCTTTCGGGCGCTTCATCGAAATGGATAGCAGCTTCTTTCGGCTATCGAATGGAACTTCAAATCGTTCATGACCATCGGAACTATCAAATACAAATCGATCCGAGGATATGGAGATCACATTCGTAGCTTTCCATTGCCCTGAGAATCTATTTAAGAAGTCGGAATTACTTCCTTCAGTGATATGCCAGTATTTATTGTCTTTCAGATTCCAGCGTCCCCAAGAAACAACGATTTCTGATGCCTTGTTCAAGTCGTAGCTCAAATACCATTTCTGAGCGAATCGGCCATCGCCATATCTATCAATAATCCAGTAACCGGTTGGAACCGTTTCTGCCATCCAGCGGCCAATCAAAAGTTTGCTTTGATCGGCGGCGAATGAAAATTGAAGGCTTGCGATGGAGAAAAGTGCGAAAATTAGAGTGCGCATTTGTAAAAAGCCCTAACGTCAAGCTCAGCCACCCCGAACGGGCGTGCGAGCTACTGGTTGTGATCTGCTGAACGTGACGCTTTCGAACATCTGAAACAGAACGCGGCTAGGGGTTGGCTGCAGCGCCTTGTTCGACTGTATCGGATGGCGGTCCGGAAAGGTGTTCGAGCTACACTGGGAATTGTATTCGTCTTACCAAATCGCGAAGACACTTTCATGTTTCAGCGAACCCTAAGAAAAGGGTTCGACTCGGAAGGCATATATCTCGCGAACGCGGAAGGGATGAGGGCTGGATGTGGCCGGAACGACCGGGGATCAAGCTACAATTCTTTTTTCATCCGCCGGAGGCTGCTCACGGACATCGGTCGAAATCCGGTTGAGCCGATCTTGTCTTCGGGGTGGCCTCTCAAGTCGTCGTAGTCTGAACCAATGGTAGCTTGCCGGGTTTGCCGTCAGCTACAGAATACCGAATTCCCTGATCCGCCGGAGGCTGCATCATGAAGTCGAACGTCAAGCTCAGCCACCCCGAACAAGCTTCCGAGGTATGGATTGATGTTTGTTGGAGGAAGAGCTTTCGAACGTCGAAAACGGAGTGCGGCTAGGGGTTGGCTGCAGCGCCTTGTTCGGTCTGTATTTATTCTTTTCCGTGGAATTCGGAGATCTCTATTTGATCGAGCGACCTGATTAAGAACCAATCTCGCAGAGACGCATAAAGCAATATGAGCGCAGTCCCTCCGATGGCCGTGTAAGAGAATCGATTCTGCCAGAGCAAAGACAAAAATTCGTAAGCTCCATTGTCAAAACTCCAAGTTAGGAGAAGATAAAGTCCTAGGAATTGGATGGACCACATCGGGGTTTGAGCTACTTGAGGTTTTTGGCGATGAGGGGCCATCATCCTGACGAACGCGGCCCCGACGAAAAACACTATAGCAATCCAAAGATTGAGAATAAATGCAATGGCTGTGCCGATGAACAGCAGGAAATGCGATGAGAGAACTAATTGTTTCACGCTGATGTAGACCATGAGTGAGAATTTTTGCTAGTTAGGGTTTCGCTAAAGTATTTTTGGACCGAACGTCAAGCTCAGTCACCCCGATCGGATGTTCGAACTACTGGTTGTGATCAACTGCAAACTGATCGTCCGCCAACCCCGAGAGCGAAGCGGCTAGGGGTTGACTGCAGCGCCTTGTTCGGTCTCATTTTCTTGATCGCAATGATTGGCGAATGCGTGAAGGCCGTCGAACTGCGCCGATGACGAGCGCGATGATCAGGATATCGTCGTGATATCGATAGAACAGGAAATAGGGAAACGGCTCCAATAGGATCTTCCGAAAATCGGAGTAAAAAATTCTGTGTGCCGTGCCCGAGCCACAAATCTCTGGGATGTAAGAGTAAAATGTATCAATGAATTTGTTTCCTAGACCGTGGTATCCGTTCTCGTCGTACCAATTTGCAATTTCAGCAATATCATCTGCGACTTCTGGTAGGATTCGGAAATCCATTAAGAGCGAAGTTCGCCAAGTCGCACTTTGAAAGCATCCAACGACAGTGCTGAGTCGGGGTCGGTGATGAACCGATCCCATCGCTCATCGAGCAACGTTTTCTCCGCAGGAGAAACATCTACCGAATCCAAATTGTGAATGACATCAATCCACAGTTCATCAACTAGCTCGAGTTTATCGCGTGGCGAAAGTGCCTGTATTTCAGGTAATTGTGCAAGAGTCATGACTGGATTATAGCTGAAAACGGCTCCCGGGGAACCTCATTTATTGACCGAACGTCAAGCTCAGTCACCCCGAGCGGGCGTCCAAACTTCTGGTTGTGATCAACTTGAATCTGGTCGTTCGCCAACTCCGAGAACGAAGCGGCTAGGGGTTGACTGCTGCGCCTTGTTAGGTCTTTGCGTAATTTTTGTCAATCTCGAGTGGGGCCGAATCTTCGCTCTGCTTCTTCAATGGTCATTAACGGAGTCTCTTTATCGGATGGCTTACTTCCCATGAGAACGGACATAATCTAATATAGAATGATTCCGGGAAGAATCCCGGTGAGAGCTGATGCCAGTATCCAAGCTCCGCGCAGCATGTCCGAATTCCAACTAAAATGTGCCGCTATGCCGCCGCATACACCTGAGATCTTTCGATCGTTGTCTGAGAGATGCAATGGTTCCGTCTTTTCTTGAGATGCTATATTCATTTTTGATGACCTAACGTCAAGCTCAGCCACCCTGAACGGGCGACCGAGAATCTGAAAAAGGTGAACTGCCGGAAAGAGTCACCTCAACCCGGGCGCGAAGCGGCTAAGGGTTGGCTGCAACGCCTTGTTCGGCTGCATTCTTAGTATTTTTCAAGGTCCGTTCAATCCGTGGATTGATTACAAATCCCCAATAAAGAAATACTGACATAATTATTAACGGAAGCTCCAAAAGCCAAAAATAGTTCAAAGACAGCAGATCAAGAATCGATGGTATTCCAAATGCAAAAATTAAAAGTGGCAATCGAAGCCACATAATGAGCGGCTCTCTTATCTCAAGATTTCTCATAATGGAGCGGATCTCTGACGGCGATTTGTCAGATAATTCTTTTATCTGGCTATGACGCAAAATGAATTTCATTGTAATAGCCGAACGTCAAGCTCAGCCACCCCGAACGGGCGAACGAGCTAATGATTGTGATCTACGGGAGGAAAACTGTGGAAGTAACCTGGTGGTGGAGCGGCTAGGGGTTGGCTGCAGCACCTTGTTCGACTGTACGGGATAGTGGTCCGAAAATGTCATCGAACTAAAGTAGGCGATATTTACTTTGGTCCAAATTGCGAAGCCACTTTTCAAGAGTTAGCAAATCTAACGAGGAGGGTTCGACTCGGGAGGCATATATTTCACGAACGCGGAAGGGATGAGGGCTGGATGTGGCCGGAACGACCGGGGATCAAGCTACAAATCATTTTTCATCCGCCGGAGGCTGCTGACGAACATCAGTCGAAATCCGGTGGAGCCGATCTTGTCTTCGGCGTGGCCTCTCAAGTCGTCGCAGTTTGAACCAATGGTAGTTTGTCGGGTCTACCGTCACCTACAGAATCCCGGATTTACTCATCCGCCGGAGGCTGCATCATGAAGTCGAACGTCAAGCTCAGCCACCCTGAACGGGCGGGCGAACTGAGGGTTGTGATCTGCTGGAGGCGGATCGTGGAGTAAAGCTGGGCATGGAGCGGCTAAGGGTTGGCTGCAGCGCCTTGTTAGGCCCTTTTCGCTAATCCCATCGCGATCAACGCTTCTACTGATAAAATCGTTGGATGATAGATGAAATCGTCGGATACCTCGTCCTGAAACCACAAAATCTCCCCGGCATCTGACGGACGACCATCTGAATAAGAAATTACCGACTGGATCGTCGCGTCGACCATCTCGCCGCTGCAGAAAGTGATCCAGCAATGCATTTCTACGTGGTCTGGGTCCGGATATCTTGATGAAATCCACCTGATAATATCCTCTCTTGAATGTTTGAAATACTCGTGGCCTTGATGCTCTACCCATCCGAGTGTGAGATAACACGGGGTGTCATGGAAGCAGTCAAAGAATACATTGTATAAAAATTCGTGGACCGAGAAACACTTTAGGAGAAACTGGTTTAAATCTTGCCCATGATACTTGGTTCGCAGTGATGAAGTGCCGCATCACAAAAGCTCGAAGACAGATATTTGCGTTTGCTATAGGAATCTGGTGGGAGTGGGGGGATGTTGATACCGAGTTTCGTGGTAAACTCATGGGCGGCGATCCATTCGCGAGATAACATGGTGATTTGGCCTAACGTCAAGCTCAGCCACCCCGAACGGGCGTGCGAGTTATAGGCTGTGATCTACTGTAGGGAAATCGTGGATGAAAGTTGGTAGTGTCGCGGCTAGGGGTTGGCTGCAGCGCCTTGTTCGCTGTCACTTTCGTCCGGGTGTTGCTTCGAAACTTTCTCCTCGTAGACATCTGAAGCGGATCGTGAAGCGACTTCAATGTTGCTTAGGCGAATAACCCAGACGGAGTTGGGCCAGCTATCGAAAGACGAAAGTCCCTTTTCGGTTGGTTGTAAAACTGTGGGAAAGAATTCATCACTTCCTAGTCCGCGATGGGCGCAATCCACGGCGATAGTCTTTTGAATCTCAGTCGTCCTCGAGAGCATGGTCATCGATTCATCTTGTGTCATGTTGAATGTAATCGTTCTCTTCGGATCTGTTACTTTAGCGACGACTTTCGGTTGGACAAGCTCTCCATCGACATCTTGAAACTCTAAGTGAATGGTATCGCCTGGGAATATCTCTAAGATTCCGGCATCATTCAGTCGTTCGATCTCTGGAATCTCGATCGTCCGTTGAAATTTGAGAGTAGTCTCACCTGAAGGGCGAATATTCGCATTGGTCGTTGATGCATTCTGCTTTCCCTGAGCAAAGATTTGCGGAGCCAGAAGTCCAATAAGGACGAGCGATGTGTGTATCTTCATGAGTGAAGTCAGCGAACGTCAAGCTCAGCCACCCCGAACGGGCGTGCGAGCATCTGTTTGTGATCTACTGAAAGAATCGCTTTCGAGCATCTAAGACGGAACGCGGCTAGGGGTTGGCTGCAGCGTCTTGATGGACAGAATTTTATTGAACCGCAGCCTGGCAATTGAGCTATCAAACCTTCGAACGATGCGCTCATCGAGTGACACGACAACACACGCGAACGGATTGATGGTCTTTTGCAGGTTTGCCCGTGGCATACAGGTTGCCGTCGTGGCGGTCGATGAGCTCTCTAGCAACGGAAGTGTGAATATCTCGGTGTAGGTAAAGGTGAAGGTGGAGGGACGTTGATCCAAAGGAAGTGAATATCAATATGGCTGCTGAACGCCTTGCAGACAATTACGCACCCATTTTGCTTTCTGGCGTTCGCATACGAAGAATCCGCATTTCATTCTGTCCATCGTCAAGCTCAGCCACCCCGAACGGGCGATCGAGCTACTGGTCGTGATTTACTGGAGGTAAGGCGTGGATAAAAGCAATCTGTGGAGCGGCTAGGGGCTGGCTGCAGCGCCTTGTTCGGTCTGTATAAATGGCTTCTCAAGCGAGTTGTTGTCGATAACGAGAGATGCGTGATCGCGCGGTTGACACTCTGAGAAATAGATCTGTTGGCCTTCGATATAACGATTGTTCGAAGGAGCGAATATTGAGGGAGAGCCTTCGCCACGCGTTGCACCTCTCGGAATGGAATTCTCGAAGGCAACGTTCAGGAAAATAGAGAAATCCCAGAAATCGCGTAGTTCAGGTCTGTGCAGGAATATACCATCGAACAGCAAGATAGAATCATTCGCAGCAGTCTGCCATGGCGGACTGACTGGCATATCCAATCGATGATCAAAAGCAGCTGTACGAAATCGTAAATCTCCTCCCGGACTCAAAGGTCTCAAAAGAACCGAAATCAAGAGTGAATAGTTATACGAATCTCGAAAAAAACCTTCAGGTGACGATTGGCCGCGTGTGTATCGAATAGATCTGGAATTGTGAAATCCGTCAACTGAGGCCTGAATAATAGATTTTCCGGTCTTCCGTAGTTGTATTGCCAGTTCGTTTGCAAGATAAGTCTTGCCCGACCCATCGACGCCGTCGATGGCGACACGCATGACGCCGCTTTTGCGTTCGCGAAGGATCTTGCTTGCGATCTCGGCGAGAAGTCTTGCGCGCATTATTTCATGGACCGAACGTCAAGCTCAGCCACCCCGAACAGGCATGCGAGTTATGGGCTGTGATCTACTGTAGGGAAATCGTGGATGAAAGTTGGTAGTGTCGCGGCTAGGGGTTGGCTGCAGCGCCTTGTTAGACTGGTCAGGATAAAATGGTGAGCTGCGGAGAAGATGATCGAATAACTGCGGACTAGCTCATCGTGTGCCACAACAATGTACGCAGTCAAGAAACTGATCTCTTTCAGGATAACCCGGTCGTATACAAGTGACAGTTGTGGCACTCGATGAGCCTCCTATAGCAGGCGGAACGTTGAATGCGTGATAGGCTCCCGTGCCGAAGGCTTCCACGGGTGCTACATGATGGAAAGTTATTCTCTTATGCTCGTTCTTTGATCGCCCGATCAATTCTTCGCAATCGAATGTCTGTTGGAAACGGAAGTTGCAACGCAGTATCAGGAAGTCTAACGTCAAGCTCAGTCACCCCAATCGGGTGTCCGAACGGCTAGTAGTGATCATCTGCAATCTGGTCGTGCGCCAACCCCGAGAGCGAAGCGGCTAGGGGTTGACTGCAGCGCCTTGTTCGGTCTGCAAGTGAAGATGTTGAACGATAGCGAAACAAGAAAGAAAAACGCCAATAAGTAAGAAAACAATCGATGCGAATTTGAAAAACCTCGCGTGGATGAGTTTAGGTCTTGAATCACATTGTCCCCATATTGCATTTCCAAAGTGCAGAGCAATAGCCGCGAAACTAATGGCGGTTCCTAGCAGGAACTGAAAAATTAATGGTTCTGATATCCAGATTCCCGTTCCACGGCGAACTATGACAATTAATCCGACGATAATTCCGCAAATACCGCCGCTGATAAAATGTAGAACTCTATGGCTCCACCAAGTCTGATGCCTCATGTAATATATGACCGAACGTCAAGCTCAGCCACCCTGAACGGGCGAACGAAGAGCGGAACGCAGTTCCGCCAAGTAGCGTTTGCGAGTTGGATGTGTCAGCACGCGGCTAGGGGTTGGCTGCAGCGCCTTGTTCGGCCGGATCTCTGACTGGTTGTAGGTAGATGTAACGATAAGTTCCGTCGGAATCGAGTCCTACGGCGTCGATTGATTGCGCGCTCTGATCAGAGTCAATTGTTGTTCGGGTTATCACGGTGGCACCTATGGGCTTCAATCGGGGCAAGTATGGCTGTCCGTCGATAATGGTGGGCGCATCGTACATGTCCTTAAGGAGTTGGGGATAATGTTGGTTGATCTGTTCTATTTCTGAAATCGGATGAAATGAAACATCAGTGACCTGCCATCCCGCATTCAAGGAATCAAAAAACATCGCCCAAGAGGAAAATGTATCCTTGAACCCGCGCGACCGTCGGGCCTCGTCGCCATAGAGGCCGATGATCGAATCAATGCTCCGTGTGCTGATGGCGTTTTGCAATCTGTCCATGAATTGCTTTTCTGAATCGATAGGCGTGCACGAATTCAAGCCCACAGTGGAGGCTATAAACAGAATTACTCTGATAGAAGCCATAAACTCAATGTTGGGTGTGGGCAATCTGGATTCATCCGCCGGAGGCTGGGCCGAACGTCAAGCTCAGTCACCCCGAACGGATGTTCGAACTACTGGTTGTGATCACCTGCAATCTGGTAGTCCGCCAACCCCGAGAGCGAAGCGGCTAGGGGTTGACTGCAGTGCCTTGTTAGCTCTGTATTATGTTTTCAAATCTAGGGCGAATCGCAGTGCAGATTTCACTGCATCCATTCTATCGGAAGGTAGAGTTCCGAGTCGCCTGCCGAGTTCATGGTGCTGCACCGCTTGCAAGCCTTGGACGTTCACGAAGCTGAATTTATCTAGGAAGCGCTGTTTGCCAATCTCGACCTCGTAGTCGCTTGAGCGGCTGGTCGTCGTGATTGGTGCGCAGATAGATAAGGCGCGGGGGGCGTCGGGATCCTTTCGGGAAACGATCAACATCGGACGTGCCTTTGACGTGATACCAAGATCAACAAGGTAGATTTCCCTTGGGCTAGTCGTCATAAACGGAATCCAAGGCAGATTTACGGACAGCGACCGGTAGAAGAATATCTGAATTGTCCTCTTTTACGCGCAGATCAAACGGTAGTCCTCTGTGTATCTTAATCTGATGGAGAAAAATCCGAATTGCTTCTGTTGTGGTGATCCCCAATTCGTTCAGAATCGCTTCTGAATCTTGCTTGAGGCGATCGTCCACGCGAGCGCGAACGTATGATTCCTTAAGTGCCATGTCCGAACGTAGTCTGGATGTGCCACGCGAGTCAAGCTGATTGAAATGAGCTAACGTCAAGCTCAGCCACCCCGATCGAGTGTCCGAACTACTGGTTGTAATCCGCTGGAGGTGACGCTTTCGAACATCTGAAACAGAAAGCGGCTAGGGGTTGGCTGCAGCGCCTTGTTCGGTCTGCATCTGCTTTTTCGCAAGATATAGTCGCTCTGCAATCCAAACCTTGATTAATGATTGGCGAGGAACACCAATACGATTGGCCTCAAAATCAAGTTTGTTGATCATCCATGCGGGAAAATCGACATTGACTCGCTTGCCTTCGTGACCAGGACGGACAGCTTTCGACAAATCCAAGTATGGAAGGATGTCTTCGTCGCCGTCGTCAAAAATTTTATCTAATTCTTCCGCTGTCATATGCTTGTTCTTCTTTAGGTCTTGCTCTTCTGACTGAAATCAATCGGGTTGCCTGTTGGCGCATTGTGAAGAATGCGATCCAGATCTTGTTCTCATGGCGGGCCAATAATCCGAATCGTGGTTCTGTGTCACTCGTTGCAGGAATCTGAACACGATTTTCATCGTTCCAGAGCAGCTGTGCCTGCTCAAAGTCGATCCCATGCTTCTGGTGATTCAAGATACTTTTTGCTGGATCATACTCAAATTCCATCCGGCATGAAAAATATACCGGAAAGCTTGTTGATCAAGAGCATTTTTTCACGAGGCCGAACGTCAAGCTCAGTCACCCCGAACGGGGGTTCGAACTACTGGTTGTGATCTGCTGGAGGTGACGCTTTCGAGCGTCTGAAACGGAGTGCGGCTAGGGGTTGGCTGCAGCGCCTTGTTAGGCTGCATTTGATATGATTTCAATATCGACTTTCGCATACCGAGCGAATGGGTCTTCGCCATCCCAATCATCTGGCATTCGGAATCGCAACTCACCTGTGTTTAATCTTGCATGTTCCGCTTTCGTGACGACAACCACTCTGAATAGGCGATCAAGCAGATCAATTACACGTCCGCGCTCAATTGGTCGTTGCATATCCATAAGCCGATTCACAATTTCCATGTTGGGGACGGCATGCTCAACGATCCATTGAGATCTATCTGAATTGTGAGCGTCCTTGGAATGTGGGATACGGTCTCTATGAATTTGTCTGTGCTGCTTGAGTATCTTGTTTTGCCAATACTGATGCAAGGCGATCTTCAAATTTCTACAGCATTCATTCCGGGTGAAGCCAAAATCTTGCGCTCCGCGGGCCTGAATGGTCGCGAAAATTATAAAGTCGGCCGCTGTCTCTCTTGTCATAATGGAATAGCCTAACGTCAAGCTCAGCCACCCCGAACGGGTGACCGAGCAATGGGTTGTGATCTCCTGAAGGGAAATCGTGGAGGAAAGCTGACAGCGGAGCGGCTAGGGGTTGGCTGCAGCGCCTTGTTAGGTCTTCACCCCGATAAAGACTACGTGTCCTTCTGGAAATTGATCATGCTCGACGTGGAAACATGACACTCCTTCAGAATCCATTGCTTTCACGAATCCATTTACACCCAGAGTGCTGTAACCAAATTCCAGGCCGTGAAATGTTCCGGTGATTTCGACCGCAGGTCCAGAACCGCCAGTGAATAGCAGAACACCGTGCGAATTCAGCATTCTACAGATGCTGCTCAATACGGGAACCTGCGAATCGAGAGGTAGATGAAACGTGCTGTCCCATGCAGTAATCAAATCGTAAGTCCGGACGGACTTCCAAGTGCATATGTCTTCGTTATAAAACACTGTTTCGGGACTCCGCTGACGGGCAAGATCGATCATCGTCGATGAAATATCTATGCCTTCGGTTTGGAATCCGTGGGCTCTCATTGTCTCAATGTAACGACCATGACTACCGCAACCTACGTCAAGAGCTAAAATCTTGGACTTGCAGAATCCGATCGCTCGTTCAAGTGCAGCGATGCCGTAACTGTCGTGAGTATCAGTCTGCCATCTTTGTGCGATTACATCGTAATTATCGCGGATCTGAGCGGGATTCATTGTATAAAGACCGAACGTCAAGCTCAGCCACCCCGAACGGGCTTCCGAGCTACGGGTTGTGATCTACTGGAAGAAGTGCTTCCGAGCATCTGAGACGGAACGCGGCTAGGGGTTGGCTGCAGCGTCTTGATGGACAGAATTTGATTGAACCGCCGCCTGGCAATCGAGCTATCAAACCTTCGAACGATGCGCTCATCGAGTGACACGACAACACACGCGAACGGATTGATGGTCTTTTGCAGGTTTGCCCGTGGCATACAGGTTGCCGTCGTGGCGGTCGATGAGCTCTCCAACAACGGAAGTGTGAATGTCTCGGTGGAGGTAAAGATGAAAATGAAGGTAAGCTGATCCAAAAGAGGTAAATATCAATATGACTGCTGAACGCTTTGCAGACGATTACGCACCCATTTTGCTTTCTGGCGTTTGCATACGAAGACTCCGCACTTCCTTCTGTCCATCGTCAAGCTCAGCCACCCCGAACGGGCGTGCGAGCTATGGATTGTGATCTGATGAAGGTGACGCTTCCGGACGTCTGAGACGGAGCGCGGCTAGGGGTTGGCTGCAGCGCCTTGTTCGACTGTATGGGATGGTCGCCCGGGAAAGTCATCGAGCTATTGGGGGCGTCGTATACCTTGGTTCTAATCGCGAAGGCACTTTAATGATTGGACGAATTCAAAGAGAAGGGTTCGACTTGGCAGGCATATATTTACGACCGCGGAAGTGATGAAGGCTGCATGTGGCCGGAACGAGCGGGGATCAAGCTACGAATTTTTTTCATCCGCCGGAGGCTGCTGACGGACATCGGTCGAAATCCGGTGGAGCCGATCTTGTCTTCGGCGCGGCCTCTCAAGTCGTCGCAGTCTGAACCAATGGTGGTTTGCCGGGTTTGCCGTCACCTACAGGAGCCCGGATTTAATCATCCGCCGGAGGCTGCATCATGAAGTCGAACGTCAAGCTCAGCCACCCTGCACGGGCGACCGAGAATCTGGAAAAGGTGAACTGCCGGAAAGAGTCACCTCAACCCGGGCGCGAAGCGGCTAAGGGTTGGCTGCAGCGCCTTGTTCGGCTGCATTCTTAGTATTTTTCAAGGTCCGTTCAATCCGTGGATTGATTACAAATCCCCAATAAAGAAATACTGACATAATTATTAACGGAAGCTCCAAAAGCCAAAAATAGTTCAAAGACAGCAGATCAAGAATCGATGGTATTCCAAATGCAAAGATTAAAAGTGGCAATCGAAGCCACATAATGAATGGCTCTCTTATCTCAAGATTTCTCATAATGGAGCGGATCTCTGACGGCGATTTGTCAGATAATTCTTTTATCTGGCTATGACGCAAAATGAATTTCATTGTAATAGCCGAACGTCAAGCTCAGCCACCCTGAACGGGCGTGCGAAATGCGGAACGCAGTTCCGCCAGGTAGCGGCTACGAGTTGGGTGTGTCAGCACGCGGCTAAGGGTTGGCTGCAGCGCCTTGTTCGGTGGTATTTTATCTGCACATCCAAATACGGTCTATTTTCCATGCATTCTTGTCCCGAATGAAATCAATATGAATGTGCCCAAGTTCCTGTCCATGTCCGCCAAGTTTGAATTGGCTCTTCTCTATAGGGAAATCACGATTCGCATACCGCTCGGCAAGTCTGATTGCTCCATGAGAAGTATCGAGTGCCTCAATGTAGTTGATACGAATTGTCGTTGCATCAAGTGGTGAAGCAAAAGAGTCGGCGATTGCTGTGAAATCTTTCAATTCAAGTTTCTGGTCAAGCCAACGAAGCGCTTCTGGTAGAGATGTGAACTCAGGAGTATCTTGTGCGCTCGCGGAACAAGAGACGTGGATAGCGCAGAGAATAGTGAAGAGAAGAGATCTCATAAATTTATTCACCGAACGTCAAGCTCAGCCACCCCGATCGGGCGTTCGAGCTACGGGTTGTGAACTGCTGAAAGAATCGCTTTCGAGCATCTGAGACGGAACGCGGCTAGGGGTTGGCTGCAGCGTCTTGATGGACAGAATTTCATCGAGTCGCCGCCTGGCAATCGAGGTATCAAACCTTCGAACGATGCGCTCATCGAGTGACACGACAACACACGCGAACGGATTGATGGTCTTTTGCAGGGTTGCCCGTGGCATACAGGTTGCCGTCGTGGCGGTCGATGAGCTCTCCAGCAACGGAAGTGTGAATATCTCGGTGTAGGTAAACGTGAAGGGAAGCTGATCCAAAGGAGGTGAATATCAATATGACTGCTGAACGCCTTGCAGACGATTACGCACCCATTTTGCTTTCTGGCGTTCGCATACGAAGACTCCGCATTTCATTCTGTCCATCGTCAAGCTCAGTCACCCCGATCAGGTGCAGAGGAAAGTGGAGTGATCAACCGCAATCTGGTCGTCCGCCAACCCCGAGAGCGAAGCGGCTAGGGGTTGACTGCAGCGCCTTGTTCGACTGTATTTGTATGTCCTAAGAAATGAGTGTCGAGAGGACACTCGACAACAGAATCTCCTTCAGTGCTGATGTAAAAGGCCTGCGCAGTGGGACGTGAACTCACCACATAGGCAAGGGCATCATCGATAAAATGAAGAGCGACGCCGTCATCAATAGCATAACCGGGAGATAGCCTATGCTGTTGGATCAAAGTGTGAAATGAAAGGCGGCGTTCAGGCTCTCCATCGTAATGAGGTGTGCAACTGCCGGAAAGGAAACCGAGGCAATCCATCACAGATAAATCACCGTCTGAATCTGTGTGTCCCTGATCAAACCAACAAATGGCGCCGGCACTTAAGCCGCACAGAACAACGCCGTTCTTCCAAGCTTCGTGAAGCATGGAATCTAGGTTGAAAGAGCGCCAAGTGGTAAGCATGTTTCGTGTATTCCCTCCACCGACGTAAATCACGTCGCACTCTTTCACAAATTCCGTCAAGTCCGGGGGACTATCGGAGAGCGAAAGATGGCATGGCCGGCAAGGCAATGTTGAAAATGCGGTGTAAAAGCGATCAATGTATCCTTCAGAATCTCCGCTGGCTGTCGGTAGAAAACAAACTTTCGGCTCAGGCTTACCGGTGGAATCTAAGGCGTAGCGATCGAGAAGGAGATTTGCGGGTTCCATCGAAAACCCGCCACCGCCCATCGCTATAATGTGCCTTTTCATGATTTATAGTCGAACGTCAAGCTCAGCCACCCCGAACGAGAGTTCAAACGACTGACTGTGATCTGCTGAAGGTGACGCTTTCGAACGTCTGAAACGGAACGCGGCTAGGGGTTGGCTGCAGCGTCTTGATGGACAGAATTTGATTGAACCGCCGCCTGGCAATTGAGCTATCAGACCTTCGAACGATGCGCTCATCGAGTGACACGACAACACACGCGAACGGATTGATGGTCTTTTGCAGGTTTGCCCATGGCATACAGGTTGCCGTCGTGGCGGTCGATGAGTTCTCCAGCAACGGAAGTGTGAATATCTCGGTGTAGGTAAAGGTGAAGGTGAAGGGACGCTGATCTAAAGGAAGGGAATATCAATATGACTGCTGAACGCCTTGCAGACGATTGGGCACCCATTTTGCTTTCTGCGTTCGCATACGAAGAATCCGCATTTCATTCTGTCCATCGTCAAGCTCAGCCACCCCGAACGGGCGTGCGAGCTATGGATTGTGATCTACTGGAGGTGGTGCTTTCGAACATCTGAAACAGAAAGCGGCTAGGGGTTGGCTGCAGCGCCTTGTTCGACTGTATGGGATGGTCGCCCGTGAAAGTCATCGAGCTACTGGGGGCGTCGTATACTTTGGTTCAAATTGCGAAGCCACTTCAATGATTGGACGAATCCAGAGAGAAGGGTTCGACTCGGAAGGCATATATTTCACGAGCGTGGAAGGGATGAGGGCTGGATGTGGCCGGAACGAGTAGGGATCAAGTTACGAATTTTTTCATCCGCCGGAGGCTGCTCACGGACATCGGTCGAAATCCGGCGGAGCCGATCTTGTCTTCGGCGCGGCCTCTCAAGTCGTCGCAGTCTGAACCAATGGTAGTTTGCCGGGTTTGCCGTCAGCTACAGAATACAGAATTTACTCATCCGCCGGAGGCTGCATCATGAAGTCGAACGTCAAGCTCAGCCACCCCGAACGGGCTTCCGAGCTATGGATTGATGTTTGCTGGAGGAACAGCTTTCGAACGTCGAAAACGGAACGCGGCTAGGGGTTGGCTGCAGCACCTTGTTAGACTGGTCAGGATAAAATGGTGAGCTGCGGAGAAGATGATCGAAAAACTGCGGAGTAGCTCATCGTGTGCCACAACAATGTACGCAGTCGAGAAACTGATCTCTTTCAGGATATCCCGGTCGTATACAATTGACAGTTGTGGCACTCGATGAGCCTCCCATAGCAGACGGAACGTTGATTGCGTGATAGGCACCCGCGCCGAAGGCTTCTACGGGTGCTACATTATGGAAAGTTATTCTCTTATGCTCGTTCTTTGATCGCCTGATTAATTCTTCGCAATCGAATGCCTGTTGGAAACGGAAGTTGCAACGCTGCATCATGAAGTCGAACGTCAAGCTCAGCCACCCCGAACATGGGACCGAACTTGCATGGTGGACGTTGAATGGAATGGCGGAAGTCAGAACAACTGCGCCGTGCGGCGGCTAGGGGTTGGCTGCAGCGCCTTGTTCGACTGTATGGGATGGTCGCCCGGGAAAGTCATCGAGCTATTGGGGGCGTCATCTACTTTGGTTCAAATCGCGAAGGCACTTTAATGATTGGACGAATTCAAAGAGAAGGGTTCGACTTGGCAGGCATATATTTACGACCGCGGAAGTGATGAAGGCTGCATGTGGCCGGAACGAGCGGGGATCAAGCTACGAATTTTTTTCATCCGCCGGAGGCTGCTGACGGACATCGGTCGAAATCCGGTGGAGCCGATCTTGTCTTCGGCGCGGCCTCTCAAGTCGTCGCAGTCTGAACCAATGGTAGTTTGCCGGGTTTGCCGTCACCTACAGGAGCCCGGATTTAATCATCCGCCGGAGGCTGCATCATGAAGTCGAACGTCAAGCTCAGCCACCCCGAACGGGCTTGCGAGCTACTGGTTGTGAACTGCTGAACGTGACGCTTTCGAACATCTGAAACAGAACGCGGCTAGGGGTTGGCTGCAGCGCCTTGTTCGACTGTATCGGATGGCGGTCCGGAAAGGTGTTCGAGCTACACTGGGAATTGTATTCGTCTTACCAAATCGCGAAGACACTTTCATGTTTCAGCGAACCCTAAGAAAAGGGTTCGACTCGGAAGGCATATATCTCGCGAACGCGGAAGGGATGAGGGCTGGATGTGGCCGGAACGACCGGGGATCAAGCTACAATTCTTTTTTCATCCGCCGGAGGCTGCTGACGAACATCGGTCGGAATCCGGTGGAGCCGATCTTGTCTTCGGGGTGGCCTCTCAAGTCGTCGCAGTCTGAACCAATGGTAGTTTGCCGGGTTTGCCGTCAGCTACAGAATACCGAATTCCCTGATCCGCCGGAGGCTGCATCATGAAGTCGAACGTCAAGCTCAGCCACCCCGAACGGGCTTGCGAGCACTGTTTGTGATCTACCTGAAAAATCGCTTTCGAGCGTCTGAGACGGAACGCGGCTAGGGGTTGGCTGCAGCGCCTTGTTCGGTCTGTATTGGTTTCGTGCTATTGCATTGATCTTGGATAATATGATTGCAATTGATTTGTGCGATACCGTTCGACGCGTTCTGATTGGCGTCTAACGGTATCAGTATTATCGTCGATTAGTTCCAGATAAGTTGGAGCTTGAAGTTGCTTCTCCGAAGTCCTTTTGATTTGTATTTTGTTCTTCTGTGCGAACAAAATTGGATTTGTTGAATCCAAAATGAGTGCTTCCTCTATCACTTTTTCAGATCGATCGTATTCACCTTTCTCGAAAAGCGTCATGGAGGTTCGCAAGAGATCAAACGTCTTGGCTTGCGTTGCCTTATCATCGGCAGCTGCTGTAGTCATTCCGATGACCAAGGATGAGACTATAAGTGCGAGCGTCTTCATGATTATTATGACCGAACGTCAAGCTCAGCCACCCCGAACGGGTGTCCGAACTACTGGTTGAAATCTGCTGGAGGTGACGCTTTCGAACATCTGAAACAGAAAGCGGCTAGGGGTTGGCTGCAGCGTCTTGATGGACAGAATTTTATGGAACCGCCGCCTGGCAATTGAGCTATCAAACCTTCGAACGATGCGCTCATCGAGTGACACGACAACACACGCGAACGGATTGATGGTCTTTTGCAGGTTTGCCCGTGGTATACAGGTTGCCGTCGTGGCGGTCGATGAGCTCTCCAGCAACGGAAGTATGTATGTCTCGGTGTAGGTAAAGGTGAAGAGACACTGATCCAAAGGAGGTGAATATCAATATGACTGCTGAACGCCTTGTAGACTATTACGGCCGGATTTCATTCCTTCGCCCTCGCATATGGAGAATCCGCATTTCATTCTGTCCATCGTCAAGCTCAGCCACCCCGAACGGGTGTCCAAACTACTGGTTTAAATCTGCTGGAGGTGACTCTTTCGAACATCTGAGACGGAACGCGGCTAGGGGTTGGCTGCAGCGCCTTGTTCGACTGTATCGGCTGCTGGTCCGGGAAAGTCATCGAGCTACTGGGAGCGTCGTATACTTTGGTTCAAATCGCGAAGCCACTTCTATGATTGGACCAATCCAGAGAGAAGGGTTCGACTTGTAAGGCATATATGTTACGAACGCGGAAGAGATGAGGGCTGGATGTGGCCGTAACGAGTGGGGATCAAGCTACGATTTTTTCATCCGCCGGAGGCTGCTGACGGACATCGGTCGAAATCCGGTGGAGCCGATCTTGTCTTCGGGGTGGCCTCTCAAGTCGTCGCAGTCTGAACCAATGGTAGTTTGCCGGGTTTGCCGTCAGCTACAGAATACCGAATTCACTCATCCGCCGGAGGCTGCATCATGAAGTCGAACGTCAAGCTCAGCCAACCTGAACGGGCGGGCGAAGAGCGGAACGTAGTTCCACCAAGTAGCGGTTACGAGTTGGATGTGTCAGCACGCGGCTAGGCGTTGGCTGCAGCGTCTTGTTCGGCTGTATCTGAATTCGGTATAGAAAGAGGAGGCTTGAATCCGAGAATCTCTTTCTTCGTCGAGGAGTTGAAATAGAGAAGGATGTAAAATGGTAGAACCGCAAATGCCAATCCGACAATCGCAGCAAATGATTTGATGAATCGCGAATTCGCGATCTCTTGCAACGTTGGGAATAAAGTAGAGCTAACTTCTAGCAATTTGAGCCAGCCCAAAGCAGGAAGAACTGAAGTGGAGCCGAAAAAGTGGACAGGGGAAGTTAGTCTGTTTTGGTTGTTAGGTTATTGAGTGAGTTTTCGTATTCGAGGGGTGATTGGTAGTCGAGGGAGCTATGGAGTCGGCGTGGATTGTAGAAGGTTTCGATGTAGTCGAAGAGCATCGCGTCGGCTTGGGCTCGGGTGGCCGGAGGGCCAGCGTGGAAGCATTCGGTTTTGAGAGTGGACCAGAACGACTCCATGGCGGCGTTATCATAGCAGTTGGCGCGTCGGCTCATGCTCGGCGTCACGCCGTGGGAGTTGAGCAGGGAGCGGAAAGCCCCAGCAGCATACTGGCTGCCGCGGTCGGAATGGTGGAGTTGTGGACGAGTTCCTGAGAGCAAGACGGCGCGGCTGAAGGCGCTTTCGACGAGGGTGCTCTCCATGGTTGATCCCGTTTTCCAGCCAACGATCCGACGGGAAGCGAGGTTCATTTCGGCAGCCAGATAATGCCAGCCTTCATCGGTGGGTAGGTAGGTGATGTCAGCCACCCATGTCTGCCCAGGGGTAGACGAGGTCGTGTTGGTCGTATCGGACAAGAGCCGATTCGGGGCGATGGGATGAGGGTGGCAGCTGTCGGTCGTGCGGGGCCGATAACGACCCTTGCGCAAGGCACATAGTCCTTTCTGGGACATCAAGCGCGAGATACGTCGTCGCCCGCAGACTTGCCCTTCTCGATCAAGGACGACGCGCAGCCGACGGGTCCCGTAGGTTCGGCGGTTCTCGTGGAAAGCCGCTTCGATCCGATCACTCAGATCGGCGTCTTCGCGCTGGCGCAGACCTTCGGTCTTTTTCCCGTGGGCGTAGTAGCCGCTGCGACTGACTTCCAGAGCCAGGCAAAGCTCCTTGAGGGTAAAGCTGTTCTTTTCCATCGTCTCGATCAGCGCAAAGCGTTCCACGGTTCCTGACCCAAAATGGCGCAGGCTTTTTTTAAAATGTCTCGTTGGCGGGTGGTGAACTCCAGTTCCCTTCTCAGGCGAGCGTTCTCGCTGGCGAGGTCCTGGGGCCGCCCCGCCGCCGGGACGGGTCCTCCTCCCCCCTCCGGACCCGTCCCGGCGGCGGTTCTCCCGTAAAGCTTCTTCCACCTGCCCAGGCTCCACGTCGAGATCCCCAGCTCAAGCGCTAGTTGTGTCGCGCTTCGCGTTCCGCTTTCCAGCATTTCCACGGCGCTTCGTTTGAACTCTTCGTCAAATCGTCGCCCCTTGTTCGTTTCTCTTGGTTTTTCGTTCACGGCTTTTTCTTGGTCTATCCCGTGTCCGCATTTTCAGCACCACCTCAGAACGAAAAGGGTGGCCTCAAATGCGACTAGCAAAAGTAGGCGTGAGAACTGATGCATCTTATAATAGCCGAACGTCAAGCTCAGCCACCCCGAACGGGTGTTCGAACGACTGACTTTGATCTCCTGGAAGTGACGCTTTCGATCACCTGAAACGGAGCGCGGCTAGGGGTTGGCTGCAGCGTCTTGATGGACAGAATTTCATCAAGTCGCCGCCTGGCAATTGAGCTATCAAACCTTCGAACGATGCGCTCATCGAGTGACACGACAACACACGCGAACGAATTGATGGTCTTTTGCAGGTTTGCCCGTGGCATACAGGTTGCCGTCGTGGCGGTCGATGAGCTCTCCAGCAACGGAAGTGTGAATGTCTCGGTGTAGGTAAAGGTGAAGGTGAAGGTGAAGGTGAAGGTGAAGGTGAAGGGAAGCTGATCCAAAGGAGGTGAATATCAATATGACTGCTGAACGCCCTGCAGACGATTACGCACCCATTTTGCTTTCCGGCGTTCGCATACGAAGACTCCGCATTTCATTCTGTCCATCGTCAAGCTCAGCCACCCCGAACGGGCGACCGCAAACTACTGGTGATCAACTGCCGGTAGCGGATCCGCAACCCCGAGAGCGAAGCGGCTAGGGGTTGGCTGCAGCGCCTTGTTCGGCTCGTATTGGTATTATTGTGCCCGCACGAAAGTTGTGGTCTGAGGCTTTATGGTTTCGGCACCTTGGGTAGAAATCACCAAAAGGTGATCCGTGAGAGTAATGATATCCGACCGAATCTCATCGGGCTCGCCCTGTGATACAGTGTCAGAAGATACCGTGAGAGAGTCTCCTTCAATCTTCCATGATCCTTTTCGGGTTTTTGAAAACGCGTGCGGAGGTAATCGGTCGTATGTCTCTGATACAAAGGTGTGATCAGGGTTGAATGTGGTGGAGACATCGAATTCGTGTCTTCCGATTCGAACTTCATCTCTAGCGGTCCATTTTCCGATGAGTGTGGATTCCTGTGAAGGCTTGCATGCGCAGACTAAGGTGGAAAGTATAACTAGTAAGAAAATTGAGGTTTTGTTCATGGTCTTGGTTTTATTTAAATTGGCAGAACGTTAAGCTCAGCCACCCTGAACGGGCAACCGAATTTGTCTGGTGATCTTCTGGAAGTTGTGGGTCCGCGCAACACCAAGAGCGAAGCGGCTAGGGGTTGGCTAAAGCGCCTTGTTCGACGAATTATTCGCTCGATTTCAGTGTAGCTACATACTCCGAATTTCTTCTCAAGAGAGTTTTTTCCATTTGTCGTGTGATTGAATACCGAATGTTTAGCGGGTTGAGTAGGTCGGCGTTGGTGCCCGGTAAATCTTTCGCGCTTTCGAATGACTTTGCTAAATAAAGTGTCGATTTAGCAACCTCAGCGCGGGGCTTGTCAGACTCGATCATGCTATGGACAATGTATAATTGATTGGCTGTGAGGGCGCTTTCTACGCGCCAAGTGCCGAATGCGCCAAGGGAATGACCGAGCCAGAATGAAACCGCAATGGCGAGAATGAACGAGATAGGAAGAAGGTATTTTTTAGTTTTCATGGTTTTATAGCTAAGTTTAAGAGACTGTCGAGGGAATGGAGATTATGAGCCGAACGTCAAGCTCAGCCACCCTGAACGTGCGACCGGATGCAACTGGTGTTCAACTGCCGGTAGCGGGACCGCGCAACCCCAGGAGCGAAGCGGATAGGGGTTGGCTGCAGCGCCTTGTTAGGCATCCTCTCGTTCTGCAACAAAGCGATTCTTCAGTGCATCGAGATTCGGAGCAGTAGCGCCTACGGTTGTCATTGCTTCGATCGTTACCATGGCGCAGAGCGACATTGTATAGTTGTCATGTTGTTCAAATTCGGCGAGATCACCAGCACTGGCTCGAAATGCAGCGTGGGTGAACCGACAGTATAATCTATAATGACTGTCATAATATGCACCTATCTCTGCGATATGGGCAGTATCGCGTAGATTCAGAGTTTTCTCTGTGCATTCGTGGTCTGGATTGCGACTCTTATAGGATTCACGAAAATCCTCCCATTCCGTTTTGAGTTTAGCGATCAAAATGTCTGATTGAGGTAGGTCTAGCGCCTTCGTCCACTTGATATCTTCCTGATATTCTGTGTATGCAACCTGAAAAACGAACTCAGCATGCTTGCGAATAGCATGAATTCGAATAACCGATTCAATGGCGGTTCGAACAAGCATCTTCGAAGCTTCGAGCAGACCGTTCTCTCGTAGGAGAATGTATGATTCGATTGCCGTCTTGACGTAGATGGAAGTATAGAAAATGTAGTTCTCCGCTAGGCTCTCGCTGACTCTTCCACCAACGGAGTCGAGCGCATGACGCAATTCAGAGAGAAATGCACGAGTTAGCGAAAGCGAACGTTGTTCGTATGATTGTGTGTTCGTATTCATGTATATTGCCTAACGTCAAGCTCAGCCACCCTGAGCGGGCAATCAAGCCAACCCTGAGGTGAGCTGCCAGTAGCGGGTCCGAGCAACCCCAGCCAGCGAAGCGGCTAGGGGTTGGCTGCAGCGCCTTGTTCGGCTGTATTTGCCCGGATAAAGTAGGATTGTGTTGTTTGAACATCGCCGAACGATCTTCCGTCGAACTGAACCTTGACTTGAATTCCCGGCCTAGGCGAGAAGATTGGCAGAATACCGAAATATAAATGCTTACCCAGCATGCCGATCTCCTCTTCATCAGCAATAGTTAGCGTCTGTCCTCCAACTAGTTTCTTGGACTCCCCAGATTTGTGAATGACAATATAGCTAGGTCCTTCTGAAACTTTTATTACGAGCTTGCCGTTGTCCAAAGCTACGGACTCGAATGGGCTAGTTCCCCGGACATCTGCAGCAGCAGAAATATGTGAATAGACCAAGATGGCAGACGCTATAGTAAGTAGTGGAATATTCATGATTATTTAGGTAAGCAGTCGATTGGCACGTTTCAAGGTCGGTTTATCACAAACTATATCATCCACCGGAGGTTGAGCCGAACGTCAAGCTCAGCCACCCTGAGCGGGTGAACGAGCCAACCCTGAGGTGAGCTGCCAATAGCGGGACCGATCAACCCCAGCCAGCGAAGCGGCTAGGGGTTGGCTGCAGCGCCTTGTTCGGCTGTATTCTTTCCGCGAATCAAACTGAAAATTATTCCCGTGATAGCGGCAACAACAAACGAGCACAATGCTATAGTTAGGATCGCCGCCGGATTGGATGGGTTGTCCATTCTCAAAAGATAGTATCCGGCAATTGGCGATATTACAGTGGTAATCGCTGTGGCTGCAACGCTGCTCCAGATAAGCTTCTGCATCCAGAAATGCGTAATTACAGACGATGCAATTGAAATGCCAAGTAGGGCAGCGATGAAGTAGATTTCTTCGATGATCATAGTTGTAAGGTTTAGTTAGTCGTATGTGGTGTGAATTCTCTAACTGAGGTATCCTAGCGACAAAGTTAATCTACTGTGGTTGGTATGCACGTCTTTTATTATCAAATTCCGCCGGAGGATGCTTATTGAGCCGAACGTCAAGCTCAGCCACTCCGAACGGGTGATCGAGCTATAGGTCGTGATCTACTGGAGGAAGATCGTGGATGAACGCTGGCAGCAGCGCGGCTAGGGGTTGGCTGCAGCGCCTTGTTCGCTCCGACGGCGCACAAACGTCCACAGCATCCAGACGACAAGGACGGACGCGAGAAAACTGAAAGCGGTAGGCTCGGCAATAGTTTGCATCACCGCGGATGAGTCGAGTGCCTCGTTATAGATCCTCAGATCATCAAGAGTTCCTGCGAAAAATTCAAATGCACCAGCAGTTGAGCCTAAGGTAGATGCCGAGCTGTCTGTTGTTGAGGTCGTTGTCTGGGGGAACGAGATCGATCCGGGAAGTAGAAGCTGAAGTTCTCCATTGAAGTAAATATCAATCCTATCGTTCGCATAATCGATGACGCCAGCGATATGAATCCACTCGTCCAGTGCTACCTGGCTGCTCGTCACCCTGGACTGGAAAGATGATGAATCTGATGCACGCCCGGCGACCTCGACGAAGCCATCTCCGGAGATGAACATGCCTCCGCGACTCTCGAATGAATTGTTTGTGGTGCTTATAAATGCAAGGGATCCAATGTCAGATGGATATGCATCGATCTTGATCCATGTAGTAAATGACGCGCCCGAGGCGTTGTTCAAGAGGTCGTTATTCTGCCCGTTTGGTTCTAGCGAAACATATGAGCTGCTGCCAGATAGACGTAACGCGAAAGAACCCACTTTCCCGGGGACATATTGGGCATTGATGATAGTTCCGTCGTCGACCGGTGACGATGTTCCGTCAGCTACTGCGGAATCAAAGGCAATGGATCCAGATCCCTCCTCAAATCCATATTGGGCGACGAGACCGGCATATCCAGACGATGTGAATAGAACGAACAGCAAAAAGGGTAGTTGAGATTTCATGGGTTCAGAATTGTATTATATGAGCGAACGTCAAGCTCAGCCAACCCGAACGGGCTTCCGAGGTATGGATTGATGTTTGTTGGAGGAAGAGCTTTTGAATGTCGAAAACGGAGTGCGGCTAGGGGTTGGCTGCAGCGCCTTGTTAGACTGGTCAGGATAAAATGGTGAGCTGCGGAGAAGATGATCGAATAACTGCGGACTAGCTCATCGTGTGCCACAACAATGTACGCAGTCGAGAAACTGATCTCTTTCAGGATCTCCCGGTCGTATACAAGTGACAGTTGTGGCACTCGATGAGCCTCCCACAGCAGGGGGAACGTTGAATGCATGATAGGCTCCCGTGCCGAAGGCTTCCACGGGTGCTACGATCTGGACAACTATTCTTTATGCTCGTTCTTTAATCGCCCGATCAATTCTTCGCAATCGAATGCCTGTTGGAAACGGAAGTTGCAATGCAGTATCAGGAAGTCTAACGTCAAGCTCAGTCACCCCGATGTGGTGTTTGAGCAACCAGTGAAAATCAACAGCAAGAAGAGGGTCCGCCAACCCCGAGAGCGAAGCGGCTAGGGGTTGACTGCAGCGCCTTGTTCGGCTGCATCTTCTCACCGTCAGAATAAGTCTGAATGTGTTCCTGTTCGTTCTAGACGGAGTTCGTCTGGTGAAACCTGATAGATTAAGATCCAGTCTGGTTCTACGTGGCAGTCTCGTCTGCCTTTCCAAGGACCAGTCAATGAGTGATCTCGGTAGCGAGGAGGCAGTGCTTGACCAGATATAAGGATCTCGATGACTGTCTTGATCTTCTCAAGGTCCTTGCCTCTCTTTGTTTGTTTCTTGATGTCTTTCTTGAATTGTGAGGTCTGACTTACGGTCACTTTTTCCAGGACGCGTAGAGGTCATCGGTGTTTCCGAAGGTCTCAATATCTTCACCCTTATCGCTTTTTGCCAGGACCTCGGAAGTCAGGGCATTTGGAACGTGAAGTTCGAGAGGAAACTCTTGGCGAAGTGCAATCTGTTTGTAGAAAAGCCGGATCGCTTCCGTGGGCGTCATGCCCAAAGTATCCAGGATCGCCTCGGTTGCCTTCTTGGTAGCGGAATCGATCCGAGCGTGAATTATTGCTGATTGCGACATGCTAGAACTGTATCACGGGTGATACACGATGCAATGAATTCTTATAGCCGAACGTCAAGCTCAGCCACCCCGAACGGGTGTTCGAACGACTGAATGTGATCTGCTGAAGGTGACGCTTCCGAGCGTCTGAGACGGAACGCGGCTAGGGGTTGGCTGCAGCGCCTTGTTAGGCTCGTATTATTTTCTCGGATCCGGCGACAAAAAGACAGATTGGATATTGTCAGACACATCAACGATCTTCCAATCTAGTGGTCGCTGACTGTCAGATCCTCGAGAAACAAAATATCTCGTCTGATACGAAGTCCCATTTATGAATTGTATGAGATATGGTTGCCCTCCGTGTTTCGATGTGATCTTGAAACTACTCTGGTCTATTTCGAATGGTTGCAGTTCTCCAAATGATATAAGTCTGGAAATCTCTCGTTTCAGAAAAGCTCTTTCAGATGATTCATTTGTGGCTCTTCGGTAAAACACGAAGTAGTCGCCGAAAATAAGCGCCAAGATTAAGAAGACAACGATGATGAACCCAAATATGAGGCCGGAACGAACTTCTGATAAATCCTTTTTCATTCGTCAGGCTGTGCGCAACTCGTTGCAAGATCTACTAGGAAATTCCGATTGATTCTCCGCCGGAGGTTGAGCCTAACGTCAAGCTCAGCCACCCCGAACGGGCGTGCGAGCTACTGGTTGTAATCTACTGAAAGAATCGCTTTCGAGCATCTGAGACGGAACGCGGCTAGGGGTTGGCTGCAGCGTCTTGATGGACAGAATTTGATTGAACCGCCGCCTGGCAATTGAGCTATCAAACCTTCGAACGATGCGCTCATCGAGTGACACGACAACACACGCGAACGAATTGATGGTCTTTTGCAGGTTTGCCCGTGGCATACAGGTTGCCGTCGTGGCGGTCGATGAGCTCTCCAGCAACGGAAGTGTGAATATCTCGGTGAAGGTGAAGGTGAAGGGACGCTGATCCAAAGGAGGTGAATATCAATATGACTGCTGAACGCCTTGCAGACGATTACGCACCCATTTTGCTTTCTGGCGTCCGCATACGAAGAATCCGCATTTCATTCTGTCCATCGTCAAGCTCAGTCACCCCGATCGGGTGTCCGATCTACTGGTTGTGATCAACTGCAAACTGATCGTCCGCCAACCCCGAGAGCGAAGCGGCTAGGGGTTGACTGCAGCGCCTTGTTAGGGCTGTATTTGTATGTAGCTGCCAGGTTCAGATACACTGATGGCAGATGTAATGCGATCAATGTATCTTGAGATGTCCTCTTTTTGGATCAGAGGAATCTCGACAATCGAGATCCTTCGACCCGATAGGTTCTGCTGGTATCGCAACTTCGAGTCAGCGGTGACGAATACATCAAATTGTGAATCAATCAGTTGAATCAATTCGCCGTTTTGAATGCCGGCCCATCCTTTAAAGTAGACGGTGACTACATCGAATTCCTTGAGAGAGTGGCGAAGTGCAACAGGCAGGTTCTCGTCAAGAATTACGGTCTTCACGAGTCATTTCTAAAAACTGAATTGCTTGATCTCTATCCACCGACGGGAAATCCTCCAAAAAATCTTCTACCGAGTTCCCTGCATTGATGTAGTCCAGAAGACTTTGGGCAAAGACTCTAGTGTTGCGGAACACCAATGCTCCGCTGACAATTTTCGGGTCAGAGTGAACTGGGCTGTGGCCGATCGTGATCATATATTGAGGTTAGCCGCGGAAGGTCGGATTGCAACCTTATTGGCCCTAACGTCAAGCTCAGCCACCCCGAACGGGTGATGAGGAATGAGTGATGGTCAACTGCCAATGGCGGGTGGCGCAACCCCAGCCAGCGAAGCGGCTAGGGGTTGGCTGCAGCGCCTTGTTCGGTCCGTAACCGGTGCGTTTCGTAGACGTCGAGAAGCTCGGAAACCCTTACGCCAAAGATTGTCATTCCTTCTATATTGGCATTGGAGATTGAGACCTGAGATAGGTTCACATCGTCGAAAGTAGCAGCGGAGAAGTCGATGTCGGAGAATCGTGCGTTGCGGAAGGCAGCATCGCAAAAGACGGAACTGTTGAGGGAGACATTATTGAACCTCGCAGCATCCAGATTGGAGTTTTCGAAACTCGGAGAATCGGTTGAAGAATCGGTTTTCATATTTCGATGGTTCCAGCTTGTGGCGGGTTCGAGCTACAGACCCACGAGCTGATCTAGCGGTGTGGGGCTCTGACCACTGCGCCAGATGAGCGACTGCTGCAATGTTGTGATGCCAAGCAGCTTGGCGAGGTCTTCGTGGTCGCTGCTCTGAGCGAGCCACGATGAACGGTCGAACTATGAACTAGGGGAGACGTTGCTGGCCTGTAAATCGAGATCACACGCAGGATCATGGGAGGAATCGAGGGGTCGCGGGCGATCCTCTCCATGATCCCTGCAAGTGTGATCGGTGGAACGTAATATTCACCGTTCGTTGACCAATGTATAAATATCTCATCCGCCGGAGGCTGAGACCGAACGTCAAGCTCAGCCACCCTGAACGGGCGGTTTGAGGCTACTGGTGATCAACTGCCGGTAAGAGGTCCGCGCAACCCCAGGAGCGAAGCGGATAGGGGTTGGCTGCAGCGCCTTGTTCGGCTGTATTTATTCAGCCTGCTCTGTCGGTGTCTGCTTCAACTTTGGGCGTCTCAGTTGAAGAAACCAAAAGAGTGCCCCAACGACCCACCCGATTCCTCCAACGGCTCGAAGTGATGTCCATATTGGTTCGAACGGAGTGTCCCGCACTTCGGAATAATTCCGGGAGCAAACCTCGATCCATGCTACTAAGCCATCCCAGTAGCTTAAAATCTGGATAATCCCAACAATCATAAAGAGAGTCGCTACAAAGATCGGGACTCGAGAGTCTTTTATGTTTGTTATCTTCATGCAATCGAGGAAGAATGAAAAACGAGTATATCGTGCTGGCTGGCGAACCAAAATATTTGCCGAGTTTCGTTTGGTGTTATTTCGTGGATATTCGAGCCGAACGTCAAGCTCAGCCACCCTGAACGGGCGTCCAAGCTACAAGATAATGATCAACTGCCATTTGTGGGTGGAACAACCCTGGCCGCGCAGCGGCTAAGGGTTGGCTGCAGCGCCTTGTTGGGCTAGTATCTTTCTATTCATAAAACTTGAAATTAGGGATTGGGTTTGCTTGGAGTAGCATCCGAAGCTTGGCATTCCTGGGTGGTAAACCTTGAGAATTTCTACCTGTCGACCAGTTGTTGTCTTAAATGTTCCAAAGCCAAATCCAGCTCGCGGCAGTGGTGAAAACTTGACGTCTGTCGTCCCCTCCGTAGAGAGGATATAATCTGTGACGTGGGCACCCCAGCAAATGCAATGCGTTACATCCAATACTTCAAATAAGTCAACCGCGATCCGTTTACTTATTTCTATTTGCTCGGGGGTTGCGAGAGCGTTTTGAACTTCGCTGACTACTATGTCTTGAATGAAGTTCACATACGAAATCGTCTCCAAAAAATTAGAAACGCGCTTGAGAGTGGATGGATTCGAACTCTCATCGAAATTGCATGTTAACGCCGATCCGGCTTTTACGAATGAGCGAAATGCCCGCTTGTAATTGCGTTTAGAGTAAGTATATTCATTTATGGCGTTTGCCCAAGTAGCCTTGGAACTCCATTGAGATTTCCGATTTTCTATATCGGACTTTCGAACCGGAATATTGTGAGCAAAGACCAGAGCACGGTTACCTGAGTCTCTGAACCTTTGCCCTACAAAAGGATACCATCGCAAACACTCAATCGTGTCGAACTCTGGTTCATACGTTGAATCTTTTGGAATTTCCATAATGTAGCGAAATATGTGGGACTGCTGATTTTCCAGAGTTGACGGGTCTCCTAAATTTTGATCATTCCCGTAAAGTCAGAATATCGGCCATTCGCGCCCATCAGGATGAATGCTCGCTTGCCGCGTCGACCGAGCGGGAAAAGAGTAATCCGGTCTGTCGAAACGCTTTCAATCCGGTAATTCTGCCCGGTCTGTCGATTCTCGATAATAGAATCTTTGGATTCATAGAGGTTATGTGCGCGCATGAACTTTATATTAGAACTTTCTGCATCCCATATAGCTTTTCGCTTCCCTCGCTGGCTAGATCCAGTCAAATAGCCGACAAGAAATATAATGGATGGAAGAATGAAATGCCCGCTGTTGATGGATGACAAAGTGTGATGTTCTGAATTCTGTCTCGGTGAGGGATAATCGTCTCTGTATGCTTCCGGCTCTGCGGGAAGTCGAGCAGATGGTTCAGCGTCAACTGGAATTGCGCGTCTTACTTCGGGCGAAGGGCTAGCGGAAGCATAGCTATCAGACAACTCCTCCGTGACGGGCAGTGCTCGCCTGACCTCTACGGCTTCGGGGATAGTGACTCGCTCCCTCGCAGGACTGGACTCGGACGATGAGCCTGGAGTGAACAAAGCCGATAGGAATGCTAGAAACACGAATGATGGAAGCAAAATGATCACCCCTCCGACCCGATAAATTATCCCTTCAGTTAAACTTCGATAGTTTCTAGCAAGTATAACACCCCCCGAGTAGGCTCCCAAGACTGCAAGGCAGAGAGCCATGACCGCGAGGATGCCTCCCCGGGCATCTTTATTTTTTTTGGTTGTGGAATAAAGGTCTCGTCCGAACGAGAATCCCATCGAAGCGATAGCTGACCCTCCGAATAGTTTTGCGGTAGATTGTAGGAGCTTATTTTGCATAATTAACGGGGGGTGTAAAAGTTCTTCTGTAAAAGCGTTTCACACCAGAACGCCCCATTCGGGGCCGACGGAGTGAGGCGAGCGTAGCGAGACGAACGTAGGCGGCCCCGAATGGGGCGTCGCGCCAAGCTCGTGGGGAGCGGGCCAGTGTGGTCCTTGTTGGGGTGTATCCAAACACATCCAAGCAAAACCCACACATGACCCACCAAATTGATCCTGATCTTCTGAATAACGTTTTACAACTTCTCACCGACGAAGGCTCCTCGGGTTTTTCCGAGGGTCTGCGCCTGCTCGTCAACGAAGCCATGGTCCAAGAACGCTGTGCCGTGCTCCAAGCCCACCCTTACGAGCGTTGCGAGGCCCGCCTGGGCCGCTCCAACGGCTTCAAACCCAAAACGCTGGCCACCCGCCTGGGTCCGATCGAGTTTCGCGTTCCGCAGGTTCGCGACGGCGTGGATTTTTATCCCAGCGCCTTGGAAAAAGGTGTCCGTAGCGAGCAGGCGCTCCTTCTGGCTCTGGCCGAGATGTATGTCCAAGGCGTGTCCACTCGCAAAGTCACCAAGATCGTCGAAGAACTCTGCGGACACTCCGTGAGTTCGACTCAAGTGAGCACCTGCGCCGCGAAACTCGACGAAGGACTCCGCGCCTGGCGGGAACGTCCCCTCCATGCCTGCCCCTACCTCATCCTCGATGCCCGCTACGAAAAGGTTCGCCAGGGTGGCCAACTCCTGGACTGCGCCGTCCTGATCGCCATCGGCATCGACCCTTCCGGCAAGCGTTCCGTGCTCGGCGTCAGCGTCGCCCTCAGTGAATCCGAGGTCCATTGGCGCGACTTCCTTTCCTCTCTGCAATCCCGCGGCCTCCACGGGCTGACTTTCATCGTCAGCGACGCCCACGCCGGTCTGGGTGCCGCCCGAACAGCTGTCTTTCCCTCCGTCCCATGGCAGCGCTGCCAGTTCCACCTCCAACAAAACGCCCAAGCCTACGTGCCTCGTCTGGATCTGCGCTCCAAAGTCGCCGCCGACATTCGCGCTATCTTCAATTGCCCCGATCTGCCATCGGCAAACGCCCGCCTCAAGGACACCGTACTCTCCTACGCTTCCAGCGCTCCCAAACTCGCCCTCTGGATGGAGGAGAACCTCCCCCAAGGCTTTGCCGTCTTCTCCTTACCCGAATCCCACCAAAAGCGTCTGCGAACCAGTAACTCCATCGAACGCGTCAATCAGGAAATCAAACGCCGAACACGTGTCGCCTCCCTCTTTCCCAACGAAGCATCCCTCCTTCGTCTTGTCTCCGCTCTCCTGGCCGAGATCAGCGACGAGTGGATCACCGGAAAAATCTACCTCAACATGAATCCCTCTGACCCGCACCCAAACTAACTCGCAACTTTTACAGAATTAAAATTGCGCCACCAATTAACGAAAATCCTCGTGCTCGGTTGATTGCTGTATCTCATGATGCCCAACGTCAAGCTCAGCCACCCTGAACGAGTGTGCGAAGCGCGGAACGCAGTTCCGCCAAGTCGCGGTTACGAGTTGGATATGTCAGCACGCGGCTAGGGGTTGGCTGCAGCGCCTTGTTAGCCCTCTTGGATTCAACAAGTAAGTGCGAAAAATCAGATCACGCTGTCCGTCAGCTGTTTCTGATCCACCACAAATCCCTTCTCATTGGTTTTCAGAGGTTTGTGGCGAATCAGAAACAGCTTTATTGGGGTAAAGGGTTGATGAAGAACAAGATGTTTTGTCGCACTTCAACGTTGAATCTAGCCCTTCTTCGTTACCCGAACAAGAAAGCCTTCCGAATATCCGCTGACCGGATTGATCGGCGAATTGTTATAATCAGGATATGGCTTTCCAATGAGGACATGATCTCCCTCACCAATTGAATCAGGAAGTTCCGAAGACATCGTATGAGTGAAATTCTTCATCGGGGGAATTGCAGTCATGGTAACTCCGCCTCCATACTTGACCACGACCTTATATCCGATTTCGACTGAGCCAATCATGAAAGTAATGCCTTTTTCGGGAGCCTTGCTCCACTCGGTCATTCCTTCAATGAGACGCTTGTTAGGAGCGCCATCTTTGATTGTATAGATTTCTACGATAAACGATTCGGGTGGTAAATCTATAGTAGTGTTCCACGATGATACGCCAAGATATGATGACAATTCGTCCGTGGTGATTGCGAGTGTAGCTTGTATGGCCGCCGCAAACGCTAGGATAAGCGTAATAGGCTGTAGGTGTATTTTCATATGTATGTATTTATTGTAAGGGGCTAACGTCAAGCTCAGCCACCCTGAACGAGCGTTCGAGCTACGGGTTGTGAACTGCTGGAAGAATCGCTTTCGAGCATCTGAGACGGAACGCGGCTAGGGGTTGGCTGCAGCGCCTTGTTCGACTGGATCGGCTGGTGTTCCGAGAAAGTCATCGAGCTACTGGGGACGTCATCTACTTTGGTTCAAATCGCGAAGCCACTTCAATGATTGGACGAATCCAAAGAGAAGGGTTCGACTCGGAAGGCATATATGTCACGAACGCGGAAGGGATGAGGGTTGGATGTGGCCGTAACGAGTGGGGATCAAGCTACAAATCATTTTTCATCCGCCAGAGGCTGCTGACGAACATCGGTCGAAATCCGGTGGAGCCGATCTTGTCTTCGGCGTGGCCTCTCAAGTCGTCGCAGTCTGAACCAATGGTAGTTTGCCGGGTTTGCCGTCAGCTACAGAATACCGAATTCACTCATCCGCCGGAGGCTGCATCATGAAGTCGAACGTCAAGCTCAGCCACCCCGATCGGGTGTTCGAACTACTGATTGTGATCTGCTGAAAGAATCGCTTTCGAGCATCTGAAACAGAACGCGGCTAGGGGTTGGCTGCAGCGCCTTGTTCGACTGTATCGGATGGCGGTCCGGAAAGGTGTTCGAGCTACACTGGGAATTGTATTCGTCTTACCAAATCGCGAAGACACTTTCATGTTTCAGCGAACCCTAAGAAAAGGGTTCGACTCGGAAGGCATATATCTCGCGAACGCGGAAGGGATGAGGGCTGGATGTGGCCGGAACGACCGGGGATCAAGCTACGAATTTTTTTCATCCGCCGGAGGCTGCTCACGGACATCGGTCGAAATCCGGTTGAGCCGATCTTGTCTTCGGGGTGGCCTCTCAAGTCGTCGCAGTCTGACCCAATGGTAGCTTGCCGGGTTTGCCGTCAGCTACAGAATACCGAATTCCCTGATCCGCCGGAGGCTGCATCATGAAGTCGAACGTCAAGCTCTGCCACCCCGAACGGGCGTGCGAGCTACTGGTTGTGAACTGCTGGAAGAATCGCTTTCGAGTATCTGAGACGGAACGCGGCTAGGGGTTGGCTGCAGCGTCTTGATGGACAGAATTTTGTGGAACCGCCGCCTGGCAATCGAGCTATCAAACCTTCGAACGATGCGCTCATCGAGTGCCACGACAACACGCGCGAACGGATTGATGGTCTTTTGCAGGTTTGCCCGTGGCATACAGGTTGCCGTCGTGGCGGTCGATGAGCTCTCCAGCAACGGAAGTGTGAATATCTCGGTGTAGGTAAAGGTAAAAGTGAAGGTGAAGGGACGCTGATCCAAAGGAGGTGAATATCAATATGACTGCTGAACGCCTTGCAGACGATTACGCATCCATTTTGCTTTCTGGCGTTCGCATACGAAGACTCCGCATTTCATTCTGTCCATCGTCAAGCTCAGCCACCCTGAACGGGCGGTCGAGAATCCGGTGAGGGTGAGCTGCCGGAAAAAGTCACCTCAACCCAGCCGCACAGCGGCTAAGGGTTGGCTGCAGCGCCTTGTTCGGCTATTATTCTTTCGAATTCAGAGTAGCTACATACTCCGCATTTCTTCTCAAAAGAGTTTTTTCTGTTTGTCGCGTGATTGAATACCGAATATTTAGCGGGTTGAGTAGGTCGGCATTGGCGCCCGGTATTTCTTTCGCGCTTTCGAATGACTTTGCTAAAGAAAGCGTCGATTTAGCAACCTCAGCGCGGGGCTTGTCAGAATCGATCATGCTATGGACAATGTACAATTGATTGGCTGTGAGGGCGCTGTCTATGCGCCAAGCACCGAATGCGCCAAGGGAATGACCGAGCCAGAATGATACCGCAATGGCGAGAATGAACGAGATAGGAAGGAGGTATTTTTTTGTTTTCATGGTTTTTGAGCTAAGTTTAAGAGACTGTCGAGGGACTGGAGATCATGAGCCGAACGTCAAGCTCAGCCACCCCGAGCGGGCGATCTGAAACTACTGGTGATCAACTGCCGGTAAAAGGTTCGCCCAACCTCTAGGAGCGCAGCGGATAGGGGTTGGCTGCAGCGCCTTGTTAGCCCTTATCGATTTGGCGTCTCCAAAGGCGAAACCGTTCGGTTTCGCAGAAGATCGAAACGTCGGAAACTTGATCATCCTCATTGTAATGGACGTGAAGCGAAAAAGTAATCTGTCCGTAGATCGGAGACTGCCTGCTGAATACGTTCTGATCGAGGCGCTTGATTGGAACGTAATATTTTGGTGCTACAAGGTTCCTTGCAAGGACCTCAGAGCGATCTTGCCCATTGCTGATTGAAAGCCACCGCGGAGGTGGAGCGGGCTTGTGAATCACCAAATAAGCTGCGACGACAATCGATACAATGCAGCCGACCGTGATGGCATTCAGAAGGATCCGGTAAGGCGAACGCATCATTTCATCATGGGCTAACGCCAAGCTCAGGCACCCCGAACGTGGATGGCAGTAGGTAGAAGAGTTGGCTGCAGGATAGGGCAACGACAACCTCTAGGCGCGCAGCGGCTAGGGGTTGCCTGCAGCGCCTTGTTAGGCATGTATCGTATTGAAGTCCCATAATTGTTCCGTCTTACAAGTTATCTCTACCGGATCAAAGATAACATCGGCTCGGTTATAGTAGTTCCAACGGTGCGGCACACGAATGGCGAACTGATAGAGGATGGGAAAATGGTCGTTTACTAAGATTTTACGCACGGCGCTCCTCATATCGCGATAGACTGGATAGATGGTGAATCTCCAGTGTTCCTTTAGGAAGGTTGGCGCGTTCGCCTCTTGTACGTGTTCAAGGCGAAGAACACGATAAGGAAGGCGAGCATTGAGGATTTCAGTAAACTCTGACGTGAAATATGTCGGACGGCTAGAGAAATAGATCCGAGCCTCAGAAAAATCGACTAAACTGCCAAAACCATCCCTCAAAATTTCAAAACCCAACGGAAATGAGAAATCTTTTGAGATTTTCGACCGAGTAATGCTGGGCTCCGGCGTCGAATCTGGGTGTTGAGCTTCTGTCACAATTGCCTAACGTCAAGCTCAGCCACCCCGAACGGGTGTGCGAAGAGCGGAACGCAGTTCCGCCAAGTAGCGGTTACGAGTTGGATGTGTCAGCACGCGGCTAGGGGTTGGCTGCAGCGTCTTGATGGACAGAAATTTATTGAACCGCCGCCTGGCAATCGAGGTATCAAACCTTCGAATGATGCGCTCATCGAGTGACACGACAACACACGCGAACGGATTGATGGTCTTTTGCAGGTTTGCCCGTGGCATACAGGTTGCCGTCGTGGCGGTCGATGAGCTCTCCAGCAACGGAAGTGTGAATATCTCGGTGAAGGTGAAGGTGAAGGGACGCTGATCCAAAGGAGGTGAATATCAATATGACTGCTGAACGCCTTGCATACGATTACGCACCCATTTTGCTTTCTGGCGTCCGCATACGAAGACTCCGCATTTCATTCTGTCCATCGTCAAGCTCAGCCACCCTGAACGGGCGATGATAAATAACAGGTGATCAACTGCAAGTGGCGGGTGGCGCAACCCAGCCGCGCAGCGGCTAAGGGTTGGCTGCAGCGCCTTGTTCGGCTGTATTTTTTAACGGTTCGTGCGAGGGATATAATGACTTGCCATCTTGATTATCATGAAGTCGGACTACCCAAGTGGTCGTTGGGGATGAGGCACTAACCATGACGAATTGGTCTTTTACGTCCTGCGGTGGCGGGTGGAATTCCACGATCAAGTCCTTGTTTAAAATGGTCATGAATTCCTTTTCGAGGTAGCCGTGGATTGCAAGATCGTCGAAGGACATCGGATAAGCTCCGGGCAAGTTGTTCTTTCCTTTTTCGTAGTCAGTTTTCCACCAAGATATTGCGAGTCCGTAGAACTGAGTTGCTTTAATTGGTGTGAAACGTTGGGCCGCAGGAAGGACGTAGAACCAATAGAATGCGCTACCAACCAGGGAAAGAGCTATGATGAGTACACAGCTGGCAATAATCGCCGTTTTGAGATGCTGCGGCCGTGGGATGGCTTTCATTATATATTCATCCGCCGGAGGCTGAGCCGAACGTCAAGCTCAGTCACCCCGATCGGGCGTTCGGGGGTGTAAAAGTTCTTCTGTAAAAGCGTTTCACACCAGAACGCCCCATTCGGGGCCGACGGAGTGAGGCGAGCGTAGCGAGACGAACGTAGGCGGCCCCGAATGGGGCGTCGCGCCAAGCTCGTGGGGAGCGGGCCAGTGTGGTCCTTGTTGGGGTGTATCCAAACACATCCAAGCAAAACCCACACATGACCCACCAAATTGATCCTGATCTTCTGAATAACGTTTTACAACTTCTCACCGACGAAGGCTCCTCGGGTTTTTCCGAGGGTCTGCGCCTGCTCGTCAACGAAGCCATGGTCCAAGAACGCTGTGCCGTGCTCCAAGCCCACCCTTACGAGCGTTGCGAGGCCCGCCTGGGCCGCTCCAACGGCTTCAAACCCAAAACGCTGGCCACCCGCCTGGGTCCGATCGAGTTTCGCGTTCCGCAGGTTCGCGACGGCGTGGATTTTTATCCCAGCGCCTTGGAAAAAGGTGTCCGTAGCGAGCAGGCGCTCCTTCTGGCTCTGGCCGAGATGTATGTCCAAGGCGTGTCCACTCGCAAAGTCACCAAGATCGTCGAAGAACTCTGCGGACACTCCGTGAGTTCGACTCAAGTGAGCACCTGCGCCGCGAAACTCGACGAAGGACTCCGCGCCTGGCGGGAACGTCCCCTCCATGCCTGCCCCTACCTCATCCTCGATGCCCGCTACGAAAAGGTTCGCCAGGGTGGCCAACTCCTGGACTGCGCCGTCCTGATCGCCATCGGCATCGACCCTTCCGGCAAGCGTTCCGTGCTCGGCGTCAGCGTCGCCCTCAGTGAATCCGAGGTCCATTGGCGCGACTTCCTTTCCTCTCTGCAATCCCGCGGCCTCCACGGGCTGACTTTCATCGTCAGCGACGCCCACGCCGGTCTGGGTGCCGCCCGAACAGCTGTCTTTCCCTCCGTCCCATGGCAGCGCTGCCAGTTCCACCTCCAACAAAACGCCCAAGCCTACGTGCCTCGTCTGGATCTGCGCTCCAAAGTCGCCGCCGACATTCGCGCTATCTTCAATTGCCCCGATCTGCCATCGGCAAACGCCCGCCTCAAGGACACCGTACTCTCCTACGCTTCCAGCGCTCCCAAACTCGCCCTCTGGATGGAGGAGAACCTCCCCCAAGGCTTTGCCGTCTTCTCCTTACCCGAATCCCACCAAAAGCGTCTGCGAACCAGTAACTCCATCGAACGCGTCAATCAGGAAATCAAACGCCGAACACGTGTCGCCTCCCTCTTTCCCAACGAAGCATCCCTCCTTCGTCTTGTCTCCGCTCTCCTGGCCGAGATCAGCGACGAGTGGATCACCGGAAAAATCTACCTCAACATGAATCCCTCTGACCCGCACCCAAACTAACTCGCAACTTTTACAGAATTAAAATTGCGCCACCGGGCGTTCGAGCTACGGGTTGTGATCTGCTGAAAGAATCGCTTTCGAGCATCTGAGACGGAAAGCGGCTAGGGGTTGGCTGCAGCGCCTTGTTCGGTCTCAGGACTCAGTAATACCACGATTGCAGAAATGACTTCTTTTAATGAACCCTCATTCAAAGTTCCAATCTCAGCCTTGAAGAGACTTGAATTGGCGGTGAATAGCTTTCCCGGTCGGACATAGCTCACAACTTGCAGTGCTCCGGATGAAAAATCAGAGTCGGATATCTGAACAGCGCGTTGATCCGAATATGATTTGCTCGTGACTTGGCAAAGAATCCAGTCATCGCGCTCCGCAGATGCAAGAACTACTGCCGGTCGAACCTTCGATTTCGAAAGGTCTGAAAAGGGGAATGAGACCGTAACAACCGACCCTACTGTAGGTGTGCCCATGCAATGTCTTCCTCTGGTCGATTCCAGTCCTCCGCTAGCGCTGATTCGCTCAGAAGAAGAGTATCCGATACGTCCGGCGAAGGTCCCTCGTCGAGAATGGTGACGAGTGCTCGCCGAGGAACCTGACAATGAACAGGCTGCAAAAGACGAACGCCGCCTTCTGGTCCGATCACTGCTTCTACGGTTAACATGGACTGGAGATATCACTGGTTTGACGATTCCACAAGTATTTCTGACCGAACGTCAAGCTCAGCCACCCCAAACAGGCGTCCGAGCTATGGATTGATGTTTGTTGGAGGAAGAGCTTTCGAACGTCGAAAACGGAGGGCGGCTAGGGGTTGGCTGCAGCGTCTTGATGGACAGAATTTCATCGAGTCGCCGCCTGGCAATCGAGCTATCAAACCTTCGAAGGATGCGCTCATCGAGTGACACGACAACACACACGAACGGATTGATGGTCTTTTGCAGGTTTGCCCGTGGCATACAGGTTGCCGTCGTGGCGGTCGATGAGCTCTCCAGCAACGGAAGTATGTATGTCTCGGTGTAGGTAAATGTAGGTAAAGGTGAAGGTGAAGGGAAGCTGATCCAAAGGAGGTGAATATCAATATGACTGCTGAACGCCTTGCAGACGATTACGCACCCATTTTGCTTTCTGGCGTTCGCATACGAAGACTCCGCATTTCATTCTGTCCATCGTCAAGCTCAGCCACCCCGAACGGGCTTGCGAGCTACGGGTTGTGAACTGCTGGAAGAATCGCATTCGAGCATCTGAAACAGAACGCGGCTAGGGGTTGGCTGCAGCGCCTTGTTCGACTGTATCGGATGGCGGTCCGGAAAGGTGTTCGAGCTACACTGGGAATTGTATTCGTCTTACCAAATCGCGAAGACACTTTCATGTTTCAGCGAACCCTAAGAAAAGGGTTCGACTTGGCAGGCATATATTTCACGAACGCGGCAGAGATGAGGGCTGAATGTGGCCGGAACGAGCGGGGATCAAGCTACGAATCTTTTTTCATCCGCCGGAGGCTGCTGATGGACAGCGGTCGAAATCCGCTGGAGCTGAACTTGTCTTCGGCGTGGCATCTCAAATCGCCGCAGTCCGAACCAATGGTAGATTGCCGGGTTTGACGTCAGCTAAAGAATACCGAATTTCTTCATCCGCCGGAGGCTGCATCAATGAGTCGAACGTCAAGCTCAGTCACCCCGAACAGGTGCCCGAGATACTGGTTGTAATCATCTGCAATCTGGTCGTCCGCCAACCCCGAGAGCGAAGCGGCTAGGGGTTGACTGCAGCGCCTTGTTAGGCTGCATTTGCAACTCGCAGGAGTTTCTCCATCAGGTATCGCTTTGCGGGCGCTTCGCAGATCAAATGCTCCTGCTCCTCTGTGATCGCGAAGCCCATCTCGACAAAGAAGGGCATAGCTGTGATGCTCGATTCGGTATAAAGACGGGGAAACTGATTCTCACAGGCCTTGGCCTCGATAGTTGTGTAAAGTAATCGCCCGACACCTTTCCTCGTCCATGCGTGATGAACGTAAAAATAGTCGATGTGCCCATCTCTATCGAGCTCAGCAAAGCCAACTATTGTTTTTCGATTTCGCGCTACAAATGGATTCTTCGATCGAATTCGATCAATCCACTCCTTCATGTTTTTGTTTGTCGGTGCCCATCGTTCACATTGTGCCGCTGTGTAGTCACGTCCGTTTACGATATGGGTGGTATCATAATAGAGTTCCCAGAGGAGATGTTCGTCTCCGAGAACATGCCGTTCAACAGTGTGGGGTGCTTCGCGCATCTAATAGCCTAACGTCAAGCTCAGCCACCCTGAACGCGCGAACTGAGGCTACTGGTGATCAACTGCAAATAGAGGGTCCGCCCAACCCCTAAGAGCGAAGCGGCTAGGGGTTGGCTGCAGCGCCTTGTTAGCCCATTCCCGATTGCAATATGAACGCCATCCCGATTGTCGCCATAGTGAGCAAAACGCCATAACCTACTAAAAGAGAAACAATCTTTGTCACTCTAGCGACCCTCATTGATTGATCTCGTGTCGCTTCGAGAAGTTTGGCTTGGTCGCGGAATGTAAAGTGGATGTCAAAATCGCCAATCGCCGCATCAGTATAGGCGGATGAATTCCGATCGAAAAACCGACCATATGATTGAAGCGATAAACTTGCGAAATAGGTCATGCCCCACCATAGGCTACTGAATATACCGACAACAAGGAATGGAGAAAGTTCCTTATTCTCCTGAGCGATCGAGAAATAGCTCGTCGCAAAGAATACTACTATCGACATTACGAGAGCAGTGACGCGGAGCTCCTTGAGCTGTGACTCCGACCGAGCAAGTTGCGCATGAAAAGCGCTCCATTCAAAACTGATTGAATCTATGAGACGGTCCGAGTTCATTTGATTGGTTTTTTGAGAATCAACGTCGCCGCGAAAATCGACAAGCACAAGCCGATTAGAGCTGAGATTGAGCCGGTTGGATAATTTTGCACGGCAAACGTAGAGCCGGCGATGCCAAATGCGATATTGCCTAGAGCAAATATAGCAGTGCTGAATATCGAGTTCTGACCGATCGTTTTGTAAAAATTATTCTCGCTTGCATATGTCGCGTTAGACTCGCGCAGCTGGGCCAATACTTCCTCTCCGCGTTTTCTTGCTGAAGTTTCTTTTTCTAAAGTGGACTGTAGTCTCTCAATCTCACTCTTTAGATGAGAGTTATCGAAGTAAATCTGACCAACTTTCGCGAATGTTACTATCGACTGGGCGCCCGGACGAATGACGTCTTCAAATTGCGCATGCGGTATTGTTGATGGGTCAAATCCAAGATCCCGCATCATCAGGTCGACCGGAGATTGCTTTTGATTTGGCTGTTTTAATTCGGGTTCATTTTCCATGGTAATTTTTCTATTGGGGCTAACGTCAAGCTCAGCCACCCCGAACGAGTGTCCGAACTACTGGTTGTAATCCGCTGGAGGTGACGCTTTCGAACATCTGAAACAGAAAGCGGCTAGGGGTTGGCTGCAGCGCCTTGTTCGGTCTGCATCTGCTTTTTCGCAAGATATAGTCGCTCTGCAATCCAAACCTTGATTAATGATTGGCGAGGAACACCAATACGATTGGCCTCAAAATCAAGTTTGTTGATCATCCATGCGGGAAAATCGACATTGACCCGCTTGCCTTCGTGACCAGGACGGACAGCTTTCGACAAATCCAAGTATGGAAGGATGTCTTCGTCGCCGTCGTCAAAAATTTTATCTAATTCTTCCGCTGTCATATGCTTGTTCTTCTTTAGGTCTTGCTCTTCTGACTGAAATCAATCGGGTTGCCTGTTGGCGCATTGTGAAGAATGCGATCCAGATCTTGTTCTCATGGCGGGCCAATAATCCGAATCGTGGTTCTGTGTCACTCGTTGCAGGAATCTGAACACGATTTTCATCGTTCCAGAGCAGCTGTGCCTGCTCAAAGTCGATCCCATGCTTCTGGTGATTCGAGATACTTTTTGCTGGATCATACTCAAATTCCATCCGGTATGAAAAATATACCGGAAAGCTTGTTGATCAAGAGTATTTTTTCACGAGGCCGAACGTCAAGCTCAGCCACCCCGAACGGGCTTGCGAGCTACGGGTTGTGAACTGCTGGAAGAAACGCATTCGAGCATCTGAGACGGAACGCGGCTAGGGGTTGGCTGCAGCGCCTTGTTCGACTGGATTGGGTTGTCGTCCGGGAAAGTCATCGAGCTACTGGGGGCGTCGTATACTTTGGTTCAAATCGCGAAGCCACTTCAATGAATGGACGAATCCAGAGAGAAGGGTTCGACTCGGAAGGCATATATTTCACGAGCGTGGAAGGGATGAGGGCTGGATGTGGCCGGAACGAGTAGGGATCAAGTTACGAATTTTTTCATCCGCCGGAGGCTGCTCACGGACATCGGTCGAAATCCGGCGGAGCCGATCTTGTCTTCGGCGCGGCCTCTCAAGTCGTCGCAGTCTGAACCAATGGTAGTTTGCCGGGTTTGCCGTCAGCTACAGAATACAGAATTTACTCATCCGCCGGAGGCTGCATCATGAAGTCGAACGTCAAGCTCAGCCACCCCGAACGAGCTTCCGAGGTATCGATTGATGTATGTTGGAGGAAGAGCTTTCGAACGTCGAAAACGGAGCGCGGCTAGGAGTTGGCTGCAGCGCCTTGTTCGACTGTATGGGATGGTGGTCCGGGAAAGTCATCGAACTATTTGGGGCGTCATCTACTTTGGTTCAAATCGCGAAGCCACTTTAATGATTGGGCGAATTCAAAGAGAAGGGTTCGACTTGGCAGGCATATATTTACGACCGCGGAAGTGATGAAGGCTGCATGTGGCCGGAACGAGCGGGGATCAAGCTACGAATTTTTTTCATCCGCCGGAGGCTGCTGACGGACATCGGTCGAAATCCGGTGGAGCCGATCTTGTCTTCGGCGCGGCCTCTCAAGTCGTCGCAGTCTGAACCAATGGTGGTTTGCCGGGTTTGCCGTCAGCTACAGAGTACCGAATTCACTCATCCGCCGGAGGCTGCATCATGAAGTCGAACGTCAAGCTCAGCCACCCCGATCGGGCTTCCGAGCTATGGATTGATGTTTGTTGGAGGAAGAGCTTTCGAACGTCGGAAACGGAGGGCGGCTAGGGGTTGGCTGCAGCGCCTTGTTAGACTGGCCAGGATAAAATGGTGAGCTGCGGAGAAGATGATCGAAAAACTGCGGACTAGCTCGTCGTGTGCCACAACAATGGACGCAGTCGAGAAACTGATGTCTTTCAGGATATCCCGGTCGTATACAAGTGACAGTTGTGGCACTCGATGAGCCTCCCACAGCAGGGGGAACGTTGAATGCGTGATAGGCTCCCGTGCTGAAGGCTTCCACGGATGCTACGATCTGGACAATTATTCTCTATGATCGTTCTTTGATAGCCCGATCAATTCTTCGCGATCAAATGCTTATTTGAAACGGAAGTTGCAATGCAGTATCAGGAAGTCTAACGTCAAGCTCAGCCACCCCGAACGGGCGTGCGAGTTATGGGCTGTGATCTACTGTAGGGAATCCGTGGATGAAAGTTGGTAGTGTCGCGGCTAGGGGTTTGCTGCAGCGCCTTGTTCGCTGTCACTTTCGTCCGGGTGTTGCTTCGAAACTTTCTCCTCGTAAACATCTGAAGCGGATCGTGAAGTGACTTCAATGTTGCTTAGGCGAATAACCCAGACGGAGTTGGGCCAGCTATCGAAAGACGAAAGTCCCTTTTCGGTTGGTTGTAAAACTGTGGGAAAGAATTCATCACTTCCTAGTCCGCGATGGGCGCAATCCACGGCGATAGTCTTTTGAATCTCAGTCGTCCTCGAGAGCATGGTCATAGATTCATCTTGTGTCATGTTGAATGTAATCGTTCTCTTCGGATCTGTTACTTGAGCGACGACTTTCGGTTGGACAAGCTCTCCATCGACATCTTGAAACTCTAAGTGAATGGTATCGCCTGGGAATATCTCTAAGATTCCGGCATCATTCAGTCGTTCGATCTCTGGAATCTCGATCGTCCGTTGAAATTTGAGAGTAATCTCACCTGAAGGGCGAATATTCGAATTGGTCGTTGATGCATTCTGCTTTCCCTGAGCAAAGATTTGCGGAGCCAGAAGTCCAATAAGGACGAGCGATGTGTGTATCTTCATGAGTGAAGTCAGCGAACGTCAAGCTCAGCCACCCCGAACGGGCGTTCGAGCAACGGGTTGTGATCTACTGGAGGAGAACCGTGGAAGAAATCTGGCAGTGGAGCGGCTAGGGGTTGGCTGCAGCGCCTTGTTAGCCGAATCATTTGTATTCATCGGCGCCAGCAAGTATCGCACTGACCTTATTAGGAAAGTCGCGGTCTTGAGAGCTCGTCTGAGTGCTTAAATAATCAGTCCAATCAGGATGGAGCTTTCTGAACTCCAAAATCGCCGCATATGTTTCTTCGATTTGATTTCGCTTTCTTGGGTCCAAGGTGAACGGATACACTGCGTTCATCGCCAACACAGATGCATCGATCTGGAGAAACAGCTGATTGAGGGTTTCAGGATCTTTTCTATCTAGTCTCTCAGCTAAAAGGATAGCCAACCTCGCACGCATAGAATTTGATGCCGCTGCATGATCTGCTCTTCCTAGGAACCAGCCTCCCATGAAAATCATGATTAAGACGGCAATTGATAACGTAGTGATTACGGTTCGATTCATGGAATTAATAGGCTAACGTCAAGCTCAGCCACCCCGAACGGGCGTTCGAGCTACGGGTCGTGAACTGCAAAAGGTGACGCTTCCGAGCTTCTGATACAGAACGCGGCTAGGGGTTGGCTGCAGCGCCTTGTTCGGCCGTATTGTATTGTAGAGACATCTGCTTTAGATCAGTCTTGAATATAATCGATCCAAACCGAGTTCTGGTTTTCCTACGGATCGAGATATCTCGCATCCGCTCCTGGAACGTTTTTACTTCGGATGATCGTATCCGGACACTGTAAGTGAATACAGCTTTTCTGAAACGGTATAGTTTACGATACACTCCAGGATTCCCTGTAAAGTCTACGCTACTGCGAGCACCTCGTTGGATCTTCCCGTTCAGGTTTCCAATCGATCTCTCCCAAACTCTCTGAAGCCTCCTCTTTGCTGAAGCTGCAGTAACACTGGAATCCCGCGTTCTAACGAACGTTCGTGAGGTCACAACAAATTCTCCTGTGGCCGCCGTAAGTGGAGGCAACGAGCCGCCATAGGAAAAAGCCTCAGATAAGTTGGTCCTGAACAACAAAATGGCTAGAATGCTAATGCTTGTTTTCATAATAGTTAAGCCGAACGTCAAGCTCAGTCACCCCGAACGGGTGCCCGAACTACTTGTTGTGATCAACTGCAATCTGGTCGTCCGCCAACCCCTAAGAGCGAAGCGGCTAGGGGTTGACTGCAGCGCCTTGTTAGCTCTTTACTGAATCGTAAAATACCAAATTAGCCCGCCAGCGATTAGGTTCCACGCGACCGTAATTGCTCCCTCAACGCAGAACCGAATGAAACTCCTAGAATTTCTGGCGGCGATCTCAAGCTGACGCGTATTGTCTCCGGCAGTAAGCGAGAAAGGATGAAAACTTCCTATACGGTGAAGTAGGCCTTCGGACCTGCTCGCTAATTTTCGGCCTAAGATCCCGGATATTATTGATAGAAACCATAGGCAAACTCCAAATGTCATCGTTAGTCGGATGAAGTTGATCGTCGCAGGAGACGTCTGGTCGAGGTCCCCAGTATACATCCAGTAAAAGGCTAGAAGCGCGAATACTGCTGATGTTGGAATACTTCGGGCAATCAGCTTTGAAATGAATGTCGATCGATCTCGAATCTGTCTTAGATAGGGAACGAGGTAAGCGGGTGATGGTCGCGATTTAGACCAGTCGTTTACAACTCTGAAGACGTCGGAGGCTAGGGCCTGCGATGAAAATGTAACGTGACACGTGCAACCTCCCGCGGCAAAATCTAATGTATCAAGCTCATCAAGTTGCTTGGAAAATGCAGCGCGCAGCATGTCTTGAGGTTTAAGACCGCAAGCGACTCGGATAAGAATGTAGTGTTCAGACGGCTTTGAATTGGTTGGGATGTCTAGCAGCAAATTCCAGCGCAGCGTCAGGACAGACGTAGTTTCAGGCCGCTCCCAGTCGAAGGTTTCCAATCCACTTATTTCCGAAAACTCGCGGGATCGATTGTTCGAAAAATCCACCTTGGCGCTATCCACGTATGAAATGTCCCGGTAGTTTTCCAACTGTGAACTGATCGATCCGGCAAGTGAGGCAACGTCCTTAACGCCGATTATAATCGGGCGGTTAAAGATTTGGGTGTCTGTGTCCTGCTTGGCTGTGAGAACGCGAAATACGGCGCCCATTTGGGAGTGATCTAACTTAGGAACTAGTGACTGCTCTGGTGGTTGTTCTTTCATAAAATAGCTAACGTCAAGCTCAGCCACCCCGAACGGGTGAACTGGGGCTACTGGTGATCAACTGCCGGTAAAAGGTTCGCCCAACCTCTAGGAGCGCAGCGGATAGGGGTTGGCTGCAGCGCCTTGTTCGGCTGTATTGAGTCTCCCGATCATCCACGAATCTACGGGAATAGCTTCGGGATGAATATCATGATAAGTTAAACAAATAGAAAGCTGGAACCAAATAAGAAAAAGGTAAGTTGGAGATAAAGTAGTTTCCAAGTCCACTTACCCCAGTATTTTGCGTCATTTCTCAATGAAGCAACATATCCAGAAGCAATAGACTTTTCGTTTTCACGAACGACGTTCGCTGTCAAACGGGCATCTTGAACGCGTGTAAATGTAACTGCAATGCTCGCTAGTATGGCTAGAGTGAAAAAGATGATCGAGATAAGAAAGAACGCTGACTTGCAACCGCCGAAACTGATCGACTCTTGAGTCAAAAGTGAAGCGCAGAACGCGAGCGCAGCTGATGATAAGGCAAGGATCGTTGCAATCGCGCTTCCCAGGTATTCGCGTCGGCGGTCTTCCCACTCTGTTAATTTAATGTCGTTCATATGTGTTTATTGAATGGATTCATTGAGCCGAACGTCAAGCTCAGCCACCCCGAACGGGCGAGAGCAGTAGGTGAAATAGTCCGCAGCAGGAAAGGGTAACGACAACCCCTGGCTGCGCAGCGGCTAGGGGTTGGCTGCAGCGCCTTGTTCGGCTGCATTATGGTCGAAGAAGCTCTTTGCGCTCCTTGTGCTGAGTGATCCCGATATATACGTCAGCAATCCAGCGACTGCGAGGGATGAAAATATTGAGGTCATCTTTTCGATTGCAGAAGCTGATGAAGGTAAAACGGAAACCAATTGAATGGTGCAGAATACATATCCCACGAGTACTGCCGGGAAAAGTATGCTTCGGGCGAGGGGCTGAGCCGAGAGAAGCCCTATTCCTATAAGAATGATTCCAATTGAGACGGCTGCACTATATCTGAATTCAACTATGGAAAGGAGATATAGAGTCAATACAGTGAACCCCGAAACCAAAACGAGAACTGCCGGGACGAGGACGGATTTTGGAATTGAAGATTTCATAGATTCATAGCCGAACGTCAAGCTCAGCCACCCCGAACGGGCGTGCGAGCTACTGGTTGTGAACTGCTGGAAGAATCGCTTTCGAGCATCTGAGACGGAACGCGGCTAGGGGTTGGCTGCAGCGTCTTGATGGACAGAATTTGATTGAACCGCCGCCTGGCAATCGAGCTATCAAACCTTCGAAGGATGCGCTCATCGAGTGACACGACAACACACGCGAACGGATTGATGGTCCTTTGCAGGTTTGCCCGTGGCATACAGGTTGCCGTCGTGGCGGTCGATGAGCTCTCCAGCAACGGAAGTGTGAATGTCTCGGTGAAGGTAAAGGTGAGGGGAAGCTGATCCAAAGGAGGTGAATATCAATATGACTGCTGAACGCCTTGCAGACGAATACGCACCCATTTTGCTTTCTGGCGTTTGCATACGAAGACTCCGCACTTCATTCTGTCCATCGTCAAGCTCAGCCACCCCGAACGGGTGAGTGAAGAGCGGAACGTAGTTCCGCCAAGTAGCGATTTCGAGTTAGATGTGTCAGCACGCGGCTAGGGGTTGGCTGCAGCGCCTTGTTCGGCTTCACTCGGAATTAGGAGTGCTGATCTCATTCGTCTTGTCGCTATAGGTAAATCTTCGTCTCCAGATTCGCCTGTCGACCAGATCATCAATCCATCAATGGAATCGGAAAATTGAAGTGTTCTGCCCCAACCGTCGATAAGCTCACCATTGTTGTTGAGATCTCCCGGTAACGTCCAAAATATCCATTCAGTCCTCGAAGGCCTTGGATCCCAGAATTCGATTTTCTTCCAATTGTGGCCTTCGATCGGAGTACCCTGAAGGACATCGAGAGTCTGCGCCACAGGTAGATCAGGATAGTATTCATACTCTTCTTGAAACCAGTGATACGCTTGCTGTAGGCGATAAATTGTATCTCGAGTGATTGCTGACTCACGAGATTCGAGTGTTGTGGCCTGCAATTGAACAACGGTGAGCAAATAAATCAGAAGATGCGGCGCGGTTTTCATTTTATAGCCGAACGTCAAGCTCAGCCACCCCGATCGGGCTTCCGAGGTATGGATTGATGTTTGTTGGAGGAAGAGCTTTCGAACGTCGAAAACGGAGGGCGGCTAGGGGTTGGCTGCAGCGCCTTGTTAGACTGGTCAGGATAAAATGGTGAGCTGCGGAGAAGATGATCGAAAAACTGCGGACCAGCTCATCGTGTGCCACAACAATGTACGCAGTCGAGAAACTGATCCTTTTCAGGATCTCATGGTCGTATACAAGTGACAGTTGTGGCACTCGATGAGCCTCCCACAGCAGGGGTAACGTTGAATGCGTAATAGGTTCCCGCGCCGAAGGCTTCCACGGATGCTACGATCTGGACAATTATTCTTTATGCTCATTCTTCGATCGCCCGATCAATTCTTCGCAATCGAATGCCTGTTGGAAACGGAAGTTGCAATGCAGTATCAGGAAGTCTAACGTCAAGCTCAGCCACCCCGAACGAGCTTCCGAGCTATGGATTGATGTTTGTTGGAGGAAGAGCTTTCGAACGTCGAAAACGGAGGGCGGCTAGGGGTTGGCTGCAGCGCCTTGTTAGACTGGTCAGGATAAAATGGTGAGCTGCGGAGAAGATGATCGAATAACTGCGGACTAGCTCATCGTGTGCCACAACAATGTACGCAGTCAAGAAACTGATCTCTTTCAGGATCTCCCGGTCGTATACAAGTGACAGTTGTGGCACTCGATGAGCCTCCCACAGCAGGGGGAACGTTGAATGCATGATAGGCTCCCGTGCCGAAGGCTTCCACGGATGCTACGATCTGAACAATTATTCTTTATGCTCGTTCTTTGATCGCCCGATCGATTCTTCGCAATCGAATGCCTGTTGGAAACGGAAGTTGCAACGCAGTATCAGGAAGTCTAACGTCAAGCTCAGCCACCTCGAACAGATGGTCGAACTACTGATTGTGATCTGGAGAAGGTGACGCTTCCGAGCGTCTGAAAAGGAGAGCGGCTAGGGGTTGGCTGCAGCGCCTTGTTCGACTGGATCGGCTGGTGGTCCGGGAAAGGCATCGAGCTACTGGGAGCGTCGTATACTTTGGTTCAAATCGCGAAGCCACTTCAATGATTGGACGAATCCAGAGAGAAGGGTTCGACTTGGCAGGGATATATTTACGACCGCGGAAGTGATGAGGGCTGGATGTGGCTGGAATGAACAGGGACCAAGCTACGAATTTGTTTTCATCCGCCGGAGGCTGCTGACAGACATCGGTCGAAATCCGGTTGAGCCGATCTTGTCTTCGGGGTGGCCTCTCAAGTCGTCGCAGTCTGAACCAATGGTAGTTTGCCGGGTTTGTCGTCAGCTTCAGAATACCGAATTTACTCATCCGCCGGAGGCTGCATCATGAAGTCGAACGTCAAGCTCAGCCACCCCGAACGGATGTGCGAAGAGCGGAAGGCAGTTCCTCCAAGTAGCGAATACGAGTGGGATGTGTCAGCACGCGGCTAGGGGTTGGCTGCAGCGCCTTGTTAGACCGCATTTTTCATTTCTCCGAGTTTCGCCACGAGCCACATTAAATAATATATCGATAGACCCCCATAGATCAGGGTGTAGTCCGTAGTGATTGGAAGAGGTGCAACCACGAAGAACACTAGGGTCAAGACAAAAGCAATAAGCGAGAGAAGCCAGCAATATCCCGAGCTTATCGGGATGAAGATTCCGAAAAGGAAGAGAGTGAAGAAGATAAGCAGAACGAACAGTGAGAAGGTCATCCATCCCGGCGGGTAAATGAGAACACTTCCGACAAGGAAAATAAGAATTGCTAGAGACACGATAGCTGTCCCTACAGATAAAAATATTCGGACTATTGCTGGAAGCATTGGTCTCTGGTCTAACGTCAAGCTCAGCCACCCCGAACGAGAGTTCAAACGACTGACTGTGATCTGCTGAAGGTGACGCTTTCGAACGTCTGAAACGGAACGCGGCTAGGGGTTGGCTGCAGCGTCTTGATGGACAGAATTTGATTGAACCGCCGCCTGGCAATTGAGCTATCAAACCTTCGAACGATGCGCTCATCGAGTGACACGACAACACACGCGAACGGATTGATGGTCTTTTGCAGGTTTGCCCGTGGTATACAGGTTGCCGTCGTGGCGGTCGATGAGCTCTCCAGCAACGGAAGCGTGAATGTCTCGGTGTAGGTAAAGGTGAAGGTAAAGGTGAAGGGAAGCTGATCCAAAAGAGGTGAATATCAATACGACTGCTGAACGCCTTGCAGACAATTACGCACCAATTTTGCTTTCTGGCGTTCGCATACGAAGACTCCGCATTTCATTCTGTCCATCGTCAAGCTCAGCCACCCCGAACGGGTGTGCGAAGAGCGGACCGCAGATCCGCCGAGAAGCGGCTACGAGTTGGATGTGTCAGCACGCGGCTAGGGGTTGGCTGCAGCGCCTTGTTGGGCTTTCAGGATTATTGCTGCCCGTGATTTCCTGCGAGAATGCCGCGCAATGACAAGTCTTCGTCGAGATCCGGCCAGTGAAGACCGAATGGAGAGAGCTCAATGTTGTTGAGTTGAGAGTCGCTTCCAGTGGATAGCCGAGGATTCTCACTCACTGGAAAGAAAAGATTCTGTCCGCTCTCCATCCTAACATGGATGAATCCGTTTTGGTGCGAAGCGTTCGTTGGACTGTCAATTAAAGTGCTCATTCCATTTTTCTATGATTTCCGCTTGGTGTTCTTCGGCAAGTTGTTGTGCTGCAGCTAATTCCTTGACTTTCAGGCCATGCGATTCGCGCAGCAATACTTCCTCATCCACAGTGAAGACAGCCTCTCCGCCTCCTTTTCTGACGTGGACGTGAATAGGAATATGGTCGTTGCTGTAAAAAAAGAAAGTGTATCCATCCTGCGTAAAAACGTTCGGCACTAGCAAAATCTACGGGAAAGAGCGCAGAAGTGCCAGTTTTCATCCGCCGGAGGCTTCATTGAGCCCAACGTCAAGCTCAGCCACCCCGAACGGGTGTTCGAACGACTGATTGTGATGTGCTGGAGGTAACGCTTCCGAGCGTCTGAAACGGAAAGCGGCTAGGGGTTGGCTGCAGCGCCTTGTTCGGCTTTCACATTCCGCCGCTCATTCCACTGATAATCGACACTAGTGGCGCAGTCAGTCCAGTCCACAATAGAACGATTTGGATTACTTGAATGAGTGCAGAAGCGGAGATAATATAGATCGCTGTTGAGGTCTTTGGCATGACGAATGCTGAAACGAATGGCAATACTGCGCATACTGCCGACAGCGAAATCCAGAAATATCCGGTATCGAGAATAAATTGGGTTAGTATGGGAAGCGGCTTGCCTCCCAACATGTCAGCGAAAATAGCTCCGAATCCAGAGATGGAAAGTGCGAGTCGGAGAGCGAAATAGGAGAAGAGTAGGTTGAAGATGCAGAATCCGATGCGAATGGCGCGATCTGATGAGCCTAACGCCTTGTGGGAGGTCTGCGGTTTGAATGTATTCATATTTGTATAGCCGAACGTCAAGCTCAGCCACCCCGAACGGGTGTTCGAACTACTAGTTGTGATCTGCTGGAAGAATCGCTTTCGAGCATCTGAGACGGAACGCGGCTAGGGGTTGGCTGCAGCGTCTTGTTCGACTGGATTGGGTTGTCGTCCGGGAAAGTCATCGAGCTATTGGGGGCGTCGTATACTTTGGTTCAAATCGCGAAGCCACTTCATTGATTGGACGAATCCAAAGAGAAGGGTTCGACTCGGAAGGCATATATTTCACGAACGCGGAAGGGATGAGGGCTGCATGTGGCCGGAACGAGCGGGGATCAAGCTACGAATTCTTTCATCCGTCGGAGGCTGCTTACGGACAACGGTCGAAATCCGGTGGAGCCGATCTTGTCTTCGGGGTGGCCTCTCAAGTCGTCGCAGTCTGAACCAATGGTAATTTGCCGTGTTTGCCGTCAGCTTCGGAATACCGGATTACTCATCCGCTGGAGGCTGCATCATGAAGTCGAACGTCAAGCTCAGCCACCCCGAACGGGCTTCCGAGCTATGGATTGTGATCTACTGGAGGTGACGCTTTCGAACATCTGAAACAGAAAGCGGCTAGGGGTTGGCTGCAGCGCCTTGTTAGACTGGCCAGGATAAAATGGTGAGCTGCGGAGAAGATGATCGAAAAACTGCGGACTAGCTCATCGTGTGCCACAACAATGTACGCAGTCGCGAAACTGAAGCTTTTCAGGATCTCATGGTCGTATACAAGTGACAGTTGTGGCACTCGATGAGCCTCCCACAGCAGGGGGAACGTTGAATGCGTAATAGGTTCCCGCGCCGAAGGCTTCCACGGATGCTACGATCTGGACAATTATTCTTTATGCTCATTCTTTGATCGCCCGATCAATTCTTCGCAATCGAATGCCTGTTGGAAACGGAAGTTGCAACGCTGCATCATGAAGTCGAACGTCAAGCTCAGCCACCCCGAACGGGTGTCCGAACTACTGGTTGAAATCTGCTGGAGGTGACGCTTTTGAATGTCGAAAACGGAGGGCAGCTAGGGGTTGGCTGCAGCGCCTTGTTCGACTGTATGGGATGGTCGCCCGGGAAAGTCATCGAGCTATTGGGGGCGTCATCTACTTTGGTTCAAATCGCGAAGGCACTTTAATGATTGGACGAATTCAAAGAGAAGGGTTCGACTTGGCAGGCATATATTTACGACCGCGGAAGTGATGAAGGCTGCATGTGGCCGGAACGAGCGGGGATCAAGCTACGAATTTTTTTCATCCGCCGGAGGCTGCTGACGGACATCGGTCGAAATCCGGTGGAGCCGATCTTGTCTTCGGCGCGGCCTCTCAAGTCGTCGCAGTCTGAACCAATGGTGGTTTGCCGGGTTTGCCGTCACCTACAGGAGCCCGGATTTAATCATCCGCCGGAGGCTGCATCATGAAGTCGAACGTCAAGCTCAGCCACCCCGAACGGGCGTGCGAGCTACGGGTTGTGATCTACTGGTGAAAAACCGTGGAAGAAACCTAGCAGTGGAGCGGCTAGGGGTTGGCTGCAGCGCCTTGTTCGACTGTATGGGATAGTGGTCCGGAAATGTCATCGAACTAAAGTAGGCGTTATTTACTTTGGTCCAAATCGCGAAGCCACTTATCGAGAATGAGAAAATTTAAAGAGAAGGGTTCGACTTGGCAGGCATATATTTCACGAACGCGGGAGAGATGAGGGCTGGATGTGGCCGGAACGAGCGGGGATCAAGCTACGAATTTTTTTTCATCCGCCGGAGGCTACTGACGGACACCGGTCGAAATCCGGTGGAGCTGACCTTGTCTTCGGCGTGGCCTCCAAAATCGCCGCAGTCTGAACCAATCGTCGATTGCCGGGTTTGGCGTCAGCCACAGGATACCGAATATTTTCGGGTCTTCGACGAATTAAGTGGGTAGTGGGTGAGGGAGGTTGATGTTGAGGCGGGAGGCTTTGAGATAGGCGGAGAGGCGGAAGTAGTGGAAGATACGGAAGCCACGAGCAATGCGCTTGGAGATTTGGAGGAGGCCGTTAACAGCTTCGATGGCGGCATTAGTCAGACGGGTCTCCATGAAAGCGATGATGCCGTGAAGGTGGGTTTTGATGGTGGCGGCTAGCTTGCGGAAGGGTTCGAGGCGGGAGCGCACGGCCCAGCCGCACCACCATCGCAAGGAGTCCAGGTCGGAGTCGGCAAGCACATCCTGGAGAGCGTCGCGCAGGGCGATAGCGCGACCGATTTTGGGATAGTCCCGGCAGAGCTGCTGGCGACGGGAAAGCTGGTCCTCGGATCGGGTCCAGGCGTTGCCGCGCAGGCTCCAGAGAGCGCCGCAGAGATCGGCTCCGTCGCGGGCCAGACTCTTGCGCACCTCGTCGCTGGCCTTTCCGGCCAATTGCATGAGATGAAAGTGATCGAAGACGATGCGCGCGGCGGGGAAGTTCTCTCTGGTTCCGGCAATGTAGGCCGCGCTCATGTCCATGACGACCTCGGTAATCTGGTCGGGGCTGGCACCGTGAGCGGGCATGGCCGCAGCGAACTGCTTGAGCGTTTCGGCGTGGCGACCCTCGACCATGAGCAGAAGCTCGCTGGTATCGGCGTCGAGAATGACCGTCACGTAACGATGGCCGCGCCGAGCGCTCGTTTCGTCGACCAGAATGCGACGCACCCCACTCCAGTCCCGGGCGGCATGGGCCGCGCTCACGTAATGATCGATCACCCGCCAGAGCCGCTTGTCGGTCTCACCCAGATGCCGGGCTGCAGCCGAGACACTCATCTGCTGGGCTAGCAGCATGATCATGGCCTCCATCATCAACGTAAACCCGCTCCCGCTTCGTGCCCATGGCACGCTGACCTGAAGCACCCCATGCTCGGCGCAGGCCACTCGCGGCACTCGCGCCCCAAGTTCGGTGCGGTGCTGCCAGAAATCCAGATGCCTCCACTTCTTTTCCACCGTGTCATGCACCGCGCAGGACTGCCCACACCTCGGGCACCCAAACCGGCTACCCACCTCGAAATCGAGCTTCAACTTCAACTCCCGACCCGGCGCATCCATCTCGCTTCCCACCACTTTCCAGCTGCCATCCAGCCCCAACGCTTGTCCAAAGAGAACGTTTGCATCCATCCCTCATCCTGTTCCCCCCGAACCCCCGCCTTCAAGTCCGATACCCACTCATTCCGTCGAGGAGCCATATTTTCATCCGCCGGAGGCTTCAGTATTAAGTCGAACGTCAAGCTCAGTCACCCCGATCGGGCGTTCGAGCTACGGTTTGTGAACTGCCGGAAGAATCGCTTTCGAGCATCTGAGACGGAACGCGGCTAGGGGTTGGCTGCAGCGCCTTGTTAGACCTGAATTTGCATTAATTTTGCAGTTTGGTGATCGATTGGATTTGAGCTTTCGAGCAGATGAGAGATAACGCTCTGCTTATCTTCATCAGATTTATTCTGATTCAATTTGAATTTCACTTCGATTTTATCGACCGCGACCGAGAAGCAAATTATTACGTCGAACAACTTCATATATCGCTCGTCTTCCGTATCTAAAGCCCATCCTGATTGTCCCTCATGCCTGTTGATCAGATCTTGTATAATCTGAATCGCTGATTTGCGGTCCTCGATGATGGTTATCGTGCCCTCAATGGAAACTGCGGTGTAGTTCCACGTAGGAACATTGAAGTCAGACTTATAGAAATGAGGTGATACATAGGAATGTGGCCCATGGAAAATAATCTTAACTGAACGATGATTGACCCAGGCACGCCATTGATTGTTACCTCGTGCAATATGCCCAGAAATTTGAGCCAGGTCCTCAGTAATCAACAATGGTGTATGGGTATCATGTAGGACTTCACCGTCACGTGAAATTACGATGCCGAAATTGTTCTCCCTGACGAACTCTCGAATTACGGATGGGTTGGATATGGAGAATGCGGAAGGCGAATACATATATGGTCTAACGTCAAGCTCAGTCACCCCGAACGGGCGTTCGAACTACGGCTTGTGATCTACTGAAAGAATCGCTTTCGAGCATCTGAGACGGAACGCGGCTAGGGGTTGGCTGCAGCGCCTTGTTCGACTGTATGGGATGGTGGTCCGGGAAAATCATCGAGCTACTGGGGGCGTCGTATACTTTGGTTCAAATCGCGAAGTCACTTCATTGATTGGACGAATCCAAAGAGAAGGGTTCGACTTGGAAGGCATATATTTCGCGAATGCGGAAGGGATGAGGGCTGGATGTGGCCGGAACGAGTGGGGATCAAGCTACGTTTTTTTCATCCGCCGGAGGCCGCTGACGATCATCGGTCGAAATCCGGTGGAGCCGATCTTGTCTTCGGGGTGGCCTCTCAAGTCGTCGCAGTCTGAACCAATGGTAGTTTGCCGGGTTTGCCGTCACCTACAGGAGCCCGGATTTAATCATCCGCCGGAGGCTGCATCATGAAGTCGAACGTCAAGCTCAGCCACCCTGAACGGGCTTCCGAGCTACAGGTCGTGAACTACTGAAAGAATCGCTTTCGAGCATCTGAGACGGAACGCGGCTAGGGGTTGGCTGCAGCGTCTTGATGGACAGAATTTCATCGAGTCGCCGCCTGGCAATCGAGCTATCAAACCTTCGAATGATGCGCTTATCGAGTGACACGACAACAAACGCAAACGGATTGATGGTCTTTCGGAGGTTTGCCCGTGGCATACAGGTTGCCGTCGTGGCGGTCGATGAGCTCTCCAGCAGCGGAAGTGTGAATGTCTCGGTGTAGGTAAAGGTGAAGGTGAAGGGAAGCTGATCCAAAGGAGGTGAATATCAATATGACTGCTGAACGCCTTGCAGACGGTTACGCACCCATTTTCCTTTCTGGCGTTCGCATACGAAGAATCCGCATTTCATTCTGTCCATCGTCAAGCTCAGCCACCCTGAACGGGCGTGCGAGCAACGGGTTGTGATCTACTGGGGGAACATCGCGGATGAAAGCTGACAATGGAGCGGCTAGGGGTTGGCTGCAGCGCCTTGTTCGACTGTATGGGATAGTGGTCCGGGAAAGCCATCGAACTACCGTAGGCATTATTTACCTTGGTCCAGACTGCGAAACCACCTATCGAGAATGAGCACAACTAAAGAGGAGGGTTCGACTTGGTAGTCATCTATCTCACGAACGCGGCAGAGATGAGGGCTGGATGTGGCCGGAACAAGCGGGGGTCGACCTACGAATATTTTTTATCATCCGCCGGAGGCTGCTGACGGACATCGGTCGACATCCTGTGGAGCTGACCTTGTCTTCGGGGTGGCCTCTCATGTCGTCGCAGTCTGAACCAATGGTAGTTTGCCGCGTTTGCCGTCAGCTACAGAAGACCGAATTTACTCATCCGCCGGAGGCTGCATCATGAAGTCGAACGTCAAGCTCAGCCAACCTGAACGGGCGTGCGAAATGCGGAACGCAGTTCCGCCAAGTAGCGGCTACGAGTTGGGTGTGTCAGCACGCGGCTAAGGGTTGGCTGCAGCGCCTTGTTCGGTCTCACCGCTTTCGCAGCAGCGTGTGTTCCAATCCAGAACCAAATAACCGTGTCGCCATCCCTTACTCCGACGGCTCGATAATCGTTTGTGATTCTGGCCGACCAGTATCTACCTACTTTCTTGAATTGGACCGACGGATGACTTGGGTCTGCTATCCAGAGGAGATACTGAGGTGGTGCTGAAAATGCGGACACGGGATAGACCAAGAAAAAGCCGTGAACGAAAAACCAAGAGAAACGAACAAGGGGCGACGATTTGACGAAGAGTTCAAACGAAGCGCCGTGGAAATGCTGGAAAGCGGAACGCGAAGCGCGACACAACTAGCGCTTGAGCTGGGGATCTCGACGTGGAGCCTGGGCAGGTGGAAGAAGCTTTACGGGAGAACCGCCGCCGGGACGGGTCCGGAGGGGGGAGGAGGACCCGTCCCGGCGGCGGGGCGGCCCCAGGACCTCGCCAGCGAGAACGCTCGCCTGAGAAGGGAACTGGAGTTCACCACCCGCCAACGAGACATTTTAAAAAAAGCCTGCGCCATTTTGGGTCAGGAACCGTGGAACGCTTTGCGCTGATCGAGACGATGGAAAAGAACAGCTTTACCCTCAAGGAGCTTTGCCTGGCTCTGGAAGTCAGTCGCAGCGGCTACTACGCCCACGGGAAAAAGACCGAAGGTCTGCGCCAGCGCGAAGACGCCGATCTGAGTGATCGGATCGAAGCGGCTTTCCACGAGAACCGCCGAACCTACGGGACCCGTCGGCTGCGCGTCGTCCTTGATCGAGAAGGGCAAGTCTGCGGGCGACGACGTATCTCGCGCTTGATGTCCCAGAAAGGACTATGTGCCTTGCGCAAGGGTCGTTATCGGCCCCGCACGACCGACAGCTGCCACCCTCATCCCATCGCCCCGAATCGGCTCTTGTCCGATACGACCAACACGACCTCGTCTACCCCTGGGCAGACATGGGTGGCTGACATCACCTACCTACCCACCGATGAAGGCTGGCATTATCTGGCTGCCGAAATGAACCTCGCTTCCCGTCGGATCGTTGGCTGGAAAACGGGATCAACCATGGAGAGCACCCTCGTCGAAAGCGCCTTCAGCCGCGCCGTCTTGCTCTCAGGAACTCGTCCACAACTCCACCATTCCGACCGCGGCAGCCAGTATGCTGCTGGGGCTTTCCGCTCCCTGCTCAACTCCCACGGCGTGACGCCGAGCATGAGCCGACGCGCCAACTGCTATGATAACGCCGCCATGGAGTCGTTCTGGTCCACTCTCAAAACCGAATGCTTCCACGCTGGCCCTCCGGCCACCCGAGCCCAAGCCGACGCGATGCTCTTCGACTACATCGAAACCTTCTACAATCCACGCCGACTCCATAGCTCCCTCGACTACCAATCACCCCTCGAATACGAAAACTCACTCAATAACCTAACAACCAAAACAGACTAACTTCCCCTGTCCACTTTTTCGGCTCCACTTCAATACTGCTTATTCGCAGCCTTCTGTGTGGTTTGAGGAAGCGTTGCGTATCCGTCCCAAAATGATTGGATGGCTCTACTTCTCACCACTTGGGAAGCTGGTGCTCTTCCCCGACCGGTGTGCGGTAATCGCAGCTTCTGCGAGGTGATCTAGCCTACCTGACTGTGCGTCCTCTTCGAATTGCCTGTCCCACTCGTCATCAAATCGGTGTTGGATAACGTCATGAATGCGAAAAATATCTTCCCGGGGTAGCTGCTGAATCGCAGCTTCAATGTCTTGGACAGTGCTCATGAAGGTGACTCTACTGGAAAGAGTGCGTCGCTCAATCTTGATTTTGGACCGAACGTCAAGCTCAGCCACCCTGAACGGGTGTGCGAAGAGCGGAACGCAGTTCCGCCAGGTAGCGGCTACGAGTTGGGTGTGTCAGCACGCGGCTAGGGGTTGGCTGCAGCGCCTTGTTGGGTCTTATTTCTCATAATGAAAGCGGACCTGTGCAATCTGAAGAGTGTTGTCTTCCACCCTGTAAACTAACCGGTGTTCTTGGGTGATTCTGCGCGCCCAGAATCCAGAAAACGCATGTTTTAGTGGCTCAGGTTTCCCGATCCCGTCATATGGTGATCGGGAAATATCCCGGATCAATTCATTGATCTTCTTCAGGATCTTCTTGTCGTGACCTTGCCAGTAGACGTATTCCTCCCATGCTTGTGAAGAGAACAGGATTTTCACACTCCTCGAAGGTCATCCAAAGTCTTGTGTATGCCGCCGCCTTCATTTAATTCGTCGATCGATGCCATCAGTCGACGCGCATTTGCAGGAGAGCGGAGCAAGTAGGCGGTTTCTTCGAGCGACTCGTAGTCCTCCAATGAAATCATGACAACTGCCTGATCGCGCTTCCGAGTAATGATGACTGGATCATGATCCGAGCAAACTCGGTCCATAGTTGACGCGAGCGTTTCTCGTGCGGCTGTGTATGTGATGGCGGTCATATGGACAGGATATTGTCCAGATTGCGGTCGCAGTCAAGTGTTTCACGACCCAACGTCAAGCTCAGCCACCCCGAACGGGTGTTCGAACGACTGACTGTGATCTGCTGAAGGTGAAGCTTTCGAACATCTGAAACAGAAAGCGGCTAGGGGTTGGCTGCAGCGCCTTGTTAGACGAGCTATTGAAGTCGGGACCTGCCGGAATCGTGATCGAGATCTGGTAGAGCTCGCTCATCGTGTGCCACGAAAACGCACGAACAGGGGTTGGTGATGATATGCGACGAACGGGCGTGAAAAGGTGACCTTCGTGGCACTCGATGAGCCTCTCCGGCTATCAGCGGCGTGCTTGGCAGATTGGCGTAGAGCCGAAGGCCCGGGGTAAAGCCTCTTTTGACCTATCATATTATATTCACGAGACTCGGATTTGTGATTCATCGCAAACCCCACGATTCGTCGTGCATCGTGATAGGCGGCAACTCGTATCTCTGTAGTCTAACGTCAAGCTCAGCCACCCCGATCGGGTGTTCGAACTACTGATTGTGATCTGCTGAAAGAATCGCTTTCGAGCATCTGAGACGGAACGCGGCTAGGGGTTGGCTGCAGCGCCTTGTTCGACTGTATCGGCTGCTGGTCCGGGAAAGTCATCAAGCTACTGGGGGCGTCGTATACTTTGGTTCAAATTGCGAAGCCACTTCAATGATTGGACGAATCCAGAGAGAAGGGTTTGACTCGGAAGGCATATATTTCACGAACGCGGAAGGGATGAGGGCTGGATGTGGCCGTAACGAGTGGGGATCAAGCTACAAATCATTTTTCATCCGCCGGAGGCTGCTCACGGACATCGGTCGAAATCCGGTGGAGCCGATCTTGTCTTCGGGGTGGCCTCTCAAGTCGTCGCAGTCTGAACCAATGGTAGTTTGCCGGGTTTGCCGTCAGCTACAGAATACCGAATTCACTCATCCGCCGGAGGCTGCGTCATGAAGTCGAACGTCAAGCTCAGCCACCCCGATCGGGCGTTCGAGCTACGGGTTGTGAACTGCTGAAAGAAACGCTTTTGAGCATCTGAGACGGAACGCGGCTAGGGGTTGGCTGCAGCGTCTTGATGGACAGAATTTGATTGAACCGCCGCCTGGCAATTGAGCTATCAAACCTTCGAACGATGCGCTCATCGAGTGACACGACAACACACGCGAACGTATTGATGGTCTTTTGCAGGTTTGCCCGTGGCATACAGGTTGCCGTCGTGGCGGTCGATGAGCTCTCCAGCAACGGAAGTGTGAATATCTCGGTGTAGGTAAGGTGAAGGTGGAGGTGAAGGGACGCTGATCTAAAGGAGGTGAATATCAATATGACTGCTGAACGCCTTGCAGACGATTACCCACCCATTTTACTTTCTGGCGTTCGCATACGAAGAATCCGCATTTCATTCTGTCCATCGTCAAGCTCAGCCACCCCGATCGGGCGTGCGAGCTACGGGTTGTGAACTGCTGGAAGAATCGCTTTCGAGCATCTGAGACGAAACGCGGCTAGGGGTTGGCTGCAGCGCCTTGTTAGACTGGTCAGGATAAAATGGTGAGCTGCGGAGAAGATGATCGAATAACTGCGGACTAGCTCATCGTGTGCCACAACAATGTACGCAGTCGAGGGACTGATCTCTTTCAGGATATCCCGGTCGTACACAAGTGACAGTTGTGGCACTCGATGAGCCTCCCACAGCAGGGGGAACGTTGAATGCGTGATAGGCTCCCGTGCCGAAGGATTTCACGGATGCTACAATATGGAGAGTTATTCTCTCATGCTCGTTCTTTGATCGCCCGATCAACTCTTCGCAATCGAGCGCCTGTTGGAGACGGAAGTCGCAATGCAGTATCAGGAAGTCTAACGCCAAGCTCAGCCACCCTGAGCGAGTGTTCGAGCCAACCCTGAGGTGAGCTGCCGGAAGATTGTCCGAGCAACCCCGGCCAGCGAAGCGGCTAGGGGTTGGCTGCAGCGCCTTGTTAGGCCTGACCGGCTCGAGTAAAGAGGTGTTTTCCTGTGATCTGGCGGATGTGAATATTTATTCCTCCTCCTGTATGATTCACAATCTTCTGAATGAAGTCAAAATAATCCTTCACTTGCGCTTTGGTTACGGGCTTAAGAGCCCCGCCCCTATGTGCAATTTGGTTACGCAAATCAACATAGCGATCAAGCTTCTTTCGTGCTCGTTCAGGTGTCATTTGTGTCGGCCACCGCCAACGGGAGGAGATGTCCAAGATGCCGATGCCGTCGTTAAACATCTCGATTATGTTTGACGACTTTGGGGTGTTCAACTTTCGATTTCGCTTGTTCTGGAGGATATCCAAGCGGTCTCGAAGGACTTTGCGCCATCCTTCACCTGACAACTCCCAGATACTGAGTTCGTGCTTATTCTCTTTCAGTTCTTTCGCAATCAGACGCTTCAAACTTGTTGGAAGCTTTTCCGACGATGGCGCTTTCTCGACCAAACACTCGATCCCAGCAGAAACGATGTCTTCGCAGTATGCTTCCCAGTATGAAGTGATCAAAACGATCGCTGATTTGTTAAGCACTTCCAATCCATAGCGCCTGCCAGCTTTGGTGCCGCTCTCGCCCTCGTGGAGTAGAAGTAACTTCTCGATATCTTTAGCGTTTGCTTGAAATGCTTTGTATGCGTTGCTTGGCATATTTATTTGGGCCTAACGTCAAGCTCAGCCACCCCGAACGGGCTTGCGAGCTACGGGTTGTGAACTGCTGGAAGAAACGCATTCGAGCATCTGAGACGGAACGCGGCTAGGGGTTGGCTGCAGCGCCTTGTTCGACTGGATTGGGTTGTCGTCCGGGAAAGTCATCGAGCTACTGGGGGCGTCGTATACTTTAGTTCAAATCGCGAAGCCACTTCAATGAATGGACGAATCCAGAGAGAAGGGTTCGACTCGGAAGGCATATATTTCACGAGCGTGGAAGGGATGAGGGCTGCATGTGGCCGGAACGAGCGGGGATCAAGCTACGAATTCTTTCATCCGCCGGAGGCTGCTTACGGACAACGGTCGAAATCCGGTGGAGCCGATCTTGTCTTCGGGGTGGCCTCTCAAGTCGTCGCAGTCTGAACCAATGGTAATTTGCCGTGTTTGCCGTCAGCTTCGGAATACCGGATTACTCATCCGCTGGAGGCTGCATCATGAAGTCGAACGTCAAGCTCAGCCACCCTGAACGGGGGTTTGAGTTTGTCTGATGATCATCTGCCGGTGGCGGGTCGCGCAACCCAGCCGCGCAGCGGCTAAGGGTTGGCTGCAGCGCCTTGTTCGGTCCGTATTATTCTCTGTCTGAAATGCGTTCCTACTAAAGAACCAAGTATTGCGCAAATGATGGGAGCTATTAAGAGAATGGATTCTAGGGATGGCTCGAAGGACACGACGGGGAGCACTAGAGTAGCCGCTAGGAAGACCGTGTAAAACAATGGAGTAATCACGATTGTCAAGCGAGTCCAAGCCGATCTCCCAAGAAAGAGTGCCGAAGTGAAAAAGCTCAGAGGATAGAAGAATATGATTGTCTGGTGCAGTGCAGAAGGTTGATACGTGGTGTCATGCAGATGCCTTGAATATTGAATGTTGATGGTAAGTGCATCAAGCCAGAGAATCGAAAACCAAAGTCCAAATCCGATCGCTAGAAAAGCTAGTCCAGTAGCTATGGCTCTAATGCTGATTTGGGTAATTGGAGAAATCGTCAAAATCGGAGTTTTATTGCGCTTTTCACTTCGACTTTGCCTCACCATATTGCAATCGGTCTTTGCTGCGGCTTAAAGAATGCCTGAAAAGTTTCACCACGCTCAGTAGACCGATCAGATCCGAGTTGTCATCCGCCGGAGGCTGTATGACCGAACGTCAAGCTCAGCCACCCCGATCGGGCGTTCGAGCTACGGGTTGTGAACTGCTGAAAGAATCGCTTTCGAGCATCTGAGACGGAACGCGGCTAGGGGTTGGCTGCAGCGTCTTGATGGACAGAATTTCATCGAGTCGCCGCCTGGCAATCGAGCTATCAAACCTTAGAATGATGCGCTTATCGAGTGACACGACAACAAACGCAAACAGATTGATGGTCTTTCGGAGGTTTGCCCGTGGCATACAAGTTGCCGTCGTGGCGGTCGATGAGCTCTCCAGCAACGGAAGTGTGAATGTCTCGGTGAAGGTGAAGGTGAAGGTGAAGGGACGCTGATCTAAAGGAAGTGAATATCAATATGACTGCTGAACGCCTTGCAGACGATTACGCACCCATTATGTTTTCTGACGTTCGCATACGAAGACTCCGACTCCGCAATTCATTCTGTCCATCGTCAAGCTCAGTCACCCCGATCGGGTGTCCGACTACTGGTTGTGATTATCTGCAATCTGGTCATCCGCCAACCCCGAGAGCGAAGCGGCTAGGGGTTGACTGCAGCGCCTTGTTAGGCCTCCTTGTAATGGTTCTGTGCGGTGACAAGAAATCGGCGGACGTCTTCATGTATGCGGCGGAACCTCTCCTCCGAATAATCTAACGAGCATATCATCCTGCATCTGGCTGAAAGGATGAAGTCAAAAACATCCCAAATTCGTAGAAACATTGTGGGAAGCTTGCTCACAAACATGGTCCAACCTTCTGGCGAATAGTGTAGGAGTCTGCAACGATACCAGTGAAGCAACTCAATATCCTGTGTGAGTTGAGACTCGTCGGATACATCGATTTTGCAGTGGTCAGGGAGCCGCTTCCTCAACCGTTTGCGAAGAGTGAGAAGGGAATAGATCTCAGCTTCAACATATAGTGAAGAATCTCCTGTATCTCTAGCGAGTCGCCACTTCTTGGCAATCTCGTCGCGAACTGCTCCGGTCAAGTCGGACTCGGTGAGATAGACTACCACGTAAGCTTGTAGAGCGTTGTGGAATGTAACTATGAGCCATTTCCAGTAGTATGAGTCGTCGAGGCACCTCGGTGCAGTCTCGAGAAAGAACTCGAGCGCGCGGGCGCACTCTTCAACTTCAGAAGTTCTGATGGCAGGCGCGTCAATATGCATTTTTGGCCTAACGTCAAGCTCAGCCACCCCGAACGGGCGTGCGAGCTATGGATTGTGATCTACTGGAGGTGGCGCTTTCGAACATCTGAAACAGAAAGCGGCTAGGGGTTGGCTGCAGCGCCTTGTTCGACTGTATGGGATGGTCGCCCGTGAAAGTCATCGAGCTACTGGGGGCGTCGTATACTTTGGTTCAAATTGCGAAGCCACTTCAATGAATGGACGAATCCAGAGAGAAGGGTTCGACTCGGAAGGCATATATTTCACGAGCGTGGAAGGGATGAGGGCTGGATGTGGCCGGAACGAGTAGGGATCAAGTTACGAATTTTTTCATCCGCCGGAGGCTGCTCACGGACATCGGTCGAAATCCGGCGGAGCCGATCTTGTCTTCGGCGCGGCCTCTCAAGTCGTCGCAGTCTGAACCAATGGTAGTTTGCCGGGTTTGCCGTCAGCTACAGAATACCGAATTTACTCATCCGCCGGAGGCTGCATCATGAAGTCGAACGTCAAGCTCAGCCACCCTGAACGGGCGCGCGAAATGCGGAACGCAGTTCCGTCAAGTCGCGGTTACGAGTTGGATGTGTCAGCACGCGGCTAAGGGTTGGCTGCAGCGCCTTGTTCGACTGTATCGGCTGCAGGTCCGGGAAAGTCATCAAGCTACTGGGGGCGTCGTATACTTTGGTTCAAATCGCGAAGCCACTTCAATGATTGGACGAATCCAAGGAGAAGGGTTCGACTTGGAAGGCATATATTTCGCGAATGCGGAAGGGATGAGGGCTGGATGTGGCCGTAACGAGTGGGGATCAAGCTACGATTTTTTCATCCGCCGGAGGCTGCTGACGGACATCGGTCGAAATCCGGTGGAGCCGATCTTGTCTTCGGGGTGGCCTCTCAAGTCGTCGCAGTCTGAACCAATGGTAGTTTGCCGGGTTTGCCGTCAGCTACAGGATACCGAATTTACTCATCCGCCGGAGGTTGCATCATGAAGTCGAACGTCAAGCTCAGCCACCCCGATCGGATGTTCGAACTACTGATTGTTATCTGCTGGAAGTGACGTTTTCGAGCATCTGAGACGGAACGCGGCTAGGGGTTGGCTGCAGAGTCTTGATGGACAGAAATTTATTGAACCGCCGCCTGGCAATCGAGGTATCAAACCTTAGAATGATGCGCTCATCGAGTGACACGACAACACACGCGAACGGATTGATTGTCTTTTGCAGGTTTGCCCGTGGTATACAGGTTGCCGTCGTGGCGGTCGATGAGCTCTCCAGCAACGGAAGTGTGAATATCTCGGTGAAGGTGAAGGTGAAGGGACGCTGATCTAAAGGAGGTGAATATCAATATGACTGCTGAACGCCTTGCAGACGATTACGCACCCATTTTCCTTTCTGGCGTTCGCATACGAATACTCCGCATTTCATTCTGTCCATCGTCAAGCTCAGCCACCCTGAACGGGCGAGCGAAGAGCGGAACGCAGTTCCGCCAAGCAGCGGCTACAAGTTTGGTGTGTCAGCACGCGGCTAAGGGTTGGCTGCAGCGCCTTGTTAGCCCGTATTTATCGCTTCGCAATTGGAGTGAAGCGGTCAGAAATTCGGGTTTCTCTCGTGTCAAAAATTATCCTGGAGGACATCGTCGCCGGATCTACGAGCACAGACCACACAAGTCGTGTGCCATGAAGGTCAAATTGTTGAAACTGCATCACCTTTCTATTGTCGACGTCAAATATGCCGATCAAATGAATTGTGCCGGTCGATGAGAGGCCGAGTCCCAAAAGGTAATTCTGTATTTGTTTTTGTTGGGATTCGTCGATCTGTTTCCATTCAGAAGCGATTCGCTCGGTCGATTGTATAAGCGGCTGGTCGAGTGATACCATTGACGAATGGACCGTGGTAACGGTCATGATCAACAAGGCTGCTATTGCGGAGAGCAATTGGAGCTGTTTCATATTGGGCTAACGTCAAGCTCAGCCACCCCGAACGAGCTTCCGAGGTATGGATTGGTGTATGTTGGAGGAAGAGCTTTCGAACGTCGAAAACGGAGTGCGGCTAGGGGTTGGCTGCAGCGCCTTGTTAGACTGGTCAGAATAAAATGGTGAGCTGCGGAGAAGATGATCGAAAAACTGCGGACCAGCTCATCGTGTGCCACAACAATGTACGCAGTCGACAAACTGATCCGTTTCAGGATCTCCCGGTCGTATACAAGTGACAGTTGTGGCACTCGATGAGCCTCCCACAGCAGGGGGAACGTTGAATGCGTGATAGGCTCCCGCGCCTACGGATTCCACGGATGCTACGATCTGGACAATTATTCTTTATGCTCGTTCTTTGATCGCCCGATCGACTCTTCGCAATCGAATGCCTGTTGGAAACGGAGGTTGCAATGCAGTATCAGGAAGTCTAACGTCAAGCTTAGCCACCCCGAACGGGCGTTCGAACTACTGGTTGTGATCTGCTGGAGGTGACGCTTTCGAGCGTCTGAAACGGAAAGCGGCTAGGGGTTGGCTGCAGCGCCTTGTTCGACTGGATTAGGTTGTCCGTCCGGGAAAGTCATCGAGTTACTGGGGGCGTCATCTACTTTGGTTCAAATTGCGAAGCCACTTTAATGATTGGACGAATCCAAAGAGAAGGGTTCGACTTGGCAGGCATATATTTACGACCGCGGAAGGGATGAGGGCTGGATGTGGCCGGAACGAGTAGGGATCAAGCTACAAATCATTTTTCATCCGCCGGAGGCTGCTGACGAACATCGGTCGAAATCCGGTGGAGCCGATTTTGTCTTCGGCGTGGCCTCTCAAGTCGTCGCAGTCTGAACCAATAGTAGTTTGCCGGGTTTGCCGTCAGCTACAGAATACCGAATTTACTTATCCGCCGGAGGCCGCATCATGAAGTCGAACGTCAAGCTCAGCCACCCCGAACGGGCGTGCGAGCTACTGATTGTGATCTGCTGAAGGTGACACTTCCGAGCGTCTGAAAAGGAACGCGGCTAGGGGTTGGCTGCAGCGTCTTGATGGACAGAATTTGATTGAACCGCCGCCTGGCAATCGAGCTATCAAACCTTCGAACGATGCGCTCATCGAGTGACACGACAACACACGCGAACGGATTGATGGTCTTTTGCAGGTTTGCCCGGGCATACAGGTTGCCGTCGTGGCGGTCGATGAGCTCTCCAACAACGGAAGTGTGAATGTCTCGGTGGAGGTAAAGATGAAAATGAAGGTAAGCTGATCCAAAAGAGGTAAATATCAATATGACTGCTGAACGCTTTGCAGACGATTACGCACCCAATTTGCTTTCTGGCGTTTGCATACGAAGACTCCGCACTTCCTTCTGTCCATCGTCAAGCTCAGCCACCCCGAACGGGCTTCCGAGCTACGGGTTGTGATCTACTGGAAGAAGTGCTTCCGAGCATCTGAGACGGAACGCGGCTAGGGGTTGGCTGCAGCGTCTTGATGGACAGAATTTGATTGAACCGCCGCCTGGCAATCGAGGTATCAAACCTTAGAATGATGCGCTCATCGAGTGACACGACAACACACGCGAACGGATTGATGGTCTTTTGCAGGTTTGCCCGTGGCATACAGGTTGCCGTCGTGGCGGTCGATGAGCTCTCCAGCAACGGAAGTGTGAATATCTCGGTGAAGGTGAAGGTGAAGGGACGCTGATCCAAAGGAGGTGAATATCAATATGACTGCTGAACGCCTTGCATACGATTACGCACCCATTTTGCTTTCTGGCGTCCGCATACGAAGACTCCGCATTTCATTCTGTCCATCGTCAAGCTCAGCCACCCCGAACGGGCGTGCGAGCTACTGATTCTGATCTGCTGGAATTGACGCTTTCGAGCGTCTGAAACGGAACGCGGCTAGGGGTTGGCTGCAGCGTCTTGATGGACAGAAATTTATTGAACTGCCGCTTGCTGATTGAACTATCAAACCTTCGATCGATTCGCTCATCGAGTGACACGACAATGCACGCAGACTGGTTCCAGCTTCTTTGCAGGTCTATCCGTGGCATACAGGTTTCCGTTGTGGCGGTCGATGAGCTTCTCCAGCAACGGAAGTGTGAATGTCTCGGAGCAGGTAAAGGTGAAGGTGAAGGGACGCTGATCCAAAGGAGGTGAATATCAATATGACTGCTGAACGCCTTGCAGACGATTACGCACCCATTTTGCTTTCTGGCGTCCGCATACGAAGACTCCGTATTTCATTCTGTCCATCGTCAAGCTCAGCCACCTCGAACAGATGGTCGAACTACTGATTGTGATCTGGAGAAGGTGACGCTTCCGAGCGTCTGAAAAGGAGAGCGGCTAGGGGTTGGCTGCAGCGCCTTGTTCGACTGGATCGGCTGGTGGTCCGGGAAAGGCATCGAGCTACTGGGAGCGTCGTATACTTTGGTTCGAATCGCGAAGCCACTTCAATGATTGGACGAATCCAGAGAGAAGGGTTCGACTTGGCAGGGATATATTTACGACCGCGGAAGTGATGAGGGCTGGATGTGGCTGGAATGAACAGGGACCAAGCTACGAATTTGTTTTCATCCGCCGGAGGCTGCTGACAGACATCGGTCGAAATCCGGTTGAGCCGATCCTGTCTTCGGGGTGGCCTCTCAAGTCGTCGCAGTCTGAACCAATGGTAGTTTGCCGGGTTTGTCGTCAGCTTCAGAATACCGAATTTACTCATCCGCCGGAGGCTGCATCATGAAGTCGAACGTCAAGCTCAGCCACCCTGAACGAGCGTTCGAGCTACGGGTTGTGAACTGCTGGAAGAATCGCTTTCGAGCATCTGAGACGGAACGCGGCTAGGGGTTGGCTGCAGCGCCTTGTTAGGTCTTTGCGTAATTTTTGTCAATCTCGAGTGGGGCCGAATCTTCGCTCTGCTTCTTCAATGGTCATTAACGGAGTCTCTTTATCGGATGGCTTACTTCCCATGAGAACGGAAATAATCCAATATAGAATGATTCCGGGAAGAATCCCGGTGAGAGCTGATGCCAGTAACCAAGCTCCGCGCAGCATGTCCGAATTCCAACTAAAATGTGCCGCTATGCCGCCGCATACACCTGAGATCTTTCAATCGTTGTCTGAGATATGCAATGGTTCCGTCTTTTCTTGAGATGCTATATTCATTTTTGATGACCTAACGTCAAGCTCAGTCACCCCGAACGGGCGTCCGAGCTGCTGGTTGTAATGAACTGCAATCTGTTCGTCCGCCAACCCCAAGAGCGAAGCGGCTAGGGGTTGACTGCAGCGCCTTGTTAGGTCTCATTGACTTGCTCTCGGAGGAAGTATCGCTCGTAAAACAGCGTGTAGTTCCCGTCAAATGAGATTGACGTCAAATCACGCAATTTTACTCTTGTTGTCTCGTCGTCAAGTTTCGCTTCAACAGAAAACTCGCGGATGAAAAGATGCTTCTTGGTAATCTTCTCAATGAATCCAGTGTGAAAATCGCCGTCTTCAAGCGTCTCTCTTTCAATAGTAACCACCTTCGAAGATGGCAGCGCAATCAACAAATCAAGAATACCGTTCTCCGGAATCGATTTATTAAATGCGACTTTTCGCATCTGATCTTCATCTTCCAATAGGCTTTTCTGAAAATTATCGGACGCTTTACTCTCGAGGGCTGTGATCGTGGACCTTCGTAGGAGCCGAACGCTATCTACGAAGAAATCGAAAATCTGATGAACCAATAACCAGTCGCAATCTAAATCGATAATGAAACCTTGGATTGGCTCGCGGTCAATTTTGTTCCTTGAAATGGAGACAAGGGATTGATTGCGATGAAATTTGCGAAATACCGATTTACGAATCGTATTCATAATGACCTAACGTCAAGCTCAGCCAACCTGAACGCGGGACCGAACTTCCATGGTGGATGTGAATTGGAAAGGCGGAAGTCAGAACAACTGCGCCGTGTCGCGGCTAGGGGTTGGCTGCAGCGCCTTGTTAGCTGCTCACCCTTTCCCTCTGTAAACTTCTTTGCGATCTCCGACTCGCACTATCTCAATGTATAGAATGTCAGCAAACACCTCATAAATTATGCGGAAACGACCTACTCGGATTCTGAAGGCATGTTCGCTACCCGAGAGCTTGACATGGCCTATGGGAAAAGGATCTTCAGCTAGAGCTTCTGCAGCTTCGATGATCCGTGTAATGTCTTTGTGCGGAATCTTACGAATGTCCTTTTTCGTGGACTTGCGCCATTCAAGTTGGAATGAGGCCATCGTGTCGGAGTTCGTCAAGAAACTGAGAGTGAGGAATAGTCTCTTCACTCTTGCGGTCAGCAACTGCAGCAAGATCGCTCAAATCTTCTATAAGTTGCTCGTAATCAGTGATTGAAAGCAGGACGCCGGTTTTGTCGCCGGCTTCATTTGTCAGGTATTGGACGGATGCGGGCATGACAGAACTTTATACAGATTGAGAAGAGTGTCCAGATTCGTGTATTGCAGCTAACGTCAAGCTCAGCCACCCCGATCGGGCGTGCGAGCTACGGGTTGTAATCTACTGAAAGTGACCCTTTCGAATATCTGAAACGGAGCGCGGCTAGGGGTTGGCTGCAGCGCCTTGTTAGACTGGTCAGGATAAAATGGTGAGCTGCGGAGAAGATGATCGAAAAACTGCGGACCAGCTCATCGTGTGCCACAACAATGTACGCAGTCGAGAAACTGATCCTTTTCAGGATCTCCCGGTCGTATACAAGTGACAGTTGTGGCACTCGATGAGCCTCCCACAGCAGGGGGAACGTTGAATGCGTGATAGGCTCCCGCGCCAAAAGCTTCCACGGATGCTACGATCTGGACAATTATTCTTTATGCTCGTTCTTTGATCGCCCGATCAATTCTTCGCAATCGAATGCCTGTTGGAAACGGAAGTTGCAACGCAGTGTCAGGAAGTCTAACGTCAAGCTCAGCCACCCCGAACGGATGGGCGAAGCGCGGAACGCAGTTCCGCCAAGCAGCGGGTTCGAGTTGGATGTGTCAGCACGCGGCTAGGGGTTGGCTGCAGCGCCTTGTTAGGCCTCTTCTTTGTAGTCAAAAATAATACTGGCTAATGTCCAGAATTCAGAAATTTTATCAGCCCGCATATGGTAAAAATAGATGACCTCTACTACTATATTTTCCTGCGACGCATTTAGCGTGGCGTTGTAGATGAATCGGATGGAAAAACGATTATCATCGGCAATGATTTCCTTGATGTCATAGTGAGGGTTGGAGATGTTCTTGCGGTCCCACAAGAGACGGTTTTCAATGTCTTTAAAGCATAGAGTCTGGTCACGGTGGTGTCCGATGACATCTGCATTATAGAAGAGGTGTAGATTTGAAGGATCAAATGGGATCCACACCTTCTGCATCAAATCCTGTGCAAACTTATAAATAGCGTCTTGTTGCATGAATGTTTTATGGCCTAACGTCAAGCTCAGCCAACCTGAACGGGCGTGCGAAATGCGGAACGCAGTTCCGCCAGGTAGCGGCTACGAGTTGGGTGTGTCAGCACGCGGCTAAGGGTTGGCTGCAGCGCCTTGTTCGGTGGTATTTTATCTGCACATCCAAATACGGTCTATTTTCCATGCATTCTTGTCCCGAATGAAATCAATATGAATGTGCCCAAGTTCCTGTCCATGTCCGCCAAGTTTGAATTGGCTCTTCTCTATAGGGAAATCACGATTCGCATACCGCTCGGCAAGTCTGATTGCTCCATGAGAAGTATCGAGTGCCTCAATGTAGTTGATACGAATTGTCGTTGCATCAAGTGGTGAAGCAAAAGAGTCGGCGATTGCTGTGAAATCTTTCAATTCAAGTTTCTGGTCAAGCCAACGAAGCGCTTCTGGTAGAGATGTGAACTCAGGAGTATCTTGTGCGCTCGCGGAACAAGAGACGTGGATAGCGCAGAGAATAGTGAAGAGAAGAGATCTCATAAATTTATTCACCGAACGTCAAGCTCAGCCACCCCGATCGGGTGTTCGAACTACTGATCGTGATCATCTGCAATCTGGTCGTTCGCCAACCCCGAGAGCGAAGCGGCTAGGGGTTGACTGCAGCGCCTTGTTCGACAAATCTTTGATCGGGATCATAGCCGACAAGAAACAAACGTGCTTGGTCATCAAATCTATATATTAAGTCTCCACCGTAGCTTTCCCAAACGAGAATCTTTTGTCTCTCAATCCAGTCGCTGAAATGGCGGAATCCGGGCCCGGGCGTATTTGGTGGAGAATGCTTTTTGTCCCATGAAGCCCCCGCCGCTAGCGTTTTCGAGTGTAACTTCTGGAAATAATCAGATTCTTCAAATGGTGACTTCTCAATGGTGGCGAGCTTCCACTCGCCAGAAGAGGTTCGAAGATAAAGTCGAGTCTCGCTCATTATTCTTCCCATGTTGAGGCGAAGCTGGAAACCCTTATGTTCTGGATGCCAACTGCAAGTGACCATTGATGTGAGAGGCCCCCAAGAGAAGTCTCCGTTGACTGGAGTCTCCCAAAGAATTCTCGTGGTGTCTGTCTCGATTAGATATGCGCTGAATGGACTTGGGCCATCTCCCTTGGGAACAGGCAATCCCACGTTCTGATTCGTTGTGACAACAATAGCTAAGTCGCCATCTTGGGAAAGTCCATCACCTTCAATTCGGTTTCCGGTATCGTATCCGACAACGAAATAATCATCGATCTTACGTGGAGTGTCGTCGGCCAAAAGAATGCTCCCTGTGAAGAGAGATATGATCATTGGAAGTTTCATATTTATGTCGAACGTCAAGCTCAGCCACCTCGAACAGATGGTCGAACTACTGATTGTGATCTGGAGAAGGTGACGCTTCCGAGCGTCTGAAAAGGAGAGCGGCTAGGGGTTGGCTGCAGCGCCTTGTTCGACTGGATCGGCTGGTGGTCCGGGAAAGGCATCGAGCTACTGGGAACGTCGTATACTTTGGTTCAAATCGCGAAGCCACTTCAATGATTGGACGAATCCAGAGAGAAGGGTTCGACTTGGCAGGGATATATTTACGACCGCGGAAGTGATGAGGGCTGGATGTGGCTGGAATGAACAGGGACCAAGCTACGAATTTTTTTCATCCGCCGGAGGCTGCTGACAGACATCGGTCGAAATCCGGTTGAGCCGATCTTGTCTTCGGGGTGGCCTCTCAAGTCGTCGCAGTCTGAACCAATGGTAGTTTGCCGGGTTTGTCGTCAGCTTCAGAATACCGAATTTACTCATCCGCCGGAGGCTGCATCATGAAGTCGAACGTCAAGCTCAGCCACCTCGAACAGATGGTCGAACTACTGATTGTGATCTGGAGAAGGTGACGCTTCCGAGCGTCTGAAAAGGAGAGCGGCTAGGGGTTGGCTGCAGCGCCTTGTTCGACTGGATCGGCTGGTGGTCCGGGAAAGGCATCGAGCTACTGGGAGCGTCGTATACTTTGGTTCAAATCGCGAAGCCACTTCAATGATTGGACGAATCCAGAGAGAAGGGTTCGACTTGGCAGGGATATATTTACGACCGCGGAAGTGATGAGGGCTGGATGTGGCTGGAATGAACAGGGACCAAGCTACGAATTTGTTTTCATCCGCCGGAGGCTGCTGACAGACATCGGTCGAAATCCGGTTGAGCCGATCCTGTCTTCGGGGTGGCCTCTCAAGTCGTCGCAGTCTGAACCAATGGTAGTTTGCCGGGTTTGTCGTCAGCTTCAGAATACCGAATTTACTCATCCGCCGGAGGCTGCATCATGAAGTCGAACGTCAAGCTCAGCCACCCCGAACGGGCGTGCGAGCTACTGATTGTGATCTGCTGGAGGTGACGCTTTCGAACATCTGAAACAGAAAGCGGCTAGGGGTTGGCTGCAGCGCCTTGTTCGGTCTTGCATCTTCTCACAATTGATGAATGATGACGATGTCATGAGAACGATTATCGATATCCCAGATGAAGAGGTCGAAGCACTTGCCGACGTGTGTAGAACCCAGAAAATCTCCCGTGCAGAGGCGGTCAGACGTGCACTGAGAGACATGCTCGCTGCGAACGCATTAAACGATCGAACCGAAGCATTTGGTGCTTGGAAGCGCGAGGTAAACAGCAGGGCGTATATCGAGGAACTTCGCGGAGAGTGGGACCAATGAAAGCGGTAATCGATAGCGATGTTCTCATCGATTATCTGCAGGGGATCGATAAAGCGAAAAGCGAAATCGAGCGATACACTGAACCCTCATATTCAATCATTTCGTGGATTGAGGTAATGTGTGGTGCTGAGTCAGAATCAGAGCGTGGAGCTGCTGATGCACTATTTCGCTCAATGACGTGTATCGACCTTACGATCGGTGTCGCGCAGCAAGCTGTGTTTGAAAGGAAAGCCCGCAAACTGAAAATTCCTGATGCAACAATTCTTGCGAGTGCTGATCACGAAGGTTGCATCCTTGTAACTCGGAATTCGAAAGACTTCGATAATAGCGACCCCAGGGTGCGGATCCCGTATCTCTTGTGACCGAACGTCAAGCTCAGCCACCCTGAACGGGCTTCCGAGCTATGGATTGATGTTTGTTGGAGGAAGAGCTTTCGAACGTCGAAAACGGAGTGCGGCTAGGGGTTGGCTGCAGCGCCTTGTTAGACTGGTCAGGATAAAATGGTGAGCTGCGGAGAAGATGATCGAATAACTGCGGACTAGCTCATCGTGTGCCACAACAATGTACGCAGTCGAGAAACTGATCTCTTTCAAGATCTCCCGGTCGTATACAAGTGACAGTTGTGGCACTCGATGAGCCTCCCACAGCAGGGGGAACGTTGAATGCGTGATAGGCTCCCGTGCCGAAGGATTTCACGGATGCTACGATCTGGACAGTTATTCTTTATGCTCGTTCTTTGATTGCCCGATCAATTCTTCGCAATCGAATGCTTGTTGGAAACGGAAGTTGCGATGCAGTATCTGGAAGTCTAACGTCAAGCTCAGCCACCCCAAACAGGCGTCCGAGCTATGGATTGATGTTTGTTGGAGGAAGAGCTTTCGAACGTCGAAAACGGAGGGCGGCTAGGGGTTGGCTGCAGCGCCTTGATGGACAGAATTTCATCGAGTCGCCGCCTGGCAATCGAGCTATCAAACCTTCGAACGATGCGCTCATCGAGTGACACGACAACACACGCGAACGGATTGATGGTCTTTTGCAGGTTTGCCCGTGGCATACAAGTTGCCGTCGTGGCGGTCGATGAGCTCTCCAGCAACGGAACTGTGAATATCTTGGTGAAAGTGAAGGTGGAGGGAAGCTGATCCAAAGGAGGTGAATATCAATATGACTGCTGAACGCCTTGCAGACGATTACGCACCCATTTTGCTTTCTGGCGCTCGCATACGAAGAATCCGCATTTCATTCTGTCCATCGTCAAGCTCAGCCACCCCGAACACGGGACCGAACTTGTATGGTGGACGTTGGATGGAATGGCGGAAGTCAGAATAGCTGCGCCGTGTCGCGGCTAGGGGTTGGCTGCAGCGCCTTGTTCGGTCTGTATTACAGTTTCTCAAAACGGACGATTCCGCCTTGAGTCACGATGACTTTCTGATCTGCTCCGATACCAATTATTGCAGGTGTATCTCTGGCATTTTCATCGTTATTGGTCGGGAAAAACTTGACTTTGTAACCTTCGGTGAGTCGATCCAGATCTGCTTTCGTGAGGTAGTTACCCTGACTTAGTTCCGCAATAGAGTCGAGGTTGGCGGATCTTCCAGAAGCGCTACTATCAAGCTCAAGTGTTTGTCGTGCGATCTGTAGATGTCTGAAATTATTGAGCGTTTGGACTGTTTGCTTGCGCTGGGAGTAGCTTGAAAACGCTTGAATTACGAGTGCCGCTACGATGATCGCGAAAACAGCTATCGATATTATGACAACTTTTTTATGACGGTTTTTCATTTGTATTGGGGGGAGTTGCGTCTCGCTTTCGGATTGCGGAGGATGCTCTAGGTTCCTCCGCCGGATGCTGGACCGAACGTCAAGCTCAGCCACCCTGAACGGGCGTAGAGCCGCTCAACGCAGTTGCGCCACTCAGCGGATACGAGTTTGATGTGACAGCAGACGGCTAGGGGTTGGCTGCAGCGCCTTGTTGGGCCTTCTTTTTTTGTAAAGCAGGGCTAACACAAAAGACATTGATAGGAGGAGCAAGATACTCGGTTCAGGAATTGATGTCGCAGTCAAAATGACGCTGTCAATAAATTGCTGGTCATTCGAAAAGCCGCTGTCGCTAAAGTTGTATATTCGAAATGTTATGGGTTCGTCTGCGAGAATGAATGCGCTTAGATCTAAACCTACTTTAGAAAAGGTTGGTTGAGGATCGCTGACGGATATCACAGAGAATGTGCCCATGTCTGTATCGTATCCCTCAATCGTTGACGAGATCGAATAGTAGCTTGTAAACTGAGTGGTGTTAAGCGAGCGGGCTGCTATATCGAACTGTAGAGAAATCAATTGGAACTGCTGGTCGGAAGTCAATGAAATCGTGAACGAATAGTAATCGTCGCTTTCGATGGATTCGATTCGTGAAGTTCCGGAGTCGCCGGTGCGGAGTAAAAGGCCTGGAGGCGGATATCCATAGGCATGAATGTCAGCGGCAATGCCGCTTCCATTGGTGAAATCCGTTGACTCAGTAAATGAGTTGGAATCCTTCGACTCCCGGCTATCAATTGAAAAGTCGTAGCTAGAGATTGTAGCTGCGTGTAGGGAATTTAGTGTTAGGAGGATTGCGGTAGTGACTAGTGTTTTCATGTGATGTTTTTGGTTGGCCCAACGTCAAGCTCAGCCACCCTGAACGGGCGAGCGAAGAGCGGAACGCAGTTCCGCCGAGCAGCGGTTACAAGTTTGGTGTGTCAGCACGCGGCTAAGGGTTGGCTGCAGCGCCTTGTTAGACTGGTCAGGATAAAATGGTGACCTGCTGAGAAGATGATCGAATAACGCCGGACTAGCTCATCGTGTGCCACAACAATGCACGCAGTCGAGAATGTGAGCTCTTGCAGGATATCCCGATCAAATACAAGTGACCGTTGTGGCACTCGATGAGCCTCCCCGGGGAGCGGAAACGTTAAATGCGGAATAGACCTCCGCGCCGAAGGCATTCACAGTTTCTGTAATCGCGAAAATAATTTTTTTATGCCCATCCTTTTATCGCGGGATCAATTTTTCGCGATCAAATGCTCATTTGAAACGGAAGTAGCAAATGCAGTATCAAGAAGTCTAACGTCAAGCTCAGCCACCCCGAACGGGCGAACTGAGGCAGCTGGTGATCAACTGCCGATAAGAGGTCCGCCCAACCTCTAGGAGCGCAGCGGATAGGGGTTGGCTGCAGCGCCTTGTTCGGCTACAATTCTTGAATAAATTTTGCCCGGACAATCGGCTCACCATCAATGTGAATCACTTTTTCAGGGAGGATTTTCCAGCTCACGCGTTGATCAGGCGTAAAATACATGAAGTTCGGATGTCCATAAACTTCGTACTCCATATTGACGTAAACATCCTCGGTTCTTTGCTCGTGGCGAGTGAGATTAGAATTCCAATATGAAACGACTCTCTGTTCGCCAGTTGCTTTGCGTGTCACGGCAATCCATCCTATAGATGTTTTCTTCTTCAGAATTCCATAGAAGTTCTCAATCTTCGCTGCTCGTTGCCTAGCCCTTTCGGCACTTGCTTGCTGAGCTTCATATTCGACTTTTCGTTGCTCTGCCGCTTTTTGCGGCGTGTATCCAATCGCTTCTTTGACTTTAGATGGTAGAGAATGAATTGGGATTGTTGCGATCCCGGTCTCATGGAAAAACGTCAATTTCAATCCATGATGTTTAGAATAGATTGCACCTCGGTAAGTGACGCTTTCGACTTGGAGCGGATCAGGAAGAACGATGTCCGAAGCAAATGCAGTCGGAATCAGGATTAACAGTAAGAAGAGTCTGATGGACATGCTGATAGTAAAACCGATGTGGTTACACGAATTGGAGATTAGGAGAAGTAGTTTTTCGCTGGGAAAGCAGCCGAACGTCAAGCTCAGTCACCCCGAACGGGCGTGCGAAATGCGGAACGCAGTTCCGCCAAGTCGCGGTTACGAGTTGGGTGTGTCAGCACGCGGCTAGGGGTTGGCTGCAGCGCCTTGTTCGGTCTCACCGAGTTTTGAGTATCCGGTCGTATTCGGCATGGGTTCCAATCCAGAACCAATAATGCACTCCCGACTCCAGTAGAGACAAGCTTCTGTAGTCATCTGTAATCCTGGCTGACCAAAAAGGTCCGACCTTCTTGAACTGCAATGAAGGATGCCGCGGATTGTCAGTCCAAAGTCGGTATTGCCTTCGAGCGCTGTTCTTGATGTTGCATGGAAGGTTCGAATACGCCTTCCAAAACTTAGGAGTTGTTAACGACTTCATCGAGCGGCTTGACGCGATCGTTCATGATGTCGTCCCTCACTGAAGCAAGCAGCGAGTTCAGACGACCCGCTTTATGGTCGTCTTCAATCTGCTGGTCCCAATCCTCCCAGAGGCTCTCTTGTAGGCGATGGAACAGGTTCCACCGCTCGGAAGACGGCAGGCCTTCGATAGCGGATTCAATCTCTTGAAGATTACTCACGAAGCGAAGATATCTACTTGTGTGATCGTCTCAAGCGTAAATTCAGGACCGAACGTCAAGCTCAGCCACCCCGAACGGGCGTGCGAGCTACGGGTTGTGAACTGCTGGAAGAATCGCTTTCGAGCATCTGAGACGGAACGCGGCTAGGGGTTGGCTGCAGCGCCTTGTTAGACTGGTCAGGATAAAATGGTGAGCTGCGGAGAAGATGATCGAAAAACTGCGGAGTAGCTCATCGTGTGCTACAACAATGTACGCAGTCGAGAAACTGATCCTTTTCAGGATCTCCTGGTCGTATACAAGTGACAGTTGTGGCACTCGATGAGCCTCCCACAGCAGGGGGAACGTTGAATGCGTGATAGGCTCCCGTGCCGAAGGATTTCACGGATGCTACAATATGGAGAGTTATTCTCTCATGCTCGTTCTTTGATCGCCCGATCAACTCTTCGCAATCGAGCGCCTGTTGGAGACGGAAGTCGCAATGCAGTATCAGGAAGTCTAACGTCAAGCTCAGCCACCCTGAGCAGGCGGACGAGCTACAGGTGGCAGATTCCTGCAGATTGAACGGTCGTCAACCCGAAACGCCCCGCGGCTAGGGGTTGGCTGCAGCGCCTTGTTAGAGCTAATTATTTGAGGACAACGGTCTTTCTAACAGTTTTCGATGCGCCCTTGGTATCTGTTGCTACCACAATAATTTTGTATTTTCCGGCTTTGCGGATTTTCGTCTTGGTTCGCCACTTCTCAAGGCCTCGCACGCGAAGAGACTTCCTTCCAACTTTGACGGTGATGGAAGCCAGGCCATCCAAATCAAAAGCTGTCCCTGAAACTAGGAGTTTTTTCGATTTCAGAGATCGTCCTTTTGGATTTTTAAGCCGCAATTTGGGCGAAAGATTCGGCGGTGTAGGTGGAACAGTGTTAAACGTTAGTGCATCGAGGATGCCGAAGCTTCCGAATGATTGAGGAGTATATGCGACGACGAATGATATATCAGCAGAAGCTGATGCGACATCCATAATCTCTACCTGACCGTTCAGAAGAGGCTGAGTCAGGTAGCTTTCAAGGAGATCCCCGGCTACGTTGTATGCCTCCAGTGTCCCGCGTTCCGTGACAATCGCGCTGCCAGCAGTAAACTTAATTGATACTGCGTCCGCTGGCTCCAAAAAATCAACGCGCAATCTTCGGCTTGACGGCCAAAATCCAATACCATCATGTCCGAAAACACGAATTCCAGTGGGAGCGGAGTCCGTGATCCCGGTGGCCTCGACCGTGAAGAAATCTGATGGAACATTCGTTCCGTTGGCAGTCCGCAGGATGGCGAGCGATGAAACATTGGTTAGTGGAGTGTTCTCTGGGTAAGAATCTGGCTCGATTGCAACTTCTGTAGCGAATGCTGCTATCAGAGGTGACAAAAGGACTGCTGCTGTCGTCGCGAGTGTGGGTGTTCTCATTGGTATATGCATATGTATGTGTATTTATTGCTCTAACGTCAAGCTCAGCCACCCCGAACGGGCGACCGCAGAGAACAGATGATCAACTGCCGGTGGTGGGTGGCGCAACCCCAGGAGCGAAGCGGATAGGGGTTGGCTGCAGCGCCTTGTTCGGGCAGTAACCGATCTCCGTCTGATTGCTCTCCTATCTCAAACCAACCCCGTATGGATTGGGCTGAATTGAATTGATGCTTTTTCAGGTGAATTCGACAAGAAACCAATTCGCCTCTCATGGAAATAGTTGGAGCATAAGTCGATGGGGGAATGCGGGAGTTCCTATTCTGCCCGTTGCAAAGAGACATCTTGGACGAGCGTCGAGACGGTGGATACGGATTCAGTGATTCAGGGTTTTCCGGTTGGAGTCTGGAGAAGATCCGAAGTGCAGCGGAACGCCGCATTCGAACTCAGTGCTCAGATGCTACCCGATGTAGTCCGATCAAAGTTGAAATGCGGAGGGTTGTTGCAGTCGAACTGCATATTTTCACGAATTATGAAGCCCGAACGTCAAGCTCAGCCACCCCGATCGGGCGTGCGAGCTACGGGTTGTAATCTACTGAAAGTGACCCTTTCGAATATCTGAAACGGAGCGCGGCTAGGGGTTGGCTGCAGCGCCTTGTTAGACTGGTCAGGATAAAATGGTGAGCTGCGGAGAAGATGATCGAAAAACTGCGGACCAGCTCATCGTGTGCCACAACAATGTACGCAGTCGAGAAACTGATCCTTTTCAGGATCTCCCGGTCGTATACAAGTGGCAGTTGTGGCACTCGATGAGCCTCCCACAGCAGGGGGAACGTTGAATGCGTGATAGGCTCCCGCGCCGAAGGCTTCCACGGATGCTACGATCTGGACAATTATTCTTTATGCTCGTTCTTTGATCGCCCGATCGATTCTTCGCAATCGAATGCCTGTTGGAAACGGAGGTTGCAATGCAGTATCAGGAAGTCTAACGTCAAGCTCAGCCACCCCGAACGGGCGACCGCAGAGAACAGGTGATCAACTGCCTGTGGCGGGTCCGCGCAACCCCAGGAGCGAAGCGGATAGGGGTTGGCTGCAGCGCCTTGTTAGCCCTTCAGGATTCCAAATACGTCTATCGGGTCCGACCGATACGAAAGCTGAATTTGGTATATATTAGTTTTCAGTCGCTGCGGCCATCTGTTATGCAAAAACTTTTGAAGCTTCTGACTATATAGATGTCCGCTCAATATAAAGAGACCAGATAATGCTTCGAGTGTATTTCTGAGATTCGCTTTTTCGAAATTTTTGTATCGCTCGTGTTTGACCTCATTGTAGGCCTTCCACCAAATTGGATTGTCGCCCGTGTCCCAGGACGCCCACGGCACGAACTCAAGATCAGTTTCATCAACGCGAACAGTGCCTTTCACGAAATTTGGCATTTTTGCAAGTATCAGCTCTTTGTAACTGTCAATGTTTGGACGCTTGATTGAGATTCCGTGAAGCTCAAAGTAGACTTTGAACAGCGTGTCTATCTCTGATCCAATTCTGAGGAGCAGCTGGGCGTATTCGATCGAAAACGTGGCGGCATTATTCGAATTGATGCAGACATAGCGATCTGTCGCAAAAAAATCCTGCTCTAATGCAAGGAAATATGTCCAGTATTCCGGTGTGTTGGGGTGTCGGGGTTGCATTTTGGGGCTAACGTCAAGCTCAGCCACCCTGAACGAGCGTGCGAGCTACGGGTTGTGAACTACTGAAAGAATCGCTTTCGAGCATCTGAGACGGAACGCGGCTAGGGGTTGGCTGCAGCGTCTTGATGGACAGAATTTCATCGAGTCGCCGCCTGGCAATCGAGCTATCAAACCTTCGAATGATGCGCTTATCGAGTGACACGACAACACACGCGAACGGATTGATGGTCTTTTGCAGGGTTGCCCGTGGCATACAGGTTGCCGTCGTGGCGGTCGATGAGCTCTCCAGCAACGGAAGTGTGAATGTCTCGGTGGAGGTGAATGTGAAGGTGAAGGTGAAGGTGAAGAAACGCTGATCCAAAGGAAGTGAATATCAATATGACTGCTGAACGCCTTGCAGACGGTTACGCACCCATTTTCCTTTCTGGCGTTCGCATACGAAGAATCCGCATTTCATTCTGTCCATCGTCAAGCTCAGTCACCCCGAACACGGGACCGAACTTGCATGGTGGACGTTGGATGGAATGGCGGAAGTCAGAACAACTGCGCCGTGTCGCGGCTAGGGGTTGGCTGCAGCGCCTTGTTCGGTCGTATCTTTTACAATTTCTATATGGTCGTCGCTATTGGGAGCTGAATCAACGATCTTATTTTTGCCGAATGACCATATGATCATCCTATCTGAGCGATGAGCGAACACATACGGAGTCCCCCATGGATCAACAAACCGGCCTTCCGAATCGATACTCCTTCTAGGAAACTTGATATACTGAATATTCCCGTCTTTGCCATCTAGCTTCCGTGAGATCTCAATATTTGATCCTTGTGGAAAGGTGCCTTCGCGCGACTGATATCGTTGGATCGCTACCGCGAGGGTGCTCAGCTCTGAATCGATCCTAGATACATTTTCCGACTGGACGCACGCAGATGTCGAAATGCATATAGAAAGAAGAAGATTGGCGGAGGAGCGAATCACGGCGAAGTTTTTGGACCGAACGTCAAGCTCAGCCACCCTGAACGGGCGAGCGAAATGCGGAACGCAGTTCCGCTAGGTAGCGGCTACGAGTTGGGTGTGTCAGCACGCGGCTAAGGGTTGGCTGCAGCGCCTTGTTCGGTCTTCAGGATTTCGCTTTGAAGCTGGTTGATTGTCAAAAACGGATTGGAACGATGAATCATCCTGTGACAATTAGAGCATACGATAGCTAGATCTTCGATCCCAGTAGTAGTCCTCTCAGTTAGTGAATGAAGGGGAATCAGGTGATGCACTTCGCAATAATCAACGCCTATCGGGCCGTAGAAGAGTTCAAAATCGAAGTTGCAACATTCACATTGCAGTTTTGCGCCCGTAGAGAGAATTGATTGCTTTTTGTCTTTGATGACAGATCGATCTCGTTCCCTGATAAAATGGACGCGTGCGACCAATCCGCCCTCTTCTCGGCGAACGACATCGTCAACTTCCAAATCTGGTGCATGCTCGATCTTGGTATCTGTATCAAGAAAATCGGGAGTGAAGCAGATGGCGTAAGGCCGTAAGAAATCATCTCGGAGCGGCTTGTTTGAATTGACGAGCGTGAGTCGTGAGAGCGGGGGAACTTGTGAAATGGGCGTAAGGCCGGAATAATCAACCTTGGTGTGTCCATCATCATCGATTTCAAGAGATCGAATGCATGCCCAATATCGAAGTCCATCGATGTGGTCTCCATATGCCAAGATTAGTGGAAATTCTTGATCTGCCTCGGCTGCTTCTTTAAGCATTGTATAGGCTGTCGCCCAACTCTTGCGTTCTATGAACGAACCAGTGCCACCACTCTTGTATATTGAATCAAGCTCGTTGGAATGGCGGATCGTGTAAACTGACTTTGCGTATAGGGATTCATTCATAAATTGCATGACCGAACGTCAAGCTCAGCCACCCCGATCGGGTGTTCGAACTACTGATTGTGATCTGCTGATAGAATCGCATTCGAGCATCTGAGACGGAACGCGGCTAGGGGTTGGCTGCAGCGCCTTGTTCGACTGTATCGGATGGCGGTCCGGAAAGGTGTTCGAGCTACACTGGGAATTGCATTCGTCTTACCAAATCGCGAAGCCACTTTCATGTTTCAGCGAATCCTAAGAAAAGGGTTCGACTCGGAAGGCATATATCTCGCGAACGCGGAAGGGATGAGGGCTGGATGTGGCCGGAACGAGTAGGGATCAAGCTACGAAATTTTTTTCATCCGCCGGAGGCTGTAGACGAACATCGGTCGAAATCCGGTGGAGCCGATCTTGTCTTCGGGGTGGCCTCTCAAGTCGTCGCAGTCTGAACCAATGGTAGTTTGCCGGGTTTGCCGTCAGCTACAGAATACCGAATTTACTCATCTGCCGGAGGCTGCATCATGAAGTCGAACGTCAAGCTCAGCCACCCCGAACGGGCGTTCGAGCTACGGGTTGTGAACTGCTGGAAGAATCGCTTTCGAGCATCTGAGACGGAACGCGGCTAGGGGTTGGCTGCAGCGTCTTGATGGACAGAATTTTATTGAACCGCCGCCTGGCAATCGAGGTATCAAACCTTCGAATGATGCGCTCATCGAGTGACACGACAACAAACGCAAACGGATTGATGGTTTTTCGGAGGTTTGCCCGTGGCATACAGGTTGCCGTCGTGGCGGTCGATGAGCTCTCCAGCAACGGAAGTGTGAATGTCTCGGTGTAGGTAAAGGTGAAGGTGAAGGGAAGCTGATCCAAAGGAAGTGAATATCAATATGACTGCTGAACGCCTTGCAGACGGTTACGCACCCATTTTCCTTTCTGGCGTTCGCATACGAAGAATCCGCATTTCATTCTGTCCATCGTCAAGCTCAGTCACCCTGAACGGGCGGGCGAACTGAGGGTTGTGATCTGCTGGAGGCGGATCGTGGAGTAAAGCTGGGCATGGAGCGGCTAAGGGTTGGCTGCAGCGCCTTGTTAGGCCCTTTTCGCTAATCCCATCGCGATCAACGCTTCTACTGATAAAATCGTTGGATGATAGATGAAATCGTCGGATACCTCGTCCTGAAACCACAAAATCTCCCCGGCATCTGACGGACGACCATCTGAATAAGAAATTACCGACTGGATCGTCGCGTCGACCATCTCGCCGCTGCAGAAAGTGATCCAGCAATGCATTTCTACGTGGTCTGGGTCCGGATATCTTGATGAAATCCACCTGATAATATCCTCTCTTGAATGTTTGAAATACTCGTGGCCTTGATGCTCTACCCATCCGAGTGTGAGATAACACGGGGTGTCATGGAAGCAGTCAAAGAATACATTGTATAAAAATTCGTGGACCGAGAAACACTTTAGGAGAAACTGGTTTAAATCTTGCCCATGATACTTGGTTCGCAGTTGATGAAGTGCCGCATCACAAAAGCTCGAAGACAGATATTTGCGTTTGCTATAGGAATCTGGTGGGAGTGGGGGGATGTTGATACCGAGTTTCGTGGTAAACTCATGGGCGGCGATCCATTCGCGAGATAACATGGTGATTTGGCCTAACGTCAAGCTCAGCCACCCCGAACGAGCTTCCGAGGTATGGATTGATGTATGTTGGAGGAAGAGCTTTCGAACGTCGAAAACGGAGGGCGGCTAGGGGTTGGCTGCAGCGCCTTGTTAGACTGGTCAGGATGAAATGGTGAGCTGCGGAGAAGATCATCGAAAACTGCGGACCAGCTCATCGTGTGCCACAACAATGTACGCAGTCGAGAAACTGATGTCTTTCAGGATCTCCCGGTCGTATACAAGTGACAGTTGTGGCACTCGATGAGCCTCCCACAGCAGGGGGAACGTTGAATGCGTAATAGGTTCCCGCGCCGAAGGCTTCCACGGATGCTACGATCTGGACAATTATTCTTTATGCTCGTTCTTTGATCGGCCGATCAATTCTTCGCAATCGAATGCCTGTTGGAAACGGAAGTTGCAATGCAGTATCACGAAGTCTAACGTCAAGCTCAGTCACCCCGAGCGGGCGTCCAAACTTCTGGTTGTGATCAACTTGAATCTGGTCGTTCGCCAACTCCGAGAACGAAGCGGCTAGGGGTTGACTGCAGCGCCTTGTTAGGTCTTTGCGTAATTTTTGTCAATCTCGAGTGGGGCCGAATCTTCGCTCTGCTTCTTCAATGGTCATTAACGGAGTCTCTTTATCGGATGGCTTACTTCCCATGAGAACGGACATAATCTAATATAGAATGATTCCGGGAAGAATCCCGGTGAGAGCTGATGCCAGTATCCAAGCTCCGCGCAGCATGTCCGAATTCCAACTAAAATGTGCCGCTATGCCGCCGCATACACCTGAGATCTTTCGATCGTTGTCTGAGAGATGCAATGGTTCCGTCTTTTCTTGAGATGCTATATTCATTTTTGATGACCTAACGTCAAGCTCAGTCACCCCGAACGGGTGTCCGAACTACTTGTTGTGATCTACTGCAATCTGGTCATCCGCCAATCCCGAGAGCGAAGCGGCTAGGGGTTGACTGCAGCGCCTTGTTAGCCTGAATTTATTGGGTTTCATTATGTCCCCAGTAAGTAACGGTGCGAAGGCCAATAAATATATGCTCCATGTAATCAAATTGCTTTTCTGTATCGGACATCAGTTCAGCAAACTTTTTTATGTCAGGTTTAATGATGCGAATATAGCCAGATCCATTTTTCGCCGAAAATGTCAAAAATGCTCCTCCTGCATCAATTTTCTGAAGTTCTATATCATCACGAGAAGCCCAATAATAATTTTCGCCAATTCGCGTAACTGAACATCTAAATTCAAGAGCTTTTTCTCGAACAAGCTTTTGCGGGGCTCGATCTAGACCGCCTTCTTCAACCTTAAATGTCGGAACTCCGAGGAATGTCTTCTCTGCGTCTTGCGCAAAAGAGCCACTTATTGCAGCGAAGATGGCGATGGTGAAAAGAAGCTTCATTTTAAAGGCTAACGTCAAGCTCAGCCACCCCGAACGGGTGTCCAAACTACTGGTTTAAATCTGCTGGAGGTGACTCTTTCGAACATCTGAGACGGAACGCGGCTAGGGGTTGGCTGCAGCGCCTTGTTCGACTGTATCGGCTGCTGGTCCGGGAAAGTCATCGAGCTACTGGGAGCGTCGTATACTTTGGTTCAAATCGCGAAGCCACTTCTATGATTGGACGAATCCAGAGAGAAGGGTTCGACTTGTAAGGCATATATGTTACGAACGCGGAAGGGATGAGGGCTGGATGTGGCCGTAACGAGTGGGGATCAAGCTACAAATCATTTTTCATCCGCCGGAGGCTGCTCACGGACATCGGTCGAAATCCGGTGGAGCCGATCTTGTCTTCGGGGTGGCCTCTCAAGTCGTCGCAGTCTGAACCAATGGTAGTTTGCCGGGTTTGCCGTCATCTACAGAATACCGAATTTACTCATCCGCCGGAGGCTGCATCATGAAGTCGAACGTCAAGCTCAGCCACCCCGAACAGATGGTCGAAATACTGATTGTGTTCTGATGAAGGTGACGCTTCCGAGCGTCTGAAAAGGAGAGCGGCTAGGGGTTGGCTGCAGCGCCTTGTTCGGCATCAGTCTGACCAGCAGTCATTGAATTTTCGGAGCAAACAATTCTCGTATGAATTGAAGTTATGTATCTATTAGCTATCGCAAAAGTTTCCTCAATCCCTTCCCAAAAATCCAAGTCTAGAGTCTCAATTCTTGGACTCGACTGGAAATAACTCACGCAGATCTCGTTGTGCTTTTGCAAGATCGTGCCATGTGCAAAAGCGTTTCGATAGCGAATTACCCTCGAGAATGTCTTCTCGAATTTATTCCGATCCTGCGTATCCAAAATTCGAAGTTGCTCACAAATCCAAAAGATTGCCTTTCGCTTGCTCTCAAACGAAAAGAAACTTGAGTTCACAATCTGATCCATGAATACATTGAGCAAATTTGGGTCATTTCTTATAAAGTAGGTGCCAATTATCTCAGCACAATTTTGTTCGATTCCGAGAGCGCTCCGAATTACGAGACTGCCGTTTCGAAAGGCAATTTCGATTTCATCGAGTTGCATCTGCTGTGGAACATTTGCTTCCATCTGCATGATTGCCTTTGCTTGGAAGGGGAGCGTGATGATCTTCATGGGAACTATAGCCGAACGTCAAGCTCAGTCACCCCGAGCGGGCGTGCGAGCTACTGATTGTGATCTACTGGAAGAATCGCTTTCGAGCATCTGAGACGGAACGCGGCTAGGGGTTGGCTGCAGCGTCTTGATGGACAGAATTTTATGGAACCGCCGCCTGGCAATTGAGCTATCAAACCTTCGAAGGATGCGCTCATCGAGTGACACGACAACACGCGCGAACGGATTGATGGTCTTTTGCAGGTTTGCCCGTGGCATACAGGTTGCCGTCGTGGCGGTCGATGAGCTCTCCAGCAACGGAAGTGTGAATATCTCGGTGTAGGTAAAGGTGAAGGGACGCTGATCTAAAGGAAGTGAATATCAATATGACTGCTGAACGCCTTGCAGACGATTACGCACCCATTTTGCTTTCTGGCGTTCGCATACGAAGACTCCGCATTTCATTCTGTCCATCGTCAAGCTCAGCCACCCTGAACGGGCGAGCGAAGAGCGGAACGCAGTTCCGCCAGGCAGTGGCTACGAGTTTGGTGTGTCAGCACGCGGCTAAGGGTTGGCTGCAGCGCCTTGTTCGGCTGCATTCTTCATCGGCAGAAGATTTCTCGCGCCTTCTGTCGGATTGCCGTTTGAGTCGAAGACAGGTTGATTGTAGGTAAGTGTGTTTAGCCACCCTTGATTGTATCCTTCTTTCCCGAAGTAGAGGAAATGGCCAAATACTTCCTGCAAAAGTTCGCCGGCATCACCCTCAACTGGATTCCCCTCTAAAAACAGGGAGCCGATACGAACCTCTGATCGTGTTCCTTCGTTTCTGATCTTGTAGACATACTTCCATTGTTTGTGGATGTACGATCCTTGTTTCGTTGGATAACCCGCTACATTGGGCTCTGCGCGCACCGGCTCATTGGAAAACGCGATGGATGGAATGCACATCAAGAAAGCAGCGATCAGAGATTTCATATCAAAGCCGAACGTCAAGCTCAGCCACCCCGAACGGGCGAACGAAGAGCGGAACGCAGTTCCGCCAAGTAGCGGCTACAAGTTAGATGTGTCAGCACGCGGCTAGGGGTTGGCTGCAGCGCCTTGTTAGTCCAAATGCATTTCGGCTTGATCACCGCTTTCGCGTAGTGGCTTCAGCTTCTGAAAGCGTATTTGGGGACGGTGTGCGATTGGCCGGTTCTTCTCATCAAGTCTTGAGACAGTTCCTTCGATCAGGCACGGCGTGAATAGAAGCGGTTTATATCGAACGATGCTTCCGGCTGTCGGATAGCAAGTAAGGATATGGTCGAGATAGCGAAATCCGATTGAATTTGCAACTTCATTTCCACGAGTGACAAATCCCTCAAGAGATACGTTCATCAAGTGCTCAAGTTCCGGAAACAAGGGCACTGATTCGTCTTCGGAATCGTCCACGACAAAAATTGCGCGGTCATCGGAATCAATTGTGACCGGAATATCCTCTGGATCCGGCGAGACTAGGGTCATTCTTCTTCCATTATTGACTAAAGAGATGAGATCGGAAAGCTGGCCAGATGGCATCTCTAAGAAGAGTTGGAAATCGTCTGTCCGAACTACTAAAGTTAAGCCGTCGCGAGATTCTACTTCTACAAAACTATTGTTGTCCAGCCATCGTAGCTTCTTAATGAATTCCTTGGTGAGACCACCCAAATGGACCCCGAGTTTTACCGCTGTCTTGAGACCCCGGAAGCCAGATTTGAAGGCGTCCGTAAGTCCTCGCTCATCAAAGTCTCGTTCGGCTAATTTCTGCGCTGCCTTAATCAGGTAAGCCGTCGCACCAGCCCCGCCAGCAGTCATGAGCCATTCGGCAACAGTCTTGGGAAGTTCCAGTTCCCATGAACCATGATTTACCCGAACGGGTATAGGTAAATCAAAATCTGATAGGCGGCGGTCATAGCGAGAAATCCACCATTGAAGCGAACGATCTAGACCACGAAGCGCGACGCTAGCCTCTGCGGATGAAATGACGCCATCCTGTAAATCCTCGCCTTGATACCGAATCTTTCCAAGTGCTTCCATATGCGAGTGTATAAGGGACTAACGTCAAGCTCAGCCACCCCGAACGGGCGTGCGAGCTATGGATTGTGATCTGGAGAAGGTGACGCTTCCGAGCGTCTGAAAAGGAGAGCGGCTAGGGGTTGGCTGCAGCGCCTTGTTCGACTGGATCGGCTGGTGGTCCGGGAAAGGCATCGAGCTACTGGGAGCGTCGTATACTTTGGTTCAAATCGCGAAGCCACTTCAATGATTGGACGAATCCAGAGAGAAGGGTTCGACTTGGCAGGGATATATTTACGACCGCGGAAGGGATGAGGGCTGGATGTGGCCGGAACGAGCGGGGATCAAGCTACAAATCATTTTTCATCCGCCGGAGGCTGCTGACGAACATCGGTCGAAATCCGGTGGAGCCGATCTTGTCTTCGGGGTGGCCTCTCAAGTCGTCGCAGTCTGAACCAATGGTAGTTTGCCGGGTTTGCCGTCAGCTACAGAATACCGAATTGAATCATCCGCCGGAGGCTGCATCATGAAGTCGAACGTCAAGCTCAGCCACCCTGAACGGGCGTGCGAACAACGGGTTGTGATCTACTGGGGGAACATCGCGGATGAAAGCTGACAATGGAGCGGCTAGGGGTTGGCTGCAGCGCCTTGTTCGACTGTATGGGATAGTGGTCCGGGAAAGCCATCGAACTACCGTAGGCATTATTTACCTTGGTCCAGACTGCGAAACCACCTATCGAGAATGAGCAAAACTAAAGAGGAGGGTTCGACTTGGTAGTCATCTATCTCACGAACGCGGCAGAGATGAGGGCTGGATGTGGCCGGAACAAGCGGGGGTCGACCTACGAATATTTTTTATCATCCGCCGGAGGCTGCTGACGGACATCGGTCGACATCCTGTGGAGCTGACCTTGTCTTCGGGGTGGCCTCTCATGTCGTCGCAGTCTGAACCAATGGTAGTTTGCCGCGTTTGCCGTCAGCTACAGAAGACCGAATTTACTCATCCGCCGGAGGCTGCATCATGAAGTCGAACGTCAAGCTCAGCCGCCCCGAACGGGCGTTCGAGTTACTGATGCCGATCTACTGGAAGAAGTGCTTCCGAGCTTCTGAAACAGAGCGCGGCTAGGGGTTGGCTGCAGCGCCTTGTTCGGCCGTATTGTATTGTAGAGACATCTGCTTTAGATCAATCTTGAATATAATCGATCCAAACCGAGTTTTGGTTTTCCTACGGATCGAGATATCTTGCATCCGCTCCTGGAACGTTTTTACTTCGGATGATCGTATCCGGACACTGTAAGTGAATACAGCTTTCCTGAAACGGTATAGTTTACGATACACTCCAGGATTCCCTGTAAAGTCTACGCTACTGCGAGCACCTCGTTGGATCTTCCCGTTCAGGTTTCCAATCGATTTCTCCCAAACTCTCTGAAGTCTCCTCTTCGCTGAAGCTGCAGTAACACTGGAATCCCGCTTTCTAACGAAGGTTCGTGAGGTCACAACAAATTCTCCTGTGGCCACCGTAAGTGGAGGCAACGAGCCGCCATAGGAAAATGCCTCGGATAAGTTGGTGCTGAACAACAAAATAGCTAGAATGCTAATGCTTGTTTTCATAATAGTTAAGCCGAACGTCAAGCTCAGCCACCCCGAACGGGTGCGCGAGCTATGGATTATGATCTGCGGGAGGTGACGCTTTCGAGCGTCTAAAACGGAAAGCGGCTAGGGGTTGGCTGCAGCGCCTTGTTCGGTCACTTCTGCAACGTTCTCTCGAATCAAGAGATGTTCAATCTCGGTCTTTTTAATCGAGTGGGGAACGCCAATTGCTAATGCCTCGCCTGTCGCGATATGGAGAAACAGAACTGAATAACCAGTGGTAATCCCCCATGAAAAATTCTGAATGTCGGAATACTTAAGAGGATTTTTAGAGTCGCCGCGTGCTCGTCGGATGATTTTGGCATGCATTTCAACTTTGCATGGAGCATATCGGATTAACCAGGGTGCGATGTAAGCAGACAGTATTCCCATGGCAATCGAAAGCGGAATTATGTATGCGAGAGGAGGCGGCTGCCGTGATGGTATTGAATTCGAAACATACCAAGTTACAAGTAGGCTGCCGACCACGATGAGTGCAACGGTGGGCTTCTTCCACCAACTGAGCTGACTATACTCATGGTCAGACGCCCGCTTGACGAAATCACGAGGCTCAAACCAGTGCATAATTGGTTTTTGAAATTTGATCATTTTTGGACCGAACGTCAAGCTCAGCCACCCTGAACGTGCGCGCGAAACGCGGAACGCAGTTCCGTCAAGTAGCGGCTACGAGTTGGATGTGTCAGCACGCGGCTAAGGGTTGGCTGGAGCGCCTTGTTGGGCTGCATTTTTGAACCAGACAACGGCGTCCCGTTCAGTTTGTTTGATAAACGGATCTTTCCCGTTGATATAGGCCTCAATGTCTCCGTTGCATCGGTCAAATAAACTGCGTTTCAGTACGCAATATCTGAGGGCCACGTCGGGATGTGATCGGAGATAGTCGCGGAAGGCCAAATGCCTAGTTACGTGAGGGGAGCCATGCATGAAAGCGTGAACCTGATGAGTGCGAGAGCTAGAAGCGTCATTCTTTCGAAAATAGCGACGTCCGGAAATGCCAAATTCACCGAGTGATTCATAGCCGAGAATATCCAGTCCGGATGAATGTTGATCGAGATCGTCGAGGCTTGTTGTCTCGATCAAGATATCAATAATGGGTTTCGCGTGGATTCCCTTAATCGATGTGCTGCCTATGTGATAAATGGCAATCAACGCTATTCCAAGGGCTTCCTGAATGCATTCAGATTCTTCATCAAAATTTCGTGCCCAAGAATCTTGATGCGGTTGGAGTCTTAAGATGCTGTTCATTTCATATGAAATGGCCCAACGTCAAGCTCAGCCACCCCGATCGCGGGACCGAACTTCCATGGTGGATGTGAATTGGAAAGGCGGAAGTCAGAACAACTGCGCCGTGTCGCGGCTAGGGGTTGGCTGCAGCGCCTTGTTAGCCTGATGAGCGTGATATGCTTGGAGCATCTGAATCTCCGGCAGGGTAATCGGCTTCAATGATGGTATTTGCGCACCCTATGAGGCGTCGGCAGGGCTCAGATCGAAGAACAGGACCACCGTTCGCGGCGGCTACTTTCACGAATCACAAATACGGCTACGATTGGGGACGGATGTTGGTGACTGTTCCGACACTGGAAACTCCACACCTCCAGTTGGATGAAGCTGGCCTCGCATCAGCGAGGCGAGCTGGGTCTGGCAGGATGTTGCAGTGGATGTGGTCGTCACCGGTGCAGAAGGCCTCTGTGGAAGACGGTCACGACGGGTGAGAGGGTGAAGGGGCGATCCTGTCGTGGCTGGCTGGAACAGTGGCCTGAACGAACCACAATCCAGCCTTCGAAGCGACGACTTCAGGATTATCATATGAGGCTAACGTCAAGCTCAGCCACCCCGAACGGGCTTGCGAGCACTGTTTGTGATCTACCTGAAAAATCGCTTTCGAGCATCTGAGACGGAACGCGGCTAGGGGTTGGCTGCAGCGCCTTGTTCGGCTGTATTTGTTCTTCATCGATTCTTTACGGCGTTCGCAAATCAAAAGTGGGATTTGTGAGGTCAGTCCTTTCGAAGTGTGCCCGCCCCCAAGAAAGCGTCTTGAATATCGGGACAGCGTATCCGTATATGACCGGTATGATTAGGAAGAGCAGTTGCCAAGGAATTGGCGTGTCGATCTTGAAATCGATGAAGCGCGAAAGCATAAAATAGACGGTCCCAATGAGTATCAGGCGAATCGAATACTTCTGCTGAGATAATGCGTAATACCGATTGATTTTGAACCACGCAATATCAGACATAAATGCCTCTCGGCTGCGAAATCCAAAAAAGTAATTCTTTGGAATCTTTCGATACTTGAGCGGGAGCGTTGAAAGCCAAGCGAAAGCAGCGAAGAACGAAACTCCAAATGCAGATAGCTCAAAGGTCATTGATATCACAGCTCATAGGCTTGAGGATTCGTATAGGAAAGAAATGGGTTAACGAATGTTGTTTTTATGGAGCCGAACGTCAAGCTCAGCCACCCCGATCGGGCGTGCGAGCTACGGGTTGTGAACTGCTGAAAGAATCGCTTTCGAGCATCTGAGACGGAACGCGGCTAGGGGTTGGCTGCAGCGTCTTGATGGACAGAATTTGATTGAACCGCCGCCTGGCAATCGAGCTATCAAACCTTCGAACGATGCGCTCATCGAGTGACACGACAACACACGCGAACGGATCGATGGTCTTTTGCAGGTTTGCCCGTGGCATACAGGTTGCCGTCGTGGCGGTCGATGAGCTCTCCAGCAACGGAAGTGTGAATATCTCGGTGTAGGTAAAGGTGAAGGGACGCTGATCCAAAGGAAGTGAATATCAATATGACTGCTGAACGCCTTGCAGACGATTACGCACCCTTTTTCCTTTCTGGCGTTCGCATACGAAGACTCCGCATTTCATTCTGTCCATCGTCAAGCTCAGCCACCCCGAACGGGCGTGCGAGCTACTGGTTGTAATCTACTGAAAGAATCGCTTTCGAGCATCTGAGACGGAACGCGGCTAGGGGTTGGCTGCAGCGCCTTGTTCGACTGTATCGGCTGCTGGTCCGGGAAAGTCATCAAGCTACTGGGGGCGTCGTATACTTTGGTTCAAATCGCGAAGCCACTTCAATGATTGGACGAATCCAAGGAGAAGAGTTCGACTTGGAAGGCATATATTTCACGAACGCGGAAGAGATGAGGGCTGGATGTGGCCGGAACGAGCGGGGATCAAGCTACGATTTTTTCATCCGCCGGAGGCTGCTCACGGACACCGGTCGAAATCCGGTGGAGCCGATCTTGTCTTCGGGGTGGCCTCTCAAGTCGTCGCAGTCTGAACCAATGGTAGTTTGCCGGGTTTGCCGTCAGCTACAGAATACCGAATTCACTCATCCGCCGGAGGCTGCATCATGAAGTCGAACGTCAAGCTCAGCCACCCCGAACGGGCGACCGAATAGCGGAACGCAGTTCCGGCAAGTAGCGGGTACGAGTTTGGTGTGACATCAAGAGGGTAGGGGTTGGCTGCAGCGCCTTGTTAGGCCGAATTTCTTCCACTCCGCCATTGCTTTAGCATCTCTGCGATAGTGATCAAGATGCCAAAAAATCCGTAAAGTATCACGTAGATCATAGGGTCTGGATAGATTGCAAGCCAGAGTGCAAGGGCGATTGTGATGGATACGAAAGGTATTCCATATTTTGTGATCTTCGAAAACTCGGATAGCTCTCTAAAAACAAGTGCGAAAATTGCTGCGCAGAAAATAGTCAGCGAAAACGGGTTGAGGAAAAATAAGCTCATCTATGTGGGTTCGAGCCAGCCGGAAAGATGGGGAGCGATGTATCAATTGTTATATTGTCCGCTTGGTTTGCGCCTTGAATGTAGAATTCGATATCAGCCACTCCGCACGATTCTGTGAATGTGCTACGTCCGTGAAATGCGACTGATTGGCGCTTATTTGTCGTAATCCTTCGATCAAAGTTTCGATTTCCGATTCTTTTACGCCGATGGCGACACCGAACCAGCCGGTTTTGAAATCGTCTACGGTGATGTGCATTTGAAATTGTATAATGGCCTAACGTCAAGCTCAGCCACCCCGGACACGGGACCGAACTTGTATGGTGGACGTTGGATGGAATGGCGGAAGTCAGAATAGCTGCGCCGTGTCGCGGCTAGGGGTTGGCTGCAGCGCCTTGTTCGGTCTGTATTACAGTTTCTCAAAACGGACGATTCCGCCTTGAGTCACGATGACTTTCTGATCTGCTCCGATACCAATTATTGCAGGTGTATCTCTGGCATTTTCATCGTTATTGGTCGGGAAAAACTTGACTTTGTAACCTTCGGTGAGTCGATCCAGATCTGCTTTCGTGAGGTAGTTACCCTGACTTAGTTCCGCAATAGAGTCGAGGTTGGCGGATCTTCCAGAAGCGCTACTATCAAGCTCAAGTGTTTGTCGTGCGATCTGTAGATGTCTGAAATTATTGAGCGTTTGGACTGTTTGCTTGCGCTGGGAGTAGCTTGAAAACGCTTGAATTACGAGTGCCGCTACGATGATCGCGAAAACAGCTATCGATATTATGACAACTTTTTTATGACGGTTTTTCATTTGTATTGGGGGGAGTTGCGTCTCGCTTTCGGATTACGGAGGATGCTCTAGGTTCCTCCGCCGGATGCTGGACCGAACGTCAAGCTCAGCCACCCTGAACGGGCGGGCGAACTGAGGGTTGTGATCTGCTGGAGGCGGATCGTGGAGTAAAGCTGGGCATGGAGCGGCTAAGGGTTGGCTGCAGCGCCTTGTTAGGCCCTTTTCGCTAATCCCATCGCGATCAACGCTTCTACTGATAAAATCGTTGGATGATAGATGAAATCGTCGGATACCTCGTCCTGAAACCACAAAATCTCCCCGGCATCTGACGGACGACCATCTGAATAAGAAATTACCGACTGGATCGTCGCGTCGACCATCTCGCCGCTGCAGAAAGTGATCCAGCAATGCATTTCTACGTGGTCTGGGTCCGGATATCTTGATGAAATCCACCTGATAATATCCTCTCTTGAATGTTTGAAATACTCGTGGCCTTGATGCTCTACCCATCCGAGTGTGAGATAACACGGGGTGTCATGGAAGCAGTCAAAGAATACATTGTATAAAAATTCGTGGACCGAGAAACACTTTAGGAGAAACTGGTTTAAATCTTGCCCATGATACTTGGTTCGCAGTTGATGAAGTGCCGCATCACAAAAGCTCGAAGACAGATATTTGCGTTTGCTATAGGAATCTGGTGGGAGTGGGGGGATGTTGATACCGAGTTTCGTGGTAAACTCATGGGCGGCGATCCATTCGCGAGATAACATGGTGATTTGGCCTAACGTCAAGCTCAGCCACCCTGAACGGTCGTGCAAGCTACAAGAAAATGATCAACTGCCATCTGCGGGTGGAACAACCCAGCCGCGCAGCGGCTAGGGGTTGGCTGCAGCGCCTTGTTCGGCTGTATTGCTCAACAACCATCGAAAAGCCTCACGCAGCTCATCCCTCCAAGGTATCATTGAATGCCCTCCACTATATTGGTTGTATCGGACTGTGCCACCTAATGAGCGTATTCGATCTACAGCGGCCTCGACGCCAGCAATCTGTGAAATTTCTTGGAATAAGCCGGTCGGAGGGTGGGAAACACCAGTTGCAGTTTCCTGATCTCCAACACTCAGCCAAAACCTTGCATTCGTTGATGGTAGTGAAACTTGCTTGTCGGCAAGCCACCAGAAAGATCCGGATTGGCACAGTGAATATGAAAAGATTTCTGGATGTTGCAGAGCAATGAACGCGGATTGCAGTCCGCTGAGACTGAGACCGCAAATTAGGTGGTCCGCTTCTTGCAAATTCACTCTTGCCTTTGCCCAGTTCAGGACATCGTGGGTAATGAATTCAGAATATTTTCCGTTACAAACATAGTCGATATGGCGGGCGGCGCCGCTTACGTGCGAGACGAAGATGTATGACATCTGGGGGATGTCGTCCTGCCTTTCTAGGGCTGCAATAGTGGGAAGACCACTCATGTCACGTATGTAGTGTTCTGCATCGAGAAAGATGCAGATCTGATGAGGATCTTCCGTCATAGCGGGATAGAACCAGATATCTCTTGTGAATTCCCCCGATTCACTGACGACTGCATAATGCGATGGAGTCATTTTTTTTGTGTGGTTAACGTGTTATGGAAAAACACAGGCGTGTTTCAGATTTACATCATCCGCCGGAGGCTGAGCCGAACGTCAAGCTCAGCCACCCCGAACGGGCGTGCGAGCTACTGATTCTGATCTACTGGAGGAAGTGCTTCCGAGCTTCTGAAGGAGAGCGCGGCTAGGGGTTGGCTGCAGCGCCTTGTTCGGTCTCAGGACTCAGTAATACCACGATTGCAGAAATGACTTCTTTTAATGAACCCTCATTCAAAGTTCCAATCTCAGCCTTGAAGAGACTTGAATTGGCGGTGAATAGCTTTCCCGGTCGGACATAGCTCACAACTTGCAGTGCTCCGGATGAAAAATCAGAGTCGGATATCTGAACAGCGCGTTGATCCGAATATGATTTGCTCGTGACTTGGCAAAGAATCCAGTCATCGCGCTCCGCAGATGCAAGAACTACTGCCGGTCGAACCTTCGATTTCGAAAGGTCTGAAAAGGGGAATGAGACCGTAACAACCGACCCTACTGTAGGTGTGCCCATGCAATGTCTTCCTCTGGTCGATTCCAGTCCTCCGCTAGCGCTGATTCGCTCAGAAGAAGAGTATCCGATACGTCCGGCGAAGGTCCCTCGTCGAGAATGGTGACGAGTGCTCGCCGAGGAACCTGACAATGAACAGGCTGCAAAAGACGAACGCCGCCTTCTGGTCCGATCACTGCTTCTACGGTTAACATGGACTGGAGATATCACTGGTTTGACGATTCCACAAGTATTTCTGACCGAACGTCAAGCTCAGCCACCCTGATAAGGCGGGAGCGAATCTAGAGAAGGTGAACTGCCGGAGAGAGTCACCTCAACCCTTGTCCGCGCAGCGGGTAAGGGTTGGCTGCAGCGCCTTGTTAGGACTGTATTGGATTCTTCTCGGCTCTTTTTCGCTTCGTATAAACTATGAAGACAACAAAGAATGTTGTCACGCATGCTGCTTTTAGAAGCAGAAGGTATATCGGCTGAAACCATGCTCGCGTGTAGATCTCGATGAAATCAGATAATCCGAAGAGCGCGAACGAAACCATGCAAGCGAGAGCAAGATCCTGATTGGTTTTCAGGTGTCTTCGCCGTCTCAGGAAGACGAATGAGCTCGAAATCCAAAGTATACCTTCAAACAGATTGAATATCTGACCGATATCCATTCTCTGGATGCGTGAGGCAAAGGAACCAAGAATTATAGAGATGATCATTATTCCCCAAACGCCGAATTCGACAAAAGCTGCTGGAAAAGGCGTGTATGAATTTTTCACGAGTCCTAACGTCAAGCTCAGTCACCCCGAACGGGTGTGCGAACTACTGGTTGTGATCTACTGCAGTCTGGTCATCTGCCAACCCCGAGAGCGAAGCGGCTAGGGGTTGACTGCAGCGCCTTGTTAGCCTGAATTTTTCATCGCATCTGACAACGGTTCAAACCATCTCTCACGGTCACGAAAACGAGTGATCGAGTTAAACCCAGCCTTGTGCAATTGAGAAAGTCCTCGTTCAAACTCAAATAATATGTGTTCTGGAAGGTGACCGTCCGAAGAAAGAGTAATTGGTATATTCCTCTCTTTGCATTTCTCAAGAAGTTCTAATGACGGATATCCGTCCGCACATGGTTTTCCGTAGCCTGCCGTGTTCAGTTCGACAACCAGGTTATGTGCTTCGATGCAATCTAATGCTTTGTTAATTGTTGGAGTCACGGTTGAGGTTGGATAAAAGCCAAGTTTCTTGGGCAAATCAATGTGGGCAGCTATATCAAAAAGTGAGCTCTCTGCCATCTGCTGGATCAGTGCCCAATACTTCATATAAACTTCGTCGCGTTCATCCTCGCTCTTCGAGGTCCAATACGAAGTTTCCATATCGAATTGTTGTCCTTCGACGTGATGAACTGCACCAATTCTGTAATCGAGTGGAGCGCTTTCGACATAGGGAGCGATTACGGAAGAATGATCTTCGAACCAGTCGAATTCTGGGTCTTCGACGAATTAAGTGGGTAGGGGGTGAGGCAGGTTGATGTTGAGGCGGGAGGCTTTGAGGTAGGCCGAGAGGCGGAAGTAGTGAAAGACGCGGAAGCCGCGGGCGATGCGTTTGGAGAGTTGGAGGAGGCCGTTGACAGCTTCGATGGCGGCATTGGTCAGACGGGATTCCATGAAAGCGATGATGCCGTGAAGGTGGGTTTTGATGGTGGCGGCCAGCTTGCGGAAGGGTTCGAGGCGGGAGCGCACGGCCCAGCCGCACCACCAGCGCAGGGAGTCGAGGTCGGAGTCGGCAAGCACATCCTGGAGAGCCTCGCGCAGGGCGATGGCGCGACCGATTTTGGGATAGTCCCGGCAGAGTTGCTGACGACGGGAAAGCTGGTCCTCGGATCGGGTCCAGGCGTTGCCGCGCAGGCTCCAGAGAGCGCCGCAGAGATCGGCTCCGTCGCGGGCTAGACTCTTGCGCACCTCGTCGCTGGCCTTGCCGGCCAACTGCATGAGATGAAAGTGATCGAAGACGATGCGCGCGGCGGGGAAGTTCTCTCTGGTTCCGGCGATGTAGGCCGCGCTCATGTCCATGACGACCTCGGTAATCTGGTCGGGGCTGGCCCCGTGAGCGGGCATGGCCGCAGCGAACTGCTTCAGCGTCTGGGCGTGGCGACCCTCGACCATGAGCAGAAGCTCGCTGGTATCGGCGTCAAGAATGACCGTCACGTAACGATGACCGCGCCGAGCGCTCGTTTCGTCGACCAGAATGCGACGCACCCCACTCCAGTCCCGGGCGGCATGGGCCGCGCTCACGTAATGATCGATCACCCGCCAGAGCCGCTTGTCGGTCTCACCCAGATGCCGGGCCGCAGCCGAGACACTCATCTGCTGGGCCAGCAGCATGATCATGGCCTCCATCATCAACGTAAATCCGCTCCCGCTTCGTGCCCATGGCACGCTGACCTGAAGCACCCCATGCTCGGCGCAGGCCACTCGCGGCACTCGCGCCGCAAGTTCGGTGCGGTGCTGCCAGAAATCCAGATGCCTCCACTTCTTTTCCACCGTGTCATGCACCGCGCAGGACTGCCCACACCTCGGGCACCCAAACCGGCTACCCACCTCGAAATCGAGCTTCAACTTCAACTCCCGACCCGGCGCATCCATCGCGCTTTCCACCACCTTCCAACCGCCATCCAGCCCCAACGCCTGTCCAAAGAGAACGTTCGCATCCATCCCTCATCCTGCTCCCCCCGAACCCCTGCCTTCAAGTCTGCTACCCACTCATTCCGTCGAGGAGCCCGAATTCTAGTCCTACGCATACTTGGAGTGATCCCTTGTCCCGGTAGGAGTTCACCTCGTTCAGATAATCATTCATTTTGTTGGGATCTAATCCCCATTCGGCGGAGGTTCCATCAGGATAGATGCAAAAGTGATCCGATAAACCGAGAATATTCACGTCGATCTCTTCCGCGTGCCGATAGAGTTCAGCGAAGTCAGATTGGCCATCACTCCATTTGGAATGATTGTGGTATGTTGCTATCATAAAAAGGCTAACGTCAAGCTCAGCCACCCCGAACGGGCGTGCGAGCTATGGATTGTGATCTGCTGAATGTGACGCTTTCGATCAACTGAACCGGAGCGCGGCTAGGGGTTGGCTGCAGCGTCTTGATGGACAGAATTTGATTGAACCGCCGCCTGGCAATTGAGCTATCAAACCTTCGAACGATGCGCTCATCGAGTGACACGACAACACACGCGAACGGATTGATGGTCTTTTGCAGGTTTGCCCGTGGCATACAGGTTGCCGTCGTGGCGGTCGATGATCTCTCCAGCAACGGAAGTGTGAATATCTCGGTGAAGGTAAAGGTGAAGTGACGTTGATCCAAAGGAGGTGAATATCAATATGACTGCTGAACGCCTTGTAGACTATTACGGCCGGATTTCCTTCCTTCGCCCTCGCATATGGAGAATCCGCATTTCATTCTGTCCATCGTCAAGCTCAGCCACCCTGAGCGGGCAAACAAGCCAACCCTGGGGTGAGCTGCCGGTTGCGGGTCCGAGCAACCCCAGCCAGCGAAGCGGCTAGGGGTTGGCTGCAGCGCCTTGTTCGGCTGTGTTCTGCGGTGTGTCGATTGCTTGAGATGGATTGCCGTCGAATACCTCAAAATATGCAACAGAGGATGGAGTGATGTAGGCAGTCGAAGGTTCAAGCCTGATCCACTGAATAGTTTTGCCCCCTTTGGGTATACCCTGCGCAACTAGGTGTTCGAGGAGGATCGGTCCGCGAGGCGTAGTGATCTGATTGTATAGTGCACCGGGATCGAGACTAGAAACACCTATGAATGATGCGGAAATCCCATCTTTGATCGATGTAATCTTATACCACTTCCCAGTCGGATCGCTGTCAGCAAACGAATCGGGTGATGATTGTGAAAGAGCCAACAGACCTAGGATTACGACATATATTTTCATTTGATTTATACTTGTGGATTTTATTTTTGATTCTTTCTGACGTTTCATAACAGTCGAACTTCATTCGCCAGAGGCTACTGTATTGTATAAAGCCGAACGTCAAGCTCAGCCACCCCGAACGGGTAAGCGAATTTGTCTGGTGATCTTCTGGAAGTTGAGGGTCCGCGCAACCCCAAGAGCGAAGCGGCTAGGGGTTGGCTGCAGCGCCTTGTTCGGCCAGTTCAGGGGAAACGAGGAACACACGATAACGCCCGTCACTACTTCCTGAGGAAGAGGCCATAACCACCGTCTGAGTGGTGTAAACTGATATAAAGGTATCCATATCGCGACCATTCCATGGCGGGCCACTAATCTTCAAATCTCTCGTGTCGTCTGAGGAATCCTCGACGCTAACCGATAGATCATTGGTATTGTGCAAATGGACACTAAAATCCTTAGAGATCTTTGATAATAGATTAGCAGCCTGAGCTTCTGACAGAATATTCAATAAATAAGTATACCCCTTCGCTGATGGCGTCTCATATGACGACTTTGAATCATTGGCCCCGTCCGGGAGCGGCGGAGGTAACAGCTTAATGGCTTCTGAATACTTTATTGGAAGGGGAAGAACAGAGTAGTTCTGCGTGCTATTTCCTTTGGCATAACTCGCTGCCGCAAAGGCTGCGGCAGCGATAAAAATCAGTATTTTTTTCATATGGATTTAGTGTGTGGTTGAATTTTTAGCCGAACGTCAAGCTCAGCCACCCCGATCGGGCTTGCGAGCTATGGATTGTGATTTGCTGAAGGTGACGCTTCCGAGCGTCTGAAACGGAGCGCGGCTAGGGGTTGGCTGTAGCGTCTTGATGGACAGAATTTGATTGAACCGCCGCCTGGCAATCGAGCTATCAAACCTCCGAACGATGCGCTCATCGAGTGACACGACAACGCACGCGAACGGATTGATGGTCTTTCGCAGGTTTGCCCGTGGTATACAGGTTGCCGTTGTGGCGGTCGATGAGCTCTCCAGCAACGGAAGTGTGAATATCTCGGTGTAGGTGGCGGTGAAGGGAAGCTGATCCAAAGGAGGTGAATATCAATATGACTGCTGAACGCCTTGCAGACGATTACGCACCTAATTTGCTTTCTGGCGTTCGCATACGAAGAATCCGCATTTCATTCTGTCCATCGTCAAGCTCAGCCACCCCGAACGGGTGTCTGAACTACTAGTTGTGATCTACTGGAATCTGGTCGTCCGCCAACCCCAAGAGCGAAGCGGCTAGGGGTTGACTGCAGCGCCTTGTTCGACCGCATTTTTTGTTCGTAGGATCACGATTGGCGCTCCAGATGGATCACGAACTAGGCACTGGTTAGATGTTCTATTTATGATCTCTCCTCCAAGTTGTCCTACCCTCTCGCACTGGTCATCAAAATCATCAACCTCGAAATACAAAACCCAGCCAGGAGCCCAATCCTTAAAGTTCGTTTCATCGACTATGCCAAATACCTCTTCATTTTGAGCATCAGTCAAACAATATGATGTGCAGTCATTTGGTTCATCAACGGGCTTCTGTCGAAATCCCAACAAACCAGAATAGAAATCTGTTGTCTTTTTTGGTTCAGAACAGATTTGATCTGCCCAAACCATTCGTAGTAATTTTGGATTCATATTATTATTGTCGAACAGTATATTGGGTTGAATGGGGGAATATTGAGATAGGTTGAGATCTGCCTATTTCGGTCGACTTGCGGGGGACGAGCCGGGTTGGGGCGGTAGGCAGGGTAATTCTTGGCCTTACACTTCCGGATGCACCATTGATTCACTCAACGTGGCCTAACAGTTCAGGTTTGGCGTGTCCTACGTTATTGGAATCAGAGTTACGTTTCGAGGTCTAATTGCAGGGTCGATTTCATTTTGGGCAAGTCCGGTCGGTTGTGGTAACTCCTCGAGAGAGAGTTGATACAGCAGTAAGACGGGTCCGGATTTGGGCTGTGGTTCACAAGATTTGCGAGTCGAGTCAACCGAAGTGTCCTGTCATGGTAGGAACTTGGCAATCAGCGTTGAACGTGGGCGTAGGAGTGTGAAATCGGTGGTCTAGATAATTCGGAATGGAACGTGGATGCGGAAATAGATTGAATTCTTTCTATCTCGGTGGTCTTTTGTCCGCATGAATGGTGGTCGGCGATGATTTGGGTTTCGGTTGAAGGGGAGATGGTCACCGGTGAGTGGGACGAGTGGCGGGAATTTGATCCCGTCAACTATCTAGCGTTCGTCGCCTCACCGGCTGGGAACGACCGGCGGTTATCAACCGGGGTTTCTACATCAATCGGGGATCTAACGGCGAGCCGGGCCGTGCGGCAGGCTGGTCGGGACGTTGCTGGATGCGAGGGAGTGACTTTGGCTGAGGATGAGCGCGATCCGGGTTGGCGAGTGGCGTTTACGAAGGATGAAGCCAAACGCTGGGAGTTGGCGGTTGCAAACCGTGGACAGGAGAATATCTCTCCGAGATGGCAGGGGATTTGGCTCGGGAGGTTTGTCCGATCACTGGGAAGTCGACGTTTGGACGAAGCGTCTGCTTCCGACGTGATCGTTTTTTTGAATCGGTCGACGAGGTTCGGAGCTGAGGAATGGCAGCTGCGGGAGGCCGAGCGGGCCGTTGCGATCGCGTTGGGAGACGTCTTAAAATTAGATTGGGCCAAGAAATGGGAGGACGTGACCGCTGAATTCTGGAGCGGACGAAAAAACTCGGCAGATGTGATGGAGCCGTCTCCCCGCCGTGGTCGGAGGCCGGAGGGGGGCGACGCGAAGCGAGAGGGTGGCCGAGGTGGATTCGCGCGTTTCGCGGGCCGATCAGATGGTGGACGTCTTCCGGAGCGCTACCTGGCGTTCGTCGAGGAGGTGCGGATTGCTTTGAGGAAGCTTCATTACGCGGAGCGGACGGAGGCGACTTACGTGGATTGGGTCCGGAGGTTTCTGCGATTCACTCGGCCCGTTGGCCGGGATGCGTTGGATGCGAAGGACGTGGCTTTTTATCTCGAGTATCTCGCGGTCGTTCGATCGGTAGGTGCGGCGACTCAGAATCAAGCTCTGAACGCCTTGGTGTTTATCTTTCGGGAGGTCTTGGATCGTGATCTCGGAGAGATCGGCGGGGTCGAGCGGGCGAAACAGAAGCGTCGGCTCCCGGTGGTGCTGAGTCGGGACGAGGTGAGACGGCTATTGGACGCGGCGGATGAGCCTTATGAGCTGATGATCCGGCTGATGTATGGGACGGGGATGCGACTAATGGAGTGCCTCCGTCTGCGGGTCAAAGACGTGGATTTCGATCACTGTCAGATCGTGGTGCGGAGCGGGAAGGGGAACAAGGATCGGATCACGACATTGCCGGATTCACTGGGGGCGGCATTGCGTCGGCATTTGGAGGCCGTGCGTGAGATCCACGAGGCGGATCTGGTGGCTGGCCATGGCGGGGTATTTTTGCCGGATGCCTTGCAGAGAAAGTGGCCTCACGCGGCGAAGGAGTGGACTTGGCAATACGTATTCCCGGCAAAGCACCTGACGGTGGACAAGGGGGTGGTTCGGCGCCACCACGTTCATGAAAATTCGTTACAAAAGGCGGTCAAGGATGCTGCTGGGCGGGCTGAACTGAGCAAACGAGTGAGTTGCCACGCGCTGAGGCACAGCTTTGCGACGCATTTATTGGAGAGCGGATATGACATCCGAACGGTGCAGGACTTGTTGGGGCACGCGGACGTGAGCACGACGATGATTTATACCCACGTCTTGAACCGACCAGGGCTCGCGGTGCGAAGTCCGCTGGATTGATCGGATGCGTCCGTGGACTCCTGTGGCGATCGGGGGTAGACCGCAATAGGGAAGAAAGACGGTTGTCTCGCGGCGGGCCTCGAGGCGCGTCACGCTCCGAGGCTTCTGGTGGAAGAATCTAAAGCTCGCGGAACTTTCTGGGGTGCCTCGGGTTGGCTTTGCGCGATTTTTGGAATCAAGAGATCAAAGAGATCAGCCTCGTTAGGCGTCTGAATGGGCCTGCGATCACAAGTTTCTGGGACGCTGCCGCACTTGGTCGCGGCCTTTGCAGGGGGACTTCGCTCGTGCTGGGTGGCGCATTGAGTTTAAGGCGCAAATATCAGGACTTGGAAGATCTTTAGAAAAGATCGGTGTTTCCCCTATTTGTCGAAAATTTCGGTTTTACCGGGTGAGACCGCTGGGATTCAATTTGCGGAGAGAGGCGATGATCGAAGTTTTTGGACGGAAGGATTTCTGGAGTGTTGGATTCGTCGGATCGCAATCCGGGCTGGCTGAGAGGGGGCGGGGTCAGGTATGCGTGGGTGTCTATGAGTGACAAGAGTGCGATCTCGCCGCGGCGGGGTGAGGATTTTCCGGAGTGGTATCAGCAGGTGATCAAGGCGGCTGATCTGGCAGAGAATTCGGAGGTGCGGGGCTGCATGGTGATCAAGCCATGGGGTTACGCGTTGTGGGAGCGGATGCAGGGGGTGTTGGACGGCATGTTCAAGGAGACGGGACACCGGAACGCGTATTTTCCGTTGTTTATTCCGCTGTCGCACCTTCAGAAAGAAGCGGATCACGTGGAGGGTTTTGCGACGGAATGCGCGGTCGTGACGCATCACCGGCTGGAGAAGGATGGCGAGGGGCAGTTGCGCCCTGCGGGTGAATTGGCGGAGCCGCTGGTGGTGCGGCCGACGAGTGAGACGATCATTGGCGCGACCTACGCGAAATGGGTGAATTCCTGGAGGGACCTGCCAATTTTGATCAACCAATGGGCGAACGTGGTCCGCTGGGAGATGAGGCCAAGGCTATTTCTGCGGACGGCGGAGTTTCTTTGGCAGGAGGGGCACACGGCTCATGAGACGGAAGTGGAGGCCGTCGAGGAAACGGAGCGGATGCTCGAAGTTTACGAGAAGTTCGCCCGCGAGTATCTGGCGGTGCCGGTGCTGACGGGCGAGAAATCGGAAAGTGAGAGGTTCCCCGGAGCGGTCCGGACGTTGTGCATTGAGGCGATGGTGCAGGACCGGAAAGCGATTCAGGCGGGGACGTCGCATTTTCTGGGTCAAAATTTTGCGAAGGCATCAGGAATCCAATTTCAAGGTCGGGACAACGCGCTTGAACACGCGTGGACGACGAGCTGGGGGGTGAGCACGAGGCTGATCGGGACGTTGATCATGGCTCACGGCGACGACAACGGCGTGGTGATTCCGCCACGGGTCGCGCCTTCGCACGCGGTGATCATTCCGATTACGCCGAAAGAGGAAACGCGGGCCGACGTGCTCAAAGCGGCGGAGGATTTGGCGGCGGCATTGAGGACTCAGACCTTTGCGGGGGAGCCGATGCGGGTCGAGATCGACAAGCGCGAAATCGGCGGTGGCACGAAGAGCTGGGATTGGATCAAGCGCGGGATTCCGACGCGGATCGAGCTGGGGCCGCGTGATCTCGAGAAGGGAACCGTGGCGTTGGGGCGAAGGGATCGTGGACCGAAGGACAAGGAGTTCGTGGCGCAGGCGGATTTAGGTGCGCGGTTGCCGGTGGTGCTGGATGAGATCCAGGCGGCGTTGCTGGATCGGGCGACGGCGTTCCGGGATGAGCACACGCGGCGAATCGACACGCGTGAGGAGTTTTACGAATTCTTCACCGCGAAGAATGCAGAGAAACCTGAGGTCCACGGTGGATTTGCGCTGACGCATTGGAATGGCTCGTCGGACGTCGAGGCGAAGGTGAAGACTGATTTGAAGGTGACGATCCGATGCATCCCATTTGGCGAGGCCGAGGGGGGGACTTGCCCCTTCAGCGGAGAGCCGAGTGCGCGGAGGGTGGTGTGGGCGAAATCGTATTGAGCTGCCGCGTGAGGGTTTGGTGTGCGAGCGAAGACGCGGGGCGGGCTACCGGGTGGGGGTTCGCAGGGAGCGGTTTCGAATTTTCTTCACCCGCCGACGGGATATTCTTCTGAGTGATGAACGCACCTCTCGTTGGAATTGATCTTGGCGGCACGAAAATCGAAGCGGCGATCGTGGATCGTGACCAGCCGGACGCGGCTGGGTTTCGCGCAAGAGTGCCGACGGAGTCGACCGGTGGATACGACCACATCGTGGGTCAGGTCGAGAAGTTGCTGAGGGAGGTGCGGGCCCATTATCCGGGGGAATTTCCGCGGAAAATCGGGATCGGCACGCCGGGAACGGTGGACCCGAAGACGCAGTTGCTACGCGGATCGAACACGCAGTGTCTGAATGGTCGGGCGTTCCGGGCTGATCTGGAGAGCGCGCTGGGAGTGGAACTCGTCATGGCGAACGACGCGAATTGCTTCGCGTTGGCGGAAGCGACGCTCGGAGCGGCGCGGGGGTGCGAGACCGTGTTTGGCATCATCATGGGAACCGGTTGCGGGGGAGGATTGGTCGTGAACGGACGAGTTCTCAACGGCTGCCACGGGACGGCCGGCGAGTGGGGACAGATTGTGATCGAGCCCGGTGGAGAGCTCTCGGGATACGGAAGTCGAGGGATCATTGAGACGATCCTCGCGGGTCCGGCACTCGAGGGTTTTTACGAGCGGCGGGGGGGAGTGCGACGGTCATTCCGGGAGGTGGTCGAGCGGGCGAGGGTGGGTGACGACGCGGCGGCGGTGGAGACGTTGGAACGGCTCCTCGAGTGGTTCCCGAAGGCGTTGGCCGTGATCATCGACAGTTTCGATCCGCACGCGGTCGTGATCGGCGGCGGCGTTGGAAACGTTGACGAGCTGTATTCCGACGCCGTGCGTGAGCGCATCGGTCGGGCGATTTTCGCTCCGACTTTCGAGGCCGCGTTGTTGAAGCCGACCTTGGGAGATAGTGCCGGGGTGTTCGGTGCGGCGATGTTGGTCGCTTGACACCAGTCGGTTGCTCCGCGACGGGTGTGAAATGAGAATTACGTCGTTTGTCGTCGCGGGAGTGGTGATTTCTTTCGCTGGGTTGGATGCGCGAGCGGTGAGCAACGACGATTTTTCCGGGCGCATCGCGCTTTCCGGGGGGAACGCGGGCGACAGCAGCGAAAACGTCGGGGCGACGATCGAGGCGAACGAACCGTTTGCGTCGGATGAGGGCGCTCGGGAGTCGATCTGGTATTCCTGGACCGCTCCAGCGGACGGGCAAGTCGAATTCTCGACGGTGGGGAATGGCTCGTTCACGCACATCCTCGGTGTTTACACCGGAAATGGCCTGCGCTCGCTATCGGCGGTCGACGAGGAAGTCGCGGTGGCGCCGCTTTTTGCGACCATCAGCACGAACACGACGAAGGGAACCACCTACCAGATCGCAATCGCGACTTACACTCCGTCGACGATCGGGGGAATCACGCGGATCAACGTCAATTTTACTTCGTCGGACGGCGGGGGTAACAATGGCGGCAACGGCGACGGTGCGGGTGGTGGAAATGGCTCCATTGGGAACACGAATCGCTCGTCGTCGCCTCGAGTGAAGCTGTTTTCGCCGAAGCAGCGGGTCACCAGCACCTCGGCGAACCGCGTGCGGGTGAGAGGGCGGATTCGTGATGACGAATCCGTTCGAAAGATCACGTTACGAATCGATGGTCGTCAGACGAAGGTGCGGCGCTCGGGACGCTTTAATCGAAGCGTGAAACTGAAGGCGCCCCGGAGTCGGAACGTCATCCGGATTCGGGCGGCGGACCGAGACGGGAACGTGACCCGCCGGAAGCGGATCGTGTTTCAAGAAATCCTGGGCACCGTCAGCAATTAGCCTTTGTCCCGATCGGATCTCGCCTTGGCTTGCTGAAGAAACAGCCAATCGGCAGGCGGGCGCGCGGCGGGGGTCGTGCGGCGGTTTTGGATCAGAACTTTGAAGGCCGAGCCGGCTCCAGAAAGGTTCGCGAGAGCCGCGTCGTGGGGGGTGATTTGCGACGAGCGACCACCGTATTCGGTCAGAAAGCCGGATTGGTCGGTGAGGCGTTCCGTCTCATACCCGAGGTCTTCTCCCCATGCCTGGAGGTCGGTGAAGTTCACGTCGGCGGTGATGTCCTGACGGCCGAATCGGTGATAGACAGCCAGCCCGCCGATTTGCTGGTGATGAAAGTAGGCGCGGAGCGTTCCGTGTGGGCGTCGGTGGAGGAGGGTGTCGGCGCGGTCCCCGTAGTCGATCGTCAACAATTGGCCGGAAGTGTGACGGGGCGTCCAAGAATGCAACCATTCGGCAGCGGCGACGTGGACCTCGACCCGCTGGCCGTCCGGGTAGGGAACCTTGAAGATCGAAGTTCGTGGGACCGGGCGATCAGCGAGGAGGACTTCCTCGATTTTGCCACCGGTGATCCGAACGCCGACTTCGTGCCAGCACTCACTCCGGCGTTCGTAGGTTCGACAGGGGAAGGCGTCGACGAGTTCGTTGGAGAAGATGCTGGCGCGGCCGGAGCAAGCGGTCAGGGCTTCCGGCATCGAGTTGTGCCACGAGACGCGCTGACGGCGCAGGCGGGATTGTTGCTCGCCGCGGAGAACGGGTGAGCTCTCGACGATGTGGTAGTTGACCGAGCGACGGGTCCACCACGGAAGGCTTTTCAAAATCGTGGCGGCGAGTTCGCCGGATCCGGCGCCGGCCTCGATGACGTGCCAGGAACCCGAGGTCGGACGATGGACGGCGAGCCAACGCGCGAGAGCGCGGCCGAGATTGCTGCCGAGAGTCGCGGACGTGGCGAAGTCACCGCGGTGCCCGACGGTGCGGATGTTCTGGGAGTAGTAGCCGAACTCGGGATGATAGAGGGCTTCGCGAAGGTAGTTTTCGACCGGGATGGCCCCGCCGTGAGACTCCTGGAGTTCGTCGAGAAAGCTGAGGAGCGAGGCGCCGCGAGTCATCGTGCATACTGCACGACGTCGGTGACGGCGGACGTCAGGAGGACGGCGTTATCGAGAAGATCACGACTGAAGCCGGCGAGGGTGATGCCGGGAGACGCGACGATCAGGAAGATGGCGAGGGTGGCGAGATTCAGAGTGTAGATGATGACGAGCGAGAAGAAGGTGCCGCCGTAGTGAAGGTCGCTCTGTCCCTTTGGAATCATCCACAGCGTGAACGAGAGGTGAAATCCCCACGTCGCTCCGATGAGCATGAAGAGCACCGGGCGGACGGGGGTCATGTCGAAGGCGAGGCCAAGAGCACCGTAGATCGCGATGACGATGAGGCTGTAGATCGGGAAGAAATACGGGGCGAGGGCGATCCAGGTATTGATGCGGTCGGTGAGGATGTGGCCACCGCGCTCGGTGACTTGGAACTGACTCACTTTCCCCCCCATGCACCAGACCCAGATGGCGTGGGTGAGCTCGTGTCCGAAAACGTAGATCCACATGGGGCGCGGCAGGGAAAGAAAGGCGACGATCCAGACGAGGAGGCCAACGCCGAAAAACCAGAATTCCTCCGTTGCCCAGAATTGCTCGTGGACCGTCGCTCGGGCGAAAGCCGTGAAGAACGTCTGCGTGAGAACGAGCGCGGGCGGTAGCAAAAAGAGACCGACCAGGAATTTGACCCAACGGGTCGGAACGGTGTCAGGAAGGGCCGGAGCGAGCGAGGTGCGGAGTCGGGTTTTCGCGGTGGGCTTGGTTCGCGGTTTTCGAGGTGCGGCTTTGGTTGCCCGGGGCGTGGGTGCCGCGTTCGAGCGCGTCGTTTTGCGCTGAGATTTGCTCGGCGTTTTGCTCGGCGTTTTGCTCGGCGTTTTGCTCGGTGTTTTGCCCGGCGTTTTGCTCGGTGTTTTGCTCGGTGTTTTGCCCGGTAATTTCCGACGCGGGGTGGCCATCGATCGGGAGACTAGAGGTGCGGGGTGGGTGGGTGCGAGTGCGAAGCGGGGGAAGGATCAAAAGAGCGATCTACCGGGCGGTGGAGGCAAGCCAGAGCTTCTGGAGCCGATTCAGGGAGTAGCGCTTCTCAAACACGCGAAATCCGTCGGCGCGCATCTTGACGAGAAGGCGGTGGTAAATCGCGGCCATGATCTGAGCGGTCCGGAAGGCCCGGCGATCTTCGGGCGGAAGGGTGGAGGCGGCGTCGGCGAAAAACTTTTCCGCGCGATTCGCCTGGAAGGCCGCCAAACGGACGAAGTTCGGAGTTGGATCGCGTTTGAGAATGTCCTCATCGCGGACGTTGTAGCGGTAGAGATCCTCCTGCGGGAGATAGATCCGGTCGCGCTCGGCGTCTTCGCCGACGTCCCGGAGGATGTTCGTGAGTTGCAGAGCGAGTCCGAGATTCTCGGCGTAGGTGGTGCTGCCGGGTTGAGTCGCGCCGAAGATGCGGGCGCTGACGAGACCGACGGCGCAGGCGGCTCGCCAGCAATAGGTGCGAAGATCTTCGAAGGTGTCGTAGCGGAATGTCTCGAGGTCCATTTCCATGCCGGCGACGATCTCCGAGAGGAGATTGGGATCAAGTGACCGATGGTGGATCAGGTCCCGGATGTCGGTCGGAAGATCGGCGGGGCGCTCGTTGAGGGCGCGTTTCCAGGCGTGGAGCGCACGACGTTTTTCGGGAGTCGAGAGTTCCTCGGAATCAGCAATGTCGTCGACGATCCGGCAGAAGCGGTAGAAGGTCAGCGCGTCTTCACGCCGGTCGAGCGGAAGGAAGACAAGGGCGAAGGCCAGGTTGGAATTCGACTGGCTTTGGGCAAGCCCAGCGGCGATGGGGGCGGGGACGAGGTCGGTCACGTTGGGGTCGGCGGCGCGGGATCGGAGAGGGCCGGTCTGGATCTTACCCGAGCTTTATAGAAGCAAGCCCACGAAACGACCAGCCATCCAGCAAAGATCCCCTGGACGATGGCAAGAACGGATCGTCCGCCGAGGGCGGGTGAGGATTCGTAACCGAAGGTGGCGGTCAGAGCACTACGAAGCGCAGCAATGATGAGATTGCCCACGAAGGCGAAGGCAAGGAATGCGACGATCGCGATGATGTTTCGAGCGGAGAACCGGAATGCGTCCGCGATGCCAGCGGCGAGCCGAAAGTTACGAAAGGTGAGAGTCACGGGGACCGAGACAGTCAGGAGAAGGAGGGTGGCGAGGAGCGGCTGTCCCCAATTGATCGTGAAGGAGTTGATGACGGAGGCGGGAGACGGTGGGAGCTGAAAGGCCCAAACGGCCAACTGAGGAAAGAGGACGCAGATGGAAGCGAGACCAACGACCACGAGTCCCCACGGCGCGAGGCACCCGACGCGGCGCGCGGTCAGGTGAATCAGCGCGCGGTGATCGAGCCGCGATCCTCGGATCCAGAGGTGGGCGGTGAGGGTGAAATAGGTCAGTAAATAGAAATCGAGAAGGATCTCGAATGCTGTCGCGGTGACATTGACGACTCCTCCGGCGGTGAAAAGCCAGGACTGAGGGATGAGTGTGGCAAGCTCGGGTAGCAGCAGGAAAACGAAAGGCTTGGCAAGGGCGGCGAGCGCAGAAACGATCAGACCGAGGAGAACCCAAACGCCGAATCTGGGCAGCCAGCGGCTCAGCGAACGCCGAATCTGGCAGAGGACGTCGTCGACGTTCAAGAGGAAGCGGAGGGCGAAAAGTGCCGAGATGGGAAATGTTAGGGTGAACAGGTGGAACGTTGCGCCCGTTGTTTCCAGCGCGGGACGCCACGCTCCGGGAAGGACATCGAGGGGGAGCGGCGGGTGATCGACCTGGACGTTGGTCATCCAGGTGAAGACTTCGTCGCCGCTTCGGGCCACGAGGAGCAGAGTGGCGGCGATTTGAAATACGGCATAGGCGAGTCCACAGAAAGCTGGCAATCGCCAAGCGTCGGGGTAACGGCCGAGGCACGCGCGTCCGTCGGCGAGCGAGCGACGAACTCGGGGATGCAGATATCCGCAGACGAACAGGGCAACGGCGGCGGCGACAATCGCGGTCGGGAGTTCGCTGGCCATGCTGGGACGCTACGGGATCATCCAATCGAAGCGCGAGCAGATGTAAGTCGAAAAACAAACGAACAAGCCGCAACCCCCGGTCGCTTCGACGATCGGGGTTTCCGTTTTGCGAGGGACTCCATCGTTTGAGCGCGTCTCGACACCGAGTCAGAACAGCGGAAGTTTGGCTGAGACCGAAGGGTCGTTCTTGCAACGCTGAAGACCGACTTGCCGGAAGGTCTGGTCGACGGAAACGGGAGCCTCGGGTGGCGGAGTGAGATTGAGGCGATTAATCCTCGGCGAGCCGGAAGGCGTCGTGGGCGAGGTTCGCGGCGGCGTCGATGTCGGATTCGTCGATGATGACGGCGGTTTTAATCTCGCTGGTGGAGATCATCTGGATGTTGATCCCGCCATTGCCGAGGCATTCGAAGAGGGTGGCGGCGACGCCGGAGTGTGACCGCATGCCGATGCCGACGATGCTGAGTTTGGCGATCCCGTCGCGCTCGATCATGGGGCCGGCCCCGATCTCGGAGAGGACGGGGTTGAGCGTCGCGCCGATCTTTTCGAGTTCGTCATTGGCGAGGGTGAACGAGATGTCGGTGGTGCCGGAGACGGAGATGTTCTGGACGATGACGTCGATAACGATGCCGGCGTCGTGAATTGCCGTGAAGATTCGAGAAGCCGTGCCGGGAGTGTCCGGGACGTTCGTTATGGTGACCTTGGCTTGCTTGCGCTCGAGGGAGACGCCACGCACGACGACGTTCTCAAGTCCGGGTTTTTCTTCTTTCACGACGGTTCCGCGATTGTTGTTGAAGGAGCTGCGGACTTCAAACGGGACTTTGAACTTTTTCGCGAACTCCACCGAACGGCTTTGCATGACCTTGGAGCCGCTCGAGGCCATTTCGAGAAGCTCGTCGTAGTAAATGGTGTCGATTTTACGGGCGTTTTTCACCACGCGTGGATCGCAGGTGTAGATGCCGTCGACGTCGGTGTAGATTTCGCAGTTGTCAGCCTTGAGGGCGCCGGCGACGGCGATGGCGGTGAGGTCCGAGCCCCCGCGGCCAAGTGTGGTGATCTGCCCTTCGAGGGTCTGGCCTTGGAAGCCGGCGACGATCACGATTTCGTCGTTGTCGAGGTGGCGGCGAATGTTTCGGGGCGAGAGGTTGGAGATTTTCGCTTTGGTGTGGATCTGGTCGGTGAGGATACCGGCTTGGGCGCCGGTGAGCGAGACGGCGCGGCCGCCGAGGCTGTTGATGGCCATTGCGGTGAGCGCGATGGTGGTCTGCTCGCCGGTGGAAAGGAGGACGTCCATTTCGCGATCGGCGGGGCGGGCGCAAACGGCGCGGGAGAGTTCGATCAGTTGGTTCGTGACGCCAGACATCGCCGAGACGACGGCGACGACGGAATGACCGGCCCGCTGGGTGGCGAGGATGCGTCGCGCTACGTTCACGATGCGCTCGGGATCGCCGACCGACGTGCCACCGTATTTCTGAACGATGAGAGACATTTCGATTTGGAATGAGAGAGGTTGGATTGGCTGAAGCGGGTGGCGAGGATCGTGCGGCGGGGGCGGGAGGTCGATTATTTTTTGGACTCGTGGGAGGGCGGTCAATAGAAGGTCGGCGGTTTCCGACGATGAGTGAGCACAAACTAAATACCAAGGCGTCCGGAGTGGTGGCGGTCGCCGTGATGTGCTCGCGGATGCTCGGATTGGTGCGGGAGATTTTGTTCAGCGCTTTGTTTGGATCGAAGCTGCTCGGGATCTTCATCGTGGCGTTCCGGGCACCGAATCTCCTGCGTGATCTTTTTGCGGAAGGGGCGCTCTCGACGGCATTTATCACGGTGTTTTCGAAGAAGATCGAAGCTGAGGGTCCGAACGCGGCGTGGGAGCTTGCGGCGAAGATGCTGACGTTGGCGACCGTCTTCATGAGTGTGGTAACGGTGGCGGGCATCGTGTTTGCCGAACCACTGATCGACGTTCTGGCGGCGGGGTTCGCGCCCGAGTATCGCGAGATGACGATCCTCTTAACGCGAATCATGTTCCCGTTCATCCTCCTCGTCTCCCTGGCGGCTCTGGTCATGGGGATGCTGAACTCCCGGAACGTTTTTGGCGTGCCGGCGATGGCTTCGAGTTTCTTCAACATTGGCTCGATTCTTGGCGGCGCGGGGATCGGGTGGTGGCTCGATCCGGAATTCGGTGAGCGGGCGCTGATGGGGCTGGCGCTGGGAACGCTGCTCGGCGGTCTCATGCAGCTGGCGGTGCAGCTACCAAGTCTGGGGAAGGTTGGATTTCGATTCCGCCCGGACTTCCGTTGGCGTGACGCGGGGGTGAAGCGGACGTTGACCTTGATGGTGCCATCGGTGATCGCGGCGAGCGCGGTGCAAGTGAACGTGCTGGTGAATACGAGCTTCGCGACCTTCACTCCCGGCGGACCGTCGGCGGTGACGTGGCTGAACAACGCTTTTCGTTTGATGCAATTGCCAATCGGGGTCTTCGGCGTGGCGGTCGCGACGATCACTCTGCCCGTCGTGGCGCGAATCGCGGAGAGCAAGAATCCCGAAGCGTTCGGACCAACCCTGGGGAAGGCGCTTCGGCTTGCCGTATTCCTGACGCTGCCGTCGGCGGTGGGGCTCTACTTTCTGGCTCATCCGATCATCGACGTGATCTACCAACGGGGCGGGTTTCTGCCGGAGGATTCGTTGCAGACTGGGTTGGCTCTACAATTTTACGCGATGGGGTTGGTCGGCTACGCGGGGGTGAAGGTGTTTTCGCCGACGTTTTACGCGATCGACCGGAAGTGGACGCCGATGCTGGTGAGCTTCGGTGCGATTCTTTTGAACATCGCGCTGAATTACTACCTGATCTTCGTGGTCGGGTTCGGCCACCGGGGTCTGGCGCTGTCGACCGCCGTGTCCGCGACGCTGAACTTTCTGACGCTCTATTGGCTGATGCATCGGGCGACGGGCGATCTCGAGACACCGCGGCTGCTCAGTGTGATCGTCCGATGCGGGCTGGCCGCTGCCGCGATGGGGACGCTGTGTTGGTTCGTTTTCGCGAATTACGGCGAGCGAATGCTGGAAGGTCCGTTGCTTTGGCGGCTAGGAATCCTGGCGGCGTTGATCGGGATGTCGGGACTCATCTACGCGGGTGGATGTTGGCTTCTTCGGGTGGAGGCGATGCGAGACGCGGCTGATGCTGTCGTCCGAAAAGTGAACGGGGTGCGTAGGAAATAAGCATGGAACCTCGCGCTCTTTTTCTCGTGGCATTGTTCATCTCGATGATCGGCTCTCAAGCGTTGGCCGGTCAGCCGAAGAGTGAGGAATTCCAGAGCGGGGGCGAGACGGTTGGCGTAGAGATTTACGGTCCGGAATCATCCCGGTATCCGGTGATCGTCCTGCACGGCGCGGGCGGGATGATGTTCGACGGGGCGCAGGTCAAAAGCGTGGCGCTGACCTTGGCGGAGGCGGGGATGACCTCTTACGTGGTGAGTTACTTCGATCGAACGAACACCTGGTTCGTCATGGGAGACCGCGGGCTGATCAAGGGGTTTCCGACGTGGGCGGAGGTCGTGGACGACGCGGTGACGTGGGTGGTGGAGCGGAGCGGTGGGAGGCCGGTTGGGATCTACGGCTATTCGCTCGGGGGGTTCCTGGCGGTGGCAACGGCGAGCGGAAACGATCGCGTCGCTGCGGCGGTGACGCATTCGGGCGGGATTTGGAAGAAATTCGAAAAGGTCGACGCGCGGCTACCGCCCATTCTCGTGGTCCACGGGAAGGGTGACGAGCGGGTGTATTTCGACGAGAACACCGACAAGATCCGAGCCGTCGCTGATGAGCATGGCAGCGTGATGCGCACGATGTATTTTGCGAACGAGGGGCACCGATTCAGCGATACAGCGATGGCTCGCGTCCGTGAGCGGACGCGCTCCTTTCTTGGGGAAGTCCTGCGGAGCGGGGAAGCGCGTTGACCGGCTAAAGTGCGGTCCCCGGGGTCGCGGACTTGCCGGCGGCGATCGCGAGAATGTTTTCGGTCGTAACGGTTGCGATCTGGGTCAGGGCTTCCGCCGTGAGGAAGGCTTGGTGGGACGTGACGAGAACGTTCGGGAAGGTCAGCAGGTAAGCGAGCTGCTCGTTGTCGAGAATGGTGTCCGAATGATCGGAATAGAAGTAGCCGTCTTCCTCTTCGTAAACGTCGAGGCAAACGCCGCCGATCTGCCGGGCTCGGAGGGCGGCGATGAGGTCATCGGTTTTTACGAGCTCGCCGCGGCTGGTGTTGATGAGGATGACGCCCGGTTTCATCTGAGCAATGCTTTCGGCACGGACCAGGTAGCGGGTCGCCGGGAGGAGTGGGACGTGCAGGGAAATGACGTCGGCGTTTTTCCAGAGGGAGTCGAGATCCGTTAGTTCGATGCCGTGATGAGTCGCCCAGGCTTCGTCGCCTTCCGGATCGTAGGCGAGGACCCGGGTGCCGAAGCCGCGGAAGATTTGCGCCGCGGTCCGACCGATCTTTCCACAGCCAACGATACCGACCGTCTTGCCCGCGAGGTCGAAGCCCACGAACCCGTTCAGGGAAAAGTTGTGCTCGCGGATGCGATTGAAAGCGCGGTGGATGCGGCGATTCAGGGTCAGGAGCAAAGCTACGGCGTGTTCGGCGACGGCGGCCGGAGAGTAGGCGGGAACGCGGGTGACCTGAATGTCCAGCGACCGGGCGGTCTCGACGTCGACCTTGTTGTAGCCTGCGCAGCGCATGGCGACGTGGCGGACGCCGATTTTCTGGAGTTCCTCGAGGCAGCGACGATCGATGTCGTCGTGGACGAACGCGCACACGGCTTGAGTGCCCTCGGCGACCTGGGCGAGGTCGGCATTGAGCGAGAAACGGAAATAGCGAAGGTCGAGTCGGCCCGCCGAAACGGTGTCAAAGTATTCCCGATCGTAGGATTTTGCGTCGAAGAAGGCGACTTTCGGAATCATGGTGTGATGAAAAATGGAAATCCGGGGAGGACAATGAAAATTTAGAAACAAAAACGGCGTGAACTTGGCTCGATAATTGCTTGCAGGCGTTCCATTGTGGACTAGTGTTCTCCCCGATGGCGGGGATGGATCAGATGTTGGGGCTTGGGTTGCAGCAAACGCTGTCCCCGCAGATGCAGCAGAGCCTGCACGTGCTGCAAGCGCCGGCGATCGAGCTGCGGGCTCTCGCAACCCACGAGCTCCAGGTGAACCCCGTGCTCGAAGAAGAGGTGCCGGTCGTTGAAGATTCGGAGTCATCGGACGATTGGGATGACGATCTCGAGGAGGTCAGTCGGCTTGATGAGCAGTGGAAAGAATACCTTTCGCAGTCGGGTGCCTACGAGGGTCGGTCGACCGAGGCTGAGGAGCGGCGGGAATTTCTCTTCAGCTCGCTCACGGGTCCGACCAGTCTGCAGCAGCACTTGATTGATCAGTTGAGCCTGGCTGACATCGACGAAGCGGACCGGGAAGTTGCCGACGCCATCATTGGAAATTTGAACGAAGCTGGTTTGCTTGACGTCACGGTCGAGGACTTAGCGGGACAGACGAACGTTCGCGTCCCGCGGGTCGAGGCGGTGCTCCGAGAAGTGCAGGCGCTGGACCCGGTCGGCGTCGCGGCGCGGGATCTGCGTGAATGTCTGTTGACTCAACTGAACCGGATGGGAAAGGGGGAGAGCCTCGAAGCCCGAATCATCGGGCAACACCTCGACGATTTTCTGCGACGAAAATTCCCCGAGGTCGCCCGGCGGCTTGGCGTGACGGTGAAGGACATCCAATCGGCCGCCGATTTTATCGCGACATTGGAGCCGCGCCCGGCCCGACAATTCTCGACGGTCTCTCACCAGGCGATCACGCCGGACGTTCTCGTCGAGGCGGAAGGTGACGGCTGGACGATCTCGTTGAACAACGACAACGTCCCGATGCTGCGCATCAGTAACTACTACAAGGACGTCCTGTCGGAGCCGGGGAACAAAAAGAACGTCCGGGAATACATCCGCGAGAAAATCAAGGGCGGGCGTTTTTTCATCAAATGCATCCAGCAGCGGCAACAGACCATTACGAACATCGCGCGGGAGATCGTGGACCGGCAGGGGAATTTTCTACGGGAGGGCCCGACCGGGCTGAGGCCGATGACAATGAACCAGGTCGCGCTGGCGGTCGGCGTTCACGAAACGACCGTGAGCCGGGCGACCCACGGCAAATACATGCTGACCCCGCAAGGGATCTTCGAGATGAAGTATTTCTTCACGCCGGGTTACCAGACGAGCGGCGGAGCGGACATCAGCAACGAGAGCGTGCGGGCCGCGATTGCGGAGGTCGTTGCGAGTGAGGACAAGCGGAAGCCGCTGAGTGACGAGGGGATTCTCAAAGTTTTGACGGAGCGGGGCATTCCGATCGCGAGGCGGACGATCGCGAAGTATCGTGAGCAGCTCGACATTTTGCCGAGTCATTTACGGAAGACCTTCTGAGGACTGTTTTTCGGTTTTCCTAGATGAACGCAGATTATCGTGAAGGTGACGTGAGCGTGGTCGACGTCGGGTTGCCGCTCGAGCGCTCGGAGGACGAGGCCGCGTGGCGTCAAGCGGCGGCGGAGAAGTTGCAGATCGAAGTCAGCCGGATCAGCGGGCTTCGGCTGCGAAAGCATTCCATCGACGCGCGGAAGCGGCAGGTGAAGGTGCAGCTCCGCCTGGAAGTCGGTGTCGACGTTGGGTTGCCGGACGTCAGTCCGCCGGTCGCTGGCTACCCAACGGTTCCGTCGGGGGCTCCGACGGTCGTGATCGTGGGGTGCGGGCCCACGGGAATGTTCGCGGCGTTGCGATGCGTCGAGCTGGGGCTTCGTCCGATCGTTTTGGAACGGGGCAAGGACGCGTCGGCGAGACGCTATGACCTTGCGCCGATTCTGCGGAAAGGCACGGTGGTCGAGGATTCCAATTACTGTTTCGGAGAGGGTGGGGCCGGGACATTTTCGGACGGCAAGCTCTACACGCGGGCGAAGAAGCGAGGGCCGGTCGCGCAGGTTTACGAGACGTTCGTCGCCCACGGCGCTCCGGAGCGGATCCTAGTCGATGCGCATCCGCACATCGGATCGAATCTCCTGCCGAACGTGGTGAAAGCCATGCGTGAAAGCATTCGAGCTGCCGGGGGAGAGGTTCATTTCCACGCGAAAGTGACGGAGTTCGTGCTCCAAGACGGAGTCGCCAAAGGCGTGGTCACGGCGGACGGTCGGTCGTGGGAAGGCGAGGCGGTCATCCTGGCGAGCGGACATTCGGCGCGAGACATCTACGAGTTGCTCGTTCGTCAGGGGGTGCGCCTAGAGCAAAAGGCGTTCGCCATGGGAGTCCGGATCGAGCATCCGCAGGGCCTGATCGACAGCCTGCAGTATCACGTCCCGCGTGGGAGCGAGCGGCACCGATTGTTGCCCGCAGCGAGTTACTCGTTGGCGACGAAGATTGCGGATCGCGGTGTTCACTCGTTCTGCATGTGTCCGGGTGGGTTCATCGTTCCTGCGGCGACGGAAAACGATGAGGTGGTCGTGAACGGAATGAGTTTGGCGCGGCGGGACTCACCGTTCGCGAACAGCGGCATGGTGGTTACGATCGAGCCGGAAGATACGAAACGGTGGCAGCGGGAGCACGGGGTGCTCGCGGGAATGGCGGAACAGCGCGAATGGGAAACTCGCGCGAAGCTGGCGGGAGGGGGCGGGCAGACGGCGCCCGCGCAGAGAGTGACGGATTTTTTAGATGGTCGACTTTCGGAGGGATTACCGGCGACGAGTTACTTCCCGGGTGTGCGCCCGGCCCGGCTTGACCAGCTGATGCCGACAGGTGTGGTGCGCCGGCTCCGGGAGGGGCTGCGGATGTTTGGCAATCGGATGCGCGGTTACGTCACGGCCGAGGCTCTGTTGGTCGGCTTCGAAACGCGGACCAGTTCTCCGGTGCGGATTCCCAGAGATCCCGAGACGCTGGAACATCCGGACGTCGTGGGCCTGTATCCCTGCGGGGAGGGTGCGGGGTTTGCCGGGGGAATCGTCAGTGCCGCACTGGACGGAATGCGCTGCGCGGAGGCAGTGGCCGTGCGGGTGAGCGACGCCCGGTGAGACTTTCTGCTCGGGGCTACGGCCACTTTTGAGTTGGTTTTCGATCAATTGGCCAGTAAGCAACAACTTCCATAAACATGAAAAAGACCAACCTACTCACCATCACTTCTGCGGCCGCCATTGCGTTGACCTTCAACGCTTGCGACGTCGATCAAACGAAAGAAGGGGACATGCCCGAAGTCAAAGTCGAAGGCGGAGAAATGCCTGAATACGACGTCGACGCTGCCGAGGTGAAAGTCGGCACTACTGAAGAGACCATGGAAGTGCCGAAGGTGGAAATGGAGGAGGAAACAGTTTCCGTTCCAACCGTCGGGATTGAAATGCCGGAAGACGACGATGCCGAGACCGTCGAAGAGGTCGAGGAAGTCGAAGTCGAGCCAACTCCAGTCGCTGAATAACGTTTAGAAATCATCAATCTCAAAGCGGGTCGGTTCCTTGGGAGCCGGCCCGTTTTTTGTGTCGACGAAAGGCGAAGCGGTGAGAGTTGGACCGGTGACCGAGCGGATCGAACGCTCGAAGACGTTACGGCTTTGAGGCGGCCGCTTCGTTTGCTCGGGTTTGCAGAGCGGACTCGAACGCCTGACGGGCCTCGGTATGAACGTCCCGAAGGGAAGGGGTCGCGTCGATGCAAATGGACGTTTCCGGATAGGCGGCGTGAAGTTCGAGAAAGATCTCGCGAGCGCGGGTGAGCGCTACGGTTTCTTCGAACGAATTCGGAACGTCACCGCGGCTGCGGACTCGGTTCAGGCCAGACTCCGGCGGCAGGTCGAGCAGAATGACAAGATCGGGGGTCGGCGCGATTTTCTCGTTCGCGACGATGATTTCACCCGGGTCGATTCCGCGCGCTCCTTGGTAGGCGGCCGTGCTCCAGTAGTAGCGGTCCAGTATCACGACGGCACCGAAATCGAGCGCTGGCCGAATGGAGCGCCGGACGTGGTCGGTCCGATCTTCGAGGAAAAGCGCGAGTTCGTCCTCCGAGCTCAGGCGACCGGTGCGGGCGGATTCGCGAAGGCGGCGACCGGCGAGCAGCCCCGTTGGTTCTTTGGAAAGAGTGCAGGCAATCCCGCGCTCGCCGCAGTATTGGGCGAGAAGGGCCGAGACGGTCGTCTTTCCGGCACCGTCGACGCCTTCGACGGCGATGAGGAGACCTCCGGGCGCAAGCGGATTCATTGACGCGGGAGGTTCGCAGATGCTCGGTGGGTCGGCAAGGGGGTTGGAGCGTGGCCGCGAAGAAAACAGATCATTTTTCGGCGAACTGGGCGTCGAACACGAGGTCGGACGGCGGAAAGTCGAACCGTCGGACGGCTTCGCAGCTTTCCCTGGCCCCGTGCTCGCGGTCCATCCCTCCGTCTTCCCACTCGACGGAAAGGGGGCCCGTATAACCGACGTGGTTGATCGCACGAATTACGCGTTCGAAATCGACGCGGCCGCGACCGACCGATCGGAAGTCCCAGTAACGACCAGGCGAATGGAAGGGGACGTGGCCCCCGAACACCCCCGCGTCGGCGGGAAATGGACCCCACATCGCGTCTTTCATGTGAACGTGAAAGATGCGGTCGGAGAACTCTTCGATGAAGCGGATGTAGTCCACGCCTTGATAGCCGAGGTGAGAGGGGTCGTAATTGAACCCGAAGGCGGGGTGGTGATCGATCGCTTCCAGAGCTTGGCGAGCCGACGCGATGTCGAAGGCGATCTCGCCGGGATGGGCTTCAAGGGCAAATCGGACGCCGACCTTTTGAAACTCGTCGAGGATGGGCTTCCACCGTTTCCCGAAGTCGGCGAAACCAGCTTCGATTTGCCCCGGGGCGGTCGGCGGGAACCCGTAAAGGAGGTGCCAGATCGATGAGCCCGTGAAGCCATTGACGACTTTTACGCCAAAGCGAGCGGCGGCCTGGGCGGTGCGGATCATTTCTTCCGCTGCACGTTGGCGGACGCCCTCGGGCTCACCGTCGCCCCAGACTGAGGCGGGAAGGATGGCTTGGTGGCGTTCGTCGATGAGATCGCAGACGGCCTGCCCGACGAGGTGGGCGGAGATGGCGTGGCTGGTCAGTCCGTGGTCTTCGAGTCGGTCGCGCTTGGCGGAGCAATAGTCGGCGTCGGCTTTCTCGACTTCGAAGTGGTCACCCCAGCAGGCGAGTTCGACGCCGTCGTAGCCAAAGGATTTAACTTTGGGAAGAAGTTCACTGAGCGGAAGATCGGCCCACTGGCCGGTGAAGAGGGTGACGGGGCGCATGCGAAGTTTACGATTTGGGAGTTGAGGGTCGAGTGCTGAGTGGCGTCCAGGCGGCGTTGGCTTGCGAGGACTTCACGGCAGTTTCGATGAAGGCCATGCCACGGACGCCGTCGTCGATGGTGGGGTAATCCGGGTTCGACGAGGGTTCGCGGAGGCTCGTCGCGAAGTCCCGGTAGAGATTGGCGAAGCCCTCGAGGTAACCCTCGGGATGACCGGCGGGGATGCGCGTCGCGGCGGTGGCGGCGTCGCCATTTGAAGCCCCGCCGGTCCGCCGGATCTCGGTCGGGCGGTCCGGGTATTTGACGAGCAGGGTATTAGGTTCCAGCTGATGCCACTCGAGTCCGGCTTTCTCGCCGTAGATCCGGATGTTCAGAGAGTTTTCTTCACCGACCGAGATCTGGGACGCGTGGAGGACGCCCTTGGCACCGTTCTCGAACCGAAGAAGGATATTGGCGTCGTCGTCGAGCTGCCGTCCATCGACGAAGGAGGTCAAATCGGCGGCGAGTTCGCTGATGCGAAGGCCGGTGATAAATTCGGCCAGATTTTCGGCGTGGGTGCCGATGTCGCCGACGCAACCGGCGGCACCGGATTTCGTGGGATCGGTGCGCCAGCTGGCTTGCTTCTGTCCGTCGCCTTCGACGTTGGTGGCGAGCCAGCCCTGAGGGTATTCCGCCACGACTTTGCGAATTTTACCGAGGTGACCAGCGCCGACGAGGTCCCGCGCTTCGCGGACCATCGGGTAGCCCGTGTAGTTGTGGGTGAGGCAAAACCGGAGGCCGGTTTTCTCGACGAGGTCGCGAAGTTTTTCCGCCTCGGCGAGGTCGAACGTGGCGGGCTTTTCGCAGACCACGTGAAAGCCGGTTTCGAGGGCGAGCCGCGCCGGTTCGTAGTGGACGTGGTTGGGCGTGACGATGGCGACGAAGTCCATCCGCTCGCCTTCGGGGAGGGTCGCCTCGGCCTCAATCATGACCTCGAACGAGGGATAGCACCGATCGGGTGGCAAAAAGAGATCGGTGCCGGATTCGAGGGATCGCCCGGCGTCGGATGAAAAGGCGCCGCAGACGAGTTCGATCTGGCCGTCGATGGCTGCGGCGATCCGGTGGACGGCTCCAATAAAGGCACCGCGGCCGCCGCCGATCATGCCCATACGGAGCTTGCGGTGGGTGAGGGGGTTGGAAGTCATGCGGCGGCGAGTATCCCGGAGTCTGGCCGCCGGATCAAGTTGCCTGATGCTGGCCGCTCCAGGACGACGGCCTGTATCGGTCGGCGATCTCCGAATGGAGAACGAGGAAAGTCGCGTTTGGTGCTCCGAATGCAGGGAAACAGACCAGGGTTTTCAACCGAGGCAATCGCCGATGGTTTTGACGATGAAGTCGGCGTCTTCGGCGTTGATGCACATGGGGGGTTTGATGCGGAGGACGTTACCGTCCAGACCACCTTTGCCGATGAGTAAGCCGAGCTCGCGGCAGCGCTCGAAGACCTGGATGCAGAGGTCTTTGTCCGGGTGTTTCGTTTCGCGGTCGGACACGAGTTCGACACCGATCATGAGTCCGAGGCCGCGGACTTCGCCGATCGACGGGTGCTTTTCCTGGAGCTGGCGGAGCCCTTCGAGGATCCGGTTGCCCATGGCGAGCGCGTTGGCCTGCAGACCGTCTTCCTCGATGACTTCGAGGACGGCCATGCCTTGGGCGGACGCCATCGGGTTGCCGCCGTAGGTGTTGAAATGGATACGGCTGGCGAGAGTCGCCGCGATTTCCGGGGTGGTGACGACGGCACCGAGCGGGAAGCCATTGCCAATGCCTTTCGCCATGGTGACGATGTCGGGAATGACACCCTGAGTTTCGAAGCCCCAGTAGTGCGAGCCGGTGCGGCCGAAGCCGGACTGGACTTCGTCGGCGACACAGAGGCCTCCGGCAGCACGGACGTGGGCGTAGGCTTCCTTCAGATAGTTTTCGGGGAAAACAACGGCGCCGCCGACGCCTTGAATGGACTCGGCGATGAAACCCGCGACCTGGCCGGACGTGGCGAAGCGGATGGTCTCGCGGATGTCGGCGGCGTAAGCCGGGCCGGAGTCGGCGGTGGTGTAGCGGCCACGGTAGGTGTCGGGATTGATCGCGTGATGAATGCCGAAACTGTGCGGGACGTTGAATTTCCAGGTGTGATGGGAGGTGAGGCCCATGGTCGACTGGGAGCCGCCGTGGTAGCAGTTCCGCAGCGCGAGAAAGTCAAAGTTGCCCGTGTAGGCGCGGGCCATGAGGAGTGCGAGATCGTTGGCCTCGCTGCCGGAGTTCGTGAAGTAGCAGACCTTGAGGTCTCCGGGGAGGGTGGAGGCGAGTCTTTGCGCGTAGCGAGCGACGTTTGGGTGGAGGTAGATTGTCGTCGTGTGCTGGAGCTTCTCGTTCTGAGCGTTGAGCGCGGCGACGACCTTGGGATGGCAGTGACCAACGCTGACGGTGACGATGCCGCCGAAGGCGTCCAGGTAGCGGCGACCGGTCTCGTCGAAGAGGTATTGCATGCGCCCCTCCACGATCATGAGAGGTTCCTTGTAGTAATGGAAAATGCCGGGATTCAGGAATTCGCGGCGGAGGTCGAGCACTTCGGATTTGGTCATCAGATTGTGGATTTCGGATTGCGGATTTTGGATTGGGGGAGTTTGGCGAAAGCCAAATGAAGCACGAAAGCGATGGCGAAGCCGGAGAACCAACTGTAGTCGTAAAGGCTACGGAAAAACGTCGGAACCTGATCGGCGGCGAGGACGTTGATCTTGCCGAGAAACCCGGGGACGTGCGGCAGGATTGCGAGGAAGAGAGCGGCGAGGGCGCGGAGGTTGAAGCCTCCGGTGAAGCGGTAGGCGCCGTCCGTGCGGTAGAGGGCATCCGGGTCGAGCTGCTGCTTTTTCAGCAGGAAGTAGTCGGCGATCATGATGCCGCCGATGGGACCGAGGAGCGCGCTGTAGCCGATGAGCCACGTGAAGACGAAGCCATCGGGGTCGGCCATGAGTTTCCACGGGAACATGAAGATGCCGATGATTCCGGCGATGACGCCGCCGGTCTTGAAGCTGACGAGGCTGGGGCAGAGATTTGCGAAGTCGTTGGCGGGGGAGACGACGTTGGCGGCGATGTTCGTTGTGAGGGTAGCGATGATCAGTGCGACGAGTCCCGGGACAACGACCCACGGGTCGTCAAACCGCCCGAGTAACGCGACGGGGTCCCAGATCGCTTCACCGAACACGACGATGGTCGCGCCAGTGGTGGCAATGCCGACAAAGGCAAAGGCGGCCATGGTGCCGGGAAGGCCAATGGCTTGTCCGAGAATCTGATCCCGCTGTGATTTTGCGTAGCGGGAGAAATCCGGGATGTTCAGCGAGAGGGTTGCCCAAAAACCGACCATCGCGGTGAGGCCGGGGACGAACGCGGTCCAGAACTCCGAAAAATTTTCAAACTTCGAGGGCTCGTCGAGGATCGGGCCGAAGCCATCGGCGGCAGACCAGGCCCAGGTGAGCAGGCCGACGCCGACCGCGAGCAGGAACGGCGCGCCGAGGGCTTCCAGCCAGCGGATGCAATCGATTCCGCGAAGGATGACCGCGACGTTGATCGCCCAGAAAACCATGAAACAAGCGAACTGACCGGCACTGATCCCGAGTATTGGAAGGGCTGTGCTGGCGGCGGGATCGAAGCCGCCGACAATGGTCACGATCTGGTAGATGGCGCTACCGCCGATCCACGTCTGAATGCCGAACCACCCGCAGGCGACGATGGCGCGCATGAGCGCGGGAACGTTCGAGCCGAAAACTCCGAACGACGACCGGAGCAGGACCGGGAAGGGAATTCCCCAGGCGGTGCCTGCCCGTGCGTTCAGAGCGAGCGGGACGAGCACGATCAGGTTGCCGACGAGAACGGTGAGGACGGCCTGCCACCAGTTCATGCCGGCTTCGATGAGGCCTCCGGCAATCATGTAGGTCGGGATGCAGACGGCCATGCCCACCCAGAGCGCAGCGATGTGCCACTTGTCCCACGTGCGTTCGGCGAAGGGGACGGGCGCCAAGTCGGCGTTCCAAAGGGCGGGGTCGGGCGAAGACGGTCGTGACATTCGCCGAAGGGATCAGCAATTCGAGTGCCGAGATGACGGCGGATCGACGGAAGTGCCTATCGCGCCCGGGATTGGAGAAACATCCGGACCTGCTCGATGCTTTCGAGAGTCCGTAGCCGCGTCCGGTTCTTCTCGTCGTCGCAGAAGCGTGCAACTTCGGCCAGAGTGGCCAGATGCCCTTCCGGATCCCCGGCGGGGCTGATGAGGAAGAAGACGAGGTGGATGGGTTCCTCTTCGTTTGCCAGAACCAGTCCTTCAGGAAGGCGGGCGAAGATACAGATCCGTTGGGAGATATTGCGGTTGTAGATGTGAGGCACGGCGACTCCGTGGCCGATGAGGTTCGGAACGACTTTGCCGGGTTGCGTAATCTCGCTGAGGCTTTCGTCCTTGGAAATCGTCGGAACCCGCTCGACCGCCAGTTCGATAATCTTTTCGTAGAGCTCGATGAGATTGGCAGCGTTCAGATCAACCGCCGCGCCAGCCTGGAGACTGCGGGCGAGAAAACCCGCGTCGCGCTCGAGGACGAGGACACGGTCGCCCTTCTGAATGGTGTCGCTGTCCGGTTCGGTGGTGACCGGCAGGGCGACGCCTTTGCGGACAATGACGAGCGGAACGCCGTCGATCGCGGAACCGTCCGACGTCGCGCTCCAGACTCGCGCTTGATGGCCGCTGAGTTCGTTGGAGATCACGGATGGTCGGGCGAGCCCGGGGAAGGCGACCTGGCCAAATTGACTGCGGTCGTCCGCGTTGCGGTCCCGGTTTCCGCTCCAGAGGTAAACCGATTCGTGCAGATCGAGGGCGTCGCCCCAGCGCTGACAGAGCAATTCATTGAGCTCGGTGTTGTCGGTGAGCGCGAGGAGGTGTCCGACTTTGAGAAATTCCGAGCGTTCTTCCGCGAGTTCGACGTTGCGAGCGTCATCGCAGATCGCGGTCAGTCCGCCGCGTTTCGCCTCCGAGATCAAACGGGAGTTTGTGTCGATCAGGACGACGTCGAGCTTGGCCTCGTCGCGAAGGAAGCGTGCGATGCGGCGATTCAGCGCGCTGGCTCCAGCGATCAGCCAGCCGGTCGGGTCCGGACGCTTGAGTCCCAGGAGACGGGCAACCCAACCGGCTGAGAAACCCTGAAGAATGACGGTGGCGACGATGGTGGAATACGTCAGCGTTTCAATCAGTTGCGGATCAGCCACGAATCCTTCCGCGTTGGCGAGCCCAATCGCGAAGAGCGATGCCATCGAAGCAGCGACGATGCCTCGGGGCGCGACCCAGGAAAGGAAGAGTTTCTCGCGGAACGACAGGCCGGTGCCCCAAGTCGAGGCGAGGATGTTAAGCGGTCGGATGACGACAACGATCGCGGCGACGGCGATCAGCCCCTTGACCCCTGCCTCGGCAAACTGGGCAATCTCCAGCCTTGCCGCGAGGACGATAAAGAGCAGACCGATGAGAAGATCGGTGATCTCCGCCTTGAATTGCCGGATCTGCTTGAGTTCCGACGGCTCGAGCCAGCCCACGACGAAACCGGCCACGGTGACGGCGAGGAGGCCGGTCTCCGATTTGACCGCTTCACCGACCCCGAAAACGGCGACGGCACACCCGAGAGCGAACGCGTTGGCGAGATTTCGAGGGACGAGTTGGCGCCGAAACGCTTGAACGATCAGCCAGCCTCCGATGATGCCGATGATGATGCCCGAAGCCGTGCGGATGGCGAAGTTCACCGCAACCAACCCCCCGTCCCGGGCGATGATCCACTCGTAGCAAAGCAGGGCAATGAAGACGCCAATCGGGTCGATGAGCACGCCCTCCCAGTGCAGGATGTCATGCAGGCGGGTCTTGACTTTGATTCGCTTGAGAAGCGGAGCAATGACCGTTGGCCCGGTGACGATGACGAGGCTGCCGGCCACGAGTGCAAACGGCCAACTTACGTCGAAGAGGAGTTTAACGATGAGGGACGTTCCGATCCACGTCACCAGCACACCCACGCTGAGGAGTCGGGGGATAACCTTGGAGCTGGCGGTGTAGCCCCGCAGGTCGAGGGTCAGTCCCCCTTCAAAGAGGATGAGGCCAACGGCGAGTGAGACGATAACGGGCAGCAGAACTCCGAGGCTTTCCGGCTGAACGACGCCGAGAAATTCTGGTCCGAGGGCGACGCCGCCCAACAGGAGAAGAACGATGCCCGGGAGACTGAAGTGCCGCGCGATGACGATGAGGAAGATGCCGGCGGCGATCGCCACGACGAGCGTGCGCATCGCATCGTGCGAGACGGGCAGAGCGACGCTGCCTGCCGCCAGCGAGGAGAAAATTTCGGTCATGGGTGGCCAGGCACCGGGTGAAGACTTGCGGGACGGACGGACATTGGCGCGGGAGTTTTGCCGATGACCCGGCGAATATCCAGCGAGATGATGCGTTTGGCCGAATTGCTTTTGGAAGACGCCGTATCGTCAGGCGGCCGGGTTCCGCACCTCGCGGTTATCCTACGAAGCTGAGCTTCGTTTTCTACGTTGCCAAACGAGCACGGCGATCAGGAGCGGGAGCACCGCAAACAGCTCACCTTCGGGAACCGCGGTGAAAGAGTAACTGAGACCGTAGGTGTCCGTCGTTGCGACGAGGTCCGATCCGCCTCGCATGATAACCTGGAGGTCGTAACGAGCGGTCGGGAGGCTGTTTGTATAGAGGTGTTCCACGTTCTCTCCTGCGCTCCGGCTACTAAACACGACGCTTTGCGAGTCAACGTTCACCAAAGCCAGATCGAAGTCGCTGATGAGATTCGTTCCGGCGCTGAGGTTGGCGATGCTGTGCCAGGTGATCGTCGCTGAAAACGTGAACCGGGGACTTTCCGAGACGGCTAAATCGAAATAGTAGTGGTGAGTAGCATCCAGCGATGACGTGACCGTGAGGGAGCGAAGGTCCCAACCGTGCAGGGATCCGATCGTCGTCTCGCCAGCGAAAGTGCGGGAGGGATCGATCCCGCCGAGGGACGACGTGTCTGAGAGGGTGGCCGCCTGTTGACCGCCACTCAGAATGTCGTGTGAGTTCTTCGCGTTGACGAGCCCCGCTCCGAAGGTGTCGTCCAGAGGATCAGTCTCTTCTTGGGTCCAATCTTCCGTTTTCGTAGCCCCGGTGAGTAGCGTGCTTTTGACGACGCGGCTGTCGGTCGGGTCGCCGGTCGTCTCATTGGCCTGGCCAAGGTCGGCGGCTTGAAGCAGGAGCGCGGCTATCCCGGAGACGTAGGGGGTTGTGAAACTCGTCGCGCCCCCAGGCGCCACGAGCTGGACGGGAGTAGCGTGGTTCCCGTCGGTCCGGCCAACGGCGATCCCGTTGAAACTGGAAGCCGGGGCCGGTGTCGAGTTACCGGCGCCATTGTTGGTTCCGTTGACGAAAAGCGTGCCGAATTCCCGAGCGTAAGCGTCGTAGAATCGGTTGACTGTCGCCTGGGAGGAGGCACTCCCTCCGAAGATGAAGCTCTGATTGACGACGCGGGAATCGATCGCGACCGGCGTCCACGACGTCCCAGCTCCCGTCGTCGTTGTCGCTGCGACGACGTCGTTGAAGAAGTAACTCGCCTCGAAATTCTCGATTTTCGTCACGCCCGGCGCAGCTCCGGTCGCCGTGTCGAAGTAGGCGTTTGCAACGGAGTCGGCGTGGCCCGCCGAGAGGGCACTACTGTAGTCGCGGCCACCGGTTGCATACGTTCCAGAGGCGTCGAAATAGTCAAAGTCGGCTTCCGGATGCCCCGTTGTGGCCGGATCGACCTGATAGGCGCCGCTCCCGGTTTGGGCCTCGGCGAGTCCAACGGTGACACCGGCACCCGTCAGCTCCGGATGCTCCGCGCGCAACTCCGTGACGCCGATGTCATCAAGCGGGGCTGAAAAGAGGGGAGACGAGATCGCCAGGACCAGAAGACCGGCGATCCCGACTCGCAGGGGAGTCGAGGACGTCATCAGACACTAACTTGGCAGATGATTGCAAAACGCGCGCGATAAAAAATCTGGGCGGGAACTCATCGCAGCATCGCTGGACGCACCCGAGACCGTCTGCAAAGGTGGGCGCGATTTGAGGATACTGCGTTGGATTGGATTGTTCGTAGGGCTTGCTGTCGTCTGGCGGGTCGTTTGGTGGTTCAACCCCACGTTCAAAAAGCGGCTAGCCAGGCTGAGTCCTGATCTCACGGAGCGGAATCGAGATTTCTACGAGTTGATCTGGTCGAATACCGACTTGGTCGATCCCGAGCGGTTCAATACCTGGCCGCTGGTGCGCGAATTGATCAGTCCGGAGACGAAGACCCTCGAGATCGGTCCAGGGCTGCGACCGCGGCTGCCGGCGCACGGGACGGTGTTCGTTGATTTGAGTCCGGTCGCGGTCGAACGTTTGAAGCTGGCCGGAGCGGATGCGCGGATCGGGGTCCTGACTGATTTGCCGCTGGACGAAGAATTCGACTTGGTGGCGGCTCTCGACGTGCTCGAGCACGTGGAGGATGACGTTCGAGCTCTCTCGGAATTAGGTCGGGTCTTGGTGGCGGGAGGAATTCTGCTGGTGTCGGTCCCACTATTCCCGGCCGCCTGGACGGATTTCGACGAATTCGTCGGTCATTCTCGGCGATACGAGCTCGACGAACTGGTCGGCAAATTGGGGAGTGCCGGCTTCCAAATCGAACGAAGCGCGGGATACGGGATGGCTCCTCGGACGCCGTGGGTTCTCAATCTCGCAACCCGCTTCCTGACGAGCCGACCATGCGAATCCGCGAAGCAATACGCCCGTTGGCTCGGTCCGCTTGGGATGTGGTGTCAGCGGCCCCTGGTGTTCGCAGAAGGGCTAGTCGTCGGTGAGCGGGTCGACGAGGTGATCCTGGTTTGTCGGCGGCAACCGGGTCGTTGAGGAAGCGGGGTTTCGGAGAAGCCACCAGCTCCAGAGCGCAAGCCCGCCAAATCCGACGATCCCCGCGACAACCGAAAAAACGAGTGCTCCCGGGAGGGGTGCGCCGGGTTCCCATTCGCTCAATTCCGCGCCGACCCAGACCGCGAGGACAATCCTCGGGGCCATGCCGATGACCGTGCCGATAAGGAGCGGGACCTGCCGGACGCCGCAGCTGGCGGCGAGGACGTTGCCGAGGGCGAAGGGAACTTGCGGAGGGAGGCGGGCGAGGCCGACGGCAAGTGCCGACCGAATCCCGGTCGAGTCGATCAGCTTCCTGGCGAGCACGGCGCCCCAGCGGGAACGATCGACGACGGCGCGAAAGTCTTCGCCAGCCAGGGCGCGCGAAACGCGGAAGCCAACCAAGGTTCCGATCAACACGACGCCGACGGCAACTGGGAACCCGAGGGACACGCCATAGAGAAACCCTGCGACCAGGGAGGTAAGGTGCGAGGGAACGAGGGCAAACCCGACAAGGAGGCCAGCAAGGATTCCGAAAACCGGGAGGGCCCACGGCGAAGCGAGCGGCGAACCGAGGACCGCGTCGGCAGCTCCGCTGAAGCCCAGCAGCACACCGAGTAGCGGGAGCGCGAGAGCGAGCGCGGCGAGGATCACGATTCGCAGAATTCGCGGGCTTCGAGTGTTCACAGATCGGTCGTTGGACGTCTTCATTTGGACGGAGAATGCGCCGGACGGCCAGAGGTTTACGTATCGTGGCGACACGAAGGACCGATTATCGAGGCGGACTTGCGCGGAATCTGGGTGAAGATAGACTTCGCGGCGTGAGCCAAACGCCATTCGTCCACCTTCACCTGCACACCCAATATTCGATGCTCGACGGGGCGGTGCGGATCCCGGAGTTGATGAAACGGGCGACCGAATACGGCATGCCGGCCGTCGCGATGACCGATCACGGAAATCTCTTCGGCGCGGTCGATTTTTTCCAAGCCGGGCGCAAGGCAGGAGTCAAACCGATCATTGGCTGTGAAGTTTACGTCGCGCCGGGTTCGATGCACGAGAAGAAGGCGAGTTCCGGCAAAGACGCCGCTTATCACTTCACGTTGCTGGCGGAGAATGACGCGGGCTATCGGAACCTCGTGAAGCTCGTCAGTCTCGCGCACCTCGAAGGATTCTACTACAAACCGCGCGTCGACCATGACCTGATGGCGAAGCACTCGGAGGGTTTGATCGCGCTCAGCGGCTGCTTGAAGGGGGAGTTGAACATGCACCTCCGCGGCGGCCAGCCGGAGCGGGCAATGGAGACGGCCGGGAAATACCGGGAGATCTTCGGCCAAGACAACTTTTTCATCGAACTGCACGACCACGGCATCGATGCGCAGCGCGAGACGATGCCGGGCCTGCTGAACATCGCGAAAGAGCTGGATCTCGGCCTCGTCGCGGCGAACGACGTGCACTTCCTCGACCGCGCTCACCACGAGGCGCACGACGTGATGATTTGCATCGGGACGGGATCGATGGTTCACGACGAGAAGCGGATGCGATACGTGCCGGAGCTGTATTTCAAAACCGGTGACGAGATGGCCGCGCTGTTTCCGGATCATCCCGACGCCATTTCGAACACGCTGCGAATCGCGGAGCGCTGCGAGGTTGATTTCGATTTCAAGTCGACGAAATACCCGGCCTACGAGCCGCCGCCGGGGAAAGAACGCTCGGCCTACCTGCGGGAGCTGTGCTTTGCCGGATTACAGGAGCGTTACGGCGAGCGGGCGGAGGAGAATCCGGAGCTCCTCGAGCGACTCGAATACGAGCTCGGGATCATCGAAAAAACCGGGTTCGTCAGCTATTTCCTGATCGTCTGGGATTTCATCAACTACGCGAGGGAGCAGCGGATCCCGGTCGGGCCGGGTCGCGGGTCGGCGGCCGGCTCGTTGATTGCCTACGCTCTGAAAATTACGGACCTCGATCCGTTGCGCTACGGGCTGATTTTCGAACGTTTTCTGAATCCCGAGCGAATCTCGCCGCCGGACATCGACATTGATTTCTGCATGACGCGGCGAGGTGAGGTGATCGAATACGTGCGTCAGAAATACGGGGAACGTGCGGTCTCCCAGATCGTCACCTTCGGCACGCTCGGCGCGAAGAGTGTCGTGCGGGACGTGGCGCGGGTGATGGGGATGAGCTACGGAGACGGCGATCGCTTGGCAAAATTGGTCCCGACCGAGCTGAACATCACTCTGGCAAAGGCGGAGGAGATGAATCCCGAGTTGAAGGCTGCGATCGAGAACGAACCGGCGACGCGCCAATTGTGGGATTACGCGACGGTGCTGGAGGGATTAAACCGTGGAACCGGGATTCACGCGGCGGGTGTCGTGATCGGGGACCGCCCGCTCGACGAATACATTCCGCTTTGTCGCGGGAAGGACGAGGAAGTCGTCACCCAATACTCGATGTCTCCGCTCACGGACCTCGGAATGTTGAAGATGGACTTCCTCGGTCTGAAAACGCTGACGGTGATTCACGACGCCATCGAGCTGATCCACGAGCTGGAGCCGGATTTCGATCTGGGTCAGATCCCGATGGACGACCAGGAGGCGTTCGACGTTCTGAACCGGGGGGAAACGGTCGGCGTTTTCCAGTTGGAAGGCGGCGGGATCACGGGGTGCTGCAAGCGCTTCGACGTCGGATCGATCGACGACATCATCGCGATCCTGGCGTTGTATCGACCGGGACCGATGCAGTTTATTCCAGATTACATCGAGCGGAAGAAGGGGCTGAAGGAGACAAAATACGCGCATCCGTTGCTCGAGCAGGTGGCGGGCGAGACGTATGGCATCATGATCTACCAGGAGCAGGTGCAGCGGGCGGCGAACGTGCTCGCGGGGTATTCGCTCGGACAGGCCGATTTGCTTCGGCGGGCGATGGGGAAAAAGGACGCTGCGAAGATGGCGGCGGAACGCGTGACTTTCGTCGAAGGCTGCGAGCGGGTGAACGGGATTACCGCGCCGGTGGCGAACGCGATCTTTGGATTGCTGGAGAAATTCGCCGAATACGGTTTCAACAAATCGCACTCCGCGGCCTACGGGTTGATCAGTTATCAGACCGCCTACTTGAAGGCGCACTTTCCGGTCGAATTCATGTGCGGACTGATGAGCAACGACGCGGACAACACCGACAAGATCGCGACGCTGATCGCGGAGTGTCAGCGCATGAACATCGCGATCCTGCCGCCGGACGTGAACGAGAGTCAGCTCAAGTTCGCTCCGGTGCGGGGAGGGAAGACGGCGGCGGTGCGATTTGGATTGGCGGCGATCAAGAACGTCGGCGCGGGCGCGATGGAGAACGCGATCGCGGATCGACAAGAGAACGGTCCGTTCAAGTCGATCGAGGATTTCTGTGCACGCTTGGATTCGCGGACGGTGAACAAAAAGATCGTCGAGTCTCTCGCGAAGTGCGGGGCGTTCGATTCGTTCGATTCCAATCGCGCCCGCGTCTTTGCCCAGATCGAGGACGCGATGGCGGCGGCGGCTTCGGTGCAGCGGGACCGCGCGAGCGGTCAGGTTTCGATGTTCGACGTCTTTGGGGAGGACGCTGAATCGGACGCCGGCGGCGGCGGACGGAATCAGGACGTGGAGCCGTGGCTGCCGCTCGAGACGCTCGGCTTCGAGAAGGAGCTGCTAGGGTTTTACGTCACCGGGCATCCGCTCGACACTTACGCGGGGGTTTTCGACAGCGCGAAATACACGGCGATCGCGACGGCGAAGGAAACCGAGGAATCGGCGTCGCTGAAGGTGGCCGGCATGATCGTCTCGGTGGAAAAGAAATTCACGCGGAAGGACAACAAGCCGTTTGCCGTGATCGTCGTGGAGGATTTCACCGGATCGCTGGAGATGATCGCTTGGGACGAGGCAGCTTCGAAGAACGCCGAGCTGCTCGTGCCCGGGGCGGCCGTCGGCGTTTCTCTGCGAGTGAGTCGGCGGGACGATGAGATCCGCGCCAACGCGAATTCGTTCACCGCGCTGAAAGCGAAGGCGTCGCGGAAGCCGGTCGAGTTGCGGTTCGATCTGGGCAAAGTCAGCGAGGCCGACCTGGAGCGGATCGGCGACGTCGTGCGGAAATTTCCTGGGAAACGCCCGGTGGTGCTGGATCTCGTCACCGGAGCTGACATTGTGCGCCTGAGGGCGGGGGAGGAGTTCGTCGTCGGTGACGAGCGGGCGCTGCGCGAAGAGCTCGGGGAACTGCTGGGCTAGCCCGGATATTTCACCGGAGGTGAGTAAGGGCGTGAGGACTGCTGAAGATTAAAGAAAAACGGCGGGCTGGGAGTGGGAAAAGGTGGGATATGTGGGTGCTCGCCAAGCCAAGAGACATTCCCCCCAACCCCCGTTGTTTTGCTGGTGCCGGGGACAGCACCTCGGAGGCTCAGGCCGAGCTGAGGCGAGTCAGCAACTTGGTGAAGAGTTCCTGGTAAGGATAGGCGCTGGAGAAAAAGAGGCGGATACGACGGGTGTTGCGCAGGATGACGGTGCCGATTTTGAAGATCTTGAGCCGGATGGTGGAGGCTTGGGCGCGGGCCAGTTCGGTGCCGACCAGCCCGACGCGGCGAATGGTCTCGACGAGCACGTAAGCGGCGCTGGAAAGCAGGAGTCGGAATTGGTTTACCCACCATCGCGAAGCGCTGGTTCTGTCAGCGAAGAGTCCGAGTTGCTGCTCTTTGATCCGATTTTCCATCTCGCCACGAGCGCAGTAGATCTTGTCATAGAGCTCCCGTGCATCGCCTTTGAGACTGGTCACGACGAAGCGTGGATTAGGTCCTTTGACAGCATGCTCGGCTTTGAGAATGACCCGGCGTTCCCGGTCCCAGCTCTTGGCTGCGTAGTCGATCCAGGCAAAATGTCGTTGCTTCTGCTGGCTCTCTTGGAAGTCTGCGGCGGCCCTCTCCATGATCGGCTTGGCTTGGGCAAGTAAACGCGAGTTTTTGGCCTGACCCACGATGTAATCCACGCCGTTACGCTCGCACCAACGCAGCATCTTCCAGCGGCAAAACCCCGAGTCTCCTCGAAAGATGATCTTCACCTCCGGCCAAGTCTCGCGCAGAGCTTTGGTCAGCAATTTCAAAATCGCCCAAGCGTGGCGCGCCCCATCGATGTTACTGGGGCGAAGGTAACTCACCAACAGCTGCTCGCCGCAAAAGACGTAAAGGGGCAGGAAACACCAGTCCCCGTAATAGGCATGAAAGGCCCGCCCACTTTGCAGCCCATGGACCCGGTCGTCGGTCGCATCGAAATCCAGGATCAGTTCGCTGGGGGCACTCGCAAAACTCTTCACAAAGCTATCGACGAGCACCCCAGACATCGCCCAAGCCGTCTGCCGATCCGCCCGCTTCTCCAAACGACAAAGCGTGGGACTACTGGCCAACTCGTCGCCTCGTTCGACCGCGCTCTGCCACACCGGATCACGACGCAAACTGTCATGGTCGTTAAGGTCCTCGTATCCCATCGCCAGCCCGTAAACCCGCTGCCGCAGCAGATCAATCTGGGCGTGCGTGATTTGGTCCCCATCCCGGGGATCCTCGATCACCGCGTCCAACCCTTCCAACAAACCGATCCGCCGATCCGCTTCGCGCAACACCATCACTCCGCCGTCGCTGGAAATGTCCCCTCCGCTAAATCTCCCTTCGATTTTGCGCCGATCAAAGCTTGGAAAGCTGATCTGCTCTGCGTTACATTTTGGCATTGGCGAAGTTCCTTTGGATTGATGTCATAACACCAACAATCCTAGCGGTTTATCCGCTGAACTTCGCCAATTTTATGCCCAAATGGTGAAATATCCGGGCTAGCTCGATCCGGCGGCGGGATCTGAGATGGATCACGCGAAGGCGCGAAGACGCGAAGAAAATGCAAAAACCAAGGCGCTGGGCAGGGTGGTTCGATCTGCTATCTGGTGCAGTCCTTGACCCACGCGGCGTAGGTCTCGCTGGCGGTGGCGTCGAGACGAAGGATCTCGGGTGAGTCGTAAGGATGCAGCTCCGCGAGTCGCTCGGCGGTCTCCGCTGCCCGGTCGGTGCTGGACTTGAAAAGAACGAACAACTCAGTCGTGTCCTGAATCGCGTCGTCCCAGACGTAGATCGATCTCGCGCCGCGCAGCAACGTGCCGCACGCAATCAGTCCCTCGGCGAGGAGTGTCCGGATAACGGCCGTCGCATCTTCCTCCTTCTCGAAGGTCGAGAGAATCAGGGCGATCAAGGGATCTTCAGGCGGCAACGGCATGGAGGCGGACGGCGGCGGGTTCGCGACAGATCCACCCACCGCCAATCACGCGATCGCCCTCGTAGATGACCGCCGCCTGGCCCGGTGTCACGGCGCGCTGTGGTTCGTGGAGTCGCACGCGATGGCGACCGTCCTCGGCGGGTTCGACCGTTGCCTCGGCTCCGGCGTGCGCGTAGCGGATCTTCACGGTGACGTCGCGAGGTTCGGTGAGCGGGTCGATGAGCCAGTTGGCGTTGTCGATTTCGAAGTTCTCACGGGTCAGTTCCTCGTCGGTGCCGATGATCACGCGAGAATGCTCGGCGTCGATGTCGACGACATACATGGGGCGCGGTGAGCCGCCGGGCAGACCTTTGCGCTGACCAATGGTGAACATCTCGATGCCTTCGTGGTCTCCAAGATGGTTACCGGCCGTGTCGTAGATGCCACCGCCGTGAAATTCGTCTTCGCCGAGGTGGGAGCGCAGGAACGCCTTGTAGTCGTTACCGGGAACGAAGCAGATCTCCTGGCTGTCGACCTTCTCCGCGACCTTGAGACCGAGGTCGCGGGCGATGTCGCGGATCTCGGGCTTGGTCATTCCACCGAGCGGCGTAACCGCCCTCGCTAACTGAGCGGTGCGGAGGCTGAAGAGGAAATACGACTGGTCCTTCCGGTCATCCCGGCCCTTACGGAGGACGGGGGTCGGGCCTTCGTGTTCGATGATGGCGTAGTGGCCGGTCGCAATGTATTCGGCACCGAGAGCGGCGGCTTTCTCCCAGAGATTGCCAAACTTGAGCTTCTCGTTGCACATCACGCACGGGTTGGGGGTCCGACCGGCCCGGTATTCGCTGGAGAAGTAGTCGATGACGAGCTTTTCGAACTGATCCGCCTCGTCAATGACGTAGTGCGGAATGCCGAGCGCGTGCGCGACGCTGCGGGCGTCGGCGATCGCGGAGGGGCCGCAGCACTTGTCCTCGGCGCGCGAAATGCAGTCCTGCGGCCAGACTTTCATGGTGACGCCGACGACGTCCCAGCCGTCCCGTTTGAGGAGGTGAGCCGTGACGCTGGAGTCCACCCCGCCGCTCATGCCGACGAGGATGCGTTTTCCGTGACCTTTCATGTGCGGCGGGACTGTAGCGGCGTGCCGGGGACGGGTCAAATCGAGCCTTCGCCTTTTGGTCGCTGTGCTTGGTGCGGGGTCGATCGTGATCGCTGGATCAGCCACCACCGATTTTCGTTGCGTCTATCGAAGTTCCAGTATTTACTGAAAGTATGAAAGACGAGCCAGCCGCAGCACTTTTCGAGGCGCGCGAGGAGTTCGTATCGCAATGGGGAGCGATCGGGAACGCCTGGGGGATCAATCGCACCATGGCGCAGATCCACGCTCTCCTGATGACGAGTCCTTCGCCGATGAGCACGGACGAGATCATGGACGATCTCCAGATCAGTCGGGGGAACGCGAACACCAACCTCCGGGATTTGGTGGGGTGGGGGTTGATTCGCTCGGTAATCCGGAAAGCCGAGCGGAAGGAATTTTTCGAGGCCGAGAAGGACGTTTGGAAAATGTTCTGCATTGTCGCCCGCGAGCGGCGTCGACGCGAAATCACGCCCGCCATGGAGGTGCTCCAGCGCTGCGAGGAAAAGACCAAAGGACTCCAAAGCCGTGAGGCCAAGGATTTTCACGACCAGATTCATTCCCTGCTCGACTTCCTCCGCGTGGGCGAACGGGTGATGGAATCCGTCGCGGCCTCCGACCAGAGCAAGGTCATGAAGGTGGCCGTCAAATTCTTCAGCTGAGTTTTTTTACCAACAACTTTCACAACATCCTGAAACTTCCGAACACCAAAGAAACCACGAACAAAAAACCGAGCACCCATCGTCCATGAACTACGTCATCCTCACCTACGTCCTGTATTTGATCCTGAGCCTTGGGCTCACCGTCTGGGTTGCCCGGACGTTGTCGAAGAACGGCCGAATTTTCCTCGTCAATTGCTTTCGTCAAAACGCACCGCTGGCCGACAGCGTAAACCATCTTCTCGTCGTCGGTTTCTACCTCGTAAACCTCGGGTTCGTGGCACTCTTCCTGAAGATTGGCGTCGCGGTGCAGAGTGCGCAGGCCGTCTTCGAAGCACTCAGCGGGAAGATGGGTATCGTCCTGCTCGTGCTGGGCTTCATGCATTTCTTCAATCTTGTCGTCTTCACGAAGTTGCGTCGTCGGGCGATCGAGTGTGCGCCACCACTTCCGACTAACACCCCGGTCGGAGCCTGATCGACCGATGACGACAAACACGGCAGATCAATTGGAAGCGAAGAGCGTCCGGCTGCGGCATTGTCGAGGTGCTTCGTTGGGGCAATGGCTGACCATCTTCGCCGCGGCGGCAGTCGGAGGAGGGGTTGGCGTTTTTTTGCCCGGCTGGGGGATGATGTGGGCGTTGGCCGTGGGGATTTTCGCGGGATTCAAGTGGCTGACCTGGGTCCGCGCCGAACGAACCCGGCAAAGTGCGGGTCTCGGGCGTCAATTTGCCTACCTTTTCCTGTGGCAGGGGATGGATGCGCCAAAGTTTTTGGATCCCCGCGTGATTCCTGACCGACCGCAGGTGCGGGAGTGGCTGTGGGCGACCGCGAAAGCGGGGTTGGGAGCCGGCTTGGTCTGGGGCGGTGCTCGAATGGCGGAGGGTGACCTGGCGCGCGGATGGATTGGGATGGTCGGGTTGATCTTTCTGATGCACTTCGGCTTCTTCCACGGCCTGGCGTTGTTTTGGCGGAGTCTCGGAATCGCCGCACAGCCGCTGATGCGGTGCCCGATCGCGGCGAGGTCGGTGGATGAATTCTGGGGGCGACGCTGGAACGTGGCGTTTCAGAATCTGGCACGAGAGCTCTTCTTTCTCCCGCTGATCGGACGATTCGGGGCACCGGTCGCGCTGCTGATGACGTTCGCGATCTCGGGTCTGATCCACGAGTTGGTGATCTCGTTGCCGGCTGCGGGCGCCTACGGGTTGCCGACGGTGTATTTCACCTTGCAGGGCGTGGGTGTGCTGGCGGAACGGTGGTTTCGACGGTTGGGCCGGGGGGCGGACTGGATGCGGCGCGCGTTCACCTGGATCGTCGTCGCTGGACCCGCCGGCATCCTGTTTCCGCCCATCTTCGTGGAGCGGGTCATGATTCCATTTCTTCAAGTGATTCAAGCGCTGCCGACCCAATGAATGCTTTCGCCGACCTCCTCAGTTTAGCTCCTTGGCTGGCGGGCATCGGGCACTTCTGCGGGTTGATTGCCAGCGTCCAGGTTCCGAGCCGACTCCGGTGGCGGGAGGAGTTGGCGGGGCTCTCGGCGTTGAACCGAAAGCTGATGTGGACCTACGGAGCCTTTACTCTCCTGACGATCGTGGCGTTCGGAACGCTGACGTTGCTGCTGCACGACGAGTTTTTGAAGCGGGACCGAGCGGCGGCGGCACTGGCTGCGTTTATCGCGGTGTTCTGGACGGCGCGGATTTTGGTCGACGCTTTTTATTTCGAGCACGCGGATTGGCCGGTCGGCTGGCAATTTCGAGTCGGGCACGCGATGCTCACCACGCTGTTTGTAGCCTTGGCGGGGACGTATTGGGCCGTCGTTGGTTGGTGTTTGATATGAAGATTGTGATTCCAGGAGGTAGTGGGCACGTCGGGACGATGTTGGCGCGGGCGTTTCACGCGACGGGCGACGAAGTCGTCGTCCTAAGTCGCCAGCCGTCGAAAGCACCGTGGCGGGTCGAGGCTTGGGACGGGAAGACGATCGGCGACTGGGCCGAGGAGCTGGACGGAGCTAACGTGGTCATCAATCTCGCGGGACGGAGTGTCAACTGCCGCTACGGTCTGGAGAACCGTCGGTCGATTCGGGATTCGCGGGTGGACTCGACCCAGGTGATTGGCGAGGCAATTGCGCAGGCCGGAACGCCGCCGCGGGTCTGGTTGCAGGCGAGCACGGCGACGATCTACGCGCATCGCTACGACGCCGCGAATGACGAGGCTGGCGGAATCCTCGGTGGCAACGAGCCCGATTTGCCGGACACCTGGCGATTCAGCCTCGACGTCGCCAACGCGTGGGAGCAAGCGACGAACGATGCCAAGACACCGCGGACGCGGAAGGTGCTCCTGCGTTCGGCGATCGTGATGAGTCCGGATCGGGGTGGGCCGTTCGACGTGATGCGGATGCTGGTCAGGCTGGGGCTCGGAGGGCGAATGGGGGACGGGCGGCAGTTTGTCTCCTGGATCCACGAGGCGGACTTCATTCGTTCGGTTCGGTGGTTGATCGAGCGGGAGGACGTGGACGGGGTCGTCAACCTCGCGTCGCCGAACCCGCTCCCGAACGTGGATTTCATGCGGGCGCTGCGGAAGGCGCAAGGGGTTCCCGTCGGTCTGCCGGCCGCGGAGTGGATGCTGGAGGTCGGTGCGATGTTCATGCGGACGGAGACCGAACTGATTCTCAAAAGTCGGCGGGTCGTTCCGGCTCGCCTCCGTGAAGGTGGCTTTACCTTCGAGTTTCCCGATTGGCCGGAGGCGGCGGTCGATCTCTGCCGGGCCGCTTCCGCGTGAAAGCCGGATGAGGTTGGTTTTTGACTCGGCGGGTGTGGTCACGTAGCGGTAGGGGCTCGCCACTTCATGAAGATTATCGATCGCACCGTCGGAAAGGACGTTTTTGTCACGATGCTCATCGGCATCACCGTTCTCAGTCTGGTGCTCGTCCTGGGCAATCTTTTCAAAGAACTTCTCGACCTGCTGATCAACCGCAGCGTTCCGATCGAGACGCTGCTGGCGTTCATGGCGTTCGTTCTCCCGTTCTCGCTGACGTTCACGATTCCATGGGGTTTCTTGACGGCGCTCCTGCTGATCTTCGGGCGGATGTCGGCCGACAATGAGCTGATTGCGTTGCGCTCCAACGGCGTGAGCATTCCGCGGATCTGCGTGCCGGTGTTTGCCCTCGCAATCGCACTGACGGGGATCTGTTTCTGGATCAACGCCGACGTCGCTCCGAAAGCGGAGCAGAAGATGACTCAGGCGGTGTTTGACATTGCGACCAGCAATCCGATCGCGCTGTTTACCGCGGATGAAGTCGTCGATCAATTTCCGGACCGGCGCGTTTACGTCGGCGCCAAGGAGGGGGACATTCTCAAAAATCTGATCGTCTTCGAGATCAACAAGGACAACTCACCGACGAAGGTGGTCTATGCGAAGGAAGGACGGCTGACGCCGGATCCGGAGAACGCGCAGCTCTTGCTGAAGCTCTTTGACGCGCGTTTTGAACAGCGTGACCGGAACGATCCGCGCGACGTGTATAAAATTCAGCAGGGCATCGTGATGAAGGAGGGGGTGTTCCCGATTTCGTTGGAAGCCATGTTCGAGGAGCACCTGACGGGACGGCGGTTGAGCGCCTACACGTTACCAGATCTGGTCGCGCGGCTGCAGGAGCCGGAGATCGATAACCGGTCGGCGACCCGGGTGGAGCTCAGCAAGCGGTTTTCGTCGTCGCTGGCTTGCTTCGCGTTCGCGTTGGTCGCGATCCCGCTCGGGATCACGGCGCACCGCAAGGAAACGTCGGTCGGGTTTGCACTCAGCCTCGTGATCGCCTTCACGTATTTCTTTTTCATCATTTTAGCGGATACGTTCCGCGATAATCCGGCGGCGTTCCCGGAATACCTGATCTGGATTCCCAACGTGGTGTTCATCACTCTGGGGACCATTCTGTTCGTGCGCCTATCTCGTCGGTAGAGCACTTCAACGGCCGATCTCGTCGGTCGAAAAATTCCGGAACGCAATGCCGCAAAGAAAAGCGGCGGGGCTGTGAAAACCCCGCCGCTGGTAAAGCGATCGTCCTTCCGGTTGGCCTAGCCGAGGTAGCTTCGAAGCATCCACGCCGCTTCTTCGTGAACTTGAATTAGAGCGGTCAGGAAATCGGCGGTTCCGACGTCGCCGAATTCGTCCTCACATTTCTCGATGTCCTCACGCAGATCGCGGATGATCGCTTCATTGTCGGCGAGCAATAGTTCCAGACTCTTCGTCCCGTCGATCCGGCCACCTTTCTGCTCCTTCAGCCGGGCGTGCTCGAGAAATTCCGCCATGCTGCCGGGGGATTCGCCGCCAACCATGCGGATGCGCTCGGCGATCTTGTCGATGTTCGTTGCGAGAGTGGTGTATTGCTCTTCGTAGAATTCGTGGAGGCTGTGGAACCGTGGTCCCACGAGATTCCAGTGCAGATTCCGCGTCTTGATGTAGAGGACGTGCGCGTCAGCCAGGACTTGGGACAGAACGGTGACGACTCCATCACGGGCCTGCTGATCAAGCCCAATGTCGAGAGTTTCTTTGGGAGATTTTTTCGTGCTTTTCTTCGCGGAAGTCTTCTTTTTCATACCTAGGAAATACGGACGCGACCCGGAATTCGGTCGCTCAGTTCGTCGGCCCGCCGAGGTGATGCGTGATGCGCTCGAGCACCGCCGCGCGACCTCGTCGTTCTTTGGTCGATGTCACCAGAACGTCGGGTTCGACCAAGCAGACTTCGCTCAATTTTGCCAGGAACGCATCGGTGTTTTGTTTCAGCGCTTTCGACTTCAGCTTGTCCGCCTTCGTGAAGATAAGACTGAAAGGGCGGGCGCGCGCAGCCAACCAAACGAGGAATTCCAAATCAATGGCCTGCGGAGGGAGGCGAGAATCGATCAGCACGAAGACGTGTCGAAGTTCGCTTCGCTTCTCGAGGTAATCCGCAATCGCGATACTAAAAAGTCCGCGCTTTTCCTGCGAAACCTTGGCGTAGCCATATCCAGGAAGATCGACGAGATTCCAAGCTCGGTTGATTTCGAAGAAATTGATGAGTTTCGTTTTGCCGGGAGTCGCGGAGACTTTCGCGAGATCTTTCTGGCCGGTGAGCAAATTGATCAAGGAAGACTTCCCAACGTTTGATCGCCCAATGAAAGCGACCTCGGGGAGCCCGGTGTCGGGACAAGCCTCGAGGGTGGGGGAGCTGAGCTGGAAATGGGCGGACTGGATTTGCATCGGCGATGTCCGCAAACTCTAGAGGCTGATGGACGCAGCCCCAAGCTCGACGGTGCACAATCTGCGCGCGCTTGCGCGCGGTGCCGGTCGAACTTCGGCCTCATCCCGCCGCGGATGGGGCGGGATTGCCTGCCAGAGCGCAGGCTCCGCGGGATGTGCTTCGCAGATCTGGTGAACGCGCTTGCGCGCGGCGCCGGTCGAACTTCGTTCTCGTCCCGCCGCGGATGGGGCGGGATTGCCTGCCAGAGCGCAGGCTCCGGGGGATGTGCTTCGCAGATCTGGTAAACGCGCTTGCGCGCGGTGCCGGTCGAACTTCGTTCTCATCCCGCCGCGGATGGGGCGGGATTGCCTGCCAGAGCGCAGGCTCCGGGGGATGTGCTTCGCAGATCTGGTAAACGCGCTTGCGCGCGGTGCCGGTCGAACTTCGTTCTCATCCCGCCGCGGATGGGGCGGGATTGCCTGCCAGAGCGCAGGCTCCGGGGGATGTGCTTCGCAGATCTGGTAAACGCGCTTGCGCGCGGTGCCGGTCGAACTTCGTTCTCATCCCGCCGCGGATGGGGCGGGATTCGAACCCGCGGTGAGTTGCCCCACACACGCTTTCCAAGCGAGCGCATTCGACCACTCTGCCACCCATCCTTTTTCTTGCGAGGCGGGTAGTGATAGCAGCCGTTCCGGCAATCCGCAACCTTTTGGAAAACAGAATCGGAAGACGCTCAGAACTTATTCTGCCCTGAAGCGATAGGTCGTGCGCTGACGGTAAAACTCGCCCGGGCGGAGAACGGTCGACGGAAAATTTGGGTGATTTGGGCTGTCCGCGTAATGCTGAGCTTCGAGGCAGAACGCCGACCTTCGAAGATACGCCTTTCCTTCCTTCCCGCTCTTACCCGCGAGATAGTTGCCCCCGTAGAAATGCAGCCCGGGCTGATCCGTCAACACTTCGAGGACTCGCCCGCTCTCAGGATGACGGACGGTCGCCGCGAGTTGATAGCCTTTTTCGTCGAGCACGAGGCTGTGATCGTAACCCTTCGTGATCGCCAAAGCGGGAAAAGTTTCGTCGGGAACCCCGATCCGCCGCGATTCGCGAAAATCAAGGGGGGTGCGGGTCACGGACGGAATCCGCCCCGAAGGGATGCCGTCTGGCGCGGGTTCGACGTAGTGGCTCGCTGCAACGGTCAGTTCGTGATCCTCGATACTTTTGCCCCCTTCGCCCGCCAAATTGAAGTAGGCGTGGTTCGTGAGGTTGATGACCGTAGCCGCATCGGTGGTCGCCTCGTAGCGGATGTCGATTGCGTTCTCGGCGTCGAGTTCGTACGTGACGTTCACGCGGACGGTTCCCGGGAAACCCGTTTCACCCGCCGGACTCACCCGTGAAAATCGCACGCTACTTTCTGCCACCTCGGCGTCCCACAACTGGCTGTGAAATCCATCGGGGCCGCTGTGCAGCGAATGCGGCGGCTCATTGACCGGAATTTGATATTCCCTGCCGTCCAGGGTGAAACGCCCGTTGGCGATCCGGTTTGCGTAGCGCCCAACGGTCACGCCGAAAAATGCTTCGTTCGTGAGGTATCTTTCCGCGCAGTCATAGCCGAGAACGACGTCGCGACTCCGGCCGTCACGGTCGGGCACCTGGGCGGAAACGATTGCGCCACCGACGTCGGTGAACTCGGCGTGAAGACCGGACGGCCCGGTGAGAGGGAAAATTTTTGGCATGAATCAGGGGGCGTGGTTGAGGGGATGCAACGCAATCTAGCGACCTCATATTTTTGACTCCGAGTGCTCGTCGAGGAAAAGCGTTTTCGACGGCGGCCAGTCAAAAGCGAGTCTTGCAACCGAGCCCGGGAAATGTCCCCGGCTGGCCACCGCTACCCCAGCTCACGCGAGTTCCGGTTTCTCGAGCTCTAACTTCTACCTCGGTGCAATCCCGCGTTGGATACTGGATTGGTCGGCGAGGAAAAATTTCGCCCGTGGACAGCTCGCCCTCCCGCGTTACGTTTCGCCTTATGAGCAGCAGCAACGAGCCGCCGAACCTCACGCCGGAACAGATCCAACAGAAACTGACCGAATTCCTCCGTTCAGGATTCGGCCAGAACGTCGGCGTTTCGCCGCAACCAGCGGAGCCGTCCGGTGAGGGCGAAGGTCCGACGACCAGTGAGCCGGTGGATTGGTTTGAATTCAATTACAGCCCGCGGGACATCAAGCGACACCTCGACCGCTTCGTGATCCGTCAGGACGAAGCCAAAAAAGTGCTCAGCATCGCAGTCTGCGATCACTACAATCAGGCGCAATATGCGGCCCGTCTGCGTGAGGAGAATCCCGATGCCTCGGTCGAATACGCCAAGCAGAACGTTGTGCTCGTCGGGCCGACCGGCGTGGGAAAGACGTATCTCGTCAAACACGTTGCGGAATTGATTGGCGTTCCGTTCGTCAAAGCGGACGCGACGAAGTTCAGCGAAACGGGTTACGTTGGTGGAGACGTCGAAGACCTCGTGCGAGATCTGGTTGCCAAAGCGGATGGTGACATTGGACTCGCCCAACACGGAATTATCTACGTCGACGAAATCGACAAGATCGCCGCGTCGGGCGATGCCGGCGGTCGCGACGTCAGTGGCCGCGGGGTGCAGACGACGTTACTGAAACTCATGGAGGAAACCGAGGTCGCGGCGCGGAACCCAATGGACATCCAGGGCCAACTCCAAGCCGCGTTCGAGATGCAGCGCAACCGCCACGGCAAGGCCAAACGAGAAACGATCAATACGCGACACATCCTCTTCATCGTCAGCGGAGCCTTCGACAAACTCGCCGATCAGGTTGATAGCCGACTGAAACAGGCGCGGATGGGGTTCGGCGCGGACCCCGCCGCCGCCGTGGAACCCGGCAACCTGCTGAACGAGGTCACGACTCAGGATTTCGTCGCTTACGGAATGGAACCCGAGTTCATCGGACGGCTTCCGGTGCGAGTCATCTGCGAGGCCCTTTCGGCTGACGACCTATTCCAGATTCTTCGTCGCTCCGAGGGCAGCGTCATTCGCCAATACGAGAGATCCTTCCAAGCCTACGGGATCGAGGTTCTCTTCGAAGATGGTTCGCTCCGAAGGATTGCCGAACTGGCGGAGACCGAGAAGACCGGTGCCCGGGGGCTGCTAACGGTCTGCGAGCGCCTCCTTCGCAACTTTAAATACGAACTCCCGCAATCCGGTGTCTCGTCGTTTACCGTGACCGAAGCCTTGGTCGATGACCCCGACGCGGCGCTCGCCGCCCTCTTGGAAACGGGCCACGCCGAGAAGGAAAAGTCCCTCGCTAGCATCGTCGGACAGTTCGCTGAGCGCTTTCAGGAACAGTATTCGCTCGTTCTCCGATTCGAACCTGCCGCGACGCAGAGTCTCGTTGCCCGCAGCCTTCGGGAAGGCGTTCCGGTTCGGGAGCTTTGCGAAACGCTCTTCAAAGACTACCAGTTCGGCCTCCAGCTCATTCGCAAGAACAGTGGCCGGGAAGAGTTCATCGTGCCCGAGAGAGCGGTGGAAGACCCCGATGGCATTTTGAGCGAATGGGTGGTGGAATCCTATCGCAATGTTCGTCAGCCCGAGGCAGTCTCTCCGGCTCCCGAATGAGATTTCTGAAAGCCACCATCATCATCGGCGTCCTTTCGATTGGAGCCGTTCTCCTGCTGGACGCAGCCGGCTGGATCCGCACCCTCGAGGTTGCCACCGCCGATTTGCTCACCCGCATGTCTCCCACGGGTAGTCTGACGCTCGCGCACCGCGGCTGGGCCTACGGTCTTGCTGCCGCCCTGGCCTTTGCCGTTGCGTGGACCACCATCGACGTCACCCGTCCGGTCGCCAAAACGTTGATTGCTGGAGCAACGATCTTTCTGCTCCTTTCCGGGACCGTCGTTCTTGCGCTCTACGGAACCTTCCTCTCACCTTATCAGGCCATCCTGGCGATCATCGTCAGTTTCATCGCGGCAGCGTTCTACGGCGGAAGCGAATCGGGCGCTCGTAAGAAAGTCCTTCGTCGTCTCTTCGGCGAAAGACTTTCGACCAAAGACTTCCATCGCCTCGTCGATTCGGACGTTCCGCTAAGTTTCGCCGGAACCGACCAGGACGCGACCGTCGTCGTCTGCGAAGTCCACAACCACGTTGAGCTGACGGAAACGCTCGAGCCATCTGACTACGTCGCGCTGACGAATCTCTACCTGAAAACGGCCGCTGACTACCTGGTCGAAGCGGGTGGGTATCTCGACGAATGTAACGGTGAGAGTCTTCGGGTCGTCTTCGGTGCCCCGCTTGCCCGAGAAGACCATGCAAAACTGGCGTGCCGAGCTGCTCTCGAACTTAGCAATCGGATCGACGGGCTAAATCGCGACTGCGACAGCCGTTGGCACCAACGCCTCGATTTCCGCGTTGGGATCAATTCGGGCCCAATGATTGCCGGCGCCTACGGTGGCCGTCGCCTCGGAGCTTTCAGCGTCGCGGGTCCGACGGTCGAGTTTGCCCGACGTCTTTGCGCAGCCTGCGCCAATTACGGATGCCGAATCCTCATGGGACCCGAAACACTTGCCGAAGCTCGTGATGGATTCGAAGCACGACCAATCGACCTGATCAAAAGGGAAAACCACGAGCGAGTTGAACTTTACGAACTTCTCGCCGTGAAGGGAGCTTTATCTCCGGAAAGCGTAAAAAACCGCGATTTATTCTGGCGTGGAGCGATTTACTTCCGCGAGAAGAATTGGGACGGGGCGTTGGCGGAATTCGAGAAAGCCCGAACGCGCGGTCTCCCAGATCCGGCGTTAGACAACTTCATCCTGCGGGCTGAGCGAGCGCGACGGGGCCAATTTACCAATTCGCCGTCCGTGCAATCTTTAGCTGAGATCTCCTAGTTCGCTCCAGTGAAATCGGTCGACTATCCGGAACCATTTCGCAATCTCGCTAAACAACTTCGGTGCCTCCCCTCAGTCGGGCCGCGCAGCGCGGAGCGAATTGCGCTATGGTTGACGACATCGAAAGATTCTCAGGCGAAAGAGCTCTCTTCCGCTTTGATCGGGGCGGTTGAAAACGTCCGAACGTGTGAACGGTGCGGGTTCTTCTCAACGGGATCAGCGTGTCAAATCTGCTTGGATCCGGCGAGAACCGGTCGGGAAATCTGCGTTGTCGAGGCCCCGACCGACATCCTTCCGATCGAGCGCACCGCTGCATATCGTGGAAGCTATCACGCGTTGGGAGGGAGGCTTTCGCCCCTAGATAACGTTGGCCCAGAGGAACTTCGGATCAATAATCTACTTTCCCGGTTAAAAGACGAAGCGCCGACCGAGATTATCTTAGCTTTGAGTTCTGACGTCGAAGGGGAGGCAACCGCCAATTATTTGGTCAACATCTTACGATCCACAGGGATTCCAATCACTAGGATTGCGCAGGGACTTCCCGCCGGCGGGGGTCTCGAGCAAGCCGACCAGTTGACGCTCCAACGGGCCTTGGCCGGTCGGCGAACTTACGATAGTTAAGCCCGACGGCGCGGCAAATATTTGGCGAGCTCGGATACTCAGACATGTCGGATAAACCCCCATTTCGGTTCACACCGCAGGTTGGCATCATGCTGGCGGTCGCGCTCCTCGCGCTCGTGGTCCCGCTAGCTGCAATCGGCCTCTATCTTCGGGGCGCTCCTGCACATGAGCGAATCAAACCCAATCCAACGTCTGCAACCGCTCCTCTGGCGCAAACATTGCAAGTAATGGCTAACGAGAGGCTCGCAAGCGATCAGTTTGCAATTCTAGACAGTCGCCCAAGAGTCTCTTTGAGGCGAAACAAGAATGAGACGATCGAGCAAGCCGTTGCTCGGCTTTTGGCGACGGTCAGAGAGCACGAGGGCGTCGCCATCCCAGCCGCTTCATCGACAAACGAGAAAGAAGCGCGGACTTGGCTCGTGACAATGCCTCCGTCGGCAATTTCACGTTTCCTGCGGACCGTTGCTGCTAACTCAGATGAGACAGTCCCAAGGGAGGAGGGGACTTCGATGATTGAAGTTGAGATCGTTGAGGAGGAATAGGGCATGATTCTCGTTACGTTCGCCGTCCCGTTTGAAAGTGCTAAGTTTCGAGAAACGCTCACTAAGACTTCGTCCTCGACCAAGGTTGAATGTCTTCACACTGGCGTCGGCGCGGACTCGGCAGAGCGAGCGATCCGTGGTGCATTCGCCAAAAAACGTTACTCGCACGTCGTTATTGCAGGGTTTGCCGGGGCACTCAGCCCCCAGCTTGCCGTTGGTGATCTGATAACCTGCAAGTCATCATCTTCCGCTACCTTGCCACTCGATTTATCGGTTCAGAACGTTCGGTTCGCCCAAAGCGATCAGGTTCTGGTCACGGCTCGGGAAAAGGAAGAGTTCCGCCGCTTGACCGGCGGCGACGTTGTCGACATGGAGACCGAGACGCTCATTTCGGAGTGTCGGGCGGCGAACGTCCCGCATCGAATCTTGCGAGTTATCAGCGACGTGGCTGACGTGGATCTCGCTGCTCCACCCGAGATCTTAACCGCTGCAGCGCAGAAACCGATCCGGGGCACCGTTGGATTACTTGCCTTTTTGGGACTCCGACCTCGTCGGTGGATTCCGTTTGCCACCATGGTCCACGACTGCAAGGAGGCGCAAAAGAGGCTCTCATCGGGCCTCGAGGGTTTGCTCCTGAATCACGGACGCAGGTGACGCCTGGTATCGCGCTCACTCGCTGTTGGTAGGTTCTAGTATACATGACATATATTAGACGATGTTATGGGTTATTGGTTTGAGCTGAGGGGTTTGGTGGAATGTGAACAACTTTGGAACTATTCCGGGAGCACCGGAACTATCTTGGACCAAGGGGAATTTATTCACATCTCCCCTTGGTTTGCCTCGCTCATGGTCGCTCAGACCTTTCACCGCAGACAACGTCGGGAACCGTTGGAAGCTCGCTCACAGGACGACGGCGGTTGATCAGCCGGAGCCTGCGTCGGCTGTCGCCCCTACTTGCTGTCGCGAGCAGCGGATACCGCGGGCTTCGCATTTCTCAGGCGCTTGAGACCGCCGAGTTCCGATACCGCTCGACCTATCAATGGCAAACCGAGCAGTGCCGGCAAGACGTATCGGAGCGTGCAAAGAACGCCGAGGGCGGCACCTGCGGCTGCGGACATGTAGGGCTCATAGAGGAAGACCAATGCCGCGTCCCGCGTTCCAATTCCAGCGAAAGTCAACGGAAGCAGACCAGCAAGAATCGCAAGTGGCGAAAGGGCCAGATTGGCAAGAAACGGCACGCTTTCTTTGAGTGCCAAAGTGAACATCCAAATCTGGACGAGGTGCAGGAACCAAATGAACAGCGAATTTGCTGCAATCTTTGTCAGCTGCCATTTATCGCGCCAAAAATAAGTATGCATTTGAACCCACGACTCGTGAAGTGTTCCGAACTTACCGGCGATCTTCCCGGGGGCATACCGCTCTGCCATTCCGAAGACAAACCTGGCGAAGACCGTTGAACCCAGCAACAGCGCGAGAGCGATGAATCCGGCAATGATGGCAGCCGTCATCACCCAGAAAAACGCGTCCTTCCGTGGATACATCAGCAATCCAACGGCACACCAGACGAGTAGCGACAGCATGTCGCACGCCTTCTCGAAGATCACCAAGGCAAACGCCAGTGAGCCCTTCACGTGACCGCGATCCGCCATGAAAACTGCCTTTGCCATGTCGCCCATCTTCGATGGCAGGACAAGGTTTAGGACACTGGCAAGTAAGATGAGGCGCGCCGATTCGAGAAACCGTAACGGGTGCTCGTGCGGCATCAGTTGGCAGAGGCGTCCGGCCGTTAGCAAAGTCAGCGGAATCACCATCCCGAGGCTGGCGACCATCCAGAACGCCGAGGCATTCGTGAAGATTGGTATCACTTTCGCCAAGTCGATCCGCCAATAAAGCGCCACGAGAATTCCCAGGCTGACACCGATGGAAATCAGGCGTTTCATGATTTCGAACGCGGTCCTGCCCAGCGTCCCGCTATCCAGTCAAGCGGTGCCGCCATCACGACGAAAACGATCGGCCACGTCAGCGCAAAGAATCGGGGGTTGCAGCTTCCCACGAGATGCACGCCGACGGCATGTCCGCCAGCGATGAGAACCCAAACGCCCAGCGTGGTGCGAAAACGCTTTGCGGCCAGCGAACAGATGACGCCCGCGATCAAGATCCAGCCCTGCCAAGTCGGCGTCATCTGCCCCAGAGTGCGTCGGATACCGTCTTGCGTCGGATTTTCGACGAACTTTCCGATCGAGATTGCTCCGTTCACCCACGCTGTTTGCCACGATTGCAACGTTTCGTTCTGGCCGGACAGAAGTTTTGAGCGAATCTCCTCGTAGCTCGGCAACGGTTCGCCTTCCGGGAGTCCCAGAAGGATTCGCGCCTGCTTGGGCTCTTCGATGAGGTCTTCGTAGCGATTCTCGAACTTTCGCGGGTAATATTCAGGTTCGAATCGTTCCTTTTTGAAGACCGCCCAGTTCATCGAACCGACGGTTCGCTGTAGCGCGATGTAAATGAACAAATGTGGCGCTGAGAAGATCCCCTCCAAGGCGAGATCTCGCATGACGTCGTATTCGGGATCGCCCGGCGCCTGACGCAGTTTTCTCCAGGCAGGATATTCCGCAGAGCGGTAGCCACCGCGAAGGAAATCTTTGGCCGCATCGTCATTCAGGTAATACCGATCGAGATTCTTCCGTGCGGCTTTGACTAACGGCTCAATTTCCGCCTTGAGCTCAGCGTGCGACGACGTATCTAAACGCGTCAACGGCAGAGCCGAGGTGTAGAGGAGTCTTGAGGCCTGACTCCCCTTCCCCAACGTCCAGGACATCACTAGCAACCCCACGAGCGCCGCCCAATGCCACCAACGCAGCATTCGCCACGCCTTGACTGAGATCAGACCAATGATCAAGCCGGGCCAGAAGAATCGTCCGGCGGGCTTGGTCAAAGCACACAATCCGAAAGCGACAAAGAACGACCACCAAACCCATTCCCATCGTCGAGCACTCTCGATTCGATAGCACCAGGCAACCCAGGCCGCGAAGGCCCAGATGAACGACGCGAAGAAGAAAGCCTCTCCAAGAAGTTCGTGCTCATACCAGATCACAATCGGGGTCGCTGCGTAAGCGACGGTCACCGGGACCACCCACCAATGCCACTTTACGAAGACCTTGCGGACAACGTAAGCCAGCGGAATGAGCGTTAAAAGGCCGAAACCGTGTTGAAAGACGGGCAGCCAACGGAGTGCGGAGCCCGGTAATAGACCGCTCGGGAGAACCAGCAGTGGATAAACGTAGCGGCGCTTTTCCGGGATCGAAGCCACCCCCTCCGTCAGGAGTCGAAACGTGAAACTGAAGTAGGAATCCGAGTCGGAACCATAATACGCATAAGGCTGAAGAACGGTCAGTAAGACGCGCAACACCAATCCAATAACAATTGCAGAGATCGCCCAAACACAAGCGTCGACGACCGCGGGATGTTCGCGGCGATACCGGTCAAATGTCGCGCTCATACGTCAGCGTATCACCGGGTCCAAGTTCCTCAAGCCGGTCCGTCAGATCGATCCAAGGGAGGAGCTGTCCGGCTTGAAACGTCCGGCTCATGACGACGTAGATTGACGTTTGGTCGCAACCAATCCCGGCTTTGCCAACATTTTCCCACCGCTCTCCGGTGACACGGTCGGAAACTCGCAGAAGGTCTCGACCCGTCCCATCTCGATCCCAGTGAAGAGTCCGTTCGAATCGGAACGGTGCCTCCGACTTGCCGGTGATCAGGACTTTCTGGAGAAGCTTCCGGACGAGATCGGGAAATAGACGTCCTCCCCCCAGCATTAAGATTCGGAGCGCGATCAGACGGAAAGGGGTCATGTCCTTTTGCTTCGCCCAACCCATCGTGCCGCTGATGGTAATCTTATCAACCGTAAGGTCGCACGGAGCTTCGCTAACGAGATGAGCAACGGCGTTCCGTTCCTTCCCGTCGCTAACAGTCAGTGAAACCTGCGTGTCGGACGCCAGCAATTCCCCATCGCGAAAGAACTTGAAGACACCTCCCTTGTTCAGAGCCACGTAAAGTTCACTGGCGCCGCGACGATCGATGAGGATTCCCGCGTTCTTCAAGTGGGTGCGACCGACTGGCCGCTCCGGACTAACCGGTCGGTCGCGAACGAAATCCCGCCCGGCCAGCAAGTAGTTCCAGGTATGGTGACCAACGATGTGGTCGTCCGCGTAACAGGGTCCCAATCCGGCCCCGAGCCCAGCGAGGAATTGGTCATTCACCGCCAGTGCTTCGGGAAAGTGACGACCGAAGACTTCAAATCCGTGCGGGAAAAAATTGTAAGTATTGCGACTCCCGTATTCTCCGGCGAAGGAACCGTCTGGGTGGATGAACTCGGCGGCCAAACGCACGGCGCGTTTCAACGCGTCTCTCAAGGCGGGTGTCGGATCGACTTCGTGGATCTGCGCGAGAAGTGAGATCGTGAGAGTGTGGTAGCCGGGATCACATCCTTCGTATTCCTGGAACCACCCTTCTTCATTCTGCCATTCGAGGACGCGACCGAGGCGTTGATCGATTGCGCCACGCCATTTGTCCGAACCGATCAAGTCCCCCACCCGCATCAGGCCGAGAACGATCAGCGCCTGGTGATTGGTCAGCTGCCCACTCTCATGGTGGTGGGCTAACCAGTCGCCTCGAAGTTCGAAAAAGCGGAGCAAATCCGGATTATCGAGTCCGAGGATGGAATACGCTTCCGCGCACGCGAGCAGGGAGAACGCCGCCGCGCCACCGGCCTTCTCGAACGGAAAGTAATCGTCGCACGAGCCATCCGGATGCGCGCTTCTTGCCGCGTAGAGCATCCCCGCCTCAGCCCATTCGCGCAGCGCGTCCCGTCGGAAGAAAAAATTGCCTTCCACGTCGGCAGCCCACGCGAGAGCGAGGGGGAGAACGAACTCCTGGGACATTCCGCTCGGAAAATCAATGATCTTGTATTGCCAGTAATTCCGGTCGAAGCAACCGTAGGTGGGACTGTGCCGATTGCGGTCTTGCAGAGTGAGAATCTTCGGTATCCAGCGCAATGCCTCCCTCGTAAAGACCTCCCCGCCCTCACCCTGAACGGCACCGACTACGTCACTCATGGCGGCGGACGCTAACACCGCTGACCGACCCTCAGCCAAACAAAAATCGACGGACCCCGCTGCGCGTCGCCCCGTCGGACCGAGCAGAAGGAGATCCGTAACGCGCCTCAACTGGCTGGACGTCCCGCCGCCTTCCGCAGTCTGCCAACGGTTTCCTTTCGAAATGCGTCAAATTCCCCGGCGAGAATCGCCGCCCGCGAGCGCCGACCCAAGCCCGTGTAGAAATGTAAATTGTGGATTGTCACGAGGCGCAGTCCGAGAATTTCGTCGGCCTTGACGAGGTGCCGGACGTAGGCCCTGGAGAATGACTGACAGGCGTAGCATTCACACCCAGGTTCGATCGGCCGTTCGTCGCGAGCGAACGGCGCGTTCTTCAGGCTCAGCGTTCCGTCGGCGGTGAACGCGGTGCCGTTTCTCGCTAACCGCGTAGGCAGCACGCAATCCATCATGTCGATCCCGCGCGCAACCATCTCGATGAATTGGGCCGGAGTTCCGAGTCCCATCGCGTAACGGGGTCGATCAATCGGCAGATGGGGCACCGCGCTCTCGACGGCTGCGAACATCTCAGGCTCCGACTCCCCAACGCTCACGCCGCCGACGGCATACCCGTCGAAGCCGATCTCGATGAGTTCCTTCGCCGAGCGTTCCCGCAGGTCGGCGTGGCTCGAGCCTTGAACGATGCCAAATACCAGCGGCCGCCCGTCCGGCGGCTGACCGTCCCACCAGGCTCGACAGCGCCTCGCCCAACGTAACGTGAGTTCGAGGCTCTCCGCCGCCGCCTCGTGAGTGCAGGGGTGCGGCGGACATTCGTCAAACGCCATGACGATGTCCGAGCCCAGGTCCCGCTGGATTTCCATCGAAGTCTCCGGACCGATGAAGGTCGGCGTTCCGTCCAGATGATTCTGAAACCGCACCCCCTCTTCCGTCACCTTCGCCAATTTGGCTAGAGAGAAGACCTGAAACCCGCCGCTGTCGGTGAGGATCGGGCCGGACCAGCTCATAAATTTGTGGAGGCCGCCGAGATCACGAATCAACTCCTGCCCCGGTCGGACGTGGAGATGGTAAGTATTCCCGAGGATGATCTGAGCACCCACGGTGCGCAATTCGTCCGGGGTCATCGCCTTCACCGTGGCCTGCGTGCCGACCGGCATAAACACCGGGGTTTCCACCTCCCCGTGCCGGGTTGCGAGTCGACCGGCCCGCGCTCCGCCATCGGTAGCCTCTAATTCAAAACAACTCACGCTCGACCTCCGGATCGATTCAACCCAGTTCCCAGACGGTTTTCCCGCCGACGATCGTCCTCACCGCTCGCCCCTTGATCTCACGTCCGTGAAATGGCGTGTTTCGCGACAGCGACTGCGATTCGTGCTTATCCACCGTCCATTCCAAATCAGGGTCGATCAACGTCACGTCGCCAGGAGCTCCAAGGGCCAACGTCCCGCGGTCCAACCGGAGGAGTTTGGCGGGCTCGATGGTCAACAACGCGATAAGCCGCGGCAGATCGATCGCCTTCCGCCGATGCACGAGCGTATCGCAGAACAACCCGAACTCGGTTTCAAGACCAAGAATCCCGAACGGCGCCTGGTCCAGCTCGACCTCCTTTTCGTATTCGGCGTGCGGAGCGTGGTCACTGGAAAGAATGGAGATTGTCCCGTCGGCCACGCCGCCGATCAGGAGCTCGATGTCGGCCTCCGTCCGAAGCGGCGGGTTCATCTTGAAGTTCGAGTCGTACCCGGCGAGTTCGCCGTCGATCAGCACGATGTGATGCGGGCAAACCTCCGCGGAAATCTTCACTCCGCGGGAGCGCGCTTCCCGCAGCAGCCGCATACTTCCGCCCGACGTGATGTGCTGACAGTGGATCGGCGAATCGCAGAACTCCGAAAGCATGATGTTTCGCGCGACGATCAGCTCCTCGCCGATCCGCGGCCAGCCGGGCAGCCCCAGCCGCACGCTCCAGTCGCCCTCGTGCATCACGCCATCACTCACCAACGAATAATCCTGGCAGTGATCGAGCAGTGGCAGGTCGAACATCCGCGCGTATTCCAGCGCCCGCCGCATGACCTCGTGACTCTGAACGCAATGTCCGTCATCCGTGATTGCCACGATCCCCGCCGCCGCCATCGATCCGATCGGCGCCAGCTCCTCGCCCTTCAAACCGCGCGTGATCGCACCGGTGCAGAAAACGTTCACGACCGCCACGTCCGCCGCCCGCTCACGAATCCAGCTGATCACGCTCGGGCTGTCGGCGACCGGATTCGTGTTTGGCATGCAGACGACCGTCGTGAAGCCGCCCGCCGCGGCCGCCGCCGTGCCACTGGCAATGGTCTCCTTGTGCGCCTGACCCGGCTCTCGGAGGTGGACGTGGAGATCGATCAGTCCCGGCGCGACGATCAACCCCCTGGCGTCGATGATTTCGGCCTCACCCGCAGGCCGGGTTTCGACAAACTTCCCTTCCGACAGGTAGAGATCCGCGACCTCATCTCGCCCGCTTGCCGGGTCGATGATCCGGCCGTTTTCGATGATTACGTTTTTCAAATTCCGACCCCCGCTCCGCCACCGCACAGGTAAAGAACGGCCATTCGCACCGCGAGTCCGTTGGTCACTTGTTCCAAGATTACGCTGTGCGGGCCGTCGGCCACGCCGCTGTCGATCTCGACTCCTCGGTTGATTGGGCCTGGGTGCATCACGAGGCAATCCGGCTTCAGACGCGCGGCCCGAGCTTTCGTTAGGCCAAAAAACGCCGTGTATTCGCTCAGACTTGGAAAATATTCTTTCCGCTGACGCTCGTGCTGGATGCGCAACAAATTGATGACGTCCGTCGACTCCAAGACGTCGTCGATGCGGTGCGTCACGCTGACGCCAAGCCGCTCGAAAGCGGGCGGGACCAAAGTGCGCGGGCCAACCAACGTCACTTCAGCTCCCAATTTCGTCAGCGCCTGCACGTTCGATCTCGCCACGCGGCTGAAGGCAATGTCGCCGACGATGGCAACTTTTTTCCCGGCCAAATCGCCAAGCTTCTCCCGCATGGTGAACGTGTCGAGGAGTCCCTGGGTCGGATGTTCGTGTGCCCCGTCACCGGCGTTGATGATCCCCGCTTGGAGCCGCTCGGCCAAAAATTGCGCCGCACCCGCCGATTGGTGGCGGATGACGATCATGTCGGCGTGGAGCGCTTCCAGAATGAGCGCCGTGTCTTTGAGCGACTCACCTTTTTTGAGACTCGAGCCGACCGCACTCACGTTGATGACGTCTGCGCTCACGCGCATCGCTGCCAGCTCAAACGAGATCCGGGTCCGAGTGCTCGGTTCCACGAACAAATTCACCAGCGTTTTACCGCGCAGCGCAGGCACCTTCTTGAGGTTGCGCTCACCCACGCCCTTGAACGCTTGAGCCGTGTCGAGCACGAGGCGGATCTCATCCGCCGACAAAGCGTCGAGCGATACGAGATCCTTGCGATTCCAAGTCGGCTCCGTCATGTCCGCACCACGCTCACGCCATCCGGCTCTCCGTCCAGTGATTCGAATCGAACCCGGATCTTCTCGCTCATGTCCGTCGCCACGTTTTTACCAACGTAATCCGCCCGGATTGGCAGCTCCCGGTGCCCCCGGTCGACCAAGGTTGCCATTCGGATCCGCGCCGGTCTTCCGAAAGAAGCGATCGCGTCCATCGCTGCTCGCACGCTTCGCCCGGTGAACAGGACGTCATCCACCAGAATGAGCGTTCTTCCGTCGAGATCCAGCGGCAAAGTGGTCGGCTCGACGGCGGTCATCCGCGCGCGCATCGCCAGATCATCTCGGTGCATCGAGACGTCCACCGTTCCAAGGTCCGGAGCCACGCCCGCGATTTCTTCCAGATGAGCAATGATTCGGCGGGCCACTTCGACTCCGCGCGTTGGGATGCCAGCCAGAACCAGACGACCAACCTCGTCGTCGCCGCTCTCGGCGATCTCGTGCGCGATCCGGCGGATCGCTCGAGCGACCGCCTCCCCGTCCATGACTTGATCCAGATTCATCGCACCTCCTTCGCGGCCTCGCTGGACCGCATTAAAAAAGGAAAAAAAGGTCTTATCGCGTCAAACCTTCACTCCCGCTTCGCTGTTCTTCGAGCTACTTCCGCCGGAATCATTCCCCGTGGCCCGCGCTCGGCGCAATCGCCACTCCGAGCGGAATTTGATGATCCAATCCAGCAGCGCGCGCTCGAATCCGATATCACGCCCAGCCTTTTCGCTCTCAATCCACTTATGCCGCAGAATTTCTTCTCTCTCCGCGAGGTATTCACGGTAGAGCGATGAATTTTTCACCAGGTCGAAGACGACCTCTGGCTTGGGAGAACTCATGGAATGAACGGATTTGTCAGAATTTGTCGAAACAAGTCAACGATGTTCGAAGTGTGTGACCAGATGAAGTAACGGTCCGCAACGGCAAATTATTCGAGAACGCATTGAATTTGACGAGCTACGTCCGCAAATGCCATGCCGGATGCACTTCGAGGAAAAAATTCCGCGACCGGGCGACCTTCATCGCCTCCTTCGCGCACGGGAATGTCGATCGGAATTTGCCCGAGTAGCGGCACACCCAAGCGCGCCGCCTCCTTCTCGCCCCCACCCTTGCCAAAGATCTCGTATCGCTTTCCGTCGCTCGGACATTCGAAATAGCTCATGTTTTCGATGATCCCGAGCACGGGCACGTTGGTCTTGGAAAACATCGTGACCGCCTTCCGCGCGTCGATGAGAGCCACTTCCTGCGGTGTGGTGACGACCACCGCGCCGGCCAACGCCACCGTTTGCACGATCGTCAGTTGGATGTCTCCCGTGCCCGGCGGGAGATCAAGGATGAGATAGTCCAATTCCCCCCACGCCGTCTGACGCAGAAACTGCTGGGTGTAGCGGGTGACCATCGGCCCGCGGAGCACCGCTGGACTGTCTGCTTCCAGCAGGAGGCCCATCGACATGATTGGCATTCCCAGCGCTCTCACCGGGATGATTCGATCCTGAGCGTCCGCCGTCGGACGTTCATCTGCGCCGAACATCAGCGCGATGCTGGGACCGTAAAGATCGCAATCACACAAACCGACTTTGGCCCCGGCCCGCTGCAGGCTGACCGCCAAGTTCGCGGCGACCGTCGATTTGCCGACCCCGCCCTTGCCGCTTGCCACCGCGATCACGTGTTTCACGCCATCGAGCTTCTGGGCGCCTTCGTTGGCGGCGACGTTCGGCGGAGCTTGGATGTCGATCTTCACCCGGGCTTCCGACACTTCCGAGATGGCCTCGATCGCAGCCTGCGAATCATCGCGAATCTGCGCGGGTATTGCGGAATCGTTCGTCGCCAGCGTCATTTGCACGTCGACCTGACTCCCCTCGATCCGCACCCCCTTCACGATCCCGAACGAAACGATGTCCCGGCTGAATCCCGGATATTTCACGCCACGCAGGGCCTCGATTACCTGTTCCTCTGAAATCATCGCGACACTCTGCCTGCTCTCGTCCTCCCCGCAAGGGAAAGCCGAGTCACCCGCCAGTTTGGTCGAACTCCCCCGCTCGGCATCGTCCTCTCCCCGCAGCGTTCTACAGCGGACGCCCATTGTCCTGCTACGTCGATTATCGCGAGAACCAACTACCGTTGGAATCCAGACAGAAAATTTGCGCCGCACCGCTCCCTGACGGCGTCACGGTCTTCGATGGGTTTTGGACCAGCAAAGACTATCGCCGATTCTTCACTGCCTCCGGTTTCGATTTTGATGAATACATCTTTCTCCTTGGCCGCGTGGACGACCTCCTGCCGTTGAAGGACCAACGGGCCGCGGCACCCTCCGTGATCTACCGTCTGCGCAAGCCAAAGTCGCGGTCCTCCCCCGTCCGCACCGTGACCCGACTTGTCTGGCGATCAGGCCCCATCGGGCCGGACCTCCAAGAAATTGGTGGAGGCGAGGGGACTCGAACCCCTGTCCTCATCGCATTCTGCGAAATCTTCTACATGCTTAGTTGGTCCTCAATCTCGAGACCGCGCTGTGGGCCAACACACCACGCGATCTCCAGCGTCCACGAAATCGATCTTACCAGAAGGAGCGGTCGCCCCCACTTCCGGCCAGCCTGCTGCCATCGTATCCACCCCCAGCAGGCGTCAGGGTGAACACGTCACAGCGCTTTAGGCTGCGAGAGCGAGATCTTCGTAATCTGCGTTTATTTTGTTTTGATCCGATTTTTTACGAGGCCAACGAATCATCCTCGGCATGCGGACTTGGCATCCAACGATCAGTCGAAACCAATGCGCCCCCAATGAGCGCAAAGCTACTCCAGCCAGTGCGGAAAGCAAGCGTTTGGAAAGCAGACTAGCTCGCTCGACTACTTGATGAACCGGATCGTCGCCGGATAGCGGTAGTCCCCGCCTTCCGTCGTCTTCATCACGGCCATCACCATGTAAACGATGCCACCGATCAACACGGCGACCGGAAGAATGATCGGGATGACCAAGCAGAACAGCACGCCAGCAATCGCACTGGTGACCAGCGCGTAGATGAGAAAACAAATGTGAAAATTCACCACCTCTTTGCCCACCGCATCGAGGTAGGCACTTTCCGGCCGCTTGATCATCCAAATGACGAGCGGAGCGAGGATGTTGCCGAACGGAATGATGAATCCGGCGAACCCACTGGCGTGGAGGCCGGTCGCCCAATTTCTTTCTTCCGGAGTCGAGGGTGGATAAGGGATCGCGGGCGACTCGAAGAACGATTTCCAGCCAGCCTTTCGCGGCGTGTGATCCCCGGGAGGAGTCGGCGGCATGGAAGGCGGGGGCGTCGGCGGCTCGTGTTCACTCATGAGCGAGATGAGTAGCAAATTGCGCGCCGAACGAGAACGTCAAAAAACTCTCGTCATCGCATTTCACGAAACTTTCCACCGTTCCGTGAGATAATCCGCCGCATGTCACTGCGATCCCGTCCGTCCATCCCGACGCCGATGAAGTTGATTTGCACCGGCTCAGAGACAGTCTCCTGATATTCCTTGAAAGCGTCCTCGATGTCGTCATAGGGAATTTTCCCCCCACCGTATCCGCTTCCCCCGTCCGATCCCGCGTAGAACCCCCCGTCCGAAATCACGAAGATGACGTCTGGTTTCATCGCAAACGCTTCTTTCATCAACTCAATGAACCCCGGACTTCCCGTTCGCGTATTCGGCGTCCCCGACGGCATCGAGCCTTCCGTCACGAACCAGCGATCCAGCCACTCTCTCGCCGCATCCCGATTCGCGTCCGTCGCGGGTAGAAGCTCCGGCTGAAAAAACGCGTAGTTCCGAGCAAATTGTCCCAACCCAAAGCGGGTGCTGATCCCCAATCCATCGAGAACCTCTTTCGTTTCTTCGCGCACCTCCTCCATCGAGAGCCCGGCTTCCTTCACGGATCTCGTCACCGTCGTCGAGATATCGTAGAGCAAAAGCACCCGCTTGGCCGTGGTCTGGATGCCCATGAAGCTCACGCCGGAGCCCTCTCCGCCGAGGCCCCCACCACCCTGACCGCCCCCGCCCCCCAGGCCAGCAGTTCCGACCATGCTGGAGACTTGATCGGATACAATCTCGCTCGGGTCCAGCGGCAGCATCTGATCCATCGGAATCTTCGGAAGATCCGGCAGCGCGAAGTCCGTTGGTTGGATGCTTTGCATCTTGTCGTTGAAGCTCGGCTTCGGCGTCATTGCGTCGAACGCGTCCATGTTCATCCGATGCTCCCGCTCCTTGGCGGGAATCTTGATGTCCCGTTGGACCTCGAACGTCGCGGGTGGCGGCATCAGATAGCGCGCGACAACCAGGACGCCCGCGACGACACCGAAGCCGACGTGCAGCAGAACGACTCCGATCAGAATTGTGATGAGAAGTTTTCTCAGACGCCGCTTCTGCTCGGCGTCCTCCATCAAGGTTTCCAGAGCCATTCTAGAACACCTCCCCTTCCCCAGCGTCGTCGTCGGCGAAGGTCACGCCGGTGATCTGGGCCTTCGCGCAGGTATTCAAGACGTCGACGATCCGTTGATGGTCGGATTCGTCGTTCGGTGCAATCGTCACGAGGGCCTCGCTCTTGTTCGCCTCCGATGATTCCCGGAAGCGGAGTAAAGTCGTGAGCAACTCCGGCATCTGAGTGCTCGTTGGAGTATCCATCGGCTGTTCGTTCAAGATGACCTGACCCGTGGACTCGATCGTGATCCGGGCCTCGTCCGGGATGTCGACGCTTTCTTCCTGCGACACGGTGCCCGGAAGCCCGATGTTGATGTCGCTCTCCTGCTTGATTGGCTTCGCGGTGACCATGAAGAAAACCAGCAGGAGGAACACCATGTCGATCATGGGGCCCATCTGCATTTCGACGGTCTGGGTATCGCGGCGACGGAGTTGCATTACTTCTGGTAGCTACCAAAGATCACGTTCACCGCACCCGCTTCCGACGCGATCTTCATGAGCTCTTTCACTTGCTTGCCCGGCGTCTTCTGGTCTGCACGAACGTAAAGTCGCAGCGGTGGCGTCACCTCGAAGCGTTGCGTCAGATGGGCGCTCAGCTCTTCCTTTGTGGCGGGTGCCTGACCGATGAAATACTGGCCGTCTCCGTCGATGCTGATGATATCGCGATTACTGAGATCAGAGGGAATCACGCCGTTGCTCGCCGTCGGCAGCTTGATCTCGACCTTGATTTGCTCCTTCGAAATCTTCGTGGTCACCATGAAGAAAACGAGCAGCAGAAAGGTCATGTCGATCATCGGAGCGAGCTGGAAGCCCACTTCGTCTTCCGCCTTTTTGACGAGCTTCATCTTTAAACGGTCTCCGGAGCTCCTTCGCCCGTCGGCGCAGCTTGTTCGTAATCCGTCGCCGCACCTTCGAGCTTCAGTTCACCCGACAACAGATCGATCATGAACGTCACCCGCTTCTGGATGTTCGCGATGATGATCGCCAGCGAGTTCCGGAAATAAAAATAGAAGAACATCGCCGGGATACCGACGAGCAATCCCGCGGCCGTGGTCAACATGGCCACACCAATACCGCCCGCTAAATCCGCCGGCTCCGACTTCCCAGCCGCCAACGAATCGAAGGCCTCGATCATGCCGGTCACCGTTCCCAGCAACCCGAGCATCGGCCCGATGGTCGCGAAGACGTTCAGGTAATTCACCCAAAGCATGAGCTTGGTTTCCTCGTTGGCCAGCGTCTCGGCCGCCGACTGCTCCATCGACACCTTGTTCGCGAGATCGCGCTCGAAATTCACCTTCAGCAGCGCGGACGACATCGTATTCGCAAATGCATTCGGGTTCGAATGGCACAGCGAATAGGCTCCGCCGGCGTCGCGCTGCTCCATGAACTTCCCGACTGCCTCGACTTGGTGAGAGGGCATCATCTTCTTCCCGTTGATCTGGATGAAGCAGTAAACGGCGACTGCCGCCGTGCCGATCGAACATAGGAGCAGTGGATACATCAGCCATCCGCCCTGGGTGAACATGTCGAGAAGCGTCTTATCCTCGACCTGCGCGGGCGTGGCCTCGCCCGTGAGCGGATCCGGCTCGGCGTCTTGCGCGACCGCCACCGCGGGCAACGCAAACAATGCGACCGCGGCCACGGCCGCGATGATTCCGGCCCGCAGGCGCTCAGCTCTTTTGTCTAGTTTCACTTTCATCATTGGATTCATTCGGGTTCTCACTCTCAGATTCTGGCGCCTGAAGCCGGGCGACGATCTCCGCAGCCCGTGGCGCGTAGCTCGTGTCGGGATACAAAGCCGCGATGTCCCGCGCCGACTCGAGCGCGTTTTCGTCGTCGCCGACAAATTCGTAAATCTCGATCGCGCCCCACAGCCCGCGGGCCGCCGTATCGGCTTCCGATCCGTAGAATAAATAGGGATACAGATAGAGATCCAGCGACTCGTTCACGAGCCGGGCGCGTTCGGGGATGACGATGAAGTCTTCCTCCCAACGAGGGTTGTTTTCGATCAATTTCAGCAGAGTCTCGTGCGCTGCCACCGCGAGGATGTATTTGGCTTCGATCAGGACCGCCGGGTCTTCGGACACCTTTGCCAGCTCCTTCGCTTCCTCGATCGCGTCCGCCGCGTCGCCCGTCGCGACCATGGCGCGGAGTCGATTCTGACGAGCCCGCAATTTCTGTTCCTCGTCCCAGAGGGTGTCCGACAGTTCCTCCAGAATCGCCCTCGCCCGCTTGGCTTGCACGGCTTCTTCGGTCTGCAGCAGCAGGTCCGTGTAAACGTTGAGAATCTTTCCCGCCGGACTCTTCGGCACACCGACGAATCCTTTCCACCGTTCCCATTCGAGCGCCACCTTGCCCATGTCCGCCAGCGTCGCATTCTCGAGCATTCGATCCCGCGCCTCGTTCGGGGCGAACTCGATCTTGCTGACCTCGGCCCGCGGCACGCTCACCGTCGCGACCGCTCCGCCGCCGAGTTGCGACTCGATCTTGAAATACTGGTCGTCGACCCCGATCACGCGCGCCGACCGCTTCGTCTCGCCCGTGTCGTTCATGAACAGCGTGTCTTCGGCCCGAAGCCCGACGCCGCAGCCAAGGAGAACGCCGATAAACGCCGCGACGAATCCAGTCGTCCTCATGACTCCGTGATCGGCCCTCCCAACGCGTCAAGGCGATCCCGCGCAGCGTCCATCTCCGGCGCATCCTTGAGCCGGTCGAGCTTCACCATTTCGTCGTAGGTCTTCCGGGCCGCCTCACGGTCCTCGAGTCGCTCGAAGGCCTCGCCGCTTCGCACGTAAGCCTTCGCCACCCAATCCGTCCAACGCCCATACATGATGTAAATCCGTTGGAAATACGGCACCGCCAGCTCCGGCTTCTCCTGCGTCATGTAGCTCTCACCGATCCGATAAAGCGCCTCCGCCTTCTCCGGTCCGCTCGAATAGTCATTCGCGAGCAATTTTTCCAGCGCCTGCCTCGCCTCCGTGAGTTGCGCGCGGTCCGTGAGAACTTTCGCTTTCAGCATCAGCATCGCGCCGAGCCGGATCGAGCCCGAGATTTCGTTCTCGAAACGCGTCAGCCAGCTGAGCGCCGCTTTCTCGTTGCCCCGATCCAACTCGATCCGCGCCAGCGCGGCAAACGCCTGGTCCTTCTGCGGTGCTCGCGGGTTCCATTTGATCAGGTCACGCCACATCTGTTCCTCGTCCTCGTCGCGGTTTTCCGCTTCGTAGGCACTGGCGAATTCCGCCATCAGCAGCGGATTTGTCGAAGAAACGTCCACCCGCTCCGCCGCTTCGAGCATCGTCTCCTGCGCTTTGGCGGGTTCCGTGGCGAGGATCAGGCGAGCCTGTGCCCACAACGCCCGCATCCCCAGTGTCTCTTGATCCTTCGCGTCGGCGTCCTCCCTCAGGTCCCGCAACCGCGCGTAAAGTCGAGCTTCCTCTTCCGGTCCCTGGTAGAGCTTCGACAGCGCGGGAAACAATTCGTCCACCGAACGGATCGACGGATCATTGCCCAATTCTTCGATCGCCGACCAGTAAACCTCGCGAGCTTTTTCCGGATCTTCCTGCTGTCGATACGTCCAACCAACCCAATAGATTGCCTCCGCGACCCGCGGACTCCGTGGATGATCACGGGTAAACTCCACGAAGTGCTCCCGCATCCCGTCGACGTCTTCGAGCAAACGCAGAGCCTTCCCGACTTTGAACCAACCCTCTTCGAAGAAGCGCGTCTCCTCCGGCGGGATCCGTTTGAAGGCGGCAATCCCGTAATCCATTTTCCCTTCGCTCATGTAAGCGTCGCCCAGCAGCAGAAGCGCCTCCGAGTTCGATTCATGACCCGGATATTCGTTCAGATACTGCCGCAGCTCCGCGATGCTCGTCTTGTATTCCTGCATCGACTGGGCCGCGTAAGCCTTCCGGAAAACCGCCAACCCCCGGAATTGCCCCTCGGGATACTGCGCGAGATACTCGTCCATCACCTCCCGCGTCTCCGGGTATTTCTTGTCGAGCGAATAGCCCATGCCACGCCAATACCCCGCCGGGTCCGCCAACTCGTGATCGGGATGCGTCTTCGCAAACTCCTCGAAGGTCTCGACCCCCGCCGCGTTCATCTCGCCTAGCAACTGGCTGAACCCGGTCATGAACATCGCCCGCGGCGCAAATTCCGAGTCCGCATACCCCTCCCGGATCACGCCAAACGTCGCGATCGCATCCTCCTGGCGGTTCTCCCGCTGCAGCGCAATCCCCTTCAGGTAAAGCACCATCGGCATCTTGTCCGAGTCCGGAAATTTCTCCTCGAACGTCTCCGCGGCTGTCACCGCCTTTGGCCACCGCTCGATCACCGACCAACTCTGGATCAGGTTGGTCGTCGCCGACTCGACCACCGGACTCGGCGGCATCTCTTCGAGCATCTCCTCCATGATTAAAGCCGCCTCGCGATACCGCTTCATCGCCTGAAAAGCGGTCGCCAGTCGCAGTCGCAACGCCGCGTCGAAGTCCTCGATCTTGCCAAAATTAGCGAGTTCGCGTTCGACCTTCGAAATCATCTGCTTGAGCTGAAATTTCCGGTAGGGATCACTCGTCGGGTGCGCTTCCGCAGCGACCAGGCCGTCCCGCAAATCTTCCAGCCGATCCTCCTGGTATCCGATCAGCCGCTCTTGATCCCAAACCCGCTGCAGACACTGGATGGCCTTCCGGTATTCCTCGCCCTCGAGAAATTGCGAGCCGAGCTGCAAAGCGAGCGTCTGAAACGTCGCGATTTGCAGCATCTGGTTCATTCGCGGGAATTCCTCGACTACCAACTCCAGTCCGCCGTCGGAGTCCCCCTCCTCCAGCAAAGCATACAGTTGGAGGACCGACGCGCGGCCACGGTTCACCACGCTCAGCGCGTCCTTGAAGCGTCCGAAATGGGCGGCTGCCTCAGCGTTCTTTCCTTCGAGCAGCAAAGTCGTTCCGGCAAGCAGCACCGCTTCGTCCACCTGTCGGCCTTTCGGAAAATCTGCGACGTATGTGCTGAAAGTCTCTCGCGCCGCTCCCACCTCGTCGGCCTGCATCTGACAAACCCCGAGGTAAAAAAGAAGGTCCTCCCGCTGCTCCATCGTCGGCGGCGGGGTCGCCCCCAGCGCAGCCTGAATCGCTGGCATCGCCTCGTTGAATTTCTGCAAATGCAGATAGCTCATCGCCAGCGGATACCGGATCAACGCCACGGCCTCTTTCCCCTGCTCGGACTCTCCGTAGTCAGCACTGAACTTAACGAATCCCGCGATCGCCCTGGCGTATTCCCCGGCGTTGTATTGATTGACCGATTCGACGTAGAGCTCGTCCGCCGTCATCCCCTGCCCCGTTCCCTGAGCGCAAATGTCACCGAACGTCAACGCCACGGCGACAACCATGGCTCCAAACGAATAACGGAACGAAAGACTCATCCTAAGAACGACGACAGAACACCTCGCAGTATCTCTATGCGAGAACTCGCCGGCGCGCTCGCAACAATTCCGTGACAATTTTCCATTCCCGCTTGGGACCAAACCGTTCGTGAGGGTGTAACATCGAATCTACCGAGAGCAATATCTGTGCGCGGCATCAACTTTTTGGCGACGCGCTACGGGAACGACGTGTAAACGCAAAGTGCCCCGGAAGTTTTCACTTCCGGGGCACCCGCTTTTCGATCTTCGGTGGCGGTCTAGGTCAGCGGGTTCGCGTCGTCGGCGTCACGTTTCTGCTTCTCGCCTTCGGTCTTGGCCTCGCCCAGCGCAGCGTCTTTCACCGCGGCGGACTTTTCTTTGAGGTCCTGCCCGGAAATGCCCTCATCGCGAGCCGCCTCCTTTCCGGCTTCGACAGCCTGTGAGATCACGCGACCAGCTTTTTCCGTCAGATTCCCCGGGGTGAGTCCATGCGCCTCCGCTTCATCCAACGCCGCACCAGCCGTCTGGCTGGCGGCTGTTTTCCCGCGTTCCTTGACGTCGTCGATGAGATGGTCGGAGGCATCCCCCATCCATTCATCCTCGGCGCGAGATCGGGGAAGGAGCAATCCAGCCATCACTCCCACGGCGAGAAAAACCCCGCCCATGGAAAGCGGGTGCTCGTCACTCGCTTCCAGGAAACGCTCCTTGGCGACTGCGGCTTGCCGCGACGCGCCTTGGTGGCCTCTTCGGACGCCGCGACCGGCGTCGTCCCAGCGACCCGCGACGGAATCTCGGACCGAACCGCCCGCCCCGGCAATCTTAGCACCTGCAGCCGAAAGTCGTTCCCGAGTCCGCTCGCCGGTCTCGGCCAGCTTGTCCTTCGCCCGCTCACCGATGCCAGGTCCGTCAGAACCCCCCTCAGTAGAGGTTGCACCCGGACCGGATACCATGACCTCGCCAGCGTGCACGCCTTCCGTGGCGTAAACGCCACCGGTCGGGACCGTCGCACCTCGGTATCGATCCCGCTCGGGATACCGATAGTCCGAGCCGTAGGCGTCGTCATCGTCCGAGTCAGGACCGAGCAGCCACCAAGCCACGCCCGCTCCCACAAGCAGTGCTGGAACCGGATTTTCCTTGAGTTGATTCTTCACTGCGCGACCCGCTTGCCTCGTCGACTGGCCGATGTCCGCTCCGCCAGCGCCACCGCCGCCGGATCCGCTGCGCCGACGGAAAATGTCGATCACGTCGTCAAGGAGGTGCCGGGGATGAAGCCGGTCGCCGAGTTGGTCGATCTTCTCATCCATCTCGCGGCGCTTTCCGCGGATATCTGCCCGAATTTCTTCGCTGGAAGCTTCGTCCAGCCGTTCTTTTTCTAGTTCGCTTTGTTTTGAATCCATTTTTTGTCGTCTTTGAGGGTTTCGATGGTTTGTGTCGGCGTCAGGGACGTTTTCTTGAGAGTCTCAATGCCCTTGTTCAGGAGGAATAGCCCGATGATCGTGACGAGGAGGCCGACCATTAACGGTGCGACCCAGAAGGCATGCTCCTCAAGCCCCGCAGCCGCCAGCCCGAGGGTGGCGAGCGACGAGAGTGCCTGGAGAAGGAAAATGAGGCCCAGCAGCGCAACGAAGGCACCTACACCGACGTAGGCGAGGTTCCTCAGCAGTTTGGAAACTGTCTCGGAGGTCTCCGTCTTAAACAGCGCGACTTCTTGGCGGACCAACATCGTCGCATCGTCGCGGAGTTCCTTGAGTAACTCGGGAACGCTTTCCGGGCGGCCAGGATGGCTTGCGGGTGGGATCGTCTCATCCATTTTAGTAACCTCCCCGATCAACCGGTTCGCCGGAGACCGGCACCGTTGGTGGAACGTTAAAGACCGGATCGGTCGCGGTCGTAGGCTGCGCCTGACCAGAAGTCGCGAGACCGGTCGAATCCTCCGTCGACGGAGTGACCGGCGAACTCGGCGGGGCGTAGGTCGATGTGCCCGGACGTCCGGTGCCGTAATCTCCGTATTCGTTCCCGTGACGCTCGCGCCGCGAGGCCTTCAAGAATCTTGCCGTGGCCAAACCGACCACAAACATTCCGCCGAAGAACAACTCCGGCCGACGACTCGCGGTCCGTCGAAGATCTTCGACGAGATCGCCAACGCTCTTTGTCTCGAGGTGATTTCCGAGTTTGTCGATCTGGTCCGCCGCGAGCGAGACGTAGTGGGAAAGGTTCGTGTCGCTCTCGTCTTCCAGTTTGCCGGCCGCCCGTCGGGCAGCATCGGAATAGGTCCGTAACTCGGACGCCACGCGCTGTTTGCCGCCATCGAGAACTCGCTCGCCGTGCTCCTTCGCTTGAGCCGCGGCGTTCCGCGCCTGGGCCTTGACTTCTTCCCCAGCTTCCTGGGCCTGCCTTTTCGTTTCGTCGACCTTCTGATCGATCTGCGCTTTGGCGTCTCGAGCGGCATCTTCTGCCTCCCGGCCGTGCTCGCAGGCTCGCTCCTCGGGAGATCCCGACGTCGATCCGTGGTTGGGTGGATTATTCATCAGCGGGAAATCGACCCGCGGAGCCTTTTGGCGTGTCGGGGTTCACCCCTACGCGGGCATGGGGACAGTTGCATTTGCATTGCGGTCGCGCCACCCCGGCTTTGAGTGGACCGCACGATATCGTCGATCCGATTCGCGACTCGTCATTCTTACGTTCAGCATGCATCGTCCGCAGCTCTCGATTCCTCGGCTCGGAGGGGGAATTGCGACAACGCTCCGCAATAAAAGATGTCATCATTCACTCAACTCGGCGTCTCGAAAGAACTCGTTCGAGGCCTGGACGCCCTCGGTATCTCGCAGCCAACTCCCATCCAGGAAAGCGCGATTCCTTATCTCATCAAGAGCGGCGGCGACCTCGTCGCGCAGGCGCAGACCGGCACCGGCAAGACGGCGGCGTTCGGGCTGCCTCTGCTCATGAAGATCGATCCGGCCGATCCCGCCCTCCAGGGTCTGATTTTGTCACCGACGCGCGAGCTCGCGAAGCAGATCGGCAAACAGCTCTTCCGCTACACGCGGTTCTGCGAACGAAAGATCTTCGTCGAAGTGACCGGCGGCGGCGACAAGATCGGGCTACAGGTCCAGCGGCTCAAACGGCCGACCCACATTGTCGTCGCCACACCGGGCCGACTTTTCGATTTGCTCAAACTAGAAGCGCTCACCCTCGACTCGGTCCGGCACCTCGTGCTGGACGAAGCGGACGAGATGCTCAGCATGGGATTCCGAACCGAAGTCGCTCAAGCCGTCAAACTGACGGCGTCCCGGCGAAGCACCTGGCTATTTTCAGCCACGTTTCAGGATAAGATCCAGAAACTCGTCGCCGACTGCATGGGCCCCGACCCGAAGATGATCAAGGTCGACAAAGCCCAGGTCGTGAACCGCAACATTTCGCACCAGTTCGTGATCTGCCCCCGGGCTGACAAGGACGACTGGATCGCCAACTTCCTCAACGATCACCCCGACGATCGCGGGATGATCTTCTGCCGCACCCGCGCCGGAGCCATCAAGCTCGGCAGCGAACTGGAAAAGCGCGGGGTCTCAGCCGACGTCCTCCAGGGCGATTTGAGTCAGAAGGACCGCGACAAAGTCATGCGCGGCTTCAAGAACGCGCGCACCCGCGTCCTGATCACCACCGACGTCGCCGCCCGCGGGATCGACGTCGAAGGCCTGTCTTTTGTGATCCATCGGCAACTGCCCGAGCAGCGGCAATATTACACCCACCGCTCCGGACGCACCGCGCGGGCCGGGCGCAAGGGCGATTCGATCGCCCTGATCGAATCCCACGAGCGCCGCTACGTGACCGAGCTCGAGCGCGAACTGGGGCTCACCTTCGAAGCCCGGGATCACGATTAGCACCGCGGAATCAATCTTCTTTGCACCATGCCGCCGACCGAAGAATCGCTCACCGATCGAATTGTCGCCCGCATCAGTGGCAACGCTTCCGAAGATTTTAGCCAACTTCTCCTCGAGGTCCACGCTTTCCAGCGCGCCGCGAATCCGGCCTACGACCGCTATTGCGACGCGTTTTTCCCCGCCACCGACTGGAAATCGATCCCCGCTCTCCCCCAGCATGTCTTTAAACAAACCGCCGTTCGGAGTTTCGCACCTTCGGAAACCACCGCCACCTTCCGCACCAGCGGCACCACCGGAGAGGGCTACGGTCAGCACCACTTCAAAACCCTCGAGCTCTATCGCCTCGCCGCCCGCCGCGGGTGGGCGGAAGCCGGATTTGCCGGAGCCGGCACCGTCATCTCGCTCGTTCCCAGAGCCGCCGACGCGCCCCTGTCGTCCCTGAGCCAAATGGCCGAATGGGTTGCGACCGAGTTTCTGACCCCCGACTGGTCAGACGTGGAAACAATTCTCGCCCTCCGGTCCGATCCCCTGATCCTCTTCGGAACAGCGCTGACCTTCCTGGATTGGTTCGAACACCTCGGCGACCGCACGGTTGCTCTCCCCCCCGGCTCGCTCGCCGTCGAAACCGGGGGTTACAAGGGAAGTCGTCGCACCATCGATAAAGCTGATCTCTACGCCAAGTTCACCGCTCACCTCGGACTCCCGCCGGAATCTGTCGTCAACGAATACGGAATGACCGAGCTGTCTTCGCAATTCTACACTCGCGGACTCGGCCGCCCCCACATCCACCCGGCGTGGGCCCGCGGACTGGTCATCCACCCGGAAACGAACGCCGAAGTTCTTGACGGCGAAACGGGGGTCCTCCGCCTTTTCGACGCCGCGAATCTGGGGAGTTGTTGCGCCATTCAAACTCGGGACCTCGCCATCCGCCGCGGCGACGATTTTGAACTTCTCGGTCGCGACCCCGCCGCCTTACCCCGTGGCTGCTCCCGCGCCGCCGACGAAATGCTTTCATCGACGTAGGATCTTTTCTCACCGCCATTAATCCGTCATTCATCTCGGTCGTGTTCAGATCAGAGATCGAACCTTTGCGCCAACAGCTTCGGAGCCTCGCAGCCTCGCGGCTTCGCGTGAGCCTCCAGATCCGCTTCTAGCGAACGAATGCCCGCCACCTTCCGCAGTCTGATCCTCGGCGTCGCGCTCATCGCCGGTGCCGCCGCGATGCTGGCGAAGTTTTACGTCTAGAGCTCGCTGCGCCCTGACCCGCCAATCTGCGTCATTCCGTTTAATCTGCGGACCTCTCCCTGGGCTTTCGCCGCCCCTCGCAACCCCCTCCGCGAAAGTTTGTCGAGGGGCTCGCGGAGAAAGCGAAGTGGCGGTATCACCAAGCCATGCCATTTTCCGCCCTCGGCCTGTCACCCCCTTTGATCCGCGCCGTCAGCACATACGACGCGCCGACCCCGGTGCAGGCTGCGGCGATCCCGGTCGTGCTGGCCGGGCAGGACGTCCTGGCGACGGCGCAGACTGGCTCCGGCAAAACAACGGCGTTCGTCCTTCCGTTGCTCCAGCGTTGGATGGAGCGACGCGAAGGGGCGTCCGGGCGTATCCACACGCTTATCCTCGTGCCGACCCGGGAGTTGGCTGCGCAGGTGCGCGAGGTCGTGCAGAAGTCTTCCGAGCACCTACCCGAACGCCTGAAGGTGGTGAGCGCGGTAGGCGGAGCCTCGATCGACCCGCAGATGATGGCGCTGCGGGGCGGGGCTGATTTCCTCGTCGCGACCCCGGGCCGGCTGTTGGATCTGGTGGGTCGTGCCGCGGTGCAACTCTCCAGCGTGGCGGCGCTCGTGCTCGATGAAGCCGACCGGATGCTCGACCTGGGTTTTGCCGACGAGGTATCAGCACTTTTGGAGTCGATTCCGAAGGAGCGCCAGACGCTGCTCTTCTCGGCAACTTTTCCCGCATCCTTGGAGTCAATCTCCGCCGCCGTCCTCCGCGAACCGACTCGCATCGAAATTGTCGCCGACCCATCGGAGGCACCGGGCATCGAACAGCGTGCCATCCGCGTGGACACTCCCAAACGCACGCCATTGCTCCGCCATCTGCTCGCTACGGAAAATTGGGACCGCGTGCTCGTGTTCGTAGCCCGCCAGTATTCCGCCGACCACGTCGCGGAGAAACTTCGCCAGAATGGCGTCAATGCCCTTTCGTTTCACGGCGACCTCAGTCAGGCCGCGCGGAGCCAGGTGCTGGCCGACTTCAAAGATTCCGCAATCCGGGTGCTGGTCGCGACCGACCTCGCCGCCCGCGGTCTCGACATCGTGCAACTCCCGGCCGTTGTGAACTACGACCTGCCTCGCTCCGCCGACGACTACACCCACCGCATCGGTCGAACGGGCCGGGCGGGCAAAAACGGGGCCGCCATCAGTTTTGTCACCGCGGAATCCGCCGCTCACTTCGACTGTCGGGGCCGGAGCAAAACCGGAAAGAGACGGAGCAAAACCGGAATAGGAGACGGTTCAAAACCGGACTGGGGTGTTGGAAACAGCGCGGGAAGCGCCTCGGAGGAGGCCGGAGCGTAGCGGAGGCCGACGGAGAGGCGCTTCCCGCGCTGGCGCGCTTGGTGGGTGGATGGCGTTCGAGAACCCTTCGTAGCAGAAGGCAGCTTTGCTTTCTTGGGCGTCTGGCTTGGATGATGATCCCGCGATGAAAAAAAGCAGTTAGCCCACCGTCATCCCGCCGGATTCGTTCGACGCACGCTCGAAGACTTCAACGCAGGCACCCTCGACGCGGTCACGGCAGCTGCGCATCTGGGAGTGAGCCGCTCCCGGCTCTACGAAATGCGCGGAGTCTTCCTGTCGGAGCGCGCCAACTACGGGCCGAAGACCAGCGGGGGAGACCGATTGGGGGACTGGCCAGCCAAGACGCGATGCCTGCTCGAGGAGTTCCTTCCCCTTCAAAATCCGCCCAACTACCAGCTCGTTGCCGACGAACTCGAGCGCCTCTGCGGGTTTCGCCGGGCGCGCTCCACGGTCGAGGCCCACGTCAAAGCGCACTACGCGCATCTGGTGCCCGCTGCGGCCCGCAAACCCCGGGTTTACCGACGCTTCCGCCGCGAGCACATCGGAGAGCTTTGGCAACACGACAGCTCCATCCACCAGTGGTGGCCGGCCAGTTCCAAGCAGACCCTCCTACTCACCGTGGACGACGCCTCCGGACTCAATCTGGCGGGCCGTTTCGTCGGATCGGACACCACTTGGAATCACTTCGAGCACTTCCGCGAAGCCTTCACCCGCTGGGGGCTTCCCGAGATCCTCTACACCGACGGCCTGAGCCTCTTCGGACCGAGTTCCACCGACGACCATAGCGATCCCAAAAGCGAGTTCCAACGAGCCATGCTGGGACTGGGTTCCGCCCACCTCGTGGCTCCCACCCCTCAGGCCAAGGGCAAGATCGAGCGGCGCTTTGGCACCTTCCAGCGACGCCTGGTCGCCTTGCTCGCACACGCCCGCGCCACAACTTGGGCGCAAGCCGACGCCATCCTCCAGATGGAGATCGAGCGACAGAACCTCAAGCTCAACCGCTCGTCCGGCAAAATTCCCCTCGAAGTCTGGGAAATCCAGTCACTCCGTGGCCGCGGTCGCCTGCGTCCTTCTCCGCCTCCCGCCCTACTCGATCTGCACCTCTCACTCCGCCTCTCCCGACGCGTGAACAACGACCACACCGTCGATTTTGAAGGCCGTAACTACGAGATCTCATCCACCCTCCGCAAGCGCATCACCATCGTCCATCATCCGTCCCGTCAATTTTGGGTCGTCGAGAATCCCCCAAAAGACGTGTGGCCCTCTATTTTAGCCCACTACAGCCTCTGAACACCTGTCCGGTTTTGCTCCGGCAAGAAATCCGGTTTTGCTCCGTCGCCGACACGCCGCTCACTTCGACTTGATCGAAAAGCGCAACGCCTTAATGGTCCCCCGCGAGATCGTGCCCGGCTTCGAGCCCACCGAGCCTCCGCTACCCACGGCTGCGACCGGCGGCATCAAAGGCCGGCGCAAGAGCAAAAAAGACCGACTCCGGGAGGCCGCCGCGTTGGCGCGCCGTGACGAAAATCCGCTCGACTGAACGCGAACGGCCGAATCAGCTGGGTGCCCCGGACGAAATCATCGCGATGATCACCGCGTCGCAGCCGACCGTTCCGCCGCTTACGATTGAGTCGTCGTCGCCAACAAGTAAGGTCCGATGCGAAGATCACCCAATCCATCTATGACGACTACGCGCCTACCGGCTCTCGCAATTCTCGCTCTGTTTACCGCTGGTTGTGCGAACACACCCGACGCGCGACGCGATCGACTCGCCAAGCAGACGTTCATCGAACGGCTCGATACCGACGATCATCCCAGCGCTGTCCGACTCGCCGTCAAGGACCTCATCGACGTTCGCGGCACGGTGACCACTGCGGGTTCGGAGTATCTTTTCAAGACCCGCCCGCCCGCGAAACGGGACGCCCCGCTCCTCGCCCGCTCGCGCGCAGCCGAAGACGTTGTCATTGTCGGCAAAGCGAACCTGACCGAGTTCGCGATCGGGCCCGCTGGTGTGAACGACTACTTTGGCACGCCACCGAGTCCCCTGCTTCCTCCGGATGCCCGGCCCCGCGTCCCCGGCGGTTCCTCGAGTGGATCGGCCATCGCGGTCGCTGAAAATTTCGCCGACATTGCGTTCGGAACCGATACGGCCGGATCGGTCCGCATCCCCGCCGCGTGGTCCGGCGTTTACGGCCTCAAGACGACCTTTGGCCTCGTCCCACTCGAAGGCGTTTACCCGCTTTCCCCTGAGAATCTCGACACCGTTGGTCCCCTCGCCCGGACGATCCCGGAACTCGTTCGCGGCATGGACCTCCTCGAGGCCGGATTCGACGCAAAATACCGACGCGCCGCGGCCGCAGCTCCGACTGGAGCCGCCGTTCGCGTCGGGCGCTTTCGCGTGCCCGGCACCGCCCTGGAGATCGATCAGGCGGTCGACCGTGCGCTGGTCGCAGCCGGGTTTCAGATCGTCGAACTCGACGACTCGTTCGCCGACGCGTGGAAGCAGGCCGACGAATACGGCGGGACGATCGCCGTCACGGACGGTGCTCACAGCAACTGGGCAATTCGCAACGAGAAGGGGGTGAGCCAGCGGTCGCAGGAAACCATTTTCGCCGGATCGCTGACCTCGGAGGACCGCTATCGCGAAGCGATCCGTGGTCACAAGCCGTGGCGGCGCACGCTCGAACGGACCCTCGATCGCGTCGACTTTATCGCTCTCCCCACCGTCAATTCCAACCCACTTCCGATTCCCACCTTCCTCCGAAGAAACGCGATCATTGATTCGCTCGTTTTCGCCCAACAGAACACCGTTGCGGTCAACTACGCTGGCAATCCGGCTATCGCGATCCCGATTCCGCTGGAAGACGAGCTCGTTGACAAAACCAGCCTCCAACTCATCGGCGGACGCTACCGTGAAGCGGAACTCATCAACGCGGCTCGGCTCGTCGAACTTGGTCTCGAGGAGAACGGTTTCGTGGCCGAGACGCCGAGATCGTAACGACCGAAGCACTCGACTCACCGATCTCGCACGATGTGGAGGCATGAACCTCCCGTCTCCCCTCGTCACTCTCCTCGTCGTCGTTGGGGCCGTTTCCGCCGCCCCATCGCAATCGACCGCGGATCTGATCAGAGAGGGCAACGTTTACGATCAGCGTTTTCAAGCCGACAAGGCGCTCTCCCTTTACCAACAGGCCGAGCGCGGTGACCCGGGCTCCGCTGACCTCCAGATTCGGATTGCCCGGCAATATCGTCACCTCATGACGGATGCCGGAAGCAAGTCAGAGAAGATCGAGCTCGGGAAAAAGGCCGTTCATCACTCCCAACGCGCGGCCCAGCTGGCACCGAACGATCCCAACGCCCAGGTCGACCTCGCGATCACCTACGGCAAGATGTCTCCTCTGCTCAGTGGCGGCGAGCGAGTTGCCGCGTCCCGCGAGATCAGGCGCTCGGTCGACCGCACGCTCGCGATCGATAGCCGGAACGACACCGCCTGGCACATCCTCGGTCGCTGGCAGACTGGGATGGCCGAGATCACGGGCTTGAAAAGGTCCTTGGCCGAGGTGGCCTACGGAGACCTCCCCGACTCGAGCCTCGCCGAGGCGGCGCGGTCGCTGGAGCGCGCTCGCCTGCTGAATGAATCCCGCCTCATGCACCCCATCGAACTGGGCATCGTTTACCTGAAGTTGGACCGGACCGACGAAGGCCGCAAACTCATCGAAAAGGGCCTCAGCATGCCCAACCGAGAAAAGGACGACCCCGCGAAGAAGTCCGCCGGTCGAGAAGCGCTTTCTGCCCTGCGCTAGCCATTCGGAAGATCGTCGCTACAAAGATCTCATTCGCTGACTCCCACCTCATCCAGACGTCGTCGACGAATGGAAGCGGCTCGAAGATCAGGGCTTCCAGCGCGCGAGCCTGACGAGTTCATCCAACGCCGGGATGAAGGAACAATTCGAAAATCCCGGACTCGTCGAGCGCGTCGTCCGACGGAAGACAACAACGAACGAAGCTCACGATGCGACCCAAATCCCAAGCACTCATTCCATGAGGTCGCCGCCCAGGAATTGATGGTGCCAGAGCTGCGTCGCCACGACCGCCACCAATCCCATTTCGACCGAAAGACGCGGCATGGAACCTGCCTTGAGCGTTCCGTAATCTTTCCGCCAGCGCCGGACCTCCTCGACGTCAAAGTAGCCGGTGCGTTTGAGGGAATCCTCGCTGAGGAGCTGATCGACCCACTTCGGAGCGGGGTCGACGTGAAAACTGTCCAACGGTGCCCGAAAGATGACTTTCCCACGCTTGTAAACCTTCTCCGGCAGGTAACGCTCCGCGAGCAACCTCAACAAATGTTTGTCTCGGAAGCCCCGCAGCTTCCACTGCGGCGGCAGCGTCGCCAGAAAATCGAAAACGGTTTCGTCCAAAAATGGATACCGAGCTTCGACCGATGAAGCCATCGCCACCCGGTCCCCCTTCGAGATCAAAAGATGACCGGCCAGCGTTACCCGTCCAGCCATCCACACCCCGCGATTGACCGGATCCCACTTGCGCGCCCGGTCTAAATTCAAACCCAAATCGTCCCACGGTTTCTCACGGACCATCAATTCCCGCATCTCCGGCCCGTAAAAGCGCAGCTTCGACAGCCCAAGGAGCCCGTAGGAATCGATCCAGGCGTTCGGGCCTCCCGCGCTGACTTCGAGTTCCCGCCGATGCGAGCGGGGGAATTGCGGGACCTTGTTCGCTCTCAGGTAGGCCCGGCGCGCCAGGTCGCTCAGTTTCAGTCCGGGGATCGAGTCCAGGTAACCCAACGCCTTCGAAATTTTATACCACGGATACCCGAGCAACCACTCGTCCGCCCCCTCCCCCGTTAACACGACCTTCTGGCCGCACTCGTTCACCTTCTCGGCGAGCTGCAACAACGCCGCGCACGACGTGTCGATCACGGGCGCCTCGACCGCCTGAATCAACTTCGGATACGTCGAGAGCGCGTCTTCGCTTCGGAAATTATGGACGATCGGCTCCTTCGCTCCGACGTGCTTCGCGGTCAGGCTGGCGGCGCTCAGTTCGTCGAGCTTCGGATCATCGACCCGGATGGTGTAGGTCGACACGTTCTTTCCGTGGACCTTCGTCGCCAGTGCCACGATCATGCTGCTGTCGACCCCGCCGGAGAGATAGGAACCGACCGGAACGTCTGCTCGCAAGCGCCGCTTCACGGCCGCGGTCAACAGCTCGTCGAACTTGTCGACCAACTCTACCTGCGAACGCGAGTCGTCCTCTTGCCCGGCGTCGGGGAAGTCCATTTCCCAGAACGCCCGCTGACTGATCTCGCCATTCGTCACCTGCAACATTTTCCCCGCGCCGAGCAGACTCACGCCTTCGAAGCACGTGATCGGTCCCGGCATCGCGGAGAACGAAAACACGTGGTTGATTCCACGCCGATCCACCTTGGCGTCGACCATACCGGACGCGAGCAAGCCCTTGATCTCGGAAGCGAACAAGAGCCAGTCACCCTGCTTCGTCCAGTAGAGCGGGCTGATTCCGAACCGATCCCTCGCCAGCGTTAACTGACGCCGCGGCGCGTCCCACAACGCGACCGCGAATTGCCCCCGCAAACACTCGAACACTCCTTCTCTCTGTTCCTCCCACAGATGCGGAATGATCTCCGTGTCCGACGACGTTCGTAATTCGTGTCCTCGCTCCGAGAGTTCGGCCCTCCTCTCGACGTAGTCGAACAGCTCGCCGTTGAAGACGACGTGCACGTTTCCGTCCTCGTTCTTCACCGGTTGACGCCCATCCGTCACCCCGATGATGCTCAAGCGACGCGACGCCAGCGCGATGCCTGGCTCGATCAAGAATCCTTCCTCGTCCGGACCCCGGTGGATCAGAGCGTCTGCCATTCGCTTCACCGCGTCCTCGGGTGGCATCCGCCGCCCGACCAAATCCACCATCCCAGCTATTCCGCACATACGTAGCAGTTAATCGTCGGTGGCCGAGATCCCGACCGTCTCCGTCCCGCTCGGGTTGCCTTCCCGAACAATGGCGTCGCCAGTCCGCCTTCCTTCCGTTACCGACAACTCTGCCGAACCGCCATGCGACTCCACCTGAAGACATTTTTCGAGCGCGCCTCGAATAGCCCACGCGCTGTCCTCCGGCTCCTGCGCGCCTACCGCAAACGCATCATCGCAGGAATCTTCGTCGTCGCTCAGATCCTCGGCGCTCTCACGTCCGTCGAAGCGATCATGGAAAATCGTACCCCCCAGGGTGCCGTCGCCTGGGTGGTCGCGCTCAACGCAATCCCCATCGTCGCCCTGCCCGCCTACTGGATTTTTGGGCACAGCGACTTCGAGGGTTACGTCATTGCGCGGAAAGACACCGTTGCCGCCGTCGACCCGGTTCTCGAGCGAATCCTCACCACCCTCAAAAGTTCCGGCGATCTCCGCACCGACACCGACGATCCGTTTCTCCACGAACTCGAATCCCTCGCCGGCTTCCCCTTCACCAGCGGCAATGACGCCCGCCTCCTCATCGACGGCCAGGAGACGTTCGACGCGATCTTTCAAGCGATCGACTCCGCGACCGAATACATCCTCGTTCAGTATTACATCCTGCGTCCGGATAAAATCGGCAATGCCCTCAAGGACCGCCTCATCCGCAAGGCGCGCGACGGGGTGAAGGTTTACGTGCTCTACGATTCGCTCGGCAGCATGGGGCTGACCGACGAATACCTGAACGAACTTGATCGGGGCGGTGTCCACACGCGCCCGTTCAGTTCCACCAGCGATCTGCGACGTTTCCAAATCAATTTCCGCAACCACCGGAAAATCGTCGTCGTCGACGGGCGGATTGGGTTCACCGGCGGACTGAACTTTGGAATGGATTACCTCGGCCACAATCCCGAGCTCTCGCCGTGGCGAGACACGCACATTCAAATCAAGGGTCCGTCCGTCCAGTTTCTCCAGATTCCCTTCTCGGAGGACTGGTATTGGGCCTCGCAGGAATTACTCGCTGACCTCGATTGGACGCCCGCCCCCAGCCCCGACGGAGGCGATCTGGAGATCCTCAGCATTCCCACCGGCCCCGCCGACAAACTCGACACCTGCGCACTGACGTTCCTCGCCGCCATCAATCACGCTCGCAAGCGGATCTGGATTGCCAGTCCGTATTTCGTTCCCGACGTCCCGATCATCTACGCCCTGCAACTGGCCGCCCTCCGGGGAGTCGACGTGCGCATCCTCCTGCCGAAGACCCCCGATAGTCTCCTGGTTTTCTACTCGTCGTTCGCCTACCTCCCGGACGTCGACCTCGAAGGGATCAGTGTCTTTCGCTACACGGACGGCTTCCTGCACCAGAAGGTCGTCCTCATCGATGACGATTTCTCGACCGTCGGCACGGCGAACTTCGACAACCGCTCGTTTCGCTTGAATTTCGAAGTCACCCTCGCCGTCCGTGACCGAAACTTTGCCTCCCAAGTGGAGAAAATGCTGCTCGCCGACTTCGATCGCAGCGAGCTGGCTCCGGCCACCGACATGACCGAGGCGAGTTTCTTCTTCCGACTGAAAGCGCGGGCGTCCCGCCTGCTCGCGCCGATCCAATAGCGGGTGTTGCCTCCCCGTGAGAGATTACCCAAGGTTCTTCCTGCGTGGAGAACTCGCTCGAAATCGATCAAAGCGACCACAAATCTTCGCGGCTTCGATTGAATACCTAATCCCGACGCGGCGTTTGTCCCTCGACGGACCGCCCACGTTTTATTGACCCATGGACAAAGAAGGAATCGCCATCATCGGTATCGGCTGCCGATTTCCCGGAGACGTCAACGACGCTAAATCGTTCTGGAAACTTCTCACTGACGCCCGCGAAGCCGTGGGAGAAATCCCGGCCGACCGATGGAACATCGACCGCTTTTACGACGCCGAACCCGGTATCCTCGGCAAGTCCATCGCCAAGCGCGGCGGCTTCGTCAGCAATATCGACCAATTCGATCCGCAGTTCTTCGGGATCTCGCCCCGCGAAGCGCCCTACGTCGAGCCGCAGCAGCGCCTCCTGCTCGAGACAGCTTGGGAGGCCATCGAAGATGCCGGCGTTATTCTCGATTTCGACAACGGCACCGACGTCGCGGTGTTTGCCGGGATTTCGCACAATGACTACCAGATCATCCAGGCAACCCCGGCGGATCCCTCCAGCATCGGGCAGCATTCTCCCACCGGCACCGCGCACTCCATTGCAGCGAACCGAATCTCGTATTGCCTGAACCTGACCGGCCCGAGTGTCGCGATGGACACGGCCTGCTCGTCCGCGCTCACCGCCGTCCATTCCGCCTGCGAACACCTCCGAACCGGTCGCGGAAAACTCGCGTTAGCCGGCGGCGTGACCGTGATGATTACCCCCGGCGGATTCATCGGCTTTTCCCAGGCCGGAATGCTCTCGCCGGACGGACATTGCCGGGCCTTTGCAGCCGACGCCAACGGATTTGTCCGCGGCGAAGGTGCCGCCATGGTGTTGCTGAAACCGCTCTCCGCCGCCGTCGCCGACGGCGACCCGATCCACGGCGTCATCGTGGGCACTTCGATGAATCAGGACGGTCACACCAACGGCATCTCACTGCCCAGTCCGGAAGCCCAGGCTCGCCTCGTCGTCGACGCCTGCCGCGACGCCGGCGTCGCACCGCGCGACATCGACTTCGTCGAAGCTCACGGCACCGGCACTGCCGTCGGCGACCCCATCGAAGCCAACGCTCTCGCGAAGGCACTCTGCCCGGACCGCACCACTCCCCTGCCCATCGGATCGGTCAAGACGAACCTCGGGCACCTTGAGACAGCCGCCGGCATGGCGGGCCTCATCAAGGCGCTGCTCGTTCTTAAAAACCGTCAAATCCCCGCGAGTCTCCATTTCGACGAGCCGAGCGAGCACATCGATTTCGAGACGCTCAAGCTGCGAGTTCCGACCGAGCTGGAGCCGCTTCCGGAGAAGGTCGGCCCGCGCTACGTCGGGATCAATTCTTTCGGTTTCGGCGGCGCGAACACCCACGTCATTGTCACCGAAGCCCCCGCAGCCGCCCCGGCGACTTCCACCGAAGCGCCGAACCGCTCGTGGCCGATCGTCACCTCCGCCCGGTCCGATAACGCCCTTCGCTCGATGGCCGGCCGACTCAGCGCCGCCCTCGAAGCGGGGTCTCACGCCAACGGATCGTCGCCGACGCTCCCCGACCTGGCCTACACGTTGGGTGCTCGTCGCAACCACCACGCGCACCGGTTGACTCTCGTCGCCGACTCGCTGGAAACCGCCATCCAGGAATTTGCCGACTTCGCTCGCGGTGACGAGAGTCCAAACGTCCAGACCAGTTTCACGCCGCGACCGGAGCGAGCCCCGCGCATCGCCTTCGTCTTGGGGGGGCAAGGACCGCAATGGTGGGGAATGGGCCGCGACCTGATGCGCAACGAGCCGACGTTTCGCGCTTCGGTCGAACGCTCCGCCCGCGCTCTCGATCCGTGGACTGATTTCTCGCTACTCCAGGAACTCGCTCGCGACGAAGACTCGTCCGAAATCCATCGCACCGAGATCGCGCAGCCGGCTCTCTTTGCGATGAACGTCGCTCTCGCGGAGCTGTGGCGCTCATGGGGCGTGGAACCCGCCGCCATCGTCGGCCATAGCGTTAGCGAGGTCGCCGCCGCTCACCTCGCCGGCATTCTCGATCTGGATACCGCAGCGCGCTTGATCGCCCTTCGCGCGCGGTTCATGGAGCAATGCGCCCGCGGAGAAGGTGCCATGCTCGCCGTCGGTATGTCGGCCGACAAAGCGACGTCCGTTGCCGCCCGTTACGACCGAACGATCACGATCTCGGCGGTCAACTCACCGACCGCCGTCACCCTCTCCGGACCCCGTTCCGCGCTCGAGCCGCTCGCGGCCGAACTCGAAGGACAGAACGTCTTCGCCCGGATTCTGCGGGTCGACCATCCGTTCCACCACGCTCTGATGCAACCCGCCGCTGACGAGCTGACGGCTGAACTCGAAGACATCGATCCGCGAGCCGAGATCATTCCGTTCTTCAGCACGGTAACGGGAAAACGCTGCGACGGCACCTCTTGCGTGGCCGGTCACTGGGGCGACGGCATCCGTCAGGCGGTCCGTTTCTCCGGCGCCGTCGACGCCGTTGCGGAAACCGGAATCGACGTCTGGCTGGAAATTAGCGCTCACCCGATCCTCGCCCAGTCGCTGCGGGAATGTCTTGCCACCCGCGACGCGACGGACGAACTCGTCGTCGCCTCCGCTCGCCGCGATCGCGAACACGGAACTTTCCTCGACGCCGCCCTCGACCTCCACCGAGCCGGGGTCGTTCTCGATTTCACCGCGATCTCGCCATCACGTCGTCTCATCCCACTCCCCGCTTACGCCTGGGATCGTGCTCGCTGGTGGAGCGAGTCGCGCGATTGGCGCGACGGTCGTCTCGCCCCTGGCGGTCGCGGACTTCTCGACTGCCGACTGCCCCGCGCGAACCCGACCTGGTCGGGCCGGCTCGACGCCCGACACCTTTCGTATCTGCAGGACCACAAGGTCGACACCCGCGTGATCTTTCCAGCGGCTGGGTTCATCGAGCTCGCTCTGGAAGTCGGCGTCGAGCTCTTCGAAGGCCGTCCGTTCGCCATCGAGGACTTCGAAATTCGCAAACCGCTCCTCGTCCCCGAAGACCCGTCGACCCTCAATTTGGAACTCTCCGTCGACGAGGTGAACCGCACGTTCGCCATCCACTCGCGGATCGAGAACTCCTGGTCGCTTCACGTCGTCGGCTCCCTCCGCGGCGAACGAACGGAAAACGAATTCGCCTCTTCGACCTGGCAACCCGACTTCTACGCCGACGTTCCGGTCGACGGCTTCTACCAGCATCTCGCCGATCTCGGACTCCGCTACGGTCCCGAGTTCAAACCCCTCCAGCGCCTCAGTGCCACGAACGGTTGTTCCACGGGGCACGTGGGCCTCTCCGAACGCACCGGCGCCCGTGCCGACGAATACGCTCTCCATCCCGTTCTTCTCGACGGCGCGCTTCACGTCTTCTCGGCCGCCGCCGCGACCGTCGAAGATCGGCGGGCCAGGATGAAATTGCCGGTTCGCTTCGGTCGGATTCTGTTTCTCCGTTCTCCCGGCGCCTCCGCGAACGTCCGAGCCGACATCCGCGATTTCAGCGATGAGTTCCTGGAAGGTGGCCTTGCCCTCTATGACGCCGCTGGCCAACCCTGCGTCCAGATCGATGGCTTCCGGGCAGTCAGCCTAGCCGGCACTCGTCGCGCCGGCTCCTCCACCGGTTCGAGCAACGTCACCTACCGCCTCGACTGGGATCAGCGTGGTCTGTCGCGAGAAACACCAACGGAACCGTTGCCGCTTTCCGATCTGCGGGACGCAGCCCGCTCCGCATTCGACCACATCGTCGGGATTCGCGGCCGCGACCGCCTCGAATCCGCGATGGCCGCCTCCGACGACCTTGCCGCTGCCCACCTCGCCCTCGGGCTTCGTCAAATGGGCGTTCGCTCCGGCTCTTCGGTCGACTCTGAGACGCTCGGGATTTCGCCCGACCTCCGTCCGGCTTTCAATGGCCTAATTGCTGACCTCGAAAAACGCGGCCTCATAGAGAATCAGCGAGCCCTTCCAAAGTTCGACGAGATTGCCGATAGCGCGCGGACCGAGCTCCGTGGGTTTCTTGCGCGAAATCCTGGCCACGCTGCGGAAGGCATTCTCTGCGAGTCGATGTGCGCCGAGCTCGGACCCATTCTCCGCGGCGAGAAGGACGCCGTTCAAGTCCTCTTCGCCGGGGGCGGACCAGACCTCCTCGAGCAATTCTACGGCGATGGTCTCCTCTCCAGTCACTGGCTCAGCGCCATCGCGGCCGCGGTCGAGACCGCCGCATCCACCCTCCCCGAAGGACGCGGGCTCCGAATACTTGAGATCGGTGCTGGCACCGGCGGCCTCGCCGCCCACGTCTTGCCGAACCTTCCGCGCAAGACTCACAGTTACGCCTTTACCGACGCGTCCCCGGCGTTTTTCTCGACCGCCGGCCAAAAGCTCGCGGCGTTTCCGGAGGTTGAGTTCGAGGTCTTCGACCTCGAAAAATCCGGGGCCGACCAAGGCTTCGCGGCCGAATCCTACGACCTGATCGTCGGCACGAACGTCCTGCACGCCGTTGCCGATATCCGCCAGACCCTTGGCTACATCCACGACCTGCTTGCTCCCGGTGGCAGCCTGATCTTCATGGACACCGCCAGCCCACAGCTCTGGACTGAGACCGTCTTCGGACTCACCAGCGGTTGGTGGAGATTCACGGATCGTGACCTTCGACCCGATCAACCTCTGCTCGAGCGCGCCCAGTGGGAAACCATTCTCGAAGAAGCCGGTTTCGCGGAAACCACGTCGCTCCCCGGTCTCACCGGTCCCCGCGGCGGCGAAGGCCAGATGACCCTCTTCGCGCGAAAGGCTTCGACCACGCCGAAACCGGCTCCGATAATCTCCGTTCCCTCGGGCGAATCCTGGCTACTCGTCAGCGACGACTCCGATCTCGTGGACGAGGTCGCTCAGCTCGTTCCGAATGCTCGGATCGTTTCTCCAGACGACGAGATGCTCGGCGACTCGGGCTCGACTCCAAACCGCATCCTCTTTTTCAGTGCTGAGAACACCGACGCGCTCCTGACTCTCACCCAGAACCTTCCGACCCCAGACAAACTCCACCTGACCCTCGTCACGCGCGGAGCTCAGCCCGCCGGGACGACCCGGATTCCGGTCAACGTCGACCACGCCGCCGCGCTCGGCCTGCTTCGAGTCATCGCAAACGAGTATCCGAACCTGACCTGCCGCGCCATCGACCTTCCCCTCGAAGCGCAGTCGGGCGACGCCGAACTTCTCCTCGCGGAGCTGCAATCTGAATTCCCCGAGCGCGAAATGGCTCTTCGCGGAGACGCTCGCTACGTCCGCCGTCTCCGCCACGGCCAGGCGGAAAAGTCCGCCGCACCTCCTCCGTCCGTTCCCCTCCGCCTTCGATCGAAAGATCGCGGCCACCTCGATACACTGGAGTTCGCTCCATTTACGCTGCCGCCTTGCGGCCCGGGTGAAGTGCTCGTCGATACGGTCGCCGCGGGAATGAACTTCCGCGACGTCCTTAAGGCCCTCGCCCTCTATCCGGGCGAAGCCCCAGACGCCGCCATCTTCGGCGACGAGATCGGCGGGATCGTTCGCGAAGTCGGCCCCGACGTTAAGCACCTCTCCGTAGGTGATCGGGTCTTTGGCCTCGCGACCTTCGGGCTCGCCACCCGGACGCTGGCTCGCGGCGGTGACCTTCGGCGCGTCCCGACGAACATCTCGTTCGAGGAAGCCGCCACGCTCCCGGTCGTCTTCATGACCGCATGGCACGCGATCGTGAACGTGGCGCGGCTCCGGAAGGGCGAATCCATCCTCGTTCAGGCCGGCACCGGAGGCGTGGGCATGGCGGCCATCCAGATCGCCAGGCATCTCGGAATGACCGTTATCGCCACCGCCGGCAATCCGGCGAAACGCGCGCTTTTGAAAACTCTCGGGGTTGACCACGTGATCGACTCACGCCGGGCGGATTTCGCGGATGCAGTGATGACCCTCACCGACCGCCGCGGCGTGGATGCCGTCCTCAATTCCCTCGCCGCGGAGGCCATCCCGATGGGACTGGCGTGCCTCGCTGAATTCGGACGGTTCCTCGAGATTGGAAAACGCGATATTTACCAAAACTCCAAACTGCCGCTTTGGAACCTTCGCCGTAACGCGTCGTTCCACGTTATCGCGATGGATGCCGTATTCGGTGGAGACGAGGCACTCACCGCCAAACTCCTCGGCGAAGTCAGCGATCTCGTGGAAGCGGGCGCGCTCCGCCCGTTGCCGTTCCGAGCCTACCCGGCCAATCGGGTGGACGGGGCTTTCCGCCTCATGGCTCAGGGCAAACACGTCGGCAAGGTCGTCGTGACCTTTTCCGAATCCTCTCTCCCGCGTCGCACACCGGCCCTTCGACCAGGCTTCACGGTCGATGCGGACGCGGCTTACCTCGTCACCGGTGCCTTCGGAGGCTATGGGGTGGTCCTCGCTCGTTGGCTCGCTGATTGCGGTGCGCGTCACCTCGTTCTCACCTCTCGCAGCGGGCCACAATCCGAGGCGGCGAAGTCTCTCGTCGACGACCTGGCGGCGAGCGGAGTCACCGTGCAAGTCGAGAAGGTCGACGTCCGCTCGACGGCCGACACGGCCAAGCTCATCCGATCGATCAACCCGCCGTTGAAAGGTGTTTTCCATCTTGCGATGGCCATCGACGACGCTCCCATCGTGGATCTCACTCCCGAGCGAATGTCGACCGTGCTGGAGCCCAAAGCCGATGGGGCGTGGAATCTCCACAACGCCACGCAAGGTTTACCACTCGATGCTTTCGTCCTGTTCTCGTCCGTCTCGAGCGTCTTCGGCAATCCCGCGCAAGGCAACTACGCCGCGGCAAATGCCTACCTCGACGCGCTGGCGCACCACCGCCAAGCTCTCGGACTTCCGGGCTTGGCAGTCAACTGGGGTGTCCTCGGGGGCGAAGGTTACGTCGCCCGCAACCAGAAGGTCGGGGAGTTCCTTGCTCGTCAGGGCACGGAAGCGCTCTCACCGGGCGAAGTGACTTCCCTGCTCGAATCTTTCCTTGAGAACGGCGTCGATCAGGCTATCGCAATTCGGGTCGAGTGGGGCAAGTGGCGGCAATTCTTCCGCGGCCTCCAGGATAACCCGCTCCTCGAAGACATCTTCGCCAGCGGCTTCGAGGACTCTGAAACAACCGCTTCGAAGAACGATTGGCGCGCGAAACTCGACGCCGCAGCGCCGGAGGAACGTGAAGCTGTCACGCGAGCCGCCGTCCGCTCCATCGTCGGTGGTGTTCTCCGCGTCAAACCCGACACGCTCCGCGACGATCAGCCTCTCACCGATCTGGGTCTCGACTCCCTCATGGGCGTTGAGATCGAGACGTCGCTCGAAAGCAGTCTGGGCGTCGGCCTGCCGCCGACCAGTCTGATGCGCGCCCGCACCATCGGTCAGATCGCCGTTCTCATTACCGAGCACCTCGGAACTCCGACGACCGCTTCACCCGACAACCCGTCCGCGGATGCGCCGGCCGCTAAGGAGGTCGACGTGGACGAGATCGATCTGGATGAACTGACCGAGGACGATCTCGACGGCCTGCTCGACGATTCTACCGTTATTCGAGGCGAGGTTGATAAGTAAATGGCCACCGATACCCGCGCACGTCTCCGCCAACTCCTCGAAAGCAAGGAAGCCTCGCTTCAGCCCGCCACGCTTCCGCAACGCGAGTTGTGGGAAACCACCTCGCTCCCCCTCGACAGCCCGTCGAATCACATCTGTGCCTTCCTCGAAGTTCGCGGTGCCTTGACTCCCGATCACGCGACCGCTGCTTTGCAACGAGTGGTCAATCGCCAGGACGTTCTCCGATTGTCCCTCCTGCCGGGGAAGAATCAACGACTTCAGCTCATCCGCTCCAGCGGGACGGCAATCGTCAATTTCCGGGACGCCGGCAAAGACGCCGTCGCCGACGTGATGGCACCAACGTTCGACCAGCCATTTGACCTCGTCCGTGGCCCACTTTACCGCGTCGAAATCGTTCGTCGAAACCCCGACGAGATCTTTCTCGTTCTCGCGATTCATCACGCCATCGCGGACGGTTGGTCCCTCGGCGTGTTCGTCGAAGATCTCGTCAATTCCTACATCCTTGGTCTTGCCAGCGGCCACCGCGAGCTGCCACCCGTTCCCCTCACCTGCACCGCGTGGGACGCGAACGAACGCACCCGCTGGAGGCAACCAACGTCCTTCGCCGAGAACATTGCGTTTTGGGAAACACATCTCGAGGCCGCACCGAAGGTCTGGAACCGGCCGCGTCCACCGATCGAGACTCCGCTGCAACGACGTGTCCTCGTCATCGAAGACGAGCTAGCCACCGCGACGCGCGCGCTCGCTAAGCGATGCGGCGCCACGCTCTTCAACACGCTGCAGACGGCCTTTCGCATCGCGCTCTTCGATCACACCGAATCCGCCGACGTCACGGTCGGCACCCCCGTCGCTAATCGAACTCTGCCCGCAATCCGCGAGACCATGGGGTATTTTTCGACCATCGTGCCGATCCGCGCTCAAATCGATCCGGCTGACCCCTTCGCCGTCACGCTCCAACACGTTCATGAGAACTCGGTCGAGGCCTTCTCGAACGTCATTCCGTTCGCCGAGTTGGTTTCCGCCCTCGCCCCTCCGCGCGTTACCAACGAAAACCCACTGTTCGAAGTTCGTTTCGCCCTTCAGAATCACCCTATTCCCGACACGTCTGCGCCCGGCTTCGCCGTTCGAATGCGGATGCGATCTACCGGCACGGCCCGATTCGATCTCGCGTGCGAAATCACGGAGGCCGGCAATGCCCTCGAAGTCGCCTGGCTCAGTCGGCCAGCTTTCATCCCCGCCGCCGAGCTCGCCGAGCTGCACCGTCTCTTCCGCGCAGTCTTGACGTCCGCGTGCCGTAACGAAAACGTCCCCGTCCGCCCCCTTGTTGCCTGAAGCCATGAGCGTCACCACCCTCTCCAGCCGAAAGGAGCAAATCACTGCCACCGCATTCTTCACCGACAGTGCCATCCTCATCGCTATCCAGGCTGTGATCGGCATCTGCGTGCATCACGGCTGGTTCTGGGCGGTTGCCGCGCTCATTCTCCCGGCCAGTCATTTCATGCACGGCACGCTCATCGCCTTTCACGAAGCCTCCCACGGCCTGCTCCGAAAGAGCCGTCTTCTCAACGAGATCGATGGCGTCTTCATCGGGATTTTCAGCTTCACGAGCTTCAGCCTCTACCGGGCAGCCCACCAAACCCACCACGCCCATCTCGGTTCAGAACGCGACGAGGAACTCTGGCCATTCGTTCGGACCGAAATTTCCCGCCCCACCAGGATTTTCGCCGCCGTTCTCGAATTGACGGTCGGCATCCTCTTCACGCCCTTCCTCTTCTACCGCACCTTTCTCCGCGAAGGCTCTCCGATCCGGAGCCGAAAGATCCGCCGCCGCATCTGGATGGAGATCGGTGGTGTCATCCTAGCGTGGATCACCATTTTTTCACTCGTCGCCTACTTCGACGTCTGGATCTACTTCCTCAGTATCTTCGCCCTCCCGGCGATCGTCGCCGGCAACCTCCAGAGCTGGCGCAAATACATCGAGCACGTCGGGCTGACCGGCGACACCGTGAACAGCTCGACGCGGAACGTCGTTCCCCGCACACGGTTGGGGCGTTGGCTTGCGTTCACCCTCCTGCACGAGCCCTACCACGGAGTTCATCACCAGAAGTCCGGCCTTCCTCACGAGCAACTTCCGGAGCACGTTGGAGACCTCGAACCTCGCACCCCCGCCGAGCTAGCCCCGTTTCCGAGCTACACCAGCGCCTTGCAACACTTGTTGAAAAACCTCAAAGACCCCCGCGTCGGCGCTCAATGGCGTGCGATCCCGTCCAAATGACGCCAAATTCTCCCAACTCGGTTTACGAAGCCCACGAGCTGAAGAAGGAGTATGAGGGTGGGAAAGTTAAAGCACTGCGGGGAGTGAACCTCCGCATCAACGAAGGCGAACTCGTCGCCATCATCGGTCGGAGCGGATCCGGTAAGAGCACTCTCCTCCAAATGCTCGGAGCCCTCGACCGACCCACCTCCGGTGAGCTCCTCTACCGAGGAACTTCCCTGACTTCCACCCGCGATCCAGCCGGCTACCGCGCCCGCGAGATTGGATTCATCTTCCAGGCCTTCCACCTCCTTCCCACCTTCACGGCGATCGAGAACGTCCAGATGCCGATGTTTGAAACGAAGCGTCCCGCGAAGGAGCGACGATCGAGGGCAAAGGAATTGCTCACTGCCGTCGGTCTCGGTCACCGTATCGACCACTTCCCCACCCAGCTCTCGGGCGGTGAGAAACAGCGAGTCGCCATCGCCCGCAGCCTCGCCAACGAACCGTCCGTCCTTCTCGCCGACGAACCCACGGGCAACCTCGACAGCGAGAATGCCGCGTCGATTCTTGCGCTGCTGAACGATCTTCATACTCGTCAGAAAATGACACTGGTCCTCGTCACGCACGATCTCGGGATCGCTCGAAGTGCTCCGCGAACGATCCGCGTCAAAGATGGCCAAATCATGGACGAGAACGACCCGTCCGATCACTGACTCCGTCATGAATTTCTTCACCATCGTTCTCCGCGGCCTTCTCCGCCGCCCCGTCCGCACCGGTCTCACGCTGCTGGGAATCTCGATCGGAATCGCTGCGGTCATCGCCCTCGTCGGGATCGCTCGTGGATTTGAAGCGAGCTGGACCGACAGCCTGAGTTCCCGCGGGACTGACATCGTCGTAAGCGCACTCGGGAGCGCGTTCACTCCAGCTCCGTTCGAGCAGAAGCAAATGGCAAAGCTCGACGGCCTCCCCCACATCGACGCCGTCTGCCCGATCTACGTGACGGTCACCAGCATCGATCAATCTCCGATGATCATCGTCTCCGCGCGAGAATGGGAGGGCTTCAGTTGGGACAACCTGACCGTGAAGGAGGGCCGGATGCCGACGGACGGGGACGTGCCCGAGGTCGTTCTTGGAACGAGTGCGATTGAGACTTTGGGTAAGGACATCGGCGACGAGATCAAGATCGGCAAGGAGGAACTCGAAATCGTCGGGATCGTCGACGGCGGCGGATCGATGGAAAACGGTTCTGCCTTTCTCTCGCTCTCGCTCATGCAGGAAATCACCGGTAACGAAGGCAAGATCAACATCATCGATATCCGCCTCGAGCCCGACACCAGCCAGGAAGACTCCGAGCAGCTTTGTGAAACGATCGATTCCCGCATCCCCGACGTCCGGGCCCAACTTGCCAGCGAGCACGTTCGTGACAGCGAAGGCTTCAAAATCATCCAGGCCATGAGCTGGGGCACCTCGCTTCTCGCCATCTTCGTCGGAGTCCTCGGCGTGATGAACACGATGCTCATGACCGTTTTCGAGCGGACTCAGGAGATCTGTATTCTCCTCGCCATCGGCTGGAAGCGGAGCCGCATCGTGCGAATGGTGCTCCTCGAATCTGCCTTGCTCGGACTTTTCGGAGGAATCGTCGGTGTCGGATTGGGCGTCCTCGGCGTGAAAGCGCTTGAGACGACCCCCATGGTCAAAGGCCTGCTCCACTCCGAACTCAGCCCGGAGCTAATGGGGTTTGCCGTCATCGCAGCCGTCGGCGTGGGCATACTCAGCGGACTCTACCCGGCATGGCGGAGCTCGAGGCTCAATCCAAGCCGAGCGATTCAAGGCTAAATCCTGCGGGGATGACACCCGCCATCACAGCCGCACGGATCCCTGCCAGCTCGGCTTTTCCGTTGATGTCACCCCCTCGTCCCGCATGACCTCCGCGGGCTCATGGGAGCCGAGCTCAGCGAAAATGGCCGACCTGCGCGGCAATTCATCGCGCCAGATCACTCGTATCGCAGCGCCTTCACCGGATCGAGTCGGGCCGCCGCGTAAGCAGGTGCCAGCGCCGCCAATGAACAGATCACGAAGGCACTCACGCAAATGATGGCGACGTCCGACGGGACGATTTCGGCGGGGATCTCGGCGAACTGATAGACGGACGCCGGGAAGACTTCGATTCCCATCCGCCCCAGGAAGCGAAGGAGATCGTTCCGAAATTGAATGACCACCATTCCCGCCCCCAATCCAGTCAACGCACCGAAGAATCCAACCACCATCCCCTGCGCGAGAAACACGCCGATGATCTGCCACGTCCGTGCTCCCAATGCCTTGATGATGCCAATCTCCCGGGTTTTCTGCACGGTGACCGTAATCAACGTGTTCATGATCCCGAAAGCCGCGACGACAACGATGAACATCAGCAGAAAAAACATCACCGTCCGCTCCATCGCGATGGCCTCGAAAAGCTGTCGATTCAGATCCACCCAGGTCAGCGTCGTGACGACGGGCCCGAGCGCCGCCATGATTTCACGCTTCACCGGCTCGGCGTCAAATGGATCCTCCGCCTCGACGCCCAGACCGTGCACGTCCCCGCCCAGGCCATAAATCTCCTGCCCGACGTAGAGCGGGACTAACACGATCTGACTGTCATAAGAGTATCTTCCGCTTTGAAATATGCCGGTCACCGTCAACTCCGTTGGAATGACCATTTCCTTCACCTCGCGAATCTTCGAACGGTCGGCGCTGCCGCTATCTTCCAGCGCATCGAGCTGACGAAGCACGGCTTCCACGTTCTCCGGTGAGAACAAGGTGACGACGTCGCCGACCGCGATGCCCATTTCTCGAGCGAAGTCAGCGCCGACCACGCAGTTGTCTCCGTTGAGATCGAGTTCGCCGGAGATGATGTAGTCGCCGATCTCGGTCAGGTTGGTTTCCAGCTCGGGGTCGATTCCCCGAATGACCGGCGTATTGCGGCGTTGGTTGAATTCGATGATCACCGGTCCTTCCACAAAAGGAGCGACGCCGACGACCTTCTCGAGCCCAGCGACGGTTTCCGCGACGTCCTGCCAGTTTTCCAGCACGCCCCCTTGCACCACGACGTGCGGCTGAACGCCGAGGACCTTACGCTGCAACTCGCGCTCGAACCCCGTCATCACCGACATCACGAGGATCAACACCATGATCCCCAGCGTGACGCCAACGATTGAGATCAGCGTGATGATCGAGACAAAGGTCCGCTTCGGCTTGAGGTAGCGAAGTGCGAGAAAGAGAGAGAACGGTTTCTTCAAAGTGCGGAAATCATGCCGCACCCCGCCCCGGATGGAAAGAGGCGGAACGCTGCGGCGATGATCTTCCCATCAAAGCGGAGAGACCGCTCTCCGCCCGATCCAGCTCAGTAGAGCTGGGGTGAATCCTCGTAGGAACCGTCGCTGTAGTATTTCCGAACGACCGCGTATTGCTGTCCGCGCGGGTTCGTGTAAGGGCCAAACCGCTGGTAGCCGGTCGTGTCACGGACGTAGCGACGATCCTGAGCTCGCTGGTAGTCGTAATTGTCGACCCGGCGATAAGCGTTGCGCGGCTGAACGGCCGCAACGTCTCGCCCCGCGTAATTTCGGATCGCGCTCTGCAAGCCAGCCTGCATTAGGTCTCCGGTCGTCATCGTTTCACATCCCACCAATCCAGCGAACGCCGCGGCGGCTACTCCAAGTTTCAGATTATTCATTGAGACACAATCGAAGCCGACTGGGAGTTCGGTTGGGCCAAGTCGAACAAACGTGGGCAGTGAGGGAATCGAACCCCCGACCAACTCGGTGTAAACGAGCCGCTCTACCGCTGAGCTAACTGCCCTTTGCTAGGCTTAATCATGTTACGCCCCTGGGACGCTCGGATGCAACCCTCCCGTCGCAATCTCGGTCTCCTACTGGAAGACTCCACTCCGCGACGGCATCATTTTAGCCAGTTGGCTCGGCCGATAACCGTCCAAGATTGTTCCCACTCCCCTGCGTCGGCATGGTAGCCAACTGCAACACCAATCTCGTCGTTGTTGCTGCTGTCCCCCGTCAACTCCGAGACAAGCCGCCGAACGGCTACGGTATTTTGGACGTGGCTCATTTTTGCGAGCAATTGTTCAGTCGCGTTTAGCGATTCAAGATCAACCAAAGGATCCTTCCATCGCGCACTGAGATTGACGTTCCGCTCCGTCGCAACCAGTCGGACAGCGCGTTCGTGCTCTCCCAGTCTGGCATAGTGACGGGCCAAAATCTTCCAGAATGTCGCCGCCCCCTCGCCTGACGAAGGGCTCGCTTCCATTTGCGCAAGCAACTTTGAATTCCAACCCGCCTCCAACCATCGGTTGCCGACGGCAGCGCCGAGGTCAGGCGGAAGAGAAACAACCAGTTCGGCAGGATCCATGATCTCGTCCACAACTCGAGCAGCCACCTCGCCGTCGGCAACTCGAAGCCACGCGCCTAAGAGATTAGCTTCTTCTTGGATTCTTGGCAGAAGCGCTTCTGCGATTTGAGGCGTCGTTGAAGCTCGAAGGGCGTCAGCGAGAACGCGGCGTGACGTGGTAAGGTTTCTCGGGTCGGTCGCTCGATCGATCCGGAGTGCACGATCAATCGCGTCGGCCCACGCGGCGACTTGGTGATCAACGCTGATTCCGTCCCAAAGGAGAGCTTGGTTCACGCTGACCTGCGGCCAGTTGGGATCCACCAATCGCTGCCCCTCGAACAACGAAATCACCTCTTCATCAGTATCTTCAAACTTCAACAAGATCGCCCCCAGCCAGAAATAGGGTTCGGATCTCATCGGCATTTGTCTGACGGCTTTCCTCGCTACAGCTTCACCTCTTTCGAACTCAAGCGACTCATTAAGGACCTCGACTCTCTCCTCGAAAGCTGGCCAACGAAATGGCGGGGCCGCGCCCCCACCGAACCACTGCGCACGCACCATGGTGAGACCAAGACCGAGCGTCAACAAACCCGCGAACGCGAAACCCAAGCGGAATGGAGCCGAAACCTCACGATTCCGGGCTGAAGGTAGCGCGGTCCCAATCGATAGAGCCAGAATGACGAAGTAGCCGAGCGAGACTCGGTGGACCGGAACGTCGAAAAACCCGTGAACACCGACCGTGAGAGCGCCCGCGACGAGCGTCCACCTGAGCAACCAGCCTTCCAGCTTCTTCTCGACCCAAAGCCGCCGAATAAGCACGCTCACCAAGATAACAGCGATCGTCACCGGAAGCACACCCACTTCAGCGATAAACATCATCCAGTCGCTCTCCGGATGGACCGCCCGTGATTCAGTGAGAGACGCCTTCCGGTAATGCGGAAAGACATACTGAAAGTTTCCCAAGCCAACTCCGCTGATCGGAAAGTCACCGATGAGGGATAGCGTATCGCGCAGGACCGGAACTCGAAAATCAAATGAATCTCCGTGTTTGGCCTGCTCGGTCTCGTTCCCATCTATGCCGCTGAGCATAGCCAGGATTCGTTCCCTCGCAGGATTGACGCCCGAAACGAAGACGTAGGTCACCGCGACTCCGAAGATCAGTATGACCAGCAACGCGCGGTTCCCCATGTGCCGGCGCCTCGCGCCAAAGAGGAAGATCAGCACTGCCGCCGGCAAAAGGAGAACGCCTGCCCGCGACTCCGAGAAAAGCAGCATGCCGGTCATGCACAACGCCAGGCAACCCGCCGCCAGCGAACCGCGGACGTGCGAACCGCGGCGAAAGTCGTAGAAGGCGAGTCCGAGCGAGGTTACGGAGCCGAAGGCGAGGAGCGAAGTTGTGTGGTTACGGTTCGGGAAAAACCCGAAGGTTGCCCCGCCCGAAAGCGGGAACGAAAAGGCCGAAGCCTGCTCCATGATTGATAATAGTGAATAAGCTGCTGCCACCACCGAGAAAGCCATAACGCTCCAACCGACGTCTCCCACGCGCAGCCGCAGGCATTGCAAATAAGCGAACAGCACACCACCTATCGCGACTACCGACCACCAGAATAGCAACTCGCCGGAAACCAATGCGACCGTTCCGCCAATCGGGACTGCACTCGCCTCCAATAGCTCTTGTTTCCAACTCGGGCGATGAAACCAACCGCCGGGAAGGAGTGCCAATCCGGAAATAATTACAACGGCCGCGGCGGCAACCAGGATGGGCAACTCGACGATCTGCCGCGGCTGAAAAACCAGAAAACTCAGTCCAACGGCGGAAAACAATATACCCAGACCGCCTTGGTCCGGTCCGCCGGCGCAAAATATCCCGACCGTCGCCGCTAGAAAAATCGTGCTGAATCCAAAGATCGCCCTCCAGTCGGGCCCACCAGTCGGAAAATAGTGAGGACGCCTCATGGAGAAAGCCGATTGCCGAAGTCACGGCAAATTGCGTTCAACGGTTTGTTGCAAAATCTTCTCACCATGACGTTGGGCGCAGATTCGTACAGTAAGAAGTGGCACACCCGGAGGTGTGCCACTTCGAGAAAGGAGGCAACTTGGAACTAATGGTCGTTCAGGCTGCCGACTGTCGTTTCCGACGTGCAAAGGCCAGGCCTCCCAGCGAGATCACAACCGCAAGAGCAACGGTTGACGGCTCTGGAACCGCCGTAACGGCGTTGAGAACGATCGCGTTGTAGCCAGCGTTTTCGAACAGCCCTGGAGTGGTCGTCGAAGTATTCGCCAAGTCCCAAGTGGTGGCGAAAGTGTTGAAGTCGCCCGTCGTCAGCGATCCAGAAGTAGACCCTCCCTGGATGATGCTCGCTGTGGACACCACTTGATTCGTCGTGGCATCGAGAGCGGAAATTGAAACATCCAAGATTGACCCGGTGATTTCCGCCACCAAGCGATATTTAGCGTCGTAGGCGATGCCGTTGTTCCCGTTCAGACTGGTATTGCTGGTTGTCTGAATGACACCATTCAGCGTCCACTCGAAGTCGAGGTCCGCACCAGACAGACCAGTGTTCGGATTGAAGGTGAACTTCGCCAGACTCGCACCGACGTTGTTCCTCAGGTCAAAGCCGAAGGTATCCTGTTCCGGGAAGCTCAGGTCACTCGAAAGGATCCCGAAGTCAACGATCAAAGAGGCCGATGGCTGGGCTACCGTCGGTGTGATCGGTGTGAACGACCGCGAGATTTCCGAATCAGCCCGCCCCGGGAAAAACCCGTCGGCGCCGTGAATGCCTCCGAGAATAGCGCTGTAGTTTCCAGCTGCGAAAGAGCCGGGCGTAAAGTCCGGTGTGCCCGCTACAAATTCCACGTAATTCGCCTCTCCTGCATCGGTCATCGCATTAAACGGATCATTGGTTACCCAGCCATCCTGTCCGCTGACCGGGAAGCCAATGTCACCGGAATTGACTCCAGTGTAGCCTTCCCCCTGCGAAAACGTGGTTGAGTAACCTTGATCTTGCGATAGCGCAGATCCAGCAGTTGTGGCACCGACCGCGATCGCCGCTACGATTAGTTTAGAGATATTCATATTAAGAAATTGTGTTTGTTTTGATCCGTTCAAGGTTGTCAGCCGCTAGGGCTGGCTGACTACGGGAGCTGTTTTGGTAGCAACAACGACCGGTTTTGCGGATGCGGATCCGCGAGCCGCGCGGGCATGAGCCGAAGAGGCGATCATTCCCACGACGAAGGTGATAAGAGTTGTCCAGATAATAGTTTTCATAATTTCGGTGACATGAGCGTGTATGCTTCTTGTGTTGATGTTTCCCCCGTTGAGTTCGAGCGACGGCACCTTCTTGGAATCCCCTTGGTGGGTCAATCAGGGGAGCCCCTATTTTGATCACTGCTCGAGTCCCGCGCTTCAATGCCTTTGCCGCGAGGCGGCCCTAGCGGAATTCGCTCCGCACGAGAAATCCAGGTCCGATTTGCAATCAATTCTAGGCAAGCGGCTTTTTGAATTCTGACTGGACATTGCGCCCGCATCCAGTTTTTCAGTCCCGCCACAATGCCCGAATTCATGCTATCCATTGCTCCCGCCCGGTCCGGATCACGGTTATCTGCCAGCGTCTTTTCACTCGCCTGACGATGCGATGCCGGACGCCAAGAATGCCAAATTCATCACTTCCGACAACGTTCCGCGTGCCGCGAGCCCTGGGTGCGCAATTTTGATGATTTGCCTCGTTACCAGCTGTCCGTCCGCGTCCCCCGCCCAGCCACTACCGCCCGTGTCCACACCGACCGCCACGACCGTCGGGCAGGATGTTTTCCGCTTTCGTTACACGGGCCGACAAGCGGATGTCACGACGCGCGCCCCCATCGGCCAAGCCATTGAACCCGAGGGTTACGTCGCGTCACCCGACGATCCGGATTTCACGACGCCCGAGGCCTTGGGAATGACGCCGCTCTTCGACGTCGCCAGCCCCTTTCGACGCGGCCTCGCCATCGGACCGGTCGACGTCAATGTCAACCTCTCCCTCGGTTGGGAATACTCGAGCCGCTCCTCATCCGGCACTCGCACGGAAAAAACGGACGACAACAGTCCGTTCGCCGCCCCTGCCGTCCTATTTTCCTACAATCGCGCGGTCGGTCCTTGGGCCGTCAACGCTAGCTACTCCGCCGGATACCGCTACTACGTCAATCCCGACTATCAAGCCGAAGGATCGGGCAGCCAGCGAAATCCCCTCTCGCAATCCGCTTCCATCCTAGTCGGCCACCTCGGAGCCCGCCACGAAGTCAACTTCACCTCGACCGGCTCCTTTGGCACCGGCTTTGACGTGAACGCGGGCAATACCCTCACCCAAACCCAACTCAGCACCGGGCTCGATTGGGAATATCTCCTCGCCCAGTTCTACACCGTCGGTGCCGACGCCGCCTACCGCACGACGATCAGCTCCGACGATGGCAATGGCCAGGGTGGCGGCAACGGCAACCTCTCCGCCTTCGACCTGAACACCTACGCCGACTACCTCTGGACCGGCAAGACCACTCTCCGCCTCTCGCTCGGCACCGGTCAGAACCAACAATCCCTGCGCGATCAGGAGGCCGAGGATCGCACCTACGTTCAATCGCTCTTCAGCGTCAATTACCGGCCAAAATCCAAGTTCGTCCTCGACGCCGGCCTCGGCGTCGGATACGTCACCGATTCCGGCGGCTCCCAATCAACGAATAGCGAACTCACCGGCCTGCGACCGGTTTACCAGCTCGGCGTGCTTTATCAGGCCACCGAGAAAACATCCGTCTCCGCGGAATTCCGATTCCAAGGTGCCGACATTCGTCCGGATTTTCGGCTCCAGGCCGACTGGCAACCTCGCGATTCGACCGCCGTCTCCCTCGCCATCTATCAGGATCAGGGCTTCTCGCTCACGACCCGCGACCAGATCCAGGTTTCTCGCGGAATCGTCGGCTCCGTCTCCCAGCGAATCTTTTCCCGGGTCACGCTCTCCGTCTCCGGCGGCTGGCAGCAGACTGAAAACGTCAGCCTCGGAAGCGACGACCAGAACTCATCGAACGGCGAAAACACCTTCGCCTACAGCTTTGCCTCCACCGATCTGAGTTGGCAGATCCGCGATTGGGTCGCCGCCAATGCCTCAATCTACACCCGCTCGGGCAGCGACACGACGTCAGACCGCGGGAACGAACCCGAAACTCGCGCATCCATCAGCATCGACTTCAGCTTATGAGAATCTTCGCCCTCGCCATCGTCTTTTCCGTGCTTGCGCTCGACGTCCGCGCCCAGAGTTCCACGCCGGTCGCCCCGGCTGCTCCCGCCGCCCCAGCCGAACCCAGCTTCTCAAACGACACCCCAACTGCCGCCCCAGCCAGTCCCGCCGCTTCCGACGGCTCTTCTCAAGTTCTCACCTCGGCTGAAGGCGATTACGTGCTCACCCCGGGCGACACCATCGAGATGACCATCTTCCGCGAACCAGACCTCACCGCGCGATCCACGATTGCCCGAGATGGCACCGTCCAACTTCCCCTCATCAAGGAAGTTTCGCTCGCCGGCAAAACCGTCCGCGACGCCCGCGCCTTGCTTCGCGGACTCTACGACGCGAAATACCTCGTCAATCCGCAGGTTTATCTCAACGTCATCGGGTTCGCCCAGCGTCGGTTCACGATCCTCGGCCAAGTCCTCAAGCCCGGCAGCTACGCCCTCCAAGGCGGCCAGACGCTCAGTCTTCTCGAAGTCATCGGCATGGCCGGTGGCTTCACCCGAATCGCCGACCAAGGAAAAATCCTCATCCGCCGCTCTGTGGCTGGCGAATCCGTCAGTCTCAAGGCCAACGCCAAACGCATCGCCGACGGCCGCGACGAGAGCGTCACCATTCTCCCGGGTGACGTCATTACCGTCGGCGAAAGCTGGTATTGAAAACGCCATTCACTACCCGCTCACCAAACCCTGCCAGCCGCCGCCTGATTTCCGCCAACTCCGAAAGCCATGAATGCTGATCCATTTGACGAACCCACCCAGCGCCCCCGCGGCTTCGACTGGCAGGAAGCCTATCACGCGATCCGCGACCGTTTTTGGATTGTCGCAGTCTGCTTCGTTCTGGGCGGACTCGCCGCCTTCGCCTATCTCCGCGGCCAGGAAAACCTCTTCCAGGCCCGCGCCGTTCTCGTCCTTCAGGAAGACCAGGGCAACGTCCTAGGCCGCGCGGTCGAGTCCGTCAGTCAGCAACGCATTCAGAGCCTCGATATGATCAATACCGTCATTGATCGCATGGGCAGCTTCCTGTTCGCGCAGCGCGTCGCCGAGAGCCTCGACCTCGCGAACACCCCCACCTTGCTCGCCGCAACCGACTCCGGCGACGAACCCATCACGACCGAACGAGCCGCCGGCCTCCTCAGCGATATCGTCGCCATCTCCTACCGTCGAAACACCCGCCTCGTCGACGTCACCGCCAGGACTCGCGACCCTCAACTCTCCACTGACATCGCCAACGCCTACGTCACCGAGTTCATCCGCCTCGGCCTGGAGCAAAGCTCGGAAGCCACCCGCTCCGCTGGCGCCTTCCTCGTTGATGAGGCCGCCCGCCTCGCCGGTAAAATGCGTATTTCCGAGGAAGCCATGCAGAGTTTCCGAGAACGCGAACGCGCCACTTCGCTCGAAACCCTCCTCAGCGACGCCCAAACCAACGTCGCTGCCGCCACCGAGCGCCTCAGCCAGACTCGCGCCCGCGTCGCGCAGTTCAACAGCGACCTCGCCGCCGCCGAAGGAATCGAAGACAACGCCACCTTCCTCGTGAAGTTGCCCAGCGTGGCTTCCGATCCCCGAGTCGCCGAGCTCACCGCAACGATCACCGCCATCGAACAAAATCTCGGCGTCCTCTCCCAGCGATACCGACCCGAGCACCCGGCCTACGTTGATTTTTCCCGCCGTCTTGACATCGCTCGCACGGAACTCAGTGAGACCCTGAATCAGATCGTCGCCCGCCTCTCCGAGCAGCGAGACAACCTCGTTTCCCAAGTCGCCATCGACGAGGCTGCCGTCACCGCCACCGAAGACCGGCTGCTTCAGATCACCGGCAAATACGTCGAATACAACAGCCTCTCCCGCGACCTAGAAACGGATCGCGTCCTCTACGACGCCGTCCTCGCCCGCCTCAAGGAAGTCGACCTCACCAAAGGCATCACCAATGAGCTGTTCAGCATCCACGAACTCGCGCAAGGCGCCGGCCCCCTCCCCATCCCGTGGGTCAAGACTCTCATCATGGGCTTCGTCGGAGGTTTCGCCCTCGGCGTCGGCATCGTCCTCGGACTGTCGAAACTCGATCCGTCGATTCACACCGTCGATCAAGCCGAAGCCCTCACCGGCCTCCGCGTCATCACGGCCGTACCTCAAATCAAGACCAACAAACCCGGACTCCTCGCCCAAGAAGACCGGCACGGACTCGTGGCCGAGGCCTTCCGTACTCTGCGCGCTTCCATGGCCTTACTTGGCGACTCCGAGCAGCACCGAGTGTTTCTGTTTACCAGCGCCATGCCATCGGAGGGCAAAACATTCTCAAGTGCCAATTTTGCCGTCACGCTCGCCCAACAAGGCTTTCGGACACTTTACATCGACGGCGACCTGCGGAAACCCGCCGTCTCCAAGCTGCTCTTCGGAGAACACCGCAAACCGGGCTTCACTGAGGTTCTTCTCGATCGTTGCTCGCTTGAGGAGAGTGCTATCCCGAGCGGAGTCGAAAATCTCGACGTCATCACCGCGGGGGGGAGGTCCGACAATCCGGCTGAACTGCTCGCCACCGCAAAAGTTGAGGAGATCATCTCGCTCGCCCGTAACGCTTACGATCGCGTCGTGATCGATAGCGCGCCCGTAATCGCCGTCAGTGACAGCCTGCTTCTCGCGGAATTTGCCGACGTCAGTTGCCTCATTCTGCGCGCCAACAAGACTTCCCGCAAATCCGTTCGCCACGCGATCCGACTCCTCTCCGAACTCGGCCACCCACCCGCCGGCATCGTCCTCAACGGCCTCCACCCAGGGCGCGGGGGAAATTACAATTACTACGCCTACTCCGGTCGCAACTACGGCGACTACGGAGCAAGCGGAGTCTACGGACGCTCAGGATAAAGCGGACGACCGCCGCCGGCTGAAACAACTGCCTACTTCGAATTCAGAAAGCCACAAGGTAACCACGGATTACACAGATTACCCCGATTGTAAGCTTGGCATGCGATCCACGATCTCCCGTCTATCCGGATCCTCTGCGCAATCCGTGGTTTACAATAGCAACGATCACCGCTCAGCCACTGATTACCCCTCGCCAATCACAGGCTCAAGCCCCCGGCATCAGGCCATCCCCTATTTTTTCTCTTGGCGACCTTCATTTGCCGTAACGGCATTGCGGATGCTCAGATGATCTCCTACTCAAACATCGCACTCCATGAAAATAACCCGGCTTGCCCAACTCATTATCGCTATCACATCAATTGTTGGGACTACATCTTCGGCTCTGGCCCAAACAACTTATCATTGGGATGCAAATGGCAGCGGGACCGGAAGCGGAGGAACGGGCAATTGGCTCGGAACGAATTCTTGGCGGGAAAGCTCGGAGACCGGACCTCTGACAATGTGGTCCAATGATCCTCTGAGATCAGCTAGTCTCGGTGGCACCGCCGGCACAATCGACTTCGCATCGAGTGGATCTCAGAGTGTCACCGTATCAGACTTAGCGGTAACTACCAGCGGTTACATCATAAGATCGACCGCCGGAAATCGATCCCTCACCGCATCGTCCGTGACGCTCTCTCCAAATGCCGGGCTCACACTGAACATGGCCAGCACCAATTCACAGTGGACGCTAGGCGCGCTCTCATTTGGGTCAGGATCTTCACTTTCAGTGATCTCCGCAGCAAACACCTCGGGTTCCAACGCAGCTCGATTGAACCTCAACCAAGCAAACTCATCCATCTCTGGCGGATCGATCTCATTGAGCGGAGCAAATTCTGGTGCTCTAGTCGGATTTGTTTCGCAAGCGGCAAATGTGACGTTGGCAACAAATATCATTAATAGCTCCGCGGCTCCAACGATGCTGGGTGCAGCCGATTCTAACGATTCCCTTCGATACAGCGGCGCTGTTTCAAGCAATGCGGGAGTGACCATCAGCATCGCGGGCGGGAGCGGCGGGGGCACCGGAACAGTTGTTTTGACGGGAACGATCACTTCCTCCGCAACTACGAGACTCAATCATTCAAACGACGGGGTCTTCCGTATGGAAGGGAACAATCGACTATCAGCGACGTCGGTCGTAGAATTTGCAAATGGCACTCTCGATCTAAATGGAACGCAACAGACAGTTGCAGGCCTGACCGGGAACGGGGGGCGGGGCATCACCAATACGTCAGTCTCAGCCGCGAATCTGACCATTAACGCCTCGGGCAGCGGTAGCCAAACTTTTGGAGGGCAGATCGGAACCCCCACTGCGACGACAAACATAGGCGGTGCGAATAATGGTGTAGCGCTCACCAAGACCGGAACCGGCACCCAAACTCTTTCGGGCGCCAACACCTACACCGGTGGAACGACGATTTCTCAAGGCACGCTACTTGTGACAAATTCTGGAGTAACCTCGGCCACAGGCACCGGGGCAGTCACAGTTGCTTCCGGCGGCATCCTTGGTGGAACGGGACGCGTCAACGGCGCTACCTCCGTCACGGGATCGTTGATGGCTGGAAACGGATCGGCCCCAACCGGAACCATGACCTTGGGCGGCGACTTGACGCTGAACTCTGGTTCGGAACTCGTTTTCTCCCTCGGCTCACCGGGCCTGAACAGTTCGATCGCGCGCACGGCTGGGACCTTCGATTTCCAACCTACTCAGTCCATCCGCTTCCTCGATTTCGGTGCCGCGCCCGGAACGTATTCGGGTCTCCTCACCGGACTCGCCAGCACCGTTAACGTCAGCGGTTGGACCATCGCCAACTCCGGATGGACCGGAAGTTTCTTCTCCGACTCGAACAGCGTCGGTTTCACCCTCACAGCCGTTCCCGAACCCTCGACCGTCGTCGCCGCCTTCCTCGTCTTCGGTGCACTATGTTGGATGCGTTACCGCCAGGTGCGCACGGCTAACGCCCGCGACTAAAATCTGGCCACTGGATCGCCTTCAGCGGTCTCCGTTTCGCAGCACCTCTGGACCCATGGAATCTCAACTCATACCACAGGCCGGAGGCCTCGCCCTCTTGCCAACTGACGCCTGAAGCCTCCCACTTAAAAAACTCCCCCCTCCCCCTTGGCAACAACTGCCCCCTGCCCGACAATCCGCTCTCCCCGCATGCCCGCACTCCCGCTGGCCAAGCTCATCCCCCTCGGACTAACCCTGGCTCTCGGCTGGTGGCTCGTCATCCGAATGCAGCAGCCCCACTGGTCCGCCAGCGCCCAGGCCGAACTCGGCTCGCTGATCCCGTGGTTTTGCGCCGTCCTGCTCTACCTCCGCTGGGCCGATCGCCCGCCGGTCCAACCACCGTCACGACTCGTCACGATTCTGTGCGTATTTTCCGCCCTCGGATCCGCGCTTGGTCTCGCCCTGCTTCAACCCATTTTCGAAGCCAACTCCGACTGGCGGCCGCCTGCGCAAGCCGCCGCCCTCTGCGGGGTCACCGGCACCTTTGCCCTCGCCACTCTCATCGGTGGCCCCAAATGGCTTCGACACTTCGGTGTCCCGATCGCCCTCTTTCTCGCCGCCGCACCGTGGCCCTGGCGGTTCGAGAAAGTCTTCATCCAGCAGAACCTGATGGGATTCAACGCCACCCTCTGCGTGGAAATTCTTCAATGGATTGGTTTCGAGGCCACGAAACAGGGCGCGCTGATCTCGCTCCCCGTCGGCGTCCTGGAAGTCGAGGAGGCCTGCAGTGGCATCCGCTCCCTCCAAGCGAGCGTCGCCCTTGCCCTGGTCGCCGGCGAAGCCTGCCGCTCCCCGGTGACCATCCGTATAGCCTTCGTCTGCGTCGCCGTCCTCGTCGCCTTGATTGGGAATGCCATCCGCATTCTCATCCTCGCCGTCCTGGCATCGACCAGAGGGATGTCCGCAATCGACCATCTCCACGATCCGGCCGGTTACGCAATTCTCGCCGCCAGCCTCACTACAGTCATCATCATGGGAGCATGGAGTCTTCGCCGCCACCCCATTCCGGCGCCACCGCCACCATCGGTCCGCCCGCCTGCCCGTTTTCCGCAGTCCCGTTTGTTTTCCGGGGGGCTGATCGCAGTCGCCGGACTTTGGCTGGCATCGCTTATCGGTACCGAGGCTTGGTATCGCTCCAACGAATCGCCATCGCCGGACCTCTCCAATGCTTGGACGTTCGTCCCCTCGCCTGATCCAGACGACGTGAGTCCAATGGCAGACCGCACGCTTGAGATGCTCATGAACCCCGATGTCGCAATCTCCGAGCAATGGACAACCGACGACGGTCTAGCGTGGCACACGTTTCACTTCCGGTGGGAGCCGGACCGATCGGCCGTCCATGCCGCGATCATCATCCACGACCCCCGCGTCTGTCTGGGAACCGTGGGTCTGAAGCTCACCGATACCCTCCCCGACCTCACCATCGCCGCCGCCGGTTTTCAGATTCCTTTCCGGCACTTTCGGTTTGCCGGTCAAGGCCAGATTCACGAGGTTTTTCACGCCGTCGTGAAAGACGATGCCCCATTCTCGTGGTCCGACGAAAATCATGAGAGTTTCTCTGGGATCGGTCGCCTGAGAGCGGTTGCCGAAGGTCGGCGAAACCCGGGTCTCAGCGTCCTCGAAATTATCGTTTCGAGCCCCGACCCAATTTCAGATCCAGTTGAAAAAGTTCAGCAACTCCTCGAAAAGCGGCTAGCTCCCCGCCCCACACCGGAAAGACTAACTTCCGTCCATCTTAAAAATTGACGTCGAAACCGATGAACCCGTCTCCCATGGATCAACCTCCCCTCCCCGACCTTCCTGATTACGATCCGGAGATCAAGAAAACTTTCCGCCACCGACTCGGCTCCCTCGTCCGTCGAAAACTCTTCTGGCTCTTGGTCGTCTTCGTCGTCGGAACGGCGCTGACTGTTTGGCGAGGCCCGGACGTCTACCGAGACCTCAAGGGCCGCCGCGCTTTGAGCTTTATTGAGAAAGGTCAACGCCTCGTGATAGAAGGCGATCCGATCGAGGGAGCAGCTTTCGTTCGTCGCGGAGTTCTTATGGCGCCAGCTGACCGGCGGGTTCGGGAAAAACTTATCCTCCTTCAGGCTCTTGAAGGAAAACCGGCGGCCGTCGAAGCCGTCCGGGCGAAGATCGAAGAAGGTCGCGGACTGCCATCCGAGATTCTGACCGTTGCGGAGCAGCTCTCCTACTCTGAGGATTTCGCCGAAAGCCAGCGGCTTCTCGCTCAGTTGCCCAACAACCTTCCCGCTAGACTGGAAAATCGCCGTGATATCCTCGCCATACGGAGTCTTGCGTCGACCGATTCCTCGTCTGCGATCGCGAAAGCCACCCGTCTCAGCCGGGTTCTTCCAGGACCGGAGGGGGACCCAGTTCGCGTTGTTCTCGCGGCTCTCCTTCTTGATCTCCAGCCGCCCGACCTCCAGGCGGCCAACCGAGCCATTACTTCATTGCTCGACGCGCCGGGACTTCCCGGCGTCCAAGCACTCCGCCTCGCCGCCCGCCAACTCATTCGGGCACCCGGTTCGTTGGATGTCGACGTTGCTACCGTCTCCCAGAAGCTTGCCACTCATCCCAATCGCGTCCCGGCCGACGTTCTCTGGAGAGCTCAGATGAACGTCTCACTCCACCCGGACACCAAGCGTCAGGCCCTCGCCGACTTTGTGTCCAGTTTTCTGGAATCCTCGCCACCTCTACTCGAACGAATGGCCATCGCCAAATCGCTCCGAGACGCCAACCTCGCCGACCAAATCCCCACTGTCCTCCCTGAGGAATTGGCATCTCGCAACTTCGACGCCCTCGTCGCGCGGATTGATGCCTTGGTTACGTTGGAACGCTGGGACGAAGCCCGCAATCTCCTGGACGCCGCCGACATCACCGTTCTTTCTGACCTTCTGCGGCACGCACTCACTGCCATTGTTGCCCGCAAAACGTTCGAGTCAGATACCGAGAAGAGCGCGCAGTCACGCGCCATCGAAAGTATCGAAAGATCGGAAGTGTCCGACTTGGTTCGCGCCGTGGCTCTCGCCCGGCAGAACAACCAACTCGATATTGCCAGAGCCATTTATCGACGTCTGAGTGAGGATCCTGAGACTGAATTGATTGGTTTGCACGGCTTGATCGACTGCAGCCCTCCCAACACTCCGACTGACGACGCTCTCGCCATTTACGAACAGCTCCAGAAAGCCGACCGGGGCTCGACGCTTGCCGCTCTTGGAACGACCTACCTCAATCTTCTCAGCGAAACAGATCTGGCCGCAAACCGGGTCGAGGCCCACCGCTTGGCCCGTGAAAATCCGTCCTCGACGCTTGCAGTCTCGGTAGCGGCGCTGGCCGAACTACGAATGGACGACCCCATAGCTGCCCTCGAAGCTTATCAGAAGTCGACAATATTAGAGTCAGAGATCTGGCATTCCACTCCCGACTGTTTCCAGGCAATCCGCGTTGCTGTTCTGGAAGCCAACGGTTTGGTCCTCGAAGCCGACCGCCTCCGCCGGACCATCTCAACCCATGACCTTCGACCTGAAGAAATCGAACTCCTTAGTCCGACCATGACCAACCCCACCGCCACCTCCGCCATCCGCTAACCTCTGCACCTGGCAACTCCTAGCCTGCAAGCACGAGGTAACAACCACGGATAGCACAGATAACACTGATGGTTAACTCGGCATGCGATCAAAGATCTCCTCTCTATCAGTGTCCTCCGTGCTATCTGTGGTTCAAAAATAAGAAAGACTCCTCGCCATTCGCCCTCAGACGCGAGGAGTTCAGCCGGAAAACTTTCATTTCGTTCACAAATCTTTGACAAAATCGAACCATTCTCCTTTTTTTGAGTGCTGTGATCGCCCAATCCCGGCAAAACTCGACGTCGTCCGACCAAGATGACCCTCGTAATCTCTCCCGATTTCAACGGGAAAGCATCGCCTTCTTCGTAAACGCGGCGACGACCCTCTCGATCCCCAGATCACTCGGAGAGATTTACGGTCTGCTCTTCAGCACCCGGAACCCCCTCACCCTTGACGATCTCGTAACCCGGTTGCGCATCAGTCGGGGTTCCGCGAGCGAAGGCACCCGCTGGCTGCGAAACGTCGGGGCGGTCAATCTCGTCTATGTCGCCGGTAATCGGAAAGACCACTACACGGCAGAAACCAGCCTGCGCAAACTGGCCAACAGCATTCTCCGCAACCAGATCGAGCCCCACGTCGACAACGGAGATTCTCGGATCCAGTCGCTCGAAGAGTCGGTTGAAGCCAGCGACCCGGATCGCGACTTCGCCGCCGGAAGAGTGACGCAAATCCGGAATTGGTATCGCTACTTCAGTCGAGCCCTCCCCGTCCTCAGGGCCCTCGCAGCGCGGTTTTAAGTCCAGATTTTCTGGACGTGTTTCCCTGCGCGCAGCGTAAGCATACGAGTGGCAAAACCTCGCCTCGGCTCAGTGCTCTTCTCTAGCCATAAGGGGAGCCCCTATTTTCATTCATTCCGTTCACCAATCCTTGAACGGAACCGTGGAAACGCTCAAATCGCCACCGTTCAGCTGAAACTTTGGCCGACACCACGTCCAGTTCAACTCCGAGCCGAATGAAGAACTCCACTTCACCAAGGGCGGCAGCGTCTCCTCGGCGATTTCATCGACGAAGACGGCTGACCTTGGTCAATAGTTTTCAGGAGAAACCGGATTCGGGGTATTCGGGAGGCAGTCAATCAGTCCGACGAATCAAATCGTGGAACCTGGCGCTAAGAGATGACTTTTGTCGACCAACCTCGCGCAATCTCGCCGACAACCACCAGAGTCCGAATTTCTCCACCAGAGCCCCGCGCTTCCCCTACCAACTGTCAATTGATTACCGACGCCTCCGCCACGGAGCACATCCAAGGACAAACTGGACAGAACGGCCATAACGTCCCCATGACGACTCACCAGCTTCAGGATGCCAAGCAACGTTTCTCCGCCGTCGCGGACCAAGCGTCCAAGGGGCAGCCTCAGCTTGTCACCAAGCACGGCAAACCATTTGTCGTGCTGGTTAGTGCTGATGAGTGGGAGAAAACCCAGGCATCATCTGCGACCAGTCTGTTTGAGGCTCTCCGCGCCTGCCCCGCGGATCTGACGGAACTTTCCGTGACCCGTCAACGAGACGTTCCGCGCCAGATCGGCTTGTGAACTACCTCGTTGATACCAATGTTCTCAGCGAAGCGACCCGCCGTGAACCAAACGTCCGCGTTGCAGCATGGCTCTCCGCCCAGAGACCCGCAATTTTGTTTGTGAGCGTCATCTCGATTGGAGAAATTAAAAAATGTATCCTTCTGCTCCCAGATGATCGAAAGCGCGACAAGCCGGACCGCTGGCTCGAAAGCCATCTGCTGCCAGCCTTCAGTCGCCGAATCCTCCCGCTGGCCGGGCCGGAATTGCAAGCGCGGGCAACGATCCAGGCCGAAGCGGAGAAAACTGGCCGATTACTTCCAGCGATGGACTCTCTCATCGCCGCGACAGCCCGGTGCCACCAGTTGACGATAGCCACCCAAAACACGCCGGATTTCGACCGTTGTGAAGTCAATACCGTCAATCCATGGACGGATTAGGGATCGGTTTGGAGCTGGCAGTTGGCAGTAACCCCTCGCCTACTGATCACTGACGACTGAAAACCGCCTACCCACCCTCGCCAACTGACTGTTGACCACTGACGTCTGACGACTGCGCGCCGAGCTCTCCGCTTTCGTGCAACCGCTCGACATTCCATCCAGCTGCGGCTACAATCACCTCATGACGGCGTTCGACCGGATCACCTGCAGCCCCGAACACATGAACGGTCAACCGTGCCTCCGAGCTCTGCGCCTGACGGTGCGGCGGGTCCTCGAGGTGGCGGCACTCTACCCCGATCGGGAAGAACGGGCCCGGGAATTTCCAGAGATCGAAGACGAGGATCTGAGACAGGCCCTGCACTACGCGGCCTTGCAAATGCCGGATGCCACCGTGTTCTTCGATCCCGATGCGGTGATTGCTTGACGAAGGTCTTCCCCGCAGCACCGTAGCGTTGCTGGAGCTGGCCGGTGAGGATGCTGTCCATGTTGGCGACCTGGCAATGGGAGCCGCCTCGGATGCAGAGATCCTTGGGTATAGCGGAGATTCCAATCGGATCGTCGTGACGCTCGATGCAGATTTTCACGCTCTGCTGGCGCTGTCGGGATTTGGAAAGCCGTCGGTGCTGCGAATCCGCGAGGAAGGTCTTAAAGCGCCATGGCTGTGCCGGCTGATCATCGCTGTTGGTCGACATTTCAGCAGTGAACTCGAGACGGGGTGCGTCATGACTTTCCAAGGCGGGCGGGTTCGCTTCAGAAAGCTCCCGATGCCCTGATCCGGGGCGATTGAGCGACCTGAATTCGACGAAGCGATGGCAACCTCGTCCGCCTTCCACCTTCCGCCAACTGGCCGCTCATAGCTGACGTCTGACGACTGCGCGCCGCGCTTTCCGCTTTCAGCTAGGCTCCCTCAATTCTCTAGTGGATTCTTCCACTTGAGGCCGGGGAACCGAATGAAATCCGCGTCGGTGGTGTGAAGAACGAGGCCTCGCTCAATGGCCAAGGCCGCAAGATGGGCATCAGTTGTCAAATTGCCGGCGGTTCCCAGTCTTCGCAGGAGGGCCGACCACGTTTTGAAATGGTTTTGTGATGGAAGGATCACGTGGACGTGCGGCAAGGAAAGCCAATCGTCAACCCGATCGAGAACGTCGCCCACCGGCATGGGACGCTCGAAAATTTTCGGGTGGGTCGTGATCCGCACGAACCCTTGGATGACCACCCATGGCAGTGCCACACCTTCATGACCTTCAAGGCATCGATTCCACCAGTCGCAGGCACCCCGGTGCTGGGGTGCCCGGACGTTGTGGGCGTTGACGAGGAGATTAATGTCGGGAAGGATCATCGCGGGCCGCTTTCTGGAGAAATTCCTCCACTTCCAATTCATCTACGAGTTGGTTCATGCGATCCGAATCAAGACCGCCCATCATCGCGCCAAAATCATGAGGACGGACCACGATCGGATGGGGAGCTGTCGTCAAGTGCTCCGTAAGTCCCTGCCGCAAAGCGGTGTTGACAATTTCTTTGAACGGCTTGTCCAGTTCCCCCGCCCTCCGCTTAAGAATGCCAGCTAAATCGTCATCAATCGTCAAAGTTGTCCGCATCAGAACATCATCGCAGACAGAACTCTGATGGCAAGGCATCAGCCCCCCCCCACGCCTTCCACTTTCAGCTTTCAGCATTCCCGCTTTTCCCTCACTCGCCAGTCGCATACTGACCGCTGATAGCTAACGACTGACGACTGCGCGCCTCGCCTACCAGCCCTCGCGGACACCATCTTGATGCCTTGACATCACAAAAATTCGACGCCTGATTCCAGTTCATGAGGACAACGCTGACTCTGGAGCCGGAAATCGCCGAACGGCTTCAGCATGAGGCCTCTCTCGGAAAGCGCAGTTTCAAACCGATCGTCAACGATGCCCTCGCCCGCGGCTTGAATTTGAAACCCACCCCTCCCTCCCAGCCCTATCGCGTCAAGCCACATGCTTCGGAGTTCCTCGCTGGAGTTGATTCCGGGAAATTAAATCAACTCGTGGATGAACTTGAGGCGGGAGAATTTGCCGCGCAGCAAACGGGAAGCCGGGCTCGATAGTTCCGTTGGAACGTTCATTCACCCATTTTGCGTTGACGGTTACGGGCGCCTCATGACTCACCCCCGGGTCCTAGCCGACCCGATATCGGTTGCGGCGGCAGTCTCCGACGTTCGCGAGTGGATCTAGCAACCCGCAGTCTGCCTTTTACAGCCGGGAGCAAAATTCCCTGAACATTTTATCGATTTTCTTCTTCATCTGGGCACCGGCGGAAACCTCGCGACCGACGCCCACCTGGCCCGCTCTGGCGGTCGAATTCCAAGCCGAGCTTCACAGCACAGACGGCGACTTCACCCGCTTCCCGGGTCTCCGCTGGAAGAATCCACTTCAGCATTGAGAGGAAAGAGGAAACGCGGGAACGATCACCCCACCCTCGACCCTCGCCGACTGCCTCACTTTCCGCTTTTCCCCACCGCCCCCGCAAAGCGGCTTGACCTGCTGTTTGCAAAGCGCGACCTTGTAAACATGAAAACCAAGACCATCTCGACCCGTCTGGCCGACGACGAGTTGCAAACGCTTGACGAATTGGCCGGAATCTCCGGCCTTGACCGCTCCGGGATGGCACGCAGCCTCGTCCGGAGAGGCCTGCAGGAAATGCGGACCGAAGCCGCCCTCGAGGCCTATTCCGACAACCGGGCTACCCTGAGCCGCGCCGCGGAAATGGCGAATCTCTCGCCGTGGGACCTTTTGGCACGACTCAACGCATCGGGAAAACGTCTCAACTACGATCTCGCTGACTTCGAAGAAGACCTCCGTGCCGACCCCTGATCCTCCCTGGCGTCAAATCGTCATCTGCGACGCCAGCCCGCTGATCTTTCTTGCCAAAGTCGGCGTTCTCGACCTGATCGCGCAAGTGATCCCAGGGCATCAGGTGGTGCTCGGGAGCGTGGCTCGGGAAGTTCTCAGCGAGCGGGCCGGACCCGTCGAGATGGAGCGGCTGCGCCGATGGATGGATTCCGTTGAGGTCATCGAGTACGAAGGCAGCCTGTTTCCCTCGTCGGCCCTCAGCCGCAACGATCAATCCACCCTCGCTTGGGCGGTAAATTGCCACGCCGACTGGCTTATCGCGGACGAACGACTGCTCCGACGCTTCGCCAGGGATCACGGAGTCAACTTTATCGGCTTCTGCGGAATTCTCGCCAAGGCCGTCGAACGCAATTTTCTCGAATCCCACGAAGCCCAAGGCCTTCTCGACACCGCCGTCGACCTCCACGGCCTGCAAATCTCCGTCGCCCTTTACCGCCGGATCACCGAGGCCCTCAGCCGCAGAATCTCGAGCGACAAATAGCCCGAATTTCCACGAACTTCACCCTGCCTACCGACCACTCCCTCCACCCTCGACCCTCGCCAACTGACGACTGATTACTGCCAACTGACGAGTCCGCGCGTAGCACGTCCCTCAAACCTCCTGAGGATGAAGGATTTTCCGCGCCAGATCCGGTGCGATGGCAGTGAAATGGCGCTTATTCAATGTGAAAATACGATCCGCCCCGGCTTTTCGGGCAACGCAGAGATGCATGTAGTCATAGACCGCACCGCCACGCACTCCATGTCGGCGGGCATATCCCAAATGTTCGAGGAGTTCCTCCGTCTCCAGCGGAAGCACCCGGACGCCGGTTCGTTCCAGATTCAGAGCAATGGATTCCGTGGCAACATCCGGCGGAACCGGCTCTCCCAATCGGCCACCGGTCAGTTGGCAGAAGGTTTCCAGCAAGGCATGACTGTAAACCACCCGATCCGAGCAGCCATTCCACGCCTTCAAGCAATCCGCGTGCTCCGCACAATCCGCAAAAATCAGCCCGATCACGACCGAAGAATCGAAAAAATTGCTCATTTCTCGGCGTTCACACCCAGCAGATGCTCCGTGCGATCGTCCCGGTCCTGGCGGATGGCTTCCACAATGCTCATGGCCGGTTTCCCCGTGCCGGTCACCACCCAGACACCGTCTTTTTCAACCACCCTCGGCTTGGGCCGTTCCGACTCCTTGAGCGTCAATTCGATCCGGTCCAGCACGAGATCGAGATCGAACCGGGTCGTCTCATCAGCGCCAATCCGCTCGCGAACCTCCTTGGGAATGACAATCCTCCCTGCCTTGTCCATTGAAATGGTGTAACTCATACCATCACATTGCCACTCCCAGTGCCATCGTCAATGCCATAACTGAATCTCGCAATTTCTCATCCGCCTCTCGCTCCTCAGCATCACCACTTCGCTACCTTCGCTACATTGACTCCCTCATCGCCGCGACCGCCCGCTGCCACCAGTTGACGATAGCCACCCGAAACACGCCGGATTTCGACCGTTGTGAAGTCAATACTGAAGTGGAGTCGAAAAAGTGGACAGGGGAAGTTAGTCTGTTTTGGTTGTTAGGTTATTGAGTGAGTTTTCGTATTCGAGGGGTGATTGGTAGTCGAGGGAGCTATGGAGTCGGCGTGGATTGTAGAAGGTTTCGATGTAGTCGAAGAGCATCGCGTCGGCTTGGGCTCGGGTGGCCGGAGGGCCAGCGTGGAAGCATTCGGTTTTGAGAGTGGACCAGAACGACTCCATGGCGGCGTTATCATAGCAGTTGGCGCGTCGGCTCATGCTCGGCGTCACGCCGTGGGAGTTGAGCAGGGAGCGGAAAGCCCCAGCAGCATACTGGCTGCCGCGGTCGGAATGGTGGAGTTGTGGACGAGTTCCTGAGAGCAAGACGGCGCGGCTGAAGGCGCTTTCGACGAGGGTGCTCTCCATGGTTGATCCCGTTTTCCAGCCAACGATCCGACGGGAAGCGAGGTTCATTTCGGCAGCCAGATAATGCCAGCCTTCATCGGTGGGTAGGTAGGTGATGTCAGCCACCCATGTCTGCCCAGGGGTAGACGAGGTCGTGTTGGTCGTATCGGACAAGAGCCGATTCGGGGCGATGGGATGAGGGTGGCAGCTGTCGGTCGTGCGGGGCCGATAACGACCCTTGCGCAAGGCACATAGTCCTTTCTGGGACATCAAGCGCGAGATACGTCGTCGCCCGCAGACTTGCCCTTCTCGATCAAGGACGACGCGCAGCCGACGGGTCCCGTAGGTTCGGCGGTTCTCGTGGAAAGCCGCTTCGATCCGATCACTCAGATCGGCGTCTTCGCGCTGGCGCAGACCTTCGGTCTTTTTCCCGTGGGCGTAGTAGCCGCTGCGACTGACTTCCAGAGCCAGGCAAAGCTCCTTGAGGGTAAAGCTGTTCTTTTCCATCGTCTCGATCAGCGCAAAGCGTTCCACGGTTCCTGACCCAAAATGGCGCAGGCTTTTTTTAAAATGTCTCGTTGGCGGGTGGTGAACTCCAGTTCCCTTCTCAGGCGAGCGTTCTCGCTGGCGAGGTCCTGGGGCCGCCCCGCCGCCGGGACGGGTCCTCCTCCCCCCTCCGGACCCGTCCCGGCGGCGGTTCTCCCGTAAAGCTTCTTCCACCTGCCCAGGCTCCACGTCGAGATCCCCAGCTCAAGCGCTAGTTGTGTCGCGCTTCGCGTTCCGCTTTCCAGCATTTCCACGGCGCTTCGTTTGAACTCTTCGTCAAATCGTCGCCCCTTGTTCGTTTCTCTTGGTTTTTCGTTCACGGCTTTTTCTTGGTCTATCCCGTGTCCGCATTTTCAGCACCACCTCAGACCAGCCCACAGCCCACTGAGAACTGCCAACTGCGCGCGCATTCCGCATTTGCCTCCATTGCGCGCACCGGGTAGCCTATTATTCCATGAATTCGAAAGAATCTCCCGTGAGCAGAACATCACAGGATTCCGAGCCTGGCCTGCTGGAGGAAGTTGTCCGGCGATTGGCCATCGGCATCAACCCTCTGCGGATTTACCTTTTCGGATCGCGGACACGACAAGATGCCGAACCCGACAGCGACTATGACCTCCTGACCGTTGTGCCCCACTCGGACCTGCCCGGATATCGCCGGTCCCAGGAAGCCCGACGTCTCCTCCGCGGTCTGAATGCTTCTTTTGACATCATCGTCCTGACCTCGGAGGAATGGTCCAGGCAGTTCCGGTCCGGGGTATCCTTGGTAAACGCAGTGGCCAGCGAAGGGAAGCTCATCCATGAGTCCGGAGCGTGAAGCAATCGTTCGGAGTTGGTATCGAAAGGCCGCCAGCGATTTAGCCTACGCTGAACTTGGGCTCCGTTCCGGAGCAACGTTTCGGGCCGGAGCCGTTTACCACTGCCAGCAGGCGGCCGAGAAGGCCATCAAGGCGCTCATCTGTCTCTCAGGAGTGACCCCGCCAAAGAACCATGACCTCGTACGCCTCATCGAGCTTCTTTTGCCGTCGTTCGATCTCCGGGCGTTCCTGGAAGACGCTGAGTTTTTGACGCCCATGGCCACGGAATTTCGGTATCCGGGAGAGTGCGAGCAACCCACCGATGCCGAAGCCGAAATGTGCCTCCATTCCGCCAGCCGGATATTTACCGAAGCAGAGAGGGTGATCAGAGAAAATATTGGGATTTCATAGCCACCCGCCACCCCTTTGTTACCTTCGCTACGTTGACTCTCTCGCTCCCGCGAGTATCGCCCTACGGGCTACGCCGCAGAGCCGACGCAGTCTCCCCCGAGGCACCCCGCCTCCGGTGGTTTGTTCAAAACCTCATCCGTATTCGATCGCTCCGATACGTTGACTCGCGCTCTCCCGCCCTCCGCCCTCCGTCCCTCGACCCACTGCGTTGACTCGGTCGCTCCCGCTCCGCCCTCGACCCTCGACCCTCGCCACCCACTGCCAACTCCCTACGCCCCATTTGACCCGCCCAGCCAATCGACGTATTCTTCGACACTAATGACCATCGAGATTCCCGACGAACTCGCCAACGAACTCGGCGCCGATACTTCCGAACGCATCAAGCACGCTCGTGAACTGATCGCACTGGAACTCTACCGCGAAGGACGCATCAGCCTCCGGACCATGGGACATCTCGCCGGCGCTGGAGCCGACCATTGGAGCGCTGACGCCTTCCGCGTTCGTCACGGGATGCCCGTCAGCGGTTTCACACCGGACGAAGCTGATGACCTCTCGGCATTCACCAATCCGTGAAGTCTCTGGTCTGCGACACCGGACCGATTAACTACCTGATCCAGATCGATGCGATCAATGTCCTGACGGAGTTATTCCGTCCGATCCTCGCACTGCTCTCCGTTCATCAAGAATTATCGGCTTCGGCGGCTCCCTCCAAGGTTCGCGCTTGGACCGCTCAGACACCACCTTGGTTTGAACTGCAAGATCCACCCCAGTCGCTGACGACCAACTTCCCGGGCCTGTCCACAACGGATCTCCCTGTCCTCTCCCTCGCAAGTGAACTGAAATCAGCCGCCCTGATCGACGACCGCGCAGCCCGAATCGCTGCACGTCAACTCAGCCTCCCAATTCTCGGCACTCTCGGCATCCTCGAACTCGCATCGGTCAAGCACCTCATCAACCTCCCAGACGCCATCCACGGCCTGAAACGAACGAACATCCGAATCGCACCCGAGCTCTACAATCACATCCTCCACCGTAATGGATTCAAACCAAACTAAAACCCGAGTCATCACAAATAGAACCGCGACGAGTCAGAGGGAAGGAGTCAGCTTTCAGTTTTCAGCTTTCAGTAGTCCGACCAAGCACCAAGGACGGCGCCAAGCGCCCGCCAACTGCCAACTGCCAACTGAATACTGACGACTGAAAACTCCGCGCGCAGCGCGGATCTGCCAACTGCTCCGGGATGTTCCACCTTGTGAGGCACTGAAGTTTTGATAAATTTGCGCAATGACCAAAGTCCTCAATGTGCCGGACGACTTGGCTGAAAAAGTTAAGGACATCCCCGACATGGACGCACGCATTCTGCGATTCATGAAGGCGGAGGTCCTTCTGCACGAACGGAGACACAAGCGCTTTAGTCCCGAAACGCTCGAGTTGGTCAGAAAAGCGCGCGAGGCAGCGGAAAGCATGAAGGCTGAAGGTTTCGACCGCACCGTTGTCGCCGAGCAAGTTGGCGGGTTCATAGCCTCGCTAAAACCCTGACCCTCATGGAAACAAGGGCCGTCCTTGGCGACGATGTCGCCTTTCTGCTCTGCGCCGCCAACGGGGACGCAACTCACTTGGTCAGTTACGATTCCCATATCCTGGGATTGAAAACGTTCTACGAAGATTTCACCATTTGCCGCCCGCTGGAGTTTCTTGCCGATCTGCGTAGTGCCAGACCATAGCCGAGCAGGCGCGAAGGAGATAAAACGCCCACTGCAAACTGTCTGCTGAATACTGACGACTGAAAACTCCGCGCACAGCGCGCTACTGCCACCTGCCAACTGCCAGCCGTCAACTGCCGACTCCGCGCGAAACGCGGCCACCCTCGTCTCTCGTCTCTCGTCTCTCGTCTCCGGCCACTGCCACCTCCGCCTCTGGCCGCCCCAACTTTGAAACCCCGCAGAAAAAGCGCCAATACCCCGGACTGTTTCCGACATGAGCCCGACATCGCCTCTCTCAAACACATAAGCCCCTCTAATAATTAAACATGAAAGCAGTTATTCTCGCCGGAGGACTCGGCACCCGCCTATCAGAAGAAACCCACCTCAAACCCAAGCCGATGGTAGAAATCGGTGGTCGCCCGATCCTCTGGCACATCCTCAAAATCTACAGCGCGCACGGCATCAATGACTTCATTATCTGTGCGGGCTACAAGGGTTACGTGATCAAGGAATATTTCGCGAACTACTTCCTCCATATGTCAGACGTTAGCTTTGACATGAAATCCAACACGATGGAAGTCCATCGCAAGAAGGCGGAACCATGGCGAGTGACGATAGTCGATACCGGCGAAGCCACCATGACTGGCGGCCGTTTGGCGCGCGTGGCCCAGCACCTCGATGACGAACCGTTTTGCTTCACTTATGGCGACGGGGTGGCGGACGTCGACGTAACCGAACTCGTGAAATTCCATAACGTCCAAGGGAAGAGGGCAACTCTCACCGCGGTGCAACCACCGGGCCGCTACGGTGCCCTCGGCTTCTGCCAGGACCATCCCGAATTGATCCGACAGTTTCAGGAAAAACCGGAAGGCGACGGCGCGTGGATCAACGGCGGGTTCTTCGTTCTGAGCCCCAGCGTGCTCGATTACCTCAAGGAGGGAGATTCCGCCATCTGGGAGCGAGGCCCGTTGGAGGGCCTCGCGAGCGACGGCCAACTTTCCGCTTACAGACACCGTGGGTTCTGGCGCCCGATGGATACCTTGCGCGATAAGATGGAACTGGAGGCCCTGTGGGAAAAGGGCGAAGCCCCATGGAAAACCTGGTAGTAAACTAATTTCCATAATCCCCTCTTTTCCCGATGGCATTCCATGACTTCTATCGCAACAAGCGGATACTCCTGACGGGGCATACCGGCTTCAAAGGTTCCTGGCTTGCGGAATGGCTGCTCTCGCTGGGGGCCGAACTCCACGGCTTTGCTCTCGATCCGCAACCTCACGAAGTGCTTTTCGACCAGCTTGGGCTTTCTCCACGCCTGGCCACCGACACCCGGGCCAGCCTTTCGGACCTCGGACTGCTTGCTCGCTGCGTGGCTGACAGTCAGCCGCAGGTGGTCCTCCACCTTGCGGCACAGCCACTAGTTCGGCTCTCCTACGACATTCCCGTTGAGACCTTCGCCACGAACGTGATGGGCACAGCCCATGTGCTGGAAGCCGTGCGCCTATCCGGCCATCCATGCACCGTCGTCGCAATCACCACTGACAAGTGCTACGAAAACCGTGAGTGGCTGCACGCCTACCGCGAAGAAGATGCCATGGGGGGGCACGATCCCTATAGTGCGTCCAAGGGCGCGGCGGAGTTGGTGATCTCTTCCTACCGTCGATCCTTCTTCCTGCCCGGAAGTCCGATCCGGCTTGCCTCGGCCCGCGCGGGTAATGTCATCGGCGGCGGCGATTGGGCCCAGGATCGAATTGTCCCGGACTGTTTCCGCGCTCTCCTCCGCGGAGAGGCCATCACCGTGCGGAACAAAACTTCCACGCGGCCTTGGCAGCACGTCCTTGAGCCGCTCTCGGGTTACCTCTGGCTCGCTGCCACCATCTCGGATTCGGATTTTGACTCACAAGACTCTGATCTGAGTTCCTTGGCTTCCTCCTTCAATTTCGGGCCGGCCCTCACCAGCAACAGAACTGTCGCAGAACTCGTCCAAGAACTATTGAAGCACAGTGGCGGCGAATGGCTCGATGCCTCCGATCCAACCGCCTTACACGAAGCCTCGAAACTCAACCTCGCCACAGATAAAGCCTACCACCTCCTCCAATGGCAGCCCGTCTGGTCCTTCGAAGAAACCGTCGAGAAAACCGCAGAATGGTATCTCGGCGAAGCCGAAGGCACCAATCCGGCGGAGCTCACCAGCAGTCAAATCACCGCCTACCAATCCGCCGCATGCTCTAAGTCAATCCGCTGGGCTTCACCGCACACATCCCCTGCCGTTGATCACTGATTACCCTTAATTTCACGACTTCTTCCCATGTCCACCGCCGCCGAAATCAAAGCCGAAATCCTCCGTCTCACCCGTGAGTTCTCCAAGCTCGCCCACCGTTCCAATCGCCCCGGGATAGATCCGGATCACGCGCCGTTCACACCAGGCGAAACCACCGTTCCATACGCCGGCCGGGTGTTCAATGAAGATGAGGTCGAGGCCGCCGTCTCCTCCACCCTTGACTTCTGGCTCACCCTCGGGCCCGAAGGCGAGGCCATGGAAAAGGAACTCGCCGAATTCATGGGCGTGAAGCACTGCCTACTCGTTAACTCGGGCTCATCAGCCAATCTTGTCGCCCTCTCTGCGCTGACAACTCCCAAGCTTCCAGATCACAAGCGCATTAGAAAGGGTGACGAAGTGATCACGGTCGCAGCAGGATTTCCCACCACGGTATCACCTATTATTCAGGCGGGAGCGGTGCCGGTCTTTATTGATGCCAAGACCCTCACCGGCAATGCCGACTGTTCCCTTCTTGAGGCAGCATACTCAGAGGGGAAGACGAAAGCGGTCATGATGGCCCATGCGCTTGGAAATCCCTTCGACCTCGCCACTGTGCTCGAGTTTTGTAAGAAACACGATCTCTGGCTCATTGAAGATAACTGTGACGCCTTGGGGTGCACCTACTCGCTACCAGTTGAAAGGGCCAGGGAGGTCGGCCTAGATCATCTTCTCAAGATCGCAGGGAAAGGTGAACATGACATCATCCGAATCGAGAATGGTGTCCTCACCGCGCCGACCGGAGCATTTGGCGATATTTCGACCCAGTCCTTCTACCCCCCTCACCATCTCACCATGGGCGAGGGAGGCTCCGTCAACATCATCCGTAAACCCCCGCTCAAAACCTACGCAGAGTCCTTCCGCGACTGGGGGCGGGACTGCTGGTGCCCCTCCGGAAAAGATGCCACTTGTGGAAAACGCTTTCAGTGGCAACTCGGCGAGTTGCCCGAAGGTTACGACCACAAATACATCTACTCTCACCTCGGATTCAACCTCAAGCCGCTCGATCCTCAAGCCGCCATCGGCCGCGTCCAAATCAAGCGTCTCTCCGCGTTCATCGATGCCCGTAAAGTCAATTGGGAACTTCTAAGACGCGGCCTCCACGGACTCGAAAAATATATCGACTTCGCCTTACCCACGCACGCTACCGCTTGGAACCCGCCCACCGACCCTGAAAGTGCCCCCGTTTCCGATTTCACTTGGGATGATTCCGGCTGTCAAACCTCCTGCTCCTGGTTTGGTTTTAAAATCACCATCAAGGAAGATGCTCCTTTCACTCGGACTCAATTGGCAGCCCATCTCGATCAAAACAAGATAGGGAACCGCATGCTTTTCGGTGGCAACCTCGTCCGCCAGCCGGCCTTCGTCCATCTTCGCCGCGATGATCCATCCGCAATGCGCGTTTCTGGGGACCTACCTGGGGCCGACCGCATCATGAACCAGACGATGTTCCTGGGAACCTACCCCGGACTCACCCGTGAAATGATCGATTACATGATCAAAATGATCCGCTCATTCTGCAAATGCTAGCTGACTTTAGTCAGCAGATCTCGGGTCCGGGGATCGCCGCACTCTTTGGTCTGGTTGACCAAACCGACCTAAAGCGTCGTTCGACTGCAGCAGTTCAACTTAACCTCGCGGCACAGGCGACTATGTTCCTGCCGCAGATCAGGTCGACTGCTGGACTTTCACGCATCCTCGATCCCAAGCAGTTCGGCTTGGCAGCCATGGCGTCGATCGCCTGCTTTTATTGTTATTACTAATCCTCTATTCGTATCAATAACCACAAACGCCTCATCAACGGCCATAATCGTTTCAAAACTTGAAAAGTTTTAATTCGAGGGTTGATACCCGCTCGCTTTTTGAGCCTGTCGACGAGACGGACCTTAGAAAAAGGTCGGCCACAGCGGTTCGTCTTAATATATCGGTCCAAGGTTTTACTTTTGTTTCTCAGATAGCTTCGACGATTGCACTCTCTCGCATCCTCAGTCCAGAGCAATTTGGGCTGGTTGCGATGACCGCGATCTTCGTCAATTTCGCTTCGATGTTTGCGGATGCAGGCCTGATGGGAGCCGTCATCCAAAGAAAGGAAATTACTGAAGCCCAAGTGGGCACTTTGTTTTGGATTAATGTAGCGATCTGTGCTTTCCTGAGCGCGTCTATTGCCGCATCTGCACCGCTGATTGTCTGGATCTATGACGAACCGCGCCTACTGCACTTAACTTGGGCAATGGCTGCACCAATTTTTCTTTCAGGATTTGGCATGCAGCACCGTGCTTTGCTCACCCGACACATGCGCTTCGGTTCGATTGCTGTAGCAGATCTTACAGCTATGGTAGTCAGCGTTTCGGTCGCTGTCCTCGCCGCGCTGGCTGGCTGGGGGGTCTGGGCACTCGTTCTGATGCCACTCACGCGGCATTTTGTAACCTCTCTGATCTTGATCTCCCAAACCGGCTGGCTTCCCTGTGCTCCCTGTCGCCACTCGGGTGTTCGTCCGATGCTGAGATTCGGGGCAAATTTTACCGGTGCCAGCTTCTTCAACTTTTTCTCCCGGAGTGTGGATAATTTTATCATCGGAAAATTCTTCGGGCCTGCCTTGTTGGGACAATATTCGAGAGCCTACGGGTTAATGATCACTCCGATCTCGCAAATCAATGTTCCGATTGCTAAGTCGCTGTTTCCCACACTTTCGAGGCTCGTCTCGGACCCGAAAGAATACGAGTCGGTCTACATTAAATACAACCAGCTTATCGCTTGGCTGGTATGTGTCCCGATCGCTGTCTCATCATTATATGGCGAGGAGTTACTCATTTTTCTCCTGGGTCCAGAGTGGCGTCTCGCCGGACAGCTATTTGCGTGGCTGGCCGTAGCCGGGATGTTCCAGCCCTTGACCTGGCTTTCCGGTTTGGTTTTTGGAACGACTGATCGGATGGGGGCTATGTTGCGTTGGAGTATGGTGAATGCATTTTTCGTTGTCAGTAGCTTTGGTGTAGGCGCCTGGCTCGGTGGCGTTCAAGGGATGGCGGTTGCTTACGCCTGTATCAACGTCGCCTTGGTGCCTGTCTGTTTTGCGGTTGCTTTCAATCGCTCTCCAATACGCTCCTCCAGATTTTACAAGAAAGTTGGACCGCCAATGATGGTCGCGCTTTCTTTGGCTTCAATTAGATTCATATTAGGGTAGGATGAAAATTTTCGTGACAGGCGCATCCGGATTTATCGGCCAGCATTTCTGCAGGAAGGCGGTCAATGACGGTCACGACTTGATCTGTTTGGTGCGCTCTTCGAAGGCTTCTTTTGATGAACCAAAGATAAGGTGGGTTGAGGGTGACTTAAGCACTCGTTTTCCCGAATGCTGCGAGGGAGTGGAGGCCTACGTCCATCTAGCCGCTCATGGCGTTCATGCTCTGAACGACTGGGAGGGGTGTTTTCGTTGGAACGTGGTCGAATCTCTCCGATTGTGGAGAGATGCCATCACCTCCGGAATCTCTCAATTTTTAATCGTTGGGAGCTGTTTTGAATATGGGCAGGTCGCTGAAAAGTATGACCTTATTCCGGTCACGGCCGAACTGCGCCCGACCGGCGCTTACCATGCCTCTAAGGCCAGCGCCTCCATGGCCGCACTGGCACTCGCTTGCGAGCAAAAGCTTAAGTTGACCATCGCGAGGCCTTTTCATGTTTACGGAGAGGGGGAATCCGCGTCGCGGTTCTGGCCCAGTTTGCGCAAGGCGGCTATATCCGGCAGCGATCTCGAAATGACTTCCGGTAAACAGGTAAGAGATTTTACACCGGTTGAGACCGCAGCAGAAAAGCTCGTCCACGAGGTGGAGAGTCTTGAGAAATTAGAATCAGGAAGCCCTCGAATCGTCAATTTAGGCACGGGCAAGCCCAAGAGTTTGGCCCAGTTTGCCCGCGAAGAGTGGGAACGTTTTGAGGCGAAGGGTGAGCTTCGTTTTGGGGCTTTGGCCGATCGGAAAAACGAGGTTTACCGATATGTCCCGGAGGTTGAAAATCATGAGGACGCTTGAAATCTTAATTCCCACCTGTCAAAAGTCTTTCTTTCTCAAGGACACATTGGCTCACCTCTCCTCCGAAATTTGCTCGATAGAGAAGGCGCCTCTTGGGCAGACCCGATCATTCCAGGGATCATTGGCTTCAGGAAACGGATATCGATGAGCCGCTGTTTGAACTAGCTGGCAATGATAGTAAAAGTTTTCAGTTTTTCTCGGTCTTACAGAAACCAATGAAACTCACAATAGCGATACCGACATTCGAACGGGAGCAGCCGCTCAATCGCCTGCTTTCGCAGGTTCTTCAAATCGATTTTACCGTCGATTATGAAGTGCTTGTAGTTGATAACGCTTCAACCAGCTATGATGTCGAAGCGTTGGTGGGTGAATTTCGGAAAAAAAACGATAAGATAAAGCTGATTCAAAACGAGGTTAATATTGGCATGTCGGCCAACTTTATGGAATGCTACCGCAAAGCGCTCGGCGACTGGGTCTGGCTGATTGGAGATGACGATGTCATCACTTCCAGCAATTTCTCGGAGCTTGAGACTTGTCTCCTGAATGCAAATTCAGATTCCTCGATCGCCGCGATCAACTTTTCTACAAATTTCAAGACGCACGAGTGTAAGACTTGTTTGCGCTCGTTTACCGATTTGGGCGAAGATCGTGGATTGTTCCGCAATTTGCTCTTTTTATCCGCCACGATCTTCAGACGCGAGGATCTGCTCCCGGTTATGGGCTTAGGGTATTCTCTGGCCGGATCGATGGCGCCCCAGATGAGCATGCTATTGGCGCAATTTCCGGAGAAAAGTATTATGCTCGAGCCGTTGGAGTCGGTCAGGGCGGGAGAGGGGCAGGCATCCTGGAGTGTTGATGATTTCATCATGCAGCGATGGGATCTTCTCTCGGTGGCTAAGAATCGCCCCCTGGATGAGCAGGAAGCGCTGCGCCGATTTATTGCGGCCGATCGGCAGACTCTTGTCTATTACCTTCGTGAATCCCCTAGAGCGAAACAGATGTCAGTCTCTTGGCGTCTTGGCCTCACTCGATTTATACTGTCGTGTGGTTGTATTCGAAATCCGAAGGGATGTAATGAGTTTATGTTTAGTCTTTACCACCTAATTGGTTCGGTGTTTATGATAAATCAGGCTCTATTTTACCATCGTATTTTCAAAACAAAGAGAACCCCTACGGCTGAGCTAAAAGACAAATGATTTCACACAAACATAAAGCAATTTTTGTTCACATTCCAAAGACGGCAGGTTCGAGTATAGAAAAGAAATTAGGCTTGTTTGAACATCTCGAAAGACACGTCCAAGATCACAGGCCATTCAAAGAGTATGAGCTAATGTCGAAAAGGGGGATGTTTAGCACTCTTCGGTGTAGCTTTTACCACCTGAGGCACAACAACATGAGGGTTGCTCGAAGGTATCTTAAAGAGGCCATCTGGCCGGAGATTGATCCTGAGCAGTTTGAAAATTACTTCAAGTTTTCGTTTGTTCGCAATTCGCGGAGTAGAATTTTTTCGTGGTACAAAAACGTTCTACGCGACGCTGAGCATCGAACTAATCAAGGCGTCGATTGCGATTGCTCGTTGGTAGATTTTATAAGAAAACTTGATGGAGAGCACTACTCACAGCTTCGTTATCTCACAAATTCAAAGGCTGAAGTGCGTTTGGATTTCATTGGAAGGTTTGAGAACCTCGAGGCTGACTTTAGGGAAGTCAGTTTGCACATTGAAATTTCAGACCCTTCGCTTCCTACGCTGTTGAAGAGTAATAACACACATTATAGCGAGCAATATTCCGCCGAATTCAAAGACTTAATTTATGCGAAGTTTAAGGAAGAAATAGAATTTTTTGAGGGTCTTCGACGAATTAAGTGGGTAGTGGGTGAGGGAGGTTGATGTTGAGGCGGGAGGCTTTGAGATAGGCGGAGAGGCGGAAGTAGTGGAAGATACGGAAGCCACGAGCAATGCGCTTGGAGATTTGGAGGAGGCCGTTAACAGCTTCGATGGCGGCATTAGTCAGACGGGTCTCCATGAAAGCGATGATGCCGTGAAGGTGGTTTTTGATGGTGGCGGCTAGCTTGCGGAAGGGTTCGAGGCGGGAGCGCACGGCCCAGCCGCACCACCATCGCAAGGAGTCCAGGTCGGAGTCGGCAAGCACATCCTGGAGAGCCTCGCGCAGGGCGATAGCGCGACCGATTTTGGGATAGTCCCGGCAGAGCTGCTGGCGACGGGAAAGCTGGTCCTCGGATCGGGTCCAGGCGTTGCCGCGCAGGCTCCAGAGAGCGCCGCAGAGATCGGCTCCGTCGCGGGCCAGACTCTTGCGCACCTCGTCGCTGGCCTTTCCGGCCAATTGCATGAGATGAAAGTGATCGAAGACGATGCGCGCGGCGGGGAAGTTCTCTCTGGTTCCGGCAATGTAGGCCGCGCTCATGTCCATGACGACCTCGGTAATCTGGTCGGGGCTGGCACCGTGAGCGGGCATGGCCGCAGCGAACTGCTTGAGCGTTTCGGCGTGGCGACCCTCGACCATGAGCAGAAGCTCGCTGGTATCGGCGTCGAGAATGACCGTCACGTAACGATGGCCGCGCCGAGCGCTCGTTTCGTCGACCAGAATGCGACGCACCCCACTCCAGTCCCGGGCGGCATGGGCCGCGCTCACGTAATGATCGATCACCCGCCAGAGCCGCTTGTCGGTCTCACCCAGATGCCGGGCTGCAGCCGAGACACTCATCTGCTGGGCTAGCAGCATGATCATGGCCTCCATCATCAACGTAAACCCGCTCCCGCTTCGTGCCCATGGCACGCTGACCTGAAGCACCCCATGCTCGGCGCAGGCCACTCGCGGCACTCGCGCCCCAAGTTCGGTGCGGTGCTGCCAGAAATCCAGATGCCTCCACTTCTTTTCCACCGTGTCATGCACCGCGCAGGACTGCCCACACCTCGGGCACCCAAACCGGCTACCCACCTCGAAATCGAGCTTCAACTTCAACTCCCGACCCGGCGCATCCATCTCGCTTCCCACCACTTTCCAGCTGCCATCCAGCCCCAACGCTTGTCCAAAGAGAACGTTTGCATCCATCCCTCATCCTGTTCCCCCCGAACCCCCGCCTTCAAGTCCGATACCCACTCATTCCGTCGAGGAGCCTTTTTTGATTTTGAGTTTGGCGAGTGAGTCGATTTCTCGAAATCGAGAACCGATGGCAAATAATTGAGCAATAGCAAATAATTTTTCCATTAACCAAATAAAGTGGATTTCATTTACATAACAGACGTCCCAATTTACCGTGGCTATTCAGGGACTGCTCCTCGTATAAGAGAGGAACTAATCGCTGCGGGGCACACGGTAGAGGAAATTTACGTCCCAATTCCTAACTCGTTGCGAGTCCGCCTGATCAAAAGTGCACTGGCCCGCGCAGCGGGTGTAATTTATATCACGAAAAGGGATAGCAGGCTACTTCAATCCATACACCGGATGATTGCGGCACGCCTCCGAGACTATGATGGCGATGTCATTTATTCCCACTACGATTGGCTCATCCCATTTTATGAAGATCAGGAGATTTGGCGGAAGAACCGAAAAATCGTCACTTGGCCGGATAATTATTTTGGTGACTTTATCAATTTTTACACAAGCCCCTGGGCGAGAGCCTCAATTCGCCAAGGGTGGGAGCAGACACGCCGTTATTATCAGGTTGCGGATTTGACCGTCTACTCCTCAAAGTGGGGCTACGATTCATCGGTAAACTGTTCCGTGGTATCCAAGAAACCTAGCCAACTGGGGTTCATCCCTTATGGTGTCAATCTCGCGGATCCACCGAGTGCTGAGGCAGTCGATAGCGCGATAAAGCAGCGTTTTGGACCCAAGATTAAGCTGATTTGGATTGGAAAGGATCCTGAACGCAAAGGGCTTTCAGTCGCAGTCGGATTATTGAAAAATTTGATTGATCGGGGTCGAGCTTGTGAGCTTGTTACGATTGGCTACACAGGAAATGCTTTTCCGAATCCGAACACGCGGTATTTAGGCGCTCTAGACCGATTGAAGCCAGCTGAGAATGAATTGTTTCATCAAGCGCTTTTATCCTCTGACTTTCTTGTTTTTCCAACCAAGGCTGACTGCACTCCGATGGTTTTCGGTGAAGCAGCATCCTGTGGTGTTCCCTCATTGTCTTACAATGTCGGTGGTGTTGGTTCCGTGGTTCTTGATGGTGTTACTGGAAAGCTTTTTCCTCTCGGGGCTCCAGCCTCAGAATTTGGTGATTTCATTAACAATCTTGATCGCAAGTCATATCTTCAATTAGCGACTCAAGCACGACAGGATACGGAAAGTCGACTGAACTGGAAGGCATCGATTCGGGAATTCACGCGATTGGTAACAGAGATCAAGCCACTGGCGACTCGTCCGTGAGGAGGGCGACTCATTTGACCTCGATTGACGTTTTGCAATCACCATCATGAACGAGCAAAGTGTCGCTAAAGAGAGAAATCACAAGATCCGCGGCTGTTATGTTGTGACCGAAGCAGGCTGCATGGCACCGGAATCAGGGGCTTTTATGCATATTAGTGTCGGCGTAAGAGAACTTGGTCAGCACTTCAATCTAGAGGTGTTAACGCCTCCAGCAAGAGATTTTGGCTATAAAACGTCGCCTCAAGTTAGGTGCGCGAAAAAGACGTCGACTCGCAAGCACGAAAACAGGCTCTATGGATCTCTAAAGGATCTTGGAATGCTTCTCTCAACCTCCGTCTACTCTTCAAAACTTGCTATAAAGCTCACGCGCGCTAAGCCTGATTTCGTTTACGTGAGAGAAGCATATCTAGATCCCCTCCCTTTCTTCCTATACTTTCTCGGGATCCCGTTCTTTGTAGAGGTGAACGGCCTCCTTTTTGAAAGTCGGAAGCAATACTTTCGGTCTTTTTTGACTCCCCTTGTTCGAGCCTTTGAGCGGCTAGTCTATAAGTTAGCCGACCACGTATTTTTTATTGGAAGCTACGGACACTATTGGAGCCTAAAGTCGTCAAATTGGAGTAACACCGAAAATGGCATTGATCAGCAGAAATTCGACCAATTTCCAATTCCCAAGGTAGCGAGTGAAGGCACTTTGAGGATCTGTTTTTTGGGGCATCTGATGTCGCACCACAGTCCCGAGGTTTTTGCTCGTGCATTGAACCAGTTGCCAGAGGGAATCGAATTGCATTTGATCGGAAGTAACCTCGATCGATTCCGGGCGGAAATTAAAGAAGACCTAAAAGTGGTCCTTCATGGGTTTCTCAGGGACCCGGATCTTGTGAACGTGCTTCGTAAAATGGATATCGGAATAATACCTGGAGTGACGGAATACCAGTCTCAGATGAAGTTATTCGACTACGGCGCGGCGCGACTTGCCGTCCTTGCTCCAAATGTTACTCACATGCGGGAATTGTTCAGTGGGTACATCGCTCTCTTTGAACCAGGAGATTCGGAATCCCTCACTGAACAACTGCTGGCATTGGCAAATGATCGCAAAAAAATTGCTGAGTTGGGAAATATGCTCCATGCCAAAATTCATGAAGAGTTTTTGTGGTCTCAAATCTTCGCGAAGAAAGCTTGGGTGATCAAGAGCAGCTTAGCTTAGTAGTTGCGTGACGGATTTCCGACCCTCCAAGTGAGTCATTCTTTCGAAAAACGTGACATGCAATTATTCGGAACCCTATCATTTGATTATTTTGAGAGATACGGGAGTCGGCCGAGCGGATGGAGCGCGATACTAAAATCTTGCTTTCGTTCACGTGAATTTATGGCGGTTACTCTGGTAAGAGTTCAGTATAAACTTCACAGCGATTGGAGATTTGTACCTCTAGTGCGCACTCTCCTATACAATGTGCTGTGTTCTTTTTATGGCGTTGATATTCATCCTTCTGTGGCGATCGGACGTGGATTTGTCATCCATCACTGCCAAATGATTATAATAGGATGCGGCGTTAGAATTGGAGAGAGATGCCATATCTATCACGGAGTCACGATCGGAGCACGAAACGCGACCTCTTTAGAAAAATGGCCTAGGATTGGGAATGGGGTGACGATCTATACTGGCAGCGTAATTGCAGGCGATCTATCCGTTGGGGATGAGACTGTAATTGGTTCTTGTTCGTTAGTAATCAAAGACGTTCCGGCGCGTTCAATTGTCTATGGGCAGGCAGCGAATATAAGAAATTTTTGATGCTCGGATGGCTGCCCCATCTATCCTCTACATACGTTTGCTATGAACATTCTCAGAATCCACTTCATGTCCGGATCAAAGAATGGGGCTGAATTTGAAGTAGGCAAAATTCATCGCGTCTTGCGTGAATTCTCATCCATAAATGATCACCTCGTTTATCTGTTCAGATTAGGAAGAGAATTTGGCTTCAAGAGACAGACCGAGACATCGCCCCGGGTTCTGAATACCTTGAAGGACCTTCGCGGAGTTGTTGAAGGGGAACTCAGAAGAAGAGCGGTCAATCTCATCCATCTTCACTCGATGCCATATACGGAGATTACTGATTTGATTCTAGATCTCGGTCTTCCTGTGGTGCGTTCTTCTCATGAGCCAATGCTCACTTGCCCAGGGTGGGCGCGTTTCCTGAGTTCCGAGAACTCGCCATGCGACCGCCAATTTGGACTTGGGTGCGTGGTGAATGGATATACCAAGCGGTGTCAAAGATCACGTCACCCATTAAAAATGATTGAGGCATATCGGAATGTCTACCTCGAGATCAACAAGTTCATTCCGAGATATAGTCGTTTAGTTGTAAACTCAAATTACCTTGCGAAGACACTTTTAGATCACGGGGCTACTCCCAAGCAAGTTGTCGTTGTGCCTTCCCCGCAATTCGAAAAAGCATCGCAGCGTGGTAAGGGCCTACAGACCGAGAGTGTATCAATTATCTATGCTGGACGGATTACCCAAGCAAAGGGTGTCTTCGTTCTATTGGATGCGTTTCGTAAGCTAAAGTCAAACACCAACAAGGACTGTTCACTTGAGTTCGTTGGCGAAGGTTCCGCGTCGGATGAATTGAAATGTTTGGTGGCGGAACATTCGATTAAAGATGTTTATTTTCATGGCTGGATAGATCGTGGAAGACTCACTGAGATGTTTGCTCAGGACGGAATTGCGGTCACCCCTTCGGTCTATCCCGATCATTTTCCAAACGTAGTGGCAGAGGCCATGCTAAGTGGAATCGCTGTCGTTGCTTCGGATTCCGGCGGGACAAGTGAGTGGTTCGAGAATGGGATTTCGGGAATGTCGTACGACTATCGGAGTCCAGAACAATTAGAGAGCGCCTTACGACTTCTGCTTGAAGATGGTTCGTTTCGAAGAAAGTTGGGCGCCGCTGGGCAAGATTGGATCCGCGCAAACCACTCGCCAGAAAGGGTCGCCAGAACATACTTGCGATTATATGAGGAGGTGCTTTGTCTAAATCAAACTAGCGAATGAAAATCGCCCTTATAACGCCCGGCATCACCCCCTACGTCATGGGAGGAATGCAGCGGCATTCGTTCAACCTAGCCCGACACCTCGCCCAACTTGGGGTGCAGATCGATCTCTATCACACGGACTTTAGTGATGCGAAGGGCATCGACGACCTAGAGGGAATGAGTGATGGCGAGCGAAAAAATATCACGAGCATAGCACTGCCGTGGCCGCAAGGAGACCGACTTCCAGGTCACTATATCCGCAAATTGAAGAGGTTTTCGAAAAACGTTCACCGGCGCTACCGAGGGCGACCGACAGTCGATTTCATCATCGCCAAGAGTCTCACCGCTTGGGATTTTGTGGAATGCAAGCGCAGGGGCGAGAAATTGCCGCCCATCGGCGTGAATTTTCATGGCTTCGAAATGTACCAGCCGCCTGCGAGCTTTCGCTCACGTCTGGAAGGCCATCTGATGCGCCCCGCTTTTCACCATCACATCAACCATGCGGATTACGTTTTCTCCTATGGTGGCCGGATCACCGAACTCATCCGTGACAAGCTGAAAATTCCGGACACGCGAATTCTTGAAATTCCGGGCGGGATTGGTGAAGAATGGCTTGTTGACGAACCGAGTCCGATTAGCTCTCCCAGGCGGTTCATTTTCTTGGGACGCTACGAGCGGCGGAAGGGAATTGAGGAGCTTCATCAGGCTCTAAGAAAGAACCCTTCCTGGGCGGGAAAGGCAGAGTTCCGTTTAATTGGCCCGATTCCTGAAGAGAAACGTCTGCGGCTTTCTCATGTGAGCTACTCTGGACCGATTCGCGACTCGGCTGAGCTACGGGAGGAGCTGCATCGGGGTGATGTGCTGATTTGCCCCTCCCACTCAGAAGGAATGCCGAACTCAATTCTGGAAGCAATGGCCTGTGGTCTCGCGGTAATTGCAACGGATGTTGGGGCGGTCGCAGCGATTGTGAATCCAGAGAATGGAATTCTTCTCAACAAGCCGACGGGTGTTGCCATCGCAGATGCGATCACGGAGATGATAGATGCTCCTCAAGTTCGCTTGCGAGATCTGAAGACCGAGTCCTTGAAGAAGGCCGCCCACTTCGGATGGGAAAAAATTTCAACCTCCTCACTCGAACTCATCCGGCAGGCGCAATCCCGTCATTAACTTCATGCGGCTGACTCTTCTCCACACCCGCCTCTCAGGCTATCTGGCCGCTTGCCTGCGCGAGTTCAAGGCGGGGACCGGCGCGGAGTTGTTGATTTACTGCTGGCCAAACCAGCCGGATGCGCCGTTCGATGCGGGGATGTTCGCGGATCTCGGCGAGATCCGAAATCGCCGTGAGCATACCGATGCGGAGATCGAGGCGGCGGTCCGTGCCTTCCAACCGGACGCGATCCTGACGAGCGGCTGGGCCGACAAGGGCTATGTGAAAATCTGTAAACAGATGCGGAAACATGGCGTCCCCGTGATCGCCGGCTGCGACACCCAGTGGAAAGGTAGCCTGCGGCAGCACGTGGCCTCGTGGGTTGCGCCGTGGCACCTGCACAAGGCCATCAAAATACTCTGGGTAACAGGCGAACGTCAGGCGACGTTGGCGAGGGCGCTGGGTTACGATGGAGCCTGTCTGTGGGACGGCTACTATGCATGTGACTGGGAACGCTTCGCGCTCCCTCTAACTTCTGCCCCCTGTTCTCTGACTCCTGCCCCCTCCTTCCTCTACGTCGGGCGGTATGTTCCTGAGAAGGGAATCGAAGCCTTGGCCGAGGCGTATCAAATGTATCAACAGCAGGTCGAGAAACCGTGGCCGTTGGTGTGCGCCGGCGCGGGTCCACTGAAAGACATGCTCGTTGGAGTCGGGGCGGACGATCGAGGCTTTGTGCAACCCGGCGATTTGCCCGATCTAATGCGATCCGCCTCTGCCTTCGTGCTTCCAAGCCGCTTTGAGCCTTGGGGGGTGGTGGTGCAGGAGGCGGCTGCCAGCGGACTACCGTTGATTCTGTCCGATGCCTGCGGCGCGGGCGTCCATTTGCTGCGGGACCAGTTCAATGGGTTCCAATTTCCGGCGAAAGACTCGGTGGCCTTGGCAGAACGGATGGTAAAGATGAGTGCAATGGGGGATGACGAGCGGCGGATGTGGGCTCAGAACAGTTTTGCGTTGTCGAGACAATACACGCCGGAACGCTGGGCGACGACCTTGGCCACTGGCCTGAAGCGCTATCGAACGGTGACGGGGCGACCGGAGTAGTACAGAGGTTTTCCTCCTCTGTTCCCACCACTGACACCGATACCATCTCGACCATCCAAAACCCCTATCCATGCACTTCCTTTGGTCATACTTCCCTGTCTTTTACATCTTGCCATTCCTGATCGCGACTTCTCGGTTTGAGCAATTTTCGGGTCCGAGCGAATTACTTCGCTGGATTGTTCTCGCGGGGGGGTGCGCCATTGGGTTTTCAGTAGGTCTAAAGCGGGCGGGAATGCGGCCGGGACGGCTGACCTTGGCCGATTGGATGATGGGAGCGTTCCTCATCTTCTTCTTGGCCTCCTATTCTTGGTCAATTGACCCGACCTACACCCTCCTGCGCTCATTCAGCCTCGTGCTTCTCTACGGGTGCTCCATGTGGACACTCTGGAGCTACGCGGACGAGTTTTCCGAAGAGCGTTTACTCGATCTGTTCATCTGGACGATCGGCGCGGCGATGACCATCAATCTCGTCGTCGGAGCGATCCTCATTCCAGAGGAACTCCTCGCCGGGCGCTTCCAGGGACTTCTCTACAATCCCAACAACGTTGGACTCGTCACCGGGATCACGATCCCACTTGCCGTCGGTCGCTGGATTCAGACCCAGAGAATGGTCGAAGTCGGAGTCGTTGTTGCCCTAGCGGCTAATCTCGCCGTCTGCGGAACGCGCTCAGCGATCCTCGGGGCTGGCATCGGATGCCTGTTGCTGCTGGTTTCACTCTTTCGTAACCGCCCCACCCTCGCAATCTCCCTCGTTCTGGTTCTTGGTTTCGGCGGATACGCATTTACCCAGACCGCATTCTTCGAGGATCGGATCCTGAGAGAAGAAACTCTGGACACTGGCTCGAACCGAACAGAGTTTTGGGAATTGGGAGTTGATTACACGGATCGGCAGCCGGATTGGGGACACGGGTTTGGAACCGATGCCCTCATCCACGAATTTTACGGAGTCACCCTCAGCGACCTTAAACTCCGCGGCTACGGTGTGATGAGTAGCTACCACGGCCTCGCCGTGCAAATCGGTCGGCCAATGACTTACCTATTTTTCGGATCGCTCTGGGCGTTTGTCGTTTGGTGTATTGTGATTCCCCGCGGCTATTTTTCTGCCGTCGCGCCAGCTGCCGTAATCGCAAGCGGCCTCATCATTTGTGTCTTCGAATCGGCGATCTATTCAGCAGGCAACTGCTTTGCATTCATTTTTTGGTTCGCGTTCATGCTGGCGGTCCGCCGTGTTCACTACTACCAACGCGGAGTCCGGTTCCGTACGGCGGCTTTCGAAAATCAGCGACTGAGCGCACCAGAATCCCTTTACTCTCGGCTTTCATCTCCTCTCGCAGCGATGGCAAGGCCTGAAGCAGTCCATTTCAAGTGAGAATCTTCGTTGCCGGGACCAGTTTCCAGCCAACCTACGGTGGGCCGGCTTATTCCGTATCACGACTCGCGGCGCATCTCGCTGAAGCCGGTGTGGAAGTGGGTCTCTGGTCCCCTGACAATTCTGCACTTGAATCGCCCCTAATCAAAAGAGAGGCCGGCTTGACACCGCTTGGGGGAACGCCCTCCGCAGCGCTCAATGAGTTTGGAACTCCGGACCTGATTCACGACAGTGGCATCTGGCTTGAGCACAACCGGGCTCTCGCCCAACTCGCCATGCAACGGCGAATTCCGCGAGTGGTAAGCCCCAGAGGAATGCTTGAACCGTGGGCGATGAACCACAAATGGCTGAAGAAGCGAATCGCATGGTGGTTGTTTCAAAAACGCGACTTGAACAACACCGCCTGCCTCCACGCCACAGCGTCAAGTGAGGCGGACCAGTTCCGGAAATTAAACCTCAAGCCGCAGATTTCGGTGATTCCGAATGGCGTCAGTCTGCCGCCGCCGCAACAGACCACAAGGCCCAGGGACGGCGAGCAATCGGAGACTGAAAACTCGGTGACCAAAACGGCTCTTTTCCTGGGACGGATCCAATCAAAAAAAGGACTGCCAATGCTCATCGAAGCTTGGTCGCGGATCAAACCGAAAGACTGGCGAATGAAGGTCGTCGGCCCCGATGAAGACGGCCATCGTCACCAACTCGAGAGAATAATTCGGTCACGGGGTCTGGAGGAGGAGTGGGAATTCGCACCTCCTCTGGTTGGAGACAGCAAGTGGGGGGCGTTTTCAGAAGCTCAGCTCTTCATCCTTCCCACCCACAGTGAGAACTTTGGAATTGCCGTCGCTGAGGCTCTGGCCAGCGGCACCCCCGTCATCACAACGCACGGTGCTCCTTGGGAACTGCTCGAAAAGGAACGGTGTGGTTGGTGGGTGCCGGTCAGCGTCGAAGGAATCGCCGCGGCACTGAAGGATGCGACATCGAAGGACGCCGAGCGAACTCGCCGCGATGGGGCACCGCGGACGGGCGGTTGTCGAGGAACGATTCGCTTGGGACCGCATCGCTGCAGAGATGATCGCCTGTTACCGCTGGGTGCTCGGTGAAGGCGGGAGACCGGAATTCGTTCAATAACCCGCCCATTTGGAAGTGTATCACACCCAATGCGTCTCCGAACTCAACACGGGAAGCGACCGTCAGATGGCCGCTGACCGGCCCTCCCGAATTTCAGCGTGATTCATTGCCCCCGCCAGACTTCTCCTGTCAGTCTGCGGGCAACATGAGATCCTCGCCACCTTGAATGACGAAATCCGTTATCTGCGCTCAGATTGGGCCCCGGGACCACTACGCTTTTCCCCGGGCATTCAATCACGGTCAGGCGTTACATTCGTTGATTACCGACTACTGGCATCCCACGGAACTCAGAGTCTTCGACCAACTCGGAAACCATATCTCAGGCCGACGCTCCGACGACTTGAACGGGGTCTCCATTCATTCCTGCAATCTTCGTACTCTCGCCGCTGAATCCCGCTATCGAATCCAGGGCTGGAGTCGCTGGAGGCGCATCATCCATCGGAACAATCAATTCCAGAAGTATGCATCGAGGATCGTCGGAAGCGTCACGCGAAAGAATCCGCCCACCGCGTTCTTTGCCTACAGCTACGCTGCCTTGGAACCTGCCAGAGCAGCGAAGTCTGCCGGAGCGTCGTTTATTCTTAGCCAGATCGATCCGGGGCCAATCGAATATGAGATCATCGAGGCTTTGAAATCAACGTGGCCCGCTTATCGTCAGGGGCCGACCGCTCCCCCGCCTGGCTACTTCGACGCCTGGAGGAAAGAAATCAACCTCTCGGATAAAATCATCGTCAATTCCAGCTGGTCCCGCGACGGCCTTTTGCGCGAAGGCGTTCAAGCGAATAGGATAGCCCAAGTTCCAATTCCCTACCAACCAGCCCAGCCACCACCCCAGCGACCTGACGCACCACATGCTTTCACGGTAAATCGGCCTCTTCGGCTTCTTTTTCTCGGTCAAGTCAATCTCCGAAAGGGCATCGCCGACCTTCTTGAGGCCATGTCAGAACTCACGCGCGAACCCATCGAGCTTCGGGTGGTGGGAGAAAAACAGGTTCAAATCCCTCAAGACAAACTCGCTCTCTCCAACGTCCGCTGGACCGACTTCATCCCGCGTCGCTTGGCTCCCCGCCTATTCTCCGAATCGGATCTGTTCATCCTTCCGACCCATTCGGATGGTTTTGGACTCACCCAATTGGAGGCGATGGCGCACGGTCTACCGGTCATTGCTTCGCGCAACTGCGCCAAGGTCGTCGATCACGGCATCAACGGATGGATTCTCGATCAAGTGAATCCTCGGACAATCGAGGAAGTCCTTCGCAGCGTTCTCCAGACACCGAAACTTTTGAGCAATTGGTCGTCATCAGCCCAGGTTCCTACCGATTACTCCCTCAAACGGGTCTCCGAGACGTTGATGGACCTCGCTGAAGGCGGAGTTTTCAGTTTACCGTAGTCAGTGGGCGATGGCCCTCGTTCCTCGTTCCACCCCCCGAAACAAAAGCCCGCCAAAGGCGTCCCTGCCAGCTGACGACTGCCAATTCCCGCCCCTTCCAACTTAACCTGGCAGCAAAGCTGCCCCCATGATCGACCTCAGCCGCTACGACAACTCCGATTTCAGCCGAGGCGCGTCCGCCGGGCGGGAAGTGCTCTGGTGGGTTTGCCGGAGTTTGTTCTTCGCTCCGTGGTTCCCGGTTCCGTCCTCGATCAAGGTTGCGCTCCTGCGCGCGTTCGGGGCCAGGATCGGCGCGGACGTCGTGGTTCGTTCACGAGTGAACATTTCGTTTCCGTGGCGGCTGGAGGTCGGGGATCACGTCTGGATCGGCGAGGAAGTCGCCATTCTGACTCTTGCGACGGTCCGGATCGGCTCGAACGTCTGTCTCTCGCAACGGGCCTACCTCTGCACCGGCTCGCATGATTTCAGCAAAACCACGTTCGATCTGATCACCCAACCGATCACGATCGGCGATGGCTGCTGGATTGGGGCCAACGCCTTCGTCGGTCCGGGAGTGACGATGGGCGACGGCAGCCGCTGCCTCGCCGGAGCGGTCGTCGTGAAGGATGTCGGCACCGGCAGCACAGTCGGAGGCGTTCCCGCCCGCCCCATCCGGTCATCGGACGCGTGACGATTCAGTCTCCCCCGAGCCTGCCCAAGGCTCCGGTGGCCCCGCTCCCCTCGCCCTTCGGGCTGCATCGCAAAGCCGGTGCGGTCTCCCTCGAGGCGGCCCCACCTCCGGTGTTTCGTTCGGAACGCATTAAACTTGCATCTTCAGTTCCGGCCAAACTGCCGTCTGAATACTGCTTAATGCCCTCTTCGGTATTTTGAAAATCTCTGTTCTCACCGCCTCTTATCGCGCGGTGGACGTCATCGATGCCTGTCTCGACAGCGTCGCGGCACAAGTTCTTCCTCCCGGCGTCGAACTCGAACACGTCGTCCTCGATGGGGAGAGCGACGACGGCACTTTGGAAAAGCTGGAGATCTGGCGGACCGGGGCCTCGTCATCAAGTCAGCGTCACTTCCAATCGCGGAAGGATGGCGGCTTTTACGATGCCCTAAACCGCGGGATTGATTTGGCTACGGGGGACGTTATCGGTTTTCTCAACGCCGACGACCGCTACTACGACACACTCACCATTGCACGAGTGGCGAAATCCCTGTCGCAGGCTAAGGTGCTCGGTTGCTACGGCGATCTGATTTACCTCACCCCCAGCCGGGTCTTCCGCTACTGGAGGGCGGGGAGTTGCTCGCCCGAATCGTTCGGATGGGGCTGGATGCCGCCGCATCCGACGGTTTTCGTGCGGGCCGAGGTTTTTCACGCGTGTGGCGGGTTTCGACAGGACCTGGGAAGTGCGGCCGACTACGAGTGGCTGTTGCGAACGATGGTCAAACACGAGATCCCGCTCGAATACATTCCTCGCATTCAGGTCGCTATGAGCGTAGGCGGGATGAGCAACGCGTCCATCAGAGCTCGCTTGGACGCCAATCACAGCGATCGGCGAGCGTGGGAGCTGAATTCTCTTCAACCGCATCCGTGGACGTTCGCTTTCAAGCCACTGAGAAAATTACCCCAATGGGTTCTGGCGCCTTTGATCCCCTACCCGCGCGATCTCGCCGCAGATTGAAACCGGAGCCAGCGAACATTTAGTCGTCCTTTGCGGCTTGTCGCTTCTGCGTGGAATCTAAACTTTTTCGCTTCTCTTCGCGTCTTCGCGTCTTCGCGTGAGTCCAAACACTTCCTGAAGCCAGTCTAAATTTTTTACAACCGAGAGAAAGATTTGCTCCGGCCCGAGGATCCGTCCCCGGGCCATTTTTGTGTCTGCTCTTAACTTCGTGAGCGCACCGAAAGCTATCAGTTAACAGCCAAGAACAAAAGACGTCGCGCAGCGACCGCTACCGCCCTTTACCAAAGGACATGACGTGCAACGTTTTCAGAATGACCGCCGCGTCGAGATTGAGGGAAAAGTTTCGGATGTAATAGAGGTCAAACATCAGCTTCTCGATCGTGTCTTCGACGCAGGCTCCGTAAGGGTAGTTCACCTGAGCCCACCCGGTGATCCCCGGTTTGACCAGATGGCGGAAGTGGTAGTGTGGAATAATCTTTTCGTATTCCTCCACGCACCGAATCCACTCGGCCCGAGGCCCGATCAAGCTCATGTCTCCTCGGAGAACATTCAGGAGCTGCGGTAATTCATCGAGCCGCGTCCGGCGGAGAAACGCTCCAACCCGGGTAATGCGCGGGTCACGCTCGGCCGTATACATTTCCTTCGTCTCGCTGCCGACCGACATGGTCCGAAACTTCAGGATGGAAAAAGGCCGCCGATGCTGACCAATCCGGGTCTGCCGAAACAACGCTGGGCCCTTGCTGTCGAGCCGCACCGCCAGCGCGATCAAAACCAGTAGCGGAGAAAGGATCACGCACGCTATGGCTGCAACGATCAAGTCAGCGGAACGTTTCACCGCGGCGAAGACCGAGTGCTTCACCAGGTGAAAACCTGCCTGCAACGGCCAGGTCGGCGTTAACAAGTGGGCCGGCATCTTCTCCCAGTAGGTCTCGTAGAAGGCGAGGATCGAATACACGGGCATGTCCTGAAAATGGACAGTTGCCAGCACGCCCAGGATCTCCTGACTGAGGCTTTCGCTGTCCGCTGCCACGACGACCGCTTCGAAGTCATTTTCAGGGTGGGCGGAGAGCAAGTGTGCGAGGTCTTCGACGGTGGCTTCAAAACAAGGAGTTCCCTCGCCGTCCACTGGCTTACCAAGTAGCGCCGTATCCGTTGCGACCAAAAGTAGATTGTGCGTTAGGCCACTCGACGCGTAGGCTGAATAAAATTTGTGATTCAGCTTGTCGTCAGCGATCACGAGTAGCCGACGGGTCGGCCGGAACCGCCCCTGCGCGAACCACGCTGCTCGCCGTTGGGCGAGAGAGAGAATCGCGAACGCCGCACAGCTCCCGGTCATTACGCCACGACTCGAAGCAATCTCTCCGCCGAACGTGACCACCACGTAAACTCCGAAGGCAGCGAGAAGGTAACCGCCGGCACATGCGATCAGATGCTCCGTTGTGTATTTGAGTGAGACCATGTCGGCGCGCGGGTTGTAGCCCCGCACGAGACCTAACGCCGCGATCAGGACAACCAGCGGAAGGAGGAGGTCAACCACTCCAAATTGATTCATTCCGCCCACCAGCACGGTTAGACCGAAGTAAGCGGCAAACCAGATCGCAACGTCCCCACCGAACAGTGAAACTGCAAAGAGCCACGGTCGCCGCGTGCGCCGCCGCGCCGCCGGGACCGTTGCGTCAATCGTTCCGAAACCCCCGCCAAGCGCACGATCCGCGCCGGCATCAATCGCGTTCGTATGGCTGAAGTTCATCGTAATTTCCACTTTCTCCGTCAGCACGGCATCCGACTATCTCGTCCGCGACTGACGAGTTGAATGCTGAAGCGCCGTCAGAAAACCGTCTACGGGGGCAACCCCTATTTTGGCGCTTCCGACCCTGCTCTGATAAACTTCTGACGCTCTCGTTCGCCTGGGAAGTTCGCCGTCCGGGACTTACGACTCGGTGGGGTCGAGCGTTAGAAGCACTTCCGTGCCGCCTGCCTTCGCCGCCCGAAACAGAAGCCGTCCACCGCACGACCGGGCGCGCGCCCGCATGCTTCGAAGCCCGACCCCAGGTGAATCGTCGGATTCTGCGGACTCAATCCCCTGGCCATCATCATGAATCCTCAAGCGGAGTGATCCTTCGTCGTCATCGCCGACTTCCACTCGAATTCGCGCAGGCCGCCCGTGCCGAACCGCGTTTAGAATCGCTTCTTGAACGACGAGGTAGAGCTGGAGAGCGACGAAATCACGCTCCAGCGGGACTGATCCGGTCAGAACGAGATCGCAATGAACCTTGAATCCAGCCGCACAAGCTTCGGTCAATCGAACCAGAGATCCAACGAAGTTTTCCGTCGTGACATCCTCGGGAACGAGCCCTCGGGTGATGCCGCGGATCCGAGCGTGCGTATCTCGAACCGTGGCGAGCATCCGGGCCATATCCGCTCTCAAATCGGCAGGATACGATTCGTCGCCGGCGATACGATTTGCATCCATCGCCAGCGAAGTTAGCAGCTGCCCCACTCCGTCGTGCATGTAATAGCCTAGCCGACGCCGCTCGTCCAGTGCGGCGATCGACAAAGCGTGCTCGGCGTCCTCACGCTGAGCTTCCTGCACTTTCGTTTCAGTGATGTCGAGATTGCAGCCGACCATCCGTAGAGGCGCGCCGTCTTCGTCCCAGTCGACCACCGCCCCGGTGCACACGACCCAAATCAAATCTCCATTCATGCGCCGGCACCGAAACTCGAGTCCAAACCGGACCTCTCCCCGACTTTCAATGTGTCGACGGTAGGATTCTCGCACCCGCGGCAAATCCTCGGGCACTACGACATCTCGCCAGCTTTCCGGTCGATTCGCCATCTCGTGGTCCGCGTATCCCAACATCTCCTTGAACATCGGGCTCAGATACTCGTAGCCATCCGCGATCCACCAATCCCAGTAGCCCGCCCGGGAATGTTCGAGGACTGCTTCGAACGACCTCTTTCGTTCGCGCAACTCCCACGCCATTCGATAGTCCTCGGTCACGTCCCGCAAAATGCAGATCGTCTTCTGCTCTTCTGGAATCGGGATCGCCCGCCAGGAAAATCGTCGATATCCCCCGCCCTTTCGGGCAAGCCGATTGACGTAGTCGGTGACCTCTTCACCGCGATCAAGCTGTCCGCGGACGACCTTTGCCTGGTCGTGGTCGTCCGGATGCACGAGATCGGTCCATGCCATTTGCGACAGTTCTTCAATCGACCACCCGAGACAGCGATACCACGCTGGATTGACTTGAAGAAAAACGCCGTCACGTCCCTTCACGCCGAGCAAGTCCTGACTTGAGGAAAACAGGAGATCACGCTCGGCCTGCTGCTTCCGTCTGGAGGTGATGTCCTGCGCAGTCCCGATGATGCGCTTTGACCCGCCGATCTCACATTCCACTTCCGCAATTAGCCGGATCCAGCGCCGCCCTCCCTTCCGCGGAAGAAAATCGACTTCGTGTTCGATTGGCTCTCCGTTCACCAGCAGCGCTTCCAATTTTTCGGCGAACCCACCGCGCAGCTGCTCGCGATACAACAAGAGGAAAGTTTTCAGCGAGAGATCGAAATTACGTGGCAATCCGTGAATCCGATACATTTCGGCTGTCCACGTAATGGTGCCCGTCGGCGGATCTAGCGTCCAGCCTCCCGTGCGACTAATTCGGGTCGTTTGCGCCAGCATCGTCTCGGCATCCTTTAAATGTCGGCGAGCATCAATCTCGGCCGTCCGATCAATTCCAATTCCGGATAGTGCCACCACCTTCCCGTCGCGTCGTTCGCTGACTCCCCCGTGGAATTCAATCTGAACGACGCGCCCACTACGGTGGATACACCCGATTGTCACGCAGTAGGGCACGCCCTCGCGGACACATCGACTGACCGCACTCTCCAATAGTTCCCAGTCTGGCGTCTCCATCAGAGAGGTGTGATTCCTCCACGTTGGCGGCGACTCATTCTCGTTGTACCCAAGCATCCGCTTGAGCCACGGCGACCAAACAACGATATCCTTCTCGACATCCAACGCCCATGTGGCCATCTGCGGCAAATGGGCCAACAAGTCTCTCTGATCGAACGATATCTCGCCCGACTTAGCGGGCGAAGGTCGCGAAAGTTTCACAACAGATCCCATCACCTCTTTAGAGAGTAACGAACAAGTCCCTACAACTCGACACTGCTTACCCCGCCCCGCGAGCGCCACACGTAGACGGCGGCTTCGGCACACAAAATATTACCGCTTTCGATCCCGAGCTTACGCTTAATATTTTCCCGATGCTTCTCAACGGTCTTGACGCTGATAAAAAGATCTTCCGCGATTGATCGCGTCGTGCGCCCCATCCCGACTTTTCGGAATACGGAAAGCTCGCGGTCAGTCAGAAGCTCGACGCCAAACCGCTCGGACTCGGGAGACCGACCGAGGTGGGACTGTCTTACAGCTGGACTAAGATACGTCTCGCCTTTCATGACGGTCCGAATCGCCATCAGCAGTTGATCGTCGACGTTGTCCTTCATCACATAACCCGAAGCGCCTGACGTCAAAGCCCGACCGGCAAAGTCCAACTCATCGAGCATCGAAAAAACGAGAACCGGAAGAGATTTGTGCATCGCCCTCACGGACTTCAGCACGCTGAGGCCGTCGGCGTTTCCTAGTCCAAGGTCCAACAAAAGAAGCGATGGGCGGACGGCACCCAAGGTTTCCATCAGGTCCCTGGCATTGGAAATCGTCGCGATAACTTCGAGATCCTTTTCAGCGTTGATGAGCTGACTGAGGCCCCGCAGGATGACCGGATGATCGTCAGCGACGACTACGTATTCCCGAACGGACTCATCCCGCCGACCCGCTTTCCGACTCTTGTTCGATTTCTCCAAGGGAGAATACATCGCAGAAATCCTGCGCTCTCGCTATAGGGGCTCCCCCTATTCTTGTAACACGCCCCTACCTTAACGCTTGCCAGGGAAGTAAAACGTGCATCGTTCGTCATCGAGTCGTTCTGAAAAATAATTTCGATCCGGAGTTTAGAATATTCGGCCGGATTTCATCAGTAAGCTTCCCGGCAGGTCGCCGGAGCACCGGCTTCGATAATCTCAAGCCATACGCGCCGAACTCCTTTCGCGGCAGGTGGAATCAATGGATAGACTGTTCCGACAACTCAGCGTCTGTCGGTTGGCGTTCTGATAACAACGCGACTTTTGCAATCCCAGCGGCCTCCGCGACTTCCTGAAGCCTCTTGGTGCCACGACTCATCCGAAGCGTGTTTTGCTGTCGCCTGGACGATCTCATTGGCCGCCCCGGGGATGTCCCAGAAATCGTTGAAATTGAGCGGGGAAAGGAGTGGGGTTTATGGGGTTGGTTGCGGCTTTGGGCAAGTGGGTACTTCAGAAAACGAAGGCGATTGGAGCGAGGACTCGGAGCGTAGCGTAGAGGCCGCAGCGGAGATCGGCTCCGTTTCCGAGCGCGCCAACGCCTTCTGGAGTTCTGGCAGATTCTCGGCGTGGCGAATACGGCGAAAGCCGTTTTCCGCCCACAGCAGCCCGGAGGCCGACCAGCGTTCGATCATGTCACCTCGCACATCCCAGCGTTTGACATTGACGGTGGCTTCGCGCCAGTTGCGGATGACGTTTTCAATCGCGTTGGTGTTGAGCAAGGTGACGTTGAGCGTGGCGGGCACTTCCAGGCGATGCAGGGTCAGTGCCTCGTCCCGTCGCTCGGCCAACAACAGGGCCTCGGCACCACTGCGCTCGGCAACAAACTCCCGCAGATCTCCGAACGCTTCTTCGCCTGCGGCCATTCCTTGAGCCTGGCGCAGACGCCCAAAGAGGCACTGGCTCTCAGCCCGATCCCGTTGTCGAAGTCGGTCCGCGATGTTGCGTTCAAGGTGGATCAGGCAGACCTGCTGGCGGGCGCTGGGCCAGACGCGGCTCACGGCTCCTTTGATGGCCGCGGAACCGTCTCGCACCACCAGGAGGCTTCTTGCCGCTGGAATGCACTCCGCGCCTTTCCAGGCTGCCAATAAGCCGTTCCACGCTCTCACGGCTCTCCGAACTGCCCACTTCGAAGTCGAGGACTTGCTTGCGTCCCGAGGCTTCAATCCCCAACGCGATCACCACGCAGTTCTCGCCGCCGATGAAGACCCCATCGATCATCACCGACAACCAGTCCGTTCCCTTCAAGTCGCGGTCCCGGACCATCGCCGGTTGCTCCCGACTTTTTTTCTCCCACATTCGCGAGATCGCGCTCTTGCTGATGTCATCCTTTTTGACTCGGCCTAGTCCTCGACATGACGCACCCGGGGTCGCATCACGCTTTCCTTCCCTCCGTCCAGTTACACGCTCCCCTGCTCCGAGCCGCCCCGTCGATACTTACCCTTCGCCTTCGGGTGATACTTCCTGCCGCAAAGGCTTTCCACCTCGCTGCTCATCATTTCCCACAACGCCGCTCGAACCGAACTTCGCATCAGTTCGTTAAATACTTCGCTGGCTTCTCTTTCTCCGCCTTGCAGATCGTCGGGCAGCCCCAAAACCCGATCCACTCGCTTCGCCAGCACTGCGTTCGACGGCTCGCTCGTGAACTTCCAAGCTACGAAGGCGGCCCCAACGCTGATCGCAACGATCGCACCGACGATTACGCCAATCAGGACGGCAGGGAAGTCGCAATGACGAAGAGCAGCAAAACGAGGACCGTCAGAAAGTAGCCAACACCCAGCAAGGGCAGTGAATGAACCCGCCACCGCCGCGCCATCTTATCCCGCGCGGGGATGGGTGGCTTCATGGGTGGCAACTCTCAGTTCCGATGATTTTCGGTCAAGCGGCGGATCCCGAACCGCGTCCAATTTGCGCTCTCCGCTCAGCGGGCGACCAAATTCCCGCCGACGGCAAACCCCGCCGCAACCGCGATCAAACACACCGTGACGGACCCGATTACGTTCGCCGCGGCACCCAGCCACTGGCCATCTTGCACAAGCGCAAGGGTCTGCAGACTGAACGTCGAGAACGTCGTGAAGCCGCCGCAGATTCCGGTCATCAAAAACGCTCGTGCCGTCGGCTGCGAAAAAAAGCGTCCACCCTCAGACACCGCCAAAGCTGCGAGGATTCCGATCAGCAACGAGCCGACCGCGTTCACGAGAAAGGTCCCCCAGGGAAACCCGGCCCCCACCCGCTGCACCATCCATTCGGAAATCCCGAACCGAACCACGCTCCCGAGTGCTCCGCCGAGCGCGACCCAGAAATAGGCCGCACTCACCGGAGAAACTCGGAACTCGCAATCGCTATTTCAGCGCTTTGTTCCACTCAGCGATCCGATCCGCTTTTGCCTCGAAGAGCGCGTCGGTCGATCCCTTGACTTCGATCGTCGTGATCGTATCGCCTTGTTTGACTTTGTTGACGACGTCCTGACCCGAAGTCACCTCACCGAAGACGGTGTGTTTGCCGTCGAGGTGCGGCGTGGGAACGTGGGTGATAAAAAACTGACTCCCGTTCGTTCTCGGACCGCGATTCGCCATCGAAAGAACGCCCGGCTTGTCGTGCTTGAGCGATGGATCAAACTCGTCCTCGAACTGGTATCCCGGACCGCCGGAACCGGTCCCGGTCGGATCGCCGCCTTGGACCATGAAATCTGCGATCACGCGGTGAAACTTGATTCCGTCGTAGTAGCCGCTCTTAGCGAGGTTCAGAAAATTGGCAACCGTCACCGGCGCTTTCGAAGGGAACAACGTCAGATCGATGTCGCCGGCGGATGTCTTCATTACAATGTCGATGTCTTCCATGGAGGACACGTTATCGGCCGCGAAAAGCGGCGTCACACCAATTACGGCAAGGAGGGAGAAAAGAATCAATTTCATCGCCGTCACCCATCGCCCGGCACCCTCCATCCCGTCAAGCCTGCGGGTCAAAATCCGCGTGACTCACCGCACGCGCCGCCTCCACGTCACGGGCGATCTGCTCTTTCAATACCTCAACGCTCTCGAACCTTTGCTCGCCCCGCAGGTAGGCAACGAAGGTCACCTCGACGTCCTGTCCGTAGATGTCTTCCCCAAAATCGAAAAGGTGCACTTCGAGCGACCGCTCCGCCCTTCCTTCGGTGACCGTCGGACGATACCCGATGTTCGCGACCCCCGCGTGCTCCCGTTCCCCGACCCGGCAGCGGACCGCGTAAACCCCGTCGGGCGGAAATTGTTCGTTGTGAGCACGCAGATTGGCGGTCGGGAATCCGATCGTGCGCCCGAGCTGTCGCCCGCGTTCAACCGTTCCGAGGATCGTGAAGTCCCGCCCAAGGCAGCGTCGCGCCGTCGCGAAGTCACCGCTCTCGACGGCCCTCCGGATTCGAGTGCTGCTCACCGTTTCTCCGTCCGCTTCGATCGGCAGCTGAGCTTTGACTCGGAAACCTAATCGCTCACCCATTTCTCGGAGCAACCCGACCGTTCCGCTCCGGCCCCTGCCGAACGTCCATCCTTCGCCGACGGAGATTTGCTTCAGCGGATCGCACGCTCCGTCCAGTGCCTCGACAAACTGCCCCGGGTCCTGCGCCGCAAACGCCGCGTCGAAGTTAACGATAAGCAACGTCTCGACCCCGAGATCCTCGAGCAACGCCGCTTTGTGCGCGGTCGAGGTCAGTAAACGCGGCGCTTTGTCGGGCCGCACAACCCGAGCGGGATGCGGATCGAACGTCAGGACAACCGCCGAACCTTCCAGCTTCACAGCGTCCGACAGCGCTTCGCTGATGACCGATTGGTGACCGAGATGAACTCCGTCAAAAACACCGAGACAGAGAACGACCGGACCACGGACCCCGCGCAGCTCCCCGATGGTCCGAATGGTCCGCATCACGCGCCGCGCAACCGGGAAACGTCCGGAAGCGTCAGGACGCGGGTGACGATCTCCTCGCGGGGCAGCGTCTTGAGTTCGTCGATCGTGATCGCGCCGTTGACGTCAAACCGCCCGCTTTTGGTCCGCCGCAACACCCGCAGGTGAGCCCCGCAGCCGAGTTCCTCGCCAATGTCGAAGGCGTAAGTTCGAACGTAGAAGCCTTTGCTGCAGACCACGCGGAAGTCGATCTCGGGCAATCGCAATTTCAAGATTTCGTGCGCGTAAACGTGGACGAACCGCGGTTCGCGCTCCACCGTTTTCCCCTGCCGGGCGAGTTTGTAAAGCGGCACCCCGTCTTTCTTGATTGCGCTCACCATCGGCGGCGTCTGGTAAAAATCTCCGTGATACTTCGCGAACGCAGCGTCGATCTCCGACGCGCTCAGATCCGATGGCACCTCCCGCGTGTCGACCACCTCGCCGTCCGCATCCTGCGAGTCTGTAGTTTCTCCGAGCTTCAGAGTTCCCGCGTATTCCTTGTCCTCGCTCATGAGCAAGTCCTGGATCTTTGTGCCCCGCCCGAGGGTGATCAACAGCAGTCCGGTCGCCAGCGGATCAAGCGTCCCGCAGTGACCGACCTTTTTCATGCCGAGCGATCGACGCACGATGCCAACGACATCGTGCGAGGTCATTCCCGGCGCCTTGTCGACGCACAGGACTCCATCAATTAACGTTTCCGACTTCATTACAAATTGCTTCGAGAAATTTCGCGCTCACTTCGTCCAAATCTCCCCGCGCCCGCGCACCAGACGCCAAGGCGTGCCCGCCCCCGCCAAATTGCCCGCAGACTTTGCAGACGTCGACCCGCACGTCCTTCGAGCGGGCGCTGATCCGGATCATGCCGTCACCCAGTTCCTCGAGGAACACGGCTGCGATCACGCCCTCGACGGAGCGGAGCTGGTCGATGATTCCTTCGTTGTCTTCGGGCGAAAGCCCAAGCCGCACGAAATCCGCACGCCGGAGCGCGAAGCTCGCGACGCGGTCATCGCACGTGAATTCCGCCGAATTTAGCGCGAGCCGGAGCAACTCGAGTCGCCGCCTTGGCTGCTGCTCATACATGGACTGCGAAATTTCACCTACCTTGACCCCTGCGCGGACCAAAGTCGCCCCGGCCTCGAACGTCTGCGCCGTTGTGTTCATGTATTGGAACGACCCCGTGTCCGTGGAAATCGCGACGAACAAGTTGGCCGCCATCGCGGGGGTGATCTCGATCCCCTGCGACTCGAAAAAGTTCACCACAATCTGTCCGGTCGCGGGCGACTCGGCGTCGATGAAATTTAACTGGCCAAACGCCTCGTTGCTGACGTGGTGATCGATGTTGATGAAGACCTCCGGCATCTCCACCCGGTCCAGAACGTTGCCGAGTCGTTCTTTGACGGAGGTATCGAGCGCGACGAATGCATCGCACCTGATCCGCTCCCCGTCCTTCGGCGGCTCTGTAACGAGGTCACTGCTCGGCAGGAAGGCATATTTGGAGGGCACGCCGTTCTCGTTCAGAGCAATGACCTTCTTCCCAATCGACTTCAGCCAAAGCGCGAACGCGATCGTTGAACCGAGCGCATCACCGTCGGGACGCAGGTGGCCAGCCACCACGATCGTCTCGGCTCCCTCGAGAGCCGCACGAATTTGATCGAAGCTCGCTGTGCTCAACGGTTGTCCTCCGCGTCGTCTTCGTCGTCCTCGTCGTCCTCGTCGTCCTCGTCAAACTCCTCGAAATCACGGGGTCCGGCGGACGTTTGGTCCGGCAACCCGAGCTCGTCCATGATCTCGATGATCCGCGTTCCGCGCTCCACCGAATCGTCGAGTTTGAAGTTCAGGTGCGGCGTGTTTTTCAAAACGATCCGCTTCATCAACTCCTGCTGAAGCGACGGTCGATTGCGCTCGAGCGACTCGATGGCGTCCCGCCGATCCGCGTTGGATCCAAGGGCACTGACGAAGACGTGCGCCTGCTTCAGATCCGGCGTGATGTCCACTCCGCTTACGGTCACGAGCGGCGACGAGAATTGCATGTCGCGCACGAGAATCTGGCCGAGCTCGCGCTTGAGCAATTCGCAGACACGCTGGAGTCGGACGTTCATATCGGGTGTTGGGGCGGCGGGGTGCCTCCTTGCACCCTTCGAATCAAAGCGTCTGCGGAACCTTCTCCAGCGTGTAGGCCTCGATCACGTCGCCGGCTTCATAGTCGGTGAAATTCCCGAGCTTGATACCGCACTCCAGTCCGGTTCGGACTTCCTTCACCTCGTCCTGGAAACGACGCAAGGTCGCCACGCCGCCGTCGTAAACGGCCTGCTTGCCGCGAACCACTCGCGCACGCGCGGTTCGCGGGATGCGTCCGTCGGTGACGATACAACCAGCGACCTTCCCCCGGGAGAGTCCGAAGACCTGCTTGATCTCGGCGTGGCCGACGACCGTCTCGCGCAGCTCGGGGTCAAGCAGTCCAGACATCGCTTCCTTCACCTGATCGATCAACTCGTAGATGATACTGTAGAGCTTGATCTGGATGTTCTCGCGCCGGGACGCCGCGAGCGCGCCGCTGTCCACCTTCACGCCGAATCCGATGACGACCGCGTCGGACGCGCTCGCCAGCATGATGTCCGATTCGGTGACCGGGCCAGCCGCCGAATGAATGATGCGCAGCGAAATCTTGTCGCTATCGATTTCCTCCAGTGCCGTCGTGATCGCTTCCAACGTGCCCTGCACGTCGGCTTTGAGGACGAGCGGAAACGTCTTCTTCTGATCTTCCGCGATGTTATCGAAAAGACTCTCCAACGTCGCCCGCTGCGGAGCGGCAAGCTTGTCGGCGCGCAAGTTCGTCAGCCGTTCTTCACTGAGGGCTCGCGCGATCTTCTCGGATTCCATCACGAGCAATTCATCGCCAGCTGACGGCAGTCCGCTCAGACCCAGCACCTTCACCGGGGTAGCCGGACCCGCCATTTTTACCGGCTTCCCGAGATCGCTGATCAACTGTTTGACCTTGCCCCAATGGTTCCCGCAGATGAATGGCTGGCCATTTCTTAACGTGCCCGAGTTCACGATCACGGTCGCCGTCGAGCCGCGTCCGGGCTCCGTCTGGGCCTCGATCACGGTGCAGCGCGCGTCAGCAGCCGGGCTGGCCTTGAGTTCGAGAACCTCCGACTGGAGAAGCATGTTTTCCAGCAGTGTATCAATGCCGGTCCCCTTCGTTGCCGAGACTTCACAGCAAATGATGTCACCGCCCCAATCCTCGGGATTCAGTTCGTGTTCCTGCAACTGACCCTTGATCCGCTCGGGGTTCGCGGCTGGGAGATCGCATTTGTTGATGGCGATCATGATCGTCACGTTCGCCGCCTTGGCGTGATTGATCGCCTCGATCGTCTGCGGCATGAGACCGTCGTCCGCCGCGACAACGATCACGACAATATCGGTCACACTCGCGCCACGGGCGCGCATCGCGGTGAAGGCCGCGTGGCCCGGCGTATCGAGAAACGTGATGCTCGAGGTTCCGTGCGGAACGCTGTAGGCACCGATGTGCTGGGTAATCCCGCCCGCCTCTGCGGTGGTGACGCGCGATTTTCGGATCGCGTCGAGTAGTGACGTTTTGCCGTGATCGACGTGGCCCATGAACGTGATGACCGGGGCGCGGGGCTTGAGTTCGTCCTCGTCGATGTCCTCCGGCTCGGCTGGTTCTTCGATGACGACCGGCTCCGGCTTGTGAACGCCCTTGGTCGGGTCACGCTTCTCACGTTCGAAGATCGCGTTGTGCTTCTCGCAAACCTTGGCGGCGACGTCGGCTTCGATCGTCTGGTTGATCGCCGCGAAAATGTTCAGCTCCATCAGGTCAGCGATGAGCTGGAAAGGCTTCAGACCGAGCTGGTCGGCGAGATCCTTAACGATGATCGGTGGCTTGACGTGAACGATCCGCCGTCCGTCTTCACTCAGCGTCTCTTCGGTAGTCTCGGCCTCTTCCGCGCTGGCTTCCGCTTCGGCGGCGGCTTGCTCAGCTTCGGCCGCCTTTTCTGCCTTGGTTGGTTTTGCGGACAGCAAATCGAGCGCCGCTGGTGCTGGCTTGGCTGCTGCGGGCGCGTCTTTGTCTTCTTCGACCTTGCTGGCAGCCGCTTTCGGCTTCGCCGGCTCGGCGATCCGACTAATCGGCGGCAGGGTCTTCGAGGCCTTCTTCTTCGTCTCGGCCGCGGTCGAGCGAACTCGCTTCTTTTTGGGTTCGATCAGCGAAACGGTCTCCGCTTTCGGCTTGGGTTCAGCGGCTGCCTCGGCCGCCTCCGGACTGTCCGGTGCGCTGGCACCAGTGGTCGGAGATTTACGTCCGCCTTTGGCGGTGGTGGTCCGCTTCGACGAGGTCGCGCGGGTTGCGGTCTTGGTTTTGCTGACTTTGGATGCCATTGAAATTCTTTTTTGTCGCGAGCGCCTTCATGCCGGGGCGTTAGGCGGCGGCGGGAGAGTCCGCCGGGGTGTTTTGTTTGTTCGCTTCGTCCAGGATTCGTTGCCCGGTTTCTTCGTCGGTGCCGAGCACGCCGGCAATGTCTTCGGCACTCGCCGTCGCGATAACTTCCGGCGAGATCATGCCGGCTGCGGTCAGCGTGTCGGCTTCTTCCTGCGAAACGCTGAGCTGATCGGCCAGCGACGAGGCGGCTTGAGCCTTCTGACTCTCCATGGCCTGCTCGGCAGTGCGGTCTTCTTGAATGTCAATGTCCCAACCGGTGATCTTGGCCGTTAGCCGGGCGTTCTGGCCCTTACGACCAATGGCTTGGGAGAGTTCCTCCTTGCCGACGATGACCGTGATGCGTTTCTCCTCGTGGTTCAGAGTAATCGAACGGAGCTGGGCGGGCTTCAGAGCCTCCTTCACGAGCTCCTCGGGGTCGTCGTACCACCGAATGATGTCGACCTTTTCGTTGTTGAGTTCACGGACGATGTTCTTGACGCGGGCACCTCGCATACCAACGCAGGCTCCGACCGGATCGACCTTGTTGTCAGAACTGTGGACCGCCACCTTGGTGCGGGCTCCGGCCTCACGAGCGATGACCTTGAGTTCCACGGTGCGGTCGGCGATTTCACTGACCTCGACCTCGAACAAACGACGCACAAAGTTCGGGTGACTCCGGGAGAGAATAATTTCCGGCCCCCGCACGCCGTTCTCGACGGCAACGACGTAAGCACGGATCCGGTCACCGATGGAGTATTCCTCCGTCGGCACCCGCTCGCGGGACTGCATGATCCCTTCGAACTTCCCGAGATCGACGATGACGTCCGAGCGCTCGAAGCGACGAACCGTGCCGCTGACGATTTCACCAGCGCGATCCTTGAACTCCTCGTACATCATGTCCTTCTCGACCTGACGGATGCGCTGCATGATCGCCTGACGGGCGGTCTGAGCCGCGATGCGTCCAAAATCACGGGGGGTCACTTCGATCTCGACCTCGTCACCAATCTGCGCTTCGGGATTGATCTGCCGAGCTTTCGCGAGAGTGATGTGCTCCTGCGGGTCGACGACTTTATCGACGACGAGTGGCTTTGCGAACGCGCGGATCTGGCCCGTTTTCGGGTTCATTTCGACGCGAACTTCGCGGGCGATGGAAAAGGATTTCTTGGACGCCGTCAGCAGGGCGTTGCAAATCGCGTCAACCAGGATGTCCCGGCTGATGCCTTTCTCGCGCTCGAGATAATCGAGCATGGTGAGCAACTCAGCGTTCATACAAATAATTCAGGTAAGTCTAAAAAGGATTCCGCGTCGGGCGGAACGGTCGAATATGCAGAGGCATCGTGACTCGGTCAAGCCTCCTCCCGAAACTCTCGCGAACTGAGCAATCACCCCGCCACTCTCGCGTTCGAATGCCAGAATTCGAGGCGAGCCGACGGCTACAAACTTCGGTCAGACCGCTCGCAGAGCATCAAGGCGCTCCGCCGCGGCACCATTGGCGATCGCACCTCGCGCCAGCTCCAGTCCAACACCGAGATCAGCAGCGACACCGCCCACGACAAACGCCCCCGCCGCGTTCCAACAAACCAGATCTTCCACCGGACCGGCCAGCTTTCCGCGCAGCAGCGCCTCGAGCTTCGCCGCGTTCGTGGCGGCATCCCCCCCAACCAGTTCATCGAGCGCTGGAGCCACAATGCCGTAATCGGTCGCGTCAACGCGGAATTCCGAGACTCCGTCGCCATTCGTCTCGGCACCGAGGGTCGGCCCGAGGGTCGACATCTCGTCCAATCCCCCGGCCGGGGTCTCGCCGTGCACCGCCCAGGCTCGCTCGCGCCCAAGCTCGCGAAAAACTTTCGCATAGACCGGCACCATCGCTCGATCGAAGACTCCGGCGAGTTGGAACGCCGGGCGGACGGGGTTCAAAAGTGGCCCGATTTTGTTAAATATGGTCGCCACCCCGCGTTTCGCCAGCAGCGCCCGCACCGGACCGATCGCCTTGAAGGCCGGATGATACGTTGGCGCAAATAGAAACACGCACCCGACGTCTTCAGCGACCGCCGCCGCTCGTTCGGGCGTCATCTCAATTTCGACGCCAAGCGCCTCGAGCACGTCAGCCCCGCCGCACTTCGACGTGATCCCGCGATTACCGTGTTTGACGACCGTCACTCCACCCGCTGCGACGATGAACATCGCCGCCGTGGATACGTTGAAGAGCCCCAGTTTATCGCCTCCCGTCCCGCAAAGATCGAGGATCGGTCGTTCGCTCGAGACGGTGATCGGTCGAGCGTGCGCGATCAGCGTTCGCACGAACCAGGCGATTTCCCCGGCTGTCTCACCTTTCGTCGCCAGAGCTTCCAAGAGCGTGGCGCGATCCTCCACCGGCACGCCGTCGTCCAGCAAGATCCGGCAAAACTCCGCGACCTCCGGTCCCTCCATCTCCCGCCCCGACCGCAGTCCCTCGACAATTTCTTTCATCCCTCAAATCAAGACCAACACCACCGCCGCGAAAAGCAGGATCGAACCGGCCAGCCGGCGAGGCATCACGCCCGGAGCCGCGCCGGGTTCGGGCGATGCGAAATACCGACCGAGGGCCCATCCCAGCACCACGCTCCAGATCGCCCGGGACGAATAGACGATGTTCACCGCCGTCGCGTTCCCGTAATAACCGAGGGCCAAGGCCATCCCGAGGGCCTGCACGCTCAGCGCGATCGTGCCGAGCGTCAGCACCAGCCGGGCACCGCGCGGGACCCGAAAAATCTGCAGCCCTCTCTGCGGGACGAAAACGACCGCCGTGACGACAGCCACAAATCCGAACATCACGGGGATGAATCCGGTGATCCCGAATCGCGGCGCCCATTTCTGCACCAGCACGTCGGTGACCGCGAAGGTTGCCGCCGCTGCGAGTGACATGACCGCGTCCCGCTTGAGCAAGCGCGGCGCAAGGGTGCGCCACGTCGCGCCCGTGACGAGAACGACGCCGATCGAACTCGCCAGCGCGCCAAGCCACCAACGGGCTTCCAGAATCTCGCCAAATCCAATCGCGCTGACGACGGTAATGAAAAGCACCTTCATTCCAAGCAACGGCGTGGCCACCGAGACGTCGCCGTGCCGGAGCGCCTCGAAGGTGAAGATCTGCGCCGCGAAAAACGTCGCTCCAGCCACGAGCGGCATCCAGATCGCCGTCCAGTCGCACTCACCCGCGAGCGTCAGCAGCGGGAGGAACAAAACGCCCGCACCGACGTTGACGTAGAGATTGACCTGCGCCTGCCCCGCGCCTGCACCGATCCCGCGCTTGAGCAAAAATGCGGCGATGACGTAAAGCAGCGCCGACCCCGCCGGCAGTAGTAATAACCCTTCGTTTGGCGGCACGCGTCGGTCTGGCTAACTCAATTTGTCGAGCTGCGACCGCAGCGCGGTTGCCGACCACTGACCCGTCACCACCGGCCGCTCGATCCAGCCGTAATTCAAGACCGAGCCCCCCATCGCGAAGAGTAAACGGGAGACCTTCCCGTATCGCCCCATCGCCATCGCGGCGACGGGTAGCGGTGAGTCGTCCAACAGGTCGATCAGCGGTGCGAGATCCGAGATGCGTTCCGGGGTGCACGCGATCTTCAGAACGTCCGCGCCGGCGTCCGTCGCCCGCTTCGCGTATCCGCGCAGCTTTCGCCGGTCGGGTGAGCCGCCGAAGTCATGCACGGAGACGATCAGCCGCTGACGCGCGGATTTTGCTTCCTTCGCCACCACGCTCATCGCTGACAACGACGAGAGCTCCAGATCGATCGCACTCGTGATGCCCATGACTTCCCGATAAAGCGCGGTCCGTCGCGCATCGCTCAGGCCCGGTGCGCCGCCTTCCCTTTCGTGCCGCACCGTCGCGATCAGCGGGATCGGAAGCGCGCTGAGTCGATCGACGTCCGGAATTGACCCCAACAAGTCGAGCCGCAACTCCGCAGCGTCCAGGCTTCGCTCGGCCAAGCGGCGCGCCATCGAAACGCCCCGCTTCGATTCGATCACGCCGACGACGTTCGCGCGATCGAGCCGCAAGGGTCTTTTTCTTTGACGCATCATCCCTCCTGAATTCAAGTGCCTGACCGCTCGGATCAAGGACGGGCCTTTATGTTAGCGCGAAAACGGGAAATCAACCTCCAACTCAACGAGCTGGTCGACGCGGCTTTACTCGGACTCGCTTTCTGGATCGCTCACCTCCTTCGCTCCCATGGCATCGTCAGCCTCGATGCGTCGCCCGAGATCCCGCCTTTCGACCACTTCCTTTGGGCGCTGGCGATCATCATTCCGTTTGGCCCATTTCTCCTCGAGCTCCAGGGCTTCTACCAATACCCGCTCGAGAAAACGCTTTGGAAATCGCTGTCGCAGATCGCGCGAGCTGGCCTGTGGCTCTTCGTCCTCGTGGCCACGAGTGCCTTCCTGCTCAAGTTGGAATTCCCAAGCCGCTCAGTTCCGATTCTTTTCACCGTCACGGCCACGATCCTTCTCGTTGCGAAAGAAAAGATCTGGGCTTCGATCTACAAACGACGACTCGCCCGCGGCGGCGTTGCCGAGCGAATCCTGATCGCGGGCGAACCCGCCAAGATGAAGGAGCTGGAAGCGGCCTTCACCGAAACCCAGCGCCAGGAGATCGACGTCATCGAACGCATCGACCTCGAATCACAGGACACGAAAGCGCTCGTCGACGCGCTCCACACGCACTCGGTCGGACGCGTCGTGCTCGCGTTCAATCACCTGGAGCTCACCGCCGTCCAACGCGCGATCGCCGCTTGTGAAGTCGAAGGCGTCGAAGCCTGGCTCTGCGCCGATTTTATCCGCACTTCGATTGCCCGCCCCACCTACGAGGTTCTCGCCAGTCGACCCATGCTCGTTTTCCGAACGACGCCGGACATTTCTTGGGCACTCATCGTCAAGGGTGCTTTTGATCGCTTGGTTGCCGCCGCCGGACTCCTGATCTTGTTCCCCTTCCTCGCCCTGGTCGGCCTCGTCATCCGCCTGACCTCCCCCGGTCCCGCCGTTTTCCGGCAGCAGCGGGCTGGCCGTTACGGCCGCCCGTTCACGATGTTCAAATTTCGATCCATGCGCACCGATGCCGAAATGCGACGCGGGGAGCTCGAGGCGTTCAACCTGATGAGCGGTCCCGTTTTCAAGCTCGAAGACGACCCTCGAATCACGCCGTTCGGTCGTTGGATTCGCAAAACCAGTGTCGACGAACTCCCCCAACTCGTGAATGTCCTTCTGGGCCACATGTCGCTGATCGGGCCGCGCCCCCTTCCCGTGTACGAAGTCGAGCAGTTCGAATCCGCCGCCCACCGTCGCCGACTCAGCATGAAGCCGGGCTTGACCTGCATCTGGCAAATTCGCGGACGCAACCGGGTGACCCGCTTCGACGATTGGGTCAAGATGGATCTGGAATACATCGACAATTGGTCGCTCGGGCTCGACCTCTGGATCCTCATCCGCACCGGGCCGGTGGTCCTTCTCGGACTCGGGGCGAAGTGACGCCGAGATCTCCCGCGATTTACCCGCGGACGATCGCCCCGGGGCAAAACCTTATAAAGCTCAAGTCAACGCGGGAGTTCGACGACGTATCGCCGGACGCGGGAGACGTTCCCCGCCACGTCGACGGCACGGACGCGAACGACGTTTTTGCCGGGTTCCAGCGCAATCTTGGCCCGCCAGCGTTCCGTCCGCCGGGCGGGCTGATACTTCGAGCGATTGAGTTTCCATTCGACGCGATCGAGCGGACCATCATCGCTCGCTCTGCCCACCAATCTCAGCGTCTCGCCACGCACTCGGGTCGAGCGGCGGACGAACCTGACCTTTGGCTTCGTCACGTCTCGACCCACGGTCGCCCCGGGTCCACGAGCGATCAATTCCAACGCGTTCTGGCCGAGGATAACGTGACCGGCCGTCGTGGGATGCGTCGTATCCCAGAAGAGATAACTGCCGGGCAGATTGCGGACGTAGCCCCGGAGCGGAAGCGACGGATCTGAAACGTAAGCCGGCTGGGTGACGTCGAGCAGACCGAACTGGCCCGGAGTTGCGATCACCTCGTTGAGAATCGAGAACGCGTCGAACGCGTAGATCGTGATCCCGGACAGGTCCTTCTGCAAACTTTCGAGCTTCGCTGCGAGCTTCGGATTATACGCGTTCACGATCGCCGAGGCTTGACCAGCGAGGAACGGATCCGTGCGGTAATTCGGTTTTCGCGCCAAGTCGGGGAGATTGGGAACGATGAAGTGGCGGCCCCCTAGATTGTAGAGAGTGGTCACCGCTTGGGCGATGTTGTTGGCCATCGTCGTCGACAGGGCGCCGACGTTGATCGATTTACCACCTTGGACGGCGTTGATGACGTCGTTACCCCCGCTCCAAATCGAGAACAGCTTGGTATCCGGCGCGCTCACGATCGGCCCCATCACCGCGTTGAGCCGGTAGGAAAGGATCTGAGTCTGAAGGTTGTCGAGCACTCCACTGGTGCGCCCGGATCCACTCGTGCTGCCGCCCCAAGCAAAGTTGCTGCCGATCGAGAAAGCACTTCCGCCGTTCCGGCTCCAAGCACCGTTGCCGAATTGATCGTTCACGATCTCAATCCAGAGCGGTCCGTCCGACCAACGACCATTCGCGTAGAAATTGGAATTATAGGCATCCGTCCCGTTCAGGAGGATTCCGAATTCCGCCACCGTATTGCCGCGGTCCGTGAGACTGTCCCCGAAGGCGATCACGCGGGTAAACTGCCCGGATGCCGCACCGATAGCGGACATCGCCACGCTCGCCGTCAAAAACCACTTCAAGATCATCCCGACCAATCGACCACCAAAAGCCCGGCGTCAATCACGAGTCGAGACTTCGGGTGACAATCGGCGCATTCGAATTCACCGGGCGCGTTCCGAGGCCGTTTCTGCTCGCCATCAAGGGCCCAGGCCCCTATCCACACTGCCTCTATGTCAGAAGTGTCCGCGAAAAAAGTCAGTGTTGTTACCGGCGGTGCCGGGTTCCTCGGTTCCCACCTCAGCGATCGCCTTCTGGCGGAGGGTCACCGGGTCATCGCCATCGATAATCTCATTACGGGGAACGTGGCCAACATCGAGCACCTCGCGGGCAACAACGACTTCAAGTTCATCGAGCACAACGTGACGGAATACATCTTCGTTCCCGGCGCCGTGGATTACGTTTGGCATTTCGCCAGCCCAGCCAGCCCGATCGATTACCTCGAACTGCCGATCCCGACTCTCAAGGTGGGGTCGCTCGGCACCCACAACGCCCTCGGCCTCGCCAAGGACAAACGAGCGGGATTCTTTCTGGCTTCGACCTCGGAGTGCTACGGCGACCCGCTCGTTCATCCGCAGACCGAGGATTACTGGGGCAACGTCAATCCCATCGGCCCGCGCGGCGTTTACGACGAAGCCAAGCGTTTCGCCGAGGCCATGACGATGGCCTACCACCGGTTTCACAACATCGACTCGAAGATCATCCGAATTTTCAACACTTACGGACCTCGCATGCGCCTTCGCGACGGACGGGTCGTCCCGGCATTCATCGGTCAAGCACTTCGCGGCGAGCCGCTTTCGATCTTCGGCGATGGGTCCCAAACGCGGAGCTTCTGCTACGTGTCCGACCTCATCGACGGCATCTACCGACTCATGATGAGCGACTATCACGAACCGGTGAACATCGGGAATCCCGGTGAGATGACGATCAAGCAATTTGCCGAAGAGATTATCCGGATCACCGGTTCCGAATCGAAGCTCGATTTCAAACCGCTTCCTGTCGACGATCCAAAGGTTCGTCAACCGAATATTTCGCTTGCCAAACGACTTCTCGACTGGGAGCCGAAGGTCAAATTTGAGGACGGAATCACCCAAACGATCGACTATTTCCGCGACCGAGTGTGATCCTGCGACCCGTCCCGAATAGTTTTTCACAATCTGGGCACAATCCAGTTTACGACGCCGATCCGGTTCGCTAACCTCCGCCCAAGTCAGCCTCCCACAGCATCAACTTCACTGACTCAGATCCCCAATACTTCCCAAGACAATGAGAATCCCCCGTTCACTTTCCCTCGCCCTGGTCGCCTCAGCGCTCGCGACGTTCACCCCCGCCCAGGCTCAAAACACTGGTTTTGCGATCACCTCCATCGATATCTCGCTTGAGGCAACTCCCGTTTACAATCTCTCCATCGGACCCCAGCGTAAGGCAACCAGCCAAGACTGGATGATGATCGAGACGACCTTCGCCTACGAGCCCCAGGAGCGCGGAGTCGATCCGTTTCTCGATGAGCTGACGTTCAATTATTACGTGCTTCTCGGCAACAAAAGCCGCGAGTATCCGCAGGGCACACTTCTCGCTGGCTCGGTCACCCACGTGGCCGTCGGCCCCGGCAAAGACCTTCACTCGGTCGCCTTTGTCAGCCCGCGAACTCTGACTCGCTACTTCCTCGGCAAACCGCCGTCCTCGAAACAGAGCGCAACCCAAGCGATCGGCGTCACCATCACTCGTCAAGGCCAGGTCGTCGCGGAGGACAGCATCGGCCTCGGTAAAGGGAAGCCGCAGTGGTGGAACCAATTCCAACAGACGCCCGGCTACGTCCTGAATAAGAACGAGACGCCCTTCGCGCCTCTCTTCTGGGACTACTACGAAGCCCTCCAGAGCACTCCGGGACGCTGATCGAACCCTGAAAATTCAGATTTGACCTTCGAATAAAACGAAATGGCCGCACCGAATCGAACCTGCGTTCTCACCCTGGGAATGCAGACCGTCTCCCTGGCAGAATTCCAAACCTCCCCCGACGGATCCCTGACCCTTCTTCAGTTTCATTCCACGGAATTGATGGCGGATCCCGGTGCCGATGCGACTCGACCCGGCCAGCTAAAGGTCGCCGTCGAACAGCTTCGGCAGACCGCGAAGCTCAAGTCGACCAACGTCTGCTATTCCCTTCCTTCGCAGGCGGTCTTCGCACGCTACCTCTCCCTCCCCGGATCAACGCCGGAAGAGCTCGATCAGATTATCGGATTCGAGGCGCAGCAGAACATCCCGTTTCCAATCGACGAAGTCGTCTGGGATTACCAAGCCCTCGGCGAAGCGCGCGACGGCAAGCTCAACGTCGCCCTCCTTGCCATCAAGACCGACACCCTCGAGGAGCTGAATCAAGCCGTCGTGGACGCCGGGTTCAGCCCTCAGGTCATCGACGTCGCACCGATGGCGCTCTACAACGCGTTCCGATACAACTACGGCGATCAACCGGGCTGCTCGATGTTGATCGATATCGGCGCGCGCACCACGAACTTGATCTTCATCGACGGCAATAAAGCCTACAGCCGAAGTATTCCGATCGGCGGGAACTCGATCAGCGTCGCCATCGCGAAGGAACTTGATGAACTCGTCGAGAGCGCAGAATCCCTCAAGAAGCAGAAGGGCCTCGTCAGTCTCGGTGGTTCCTACGCCGATCCAGAGGACCCGGTTTCCGGGCGCATCGCCAAGCTCTCCCGCACCACCATGACCCGCCTTCACGCGGAGATTGCTCGCTCAATCAGCTTCTACCGAGCGAATCAAGGCGGGAGTCAGCCGATGCGGGCCTATCTGGCCGGCGGCACGGTCGCGATGCCTTACATGCTTGAGTTCTTCGCGGAGAAGATGCAAATGCCGGTCGAGTTTTTCAACCCGTTCCGCAACGTCGCACTCGCATCCTCGGTCGATCAATCCGCGCTGTCGACGACGGCGCCAGCGCTCGGCGAATCAGTCGGGCTCGCCGCCCGCCAGATCGGTGACAGCCCCGTCGAGATCAATCTCCGTCCGCCGAGCGTCGTTCGCGAGCACGACCTGAACCACCGCAAGCCCTTCCTGATCGCGGCCGCCCTGTGTCTGTTCCTCATCCCACTCGCTGGAATCGTTTATTTCACGAAGGCGGCTGCCGTCCGGAGTGAAGTCCTCAGTGACATCACCGCCGAGGTCAATAGCCTTCAGAACTTCGCGGATGCGTTCGACAAAACGGTCGCCGAGAAGGACCGGATGGAGGCCATGGCCGTTCCCCTACTCACCGCAGCCGCCGAACGGCAGGCTTGGATCGCGGTCATCAACGATTTGGGACAGCGGCTTCCAGCCGATTTCATCTGGGTGACCCAAATCACTCCCCTGTCCGCCGGCACGCCCGTCACCGTCGGCAAAGCGGCTGAAGGAGCCCGAGCTGGCACCAGTGCATCCGCTGCCCCCACCAGACCGACCCCGCCGGGGCAAGACAAGGATGCTCAAGAGCCAGCCATCGACGCCCTGCGAATCGACGGGCTCTATCTGGATAACTCGAGCCAGACGAAGGTGATCGACGACTTCGTCAACAACCTCACCGATTCGTCGGTTTTCGAAGTGAACCCGGGCGATAGCACGACGCTTGTCACGAAACGCTCCCAGCCCGACAACAAGACTTGGGCCTATTCCTACCAGGTGGTCCTTCCGCTCAAGAATCCAATCTCCCTTCCATGAACTGGGTCAAATCCAATCCCTTCCTGACCGGCCTGATCGCGGTCACCCTCATCATTACGGCCGCACTCGGCTATTTCCTGAGCGCGGCTTACAGCGATTACACGACGGTTTCCGAGGAATACGACGCTCGAGTCGGACGGCTTCAGCAACTGCAAAATCGTGCGCCATTCCCCAGCGAGAAAAACAATCAGGATTTCGCTGCCCTCGTTGGTGATTACGGCGTCTCCTACGAAGCATTGCTCGCCGAGCTGACCAAGATGCAGCTCCCACTGGAAGAAATCTCCCCCCAGGCCTTTCAGGATCGTCTTCGCGCCGTCGTTTCGGAAGTTCAAGCCGCGGCGGAATCTAAAAACATCACGCTTCCCGCGGACTTCTACCTGGGTTTTGACCAATACCAGGGCACGCTTCCCTCCGATAACGCTGCCGGACCCCTCGCCCGTCAGATGGCAGCCATTAAGTCCATCGTCGATCGCCTGATCTCGTTCCGCGTCGCCGAAATCTCGTCGATCGATCGCACGCCGCTGCCGGAGGAAAATAAAGGCCCTGCCCCACTGGCAGATGATAAGATGAACCGAACTGGACCGGGGGCTGCCAAGACGAATGAAATCCCGGAGATCGCTCAAGCGTTTCCCTTCGAGATCTCGTTTGTCACGGAGCAAGGACGTCTTCGGCAGTCGCTCAATTCCATCGTCACCAACGAGCAATTCTTCATTATCCGGAACATCAGCGTTGTGAACACGGAGCTCGATGGCCCCAGCCGGGTCAGCGAATACGAGGAGCGCTCGAACTCCTATCCACCACCCTCAAGCGAGGTTGAAGAAGACGCCGAGCCCGTCGAGGTCAAGGGCTTGGACGTGATCGTCGGGCGCGAGAAGCTCAACGTCACTGTCGCCGTCGAGATGATCACCTTCACCCCACCGACTCCAACCGCTCAAGCGACGCCGAACCCGTAGGCCTCGTCCGGTAACCCTCATTACACACCCCAGTTATGGATTGGTTCAAAAAGCACTACGATCGTGTCATCCTCGCGGGGCTCGGTCTGCTCCTCACGGCGGTCGCCGCGTTCATCATCTTAAATGCCCTTTCGTTTGGCGAAGTCTTCGACGAGCGGAACAGTCGCAAACCGCCTTCTGCCGAGTATGATCGACCGGACGTCGAAGCCGTTCAGGCTGAAATTGACTCCGTCACCGACCCCGCTCAGTGGGGTGCCGGTGAAGGCTCGCTTTTCGTCTCCAAGCCTTACGTGCTCCGGGAGGGCGAACTCATCAACCCCCTCGCCGAGGGAAGTAGTCAGCTCCACCCGCCGGTTGATAACGAGTGGCTCGTCAAATACGATCTCGATTACGCCCGCGGAGACATTCTCCAGGCAGATCCCGACGGTGACAAGTTTTCGAATCTCGAAGAATTCAACGCCGGGACCGACCCGACAACCGAAGGGTCACAACCCCCCTACATCACCAAACTTCGCTTGAAAGAATTCATCCAAATCCCCTTCCGCCTCAAGTTCAGCGGAAGCCCGGATAACGGTGAGACGTTCACGATCAACACTCGTGATCTCAAGGGCGCCACGAAGTTTGTGAAGCTCGGCGACATGATCGAGGGCTCCGACTACAAGGTCACGACCTACGAGAAGAAGACCCGCGATAAGAACGGGCTTCAGCTCAACGTATCCGAGCTGACCGTCGAGAACCAAGAGACCGGCGAAAAGATCGTTCTCGTTTACGATGAGGAGATTAACTACCCGACCGGTTTCGCCCTCTTCTCCTACCTTTGGGACGGCTCGGAGCAGAAGGTCAAGAAGAATGACTCCTTCTCAGTCGCGCCTGAGCCGGATGTCAAATACAAACTTATTGACATTTCTGCAACCGAAGCCCTAATACAGCGCGCATCTTCCGGGGAAGAAATCACAGTCCCCGCCCTCCAAGAGTAGCCCTGCCGCCAAAGACCTGAGTTTCACCCCCTTAACCCCACACCGCGACCAAATTACCCCCCGAACTAGCTGCCTGCTTTGACCATGCTCAGAAAAACCTTACTCCTGACCGGAGCCACGACGTTCCTCGCAACGACCATTTCTCCCCTTCCAGCCCAACCAGTCGGTGTCCAAGGTGCCGCCGAGCGCGAGATTCGGCGCCGCGAGATGACCCAGGATTTTTCCCAGGCGGCGGTTAATAAAGGGACAGCGGCTCTCATTGATAACGACTACGAATCGGCGTTTGCTTATTTCAAATCGGCTGTCGACGCACTTCCGGCCGGTGGCGAGGCCTCTTTCGAAGTCCGGGAAGTCGCGATGGATGGTTTCAAGCGGTCCGTCATCAAGCTGACCGAGCAGCGGATCTCGGAAGGCCGCTTCGAAGACGCCGAGACCACCGTTCGCGTCGTTCTCGACGAGCGGTATGATTCTGAATATGGACCTGCCCTGGATCTGCTCGCCAAAATCCAGGAGCCCGATCGCTTCAACAAAACGATCACGCCGGGATTTGTTGCTGACGTTGAGCAAGTCAAACAGCTCTTTCGCGAAGCCGAAGGTTTTTACCAGAGCGGACGCTTCGATCTCGCTTTCAAACGGTGCGAGCAAATCCTCAACATCGATAAATACAACATCGCCGCCCGCCGGATGATGGAGAAAGTCAACGGTGCCCGCCAAAACTACGCGGAGAATGCCTACAACACGACGCGCTCGGAACTTTACAACGAGGTCAAAGGCGCCTGGGAGCTTCCCGTCCGTAAATTTGACGTTGGCTCGAGCCAGATCATCGAACAACCGGTGATCGACGCTCGCGGCACGACCGCCATCAACCGAAAACTGGACGATATTCGAATCCCGAGCATCAATTTTCGTGAGTCAACCGTCCGTGAGGCCCTCGACTTCATCAAACTTCAGTCGAGAAACCTCGACCTCAGCGAACCTGATCCCAACAAGCGCGGCGTCAACATCGTCCTCAAGCTCGATCCGGCCACGCAGGGTGCCGAAGCTGGACAACGGATCACCCTCTCACTCACCGACGTGCCGCTTCGCGAGGCCATCAACTACATCGCTTCGGCCGCCAGCTTGAAAACGAAGGTGGAGCCTTATGCCGTGAAGGTCGTGCCTCTCAGCGAGCCGATCGACGTTCTCATCACCAAAGAGTATAAGGTTCAACCAGGGTTCATCACGAACGCACCCGCTGCCGGTGGTGACGCCGACGCCGGAGGATTCGGTGGTGGTGGATTCGGTGCACCCGCCGAGACGGTCGGGAAATCTGGCGCCCGCGAATTTCTCGAGGCGCAAGGCGTTCAGTTCCCCGAAGGCGCGACCGCCAACTTCCTCCCCAGCGCAAGCAAACTCATCGTTCGCAACACTCAGCCGAACCTCGATTTAATCGATCAGCTGGTCGAATTCGACTCCCAAGGCACTCCGAGCCAGGTGAGCATCGAATCGAAATTCGTCGAGATCACTCAGGATAATCTCAAGGAACTCGGGTTCGACTGGCAGCTCGGTCAATTCGGTTTGCCTTTCGGCACGGGCGTGTATGGCGGTGGCGGCACTTCCGCTCCCGGCCAAAGCAGTCTCGACGGAGCCTTCCCGATCACGTCGCCAAATACCGGCCTCCCGATCGGCGCAACTTCCGCGACAACGGGCTCACTCACCGGAGGAAACCGGAGTGGCTCCACGGCCATCTCTGCCAACGCCATCGACGGGCTGCTCTTCGCCAGCCCCGTCGGACCTGCCCCCGGCGTGCTCGCTCTAGCCGGTGTCTTTTCAAATCCTCAATTCCAGGTCGTTCTTCGTGCACTCAATCAACAAAAGGGTATCGATTTGCTTTCGGCACCTTCCGTGACGACCAAGAGCGGGCAGCGCGCAACGATCCAACTCGTCCGTGAGTTTCGCTACCCGGTTCAGTTCGATCCACCGCAGATCCCCCAAACCACCGGGGACACCAACGTGACCTTCACTCCAACGACGCCATCGCAGTTCGAGACCCGCAATATCGGTGTCGAACTCGAAGTTGAGCCGACCGTAGGACCCGATGGATTCACGATCGAACTCAACCTTTCTCCTCGCGTGACCGAGTTCGACGGCTTCGTGAACTACGGCAGCCCCATCTCGACGATCGTTCAACCAATCGTTGACAGTCAAACGGTGATCGGTTTGACGACGTTCTTGGGATCAGCACTTGGGAATCCTACGGAAGTGCTGCTATCCGAAAATGTGATCAATCAGCCCGTCTTTAGTGTCCGTCAGGTCACGACCCAGGTCTCGGTTTACGACGGTCAGACCGTTGTTCTCGGTGGCCTCATGCGCGAAGACATCCAGAAGGTCGAAGATAAGACGCCGATCATTGGAGACATTCCTCTCATTGGTCGGCTCTTCCGCTCCTCCGCCGATCAGCACATCAAACGCAACCTCATCATGTTTGTTACCGCCTCGCTGCTCGATCCCGCTGGCCAACCTCTCCTCAAGGAGATCGAGGACGACGAAATCGTCGCCGCTCCTGATCCTGATCTCCTCGGGGCCGAATTGATCGCGGACGACCCGGCATCCATTCCCAGCCTTTAACCTGTAGCTGCTTTCAACCTGATGACCCATCCCCTCCATTCCATTTCCAAGAGTTTCGGAATTAACGTCTGCCTCGTGGCAGCAATCACGACCGTCGGTCACGCCCAGATGAAGGGCGATTCCTACGTCGGAACAACCAGCCTCACATCCCAGTCAGAGCGAGAGATCGTTCGACGCCAGGAAGACATTCTCGTTGCGGAGCAATTCATCACCGCCGGAGATCGCGCTTTGGAAGAGGAGAAATACGAGGACGCTTACGTCGCCTACATCGACGCGGTCGACCTGCTGGGACCGGGCGAGGCAACGGCCGACCGGCGCGCGTCCACGCTCGAGAGCTTCAGCAAAGTTGCGCTGATCTACGCTCACGAACTCGTGGAAAGCGGTCGCTACGCCGACGCGGAAATGGTCGCCAAGACCGTGCTCCTCCCTCAATACAATCCGACCTACCGTCCGGCCATCGTCTTTCTCTCCCAGCTGGAGCAGCCAGACTACTACAATAAGACCATCACCCCTCAGTTCGCTGCCGATCGCGACGAGGTCGCTCAACTCCTGGTCGATGCGGAAGGGTTCTTCATGACCGGGCGCTACGATCTTGCCATCAAACGCTACACCCAGGTTCTGAATGTCGATAAATACAACATCGCCGCTCAAAAAGGTCTCGAGCGAGTTGCCAACGCAAAGGGCGACTACTACGCAAATGCCTACAACGAGACACGCAGCCGAATGCTGTGGGAGGTGACGCAAGGGTGGGAACTTCCGCGGAAGAAATTCCAGGGTGGCAAAGACACTTTGCGCGACCCGACGCTCACTCCCGGACTCAGCAACGAACAGATCACTGCGAAGCTGAACCGCATCATAATTCCTCAGCTGGACCTTCGCGACACCACCATCAGCGAAGCCGTCGAGTATCTCCGTCAAATCAGTCGTCAGCTCGACACCCTCGAGCCTGATCCTGACAAGAAGGGCGTCAACATCTTCCTCAAGGTCCCGAGCGGTTCAGCTGCTGCGGCGACCGAAGGGCTTCTCGCTGTCCCGGATGGTGATGCAACGATCGCGGCAACTCCAACCGCCACGGAAGACACCACCGTGACTCTCGCTCTCAGCAGCGTGCCGCTCTACGAAGCGCTCCGCTACCTTGCGGATCTCGCTGGCCTGAAGATCAAGATCGATTCCGTCGCTGTTTCGATCGTTCCTCTAACCGAGGTGACCGAAGAACTCGTCACCAAGGAATACCGAGTCCCGCCGACGTTCATCCCGACGGCCGCGGCCGCCGCTGAATCTGCCGGCATCGCCGCCTTTTCGTTCAACGCTGGGGATTCTGCTAACGCGAATCGGATTCAGGGTCGACAGAACGCACAGATTTACCTGGAGTCTCAGAGTGTTCCCTTCCCTCCCGGGGCGAGCGCGAACTACGTCGCTTCCGGAAGCCGTCTCATCGTCCGGAATACCCAGGACAACATCGACCTCATCGATCGTCTCGTCGACGCCGTTCAGGGTGCGGCTCCGACTCAGGTCGAAATCGAGGCGAAATTCGTCGAGATCAATCAGAACAATCTGAAAGAACTCGGATTTGATTGGACGCTTGGACCGCTCCAGATCGGCGGAACGAACAGCCCAATCTACGGCGCTGGTGGGACCGCCGGTGCCAATCCCGCGGCCTTCCCGTTCGTGGCACCGGGCGGTCAGACAATCGGTCAAAATCTTGTGACCAGCGGACTCCGCTCCGGCACGGGCTCCGGTCCCGACTCTGCGGTTTCGATCAATAGTCTGGATTCCCTGCTCGCCAACGTTGCGACCGGACCAGCCCCCGCGTTGTTCGGTCTCTCCGGAATCTTCACCAATCCCCAATTTCAGGTCGTCATCCGCGCGCTCGACCAAAAGAAGGGCATTGATCTCATGTCCGCTCCAAAGGTCGCCACCAAGAGCGGCTCCAAGGCAGTGATCAACATTGTGCGAGAGTTCCGGTATCCCAGCGAGTTTGACCCGCCTCAGATTCCGCAGTCGACCGACGCCGACGGCATCGGCGCCCGTCAGAGCTTCGTGACCTCGGGAGTCATTACGCCTTCGACGCCGACCGCTTTTGAGATTCGGAACACCGGCGTCACCCTCGACGTCACCCCGGTCGTCGGCCCGGACAATTACACCATCGATCTTGAGCTGGCTCCGGAAGTCGTCGATTTCGAAGGATTCATCAACTACGGAAATCCCATCAACGGCATCGATCCGGGCAATGCCTTGATCGGAACCGGACCGGGAACCCGGACGATCACGGAAAACGTGATCAATCAGCCCGTTTTCAGCACTCGCAAGGTGACCACGAGTGTCACCATTTGGGACGGCATGACCGTGGCCCTCGGAGGCCTGATCCGGGAAGACGTGCAGAAGGTCGAAGACAAGGTTCCGCTCCTCGGAGACATTCCTTTGGTCGGTCGCCTCTTCCGTTCGTCCATCGATCAGAAAATTAAGAAAAACCTCATCATTTTCGTGACGGCTCAGCTCATGGATGCCGAAGGCAAGCCGCTCCGCTCCGGCGAAGAGGAAGAAGAAATTGTCGAACTCCTCGGCGTGCCCGACACCATCGCCCCACCCGTTTACCAGACGAAGGGCACGACCTACAAATAACCACTCGCGCATTCGCGAACGCAGCGTTTCGGCGGGCAGGGTCCATTCCCTTCCCGCCGATTTCGTTTCGCAGGACCGGGCGAGTGACGCCACCGCAGGACGAATTCGCATGCCAACCATTGGTATCACTGGCGGCATTGCCACCGGGAAATCAACGTTCCGAGCCCGCCTGCTCGAACGATTCAACGCGGTGTTTTTCGATACCGACGCGTGCGCTGCCGATCTCCTCGCGAACGATCCGGCAATTCGATCGAAGGTCATCGACGAATTTTCGGCGGCGGCCTACCTCAGTGAAGCTGAGCCGAATCGCGAATTTCTCCGAAATGTCGTCTTCCCAGAACCCGAGCGCCGACGAGCTCTCGAGGCCATCCTCCACCCTCCAGTTCGGGCCGCCTGGACTCGTGCCGCCTCCGAAGCGACCCGACCTTTCGTGCTCGAGATTCCTCTCCTGTTCGAGACTCAGTCGGAGGCCTTGTTCGACCTCATCATCACGGTCGCGTGTCCACCCGCCACCCAGCTCAGAAGACTCGACGAAAAACGCGGCGTCGCCGCTGATCTGGGAAGAAAAATCCTCGCTTCGCAGTGCGAACTCGGCGTTAAGATAAGCGGAGCCCACCACGTGGTTTGGAACGATGGTTCCCCCGAGCTTCTCGATGCCCAAGCCAACCTCCTGGCCTCTCTTCTGATTTCGCAGTATGACTGAAACTTCCGACCCACCGGTCGACCCAGCGCCTCCTTCGACGGTTACCCTTTCGATCAACGAACTCCACGAGCTCTCGCGTAAACAGCTCGTCGCGCGCTCAGAAAGGCTCGGAATCCGGGTTCGCTCCGAGGGAAGTCTCCACCAGCTCGTGATGGATCAGGTCCGTCATCACGTTGCCCAAGGCGATCGCGTGGAAGCCGACGGGATCATCGAACTCGACAACCAACGCGGGACGTTACGATGGCCAAAATTCCACCTTCGTCCCTGCCCGGAGGATGTTTCCGTGCCGTCTTCGCTGCTCGAGCCGCTCCGCCTTCAGGCCGGGCAGCAATTGCGAGTCAGCGTTCGCGGGCCCCGGCAGCGAGAACACGGACTGGTGGCGGAATCACTCGTCGCCGTGGAGGGCATCCCCGCGGCAGAATGGAAGCCGACGGTCGATTTCGAGAAGCTCACCGCCTTGTTCCCGGATCGTCGAATCTTGCTCGAGGTTCCCGGGAGTCCCGAGATCTCGCCGAGAGCTGTCGACCTCCTCGCACCTCTCGGCATGGGTCAGCGAGGCCTGATCGTCGCGCCTCCCCGGGTTGGAAAGACCATCCTCCTCAAGGAATTGGCGCGCGCGATCCGCAAGGCTGAGCCGGACATTCACCTCATGCTTCTCCTGGTCGACGAACGCCCCGAGGAAGTGACGGATTTCGAACGCGAGCTCGACTGCGACATTTTCGCCAGCACGTTTGACGAGTCTCCCGCTCGCCACGTGCAGCTCGCGGAGTTGGTGTCCGAACGGGCCAAACGCTTGGTCGAGATGCGGAAGGACGTCGTTATCCTCGTCGATAGCATCACCCGGTTATCGCGCGGCTACAACAACCTCATGCCCGGAGGAAAAAAGGGGCGCACCATGAGCGGCGGCGTCGACGCCAAGGCGCTCGCAAAACCGAAGCGTTTCTTTGGCGCTGCTCGCAACGTCGAAGAGGGCGGCAGCCTCACCATCCTCGCGACCGCACTCGTCGATACCCACAGCCGGATGGATGACCTCATCTTCGAAGAATACAAAGGCACGGGAAACATGGAGATTCATCTCGACCGTTCCGTGGCTGAGCAGCGGGTCTTCCCTGCCCTTCACGTCACGAAATCCGCCACCCGGCGGGAAGAATTGCTCTACCACCCCGATGAACTCGACCGAGTCTTTACCCTCCGGAAGCAGCTCGCCGAGCTTCCTGCCGTCGAGGCCATGGAAGTTCTTCAAGCCAATTTGATGAACACCGCGACCAACGCCGAGCTTCTGCTCGGTGGGCTCCGCGGGACGTGAGCGTCTGCACCGAGCTCCGCCCAACCCGCTTCGGCACGGCCCGGGCGGCTGTCCGCGCCTTCGTTCATCGCTACGAACTCGATACGGCTCTCCGGCTGTCGCTACCTGCCGTTTTTCTCGGCATCCTCCTCCGGGCTTATCTTCTTTGGCACTTTCCGGTCGCCTTCACGCACGACGACACGGCCTCCACCCTGGAGACTGCCGACCACCTGATCTCGAAAGCGGCCTTCGCGACCGAAGGGAAAAAGACCCTACTCGTCCCCGCCATCTACTGCATCCCGGCCCTCCTGGGAATCCCGATTCTCGCCTTCGCGGCGGTCGTCCAACACTTCCTCGGACTCCTTCTCGTCGTGCTCTGCGGTCTGTTGGTGCGGGCGTGGTTTCGACATTGGCGGGCATTGATTGTTCCCGTGACCTGCGTCATCGCCCTGCATCCCGTCTTGCTTTGGTATGAACACGTCGCGCTCGCCGAGACCTACGCCGTTTTCGCCGTCGTGCTACTGGCACTCGTTGGCTGGACCCTCTATCGGCGCCCGGGCCGGTGGACTCTGGCGGCATTTCTCGTGACGCTTTTTTTCACCGCAACGGCTCGCCCGGAAGGAAACCTTTTCGGCATTTTCGGGCTGGCACTCGTGGGCTCTGCTTTCTGGGGCCAGTGGCGTCCCTTGGCCTTCGCGCTTGGCGTAACGTTCGCCTGGACCGTCTTCCTCTTCGCGATCACCCAGACCTCGCAGAGCGGAACGCTTCTCTACGCCTCGGTGGTTCACCTCACGCCCGCACGCCTTTGGTTTTCCCCCGGGGTGGCCGAGGCTGTGCAACCGGTTGTCGCCTCCAGTCAAGTCGAGTGGAATTCCCGGGACGTCCCGGGTTTGGTGTCCGTTCGTAAAGATTTACAGGACGCCATTAGCCGAAAGTTGGTCGGCGATGGTCTGACGACAAAAGAAGCCCGCGGGCAAATCGATTCAGTCTGCAAGCTCGCAGGAATCGAAACCGTCCTCCGTCACCCGTTGCTCATCCCAAACTTCGCGCTTCGCAAATTTGTCATCGGACACCACGAACCACCCGCCCTGGGCTTCAACGACTACGTCGTCGCCGGTCAGACGGAAGCCCTCTTCGAAGACGGGGAACGCCAGAAGGGTCTCCGAACGAGCGACCTCGCCTGGGGACGAACGTTCCCAAACGCCGCTGCGGCGAGAAAATATTTCGAAGAGACCACCACCCCGCTGCCCCGTGATTGGCTCTGGCGTTACCTCAAAGGATTTACCGCCGCATCACTCGCTCCCCTCCTCCCGATTCCGCTCCCCGGCTCGAGCGTTGCGGGTGTCGCGATTCGAGGCCTCCCCTGGTTATACGCGGGCGCGGTCCTCGGAATGCTCAGTCTCGCGATCCGCACTTCACCCCTGATGAACTTTCATCTTCTTTTCGGACTCTTCCTCGTCGGATTTTTCGTCATCGTCATGGTGACGGCCAACGTCCGCGCCCGCTTCCGCTTTGTTTTCGAACCCTTTTGGATCCTCTACGCGACCGCGCTCGTCGACTCGACCTGGTGCGTTTTCGACCGATGCCTGCAAAGAGGCAAACGTAATCCCGCAGCCGCTTCCGCGTGAAGACACCACCGTTTCTAACCCCCACCCTACTTTTCTTCGGCGCGTTCGTTGTCAGTTGGATCTACCAGACCCCCCCTTCCCTCGGCGACGATCTGAACTACTGGGGCCTCGCGATGGACCTCCACCGCGGCACGCCCGGTGCCTGGAGCGAAGAATCCTTCCACGACCTTCGGTGGCCGGTGTGGGGATTGTGTTGGCTTCTGCAAATCCCGTTCGGCTTCAGTGCGCTCTCGTATTACCTGCAGCCGATGGTCTATCTCGGTGCCGGAGCTGTGCTGGTTCACGCGATGACCCGCGAGATTGGAGCGAGCCGCTCGATTGCCCTTCTAGCCGGCATCCTTTTTCTTTTCCACCCCCAGCTCGACTCAGTCATCGACCGACCGATGCCCGATCTCTCGGAAGGTTTTTGGGTCGCTCTGGCGTTTTTTGGGTGGTTGAGGCTCATGCGATCAGAGAACGCGGGGGGCAGCGTGGGCTTTGCCGTTCTCGTCGGCCTCTGCCTGGCGATCGGCCAGGCCAATCGAATTACCGGTGTCTTCGCGATTCCGGTCCTGGTTCTGTGCACGCTCGCATTCCATCCCAAGCGAATCCTCTGGCTTGCCCTGGTCGGTTTGTTCGCTGCGTTCTTCGTGGCCGTAGAATTTGCGGTCTATTACTCGATCACGGGCGAATGGCTTCACAGCATTCAGGCCAACCTTGGAGCCACCGGGCGAAAGGGTACGGAGACTCTGCCCGTTTGGCAGCTTCCGTTCCGGTTCCTTCCAGCCTTCTACCGCCGTTACTCCGACGTCATCTACATCGTTGCGACGATCATCGGCGTGTATCCGGCCGTCAGGTGGTTCGGCAGACCCGGCCGCGCCCTTGTCGCCTACGCTCTCCTGTATTTACTGACCTACAGCTGCGCCTTGCAGAGCTTTTCCCCGCCTCGTCCCCTCGTTCGCGACGGCGATCGTTTCCTTGCCAGCCTCGCGTTCCCACTCTCGACACTGGCAGCCTTCGGGCTCGGTCTCGTCATCGACCAACTGAGACGTCGGCTCGATCCTTACGATCGTTGGCCACTCCATCGTCTTCTTCCCCTGGGCTTTCTTGCCCTCGTTATCGGTCTGATCTTTTTCGCGACGCGCCCTTTCCGCGAGTCCAACTATCTCAGCACGATCTCGGAGTATCTCGTCACCGTGCCGGAAGGGACGAAAGTTCTAGCGAACCCCGCACTGCAGCACGTCGTCACGATGGCAGATCCTCAGAAAGCCGAGACCTTCGATTGGACACTTAAGAAGGACCTCCTCAATCCAGGAACCGAAACGCTCCGTGTCGCGGATCGAGCGGACCAGATCTGGTTCATCCGAAAGTGGATTTGGACCGGGACCCGCAAAAAATCGGAATACGATCGGCTCTCCGGAATCGGTGACATTGCCCCCTACCTTCGTCCCCCACTCGGCGAATGGACTGCTGTCCGCTCCATCCCCAAGGGCGACGTGCCGGACTTCGTATTCCTCGATCGTCGAACTGACGGGACCGCCCTGACCTCGCTCGCTCCGGACGGTCAGCTCCTCCGTGAACTGTTCGTTCCCCAGCTCAAAGTGCCATCGGCATGGGCCCTCCCGCACCGCCGGACCGAACCCACCGAGTATTCACCCGTTCCGATCCCGCCCGCCCTCCGGGGTCAGGTCCTGTTTCTCGGCCTCAGATACTCGTCCGACGAGACCGAACCCGTTCGAGTGAACGTTTACTTCTACCGCGACGGAGATCGCTTTCACGAACTGACCCTCAAACCTTACCTCTTCCCCGACCCCAGCGAGGACTTCTTCTTCCTCACGATCCCCCCGGACGCCGATGCTCTGAGTCTTCGCCTTCGCATCTCGCCGGAGGCTCGCCGCTTCACCCTCGACCGGTTCGACCTCTTGAGGGAAGAATCACCTTCTGCCAACCTGCCTACCGACAAACCATGACCCTTCGAGAAATTGCTGATCTAACCGGCGGCCAAGTTGCCGCCGAAAACGCCGGAATCGAAATTTCCAGCCCCGCCGCGCTGTCCGAAGCCGGGCCGGGCGACGTCGCTTTTTACGGTGATCCGCGCTACCTCAATGCCCTCCGGCAGACTCGAGCCACCGCCGTCTTGGTTCCGCACGGCTGCGTCGAGCAGATCGATTCTTCCTTCGTCTCATGCGATGATCCGGCCAAGGCGTTTGCCACCGTCCTCGAGCATTTCGCGCCCCCCACGGTGACTTATGCGGCTAACGTTCACCCGACAGCCGTCATCGCACCGGACGCCGAGGTGGACCCCAGCGCTCACGTGGCCGCATTCGTGGTGGTGGAAACTGGCGCGCGCGTCGGCCCTCGCACGGTCCTCCGCTCACACGTCGTCATCGGTCACGGCGCCTCGGTTGGCGCCGATTGTCACCTCCATCCTCGCGTGACCCTCGCCGACCGCTGCACGCTTGGCGACCGCGTCGAAATCCACAGCGGCGCCGTCATCGGTTCGGACGGGTTCGGTTATGAACTCAAGGACGGTCGCCACGTCAAGATTCCCCAAACCGGTATGGTTCAAATCGACGACGACGTCGAAGTCGGGGCAAATGCCACGATCGACCGCGCTCGCTTTGGTCGGACCTGGATCCAGTCCGGCACGAAAATCGACAACCTCGTGCAAATCGCTCACAACGTCAGAGTCGGCTCCAACTCCATCCTCTGTTCACAGGTTGGCATCTCCGGCAGCACGCGGGTCGGGAATTACGTCACCCTCGCCGGTCAGGCAGGGATCGTGGGCCACCTCGAGATTGGCGACCAAGCCATCGTCGCCGCTCAGAGTGGGGTGAACAAAAGCGTTCCCGCTCAAGAGATCGTGGGCGGAGGACCCGCCCGCCCGATTAAGGAATACCGCGAAAACTGCGCGCAGATCTCGCGGCTCGGGAAGCTCTACAAGCGCGTCAAAGCGCTCGAGAGCCAGTCCGGATAAGCCAAGGCGTCTCAGTATTTAATCGAGCACCCGTAAGGCTTGGTCTTCGGGTTTTCGATTTCCTCGTCAGCCTCGATCGCATCCAGTGCAGCGGTCACGTAATTGACTGCGCCATCGATCGAGTCCTCTTTCGCGTCGCTCTTACTGTCGATCGCGCCCATGTAAACCACGTTCCCCTCGCCATTGATCACGAACATTTCGGGAGTGGTCTTCGCGTTGTAAAGTTTGCCGACCTCACCATCTTCATCGATCAGCAGAGCCGTCGCGTTCGACCCGAGTTCCTCTCTCTTCGCCTCAGCTTCCTCCGGAGTCAGATGCCCTTGCTTGCCAGGCGCCGATGAGACGATCGTCAACCAGACGACGTCATCCTCCACCGCGGCTTCCTGCAATCCTTGCATGTTCTCGCTCGAGTAGTGCTTTTTCACGAAGGGGCACCCGTAGTTAAACCATTCGAGAACGACCGTCTTCCCCTCGAAGTCGCTCAGTGAATGCTCGGTTCCAGTGCTATCGGTCAACGTAAACGCCGGAGCGGCCTCGCCAATTTCTGGCGCTGAGAACAGAGAAGTCGCCGAAGCGAAAGCAACGGTCAGGAGGAGGAGAATCTTTTTCATCCCCTCGAACTTAGATGACCTGCCCGGTTTTGCAACCGCCAGCAGCACCGATCCGTTCCTCAGAGTCGGCCTTCCCAAGTGTCCTCGCAGAATCTCACCAAGCCAGTTGCCAGTCCGACCTTGCCCGCAAACTCCTCGACGCCGTCATCGGTTCCCCTCACCACCAGTCCAAATCCAGTCCCCCACGCCTTGCCGTTCACGACGCACGCATCCGTGCCCCCCTCCTCGAGCTGCCGCCGGGCAGCCGCGAGCGCGCGGTCCCGCCCCCCGGCCAATTCATACTTCCAGCCGACGATCACCGCTGCCGGGAAGCGGGCTCGCAGGTCATGAATCACCTTCGTCGCCGGACGCAATCTGAGCGTCAGCTCTCCGTCCCGACTGGAAATCTTCGCCCCTTCCACCGCGTCGCCCGTTTCGTCGGTGATTTGGATGACTTCAAAATCTGCCAATGCCGCCGCGTGCAAGACCGCCTCCGCTTCGACGTCGGCGAGGCCGCGGGCAAGGTCTTCGTTCATCAGGAAACTCCGCTGCGTCACCGCTGCGTCCAAACGTAAATCTGTCGTCGAAACGGCCGAAGAGAAACACGTGACGTTGTGTCCAGCACCGACGAAAGCATTAGCCAAGCGGACGCCAAGTTCACCAGTCGAGAAGTTGGTCAGTCGCCGCACCTCGTCGATCGGAACGACCGCCGGACCGCATGTGATCACCACCTTCATCGCCGCCCATTTTTCTAGCCCATCGACACCCCAAGCAAGACAAGAAAGTTTTGACACCCCCAACCGCAACAGTAGGTTTCGAACCTCCATCCAAGTCGACTTTCCACACCTTCATGAACCTCAATAAAATCACTTCCGCCGCGTCATTTTCGTCCGAACCCGCTCCCTCCGGAGGCGGTTCGCGCAACGTTCTTTCGAGTGACGTCACCATCAAAGGGACGATCAAATTCGACGACGAACTCATCTGCGACGGAAAGATCGAGGGGGAGATCATCTCCGATGGCAACCTCGTCATCGGGAAGAACGCCGAGGTCAAAGGCGAGGTCATGACGAATTCTGTCACCATCCACGGGACCGTCCTCGGCAACATCACGGTCGCGGAAAAAGCCGAACTCAAGGCTAGTTCGCAGGTCACCGGGGACCTCACCGCTTCGCGGATCGTCATCGAAGAAGGAGCCATGTTCGTTGGTAAGTCCGAAGTCACCCCCAATAAAAACTCGAAGCCGGCCGCGTCCCTATCGGGCTCTGGTGCTTCCGGAAATCAACCGTCGGCTAACCGCCCGGACGCTTCGAAATCCGAACCCGCCAAGGACGCATCCAAGGAGCCAGCCAAAGCTTAGGCCGACCTCTACGCGTCTGCTGGGCGCCGACCCATGTTTGGTGGCATCCGAAAAATCCCGACGACCTGCCCCCACTGCGGCTTCGTTCAAGACGAACCGTCGGCGCTTATCGCGACCTACTGCCGCGGTTGTGGTGACCATTATTCGGTCGCCAAATCGCCGGACCCGAATGGTGCGTCCGCCCCGGCACCCGCCGATGCGATCGCGACCGCACCCCACCCTCGTGGCCGAGTGATTCACTGCGAGGAATGCGGTCACGATCACGAGGTGTCGCGGCACCTTCGAGCGAGTCTCTGTCCAGAATGCGGACACGAGACCGAACTCGCAGATATTCGGATCAGCAGCCACCGCACGCGCTCGGTCGACACCCGCGGCACCGTTCACGTCACGCGGTCCGGATTTCTAAATTGCACTCACACTCGCTGCGGAAGTGCACGAATCGAAGGCCGCTTCGCCGGTCGGATCGACTGCACCGGGACACTGCGTATCCGCGGAGAGGGCACTTCGCGTTCCCGAATCGAGGCCCACACGCTCGTGATTGATCGTGGCTCGGATCTCCGTTTCGCGTTCCCGATTCGAGCTGAGGAGATCGTGCTTCGCGGACGAGTCGAGGCCGACATTTTCTGTCCGGGAACGATCCGCATTGGACGCCACGGGGCGCTCGACGGCAACGTCCATGCCCGCTCCCTCGTCGTCGACAAGGGAGGCGACTACCAGGGTAGCCTCGAAGTCGCGACGACCATCATCGACAACTACCCCCGCTCTGGAACCATCCGACCGCCGGAGGTCAAAGTTCTCTCCGCGTGGGGAACGGTTTTCGCCTGACCCTTCGGACCGGCACGCCTGCATTCGTGGCCTTTGACGATCAGAGAGGCCGGCGGAATTTCCACCTCCCAGCCGAAACGAACCAGACTCCGGATCTGCTTTCTCACGTTCCCAAACCGCACCCTTGAAGTTTCGCAAAAAACTTCCCATTGTGCGCCAAAGTGGCGCGAACTCATACCATCCTCATCGTCGACGATGAAAAAAACACCCGGGATGGCCTCCGAGATGCACTCGAGGATAATTTCGAGGTCTTCGTCGCACCTAACATCGCCGGAGCCATCGCTGCGATGGAAGCTGAGCCTCCCGACGTTCTCCTCACCGACCTTCGCCTCGGTGCCGACGACGGCATGGATCTGATCGAGCGGACGCTCGCGCGTCCCCGGCCGCCCGTCTGCATCATGATGACCGCATACGGTTCGGTCGACACCGCCGTCGAAGCCATGAAGCGCGGGGCCTACGACTTCGTGACGAAACCGGTCAACATCGACCGACTCGAACTCCTGGTTCGCCGAGCACTTCATGACCGCGCCACTCGGGAGGAGAACGCGGAACTCAAACAGCAAGTCACCGGCTCGAGTTCTCTCGAAGCGATGATCGGCCGATCGCCAGCCATGGTCCGCGTCTTCGACACGATTCGGCAGGTCGCACCCTCCCGCGCGACCGTCTTGATTCAGGGAGAAAGCGGCACCGGGAAAGAACTGGCCGCGCGCGCCATTCACAACCTCTCGAATCGGACCGCGCGAAAGTTTGTCGCCATCCACTGCATGGCGCTTTCACCGCAACTTCTCGAATCCGAACTCTTCGGGCACGAACGCGGTGCCTACACCGGTGCCACCGAAAGGCGAGCCGGGCGGTTCGAGCAAGCCAACGGCGGCACGCTTTTCCTCGACGAGATCGGCGAGATCGACGCCGCGATTCAGGTAAAAATTCTCCGCGTCCTCGGCGAGCGAAGCTTCGAGCGCGTCGGCGGGAATCGCACGATCCAAGCGGACGTTCGTCTCGTCGCCGCCACGAACAAGGACCTCGCGACACTCGTCGCCGAGGGGAAGTTTCGCGACGACCTCTTCTTCCGCCTGAACGTCGTGCAACTCACCATGCCGCCGCTCCGCGACCGCCGGGAAGACATCCCCCTCCTCGTGATTTCTTTTTTGAAACATTCGGCTCGCGAAAACGACAAACCTCACCGCGAACTCACTCCCGAAGCGATGGCATCCATCGTCCACTACGACTGGCCGGGCAACGTCCGGGAGCTACGGACCGCCGTCGAACACGGTGTCGTGATGTGCAATTCGTCGCGGATCGGCCTCGGCGATCTCCCGAGCTTCGTCCGCGAATCCATTCCCCCCGTCGTCCCGTCCCGGTCGATGACCGCCGCCCCGCCACAATCCCACTTGGCATCTCCTCCTTCCGACGCCTTGAACTTGCACCATTCCGAGAGAGCCCTAATCTATCGGGCGCTCGAGGAGACTGGCGGCAATCGCACGAAAGCCGCCGACCGCCTCGGCATCAGTCGCCGAACGCTCCACCGCCGCCTCAAAGAATTGGACATTACCAAACGCTGACCCCTCTCGGACCGTCCAATGCCCCCTCCACGGACACCTCCTCGCGACCTCGGCCACTTCGTTTTTTCACACCGCCCTCACCTTAATGCCCGTCTCCGCTAAAGGCTTTCAGGAAGCCGTCCATTCTCTCGAGCAAGGTAAACTTGCGCCACTTCTCCGCGGTCTCGCTGCGTTCATCGTTCTGATCGCCGTCACGCTTCTCTACCTCTTCGTCCAATTTAGCGGCTTCAACAGCGAAACCGCCATGGACCAAGCCCAGATCGGTCGATCCATCGCATCGGGAAATGGGTTCACGACGAAATACGTCCGCCCGATGGCCCTCTGGCAGCTGCAGGAGTCAGACATACCCATCCCCAGTGAGAATCTCGCAGATACTTCCAACCCGCCGCTTCCGCCTCTCGTCAATTCCGTCCCGCTAGCTCTCATCAAGAACTCTTGGAAGATGGAGCCCACGAGTTTCATCTACGCGGGAGATCGCGCCATCGCCGTCACGTCGGTCCTCATCTTCTTGATCGCGGTCGGCGTGACTTACGTCGTCCTGCGTCGACTCTTCGACGCCCGGCTCGCGTTCTACGCCTGCATCATCGTCCTCCTCACGGACATCCTCTGGCAATTTTCGCTCTCGGGACTCTCCCACCCACTTCTTCTCCTTCTGCTCATGCTGACGAGCTGGGCCATCGTTCATGCTTTGGACCATCAAGAAGACGTGGACGCTGCATCCACCCTGAGACCGTGGCTGCTCCAGGCGGCTATCGGGATCGGGTTCGGTCTGATGACGCTCACGAACTACGTCGCGAGTTGGTTCTTCATCGGTTACCTCTTTTTCGCCTTCTTCTACTTCCGACCGCGGCTTCTGCCGGTCGCGGCAATCATCGCGTTCGTGCTCGCCCTGACTCCTTGGGTCATCCGGAACTTCGCTGTCTCCGGTAGCCCCTTCGGTCTCGCGATCTATCCCATCAGCGACCCCTCGTTCTACCAGACGCTCCGACCGGATTTCGACGAACTCTTTTTCGGTTTCAAACGCAAGTTCCGCATCGGAGTCGTCGATCAAATCAACTCACTGTTCGGCTACCTCGGCATCTGTCTCGCCGCCGCGATGTTTTTCCCGGCGTTGTTCCATCGATTCAAGCGTCCCGAGGTCGGAGCTTTCCGCTGGTGCGTTCTTGCCATGTGGGTCGGAGCTGTCATTGGCATGGCAGCTTATGGCCCCATCGACCAGACGATTGGAGCCATTCAGCTTCATTCCGTATTCATTCCCCTCATGGTGGGCTTCGGCGTCGCGTTCCTCCTCGTCCTGTGGAACCGTCTGCACTTTGACCTTTCGATTCTTCGCGTGATCTTCATCTCCGTCGTCATCATCGTCTGTGCGATCCCGATGCTGCTCACACTCTTCGCCGGCAAGTCACGCGTCATTAACTGGCCGCCCTACGTTCCACCCTATATCGCCATCCTCGGCCAGTGGTATGAACCCACCGAAACGCTGTGCTCCGACATGCCTTGGGCGGTGGCGTGGTATGCTGACCGCCGCACTCTGCTTCTCCCCGACTCGCCAAAAACGATGGTCGACCTGAGTGATTACGAAGTCATCGGCCAACCGATCAGCGGACTCTATCTCACTCCGATCACGGGCAATGCGATGTTTCTCGGCGACATCGTATCAGGTCGATACCGGGCCTGGGCTCCCTTCATCATGCGGAATCCGAACTTCACTGGTTTTCCGCTGAAGACCGCCGTTCCCCTGCCGATCGATAACCAAACGGTCCTCTACGCCGACTACGATCGATGGACCCGAGCAGCCGAGCGCCAGGATGCGGCCGACGCTGCGATCGAATCCGCCGACGCCGACAGCCCCGAAGACTCCGCCCCAACCAACGATGCGGAAGCTCCGGCTGAAGAATAACTTGTCCCTCGATCCTTTCACCAAACCTATAACCTTCGATCTAGCCCGTGCCCGCCAAACCAACTCAACCGTCGCTGGAAGATGCGCTGAAACGGCTCGACGCCCTCGTCGAAGAAATGGAATCCGGCGAACTCCAGCTCGAAACCCTCATTGAGCGTTTCGAAGAAGGGATCGCCCTGACCCGAAGTTGCCAAGCTCGTCTGGATCAAGCGGAGACCCGCATCCAAACCATCATCCGCGAGGCCGACGGCAGCGTGAAACTCGAAGATTTCGAGCAATAAGAGAATGCCCAATTCCGAACCCAGTCTTCTCTCCGGCATCGATTCCCCCGACGACGTCAAACGCCTCCGCGAAGGCGATCTGCCCGTTCTCGCGCAAGAGATTCGCGACGAACTCATCTCCGTCCTTTCGCGGACCGGCGGTCACCTCGGGCCCAATCTTGGCGTGGTGGAGCTCACCATCGCGCTCCACCGCGTCTTCAACACCCCGACCGATCGCTTCGTGTTCGACGTCTCCCACCAGGGCTACGTTCACAAATTGCTCACGGGACGACGGGAACGCTTTGCAACCATCCGTCAGCACGGCGGTCTGAACGGTTTTCTCCTCCGGACCGAGTCACCCCACGATTGCTACGGCGCCGGTCACGCTGGCACCGCGCTATCAGCTGCCCTCGGCATGGCCGTCGGTCGCGACATCCGGGGTGGAGACGAACACGTCGTCTGCGTCGCCGGGGACGCCGCGTTCACCTGCGGAGTGAGCTTCGAGGCACTGAACAACGCCGCCAACGCCACGAACCGGCTGATTGTCGTCCTCAACGACAATGAATGGTCGATCGCCAAGAACGTGGGCGCCATTTCCGAGTATCTCAATCGACTCGTCGCCAATCCGTCCTACGCGCACCTCCACGAGAAGGCCGCGAAGTTTGTCGAATGGATCGGCGGTCGCTCGGCGCGCAAACTCGCGCACAAGGCCGAGGCCGGCCTCAAAAACCTCATCGCACCTTCCGTGATCTTCGAAGATCTGGGATTTCGCTACTACGGGCCCATCGACGGGCACGACGTTGGGCTTCTGACCCGCACTTTCGAATTCCTGAAAACTCAGACCGAGCCCGTCATTCTCCACATCCTGACAAAAAAGGGGAAAGGTTACGCTCCGGCTCTCGCCAAGCCCGACAAGTTCCACGGGCTCGGTAAGTTCGCCCTCGATACCGGTGAAACCGTCGCCTCTCCGACGCCCACCTACTCCCAAATTTACGGCGAAAAGCTGGCCGACTTCGCCGATCACAATAACCGGATCGTCGCCATCACCGCGGCCATGCCCAGCGGGACCGGACTCACTCATTTTGCAAAACGCCATCCCGAGCGCACCTTCGACGTCGGCATCGCCGAGGAGCATGCCGCCCTCTTCGCGTGCGGACTCGCGACACAGGGGATGAAGCCGTTCCTCACCGTCTATTCGACCTTCATGCAGCGCGCCTACGACATGATTATCCACGACATGGCACTGCAGAACCTCAACGTTTCGCTCTGCATGGATCGAGCCGGTCTCGCGGGCGACGACGGCCCCACCCACCACGGCCTCTTCGACATCGGCTACCTGCGCCACATTCCAAATCTCGTCCACATGCAGCCAAAGGATGAGGACGAGTTTGCCGACATGCTCTGGACCATGGCCAACTATCACGACGGCCCCATCGCCATCCGCTATCCCCGCGGCGCTGGCAATGGGACCAAAGTCAAGGATCAGCCCCGCCTCCTCGACATCGGTAAGGCTGAGGTCATCCGTCACGGCAAGCGCGTCGCGCTCCTCGCGCTTGGCAACATGGTCGACCTCGCCACGGAGGCAGCCGATCAACTCCGCACCGAACACGGTATCGACGCTGCCGTGATCAACGCTCGTTGGATCAAGCCGCTCGATACCGCCACCATCGAATTTTTCGCCCGCGGTTGCGACGTCCTCTGCACCTTCGAAGACCACGTCCTTCACAACGGCTTCGGCTGCGGCGTGATCGAGCACCTTTCGGAAAAGCGCATTCCGACCCCCGTCGTGCGGATCGGCTGGCCCGATGAGTTCATCGATCACGGGACCATCGCCCTCCTTCGAGAACAGCACGGCGTCACCTCGCGCGCTGCGGTTGAGCAGATATTGGCTGAGCTTCCGCCGGAGAAGACGACGAAACCGGCCGCAGCTTGACGGCCCTGAACACGATCCGGGCTTCGGTTCAGCGAGGTGAGGCGGTCGACTCGTAAAGCGCCGCCACGAGCGACCAAGCGCGGTCGCGCGGCAAAACGCCCATCCCCATCTGGTTCATGACGTAGGCAAAGCCAATCCCCCGATCTGGATCTGCGAACGCCAGGCTCCCTCCGGCACCCGGGTGACCGAAGGCACCCGCAGCCGGACCAAACGTTGACCGAATCTTCCGGCCGTCACCGTCGACGGGATCTCGCATGAATCCAGCCGAGAAGGCGGTTTCGATCAAAAGCACCCGATCCCGTCCTTGGGCCAGAGTCTTCCGCATGGCACCCACACCCTCTGCGGAGAAAAACTGCACCCCGCCCCACTCACCGCCGTTCGCCAGCATCGCGTAGAACTTCGCCAGCGCCGACGCCGTCGCGATTCCGCCCATCGACGGCAACGACGCCCCGCGAATCGCGGGACTATTCATCGCCGTCGCCCCAAGTGCCCCACCCGGCGTCGAAAACGATCGCCTCGTGAGCGACGCCGGATCGCCCATTGCCTCTAAAAATTCATCCTGCCCCTCGAGGCACCCCGCCCCGCGGGCTGCAATCATCTGCGCCACCCGACCGTGGTGTTCTTCCGGCAGGCCGATCCAAGCGTCCAATTCGAGCGGATCGCCAAATTCCCGCCGCCAGTAATCGCCCAACGTCCGCCCACCGGCCAGCCGCCGGACCATTTCATCGACCACGAATCCAAACGTGCGCGGACCGTATCCGTGAGCTTCGTCTTTCCACTGCGGCACTTGCCTCTCGATCGCCCGGGCCACCCCATCGTGATCGAGCACCGACAGGTCCTTCGCGTCGAGAGCACTTAATCCCGCTCGGTGTGAGAGAACCTGACCGACCGTCAACGCTTCCTTCCCGCACTGCCCAAACTCCGGCCAAAATTTCGCCACCCTCGTGTTCAGCGACACCCCCGCCGCCTCCATCGCGTGCAGAACGCACGCCGCCGCCAATCCCTTCGTCGCCGACCAGACCAGCACCAGCGTGTCGTCGGTCCAGGGCTCACTCAAAGCCAGATCACGAAATCCGGCCGAGGTTTCAAAGATCGAACCACCCCGTCCCCACACCGACACCGCCGCTCCGATCTCGCCGTGCCGCTCAAAATTTTCTTCGAACGCCGACCGCAGGCGCTCTGCCAAACCATTCGATTCGTTCATACCAGATTCGGAACCGCTTTCAAATCCGGGTCCAACTTCGCAATTTGCCGAAATTTGTCATCCATCCGAAAACTGATCTCGAGCGAATGCTGCGCGTCCTCGATGTTCCCCAGAACCGCATCGTAACACCCCATGTTGTAGTAGTAAGTCGCCTCACGCAGCAGGCTCGCCGGTCCCCTTAGCAGTAACGCCTTGGCCTCCCCCGTGCGGTCCAGCTCATGCAGGCAGAAAGCTCCGTGGATGTAGCCCGTCGTTTGATCAGGAAAAATTTCGTAAAGCCGCTGCGAAACTTCCAGTGCCCCGCCCCATCGTCGCGCCCGCATTAACACGAATAGCCTCGTTTGCAGCACCTCCTGCGTTTCACGACTCTCCGCCGGAACGCCGTCCAACTCCGCCAACGCCTCCTCCGTCATCTCCAACTCCACGTATCCCTGAGCCGCGAGCAGATTCCGTTCGATCCCCATGAGCGGAAATCATCACCGCCCGCCGCGGAAAAATCAACCCCCACCCCAACCACTCGTTCAGTCCCCGCGCCGAATTGGACATTTCCTATTCGGTCCTTCGCATCTACTCTCGCCCGATGCACCGACGCTGGATTCTCCCCGTCCCGCCCGGCGACCCCGCCCCGGCCCGCGAGCTCGCCCACGCTTTCCGACTACCTCCTTTCGTCGCCGACCTCCTCGCGGCCAAGGGGCTCGTCGAAGAAGACCGCGTTGCCGAGTTTCTCAACCCACGCCTCCGCCGCCTTCACGATCCGAATCTTCTCCCCGAGATGGCCGCCGCCACCGCGCGGATCGAAGACGCCCTTCGAGCGAACCAACGCATCGTTCTCTACGGCGATTACGACGTCGACGGCGTCACCTCCCTCGCCATCCTCCATCGCGTCATCCACGCTTACGGCGGACGCGTCGATAGCTTTCTCCCGCTCCGCGCCGAGGAGGGCTACGGGCTCAGCCCCGCCGGGATCGAACGCTGCATCGATCTCCATCAGCCCGATCTCCTCATCGCCATCGACTGCGGCACGAACTCTGCGACCGAAGCGAACATCCTGCGACAGCGTGGAATCGATCTTGTGATTCTCGATCACCACGAACCCGACGGCCCTCGACCTCACTGCGTCGCCCGAGTGAACCCAAAGTGTGCCGACACCGGATTCGACTACCTTTGCAGCGCGGGCATCGCCTTCAAAACGGCGCACGCTCTCCTCAAACGCACCGCCATCCCCGGCTTCGAACTCAAAACACTCCTCGACCTCGTGGCCCTCGCCACCCTCTGCGACCTCGTCCCGCTCGACGGAGAAAACCGCACCCTCGTTCGCCACGGGCTCCGCCAGATGGAGCGCACCGAGTGGCCGGGCCTCGCCGCACTCATGGCCGTCGCGTCCGTTCGCCCGCCGGTTCGTTCCTCCGACGTCGGCTTTCGACTCGGCCCCCGCATCAACGCCTCCGGTCGCCTCGGCACCGCCCAGGATTCACTCCAACTCCTCCTCACGAGTGACCCCCTCGAGGCCCAACAGCTCGCCGCTAGCCTCGAAACCCACAACCGCGACCGTCAAGCCGTCGAGCGCAACGTCGTTCTCGAAGTCGAAAACTGGCTCGAGGAAAACTTCGATCCCGACCGTGACAAGACCATCGTCGCCGGTCGACGCGACTGGCACACCGGGGTCCTCGGCATCGTCGCGTCACGCGTGATGCGTCGACACCACCGCCCGACCTTGATCGTCGGATTCGACGGCAGCGGCGCCGGCAAAGGCAGCGGGCGCAGCGTCGCCGGCCTTTCGCTCGTCGCCGCGCTCGGACTTTGCTCGGATCATCTTGGCACCTTCGGCGGGCACGAAATGGCCGCCGGTCTCCACGTTCACGAGGATCAGTTCGAAGAATTCCGAACCGCCTTCGAAGCCGCCGCCCGCTCCCTCCTCGGTAGCGCCCCGCTCGTTCCGACCCTTCGGCTTCACGCCGAGCTTCCGCTCGATGACTTCGGTGAAGATTTCCTCGAGAGCCAGGCCATGCTCGAACCGTTCGGCACCGCGAATCCCCAACCCGCACTCCTCGTTCGCCACGTCACACCCTCTGCTCCCCCCCGTGTCTTGAAGGAAAAACACCTCCGCTTCGATCTTCCAGCCGGTAACGGCTCCCTCGCAGCGATCTTCTTTAATGGTGCCACCGATTCGCTCCCTTCCCCGCCTTGGGACATCGCCTTCCACCTCGAGCGCAACGAATGGAACGGTCGCGTCTCGGCTCAGATGCAGGTGATCGACATCCGCGCCGCCGCCTAAACCCGCCGCGCAGCTGGGCCTCGCGCCGTTCGAGAAGAGATGCATCCTCACCCCACTCACCCCCCTACGCTCCCCGGTCGACCCAGCCCGCTCCCCCCGGAGACCCCGATCCAGGGACTCGACTGGATCCCGAAGAAATCTGCCACCAGCCTCATCAAGCTAGGCCTCGTCACCCTCGGAGACCTCGTTACCCACTACCCCAGTCGCCACGAAGATCGCCGTCGCTTCGTTCCGTTTCCCGATGGTCCCACCGAATCCCCCGTTCTGCTCTCCGGCATTCTCGTTCAAGCCCGCTACCTCCCCTACGGCGGTTGGAAGAAAGGCTACGAAGCCATTCTCGAAGAACCCGACGGCCTCAACGCCCGCGTCACTCTCCGCTGGTTCAACGCTCCCTACATCGGCAAACTCCTCGCCACCGGCCAAACGCTCGTCGTTTACGGCAAAGCCAAACTTCGTGGCAAAAAAGTTGTCATCGATTTTCCCGAATTCGAGATCCTCGAAGAAGACGCCGACCCCGATTTCATTCATTTCGACCGGATTGTTCCCGTTCACCCCGCTGGAGAAGGTCTCTCGCCGAAGAAGCTCCGCGAACTCATTCACACCGCACTCGACCACGCCGATCTCGCCTCCATTCCCTTTCTCCTCTCGAAGTCGTCCCCGCAGGTCTTCCGAGACATCCACTTCCCCGGCGATGACGCCGCTCTGGATCGAGCCCGCCACACGATCGTCGGCGAAGAGTTTTTCGCCATTCAGGCACTCATCGCGGCCCGCCGTGCCCGCGTCGCCCAGCTCCCCGGCAGCGCCAAGGCCCCTCCGGGCCGACTTTTGACGGCCCTGCTCGATGCTCTTCCCTTCGCGCCCACCCGGGCTCAGAAAACCGCCATCGCAGAGATCAAACGCGACCTCGCCCGGCCCACCCGGATGACCCGCCTCCTCCAGGGCGACGTTGGCAGCGGAAAAACTCTCGTCGCGCTGGCCTCCGCGCTGACCGTGATCGAATCCGGGCACCAGGCCGTCCTCATGGCCCCCACCCAAATCCTGGCCGAACAACACCACCTTAATCTCAGTCGCCTCCTCACCCCCCTCGGGATCGAAGTTCACCTGCGCACGGGCGCAACTCCCGCCAAGTCCGGATCCGGCCCGCAATTTCTCGCTCCCCAGTTCCTTATCGGCACCCACGCTCTCCTCCACGACCCCGCTGAACTCGCCGACCCCGGCCTCATCATTATCGACGAACAGCACAAATTCGGCGTCCTCCAGCGAGCCAAGCTGATCGAAGGCCCCGGCGCCCCCGACGTCCTCGTGATGACCGCGACTCCCATCCCCCGCACCCTCGCCCAGACCGCCTACGGCGACCTCGACGTCACCACGCTCAACGAGCTTCCACCCGGCCGCGGAAAAATCATCACGCGCATCCGCCCGGCCAGTAAGCTTCCGGACGCCACCAAGTTCATCCGCGACCAGATCGAAGCCGGACGCCAAATCTACATCGTCTATCCGCTGATCGAAGAATCCGACAAACTCGCCGCCAAAGCCGCCACCGCGGAGTTCGAACGATGGCAGCCCCTCCTCGCCCCCCATTCCTGTGGCCTGCTCCACGGCCGCCTCAGCGCCGAGGAGAAAGAAGCCACCATGACAGCCTTCCGCAGTGGCCAACTCCAGGCACTCATCAGCACCACCGTGATCGAAGTCGGTGTCGACGTCCCGAACGCAAACGTCATGCTCATCGAGAACGCGGAGCGTTTCGGCCTCGCGCAGCTTCATCAGCTCCGAGGTCGCATCGGTCGTGGTGCCCACACCAGTTACTGCATTCTCATTCCAGGAAAAAACAACGAGGCCGCCCGTGAAAAACTCGGTATCCTCGAAGAAACGACGGACGGCTTCCGCGTCGCCGAGTCAGATCTCGCCCAGCGCGGTCCCGGCGACATCGTCGGCACCGCTCAGACCGGCCTGCCCCCGCTCCGCCTCGGCGATCTCCTCCGGGACCACCAGCAGATGCTGGACGCCCGCACCACCGCACAAGCCATCTTCGAAAAAGACCCCGACCTCCAGTTACGCGAGCACGCTCGCTTGAAGCATTGGCTGGCAACCCGACCGACGACCGCCCTCGCTGGTTGATTCGCTCGCCTTATCGCCAGCCCAACGGACCGCCGGTGTGCCCGACGTCGTTCGCCGACCCATCGCGATCCCGCAGCCGACGGGGCGACAATCCCGCGTCACGCCCAGCGCCGTTTCTCCGCGGGACCAGGCCGCTCACGTCCAACACCCTCGGAACCCGTGATCTCATCTGACGCCGGAACCTTGGATCACCATCCACGTTGTCCCGAAATCGCGATTCCCCCACCGACCCTTCCGCATCGCCGACCCGGGCGTAGTCCACAAAACTCCCGGTCAAAACCGCCGCCTTATCGTTCCGGTAAAAGACATTGTTCAAGATTCTCGCGGACCCGCTGAGATCGCAAAGTCCGCGACCGGTCGGAGCACCACTCGCCAGCCGCGACCCATTCCGCACGAGCAAATTGTTCAACACACTCGAGCGCTCTCCCGAGCTCTGGAGGAAAATCCCGTTCCCGTTTCCCCGCACAATCGTGTTGTTGACGATCATCGCGCGCGCTCCGCTGTCCACGAAGATCTGGTGGGCGTCGGAGGTGGCCTGCGGACGCGGATCGAAGTTGTAGGCTAGCACGTTGTTTCGGATGAGCGGACGCGATCCGCGCCCTCGCACGTAGATCCCTGCCCCGCTGTTCTTCGCCTGATTATCGAAGATCACCACCCGTTGAACCCGAGGTGACGATTTCACGATCAGGATGCCACCCCCGTCGTCGGCACCCCCCCCGGTCACGGTGACCGAATCCACCACCGATCCCCGTCCTTCCCCGTTGGCAAAGGTAATCACCGGTCCGCCGCCAGATCCCCGGATGATGGTATCCGACCCGGCTCCAATGATCGTCAGTCGCTTGCCGCGAAAGTCGACGTCACCCTCATAAGTTCCCTCCGCTAGCACGATTCTCTCGCCCGCCTCCGCTGCGTTCACCGCCTCTTGGATGGACTCGCCCGGTGCCAGCAGCACGTCGGCAGAAGCATTGAATACGGCGAAAGCGGCCAGCAGCCCGACGACGGTGGATTGGGTTTTCACTCCCGTATGAGCCAGCCGAACGGATGGTATTCCAAAAAAAATTCCGACGCTGGATCGGGTGACCCGCAGCCTCAGTCCCCGCTGTCGTATTCCCGACGTCGCATCCGAACCTGTAGATCTTCCAGCAACCGACGATTCACCGCGATCAGATCCGCCACGAATCCCAAGACCCAGATCTGCACCGCGACCAACACCAACAACGCCGCGATCACCAGACTTGGCAGGTGGGTTCTTGTCGTGCCCTCGTAAAAAAGCCAGAGCCAACGTCCCATTAACACCACACCCAGACCAAAAGGCACCGATCCCAAAATCGCGAAAAACCGAAGTGGCTTATAAACGATGAAGATTCGGAAAATCGTCAGGATCGAACGCTGCACGTAAGCCGGAATGCTCTTCAACAACCGCGACGGTCGCAAAAACCCGTTCGTCCGGATCGGCACGGATTCGATCCGCAGACTTCCCTGTCCACCCTGAATGATCGTTTCCAGCGTGTAGGTGTAATTGTTGAAAACGTTCATCTGTAGCGCCGTTTCGCGGTTGATCGCCCGAAACCCACTCGGCGCGTCTGCAATGGCCGTCTTGCTCGCCTTCCGCACGACCCAGCTCCCCAGCCGCTGCAGCATTTTCTTCACCGGCGAAAAATGTTCGATCGACTGAATCGGTCGCTCGCCGATCACCATATCGGCCCGATCCGCGAGAATCGGTTCGATCAATTTCGGAATGTCGTCCGCGTTGTATTGATTGTCCGCATCGGTGTTCACGATGATGTCGGCCCCACGAGCCAGGCACGCCTCGAGTCCCGCCATGAAGGTCCGGGCCAGACCCAGGTGCGGACGCTCGATCACGTGATCAACTCCAAACTCCCGCGCCACCTCCGACGTCCGATCCTCACTCCCGTCGTTAACCACCAACCACTCGATCACGTCGACCCCGGGCAGCGTTCGCGGCAATGCTTCCAACGCTATCCCGAGCGTTTCTTCCTCGTTGTAACAGGGGATCTGAATGATGACTTTCATGCGAAAAACCCGCGCGCCAGCTGGTCAAAGACGCCGAACCCGCGGGCAAAAAGAATTCCTCGCGACCGGATTTGTGTCGAGTAACCTTTCCCGGAATTTGAACCCCGCCACGCTCACCCCACCGTTTTCGGGCACTCCACGCCCCACCGATTCACCCCGCCGATGAAGCCGTTCTGGACCCGATCCTGGCTTCGCGTCGAACTTGTCCTCGGCATCGTTCTGATGGCTCTTGCGATGATGCAAACCGGGCAGATGGCCGGCGCCATGGCCAGCAACTCGCTTTCGACCGACGAGTTCGGCACCATCGGGACCTTCAGCAGCAAGGGCCCCGGGAGGGTCATCACCGACTACCGCGCGCCGAAAAACCACGTCTTTTTTAATCTCCTCAACAGCATCCTTCCCGGCCGGGAATCGCTCCACTCCGCGCGAGTCAGACTTTTCAGCATCCTCGCGACCGCCGCCATTCCAGTCCTTCTGGTTCTGTTCGCCATGGCACTCGGGCGCTTCCTCGAAGCCGGGGTCTTCCTTGCGCTCTGGAGTCTCGCACCGCAGATGTTGGAACTCTCCATGGAAGCTCGCGGCTACGGATTCCTCGCCCTTTTCGCACTCGTTGCCTCGATCGCCACCCTCGGCTACCTCCGCACGTCCCACCGGTTCTTCCTGGCGCTCATCGCCCTGTCGGTCGTCCTCGGCACCTACACCATTCCCTCGTTCCTCTTCTTCGGCGCCCCGCTCCTTCTCCTGCTTTTCTTGGCGACTCGCCGTCGGGAGACTTTCGTCGCCGGAGCCATCGCCGGCGGCACGATTCTCCTACTCTATTCGCCGCTCCTGACTCAGCTCTACGCGGCAATTACGGAGTTTTCAGAAGACCCCGATCGCGATTTTGCCTCCTGGCACGGCCTCGTCCGAGCGGTCAACCTCTACCTCTTCAGCGCGACGTTTCCCGCTACGCTGGCGTTCATCGCCGCGCTCACCGTCACACCCTTCGCGCTCTTCGCCATCGACCGCCGCAGTCCCGATTCGCTCGCCTTCCTCCTCATCACGGCCGCATCCCTGGCTACTGGCGCCATTCTCCTTCTTCTCGAAACACCGCCCGTCCGAGTGGCCGCGTTCGTCACCGTCCCGTTCACGTTCGCCGGAGTCTTCGCCGCCGGTCATCTCATCCGCAATTTCGCTCCCCTCCCCCTCCGAATCCTCATCGTCGCTCCACTCGGCTACGTCCTCGTCACCAACGCCGGACCCGCCCTTCGCGCGATGAACTTCGTCCCGGCCGAAGACTGGAGCCGCGCCGCGAATTGGATCGACGCCGCGTTCCCGCCCAACCACCCCGTCGATTTCAAAACCCGCGCGAAATACCTCAAACAAACCCTCGCCGACTCGAAAGCACGTTCTGCCGAATTCGACGAGAGTGCCTTCACCGCCGGGCAATTGGTCGTCGCCGACGCCCGCAACAAGTGGGCTGACGAAACCCATTTCTCCCGACCCGCCGACGAACCCCGCGTCGCGACGGTCTCCGTTCCCGGCGACATCCGTGACGTCAATCTCACGTTCCGTCTCCCGACCGACCGCACCATCTCAGACGTCCCGCCGGAACTCACCGACGGGCGGATGGACGTCGGCGTTCTGCCCGCGGACCTTACATTCCGTGCCTCGAACGGTCACGCACTCGTCATTCTGTTCGATCGTCCCGTCCGCCAGCGTTTCGCCGTCGCCCACGTCCGCGACGCGAAAACCGGCGAGAAGCTCACCGAAGATCCGGGCGTCGTTCACGCGGGGAACTCCGTCGCCATCCCGATCCCGCCCCGCACCATCATCGAAGCCGAGTTCGAACTCTACGATCCCGAAGCCCGCATCGTCGAAGCCTGGATTTCGCCCGCGGAATGATCTCCTCCCTCCACCCATCTCGCTTCACGAATCCCGCGACCACTCTCGGCCTCGGCGTCATCTTCGCGGCACTCGCCCTCTGGTCCTACACCTTCGCCAACACCTTCCCCGCCGCCTACCACCCGGACGAACCCAGCAAGGCCCGACAGGTCATCGCCGGGGAATACAATTTTCACCACCCCATGCTGATGCTGTCGGCCGCCCGCATCGCCGTCGCCGTCACGGGCGCGGGAGATGACCTCCAGCGCGTGACCCAAGCCGGTCGCTGGGTCTCCGCCAGCTTCACCGCAGCCGCCGTCTTCTGTTTGGTGGTCATGACCGCCCACGTTTACGGCTTCCTCGCCGGCTTCTTCGCGGGCGCGTTCCTCGTCACGAACCACCACCTCTTCGAGCTGGCTCATTACTTCAAGGAAGACCCCGCCCTCCTCCTCGGCGTCAGCGCCTTCTTCCTTGCCCTCGCCCTGTTCGACGAACGTCCCACTCCGCTTCGCGCGACTTTTCTCGGAATCGGCGTCGGCCTCGCCATTTCGGGAAAATACGTTGGCGTGCTGGTAACCCCGGTCGCGCTGGCCGCCATCGTCCTTCACCGACGGCGGCTTCGCCCGTTCCTCGCGCTCGCCATCGTTCTTGGCGCAGCCCTGGTGACCTTCGCCCTCGCCAATCTCCCGATCGTCCTCAACCCCGCCGGTTTCGCCGGAGGCTTCGAGCGTGAACTCGACTTCGCCGTCCACGGTCACAAGGGCATCACCCGCGCCATCCCCCACGGCGTGTATGGCGCCGTCTTTCGCGAGTCCACCAACCCAATCATCTGGATTCTCCTCATCATCTTCGCGCTCGCGCTGCTCGCCCGCTGGCGCACCGCGCGTCCGTTCGAGTGGATGCTCGCGATCTTCCCGCTCGCCTTCGCGGTCATCCTCTCGTTCTCGCCAAAAACCCACCACCGCTACTTCCTTCCCGCGACCGGCCTCCTCCTTTCGATGGCCGGCGTCGCCGTCTGGATCTTGATTCACTACGGGATCCGCCACCAGCCCCGCCGCGTGCAGATCGCGACCACCCTCGTTCTCACCACGCTCCTCGTCGTCGCCGCCGCGATCCAGATCCCCCACACCCGCGACTACTTCGACGGTTTCTCCAACGACGGGCGTAGCCAACTGGCCGCCTACATCCGCGCAAACATCCCACCCGACTCGATCATCATCGCCGATAAACGCACCAGCCTCCGCGAACTCGACCTCCCCAATCCCATCGAGGGCAAACTCTTCGCCGCCGACGTGGGCACGCTCGCCGAACTCCGCGCGCGCGGCATCACGACCATCGCCGTCGCCGAGGGCGACTACGGCCGATTCTTCCGCGGTAGGCTCAAGCCGACCCAAAAGGGCGCCGATGAATATCAACGCCGCCGCGAATTCTACGAAAAGCTCTTCGACTCCGGCCACCAACTCCTCGACGTCCCCCCCGGCACCCTCCAATACCTCCAGCCGCACGTCGAACTCTGGTCCACGGACCCCCCGTAGTTTCGCCCAATCGCCTCGCCGTTAAATTTGCGGGATCAAGGGCTCGAAATTCCTTGCGCCCACAAGATATTGTGTCAATTTCCGACGCAGCCACGTCCGGCACACTATGCGTTGTCCCAAGTGCGGTTCCCTCGAAGATAAGGTGATTGATTCCCGCCTCTCGAAGGAAGGCTCCTCGATTCGCCGCCGACGCGAGTGCATCGACTGCGAATCCCGCTTCACGACTTACGAGGAAGTCGAACGCGTTGAACTCCGGGTCGTCAAACGCGACGGACGCCACGAGCCCTTCGATCGCCACAAACTCCTCAACAGCTTCCTCAAAGCCTGTGAGAAGCGCCCCATCAGTATCGACGTCATCGAGCGTTCGGCCGACACGATCCAGAACGAATTCGAGACCGCCCAGGAACGCGAGGTCAACACGCGGCAGGTCGGCCTCCGCGTCATGCAGACCTTGCACGACCTCGACCCCGTCGCCTACGTCCGTTACGCCAGCGTCTATCGCGAATTTCAGGAAATCGGCGACTTCATCGACGAGATCCAATCCTTCGGTAAACACTCCCGCAAAGTCCCCGCCCAACCCGAGCTCTTTTCCGCCTCGTGATCGCGCTGAAGGACAATCTCCCCCTCGTCCGATTCGATAATGGTCAAGTCATGGCCTTCCAAAGTTCCTGGCTCGCCCGTGGCCTCGCTCTCGCCGCCGCCCAAGCCGGCTACGAACGCTGGTGGCTCGCGGCTCACGTGACCCAAAGCGTCATGAATTATCTCGAGCAGGATTTCCCCGACCCGACCGTCGATACCACCCGCCTTCGCACCGCCGTCCAATCCGTCCTCCGCGTCATCGGTTACCCCGACATCGCCGACCAGTTCCGCCCGCTCCCCCCGCCCATCCATCTCTCCCTCGCCTCTCTCGCCCACGAGGCCGGCTCCGGCTACGAACTCACGTTCTTTAAGCTCCTCCGCGAACGCCTCCGCGAAATCATCGAATCAAACACCCTCCAGGCCGAACTCCGCGACCTCCGCCCCTGCGTGAAAGTCCTCCGCTCCGCGAAGATCTGGCGCCGCGATTGCTCGGGTCTCCACACCGAAATCGTTCACTTCGTTCACGAGTCCCTCGACGAGAGCCATCGCGCCCGGGAACTCCAGCTCCAGCTCACGTAGCGGATCGAACCAACGTCATGACGCTCTTCGAAAAAATCATCGCCTGCGAAATCCCCGCCGACATCGTCCACGAAGACGATCTCTGCCTCGCCTTCCGCGACATCTCGCCGCAGGCCCCGACCCACATTCTCGTCGTTCCGAAGAACCCCGTCGCGCGCCTCGCCGCCGCCGACGACCCCGCCCTCCTCGGCCACCTCCTCTCTACCGTCGCGCTGATCGCGAGGACCGAAGGCGTCGCCAAATCCGGTTACCGCGTCGTCATCAACAACGGGCCGGACGGCGGCGAAACCATTCCCCATCTCCACGTTCACCTTCTGGCCGGCCGGCCGCTCACCTGGCCCCCGGGCTGATCCGCCACCCGCTAAAACCTTCCCTCCCAGCCGCAACCCTGCGAGCTTCCCGCAGTGTGACGAACCCGAACGCAGGCGACACCCACATTGACTCTGCGCCTCCGCGGCTCAGCGTGAGATCAAAATCCCTTCGCGTCTTCGCGCCTTCGCGTGAGACGTCATTCCTCGCGTAATGTCCGCCACCCCGGTCATCTCCGTTCGCGATCTCCACCGTTCCTTCGCCGACGTCCACGCCGTCCGGGGAATTTCGTTCGACGTCCTTCCCGGACAAGTCGTCGGCTTCATCGGAGCCAATGGTGCCGGCAAGACGACCACCATGCGGATGATGGCCACCCTCGACCTCCCGACCGCCGGCACGATCGTGGTCGATGGAAGCGACGTTGTGAGCGAACCGGCCACCGCCCGTCGCCGCATCGGCTGGATGCCCGACGCCTACGGCCACTACGACCACACCACCGTTTTCGAATACCTCGACTTTTTCGCTCGCTCCTACGGCTACTCCAGCACCGATCGCGCCCGGCGCGTCGACGACGTCATGACGTTTGCGGACCTCCATCCGATCGCCGACCGCATGATGGACAAACTCTCCAAGGGCATGGGTCAACGTCTCAGCCTTGGCCGAACTCTCCTCCACGATCCCGCCGTCCTCATTCTCGACGAGCCCGCCGCCGGACTCGATCCCAAGGCGCGGGTCGAATTCAAAAACCTCGTCCGCCTCCTCGCCGCCGAGGGCAAGACGATCTTCATCAGTTCCCACATCCTCTCCGAGCTCGCCGAGATGTGCGATACGCTCCTCTTCATCGACGCCGGGCATATCGTCCACCACGGCTCGGCCGACAGCCTCCTCGAAGATACCGCGACCACCGCGCAGATCGACGTCCGAGTCCACGGCGATCCGGAAGCCCTCGCCCGCTGGGTCGCCGTCAACCCCGAAGTCTCGCTCATCGAAACCCGTCGCGAAGGTGCCCGGCTGGCGTTCGAACGCGCCGACCCGGAATCCCTCGCCGCCGCCCTCCGCAAAATGATCACCGACGGCGTCCCCGTCACCGACTTTCACCGGGAGAACCGGCGCCTCGAAGACGCCTTCGTCGACATCCTCAAAAAGGTCCAGCCATGACGACGCCCGCCGCACCTCCGGCCCTCCCAATCACCAACCCCCTCGACTTCAGCGATCGCCTCAGTCCCATCATCGTCAAGGAGCTCCGCCAGGGCCTTCGGACCAAGGTTTTCGTATCTCTCTTCATCATCGTCCAGGCCCTCATGAGTCTGACGATCATCATCAGCCTCGTCGCCGCCGCCAACCAGATCGACGCCAGCACCGGCAGCAGCTTCTTCTGGATGATGATCGGTATTCCCGTCGTCTTCATCCTGCCGTTCCGCGGCTTCAACAGCGTCGGTGCCGAGATGAAGGGGGGCACCCTCGACCTTGTCCTCCTCACCCGACTCTCCGCGCGCCGCATCGTCTTCGGCAAGTGGTTGGCGATCGTCGCGCAGACCGCCCTCTTCGTCTGCGCGGTGCTCCCGTATGTCGTCCTTCGTTATTTTCTCGGCGGGGTCAACCTCACCGACGAACTCATTGGATTGGTCTGGATGCTCTTCTCGTCCGCCATCCTCACCGCCGTTGCCGTCGGGATGTCGCCCTATCAGAACCGCGTCACCCGCGTCCTTTTCTGGCTCGGAATCATTTTCCTCGCCCAAGCCTCCTTCCCTCTTCTGCTCTTCTTGGGTTTTGGGAATACCGCCGTCCTGGCTGGCGGTGCGGCATTGGATTGGACCCTCTGGGCCGTCCTCCCCGCGTTCGGCATTCTCCTTCTGCTGCTCATGCTGGAGGTGGGTGCGTCGAAAATTGCACCCGAAGCCGAGAATCATTCAGCCGGGATCCGCCTAATTGCCGCTCTCCTCCTTCTCATTGCCGCGCTCTTCACCGTCCTCGATTCTTCCATCGCGATCGGCGTCACGATCGCGGCCTTCGCCATCGGCTACCTCGTTCTCGCCGCTTCACTTGCCGAACGCGTTCGTCTCAACGCTGGCCTCTACCGCCCGTTCGCCGAGCGAGGCATCCTCGGCCGCCTCGCCGGTCGATTGCTCAGTCCCGGCTGGCCATCCGGCACTCTGTTCTCTCTCGTTTTTACCGCCACGACCGCCATTCTCCTCAGTCGGCTTGGCGTTTTTTCCACCAACGAGATCACCGCAACATTTCTTGCAGCCGTCGGCGCCCTCCTGCTCCCGGCGGCCCTCATCCGCGCCTTCCTCCCCAACACCAAACGTTTCCTCACCTATTACGTTTCCGTTCAGATCGTCGGCATCGTCGTCGCTTTGGTCGTCATGATCCTCGACAGCATCTTTGACAGTTTTGCGATCGAGATCATCGCCTTCTTTCCGACCAGCGGATTAATGGTCGCTCTCTTCACCCAGTTTCGGGACAGCGACCCACTCGTGCTTTGTGTCAGCTACGGAGTCATCATCGCGCTCAGCGCAGGAATGCTCCTCGAACGTTCGCGTTCTGCCTGGGCGGAGATACGAAAACTCGAACGCTCGACACCGGCAGCGTCCACCCCGGAAGGATCCACGCCCTGAAAGCTTCCCAAGGCAACAGCCACGCCAAAGCTCACGCGAACGCCCGCGCCGCCGCCCAGCTCTGGTCACTCCCGTTCCGCAACCGGGCCTGGCGCGGCACGACCGGCTCGTTCGCGGGTGCCGGGATCGGCAGTTCGATCGACTTTCAAGACCACCGCCAATACCTCCCGGGCGACGACCCGCGCTACATCGATTGGTCGGCCTACGCGCGCACCGGCCATTACTCGATGAAGCTTTACCGCGAGGAATCCAGCCCATCGGTCGATCTCATCGTCGACACCTCGGCCTCCATGAACACCGGGGAGGCCAAACGCGAGCGAACGCTGGATTTAGTTTTCTTCGCCGTTGAAAGCGCCCTTCACGCCGGCTGCGGCACCCGATGCTTCACGACCGATCCCCGCCGACCCTGGCCGCTGGAATCCATTCTCGCCCATCAACCTCCCCTCGATCCGACCGCCGACTTCAATCTTTCCGCCCTCCCGTTCCGCGGCGGATCTCTCCGCGTCCTCATCTCCGATCTCCTTTTCCCGGGCGATCCCGACCCCCACCTCACCGCGTTGGCCGCAAACCGGGGACGCGCCGTCATTCTTGCTCCCTTCGCCGCCAGCGAGAAGGAACCGGACTGGAGCGGAAACATGGATCTCGTCGATTGCGAACACCGCGACGTGCGCAAGCAACACGTCTCCCCCGCCCTCCTGGACCGCTACCGCGCTGCCTATCACCGGCACTTCGATCTTTGGCTCGACGCCTCGCAGCGCCACTCCGTTCGCCTCGCGCGGATCTCGACCGACGGCGACCTCGTCACTGCGTTGAAAACCCAGACCGCCCTCGATCTTCTTTGACCGCGCCGACGTTTGCCAATCTCGCTGGCCTCTGGGCGCTGCTCGCCATCCCCGCGATCCTCGCGATCCACTTTCTTCAACGACGCTCCCGCCGCGCCGTCGTTTCGACCCGCTTCCTGCTCGACTCCCTGACCCCGGTCAGCGCGACCGGGCGCCGCTTCGAGCACCTGCGCAATTCGGCCAACCTTTGGCTTCAGCTCCTCGCCGTCCTTCTCGTCACGTGGCTACTCCTTCAGCCGCGCTGGCTCCGCCCGGATTCCCACCAAACCATTGTTCTCGTCGTCGACAGTTCGCTCTCAATGGCGGCGTTTCGCTCCGAGATCGATAACGCGATTTCCACCGTCCTACCCGACCTCGCGGACACCGCAGCCTCGACGGAATGGATTGCCATCGAGTCCAACCCCGACTCGCCCCCCGTTTACAGCGGCCGATCCCTCGCCGAACTCCGCTCGGCTTTCGACGAATGGCAACCCGACCTCGGTTCGCACGACTTTGCCCCCGCCCTCCGACTCGCCCGCTCTCTCGCCCGCGATCCTGGAACCATCCTCTTCCTCAGCGACAGACCGTCCGACCTCCCACCGACCGTCACCCAGGTCAACGTGGGGCGCCCGATCCCGAACGTCGGCTGGATTGGTCTCCAAACGGACGACGAGACGTTCACCGCGCTCATCCAGAACCACGGCAAATCCCCCGTCGACACCGCGTGGCAGATTGCGGGATCACCAGATCCCCCGACCCCCGTCCAGCTCGAACCCGGTGAAATTCGTTCCATTCGCGGATCGTTCGCCGACTCGGATCGCCTCACCCTCACCCTTCCCGAGGATCAGTTCCCCGTCGACAACACCCTTCCCATCGTGCGCCCTTTGGCCAAAGAACTGCGCATTCGCTGGCCCGCCGACTCCCAGCTCGCCGAGTATTTCGCCCGGATCTCGGATAGCTTCGAGAATACCCGACGCACCCCCGAACAGGCCGACCTCACGCTTGCCACCTACAGCACTCTCGCGCCGACACCCGTCGCTCCCTCGTCGATCACGTTCGTGACCGATCCCGCCCCACCCAGCTCGGTCGCCCCGGGCACCATCACCGCCGAAAACCACCCGCTCGTCGCCGACCTGAATTGGCGCAGTCTCCTCGTCCGCGACAGCTTCACCGTCCCCCCCCGGGAAGGCGACGAGCCGCTGCTCTGGATTGCCGACCGCCCCCTCGTCTTCCTTCGCGACCAGGCACTCGTCATCAACTTCGACATCCGACATTCCAACGCCGAGCGCCTCCCTGCCTTCGTCATTCTTCTCAACCGCTACGCCGAATCGCTTCGCCAACAAAGACTCGCCTTCCACCGCGAAAACTTTGAGCTCAGCCAGCCGCTCGCCGTTGATTCCGACTCCCGGATCTCCCCGTCACGCCCGGCCTTCTTCCAAATCGCCCCCGACGACATCCCCCTCCTCGACGGAGCCTCCCACTTCGCCGATCCACGCGAAGCCGACTTCGCCGACGCCGCGACCTCGTCGACCATTTCAGAAACTCAAACCGCCCTCCTGACTCGAAACACCGAGCAGGACCTCCTCACTCCGGTCTGGCTCCTACTCCTTGGGGCCGTCACGATCGGGACCTGGGTCCGACGGGCCTAAACGCGTCCCAAATCCATGGGAGCAGACTCAGACCCAAACAGCGTCTCCAGCGCCCGACGCCCAGCCTCGAAGGAAACCATTTTCGACGCTCGCTCCACCGCAGCCCTCATCGTCTCGTTCCAATTCTCGTCATTCGTCAGCAACTCCTCGACCCGCGCCACCGCTGGATCTGCCTCCAGATCCGCGTCCGCTCCGAAAACCAGCTCGTCGATCGTCCCATCGCCCCCCACGCAAGGCATCCTGCACAACAGCGCATCACCGGCGACCTGACCCGGCACCGCACTGCGGTCCAGCTGAAACACCACCCGGTGCGACGCCATCAATTTCACGTAGCGCGGATAATCGACCGGCCCCTCGATGATGAAGAACAGCGGATTATCCCGACGGATTCGCTTGAGCTTCATTCCCCCCGTCCGCCCGTCCAGGTTCACGACGGCGACCGGCACCTCGAGCTTCCGTGACAGCCGGTCTGCCGCCAAAATCGTCTCGGCGTGACGTCGGCTCGCAACGTCGAACTCCCGCGTTCCCACGAAAATTCCGTTCCGCTCTTCCAGCGGGACCCCGAAGTTCCACTCGCTCGCTTCCACCGGATACGGCGTCGGCGCGAAGCCGCCCCGCGTCATCCCGGCGTTCCGATAGACCGCGACCGCCTGCGGAGTGCTGGCCAAAAACCCATCCGCCTCCGCTGCGATCCGCAGGAACAGCTCCAAACGCGTCACGTCGTTAAAGAACTCCGCAATCTGGTGCTGGCCCGATTCTTTCAACGAAATCCACGCCCGCCCCCCGCGCCCCCTCACGGCCCGGATCTCCTTCAGCACCGCCCGCAGATTGTTCTTTCGCAGCAGAATCAACACGTCACCCAGCGGGTCCGGAATCCGCTCACTCCGCCCGAAAAATCCCGCCTTCCGACAAGCCGCGTAGGCGTGATAATTCACAGGCGGATGCTCCCCAGCGTTTGGCCTACCGGCACCATCCGGAAACGACTGCTCCCGGTCGCGTCCCCGTGGATTCAGAACGGCAAACACGACGCTATCCCTCCGTCCGTTTGACCAAGTCCCAGGCCGCATCCAGTTCCTCGAGCCGACAGTCCTCCACCCCCCGCCCGCTTGCTCGAACCGCCGCCTCGACGGCACGAAACCGCCGAGAAAACTTCGCCGTGGCCCCATTCATCGTCTCCTCCGAATCAAACCCCAACTTCCGCGACAAATTCACAACGGTGAACAACAAATCCCCGACTTCCTCCCGCACCTGATCCGGTGCTCCCGATTCGATCGCGTCGCGCACCTCCCGAAGTTCATCGTCGATCCGCGCCAGCACCTCCGTCGCCTCCGGCCAGTCAAACCCCACCCGCGCCGCCTTCTTCTGCACCTTTTGCGCCCGCATCAAGCCGGGGAGTGAATTCGGGACCCCATCGATCGCCGAAGTCCGCTCACCCTTCTCCGCCCGCTTCAGCTCCTCCCAACGCACCAACACCTCCGCCGCGTCCGCAATGTTGCCCGCTTCATCACCAAAGACGTGCGGGTGCCGCCTCACCAGTTTCTCGCCGATCTCCCGCGCCACCGCGTCCAAATCAAACGCCGCCCGCTCTTCGCTAAGCTGCGCGTGAAAGACGACCTGCAACAGCAAATCGCCCAGCTCTTCCCGCAAGTTTGCGTCGTCCCCCGCGTCGATCGCGTCGACCACCTCGTAGCATTCTTCGATCAGTCCCGGCTTTAACGACCCGTGAGTCTGCTCCTGATCCCACGGACACCCGCCCGGCCCGCGGAGCCGCGCGACGATCCGCCGCAGTTCGACGACCGCCTCGCTCACGTCCGCCAGAGTGTCGCCTTCCCGCCGAAATCAGACACTTCCTCCGGCGTCCGACCAATCACGTAACCCACCAACGAAGCCACCATCACGATCGTCACGACGAAGATCCCAAGGTTCAGCCAAGCCGGCAATTGCTCGACCTCGAACGCCGCGTAGAACGACGCCAGATCAGTCACCGGCGGGTTCGAATGCATGAAAATCTTTCCGACCCACGCCAGGAGGATCACCGCGTAGATGAAGACGTAGTTCCGCTTCATCCGCCGCCCGACCGCCTCGAGCTTCGATATTTTAAAACACGGCAACACCAGATCCTGACACACGAGGCGACGCCACTCTCCGTCCAGCAAACGGTTGCTCTGCGCGATCATCGGCACGAAAAAGTGTGATTCCAACATCCGCACCCGCCCGCGAAACGCGTCGTAGAAGCGATAACGCCGCGCCTCGATCCACAGCATGATCGACACCAGGGCGATGTTGAAAAAGAAGATAATGTGCGGGATCGACGTGAAGGAATACGCCACCGTCACGATCGTCGTCGTGCTCGTGATCGCCCACGTCGTCGTCACGTCCAGCCGCTGCCGCCAGATCATGATCCGGCCGAGTTCTCCGCGGTAGAGGTGAATCATCGCGTTGACGTAACACGCGTCGTTCAAATTGGGCGGAGGCATGCCACTTGCCCCGCCGGCGTGATGCTGATCGCTCTCCTCCTCGCTCACCATTCCCTAGTCCTTCTCCCGCTGAATCAAGGCTTCCCGCGCTTTTTCCAAGCGCTCCCTTTCCCGTTTCGTCAAACTCGCGATCCCGTCTTTCGAAATTTTTTCCAACAGCGGATCGATCGACTCGTAGGGATCGATCTCGGCTTCCCGCTCGACTTTCTTCAGCCGCCGACGCTTCGGCTTTTCCGGCGGCAGTTCCCACGTCTCGAACGATGTCCCGAAGCCGCCGACTCCGCGCAGCCGCATCATTCCGTAGGCACACAAACAGTCCAGCCACAGCACGCTCATCGGCATCCAGGCCCGGTAGGCGACGTATTGGAGCGAGTAAATGGCGAGGAGCACCGCCGCGATCCACCTCGCCTCCAGCCCGAAGAAAAACTGAGCGCTCGGGTAGATCACCACGAACGCGATGAAAACCGCGAAGTTCACCGCTCCTCCGTCCGTCAGCACCTGCGTCTCGCCGAAAAGACTGACCGCCATCAAGAACAGCGGCGCCACCAGGATCAACGCCAGATAGAGCATCGCGAAAGCCTGCCGCCCGAGAAATTTTTCTACCTCCCGACCGAACGTGAACAGCAGATACATCTCGATCACGAACCACAGCGCGCCGCCCGGCTCGTTGACGAACGCGTAAGTAATGAACTGCCACAGCATGAAGCCATCGAGCACCCGCTCACTCGAAAAGCGGAAGAGATCAATCACGCCGGCCTGACCCATCGACATCAGCAGCGCCACCACCACCAGGCAAACTACGTGAACGGCCACCAGCACCGTCGTCAAATAAACGGGGAACCGGCCGACCCACGTAATCGGGGAATAGTCTTCGGAGTTTCTGCCGGCGATCATCAGCTTGCGCGAAGCTACCGGTGGACCGGGAGCGAGACAAGTGGGATCACCGAAAAACCCACGACTCCCGGATCGCCTTTTGCCGACCCACCACCCCCGCAACCCACCGCCACCCCGCCTTCCACCCACCCCGACCGGAGTTTCCTTGCTCCCGCGCGCGCCTCCCTCTGAAATGGCCCTCCATTCCCGGCCACCCACTCGCCTCCACTCTTTCTTTCCGACTCATGCCATCCACCGCCGCCTCCTATTCCGAAAAATGTCAGACCCTCCTTGGTGCTCATCCGCACCTACAGGCCTGGGTCGAAGAAATCGCTACCCTCACTCAGCCCGACGACATCGTGCTCTGTGACGGCTCTCCGGAGGAAGACAAGCGGATGCGCCAGGCTCTCGTCGACGCCGGCGCCGCCGTCTGGCTCGATCAACAAAAGCGCCCCAATTCCATCCTCGTTCGTTCCGATCCTCGCGACGTTGCCCGGGTGGAAAGCCGCACCTTTATCTGCTCGCGCACCAAGAAAGACGCTGGCCCGACCAACAACTGGGAAGACCCCGAGACCATGAAGGCCCGCCTGCGCGACCTCTACGCCGGCTGCATGCGCGGTCGCACGCTCTTCGTCGTTCCTTTCTGCATGGGCCCCGTTGGTTCTCCCATTGCGCAATACGGCGTGGAACTCAGTGACAGTCCCTACGTCGTCGCGAACATGCGCGTCATGACCCGCATGGGCGGCACCGTCCTCGAACACATCGGCAAGGACGGTTTCTTCGTCAAATGTCTCCATTCCGTTGGGCAGCCGCTAGCCGACGGCGAGTCCGACGTTCCTTGGCCCTGCAATCCCGAACAAACCCACATCATCCACTTCCCGGAGGAGCGCCTCGTCATGAGCTTCGGTTCCGGCTACGGCGGTAACGCCCTGCTCGGTAAGAAGTGCTTCGCGCTCCGCATCGCCAGCGTCATGGCCCGCGACGAAGGCTGGATGGCCGAGCACATGCTGATCCTCGGAGTCAAAGACCCCACCGGCACCAAGACGTATGTCACCGCGGCGTTTCCCAGTGCCTGCGGGAAAACGAATTTCGCCATGCTCATTCCGCCAAAGGAGCTCTCCGACGAAGGTTGGGAGATCAGCTGCGTCGGCGACGACATTGCCTGGATCAAACCCGGTGACGACGGTCGCCTCCACGCCATCAACCCAGAAGCCGGTTTCTTCGGCGTCGCCCCTGGCACCTCTTACTCGTCCAATCCGATGGCGATGGATTCCGTCAAAACGGACACCATCTTCACGAACGTCGCCCTCACCGACGACGGGGACGTCTGGTGGGAGGGGATGACCGATTCCCCGCCCGATCACCTCATCGACTGGCTCGGCAACGACTGGACTCCTGGACGCACGAACGAAAACGGCAAGCCCATCCTTTCCAGTCACCCGAACAGCCGCTTCACCGCCCCGGCGGCAAATTGCCCCATCATCGACCCCGCGTGGGAAGACCCGAACGGCGTTCCCATCAGCGCCATCATCTTCGGCGGTCGTCGCGCCAACACCATGCCCCTCGTGTTTCAAGCCTTCAACTGGGTCCACGGCGTCTATCTCGGTGCCACGGTCGGTTCCGAGACCACCGCCGCCGCCGAGGGAGCCGCCGGCGCCGTCCGCCGCGACCCCATGGCCATGCTTCCGTTCTGCGGTTACAACATGGGCGACTACTTCACCCACTGGCTCGAAATGCGCGGCAAAGTGAAACACATTCCCCGCATTTTTCACGTGAATTGGTTCCGCAAAAACTCGGAAGGCAAGTTCATGTGGCCCGGCTTCGGCGAGAACATGCGCGTCCTCAAATGGATGATCCAACGCTGCCAATTCGGCGCTCACGCGCTGGAAACGTCCGTCGGCTGGGTGCCGGAATACTCCGACCTCGACATGCGCGGACTCCAGGATGAGATGACCGAATCCGACTTCGCCGAACTCCAGACGATCGACCCCGAGGAGTGGCACCGCGAGCTCGTCCTCCAGGACGAACTCTTCATGCGCCTCTATTCCCACCTCCCCAAGGAACTCGTCTTCCAACGCGAACTTCTCATCTCCCGGCTCTGATTCGTCGACCGAGTGAGGTTGCGTCTCGCTCGAAGGCGCGAAGGGATGGATTCACTTCCCGCGCTTTCGATCAATCGCCTCTGCGCCTCCGCGCGAGCCGAAAATTGCAATCTCCTTCGCGCCTTCGCGCCTTCGCGTGATTCTCCCAAAGCTCAACCGAATATCAACCGCACCGCCGCCAGTGCCGCGAACCCCAACAGGAGAATCTCGAAGAGCCGCTGGTCGATCCGCCCCAGCACCCAACGGCCGCCCAGCCCCCCCGCCACCACCACCGGGCTCAACAACACCGTCAGCAAAAGCGACTGCCAGGTGATCAACCCGAGCCCAATCGAAAACGGGACTTTTGTCAGATTCACGATGCAGAAAAACCATGCCGCCGTGCCCACAAACGCCATTTTTGGTAGGCGGCACGCCAGCAGGTAAATCGTCATCACCGGCCCCGCCGCGTTGGCCAGCATCGTCGCAATCCCCCCCGCCGCCCCGGCGAGCCACCCCGCCCACCGCTGACTGGCCACCACCGCCGAGAGCTTCGCCGATCGACGCTGGATCACCAGAACGCCCAGGAGAACCAGCGTGGTCCAGCCAATCACCGCCCCGTAGTTTCCCTCGCCCAACCGAGGCATCAACCACACGCCCGCTATGATTCCCAACACCGCCGGCGGCAGTAAACGCCAGATCACCGGCCACACCGCGTGGCGTCGGTAGGCCACGATCGCAAAAAAATCCCCGACGATCAGCAGCGTGAGCAACGCGCCCGTCGACTCCCGCGCCGGCATCACGAGCGCCATCAGCACGACGGCCACCATGCCGAGCCCACCCAGTCCGGCCTTCGCTAGCCCGACGCAGAGCGCCGCACTCGTCACGACCCCGAGATCCCAGGGCGACAGACCGGTCATCTCCGCATCAACCGGTCGAGGGTCTCAACACTTCCGCGCGCGCCGCGCCCTCAACCCGCCCGATGCAGTCTCGCGTCCGCTTTGGCCGCCGACGGATCGCCAGCGAGTGCTTCGGGGTAATCTTCGCGCACCGGCGCCGGAAGCATCCGGTTGACGACGAGTTTCAATCCGAGAGTGACGAGCAATCCCGCCGTCGCGATGAGTGTTCCGACGAACGAGTTGGTGGAAGAATTTTTCATAAAAAAAAGGCCACCCCCGAAGTGGAGTGGCAGTGCCTACGGGATTTGAACCCGTGCACCGGCCTTGAGAGGGCCGTGTCCTAACCCCTAGACGAAGGCACCGTTGAAGTCGGGAAAGTAAATCCTCATCACGCCGCTGGCAAGTCCCGAGTTTACCCGCTACCGTCCGCCCATGAAAATCTACGCGAAGATGTGGTGTCCCTGGTGCAAGGACGCCTTCGCCTGGCTAGACGCCCGCGGATTCGACTACGAAAAAGTCGACGTCCAGACCGATCGCGCCGCCCACGACCGCCTGCTCGCCATCTCGGGTCAATCCCTCACCCCGACCCTCGAAACCGACGAAGGAAAGGTTCTCGCCGACTTCGACACCCGGCAGCTTGAGAAATTTCTCACCGAACATAAGATCGCGCCCTGATGCTATCGAATGTCCTCATCGTCCTCGCAGTTGCCGTTCTCAGCATCGCCCTCCGGAGCTATCGCCACCCGGCCCTGCGTCGCGCCGGTGCGCTCGGGATTTTCACGACGTCTTTTCTCGCTGGTTGGCTGATTGGCGGCCACGTCCTCATCGGCCTCGCCTTCGCCGCCTCGTGGATTTTACTGCCTTGGCTCGAGATCCTGACCCGCGTTCGGAAGCTCCGGATCCCCATCGAGCGACGACTCAACTCCCGACGCCCCCCCACTCGCCAGGATTTCCCGAATTTCGACGAACTCACCGATGAAGTCGAAGCGGAGAACTTCGAACACGTCGATGACATCGGCTGGGACCACGACGAGCAACGCCAATTCTACCGCGTTTTCTACCAGCCCGAGAGCTGCACCGAGACCGCCATCTGCCTCGTCGAGCAGAGTGAAGTCGCCTTCTTCTTCGTTTCCATCACCTCGCGCGACACCCATGGCCGCACCTACATGACCTGGAACTACCCGTTCTCCTACGGCCTCCGGCTCCTTCCCAACATTCGTCCCAACCGGGCGGCCGGCGACCTCCCTTTCGCCGAGATGCTCTCTGAGCACCGCCTCTTTCTCGACCGCAACAAGGTCGCCGTCGACGAAGTCCGACCGCAGACCCCGGAAGATCTCCGCTCCCGGCTCGAAACCGACATGCACGACCAAATTCTTCACAACCTCGACCGCGGCCTCCTCGTCCGCGACGGCACGGAAAACATCCGCTACTCGGCTCGCGGAATGCTATTTCTCTGGGTCCAGTTTCTTCGCGACCTCGTCCGACTCTCATGAAATTTTCGCCATCCCTTCCGCTCCCCCCGGCACCCTCGGCTCACCTCGCGCGCACCGTCGACCAAGTCATGCTCGAAGAGCGGGCCGCTGCCTTCACCAAGCGCAGCATCAAGGCCGACGCCAAACTCACCGGCCTCCGGCTCGCCTATTCGATGATGGATCTGACCACTCTCGAAGGCAAAGACACGCCCGGTAAAGTCGCCTACCTCTGCCGCAAAGCCATCACCCCCGCCGAGCCGCGCTACGAAGTCCCGTCCGCCGCAGCCGTCTGCGTTTACCCAAACCTCGTTCCCGCCGCCAAACGCTTCCTCCAAGGCACGAACGTCAACGTCGCCGCCGTCGCCACCGCATTCCCCTCCGGCCTCATGCCGCTCCCGGTCAAGCTCGAGGACGTCCGCCTCGCGGTCGACTTCGGGGCGGACGAGATCGACATGGTCATCGACCGCGGCGCCTTCCTCCGCGGCGACTTCCGTCAGGTTTACGACGAAATCGCCGCCGTGAAAGAGACCTGCGGCACCGCGCATCTCAAGGTCATCTTCGAAACCGGGGAACTCGAAACCTACGATCACGTCCGCTTCGCCAGCGACCTTGCCATCGCCGCCGGCGCCGATTTTATCAAAACCTCGACCGGCAAGGTCAGCCCCGCCGCGACGCTTCCCGTCACTCTCGTCATGCTCGAGGCGATCCGCGACCATTTCTACGCGACCGGCATCCGCATCGGCATGAAACCCGCCGGCGGGATCAAGACCGCGAAGCAGGCGCTCGCCTACCTCGTGATGGTCAACGAAGTCCTCGGCGAGGATTGGATGAATCCCCACCTCTTCCGCTTCGGTGCCAGCACCCTGGCCAACGACGTTCTCATGCAGATCGTCAAACTCACCGACGGCCCCTACCAAAGTTCCGACTACTTCTCGCTGCCGTAACCCGGCACGACCCCGATCAGCCACCCACCCTTTTAGCCCCGTTCGCCATCCCGACCGCCACCATGCCCAAGTCCAAATCCAAGAAATCCTCCCGCGCATTGGCGACAACCGACCGTCACCCGAACGCCGCCGCCCACCAACTCGCCGCCACTCCCGTCCCGGCCGCGGAGCGCACCCTCAAGCTCGGCACCTGGGCCTACGCCCCGGCTCCAGAGACGACTCCGGTCAAGATCGACTCGAGCTACCATCTCTTCATCAACGGCGAGTTCACCGCGCCCGCTTCCGGCCAATCCTTTCCGACCATCAATCCGGCCACGGAGAAAAAACTCGCCGACGTCGCCCTCGCCAACGACGAGGACGTCGACCGCGCCGTTGCCGCCGCCCGCGCCGCGCAAACGAAGGTCTGGGGAAAAATGCCGGGCCGCGAGCGCGCAAAATACCTCTACCGGATTGCTCGCCTCATCCAGGAAAAGTCTCGCGAGCTGGCCGTCCTCGAGTCGATGGACGGTGGCAAGACCATCAAGGAAAGCCGCGACGTCGACCTTCCCCTCGTGGCCGCTCACTTTTTCTACTACGCCGGCTGGGCGGACAAACTCGACTACGCCTTCCCCGGCCGCACCGCCTCTCCACTCGGCGTCGCGGGGCAAGTGATCCCGTGGAATTTCCCGCTCCTCATGGCCGCGTGGAAACTCGCACCCGCCCTCGCCACCGGAAACACCTGCGTTCTCAAACCCGCGGAGACCACTTCGCTCACCGCCCTCCACCTCGCCCGAATCCTGCAGGAAGCCGAACTCCCCGACGGCGTCGTCAACATCGTCACCGGAGCCGGCGAGACTGGAAGCGCCGTCGTCAATCACCCCGACGTCAACAAGGTCGCCTTCACTGGCAGCACCGACGTCGGCAAAAAAATTGCCGCCTACCTTGCCGGCACCGGCCGGAAGCTCACCCTCGAGCTCGGCGGCAAAGCCGCCAACATCGTCTTCGCCGACGCACCCATCGAGCAGGCCATCGAAGGCATCATCGGCGGCATCTACTTCAACCAGGGCCACGTCTGCTGCGCCGGTTCCCGCCTCCTCGTTCAGGAGTCGATTCACGACGAAGTCATCCGCCGCCTCCGCGATCGGATCAGCACGCTCCGAGTCGGCGACCCGCTCGATAAAAACACCGACATCGGAGCCATCAATTCCAAGTCCCAGCTCGAGAAAATCCAGGAGCTCGTCGAGTCAGGCGTCGCCGAAGGTGCCGACCTCGTGCAGCCGAAGTGCTCACTTCCGAAGAAGGGATATTTTTTCCCGCCAAGCTTCTTCACCGGTGTCACCGGCGCCCATCGGATAGCCCGCGAAGAAATTTTCGGCCCCGTTCTCAGCGTGATGACCTTCCGCACACCGGAGGAAGCGCTCGAACGCGCCAACACGACACCCTACGGACTCAGCGCTGGCGTCTGGACCGACAAGGGCTCGAAAATCTTCAAGATCGCGACCAGACTTCGCGCCGGCATCGTCTGGGCGAATACCTTCAACAAGTTCGATCCGACCAGTCCTTTCGGCGGCTACAAGGAGAGCGGCTTCGGTCGAGAGGGCGGCCTCCACGGCCTGGCACCCTACGTCAAACTTCGATAAGCAAACTCGACCCGGATCCGATTCACCCAGACCCCGACAGACCACCGACGAGCTCAGCAAGCCGGCCGCCCGTAAACCCGGCCCAGCCGACTAAACCCGTTTCGTTTTCCCGATAACGAGGTCCGCGTAACTTGCCATCATCTCGGCGTCGAGAGGCGAGCAGCGGAAGGCCACAAACCCATCCGGACGCACCACGTAAGCCGCCGGGAGTTCCACGCCGTAGCGAAGATGGGCCTCGGAACTATCGTCCAGCATCCACTCCGACTCTTTCGCCCCCTTCGGAAGTCTCGACCCGCGCCAGACGCGGACGAATTTTTCGGCGTCCCCGGCAATCTCCCGAAACCGAACCTCGAAAGCTTCCACCGCCTCCCGATCCTCCGTCCGCGCTTTCCGACCGGAAAACAACAGAATCGCGTGCCCGTCTCCCGCCATTTCATCCAGAAGCGAGATCTTTGCCTCGCGCCGCGGACAATGGACGTCCGCAGAACGCACCCGCATCCCCGGACCAAAACCCTTCGACCGCCAATCCTCGTGCCAGGCCTCGTCGTTCCCGATCACCGGACTTTCCGCGTACACCGTTCCAAGACCGGATAGCTCATCCGCGAAGTCCGCCTTGAACCCCTCGGTCTGCGCCATGATTCGGAAACCCGTATTTCGCGCCATTTGGGCCAGCGGATTCTTCACCAAACTCATCTTCGCTTGCAGTGCCGCGGCCCTCAGGACTTCTTCCGCCACTGCCGAACGCTCAGTCCCGTAGCTCTCGAGCAGCGCATTCTCATCGCCCCGCCCCGCCTTGAGAACACCGAGCTTCCAACCGAGGTTGAACGCATCCTGAATGCCCGTGTTCATTCCCTGGCCACCGGCCGGACTGTGAACGTGCGCCGCGTCACCCAAAAGCATCACCCGCCCCCGTCGAAACTCCGTCGCCTGGCGCTCGCTCACGCGGAACGCCGCCAACCACTCCGGATTCGAAGATTTCCAAGTCTTGTGTCCGTGGTCGGCGAAAATCGCGTTCACTTCCTCCAAGGTCGGCGGCTCCCCTCCCCGGTCGTCGTCGCGCCGGTTTGCCACGATCCGCCACAACCCAGGCTGCACCGGAAACATCGCGAGCACGCCCTTTCGTGACCAATCGACGTGGATCGTTTCTTCGTCCAGTTCCTGATCGATCTCCACGTCCGCCAGCGCGAAAGTCTCTTCCACGGCTTCTCCCAAAAAATCGATTCCCGCCACGTGACGGACCGTGCTGTGCGCCCCATCGGCCCCAGCCAGCCACCGCGTGCGAACGGTCTCGACCGCTCCGTCTTTCGACAAAACGTGACTCACGACGACGTCGTCCACCTCCTCGAATGACACCAACTCCACGCCCCACTCCACGTCGCCACCGAGCTCTTGCAGCCGCTCCAGAAAAATCCGCTCAGTCTCAAACTGCGGCAGCAGCATCGGCAGCGGGTAACGGGATTCCACTTCGTGTGCGACGTCGATCTCCGCCAAAACTGCCTTCTCCGCCGAGATCTTGATCTGCCTGACCTCATACGCCGTCGCAATCACTTGGCCCGCACAACCCATCGACTCCATCGCCTCCAGGGCCGAACTCCACAGAGTCAATGCCCGCGATTCCTCCGCCGGTCCCGCCCGCTTGTCGATCACCTTCGCTTGAACCCCGTATCGCGCACACTGAACCGCCAACGCGAGCCCGACCGGCCCAGCCCCCACTATCAAAACATCTGCATCTGCCACCGGCTAAATACAAACGGATTTCGACTTGCTGGAAATCCTAAAAAAGGGCGCGCTCCCGCTTCAGCGACCCAAGGCCGCCCTCAATCGATCCACGTCCTCATCGAGCAACCCCGCCGCCCGCATCTCGACCCGGGTCACCAATGCCGCCACCGTGTCGCTCATCTGTCCGATAGCGACCCGGCGCAATAGCGGCGCCGCCACCGACGATGGCTCGACAAAATTTCGGTATCGCAGAATCGACCCATCGCCCGCCGGCTCCACGGCACGTATTTTGCCGCGTTGTCGTAATCGAAGAATACCGCCATCGCCTCGTCCGCCGAGGCGTTCGCCCGTTGACAAACCGTCACCCGGGGCCACGGCTTGCCCTCCACCTCCTTTGTCAGCACCACCTGCTCCCCCGCTCGCACCCTTTTGGCATCCGCCGCACTCAAATCGTCCATGACGCCGCGCACCGACAACGTCATCACCCCCGCTAGGCACACCGGAAAAATCCGGAACAACGTCAACTTGCACCAGCTACGCCGCGACCACGCAGTTGCAACGGAGTTTTTCCGCTCCACATTTTCTCCATTTGCGGCAACGTTCCGCAGTTCCATGACACTCACCGACGAACAAACCACCGCCGTCACCCGCTGGGTCGAGGCCGGCGACTCTCTTTCCGACATCCAGAAAAAGCTGCGGGAGGAACTTTCCGTGAACTGCACTTACATGGAGACCCGCTTTCTCGTCGATGATCTCCGCCTCACCCTGAAATCCGATCCCGATCCCGAGCCGGAACCGACCCCGGAACCCACCGAAGCGCAGCCCTCCACAGCCACCGACCTGCCGCCCGAAGCACTCCCCGTCGACGAGATTGCCCCCCCGACCGGTGCTTCCGGAAACGTTCGAGTCACCCTCGACCAGATCGCTCGTCCCGACGCCATCATTAGCGGCAAAGTCACCTTCTCCGACGGGGAAGCCGCCGGCTGGTATCTCGATCAGATGGGCCGCCTCGGCCTCGACGCCGACACGCCTGGCTACCGGCCGTCGGAAACGGACGTCATCGCTTTCCAGAACGAACTCCAATCTCTCGCCCGCACGCAGGGGTTCTGAACTTTTGATCTTCGATTGATGGTGACGCCGTGACCCTCCTTCTCAACGGCGAGGATCATGCCACCAGCGCCCACACCATCGCCGACCTGATCGCCGAGCTCTCGCTCCCCGCCGAAACTCTACTCATCGAACACAACAGCCGGGCCCTTCTTCGCTCCGACTGGCCGACTACATCCCTCGCCGACAGCGACCGCATCGAATTCCTCCAGGTTGCCGCCGGCGGCTAAAATTCGAAATTCGAACCTCAAAAATGTTCAACCGCCTCTCCGACAAACTCCAGGACGTCTTCAAAGACCTGCGCGGCCAGGGCGCGATCTCTGAGCAGAACATCACCGACGCGCTCCGCGAAGTCCGGCTCGCCCTCCTCGACGCCGACGTCCACTTTCAAGTCGCCAAGGACTTCATCGCCCGAGTCAAGGTCAAGGCCCTCGGAGAAGACGTCACCCGTAGCGTTACGCCCGGGCAACAGATCATCAAAATTTTCCAGGACGAACTCATCGCCCTGCTCGGCGGCGACTCGGAACCGCTCAACCTAAACAAACCCGCCCGCATCCTCGTCGTCGGCCTCAACGGTGCCGGCAAAACCACTTCGTCCGCCAAACTCGCCCGCTGGCTGAAGTCTCAGGGCCACAAACCCAACCTCATCGCCTGCGATCTCGTCCGCCCCGCCGCCATCGACCAACTCGCCACGCTCGCCGGTCAGGTCGACGTCCCCGTTTTCACTCCGGACCCCAACGAAAAAGACGTCGTCGCCGTCTCGAAACGCGCCCTGAAGTGGGCCGACGAAAATGGGGGTGACGTCCAGATTTTCGACACCGCCGGCCGCCAGGAAATCGACGAACCCCTCATCGCCGAAATCAAAGCGCTCAAGGAATTTCTCGATCCGCAGGAAGTCCTCCTCGTCTGCGACGCCGCCACCGGCCAGCAAGCCGTCTCCGTCGCCGAACACTTTCACGGCGCGCTCGGTCTCACCGGCATCATTCTCACCAAACTCGACGGCGACGCCCGCGGTGGCGCCGCGCTCTCGCTCCGCGAAGTCACCAAACGCCCGATCAAGTTCGCCGGCCTCGGCGAGAAGCTCGATCAATTCGAACCCTTTCACCCCGACCGCCTCGCCAGCCGCATTCTCGGCATGGGCGACGTCGTCTCGCTCGTCGAGAAGGCTGCCAGCGCCATCACCGAGGAAGACGCCGCCCGCCTCGAGCGGAAGATGCGGACCGCCTCCTTCGACCTCGAGGATTTCCTCCAGCAATTCAAGATGCTCAAACGCATGGGACCCCTGGAAAATCTCCTTGGCATGATCCCCGGCATGAGTAATCTCAAGGATTCCTCGATTGACGAGGGCCAAATGAAACGGGTGGAGGCGATCATTCTCTCCATGACTCCCAAGGAACGCGCCAAGCCTGATATCCTCAACGCTCGCCGCCGACAACGGGTCGCCCGTGGCAGCGGCACCACCGTCACCGAGGTCAACACCCTCCTCCAACGCTTCGGCCAGATGAGGAAGATGATGAAAAAAATGAGCGGCAGCGGCATGAAAAAGATGCTCGCCCAAGCTCAAAAATCCGGCGGCCTCCCTGGCCTGCCTCGCTAAAAGCTCTCAACTCCGAACTCACAACTCCAAACTCACCATCATGGTAGTCATCCGACTTAAGCGCGAAGGCGCTCGCAATCACCCCTTCTACAAAATCGTCGTCGCCGACCAACGCAAGCCCCGTGACGGACGCTTCATCGAAATCATCGGCACCTACGATCCCAAGACGGAAGGCGACAATTACAAGATCGCTCTCGACCGTGCCGATTATTGGACCAGCGTGGGTGCCCGTCCCTCGCAGACGGTCAGCAACATCATCAGCAAAGCCCGCAAGCAGGAAGAAGTCGCCGCCTAAGGCTTCGGTGACCTCGCTGTCTGGCGTTCACAGGACCCAGATCCCGCTCCCGTCCACGCCGACGTCCCCGATGGAAGAATTCCTGAAATACGTCCTCGCTCAGCTCGTGGAGTATCCGGCGGACGTCGTCATCACCAAGCAGGAGGAGGAAGGCAAGGTCACCTTCTTCCTTGCCATGCGCCAGACCGACATCCGCACCGTGGTCGGTAAAGGCGGTCACACCATCCAGGCACTGCGGACGCTCCTCCGCACCTCCGGCCAAAAAAACGGCCTCCGGGTCGGTCTTGAAATTCTCGAAGAATGAAAATCGCCCGTCAAATCCTCACGCTCGCCGGCCTCTTCACCGTCCTTATCGGCACTCCCGCCTGCGAAATGCAGCGCGCGGACGTCATCGTCAAGGGCTACGGCGACAAACACGACGACGACCACCACGACGACGCGCACGCCGCCCCCGTCCGTGAGGCACCGCCCACCTACTTCAAGGAATAGGAACCCAAGCTCCCGCCAAAGGGCGTCCCTCTCAGAACTCCTCACGTCTGCGCCTCCGCGCCTCTGCGTGAGACCTCGTATTCCGAACTCTTCGCGCCTTCGCGCCTTCGCGTGAGAATCCAAAGATCTCAGCGAACCGTTCAGCCGATCACGAACCGGCACTCATAGAGTGCCCCCGCCGTCCGCGTCTCCCGCTTGACCGGCACCCCGATCACCTTTTCCACGAGATCGCGCTCCAATTTCGCGGTCTCCGGATATTGTTCCAACAGACTCGCAATCGGACTGTGCCGCTCGACAATCACCAACTGCCGCTCGGTGCTTTCCAGCGTCGCCATGCAGCCCTCGCGCTCCCGCACGCGCGCGAACCACTTCGCCCGCGTCGCCACGTCCTCCCCCTTCACCTTCTCGAAATAACCCTCGGTCTTCCGCCGGAAATAAATCATGAGGATCTTCCCCGACGCCGTCGGACCAAAGAGCTGCTTCGCCGTTGCCAGAAAATCAATCGCCATCGCGTTCGATTCCGTGGGAAACAATTCTTCCGCCTTCCGCGTCAGCCGATAAACCATTTCCGGTCGCCCCACCGGCTTCGGGTTCCGCCACGTATCCACGTAGCCATCCTTCGCCAGATCCTGGCAATGCTGCTTGATCCCCATGTAGCTCATCCCGAGCCGCGCCGCCAATTCCTTCACCGGCAGCCCCTGCGACCGCTTCAATTCATGAACGATCGCCACCCGCTGACTCCGCCCAATTTCAACCAACAACCGATTCACGACTCCCGCGAAATCTACCAGCCCCCCCCGCCCAGGTCGACCCCGCACCCGCTCGGACCAGCAGGTCGTCGACATCGACTCGTCACGAACCAGCAATCATCCACCCGATCCGTCCCGCCCACATCCGTCGGCGCCGCAGACTGACCCCATTTGACCGACCCCGTAAACTCCGCCACACCGCTCACCCCGATGTTCCGACGCTCTTTTCTACTCATCGCACTTCTGGCTTTCGCCGCTCCACTTCGAGCGGCAACTCCCGCGACGGACGAAGGAACCAAAGATCCAACGACCGGCCTCACCGCCATCCCCGGCTGCACCTTGAAGATCACCGATTGGTCCGACGGTGATAGCTTTCCGATCGTCACCCCCGCCGGTCAGGAAATCACGATCCGCCTCTACGGAGCCGACTGCTTCGAGTGGCACGTCACCGACGAAAGCGACGCTCGGCGCCTCCGCAGTCAGCGCCGTTACTTCGGCATTCAGGACATCCAGTCCGCCAAAGACCTCGGCGAAAAGGGTGCTCTCTTCATCCGCGACCTCCTCGAGAAGCCATTCACCGTTCACACCGCTTGGGCCGACGGACGCGGAAGCACCCGGTTTAAACGCTATTACTCCTTCGTCACGACCAGCACCGGTGACGATCTTGCCACCCTCCTCGTCCGCAACGGACTCGCTCGCGCGTTCGGCGTTGGCCGCCAAGCATCGACTGGCATCTCCAAGGTAGAATACGAATCCCGCCTCGACGACCTCGAACTCACCGCCGCCCGCAGTGGTGCCGGTGCCTGGGCTCTCACCGACTGGGATCGGCTTCCGGAAGAACGCGAGCTGGAACGCGCCGAAGACGCCGAACTCGCTCTGGCTCTCGGCAACCGTCCACTCGCTCCCGACGAGCGCGTCGACGTCAACACCGCCTCACGCGACGAGCTGATGGGTCTCCCCGGCATCGGCGAAGCCATGGCCTTCCGCATCATCGAAAGCCGACCCTACAAGACGACCGAAGACCTTCAACGCGTCAGCGGGATCGGCCCCACCACGCTCGCCGAAGTCAGCCCCTTCGTGTCGACGGAGCTCCGTTGATCGAACCCGCAACGAAGCCCAGAATCGTAATTCGATCCTCGCACCTCCACGCGAACGCCGTTCTCCCGGAAAGTCAGTGCTTCACCGCTTCCGACCACCCCCGCGCGCCCGTCCCGGAACGAAGTTTGTCCCCGCCGCTTTAGCCGGCTCCTCCCCCACACCCTCCGAATCCGTTCGCTGCTCCGCTTCCCCCTCCATTCCCAACACCTGCCAGAACTCCTTCGGCACGAGTTTTGGTTTCCACCGCGGATCCGACACCGTGCCGTTGGATTGATACTCGAAGAGTTTGCTCACCGGCAACAACACGATCCCGGGAATCCCCCGCGCGTTGATCCTCATCGACAGATCCAGTTGCCCGCTCGGGAATCCCACGCTCCCCTCGCCCGCCATTTCAAAGCCCTCCCCCTTGATCTCCAAATTCTCCGTTCTCAACCTCTCTCGCCCAACCGTGAAATCCGCCGTCGCGAGACGCGCATTCTCGTGACCCGCCCCCGGAATAATCGAATCCAACACCTTCGATAACGGGCCGAACAACGGAATCTCCAGCACGTGACCATTGTCGACCCGGATTCGTCCGCGCCCCACCATCATCGACGGATTCCGCAGACTCGCGTCAAAACGATAGTCCCCGCTCAGCTTCCCCTTCGACCGATCGTAACCGAAATACAGATCCGTCAGCTTCGCAAAATCCACGTCGTCCAACGCGATCGCCACCGAGAAACTCGGGTCTTCCCGATCGATCGACACGGACGCGTCGATCTTCGCAGCTCCACCGTATAGCGTTGTCTTTTCGACGTTCGCCGTCAGTTGCCGCCCCGCTACCCGCACCCGCCCCTGCGTCGGGCCAAACTCCAAGTCCCGTTTCAGCAGCGTGTAGGACATCCCCCCGGGCGCGTCCACCTCGATCCGCAAATCGTTCCCCCCCGGATCTCCCATTTTGATCACGCCGTCCAGCCGGACGTCCGGAGGTCGGTTGAATCGGTAAGTTGCCACCGTTTCGGAGATCTTTGGGTTCACCCACATCAGCACCGCCGGCGCGTCCAACCCCTTCGACTCAATCCCGTCCAACCGAACCTCCTGCTTCCCGAAATCGTAGGTGAACGTCCCCGTCCCGACCCCGCCGTCCTTCCGAACGACGAAATCGTCGTAGCGAACCGCCCGGTCGGCCAGCACGAGCCGGGCCTCCGCCGAATCGATCCACACCCCCCGCATCGCCGTCTTCCCCAGGCGCAGCGTCCCGTCGCCGGTCATGCTCTTGAATTTCAATTCCGGCCCGCTCAACGTGATCTCGACCACCGCGTTCTCAGCGAACTCCATTCTCCCCAAAATCTCCCGCTCCTTCGGACCCAATACCGGCATCAGCTCCAGCGGATCAACGTCCAAGTCCCCCCGCACTTGAAACCCACCCGGACCACCCATCACGTCTGCGGCAATCGTTCCCGAGCCGACCCCCACCACGAGGTCCTGAACGAAGAACCTCACTCCGTCGGCCGAGAAACTCCCCGTGACGTTACTCACCTCGATCTCCTTAAACTCCAGCGCCCCGCTCTCCGCCCGCCCGACCGCCTTCCACGCCAACCGACCATCCCTCCGCTTCAGCTCCACCCGCGCACCCAATTTCGGTTCACCGCCAAACACCAAGCCGGTCGTCGCCCCGGAAGCATCAACCAACGCCAGGATCGGCTCCGGCGCGACGGACCCACTCACCGTCATCGAACCACTCTCCGCTTCCGCCAGCCACGTCCCCGACCCCTTCAGATTTGCCGACGGCCCGCTGACATCCACGTTCGAGATCCGCACCCCACCTTCCGCGTATTCACCATCCGCCGAAACGTCATCGAACTCGAAGTCCCGAAACTTCACCGCACCCAGACGCACCTTCACCTGCTCCGCCCGCAGCGTCGCCAGATCCGCCAGATTACCCGAGACCTCCGCCTCGATCTGCGGCGAACCCTCGAACCGAATCTCTTCGAAAATGGCCAGTGCCCGCCGCACCGACCGCGCCACCGCCTCCGGATCATGGTCCCCCTCCGGCTCCGGTAATTCCAGCTTCTCCGGATTCAACAAACGCCCGCGCAACGCGATCCGGACGTCCCCCAACCGCGCCTCCAGGCTGGTGATGAACACCTGACCCGGCAGCAGCTTGACGTCCGCCGCGATCCCGGCCACCCGCACGACATCCGGCTCTCGCCCGTCCTCCGCGAACGGGATTGCCGCCTCACCGTTCTCCACCCTTACCGCGTCGACCTCGACCCTTCGCCCGACCAAACTCGCCAGATTCAGAGCCAACGCGACCTCGTCCACCTTTGCGATCAGTTCGTCGCCGGGGCCGGGACGGAAAACTTTCACGCCCTCAGCCAGCAACCCGTCGAAAACCGAGAACCGCAACCGACCGATCTCCACCCGGGCCGCCGGGCCGCTCAGTGCCGCCGCGACTCGCTCCCGCAGCCGCGCGTCGAGCCCGAAAAACTGCAGGTAAACTAGCGCCGCCGGGACCGCGATCAACACCAGTGCGGCGAACAACTTCACCGACGTCGTGAGCCAACGCCATGAACGCCTACGATTTACCACCCCTCTACCTAATCCGTCCCGCCGAAGAACGGCAATCCTGATGCGGCCCCGCCTGCCCCCAACTAATTGGCTGTCGTCCCCGTCGTCAGTCCCTCGACGATCCGCCGCTGAAACACCGCCACCAGCACCAGCAACGGCGCCACGCTCACCACGATCGCCGCCGCGATCATCCCCCACGGCAACTCGAACAAACTCCCACCGCTCAACCCCGCGATCGCCACCGTAATCGTCTGCGCCTCCGCCCGCGGCAGAAACGTCAGCGCGAGCAGGAACTCATTCCACGCCGCGATGAATACCAGCAATCCAGCCGTCACCAATCCCGGTCCCGACAAGGGCAGAATCAAATACCACAACGTCCGAAAACGCCCCAACCCATCGATGATTCCCGCCTCGTCAATCTCGCGCGGAATCGTCCGGAAGAACGCGGTCAAAAACAAAATCCCGATCGGCAGATTGAACGCCGCGTAGGGCACGATCAGCGAAAGCGGGTGGTTCGTTAGACCCAACCAACGAACCACTTCATACAACGGGAAGAAAAACGCGATCATCGGAAAGAACGACACCGCCACCAACAACCCAACGACCGCCCCGCCGCCCCGTGGCCGCAGCCTCGCGAACGAATACGCCGCCGGAACACTCACCGCCAGACACAGCACCGTCGCGCACGCGCTGATGAAAAAGCTGTTCCAAAGGAACCTCGCAAACGGCCGCCGCGCGAAGAGCTCCACGTAATGCGTCAGTGTCCAGTCCCCCGGCCAATACGTCACCGGCAGCTGCGTAATCTCCGCGTTCGTCTTGAACGAGGTCACGACCTGCCACCAGAGCGGGCCCAAACACCACCCCAGCAACCCAATTAGTGCCACCCCGCCCCAAAAGATTCGCGTCCTCATCCTTTCAACCTCACCGCTCCTCCCGCCCGAGCAGCCACCAGATCGCCACCGTCATCACCGCCATCACCGCCGCGCCCACCACCAACAACGCCGATCCGTAACCGAAATCCAAATACCGCATGAAGTTCCGGTAGGTGTAGAGCGCGACCGTCTCCGTCGCCCCGCCTGGCCCGCCTCCGGTCATCACGTAAACCAGGTCGAAAATCCCGAACGACTGCAGCGCCCGGAACAACACCGCAACGAAGATCGTTGGCCTGAGCAACGGTAACGTCACCCGGCAAAACTGCTGCCAGCGATTCGCGCCGTCGATCGCCGCCGCCTCATAAAGCTGCCCCGGAATCGTTTGCAAGCCCGCCAGCAGCAAGATCGTGATGAACGGCGTCGTCTTCCACACGTCCGCCAACACCAGCGCGGTAAACGCCGACCCGGGCTCACCCAGCCACACCACCGGGCTCTCGATCAACCCCGCCCCCCGCAGCAGGTCGTTCACCACCCCAAACTGGTCGTTGAAGATCCAGATCCACCCCAAAGCCAGCGCCGACGTCGGCAGCACCCAAGGCACCAACGCCGCCGTTCGCGCCAAACCCCGCCCGATCGGTGAATGATGAACGACCAGCGCCGCCGCCAACCCGAGAACCAATTCGGTCCCGACTGCCAACCCCGTAAATACCAACGTCCGCCCGACAGTCTCCCAGAAGTGAGCGTCCACCGCCAACCGCTGATAATTCAGTAGACCGGAAAATTCCGGCCGCAGCTCCGTCGCGAGGTTTTGCGTAAAGAAGCTCAGGCCGATCGTCCGCAGCACCGGATACACCGCCACCACCCCCACCAACACCAACGCCGGCACCAGCATCCCCCAGGCCACCCACTTCTCGCGATCCGCCATTCCCCGATTCATGCCCAACGAAACAGGAATTCACTTCGGCGCGCTTTCGCGTCTTCGCGTGAGACCCTCATTCCGCAACCTCCCCGCCCGTCAGCAATGCCGTCTCCCTCGCCGCCGCCCGCAGAGCCTCCGCCGGTTCGGCCTGACCGGTGATCGCCGCGCTCAGATGTCGTTGCAGAATGTCCGACGCCTGCGCGTATTGTGGGATGCTTGGCCGCGGAGTCGTCCGCCGAAGCACGTCGTAAAGTTCCGCCTGCATCGGATCCTTCGACTCTTCGTAAAAACTCCGCCGCGCCGGCTGCAAGCCGATCCGGTCGTTCATGAATCCTACCGATTCCGGCGAACTCACAAACTCAATTAGCTTCCAGGCCGCGTCTCTCGACGACGTCCCCCTGACGATGCAAAACCCCGCGCCGCCCAAAGTCGCGGCGGACTCGCCCGCCGGATTCGCGGGCATCGGCGCGATCCCCACCCGCTTCAGCAGCGGCGACTCATCCGCCGCCAGCGACTTGTAAACGTACGGCCAATTTCGCAGGAACACCGCACCGCCCCCCTGAAACACCATCCGACTGTCTTCCTCGGCGTAGGTCGTCACCCCCGGCGGCGAGATTGTCCCGACCGCGTCGCTTAAAAATGTCAACGCCTCCACCGCCGCCGACTCCGCCAACCCGATCCGGCCCGTCTCCGCGTCGATCCACGTCCCGCCATACCCCTTCAAAATTTCCAAATAGTTACAGACCAGTCCTTCGTATTGCTTCCCCTGCCACACGTATCCCCACCGCCCATCACCCCGCAATTGCTTCGAGACTTCTCGCAGCTCGGCGAAGGTCTTCGGCACTCCACGCCCTGCCGCCTCCAGCAAATCCTTCCGGTAGTAAAGCAGCCCACCGTTCAACTGAGTTGGCACCCGGTAGATCCGCCCGTCCACCGTCGCCCCCGCGATGCTCGCGGGAACGAAGTCATCCCACTCGTCCCACCGATCCGTCAGATCCTCCAGCCAGCCCGCCGCAGCAAACTTCGGCACCCAGATCACGTCCGCGTACACCAGATCGTAGTCGTGACTCCCCGCCAACAACGAGTTCACGTAGAGATCCTCCCGGGCATCCGTTGCCGCCGGGCCCTCGACCAGGTTGACCCGGATCCCCGGATTCGCCCTCTCAAACCGATCGAACAACTCGCGCCACGCCCCCCGCCCGTCCGGCTCCATCAATACGGACAACGTCGTTTCGCCACTCTCGTCCGGCCGTTCACCGCACCCCGCCAGTAGTGAGACGATGGCTCCCGCGATGATGCCGACTGCCCGAATCGCTCCTCCCATCGCTCTACGTGCCCGTCGGCGTATCCCTCACAACCGCCTCGTCTTGGAAAGATTACGAACTCTCACCTGCGGAAGATCCTCATACTGCTCGCGTATCGCGACCATCTCCGGATCGTCCGGCCCCCGGAAGCTCGCCAGAGTGTCCATCGCCGCGCGGTAGTAACTCTCCGCCTGCTTGTATCGTTTACGCGCGTTATACACCGCCGCCAGATTCGACATCGACTGAGCGACCTCCGGGTGCCGCCCACCAAAATTTTCTTCCCGGATCGCCAGTGCCATCAGGTGAAAATCTTCGGCCTGATCGAATTTTCGCTGCTCCGTCAGCGCCACACCTAGATTGTTAGCGAGCACCGCGACCTCCGGGTGACGTGAGCCGTGGAGGCTCTGAGCCTCCTTGAGGGCCTGACGATAAGAGTGCTCGGCCGCCACCATCTCGCCGGCCGCCTTCTGCAGTGAACCAAGGTTGCTCAGCATTGCCGGAATCTGCGACCGATCCTGCGCACTCTCCATCGACTCGATCGCCAACCGGTAAAACCGCACCGTCGTCTCCCGGTCGACCCGACCCTCCGACACCGTGGCGAGCTTCGTCGCAATCCGCGCGACCACCGCGTGGTTCCGCGCGCCCCTCGCGATCTTCATCGCCTCTCCGAAGCACCGAATTGCGTCGTCCATCGTCCCGTTGGCCTGATGAATGTCCCCCGTGATTTCCAGGGCATCCTGCAGTCGCTGCGGCCTCCCCTGAAAGACCTGCACGGCAGCTTGCTCGAAATTCCGCGCCGCAGTCCCGCGTTGTTCGATCGACTCCTCGGCCTGCCGCCGTTCGAGATCACGGCAAAGCTGCTCCCACAGATTTCCGGTGTTCTGCATACCAGTGAAGCCTAACGCCGTTTCCCGAACGCACCCAGCAAGAATCTTGCGAGCAACGGAAACGTTTTCACCGGAGCAGTTTAAATAATCACCCGCCCCACGCAAAAAGTCTGGTCAACATACACGCAGAACGTTTGTCTCCTCCGAAACCAACACCACATGCACAGCATATTCTACATCATCGGAGTCATCGTCGTCATCGTCGTCATTCTTAAGCTCCTCGGACTTTTTTAGGCCGAGACCCAATTCAAATTTCAATCCGCGGAGGCGAGGTTCGTAACGAACCTCGCCTTTGTGCGTCGTGGAAGCCAGGTCACCGGCCAAAGTGCCAACGAAAGTGCCACGATCAAGATCCGGCGATCCCGAGCATCCCTCGGATCGTCCGCTCGGCAGGTTCGTGGTTGCGCCAGTCGTAAACCAATCCCCGCAATCCAGCCGCCTCCGCCGCCGCGATATTTTCAGCCAGATCATCGACGAACACCGCACGACCCGGATTGATCCCGAACTGGCAGATCGCTCGCTCGTGAATCTCTCCCTCGGGCTTGAGCGCACCGACCTGGTAGGAATACACCGCGTCTCGAACGGTTCCGAACACCGGATAAGTCCGCAAAATGTGGTCGACGTGAATGCACGATATGTTCGACAGCAAATACGTCGGAACGCCCCGCTCACTCAGTTCCGTGGCAAATCTGGTCATGGGCAAATTCTCCGTAAAGATATCCCGCCAGACCTTTAAAAAACTTTCGTCCGTGCCGCTGTGCTGAAAAGCCGACCGCGCAATTCTCAGAAACTCCACCCGGTCGATCCTGCCACCTTCCAACTCCGCCTTTGCCGCCGCGATCGGCCCCGCCGCTGGCAGTTCGTCCAATCCACCTTCGTCCGCCAGACGTCTCGCCGCGATCAGGTAGTCGAACCGCAGCAGAACATTTCCGACGTCGAAGATGACCGAGTCGACCTCGCTCCGCCCGCTCACCCGACCCCCGCTCACGCTTCTTTCGGTTCTTCGCCGCCGACCAGCGCACCCCGGGATCGCGGCAGCGCCAGCGTGAGCAGAATTCCCACCCCGACCAAAGCTGCGCCCGCCCACAGCGGCGTCTGCGCGTAAGCTTCCCGCCCGCGACCCACGTCGAAACTCAACAGCCAACCAGCAATGGCCGGACCCACCCACCGCGCAGCACTCCCCGCGGATTGCATCAGTCCCAAGCCTCTCCCCTGCCAATCTTGATCCACGCTCCTCGAGCCCAAGCCGGTCAGCGTGGGCATCAGCAAGCTGTTTCCAATCGCAACGCCGACGCTAAAGATTATGAGACTCGTCAGCCCCGCTGCCATGGGCAATGCCAGCAACCCACCGCAAAGCACCACCGCTCCTGCCGTCGCCAGCCGCGCCTCACCAAACCGCTTCACCAGACGCCCAATCAGCCCACCCTGGATCACCACGCCCACCAATCCCATCACCGCCAGAATGTTCCCGGTGTGCAGTTCGTTCATCCCGAACTTGTGGAAAAGGAACAACGCGAAAACGAACGTCATCATCGAAAAGCCCGTGATCAGACAGAAGTATGTTGCCGTCACCAGCGAGTAAGTCCGGCGGTCGCTGTGGTTAAACACCGCGAAAATTGACTCCCGCTTCTCCGCCCCCCTTCGCTCTTTCGGCAGAGTCTCCGGTAAAATCGTCAGCACCAAAAATGCATTCAAAAACGCCAACCCCGCCGCGAAAAACATCGGCGCCTCGTAGGAGAAAGTCGCGCTGAGAATTCCCCCGATGGCCGGTCCAAAGACGAAACCTAAACCAAACGCCGCCCCGATCAACCCCATTGCCTTCGAGCGCTCTTCCTTCGTCGTGATGTCCGCCACGTAAGCCTGGGCCGTCCCGATGTTCCCACCGGCAAATCCGTCGATCAACCGCGCCGCAAACAACATCCACAGCGTCGTCGCGAAGCCCATCAACATGAACCCACCAGCCGTCCCGAGAATGCTGACGAACAACACCGGCTTCCGCCCGACGCGATCCGAAATCATCCCCCAGATCGGCGCCGCAAAAAACTGAGCGAACGAAAACGCCGCGATCAGTAACCCGTTCTGCACCGGCGTTGCGTCGTAGTGCTCCGCGTAACGCGGCAACACCGGAATCACGATCCCGAACCCCACCATATCGATGAAGATCGTCAGGAAAATAATTCCCAGCTGAGCCCGCTTGGTCGTCATCGGGTTAGTCTAAAGTTGAGACCTCAGGGTTGAGAGTCGAACGCCGCTCCTTGTGAAATCGAGGCGAAGCCGGGAAGTCCGAATCGCTCTCAACTAATGACTCTCTACTAACAACGGCATCATCAGCAGCATCCGCAGCCCGACCCGCAGCTCCCCGCCGCGGCCGCTGACTCCGTCTTTTTCCCCTTCTCAAGGTAGCCATACCCGCCCGAGATCACCCTCCGCACCGGCCGCCCGGACTCCGGATCGAACCGCAGCGCGTCGTCGCGCATGCTTTGTTTCACTTCAAAACGGCGCACCGCCTTCCCGTCGGTCGTCTCGTAAACGTAAGTCGGCATGGGCGAAAATGTAGAAGTCAGAAAACGTCGACGCAAGCATCAGCGTTGCACGCACCGCAGCACCGACGCCAGGGAGTGAAAGGCGGCGCAGCCGCCACTTCCGACGACGTCAACGCTCCCCGCCCCCAAACGCTCAACTCACCGGTCCTAACGTCTTTAACGTCCCGCTTCCGCAAATTCTTCCGGAAACTTCGCCAAAAAGCTCTGCGTCGGCCACGCGCACGCCTCACCGAACGCACAAATCGTCCTCCCCGCGATGTTGTCCGCCACGCTCAACAGCGTCTTCGGGTCTTGCGACGTTCCGCCGCCCGCCAGCATTCGCGTTGTCATCTTCGACATCCACAGACTGCCCTCACGACACGGCGTGCACTGACCGCAGCTCTCGTGCGCGTAGAATTGGTTCAAATTGTTGAGTGCCCACACCATGCTCCGCGAATCGTCGAGCACCATCACGCCGCCGCTGCCCACCATCGTCCCGACCGCTTGCAGACTCGAAGCGTCCATCACGATGTCGAGCATCTTGACCTCTTTTTCGATCATTTCGCCGTCCTTCCCCTTCTCCTTCACCTTGTAAACCTCGTCGGCCCGCAGCACCTTCGCCGAGCTTCCGCCGGGAATCACAGCCTTCACCTTTCGGCCTGGCTTCATCCCACCACAGATGTCGTTGATTAACTCCCCCAGCGTCACCGCCCCGCACGGGAGCTCGTAGTAGCCCGGCTTCATCACGTCACCGCTCACGCACATCGTCCGCGTGCCACCGTCACCCGGCGTCCCCATTTTGGAATACTCCTCCGCACCCAGGTTCACGATGTGCTTCACGTGGCAAAGCGTCTCCACGTTATTCACGATCGTCGGCTTCATGTAGAGACCCAACACCGCCGGAAAATACGGGGGCTTGATCCGCGGATACGGTCGCTTGCCCTCGAGCGACTCCAGCAGACTCGTCTCTTCGCCGCAGATGTAGGCCGCCGCTCCCTGGTGAACGAAGATGTCGCAGTCGAAGCCGCTGTCGCAGATATTCTTTCCGACGAATCCCTTCTCCTTGGCCTCCTTGATGGCGTTCCAGACGATCTTGGCCGCGTGCGGAAACTCGCACCGGATGTAGATGTAGGCGAGGTTCACGTTGTTCGCCCACGCCGCGATCAGCAGCCCCTCGATCAACTGATGCGGGTCGTTGTGCAGAATGTAGCGGTCCTTGAATGTCCCCGGCTCCGACTCGTCGCCGTTCACCACGATGTAATGTGGTTTCCCGTCGTCGCGCTTAATGAAGCTCCACTTCACCCCGCACGGAAAGCCCGCCCCACCGCGACCGCGCAGGTTCGCCGCCTTGACCAGATTCGTGACCTCTTCCGGTGCCATGGCTAGCGCCTTCTTGAGCGCCTCGTAGCCGTCGTTCGCCAGATAGGTATCAAGGTCCGGCGACCAGTTCGGCTGGCTGATGTTGCCGAAAATGATCCGGCGTTCCTTCGGGTGGGGTTGCGGAATAAGTGAGACCATTTTCTAAATCAAGCTGTGGCGTAATCCTTCACGATCTTCTCGACGTCACCCAACGAAACGTTCTCGTGCAAATCGTCGTTGATGAGACAAACCGGAGCGGTCCCGCAACTCGCCAGACATTCGGCAAATTCGATGCTGAAATCTCCGTTCGCACTCGTCGGCGGCGCGTGTCCGAACCCGTGGTGTTCTGCCGCCGGATCGATCCCCGTCGCCCCACAAAATTTCTCCCGCAGCTCGTAGGACCCCGCCATCGCGCAAGCCAGCGTCCGGCACACGCGTATGATCGTCTTCCCCGCCGCCTCACGCCGGAACCACGGATAGAACGTCACCAATTCCACGATGTTCACTGGCTCCAACTCCAATTTCGCCGCAATCCACTCGATCCCCGTGTCATCAACAAATCCGAAGTGATTCTGCCAAAGATGCAGCAGCGGCAGCGACGCGCTCCGCTTCGAGATCGGGTAATGGGTGATCATCTCATCCATCTCCGAAAGCAAATCAGCCGGAATTTCGTCGGCCTGGCAGGTTTTCGGGGCGGGCTTATCGGTCGTGGCGGTCGTCATGCGGGCTGCGGAAAGGATACGCCATCATCCAAAAAAAAGATTCCCCGTCCATGTCCATTTTCTTCGAGCAAAAACGGGGGAGCCGCCCGACGCCCGAGACCCGAAACATTCTCTGACCAAACCAAAACATCATGAAATACACCAACCCGCTCACTCTCCGCGTCGCCGCCATCGCCTTCGCTTTCGGCAGCCTCGCCCTTTTCCCGGCCTGCGTGACCGTCGATGACGACTACGACGATGACTTCGAGGACGATGAAGTCAGCTACACCACCAGTGAGACGACCGCCGTCGACGGCGCCGGCTACTACGGATCATCGACCACCACGACGACCGAGATCGACTACGATTGATCCGCGACCCGAGCGAAGCTGGATCGCTGGAAATCTTCGGCCGTCGACCCCGCGAGGGGCGACGGCCATTTTCTATCTCGAGGTCCGGCGTCCGGGGTCAAATCCACCACGTCCAGTGGCAAAACGATCGAAATCAGCGTAGTTTGCGCCGCCCATGAAGCGCCGCTCATCACTTCGCCGCCACTGGTTTCCGATCGCCATCGTGGCCGGCTTTCCGATTTACGCGCTCCTGCACTCGGACGCAACCCGGAGCTGCGCCCCCCTCCCCGGCCTGATCCCGACGTCCGTCGCGGCCGACCTGCCAACCGCGAAAACCGCCGCGCCGTCCTGGGAACTCACCTCGGTCGAAGGGACGAAAATCTCCAGCGACGAATTTGCCGGAAAGACGATCGTTCTCAATTTCTGGGGAACGTGGTGCCCACCCTGCCGTGAAGAGATTCCCACCCTCGTGGAGCTTCAAAAAGAATTTGCCGATCAGAATCTTCAAGTCATCGGCATCGCGATCGAGAACGACCCGAGCGGTCTCGGCACGTTCGTTGACCGCAACGAGATCAATTACCCAATCGCCCTCGGCGACGGCAAAGTCCTCGAGGCCTACGGAGCCGGCCAGGTCTTTCCGACGACGTTCTTCATCAGCCCCGATGGCAGAATTGCTTCGTACGTCGAAGGCGCCCTTCCCTACGAAGCCTTCAAGAAGGCCACCCAGGCGCTTCTGAAATAGGACATCACGCTTCTCTACCAGTCACCACTCACTCCTCAGCGGCTTGCGTCGTGGAGATCGCGTATCCAACTCCGGGGACCGGAGTCGCCACCTCCGTCCACACCCATTCGATCGTCCCATTCTCGAGCCTCTTCCCGAAAAAGCTGCTGTCCGAGTCCGTCACGTAGAGATCCTTAACCCGTTGTGATCGCGCCCACGATCGTTTCCGAGTTGAATGAAGACGCGTAGGTCCCACTGAAAAGTCGCCCTTCCTGAAAGTCGATTGTCAGCGTGAAGTTCACCGGCGTCACCCTAACCTCCTCCGGCTTATCAGCGTGCTCCTTCGGATCGTGCCCCTGCGGATCGCTGTTCCCGAGCTTCAGCTTCAACTTCGTCCCCGTCCACGTGCCCCTCAAGTCCGGAATCTCCTGAGCCGCGACCGAAGTGCCGACGAAAAATAAGCCGACATTCGCTAGAACCCGTGACGGTTTCGAAGACATCCATCTCATCCGCGCTTTCTACAGCACGCCATCTCCGCGCGACAACCGGCGCCTGAGAAGCCGACTCTTGCAAAACCTTTGACTTTGCAAGCACTCCTTAAACATGTTCCCCCGCATGAGAATCCGACCGTACTCTTCGCCTGCCCTCATTCTCACGATTCTCGTGGCCTCGTCATCGATGGTCAGGAGCGCGACCGACACGTGGGTTCTAGCTGAATCAGCCAATCGCCAAGCGTCAGCCGACGCCGAAGATATCGGAACGACCACCGCTTCAGTCGACGTCTTCCAGCAGGATTCTCAAACGCCACCGAATACCGTGACCGTCAGAGCTTCGGCGCTCGCAAACACCGGATTTCTGAGCCAAAGCGTTTATTTCGAGAAGAACCGCAACGAATTCGGCAACGGACTCGATTTTCTAGGGCGCGCCTCCGCGAACGGCCGATTCAACGACACTCTCCAGATCGTCCCGAACGACCCGGCGATGACCGGCAACTCCGTTCGCCTGGAAGTCCAAATTCGACTCTCCGGCAGCGGTCAGGTCAGCCAAGCGGAAGGAAGCAATGGCACCTTCGCAGTCCGATCCGGGATCGATTTTGGTCAGTACGACCTTGGCGATCCCGACTCGACGTTCGACCGCTCCAGCCTCGCGTTGGCAGCCAGCATTCGGTCCGACTCCAGCGGCGATTTCCCCGGCGGTGTCAATTCGGTCACCACCGGGGGTGAAGCTCGCATCGCCTATCTGAGCCTGGCGTTGAACGAAATTGCCGGAATCTACGCCGAGCAAAGCCTCACGGCGCAGATCACCCGCAGCACCGGCGGGCAATTTGTCGGCGGCACGCTCGAAGGCGACTTCGACGGAACGATTCAATTTACGCGCCTTCTTAATGACGCCTTCGAGCCACTAAACACCGACGACTTCTCGTTCGTAACCGGCACCGGCACCAACTACTTCGCCGCCATCCCCGAACCCACAACCCTCGGTCTACTCGGCTTGGCCACGCTCGCCGCGCTCGGCGCTTGGACCCGCAAACGCCCCTCTCGCCCTTAGCGCGCGATTAGCTGCCAGTTTGGCACTTATTCAATCCGCGGCCTCCCCCCCTTGATGAAGCCGGTGGCCCCATCCGGCCTCCGTCTGCGGCGCCGATCTCGCGGGTCGGTGAAGATCCCTGCGCCTGCCCTCGACACCCCCCCCAAAAAACCAATAACCAATAACCACCACCTCCGCCTCACCCACCCGACTCCGAACTCCCCACGCTCCACCTCTCCGTGAAACGCGGCTTCCTCGACAAACTCATCAACCGCCTCGGCGTCGTCCAACCCGCCGACGTTCAGAATTACCTCGTCGAACTCGCCCGCGAGAAGGGCTTCCTCGAGACCATCTTCAATTCCCTCCTCGAAGGGCTCATCGTCACCGATCCCCGCGGTCGCATCATCTACCTGAATACCGCCGCCGCCGCGTTTTTCGGCGTCGACATCGAACCCTCCGTCGGCCGATCCATCGGCGAGGTCGTCAAGGGCCTCGACATCGAAGCCATCACCGCCTCCGGCCAGACCGTCAACCGTGACCTCGAAGTCTTCTACCCCGAAAACCGGGTTCTGAATTTCTACGTCGTCCCCATTCCCGGCGACGACGGCCAGACGACCGAGGGCCACGCCGTCATCCTTCGCGACACCACCGAGTCCCGCCGCTCCGCCGAGGAGACCATCGAGTCGGAACGCTTCACCGCCCTCACCCAGCTCGCCGCCGGCGTCGCCCACGAAATCGGCAACCCGCTCAACTCTCTCACCATCCACCTCCAGCTCCTCACCCGTCGCGCCGCCAAGCTCCCACCCAAAGTCCGCGGCTTCTTCGAAGACAAACTCAGCGTCGCTCGCGAAGAGGTCGCCCGACTCGACCACATCATTTCGCAGTTCCTCCGCGCCATCCGCCCCCAACCGATCGACACCCGCCCCGCCGATCTCAACAGCCTCGTCCGCGAATCCCTCGCCTTTTTCGCTCCGGAACTCGAGAACCGCCACATCCTCGTCGAGCCGCGCTTTGACGAAAGCCTCCCGCCCATCGAGATCGATCACGACCAGATCAAGCAGGCCTTCTACAACGTCATTCGCAACAGCTTCCAGGCGATGAAAACCGGCGGCGTCCTCCGCGTCACCACCACCGCTGACGAAACCCACTACCTCGTCAGTTTTGCCGACAGCGGCGGTGGCATCTCGACCGACGACATGGGCCGCATCTTTCAGCCCTACTACACTACCAAGGAAAACGGCACCGGCCTCGGCCTCCTCATCGTCCGGCGAATCGTCCGCGCCCACGGCGGCGAGATCGCCATCGAAAGCACCGCCGGCACCGGCCTGAATTTCGTCATTCGCCTCCCCCGCCTCGACCGCCACGTGCGCTTCCTCGAAGATCACAAGGAAAATTGATTCGCCGAGCCCAGCACGCCAGCCGAAAACACTCCGACCAAATACGCACCCGCGCGCCAGCCTCCCCACCAATCACCCTTCACCAATCACGCAACCTTCCGCAATGCGCCCCCTCCCCCTCTTCGCGATCTTCCTGACGGTCGCGACGGGAATCCTCGGCGTCGGCTGGCTGAATCAACCCCAGACCAGCGGCGAGCTCGTCGGCCACGCCGCCAAACTTTCTTACTTCTTCGGACTCGTCCTCGAGCACCAACGCATCCCCGCCTGGCTCCCCGACTACCTCACCGGTCACCCCGCCGCGACCCTTCTCAGCTTCGCACTCGCGTTCCCCGTCTATCTTCCCGGCATCCTCCTCTTCGGCACCGTTGCTGGAATGAAGGTCACCGGACTTCTCCTCCTCGCTTCGGGCGGGTTAGCGGCATTTCTCCTCGGTCGCCGACTCACGGGCAATGGCTGGACCGCCTTCGCCATCGGCGCCGTTTACTACCTCTCGCCCCAACTCCTCCTCCGCCTCGGCTGGCAGGAGCACATGACCATTGTCGTCACCTATCCGCTGGTTCCGCTCGCCTTCTGGTCGCTCCTCCGCGTCTTCGAGCGCGGCACCCCCTTCGACTCGATCCTGTTTTCCGCCATCTTCTCCGCTACCCTCCTCGCTTGGAGCAAGATGGGCGCAACCCTCGTCATCCCCCTCGCAATTTTCTCGCTCTGGCTCTTCGCCACGCGCCCCGACAGCCGCTCCCGCTGCCTACGCGCCCTCGCCTGGATCCTCCCCGCCGTTCTCGTCCTCGGCGTCTTCCCCCTCCTCCCCCTCCTCCGCGAACACGCCCACATGGCCGTTTTCGAATTCGAGCCCTTTGACGCCTGGCAGGCCCAATACGCCCTAAAAACCGCCACGTCCTTCGTCGACCGCGGCGGCAACCTCTTCCGCTCCCTCCCCGCCATCTTCGGCATCGACCGCGGCGGCTATTACCTCGGCCTCCTCAGCCTCGCCACCGTCATCGCCTTCGTCGCGCTCCACTGGACAAACATCCGAAATCCGAAATCCGAAATCCGAAATTTCCAGCTCTTCCTCACCGTCTTCCTGAGCATCTTCTGGATCAGCTTCGGACCCCGCACCGTTTGGGGAGGCAACTCCGACTTCCTTGCCTCCGCGATGCGCCTCAATGATCTCGTCATCCCCGTGCACTGGCTCCTCTTCGCCGCGCCCCTCGCCGCGATCTGGTGGCTTTGCCGATCCACCACCCGCTACGCCCACGTTCTCTTCGCCGTCCTCGCGCTGATCTTTCTCTTCGTTCCCGGATTCCGCCTGCTCGAGTTCCTTCCCGTTTACCAGGATCTCCGCGCCCCCGACTCGTTCTGGATTCTCAACGCCACCCTCGCCTGGGCCGTTTGCGTTGGCATCGCCGTCACCGACCTCCTCTCCCGCATCGATCGCCCCGCCCTCCGAGTCGCCGCCGCTGGAGCGGCCCTCGCCCTACTCGCCTTCGATCAATCAATCTACGCGCGCTGGTTCTTCCGCTCCGACCTCTCCCCCACCGCTCTTGCAAACTACAAATCCGCCTCCGCCGAACTCGCCAATGGCACCGGCCGCGTTTACCCGATCTCCGGCCGATACTTCCTCCTCGATCTCCCGCTCAGGTCCGGCCGCCCGCTCTCGACGGAGGCGCTCAACCGCTACCTGATGCCCCGCTACGCCTCCCGGCTCCAGGTCGCCTCCCGCGTCTCCGCCCCCGCCCTTCTCGCCTACTCGCGCACGATCGGAGTCACCGACTTCCTCCTCGATAAGACCGACCCAGCGATCGCCACGACCTACAAGGAATGGATTCGCAACGTCCTCCCCGTCACCTACGAGAACGAAGACTTTGCGATTCTTAGAAACGAAGGCTCCCTCCATCCCGCCTTTCACGGCGACTCCACCGCACCGACGGCCGCCGACCTAACCGAGACCACCGACGCCCTCACCTTCATCAACCAAGACACGATCGCCGTCAGCGGATTGGAATCCGCGACGCCAACCTCCACGAGTCTCACCACCCAACCCGTCGAATCCCCGAACACGGACACCCGGCAGCTCACCCTCCCCGGCACCGACACCTGGATCGTTCTCAGCGAAGCCTGGCACCCAGACTGGACCGCGACACTCGACGAGGAACCGGCCGCCGTCCACCGCGCCGCCGGAGCCCTCCCCGCCGTCCACGTCACCGCCGAGAACACATCCCTCACTTTCCAGTTCCGCCCACCCGTCTGGTATCCACTCACTCTCGCCACTTCCGCCACCGGCTGGCTCGCCGCCCTCGCCTTCCTCATCTTCGCCCCGCCGCGCTTCCGCACCCAGCCCGCGACACCGTCACCCCAAATCCAAAATCCAAAATCCAAAATCCAAAATCCTCTCACCCTTCTCCCCACCTACAACGAATCTGCCAACGTCACCGCCATTCTGACCAAAATCCTCGCCGCCGATCCGCGCCTGCAGATCCTGGTGATCGACGACGCTTCCCCCGACGGCACCGCTGATCTCGTTCGCGCCCACCCCGCCTTCGGAGATCGCGTCCAGCTGCTCACCCGTTCCGGCAAACTCGGACTCGGCTCCGCCTACCGCGAAGGCTTCCGCCACGCGATCGACAACGGTCACGACGCCATCGTCGAGATCGACGCCGACCATTCCCACGATCCCGCCGACATCCCCCGACTCCTCGCCGCGCTCGAAGGAGGATGCCACGCCGCCATCGGCAGCCGTTACCTCGACGGCACCCGCGTCATCAACTGGCCTCGCCACCGACTCTTCCTCAGCACCCTCGCGACCCGCTACACCCGCATCCTCACCGGCCTTTTCCTCACCGACGCCACCAGCGGATTCAAAGCCATCCGCACGTCCGCGCTCAGATCCATTCCGCTCGAAACGCTCCGAGCCGACGGCTACGGATTCCAGATCGAACTCCACTGGCTCCTCTGGCAAACCGGTCATCAAATCCGCGACATCCCGATCACGTTCACCGAACGTCGCTCCGGCCAAACGAAGATGACCGCCGCCATTGCCCTCGAAGCCGCGCACCTCATCCCCCGATTGGCGGTCCGCAAAACCCCGTGATCCCGTGAATTCCCACCATTCACTCGTCGTTCAACCTCACTCACGCCTCGTCACGCGTCCCGACGCCGTGGCCGCACTTCTCGCCACGATCCTCTCTCTAGCCGTCTTCGTCTTCACCGCCGCCCCCAGCGTCACCCTCCTCGACTCCGGAGAATTCATCGTTGCTGCCCAAGGTTTCGGCGTCCCCCATCCGACCGGCTACCCCCTCTGGACCCTCCTTGGTTGGCTCTTCACCCTCCTCCCCGTCGGCAACGCCGCTTGGGAGGTCACGCTCCTGAGCGGGATTTTCGGCGCACTCGCGACCGGAGTAACCGCCCTCCTCATCCGCTCGTCGACCGCCTGGCTGCATCCCGAACTCGCGACCAATGCCCCCCGCCTGACCACCGCACTCTCGGTCTCCTCCGCCCTAACCGTTGCCTTCAGCCTCTCGTTCTGGACGCAGGCCACCATCGCCGAAGTTTACACCCTCCACGCCCTCCTCATCAGCCTCTATCTGCTCAGCCTCTACGCGTGGCTCCGACGCCCGGGCAGCGACTCCCTCATTTACACCTGCTTCTTCACGCTCAGCCTCGCCTTCGGCAACCACCAACTCGCCCTCTCACTCGCCCCTCTTCCCTTCCTCATCGTCGCCTTCCTCCGCCGCGATCTCATCTGGGATCTGCTCGTGGCCGCAGCCGTCAGCGTCCTCATCGCCTACCTCACGTTCGCACTCTTCACCGACAACCCGGTCGTCATCAAAGCCGCCGTTCGGCTTTGCTTCCTCGTCGTCACCGTCGTCGCCATCGCCTGCGTCATCCGCCGCTTCCAGCTCCGTTGGAAACTCATCGCTTTCCTTCCACTCGCCATCCTCGTCGGACTCCTCCCTTACGCCTACCTCCCGATCGCCTCCGCCACGAATCCCCCCATGAACTGGGGCTACACCCAGACCGCGGACGGATTTTTCGCTTCGTTCAACCGCTCGCAATACCGCGGCACGCTCTCCGACCAAAGCCTCCGCATCCTCGCCAAAGTCGTCGGCGTCTCCGACCTCGCCCCGACCAAACCCGGCACACCGATCGGCGTCGACACCCCGTCCACCACCGAGCGCCTCCGCACGTGGGGCGGCTTTTTCTGGGGCAAACTTCTCACCAGTTTCACGCCGATATCTCTCATCTTTCTCTTCGGCGCGCTCTGGGCCGCGATCCGCGCCACCGCCGCCCAAAGAACCTGGATCCTCGTCCTGGCCACCGCCTTCGTCCTCGCCGCTTTCCTCCAGCCCGTTCTCGACGGCGCCCGGATCGATCGCAGCGGCTGGTGGCTTCAAATGCCCTACCACGCCCACACAAACCTCATCTACGGCGTCCTCACCGGCATCGGCCTTCTCCACCTCATCGCGCTCATTCCACGCAACTCTCAACTCTCAACTCTCAACTGGATTTTCACCCTCCTCCCCCTCTGGCCCCTCATCGCAAATTACTCCACCGCCAGCCAACGCGGTAACTGGCTCGGCTACGACTACGGCCACGAAATGCTCGCCGACCTTCCCCCAAACAGTGTCATTTTCGGCGGCACCGACCCCGGCCGCTTCATTCCCACCTACCTCATCCTCGGTGAGAGCCCCCAGCGTCCCGGGGTCAAACGCGACCCCGACTTCGATCGCCGCGACCTCACCATCCTCACCCAGAACGCCCTCGCCGACCGCCACTATCTCGCCTACGTCCGCGACCACTACGCTCCAAGCCGACCCGCCCCCCGCAATGCCTTCGACCGCTGGCTCGGCCGCGGCACCGCCTACCCCGGGAAACCCCTCACTCTCCCGACCCTCTCCGAACTCCGCGAAACCACCCGCATCGCCACCGAAGAAGGCCAGGCCCGGAGTCCCCAACCGTCCCCGGTCGAACTCGCCGAAGACGCCGTGGCTTCCGTGAGCCAATGGATCTTCGAGCGCAACAAAGACGACCGCACCTTCTACGTCGAAGAAAGTTTCCCGCTCCGCTGGAGCTACCCGCACGCCGTTCCCGAAGGACTCGTTTACCGCCTCGACCCCGAGCCCCTCGACGAACTCCCCGCGGACATCATCGCGAACGACCGCGAATTCTGGACCGACAAAACCGCCGCCCTCCTCGCCGATCCGCACTACCGGCGCGACTTCGACGCTCAGCGCGCTTATTCCGAGCTGCGAGTCACCGGCGGTCACCTCTACGAATTCCGCAACCTCCCCGACGAAGCCGAATTTGCCTTCCGCCAAGCCCTCGAACTCTTTCCCACCAACCTCGACGCCCTCCGCGGCCTCACCCGCATCCTCTGGGCCCGCGGCGACTACGCCGGACCCATCGCGCACTTCGATACCGCCATCCCGCTCGACCCCCACAACGACATTCTCACCGACCTCCGCGCCACCGCCCTCGAGCGCTACGAGGCCCAGCAGGAAATTGCCGCCGCCGAATCCAAACTCGCCGCCGACCCCGATTCCCTTCCGACACTCGAAAATCTCGTCGCCCTCCTCTCCCGCGTCGGCCAATCCGATCAAGTCACCGCCATCCTCGAAAAATCCGACTCCACCTTCGGCAATGACCCCGCCTACCTCGCCTTCGGAGTCCGCGTCGCCGAGGCCCGCAACGACTGGGCGTCCAGCGCCCGCTACGGAAGCCAACTCGTTGCGGTCGCACCTCAGGACGCCGAGGCCCACTATCGTCTCGCCCGCGCCCGCTACGCCCTCGGAGAAAAAGAGGCCGCCCTCGCCTCCCTGAGAAACACCGCCAATCTAAACCCCGCCCTCATCCAACAAAATCTCACCCGCGACCCCGTCTTCCAAGACGCCACCCAAGACCCCACTCTTGCCCCACTCTTTCAAAAAAATTGATCCTTCTCCGTGTCTCCGCGCCACCGCGTGACCTTCCGCGCTTGTATTCTTTCGCGCCTTCGCGCCTTCGCGTGAGATAGAAATTCCCATGCTCCGCCTCGCCGCCCCCGAGTGGCTTCTCCTCATCCCGCTCCTCGCGCTGCTCGGCTGGCATTTCCGCGGCTTGGAACTTCACCGCCCCCTCCGCGCCACCGCGCTCCTCCTTCTCGTTCTCCTCCTCGCCCGTCCGGAACTCCGCCGTCTCTCCGACGGGCTCGACCTCTTCCTACTCGTCGACCGTTCCGCCTCCGCCGCCGACCCCATCGCGGCCAACCTCGCGGAGTGGGAAACCCTCCTCGACCGCTCCAAGGGACCCGACGACCGACTGCGCGTCATCGATTTCGCGGAGTCCCCCGTCGAACGCGACACCGGCACCGACTCCGCCGTCGGCAACCGCGATGCCACCGCCCTTCCGCTCGCCCTCCGCCACGCCCTCGCCCTCTCTTCCCCCGACCGCGCCAGCCGCATTCTCACCCTCACCGACGGCCTCAGCACCGAGCCCCTCGACGACATCGGCGCCACCCTCGCCCTCCGGGAAGTCCCGCTCGATTACCGCTGGCTCACGCCACCCGACGCGGCCGACGTCGGCATCGTCAGCTTCAAAACCCCGACCCGTGTCCAGCCCGGCGAGCCGTTCCTGATCGAAGTCGACCTCTCCGGCCGACCCGACGGCCCCGTCCCCTTCGAGCTTCTCCGCGATGGCGCCGTCATCGCCTCATCCTCCACCGACCTCGTCAGCGGTGAAGCCCGCGCCCGCTTTACCGACCGACTCACCACCCCCGGTGCCCACCGCTACCAGGTCCGGCTCACTGGCAACGTTGACGCGATCTCCGGCAACAACGCCGCTGAGAGTTGGACCGAGATGACCTCCGGTCCTCGCATCCTCCTCGTCACCCGCTTCGACCCCGATCCCGCCGCCACTGCGCTCACCGCCCAGGGCTTCGAAGTCGAGACCGTAACCAACCCCCGCACCCTCGACGTCGGACGCCTCGCCGGAGCCCGCGCCCTCGTCCTCAACGACGTTCCCGCCTCCGACCTTCCCCCCGACTTCTTCGAGGCGATCGACTTCTTCGTCCGTGACCAATCCGGCTCCCTGCTCATGACCGGTGGCCGCACGAGCTTCGGCTCCGGTGGCTATTTTAAGTCTCCCATCGACGAACTCCTCCCCGTCTCGATGGAACTTCGGCTGGAACATCGCAAGCTCGCCGTTGCCCTGGCAATCGTCATGGACCGCTCCGGCAGCATGGCCGCCGGCGTCACCCCCAGTGCCACCAAAATGGACCTCGCCAACGAAGGCGCCGCCCGCGCCATCGAGCTCCTCGGACCCGCCGACGCCGTCACCGTTCTCCCGACCGACAGCAAGGCTCACGTCGTCGTCCCCCTCACGCGCATCGGCGAAAACCGAAACACCCTCACCGACACCGTCCGCCGCATCCAGTCCGGCGGCGGCGGCATCTACGTTTACAATGGCCTCGCCGCCGCCTGGCGCGAACTCCAAAAAGCCAACGTCGGTCAGCGCCACGTCATCCTCTTCGCCGACGCCGCCGACTCCGAGCAACCCGACGATTACGTCAACCTCATCGCCGAAATGAAAACCGGCGCGACCACCATCAGCGTCATCGGCCTCGGCAGCGAGACCGACCGCGATGCCGCCTTTCTTCAGGACATCGCGACCCGCGCTGGCGGCCGCAGCTTTTTCAACGCCGACCCCGCCACCCTTCCCGCCCTCTTCGAGCAAGAGACCGTTGCCGTCGCGCGCTCCGCCTTCATTGACGAACCCACCGCCGTCGAACCCACCGCCGGCTGGCTCGAACTCGCCGCCACCCCGCTCGACTGGCCCGCCGCCGTCGACGGTTACAACCTCAGCTACCTCCGACCCGAAGCCACCTCCGCCGCCTTCACCCAAGACGAATACCGCGCTCCGCTCGTCGCTTTCTGGCAACGCGGAGCCGGGCGCGCGGCAGCCGTCAGCTTTCCCGTCAGCGGCCCCGACTCCACCCAGATTCGAGCCTGGCCCCGCTACGGAGATTTCCTCCAGACCCTTGCCCGCTGGCTGATCGGCGAAGCCCTCCCACCCGGCCTCGGCCTCCGCACCCAGATCGACGGCACCCGCCTCCAACTCGACCTCCGCTTCGACGACTCCTGGCAAGAACGCTTCGCGAAAAACGCCCCCGAGATCGTCGTCACCGACGACGAGACGTCCACGCCCCGCCCCGTCACCTGGGAACGTCTCCGGCCCGGTCACTACCAAGCCCGCGTTCAACTCACCCCCGGCACCCGAACCCGCGGCGCCATCCGCGCCGGCGACCACACCCTCCCCTTCGGCCCCATCGCCACCGGCGTGAATCCCGAGTGGACCGCTGACCCCATCCGCCGCACCGAGCTCATCGACGCCTCCCGCCTCAGCGGCGGCGTCGAACGCGTCGACCTCAGCAAAGTCTGGACCGCCCCCCGCCGCCAGGCCTTCACCGACCTCAGCCCCTACCTTCTCTTTGCCTTCCTCCTCGTCTTCCTGGCCGAAGCCCTCCAGACGCGCCTCCGCTAAGTCGTCCGCTTCACGCCTCAGCCGGAAGCGCCCTGATCTTCCGCAGAAACTTCTCCATCGCCGCCTTCATCTCGTCTCTCCACTTCGGCTGCCCAAGGAAGCCGTGCGACCCTCCCGGCACCGTGACGAATTCGCTGACACCGCCCGCACCTCTCAACTTCTTGTCCAGCGCCACGGCCTGCGAGTGAGGCACCAACTCGTCCCCATCGCCATGAAACGTCAGCACGGGCGGCATCTTCGGATCCAACTGATGAATTGGCGACAGCGCCTCGGCTTCACCGCCAAACGGCGTCGGGCGGTAACTCCCCAGCATGCTTGTGTCGGTCACCGCACTCACCAGGATCAAACCAATCGGCTTCTGCCCAGGGGTTTCCGCCTCGTCCGATCCCCCCTCCCGCGAACTTCGCCGCCTCGACCCATCCTCCTCATCCTCGAATTCATCGATCCCCATTGACTCATGCCTCGACCGCTTCTTCTTCCCCCCAATCCCGTCTGGCGCAGCTACCGCGGCGGGAACGTGCTCCGGACCTTCCGCGGGACCCCCGGCACCGCCGACGATTCGTTCCCGGAAGACTGGCTCGCCTCTTCGGTCATCGCCCGGAATGGCACCCAGTCCCGCGGTGCCAACGAAGGACTTTCCACCGTTCATTGGAACGGCGAGCCCACCCTCCTCCCCGCCCTCGCTCACCTCGCTCCGGAGTATTTCCCGCCCGCAACCCCCGGTTCCCTCGGTTATCTGCTCAAGCTCCTCGACGCTTCCGACCGACTTCACCTCCAGGCCCACCCGGACGATCACTTTGCCCGCACCCGCCTCGGCGGCACCCACGGCAAGACGGAATGCTGGTATGTCCTCGAAACCCGTTCCTCCGACGCTCACATTCACCTCGGCTTCCAGCGGCCTCCGACGCGTGACCGCTGGCGCCAGCTCATCGAGACTCAGGACACCGCAGGCCTCCTGGCTTGCTTCGACCGCATTCCCGTCGCACCCGGCGATTGCTTCATAATTCCCGCCGGTGTCCCGCACGCCATCGGAGCCGGCATCTTCCTGCTCGAGATGCAGCAACCCAGCGATTGGGTCGTCCGCTGCGAATTCACGGTCGGCGGCCACACCCTGCCCGAAGCCGCCCGTTTCATGGGTCTCCCCCTCGCAGATTGTCTCGAGATCTTCGACTACGAGCCGCGCTCCCACGACTTCTTCAAGCAAACTTCGAGCGTTCGCCAATCCACCACCGACTTCCGCGAGGAAGAAATCCTCGCTCCGCAATTCCATCGCTTCTTCCGACTCCGCCGCTTCTCCGGTGCCGGTCCGACCACTCTCGCCGACCACCACCCAGCCGTCGTCGTGATCACCGCCGGCAGCGGCACCTTCACCATCGGCTCCGAAACTCGTTCGACCCGTCGCGGCGATGCCCTCCTGCTTCCCTCGACCGACTCCGCGATCCGTTGGAGTCCAGCTTCGACCGACTACGAGTTTCTTGTCGTCAGTCCTCCTGCGACCGCCTGACCGTCGACTTTGCCAAGCACGTCCGGGCCGTCCGAAGATCGACCGCAACCTGATTTGCTTTGATCCACGGCCTGCTCTACGGTCCGGCTCTCACCCATGCTGATTCCGTCCCGCCACCGCACCCGTCCTTTCTCCTCTCTCTCGTGACGCCGCGAGTCACCGTCATCGGAGCCGGCCCCGCCGGGCTCACCGCCGCCTACTGCCTCGGCAAAGAGAACGTCACGGTCTCGGTCTTCGAGTCCGATCCAACCTTTGTCGGCGGCATCTCGCGCACGGCCCGCTACAAGGACTTCTGCTTCGACATCGGCGGACACCGGTTTTTCTCGAAGAGCCAGGAGGTCGAGGACCTCTGGACCGAGCTTCTCCCGGATGATTTTCTGACCCGCCCCCGCTCCTCCCGCATCTACTATCGAGGTAAATTTTTCTCCTACCCACTTCGCCCGTTCGAAGCCTTCATCAAGCTGGGTCCGTGGGAATCCGTGCACTGCGGACTTTCCTACCTTCGCGCCCGGCTGTTCCCAACCAAGAACCCTAAAAACTTCCAGGAGTGGGTAACTAACCATTTCGGATCCAGGCTCTTCCAGATCTTCTTCAAGACATATACGGAAAAAGTTTGGGGCATGCCATGCGCCGAGATTTCCGCGGATTGGGCAGCCCAGCGAATCAAGGGACTCTCGCTTTCGAAGGCCGTCCTCGCTGCGGTCACCCCACGAATCCCCAGCCGCAATCGCGGCGGAGTCATCAAGACCTTGATCAACACCTTCCGCTATCCACGGAAGGGCCCTGGAATGCTCTGGGAGGAAACCTCGCGTAAGGTTTCCGCTCAAGGCAGCAGCGTGACGATGGGCTCCAGCGTCACTCGCTGCAGCTTCGATTCGGCCTCGTCCGAATGGTCCACCACCTCCGTTTGTGACGGAGTATCGACCGTCACCGTCTCAGAACACGTCATCTCGTCCACCCCCATCCGACTCCTCGCCACCCTCCTCGACCCCCCGCTGAGCCCCGCCGCGGCCGCGGCCGCGGCCTCCCTCCGTTACCGCGATTTCGTCACCGTCGCCCTCGTCGCTCGCGAACGCGACCTCATTCACGATAACTGGATCTACATCCACGAACCGGGCGTCCAGGTCGGTCGGGTCCAAAATTTCAAATCGTGGTCACCGGAAATGGTCCCCGACCCCACCCTCGCCTGCTACGGCCTGGAATACTTCTGCTTCGAGGGCGACGGACTCTGGACCATGTCCGACGCCGACCTCATCGCCCTCGGCAAGTCCGAACTCGTGAAACTCGGCATCTCCACCGCCGAGGACATCATCGACGGCACCGTCGTCCGCCAGCCGAAAGCCTACCCGGTTTACGACGACACCTACGCCGCCGCCGTCGAACTCATCCGGACCGAACTCACCGACCGCTACCCCGGCCTCCACCTCGTCGGCCGCAATGGCATGCACAAATACAACAACCAGGATCATTCGATGATGACCGCCATGCTCTGCGCCAAAAACATCGTCGCCGGCGAACCCCTCTTCGATCTGTGGGAAGTCAACGAGGACGCCGAATACCACGAAAGCCACTCTCCGAAGAATGGCGCGACCTCCGGCCTTCGTTCCGTCCCTCGCCGCGTCGATCCATCGACCTGATCAAATCTTTCGCAAACTGGCGTCCTTCTGCAAAATCTGCGGACTGATCTCGTATGAACATCCGCCCGACCGAGCGTTTTGCGCTCCTCCTCATCGGCGCGCTCCTGGTCCTCCGCGCGCTCTATCTTTTCACGCACGCCGTCGATTCGGACGAACCCCAAAACCTCCACGTCGTCTATCAGTGGGCCAAAGGCCAACTCCCCTACCGCGACACCTTCGATAATCACACCCCGCTCCTCCACGCCCTCTTCCTCCCCTTCGCCGGCCTCGTCGGCGAGAACGCGAACGTCGTCTTGCTCGCCCGCTTGTTTCTCGTTCCGATCAGCTTCGGCAGCGTTTGGCTATTCTACGTCCTCTGCCGCCGCCTCTTCGACCGTCCGGTTGCTCTCTGGAGCGTCGCGATCACCCTCGCTCTCGCCGACTGGTCCCTCAAATCCATCGAATTCCGTCCGGACATCCTCTGGATGTTTTGCTGGTTCGCCGCCCTCTGCGTCATCGTCCGCCCCGAACGCCGCCCCACCACCACCGCATTCTTCCTCGCCGGACTCCTCCTCGGCGCCGCCGGAGCCTCGTCGGTGAAAACGGCGTTCCTCCTTCCGGCCCTCGGACTCGGCTGGGCGGTCACGTGGGCTTTTTCCACATCGTTCCGGGAAGCCTACCCGTGGCCGACCATCGTCCGCTGCTCCCTCGCGTCAATCCTCGGCCTCGCCATCGTCCCCGGCGCCATCGCCGCCTTCTTTGCGTCGCAAGGGGCGTTCGACGACATGCTGACCTGCATCTACGCGGTCAATAAGGACCCCTTCCTCACCGAGCGTTCGTGGATCGCGTTCGTTCTCTTTCCCGTCGCCTTCGCCGTCACGTTCTACCTCGTTCGCCCCGGTGGACTTCGTCCTGGCTACCGGGGCGCCGTTTTTCTCAGTGCCGCCGCGTTCACTCTCGCCATCATCGGCTTCGCTCCCTTCGAAGCCCTCGCCAAGCAGACTCTCCTACCCGCCTACCCGCTACTCATCGCCACGGCTTGCCAGATCGCCCTCACCTTCCGACCGTGGAGTGACCGCGAGGTCAACGTCGGCGGCGGCATCGTCGCGAGTGCACTCACCCTCGCCATGCTCGTCGGCAGCCCACCCCTGGCTGACGGCACCGCCCCCCAGCGGGAAATGCTTGCCGCCGTCCTCGACCACACGCAGCCCACCGACCACGTCCTCGACCGCAAAGGCGAGACCGTCTTCCGTCCCCGCCCCGTCTATCTCGCCTACGTCCGCAGCACGACCCGTGAAATGAACGCTGGCGGCCTCGAAGCCCCGGACCCGTCCCGTCTCCGCGAGACGGCCACCGCTTACGCCATCGAACACACTTCCAGTTACACGGAGGACATGAAGGACCACGTCCGCGAAAACTATCTCAGCACCACCGGCGAGCAACTCCGCGTCGCCGGCGCCATCCTCAAACCATCCTTCGAGGACGGACGCTGGATCGAACGCCTTCCGATCGAAATTCCCGGCGACTATCTCATCATCGAACCGGACGGCACCACCACGACCCACAGGATCGAATCCGCCGAACCAGAGGTCTTCGAATTTCCCGACCGCGAGCAGCGGACTCTCTTCTGGAAACCCGCCTACGATTCCGGCCTGCGGCCCGAGATTTGAGAACCCTCGCGGCGTTCACCGTCGCTGCGAACGTCACCACGACCTCGTCGTAAGTCCCGCGCTCGCATCCGCGACTCGCACCCTTCCCGGATCGATCACCCGCCGCATCACCGACACGGCCCACCCGTTCGCCGTCGACTCCGCCACCCATTCGAATTCGCACCTCGCGAACAACGACTGCCGTTCCTCCGTCAGGCACCACGCTTCCGCCGCCCCACACTCTGCCGCCACCGCCACGGCCCGCTCAATCAAGCGGCACCCCCAGCCCCGCCCCCGCCATTCCGACCGAACGAACAAACTTGCCACCCACGGATTCCACTCGTCAGGTGCTCCCGGCAAATCTCCCGTCACCACGCTCACTGACCCGACCAACTCTTCGCCCTCGACCGCGACAAACGTCCCCGGCAAACCCTCGTCTGGCTCCGTCAGGAAATCCCGCAACGCCACCGTCGCATCCCAATCTTCGTAAAGATGACCCCATTCCCGCCCGTGCCACCTCGCTAAGCATGCCGACCAACCCGCCTTTCGATTCAGCCGCACAATTTCCACCCCGCCAATCTAAGGTGTTCTCCCGCACGAGCAAAGCTCGGCCCGCCATTTGACGAAGCCACCGACGCAGCCGAAGTTGGTTCCGGGTCACTCGTCAACTAACCCCAAAACCCATCGTCATTCCCATCCCAGCACCGCGTCCCCCTCGTGCCCGACCTACTGGCACGCTGGCTGCTTCCCCGGAGGTCCCGGAATGATTCAAGCCAATTGCCGGGCGCGGTTCACCGCCGAGGATTTCGATTTCATCGTGCGTTCGCTCAGCCACTCGTCCCGCGACGCCGTCTCGCTCACCCGCCTGCTCCTCGACGCCGACAGTCGAGACGAAGTCCTCGACCACGACGCGCTCTCGTCCGCCATTCTCGAATCTCCCGACTCGCTCCGCATTTCCTCCCACCTCTACTTCTACGTCCTCAGCCGTCGCGTTCTGAAAAACACTTCGGTCTCCAGCCGCGACGCCGCCGATTACATCGCCGCTCTCCTGGAAGCCTATTCCCACACCGGCCAAGCGTCAGCCGCAACCCCCTCCCCTTACCTGTCGGACATCCTGATCGCTCTTCGCGAAGCCTCTCCCGCCGAAGCCTTCCGCCTCCGCGCTCATCTCGCCAACTCCGCGCTCTTTCTCGCCGGCATCTTCTCCGGCCACCTCGATCAACGAGCTTCCCGTGGCGCGCCCGATCTCTCCTTCTACGAAGACCTCGGCAGCGCGAGCTTCCGCGCCGCCGCGACTCACCGCGACGCCCGCCGGCTCGACCTCGACCGCATCTTCGAGGAGATCGGCGCCGGATTCCGCGACGCTCGTCTCGCGCTGAACGACCTCGCCGACCGACTCTTTCACTTCGAGTCACCGACGATCCCGGCCGCGTAAACACGCCAGCGAACCGGATTGACTCGTAATCCCCCGCGGAATCTCCTCCCATCCCGAATGCAAATCCTCGCCGCCCTCGCTGCGTCCTTCGGACTTGGCGTCTTCTACTTCGTCGGTGCGATCCCCGCCGGTGTCGCGCTTGGTCTGCCGCTCCTCGTCGCGACGGCTGTCGCTGGGATCGGCTATGCAACCGGCGGACTCGTCGTCACCCTCCTTGGTGAACCCATCCAGAAAATCGTCAGGCGTCTCCTGAGGATCGACCCCGAAGGCGATCGCTCAGGATTCATCTACCGAGTCTGGGATCGGCACGGGCTCTGGGCACTCGCCTTGCTCGCACCCGTCACCGTCGGCTCGCAGGGAGCCGCCGTCCTCGGCCTTGCGCTGGGTGCTCCACGGTGGAAACTCACCGCCGCTATCGCCATCGGAATCCTGCCCTGGTGCGCGCTCTTCGCGACCCTTACCGCACTTGGCGTGCAGGTTGGAAAAAGCGAGCCGGAAGTGGCCTTTTTCACGCTTGACGCTACCCACCCCATCCGGTTGTTTTCGCGCCAGTTTTGATCAGGGTATCCCACAGTCAGCCGAAGTAATGGACGCAGTTTTTAACAACGTGCTCTGGAGCGTCTGCTACCTCATCGTCCTCCTCGGCCTCTCAGCCTATGGGCTGCATCGCTATTCGATCATCTACCTTTTTCTCAAGCACATCCGGCGACCGATCCATCCCGCTTCGGAGTTCGAGCAGCTGCCGAGCGTCACCGTTCAGCTCCCGATCTTTAACGAATATTACGTCGTCAGAAGACTGATCGAATCCGTCGGAAAACTCGACTACCCCAAAGAGCTGCTCCAGATCCAAATCCTCGATGACTCGACCGACGAAACTCGCTCGGTCGCTAAGGCCGAGACCGAACGTTTGCGCAGTCGCGGGTTCGACGCCATCCACGTCCACCGCACGGACCGAACCGGATACAAAGCCGGGGCCTTGGAAAACGGACTCGACACCGCGACCGGTGAGTTCGTCTTCATTCTCGACGCCGATTTCGTTCCCCAGACCGACGTTCTCTTAAAGTCGATCCACCACTTCACCCACCCGAAGGTTGGGATGGTCCAGATGCGCTGGGGCCACCTCAACCGCAATCACTCACTACTCACGCGCATCCAAGCGCTCTTCCTCGACGGACACCTTCTCCTCGAACAGACCGCCCGCCACCGCAGCGGTCGCTTCTTCAATTTCAACGGGACCGCCGGCATCTGGCGCCGCTCCGCCATCGCCGACGCCGGCGGCTGGCAGCACGACACCCTCACCGAGGATCTCGATCTCAGCTACCGCGCGCAGCTCAAGGGCTGGGAATTTATCTTCCTGCCCGACGTCGTCATTCCCGCAGAACTCCCGCCCGACATGAATGGCTTCAAAACCCAGCAACACCGCTGGACGAAGGGTTCCATTCAGACCTGCAAAAAGCTCCTACCCCGCATCTGGTCCGCTCCCCTCCCACTCGCCGTTAAGATCGAGGCGACCATGCACCTCACGTCGAATTTCGGCTACCTCCTCCTCGCGATGCTGTGCGTTCTCGTCCTCCCGCAGACGATGTCCGGGAATCATCGGATCACGAACACCCTCCTCATCGATCTTCCGATCTTCCTCGCGACGACCGTATCGATCGCTTGCTTCTACGTTTGCGCCCAGCGTCATCTGAACCCCCGTGGTTGGATGCGGGATCTCTTGATCCTGCCCTTCCTGCTCGCCCTGGCCGTCGGCATGTCGGTGAACAACGCTCGTGCCGTCATCGAAGCACTCGTGAACCACCAGACCGGCTTCACCCGCACGCCGAAATACGGAGATGCTAGCTCCCGAGCGAACAGCACTCGCCGCAAGGCTTACCTTCCCCTCACCTCCCTCCTGCCCTTCGTCGAAGCGGCGATGGCCGTTTATTTCGCATACTGCGCCTGGCAGGCTGTCCTGTTCCACCAGTGGACAGCCGTGCCGTTCATATTCCTGTTCTTCATCGGCTTCACCTACGTTTCCGGCAAATCTCTGACTTTTTGGCTGAGTCGACTGACCGCTCCCACCACCGATCGCCGTCCAGTCATCGCGTGAGGCCCTCGCACCGCTCACCCGCCGGGCTTCTCCGTCGAACGAAGGCGGGCTCCCGCCCCGATTCCCGCCAGTTCCGGGCCCCGGTGATCGCCTTGCTTGCGCTCGTCCTTACCGGCTGCGCCGGTGACACCCGCCACGAGATTCTCGTCAGCGTCCGCGATCAACGCATGGTCGTTCTCGACGAAGGAACCCTCGTCGCAGCCTACCCGGTCTCCACCTCGAAGTTCGGCACTGGCAGCACCCCGGGCAGCAACAGAACCCCGCTCGGTAATTTCAAGGTTCGCGAAAAACTCGGCACCAACCTCCCACCGGGAGCCGTGCTCAAAGACCGCCGACCGACCGGTGAAATACTCCCCGTCAACGCCCCCGGGCGCGACCCGATCGTCTCGCGGATTCTCTGGCTCGACGGGAAGGACGCTGGGAACCGTAACACCCGCTCGCGATACATCTACATTCACGGCACTCCCGAGGAACGCACGCTGGGCACTCCCGCCAGCTTCGGCTGCATCCGCATGGGGTCCAACGACGTCATCGCTCTATACGACCGAGTCGGCTCCGGGGCTCGCGTTCAAATTCGCGAATCTTTTTAGACCCGCTGCCTTGCCCGCGAAATGCGCTCGCCACGCGAAAGAGTAGTTTCGATTCTTCTCATTCAGATTACTTTTCCACCCGGCTTCCGCTGACCGCGCCCTCCAACTTCGTATGAATCTTTTCAAAACAATCCTCTGGGGCAACACCGTTGCTCTCTCGTGGATGTGGGGCCTCGGCCTGTTTTTCTCCGTTCAGTTCACCTCCCAGTTCGGGATCCTCGGCCTGCTCATGTTCGCCATTCCGAATTTTCTCGGGCTAATGGCTTTCGGCCTGGTCACGCAGCGAATCGCGAATCGCCAACCCGGCTCCGAATCCCTCGCGAGCTTCTTCACCCGGTGGGCCCGCCCGTTCCGACTCGTTTTTTTCCTCTACCAAATTCTCGCGATCACGCTGACGATTTTCGCGTTCATCCACTACGTCTGGCAGCCGCTCGATCTGCAGCCAGCCGTTCTGTTTCTTCCCCTCACGCTGCTGATCGTGCTCGCGGCAGCCATCCTCTTCGGTGAGGAATTCGACATCCGGCGCATCAAATATTCGCACGGCGTCCTCTTCGCCATCGCCTTCGTCGCGATCCTCATCCTCATTTTTGGGCGAGACGATTTCGCCAATCTCACGGCGCTAATTCCTTCCGACCTTCCCGCTGACGACCTCAGCTTTTGGGGCTACGTGGTCCCGATCTGCGTCGGCTTCCTCGTCGGCCCGTGGCTCGACCTCCAGCAATGGCAGCGCGCCATCCAGATGCACCGCGAGCGGGTCTCCATCGCCATCTCCTACGTCATCGGAAGTTCGCAGTTTTTCGCTCTTCTCCTTTTCCACGGTGCCCTCACTCTCTGGGCTCTCGACCTCGGGGCCGCCCGTTTCATCCGCACCAGCGCCACCGGTCACACCTACGGGCAGGACCTTCTCATGCGGGTCTTCTACGAGGCCTCGGCACAGGCCCCGTGGATCTTCGGTGCCTACTGCGTGTTCGTCTCGGTCTGCGTCCTGACCACCCTCGACAGCGGCTACATCGCACTTCGTTGGTTCCTTCAATCCAACGTCAAAGCCAGCAACCACCCGATTTTCTCGCTCATCCCGACGAAGCTCATCACCTCACCGATCCCCGCACTTTTGGTCTGCGGGATCATCGGCTTAGCTTCCGCCGTGCTCGGACTCGAACTCGAGTATTTCATGATCTTTTACGGCACGTTCTTCGTTGGCTACGCCACCCTCGGAATCGTCCGGTGCTTCCTCAACAGCCCCGCAAACGCGATTCCGCAGATCAAGATGTTCAGCATCGGCAGCCTCGCTGTCGTCATCTTCGCATTCGGATACTTCCTGCGGAACCCCCTCTTCCAAATGATCGGTTCCCTCCTGCCGCTCGCCTACATCCTCTGGCTCCTCCTCAAACCAGGGAGCTCCGAAGAGTTCGTGGCCGACGAAGAGGACGTCGCCGGTCCGGCGGAACGAGCCATCGCCCCAATCTCGACCTCGCCGGCCTCTCCCGTCCCGGCGGGATCTGCCGCCGTCCAACCCACGAATTACGACCTCGGCGGCCACTTCGAAGACAAGTGGTTCGTTCACCGCTTCATCGCGACCTACGCAGACACGAACTCGGTCGGCAACGTTTACTTCGGCATGTATGCCATGTGGGTCGGCAAAACCCGCGAACTTTTCTTCAACAAGGTGATGCCGAAGTTCAACCTCGAGAACACCCCGTTCTACATCCTGACCCGCTCGTTCGAACACAAGTTCATGCGGGAAACCAAGGAATTCGAGACCGTCTCCGTCCGCATCCGGATCGGGAGCTTCAATCGAAAATTCGTGACGCTCGAGCACGAGATTCACGATTCGCAGGACAACCTCCTCGGGCGCGGTAAGCAGTCGCTACTCTTCGTCACGTCCGACGACTACAAGATGATCGATATTCCCCACGAAGTGCATTCCGCCTTCGTCGTCCACACGTGACCGAGAGTTGTCCGTTCTCGCGAATTGAGTTTTGCTAAGAGCGATGCGCCCGCACCACCTCTGCCCGCTACTTGCCGTCGTTCTCGCCTTCCCCGCCTGCGACCCACCGCCGCGCACCGCCGAAACGGCCGCTCCTGAGCAAGTCCCGAAGTCGGCCGCCGCCACTCCACCCGGCAATGATCAGCTCACCCCGCCCGTCACCGATTCCTCAGCCGCTCCTCCGACGCCCCCCGGGATTCCGAACGTCCCGCGGAAGCCCATCGATCTCTCGAAGCTCTACAATGACATTCTGGTAGAGAACGAAGTCGTTGCCGTCCCTTCCGACGGCATCGCTTCGCAAGACCGGCTCGCCGACGATAGCTACGCGCTACGGATCACCCTCGAAGCGCGGATTCCGACCGCCAGCCGCACTCTCGACGAGATCAAGACCAACTCGCCAGATCTCCCCGCCACGCTCGACGGCTTCGCCGCCCTGCTCGAAACCGCCGAAGTCTCGCCAGCTTTCGCGAACCTCTACGACCGCAAAGTCGAATTCACGAAGAACCGCCTCAGCCGAGTCGACACCGTCCTCTCCCGTCACAACTTTTACGACTGCGACACCATTCTCGAGCTCAGCAACGCCGAGACCGGACGCCGCGCCCTCTTTCTTCAGGGTGATATGGACGTGAACACCGACGGCTCGGACGGCGACCGAAACTTCACCGTGGACGGTAGCTCCCAATTCTTTCAACCGCAGACGAGCTACCGCTGGAAACGAAAAACTGATCGTCCAAACCCCTTCCTCGAAACCACCAAGCGCCTGCTCGCCGAAGCCGAGGAAGAATACAAAATTGTCGGACTTCCGGTCGCCAGAAACCGTCAACTCGAAGCCACCATCGCCCACGAAAAGGCCACGCTTTACGAGATCGGATTCTACAGCTTCCTCATCTCCGGCGCCGATCCCTTCATCGTCCTGCCGGGATTCATGATCCGGGATGCCTCTGGCCCGTTCGCTCCGAAGATCGGAGACTACGCCGCAGTCGTTTACGACGGGGTGGTCTATCCAGCCATTCTCGGTGACGTCGGCCCATCGTTCAAAATGGGCGAGGCTTCCTTGCGCCTCACCAAGGAGCTGAACCCAGCCAGCTCCGCCTACTCCCGACCGGTCAGCAGTCTGGACGTGAGCTACCTCGTCTTCCCCGGAACCGCCGAATCCGAGGCGGACGCCCCCGACCTCGATCTCTGGAACGACCAGGTCGCGAAATTCCTCGCCGAGCTCGGCGTCACCCCGGCCAAACTCCACCGGTGGGAAAACGTCATCAAACCTTGGCCGACCCCAACTCCGAGCCCGACCCCAACGCCGGCTTCATCACCAAGCCCGGCGTCGCCACCCGCCGCGCTCGTTAGTCCGTCCCCATCGCCGACCGTTTCACCCAGCCCGGCATCGACACCGCTGGCATCTCCGACCCCGACGGACTCGTCGCCCTGACCCGACGGTTTCCACGTCGTCAGCGGCCCATCCCGGCCCTCGATACGTGCCGTCTGGGACGAGCTCTCTGTTCCCCAATCTCGACGACTAACCAGCACTCATCCGCGAACGCGGTCGGAGAAATCTCGCTTCGCCGCTAACGGCGAGCCTTCGGACCACTGTAATACCGATCCTTCTCGGCATCCGTCTGGCAGGCCAGGTATTGCATCCCGATTCGAGCCGAGTCGACCCGAGGTCGCCGGGTGTCCGAAACCTTTGCCGACTTCTCACGTCGGCTAATCAGTGCGAAGAAAAAACCGCACGTCACGGAAATCGCGAAAACGATCGGAGTGACCGCCGTTCCCAGCGAATTGGTCTGCGAAATTAACAAGACCGCCTGGCAAACGGCATACGTCGCCAAACTGAACAAAACGAAGCGGCCAAAGAATGAAATCACGTCGTCAAACTAAAGCGTGTTTCCTCGTTGTCGAGATAAAGAAACTTTCCCGGCATCCATACGGTTACGCGGTTTCACGCTAATTAACCGTTTTCCCTGAGAGCTTTACGAACCGGAAATGTCGCCGGGCGATCAATGGGCGGCACCGATTTTTTCGGAAATCACGACTTTCTGTTCCTCTTTCTCGTCTTTCGCGAGTTCGATTGGCTTCGCGTCAGGAACCTTCGGCGAAACCTTCCAGAACGTTTTAACCGTTCCGACCCAGTCCGCCAGGAGCTCTTTAGCAGACTGGCTTTCCGTCTTCTCGAGGTGGGTCTCGATCAATTCCTTGAGCTGCGACGCGTCGTGGTCGTTCTCGATCCGCTTGGCCTCGACCAATTGCGGATTGAGATTGTCCAGAAAATCATCCGTCGCATCCAAAACGTAGGCACAGCCACCCGTCATGCCGGCACCAAAATTCTTACCGGTTCCGCCGAGCACGACGACCGTTCCATTCGTCATGTATTCACAACCGTGGTCGCCAAGACCCTCGACGACCGCCGTGCCGCCGGAATTCCGAACCGCAAATCGCTCGCCCGCTTTGCCGTTGGCAAACAACCGGCCACCCGAAGCACCATACATCACGGTGTTTCCGATGATGCTGTTGTCGTGGGCTACGAACCCCGCGCCGGCCAGCGGCTTGATCACGATCTCACCGCCACTCATGAGCTTGCCGACGTAATCATTCGCCTCACCGGACAAGATCAACCGCACTCCGGGCGAGAGAAACGCTCCGAAGCTCTGCCCGGCGCTCCCCGTCAGATTGAGCTCGATGGTGCCCTCCGGTAATCCCTCGGCTCCGTATTGGTAACCGATCTCACCGGAAAGCTGCGTGCCGACCGAGCGGTTGGTATTCTTCACCTTGTAGTCCAGCTTCACCGGCTGCTGATCGTTGATCGCATCCCGCGCGTCCTGCAGCACGATGTCGTCGAGCGTGCGGTCTTCCGTTCCGTCGTTGCGATCGCGCGTCGCGTGGCGCGGCGCCGAAGCGTCCCCACCGGACACGTCCGTCAACAACCTCGCGAGGTTCACCGTATTGGCCTTCGGATGGTCCTCGATGTGACGTTGCCGCAGACATTCCACTCGCCCGATCATCTCGTCGATCGTGCGGAATCCGAGCGCGGCCATGTGACGCCGAACCTCCTCGGCGACGCCATTGAAAAACTCCACGACGTATTCCGGCTTTCCCTTGAACTTCGCCCGCAGGTCCGGGTTCAGCGTCGCAACGCCAACCGGACACGTGTTCAGGTGACACTTCCGGACGTAAACGCATCCCAGTGCGATCATTGCCGCCGTTCCGAAGTTGTATTCCTCCGCTCCGAGCAAAGTCGCGTAGATGATGTCCTCCCCGCTCTTCATCCCACCGTCGGTGCGCAACGTCACGCGGTTGCGAAGGTTGTTCAACATCAGCACCTGGTGAGTCTCCGCGACGCCTAGCTCCCACGGGCCTCCGGCGTTCTTGATCGAACTCAGCGGGGACGCGCCCGTCCCGCCGTCGTGACCACTGACCAAGATGATGTCGGCGTGCGCCTTCGCGACTCCGGCGGCGATCGTGCCAACGCCCGCTTCAGCGACCAGTTTCACGCAGACCCTCGCCCGCGGATTCACTTGCTTGAGGTCGTAGATCAACTGCGCCAAATCCTCGATCGAATAGATGTCGTGGTGCGGCGGCGGCGAGATCAACGTCACGCCTTCGACCGAGTGGCGCAATTTTGCGATGTAGCCCGTGACCTTGTGACCGGGCAACTGACCGCCCTCACCGGGCTTGGCACCCTGCGCCATCTTGATCTCGATCTCTTTCGCCGTCGCGAGGTAGGCCGCCGAGACTCCGAAACGCCCGGACGCAATCTGCTTGATCGCACTGTTCGCCCAGTCGCCGTTTTCCCGCCGCTTGAAACGCGCGGGATCTTCGCCACCTTCACCGCTGTTCGACTTTCCGCCGATGCGGTTCATCGCGATGGCCAACGCCTCGTGAGCCTCCGGACTCAAAGCGCCCAGCGACATTCCTGCCGTCGTGAATCGCCGCCGGATCTCCTCGATCGGCTCGACCTCCTCCAGCGGCACCGGACCACTGCTCAACGGCAGCAACTCGAGCAGGTTTCGGAACGCAGTCGGTCGCGACGCCTCGAGCGACGCCACGTATTTCTCGTAATCCTCGAGCTTCCCCGCTTTGTCCTTCCCCTTGATCCCGACGTAGGTGTGAAAATTCTGGATCACCGGTGGGGTGTAAGCGTGAACCTCGCCGCCGCGACGAAAACGGTAGTAGCCCGGATCCTCCAGCTTGCCGGCCTTGACCGGGACCGCGTTGGCGTAAGCCATTTCGTGCCGCACGAGGCTCTCCATCGCGATTTCCTTGAAACCGACGCCCTCGACCTGAGACGGCGTTCCGACGAAGCATTCACCGATCAGCTCGGTCGAGATTCCGATCGCCTCGAAGACCTGCGCGCCGCGGTAGCTGCTGACGATGGAAATGCCCATCTTCGACATGATTTTGAGCAGACCGTTCTCCAGAGCCTTCCGGTAGTTGGTGACCGCCTCGGCGTAAGTCACCGCCTCCGCCGTCACTTGCGCCTCGCGCGCCACGGCGAGCTTTTCCGCATTCGGACTTTCAAGCTTCTCCAGTCCCGCCACCGTCGCCCGCGTTTTGACCACTTCGGTTTCGATCAATTCGCGGACCGTTTCCAACGCCAGATAAGGATTAACGCAGCTCGCCCCGTAACCGATCAGGCACGCGATCTGATGGACGTCCCGCGCTTCACCGCTTTCAACGACCAGACTCGCCCGCATCCGCTTGCCCACCGTCCGGAGATGATGATGCACCGCGCCGACCGCGACCAACGCCGGCACAGCGACGTTCTCGTGGTCCACCCCCTTGTCGGAGAGCACGACAATGCGCGCACCGTGGTCGACCGCCGCCTCCGCTTCCTTCCGGATTCGCTCGACCGCCGCCGCCATTCCAGCCGTGCCCTCCGCCACCGGCCAAAGCGTCGAAACCGTCGCGGCCTTGTGCGGAGACGGGAGGTCGCGCAGGCGCGCCAACTCATCGTCGACGATGATCGGGGTATCGATCATCACCTGCTCGCAATGCTCGGGCGTCTCGCTCAACAAATTGCGGCGCCACCCAAGCACCGTGTGCAGCGACATCACCAGCTTCTCGCGGATCGGATCGATCGGCGGATTCGTGACCTGCGCAAAAAGCTGACGGAAATACGTGTAGATCAACCGCGGGCGCAGTGACAGCACCGCCAATGGCGTGTCATCGCCCATGGACCCGACTGCCTCGGCACCGGTCTTCAACATCGGCTTCAACACCATGTCAACCTCCTCGCTGCTGTAGCCAAACGCGACCTGCCGCTGAGTCAGCGACAACACGTCGACTTCGTCCACCGTGGGCTTGATCTCCTCGCTCGTCGACTTCGGCACCCGCACGAGATACTGCTCGAGCCACTCCGCGTAGGGCCGGCCCTCCGCGAGCCGGTTCTTGATTCCCGCGTCCCGCAGTAATTGGCCCGACTCGGTGTCGATCGCCACCATCTCGCCCGGAGCCAAACGCCCCTTCTCGATCACTCGCGAATGTTCGATCCCGTCGACACCGACCTCCGAGCCCAGCGAGAAGATCCCGTCGTCCGTCAGTTTGTATCGCGCCGGGCGCAAGCCATTCCGATCCAGGCACGCGCCGATCGTTTTCCCGTCGGTAAACACCAACGCCGCCGGCCCATCCCACGGCTCGCAGATACACCGGTGAAATTCGTAAAACGCCCGCAGGTCGTCCGGCATGTTGCGATCACTCCGCCACGCCGGTGGCACCAACATCGTCATGGTGTGGAGCGGACTCCGACCCGACATCATCAGGACCTCGGCGACGTTGTCCAAACTCGCGGAATCCGAGCCGCCAGGCTGAATGATGGGTTTGAGCAAATCGATATCCTCACCCCAGAAATCCGCCTGCAGCTCCGCCTCTCTAGCCTGCGTCCAGTTGCGATTTCCCTTCACGGTGTTGATCTCGCCATTGTGCGCCATCATCCGCACCGGCTGCGCCAACGGCCACGTCGGAAACGTGTTCGTGCTGTAACGCTGGTGGTAAACGCACAACGCCGTCTCGTATGCTGGATTCGACAGGTCGGTGTAAAATTTCTCCAGCGCCGAAGACACCAGCAGCCCCTTGTAAACGATCGTGCGATGCGAAAACGACGGGATGTAGAAATTCGCAATTCCCGCCGCTGCCGCGGCATCCTCGATCTCGTTCCGAGCCAAAAACAAACGACGTTCGTAATCCTCGTCCGCCATCTCCCACGGCTTGCCGATCAGCGCGTGCTCGATTCGCGGCATCGTCATCTGCGCCTTCTCGCCCAACACCCGCAAATTGATCGGGACCTCGCGCCAGCCGAAGAAAAACATTCCCCGCTTCTCCACCACCTCCTGCGTGATGGCCTTCGCTCGCGCCTGCGCGTAGGCGTTGTCGTGCGGAAGAAAGAGAACACCGACGCCGAGATCGGATTCCTTGTAAAGTTGATGACCCAGCCGCGCGACCTCGGGCGCAAAGATCTGATACGGGATCTGCGTGCAAATCCCCGCGCCGTCGCCCGTCTTCGCGTCGGCGTCCAGAGCACCGCGATGCATCAGGGAACAAATCGAGCGCAGGGCCAGCTTCAGGATCTTGTTCGACCGCTCGCCGCCTACGTTCGCGATCATCCCGACGCCACACGCGTCGTGTTCGTTCTCTTTCGAATAAAGCGAACGGCGGACGAGGTCGGAATCGGGGAAAGCGTTGTTCATAAACATTACAAAAGGTGAAACGTCCCGGACGAACTCCGGGGGGCCAAAGAAAACGCGGAATCCGCACCCTCACCAAGTCAAAATTGCCACCCGCACCTCAAGCGCGCATGATTAAAAGCAGCACCATCCCCGACGCCCGACCATCTCCATTCGAGCGCACCCGTTCTACCGCAAGCGTCGGAATCAAGGCCTCCAAGCTGGTAACACGGGTGCCTCCAGCCCCGGAGTTCCTCACCTACCGCCCCATTCAAATCCCCACAATCTCCACCCTCCATGGGCCGCCCCGCCAACCCACCTCTCAACTGTAAACTCTCAACTAAAAACTAAAAAAATGGTGGCAGCTGTAAGCCGGATTCTGTTCCCCCCGCTCGCGCGAAGTTCGACGATCATTTCTCTAATGCGACTAATACCCGAGGTCCCGCCGTCCGCGACCCTGCGGCCACTTTCGACTACCGGGCAGGCGGCCCGTTCCTCTGTTCTGTCTTGCACCGTATGGGGTTTGTCCTGCCCCGATCATCACTGATCGGGCGGTGGGCTCTTACCCCGCCTTTTCACCCTTACCCCGCTCGCGCGGGGCGGTATTTTCTCTGCGACACTTTCCGTCGAGGTCGATTTTCACCGGACCCCGCCCGCGCATTCTACGCGGCATACTGCCATTTGGTGTCCGGACTTTCCTCCCGTGCCGACCGAAGCCCACCCGAGCGATCGCCCGCTGCCAACTCAACCCTACGACCTTTCCCCCGCCGTTCGCAACTCCCGCGACACCGGTCGAAACAAAATTTCCGTCCCGAACTTTCGAAAAATCCGAACGGCCTAGCTCTCGGAGCCGCTCACTTCGGCGACCGCCTTCCGCACCTCATCCGCGTGCCCCTTCGTCTCCGCCTTCAGCGAGCGCCACGCCACTTTACCGTCCTTGATTAGAAACGACTGTCGCTTGGAGGCACCCGTCGGCATCGTCGGGACTCCGAAAGCCTCGATCACCTTGCCATCCGCATCCGCGATCAAGGTAAACGGCAGATCGTAAGCCTCTTTGAATTTCATTTGAGCTTTCGGAGAATCGTGACTCACGCCAAGGACCGTCACCCCGTCCTCCCGCAGGTCCGCGATGGAGTCCCGCAGCGAACACGCCTGCGCCGTGCACCCCGGCGTATTTGCCTTGGGGTAGAAATAAACCAGCGTCAGCCCCCGGTCGTAAACCTCGCCGAGATTCACGGATCCTCCCGTCTCGTCGACCGCCGTGAATGCGGGCGCCTCTGCACCAACTTCCAGCGGCTCTGCTCCTAAATTCATTCCAAAAAATGCCATAATCGTCAGTGTGGTGAGGGTTTTCGCAGTCGCGCGTTTCATAACGTGGAAACTATACGCTCCACCTCGCGACAGCGACGAATTTTTGATTTATTTCCCACCCGCCCTACTCTCCCCGCGCATGCGTTTTCTGCTCATTTCCGTTCCGCTCATCCTCCTGATCCAATTCGCCGCGTGCACGAATCAGACGTCCACCGCTCCTACCGATCGCGCTCCCCTTGACCTCTGGGAATCCCGCCCCACCGATAGCAAGACCTTCCTCAATCCCGCCGCCGCCCTCGCCCTCGCCGAGTCGACGGATTTCGTCACCCATCCGACGAGCGACGAAATGGCCGCCCTGCAAGACCCCGGCGCCTGGCGGCGTCTGGACCGTCGACATCGCTACGACGCCGTTCTCCTCGCCGGCCAGCCCGCCGAGACCGCCACACTCGCCCGCCACCTCGCCGTCTCCCCCGACTTCCGGCTCGAGCGGGTCGACAACTGGGGATTTCTCTTTCTTCGCGGACTCCCCAGCCCCGTCACGCCACCACCCGCCAAAGACATCGCCGCAGACCTCCCTCATCCCGAGGACCGCGCCGCCCTCATCGCCGCCACGGCCGTGAATCTCGACATCATCGGAGAATTTTCCGCCGCCCGCGAACTCCTCGCCGCCGCCCGCGAACTCGCTCCCGAAGCCCCCGCCGTTCTCGTCTGTGCCGCCACGATTGACCTCCAGCACGAACGCTATTCCTCCGCCGTTTCCTCGGCGAGTCAGGCGCTCGACCTGACTCCCGAGTCGATCCCGGCTCTGCAAATCGCCGCCCAGTCGTTCGCCGCCGTCGGTGCTCACGATCAAGCTTGGCGAGTCGCCGAACGCCTCATCGACGTCGCCCCGCCCAACGACATCCAGACCCTCTTCCTCCACGCCCAACTCGCCAGCAACGCCCGGGCGTTCTCCCGTGAACAGGAATCACTCGAGCGACTCATCGAAATCACGGAGGATGCCGGGCGCAGCGCGACTTCCTACCACGTCTATCTTGGCCAATCGTTCGCCCGCCAGGGGCTCCCCCGACCCGCGGTCAAACACTTCGAAGCCGCCCTCGCCGACCCTGACCTCGATTCCAGCCAGCGCACCGACCTCGAAGGGACCGTCAAAAACATTCGGGATAAAACCGGCATCTGATCGCTGCGCGACGAATCCGCGAGTCGCCGCGACGTGCCTCGCTCGCTCCCGTCGCTCCGATGTCTCGCCCCGCTGGCTGCCTTGCAGTGCCAAAGCAGGCTGCCCCGAGCCTTCCCAGGCTCCGGCACTCTCATTTCTCATTTCTAATTTTTGATTTCTCATTTTTTATCAGACCATGAAGTCCGCCAAGAAACCTGATCTCCGTCCGTATTCGTCCCAGGTGCTCGATGGCCCCGCCCGCGCCGCCAGCCGCTCCATGCTTTATCCCGCTGGTTTCACCGAGAAGGATTTTGCGAAGCCCCAGATCGGCGTCGCCTCCACCTGGAGCATGGTCACCCCCTGCAACATGCACATCGATCAGCTCGCTCGCGAGACCGCGACCGGCATCGACTCCGCCAAGGGCAAAGCGACCATTTTCAACACCATCACCATCTCCGACGGCATCTCGATGGGCACTGAGGGGATGAAGTATTCGCTCGTCTCCCGAGAAGTCATCGCCGACTCGATCGAGACCGTCGTCGGCTGCCAGGGTTTCGATGGCGTCGTCGCCATCGGCGGCTGCGACAAGAATATGCCCGGTTGCCTCATCGGGCTTGCCCGCCTGAATCGCCCGTCCGTTTTCGTTTACGGCGGCACCATCCTCCCCGGTTGCCTAAACGGTCGCAATCTCGACATCGTCTCGGTCTTCGAAGCCGTCGGTCAACTCTCAGCCGGTAAAATCTCCGAGAAGGAGGCCAAGTCCGTCGAAGCTTGCGCCATCCCCGGCCCTGGTTCGTGCGGTGGAATGTATACCGCTAACACGATGGCCTCCGCCATCGAAGCCATGGGAATGAGCCTTCCCAATAGTTCCGCGCAAGCGGCCGTATCCGACCACAAACGCGAGGACTGCCGCAACGCCGGCGCCGCCGTCATCAATCAACTCAAGCGCGGAATTCGCCCGTCGGACATCCTCACCCGGGAGGCATTCGAAAACGCCATCACCGTCACGATCGCTCTCGGCGGCTCGACCAACGCCGTCCTCCACCTGCTCGCTATCGCCCACGCGGCCAACGTCAAACTCTCCCTCGACGACTTCACCCGCATCGGCAAACGCGTTCCCGTCGTCGCCGACCTCAAGCCCTCCGGCAAGTATCTCATGAGCGAGCTCATCAACGTCGGCGGCATCGTCCCACTCATGAAGGATCTGCTCTCCGCCGGCCTCCTCCACGGCGATTGCCTCACCGTCACCGGGAAGACGCTCGCCAAAAACCTCGCTCCCTTCAAACGCTACCCAAAAGGACAGAAGATCATCGTCCCGCTCGACGCACCGATCAAAAAGGACAGCCACCTCGTCATCCTCCGCGGCAACCTCGCTCCCGACGGTGCCGTTGCCAAAATTACCGGGAAAGAGGGCGAAAAATTCGAAGGCAAGGCCCGCGTCTTCGAGTCCGAGGAGAAGGCACTCACCGCCATCCTCGACGGAAAGATCAAAGCCGGGAACGTCATCGTCATCCGCAACGAAGGCCCGCGCGGCGGTCCCGGCATGCGCGAGATGCTCTCACCGACCTCCGCCGTCATGGGCGCCGGGCTCGGCACCTCCGTAGCCCTCATCACCGACGGTCGTTTTTCCGGTGGAACCCATGGCTTCGTCGTCGGCCACATCACCCCCGAAGCCTCGCTCGGCGGACCGCTGGCCATCGTCAAAAACGGTGACCCGATCACGATCGACGCCGCCAAGCGCACCCTCTCGCTCGGCGTTCCAGCGAAGGAAATCCGCGATCGGCTCGCGAAATGGAAGGCACCCAAGCCGCGCTACAAGCGCGGCGTCCTCGCCAAATACGCCCACACCGTCACGACCGCCTCTCTCGGTGCGGTGACCGACGCCGACCTCTGACGCCCGGCGTCAGCTCTTCCGACCACTTCATTCACTCACCGTTCCTTTCATGCGCGAATATCCTCTCTCCCCGCTGCACCAGCAGCAGCTCGACGCCTCCGGCCAACCCGCCGGCAGTGCGTTTCATACCCGCCAGCTCTCTTTCAGTTTTGGCGAGGTCGTCGACCGCACCCGCCTCGTCGCCGCATGGCAGGATCTCACCACCACGCACCCCATCCTCCGCACCGCACTGGACCCCGAGACCGCGACAACGTGGCAGGAATTCGACGATGACATCACCGCTTGGGCACAAGTCGACTGGCAGAAGGACACCCCCGATGATCTCAGTAAAGCTTGGAACAAGCTGGCCGCGACGGATGCAGCCGACCCGGTTGCGACCGGACACCGCATCACCACCATCGCCCTGCCCGACGGCGCGCTTCACATCCTCTGGAGCTACCACGATCTGCTCGTCGACGAGCCGGCCATTCGCCATCTCCTCGTCGAATGGCTCCTGCGCTACGAAGGCGACACCCGCGACGTCGCTCCCGATGACCCCGCGGCCGCCTTCGCCGCACTCACCGAGCACGACTCCGAAGAGGCCACGTGGCGCTCCCACTTCCAGAATGCCCCCGCCTCGCGGCCGTTGATTCTCTTCCCGCTTCCCGAGAAAAACGCCCCCTCCGATCAGCGGGAAACGGTCAGCCACACTTTCGAGCGTGAACACTCGAAGGCGCTCAGCGAAGCCGCCAAAAGCATGCAGGTCGATCCCGTCGATCTCATCGAAGCCGCCTGGGTCTGCCTCCTCGCTCCCGCCGTCTCTTCGGGTGACCTCGCCATTCTTGAAACCCTTCGCCTCCCCGTCACCGCCGTCGCGCGATCCGAAGCCCGCGTCCCCCGCCGCCAGCGTCTCGCGTCCGACGCCAAAGTCTCCGCTTTCGCCCAGGCCGTCGCCCAATCCCGCACCGACACCGCGCACGTCGGAACGTGGACCGCCAACCAGATCACCGACGTTCTCCCGGACGACGTCGACCCCTCGGTCGCCACCCGCCCCGCCGCGGCTTTCCGTTACCGTCCCGGCGATCTCAACGATCACCTTCACGCCCGACTCCCGCGTTGGCTCGGTGCCGACGCCCAGTTCCTGGGTCACGACCCAGCCCACCTAACTCTGGTTTACACCGCGTCCGACCGTGCCAGCGTCGCCATCGATTACGATCCCGGCCTTTTCTCGAAGGCAGCCGTGCAGACTCTACTCGCGCGCTGGATCCGTGTGTTCGATCAGCTCATCGCCGATCCCGATCGCCCCCTCCATGAAATCTCGCTTCTCCTGAAGGACGAACCGACCCTCACCTCGGGTCCCGAAGCCGCACCCGCTTTCCGCAGTCTCGTCCCGCAGTGCCTTCACCAGCTCTTTGACGAGACCGCCGGCGAGTTCGGTGACCAGACCGCACTCGACTCCGCCGCCGACCCGGTGACGTTCGAAACGCTGAACGCTCAGGCCAACCAAGTCGCGCGTCACCTCCGCAAGCTCAACGTCGCCGCCAAATCAACGGTCGCTCTCGATCTCGGATCCTCGCCCCATTGGCCCGCCGTCGTCCTCGGCGTTTGGAAAGCCGGTGCGGCCATTCTCCTCCACGGCGATCCAAAGTCACTGTCAACCCGCCAGACTCCGAAGTTGCTTCTCGCCGAAGACCCAGCCGAGCAATCCGGAGCCACGCCGCTTGCCGATTTTTGGGAAAAGGCGACTTCCGAGAAAACTCGGCCTATCCCCGGGGACATCTCTGCCAGCGATCCCGCCATCCGCCTGCCCGATGGCCGTTCTCTCTCCCACGAGGACGCCGCTCACCTCTGCCAATCCGCCGCCACCGCGCTGACGGTCGAACACGGCGACCGATTACTCCAGGCAGCCTCGGCGCACGATCTGGATACGGTTCTTGAAATCTTCGGCACCCTTCTGGTCGGCGCCTCGGTCGTCCTCCCTCCGATCGACGGCTGGTCGACGAGGACTGCCTTTCAGGAATTCGCGGACGAACACGCCGTCAGCCTCCTCAGCCTCCCAGCGACTTTCTGGAGTCAATGGACCCACTACCTGAGCGAACTCACCCTCCCCGCTCCCGCCAGCGTTCGACGCGCCGTGATCCGGGGAGGTCGCGTCGCGCCCGCCGCCTTGACGGCCTGGCGGACGGCTGCTCCCGTTGCCACCCTGCTCCACGCCGGAGCGGGTTTCCACGCTCCGAGCACCGAGATCGAACCCACCACCACCTTCAGTCCACCGCTTCCAGCTCAACCTCCGGCCGGAGCCCTCGCCCGCGTGACCTGGCAAGACAGCCCGCTGCCACCCGGATTCCCCGGCCGCCTCGAGATCGGCACCTCAAAAGCGACGCTCACTTCCACCGATGAGGACGTGTTTCTCGACCGCAACGGATCCTTCTATCCGCGCAACGAAGTCGAAGCCGTGCTCCGACCTGGCAGTCCCACCTCCCGCTTGGAAACGCTCGAGCAAGTCATCTTCGAGCACCCGGAGATTTTCGACTGCACCGTCGCCCCGACCGACTCCGGCAGTTGGAAAATCTGGGTCGTCCCGGCTGATTCCCAACGCGGCGAACCGATCGACTTCCGCGATCACCTGTCCGCTCATTTGCCAGATCTCGACTTCGCCGTCGCCTGCCTCCCCCGCATGCCACTGACCTCCAGCGGACAGATCGATCACGACGCGCTTCCGCGCCCCACCAGTCAGGCTTTTCGTCCAAAGAGCACCTCGCCCGACACCCCTCCCTCACCATCCGAAGAAGACGAGAAACTCCTCAGCATCCTCTCGAGAGCGCTCAGTGGTCGGGAACTCGACCTCGATACCTCGATCACCGACGGCTCCAGCAAACCCCGGGTTGCCCGACACCTCCACGACACGCTCACCCGTTCCGGCTACGAAGCCGCGTTGCTCGAAGACTTCGAACACCCGTTCTCCGTCCGCTCGCTGCGACGCGAGTGGCGAAGCCGCGAGTCGGCGAACAAGGGCCGATGGACCCCGCTCCAACCCCTCCACGCCGCCGGAGCCAACCCACCGCTCATCGTCATCCATGACCTTCCCGGCACGATCGAACTCTACCGCGAACTCACCCTTCACCTCGGCGAAGATCAACCCGTTTACGCCATCGCCGCCCGACCGGTCGGCAATCCGCCCGAACCCGCCAGCGTCGACGAGATGGCCGACACCTACGCGGCCGCCATCCTCTCCTTCGACGCCGACGGCCCGCACCGCCTCCTTGGCTTTGGATTCGGCGGCACGCTCGCTCTGGAAACGGCCCGCCGCCTCGTTGATCAGGGGCACGAGGTCGACTTCCTCGCGTTACTGGCGACCGAGCCTCCCCGCGCTTCTCGAGGCCTCACCAGTGGCCTGAAAAAGTTCTTCGGAAAGAAATCCGCCCCGACTCCCCGACCCGGTGACACCCCCGCGCTTACCGCCCATCGCCAAGCCGCGTTCCGCCACAAATTCGAACCCTACGACCTCACGACCCACATCTTCCTTCCGGAAGAAGATTTCCTCGACGTCGAACAGGCCCAGGACGATTGGGTCGAGATTTGCGACGATGCTCGATTCTATCAGATTCCCTGCTCGCCTTCGGACCTTCTGGAAGAACCAGCCATCACCGCGATCGCCGACGCCGTAACCAACCTCCTGAGGACCGAGCACGACGACGCCGAATAATCACCACCCGACCTTCAGCGTTGCGACTCGCGTGCAACGCGCCATATTCTCCGCTGACAATGAATGCGCCGCGAATTCTCCGTCTTGGAATGCTCGCCATCTTCGGCGGCATTGCGCTCGAGACGACCGCCCTCGCCCAAGCCGTCGATCCGGTCGAGGAGTCGCTCGCCGTCCTGAATGCTCAGAAAGCCTCGGCCACGCCGACACCCACCGAGTCCGACGTCATACCCGTCGACCCGACCGAATCTCCCAACACCGCGTTCCCCAACGAGACGGGCGGGACCGACACAGCAAAATCGAGTGTAGGCGCCACCACTCGACGCGTTCCGGTTCCCACCGCGCCGCCTCCGCCCCCCGTCCCAGCCGCGCTCGATCTCTTTTCCGCCATCGCCGCCGAGGATCAGAATTGGATCAACCGGCTGCTCTCGCAAGGTGCCGATCCCAACCGCTCCTTCCCCCGCCCGGCTCCAGCCGAGTTCACGAAATTTTACCAAGGCACCGACCTCTTTTACTATTTGAAGGTCGAGCCGGGACTCACCCCGCTCATGTTCGCCGCCGCGCTCGGCTCCGAACCAGCCGTCAGCACCCTCCTCGCGAATGGCGCGAAAAAAGGCCAGGTCACCGAACGCTCGAAGACCTCCGCACTTTACCTGGCATCCCGCGCCGGCCACATCGGCACCATGCAGATGCTCATGGGGATTACGCCCAGCTCCCCGGCCAGCCAGTATCGGATTCACGTCAGCCTTCGCGATCAAAGGGTCGTGCTGTGGAAAGGAGACAAGATCGTTCTCTTTTCAAAAATTTCGTCGGGCAAACCCTCGACTCCCACCGAGACCGGCAAATTCCTCGTAACGTCGAAACACCGCGATCACACCTCGACCCTCTTCGATGCTAAAATGCCCTACTTCATGCGGTTTTCCTGCGGGGACTTTGGTCTCCACGCCGGTGACCTCCCCGGCTACCCAGCCAGCCACGGCTGCATCCGGATGCCGCTCCGCGACGCCCGCGAATTCTACAAAGAAACCCCGATCGGCACCCTCGTCGTCGTGGACTAATCCTTCGTGACGTCCGTCTGACGGGTCCCTTTTTTGGGGAACTTCGCGCGATCAATCTCTGCCCGTCCCCGAAGCCGACCCTCACCGCCCACGACGGTTACGCTCTGGAAGTCGGAGTGTCCGACGAGGCGGACCGTCGCAACTGCGATTTTCCAACGCTTCCGGCCTTGGCGCTTCAGCGTGATCGTCGCACCATCCATGCGCAAAAGTGCCAGCGGGTTCGGTTCGAAACTGCTCCCGAAGTTGTAACCCATCGGAGCAAACTTCATCACTAGCTCCCGGTCTTCGTTCTCCCAGCGCTCCACCCTGAGCCGCTTCACGCCGCTCGCAGAACGGTCGGACAGATACGATTCGTCCGACTCCTCGACGACGACGGACTGGCCTTCATCCTCAGGATAAAAAATGTCCTCGTATCCTGAGTAGGAGTAGATCTTCCGCTCGGTCTGATACTCGCGAGCAGTCTTTCGCTTGATCCGGGTGTAACGCAGAAAAGCGTCGGCGGTCACAACGTCATTGACGTAGCTCCGGACGGTCCAACCTTCTTGCCCGTCCACGGTATCACGCGAACCAAAGGTCCAGGGCGTCGGCAACCACGCCCGCGGCGGCCGGATGACGACCGAGCGAATCTCACCGCGTTTCGACACCACGATCTTCACGGAAAGAACCTCCGTGATCCACTCAAACGGCGACCGTTTGAGCACTGCGACCGGGATATCCGCCCGCAACACACCCGCCCGCAGCGGCACCGCGCAGGCCAGCGACAAAACAAAAACCATAGCCACCCTCACCATCGACCTCATTAGATCCAGTTGACCGAGACACTCCAGTCTATTCGGTTGACTCCCTCACCAATTTCCGCCCGCCAACAAAGACGTCCTCCCGCACCGCCCCCCAAGAGTCGAACCCCGCCACCGCCGCAAACCGTAACGCCAGCACCACTCCGAGCGCCATCACCGCAAGGATCGCAAACATGATCGCGATCTGGTATTTGATCGCCTCCACCGGCGAAGCCCCGCCGAGGATTTGCCCGGTCATCATCCCCGGTAATGACACGATTCCCATCGTCATCATCGAAGCGATCATCGGACGCAGTGCCCGCCGCGCCGACTCTCGGTAAACGGGCCGCAGAGCCTCCTCCCGCGTCGCTCCCGCCGCCAACCGATACCGATACAGCTCGGCCCGTCCCCGCGCCGTCTCGAAGAAGTGCGTCAGTGCCACGATGTTTCCGGTCATCGTATTGCCTAACAGCATTCCGCTGATGACCACCAGATACCGAGCGTCAAAGAGCTGATCGATCTGCACGATGACCGCGTTGAAATACATCACCACCAGCACCGCCGAGATCGCCGTCGCCCCACCCACGGGCCAAAGCATTCGCTGCCAGCGCAGATCACTGTTTCGGCAGGCGCTTGCCGCCGCCGCCACGATCATCACGAGCAACCACCCAAGATTCAGCCACGAGGAATTCAGATCGAAGAGAAACTGGAGGTAGATTCCAGCCAGCACGAGTTGCCCGCTCATTCGCGCTCCCGCAACGAGGATGTCGCGCAGCAGCCCCAGCCGCCACATCGCCGACACTCCCAGAGGAATCAGAACGAGCGCGACGGCCGCCACCATTTGAGCCCATCCGAGATCCGGAGCACCGCCGCTCACAGGTCCACCACCCTCGCATCCGCCGACCACCCCGGATCGTGCGCAATCACGATCACCGTGCACCCGTCGGGCAGCTCGGCAAATCGCTGCCGCACCGCCGCGCGGGAGTCCGCGTCCAAAGCAGCCGTCGGTTCATCGAGCAAGAAAACCTCGCGCCTCAGCATCAAGGCGAGCGCCAACCCCACCCGCTGACCTTCCCCGCCCGACAACTCAGACACCGCCTGATCCACGACACCCTTGGCGAGCCCCAGTCGCTCAAACTCGCCAGGGTCGAGCGACGTCCCTCGATTCGCGCGAAATCCCAAGATCGATTCCGCGGCGTCACGCACCGTTCCGTCGCCGAGTCCAACCTGCTGCGGAACGAAGGCCACGTCGCGCCGCACCATCCAGACAGATTCTCGATCAATCCGGCGATCGTGAAAGCGCACCTCCCCCCGGTCGGGATGTTCAAATCCGAGCAGCAACCGAAAAAGACTGCTCTTCCCGCGGCCAGACGGCCCCCGAAGCACCACCCGCTCTCCCGCGTCGACCCGCAAAGAAAAGTTGTCGAACACCTCGCGGTCGCCAAACCGCAGGTCGATCGACTTCCATTCGGCAACGGTGCTCACACTCTCCGCGTCCGGTCCTTTCCAATCGGACCAGCGCAACTCACGCGACGATCTCGGTGCCGATCCCCGCGTTCGTGAAGATCTCCAACAGCAAACAGTGCTGCACCGCGCCGCTGATCAAGTGAATCTTACCAACGCCACTGTCCAGCGCGCGCATCGCGGACTCGACCTTGGGGATCATTCCGCCCGCGATGATTCGTTCTTTCATCAACGCCCGCGTCTGCGCCACCGTCACGCTCGGTATCAACGACTCCTTGCGATCCGGGTCCCGCATGATGCCCGGCACGTCGCTAACAAAAATGAGCTTCTGGGCTCGCAACTCCGACGCGAGCGCCGCCGCAGCCACGTCAGCGTTGATGTTTAAGACTTGCCCACCCTCGTCCGCGCCGATCGGCGAAATCACCGGCACCCGCTCCGAATCCACCGCTCGGCGGACCTCGACCACTTCCACGTCCGTCGCCGATCCGACATACCCGATGTCCACCGCCTTCCCTCGTTCCAGAACGACCGGCTCCAGGCGCTCCGCCCGAAACGTTCGCTTACCCGAGATTCCGGTTGCGCTCCCCCCGTGACGGGCAATCGTCTCGACGATCGCCGGATTGATCACCCCATCCAGGATGTCCTCGACGATTCGAACCGACTCTCCGTCCGTCACCCGCAGCCCGTTGACGAACTCGGGCACGATTCCCGCCTCGCGCATTCGAGCCGAGATGGCCTTCCCTCCTCCGTGCACCAAAACCGGGTTGATTCCCACGGCTTCCAGAAAGACAACGTCACGAAGCAGGCGGTCGACCTGTTGATCGTCCTCCATCGCACTCCCCCCGTATTTGATCACAAACGTCTGTCCGCGAAATTTTTGAATGTAGGGAAGAGCCTCGATCAAGCTCTCGGTTCGGTTGTTTGGTGTCAGTCCACTTCTCATCTCAAATTACTCACCCAGGTTGAAATGCACGTAGGCCTCGGTCAAATCCGTCGTCAGGACAGAATACGAAGCGTCACCCGCATTCAGTCGCACGGTGACCTTAAACGCCTTCTTCCTCGCCACTCGACGCAGCTTGGCTACCGCCGCCTTCATCGGCATTCCGTCTCGCACTGCGGACACGTCATCGTAATCGATCTCCGCGCGATTCGGATCGAACTTGGCTCCCGAGTATCCAACCGCATCGAGGATTCGACCCCAGTTCGGATCGGCCCCCGCCCACGCGCACTTGACGAGCTGGGAATTCGCCACGGCCTCCGCCGCTTTCCTCGCGTCCTTCACCGACGCGGCACCAGCCACCGCGACCTCCACGAATCGACTCACTCCCTCACCGTCCAAAACGATCTTCGTTGCCAGATCCAGCGCCACCGCGTCGAGCGAGTCCTGCACGGCACCGAGATCCACCCGACCCGCCACACCGCTGCACAGCAAGATCACCGTGTCGTTCGTGCTCATGTCGCCGTCGACCGTGATCCGGTTGAACGATCGCCCGACCGCCAGCTTGAGCATTCGCTTCGCCTCGGCTTTTGTCAGCTCCGCGTCGGTCGTGATCACGCTCAGCATCGTCGCCATGTTCGGATCAATCATCCCCGCACCCTTGGCCATCCCGCCGATCCGAAACGTCTTCCGCCCGGCCGTCACCTCCAACGCGAACTCCTTCGGCACGCTGTCACTGGTCATGATTGCGACCGCCGCATCGCGACCGGAGCTGCCGTCCAAAGACTCAACGAGACCGGGAATTGCCGCCCGGATTTTCTTGATCGGCATCGGCACCCCGATCCGACCGGTCGAACAAACCAGCACTTCCTCCGGTCGCACACCCAGCGCCACCGCGGTTTCCGTTGCCATCGCACGCGCGTCCGCCAGACCGTCATCGCCCGTGCAAGCGTTCGCGTTGCCGCTGTTCAGAATGACCGCCCGACAGGCTTTCGACGCCACGTGCTCCTTCGAAATCAAAACCGGCGCGGCCTGCACCCGGTTGGTCGTAAACGTTGCCGCAGCCACCGCCGCGCATTCCGCCGCGACGACCGCCAGATCGACTCGATCCTTGTTCGCCGCCTTGACTCCGACGTGCACCGCCCCCGCAACGAAGCCCTTCGCTGCACACACGCCACCTTTGATCTTCCCACGCTTACTCATCAATCCAACCCTCAGAGAAGCCCCGCCGCCTCGTCAAATCCGGCCATCAGGTTCAGGCACTGAACCGCCTGCCCCGCCGCCCCCTTGACGAGATTGTCTTCCGCACTGAGCAGAATCACGCGACCCGCCCGTTCGTCCCAGCACGCCGCGATGTCGCAAAAATTCGTCCCGACAACGAACTTCGTGTCCGGCAACCGGTCACCAAACCTCACGAACGTTTCATCCGCGTAAGCCGCCTCCAGTGCCGCCGTGACCTCGTCAAAGTTCACTCCCTCTACCAGTGTCGCGAACGTCGTCGTGTGAATCCCGCGCGTCATCGGCGCCAGGTGGGGAACGAAAGTGATCACCACCTCCGCCTCCGCCGCAGCACTGAGCTCCTGCTCGATCTCCGAAAGATGCCGGTGCTTCGGCAGACCATACGCCCGCAAGCTCTCGTTGCATTCCGCAAACAAAAATGCCTCCGCCGCCTTCCGCCCGGCACCCGAAACCCCGCTCGCACTCGATACCGAAATCGAACGGACGTCCAGCAGCCCGTCCCGCAAGAGCGGCACCAACGGAAGCAGAATGCTCGTCGGATAGCACCCCGCCGCCCCCACGAGTTTCGCGTCCCGGATCGCTTCGCGGTGCAATTCCGGAAGCCCGTAAACGGCTCCGTCCAACCGCTCGGGCTCGGGATGGGCAGCTCCGTAGAACTCAGAAAACACCGCCGCGTCCCGGAGCCGAAAGTCCGCACTGAGATCGATCACTCGGAGGCCCGCGTCCACCACCGGAATCGCGAACTCACTCGCCAGCCCGTGCGGCAGTGCGAGAAACGCATACTCCGCGCCACTCGTGACGATCGCGTCGACCGACGGGTTTGAGAAAACAAGTTCGCCGACGGCCGAGGGTCCGGCCAAACGCGGCATCACCTCGCCAAGCAATTTTCCTTCGTGTTGACGCGAGGTAACGGCAACAACTTCGACACCGGGATGCCGGGACAGAATCGCGCAAAGTTCCTCGCCCGAATATCCATTCGCACCAACCACCGCCACCTTCACCACGTCCATCGCGCGGAGTATGGGAGGGCGACGAAGAAAATCCAAAATCCAAAATCAGAAATCCAAAATCAAATTGACCACCCTCGAGGCAGCAAGTTTATTGACGACCGCGCACGGAGCCGTGCGCACACCGTTAGAAAACGGGCTGTAGCACAGCTTGGTAGTGCGCCTGAATGGGGTTCAGGAGGTCGTGGGTTCGAATCCCGCCAGCCCGATGGCGGGATGAGAACGCAGTTCGACCGCCACCGCGCGAAGCGCGTTTTCCATCGTGGCGAAGCCACTCCGCGGAGGCTCGCGCCCTGGCGAGCCAATCCCGCCAGCCCGACGGGATGGGGGGATGAGAACACAGTTCGACCGCCACCGCGCGAAGCCCGTTCCTCCATCGTAGCAAAGCCCACTCCGCGGAGGCTCGCGCCCTGGCGAGCCAATCCCGCCAGCCCGATGGGATGGGGGGATGAGAACGCAGTTCGACCGCCACCGCGCGAAGCGCGTTCTCCATCGTGGCGAAGCCCACTCCGCGCAGGTTCGGGCCAAGCCAATCCTTCAAGATCAATCAGCTGCAACGAACCCCGGTAATCCTTCCGATCTCCGCCCGACACCCGACCTACACCGAATACCGCACCACCCTCAGCATCCCCGTCACCATGTGGCAGTGGCATAACACCCTCATCTTCTACTTCAGAAACGTGCGCGAACTCCGCACCTGGATTGCCGGGACCACGTCTCCGGACCTTCGGCATTCAGCACTTGGCTCGACGCCAATCTCGCCCCCCTCCGTTACATCTCGTGGAGCTGGGCAAGCGACGGGGTTGGCTCCATCGGTCGCGACCTTATCATTTACCTCCTCGACGAACCGACCATCCAAGCTTTGTCGAGAGCGCTTCACCCGATCACCCCTGGCCTCCTTCCCGATACGGAGGGACCGCTTCTCTCCGCGATGCAATTTCGGATCGACGCGGCGGAGGCCACAAAACTTCCCGCCATCCGTAATCTAAACGTCAGTGGCTGGCTGGCGAAGTGGGCGTCCATCCCCGGATCAAAACGCACGCTCTACTCCACCGCGCTGGCGTCCGACGATCAGTCGGTGCTCAAGGCGATCCTCGCTTCCTCGTTGGAAAAAGCCGCCTTAGCCGAATGGAACAAAGCCAACCCATCTCTGCCTCCGGTGCCCGACTCCCAGAGCCGACGAGTCACTGACGCTGCGCTCCGACTAGCTCCGACCGACGCCGCCAACGATTCGTTTCAGAATGGCAGCCCCACCCTTTCTTCGCGTCCGGCTCCCGCGTTCACGGAAATTCTGGATGCCACCAAGCCCGCCGAACCCCCGATTTTCGAGCTGCTCACCGATCGCCGAGCCATCGCAAAACGCGCCCTCGAGCTGGCCGCCGAGCACTACCCCGCCCTCTCCGCGCGACTTCGCAAGGAAGGGTTCACGGTCCCAGACACCATGCCCGACACCCGCGGTGCCGAAGACTATTTTGGATATTACCGGATGACTCTCGCGCTCGACGACAACGCCGTGTTGTTGCGAACCGCCATCCAACTCAATCAAACCGCCAGCACCGAAGTCACCGCCTGGACGATCCTCCTCGCCTTCGTTTTCAAAGACGAAATGCTCACCACGCTTCGCACCTGGCAGCACGCCGCCCTCGACGGCATTCCGATCCGTGTCTTCTGGCTGGTGATTTGCCAGCGCAAGATGGGCGGGCTACCGTCGCTGAGTCTCAAGCAATCCGATCTCTTCGCCTAAATTCAGTATGATATCGCCAAACCGCGCTTCCGCCCTCCTTCTGGTCATCTCAGCCATCCCGTTTTTTGGGATTTCGACCCTTTCGGCGCAACTCACCGTCGCCGTCGACACTTACTCCGGGTCGGTCGGAGCCACCGGCCCCGCGGGCGTCCCGGGTCCGACGGGTGTCTCCGGACAGTCCGGAGACAACGGCCGCGACGGAATGAACGGAGGAGGTTTTGATCCCAATGGCATGGACGGCGAATCCGGCGGTCAAGGGAGCCCCGGAGACGTTGGCGGAACCGGTGGCTTCGGCGGGCCTGGTGGCACCGGGACCACGGGACTCATTCTAGATTCGAATTCATTTCTCCTGACGGGCGGGACGTTTTCCGGCGGCACCGGCGGACAGGGCGGCACCGGGGGTCGTGGGGGAACCGGCGGCGCCGGTGGGGAAGGCGGTAACGGCGGCAGGGGAGGCAATGCTTTCAGCGGGCTTGGTGGTCCCGCTGACGGTGGCGACGGTGGCCTCGGAGGAAGCGGAGGGATGGGCGGCAAAGGTGGGGCCGGTCAGACTGGCGGCACCGGCGGACTTGGCGGCAATGCCCTCACCATCACCGGCGGGGCGAGCGTGACCATCCAAGGGGGTCAATTTACCGCCGGCCTCGGCGGGAGCGGCGGCACCGGCGGGACATTCGGCCTTGGCGGCGCGGGTGGAACCGGTGGCGAGGGCGGAGCGGGCGGTTCGCCCGCGAATTCCGGCACCGCCGGACAAAGCTACCGCGGCACCTTCGCACCCTCCGGCCCGAACGGGGAAATTGGCACACCTGGATCAGTCGGAATGGCCGGCATGGCCGGATGGGGCATCGCGATCGAAGACGGATCGATTCTCTTTCGCGCTCAGTCTTGGACCGTTACCGCCGACGGAACACGACCCGACACCTTCGTCGTCGATCTCACGTGGCTCGACGACAGCACGGCAAACTTCACGCTTTTCAGTGACCCCACAAACGGCGATTTTTCGTTCGCCGCCGTCCCGGAAACTGGCACCGCATCCGCCTTGATTGCCCTGACGTTGGTCGGATTCGTGATGCTTCATCGGGGCCGTCGCGGGCGGAGATCTCGATCGACGGCGAGCCTGACACCAAACGTCTGAGACCACCACCGACTACCCCCCAGCCCGCCCACCGGGCTGCGGTTCAGGTCGACTCCCCACTCAGAAACTTGTCGGCCCATTCGCGCACGCCAGCCTCCATCCGCACCAGCTCCGGCCAACCCCGTTTGTGGCCCTCGCCCGGCAGCTTGCGCGTCGCGTCCATCCCCATGTGCGACCCCTGCGCCTCCACCGTCGGCGCGTGATCCAAAGAATCGCTCGGATTCTTGACGAACGTCGAATCTCGCTGCGGATCGGTATTCGCACACATCCGGAAAAGCACCTCGCTCGTGTTGTGCACGTCGCAATCGTCGTCCACCACCACGATGTATTTCGCGAACATCATCTGCCCCATGCCCCACAGCCCGTGCATGATCTTGTAGGCCTGCCACGCGTATTGCTTCCGGATCGAAACGAAGACGAGGTTGTGAAAAACCCCCTCCGCTGGCAGTGCCATGTCGATGATCTCCGGAAAGTTCATCCTGAAGATCGGCAGGAAGACCTTCACGCTCGCCGCGCCCATGTAAAAATCCTCCATCGGCGGAATCCCCACGATCGTCGCCGGATAAATCGCATCCTTTCTCCGCGTGATCGCCGTGAGGTGAAAGACCGGATAGTCGTCCACCGCCGTGTAAAAACCCGTGTGGTCGCCGAAAGGCCCCTCCGCCCGAGATTCCGTCGGATCGACGTATCCTTCCAATACGAAATCCGAATCCGCCGGCACTTCGATGTCCACCGTTTCGCATTTGATTAGCGGCACCGATTTTTTTCGCGCAAATCCCGCGAACAAGATCTCGTCGAGTCCGTCCGGCAACGGCGCCGTCGCCGCAAAGGTGTAAGCCGGATCGCCCCCGAGCGCGACCGCCACCGGCATCCGCTCCCCTCGCTCGTAATACCGCTTCCCGTGCCGCGCTCCAACCTTGTGCACCTGCCAGTGCATCCCGGTCGTCCGCTTGTCATATATCTGCATCCGATACATCCCGACGTTCCGCTCCCCCGTGTCGGGATCTTTCGTGTAAACCGTCGGCAGCGTCACGAAACGCCCGCCATCATCCGGCCAGCATTTCAAGATCGGCAGATCGGCCAACGTGAGCCCCTCGCCTTCCAAATTGGAGATCACCTCCTTGCACGGCCCGTCCTTCACGTTCTTCGGCCGCGCGTGAATCAGATCGACGCCGTTCCGCAGCAGCGTCACCGCGTCCCTCATCGTTTTCGGCGGCTTCGCCTTCATGATGAATTGCATCTGGTCCGCCAACTCGTCGACCGACCCCAACCCAAGTGCCATCGCCATCCGCGAGGTCGATCCCATCGCGTTGATCGCCAGCGGAAATTCCGACTCCTTCCCGTCAATGGTTGGTTTCTCGAAGAGCAGCGCCTTGCCACCCCCCGGCGACTTCATTTCCCGGTCCGCGAGTTCCGTGATCTGTAGCTCCGTCGCCACCGGCTCCGCGATCCGCCGCAGCTCGCCGACCGTCTCCAACTCCCTCAAAAACTCCCGATAGGACTTGTGCATAAAAAACTAAACGACGACTTCCGTGGCCGCGACACGCTCTTCGCGTCCCCGCGGCTTCACGTGCGAATCCGTCTTCGCCCGCAGGAACAACGCCCCCCACTCCGCGCGCAGCCATCGCCGCACACCCGTCAGGATCGGTTTTAACGACCGCGGATCCGGCACGAAGCCGTCACCCAACTCCCGCCAGCCGACGTTCCGTTTGCCGTAGTCACCCGCCGCCCGCCGCTTCTTCGCGATCGCTGCCAGGCGACCGTTGTAGAACCGCATGAACTTCGCCACTCGCCGGTCGACCGGGCCATTGAAAGGCAGACAATCCAGATCATCCTCTGGCGCGACCACGATCTCACGCACCGGCCCGAGGTAAAACAGCCCGATGTCCATCAGATAGGCTGCCGACATCAGTTCGGCGTCTCCGATGTAGAAATATTTGTCCCGATAAAGCGCCTCGAACCACGCCCGATACGACGACCGCCACCGCGAATTCAGTTGATCCAAATCAACCCTCTCCCCGCGCAACTCACGCGAGATCCGGCCAAACGCGCACCGCACCGTCCACGAGCAATAGTCGAGCCCCGGACTGTAGAGCGGATCCAAGAATCCCGCCGCGTCCCCCACCACTTGCCAATTGCGACCCGCGATCACTTCACTCCAATACGGCAGCCCCGCGTAGGTCCGCGCCTCCCCCGGAATCGCCTCCGCCTTCCCGAACAACTCACGCCCGACCGGATGCGCCAGCAAATGACCCAGCAAGCGCTCCGTCAACGATCCGCCCCGTGGTGGCGAAAAAAGCCGCGTGTCGTAAACCAACCCCACGCTCACGTCCCCACCCTTGAGCGGAATGATCCAGCACCACCACCCGTATCCGGTCAGATGGTTCGTCGCCGCCCCACGGCTCGCCTGGCACGACCCGCCAAACTCGGGAAACTCCCGCCGAAGCCGATCCCCGTCCAAATCGTCGACGTTCCGAAACCGCGCCCAGATGGCGCTCGTCGGGTGTTCATCCAGCTTCCGGAAATTCCCCGTCTGCCGCGACAACGCCGCCGCCCGTCCCGACGCATCCACGATCCAGCGCGCGCTCAACCGCTCGCCCGCAACGTCGACCTCGCCAGCTTCCAAACCAATCCGTCCCACCTTCACCCCGCGCCGAACCGTTGCCCCCTCGCCAACCGCTAATTCCGCCAGGTGCTCGTCCAACTCCGCCCGGTCCAACTGAAACGCCGGCATCCTCACCTGATAATCCGCTCCGACCTCCGCGCAGTCCCCGAAGCCCGACGTGCCATCTTCCTTGCAGAACCACAGCCGAAGTCCCTGCTTCGAAATGTGGTGATTCGCCAGGTAAGACGTCAACGCCAGCCGCTTGTGCAGAAAGTGCCCGGCGATCTCGGTGGTAGCCTCACCGACCTTCCGGTCAAACTTCTCCAGCCGGTCCACGACCAGCACGCGGAGGTCCGGATGTTCGCGCCGCAGAAGCACCGCCAGCGACGCACCCGAGAACGCCGCCCCGACGATAACCACGTCCCAATCCGTCTTCCTTGTCTCCACGTTCATACTCCTAGTGACACTACGCCGGAGAGGCAAATGGGGGTTTCAGAAATTGCGGGTTCACAGACTTACCGCCGCCCTCCTGACAATCCTCGCATTGTGACTTTTTCGTAACACTGGGCGCGGATGTTGCTATCGTCCCGCCCGTGTTGTTTCAGATTGCCGGGGGCGTGGCCCTCATTTTGTTCGGAGTTCGCTTCCTCCGGAAGAGTCTGGACCGGCTGTTCGGCTCGAACCTCGTCTCCTGGCTGCAGAGTCTCACCCGCACACCGCTCCGCGCTTTCGCCGGCGGCTGCGCCATTTCCTGCATCGCCCCGTCGTCCACCACCATGGCGCTCCTCACCCTCGACATGCTGCGCACGGGCCGCGTCCCTCCCCAGCGCCTCCTCGCCGTCATTCTCGGCGCCAACGTCGGCATCACCATCACCGTCCAGCTCCTCTCGTTCAATCTCTACCACTACGCCGCCGTCTTCCTCGCGGTCGGTCTGATCGGGTTTCAATTTCTCAGGCGCGATCTCTTTCGCGGCCTCGGTCAGCTTCTGCTCTCGCTAGGATTCATCTTCCTCGCGATGGAAATGATCAGCAACGCCGCCGCCGGCGTCTCGGGCAGCGCCGACGTCGTTGACTCGATTGCCATTCTCTCGAAGCACCCAGTCCTCCTCACCCTCCTCGCCGCGGGACTCGCCCTCACCCTGCAAAGTTCGACCGCCGTCATCGGCCTCGCCATGGCACTGGCCGAAGGTGGGCTCGGTGGTCCTCTCGCGGTCGTCGCCGTCGTCCTCGGCGCGAATCTCGGGACCGCCGGCACCGTCGTCTTCTCCGGTTGGTCGGAGCTTGCCCTCCGCCGCACCGCCATGGCGAACCTCATTCTCAAAGCCATCCCCGTCACCGCGATCCTCGCTACCTCGCCGCTCTGGAGCCCCTGGCTCACCGACCAGGATTGGTCGCCCGCCCTGCTCGGAGCCAACCTTCACACCGGACTGAATCTCGTCGTCGGCGCCGTCGGCTTGCTCTCGCTCACCCCCATCACGCGATTGACCGAATTCCTCTTCGCCGAACCCCCAACCCCGATCCGGCCGCCATCCCTTCCCACCACCTTCCTCGATCCACAGACCCTGCCGATCCCCGCGCTCGCGCTCGCGCACGCTGGCCGCGAGACCCTCGTCATGGCCGACACGGTCCAGGCCATGCTCATCGGCCACAGCAACGCCCAGGCCCAACGGAATCCTCAACTTGCCCGCGGCATCTGCGTCCAAGACGATGAAGTCGACCTCCTCAATACCGAGATCAAGAAATTCCTGAGCCAGATCACGCAGGAATCCCTCAACCCAGCCGAAACCCAGACCCTCTTCTCCCTCCTCACCATCGCCAACGAACTCGAGGCCATCGGCGACATCATCGACAAAAACCTCTGCGACCACCTCATCAAGCAGATCGACGGTCACTTCTCCGCCCCCTCCGCCGACCAAAACGACCTCGAGAGACTCAAGCTCGACCTCCTCGGTCGCTTCCGCCTTGGCATTGCGCTTCTCGCGACCAAGGACCCAAAAGACGCGGCCGCCTTCATTGCCGAAAAAGCCGCCTTCGACCAAGCCTGCGTGCGGGCGCAAAAGGAGCACTTCGCCCGGATCGTCACCGCCGACCGGGCGACCCTCGAAGCCAGTGCCTTCTTTCTCGACGGCCTCATTAGCTACCGACGCATCAACGGCCACCTGACCAATCTCGCTCACGCTTGCCACCACGCCACCGAGTGAATCGAGGCGGAATTTCCCGAAGGAAAACCTCCCAAAAAAGAGATTGCGTCCACGCGGCCGAACCCCCATATTCCGCGACTCCTTTCGAGGCAAAGGAGCCGTAGCTCAACGGTTAGAGCGCTGCCCTGTCACGGCAGAGGTTGCGGGTTCGAATCCCGTCGGCTCCGGTTTTACTGCCCGATCCCCGCTGATGACTTTTCGGAGTCTTCTGAAGCTCGATCATGTTGTCCCGACTTACCTAATAAAGTTGCGTATCTCATCGTTCGACATCGACTTCGACAGGCAGGTCGGCGATCCGTCAGGCTCCTGCTCAGAAAATGATCACGAAGCAGGCAACGTAAGCTCTTCGCCGTCTCGGTGCTGCGGCTATTCTATCGCGCGCGCGCTCGCCGGCGGGCCGTCCTCAGGAACGACACCGTCAAAGGAACGCTGCCGATAATCAAAACCCAGAAGGCACTGGGTTCCGGAATTGCGATGATCCCGACCGCTACAAGATTGCCCTCGAAGTCGACGTCGACGTCGCTAGTGACGCGAGCGAAGAGACGGGCGGGATAGGTGAACCTCACGTCCAGGAGCGAAGGTCGGTCGGCGTTTGGCGTAATGGTCAACCCGCCGTTGGCAAAGCCGTGGTCGAAGATGGGGTCGGTGGAAAAATCCGCGATCTCCAGCCCGGACGAGAGCGCCAACCCGGAATCAAACGTCAGAATGACCCGCGACGCATCGAAGCGTCCGTCGCTTACCGAGACCGAACGGTCTTCGTCGTCCAACGTTCCTCCGAGTGTCGTCAGATCAATCGTTTCTTCGACAAAATCAAACGTGAGCGGGGTGGTAGAGAGCGAAGCCGATTCGATCTCAAAACGAATCGGCTGATTAAAAGCATTGAGCTCAACGTCCAGAACGACCGATCCGCTGACGAACGTAACATCTTCTCTAACCCCCCCAAACGTCCACATCGCGACACTGAGCCAACTGGAATCCGGTATGAACGTGACCGTGGTCCGCACGGTGTTGGCGTGCAGCGAACCGGAGGGGGCAAGCGTGCAAAATAAGATCACGAGGCAAAACGGAGACAGACAATTTAGACTTTTCCACATCCGTGCATGAAACTCCTGTTTCCTGTCACGAGTCAAACGGTTTCTGTGGTGCACGGGACCACGCCCGCGACCTCGAAAGTAGCGAGCCTAAGGAAGTGTAACCGGAGATAAGAAGAAGGGGACGTGTCTCGGGAAGAACGCCACGCGGCGTCACCGCGACGCGTGATCGCCGAACGGAAGCGCGCACTCGTTTTCCTGCGAAGCGAACGAGGGCAGTTCCTCGCAAATTTTCCGAACACTGCCGCCGACGATCCGCTTGGTCGCGGAGCGGCCAACGCTTTCAGCAATGGTCCGTTGGGCCGTATCAGGAAGCTCCATCTCACGACTTTGCCGCCCCCATCGGCGAAGATCGTCCCCACTTTTGAACCCTTCGTTCGCGACAACGTCGCGACCACTCCCGGCGGCAGCAATCGGATGGCGCAACGTCCAGTTCCCCTGCCCAAAGCCATCACCACCGCGCCCGAAGTCACCCCGCACATTGAAGTTGTCCGCGGCCACCGCAGCATTCTCGATTCCGATTTAGCCGCCCTTTAAGACGTGCCAACCAAAGTTCCAATCAAGCCATCAAGCGAGATTTCGAACGCTTTCTCGGGTCTTTTCGCTTTCAAACCACCAGGAACGGGTTCGAAGCAACAGCACGGTGTGGTCCTCGAAGTAATTGTAGTCGAAGACCGGGATGCCGTCCTTCACGTAGAGAACGATCCCGGCGGCAACCCCGCCGAAGCCCATGATGACGCCGTTCGTGTCGGCCCCGTTCGTTTCGAGATCCGCCGTCAGGGTCCAGGATCGGTTTTTCATCGGTGGTCCAGCCGGCTCAGCGATGCGGGTGGCTCCCGCGTGGTAGGTAAAAGTGGTCGAGTCGGCGTCGGCACCGGGGACGGGTGGCTTGGCAATGGCAAGTCTGGCGGAGCCGCGGTCGTCGAGCGGATAGACGTCGTAGCTCGCGGCCGCTTCGGCGAATTTGGCTTTCAGTTCGGCCAATGGTTTGTTCGGCGCGACGGACTTCGAGAATTGCATCCGCGCGATGGCCCGATCCGTCATGTCCGTCATGAAATGATAGCCTGCCTCGGGCGACTTGTCGGACTCGACGGGGACCGTGTTTTCGAAAAGGACCGGGTAGAACTGATGCGTCTCGCCGGCGTTGAAACCGTAAAAATAGTCGAAGCCCATCCCCGTCGGCCAGCGGTCGAAGGGACCGGCGACGGTCGTCTCCCAGTCGGGCGTGTTGTGGTTTTTTCCGAACCACCAGGTTGCGTAGCCGTTCTCCTTGAGGATCTCTCCGATGGTCGCGGTGTCCTCGGCGAGCTGGGTCGAGTAGTTCGGAAAGCCGGTGGCCCATTCCATGAGAAACCCGTTGCCGGTGTCGTGATGATTACGACCCGTGAGCAGCGCGGCGCGTGAAGGACCGCAGATGGCGGTGGTGTGGAACCGATTGTATTTCAACCCCTCACTCGCGAGCTTCGTCAGATTCGGCGTCGGGATGAGCCCGCCGAAGGTGGAGGTCTGGCCGAACCCGACGTCGTCCAGCAGGATGACGATGACGTTCGGCGCGCCCTCGGGGGCCGTGACGGGTTGCTGCCAGCCGGGCTCGGATTCCTGATAGGTCTTGCCGATTTTCCCTTCGAACGGCGAAAGCGGTATCGGGAGCGCGGTGCGGTCCGGCCAATCGGCGGCAACGGCGGATGCGGTCAGTGCGACCAGCGTGGCGAGGATCGATTTGGCGGTCATGGTTTGGGATTTTCGGGACCGGCGGACCGGTTGCGGGTCGATCGCCGCGAGCGGCGGTCGGGCTTAGCCGCCGGGTTTTTTGAGGCCGATGTCTTTGCGCGGATATTTCTCGAAGGTGGCACCGTGGCGGGCGGCGAGGGCGAGGATCTGGGGGATGCCCCATTCGAAGCGCGAATGGCCGGTGCTGGCCTGCTCTCTCGGGTCCATGTAGAGGTTGTAAACCCAGGGGCTCATGCCGAGATTGCTGACGGTGCTTTGGTCGAGGTTGCGGCGGATGGCTTGATTCTGGAAGACCTTGAAGTGGACCTTGTATTCCTTCCAACGCACGGCCATGAGATCGTTCTCGGCGTAGATGAAGACGGCGTTGCGGTTGGATTCGCCGTCGTCGGCGAGAAGGAATGAGGTCTGGTCGATGCCGTCGATGTAGTTGTCGTCCGGGATTGCGTCGGAGGCTCCGGCGATCTCGAGCGAGGTATTGAAGAGATCGCAGAGATCGAAGAGGCCTTCGCTGACCTGCCCGGGCTGGATGGTGCCGGGCCAATACGCGATGCCAGGGACGCGGACGCCGCCTTCCCAGGTCGAGCCCTTGCCGCCGCGGAAGGGCTGGTGGCCGGAGTCGGGCCAAAGGTCTTCGTTGGCGCCATTGTCGGAAGTGAAGAAAACGAAAGTGTTTTCCGTCTGGCCGGTTTCCTCGAGCGTTTTCAAGAGGCGGCCGACGATGTCGTCGACCTCGATCATGGCGTCGCGGTAGGGAAATTTGGCGAGGCTTTTCCCTTCGTAGCCTTCAGCTGGGTAGGTGTCGTTGTGAAGGCGGCCGAAGGAGTGAATCAAATAGAAGGGCTGCTCGTCCGCGACGGCGCGGCGGATGAAATCGTCGGAATAGTCGGCGAATTTTTGGTCGATCTGGCCGAGTTCGTCGGTGGACGTGAGCCTCTCGGCCACTTCGAGCGGACCGCCTTTGATCCCCTTCGTGAGGTCGGGCTGGCTCAGTTCCTGGAGCGCAGCAAGGCGCTCGGGGTCGAGGACGAGGTCGGGGTAGAGCCGCTTGTCGAGCTGCTGGCTGAAGTCGCTGATGACGGAGAGGATGCCGTAGTATTCGTCGTAGCCAACCTGGTGCGGGTAGCTGCCGTCGGTCTCGCCGAGGTGCCACTTGCCCGAGAGCGCGGTGCGGTAGCCAGAGTTGGCAAGCAACTTGGCGGCGGTGTTCTCGGCTTCCCAAGGGTTGACGGTCGGAGTCTCGCCGCTGAGCGTCGGGCGGGTGAGGCCGCTGCGGGTCGGGATGCGCCCGGTCATGAGCGCGGCGCGGGTGGGCGTGCAGGTCGGTTGTGAGTAGGTGCAGAGAAGTTTCAGGCCGTCGGCGGCCATCTGGTCGATATTCGGAGTCGGTGCGCCGATGAGCAGACCGCCACCGTACGTGCCGGGGTCGCCCCAGCCCATGTCATCGACAAGCAAAACAACGATGTTTGGCTTGCGGCCGAATTTTCCTTCGAGGGCGGCGAGCTTGGCGGCGGCTTCCTTTGCCTGCTCGGGGTGCGGGATGGCGGGTTCGAGGTAGTCGGCGGACTGGACGGTCTGGTCGAACGGGCTCTGTTCTTGGGCAAAAACCGGGCCGGCGAGGACCGCGGCGGCCAGGAGGAGAGGCGGGATTTTCATGATGGTGGGGTTGGTTGGTGGGCTACTTTGCTGATGAACGGGCGGAGGGGTTGCCGCCGGTGGGAAATAGCGGCGTGATCGTGAAGCAGAGTCCCCAATCGGGTGCGCCGTCGGGACCCTCGGCGTAATATTTTGCCCCCACTTGGAAACTCACGGGGAGGCCGGTGATTTTGGCCACTTGGGAAACCTGGAAATTGATGGGGATGAGCCATTGCTCGTTCTCCCAGTCGTAAATCGACTCCGCGTTGACCGTCAGGGACGTGCTGGACGGGAAGGTGTAGGAAAGAAAGGGCTGAATGAACGTCGCGCTTACCGCGTCGCGCTCGGGTTCGCCGGCGACGGACCAGATGTGGTTGACCAAAGCGCCGTAAGTCCAGCCGTCCGCCTGTCGGAGCGCGACGGCGGTGGGGCCGAGCCCGAATTGGCCGGCGCCAAGGACATCCAGAGTGGCGGTGGGCAGCAGAAAAACCGGACCCAGACCCGCGATGATGTCGCCGGGCAGCGGATCGACGGGTGAGAGGAAAAAGCTCTGAACGATATCGCCGAGGCTGGTCTGGCTGGTCGGACTGAGCTTGATGTCGGGGAGTTCCGTGCCAGCGAGGGCGGCGCGCTCGTTCCGGAGATCAGCGCGCGCGATGACGCCATTTTGCTGGATGATCGGGAGGATGGTGCGGGAGATCAGGTTCCAATCCTCTCCAAGCGAGATCGGGATGACGGGCTGGAAATTCAGCGTGTAGCGGAAGGCCTGGTCGTTGGTGCCGCCGCCGAAATCGAAGTTGTTTTGGAACGGGACGCTGATGAGCGAGGCGATGGGGTTTTGAAGTTGCTGCGCGAGATCTTCGTCGCTCTGGGCGTGGGCTCCGAAGGTCGCCGCGAGCAGGGGCAGCGCGAGGGCGGCTGACAGAAGCTTTCCCCTTGCCGTCCAAGGATTGATCGGGGTTCGAGCCCGGCTGCGGCGGCGATTCTGGTTTCCCCGCAGTTCATGGCGCGTAGATCTGGTTCCAATCCGCTTTCATATCCACGACGACCCAGCCGCGTTCGGCCGCGGCGTCGAGACCCTTGTCGAGCTTGCCGACGTGCGACTCTCGATCGTAGGCCCATTCCCGGTCGCCGTCGGTGTGATGGACGATCAGGCCGAACCGCGGTCCGTCACCGCTGGTCACCCATTCGAGCATTTCAAAATCTCCGTCCGAATTGCCGGCGGCCAAGATCGGACGTCGGCCGATGTGTCTCTGGATGCCGACGGGTTTGCCAGCTTTGTCGTCGATCAGATCGACGTCGGCGAGTTTCGTGATGACGGGTTTGCCGTCCTTCGTCCCGTATTCCATCCGGAGGCTGCTCCCAACGACCTGCTCCGGCGGAATGCCGTAGGTTCGCTCCGTCCACGGCCTCATGAACTCGATGCCACCCCCGGAGACGATGAACGTCTTGAAGCCACGCTCGCGAAGATAGTCGAGAAGTTCGAGCATCGGCTGAAACACCATCTCGGTGTAAAGCTCTCCCGTTTGCGGATGCCTCGCCGTCGCCATCCAATCCGTGACCGATTCCGAGAACGCCTCGGTGCTCATCCCGGCGTGGGTCGCTGCAACGAGGTGAAGGAGTCCTTGCTCCCCGGAGGCGGCTGCGCTTGGCCGGTCTCCTTTCAAAATCGAGGCGAAGGGTTCTGTCTCCGTCCACTCGGGATGCTCCGGTGCGAGCTCCTTCACGCGCTCGAGCAGGTAGGTCAACTGGAAATACGTTGGCTGCTCGGACCAGAGGGTGCCGTCGTTGTCGAAGACGGCGATCCGCTCCGGCTCCGCGACAAAGTCGGGGGAACCGATCGTGGTGACCCGTTCGACGAAGCCGACGATCGCCTGCTTCGGAGGGGTGTCGTTCCAGGAGGGAAGCGGGTCGGCGGCAGCCGCCGAGACCGCGACCGCCCCAGCTGCGACCGCCCTAGCTACGATCCAGAAACTGAAGTGAGCTTTAGCCATTGGTAGCGTTCCGTGCGCGAAATCACCGGGGCGGTGTTTTCAACGCCACGGCGATCTCGCGAGGGGGTTTGCAGCGCTTAGTTCGAACCCATGTTCTCCTTCAACTTCTCAACGATCCCATCGAGGTTGAAGGAGCCTGGCTTCTGACTTGGCGGGAACTCGACGAACGTCCGCGCGAATTCCGCGGCCATTTGCTGCATGGGGACAACGACGTATGGTCGATCGAGGAACCAATCGTTGTAGGTGTTCGAACTTTCGTGCGACTTCTCGAACGGATCGCGCCGGAGATTAAACAACAGCGGAACTCGGAGTTCGACGAACGGCTCACGCCACACTTCGAAGCCTTTGCCCCGATTCTCCAAAAATACCGATTTCCAGTCGCCCAGGCGGATGGCCACCATTTTGCCATCGTCGTTGACGTACCAGAACTCTTTGCGCGGGGAGGCGGTAATGTTTTCGTAAACCGATTCGAATTGATCGGCGTTGGCGAGATACTCACTGAGGTCATAGCCATCGACGTGATTCTGATAGGTCCGGCCAATGGCATCGTAGCCGTCGAGCAGGTCTTCCTTGATGTCGGGCTTTCCGGCGACCGCGGCGAAGGTGGGCAGCCAGTCTTCGTGCGCAACGATGCCATTCACGGTGGCTCCGGCCGGCCATTTCCCCGGCCAACGGACAAAAGCCGGCACCCGGTAGGCGCCTTCCCAGTTCGAGTTCTTCTCGCTGTGAAACGGCGTTGTTCCAGCGTCGGGCCAGGTATTGTAGTGCGGTCCGTTGTCGGTGGAATACATCACGAGCGTATCATCGGCGATGCCCAGCTCGTCGAGCAGGGCAAGCAACTCACCGACGTGCAGATCGTGCTCGACCATGCCGTCGGCGTATTCGTCGGAATTCGGTCCCGCCAGGTTCTTGTGCTCTTCCTTGACGTGGGTGCGGAAGTGCATCCGGGTGCCGTTCCACCAGCAGAAGAACGGCTGGCCCGCTTCGTGCTGACGTTTGATGAAATCCTTGGCGGCAGCGAGCGTCTCCTCGTCGATGGTTTCCATCCGTTTCTTCGTGAGTGGACCGGTGTCTTCGATCGTCTGGCCGCCATTGCCATCGGCTGTGGTCCGGAGCACGCCGCGCGGTCCGTATTGTTCGAGGAAGGTCTTGCCGTTCGGCAATTTGTAATCTGCCGGGTAATCGCGGTTCTCGGGCTCCTCCGAGGCATTGAGGTGATAGAGCGGCCCGAAGAACTCGTCGAATCCGTGCATGGTCGGAAGGTGCTCGTCGCGGTCACCCTGATGGTTCTTTCCGAACTGCCCGGTCGCGTAGCCCAGCGATTTCAGCACGCCGCCAACCGTGATGTCCGATTTCTGCCATCCTTGCTCGGCCCCCGGCAGACCGACTTTGGTCATCCCGGATCGGATCGGCACACTGCCACTGAGAAACGCGGCGCGTCCCGCCGTGCACGACTGCTGGCCGTAGTAGTCGGTAAAGGAAACGCCCTCCCGGGCGATCCGATCAATGTTCGGCGTCGAGTATCCCATCATGCCCTTGCTGTTATGACTGATGTTCCAGATTCCAATGTCGTCGCCCCAGATCACGAGGATGTTCGGCTGGGCCGTGCTCTCGGCCGATGCGTTCTGATCCCCGTTTGGCTCCGGAGTTGGAGTCGTTTCCTGGGCGTAGGCCGACACGAGGGCGAAAAGACCGCAAGAGGCGGCCAGGAGATGTCTCTTTTTCATGGTTTGATGGTAGGGGTTTTGGATTGGTGAGCGGTGGGCCACCGACTGATCCGGCGGCGGGTTTTCTAGAACGTTCAGGAGGCGTTCACGGAGATGACGTTGCCCTGAAAATTGTTCTCCGCGGCGACCTCGTAGAACCACTGGGCGTTCACGGCGAGTTTGTCCTGGTAAACGAAACCGAGGGTCGGACCGATGGCGACCGACCGAGCACGGAACGCGCCGTTGGTCGCGCCGGAGTCGCTGTCGCCGCTGATCTGCTGGTAGTAGTAACCGGTCGCGCCGACCGAGAAGCCACGGGGCAAATGTTGGGCGATCAACCACTCCACGTTGAGCTGATCCCCGGAACGGTAGTTGGTTTGGGGGTTGGTCGTATTGACGTCCCACGCCGCACCGATGGAAATCTCCTGGCCGGATTTCTCGTGGAGGAACGTGAAGCCCGCGAAGGGTTCGAAACTCCAGTAGCCCTTCCCAAGCGGGGCGAGGTCGTCGGGACTGTATGACCCGGTCGGCGCGTAGATTCCGAGGCCGGTGGTCCAATGAAAATACCCGCGGTCCCACCCGAGGATGACGGGCAGCACGACCAGGTCAGAAAATCCAAATGCGCTTTCCGACACCGTCCGACTGGCTTTGCGCTGCGGGCCCTCGACCTCCAAGGTCACGGTCGTCTTCACCGCCGCAAACGGGAGGGCGACGCCAGCGGTGTAACGTCCGCCGAACAGCTTCCAAGGCGTCACGTAGAGCAGGCTGAGCGTGGAAATGTTTTGGACGCTGTCCACCGTCACGTCCACGTCGACATCGTCGAGGCGATCATTGATCCGGTCGCCGACTTGTTCCGCGAGGTTTTGAGCAATCGGCGGAAGATTCCCACCCAGCGCAGCACTGACGAAGGAAGCGACGCCGTTGTTGACGGTTTGATCGGGCACCAAGGAACCCAGACTCCGGGACGCGGAGACGTCGCCGAAGAAGAGCCAGTTCGATGTCTTCGCGGTCAGACCCGGCTCCCCTGGCAGTATCCCCGTGAGCGAGACCCCGCTACCCGAAAGGTGGTGTCCCGTGCCGCCTTCTTCGGCGCGGGACGAGCCGAGCAGACTCAAGGTGATAAGCGCCGCACCAATTTCCCGCCACCGGACGTAAAATGCTGGGGACGGTGATCTCATAAGCTTCCGATAGATTCACGGCTTTTCATTGCTTCAAATGAAACAAGTAGTTCTCCTGAGAACACTATTTGTGTCACCCAACTTGGAAAAGTCCCGATACTATCCAGAAAACGAAAATCCACGCCGCTTCGCCAAAACTCTCAATCCCCGTTGACGACATTCGTCCTTCCTGCTGGCAAATGAACTCGAAAACCGTCCACGATTTTATGCACCTAAAGGAATTCGATTCCGATCGGCTCGCAGACATCGTTCGAGGCGGAAGGTTCGAACATTTCATCCTGGTCCCGTCAAAGTGCGAAGTCCGCCATCATCGTTGGATCCGCCACACGTTCTCCGTCGACGTCGGGCACTACAGCTTCGCCACCCGCGCGGCTGGCCGATTTCCCAAAAATCGCGTCTGCGTCGGTTACATGCGATCCGTAACCGAGCCGACTTGGGTCAACGGATTCGAATTCGGCACGGATTTGATCCAATACTATCCCCCCGGCACCGAGGTCAATTACCGCGCCGGACCGAATGGGGAGTGGGCTCTCATCCAACTCGACCAACCTTTCAACAGCCGGCACCTCTCCGCTGCCCTTGGACTGACAGAACGCACCCTCCAAAACTATTTCCTCGATGCCTACGGCCTGACACCCGGACGGTGGGCCCGCTGCCTCGCGCTCCGTCAGGTCCGGAAACGCCTAATCAGCGGCGAAAATGAAAAATTAACGATCGAAGGGATCGCGCGAGAATCAGGGTTTCGGCACATGGGTCGCTTCGCCCGGCATTACGCCGAGCTGTTCGACGAATCGCCATCCGCGAGCCACCTCCGCGTCAACGCGTGCACCAAGTAGCGCCTCGCGAGCCATTCGTTTCCACGGGGTGAGACACCCAGCCGGCACTCGCGAAGCGAACTTTAGTCACCATGACGCGCACCATTATCCTTAGCGGCACGGAATTCCAGGCCTTCGACTGGGAAGAAGCTCCGGCCAACGTCGAAGAATCCGCTCGCTCCGAACGTCACACTCGCAACGCCGAATTACTTTCTTCGGACATCAGTCAACTCGGTCCCGGCGAAGCCACCTTCACGTGCGATCACACCTTTGCCTTCGACACGCCCTTCGAACTCAAAGGCGATGGCCGCCAATTTGTCGTGATCTCGACCAGCGAGCATCGCCACGTCGCAAAGCCGTTCTGACTTCGCCACCGTTCCAGCCGGTTATGACACATCGCCGAGTTGCCGGGCAGCGCGTGCTCTGCTAAGAGTTTCACCAACATCAGGAACGTTCGCAGCCCCCCGGGGTCGCGGACTGCCAACCGGAGGCGGAGAATCCTCACGGTGGTTGGTTTGGCCTCTGCGCCGAACGATGAGCGGACGAAGGTCCGAACGAGAAAATTCTCTGCGGGCCCACAGCGTCCGGCGTTCCTGACGTTACGAAAACCAACGAAAGGAACCAACCGTGACCCAACTCGCCATCCGCGTTTCCGAAACCAACGCCGACCACCACCTCTGGAACAACCACGGCACGTGGTGGTGCCACTACACCGAGCACCTCCCCGACTACACCAAACGCCGAGTCCGCCGGAATCTCCACACTCGCGACCGGACGTCCGCTCGGCAGCTTCGCGACACCGTTCTGCTCGAAGCCGCCCAAAACTGACTCGGTCCGCGCAAAGTTGCCAAACAATTGCAAACGCGCAGCCGCTCCCCCGGCTCCGAACTCCTTCGCTCACCGAACGTCCTCCTGGTCATGTCCGAATCTTCAAAATACTTCGCCGTCCTGAGTGACATTCACGGTAACGTCGACGCGCTCGACGCCGTTCTCGCAGACTGCGCCGACTACCCCGTCTTTCAGATCCTGTGCCTCGGCGACACCATTGGTTACGGTTCAGAACCCGCCGCCTGCACCGAGCGGATGATGGAGCACGCGACCATATCCCTCCTCGGAAACCACGAGGCGATGCTTTCCCTCGACGACACTGATCTCGATACGCTCGACGAAATCGCCGTCCCGATCCGGCTCGCTCGGCGGCAGCTTGCGGACGCACAGCTGGCTTGGATTCGCGATCTGCCTCTTTCGGTCGATCTCGACTTCATGACCCTCGTCCACGCGTCCGTGAACGACCCCCTCGCCTTCAACTACATTTCTCTTCCCAGCGAAGCCGCGGAAAATTTCGACGCCCAAACAAAGCCGGTTAGCTTTCACGGGCACACCCACGTTCCGAACATCTGGGAGAAAATCGACGGCAAAATCAGCGCCCTTGAGCCCGCGGAAACCAAAACCCTGCTCGAACCCGGCGCGCGTTACGCCATCAACCCCGGTAGCGTCGGTCAGCCGAGAGCAGATGATTACCGGGCCAGTTACTGCCTCTACGATCACGAGAACCGCGTCCTTCACCATCGGCGCGTCGACTACGACGTCGCCCGCGCCCAGGCCCGCTACAAAGCTGCCGGCATCCCCAAGCCTTTCATCCGTCGACTTTCCCCGAAGCGACGAAAACGAACCCAGCCTGCGGCAAGCGCTTCGTTTTAGATTCAGCCAGGCCCTCCCCCACGAATTCGCAAAACACCCTTGCCCCCCGCCCCCCACGCAATACCGTCCTTCGCATGATCGTCATCGTTGGAGCCGGAGTTGCCGGGCTGGTGTGCGCCCGCAAGCTCCAAGCCGCCGGTGAAGATTACCTTCTCGTCGATGCCAGCGACGCGCCCGGCGGACGCTTGCGAACCGACGAGATCGACGGCTTCCGGCTCGACCGCGGCTTCCAGGTTTTTCTCGATTCCTACCCGACGGCCCGCCGGCACGTCGAGATTCCCGCCCTCCGACCGCGCTACTTCGACAGCGGCGCGCTCGTCCACGACGACGGCGACTTCTTTCGCGTTCTCCACCCGTTACGCCATCCGACCGGCGCGCTTTCCGCCGCCCTCGATCCGGTCATCCCCCGCGCCGACAAACTCCACCTTTCCACGCTGGTCGCCAGCTCGTGCGTTCACTCCGACGCCTCGCTCCTCGCCCGCTGCGCTTCCACGAATGAGCCCTCGGCCCGCGATCTTCTCACCCGCCTCGGCTTCTCCGAGACCTTCCTCCGCCGCTTCGCCCAGCCGTTTTTCGGCGGCGTTCTCCTCGACAATGATCTCGAATCCAGTGCCGGCCTCTTCTGCTATTACCTGAAAAAGTTCGTCACCGGCCGCGCCCTCACTCCCGCCCGCGGCATCGGCGAGATTCCCCGCCAACTCGCCGAAGATCTGCCCGACCGCCGCCTCCGCTTCAACACCCGCGTCGACCGAATCGATCCGAACGCCGTGGTCACGTCCGAAGGCGAATCGATCCCGGCGGACGCGGTCATCTTGGCCACCGACGAACCCTCCACCCACGCGATCCTCGGCCAGGCGTCGTCCGATGCCCGCCCGGCGCGTGGCGTGACCACCGTCTATTTCGGTTCCACCCGGCCCCTCTACACGGGTGCGTTACTGGTTCTCCCCGCAGGAAACGCCCGCCTCGTTCGCCATCTCGTGCAACTCACCAACGTCTCGCCCTCCCTCGCCCCCGACGGCGAGCACGTCATCAGCGCGACGATCCTCAACGCCCGGGGAATGGACGACACCGCTCTCGCCGATGCGGCGCGCGCCGAAATTGAAACAATCTTCGACGAAGCCCGCGAAGCCCTCACCACGCTCCACGTCGTCCGCGTCCCCTACGCCCAGCCAACCCAGCTCCCCGGTTTCGCCGCCACGCTCCAGCTCCCGGAAACTCCGCCTCACGTCATCCTCGCCGGCGACCAGACCGGGTCGGGCAGCATCGAAGCCGCCATGGCTTCCGGCGAACGGGCCGCCGCCGAGCTCCTCCAATCCGAAATCCGAAATCCAAAATCCGAAATCTGAATGCTCGCCCTCTCGACCTGCTGGAATTCCAAACGCCACACCGATGGTGCCACCATGCTCCAGGAAATTGTCGACCTGGGATTCGATCACATCGAACTCAGTCACGGCATCAATCTCTCGCTCATGGAAGGCATCCTGCGCTTCGCCGAAAAGGGCGGCGTCACGTTCACGAGCCTGCACAATTTCTGTCCGCAGCCCGTCGAGGTCATGACCGACTCGCCCGACTGTTACGAATTCAGCTCGTCCCGGGAGGAGGTCCGTCAGCGCGCCATCAAAATGTCGCTTCAGACCATCGACTACGCCCAGCGCCTCGGCGCCAAGCGGATCGTCATTCACTCGGGATCGGTCGGAAAAATGAAGGGCTTCACTCGCGGACTCGGGAAGCTCGTCCACGCCGGTGACTACCTGAGCAAAACCTACGCCGAGACCAAGCTCCGCGGCGTCGTGGAGCGGGAATCCCTGTCCGGCGAATACACCCGCCGCGTGATCGAATCGCTCAAGCCAGTCGTCGACTACGCCGGCGAACGCGACATCCGCCTCGGTATCGAAAACCGCGACAGCTTCGAAGCCATTCCCTCCGAACGCGAATTCCCCGACTTCCTCGACGAACTCGGTCCGACCTGCGGCTACTGGCACGACTTCGGACACGCCCAGCGGAAGGAAAACCTCTCGTTCCTCGACCACGAACGCTGGCTGGCACAGATCGGATCCCGCGCCGTCGGCGTCCACCTCCACGACGCCATCTGGCCGCTCGAGGATCACTGCGTCCCCTTCGCGGGCGAGATCGACTACCACGAGCTCGTTCCGCACTTCCCACCGGGCATCCCGTGGGTCATCGAACTCCATCCCAAACGCGAGGCCGACGACATCATCGAAGCCGCCGATCGCTGGCGCACCGAATACGGCTCCTAGCCCCTCGCGGACCCCACAGCTCGCACGCGGCGTCTCGCAATGTTCAATCCGAAATCCGAAATCAAAAATCCGCAATTCAGGACGTGAAGCGCGCCTTCATCGCCACCCTCCAGATCCTCGTCTCCATCGCGCTGATCATCTGGATTTTCCACGACCCCGGGAAGCGCGCCCTCATGGCCGACGCCCTCGCCGCGGCTAATCTCTGGTGGCTCGTTCCCGGGGTCACCGCCATGGGTATCGCCCTCGCCGCTCAAGCCGCCCGGTGGCAGGTCCTCCTCCGCGCCGTCGACGTCCACTTCCACTGGCTCCGGACCACTCAGCTTTATTTCATCGGCGCTTTCTTCAATCTCTTTCTGCTCGGAGCCACCGGCGGCGACGTGGCCAAGATCTACTACGCCGTCCGGGAATCGCCCGACGCCCGCGCCGCGGCCTTCCTCAGCATCGTCGTCGATCGTGTCATGGGACTCATCGCCCTCGCCGCCATCGCCGTCATCGCCGTGGCCTCGCGCTTCGACGTCCTCATGAGCACGCCCATCGCTCAAGGCATGCTCGCCACGCTCGCCCTCATTCTCGCCGCAGGTCTCGGAGTCGTTGTCGTCGGCGCGCTCGTCGCCTTTTTCAAACTCCAAGCCCGCCTCCCCGCCAACCTCCCCGCTCGCACCGCCATCGTCGACCTCGCCGTCGCGACCGAGCGCTACGCCCGCGCTCCGCGCGCGCTCTTCGGTGCGTTCGCGCTTTCGATCGCCGGACATCTTCTCATGTTCGCGACGTTTTACTTCGCCGCCCGGGCGCTCGGCAGCGCGCTGACCATGCTCGACACGTTTTCAGTCATGCCCATCGTCAGCGCCATCACTGCCGTTCCCATTAGCCTATCCGGCATCGGTCTCCGCGAACAAATCTTCGAGCAACTGCTCAGCACCCTCTACGCCATCCCGGCGTCCGAAGCCGTCCTGATCTCGCTCCTCGGTTACCTCACGATGGTCATCTGGTCGCTCGTCGGCGGACTCGTTTACCTCACCTACCGCCGCCCGACAGACGCCGTGACGATCCCCAAGATGGACGCCGTCGCCGAAGACCTCGCGGAACGTCCCAATCCCGCCGCGTGAAACGTCAGGACCGCCCCCGCGTCATCGCCAACTTCGCGCTCACCGCCGACGGGAAGACTTCGACCCGCAACCACACGCCGACCGGCTTCACGTCGAAACGCGACTTCAACAAGCTCCTCGACATCCGCTCGCTCGGCGACGCGCTCCTCGTCGGTCGTGGCACGCTCGAAGCGGATTCGATGAGCATGAACCTGCCCGGAAGACGTCATCAACGCGAACGCCGCGCTCGCGGCCAGTCGCCCGAACCCATCCGCGCAGTTGTTAGCAACTCGGGCACTTTTGATCCCGACTGGAAACTCTTCAAAGACGGATCAGCCGAACGCATCCTCTTCACCACGGAGTCGATGCCCAACGACCTGCGCAGGCGCCTCAGCCCATTGGCGACCCTTCGCCTCGCCGAAACCAAATCGGTCGATACCGCTGCTGTCCTCCGCTTCCTCAAACGCGAGCGCGACGTCGAGACGCTCGTTTGCGAAGGGGGTCCCAGTCTCTTCCGAACCCTCGTCGAACTCGACGCCATCGACGAACTCTACGTCACCCGCGCCCCGTTTGTATTTGGTGGTGCAGACGCGCCGACACTCACGGGAACAAATTCAAAATTTCTCCGGCGCATCACCCGCGCGCGACTCGTATCCCTCGAAGTCCACGGCAGCGAAGCCTTCTGTCACTACGCCATCCAGCCAGCATGAACTCGACCGCCATCGCGTCTCCATTTCCGCCAACCGGGGTAATGCCAACCCCACAAACAGACCGAACGGCTCCGTGAACGCTCAAGACCCACCCCGCAAGCCCCGCGATTTGGACGATCCGTATTTCCAATCCGAGCGGATCTTTCCCGAGCTATCGGACGCCCAAGTCCAGAAACTCGCATCCCACGGCATCGTCGAAGATTTGCCGGCCGGCACCTCGGTTTTCAAACGTGGAGACCGAACGGCCGACTTCTTTCTCATCCTCAAAGGCTGCGTCGAGATCATCCAACATCGGCGCGCAGGCGACGAAGTGATTACGGTTCACGGTAAGAACCAGTTCACCGGAGAATTGGATCTCTTTAACACCCGCAAAATCCTTGTGAGCGGACGCATCGGCCCGGAGAGCGGAAAGGTTCTCCGCCTCAAACGGAACGAATTCCGACAGATGCTCGCTAGCGAACCTGAGATCGGCGAGATCATCATGCGCGCTTTCATTCTGCGCCGGATGGGACTTGTGGTCCATCGGCAGGGCGGGGTCACTCTCGTCCACCGCGGCAACACGCCCGACAAAATCCGCATCGAGCGGTTCTTGACCCGCAACCGCTACCCCTTGGAAACGGTAGACTACGACGCCGCTCCCGACTCCGCCTGCATCATCAGCAACCGGCTGTCGGAAAGCCAACTGCCCGCCGTCGTTCTTGAAAATCTAGATAAGGTCCTCGTCAATCCCTCCGTCCATGACCTAGCCGACGAACTCGGTCTCGTCGAGGACCTCGATTGCGGCGTCATTTACGACGTCGTCATCGTCGGAGCCGGACCGGCGGGACTCTCCGCTGCCGTTTACGCCGCCTCCGAAGGGCTGCGTACCCTCGTGCTGGAAGGCGAAGCACCCGGCGGCCAGGCCGCCACCAGCTCCAAGATTGAGAATTTCCTCGGCTTCCCCACGGGAACGTCCGGTCAAGCACTTGCCGACAGTGCCCAGGTGCAGGCGCAGAAATTCGGGGCCACGATTGCACTCCCCTTCGCCGTCGAAGGCATCGACTGTGACCAACGTCCCTTCGTCCTCAAGCTCTGCGGCGGGCACGCCGTTCGCGCGACGACCGTGATCATCGCCTCCGGCGCCCACTACCGCTCACTCGACGTCGACAACAGCAAACGCTTCATCAACGCGGGGCTGCACTACGCGGCGACCGTCATGGAAGCCGCACTCTGCGCCGACGAAGAGGTCATCGTCGTCGGCGGTGGCAACTCCGCCGGACAGGCCGCTGTGTTTCTGGCCGGCCGGACCAAAGGCGTGCATCTGCTGGTGCGCAAGACCGGGCTCGCCTCCACCATGTCACAATACCTGGAAGGCCGCATCCGCTCGAGCGACCGAATCACTCTGCACCCCGAAACCGAGATCACGCAACTGCACGGAGACAACCGCCTCGAAGGCATTACCTGGCGAGACAACTCCGTTGGCGAAACCAAGCGCCTTCCTATCCGCAACGTCTTTCTCATGATCGGTGCGCAACCAAACTCCGAGTGGCTTGGCAGCTGCGTCGCGACAGATTCACGCGGATTTGTCCACACCGGAGCTGACATTCCGACGGATGACGCCTCAGAAGAACGACGGTCGAAAATGCTCGAGACCAGCGTCCCCGGTATTTTCGCCGCGGGCGACGTTCGCTCGGGTTCTACCAAGCGGGTCGCCGCCGCCATCGGCGAAGGCGGCATCGCTGTTAGCCACGTTCACGATGTCCTCGGCACCTACCTGTAGCAGACTCTCATATCAGATATCTAACCGAGCCACTGCGACCTTCCGAACGCCGTCGATTTCCTCGCGGATCACGTCCACGATCAAAAGCGAGAGTCAGCAAATTCTATGAACACCCAATCTTCCATCCTCATCCGAGCTCCTAAACAAGAGATCTTCGACTGCACGTCCGATCTCTCCCGCTGGCCCGCCATCCTCCCCCACTACCGTTACATCACCTATCTCGAGCGCGGAGTCGACCGACACGTCGTCAAGATGGCCGCCCACCGCGATGGCCTCCCCATCGCCTGGGTCTCCGAGCAAACCATCGACCGCGAGAACCTCCGCATTCACTTTCATCACCTCAAAGCCTTCACCCAGGGCATGACCGTCGTCTGGACCTTCGACGAGCAACCCGAAGGCACGCTGGTCAACATCGTTCACGTTCTGAAATTCCGAATCCCCGCCCTCGCCCGGGTCGCCGAGCCCATCATCGGCGGATTCTTCATCGACAACATCGCTCACAAAACGCTCGCCACCTTCAAGTCTCACCTCGAAGCCCGGCAATGAGATTCTCACGCGAAGCCGCGACGTCGCGAAGGATTGATGCTCCCGCAGAGCCGCGGAGCCGCCGGGAATATCGTCGCTACTCTGCGCCTCTGCGCCTCTGCGTGAGGCCCCTCGTATTTTCATCCTCCGCGACTTCGCGCCTTCGCGTGATGCAAAACGAATCATGAGACGCGCCGTCATCACCGGCTTGGGCCCGATCACCTGCGTCGGCATCGGCAAAGACGCTCTCTGGCAGGGCCTTCTCGCGGAGAAGTCCGGCATCGGAAACCTGACCCGCTTCGACGCCTCCGATTTCCGAGCCCGCTGCGCCGGCGAAATCAACGACTTCGACCCCACCCGCTGGTTCTCCCCCTCCCGCCTCAAACGCCTTGACCGCTACGCGCAATTTTCGGTCGCCTCCGCTCACCTTGCGCTCGAAGACGCGGGGCTGTCCTATTCCCCGACCGACCCGCAGCATCGCGTCGGCGTCAGCTTCGGCACCGCGCTCGGCGGCATCTCCAACGCCGAGACCGAGAAGGCGAAATTCCTCTCCGGCGGCCCCCGGGCCGTCAATCAGCTCCTCGCACTCCAGGTCTTCGGTGGCTCGGCCCACTCGAACATCGCGATCGAGTTCGGCTTACAAGGCATCGGCACAACCAACTCGAACTCCTGCGCCTCCGGTCCCATCGCCATCGGCGAAGCCCTTCGTTACATCCGTGACGACATGGCCGACGTCATCATCGCTGGCGCGGCGGAATCCCCCCTCAGCCCACTCAGCTACGGCGCGTTCGATTTCATTAAGACCATGAGCCGCGGCACCCCACCGACCGCCTGCCGCCCGTTCGACCTTCACCGAGACGGTTTTGTCATGGGCGAAGGTGGTGCTTCGCTCGTCATCGAGGAATACGAGCACGCCAAGGCGCGCGGCGCGCGAATCTACGCCGAGGTCCGCGGCTATTCGCTTAGCAACGACGCCCACCACATGACCTCGCCCCACCCGACCGGCGACCCCGGCCTCCGCACGATTCGAAACGCTCTCGCCGACGCCCGACTCGATCCCGACGCCATCGATCACATCAACGCCCACGCGAGTTCCACCCAGGTCAACGACACCTCGGAGACCCGGGCGATCAAAGCCATCTTCGGACACCGTGCCCGCAAGATCCCCGTCAGCGGCACGAAAGCCTACACGGCCCACCCGCTCGGCGCGACCGGCGCCTTCGAAGCCGCCATCGCCTGTCTCACCCTCGAGCACCAATGGGTCCCGCCCACTCTCCACCACGAAACACCCGACCCCGACTGCGACCTCGACGTCGTCCCCAACCACGGACGCGAAGTCCGGGTCAACACGGTCCTCAGCAATTCCTTCGGCTTCGGCGGGATCAACGCCGCCCTCGTCCTCGGGAAAGTCTGACGATCACGAGTCCGCCGCCCGCTCAGCGGTCCGATGCGCAGCAAAAGAGTGAACCCGCGCCCCGAACAGCTTCAGCCGGAGTTGGATTAAAGGTCGTCGTCGTCCGACGCGCCCTTCTTGTAGGTCAGCCCGCGCAGCTTTCCTTCGATGAACGCATCGATGTCCCCGTCCATCACCCCCTGGATGTCGCTCGTCTGAACCCCCGTTCGAAGGTCCTTCACCATCTGGTAAGGTTGAAAAACGTAGGATCGAATCTGACTTCCCCAGCCGATCTCACCTTTCTGATCGTATTCCCGCTCGGCCTCGGCACGCTTCTTGTCGGCTTCGAGTTGATACAGCTTGGCCTTCAGAATCTTCAAAGCCAGGTTGCGATTTTTGAGCTGGCTTCGCTCGGCCTGACACGCGACGACGAGACCAGTCGGCAGGTGAGTGAAGCGAACCGCCGTCTCGACTTTGTTCACGTTCTGACCGCCCTTACCGCCACTGCGGAACGTGTCGATCTTGAGATCCTTCTCGTCCACCACGACGGGCGCATCCTCGATCTCCGGCGTCACGTCGACGCTCGCGAACGACGTGTGCCGCCGCTTGTTGGAATCGAACGGCGAAATCCGCACGAGGCGATGGACGCCCCGCTCACACGACAGGTAGCCGTAGGCGTAATCACCGGTCATCCGCAGCGTCACGCTCTTGATCCCGGCCTCATCACCTTCCTGCACGTCGACGACCTCGCTGGAGATCCCGCTCCGTTCCATCCAGCGCTGATACATCCGCAGCAGCATGTCGGCCCAATCGCACGACTCCGTCCCGCCGGCGCCCGCGTGGATCGTCACGAAGGCCGGGTTACTGTCGAACTCGCCGCTCAGAAATTGCTGCAACTCGAATTTCGACAGATCCGCCGTCAGCCGATCACAATCCGCCCGCATCTCGGCGACCGTCGCTGCGCGGACCGTCAAATCCTCCTCCTCGGCCGCCAACTCGTGCATGACTTCCAAGTCCGCGACCCGAGTCTCGATGTCCTTGAATGGAGTGATCTTTGCGCGGAGCGAAGAGACCCGCTCCATCTCGGACTGCGCCAGTTCTTTGTTGTCCCAAAAATCCGGCGCGGTCATCCGCGCCTCGATCTCCTCGAGCTGCTTCACGAGATCGGGGTAGTCAAAGATACCTCCGCAACTCCCCGACGCGGTCGGAAAGTTCGGAGGTGTTGATGGAGGATAATTCTTCAGACATGAAACTGGATTGTCGTTCGAGGGGGCGGCCGTGACAAAATGAAAACGACCTTTGCGGCGACTTGCCTACGGAGTCTCGACTGGATCAGTCCCGGGCGGCCGATCGCCCGGAAACACCGGCATCGCCAACGCTTCTTCGTCGAGTCGGAAGACGGTTTCCCCGTCCTTCATCAGACCGAGCCGTTCACGGGCCAGAAGCTCGACGTAGGTCGGATCGGACTTCAACCACTTTTCTTCCCGCTGCTGTTGCCGCAGGAGTAGGGACTGCTCGTCGCGCTCCGATTCCTGCTCCGCCAGGTTCTTCTCCATCTCGTCGATCCGCTGAAGCTGCGGGTAAAAAATCAGACCCGTCAACACCAGCCCACCAACGGCGATCAGAACAAACAGCAACTTATTGACCGCGTTCCAGAACGCCGCCTCGCGACGCTTCCGGTAATCCGGTCTGGCCGAGCCCGTTCTCATCGAGGTGAGCCTAGCACAATCAGCGCATCTTGCCGCCGTAAATGGCGCTCGCGCCGAGTTCCTCCTCGATCCGAAGCAACTGATTGTATTTCGCGACGCGGTCCGTCCGGCACAGCGATCCGGTCTTGATCTGGCCTGCATTCGTCGCCACCGCGATGTCCGCGATGGTCGTATCCTCGGTCTCGCCCGAGCGATGACTGATCACCGCCGTATAATGATGTTCCTTGGCCAATTCGATCGCGTCGAACGTCTCGGTGAGCGAACCGATCTGATTCACCTTCACCAAAATTGAGTTCGCCACGCCGCTGTCGATTCCCTTCTGCAGGAAGTCCACGTTCGTCACGAAGAGGTCGTCACCGACGAGCTGGACGTCGTCGCCGATCTTGTCAGTAAGCATTTTCCAACCCTTCCAATCGTTCTCGTCGCAGCCGTCCTCGATCGAAACGATCGGGTATTTGCCGCAGAGCTCGGCGTAGTAGTCCACGATCTCGGCGGATGTCCGCTTCGACTGATCAGACTTCTTGAAGACGTAACTCTTCTTGCCCTTGTCGTAGAATTCCGACGCCGCGCAATCGAGGGCGACGAACACGTCTTTGCCAAATTTGTAGCCTGCCTGCTTCACGGCCTTTGCGATCGAGTCGATCGCGTCTTCGACCGAATCCAGCGCCGGTGCAAAACCACCTTCGTCGCCGATCGCGGTCGAGAGATTCCGGCCCTTCAAGACCGACTTCAACGCGTGGAAGATCTCCGCACCACAACGCAGTGCCTCCGAAAACGTGTCGGCGCCCTTCGGCATGATCATGAATTCCTGAAAATCGATCGGCGCGTCCGAGTGCGCTCCACCGTTCAAAATGTTCATCATCGGCACCGGCAAAACCTTCGCGTTCGGTCCTCCAAGATACTTGTAAAGCGGCTGACCGATCTGAAGTGCCGAGGCCTTCGCAGCTGCGAGCGAGACGCCCAGGACCGCGTTCGCGCCGAGCTTGCTTTTGGTGGAAGTTCCGTCAAGCGCGAGCATCGTCCGGTCGAGAGCGGTCTGATCGAGACTGTCCATCCCCACGATCTCCGGGGCAATCAGCTTGTGGACGTTGGCCACCGCTTTGGTCACTCCTTTGCCGACGTAACGACCCTTCACCCCATCGCGCAGCTCGACAGCTTCGTGCTCGCCCGTGCTCGCCCCGCTCGGGACCGCCGCGCGGCCCACCGCACCGCCGAGCAATTCGACGTCGACCTCGACGGTCGGATTGCCCCGTGAATCGAGAATTTCGCGGGCTTTAAGAGAAATAATGGTCGTGTCGGACATGAAGAGTTTCGGTAATTTTTAGGTGTTGGTGTCGGCCTGCGCCTCCTGGACGTCAACCTCATCAACCGTCCCGAGCAATTCAAGGTTTTTGAAGGCTTCGATCTTCTCGACGCGGACTTTGCGCGTGCCCGAATCGGCTTGGAGCTCGGCGACGTCGCCGACTTTCTTCCCCGCCAGCGCCTGACCGATCCCGGCCTGATACGAGACGACGCCCTTTTCTGGAATCGAATCCCACGCTCCGAGAATCGAATACGTCTCCTGGGAGCCGGAATCCACCTCCGTCAGCTCCACCGTCGTCCCGATCCCGACCTTCGACGTGTCGATGTCGTCAAAATTCGTTCCGCGCGACGCCGACATCTCGCGCTCCATGTCCGACTTCCGACGCAGCAGCACGCGCTGCTGTTCCTTCGCCGACTTGAACTCGAAGTTCTCCCGCAGATCCCCGTAGGAACGCGCGATGCTGATGTCCTTCGTGTTCTGAGGAATCTGTTTGTTGATGAGATCCTCGTATTCCTTCCGTCGCCGCTCGAGGCTCGCCCACGAGACGACCAAGCTGTCGTCCCGCTCCTCTTCCTGACCCGTCACCATGCCCTGCACCTCAGGATGGAGCTTGATGATCCGCGCCAGCAGCGAGCGCTTGTCGAGATCGTCGAAGACCGTGCTCAGCTTCAGCTTGCGCACCGCGTCTCGCGTGTCCTCGAGCGACGCCACGCTGAAGAGATCGCTCACCAGCGTTTTGTCGTCCATCACGAGGTCGTGCAGCTTCGTCCCGCGCGTCACGTCGCTGAGCATGTCCTGCTCGAGAGACGCCAGAATCGCGCTGAAGATCTCCATCGTGAACAGCTCGGGAAAATCCCCACCGCGCTCCCGGCAGAACCACAGCAAAACTTCGGGCGACATCCGCCGCTCGCGAATCCACTTGTCGAGGGCGTCCCGGAATTCCTCCGTCAGCCCCGCGTTTTCAAACAACCTCGCGATTTCCTGCACCAATCGCGGACTCGCCATCAGCGCCAGATCCAGCGCGCGTTCCTTCCACGAATCCGGGAAAGCCTCCTGGAAATGGGAAAGCACCTTCCGGTGCTTCGACGCTGGCAGGCTGGTAAACAGCTCGGGCAAACGCGTCTGCTCGCCCTTCAGGACGTCACCGACGACCGGCGCGTCCTCTCCCGGCTCCACCTCTTTCGATTCCGCGCAAATCTCGTCGCGTGCCAGCAGCATTTCCAGCGCCTGCACGGAATACAGCCGCAGCCCCTTGCTCGCCGCACTCTCGAGCTCGAGGACCAATTTCTGCACCTCTTCGGCGTCCGCCACGTCGTCGCTCGACTTCACGATCGCGTCCAAAGCAATCACCTGATCCTTCGGATGACGCGCGTCCCGAAATTGCGTCACGAGCTTCGCGCCCTGATCGACGGGTGCGTCGTGCAGTTCGATCGGCTCCGACTTTTTGCCGGGGAAATGGACGTGCGCGTTCGACTTCAGCTTCTTTTTGGCGGAATCCCAAAATTTCTTGAACGCCGGCGCGTCCATCGCGTGCGGCACGAACACCGCCGAGATCTGATCCGTCGTCGCCTTCCCGCCCAAGCTGCGCAGCGTGTCGATCCCCAAGCCTGCCGGGTCTTCCTTCACTCTCGCCATCACCGCCTCGCGATCCTCGGCCAGCTGCGCTCTCACGTGGTCAGCCGGCACGGGCACCAGCGTCTCCGCGGCGTATTCGAGCTGCATCGGGTGCGACTTCTTGTGATCGAAATCGATGAAAATCTGACTCGTCAGCAAATTCCACTCCGCGACCTTTCCAAACCCCCAACTCTTGTGCTGGCAAAACGCTCCCGGTGCCAACTGATCAATTTTCTCCGCCGCTTCGGGCGATAACTTTTCGGACTCTACGACTTTCTGCAGTTCTTCGTTCATGAAACCTCCGCACTCTCCGGGGAAGCCCGGATCATGGCGAGGAAAAATCCCACCGACGCTCAATCGGTCCCCCCTCGTTCCCACGCCCCGACTCGTGGCCAAAAACGCAAACCGATTTGACCGATTCGCAAAAACTCATTACCCACCCACGCCGTGCCGCTGACCGACCTCCTCGAAAATAACCGCCGATGGTCCGACGACGTTCGCCAGACCAACCCGAGCTTTTTCTCGGGCCTCGCCCAACAACAAGTTCCCGAATATCTCTGGATCGGTTGCGCCGACAGCCGCGTTCCCGCCAACGAGATCGTCGGACTTCCTCCCGGCGAAGTCTTCGTTCACCGCAACGTCGCCAACATCGTCGGCCAGACGGACTTCAATTGCCTTTCGGTCGTCGAATACGCCGTCCTCCTCCTCAAGGTCAAACACATCATCGTCTGCGGTCACTACGGCTGCGGCGGCGTGCGCGCTGCCTTCGAGCGTCAACAGATCGGACTCGTCGACAATTGGATTCATTCCATCACCCTCATCCACGATAAGCACCGCCCCGCCATTGAATCCGTCTCCGCGCCCAGCGACCAACTCGACCTCCTCTGCGAACTCAACGTCATCGAGCAGGCTCGCACGTTGGCGAATACCTCACTCGTTCGGAACGCCTGGGCCGCTGGCCAGGATCTAACGGTCAACGGCTGGATCTACGGTCTGGAAGACGGCCTCCTCCACGACCTCGACACCAGCATCGCCAGATTCGACGCGATCGACTCGACCTGCAATCGCGCGATCAAAGGCCGGGTCCGAAAACGCTCGTAATCCCCCGCCCATCGGCGTCCGACGCGGCCATCAGCCGCCCCGCTCCGGCCCCGCCTGCCGCAGCGCCTCCAACACGATCGACTCGGTCAAAAGCTCGGGAAACGTGATCGGTTTATCACCACCACCCGCCGGGTAAAGGACGTAGAACGGCACGCCCACCCGACCAAAATCCTTCAATGCCGCCGTGATCTCCGGATTGGCATTCGTCCAATCCGCCTTCACCGGCACGATCCCCCGTTTCTCGATCTCGGCGATCACGTCAGGCCGATTGATCGCCGTCCGCTCGTTGAACTTGCAAGTCAGACACCAATCCGCCGTGAAGTCGATGAACACCGGCTTACCCTCCGCGATCAACTCGTCCACCAGCGCCGTGGAATAGGGTCGCCAATCGATCCCACCATCCTCGGTGTCGACCGACGCCGTCCCACCACCGCCGTTCACCCCCGCCGCAAACGCCGTCGAGAGCGAAAGCCAGCCACCGCCCGCCGCGACGAGCACCGCGAGAGCCAAGGCCGCCCACCGCCGCCGACCCGCCACCCCCGGACCCACGAAGGCACCGTAGATCCACGCCGCCAGTCCGAGACAAAGCAAAAACCCACCGACCCAGATCAGCGTCCCGACCCCCCGCTGCTGCCCAATGATGAACAGCAGCCAAAGCAGCGTCGCAAACAACGGAAACGCCATGAATTGCTTCAACCGCTCCATCCAAGCACCCGGCTTAGGCAGAAACTTCATCCATCCCGGCCGCGCCGATAGTGCCAGATAAGGCAACGCCATCCCGAACGCCACCGCCGCGAACATCGCCAGGATCACCACCGCGCTCTGTGAGAACGCAAACCCCAGAGCCGAACCCAAAAAGGGCCCCGTGCAGGGCGTCGCCAACAACGTCGCAAAGATCCCCTGAAAAAACGACCCCCCCAGGCCTTCCCGCCCCCCGAGCTCGCTCATCGCCCCGCTTGCCCGCCCCGGAAGCGTGATCTCAAAGACTCCCATCAGATTCAGGGCGAAGACAAAAACGATGGCCGAAATCACCAGGTTGAAAACCGGATTCTGAAACTGGAACGCCCACGTGACGTCGCTCCCACTCGCTTTGATCGCGACGATGACAACCCCCAGCCCCAGGAACCAAGTAAAGATCCCCGCCGAAAACGCCAGCCCATGCGCAAAAATCTTTCCCGGTGCCTCACCGGCCTGCTGGATGAAGCCAAATATTTTCAACGAAATAACCGGAAGAACGCAGGGCATCAAGTTGAGAATCAATCCTCCAAGAAATCCGAAAAGCAACGCTTTCCACAGCGAAAACGGTTCCTCCGGAGACTCACTCGCGCTCCTCCCGCTGACGCCTGCCCGCTCATCCGAGGCGACCATCCAACCCCGCCGCTGCCCTTCCTGGCCCACCGTCGTGAGCACCCCTCGAACGACTCCCTCAGCCTTTATCCGAATCTCAACCTCGCCGTCTCCACCGGTGACCGTCGGGTGCCCGACCATCTGCTCCGCCGCCGGCAAAGGAAAGAATTGAACCTTATCCACCTCAGTTCCGACCGCGACTCGCCCGATCAACTCCTCGCCGTCCCGTGACCACGAGATCCCGAACGGCGGGGCCTCGACACTTGGCAGCCGACTCGACCACGTCGCGAAGAGATCGGCGTTCGCTGCCCCAGCCTCGGCGCCGACCGGTAATTCCAGCGAAACCTCCGCCCCACCGGGAATACAGATTTCCTCGCACACCAGCCAACTCGCTTCCCCCGCAATCGTCACGGTGTCACCCGTCAATTCGGAAGCGGGCTGAATCGTGGAGATCAGCATCACCTCATTTCCATACGCGTAAACTTGGATGTCCCCGGCCTCCTGAAACTTCTCGGGCAGCGGCCATTCCAACGGCCCCGCCCCGAAACCCTCCGGCAGCGTCCACTCGATCGACGTCGGGATTCCCGCGTCTCCCGAGTATTGCCAGTAAGTGTGCCACTTCGGCGCCATCGTCAACAGCAGACCGACGCGAAACGCCTCGCCCGGCACCACCGCCGACACGTCCGCGATCAACTCAGCCTCGACCAACGTCCTGCCCTCGTATTCCTGCCCCTTGACGCCCGTCGGCCACCCCGCCACTACCGCCCAAGCCGCCATCAAAACCAAATGCTTCATTTCCCGTGAACCTACCATAAATCCCCGACACCGCCTCATTCTCGCGACCAACGGAATCATGCCCCGCTCAGTTGCGCGATGCCGTCAGCCATTTCCGCCGCCCGCTCGCGCAACACCGCTTCCGCCAGCGGCACGTCCCGCGGGATCGTCACCTTGAAGTTCCAATCCAAATTCTCCACCAACGACGAGCGAACCCCCGCCCGCAGTGCTGCCGACGTCTCGTCCGTCATCACCGCCCCATCCTCCTCCGCCGACGCCAAAGCCTCCCGAATGAAGGCCGTCACGAAGACCTGCGGCGTCTGGATGCGCCACAAATCGTCCCGCGGCACCACCTCGACCCCCTCACCGCCTTCCCCCCGCTGCAGCGTATCCGTCAAGCGCTCCGCCGCCGTCGCCGCCCTCGTTCCCCTCGCCCGCGAAACGCATCGCCCGATCAATTCCGTCGTGACCAACGGACGTGCCGCGTCGTGGACCGCCACGAATCGCCCGCTCACCGCCGCCAACCCGCGCGCGACGGATTCCGCACGCGTCTCTCCGCCGAGCGGAAACGCCGCCACTTTCTCGAGTCCGCTGACCGCTTCCCGCACCGCGCCCAGCCTCTCGGCTGCGACCACGATCACGATGTCTTCAATCGCATCGCACGCGTTAAACGCCGCGACCGAATGCCGGATCAACGGCACGCCGAGCAAGGGAACGAGCACCTTGTCGAATCCCATCCGGCGGCTTGAACCCGCCGCCACGATCACGGCCGAGCAACTCAATCCAAAATCCGCAGGCTGAAGCTCAAAACTAGGCAAGCTGCCGCTGCACCTCGCCACTCAGTGCTTTCCCGTCCGCCCGACCGTCGGCCTTCGCGTTGGCGACCTTCATCACCGCGCCCATGTCCTTCCGCGAAGTCGCACCGACTTCTGCGATCGAATCCGCCACCAGCGTCTTCAGATCCTCCTCGCTCAATGCCTCCGGCAAATATTCGTTGAGCACCTCGATCTCCGCCCGCTCCTTCTCCGCCATCTCCGGGCGCCCGCCTTTCTCGAAACCGGCCACGGAATCCTGGCGCTTCTTCACTTCCTTCCGCACGACCGCCATCGCCTCGGCGTCGTCGAGATCGGTCCCCGCACCGCCCTTTTCGATCGACGCATTCATGAGCGCACTCTTCAGCATTCGCAGGACCCCGAGCCGGTCGGCCGCCCGCGCCCGCATCGCATCCTTCACATCCGCATCAACCTTTTCTTTCAAACTCATCCCTGAGAACTAGACAGGATTCACGAGATTTACAGGATTTCTCTCGATTCGAGGTATTTCCTAATCCTCGAATTCCTGTCAATCCTCTCTGACCAAACATGTCTGTCCGCACCCGCTTCGCTCCCTCGCCCACCGGTTTTCTCCACGTCGGAGGCGCCCGCACCGCCCTTTTCAACTGGCTCTACGCCCGCAAACACGGGGGCAAATTCATCCTCCGCGTCGAGGACACCGACGCCAAACGCAACACCGCCGAGGCCTACGAAGTGATCAACACCGGGCTCCGCTGGCTCGGCGTCGACTGGGACGAAGGCCCGCAAGTCGGCGGTGACTACGGCCCCTACCTCCAGAGCGAGCGCAACGCCATTTACGAAAAACACTTCACCGCCCTCCACGACGCCGGTCACCTCTACGAAGACGAGGGCGCCTTCCGCTTCCGCTCCCCGCGGGAAACCGTCACCGTCGAAGACCTCGTCTGCGGCAAGATCGACTTCGACCTCTCGAACCCCGGCACCCACCCGGACATGACGATCCGCCGCCCCGACGGCTCCTGGATTTTCCATTTCGTCAACGTCGTCGACGACCTCGAGATGGGAATGACCCACGTCATCCGCGGCGAAGATCATCTCTCGAACACGCCGAAACACATCGAACTCTACCGCGCTCTCGGCGCCACTCCGCCGCAGTTCGCCCACATCCCGCTCATCCTCAATCAAGCCGGCAAAAAGCTCAGCAAACGCGACGGGGGCTCGTCGATCACCAACTACGTCGACGAAGGCTACGTCCCCGAAGCGGTCGCGAACTACCTCTGCCTCCTCGGTTGGTCTCCCAAGGAAAATCGCGAATTCCTCACCATCGCCGAGATCCTCGACCTCTTCTCCCTCGACAACGTCAACCGTCGAAACGCCATCTTCGACCTCGACAAGTGCTTTTGGCTCAATGGCCAGCATCTCCTCGAGATGTCGCTCGACCGCTTCACCGAACTCGCCCTCCCCTACGTCGACAAGGCAGCCGTGCCCTACGGCACCCGCGACGCCCTGCTCCCCGCGCTCGCGATCGTCAAACCGAAGGTCAAACACCTCTCCGACGTGCCCGACTGGATCGGTTACCTCTTCACCGAGGACTACGAATACGACGAGGCCGCCGTCAAAAAAGCTCTCGGTAAAACAGACGCGCTCACTCACCTCGCCACCCTCCACGCGGCCTACGCGCAGGTTGACGAATCAGATTGGAACCACCCCAACCTCGAAACCGTTCTCAAATCCACCGCGGGAAACGTCGGCGTCAAAACCGGTGCCTTCATCCATCCGACCCGCGTCGCCGCCAGCGGCCGCTCCGTCGGCCCCGGCCTCTACGAAATGCTCGAAGTCCTCGGCAAGGCCCGCACCCTCGCCCGGCTCGAACGAACCATCCAACGGTTCTCCCACCTCGGAGACACCCCCACCGCGACGTAAGTCTTCATCGCGCCGCTGTCCCCATCATGGCCAACACCTACACCGTCGACGACCTCACCTCCGGTCGCCTCGGGAAGCTCGATCCGCCCGCCCGCCTGGCCGTGATCGGCGACCCCGTCGCTCACTCGAAGTCTCCCGCCTTTCAAAACGCCGCCCTCCGCGCCTCGGAGATTGACGCCCAATACGTCGCGATCCACGTCACCCCCGACGAACTCCCCACCGCCCTCCGCGCCCTCCCCGACCACGGATTCATCGGCACCAACGTCACCGTTCCCCACAAGACCGCCACGCGCGCTCTCGTCGATGAGCTCGACCCGTCCGTCGCCCTCGCCGGGGGAGTGAATACCGTCGTCGTCCGGGACGACTCCACCCTCCAGGGGTTCACCACCGATGGACCCGGCTTCGCCCGCGCGATCCGCGAGGAATTCTCCGTCGATCTCCGCGACCTCCGCATTCTCATCCTCGGCGCCGGCGGCGGAGCCGGACGCGCCATCGCCGCCCAGTGCGCCAACGCCCACTGCGAGCGCCTCGTGCTCGTCAATCGGACCGAACAAAAAGTCCGTCAACTTGCCGCCGAACTCGCCCCCTACTTCCGTTCGGACCGCCTCGAAGGACCCGTCGAGCGCCTCGAAGCCATTCCCCACGACCCCACCACGATTGCCCGTCACCTGGATTACGTCGACCTGATCGTCAACGCCACCACCCTCGGGATGAAGCGCTCCGACCCACCTCTCCTCCCGTCTTCCCTGATCACTCCGAACCTCATGGTTTACGACACCGTTTACGCCACCGGCCAATCTCGCCTGATCGAGGACGCCCTGGACAACGGGGCTCGTGCCGCCTCCGGCCTAACCATGCTTCTCCACCAGGGCGCCCTCAGTTTCGAAACCTGGTTCAATCGCGACGCGCCCCTTGCCGCCATGCGCCAAGCTCTGAAGTAGCGCGATCGCTCCGCTTGCGAGCGCGACGGCGTCAGCCAATCCTCGAGATTCTCCGGGATTCCATGAATTTCGAACTATTAGAAAAACTTATAGCGCAGCACACCTTCTTACTTTATTTTCGGAATCATGGACGTGGAAATCCTCGCGCGAGTGCAATTTGCCTTCACGATCATGTTCCATTACATCTACCCCCCGCTATCGATTGGCCTCGGGGTGACGCTGGTCATCATGGAAGGGATCTGGCTGAAGACCGGCAATCCTCTCTACCACAACATGGCGCGTTTTTGGACGCGCGTTTTTGCTCTCACCTTCGCCATCGGCGTTGCCACCGGCATCGTCATGGAGTTCGAGTTTGGCACGAACTGGGCCACCTACTCCCGATTCGTTGGCGACATCTTCGGCAGCGCACTCGCTGCCGAGGGAATCTTCGCGTTTTTTCTCGAATCCGGCTTTCTCGCTCTCCTCCTCTTCGGCTGGGACAAAGTCGGACCTCGCCTCCATTTTTTCGCCACCTGCATGGTCTGCGCCGGCGCCCACTTCAGCGCGGTATGGATCGTCGTCGCGAACTCGTGGATGCAGACGCCCGCCGGTTTCCACCTCGAAGTCAAAAATCCCACCGGCACCCCGGAGATCCTCCCCACCGGCCACGTCGTCACCGAGTCCGACCTCGGGAGCGTCCGCGCCGTCGTCACCGATTTCTGGGCCATGGTGTTCAACCCCTCGTCGGTGGAACGCCTCACCCACGTCATTCTCGGTTGCTGGATGGCCGGTGCCTTCCTCGTGGTCTCGATCAGCGCCTACTTCATTCTCCGCCGCCGCCACGACGCCTTCGCCCGCGCCTCGCTCAAGGTCGGACTCGCCTTCGCGACCGTCGCCACCATTCTTCAAATCCTCAGCGGAAGCATCTCCGCCAAGGGCGTCACCGAAAACCAGCCCGTCAAACTCGCCGCCATGGAGGGCGTTTTCGAGACCACTGAATACACTCCCATGACCCTCTTCGGCTGGGTCGATACCGAAAATCGCACCACCGCCGGACCGAAAATCCCCGGTCTCCTCAGCTTCCTCGCCTTCGACGAATTTCAGAAACCCGTCACCGGCCTCCTCGACCTCCCCCCCGACGAATTTTTACTCAATCGCTACCCGGATGCCTCCCCCGCCGAGCTCGCCGCCATCCGCCCAAGCTACTGGCCAAAGGTCAACGCCGTCTTCCAAGCCTACCACCTCATGATTGCGATCGGCACCGCCCTCCTCGGGCTCGTCACCGTCGCCTGCTTCTTCTGGTGGCGCGGCTGGCTCTTCCGCGCCGACTGGCTCCCCACCCGCATCCTCCTCGTCGCCCTGGTTCTCTCCGTCCTCGGTCCGCAAATCGCCAATCAAGCCGGTTGGTTCACCGCCGAGCTCGGACGCCAACCCTGGATCGTTTACGAACTCCTCAAGACCTCGCAAGCCCTCTCGAAGGTCGTCACCGCCAACGAAGTCCTCGCCTCGCTCATCATGTTTGCCTTCGTCTATCTTCTCCTCTTCGTCATGTTCATCTATCTCCTCAGCCGCAAGATCCACCACGGACCCGATACCGCCGAGCAAAGTGAAGAGCTCCCCGACAGTTGGAAAGCCATCCTCCGCGCCGACGACGTCAAACCTCGCGCCTAATCCCCCTCACCCGACTCTCAACCCTCAACTAGCAAAACCCTACCGCTTTGGACCTCAACACCATCTGGTTCATCCTCGTCGGCGTCCTCTTCACCGGCTACGCCATCCTCGACGGCTTCGACCTTGGAGTCGGTGCCATCCATCTTTTCGTCAAAAAGGATGAGGATCGCCGCATCCTTCTGAACTCCATCGGACCCGTCTGGGACGGCAACGAAGTCTGGCTCGTCACCGGCGGCGGCGCCCTCTTCGCCGCCTTTCCCGAAGCCTACGCCACCGTTTTCTCGGGCTTCTATCTTCCCTTCATGCTCCTCCTCGTCGCGCTGATTTTCCGCGCCGTCGCCATCGAATTTCGCAGCAAGGAGACCTGGCGTTGGTGGCGCCAAATGTGGGACGTCGCCTTCGCTTTCGGCAGCATCCTCTCCGCTTTTCTCATCGGCGTCGCCATGGGCAACATCGTCCGCGGCATCCCGCTCGACACCGACTACGAATTCGCCGGGTCCTTCCTCGGACTGCTCAATCCCTACTCCCTCATCATGGGCGTCACGACCGTCCTCCTTTTCGCCATGCACGGTGCCATCTACGTCGTGATGAAAACCGAAGGAGAACTCCAGGCCCTCGTGCGCTCCTGGGTCCCTACCCTGATCGGCCTCTTCATCGCCTCCTACTTCATCTTCAATCTCTACACCTTCATCGACATTCCCCGCATCATCGACCTCGTCCGCGAACGGTGGTGGATCTTCATCGTTGCTGCCGCCGGCATCCTCATCGTCCTCAACATCCCGCGGGAATTCCACGCCGGACGCGAGTTCTACGCCTTTCTTTCTTCCTGCACCGGCATGGGTCTCATGATGGCGACCTTCGGCCTCAGCTACTTCCCCTACATGGTTTACTCGAACCCCAATCCCGAGAACTCCCTCACGATCCTGAATGCCGCTTCCAGCGATAAAACTCTCGGCATCATGCTCATCATCGCCTGTCTCGGTATCCCCGTCGTCCTCGCCTACACCGCGTCGATCTACTACATCTTCCGGGGCAAGGTCACCCTCACCTCTCACAGCTACTAACCCCCCACCCCGCGATATTCCCAAAACCCAGCATTGCCAACCCTCGCCCCCCAAGGGTAGAAACACCGCGTTAGTGGGTAACCCGCTGATTCACCAAACACATCCCCCCGCAAATCCCCCGCGCGTATTCCGCATCCCAGAAGCACCGGCACTTTGCCACTTGCAATTTCCACGGGATCGCCATAAACGCAACCGCTCAATCCTCTAACCGTTCCTCACCGACTTCCCTTCCATGGCTAAAATTCTTCTCATCGTCGCCATCATCGTCAGCCTTGTCACCGCGGGGCTTGGCTACCTTAACAAACAGAAACTCGATGATGCGACGACCGAGCTGACGACCACCAATTCTTCACTCACCTCCGCCCGCTCCGATCTCACCGCCAAGACCGCAGAGCTCGAAAAGTCAACCGCTGACCTCGAGACCGCAAACGCCGACAAGGCTACCGCCGAAGCCACCCTCGCTGAAGCCGAGAACGCAAAAGTCGCCGCCGAGCGCGACCTGGCCGATTTGAAACCGCAGGTGGAATCGAAGCAGGCCGAAATCGAAACTCTCACCGCGACGGTCACCGAAAAAGAGCGCATCATCACCGAGCTTACCGCCGCATCTTCCGGCGGTAACGACACCCCCGCGGTCGCTGAGAACGCCGTCGACCCGGCCCGCATCACCGAGCTCGAAGCCCTCGTCTCCAGCCTCGAAAACAAAAACGCCGAGCTGCGCAAAGAGACGGACGACCTGACGAAGCGCGAAGAAGACCGCCAGGCGGTGCGCATGCGGGAAGGCCTCGAAGGCCAGGTCCTCGCGGTGAATCCAGCTTGGAACTTCGTCGTCCTCAGCATTGGTGACAACCGTGGCGTCGTGAACAACGCCGAAATGCTTCTCAAGCGCAACGGTCGCTACCTCGGAAAGGTCCGCGTCACTTCCGTCGAACCTTCGACCTCCATCGCCGACATCGTCGCGAACTCGCTCCCGACCGGCGTCTCGCCGCAGCCCGGAGATCAGGTCATCTACCAGTCGAGTAAGAACTAATGCGACGCATCGCCGCAGCCTCGCTTACCGCCGCGTTCGTTTCGGGCGTTCTCCTGACTCTCGGCGGCTGCGCGACGGAGCAGACCGCCACCGGCCAGCAGCGCGAGTCCGCCATCCCGTGGAACCGCCCTGCTTCGTGGGAAGGCCCTGGCGTTTACGGATCCGCCATCAACGGCGGATAGCCGCGTGTCCGCGGATTCGATCCCGCACCCGCCGGACCAATCCCCCCGCCCCCGAATCCTCGTCATTCGTGGCGGTGCCATCGGAGACTTTATTCTTACCCTTCCGGCACTCGCCTTGCTCCGCGACGCCTTCCCCGACGCGCACGTCGAGATCCTCGGCACCCGTCACATCATCGCTCTCGCCGAGGGCCGCTACTACGCGGATGCCACCCGCAGCATCGAATACGCGCCGATGGCCGGGTTTTTCAACCCGAAGTCCGAACTCGACCCCGAGCTCTGCGAATATTTTGCGAGTTTCGGCCAGGTCATCAGCTACCTCTTCGACCCCGACGACTTCTTCAAGGGCAATCTCGAGCGCGCCGGCGTTCGCAACCTCCTCGTCGCCGATCCCCGCGTCGGCGACCAACTCCACGCCGCCCACCACCTTGCCGCACCCCTCCAGCGTCTTGCTCTTTTTCTCGAAAACACCGCACCCGATTTTTTCCCGACCGACGAGGACCTGATCGCCGCCCGCGCTCGTCTCCCCGCCGACTCGCCCACGCTCATCGCCGTTCATCCGGGTAGCGGCGACGAACGGAAGAATTGGCCCGTCGATCGCTGGAGCTGCCTGCTTGCGCGAATCTCCGACGATCATCCCAACGCTCACATCTTGATCGTCGGCGGCGAAGCCGACACTCCCTCGCTTGACTCCCTCCGCGCAACCCTGAGCGAACTTCCCGCCACCTTTCTCGTCGACCTCGATCTCCCCGTTCTCGGCGCCGTCTTCTCCCTTTGCTCGGCGTTTCTCGGGCACGACAGCGGCGTCTCCCACCTCGCCGCCGCTACGGACTGCCCGTCGCTGTTGCTCTTCGGCCCGACCGACCCAGCCATCTGGGCGCCGCAAAACGAGAACGTCCGCGTTCTCACCGCCGCCCACGGATCGATCTCGGACATTAGCCTCGATTCCGCACACGCTGCCGCCGAAGCTCTCCTCCAAGATGTCATCCGAGCACGACAGAACGCCTAGCCTCACGCGAAGCCGCGAGGCCGCGAAGATAATGCGGTTTTCGCGCGGAGGCGCAGAGACCCAGAGAATTTCCTTCTTTATGCCCGTGCGGCTCCGTGGCTCTGCACAAGGTTCAGGAATTCGTATTCCCTTCGCGGCTTCGCGGCTTCGCGTGAGAATCCCAAAATCTCCGTGAAACCAGACCCACCCGCCCCCGACCGCATCCTTGGCGTCGACCCCTCCCTCCGGGGCACCGGCTTCGCTGTCATCGAACGCCTTTCTCGCAGCAACCGAGCCCTCCACTACGGCACAATCAAGAACCCCTCTACCCGTCCACTCTCTGCCTGCTTACTCGAGATCCGCCAGCAGCTCGCCGACGTGATCACCACGTGGGAACCCAGCACCATGGCCATCGAGAGCACCATCTTCGTGCAGAGTTACCGCACCGCCATCACCCTCGGCGCCGCTCGCGGCGCGGCCATCCTCGCGGCTGCGGAGCGGGGCATCGCCGTTTACGAATACGCGCCCCGGAGCGTCAAACAAGCGGTCGTCGGGCGCGGTGCAGCCCAGAAGGACCAGGTTGCTTTCATGATTCGCGCGCTCCTCCACCTCACGGAAACGCCGCCACCGGACGCCGCCGACGCGCTGGCCATCGCGATCACCCACACCCAAGCCGCCGATTCCGCCGCGCAGCGCCGCCAGCCCCTCACTCGGGTCTGACCCCCTACACGATGCCAGAATCCGAACACCCCCAGGCGATCGATGCCGAATTCATCGGCCGCGTCAGTTACGACGACGCCCTGACGCTGCAGGAGCACACCGTTGCCGCGATCCGATCCGGCCAATCCGGCCCTCGCCTTCTTCTCCTTGAGCACGACCCCGTTTTCACCATTGGCCGCACGCGCGATCAGAGCAGTCTTCGCGCGGTCGAGGCTTTGCCTCACCCGCTTCGCGAGATCAACCGCGGCGGCCAGGCGACCTACCACGGGCCCGGGCAACTCGTCGGCTATCCCATCCTCGATCTCCACCCCTACGGTCGGGATCTCCACCGCTACCTCCGATTTCTCGAACAGGTCGTCATCGATGTCCTCGCCACCTACCAGATCTCCGCCGGTCGTTCCGCCGGTCAGACCGGCGTCTGGGTCGGCGATCGCAAGATCGCCTCGATCGGCGTCGGTGTTCGCCATTGGATCACGATGCACGGCTTCGCCCTCAACGTCTCGGGCGAACTCACCGGCTTCGGCAGCATCACTCCCTGCGGCATTTCGGGAGTCACGATGACATCCATCGAACGCGAAATCACCACCGCCCCATCCGTCGAAACGGTCGCGGATGTGACCGCCAGAACCTTTGCAGCCGGTCTCTCGCAACTCGCCAATGAACCTCGACCAGCCTCCCCGATCCAAAATCCAAAATTGGAAATCTAAAATCCACGATGTCCGATCACCTCCACACCGCCATTGAAGCCGCCCAAGCCGCGGGCGGACTCCTCCGCGCAAACTTTGGCCGCCGCCTCACCGTCGATGAAAATCTCGCCCACGACATCAAGCTCGAGCTCGACCGCCGCTCGCAGACCCTCATCGAGTCCATTCTGCTCGCCAAATTCCCGACTCACGCCATTTACGGCGAAGAAGGCGTCCGCGGCGACCAGTCCGCCGATCATCAATGGATCGTCGACCCCATCGACGGCACCGTGAATTTTTTCTATAGCGTCCCCCATTTCGCCGTTTCGATCGCCCTTCGGGTCCGCGGCAAAATCGAAGTCGGCGTGATCTACGATCCGATGCGAGACGAGATCTGGACCTGCCAACGCGGCCAACCCGCAGCTCTCAACGGGCTACCCATCGCGGTCAGTGCCCGCACCAAGCTCTCCGACGCCATCGTTTCCGTCGGAGTCTCCAAGACGCTGGAATCTGTCAACGACAGCCTCCCCCTCTTCCAGCGCATGCTCCGCTCCGCCAAAAAATGCCGAATGCTCGGCAGCGCATCCCTCGACATCGCCTACGTCTCCTGCGGGCGGCTGGATCTCTACACCGAGTCCCTCATTTCCCTCTGGGACATCGCCGCTGGCCTCCTCCTCGTCGAATCCGCCGGCGGCAAAGTCGACCTCACCCCCCGCGCCGACCTCCCAGACAAATACGCGATCACCGCCACCAGCGGCAAAATCGACTTCGGCCTCTGAAACCACTCCCACCTCTCAACTAATCACTCTCAACTATCAACTGCATCAAATGACCACCACCGGCATCGGCTACGACGTCCACCGCTTCATCGAAGGTCGCCCCCTCGTCCTCGGCGGAATCGAAATTCCTCATTCGCACGGCCTCGACGGTCACTCCGACGCGGACGTCCTCTCGCACGCGATCGCCGACGCGATCCTGGGAGCCATCGGCGAATCGGACATCGGGCATCATTTTCCCAACACCGACGAAACCATTCGCGGCATCAGCAGCTTGGACATCCTTTCCCGCGTCGCGGTCATATTGACCGAAAAGCCCGCGACACTCATCAACGTCGACGCCACTCTGATCGCCGAGGAGCCCAAAATTTCGCCCCACCTCGCCGCGATGAAGTCGGCCCTTGCCGCCACTCTCGGCCTGCCGCTTGATCGCATTGGCATCAAGGCGACGACCAACGAAACGCTCGGCTTCATCGGTCGCGCGGAAGGCATTGCCGCCATGGCCGTTGCCGCCGTCGACCGCGATCTGGGCCCCACCTCCCCACCTGCCCTCGACACGCCCCCAGAGATCGATTAACCACCCTTCCGGAGAACACCCCACATGCCGAACTTGCCCGAAGACGCCCCGACCAATCCGCTCCGCGAAGGACTCCTCAGCCGTGCCATGCCCGAACCCTGTTCGCTCGTCATCTTCGGCGCGACCGGCGATCTGACGCACCGGAAACTCGTTCCCGCACTCTACAATCTCGCCGCCGACGGCAACCTTCCACCGGCCATCGCCGTCGTCGGATTCGCCCGGCGCGATAAGTCCGACGAGCAATTCCGTTCCGAACTCGAGGAAGCGGCCCGGCAGCATTCGCGACAAAAAATCCACGACGACCTTTGGGAATCCTTCGCCCAATCGATCACGTATCACCGCAGCCCGTTCGACAATCTCGAAGGCTTCGAGACTCTCGCCAAGCGTTTGGACGAACTCGACGAGCAACGCGGCACCCGCGGGAACCGGCTCTTCTACCTCGCCGCCGGGCCCGATCAGTTCGGCGTGATCCTCGAAAACCTCAGCAAGAGCGGCCTCAACGTCGCCCGTGACGGGAGTTGGTCACGGGTCATCGTCGAGAAACCGTTCGGGGTCGACCTCCCGACCGCCGTCAAACTCAACGACCTCGTGGAAGGCGCGTTCCAAGAGAAGGACACCTACCGCATCGACCACTACCTCGGAAAAGAGACCGCTCAAAACATCATGGTTCTGCGTTTTGCCAACGCGATCTTCGAGCAGGTCTGGAACTCCCGGTACGTCGACCACGTCCAAATCACCGCGAGCGAGCCAATGGGCGTCGAGGGCCGCGCGGGCTACTACGACAAGAGCGGTGCGATCCGCGACATGGTCCAGAACCATCTCCTCCAGCTCCTCTGCCTCACCGCGATGGAGCCCCCCGCCGACCTCACCGCCGATGCCATCCGCGACGAGAAGGTCAAAGTGATCCGCTCCATTCGCCGTATCGAAGGAGCTGACGTCGGCAAATACGTCGTGCGCGCCCAATACTCCGCTGGTTCCGTCAACGGCAAGCGCGTCGCCGCTTACCGCGACGAAGAGAACATTCCACCCGACTCGGAAACCGAGACTTACGTCGCACTCGAGCTCAACGTCGATAACTGGCGCTGGGCCGGCGTTCCGTTTTTCGTCCGTGTCGGCAAGCGTCTTCCGAAGGGCGGCACCGAGATCGCCCTGCACTTCAAAAGTGCTCCGCCCATTCTTTTCAACCAACGCTCCGCCGAAGAGAAACCGATCGAGGACAACGTCCTCGTCATTCGCATTCAGCCCGACGAAGGCGTTTCTCTCCGCATGTCGGCGAAACTGCCGGGCTCGAGCTTACGCGTCGAGCCGGTCAAGATGGACTTTCATTACGGCACGTCGTTCGGTCGCCCGACCCCCGAAGCGTATGAGCGCCTCCTGCTCGACGCGATGGCTGGCGATGCCACCCTCTTCGCCCGACGCGATGAAGTCGAAGAAGCGTGGAAAATCGTCGACGCGATTCGAGAAGGCTGGAAGGACGGCCACGATGACCTCGCCTTCTACGGAGCCGGCAGCTGGGGCCCCACCGAGGCCGAAGATCTCGTCAAGCGCTCCGGCGCCACGTGGAGAAGACTGTAAATCGTGTAAATCGCACTTCCCGCCACGATGAATCCAAGTGAAAACCGAGAGCCGGAGATTGAGAATTTCTCACCCGGTATCGCCGTCGAGATCTCCCGCATCGAAGCCGAACTGAGCAAGCTCTGGGAAGACAGCGGCGACGCCAAGGTCCGCGCGTCACTCATCAATCTGGCGATCTACACCGAGTCCGCCGCTGCGGTCGGCCCCAACACCGAGCTCATCGCCAAGATTGCGACCGAACACGCCTGCCGTGCACTCCTCATCTTCGCCAACCGTGCGGCCGAGACGGACTCCGCGCGAGCGTGGATCAGTGCCCACTGCCATCTCGCCGGCAAGGGCGGCGGGCAGATCTGCTCGGAACAAATCACCTTCCAACTCGACGGAACGCTCTCGGACTCCCTCCCAAACGTCGTTTTCTCCCACGTTGACTCCGATCTCCCCCTCTGTTTCTGGTGCCAAGCTCCGTTCTCCGAGCCGATCGATGCCCAGCTCTGGCGGTGGGTCGATCGCCTCATCTACGATAGCCGGACCTGGGACGACCCCTCCACCCAGCTCACTCTCGTTCAGCAGATCGGTGACCTCGCCGAGGCTCGCACCATTTTGTGCGATCTGAACTGGACCCGCCTCATCTCCCTCCGCTTCGCTCTCGCCAGCATTTTCGATCACGCCAACGCGCTCCGCTCCTTACGAGAGATCACGCGGGTGGAGATCTCTCATGCTCCCGGCTCGAGGAGCTCCGGCCTCCTCCTCCTCGGCTGGCTCGCCGCCCAGCTCGACTGGCAGCTCGATTCCGTTCTTTCCCGGCACGCGTTCCGCTCGCCCGACCAACGCGAAGTCACTTTCGAACTCACCGAGACCGCAGGACCCTGCATCTCATCCCTTTCCCTCGAGGCTCCCGGGACGACGATCAGAATCACCCGCGAGCCGGAAGCCGAATTTTTCCACGGAGAGATTCGCTGCGAAGGCACCGACCCCGCTTCCCTCCGTCTTCCCGCCGGGCGCGAATCTATCCACGACACCCTCCGCATGGAACTCGGTCGCGGTGGGGTCCACCCACTCTACCACAAGGCTCTCAAGGTCATCTCTCCGCTCTTCACCGCTTAAAAGCTGTGAGAAACCGCCGATCCTTGGATTTTCAGAGATAACAATGACCCGCCAGGCGCGGCGAGGGTGCCTATCCGCTGCGATACGTAACCAAGCCGCAACGCCGCAGAACGTCGTTTTCCCGTGGAAAGACGCGGATTGGCACTTATCTCACACCCTCTTAGCTTCCCTCCAGCCTCGTCCGGGCCATCACCCACGCTCCCGCCTACGAAGCGCGAGCCACGCGATCACGTAAGTTCCGATCGCCCACAGTCCCAGGGAAACCACTCCCTCCCAGCCCACGCGGTCCTTGTCCAGCGTCCCCCCGGTCCGGAATCTTTCGTTGCGCGTTAGGTTGTCCAGCGCCGTCCCGTAATCTCTCGCGAGTTCGCCGGTCACCGGGATCCCCGACATCAAGCTCACGTCCATGATGCCCTGGGCCGCTGCACTCGGCATCACGCGCGACACCCAGTAGGGCCCGTCGTCCATCAGCCCAGCCGAGGGCGTGAAACCCGAGAAGAGAATTTGCGGAATCAATACCAACGGCACCAACATCACCGCCTGCAAGACCGAGCGCGCCAACGACGAAATCGCCAGACCAATCCCGACGCTCGCCACGCAGGTCATCATCAACCCCGCGATCTGCCACCCATTCCGCCCCGGCATCCCGCCAAGGCAGATCGCCATCGTCCCGTAAAGAAGCAGACTTTGGACCGCGGTGATCCGCATCAACGACACCGATTTCGCCAAAAGGTATTCGTGGCGGCCAAGTCCCACCAGCCGCTCACGACGGAACATCGGTAATTCCTTCACGATCTCTTGAGCGGCGTTCCCGCATCCGAACCACAGCGTCGCAATGTAGGCGAAAAATAACGCCAGCGACGCGTTCGTGCTGACCCACGTCACCAGCACCCCAATTAGAATCGGTTGCCCAAGCAGGATCGCCAGATTCTTCCAATCGGCACGGAGGATCGCCCATTCCCGCATCAGCAAAATCGGCAAGGCCCACGCCCTTTGAGCTCGGTCGTTAACGTGCGCCGGTCGGTTCTGGGCGGACTCGCCCGCCAATGGTGCCGCCAATACCCCCTCCATCTCCCGCACCCACTCGTCCGGCTCTCGTTCCAAAAGGCGATCGTAAAGCGTCGTCAGCCGCTCGACGCCAAACCGCTCTCGCGCCGCCGCGGCATCTCCGAAAAAGACCAGTCGTCCTCGATACAAGATCGCCAGAGCGTCCATCAAAAATGCGTTTTCCATGACGTGCGTGGTGCAAACGATCGTGCACCCGTTCGCCGCCAATCGGCGGAGCAATTGCATCAACGAAAACTCTGCCGCCGGATCCAGACCCGAAGTCGGCTCGTCCAGAAATAGCAGCCGAGGTCGCCCCAGCAACTCGGCCGCCACACTGACCCGCTTCCTCTGGCCACCGGACAGTGCCCCCACCTTCGTCCCGGCCCTCTCCGTCAACCCGAGGTCGTCGATCACGCTGGCCACCAAGCGCCGCCGCTCCCCCGGCGGCGTTCCCTTCGGCAGGCGCAACCACGCCGAAAACGCCAGCGCCCGCTCGACCGTTAGCTCCCGGGGAACGATGTCGTCCTGCGGAACGTAGCCGAAGGAGTCCCCGAGCAAACCGGCGTCCTTCGAAAGATCCTCGCCGTTCACCAGCACCGTTCCACTGTCCGCCGGACGCAGGGCACACAGCGCATCCAGCAGCGTTGACTTCCCCGCGCCGCTCGGCCCGATCACCCCCACGAACTCGCCTGGCCCGATCGCGAGCGACACGTCTCTCAAGATCACGGTCGAGTTCGCCGTTTTACGCAATTTTACGCAGGCCAGCGAAGCACCGTTCCCTTCCGCCGCCGGCACCAGCCGCCGCCCATCAAAACGAAACGCATGCGGTCCAACGCTCAGCCGGTCTCCGTAAACCAACTCATTCCGCTCGAACAGCCGTCCGTTCAAAAAGGAGCCGCTCCGGCTCCCCAAGTCTTCGAGCAACCACCCACCCTGGGAACGTCGGACGGCGAGATGTCGTCGCGACACCGAGGGGTCTTGCAGCAGAACGTCCACCTCCGGCGAGCGACCGATGATCAGCCCATCCCGCAGCTCGATGCTCCCCCCGCTGACCCTGGAATCATGCTCCCCGCCCATTCCACGCCCCGCCAAAGCACCCTCTTAACGACCAGCTCTCTCCGCCCTCACGGCACCACCGCCCAGACTTCGACCACCCGGTTCTTCTCCAAGTCGCCCTCACCCAGCAGCTCCGAACTTCCCATACCGACCGCGTGCATGACGTTCAGAAGTCCATACCGCACTTTCAACGAGTCCAAGGCGCTCTCCGCTCGCTCGAGTGAGATCGCCAGATTCTTTTCCGGGTCGCCCTTCGTGTCTGCAAATCCCAGCACGACGAAGACGACCGTCGGATCATCGATCAATTCCCGTACCTGCTCCCGTTCGAGCTTCGCGCCGAGTTCGTCCGCACTTCGCTTTCCGATCCGCGTCTCACCCGATTCAAACGGAATGGTAATCACCTTCCCCATCCCCTGCGCGCGATCGACCCGAACGTAAAACTGATCTTTATCATCCGAGTCGAGACTCGGAATCTGATCGATCCGCTCGAGAACCTCCTCCCGCACCGCGCGGTTCTCGTCGGCTTCCGGATCGAGATCCAACGTCTCCGGGGTCGGGACAGTCGTGATCTCCGTCACCTCCACTCCGACGGTCTCCTTGCCGACGGCCGCGTCGTCGACTCCCCCATCGTCGGGCGCTTTCAGACCGGGGTCTTCCGCGACTTCCGCGACTTCCGCGGCCACTGGATTCTCTTCGACCGTCGGCCCGGGCGGATCGACCGAGCGATCGCACCCAACGAACGTGACCCCACTTATCACCGAAAATACAATCAATCGCTTCATCGTTCAGAGGGTGCGCGATCCCGCCGCGCCGATCAACTCACAACGCCTGCCCGCTCAGGGCTCCAGGGACAATCCCGAAAAATCACAGCCGGTCGCTTTGCAGAATCGTCCGAATTCATGGGAGTGAGATTTCAAAACGGTTCGCAGCACCGCGGAATCGTCCAGGAAGCCGATCTTGGGGATTCCGTTGGGGATGATCCCCACCGGCTTCCGAAGATACATCAGCGCAAACAACGACTCCGTCAGCGTCAGGATGTCCTCCGGCACGTATTTCTCGTCGAGACAGTCTTCGCAGAAGCGGACCAAAAACTCGGCCTGCTTCCGCATGTGCGGCTGGTCCGGCGGGTCCTCCTCGTTGACCATTGCCAGCACGAGGGGAAGCTCGTGCTCGAAGGTCGCCATCTGTCCGGCGGTGATCTTCTGAGCCCCGTTTCTTACAAACTCTTGGATGTCGTTCAGCATATCGTCGATTGGTTACGCGCTCATCCTGAATGGTTCCGCCCCGACAAGCAAACTGGCAATCGACCGACCATCGGCTATCGTGCCGATCATGACGCGACTCATCCTCGCCGCTTCCCTCGGATTAGCTGCCGGCGTGCACGCCGAGCCAATCATCCGTGAGGACGACGCCATCTACCTCGCCGATTTCGACGCGCCGACCATGCGCCTGAACGTCCTCGAACCCGCTCCCGCGTATTTCGACTACGCCGGGCAACGCTACGTTGGCACCCTTCGCTTCCCTCAGTCCGTAGAGCTCGAGGCCATCTCGGAGCGCGCCTACCGCGTGAAGGGCAACGCGCGACAAGGTCAGATCCTCGGATGGGTGGCGCCCCGATTCCTCCAGACCATTCCGAAAGAGACGCTCGCCGCCTTCCGGGAGAGCGAAGAACGCCGGAAGCTCGTCGCCGCTCTCATCGCTGCCGGTGAAGTCGCCATGGGCATGGTCACGGAAGAAGTCCAGGAAAGCATCGGATCGCCGCAAAAACGAAGCACTCGTAACACCGAAGCCTCCTCGACCGAACTCTGGGAATACGTCGAATACGACCTCATCCCGCAATACAGCAACGTCGTCGGACCGCGGGGGGTGGTCACCGTTGCCACCACCTACGTAAAAACACCCGTCGGTCGGCTCTCGGTCGAGTTCACCGACGGCGTCGTCACCGCCTTGGATCAAAGCGAAGGCACGATCCTCGATGGAACGCAGACGACCATCGTCGCCCCGCCCGTTTTCGTTTATTGACGGGCGCGCGCCACGGAGTTCAGCGCGCGTCCGATTCCTTCAGGAGATCCAAAGCCTTCACGTAACTCTGGCGTTCGAGATAGTGCGCGAGCATCGGGGGACATTCGTTGCCAGTGACGACGTCACGGGCCAACTCATCGACCTGACTCGAAGCCGCTTGGAGCGTCTTCAGATGCTCGTCCGGGTCCCGTTCGTAGAGCGCCCGGTCGGTCACCACGTCGAGCCGCCACTGGAGGGCGTCCCGGAGTTTTGCGAGAGTTGCGTCCATCAGCTCTTCAACGGGCGAGTGCCACTTCCTCGGAATGGAGATTCCCCGACTTCCCGAAGGTCTCGGCCACGCTGCGCGGATGGCCGTTCGAGCCGTTCGTTCCGTTGGCCCCCGCAGTGCCGTTGGTGCCGTTCGGGCTATCCGCGAACTTCACGCTCACCAGTTTGCTGACCCCGTGCTCTTCCATCGTCACGCCAAACACCATGTCGGCCCGCGCGATCGTGCGCTTGTTGTGCGTGATGACCACGAACTGACTTTGACCGACGAACCGATCGAGAATCTTGATGAACCGGTTGATGTTCGACTCGTCGAGCGGAGCGTCCATCTCGTCGAGCACGCAGAACGGACTCGGCTTCACCATGTAGATCGAGAACAGCAACGACACCGCCGTCATCGTCTTCTCTCCACCGGAAAGCAACGTGATGCTCGAAAGCTGCTTGCCGGGTGGCTTGGCGACGATCTCGATCCCGCTCTCCAGCGGATCGCTCTCGTCCGTGAGGATCAGGTTCGCCTTTCCACCCCCGAAGAGCTCCGTGAACATTTCTTGGAAATTCACGCGGATCTTCTCGAACGTTTCGGCGAACAACTCCTTCGTCGTCCGGTTGATCTTCGAGATCACCTCGAGCAACTCCGCCTTCGAGTTGATCAGATCCGTATTCTGCTGCTCCAGAAACGTGTAGCGCTCTTCGAGTTCCTCGAATTCCTGAATGGCGTCGATGTTCACCGGACCCATCCGATCGATCTTCTCCGTCAGCTCGACAACCAATTCCTCGACGCGACCCCAAGGAACGCCCTCTTCTGACTCGTGATCACCGTTGAGCGTTGAGGGTTGAGTGTTGGGTGGAACTTCGACATCACCGGTCTCCCCTTCTTCACTCAACGGCGCACCTTCTCCCTTCGTCCGCTCCCCGAGCGCTTTCATCAACGCGTAGGAATCCGTTCGGAAACCCTCTAAATCGACCTGATACCGCTGAGTGACGTGCTCTCGGACGTGCTCGGTCCGCATCTCGAGCTGGGTGCCACGTACCTCGAGCTTGCCGCGGGAATCCTGCATGTCCGTCAGCCCACGCCGCGCATCGCGAAGTCGCTGTTCGACGGTTTCGCACTCTTCCTGCATCGCATTGCGGTCGGCCATCAATCCCTCGACCTGCTGCTCGCCGCTCTCCAGCAACGCCTGCCAGGTGACGATGCTCCCGCGCATCTCTTCCGACTCCCCGTCGAAAGCGTGGATCTTCCGATCTGCGTCTTCGATATCGCGGCCACGCGACGCGAGCAATTCCGACAACTCTGCGACCCGCGCCGCCATCGGTCCGCGTTGCCGCGTCAGACTCTCCTGCTGCTGCCGCTCGGTGGCCACGCGCAGCCGCAGTTCACTCAACTCGTCAGCCATGGACCGCTCCTTGTCGCGCGCCACCTCGATTCCGCTCTCCGCATCCGTCTGCCGGGTGCGCGCTTCGCCGACCAAGCCTTCGACCTCGCCGATCTGCGATTCGAGCGTCGAGACCTTCTCCGCCGCCTTCGCGACGGCCTCGGCCGTCTGCGTTACTTCCCGATCGTAATTCACCCGCCGGTTCTCGGCGTCCCGTTGCTGGCGCTCGCACATCGCGCACTCGCTCTGCGCCGTCGAAAATTCCACCTGCGCCGCCTGCACTTCGTCCCGCCCCATCCGCACCCGCTCCTGAGCCGATTCGAGCGCAGCCGAGGCTTCGTCGCGCCGACCAGCGCACTCCCCGGCCGTCTCGCGCAATCCCGCCAACTCCCGATCGAGCGCCGCGATCTCGTTTTTCCGCGCCAACGCCGAACTTCCCTTGTCGCCACCGCGTCCCCCCTGCACGATCCCTTCGACCGAAACAAATTCCCCGCCCCGCGTCACAAACGCCAGTTGCGGATGATCCGGCTTGAGCGCAAAGGCCTGCTCGACCGTCGCCACCACCGCGACGCCACCGAGCAACCGCTGGATCAACCCGGCGACGTCACCCTCCGCCTTCACCAGATCCACCGCCCAGGCCGAAGCGCCTTCGGGCAGCGCACCCGGCTCCCCGGAGCGGTCGGCGATCCAATCCCGCGGGATGACCGCTGCCTTCCCGAGCGATTTGGCAAACAACGTCTGCACCGCTGCTTCGGCGACGGAAGGGTCCTTGAACACGATCGCTTGCAGGTTTGCACCCAGTGCTGCTTCCACCGCCGGAATGTGCTCGGACGGCACGTCGATCAACGAAGCCAGCGCACCGAGCACCGCCGGTTTGAAAAATTCGGGATTGTCCAATCCGCGCAACACCGCCTGCGTCCCTTCGCCGAACCCCTCACCGGATTCCGCCAACTGACGCAACACGCCCAACTTGGAATCGACCTCGGCGACCCGGCGATTCGCCACGTTCAATTCCGACTCCGCCGACTGCCGCTCCCGCTGGACTTCGTCCTGCGCGGCCTGCGCTTCGCCGAGTTCCGCTTTCGCGCTACCCAGAGCCTCCTCGGCCGCACCGCGCCGATCCGCCGCCTTCGCGACTGCCGCTCCGGCCTCGTTCGTCGCCTCGCCGGCCGCCGCCGCCTCGGATTCCAACTGCCCCAACCTCGCCTCGCCGGCCTCCCGCCGACCACCAGCCGAAGCAATCTCGCCCCGCAACGCGTTCAGCCTGGATTCCAGCCCGCCGATCTCGCTTCGCAACGTATTCCCGCGCCGCTCGGCGTCCACCCTCTCGTCCCGCGCCGCGACCAGCCGCGCGTTCGCACCGTCCAGCTTCTCCTCGCCCGTCCGCATCAAGTCCAGCGTGTCAGCGATCATCTCGTCGGTCCGCGCGATCTGCGATTCTTGATCCCGCAATTTCTCTTCGCCGGATTCGATCTCAGCCCGATACCGCTCGATCAAATTCCGTGCTTCGACCGCGCGCTCACCGTTGGTCGCGATTCGATTTTCCGCCGAATAGATCTTGTTTCGCTGACTCTGCACGTTATCGCGCAACCCGGTCGCCTGCGCTTCCAGCTCGCCCAACCGGTCCCGGAGCTGCGCAAGTTCCAGCTCTCGGGTCTCGATTTCTCCCTCGAGACGCTGACGCGTCTCCTCACTCCCACCCAATTTCTCGCGGACGTCTTTCAGCTCCGTCTGGAGATTGTTAAAATTCCGGAACGACAAGTGCGTGTCGAAAACCCGGAGGTCCTCCATCACGCTCTGATACCGCCGCGCCTTCGCCGCCTGGCGTTGCAACGAACCGATCTGACGTTTGACTTCCTTGATGATGTCCGTCACCCGCAGAAGGTTCGCCTCGGTGTAATCCAGCTTCCGCAGTGCTTCCTTCTTCTGCGCCTTGTATTTGGTAATTCCCGCCGCCTCTTCAAAAATCGCGCGCCGATCCTCGGGCCGACTGCTCAGGATGGCATCGATCTTCCCCTGCTCCATGATCGAATACGCCGACCGACCAATCCCCGTGTCCATGAAGAGCTGGTGGATGTCCCGCAGCCGACACGGGCTCTTGTTCAGCAGATACTCACTCTTCCCGTCGCGGAATACCCGTCGCGTGATGCGAACCTCGTTCCACTGAACCCCGAGCTCTTTTTCGCAATCCGTAAACGTCAGCGACACCTCCGCCATTCCCAGTGCCTGCCGACTATCGGTCCCGCTGAAAATCACGTCCGCCATTTCCCCACCCCGCAAGGCCTTCGCCGATTGCTCGCCCAAAACCCACCGCAAGGCGTCCAAGACGTTCGACTTTCCGCATCCATTTGGCCCGACCACCGCGGTAACGCCCTCGTTGAAATTAAGGACCGTTTTGGGCGCGAACGACTTGAAGCCGATCATTTCGAGGGATTGCAAATACATGGCGAAAACTCAGATTGAGGTGTTCCGCAAGATAGGACCCCGGATCGGCTCGAAGCAATCGCAAAACACTATTGGAGGGAATTCGGCCTAAGCCGACCACAACATCTAGTGTTCGACCGTCTCGGCGGTCTGGACGCCTAATCCTGCCGATGCCTAACGAAAATTCGAAACTCACGCCCGTTTTACCCTGCATCTAAACGAGTCGCTTCACTTTCATCCTGTATCAATCGGCGTCCATCTGCAAAATCTGCGGACAGACTTCATCTCACCATGTCCGCCGACCATTTAGACCTCCTTTTCGACTTCCTCCGTTTTCCAACGATCTCGACCCAATCCGCCCACGACCCTGACCTCGAAGCCTGCGCCGATTGGCTTAACGACCTCCTCGCCTCCAGCGGCCTGGAATCCGCCGTCCACGAGACACCGGGGCACCCAGTTGTCCTCGCCCGAAGCACCGATTTCGACCCGGCGAAACGTACCATCCTCATCTACGGCCACTACGACGTCCAGCCCCCGGAGCCCCTCGACCTCTGGAAGACGCCACCCTTTGAACCCACCGTGGTCGACGGTCGCGTTTACGCGCGCGGCGCCACTGACAACAAAGGCCAGATCCTCGCGCACGTCCTCGGCGTCCGCGACCTCCTCGCCGCCGAAGGCACCCTCCCGGTCAACGTCATCTTCCTCGTCGAAGGCGAAGAAGAAATCGGCAGTCCCAACCTGGAGAAATTTCTCACCGACCACCGGAACGAACTCCGCTGCGACCTCGTCTGTATCTCCGATAACGGCATGGTCGCGGACTTTTATCCCACGCTCGCCTACGCGCTCCGTGGGATCACCGCCCTCGAGGCCACCGTGCGCGGTCCGAGCGTCGACCTCCACTCAGGAGTTTACGGCGGTGCCGTCATGAACCCCGCGACCGCCGCCGCCCGGCTCGTCGCCAGCCTGCACGACGCCGACGGCCGCGTCCTCATTCCCGGCTTTTACGACGACGTTCAGCCGATGGCCGACTGGGAACGCGACGCCGCCGCAGCCCTCCCGACCTGCGACCAGGACTTCCTCGACCAGACCGGATCCCCCGCCCTCTTCGGCGAAGCTGGTTTCTCGTCCGTCGAACGCATCGGCGCTCGCCCGACCGCAGAAGTCAACGGCCTCGGCGGTGGCTATCAAGGCCAAGGCAGTAAAACCGTTCTTCCGGCAGAGGCCTTCTTCAAGCTCACGTTCCGCCTCGTCGCCAACCAAGACCCCGCAAAGATCAGCGAACTGGCCGAAAAACACCTCCGAGCAAATTGCCCGCCGGGCGTCACCCTCGAAATCGATCGCGGCCACCACGGCGAACCTTATTTCACCGATCCGACATCACCGGACGGACACGCCACGCTCCGCGCACTCGAGACCGTCTTCGGTAAAGAACCCGCCCTGCTCCGCGAAGGCGGCAGCATCCCGATCCTCACGAGCTTCAAGAAAATCCTCAGCGTCGAGAGCTACCTACCGGCACTCGCCAGCCCGGACTGCGCCGCCCACAGCCCGAACGAGAACTTCCCCGTCCGAAACTTCGACACCGGCATCCGCCTCACCCCCGAACTTCTGCGCGAATACGCCGCCAATCAGTTCAAGGGCGACGTCAACGTCTCCGACCGGACCCGCCGTACGGCCTGACATCTCAGGCCTCCCCGTTTACCCAAAGCGCTCAAAAAGCACCTACGGCCGGAGGATCGCGTAGGTTTTCTCGTCGCCCCGATTGATGTTCAGCGTTGCCGCCCGCCCGCGATTCGCTTCGATCGCAGCGACCAAATCGTCGACCGTCCGAACTTCCTGCGACCCCAAAGACGTGATCACGTCACCACGCTGGACGCGCGCCAGTTCTGCCGGACTCCCCGCCTCGACGGCCATCACCACCACACCCCGCTCAGCCTGTAGCTTCAACGCGATCGCTTCGTCCGCCGTCAACGTCTTCACCTCCATCCCCGCAGTCGACTCGTTGAAGCTCGGATAGGTCGGCGCCGGGGTCGGCGTCAGCCGTTGGCTCCCGCCCGTATTTGCCGCCCGCATGAGGCCATCGTTCCGTTCCGCCGTCGTCACGGTCAATTGCTCGATCCGGCCCGATCGCCAGACTTCCAGCGCGACGTCCTGACCGATCTCCTTACCCAGGATCTCCCGTTGCAGATCCTGCGCCGTCTCCACCGACAGGCCGTCGACTGACACGATCACGTCGTTCTCGCGCAGTCCGCTCCGAGCCGAAGGACCGATCGGCAACACGCTCCGCACCAAAACCCCGCTGGTCAGATTCGGAAACTGCGACTGCGAATAATCGTTGCTCTCGAACGTTTCGATTCCGATCCCCAGCCACGGCCGCATAAACCGCCCTTCACTGATGATCTGTGACGAAATCCGCGTCGCGAGGTTGATCGGAATCGCAAATCCCAGCCCGCGATTGATCCCGTTGATCAAGGTATTCACCCCGACCACTCGACCGTCGATGTCCACGAGCGGTCCCCCGCTGTTCCCCGGATTAATCGACGCGTCCGTCTGGATGTATTCTTCGTAATCGGCCTTTCCGGTCAGCCCCGTCCGCCCGACCGCCCCGATGATCCCGAACGTAAACGAGTAGCGCAGGTCAAACGGTGCTCCGAGCGCAAACGCAAACTCACCCACCCTCACCGCGTCGCTGTCACCGAGCTGCACCGCCGTCAGATCCGGCGCCTCGATTTTCAACACGGCGAGGTCCGACGAGGGGTCCATCCCGATCATCCTCGCCGGAAACTTCCGCCCGTCGTGCAACGTCACCTCGATCGCATCCGGCGATCCGCCTTCGAGCACGTGGTTGTTCGTCAGGATGTAACCGTCCTGAGTGATGATGAATCCCGAACCCTGATTCGACTGCTGACCGTAGTCGTCAGGCACCGCGTCCCAACCCGGTTGATTCTGGAAAAAGTATTGCAACGCCGACGCCTGACTCCCGCGCGCAGCGCCCTGCTCGACTTCGATGACCACCACTCCCGGCGAAACCTTTTCGTAAACGTCCGCAAAGGAGTCGCTCAGACCCTTCGCCAGACTCGTCGACGCCGGCGACGTGGCGACCGCCGGAGTGCCGGGGCGGGCGGCGGGTTGACCGAAAACTGCAACCGGCAGCGACGACGACAAGACCGCGACGGCGACGGCGACTGAAGGAACGCGGGAAGGATACTTCATGCGAAACCACGTTATTCAGGACGCGCTTGTTTTCAAGTGCCTCGACGAAAAAGACATGCTTGGCACGATATTTGCATTGCATTGCCTCCCGCTAGATGCTTCCTCTGCGCGCGGAGCCATCGCCATCATTCCGAACCTCTATCTATAGCCTAATCAATGTCGCAGAAGTCAAAGCCCACCCGTGTTTCGCTCCGCTCCACGCCTGAAGACACGACGGCGAAACCGGAAGAAACTGCGACACCGGCGCGCGACTTCGAAAATCTCGGTGAACTCCCCCACAGCTACGGCGAAGACAGCCTCTTCCTCGTCGCTCAAGAGCCCCACTGGCTATTTTGCTACTGGGATCTGGACATCGCCAAACACCCCGGCGGGCCCGCGCACCTTCGCTATCATCTCTCCTCCGGTGAGCTCGAAGGCGAGATCGAGGTCCCCTTCGAGACGCGGAATTGGTATGTCCCCGTCACCCACGCCGACACCGAGTATTTCGTCGAGATCGGCTACTACCGAGCGGATCAGTGGACGAGTATTGCCCGCTCGATCACCGTCGCCACCCCGCCCGAAGGAATGTCCCCTTCCGACGACTTCGCCTTCGCAACGGTTCCGTTCCACCTCAGTTTTCAACGCCTCGTCGACAACCTCGAGAACGCCTTTCAATCCGGTGAAGACCTCGTCGACGCGGTGGCTCGGATGCAGAAGACGGGCGATTTCTCTGCTTTCGGTCCCGAATCCGGCGATCTTTCCAAACTCAATCCACTCGCCCTACTGGCGGCGCTTGCCGGTCCGGAGTTCCTCGCCGAACTTTCGTCGAGCGCGCTCGACTCCGGGGAGCTTCACTCCCGCCTCCAATCCCACCTCGACGAACGACTCGGCTCGGAAGCAAGCGCGTCGTTCACCGGCGGATCGGGCACGGCTTTCGATGCGACTGATCTAGCGTCCGGCAGCTTCGCCAGCGAGCTCCTCGCGGCGTTCTCGTCGTGGTCGCCCGCTGAGGTCTCCAGTTGGCTGCAAGCGGCGGCGGGGAGCTGGACGACAGCCGTCGGCGGCGAAAGCTCGCTCGAAAGCCTCACCGCCGGCAACGACTGGTCGAGCCTCGGCGGACCCACGAGCTGGACCTTCGAAGCCCTCTCCAGCTGGCTGGCCGGGATCGAATCCAGTGACACCGGCCTCGCGAGCTGGCTCACCGGCATCGAATCCAGCGGCTCCACGCTTTCAAGCTGGCTCCAATCGGCCGAGACCAGCGGCTTTCCCGTCACCCTGTCCAGTTGGCTCCAAGGCGTTCACTCCAGTTGGGCTCAGGTCGCCGACTCGAGCTGGACCCCGGCCGGCGACTCCAGTTGGGATTCCGCGTCCAGCACGAGTTGGGGCCGCTCCGAAACCAGTAGCTGGGGCGGGTCCGATGCCCTCTCATCTCTCGGCTCTCCTTTCGGTGCCGGGAACTCTTCGCGTGGTGCCGAAGCGGAAATCATTCTTCGCGGCGGCGATCCGCAGACCAAGATTTCCATCGGCGGCCACCGCGCCCACTCCTCGCCGGACGGTGCCCTCCGCCACCAATTCAAATTTCCGAACGACGGATTCGAAATCCCCATCACCGCCTCGAATCCCAACGACGGCAAGATCCGCAAGGGGACCCTCAGCTTGAAATGGGACTCCGCTGACTAGCCGCCTCTCGTTTCCACCGGTCGCCATCTCGCTACCGGTCATGGCATCCGTCAGGCCAAACGAAACCCCAGTCCGCAAGGACCCGGCGCGTTGACCCCCGGGCGCGCGCGGACGATGCTTCGAGCTGAACGTCATGCCATCACCCCGCAAAAAGCGCGATCACCTCGTCGACGCGTTCTTCGTTTATCTCGAAGGCGAGCGGAACGCCTCCCCTCGCACGATTCAATCCTATCAGCACGGACTCGCCGAATTCCGCCGCTTTCGACCGGACGTCTCGTGGCAGAAAGCGCGACCCGAGGATTTTCGCGCTTTCCTCTTCGATCTCATGAAGCGAGGCCTCGCCCGCTCCTCGGTCCGACTCAACTTCGCCGCTCTCCGGACGTTTTACCGCTTCCTGTCGGAACGAAAGAACCTCCGCGAGAACCCGCTCATCGCCGTTACCCTCCCCAAACCCGAACGTTCCCTCCCCTCGTTCCTCACGCTCAAGCAAGTCGACGATCTCCTCGCCGCCCCCGCCCGCAGCGAGCGCGAGCAACAAGCCCCGACTTGGGTCGCCGCCCGCGACACCGCCATTCTCGAGCTCTTCTATTCCACCGGCCTCCGCCTCGCCGAGCTCGCTTCCCTCAACGTCGCGGACATCGACCCGTATTCCGAGACCCTCCGCGTGATCGGCAAAGGTTCCAAGGAACGCGTCTGCCCGGTCGGCGGGCCCGCCCTCACCGCGATCTCGAGTTACCGCCAGCTCGCAGAAGTCACGGCGGGGCCGCTGTTCATCAATAAGTCGCGCCGCCGACTTTCCGCTCGTTCGATCTGGGCCCTGACCAAAAAATACCTCCAGCAAGCGGGCCTCCCCGCCACCCTCAGCCCCCACAAACTCCGCCACAGCTTTGCCACCCACCTCCTCGACAACGGTGCCGACCTGCGAAGCCTGCAGACCCTCCTCGGCCACGCGAGCCTGTCGACGACCCAGATTTACACTCACGTCAGCACCGAACGCCTCAAAAAAGCCTACACCCAGGCCCATCCGCGCGCCTGACCCGATCGACGCCACCAACCGCTAAATTTTTCAGCCGTCCGTTCCCTCGCCTTCGGTCAACACCCGGTCGACCCGCACATCGAGCGCCTCCGTCGGCACCCGCGTCACCACCTGACGTTCAAAGGCAATCCCGACCTTCAGAACCTCAACCCCAGCTCCTCCCAAGAGCCGATCATAGTATCCGCCCCCCCGACCGAGGCGGTTTCCGGCTCGGTCAAACGCCAAACCCGGCACCAAGATCACCGCCGCGTCGGCCAACCGCACCACCCGCCCCGCCCGCGGCTCCCGCACCCCGAATCGTCCCGTTTCAAGTTCATCCCCGGGCTCGACGACGACGAATTCCAGCCGTTCCCCAACCACCCGCGGAAACGCCACGTCCGGCAGTTCTTCACCGCCAGCGAACCAATCCGGCTCCGACCCCATCGGTGCGAATCCGAAGACCAGCCCACCCCCCGCACCCCGCACAACCTCCCGCACTCGCCGCGAAATCACCGCCGCCGCCGACGCCCGCTCTCCCACCGTCATCTCCCGCAGTCGTGCGCGCATCGCCACCCGCATCGTTTGCTTTTCATCCGTAATCATAGACACTGCCCCACACCGATGGTCCGGAAAATTATCACAAAACGCGCCCAGCAAGCGGGAGAAAAAAGGGCCGAGCGCCGGCGCCGTCCCGAGCACCACATCACCATGAAGCCCGGCTCTGGCTGGCACAAACGCAACTTCCTCGCCGAAGTCCTCATCCCCTCGCTCTTCACCCGCCGCCTCGGCTCGAATCTCAAACCCGACTTCCCCCCGATCGGCGAGAACCAATTTTGCATCACCTGGACCGGCCACGCCTCGTTCCTCATCCAGACCGCCCGCACCTCCATCCTCATCGATCCAAACTGGGCAAAATGGCTCAAGGTCATCAAACGCATCAAGCACCCCGGACTCGAGCTTCACGACCTTCCCGACATCGACCTCGTCCTCGTCACCCACGCCCATTTCGACCACCTCGATCGCAAAACTCTCCGAGCCGTCGCCGACCGCCAACCGATCGTCGTTCCGGAAAACGTCGGCGGTCTCGTGAAAAACCTCGGCTTCCACGTCGTTCACGAGCTGCCGGTCTGGGACTCCATCGAGCACGAGGACGTCCGCGTCACCCTCACCCCGGCCTACCACTGGGGCGCCCGTGTCCTCCACGACTCCCACCGCGGCTTCGGCGGATTCCTCATTGAAGTCGGCGGCCGCTCCATCCTCCACTGTGGCGACAGCGCCTACGTTCCCGGATTCTTTGAAAAAATCGCCGACCGCCACCCGATCGAAATCGCCCTCCTTCCGATCGGCGCCTACGAGGCCCCGAGCAAGCGCGACGTCCACATGAACCCCGAGCAGGCCGTGCTCGCATTCCAGGAGCTCCGTGCCCGCACGCTCATCCCGATGCATTACGGCACTTTCCGACTCAGCTACGAACCCCCGACCGAACCCCCCCAGCGCCTCTGCGAAGCGGCTCAGAAAGTCGGCCTCCTCCCCCAGGTTCACGTGATGACCGAAGGCCAGCCCGTCCTCTTCTAGCCGAGATCAGCTCTCACGACCATCCGACCTCCGGGTCAGACGCTTCCACTCACCACCTACGCGTCGCCGGCAAAGTGCCGTTCGAGCTCAGCGTAAACTCCGTTCGCCGCCACCAAATCCGCGTGACGCCCCCGCTCCACGATCTCGCCCTGACGCAACACCAGGATCTGATTCGCCTTCCGGATCGTGCTCAGCCGATGCGCCACCACGAAACTCGTCCTTCCCTCCAGCAACTTTTCCAGCGCCCGTTGCAGCCTCGCTTCCGTCATCGCGTCGATCGCACTCGTAGCCTCGTCCAAAATTAAAATCCGCGGATCCGCCATCATCGCCCGTGCAAACGCGACGAGTTGCCGCTGACCGACCGACAAATCGCCCCCAGCCTCACCGACCTCCGTCTGAAATCCCTGCGGCAATCCCTCGATCAGATCCAGACAGTCCAGGAGACGAACCGACTCGACTACCTCCGCGTCCGTGGCCTCCGGCCGAGCCATCCGGATATTGTCCATCACCGTCCCACCGAAAAGATAGCTGTGCTGATGGACCATTCCCATCTGTCGATGCAGAGATTCCGACGTCACCTCCATCACGTCGCGATCGTCGATCAGCAAAGTTCCCGCCGTCGGCAGATAGAGCTTCGCGACCAGATTGATAATCGACGTTTTCCCGCTCCCCGTGTGACCGACCAGAGCCACGGTCTCCCCCGGTTGCGCGACGAACGAGATTCCCTTGAGCACCACCCGACCACCCTCCCGCCTGTCCCCGCCTTCGTAACTGAAAGACAGATCACGAAACTCGACCCGCCCCGCGATCGTTTTCAAATCCTTCGCCTCCGCGATATCCTCCCAGTCCGCCTTCGTGTCCAGCAGCGAGAAGACCCGCTCCGCACCCACCATCGCCGCCAACGCATTGTTGTATTGCATGCCCAGAACCCGGATCGGATCGAAGAACAAATTCGCCAGGAAGAAAAACTGCACGATCTCCCCCACCGGCCTCGCGATCTCGGGATCCAACGCCCGCCCGCCGCCAACGACCACCAGCAGCGCAATGAAAAATTGACTGTTCAGCTCCAGCAGAGGCAAGAACACCGCCGTCGTCCGTCCCGCGCCCACGGCCAAGCGTGAATGATCTGTGATCAGGCTCCGAAAGAACCCCGCGTTCACCTCCTGCCGCACGAAGCCCTGCGTCACCCGAATTCCGTTCACCGACTCGGCCAACACCGAAGTCACCCGACCGAAACTCTCCTGCTGCTGCCGCTGCTGCTGCGTGATTCGCCGGGTGAAATACGCGTTCAACTTCCAGATGACCGGAGCGATCGCCATCACCAGCAGAAACAAAACCCAGTCGAGCCACGCCATCAAAGCCGCCGTGACCAGCATCTGTCCCCCCTGAACCATGCTGATGAAAACGATGTCCTGCACCCCCATCCGCACGGCGTCCAAATCCGTCGTCAACCGGCCGATAATCTGACCCGCCTTCGACCGATCGAAGAAACCCATCGGCATCCGCAACACGTGGCGAAACACTTCCCGCCGCAAGTCGTGAATCACCGACTCACCCAACTCCAAGGCCAGCCGCATTCGAAAGTGCATTCCCACCTGCACCGCCACGACCAAAGCGGCGAACCCGACCGTCGCCCAAAAGATCCCAACTCCGCTCCCCGACGTGATCGGTCCATTGATCGCCGCACCGATCGCCCACGCCACCGCCGGTAATAAGAGTGCCCGCAGCACGACCGCCACGAGCAGTCCATTCCGTTTCCGCGCGTATGGTCGCGCGTAAGTGAAGACTCTCCGCAGCAAACCCAGGAGATCGAGCGCGCTCCGCTTCGGCACGCCGTCCGTTCCCGCCGACAGACTGGACGCCGTCAGCGCCCGCCGCGTTTCACCCCCCCGACCGGTCGGATGCGCCCCCCGACTATCGTCCGCTTTGCTCACGACGCTCGCCCTCCCCAGCTCCGAGTCCCGATTTGGCACGCCCCCGCTCGCATTCCCACGCTCACTCCGAGACCGCCCGCATCGCGTTGTAGTAATAACCTTCGCCCAACTCCATCAACTCACCGTGCGTCCCCACCTGCGCCAGCCGCCCCTGGTCCAACACCAAAGCAAAATCCGCGCGCCGCATCATCGCCGGGCGGTGCGCAACGATGAACGTCGTGCGCCCCGCCGTCGCCGTCTCGATCGCCCGCGCAATCTCCCGCTCCGTTCCCGGGTCCACCGCCGCCGTCGGGTCATCGAGTAACAAGATCGGCGGATCCAACAAGACCGCTCGCGCGATCGCCAGCCGCTGGCGCTGTCCGCCGGACAGCCCCACCCCACTCTCGCCCAGCACCGTCTCGTATCCGTTGGGCAGATCCGCGATGAACTCGTGCGCCGACGCCGTCCGTGCCGCCCGCTCGATCTGTTCGTCAGTCGCCTCCGGATGCCCAAACGCGATGTTCGCAGCCACCGTCGTGCTAAACAAAAAACTCTCCTGAAACACCACCCCGATGCTCCGTCGAAGCGCGTCCAGATCCATCTGCCGCAGATCGATTCCGTCGATCGTCACCGACCCGTTCGACGGATCGTAAAACCGCGGGATCAGACTCATTAACGCACTCTTCCCCACTCCCGTTGGGCCGATGATCGCCACGCACTTCCCGGCTTCGACCTTGAAATCCACCCCCCTCAGCACCGGTTCGCTCCCGTGGTCAAACCAAACGTTCTCGAAGCAGACCCGCCCCTCCAGCCGATCGAACTGCGTCGCCTCAGTCGGTGACTCCACCCCCACCGGCTCGTCCAGGACCTCGAAGACCCGCCTAGCCCCTCGCAAGCTCTGGTGCATCGTGTTCGCGACCGTCGCCAGGTTGCTCACCTGACCCGCGAACTGCTGCAAAATCGCGGCAAACACCACCAACCCCGTCCCGATCGGCACCTCTCCCCGCGCCGCCAGCCAACCCCCGTAGCCCAACAAAATGATCAGCGAACACTGACTCAAGAACCCCACCGTCGGTCCAAACGTACTCACTCGCCAGAAGAGCCAACCCTGCTGGTCGCGCACCGCATCGTTCGCCGCGTCGAATTCCGCCGTCCTCCCCGCCTCCACCCCGAAAGCCTTGATCACCGCCACCCCCCGAATCATTTCGACCACCCGCGTGACCATCGCGTCCATCAACACCCGGTTTCGCGCGTAGGCCGGACTCACCACCCGCGAGTAGTTCGCCGACGCCACCCACAGCAACGGCGTCACCGCCAGACACGCCAACGCCAGCTTCACGTTAATGCTCACCAGATAGATCACGTAAGCCGTCAGCGAGATGACCATGATGATCGTCTGCATCAGCACTTGATCGACGAACATCCGGAGCGACTGCACGTCACCCATCACCCGATTGATCAACGAACTCGTCGCGTTCGCATCGAAGAATCGGAAACTCAGCCGCTGCAACTTGTCGTAAACCCGACCGCGCACTTCCAAGACGATCCGTCCCTGCGTCAGCACGTTCAGGCCCGACTGATTCAGATAATTCAGCACCGCCCGGACCGAGGCAAACGCCACCAGCGCCCCCGCGATCGCGAACAACACCCCCATCGGCGACCAATCCTGCGGCGGCGCCACCCCGAAGGGCCAACGCGGCACCGGAGCCCCCGCCTCCACCTTCCACCGCACAAAATCGATCGCCACACCCGTCAACCCCAACCCCGCCAACCCCAGCGTCAGCAACGCGATCTGGTAAAGCAGCACCAGGATGCAGTCCCGCCGATAAGACCACGTCAGCCCAAGCAAACGCCGGATCACGCGCCAATTCGACATCTCCGACTCCACCACAACGAGGCCCATCACTACCGACCGACGCCCGCCCACTCCAGCGCGAACCCGCAAATCCAGTTTTACGTTGCCCCCGCCCCCCGTTCCCGTGTTCGATCCACGGCAGAAAATGTTGGCCTGGTCTCTACTCGTCGCCACCGAAGGCAGCGGACTCTTCTACGCCTTCACGAACTCGACCTTCGAAGGCCGCGCCATCCTCGCGACCCTCTTCATCGCCTCCATCTTCAGCTGGTCCGTGATGGTGACCAAGTTTCGCGTCCTCACCTTCGCCAAACGCCAGTCCGCCCGGTTCTCCGAGATTTTTCACCGCGACCGCCGCCCCCTCCGCGTTTACGAATCCGGCGTTCGCTTCGACGGCACCCCCCTCTTTCACATCTACGAAGCGGGCTGCGACGAACTTTGTTTCCAAATGCTCGGCTCCACCGAGGTTGACGAAACCTTCCGCGCTCGCCTCGAAGCCTCCGGCAAAATCACCCCCGCTCAGATGCGCACCGTCACCGCCGCGATGGAACGCGCCGTCGGCGAATCCGCCCTCGACCTCGAAGACAAAATGAACGTCCTCTCCATGGCCGTTTCCGGAGCCCCCTTCCTCGGTCTCCTCGGCACGGTCTGGGGCGTGATGGACGCGTTCTCCGGGATCGCCGCCGCCGGCAATGCCAACCTCGCCGCCATGGCTCCCGGCGTCTCCGGCGCCCTCATCACCACCGTCGTCGGCCTCCTCGTCGCCATCCCCGCCATGTTCGGGTATAATTTTCTCGTCGCCTCCATCCGCGCCATGCTCGTCGAATCCGATAATTTCGCCGCCGAGCTTTCGTCCGAGATCGAACACCGCTTCGTCGACCACGGCTTCCCCGGCGCCCGCCGCTCCACCGACCGGGACTAAACGCCATTCCGCTTTCCACCGACCCGCAAAGCCCCACTTCATTGCTCATTCCGCATTTCAAATTTCAAATTTTGAAAAACTAACGTGCGCCGCTTCTCCAATCGCCAGCATCTCCAGACGCTTACAGACCTGAACGTCACCCCGCTGCTCGACCTCGCGTTCGTGCTCCTGATCATTTTCATGATCACGACCCCCCTCATCGAGAACAGCCTCGACCTCGTTGTTCCCACCAGCTCGACCGCCCGCAGTGAGGTCAACCCTTCCGACGTCCAGATGATCGAGATCGACCGCAACGCCGATCTCAAACTCAACGAGAGTCCCGTCACCGCCGAAGAACTCGAGTCCCAACTCACCGCCCTTCACGCCGAAAATCCCAACATCGCCGTCGTCGTCCGACCCGACAAGGACCTCGCCATCCAGCGCTTTATCTCCGTGATGGATATCCTCCAGCGGATCAGCATCACCAAGGTCGGCGTCATGACCCGGCCCGAAGACGCCGCCCCGTGAGAATCCGCCGACGCGGCTTTCGTGCCACGGTCTTCCTCGTCACCGTCGGCCACTTTCTCTTCATCGCCTTCCTCCTCCTGGTGACGCGCCCGACCGCGTCCCAGCCCGTCGGCGAGATCACCTGGGTCGACCCGGCCTCCTTCCTCCCCCTCCAGGAAATTGAAGAGCCACCCGCAACGCCGGAGCCCACACCGGAACCGACACCCCCGCCCGCCACGCCCGATCCAACCCCGGCTCCCACACCCCCACCGACGCCCCCACCAACTCCCGAACCTAAAAGCGAAATCCCACTCGCAACCCCCAGCCCCACTCCCACTCCCACTCCCACTCCCACTCCCACTCCCACTCCCACTCCCACTCCCACTCCCACTCCTACTCCCACTCCCACTCCTACTCCTACTCCTACTCCTACTCCCAGCCCCACGCCCACGCCCACGCCCACGCCGAAGCCGACAGCAACGCCAACTCCCACCCCCAAGCCGACGGCAACGCCAACTCCCACCACCACCCCGGAACCGTCCGCCACGCCGACTCCCAAACCAACTGCCACTCCCAAACCAACTCCGGAGCCAACCCCGAAACCCACCGCCACTCCCGAGCCGTCTCCGACCGCGACGCCGAAGCCCACGCCCGAGTCCACCCCGACACCGGTTAAAAAGGCTGAACCCGTCGAGAAAAAGGCCGAGCCCGTTGAAAAGAAGGCGGAACCCGCTGACGCCGAAACCGGCTCCTCCGACGCCGAACAATCCGGCGGCGGTGGCACGTCCGACTTCGGCTGGTATCACGACCTCATCCACGACTCGTTCTTCAGCCAGTGGGATCAGCCGACCTCCATCTTCGACAACGACCGATCGTTCGTCACCACCCTCCGCCTCGCGATTCGCAAGGACGGCACCATCGCCGACGCCAGCATCGTCAAAACCAGCGGGAATCCCGTCATGGACCAATCCGTTCTCGCCGCCGCCGAGCGCGTCAGCCGCATCGCCCCACTCCCCGACGGCATGGCCGACGGTGAAACCTACACCGTCAACATCGCCTTCGAACTCGACCAAAACTAGGGCGCAAGATCCCCGCCCGACCACCCGAGGTCGACCCCGACCCTCCGGCCCCGAGGTTTCATGTTCGACGGCATCCCATTCCCGCACTTGACCCACCGCCCCCACCACCCGTAAACGTCAGCCCGGCAGCCGACCAGCGGCCGACCGCTCTTTTCATCAGACCGACCGCCACAGTAATTTGAGACCCCTCCGCGTCTCTGCGCTTCCGCGTGAGAATCGAAATTCTTCGCGCCTTCGCGACTTCGCGTGAGACAAATCTGCGGCCAAAGTCGGTCCCACCACCAATCCGTCGGCCAGGAAAGCCGGGTGAAAATCCCGCACTGTCGCGCAACGGTCAGAGTCCGATCTCTGTCCGACGGAGAAAACCGCACCGCCCTGAAATGGGCAACGGCGTCGCGATCTGCGTCCGTGCGGGGGGAGTCCTTTCTGATTTTTCGGGGGAAAGGCTGTCCTAGCAACACCCCGTTGAAAAAATTCAGAAACTGACTCATTTCATGTTTAATCCACGGACCTTCTTCACCACGCTCGCTCTCGCCAGCGTCACCTCCCTTCCCACTCTTACCGCCGCCCCGATCACCGGGTTCGACGACATCTCGCTCTGGTACGGCTCCGGCCCCAACCGCTCTGCCCTCGTCCTCGATTGGAACGACGGGACGCCGCAGGACAGCTTCGCCTGGGGCTTCCGCTGGAGCGGCTCCGCCACCGGCGAAGATCTCTTCCGCACCGTCGCCGGTTCCATCGCCGAAGCCAATGCGCCCTTCGTCCCCGGACCCGCTCTACCCAACGGCGACGGCGACCCCAATCTCGCACTTTTCATCCGTATTTTCGACTTCGGCAGTCCAGCACCTTCCGTCGATCGAGTCACCTACTCGCAGCCCGGTGGACCAAACCACGACCAAGACAGCAACGGCTTCAACGACGGGTTCTGGAGCTACTGGAACGCCGAGGGCACCGGCGACTACCCCGCCTCCTGGACCGAAGGTCCGGTCGGCTTCGCAGACCGTTCGCTAGCCGATGGAAGCTGGGACGGATTCAGTTTCGTCGAAGACTTTACCGGGGTTCCACCCAGCGCAGCCGTGGCAGCCGTCCCCGAGCCGTCCGCCATGGCTCTCATCGTCCTGGCCGCAATGGGATTCACATTTCTGATCCGCCGCCGTGCCGCGTAATCGCGCTTTCACGCTCATCGAAGCGGGCGTGACGATGGCCATCATCGTCACGCTCACCCTCGTCGTGACCAAGGTCGGCCACGCAGTTTACGTCCACTCATCGCTTGCCACTTCCGCTGCCAACATCCGCAACCTCGCCGCCGGAGCGGCCGGCTACCTCGCCGATCACAATCACCGGTTTTGGAAGTTTCGCGACGACTCTGCCGAAGGCACCACCTGGTGGTGGGGGTTTGAAAGCAACGCCAGCAAAAGCCGCGGCGAAGGCAACCGCACCTTCGATCCCAGCCGCGGTCCGCTCGGCGACTTCGTCCCCGCCAGCTTCCGACCCGACCCCAGTTTCGCCCTCAGCGGCTCTGCCTTCAAACCCAAGTTCCGCAACGGCTACATCGGCGTCGGCTACAACGTCCTGCTCGGAGGCGGCTTCTTCGGCACTTCGAAAAATCCCGCAATTCCCGTCACCTACTGGTCGCTTTCCAACCCATCCCGCGTCGTCGTCTTTGCCACGAGTGCCCAGGTTTACCCCTTCAGTTCCACTCCGCAAATCGAGGAGTTTTACGGCCTCGACCACCGCGAGAAGACCGTGCACTTCCGCCACGGCGGCAACGCCATGGTCGCCTTCGCCAACGGCTCCAGCGGCTTCCTTCCCCTGGACAAGTCCACTCTGGACAAACGCGCTCCCGACGCGAAAATCGGAAGATTCGCACCCGTCGGATCCACGCAATATCTCGAATGAAAAACTCACCCGCCCGCCTCACCACGCCCGTCCTCGCCCTCGCCATTGCCCTCCTCATACTCGGAGCGGCCTTCCGCGTCATTCGCCTCGAAGCGCTTCCCCAGCTTCCGAACTTCGCCCCGCTCATGGCGATTGCGATTTGCGGCGCTCTCCTCCTGCCCGGCTGGATGGCTCTCGTCGTCCCCTTCTCCGCCCTTCTCGTCTCCGACCTGCTCCTGAATTTCCACTACGGTGCCGCCGCGTTCGGGTCCGGCGAAATCCTTCGCTACAGCGTTTACGCCGTCGGCATCGCCGCCGGCCTCGTCCTTCGCCGACGCCAGGCCGCCCCCCTCCCGATTTTCGCCGCCGTCTCCGCCAGCAGCCTCCTCTTCTATCTCGTCACCAACACCGCCGCTTGGTTCGGCAACGTCGCCTACCCGCAGTCACTCGGCGGCCTCGTCCAATCCCTCACCGTCGGCCTCCCAGGGTTCCCACCCACCTGGGTTTTCTTCCGCAACTCGCTCGTCAGCGACCTGCTCTTCACCGCGATCATTCTCGGAGTCGTCGCGGTCGCTCGCAACGTCTCCTCGCGACCCGTCGCACTGCCGGCCGACGCCCGTCAGGCCGCGTAGATCTCGGCCAGCCGGGCCACCATTCCACTCGCGGAAAATTCACGGCGCACCGTCGCCGCACCTTCCCGAGCGACGCGCAGATAGAGCACCCGGTCGCTGAGCAGCTTGCTGACCTGCTCGCCCAGCTCTTCGTGGTCCCCCTCCCGACTCAGCATCCCATTCACGCCGTCCCGGATCACCTCAGCAATTCCGCCGTGTCGCGTCGCCGCGACCGGCAACCCGCTCGCCATGGCTTCCAACATCGAGTTCGGCACCCCCTCGACGTCACCGTCCACCCCTTCACTCGGATGCAAAAACACGTGAGCACTTCGGAGCAGTTCCGCCAACTCTGTCTGTTCCACAAAACCGACCCATCTCACCTGGCCAGCAACGTCCAATTCCTCCGCCAGCGCCTTCAATTTTTTTTCCAACGGACCCGTCCCGGCGATCACCAACTCGGCCTTCGGCCATTCCCTCAAAAGCCGTCGAAACGCCCGCAAGCTCGTGCCAACGCCCTTCTTCGGAACCAACCTCGACGCCTGCACCAGCCGCACCACTCCGTCCTTGGGAACCTGCCGCACCCCGAACTCGAAGTCCGGCACGACCGTTCGTAACACCCGTAACTTCTCTTCCGGACAACCCATCCCCCCGACCCGTTCCGCCAACGCTTCCGACCGCGCGACCACCCACCTGGCTCGTTCGAACACTTCCTCCCTCGCCTCCCGATACCCTTCGGATGCAATCGCCCCCGCCACGTCCGATCCGTGAAATGAAACCACGAACGGCACCTCCAATCGCCGCAGCAGCGACAGCCAATGCACCGCCACGTTTCCAAAGAACACGTGCAGCACCCCCACCTCCCGTTCCCGTAAAATGTTGAGCACCGCGTCGGCCTCCCGACCCGTCACCTGCCACGGCCGCCCCGTCACCCGCCGCTCGACCTCCCGACCAAAAAAGCGAAACGCCGTTCGCCTCACCAGGTGGATCGGCTCGAACGGGAACTTCTCCCGGTTCTCGACCTTCTGCGTGACCACCATCGGATCGAACGCCTCCGATGCCACGATCTGCCGATGCACGTGGTGCATTTCCGGCTTCAGGTAGGTCGCGCACAGAAACGCCACCCGCGGACGATCACCAATCAAGCGCAAAGAGGATGAACCCGCGCGGCTTACCGGGTCGCTCCGGGTCTTCGGACACCGTCTCGTTCTTGCGTCCGTTCCCGTAACTTTCCGGTGCCGCCGGATTGACGAGCTGCCAAGGGCGCTGAACGTCGAAGATCTCCGCCACCACCCCGCTGACCGCCGGGTCCGGTTGCACCGTGATGACCTCGGTCTGCTCCCTCAGCAAAATTTCGTCCTCGTCCTGCACGATGACAAACGCCTCTTCCTGCGCCCACGCCGTCGTCAGACCGAACAGCCCAACCAGGATCAACCACGCAACTTTCACACCCGCTTTCTATCTCGCGAAGGCTCGATGCGCAATTTACAACTCATCCCGATTTTCCAGCGGGTCCACGCTTGCGAAAGAGCCCCCAACCGCACGACACCCGATCCGACTTACCCATTGACTCCTGACATGCTCTCCGCGGCCCGCAACGTCTTCGCCATCGAAATCGAAGCTCTTCAGACCCTCTCCGACCGCCTGGACGAAACCTTCATCGAGGCCGTCGCCACCCTCCAGAGCTGCGTCGAACGTCGCAACAAAGTCATCGTCCTCGGCGTCGGCAAATCCGGTCACATCGGCGACAAGATCGCCGCCACCCTCACCTCCACCGGTTGCCCCGCCGTCGTGCTTCATTCCCTCAACGCCCTCCACGGCGACCTCGGCATCGTCTCCGACGGTGACGTCATTCTCGCGCTCAGTTCCTCCGGCGAAACCGAAGAGCTCAACAACGTCCTCCCCGCCCTCGCCCGCTTCCAGGTCCAGATCATCGCGCTGACCGGACGCCCGGACTCCTCCCTCGGTCGCGCCGCTCACACGGTCCTCGACGTCAGCGTTCCCCGCGAGGCCTGCCCGCTCAACCTCGCCCCCACCTCCAGCACCACCGCCATGCTCGCGCTCGGCGACGCCCTCGCGATGGTCCTTCTCGAAGCCCGTGGATTCAACAAGGACGACTTCGCCAAATTCCACCCCGGCGGGAAACTCGGTCGCACGCTCTTACTTGGCGTCCACGAGATCATGCGCCCCGCCGATCGCCTCGCGCTTGTCCCACCGACCGCCACCATTCGCGAAGCGATCAAATCCATGACCGCCCACCGCGCCGGCGCTGCCGTCATCACCGACCTCGCCACTGGTCGACTGGTCGGGATCTTTACCCACGGCGACTTTGCCCGCCATTACGCCACCGACGCTGACATCGGCTCTCGACCCGTCGCGGATTTCATGACTGCCAATCCCGTCACCATTTCCTCCGACAAGTTGGCAGCGGAAGTCCTTCAGATCCTTCAGACCCATCGCATCGACGACCTTGTCGTCATCGACGAAGACAGAATCCCTCTCGGCATGGTCGACTCGCAAGATCTGTCCCGCCAGAAACTGCTGTAAGGACCAGGCAAGCTCTCAATCGAAGCTTTTCGGATCCTCGATCAACTCGCGCAAGGCCCGCGCATCCAGTCGATCCTTCTCTCGACTCGAGTCTTCCTTCCAACCGATCAACGAAGCTTTGGAGGCCACCGCGATTTTATTTCCACCAATTTCATACCACGCGACGTCTTGAGTCACGTCGCCGTATCTTCGCCCGCTCATCCGGGTAAAGAGATCGACTTGGAGATATTCGGTTTCCTCGACGATTCGAATCGCTCCCTCCTCGTCTGTGAAATCGCTGACGGACAACTCACGCGCGAATCCCTCGCCGAATCCCGACAAGATCTCCAGCAGCCGCCGAACGTTGTTTTCGTCCGGGTCGATCAGCAAGTCCACGTCTTCGGTCATCCTTACGTATCCCTGGATCGTGACCGCGACCCCGCCAACGACCACGAAGCGAACCTCGCCCTCAGCGAGACGCACCAACAATTTTTCGAACGATGGTTCCATCAGATTGATTGGATCTCCAGGCGCCAGATCGGACCAACCGTGCGTTCGCCCGCAACATCTCCAATCGCCGTAAAGGATTCAGTCGAGCAAGTGAGCCACCCACCTTCCGCTTTTGCCGTTCTTCGAACTCCTCGCTCACACCACCAACCTAGCGCCCCGCCAATCACCCCACAAACTCTTAGCGGCTGTGGCATAAATCGAATCTCGAGCGAGATTCGCCGTCGATCGTCCCCTCGGATCGATCCCCACCATTGACTCCCAGCACCGCTCCCGCCAAAAACTTCATGGGTCCAACGCGGCGAAGCCGTGAACCCCCTCTCAACTCCCAACTCTCCACTTCCCCAAAATGCCACTCGCCAACGATCTCCGCAAAGGAATGGCCGTCCGTTACAACGGCAACGACGCCATCGTCCTCGACGTCCAGCACCGCACCCCCGGCAACCTCCGCGCTTTCGTGCAGGTCATCCTCCGCTACATCGGCACCGGTAAATCTGCCGACGTCCGCTTCTCCTCCACCGAGAAAGTCGAAGTCGTCGAGACCAACCGCATGAACCTCGAGTTCAGCTACAACGATCCGACCGGCTGGCACTTCATGGACCCCAACACCTTCGAGACCATCACCCTCAACGAGGATCTGATTACCGACGCCAAAGAATATCTCGTCGAAAATCTCCAGGTCGAAGTCCTCGAGGTCGAAGGAAAACCGGTTCAGGTCGTCCTCCCGACCACCGTGGAAATGAAGGTCACCGAGAGTGCCGACGGCCTGAAAGGCGACAGCGCCAACAACGTTCAAAAGCCGGCAACGCTCGAAACCGGGAAGATCATCAACGTCCCGCTTTTCATCAAGGAAGGCGAAACGATCAAAGTCAGCACCGCCGACGGCAACTACCTCGGTCGCGCCTGACGAACCCCCGAAAAACTTGCCCGCGCCCTGCAACTCGCGAAACCCCGGTCCGATTTGAGGCCACAGCAACGTTGCCTCCGAAGCAATTCGATCTATCTTCGAATGATCCAGAGACCGTTCCATCGTTTTGCCCATCTCGGTTCGGCGGTTGTCAAATACCACTCTGAATCATCGCACCAATCCTTCGATACCTAAATCCAATGAAAATCACTTCCCACGTCTTTCGCAAACCCACCATCTTCCTCACCGCCATCGCGTTCACGACGGCAACCCTCCCCGCCGAAGACGTCGATAAGCGAACCGCCAAGCGCGCCGCGGAATTCACCACCGCCGACGTCGACGGAGATGATTTCATGAGCAAGGACGAGATGAAGGCACTCCGATCCAACTTCGACGACGACAAGCTCGAGACCGCGTTCAACATGAACGATAAGGACGACGATGGACTGATCTCGAAAGAAGAATGGATGAGTGCCGGAAAACCCTCTGCCGCCAAAGCAACCAACGCTGAGGCTGCGGAACAGGTTGATTCCGACGCCGACGAATAGGCGAGCCTGAGCTCGGCTCAATCCCGACGCCCGGCGCCTCGCTGCCGGGCGTCTTTCCTTTTCAGAGCCGATCACCGGCTCAAGCCTCCCGGGTTCACGTCCGATCGCCACCGCCAAACCGACGAGCAAAGCGTTCGCTACGAGCCAAGATTCCGTCGCTCTCTCTGCCGACAAGACAGCCGATCGCCATAGTCTCTCCTGACAAGCCGGCTCGGTTCCAAAAAAGCTGGAATGCGTTCAGTCCTACCGCCAAAGGTTGCTCGGAAGCCAAACTCAAACGTGATACCTTCGCCGCAACTTTCGATGATCCCCCTCCGATGAAAACTCACTTCCCCCTCCGCCCCATTCTCACCGCAATCGCCCTTTTGACCGTGGCGCTCCAGGCATTCGCCGAGCGATCGGCTCCTGAACCAAAGTCGGCACCGCCCTGGCGCTATATCTTCACCTACTTCGACGGTGACAGCAAATCAGGTTTATGGCTCATGGGCAGCGACGACGGGTTCGTCTGGCACCGGGTGGAAAATCGGGACGCCGCCGACAAGTCCCAGAGATTCAATCCGAAAGTTGGCCAGTGGGAGTTCTTCCGGGATCCCAGCTTCGCCGTCGGTCCCGATGGGCGCTATCACCTGGTCTGGACCACTGGTAGCAATGGGTTTGGCTACGCATCATCTGACGATATCACCCGTTGGAGTAACGACGACGCACGGTTCATCAAAATTGATCTGGGGGACCTCGCAGACGTCCCGCTGCGGCATACTTGGGCGCCCGAGGTCCGCTACGATCCCGACACGCAGCTCTTCAATATCCTCATCTCGGTCCGTGCCAAAAACTTCGCCAAAGACCACCCGAAGTATTCGGAGATGAGCAACTACCGGATCCAGGAATTCCTCGTTCAAACTGCGGACTGGGAAACCTTCACCGACCCGGTCGTCGCATTTCCGAAGTTGGACAAACTCAGCACCATCGATGCCGACGCCATTTCCACCGACGACGGCGTCATGCTGTTTTCAAAAATCGAGCACCGCGATCGTTTTGGTGAGAAAGTGAAAGACGCCCGAGGCGGCATTCGGATTCTGCGCGGGGAATCGATCAAGGGTCCTTGGGATGGGGAACTGACGGAAGAATCGCCCATGCTCCCATCCGCCCCCGGAGCCTCGGAAGGACCCAGCGCGCTCCAGATCGGCCCCCTGTTGGTGGTTTACCACGACTGGGGATTCTCTGCTTCAGGATCATTCGACGATGAAGAATGGTTCTCGGTTGCCAAAGAATTCCAACGCCCGAACAACTGGCGACACGGCTCGGTCCGACAGGTCCGTTTCGACGACTACAGCGAGAGTGGAATTTCTCAGGAATACTGGACCGGGATCGATTCGACGACGACCGAGATCGATCCGACCGCCTTCGCCGCGGACGGCGAAACGACAGGGTTCGATCTACCCGCACTGGAGGTCCGCGACTGGAATCTTCCCCACTCGGCGAAAAGCTCTGCAAACGACGGCTTTCAGCAGCGGATCCGCGCTGTCCTCACCGCACCGGAGACCGGGACCTACACCTTCTGGGTCAGTGGAGACGACCGCGCGGAATTATGGATGGATACCAAAGGCACCGATCCAGCACGAAGCGAAATGATCGCCTTTGCCGACGGCACGAACTGGCGTCAATGGGACGCGAAACCGGAACAGTCCGCATCGGTCGAGCTCGAGGCAAACCAGAAATACTTCATCGAATTACGGCATCGCGACGTGGAGGGCGATGATCACGCCAGTGTCGGTTGGAAACGCCCCGGCCAAGGCGGAGACAAGCCCGCGTCTCTCGTTCCAGAATGGGTGCTCTCCAAATTTGAGTAACCTGGGCTCACTCGCTCGCAATCCGTCAGCCTCTGCCGATCACCGGGCGGGACGAAACTGCTAAGCCACCCGAGACAGCGTCCGGCCAAATGCTTTTCGCGTCACACAACGTCCAGCCATGTAAATGGATAGGACCGCGGATTCCAACCTGATCGGGCTCATCTGACAATCGTTTCGCAAATCACAATAAATCCCGCGATCGCGGCATGGTGCTCGGCCAAAAATCGGAGCCGACCTCAGTCGTCAACCCATGAAGCCGAGAATTTGAGCGCGGAAGCTCAGGCTTTCGTCACTTCTCGGTTATCAAACTAATCAGCACGTTGAGTGCGAATGATCCGGACCCGACGCACGCTCGATTTCTGACCCGTCGGCGAGATGGCGCGGACCTTGACGACCGTCTTCCTGGAATTGAGTTTCGTTTTGATGACGAACCTCCCGTTTCTCCGTATTTTCGCGAAGGCCCTGCCATCACCCGCGATTCGATACTCGATCCGCATCCCCGGAAGATAGCCCTCGAGCTTACCGCGGAGTCTGTGCGCCGGCTTTCGCGTTGTAACGACGGACGGACCCTTGATCGCAGGCGTCTTTGGCGGAGAGGCAACGGTTACCGTTCCAGTCGAACCTGACGGCGGAACGCCAGGCTGCGGAGACGTCGGCGTGGGTTCCGGGGTCGGGTCCGGTTCCGGTGTCGGGGTCGGCGTTGCGGTCGGCTCCGGCGTAGGCTCCGGTGTCGGTGTCGGTGTCGGTGTCGGTGTCGGTGTCGGTGTCGGCGTCGCGTTTGGATCAGGCCCGGCATCCGGATCGTTGACCAGCGCGACACCGTGCGCCGATCCGGCTGCGGCCATACTGACAAATCCGAGGTTCGGCGGGATCTTTGTGACTTGTTCGGAACTGTCCCCACCCCACCCAAACAAGCGCCCATCCACGTCGACTGCAAAACCACTGCCTCCACCCGCGGCGACTTGAGTGACATCCGCTAGATCAGGCGGGAACGGTGTCGACGAGCCGCTTCCATACGGGGCGTCGCCCCAGAATACCACCGTTCCGTTGACCTTGATTCCCACCGCAAAGTCTCCTCCTGCCGCCAGCCCAATCATTTCTCCCAGGCCCGACGACGGTGTCGTCACCCCGTAGTTGGACTGCCCCCAGCCCACGACCTGCCCGTTGGACTGCAGCACGAGCGCATAGTCATCACCACCGGCGATAGCAATGGCGTCATTGATCTCCTCCGGAACCTTGTCGAGATCGCTGGAAGTCGTTCCCCCCACGACCACGGAGCCATCTGTCTTGAGCGCGAGACTGAAATAATTCCCGGCCGCTATTTCCGTAACGTTGGTCAATCCATCGGGAAAGCGATTCAGATCGTAGGAGGACGATCCCCAGGCCACGACCGTTCCATCATTCTTCAGCGCGAGACTGTGCTTTGAGCCCGCAGCCACCGACACGACATCGACTAATCCAATTGGAACGCTGACCTGACCACTGTCATTCCGGCCCCACGCTGCGACGGTGCCGTCCGTCCGAACCGCCAAAGTATGGTCTGCTCCCGCGGCAATGCTGCTGACATCACCAAGGTCAAACGGCACGTCACATTGCCCGTAGGTATTCCGCCCCCAAGCGGCAACGTAATTTCTCGGGCGACTGCTTTCGACCATCGGCAAGGTGCCGCGCTCGACCTCAAACCCATCGCCGGCACCATCGCCATCCGAATCACGATTTAGAGGGTCCGTTCCCAAGATGATCTCCTCAGCCTCGGTCAACCCATCCCGGTCATCGTCATCATCCGTTCCCGGAGTAACGTTTATCAGAAAAACGTCCTCCACCGAGCCACCTCCCGGTCCAGTCGCCTCGACCCGCACCTGCATCTCGGGGCGCGTTTCGAAGTCCATCACCTCCGCGGCAATCAATTTCTCTCCGTCGATCTGAAATCTCTCGTTGTCCGTCGAACCCTGACCGGCGATCAATCGGAAATTCCCACTGACGACGACGCCGTCCACGCCCAATGCCGAAAGGCCTCCGACCCATCCGCCCACCGGTGCACCGTCAGCGACGCTGCTGTTGTCCAACCTCACGGCCGCCAGTTCGGTCGCGTCGGAAAACTTGAAACTCACGACACGTAGGCTCTGCCCTCCCACCGAATCGGCAACGACAAGAACGTTAAAGGCCCCCGATTCCACCGGTATCCCGGTGATCAGTCCCGTAACGGCGTTCAGAGTCAATCCTTTGGGAAGCATGACCGCCCGGTAACCGGACGCCGGGGCTGACGTGCGGATGCGATATTGGAATGGCTGCCCGCTCCGACCGTCCGCAGCCCTCGCCGAGATGATCTCGACCCTCGCTTGGAGACTCCGCACCGCCAAGCCATAGCGTTCTCCCATCGCGACCGAGTTCACCGCAGTCAACCATGCCGGGATCGCTGGCGTCCCCGGTGCCGGATGCGAAGGTCTTGGCAGGTAACCAGCGGACACTGGATTGCTACCCAAACTGATGAGTCGTCGATCCGAAGCCAGGACCGCCGCTCCTTCAGCACGCCCGACGACCCCCCGGCTCCCTGGGAAAGTACCGTGATTTTCTGATAGGTAAGTCGACCCGGAACCATAGCCAGCGGGATAGAATTCGGTGAGTCGACCATTCCGGTCGATCGCCCAGCTCGAGGGATGGGTCTCGTAAGGTGATAGATGCAGCCCGCGAACAGAGGACCCACTTGCAGCGACCGCGACGTAACCAGGACTCGCGGAGATGATTTTCCCATTTGATCCGACGACATACCCGGATCGCGTAAGGCCGACAGCCCAGTCCCCACCGTCGCGAAACGGATCAAAAAACGACAAACGACTCGATCCCATCACGGCCAGATCAACGAGCTGATCTCGAAACTGGACGCTGCCGACATAGTTCCCGGCGCTCTTCCACACCACCTCGACAGATCCGTCAGCCATGAGCACCAAACCCACGTCTCCGGACGCTCGGACGCCGACCGCTCCGGTCGCGACAACGCTTCCGGCCCCTTCACTGACATCGTCAAAATACGGATTATACCGGTCACCACCTCCCCACCTCACGACGGAGCCATCACTCCTCAGGGCGAGCGAGAAGTTCGCACCCGCCGCGACCTCTACGACATCGGACAAGTCACTTGGCGGGTCCGACGCCCCCGCGGAAGATCCCGAACCCCAACCGATGACCGTCCCATTCTTCAATAGTCCGACGGCGTGCGACGTCCCGGCCGCCACCTGAACAACATCCGATCTCGTGTTCGGTAAAGGTCCGGGCACGCCAGAACCGAAACCCGCGACGTATGGCCCGACGAAGAACCGGACGACCCGCCGCTTCAAACCTTGAAGATTTCTCGCCGTGACGACGACCAGCTGATCCCCGCCGAAACTTGGTGTCCCCGACAGCGAGCCACTTGAATCCAAGCTGAGCCCGGAAGGCAAACGATCCCCCCGCACTTCCCCGCCAGCGCCGCTTCCCGCCAGTTCCCGAGTGATCGATTCGTTCGTCTCCGCCGCGATCAATCCCGGGACGCTTAACCGTGGCCCCGTCTCAGCCGTTTGCAAAACAAGCGTAAAGTCCCCGCCGGCAGCTACCGCGTGCCCGTTCGTCAGTTCACCCGGGACTTCAATCTGACCGCTCCAATCCGCCCCCCAGGCCTGAACCGTCCCGTCGGCCATCAGCACCACACTGTGATCTGAACCAGCTGCGACCCCGACCACGTTTGCGACCCCACCGGGCACCGTGGCCTGCCCCACTCCATCCGCACCGCCACCGACCACCGTTCCATTGGCTCGAAGTCCGACCACGTGTCCCCGTCCCGCCGACACTTCTACAAACTTTCCACCCTTTAACGCGTCAAGTTGCCCCTCGGACCCATCACCCCATGCCACGACATCGCCGTCCGATGTCAGCGCATAACTCGTGTTACCACCCGCTGCGATGGCTATCACTCCACCCATCGGACTCGGCACCGTCGACTGCCCGCTCGAGTTCGCCCCCCAAGCCACGACGGTCCCGTCTCGCAGAAGTGCTAGCGAATGATGGGCCCCAGCCGCGATGGAGACGGCGTCCTTTACCGCTGTCGGCACGGACGTTTGACCCTCCGCGTTCCTCCCCCAAGCGCTCACTCTCCCATCGGCTTCCAGAACCAACGAGTGGTAATCGCCCGCCGCGATCGCCTCCACGGGGCCAAGTGTCGTGGGGACGACCACCTGTCCGTTGAAATTCCCGCCCCAAGCGGCGACCCGGCCATTCGCCCGGAGGGCCACCGCGTGAAACCTGCCCGCCGAAACCGCGATCGCATCGGTCAACGATTCAGGAACGAGCAACTGACCGCTCGCCCCTTCGCCGAAGGCCAAAACCCTTTGGGATCCCGCATCGAACTCCCAGCGGCTCACCACGTCGACCCCCGCGACGTGACCCTGGGGAGTCGCGACGCTCACGACTCCCGTCGAGACGCTCTCCGGCCAAAGCACGACCAGCCGCTTGTCGTCGAGCACCTGAAAATTCGCGGCCACGCCTCCCACCGTCACGCTCGAAGCCTGCGTGAAGTATTCTCCCGAGACGATGAGCGAACCCCCGGTGACCACCGCACTGGGAGATGTGCCATCGATCACCGGCGGTGGTGGCGACGCGATCGTCACCACGATCGCCCCAAATCCCGTTCCACCCGCATTCGTAGCGGAAAGCTCGACCGTCGTTGACCCGGACGTCATCGGGATACCCGAGAGCTTCCCGGACTTTTCATCAATCGCCAACCCCGCAGGTAACGGCGAAGCCGCGTAGCTCGTTGGCGATCCTGATGCGTAAAATGACCTGCTCAAAGGTTGCCCGACGGTCCCCTTCAGCTCGCTGTAGCTCGAGAAACGTGGCTTTTCAGGCACCACGTCCAGCGTCTCCGCACTTTCCACCGCCCCGCCCGGCCCCGTCATCCTCACCTTTCCGCTGACCGAATTTCCCGGAAGTTTCACCACGATGGACGTCGCCGATTGGACAACGAACGTCGCCTGCACGACCCCGATTTTAACGGACGTCACGTCGAAAAAGTTTCTTCCCGTAACGGTGAATTCGGTCCCAGCGGTCACCGCTTCGGCGGGAATTCCGTCGATGATGACCGTCGCCGCTGGCGAAATGCGGAGGACCGCTTTCGACTCGCCACTCCCGTTAGCATTGGAAACACTCACCGGTCCAGTCAATGCACCACTCGGCACGATCACACTAGCCGCCGTCTCCGATGCCACCGAAAAAGCACCACCGGTGCCGCCCGTAAAATCGACGGACGTCAGGTTCTTAAGGTTGGAGCCGGAGATCGATACGCTCTGGCCAATACGCGCGGACGGCGGGTCAAAGCCGCTGATCGCCGGTCGCGAATCAGCACTGACGGGCTCCAACCTGGCGAGGTCTGCTGGCAGCTGACCATACACCGTCGGAAAATTTCCACCGATCATCGCCCGGCCATCAGCATCCACGAGCAACGCCTCGACCGGTCCGCTCGGTCCGCCCACGGTGTCGTATCCCGTGTCAACCGACCCGTCTGCGCGGAGGATCGCGATGCGATCGCGTGAGACGCCGCCGATCCCCAAGAAATCGCCCGCGATCACAATCCGCCCGTCGCTCAAGACGTGCACCCCATTCACGCCACCACTCACCTCGGGTGCAAACGCCGCGTCCAACGTCCCGTCCGGATGCAACCGGAGGAAATGACTCGGACCATTCGAATACCCGTTGAAATTCCCTCCCACCAAAACGGCCCCATCCGGCTGAACCGCCAACGCGCGAACGCTACTTCCGGTCGGGCCGGTCGGGGAAAACGCCCGGTCGAGTCCCCCTCCCGGCAGCAGGCGGGCAACGTATCGGCTGGTAACACCGTTGAACGCCGAGAAGCTTCCGCCGACCAGCAGTCGCCCATCGTCCAGCAGCTCGATTGCGTAAACCGTGCTCGATGCACCCGCCCCAATCTGGAACGTCGAGTCACGTGACCCGTCAGGATTCAACCTCGCGAGGCGCCTGGTGAAACTCCCGCCCACCACCACCTTGCCATCTGGCTGGACAGCCAATGCGTAAACCGTTCCGTCGGTGACGTCAGACGCGTCGAACGTTGCGTCGAGACTTCCGTCCGCGAGCAGTCGAGCAACTCCCTTTCGACCAGCAACCACCGCTCCCCCGACGTAGCACCGACCCTCCCCCGCCGACGCCACGCACTGTAGAGATGACGATCCCGTCGGCGGCACAAACTCGGGATCGAGGCTTCCGTCCATTCCCAGCCGGACCACGCCCGCCCGGTTCACGCCATTGACCGAACCAAAGCTGCCAACCGCAAATGAAGAATCCGCATCGTTGGCCAACCCATACACCGTTCCGTTCGCCCCAACTCCGACGTTGAAAGTCGGGTCAATATCCCCCGCTCTCCCCGGTACCGGATAGAACGTTGTTCGCCCGGTCGTTCCTCCCGCCACGCCGCTCACGGATACGGGTCCCCGCCGCGCGCCCGTCGGCACGGTAACGGTGATGAGATACGGATGCTCGATCGTGAATCTAGCCAAGGCCCCTCCAAAGAATCGAACCGCCGTAGCCTGATCCAGATTCGACCCCCAGATTCTGTAGCTCGCTCCAGCCTCTCCGCGATTCGTTTCCACCGACCCGATAGCCGGCCTCCCTCCAGCCGCCGGACCCTCCAATCGCGCCACGCGTCCGGCCGTCGAGCCGTTCACCGCGCTGAACGAACCCGTGATCAACACGTCTCCCCCGGTCAAAGGTAACACCGTCTCCACCGTGCTCGACGCACCGCTCGACGTCGGAAAGGTAATGTCGACGCTGCCATCGGCACGCAGCAACGCGAACCGCCGCGCCTCAATGCCGTGCCCCGAAGTGAAAGCTCCTCCGACGAAGATCCGGCCGTCCGGGCGGACGTTCAGGCTCTTCACCGTGGAATTGAAGTTCGCATCCAGGCCCTGATCAATTCGCCCCCGTTTGTCGACCCGCGCCAGCCCTCGGCGACTCACCCCGTCGAGATTGTAAAAACTACCGCCAGCTAAGAAAGTCCCGCCCGCCTCTTGAGCGAGAGCGAAGATCGTCCCATCCGGTCCCTGTCCCGACGACCCAAAATCGGAATCGAGCGTTCCGTCACCATTGAGAAGCGCGAGACGTGACCGCCCCTCTCCGGCCACGGAACTAAAGGCGCCACCGATGAGTATCCTCCCGTCCGACAACTCCATCATCGCGTGGACCGTGCTGTCTGGTCCGCTCCCCGGCGTGAAAGTCGGGTCGACGGAACCATCCGCGAGCAACCGTGCGACCCGACCCGCAAACGAGCCGGCCACCAAGATCCGGCCGTCATCCTGGACGACGATCGCGTAAACAGCCCCATTCACTGCCGCCGAAGCATCGAACGAGATATCCAACGTGCCATCGACGTTCAATCTAGCGAGATGAGATTGCGTGACCTGGCCCGACTGAATCGTATCCGCGCCGACGATCAGTTTTCCGTCAGGCAGCGGAGCCAGGCACTCGACCGAATAGATAAACTCCGGCGGCGTCCAACCTGCCACCGGCACTCCGGAAGCGTTCAACCGCACCAACCCCCTGCGCGTCTCGCCCGCGAATGAAAAAAAACTCCCGCCAACAACGACACTCCCGTCCGGGAACTCCACGGCCGTCTTGACGGTCGAGCTTGCTCCCGTCCCAATCGCAAAGGATGAAACCAGCCCGCCCGGAGCCCCCATCAGTTCGACCAACGGCGTGGAAACGCTCAACGCCGCGAGCAGAAGCAGTTTGATGGTCCGAGGCGCGTTCATACTTCCAGGAAATCGCGAAGCGCAACTGACCGGCTCCACTGTTCACCCACCGTTCTATCCGACAACGAATTCCCGGCAATCGAGAAAGCTGAATTTAGCGTAGGGGAAACCCCGAAATTTCGTTTCCCTCCGACACGTTGAGCGCCGCCCGCTACTTCACAAGATACGGCCCGACGTCAAAAGACTCGCCAACCGTCACGGTGTCATACCGAGTTTTGTCGAGCCAAACCTTGTAGGGCTCCACTCCTCCCTCCTTCATGGGCACCTCCACGGTCACGATGTATTCGCCGTCGCGTTCCGACGTTCGTAATCCCTGTTCGCCGATCGTGATCTGTTCCTCCTTCTGCGGAACAAACTCCTTCGAAACGACCACTCCGCGCAGCCTCGCATCGACGATCCCCTGACCACTCCACCAAACGGACAACACGATTCCCGCCAGTAAAAGGACACCCACGAGAACCGCTGACACCACCGCGCCCCACGGGGTTTTCGGCTTCACCGTTCGATGGTTCTTCTGCTTCATCCTCGCAAAATAACACCCGTCCTCCGCTTCCGCCAGCAGCCCAAAGTCCATCGACCTCCGCCAAGTTTACCGAAAGGCTGGCATGTCGTCCGCCCCGTCAGGCATGGTGGCCCGCCTGCGAGCGCCTCGCGTCCATGACCCGCCCGACTTTATCCCTCCTCGCTGCCGCCGTTTGTTTCCCGGGGTGCGTCGCCCCGGAGAAGCCCATCGTCCCCCCGGTCGACGTTGCTTCCGGGTTCACTCCCCTCCCCGGAGCCCCCCTTCCCGACCAATGGTGGCGCAGCTTCGATGATCCCATCCTGAATCGCCTCGTCGATCAGGCTCTCGACGACAATTTCGATCTCGCTGCCGCGTGGGACCGCCTCCGCCAAGCACGGGAGGTCGCCCGTATCGAAACCGCCGAACTTCTGCCCGATCTCGAAGGTCGCGGGGGTGCGTCGCGCTCCCGCCGGGTCGAATCCTTCGAAGGGCGTCCCGCCTCCGGCGCCCCCGGAGACACTGGCTCCGAAGGCGGCACCCGGGTCACCCTTACCACCAATTACAATCTCGGCCTCGAGATCAGCTACGAGCTCGACCTCTGGGGCCGCATCCGCGCGTCCCGCGACGCCGCCGTCTTCGACACCCGCGCGTCCGCCGAGGACGTGCGCACTGCCGCTCTCACGCTCGCCGCATCCGTCGCCGACACCTGGGTTCAACTCGTGGAGCAGAACGCTCAGGTCGACCTCCTCGAAGCCCAGCTCGAGCTCAACCAACAGGTCACCGATCTCGTCACAACCCGCTTCCGCCAAGGCCAAGTCGGATCGCTCGACGTCCTCCAGCAACGCCAGCTCACGGAATCCCGCCGCGGAGACATCGCCCTCGCCCGGGCTCAGGCCGCCATCTTCGAGCATCAACTCGCCATTCTTCTCGGCCAACCTCCGGCCCGCTCCGTCGCTCCGCGCGTCGCCGATCTCCGACTCCCCGGCCCGCTACCGTCCACCGGGCTTCCCGCCGCACTCGTCCAGCGCCGCCCCGACGTCCGCTCCTCCTATTACGCCATCCTTGCCACCGACCGCCGCGTCTGGGAAGCCATCGCCGATCGCCTTCCTCGCATCAGCCTCACCGCCGGTGCCGACGCAAACGCAGAGTCAATCCGCGACCTCCTCGACAACTACCTCGCGACCCTCGCCGCTAACTTCATTGCCCCCCTCCTCGACGGGGGCGCCCGCGCGGCCGAAGTCCGCCGTGTCCGGGCCGTCCTTTCCGAGCGCATCAACCTTTACGGCCAAACGATTCTCGAAGCCTTTGGCGAAGTCCAGGACGCCCTCGTTCAAGAACGTCAGCAACGGATTTTCCTCGCCAGTATCAACAAACAGCTCGAACTCTCTTCCGCCGCGCTCCGCCGCATCCGCCAAGGCTACCTCCAGGGCACCAACGACTACCTCCGCGTCCTCGACGCCATTTCGACCGAGCAAGAACTACAACGCACCCAGCTGGCCGCGCGTCGCTCCCTCCTCCAGCAACGTATTCTTCTCTGCCGTGCACTCGGCGGCAGTTGGGAAATGCAATCCCCGCCCCTCAAAAGACTCGTCTCCATCCCCGCCGAATCTCAGCCTGCTCCCGCCCTGCCATGACCTCCCACGATCCGACGCCCCCACCCGCGCGACGCGGTTCAGTCCGCTCGTGGATCGCCCGCCTCCTGCCTCTGGCCGTCATAGCCGGCGCCCTCGCCCTCGGCTACACCTTGATCCAAACGCCGCCCCGAGCCGAGTCCCAACGTCCGGCCCGCCAGGCGACCCTCGTCGACGTCGCCCCCGTCGCCTTCCGCACCGAACCCGTTCGCGTCGAAGCCATGGGCACCGTGCAACCCGCGCAAACGGTGGATCTCATGCCGCGCGTCGGCGGGGAGATCGAGTGGATCAATCCCGACTTCGTCCCGGGCGGCCTCTTCAGCAAGGGGGCGGACCTCGTCCGCATCGAAGCGATCGACTACGAACTCGCCCGTCGGGCCGCCGACAAGTCTCTCACCGAAGCCCGAACCAACCTTCGCATCGAAGAGGGCGCGCAGAACGTCGCTCGCGAGGACTTCGAACTTCTCGGCGACGTTGTCGGCGAAGACGATCGCGACCTCGTCCTCCGCAAACCTCAGCTCGACATGGCCAAGGCCACCGTCGCCGCCGCCGAAGCCGATCTCGAACGCGCCCGCATCGATCTGGCCCGCACTACCGTCGCCGCACCCTTCAACGCCATCATCGAGGGCCGCCCCCTGAACGTCGGCGCCCGCGTCACCCCGACGACCACGCTCGCGACACTCATCGGGACCGATCACTACTGGATCGAGGTCACCCTCCCCGTCAACGAGTTGAAATGGCTGGTCTTCCCCGGGCCGTCCGACTCGACCAGCTCGACCGCGACCATCTTTGACGACGCCGCGTGGTCGACGGATGCCTCCCGCACCGGCCGGGTCAAACGCCTCGCGGCCAGCCTCGAAAGTGAAGGCCGGATGGCTCGCGTCATCGTGGAGGTCGCCGATCCCCTCGGCATCGCTGATCCCGATCTCCCCCGCCTCCTCATCGGCTCCTACGTTCGGGTCGAATTTCAAGGACGCGAACTCGAAGACGTCGCCCGCCTTCCCCGCGCTTACCTCCACGAAAACGATCAGGTGCACGTCTTCGCGACCGACGAAACTCTCGACATCCGCGAGGTCACGGTCGGCCTCCGCGCCCGGGACCACGTCGTTATCACCGCCGGCCTCGAGCCTTCCGACCGCATCATCACCACGAACCTCCCGGCACCCGTCCAAGGAATGCCGCTGCGCGTGGAAACACCCGTCGTCCAGTGACCGCGCCGACTCCGGATACTCAGCGCGGTCCGATCGCGTGGATGGTGAAAAATCGGGTCACTCCGAATCTTCTCATGATTTTTCTCATGGTCGGCGGCCTCTACACGACCACTCACATCAAGAAGGAGGTGTTTCCAGAGTTCGAGACCGACACCGTCTCGGTCAACGTCTCGCTCCCCGGCAGCAGCCCCGGGGAAGTCGAGCAGGGCGTCATCCTGGTCGTCGAGGAGGCCATCCGCGGCATCGAGGGGGTGAAGGAAATCACCGCCACCGCCAACGAAGGCGGCGGAAACGTCCGCGCCGAGATGCTCGTCGGAGCCAACCGCTCGCAGGTTTACCAGGACATCAAGCAGGCGATCGATCGGATCACCACCTTTCCCGAGCAATCCGAGCGTCCCAACGTGACCCTCAACACCCGGCGCCACGACGTTCTCGACGTCGAGGTTTACGGCGACGTTTCCGAGCGCGTCCTCCGCGAGATCGTCGAATACGTTCGCGATCGCCTGCTTCAAAGTCCCGGCATCACCCAAGTGGACATCGACGACTCGCGCGCACCCGAGGTCACGGTCGAGATCCCCGAAGCCACCCTCCGACGGTATGGCCTCACGCTCGACACCGTCGCCCAACGGATCAATCAAGCCTCGATCGAAAGCGGGGGCGGCCGCATCGAGACCGCGTCGGGCGAGATTCTCCTCCGCGTCGATGACCGCCGCGAGTGGGCCAGCGAATACGCCGACATCCCCATCGTCACGACCCCAGAAGGCACCGTTCTTACCCTTGGCCAGATCGGCAGCGTCCGCGAAGGCTTCGCCGAAGAGAACCGTTTCGCACGCTTCAACGGCCAACCGAGCATGGGTCTCGACGTCTTCCGGATCGGCAACGAGACGCCCATCGGCGTCTCCGAAGCGGCGCGCGCCGCTCTCGTCGGCATCGAAGCCGAACTGCCACCCGGGGTCGAACTCGCGCTCCGCATCGACGATTCCGACGTTTACCGCCAACGCCTCTCGCTCCTCCTCAAAAACGCCTTTCTCGGATTCATCCTCGTCCTCCTCGTTCTCGGACTCTTCCTCGAGTTCAAACTCGCGTTCTGGGTCACCATGGGCATTCCGATTTCATTCCTTGGCGGGATGATCTTCCTGCCGTGGTTCGACGTCTCGATCAACATGATCTCGATGTTCGCGTTCATCGTCGCGCTCGGCATCGTCGTCGACGACGCCATCGTCGCGGGCGAAAACATCTACGAGGCCCGCGAACGCGGACTCAGCAACTTCGACGCCGCCGTCATCGGTGCCCGCGGCGTCGCCCTCCCCATCGCCTTCAGTATTCTGACCAACGTCGTTGCGTTTCTCCCCCTCCTCTTCGTTCCCGGCGTCTTCGGTAAAATCTGGTCGGTCATCCCGATCGTTGTCATCACCGTTTTCCTGATCTCCTGGTTGGAGTCGTTGTTGATTCTACCCTGCCACCTCGCCTACACCCGCAGCCGACCGGGCAACCCGATCGCGGCCCGACTTCACGGCTTGCAACAGGCATTTTCGCGAAAATTCCGCACGTTCATCGACGTCATTTACGCCCCGTTTCTGGATCGGACACTGCGCCACCGCGGGCTCACGATCGCACTCGGTTTCAGCGCCCTGATCCTCGTCATCGCCTTCATCCAAAGCGGACGCATCGGCATCATCTTCATGCCCCGCGTCGAGGCCGACGAAGCCAACGCCTCCGCGCGACTTCCGCTCGGCAGCCCACTCGCCAACGTCGAGACCGTCGAGCGCCGTCTCATCAAGGCCGCAGAAAAGGTCATCGCGGAAAACGGGGGCGATCAACTCGCGATCGGGATCGCGTCTTCGATCAATCAAAACCGAGCCGACGTCCGCATCTACCTTCACGAACCGGACGTCCGTCCGATTTCCACCGGCACCGTCTCCGAACTCTGGCGCGAAGCGACCGGGACGATCCCCGGCGCGGAATCCATCCGCTTCGAATCCGATCGCGGCGGTCCGGGATCAGGGGCGGGGCTGACCGTCGAACTCAGCCACCGCGACGTCGTCGTCCTCGACCGCGCCGCCGAGTCGCTCGCCTCTCGACTCGAGCAATTTCCCAGCGTCAAAGACGTCGACAGCGGCTACTCACCCGGTAAGCGGCAATTCGAATTCCGCATCAAACCCGCCGGTGAAAGCCTTGGCCTCACCTCGCGCGACATCGCTCGCCAAGTGCGCAGTGCTTTCTACGGAAACGAAGCCCTCCGCCAGCAACGCGGTCGTAACGAAGTCAAAGTCCTCGTCCGGCGGCCGCTCGCAGAACGCATGAGCGAGTACGATCTCGATACCTTGCTCATCTCCACACCCTCCGGCCGCTTCGTTCCGCTCGCCGAAGTCGCCGAGATTGATCGCGGACGGTCCTACCAATCCATCAACCGCCGCGAAGGTCGCCGCACGACCACCGTCTCCGCCGACGTCGATCCGATCGGCGAGACGAGCCTCGTCATGACCTCACTCAACGAATCGATCCTGCCCCAGCTCGCGCGGGACTTCCCCGGCCTCACTTACGGCTACGAGGGTCGGCAGGCGGATCAACGTGACAGTATGCGGGCTCTCAACAGTGGATTCGTCATCGCGCTTCTCCTCATCTACTTCCTGCTCGCCATCCCGTTCCGAAGCTACACCCAGCCGCTCATCGTCATGATCAGCATCCCGTTCGGCATCGTCGGCGCCGTCATCGGACATCTCATCATGGGCTACGACGTTTCTCTAATCAGCATCATGGGCATCATCGCCCTCGCCGGCGTCGTCGTGAACGATTCCCTCGTCCTGATCGACTACGCCAACCGTCGCCGCCGCGACGGCGAGACGCCGTGGAATGCCATTCGCGCCGCCGCCGTTCGGCGTTTTCGACCCATTATCCTGACCACCCTGACGACTTTCGGCGGGCTCGCTCCGATGATCTTCGAAACCTCACGCCAGGCTCGCTTCATTGTCCCGATGGCAATCTCGCTCGGTTTCGGAATCCTCTTTGCCACCGTCATCATCCTCGTCCTTGTCCCCAGCCTCTATCTTCTGATCGAAGACGTCGCGAACGTCCTCCGCGACCCCGAAGATCGCGAACTCACCCGCGCCTCACTCGGAGGCGAAACGCCGGAACTCAGCTAAAGATTCGAGAACGCTCTTGTCCCGTCGGCGGAGACGTTGCGATGTCACCGATATCCACGCCGTAATTTCGCGCAAAATCGATCGTTTGCGGTAATCCGCTTGCGCGATCTCCAGCCACTTCGTAAGCGTAGCACTCTCAAAAAATACCAGATGCCGATCCACGAAAACCGCGTTCGCAGATACCTCGTCAAAGGCATCGTTCTCGCTGCGCTCGGTGCGATTTCGGTCGACGTCGCAGTCGCGGAAATCACCGGAAAATTTGATCCCCTCGCCGCGAACGTTGGCACTTGGCCGATGGATGGCGGCGGTCCCGGCCATTCCGGCTACTACCCGGCGACCTTGGGACCAAACTCCTTCGCTCCCACTTGGACTCAAGATTTCACGCTTCCGATCAACCCGGTGGCCATCGGCGACGGGCGGGTGTATTACACGACGAGCGGTCGCTTCGTCACAACGGATGAAGCTGGCGCCCTCGACGTTGTTTCCGGCAAACCGCTCTGGAACTATTCAATCCCATCGAGTTCCTCGGTCAATGCCCCTGCCTACGCGGACGGACGAGTTTATTTCCAACGGGGCAAAGGGCTCAAAGATGTCCCGCAACTTCTCTGCCTCAACGCCACAGACGGGACGTCGCTTTGGATTTCTCAATTCTCGTCGCAGTTTCAGAAGCACCTGGCACCGACCGTGGTTGGAGACCGCGTCTGGATCAACGGCGGGACTTTCGGTGGGATGTATGGTTTTGATTCCAAGGATGGCCAGCCGCTCTTTTTCTCCCCGCGGCCTCAAGTTGATCGCTGGACCCCTTCCTACCGTAACGGCGTCCTCTATTCCTGGCTCGAACATCAATTTATCGCCGCAAACTCAGAGACCGGCGAAACCCTTTGGTCGTTAACCCTCGGCTCAGGGTTTCCTTGGGGAGCAGCCGAAAGAACGGTCGTCATCTCCGGCAATCGCGCATTTCTCCGGAACTCCCAAAGCCTCCGAGCCATCGATCTCAAGAATCGAAACCAAGCCTGGGAATTGATCGCCGACTTTTCGGGCACGCCGGCCGCAACCCCAACTTCCGTCTTCGTGCTTAACGGTCCGACCGTCCAGCAATACTCCGCCGCTACCGGTGAAGCGGAAGGCTCATTCAAAGCAGCCAGCGACCTGATCGGCCAACCGATCGTCGCCTTGGACCGGCTCATCGCCGCGAGCGCTTCCGCGACCTACGTCTTCGATCTACCGAGCCGCACCCTTCTGCAAACCCTCCCCGTCGGCGGCTCACTCAGTTACTCCGGGGGACTGCTCTGCGTAACGGACCCCGTCACTTTCGGCCGACCGGGCAAAATCTCAGCCTTCCGCGTTCCCCTCCAAATTCCCGAACCCCAGCGAGATCCAACTCCCTCCCCGCCCCCGTTGCCCACGCCGAGCTCGGACGTCGAATCCACGCTCACGATGGAAAGCGAGCCCGGTAACTTCGTCGGAGCGAGCAATGATTATTCTTACAATGAATCCGAGGGGACTTTTACCGCCGCTGGCGACATCGACAACGTCACGATTTCGTTCCGCTCGACCAAGTCCAGCGACTTTTGGCAGTTATCTTTCGATACGGCGAATGGTCTTGCCCTTCGACCAGGCGTCTATCGGGATGCGACGCGATACCCCTTCAATCAAACCGACAGAACTGGACTCTCCGTTTTCGGTAACGGTCGAGGCAACAACACGCTCACGGGACAATTTGAAATCCTCGAATTCCAATGGGGTGGCAACGGCGTCACTTCGTTCCACGCGACCTTTGAGCAACGCGCGGCGATTGGCTCCCCAGCGTTGTTCGGAGAGATCCGCTACCGCGTCGCCGCCGAAGTCACCCCGACACCCACTCCAACACCGACTCCGACTCCAACACCCACTCCGACCCCCGCTCCGACACCGCCACCAGTCGTCAACCCAACACCGACCCCGGGCCCGACTCCAAACAAGCCGAGTCGCCCCACGGGCGATCAAGAACGACCAAAGGTCAAATTCGCCGGCCCATCGACTCGCCAGACCGATCTCGCCTACGCGATCATCACCGGAACTGCCCGCGACAATCGAAATGTCAAACGGATCGAAATAAGTCAGAACGGCCGTGCTTATCGCAGCGCCAGCGGTGGACTCCGGTATTGGTATAAGCTCATCGATCTCAATCCCGGTCGCAACGTGATTCGGGTGCGCGCCATCGACCGATCAAACAACCGATCGAAAATCAGACGGATCGTCATCATTCGGAACTGAGGGGCCGTTGGAGAAAGGACGATCCCTGGATTTCGATCAGAAATAATGACGCGTAAGACGCGGATCGGCACGAAGTTCACAGCCTCTCAGACGAGCCGCCCCGTTGAGGCCGTCTCGCGCGTTTCGAGCTGAAGCGCACAGGAGAGAGTTAGGACATCGAAAGGAGCGGCCTGAAACTCAGCGGGACTTACACCCGCTCCAACACTTCCTCGCCGACCGCGTCTTCCATACCAGGACACGTGCAGAAGACATTCCGGTCGCCAAAGACGTTGTCGATCCGACCGACCGCCGGCCAAAATTTGTGTTCGCGTAACCAGTCTGCCGGGAACGCGGCTCGTTCTCGAGAATACGCTCGGTCCCACTTGTCGGCACAAACCTCGGTCGCCGTGTGCGGAGCCCGCTGGAGCGGATTGTCGTCGCGAGGCAACTCGCCGGATTCGATCGCAACCAGCTCGCCGTGAATTGCGATCATCGCCTCGCAGAACCGATCCAGCTCTTCCAGCGATTCGCTCTCCGTTGGCTCGATCATCAACGTTCCCGGCACCGGCCAACTCATCGTCGGCGCGTGGAACCCATAATCCATTAACCGCTTCGCGACATCCTCGACCTCGATCCCGGCGCGGTCCTTCCATTCCCGCAAGTCCAGGATGCACTCGTGAGCCACCCGTCCGTTCGTCCCGCGGTAAAGCACCGGGTAGTGATCACCCAAACGCCGTGCGACGTAGTTCGCGTTCAGAATCGCGACCTTCGTGGCTTCCAACAATCCGTCAGGACCCATCATCGCGATATACATCCAGGAGATCACGTCGATGCTCGCACTGCCCCACGGCGCTTGCGAGACCTCGCCGATCGCTTGGTCCCCGCCGGTCTTGATCACCGAGTGTCCCGGCAAGAAAGGCGCGAGGTGCGCGGCGACGCCGATCGGCCCAACGCCCGGACCTCCGCCCCCGTGAGGAATGCAGAAGGTCTTGTGTAGATTTAGATGGCACACGTCGGCGCCGTAGTCGCCGGGCCGACACAGACCGACCTGGGCGTTCATGTTGGCACCGTCGAGGTAAACCAATCCCCCCGCGGCGTGGATTGCCTCACAGATCTCGCGAATCGAAGCTTCGAACACTCCGTGCGTCGAAGGATACGTCACCATAACCGCCGCGAGGACGTCACGATTCTTCTCCGCCTTGGCCCGAAGGTCCTCGACGTCGATATTGCCCGCGTCGTCGCACTTGACCGGCACGACTTTCATCCCCGCCATCACCGCACTCGCGGGGTTGGTTCCGTGGGCCGACATCGGAATGAGGCACACCGTCCGTTCGTCGTCGCCCCGCGCCAAGTGATAGGCGCGGATCGTCAGGAGCCCCGCGTATTCACCCTGCGAACCCGCGTTCGGCTGCAACGACACCGCGGCAAAACCGGTGATCTCGGCCAACCAACTCTCGAGCTGCGCAAACATCCGCTGGTAACCCTCCGCTTGCGACACCGGCACGAATGGGTGCAAGGCACCGACCTTCTCCCAAGTCACGGGCAGCATCTCCACCGCCGCGTTCAACTTCATCGTGCAGCTTCCCAACGGAATCATCGACGTCGTCAGCGAGAGGTCCTTCGACTCGAGCCGCCGGATGTATCGCATCAACTCCGTCTCCGTATGATAGCGGTTAAAGATCGGATGCGTCAGGATCGGCTCCGTCCGTCGCAGCGCCTCGGGAATCGAGTCCGTCGCCTCCGCCACCTTCACCGTCGGCTCGTTGCCGTGATTGAATATTCGGAGAAAATCGCTCAAATCCCCGGTCGTCTCGTCCAGCGAGATCGTCACCGTGTGACCGTCGAGCGCCCGCAGGTTGATCCCGTAACTCTCCGCCAACCGCAAGATCTCGACCGACTGCACGTCCCCGAGCTCGACCCGTATCGTGTCGAAAAACGGGTCGCTGCCGACCTGCCAACCCAATTGCCGGATCGCTGCCGCCAGTGCCACCGCCTTCCGGTGCACGCGCCGAGCAATCGCCGTCAACCCCGCGGGCCCGTGATAGACCGCGTACATCGACGCCATGACGGCCAAAAGAACCTGCGCCGTGCAGATGTTGCTCGTCGCTTTGTCGCGACGAATGTGTTGCTCCCGCGTCTGCAGCGTCAACCGCAGCGCCGGATTCCCCGCCGAGTCACGCGAGACGCCGACCAGCCGTCCCGGCAGCCGCCGCTTGTGCGCGTCTCGTGTCGCGAGAAACGCCGCGTGCGGCCCGCCGTAACCCAGCGGAACGCCGAAACGCTGCGAAGATCCGACCACCATGTCGGCACCACAATCACCGGGCGAGCGGAGTAACGTGAGCGCCAGCAGATCGACCGCGACCACCGCCAGGGCGTCCTCCGCTTGGATTGCGGCGATCAAAGGACCCAGTTCCCGCACGCGACCATCCGTTGCCGGATACTGGATCAACGCCGCGAACACGTCGTCGGCTGCCGCCGTGAAATCCTCGATTTCGCCGACCCTCACCTCGATCCCCATCGGTTCCGCCCGCGTTCGTAGCAGCGCGATCGTTTGCGGATGACAATCCGCCGCCACGAAAAACGCGTTCCCTCGCCCCGCCGCGTGGCACATGGCCATGGCCTCCGCCGCCGCGGTCGACTCGTCGAGCAAAGACGCGTTGGAAATTTCCATCCCCGTCAGGTCGCAGACCATCGTCTGAAAATTCAGCAGAGCCTCGAGCCGCCCCTGCGCGATCTCGGCCTGATACGGCGTGTAGGCCGTGTACCAACCCGGGTTCTCGAGGATGTTCCGCCGGATCACCGCCGGCGTGTGGCAGTTCGAGTAGCCCATCCCCAGGCACGACTGAAAAGCTCGGTTGGGCTCCATCGTTTCCGCCAATCCCGCCAGTGCTTCCTCTTCCGAACGCGCCGCCGGTAGATCCAGCCCGCCCTCGAAGCGGATCGAGGTCGGCACGGTCTCGGCGATCAACTCGTCCAACGACCCGGCTTCGACGGCCGCCAGCATGGATTCAATGTCCTTCGGCTGCGGCCCGATGTGGCGCCGGGCAAACCGACCTGGCTCAAAGACGTCGCCGCTCAAGAGATTTGCTCCCGGTAGGCTTCCGGAGTCTTCAATGCATCCAACTCCGCCGCGTCACCGATCTTCACCTTGTAGATCCACCCGTCACCGAAAGGATCCGTGTTCAACAATGCCGGATCGGTGTCGAGCGCCGCGTTCGCCTCGAGGATCTCGCCACTCACCGGCGAATAGATGTCACTCGCCGCTTTGACGGATTCGACCACCGCGACTCCGGCACTCTTTTCAACTTCATCCCCGACCTTCGGCGGCTCGACGAAAACGATGTCCGTCAACTCCGCTTGCGCGTGATCCGTGATCCCGACCGTGGCGACGTCACCATCGACCCGCACCCACTCGTGCGACTCCGCGTATTTCAAATCTTCAGGAACGTTCATAGCTTTACAAAATTAGAAATTAGAAATGTGAAATTAGAAATCGAAAAGACCTACGCCGGTCGCACGTAAAGCGGTTTCTTGCGAACTGTCGCCCGATAATTTTTTCCCCGCACGACCACCTCGACTTCCTGACCCGGCTTCGCCAGCCGTGGCGGCAAATACGCCAGCGCGATTCCGTATCCCAGCGACGGTGACAACGCCCCGCTACAGGTCTCGCCGACGCGTTCTCCGCTTACCAGCACGTCGTAGTGAGGCCGGATCGGAGGCGACTTTTCTTCGACCGCCAACGCCACCAATCGCGACGGTGCCCCCTCGAGCTTGTGCCGCTCCACCGCGGCCTTCCCGACGAAATCGTCCTTCGTCAGATCGACGAAATACCCCAACCCCGCCTCCATCGGCGTCCGGTCCGGCGATAAATCCGAGCCGTTCAGCGGATAGCACATCTCCAGCCGCAGCGTATCCCGGGCGCCTAGCCCGCACGGTGTCGCCCCCGCTCCGACGAGCGAATCCCAGAGCTGCACGATCACCGAAGGAGGAGCCACAACCTCAAAGCCGTCCTCGCCGGTGTAACCCGTCGTCACGACGTAAACCGGCTTTCCAGCAAACGCCGTCGACACCACCCGATTCCTCGCCTCCTCCAGCGTCTGATCAAACACGCACGCAAACAACGCCCGTGCCTTCGGCCCCTGCACCGCCACCGCCGCGAAGTCATCACTCCGATCCGCAAACTCCACGCCGTCCACCATCCGGCCAACCATCCACTCCCGGTCCTCGTCGATCTTCGCCGCGTTCACGATCAGCAAAAACGCCGCATCCCCCGTCCGGTAAACGATCAGATCGTCGATCACTCCACCCTGCTCATTCAGCATGAGCGTGTATTGCGCCTCGCCCTCAGCCAGTCGCGCCACGCGATTGGTCAACAACCCGTCCAACCAACTCTCGGCCGCCGGACCACTCACCGTAAACTCGCCCATGTGCGAAATGTCGAACACGCCCGCAGCCTCCCGCACCGCCCGATGCTCCGCCATGATCCCCGTGTATTGCACCGGCATTTCCCAACCCGCAAAGTCCACCATCCGTCCACCCGCCTGCACGTGCTGGTTGTAAAGCGGTGTTCGGCGAGGCGAAGAAGCGGGCGGCGTATCCATCGACGTTCATCAATAATGAACCGCTGCGTGGCGCGCGACGGAAAAATGTAACGGCCGGATCGGACGACTCAGGTTTCTCACTGAGCCATAAGATGATACCCAATTTTCCTTGAAACATCTTTGTGAGATGGAAAGGCTGCGAATTATGAAACTTAAAGTTCTCTTCATCGCAGCCGCTATCGCCGTCAGCACCACTGGTTTCAGTATTCCTTCGGCTCAAGCACAATCTGGTAGTCTGACGACCCAGTTCGGGCCCGACACGAGTAGCGGAGACGAAGGAATGATGTTTGATATTCTCGCCCTGCGACCACTCACGGTCACTGGCGTCCAGTTTGCTTTCGAAAATCTGCCCCTCACCGATAGCGTCGAGATTTTCACGAAGCCCGGCTCATACGTTGGCAGCGAGGCTGCGCCTGGGAACTGGACCCTAAACGGTGCCGGGCTCGTCACCGTGAGTGCGTTGGAAGCTCCGTCCCCCATCCTCTTCCTGTCGAGCCCGGTTGCCCTGCCCGCTGGGGGCCAGATTGGAATGAACGTCCTCCGTGACTCCGGTTCCGGACCGAACGTGGCGACCGAACCCGGCACCCAAAGCGGAACCGTTGCCGCCTTCGACGCCAATCTTATCATCTTCGAAGGCATTGATGCCAACGGCAACTTCGTCGGTCCAGGCACGCAGAATCGTATCCCCCACGTCACCGTCCACTACACCCTCACCGACCTCGCCGCACCGACGGTCAGCGTGATCGGTGCAAATCGCATCCGAGCGACCGAACCCCGCGTCCGCATCGACGGAATCGCGTCCGACGACGTCGGGATTAACTCCGTCCGCGTCCGCTTCAAGCGCCAACGCAACAACGGCACCACCCGGAAGGTGACGCGCTTCCTGCCGTTCGATCCGACCACCGGCCTCTTTCGCATCAAGGTTCGCACCTTCGTCGGTCGCAATCCCGTCCGATTCAACGTCACGGACACGGCTGGGAAGGCATCCGCCACCGCCAAAGCGGTGATCATCCGCAAGGATTAGTCCGCCCGTTACCCATCGCCCCTCGTCCCAACCGGTCCGGCACCCGCCGGACCGGTTTTTCTATTTATTTAACGCATCAGCGCTTCTCGGCACAGCAGCTCACCAGCAGCATAACGCCCAGCCTCGAGGAAACCCTTGGCGAACGAGTGGCGTTCCGTTATCTGGTCCGCAAGTTGCTCAACTCAGCGGCCCACCAATTTCAAGAACCTTCTCTAACTCTACGACCACATGGCTTCCAACGTCCCGCTCCAAACCGGCCTCGACACCTCCGCCGAGGGCATGAAAGCCCTCATCAGTAACCAGCTCACCTACTCCCTCGCCCGCGACCGATCCACGGCCACGAACCGCGACTGGTGGCTCGCCACGTCAAAGGCCGTCCAAGCGCTCATCATCGAGCGGATGATCGCCACCCAGGCCGCCCTTCACGAAAACAACGTCAAACGCGTTTACTACCTTTCCCTCGAGTTCCTCATGGGACGCCTTTACAGCAATAGCCTCTACTCCGCCGGCGTGAACGAGGAAGTCGAGAAGGCACTCGTCGAGCTCGGCCTCGAACCTGACGAAATCCGCCACGAAGAATATGACATGGGCCTCGGCAACGGCGGCCTCGGCCGTCTCGCCGCGTGCTTTCTCGATTCCCTCGCCACCCTCGATCTTCCAGCCGTGGGCTACGGCATCCACTACAAATACGGGCTTTTCCGTCAGGAGTTCGTCAACGGCCACCAGGTCGAGCACCCCGACGACTGGATGAAATTCGGCACGCCCTGGGAGATCGTTCGCCCGGAGCACTCCTGCGAGATCGAAATCTACGGCGAGGTCGAAAACGTCTTCGACGACCGTGGGAATTACGTCCCCAAGTGGACCGGCACCCGCAAACTCATCGGAATCCCCTACGACATCCCGATCCCCGGCTTCGACACCCCGATGGTAAATTACCTCCGGCTCTGGGAATCCCGCGCCTCGGAAGAATTCGACTTCGCCGCCTTCAACCGCGGCGGCTACAGCGAAGCCGTTCACGACAAGAACGTCTCCGAAACTGTCTCCAAGGTCCTTTACCCGAACGATGCGACCGAGTCCGGCAAGGAACTCCGACTCGTTCAGCAGTATTTCTTCGTCGCCTGTTCGCTCAAGGACATCATTCGGCGCTTCCGCAAAACCAACGACGACCTGGCGACCTTCCCCGACAAAGCCGCCATCCAGCTCAACGACACCCATCCAGCCATCGCCATCGTCGAGCTCATGCGGCTCTTTCACGATGAGGAGGGAATGGACTGGGATACCGCGTGGGATCTCGTCACCCGCACCTTCGCCTACACGAATCACACCCTCCTTCCCGAGGCTCTCGAGAAGTGGAGCGTCGCGCTTTTCGAGAAAGTGCTTCCCCGCCACCTTCAGCTCATCTTCGAGATCAACAAGCGCTTCCTCGACACCGTCGAAGAGCGTTGGCCCGGAGACGCCGCCAAGAAGCGCACGCTTTCGCTCATCGAGGAAGGCAATGGCAAGATGGTCCGCATGGCCCACCTCAGTGTCGTCGGCAGTCACAGTGTCAACGGCGTCGCCGCACTCCACACCCGCCTTCTGAAGAGCGATCTCTTCCCCGAATTCGACGAACTCTACCCCGGCAAGTTCAACAACAAGACCAACGGCATCACCCCACGACGCTGGCTCCTCGCCTGCAACCCCGCCCTCAGCAAACTCATCACCGACAAGATCGGACACGGCTGGGAGAAAAAACTCGAACTTCTCCGTGGCATCGAGCCCTACGCCGACGACCCCGCGTTCCAACGCGAGTTCATGGCCATCAAGCGCGCCAACAAAGCCTTCCTCGCTGGCATCATCAAGCGGGACACCGGCGTGGACGTCAACCCAGACGCCATGTTCGACGTCCAGATCAAGCGCCTGCACGAATACAAACGCCAGCACCTCAATCTCCTCCACATCCTCGCCCTCTACCGGCGGCTCCTGCAAAATCCCGACCTCGACATCGCCCCGCGCGTCTTCATCTTCGCCGCCAAGGCCGCCCCGGGATACGAAATCGCCAAACTCATCATCAAGGCCATCAACGCCGTCGGCGCCACGATCAACGCCGACACCCGCATCAAGGACAAACTCAAGGTCGTCTTCCTGCCGAACTACCGCGTCTCCCTCGCGCAGCGCATCGTCCCGGCCGCTGATCTCTCCGAACAGATCTCGACCGCCGGAAAGGAAGCCTCGGGCACCGGCAACATGAAGCTCGCCCTTAACGGCGCCCTCACCATCGGAACCATGGACGGCGCCAACGTCGAGATCCACGAGGAAGTCGGTGACGAGAACATCTTCATCTGCGGTCTGACCGTCGAGGAAGTCACCGCCCTCAAAAAGAAAGGCTACAACCCGAGCGACTACTACAATTCCAACGAAGAACTCCGCGCTGTCGTCGACTGGGTTGGCTCGAACTACTTCACCCCCGACGAGCCGGGTTGTCTCACCAAGCTTCGCGACAACCTCATTCAAAGCGACCCCTTCCTCGTCCTCGCCGACTACCAAAGCTACGTCGAGTGCCAGGAACGAGTCGACGAAGCCTTCAAGGACTCCGCCCGCTGGGCGAAAATGGCGATCCTGAATACCGCTCGCGTCGGCAAGTTCTCGAGCGACCGCACCATCGCCCAATACGCCAAGGAGATCTGGGACATCGAGCCACTCGACGTCGAGCGCCGCAAGTCCGACCGGTAGTCCGAGGTTCGGCCAAAATCCTTCGCGTCTTCGCGTCCTCGCGTGATGCCCGCTCAGGTTCGGACGTCGTTCCGCCGTTATCGGCCCAGCAAATAGACCTCCGCCATCCTCCGCCAGTAGTAGCCGCGATGCGCCCGCTCGTTCCAAAGGTATATCTGATGGCCGACGTCCTTGCCGGCCAGAATGTCACTGAGTGCCTCGTTATTTTCGCGGAACGGATCCTCCCTTCCCACCGTCAACAAGATGTCCATCTGCCGCAAATGCTTCAGGTGATCCTCCCGCCCCAGGTGCGGTAGAAAGTGCGTCGGCGTGTTGAAGTAAATCTTCTCGTCGTAATACCCGTCGAACAGGTCCCGGAAATGCTCGACGTTCAGCGTCAAGTCATACCGACCGGAAAACGCCAGCAATCTCGTGAAAAGGTGAGGATGCCGAAACGCCACGTTCGCCGCGTGAAATGCGCCGAGACTGCAACCGTGAGCCGTCACGCTCCGATGCGGGTTGATCGCAGTCATCAGCGGGAAGACCTCGTGGACGACGTAATCCTCGTATTGGGAATGCCGTTCGATGCGGCCCGTCGGGTGAGCCCAGTGGCAGTAGAAGCTCTCGCAATCAACACTATCCAAGCAGAAGACCTGCAGCCCCCCCGCTTCGATCTTCGGACGCAGGACCTCGATCATCCGCATGTCCTCGTATTCGTAAAACCGTCCGCCGCGCGTCGGAAAAACGAGCATTTTCGGACCACTCTTCCCGAAGACAAGCAGCTCCATGTCGCGACCAAGTCGCGGACTCCACCACTTGTGATATTCCCGGTTCATTGCCAGCCGAATAGGTTCGCAGCATAGGCGCAAAACCTTCGTCACAAGTCCCGAAAAAAATCGTCAATTTCCCGTAACAATCTTTCGTTTTCTTCGCTCTGCTCCGGATACTCGAAGTGACCCGCCTTGAGCACGAAAAGCTCTCTCACCCCCGCCAGCGAATTATGAACCGCAAATTGCCCGGCAGGTGCCACCGCCGGATCGAAAAGCGCGCACGCACAATGGACGGGCTGTTTCGTAAACTTCGCCGATATCGCCGCGTCGTAATAGCCCAGCGTGGACATCGCCTCAGGGTGCCGCTTCAGAAAAGCCTGCACGCTCGCCGCACTCCCAACGGACCCCAGTTTGGCTCGTAGGGGCTGATTCCCAAACGTCGGCACGCAATAGTGCGCCCGCTTGATCCGATCGTCCCACGGAACCGCCATCGCTCCGATTCCGCCACCAAAGCTAATTCCAAGGTAACCAACGTGCCCCACCACCCCGGGAGAAATCCGCTCCAGCGCACTCACTCCGATCCACACGTCATCGACACAACCCCCGATCACGTAGCGATCGCGATCGTGAATGTTGTGCAAAACGTGCCAGGCCGCGTCCCCGGACACTCGCGGATGCCGACTCTTCCCCAGCCCTCGCGAACACGGGAAGAGATACGCCGCGTCCTTCATGGGCAGGTGAAAATCCGGCCAGTCGCGCCCGCCGTATCCGTGACCCACAACGAAGCCGCGCCTCGGTGCTTCCTTCAACGGAATCAGCGCCCATCCGCGAATTTCCGTCCGCTTCGTCGACGAATAAACCACCTCCCAGACCCGCCAACCGTCGCGATCCTCCCCCGTGTCTTTCAGTCGGACCCTGGGTTTCACCTCGACCGCCCGCGCGTAACGATCCCGCCAAAACTCCTCGAAATCATCCGGCGCCGAGGGCGCCTCGACCTTCAGCAACGCCGCCAGATCATACCCGTGACTCGGATCGAACCGAAAGTCATGCTCGCTGATTGACGCGTCGTCCATCACCGCAGTCCTCGCAACCATTCCGCGGCCGCCATCCGCTTGCGCCCCTCGGCCTGAATTTCGCCGAGCACGAGAACTCCCTTCCCCGTCATTACCCGCACCTCGCCGGCGTCCTCAATCAAACCTCCCGCCTCCCCGACCCCTTCCAGATCGTCACACTTCGCCGAAAAAATTTTCAACCGCCGTCCGACGCCGCCAATCCGGACTTCGCCCGACGCCGCCGGCCAGGGATTCATCGCTCGGATCAAGCGTTCGATCGCCGTCGCCGAGCGCGACCAATCGATCCACCCGTCCTCGCGCGACAACTTTCTCGTCAGCGTGACTTCCGCCTCGTCCTGCGGCGTTCGTGGTGCCCCGCCCTCGACCAACGAATCCAACGCCTCGGCCAGCGCCGCCGGAGCCAGATCTGCGAGCCGATCGTGCAAGCTTCCCCCCGTCTCCTCCGATGAAATCGGAATCTCCCGCTTCAACAGAACGTCCCCAGTGTCGAGTCCCTCGGCCATGTGCATCACCGTGATCCCCGTGACCTTGTCTCCCGCAGCGATGGCAGCTTGGATCGGAGCTGCCCCCCGCCAACGCGGCAGAAGCGAAGCGTGCAGGTTCAGACACGCCACCGGCGGCACGTCGAGAACCTCCCGACTCAGGATTTGACCGTAAGCCATCACCACGACGACATCCGGGCGCAGAGCCGCCAACTCCGCCACCGATGCTTCCTTGCGCAAACGCTCGGGCTGCAGCACCTCCGCGCCCATCTCCCGCGCGACGCTCTTGATCGCTGACTCCCTCACCTTCCCGCCCCTCCCGGCCGGACGATCAGGTTGCGTCACCACGCCGACTACCTCGCAGTCGTCCCGCCGCGCCAGCATCCAGAGCGTCGGCACGCCGATCTCCCCCGTGCCCATGAACACCACCCTCATCTGTTCCGAACCTTTCAAAATTCAACGCCGAGCGCACGCGGACCGAGCCTGTCGGCCCCCGCCCGACTACCTCCCCGCCTGATCCTGACGGTAGTCCTCCGCGATCACCCTCGTGATCTCGACCAGCACTTCGATCGGTGCCTGCATGGCATCGATCTCACACGTCAGGTCCGACCCGTAGTGATTCAGCAAGGGCTTGCTCTCATTCTCGTAGGTCTCGAGTCTCCGCCGAATCACCGACTCGTTCGCGTCGTCGAGCCGATTGTCCTTCAATGCCCGCTTCTTCAGTCGTTCGACCAGTTTACTCCGGTCCGGACAGGCCAGGTGGAAGACTTTCCGAACGTCGATGATCCCTTCCATCAGCTTCGCCTGTTGAACGTTGCGCGGAATCCCGTCGAGCAAAAGGTGGTCGATCTCGGGTTTGAAAATGTGGGCTTCAACGCCGTGCTCGATCCGCACCCGCCAGAGCTCGACCGTGATCTCATCCGGGACCAACTCGCCCCGGCTCGAATACTCTAAAAATGCCTGCCCAAGCTTGGTTCGCGTGTCGATCGATCGAAACACGTCGCCGCACGCGCAGTGAAAGTATCCCGGCACCGTTCCGAGCGTCTTTCCCTGCGTGCCCTTCCCGCTGCCGGGCGCGCCAAAAAACAAATACGTGCGATACTTCTGCATAGAACCTCCAGCCCCCATTAAAGGCTTTCCGCCAGCCTCGTGCAACGCTTCGCTGGCCGATCAATCCTCCCGCCTCGCTAGCACCTTGGCGCCGCGCCGGAGTTCCGCGACCGACCTTAGGCCGCGACCTTCGCCGCCGCCCGCTTGCGCGCCGTCGCGTCGAGGATCTTCTTGCGCAGACGCAGCGACTTCGGCGTCGCTTCCACGTATTCATCCGGAGCGATGTATTCCAAGGCCCGCTCGAGTCCCATTAACACCGGTGGCGCGAGTTGGATACCCTTCCCGTCCCCGGAGCTTCGCATGTTCGTGAGCTTCTTGGCCTTGCAAGGGTTGACCGGCATGTCGTCCGGGCGGGCGTTCTCACCGATGATCATTCCCACGTAAATTTCCGTCTGCGGCCCGATGAAAAGTTTCCCACGATCCGAGATCGTATCCAGCGAGTAAGCCGTGCTCACACCCGCTTCCATCGACACCAGGACCCCGTTGTTCCGGCTCGGGATGTCACCCTTGTGCGGTCCGTATTCCTTGAAGAGGTGGCTCATCGTGCCGTGTCCCTTCGTCGCGTTGATGAGATCTGTCTCGAAACCAATCAAACCACGGGTCGGAATCGAAGCCTCGACCAACACCGTGTGCGGATTGTGCTGCATGTCGGCGATCTCCGCCTTGCGTCCAGCGAGCGATTGTAAAACCGCCCCGAGATCGTCCGTGGGGACGTCGACGTATAAAATCTCCATCGGCTCCAGCAAAGACCCATCCTCGTCGCGCTCGTAAATCACCTCGGGCCGCGAGACCAAAATTTCGAAGCCCTCCCGCCGCATCTGCTCGACCAAAATCGCGATCTGCATCTCGCCCCTCGCGCTGACCTCGAACTGTCCGGCCAACTCGGTGTCTTTCACCAGAAACGACACGTTCGTCCGCGTCTCCTTGATCAGTCGATCCTTGATCTGACGCGCGGTCAGCAACTTGCCTTCGCGTCCGGCCAACGGACCATCGTTGACGCAAATCCCCATCGTCATCGTCGGCGGATCGATCTTGATGAACGGCATCGGCTCCTGGTCTTCCTTCGACGTGATTGTCTCGCCGATGAAAACGTCTTCGAATCCCGAGATCCCCACGATGTCGCCCGCGTCCGCGGATTCGATCTGGATTTTCTCGAGTCCTTCGTGACTGAAGATGGCCGTCACGTTCCCGGCCTCGCGCTTGCCGTTGGAATGAATGCAAGTCAGTCGCTGACCCTTCTTCACCGTTCCGCTCACGATCCGACCGTAAGCGATTCGTCCGAGGAAATCGCTGTAGTCCAAATTAGACACGAGGAACTGGAAATGCTCGACCTGCGAAACCGTCGGCGCCGGGATGTGCTTCACGATCGCCTCGTAGAGCGGCTCCATGTTGTCGCTCTCGTCGTCAATCTCCGCCTTCGCAAATCCTTCCTTCGCGCTCGCGTAAATGTGCGGAAAGTCGAGCTGCTCGTCCGTCGCTTCCAGCTCCAGGAAGAGTTCGAAGACCATGTCGAGGACCTTGTGCGGCCGCGCGTTTTCCCGGTCGATTTTGTTGATCACCACGATCGGCTGGAGTCCATTTTCCAGCGCCTTCCGCAGCACAAACTTCGTTTGCGCCTGCGGGCCATCGTAACTATCGACCACCAACAGCACGCCATCGACCATCTGCATGATCCGCTCGACCTCACCGCCGAAATCGGCGTGCCCCGGGGTATCCACGATGTTCACGTGGTAGTCGTGCCAGCGATAAGCCGCGTTCTTCGCGCGAATCGTGATTCCCTTTTCCTTTTCAAGGTCCATCGAATCCATCACCCGCTCATCCACCTTCTGGTTGGCGCGGAAGGTGCCGGATTGCTTGAGCAACTGATCGACGAGCGTGGTCTTGCCGTGGTCGACGTGTGCGATGATCGCGATGTTTCGAATCTTATCCATAAAATGAAATCCCCGGGAAAAAGAGGACGCGCACCATGTCAGCGCCCCCCACCCGTGTCAACCAACGCAATTGAAACAAATCGATCAATATCCAAGCCTTCATCCCTCAGGACACCATTCGTCGGTCGAACCGGACCCTTCGGGTCCGAATTCACACGAGTCACCCAGCCTTTCGACCTACAGCCCCCCGTGCTTCCAAACCGAGAGCATCAGCCGAATGCAGATGTAAAAACCCCAGATCAACCCCGCCGCTCCGAACACCGGTATCCCCCAGATCTTCGGCGGCAACCCGGACAGCACGAGGATCGACGAACAGATCAGCACCGACGCCGCCAGGATCGCGTTCGTCAACCGGTTCGCGATGGAGTCCAACGTCTTCCGTAAAGGCTCGAACCCCTCCGGATCGATCTTGTGCTGGAGCGGGATGTTGAGCTGCCCGCGTTTCGCCCGCTCGTAGAGCCCGCGAAAGTCGTGGGGAAACTCTTCCAAAAAATCAATCGACTGCGCCAACACCTTCTTCCCCAACCCGTATAAATGCAGCGGATGGTATTTATCCTCAATCAAACGCGTCGCGAAGGGCTTGCCGAGAATCACGAAATTCAGGTGCGGATTCAGCCCGCGTCCGATCGCCTCGACCTGGGAAAGCGCTTTGATCCCAAGGTAAAAGCTGCCCTTCATCCGGAGTTTGTTCTTCTGAAGAACCTCCAGCAATTTGTTCAGGACGAAGCCCAGGTTGATGTCCTTCAGCGGCTGATTCAGATGCGCCTCGCTGAATTCCTCGACGTCCCGCAGCATTTGATCCGATCGCTCCACGTAGCCTTCCTCCGACATCTGGACGATGGACTGCATCACCTGCTGATGATCCTTCTCAGCCAGGCCCGCGATCATGTGAGCGATACTTCCCCGGAAAGCTGGCGAGAACGATCCCATCATCCCGTAGTCATACAATCCGATCGAACCATCATTCAGGACCGCCATGTTCCCCGGATGTGGGTCTCCGTGGAAAAAGCCGTGCTCGAAAATCTGCTGATAGATGAGAATCGTCATCCGCTCAGACAGCTCGACTGGATCGACCCCGTTGCTCACCAACCGGTCGAGGTTCGTCACCGACATCCCCGCCATGAACTCGAGCGTCATGATCTTCTCCGACAAGTATTCCTCGTAAACTTTCGGAACGTGAATGAACTCGTTGTCCTCAAATTGCTTCCGAAACCGGTCTTCGTTCGCGGCTTCGTTCCGGAAATTCAGTTCTTTCTTCAACGTCGTCGCGAACTCTGTCACCACCCCGATCGGGTTCAGCGTCGCGATCTCGGGCACGTGTTTGTCGACGAATTTCGCGAGGTCCAAAATGATCGATAAATCTCGCTCGATGACCTTCCGGATGTCCGGCCGCTGAATCTTGATCGCGACCAGCGTGCCGTCGTGCATCGTCGCTCGATGAACCTGCGCGATCGAAGCCGCCGCAAAGGCCTCGGTCTCGAAATCGGCAAACGCCTGCTCGACGGTCACCCCCAATTCGTCGGAAAAAATCCGCTTCGCCTCGTGACCGGGGAACGTCGGCACGTGGTTGTGCAGCTGACAGAGCTCCTCGTAATACTCCTCCGTCACGAGGTCCCGTCGGCTACTCAGGATTTGACCGAGCTTGATGAACGTCGGCCCCAGCTCCTCGAGTGCCAGCCGCAACCGCTCCTCCGGGGGGCGCGAGAGCAACCCCGTGTCGTGCACCTTCAGTTTCGCACTCTCGATCCCCAGGACGTTCTGCAACGTCACCAGCTTCAGCACGTCCGCGAAGCCGTATTTGAACAGGATCTGGACGATCTCGTGGTAACGCGGAAGGTGCGAGGCGAACTCGACCGCGGATCGTAGCTGGTTGATAATCACGTCGGGATACCTAGCACAGCCGCGTCACCCGTCCAGAGTTCGTGACTCTCCCCCCGCTCAGATCGACGGGGTCAGGATCTGGATGATTAGTCCCACGGTCCCACCGTAAATCACGTGCGCGAGCAACTGCATGAACCCCGTCATCGGCCCGCGATCCTGGTATTTCCGCATCGGATGGTGCTCCATCACCGCGATGCCGGTCAGCAACATGACGATCGCTCCGTGCACCGCGCCAAGAACGATGCCCGTCCAAATATTCAACGGCAACCCCGCCAGCGAAAGTGCCGCCCAGTAGATGTAGCCAAACACGATTCCCGAGAAAAGGTGGATCGCCATGCCCGGCTTCCACGCGTTGTCTTCCCGCTTCGTCACCAGCGCGCCAACCGCCCGGATGATGTCGACGTTTGCAATCTTGAGCCAACGGGGAATCAGCAAAAAGGCGGTCATCAAGGCAGTCCCGACGATCCCGGCAAACAAAGGGGATAAAAACTCTGGCATCGCCTTGTTCTCGCGCAACGCCCCTAACTCAGACAAGCAAATACCAGCCGCTCGCCGGGTTCACCGCCTTGCAATTCACTCGCGTTCGCGCCCGCGTTAGAAACGAACGTTGATCCCCGCAGAGATCGTGTGAGCAACGACGTCGTCCCCACCGAACTGCGGATTATAAAAAGTGTAAGCACTCACGTTCCGACCGACGTTCACCGTTATCCCCGCTCCGCCAAACGCGTTGTTCCGCGCCCCACGCTCGGTGAAGACGTCGAACGCCGGGCCCTCTCCATTGTCCAGCGACGCCCCGATCGCCCGGCCCTCGTCCAAAAATTCATGCTGCCAGGCCATCCGAATCTCCGGAGTCAGCGTGATTCGATCGGTCAAATCCACCGTGTAAGCCACCCGGCCACCCAGACTTCCACGCAGCGAGTGCGCCCGCTGCCGCTCGACCGCGACGTTCAACGTATCCGCACCCGACTCCGTGAACCCGTCCACTCCCAGGAAGACGTATTGCAGCGACGTCGTCACCCCCAGCGTCCAGCCGCCGGACTGCCAGTCCTTTCCGCCGCCCAGCAGCAAATCAAGTTCCCCGCCCTCCGGACGACTTCTCGCGGTCCGATCGACCGAGCCGAACTCGATGTCTCGGCGCATCCGATAGCTGTTGTAGGCACCGCCTGCCATTGCGTTGACGTAATAACCCCCGCGCTCGTAGGTCCCGTAGAGACCGAACCTCGCGCTGTTCACCTCCAGCTGCGACCCGTCACCATATCTCGCCTGCGTGCCCGCGTGACCCGCGTAGCCTCCGACGACCAAACCGTCACCAATGGCGTAATCGAGCCCCGCCGTCACCGTGCCGGAATTAAACCGATACTGCGGCAACGACTCCAGCGTCGTCACCCGCGCAAACGTCCCGCTACCCTCAACGAAAGCGCCCCAGCGCAAATCCGCCTCGCTCGGCGCGGAAACAACCTTCCCGTCACCAACCTCGAGGACGCTTTTGCCGTCCTTGTCGTAAAGGATCGGCACTTCCTCCAGTCCCTGCACAAACAGTCCGCGCCGCCCCGCCCGGATCGCGCTCAACCGCTGCTCGACCTGAGCGGCCGCCGCGTTCGCCAGTGTGAACGCGATCGTCGAGAACGAGGTCACCAGCTGGGGACTGATCTCGTCCAACGCCGACCGCAATTCGTCGTCGTCCAGCGCGTCCAAGTTCGCCACCACCCGCCCGGCATCGCCGTCCAGATCGCCCGCCGCCACCTTGTCGAGCGCCTTCGCAACCGACACCTGATTCGCCGTCTTCGCCGCGTCCACGTAATTCCCCACCGCGACCACGGTCACCGACTCATCGTCATACACGAGCCGCAGACGCGCCGCACCTTCCGGCAGATCGAGCCGCGCAAACTCGCCGTCGACTCCACCCGCCGCTTCCAGAATCTCAAACTCGTCTCCCCGCTTTGGCTCGAACCCACCCATCAAAGTCAGCCGCACCTCACCATCCAGACTCGCTTGCCCGCCGACCTCGACCCGGTCAAACGCCGTCCGCGACGCCACCTCGACGTCGAACAATCCTGAACTCGCCTGCGAAAAATCGCCTCCGACCGAAATCAACCCCGGCGAATTCCCCGGCCGCACGGTCCCCGCGTTGATCAGGTCGCCCTGCAACGTCGACGCGCCCGACAAGATCGCCCCCGGGCTCACCAAGACTGCCGCGCTCGCCAACGTCGTATTGACCCGCAGCTCACCCGATTCGACCCGCGTCTCACCCGCGTAGAGCCCCCGACCGCTCAGTGCCAGGACGCCACTCCCGATCTTTGTCAGCGCCCCCGGCCCATCCAACTTCCCACTCAACGTCAAATCCTGCTCGGTGCTGTCAAACCGTCCTCCTCCGACCCCGAGCTGCACGTCGCGCCCGGTCGTCAGCCCGGCCAACGTCCGCAACGTCCCCCCGTTCGCCAAACCAACCATCCCGCCTCCCGCGCCAAGATTCATGTCCCGGTCGACTTCCAAAGTCACCCCGTCGACGCTCGTCCCGCCGCGATAAGTATTCCTCGCCGTCAGCCGCACCGTTCCCGTTCCCGCCAGACTCAAACCACCCGCGCCCGAGTAGGCTCCGCTCAACACCGCCGCCCCTTCTCCCGTCGCCAACCGAATCCCCGCATCCTGCCGCAGCAAACCGCCCCGCCGAATTTCGGGCGCTCCGATCAGCTCCAGCCCGCCTCCGTTGAAGACGACCCGGTCACCCGCCGCACCCAGCGCCGAATCCGCCCCCGTCCGCACCCGGCCATCCGCGATCACCAAGCCGCCGGAAAACGTGTTCCGCCCGTTCAATTCCAAAATCCCCGCGCCTCCTTTCCGCACGCCGCCCGCGCCCACGATCCACGCGTCCGCCACGGCCGTCACTCCCGAGTCAGTCAGGATTTCTGCCCGACCCGTCGGAACCAACACCCCGCCCGCTCCCGCGAAGCGATACCCATCCTCCGTCACCTGGATTCCCGTGTAGCTGATCCGCTCCGCCACCCGCACCGTGCCGGCCTTCCCGGCGAAGATCGCGAACCGCGACGGCCACGCCCCGTTTGCGTCACCCGTCGGCGTCGTCCAGTTCGTCCGAGAGCTGTTCCACACCCCGTTTCCGCCCGTGATCCGTCCCCGAGCCCGCGTGTTCGATCCGTCCCAGAAGCGGAAATCGCCAGTGATCGGCACGACCGTCGGCGTCACCACCAGATTCACTTCCCCGTTGATCTCCGTCTGCACCGTGTAAGTCACCCCCGGAGTCAAAGCCGGCAGACTCCCCAGTTGCAGCCCGTCATCCGTTAACGCCCCGCCGTAATCGATCAATCGATACGTCCCTTCGCCGAAACCACCGAGCGCATCGACGTTCAGTCTCCCGTCCAGCTCCAGCGCCCCACGCACTACCAGCAAGTCGTTCACGCCACCACCGACCACGCCCGGCTCCCCGAGGTCGAACGAAACCTTCGACGCATTCCCAAGATCCAACGAACCGACCGTCAACGTCCCAGCTCTCCCCGCCGTGCCCGGCGAGATGCTCGCCCCCGTTCGCACCGCCACACTTCCGCCCACGTCACCCGTGCCGCCCAGCAGCGCATCCGACGCGACGTTCACCGCCGACGAAGCCGTCGTCGATCCATTCACCAGCACTCTCCCACCGAAGATCGCCGTCGCACCCGTGTAGCCATTATCACCCGCGAGGATCGTTAATCCCGCCGCCCGGTTGTGCACCAGCTCCGCCGTGCCGAGCAACGGATTCGAGATCCCCGCCGAGATCAGCAACGTCCCGTCACCGTCGCCATCGATCACCAGCGGTCCCGAAAAGAACCGCCGAATCGAAAATTCACCGTCACCGCTGATCCTGACGTCCCGGCTCCCCGCAATCTCGATCGAATTCGCCGCCAGCAGACTCGGAATGAACCCGCCCGGAATTGAGATCGAGTAGTCCCTCGCGTCGTTCGAGAATTCCAATCCACGCACCACCGCCGGAAATGGCAACCCGCGCTGCCTGGTGACGCTGACATCGGTGTTCCCCACAATGTCGCCAAAGACGACCGTCTCGAATGGCAATGGCGTCCCAAAACTCCAATTCCCCGGCAAACCCCACCGCTGATCGCCGAAAAGATCCTCGCCCCTCCACTTGTTATCGAACTGCGCGCGCGCCGAATAGCCAGCGGCCAAACCCGCGAGCAGGAAGAGCAGCGCGAAACGGAAAAGAGGAAAGGGCGACAACTGGGTTTTTGGGCGGGAAAAGATCACACGAAGAAGACGCCGCCCATACTGCCGATCACCGAGGATGAATCCAACCTAAACCATTCAGCGTCTTGACGACCCAACACGACCTGCCGAACCGACGTCCTAGTCTTTAACGCTCCAAACTTCGACCTCAAGCGCCGACTCCTCCATCTCCGCTTCCAGTTCACCGACTTTTTCGCGCGCCCGATCCGCCTCCCCGGCCTCCTTGAAGGAACGCCCGACGCCCTCTAACTCCGTTAGCGCCCATTTCCTTGTCCATCCGCAGCCAACGCCCGTCCGCTTGCAGCCACCCCGCGCGTCGATTTTGACCACCATCTCCACTTTCTCGAATGTCTCGGCCTCCGCTAACATCGCGGAGTGAATCGGATAAAGAGCCACCTCCTCTACGCACTCGTCGGTCTCGTCTTTACCGCGCTCGCGGCGACGTCGGGAGCCCAATCAACCGCGTCCACCCTGCGCTCGTGGAAAGTTCCCGACAATGTCGAAATCATAACGATACGGACCTCATCTCCATCGAACCGCGAGGTTCCTTTTTATTTGCGCATCCCCTCGAAATACCAGCGGGCTCCGCGTGACATCCCTCACCGCCTTCTCCTCGTCTGCCCAGTCTTCAAAGGTGACCCGTTAAAGCTCCTAAATGGATTCAGCTCAATCAGGGAGCTTGCCGATAAGCGCGATTGGTTTGTCCTCATTCCGGCCTTTCAGCAGGAGCGCGAAGACGTTCGCGACCGAAGAAAATCCTATTATTATCCGGAACACTTTTCCGGCAAGGCCGTCCTGGAAGCGCTAACGGAGGTCGCCCGCAAATACCCAGTCGACACAGAACGCCTACTCGTCCAGGGACTTTCGGGAGGCGCCCAATTCGCGCACCGCTTTGCCATTTGGGCACCCGAGCGCGTGACCGCTGTCGGCGTGAATTCCTCGAGCTGGTTTGACGAGCCTAACGAGAAATCCCGTGCTCCCGCGTGGCTCGTGACCATCGGCGATTCTGATGGGAGCTACGATGCATCTCTACAGTTCGTCGATCAACTGCGCCAAGTCGGGGCAGCACCGATTTTCCGCTCATACGTTGGAATGAAACACGAAGGCGATCCCGGGGTCGAAGTGCTGACGGAGGCATTTCTCGAATTCTACGATGAATTGACCCGAAGCGAGCTCGGACGCCGCAAAAGCATGAACGAGCGAGATTATCCTGAGCCCACTCTAGAATCCGAGGCGATGCCCTTCATCGGAGACAGTCAGGACTGGAGGTTTTTCCCGAATACCGAAGGGAGTCGCGCTTACGTTCCAGAAGACACTCAGACGTTCATTCCGTCTGACGTCATTGCAGGCCTCTGGGGAACACCGGCGGAAGAGTGATCAAGCTGCGCAACTGCACGCGGATTCAGTGCCGGATCCTACTTTGGAAAAAACTTAGTATAAAACCCGCAAAACTGGCGATTCGCGGGCGCCGCGGAAGAGCTCTCGTTCCAGTAGTCCTCGCCGCGCTCAACCTTCTGGGTGCTCTCGCAAACGGGGGTCAGTCGGCAAGCCAAACTCTGAAGATTTCCTGCCCGAAGGCCGCCGGAGGCACCGTCACCTTCGACTATTACTACCCGACTCCCGACGCGGACCGCCCAAAGGTTCTCGTTCTCATCCCCGGCTACAACGGCTCCGGGCGGGCGCAACTCACCAAGTTCTGGACTCAATTCGCCGACCGCTTCGGCCTCGTTCTCCTCGCCCCAACCTTCCACGCGACCATTGAGGAAATCCAATCGCGATCCGGCTACTACTACCCCGATTTGTGGAGTGGCGACGTCCTTCTAGACGCCATCGCCGAAATTAAACAAAGGGTCGACGCTGACTGCTCTCAATTCTATCTCTACGGCCACTCGGCAGGTGCCCACTTCGCCCACCGCTTTGCGCTCTGGCGGCCCGACCGAGTCGGAGCCTTCGTCGCCTACTCCGCCGCTTGGTGGGATTCACCCACCGAAGCCATCGCCGAGGTCCCCGCACTCATCATGTGCGGAGAAGACGATCCGCGATACGACGCCACCCTCACCTTCTTCCTCGAGAGCAAAGCTTTCGACGCTCCCTGGGTTTGGCGCGGCTACCGCTCCACCGGCCACGAGTCCACTCCGACCGTCGTCCGGATGGCCGCCACTTTTCTCGAAAACTACCTCACCGGCGAACCCGACGCCCCCCTCATCGGGGACATCCAGACCTACGAGACCACCAATTGGTCCGAACGATCCACCGTCCCGGAAGATGCCCGAGTCCGTCTCCCCTCGCCAAAAGTCGCCGAAATTTGGAGACGGGAGAACTGAGATGCCAATTCGTTCTGAACAACAGGAAGCAAAGGAAACGAAGGATCAAACGTCCGGCGGCTTCAAGCCGGCAACTACCATCATTCCCGAACTGACATGATCGAATACCTCGTCAACGGCACGCTCCGCTGGTCTTTCGGCTTCGACAACCCGAACAAAGCCGCCGTTCTCTTCGCCTGCCTCCTACCCATCCTTTGGATCAGCTGGGATTGGGGCTGGCGAAAGGGGCGTTCCATCGCTTCGGTGGCTGCCGGTCTCCTCATCCTCGCCTCCTTCGCCGCCCTCTGCCTGACCTACTCCCGTGGTGGTCTGGTCGCCACCGCTGCCGCCTTCGGCTACATCCTATATCGCCAATGGCGCTCCGGCGCCCGCCCAACGCGCGCCCGGCTCATCGCCGCCTGCATCCTCCTTGTCATTGCCGTATCGACGCTCGTATTCACGGGCCTTGCCACCCGATCCCTCACCCCGATAACCAGCGGCGACGCCTCCGTGGGCAACCGCCTCGACCTCTGGACAGCTGCCCTCGCCATGGCCGCCGACCGCCCCCTCGGGTTCGGCCTCGGCAACTCTGGCCAAGCCTACATGCAATGGTATCAACCCCTCGGCTCCGACGCTGGCTACCGCACCCTCGTCAGCGGTTACCTCACCCCACTCGTCGAATTCGGCTGGCCACTCTTCGCCCTCACCATCCTGCTTCTCGCCGCCTGGTGGAGCTGGACCGCCCCGCGAACCTCCGACCGGCGATCTCGCCCGGTCATCACCGGATTCCGCGCCACCATCCTCGCCTTCGCCACCGCCGCCATTTTCAGCACCACCATCGAAACCCCCACCCTCTGGATCCTCCCGACCCTCGCCTTCATCGCCACCACTTGGCTCACGATCGCCAATCGAGGAGCGGTTCGGCAGCTGCCGGACCGTCCAACCCCAGTGGCGCAGCCACCACTTCACCCGAAAAAAGATCCCGCCACCACCCACCGCAAAATTCACCCACCAACCATCCGCAACCTCGCCATCACCACCACCTTCCTCCTCGCTCTTTACGCCGTCGGCCTCGCCCTCTCTGCGACCGCTCCACTGCAAAAGACCTTCGGCCCCAACGAAACCGTCCTCCTCCGCCCCCGAGAATTATCATCCCTACCCATCGGGATCGTCCCCGACCCAGCCGTTCTCGGTCCCACCTACGGCCACCTTCTCCGCGAACTCGCCATCGAAACCAACACGGCCATTGAAATCTCCGCCACCGCGAAAATTCACCGGAACCCCGCGAAAATCATTCTCAGCGGCAACGCGGTCGGATTCGCTGCGAAATTCCCCACCGCCCCACTCACCCTGCTCTGCCCGGATGTTATCCCTGAAGATGCCGTCCCCGAACTGCTTCGCACCGGAAACATCGAACGAATTTACCTCTCCGAAATTGACCCCGACCGCCGCAGCCTCTTCTGGAAAGCCCACGCCCCCGAGTCGCTCATCGAAACCATCCCCGGCGTCGGCACCCGCGTCGACTGGGCTTGGAACGAACTCGCGCACGAGCTTACGCGGTGAAGTTGTCTGTAGATTGACGTAGCCCGACGCGAATTTTTAATTTTTCTGGAAGATCCTCCCGTCTGAACCGCAACCGGAACTAGGATTGCGCCAGATTTCACAGGCAGCCTCAGCCTCTCTCGCGTAAGCGGCGCATTTCGCGGGCACCACAAAGGCTTTGGAGACTAGCTGAAACACCCGGTTATACCCCCGCTGGTCAATCACACCCACTCCCCTAGCCAAGGGGTCTGGCGGAACGATTCCTTCAAAAGATGTCGTGAAATGGGGAGCATAGGTATCCGGCCTGTCACGATGGATGGCCAACTCAACGCCCGTCCCCCAGTCGAGTCCAACGAAAACACTTCCCAACGCAGCGGTATTCAGTTCTCACCACGACGCACAACAGTTATCTCACACGCAGAGTTCTGCCTCCGGGTTCGGAGAACTGGAGAGAATCCTTTACACTAATCATAAGTCATCGGCTGATCCCATCCAAATGCCCCACATCTTCGATTTCCAAGCGGCACTCAAATTTCGTTATTCGAGGAACCAAAACCTCTATGTATTCGCTCATTATGCTACTAATCGGCATATGCATGTCATACACCTTCCATCGAGTTTCTGACTCCTCCCGAATTAAGAGCCTGTCTGAAAACGCGGGTGTTTACGAATATTGGTTAAGCATGATTCGGATAGCGGCAAGAAAGACGAAAGCTTTGGCACTGGAGATTGTTTTTTCGTAGTCGCGGACGAGGCGGCGCTGGTGGTGCAGCCAACCAAAGGTGCGCTCGACAACCCAGCGTTTAGGCAGGACTTTGAAGCCCTGAGTCGAGTCGCAGCGGCGGATAATTTCCACTCTGGTATCTGCGCTTTCGGTATGGACCCAGTTGGCGAAGGGTTCCCCGGTGAATCCTCCATCGGCCCAGATCTTTTTCAACCGATGCTCCTTGAGCACGGGCCTGAGCAGTTCCATAGCTCCTGCTCGCTCGGGAGTGTCGGCGGGAGCGATGAAGACGCCCAGAATCAGACCTAATGTGTCCACGCAGAGGAAGCGCTTGCGTCCTTTGGTCTTCTTCCCGGCATCGTAGCCTACGGTGCCACCATGAGCCGCCGCCCGAACGGTCTGGCTGTCTATTACTGCCGCGCTCGGCTGCTTCTTCTTGCCCGCTAACTTGCGAAGACTCTCTCGGAAAAACGCATGGAGGGTTTCCAGCAGTCCGGAGCGCGACCAGACCCAAAAATGATGATAGACCGTTTTCCAACATGGAAACTCCTTTGGTAGCAGCCGCCAAGGGCACCCGCTCTTCGTCATATACAACACCGCGTCGACAACCCGGCGAAGGCACGTCCGCGGTCGTCCCGTCCGGGCCTTTTTTGGCAGCAGGGGACGAAGGATTTCCCATTGAAAGTCGGTCAGATCTGTCTGGTATTCGGCGAATTGCATCGCTTGAATTCCCTTTCGGATAGAAGGCAAACGTCTTGCCGTTCTCAGGAATCAAGGTAATTCCCCCACTTTTTTCGTTTTCAGACAGGCTCTAAGACACTACCGTTGTGCATTAGACCTTCCTCACCCCTCTGCACTACCCAGCTACTTTCGATACCAAAAATCTCAAAGCCAGCTTCGCTTCGGAAAACAACTGCCGTAACGGAGTCCAGTTCCGTCGCACCAGTGAGTTCTCTTAGAGCCGCAAATACGAATTCCCGAACCTCGATTACCTCCGGCACAGACGATTCTGATCCAGCGCTTTCAGCTAGGACATTCGCCCACGCAGAGACAAGGATAAGGACAGCAACTAACAACAGGGCTGTAGAGCTTCTCATTCGAAAATATGGTCAGTCACGCCTTCACGACGGAGTGCTTCATTAACATCCATTTTTGTCGCGGTGCTACTCATATCACCTATTATCGAATTTTACCAACCCTCATTGTGCCTGAGTCCGTCTTCATAAAATCAGCAATCGTCATGAAGTGGCCGATCGGTATGAACGGGAATATGGGTTGAAGATCAACCGACCACATGGGTAACACTTAGAACGTTATTTTTGGTGACTTGGGGGAGCGAGCTTCGACTCCCTCCGCGCCGCTCCGGCCTACGGCCTACGCCGCGCGGAGCGTTGATAGACTTGCGCCGGTGTCCTCATGCCGATCCCCTCGTGCGGACGCTCGTCGTTGAATACTCTCCGCCACCGGTTCGCGCTTGCCGGCTGACAGCATTCGGCCTTCATCGTGCGATGCATCCGTTCGTGGCAGCCGTTGTCCTGCGGGCAGCCAGGGCGGCTGAACTGCACCTCGATACCCAGTCCGATCCACCAAACGCTCAATCGGCTCCATCCCGCCGGTCCCATCGACGCGAACGGGGAGCCATTGTCCACGCGAATGATCTCGGGTAGCCCGTAGCGCTTGAAAACACTGCGGAACTCTCGCTGCGTCCACCTCACTGTCATGTCCGGCATCGCCTCCGCTTTCATCAGGTATCGACTGTGCAGATCGCTCACCGTCAAAGCATCGCAACGCTTGCCGTCGCCCAGTAGGAACCATCCCTTGTAGTCCACTCCGAGCACGTGATTACTGCGTTCGGGCGGCGGCAGCGTTCCTCGTTCCACGGTGAAGAGTCCTCCTCGCCGCTTGCGCGCCTTCACAAGCCCATGCCGCTTGAGAACCTCTCCCACCGTGCTCACCACCGGTATACGATCCAGTTCGTGCTTCACTTCGAGCACTCGCTGGATCTTCTTTGGTCCCCACGTCGGATGCAACCGCTTCTCGGCTACGATTAGCCGCTCCACCGCCTCTTCCATCCTGCTCGTGACCGTCTTCGGCGCTCGGCTTCGATCCACGAGTCCGACCATCCCATGGGCCTCGTATCGAGCCTTCCACTTGTGAGACCCGTCTTACGCGATATGCCGAAGCTCTCGCATAACTTGACCATCGTGAAGCGGTCGCCCCTCAGTAGGCTTACAAATCTCTGTTTTTGTTCCATCGGTGACTCGTTTTCCTGGTCATTTACCACCCTGAAATGTCGCCCTTGTCCTCGGTCAATCTGTCACCTATGTCCTCGGTTCATACCACCCCGATTTCCTCCGATTTCCATTGAGAGTTGGTCAGGCACGTTTGATAAGGAACAATTTTTATCGCTCTAAGTCCACTACTCGTAAAAAACGCAAAGTTGTCCGTTCGGCACGGTCAAACGGCCAGATAAATCGACTTCAATCTTCTTGCTGCCTGCGTTTCCAAATGCTTTCTAAAATGGCAAGACATCTACTGGCGTCTTGTTCTGCACATTATGAGCCCCCCGAAAAATCTCCCGTCTTAATACCCGCGAGCCTCTCAAAAACAATCGTGACACATAGCTAGCGCCGCCATCGCCTCCGCTCAGCTGGATCACTAATTGATCGGCCTCCCAGAATACCTGCACTCCCCTTGGAATATTAATATTTAAGAGGTGTGTGTAGGCCTCTGGTGGAATTTCGATCACTTCATTGTTAACATTAACCAGAAACTTTCTGATGACACTTTGAAACTCATCCGAGGAGCGCCCCCAGTAAACCGAATCGACTGTTTTAATCCGATCTATTTTCTCCATCTCCAAGAAAACGGCAAACGACACCCTGTCTCCAATTTTCCCCCCGAGCGAAATGCTATTATACCGTGGCAACTCTACCCCGAGCGGGCGTGCGAGCATCGAATTTCCAACTAGAAAAGAACCCAAAAGTATCAACAAAAATTTATTCATGATTTTTCCCCTCTATTCGCACGGATAGGGATTCCCAGCGTCAACTATCTTTATTTGCATTCCTCCGAAATTTACATTTGCCTCCATAGCGGCTTCAATTGAATCCGCGAAATCGGTTGCCACACAACCTTCGGACTCGCCCAATCCGTGCACGTAGAGATTGGTCCTCCTGGTTCCGCCTGGCGTTGTGATTACCCCAGGGGTTTCACCGTGGTCTGTAATTGATGGAGTTCCATTACCATAATCATCACCAACAGCCCAATCCGTCCTAGCCAGCACATCATATGTTCCTGCCGGCAACGGTCCAAATCTTCCGTATTCGTCACCGGCTGTTTGTGACTTGTTGTTATAGCCCGTATTTGCAATAAAATCTTGTTGACCTGGGTTCAGACTATCATTTAGGGAACCTTCATAATACCATGTGCAATCTTCCCGGTAAGTTCGAGTCAAGACGACTATAGCGTATAACCCTTGATAGTCGATTGCCCTTGTCGGAATTGGCGAATACCTATAACTGTTAGGGCCATCTGGAAATCCGCTCTGATCAGTAGAATTCCACCGAGATAACGCCGGATCGTAACTACGGAAAAGAAAAAGGTATCCTGATGACTCGGACTCGGTCGGTTTGCCGGTAAAATACACTTCCGATTCGCTGATCCTCTTTCCGTTCGAGGTGGAGACGGTCTTGGACTTGTCGACTGGAAGTTGCTTTCGAAGCTGTTCCTCGCTTTGGAATTTTGGAAAAGGCGCTGGGAGACCAGCTGCGCTTGCCGAAGCGAGAGCAATAGCATTGACCGCGAGAGCGGCTACGATGATGTGGTGATGTATTTTCATGGTGTGGTATTTTGGTGTTGGGTTTGCTGATTCTGTGAAAAGTTGGGAGCGGCGTCGGGACGCGCGAGGACTGCGGGTTGAGGGACGGGCGAGGGCCCAAGTTGCTTGCCTAAAGAGGACAACCGCGTTTTCGGATGGGGTCAGCCGATGATATGTCACAAATCCACTCCTTGTTCCGGGCGACCGCCATCCACTGATTTGCGACCAATTCATCTCTTTGCTGTAATCAGAATTCATCGGCTGACCCCTTCCGCTTCCGCCCGCGACGCGGCAGAACTCTCTCTTTCAACGGGCTTTGGTGTGATAAACCTCAAGGAGGCAGCGGTCCTATGATTTGGCAACAATTTAGGGCGCAGCTACAAGCTGCGAAACATAGATATCCAGCAGATTTCGATCTTTGAACTGAAAAAACGCTTTTGTCTCAACGGACAAGAACCTCTCTCCTTTGACCGGCTCCGCAGTCATTATCGCAAATATCGCGAGTTGTAGGTGCTCTTGCTTCATTTTTTCTGGATTCATCGTGATGGCATCTTCAACGACGTTGTAACTCACTGCCCAACGATCGAGATATTTCGTTACATCTTCAAACCTCGTTCCCACGGGCACTGCATCAATCAGCTCTTTGCGAAGTTTCAACAAGGTATTTGGATTATTTACGTCAGGAGCAACTTGGGCAAACAATGCAGCCGAGCACAGTCCGATAACCAACAGACAATTGATCCAACGGGCGCGGAAAGCCGAGCAGTGAAATCGATTATTCACAATGGTTCTGATCGTTTTTATGGGAAGGGCTATATGAAACCGAAATTGGAACATCCCACCCGAGTGCTACGCTTGCCGTGTAGCCAGTTGATATTCCTAACAAATCTAAGATTCCGGCTATATAGCCGTTAGAATTGTAGTCAGTGTCCGCCGAACTTGCCGGATCCGCATTATATTCCAAGTCATCTCCATACGCGTTCTGAGCTCCCATTAGATCCAAATAAAAACAATATTCGTCGCTCCAACCCGCAGTGGACCAATCCAAACTTTTACCATCATTTCTTGCCGACGCCATATCCGAGCCAGGCCTAGAAACTAGGTTTCCGAAGGTAGGAGGTCCGAGATTCCATTGCCCAGATACTGTTCCCTCAATCGAGTTATCGTCAGGATCGCGAACATCGAAATAGACGTATGAATGGTTCCAGCTTTCTCCGAGTCCACCGACCACAGGTTTTCGGTAGAGGGTGATTGCCTTTCCGGTTGGATCAAGAGCATTTCCAAATAAATTATTAATATACAGGGTATTATTCGGTCCATCAGGAAATCCACTTGGATCGGCAGCGTTCCAACGAGACAGCTCTTGTTTGTAGTTCCGAAAAAGAAAGAGATAGTCGGCAGAGTCTGGATCGGCGGCCTTCCCAGTGAAATACACCCTCATCTGATTGGTCTGGTGTCTACTGGAATGTGCACTGGCCTCTTGCACGTCCGTAGTTACATGTGCTCGAAGCTGTTCTTGGCTCTGGAATTCCAGTAGTGGAGCAGGCACGCCCGCTGCGCTCGCTTGGGACGACACTAAGACACTAACCGCGAAGGCGTGAAGTGGAGCCGAAAAAGTGGACAGGGGAAGTTAGTCTGTTTTGGTTGTTGGGTTATTGAGTGAGTTTTCGTATTCGAGGGGTGATTGGTAGTCGAGGGAGCTATGGAGTCGGCGTGGATTGTAGAAGGTTTCGATGTAGTCGAAGAGCATCGCGTCGGCTTGGGCTCGGGTGGCCGGAGGGCCAGCGTGGAAGCATTCGGTTTTGAGAGTGGACCAGAACGACTCCATGGCGGCGTTATCATAGCAGTTGGCGCGTCGGCTCATGCTCGGCGTCACGCCGTGGGAGTTGAGCAGGGAGCGGAAAGCCCCAGCAGCATACTGGCTGCCGCGGTCGGAATGGTGGAGTTGTGGACGAGTTCCTGAGAGCAAGACGGCGCGGCTGAAGGCGCTTTCGACGAGGGTGCTCTCCATGGTTGATCCCGTTTTCCAGCCAACGATCCGACGGGAAGCGAGGTTCATTTCGGCAGCCAGATAATGCCAGCCTTCATCGGTGGGTAGGTAGGTGATGTCAGCCACCCATGTCTGCCCAGGGGTAGACGAGGTCGTGTTGGTCGTATCGGACAAGAGCCGATTCGGGGCGATGGGATGAGGGTGGCAGCTGTCGGTCGTGCGGGGCCGATAACGACCCTTGCGCAAGGCACATAGTCCTTTCTGGGACATCAAGCGCGAGATACGTCGTCGCCCGCAGACTTGCCCTTCTCGATCAAGGACGACGCGCAGCCGACGGGTCCCGTAGGTTCGGCGGTTCTCGTGGAAAGCCGCTTCGATCCGATCACTCAGATCGGCGTCTTCGCGCTGGCGCAGACCTTCGGTCTTTTTCCCGTGGGCGTAGTAGCCGCTGCGACTGACTTCCAGAGCCAGGCAAAGCTCCTTGAGGGTAAAGCTGTTCTTTTCCATCGTCTCGATCAGCGCAAAGCGTTCCACGGTTCCTGACCCAAAATGGCGCAGGCTTTTTTTAAAATGTCTCGTTGGCGGGTGGTGAACTCCAGTTCCCTTCTCAGGCGAGCGTTCTCGCTGGCGAGGTCCTGGGGCCGCCCCGCCGCCGGGACGGGTCCTCCTCCCCCCTCCGGACCCGTCCCGGCGGCGGTTCTCCCGTAAAGCTTCTTCCACCTGCCCAGGCTCCACGTCGAGATCCCCAGCTCAAGCGCTAGTTGTGTCGCGCTTCGCGTTCCGCTTTCCAGCATTTCCACGGCGCTTCGTTTGAACTCTTCGTCAAATCGTCGCCCCTTGTTCGTTTCTCTTGGTTTTTCGTTCACGGCTTTTTCTTGGTCTATCCCGTGTCCGCATTTTCAGCACCACCTCAGGCGGTTGCGATGAGGTGATGATATATTTTCAAGGTGTAGGTGGTTGGTTTTGGATTACTTGGTTCTGTGAAGAATCGGGAGCAGTGCTGGGAGGTGCAATTGTTGAGGGCTGGGGAATGTTTGGCCATCCGAGTTGCTGGCCGAAAGCGGATAAACGGGCATAGCGGATGGCATTGCCGTTTACATCGCCAAGCGTCGTGCCGAGCATGTCGTTGAGGTAGTAGGTCATCTCGTCGGTCCTGCCGACTGGGAAGCTGGCTATCACGGCACCTCCGCTTGGGTGAGGTTCGTTGACCGTGATCGTGTTGCCCCGCCGGAGCAGGGCGAGGCCGTCCCAGAGAAATGTCTCAGGGAGAGGTGATGGCTTTTTGTTGGTGGTTGATCGAGTGGCAACTTTCTGAATCCCATCTCCGCTCTCTGCGTCATCTGCGGATAGATTTCTTTTCGCCGCCAACTGCCCATCGGGCCAGTATTCGTAGCCGAGCTTGCGTCCGTCTTCGGTCGTGAGTTCCACCACTTTGTCGAGCCAGCCGTAGGCGCTGCGGGCTCCACCCTGCGCTCCGAGCATGCGTCCGGCCCGGTCGTAATCGTAGGGGATCGGCTGGGAAGCGGAATTTACCGTCGTGAGTTGATTAGCCGCGTTGTAGGTCATCGCTGTCTTCGTGCCGTCGACCGTTTTCTCGAGCATGTTGCCCGCTTTGTCGTAGGCGTATTGTTCGAGGATCGAGTCTTTCCCGTCGTCGATCACCTTCAGGAGTTGGCCTGATTGGTCGTATTCGTATCGTTGGGTCTCTCCATTCCACGCGCGACGGGTGACTTGGTTCGCGGCGTCCCACTCGTAGGCGAGGACCGTCGGGGCGTCGCTGAACGGTCCGCCGGTGAACGTGGTCGTCCCGAGGCGACTCCTCGCGTCGTAGCTGATCGCGGCATTGATGCCGTTGCCATATTGCTTACTGATGACCCGGCCCAACGAATCATACCCGTAAGAGGTGATCGGCAGGCCATTGCAAGTGATCGCGGTCAGTCGACCGATCCCATCGTAGGTGTAGTCGACCTGCGCCAGCACGTTGTAGCCAGCTTCTTTCCCAATTTTTGCGCCATTCGATGGAACGGCGGGAACCAATTCCGCGAGGAGGAGTCCGGTGCGGCGTCCACGATCGTCGAACCGATAGCGGAGGAGTTGCTCGTCGACGCCTCCGTCGCCGGTTTTACGCAGGGCACGCGTGATTTCCACCCGTCCCTCGTCATCGTAGGTGGATTCGAAACTCGTTGTCGGCGTCGACGCCGTCGTGATCCGCCCCTCTTTGTCGTATTGGTATTGGATCGTCTGCCCCGCCCCATAGTCGATTGAGGAGAGTTTTCCATTCTTGTCGTGAGCGTAGCGGATCGTCTGCTCGCCGTTCGTGCGCTCGATCAGTTTGCCCGCCGGATCGTATTTCCACGTCAGCCGACCGCCGATGGGATTCGTCTGCTCGACCAGGCGGCCTGCCGCGTCGTAGGTAAACTCGATGCGATTCCCATTGCCGTCGATCTGGGCCGTCCGGCGGCGCTTGGCGTCATACTCGTAGCGGGTGATCGTCCCGTTTGGTTCGATCTCGGCGGTCACGTTTCCGATGGCATCTCGTTCAATCTTCCGCTCGCGCCCGAGCGGGTCAATTTCGCCTGTTGGTCGCCCCTTCTCGTCGTAAACGTTTTCAACAAGGAGTTCACCGTCGCGAAGAACGCGCTCGACGTTGCCCCGCTCGTCTCGTTCGAACGTCACCTCCGCGCCGTCGACACCCGTCCGCGCAGCTACCCGCCCAAAACCGTCGAACTCAACTGTCTCCTTCTGCTCCCCTCTTGCGACCGAGGTGATCCGCCCGAATGCGTCGTAGGTAAACAGCGTTTTTTCCGCTCCGGCTTCGTCAACGGCAGCGAGATCACCTCGAGGAGTAAACGCAAACTTGGTGATACGTCCCGTTTCGTCTTTTGAGCCAGTCAACCGCCACTCTTCGTCGTAGCGATACTCCGCGACGATTTTGCTGCTTCGCCAATCTCCCCGCCGAATACGAACCGGTTTGATGTCCCAGCCATCTTTGGTGGTTCCGCCTCCTCCGTCGACCTTTGGATACTCGAAAAATGTCGCCTCGCCGTTCTCATCGAGGATCTGCGAAAGAAGCCCCGTCTTTCGGTCGTAACGATACTCAATCTGGATCTTGCCGTCGCGTTCAACCCGGCGGAGCTTCCCGTTGTAGCGCTGTCCCGGAGCTCGGTAATAGTAGAATTTTTCGCCGACTCCACTCGTTGAGTCCGCCGTCAACAAGCCTCGGCTAGCAGCAAAATCCACCTTCTGCTTGATTCCCGCCTCGTCGGTCAAGGTGATTTGGTCCGGTCGGGGATTCCGCCCAGACTTTCCCCCGTAGGTGTATTGAAATTGATCGTCCTGCTCGAGCCAGTAATTCGCAATATCGCGCTTGGCCACCTTTCCCATCTGATCGCGCCCACCCTCCTTCGGGCTCACGTATCGCATTTTCAATTCCACTGGCGGGTGATCTCCGATCTTGAAACGACTCAGCACCCCAGGAGCCTCGTATCGAAAACGCGCAATCTCGCCATCCGGACGCTTCCACGCCATCAACGCCCTCGTCGCTTCAGGTAGATAGGAAAACTGATGCGTCTTGCCCAAAACGCTGATTGCACGCAACTTCTTTCGATTATCGAACGCAAGGTCGATCAATTTCATTGTCGGCGACGGAGCAAAACCGGATTTCTTGCCGGAGCAAAACCGGACAGGTGTTCAGAGGCTGTAGTGGGCTAAAATAGAGGGCCACACGTCTTTTGGGGGATTCTCGACGACCCAAAATTGACGGGACGGATGATGGACGATGGTGATGCGCTTGCGGAGGGTGGATGAGATCTCGTAGTTACGGCCTTCAAAATCGACGGTGTGGTCGTTGTTCACGCGTCGGGAGAGGCGGAGTGAGAGGTGCAGATCGAGTAGGGCGGGAGGCGGAGAAGGACGCAGGCGACCGCGGCCACGGAGTGACTGGATTTCCCAGACTTCGAGGGGAATTTTGCCGGACGAGCGGTTGAGCTTGAGGTTCTGTCGCTCGATCTCCATCTGGAGGATGGCGTCGGCTTGCGCCCAAGTTGTGGCGCGGGCGTGTGCGAGCAAGGCGACCAGGCGTCGCTGGAAGGTGCCAAAGCACCGCTCGATCTTGCCCTTGGCCTGAGGGGTGGGAGCCACGAGGTGGGCGGAACCCAGTCCCAGCATGGCTCGTTGGAACTCGCTTTTGGGATCGCTATGGTCGTCGGTGGAACTCGGTCCGAAGAGGCTCAGGCCGTCGGTGTAGAGGATCTCGGGAAGCCCCCAGCGGGTGAAGGCTTCGCGGAAGTGCTCGAAGTGATTCCAAGTGGTGTCCGATCCGACGAAACGGCCCGCCAGATTGAGTCCGGAGGCGTCGTCCACGGTGAGTAGGAGGGTCTGCTTGGAACTGGCCGGCCACCACTGGTGGATGGAGCTGTCGTGTTGCCAAAGCTCTCCGATGTGCTCGCGGCGGAAGCGTCGGTAAACCCGGGGTTTGCGGGCCGCAGCGGGCACCAGATGCGCGTAGTGCGCTTTGACGTGGGCCTCGACCGTGGAGCGCGCCCGGCGAAACCCGCAGAGGCGCTCGAGTTCGTCGGCAACGAGCTGGTAGTTGGGCGGATTTTGAAGGGGAAGGAACTCCTCGAGCAGGCATCGCGTCTTGGCTGGCCAGTCCCCCAATCGGTCTCCCCCGCTGGTCTTCGGCCCGTAGTTGGCGCGCTCCGACAGGAAGACTCCGCGCATTTCGTAGAGCCGGGAGCGGCTCACTCCCAGATGCGCAGCTGCCGTGACCGCGTCGAGGGTGCCTGCGTTGAAGTCTTCGAGCGTGCGTCGAACGAATCCGGCGGGATGACGGTGGGCTAACTGCTTTTTTTCATCGCGGGATCATCATCCAAGCCAGACGCCCAAGAAAGCAAAGCTGCCTTCTGCTACGAAGGGTTCTCGAACGCCATCCACCCACCAAGCGCGCCAGCGCGGGAAGCGCCTCTCCGTCGGCCTCCGCTACGCTCCGGCCTCCTCCGAGGCGCTTCCCGCGCTGTTTCCAACACCCCAGTCCGGTTTTGAACCGTCTCCTATTCCGGTTTTGCTCCGTCTCTTTCCGGTTTTGCTCCGGCCCCGACAGGTCGATCAATTTCATCGTCGCGCCACCGCGGGCGTCGCGAAGCTCGACCGTGGTCAAATCGCTCCCGTTGTATTTAAAGTTGAGAACCCGATCCGTCGGCGACACGACTGCCATGATCTTCCCGGATTTATAAAGATACTTCCACCCCTCTCGATTCGAGATGACCACCCGTCGGCCCACCACATCAGCGTGCCATTCTCCACTCGGGTTAGTGTAGCACCGGAGGTCGCGATTATCAAAGAATGGCATCGCCCCCCCGGAGGGCATCTGCCAGACGAAAGCCCCGCGCTCCCTCGGTATGACCGCACTCTCGAGTTGGGGACAGAACCACTGCGGACCGAAGATTCCCTCGTCTTCTCGGGTGGAAAGGTAAACGATTTGAAGCGGGAACTGGAACTCAGGCGTCGCTTTCACGCCGTCCATCACGAACTCTTGAGTCCAGCCGCCTTCAATGAGCGCTCGGCCCGCCCTCTGCGGAGCAAACGTCCAATCCAGAGCCGCAGCGCGGGCGAACGGGAAGAGCGTCAGCGCGATCACGATGAAGATCTTGAATTTCGCCGGATGCGAGAGTCGTTGCATGAGCCGGATACTCGTCGACTAAATCCAGCTTTGGAAAGCTGCAGCTATGGACAGCTCGTGGAGAGTTTACGACACGCCCATTGCAAGATGTGGGCGAAGGTGGACACATGTGCTGACCGATAAAAACCCTTGTCATCACCAGCGCGAGAGTCGAAGCACTCCAGCCAACCGTCACTTACTCCACTTTGTGTAAATTGATTGCATAGGGGGTCGCCGTCCGATTACCTGCCTGCAATCTTTACCGTTACTAACAATGCACCCGCTCTCTGAACAATCACCTCGGAGTCACGCAATCCAGGTTCTCATTCTCGATTTCGATCTTAAGGTGGCAGAACTCCTCGCTCAGTTTTTGGAGACGAATCACCCAGAGGTGAGCGTCATGCCGGTAGAGAACGACCCGGTGACGGTCGACGCGGTTATCACCACCGATTCACCCGACTTGATTATTGCGACCTCACCGTTTGCTAGAGAGTGTCGTTCCGAAATCCGCTGCTATCTGGAAAGAGTTCAAAATGCAGCCAAAATCATTGAGATCGCGACGACTGATCGGCCTCGCCGCCGTCTGGAGGACCCGCTCCCGTTCGAAGTTGACGGGCTCGTCCATCGCCGAGATTCCCTCGCATCTTTCCAACATTGCCTAATCTCGGTGCTCTCCGGAGGCCACTTCGTCAGCCCACATTGCGCGAAAATTAAGCGGCGTGTCCGAGAGGCACCGGAGCCATACGCTGCCCTCAGCTCGGTCGAGAAGGAAGTCTTGGAGAGGCTGGCGCGCGGGGAACTGCAGAAGGTCGTGAGCGCAGAACTCGGCATTTCCTCTAAAACAGTACAGCACCACATTGTTGCCATCAAAGGGAAGCTCGGGAGCGAAAGCACGGCGGGGTTAATCGCCCTTGCGGTCAAACAGGAATTAGTCGAGCTGCCTCCCGCCTAGGAGCCACGTGCGTCCCCCGGCAGGATCGCATCGGGATTCATACCAAGACGATCCACGCCAGCGCTACCCGACGCACGCTCGTCCCGGTCTTCAGCGCTCCGACTTCGATTTTTTTCAATTCCACCGTCAGTGGATCGCATTTCACCTCCATTTCCGCCAATTCCCCCTCGAAGGCCATCGCCAACTCTCCAACCTCAGCCTCGAGCTCAACCAGCTTCTCCCGCGCCCGATCCGCCTCCCCGGCTTCCTTGAACGAACGCCCGACGCCCCTCGCCGCAGTCGTCGCCCGTCCGAGTGTCGAGCGACTCACCGCCTTCCGCCCGAGAAACGCCGACAGCAGCGTCGAGCCAAACGACAGCGCCGCCTGCATCCGCGCCTGCCCGACCTGCGCCTCCTCCCGCTCGACCGCGTCCCGCGCCCGCTCGATCTTGGTTTCAAGCGAGCCCCGTGCCTTCTCAAATTTCGCGCGCAGTTCCTCGATCCGTTCGTCCCGCTCTTCCCGCAGCGCGTGAGCTAATCGCACCCGAAATTCCCCTTCAGATTCCCCCGGTTCCGCTGCCACGCCGACCGCTTCACAGCTCAGCAAAGCCAGCGTGCAATTCTCGACCACCCGCTCTTTCGCCTCCCGCTTCCACTCCCGGTAATTCGCGCTCTGCCGGCCTTCGCCCGTCACCTCGCCAAAGCTCGCCCCGCCCGGGATCGCCTCCGCGAATTCTTCCAACCGCACCTCCTTCGCCTCCGTCCAGTCCAGCCCCTCCATCCCACCTGGAACGGGCAGCACCCACGCACCGTCTTGCGAGATATCCACGTCCAGCTTCCGATCCCGGTAGCGAACCGTCGCCACGACCAGCAGCCGGGCGCCCAGCTCCGCGCCCGCCCCGGCCCGCTCGCACACTTGGTCAACCCCTTCGATCACCGGCTGCCGGCCGCCACCGGCCGATAACGCCGGACTTTTCTCCGACCGCTCCGGTCGGTCCGCTCCGGCCAATACTCGGATCTGCTCCCGCGTCAACGGCCCCGCCAGGTAAGACAACGCCCACCGCGTTTCGAACACGACCGGCCCATCCTCGTGCACGTTGTTCAGCAAAAACCTCCGCGATCCCAGCGACGCCAGCATTGCCGGCAACCGCTCATCACCCTCGATGGATCGCAGCCCTTCCATCAGCCGATCCCGGTCCCGCTCCGTCTGAAGCTTACCCACGAACCACGTCCCCGCGTTCGACAGTGCCTTGTAATCTAAATCCGCCGGATTCTGCGTCGCCAGCACCACCCCCAGCCCCTGCGCCCGCGCCTGTTTCAGCAGCGTCAGCAACGGCCGCTTCGACGGCGGATCCGCCACCGGCGGCAGATACCCGAACACTTCGTCCAGATACAGCAACGCCCGCAAACTCGTCGTCCCCCCCTGCGTCCGCACCCAAGCCACCACCGCGTTCAGCAGCAGCGAAACGAAAAACATCCGCTCCGCCTCACTGAGGTGCGCGATCGACAGCACCGCTAATCGCGGCTTCCCCTCCGGCGTGTGCAAAAGCGACGCCACGTCCAACGGCTCACCCTGCGTCCATCCGGAAAATCCCGGTGAAGCTAGAAAATTGTTCAAAGCCAACACCAGATCGAACCGATCCTTCTCGGGATAGAACCCATCGACGTCGAGCACCCCGACTTTCGCGAAAGGTGGCTTCTGCACCAATCGCACGAGATCCGGCAGCGGCACCCCCCGACCTGCCCTCCACTCGTGCTGCAGGATCGCCGCGACCAGCGTCAGCTCCCGACTCCGCCCCCCGTCCGACTTGATCCCCACGAGTCCCAGCAAACTCGTTGCCGCCGTCTGAATCGCGTCGGCGAACGTCTCCGCGTCGTCGCGCACGGACTGCGCCGGGGGGTCAAAGGCCGCCAGGATCGACAGCGGCGTCCCGGCCTGACTGCCCGGCGTGTAGATCCGCACCTCCGCCGCGTCCCGCAGCCGCCGCACGCGCTCCCCGTCCTGCCCCCACTCGCCTAGACCATCTTTCCACTTCTGCGCGACCGCCGCCGCGTCCCCGTTCACCCACGGCGCGAACTCCGCCGCCGACAACTCCGGAAACTGCAGTGCCAGATTCGTCAGATCCCCCTTCGGATCGATCACCAGCGCCGGGATCCCGTCGATCGCCGCCTCCTCCAGCAGCCCCACGCACAAGCCCGTCTTCCCGCTCCCCGTCATCCCCACGCACACCGCGTGCGTCACCAGATCCTTCGCGTCGTAGAGCAAGGGCTCGTCGACCGCCTCCCCCGACTCCACGTCCCAGGAACGTCCGAGGTAAAATTTTCCGAGCTTCTCGAACTTTGCCGCGTCCAGATTCATGCACACCACCATTCCCAAAAGCCGACCGGGTGCCTATTCAATTTCCATGTCTCGCAATTGGTTCGTCGCTTGGCCCGTCGAAAACGCCACCGAATGGCTCACCGCCCTCGCCGCCGATGCCCCCGTCGGCGTCACCTTCCTCGACCCCGCCGACCTCCACGTCACCCTGGCCTTCCTCGCCACCCACACCGACGCCGCCGAAAAGAAACTCGCCGGCATCCTGCGCGGACTCCCCCCCACGGGCGTCGACGTCACGCCCGGCCCCTTCCTTGCCCTTCCCCAGCCCCGCCGCTTCTCCGAACTCGTTGCCACGATCGATACCGGACGCCTCGAGCTCGAAAAACAAATCGCGAAGTGGCGCCCCCGCCTCTGCCGCGAAGTCGGCGCCCAGCTCGATCCTCGCGCCCCCGTCCCGCACATCACGCTCGCCCGACCCGACCGCCGAATCACCAACGACGAGCGCGACCTCGCGCTCGCGTGGATCGATTCCCGTCCCCGGGACGAAACCCCGCTCCGCCTCGCCCGCCCCACCATCTACCGCTGGTCCGACACCAAAGACTCCCGCCGCTACCAGCTCACCGAGCTGAAAGCTGAAAACTAAAAACTCCGCTCCCTACCTCGTCCGCAACCCCGACACCGAAGTGAGAATTCCGGTAATCATCGAATACGCCACCAGCCCGACGAACAACGCGACCACCAAAATCGTCAACGGCTGGATCAACGTCGTCATGTGCTGAATCCGGTTCGTGAACTCCTTGTCGTATCTCGTCGCACTCCGCTGCAACGCCCCGGCCAGATCTCCCGTCTGCTCACCGACGTTCATGATGTCGATCAGCACCGCCGGAAAGAACGGCGCGTGCCGCAACGCCGCCGACAGCGAGCTTCCCTCGCCCACCCGGTCCACCATCTTCCCCAGAATCCCCTTCAGATAAACGTTCGCCGTCGCCCGTTGCAGCAACGTCAGCGCGTTCAATAAAATCACGCCGTTCGAAACCAACGTCGACAAGGTCTGCGAGAACTCCGCGAGAAACTGCACCCGCAGCACCGGCCCGACCAACGGCAGATCCAGTTTCACCCGGTCCCAAGTCATCCGACCCTCCGGCGTTCGACGCCACGCCGTGAACGCCATACCCAGACCGACCAGCAGCAAAATTACCGCCCACCAGTAGCTTCCGAAAAATTCACTCGTGCCCACCAGCATCCGAGTCATCAGCGGCAACTCCTTCCCCGTCTTACTCAGCAGCACCGTCAGTTGCGGCAGCAAAAACGTCATGAAAATAATCAGGAGCAGCACGCCCGCCGAAAACACGATGCTCGGATAGACCAGCGCCATCGTGATCCGCTTTCGCAGGTCCGTCATGATCGCGAAATACTCCGCCTGCCGCCGCAGGATCTTCGGCAGCGCCCCCGCCGTCTCGCCCGCCGCGACCATACTGCAAAACAAGTCCGAGAAACAATCGCCACAGCTCCGCAACGCGTTCGAGAAACTCACCCCGTCCCTCACCTGCTGCCGCAGCGTGGCCCCGATCACCTTCAGCGGCGAACGCTCCTTCCGAGTCTCGATCACCTTCAGCGCCGGCTCGAGCTGCAACCCCGCCTCCAGCAATTCCGAGAGCTCCTCCGTAAAGAGCAGCACTTGATTCGCCGGGAGCCGCCGCACCATCCCCTCGGCTTTGACCGGTTCCCCCGCCGTCCCGGCGACCGCTCCTCCCGCCTCGTCCAACGGCGCGATCGACACCGGACGCAGCTTCCGACCCATGATCGCCTTGTAGGCCTCCGCCTTCGTCCGCGCGTCGATCTCCCCCGTCTCGACCGCGCCCGCCGCCGTCGTTGCTTTGAATCGAAAACTCGCCATCGCTCCGTCAATTCGATGGCAGCCGGGACCGGATCTCCATCCCTGTCATCCGTGCAATCCGTGCAATCCGTGGTTTCATCCTTCTATTCGTCCAGCACGTCGAGTTCCGCCGACGTGACGCGCAGCACCTCCTCGACGGATGTCATCCCCTCAAGCACCCGGTTCCAGCCATAGTTGCGCAGCGGAATCATCCCCTGTTTCATCGCCAGTTCCCGCAACGCCGGACCCGACGCCCGGTGCTGGACCAATTCCTGCATCTCCTGCGTCAGCACGCAGATCTCGTAAAGCGCCGTTCGCCCGCGGTATCCCGTGAAACGGCAGCGGTCGCACCCCTTCGGTCCGTAGATCGTCCCCTCCCGGTTCGTTGGGAATCCGATCCGCTTCAAATTCCCGATCGGATGGCTCTCCGGCGTCCGGCAATCCGGGCACAGCCGCCTCACCAGCCGCTGAGCGATGAACGCGCGCACCGAAGACCCGATCAGGAAAGGCTCCACCCCCATGTCGATCAGACGAGTGATCCCGCCCACGGAATCATTCGTGTGCAGCGTGCTGAAAACCAAGTGGCCCGTCAGCGCTGCCCGCACGGCGATTTCCGCCGTTTCCAAGTCACGCATCTCACCGACCATGATCACGTTCGGATCACCGCGCAGCACACTTCGCAGCGCCCGGGCAAACGTCAGGTCGATCTCCGGCCGCACCGCGATCTGGATCACTCCCGAAAGCTTGTGTTCGACCGGATCCTCGATGGTCACAATCCGCCGCTCTTTCGTATTCAGCGACGACAGAAAGGTGTAAAGGCTCGTCGACTTCCCGCAGCCCGTCGGCCCCGTCACCAGCACGATCCCGTTCGGCATCGCTAAAAAATCCAGAATCTTCGCCTCGGAATCTCGATCCAATCCCAGCCGCGCGAAGTCGAACTTCTCCTGCCCCAGCAGCCGCAAACTGATCGTCTCCCCGGTTACCGACGGAATGCACGCCACACGAACGTCGATCGGCACCCCGCCCAACTCGAGCTGAATACGACCATCCTGCGGAATCCGCCGCTCGGCGATGTCGAGGTTCGCCATGATCTTGATTCGCGACAGCACCGAAGCCTGCAGAACCTTGATGTTCGGCGGCACCGGCACCTCGTGCAAAATCCCGTCGATCCGATACCGAATCCGCAGATCCGTGCCCAGCGGCTCGACGTGAATGTCCGTTGCCTGCTGATCCAGCGCCTCCCGGAGAATCTGGTTCACAAACTTCATCACCGACGCCTCCGAGTCGTCGCTGTCGAGAATGTTGACCTCCTCGTCCGACCCGCCGTCCGTCTCGCCCTCCTCGCGATCCTCGAGCAATTCCTCGAACGTCTCCGCGCCGACGCCGTAGTGCTCACGCAGCGCGGCAACGACGAATTTCCGCGTCGTCATTAAAAACTTCACGCGCTGCGGAAACTGCTGCCGCACCGCCGCCCGCGCCAGATGGTCCAGCGGATCGTATCCCGCCAGCGTAATCTCCCCGGGATCCAGCACCATCGGAACCAAGTGGTAGCGCAACGCCAGCCGCGCCGGAAAACCTTCGGCAAACTCCGCACCCGACTCCGCCGGCGGCTCCATCCATTCGATCCCCATCCGCTCAGCGAGCGCGCGCAGAAATTGTTCCTCCGCCACCGAGTCGCTGTCCAGCGCCGCCCGCACCGCCGACCGCTGGCCCCGTAAAGCCGATTCCGCCTGATCGAGCACCCCATCGGTGACTCCGCTCCCAGCCTCAGCCAAAGATTCCGCAATGAACGCCAAAGCCGTCACGCCCAACCCCCGATCAAATCGGACCCTCCGGCCCCGAGCGCACCCGCGCGAGTCTTTGCCAATCGCCAGCTTCGCCTCATCCTCACGGCAACAGATCCGGCACCGGACCGAGGTATCGTTCGCCGAAGGGACTCTCCGGCAACACGCCCTTCCGCACTTCGATCGGGGCTGGCGAATCGAACAGGCCCGCGTCGAAATTCAGATTCGCCCTTTCGATGTGTTGCACCGCTTCCACGTCACCCGGTCCGTTGATGATGAACGGCTGGATCATCACGATCAGCTCCCGCCGATCCTTATCCTTCCGAGTCGTTCCGAATAACGAGCCGACGTAAGGAATGTCCTTCAGGTAGGGAATCCCGGATTTTGTGAACGTATCTTCTTCCGTAATTAGCCCACCCAAAATGATGGTATGGCGATTCGGCACCGTCACCGTTGTCCGCAATTCCTGCGTTGCGATGATCGGGACATCGTTCCCGCCAATCGGTGTGAACCCCTGCACGTTGTCATTCTGCTGAGCAATCTTGAGCGTCACCTCGTTCGGCGAGTTCACCAGCGGGATCACTTCCAATTTGAGAACGACGTCCTTGAAATCGACGTTCGATTGCACCGCCGTCGAGTTGTTGACCGAACTGTCCAGCGAGGTCAATGAGCTCGTCGGCACCGGCACCTGCTGACCGCTGCTGATCACCGCCTTCTTGTTGTTCAGCGTGTAAACAACCGGTCGCGAGATCACCTCGAAGTGATTCGTTTCGGAAAGCGCCTGCGCGAAAATGTCGACCGAATCCGCAATACTCCCGAAGACCGACAACCCCGATACCACCGGCAAAGCCCGTGTCGCCGCGCCCACCGCCGTGTTCACGAGATCGTCCGTGTCCGGCAGGATGTCGATCGACGCGTTTCGGTTCGCTAACAGGTTGCCAATGCCAGCCGTTCCGCCCTGACCGAGAATCCGCACGTCGCCAAAACGCATCAGATAGTCGACGCCGAAGGTCACGCCGTCACCCAGCGTCAACTGCCCGATCACCACCGCCAGATAGATCTGCACCGGACGCTGATCCAGCATGGTCAGCAGACTCTCGGCGCGCAACTGACTCTCCGGCGGACCGTAAACGATGATCTGATTCGAACTTTGATCCGCGATGATTTTCGTCTTTCCCACCACAATGCTCTTCGGAGCGGTGTTGTCCGCCGGCTCGCGCAACAGGTCCGGCTTCGACCCCACGCCGCCCCCGCTCCCAGAGAAGTCACCCCCGCCTCCGCCGCTGTCGTTGTTGAAGCTCCCCTGCCCCGCACCGTCTGGCAGGTCGGCCGATTCCTGCGACTCGGCGTCCGGCTCGGCCAGTAGATTGGCGAGCACCGGCAAGACCTCACCCGCATTCGCAAATCGCAGCACGTAAAGCAAGGGCGCCTCCGCCCCGACCGCCTGATCGAGCGTGTTGACGATCTCCCGAATGTAAGCCATCTGCGTCTCGGGTGCCACGACCATCACACGGTTCGTGCGGAGATCCGGGACGATCTTGATCTTCAAGGGCAACGCCGTGGCAAAAGCCTGTGCGACGTCCGCGTCCGGCACGGCTTCGACTTGCCCGTCCGGCGTCCGGCGTTCCACCCGCTGCGGCTGCGGAGTTGCTCCCGTTCCCTGCGCATCTTGCTCGAAGACCTTCTCCAGAATCTCCGCCACCCGCTCGGCGTCCGCGCGAGTCAGCGTGAAAAATTCCGTCACGCTCCTCGATCCCTGCACGTCGATCACCCGCTGAAGCGCAATTAATCGCCGGACCAACGGAACGTTTTCCGTGATGAGCAACGCGTTCACGCTCGGCACCGCCACGATACTCCCCTGCACGGGCCGCACCGTCACGTATTGCTCGAAGAGCGTCTTCGCTTCGTCAGCCTTCAAATACCGAAATGGCATGAAGTAGCTCACGATCTGATCCGTCACCGGAAGCTGTTCCGGCGAGGTGTAAAGCTGCACCGATTCACTCCGCGCCGACTTGGTTGTTCCGAGAATTTTGACCGTATTCGCGTCCACGTCGACGAGCTGATAATTGTTCAACGTCAGCGCGGACTCGATCATCGCGATCGCCTCGGACTTCGTGATCCGTCCCGGAGCCGTGATCGTCAGCGCCGACCCACTCAGATTGCTGTCTCGGATTAACTGCTTCCCGGTCAGTCGCTGGTAGTAATCCAGCACGTCCTGCACCGGATTGTTCGGAAACTGCAGCTCCACCAATTCGTTCGGGTTTTCGACCTGTTGGGCCGCCACGGAGAACGCGGTCATCGCGATCGCCGCGACCACGGCGTGGATTGGGAAAATTCGGAGGGAGAAAATCATTTCGGAGGCATCTTGATTTGGCGCCGCTTGATGATGCGGGCCGCGCCAGGTTGAGACGGCGGGGTCGCCGGTAACGCGGGATTTTGCAACACGGGCGTGGGGGCCGCTTGAGGTTGCGGCATCGTTGGGACCGCTGCGGCCGACGCCGGCGACATCGGAGCCGGGACCGCCGCGTTCGAGGGAGCCGACGCGATCAAGGCCGCCGGGTCATACTGGATCTCCGCCTGTTCGGCTCCCACGCGGATGGTTGCCGTCGATTCGCGGGGATCGCTGTCCAACTGGATCGATACCAGCTCGACCCCGTTCTTGGGATCCTCGTCCAGAGCCACGGAGAACCGCTCGAGCGAGCCCCTATCCAGCAAGAAAGCCACCGGCTTTTCGCCGACCGATCCGAGCCCGGTCAACGAAAAGCGTTTCCCCAGCCCTTCCGATTGTTCGATGACCTGAGTCTCGACCACGAACGGCGATTTTTCCCAAATGTGCTCGTATCGCTCGATTGGATAGACCGGCGGAGCAAACACCTCGCCTTCGGCAGCCACCGCGACGGCAGGATCGGGCCCAAGATCGTCCTGTGCGCGGACGAAGGCAGCCGCGCCGACAAAAAGCACGATCGTGAACGCGGCGGACCGCTCGAGGCTGGAAGGGATTCGAGTCATGGCACCTGCGCGACCTGAACTTCGCGGAAGACTTTGCTCACTTGCAACTGTAGCCTCATCGTAGAGGTGGCATCCGCCCGCTTCAACGTGAATTTCTCAATCCCCACGTAGCTCCCCGGCGTTTGCAGATCGTTGAGCCACTTCACCATTGCCGCCAACGGACCTCGGACGTCGAGTTCGAGCCCGGCCATCACCAGATCGCCTTCCATTTCGGCCTCGCGGAGACTCTGCGACTCGATCGACAACCCCGCGGCCTCGACGCTTCGCTGCACGCTCTCCGCAAACGCCAAATTCGACTCGCTGCCAGCATACGTCTCGACCGGGTGCTGCTCGATCCACCGCGACAGCGCCTCCCAACTCGGGCGCTCGGCGATCAACAGCTCCGCGGTTCCGATCTCCGCCCGCGCCGCCGCCAGCTCAGCTCGATTCTCCCGCATCTGCCGCGTCGCCCATTGAAACAGCATCAAATTGGCGATCAGAAACACCGCCCCGCCCAACGCCAGTGCCAGCGTCCGCTCGTTCTTGTTCAGCGCCCTCATCGTGGCAGATTCGGAAGGTTGAAATTTCCCCTCACCTCGAACTTCGCCGACCCGTCCGCGCGGAGGTCCGGCTGCGGCATGTTCCAGGAAAACGCGACCAGCTCGGGGTCGGAGTCAACCGCCTCGAAGAACGACGACGTAAGTCTCTGCGGATTGGCCTCCCCTTCCACCAGCACCCGCCCGTCCTCGACGTCGAAGGTCGTCATCCGAATCCCATCCTCCGGAAGGTGATTCACGACGTGATGAAGAATCTCGAGCGGAAAAAACTCCGGCATCGCCGTGACACCGACCCGCCGCCAAGCGCGCGAGATCGGCGCGAACTCGCCCACCTCCGCTTGCAACGCCGCCGCCTCGCTTTGCATCCGCGCCGTCCGGAATTGTTGATATCCCAGGTATAAACCGACGATCAGCGCGATCCCACAGTAGATTGCTGCCAGCGCCAGCCCGAGCTGCCGGACCTGCTTGGACCGCACCGCCGCCGCCGCCGCCGCCACCGCCACCGGGGGACGCCAGCGAAAGATCCCGTTCGCGAGCGACGGCTTGATCTCTTCCTCGACCGGCGCCGCGGACGCCACCACCCCGTTCGGGAGTGCCAGCACACCCTCCTTGAAGCCCGGCAGCTCGTTCACGAATTCCAACTGCGAGTCGATCACCCCCTCCGCCCTCAGCTGAAGGCACGCCAGATTCAACCACCCCGCGATCTCCCGAGTGTCGTCGGTCGACCCGATCGATTCCCAGTAAACCACCTTCGATCCCCGCGTAAACCCCGCTACGAGATCGTCTCCCTCCCGCCAGACGGTCAGCGCATCCGAACGCAGCGGTCGCAGAAACGGACTCGCGTCGTATCGGTCGAACAACGCAGCCGGCATCGACTCCGGCAACGCCAGCGGAAAGACGGTGGCCAACACCAACGTCCGCTCCCCCACCGAATCCACCACTCTTAACACCGCGTCCCCGGCAGCCTGGCGCTTCACGAGAAGTCCGCGCACGTCGAGCTCCAGGCGAGCGCTCTCCTCGACGATCTCGCTTTCGACCGAATCGATCCACAGCGGGGCCGCTACCACCAACCGCGCGGGCACCGCCAATGTCGCCGGCTTTCCGTGGGGTTGTGGCTCGCGTTCGACCGATTCGATCCAGCCCGGTTCGCCGCCAGCTCCGTCCGGCCACTGCCAACGTTCCCACACCTCGCCCCAGCGCCGGATCAACTCCGCGGGTTGCTTTTTCTTCGCGCGACTCATCCCTCTTCCCAACTCAAGACCTTCACCTGACCACCCGGCCTCCCGGCCCGTGCCTCATTCTCGTCACCCGCACCGGATCCCCCGGCACCGCCCCGGTCCGCGATCACCGTGATCACGTAGCGGACCCCGCCCACCGTCCCCGCGCTTTCGATCCGCGTCGGCTCACTACCGACCCCGAATTTCGACGTCAACCGCGCCCGTTGATTCTCGGTCAGCCCGATCACCGAAGTCACCTGATCCAGATTCTCGAAGATCAGATCGTCTTCCGTCATTGGCACCAGATCCGGACCGTTTCGGGTCTCGATCAGGAGGTCCGCCTGCTCACTCGACATTCCGCTGACGGCCCGCAACACGTCGGAGCCCGCGTCCTGAACGTCAATCTTCTCGTCACTGTGCACCGAAAAAATCTCGGCCCAATCCGGTCGATTGCTGATTACGGCGTCCACTCCCCGCACTCTTTCCATTTCGCTCACCGAGATAAAGTCTCGATTCTCCGGGATCGAGTATTCCGACTGTCCGACCAGGTCTTCGGCCTCCGCGCCATTCAGCGAGCGCAACTCGTTCTCGTCCGTCCAATCCCGCAACGAATCCACCGCCACTCGCGAAAACTCCTCCGGCACCTCCCAGACGTCGAACACCGCGTCCAGCGTCTCGTCGTTCACGTCGCCGAGCACCGAGTTGACGTTGATTCGTGCGCTCTCACTCGTCACCGCCACCTCGAGTTCACTCCCGTCCTCGAGCTCCTGCCGAAACAACGGATCGCCCCGCTCGATCTCGGCGTTCATCCCGTAGGCGATCCCGGTCAACGCCAACTGCCGCGCCTCGAACCGACGCGTGGCCTGACTCGACGACTCGACGTCCGAATCGACCACCCGCGCCAGGGTCACGATCATCATCGAGAGGATCGCAACGCACCACAAGGTGATGACCAACGCACTTCCCCTCACCGCTCATCCCCCTCGTCATTATCATCGCCGCCACCATCGCCCGCGTTCGGCGCGTCTCCCCCGCCTCGCTCATCCGCCTCTTCCGTTGGCGGCAGCCAGAAAGCCAACGGCATCACGGAACCATCCAGCCGCGTGAGTTCCAGATCGACCATGGCCGGACGCCCGTTCGGCTCGCCCCACTCTTCGACCAACGGCGTTCCGTTTTGCTGACCGAATCGCCACCGCAGCGTCCGAATGTCCGGCAGAATCGGCAGCCAGTTCGAATCGATCAGCTCGGCGTCGCGTCGCGCGGGCTCTTCGGAAGCATCAAAATTCGTGAGCGAAATTGTAAAATTCCCGTTGCCGTCCGGCTGTGCAGCCACGGCCAACCCGTCCGAAGGTCGCTCGCCGCTGCCGAAATCGGCGATCTCGGGAGCCGGCCACATCAACAACTCGACGACGTCTCCCCGCCCCGCCTCCTGCCGGATGCGCACTTCCATCACCGATTCCGCCGGAAGATTGAGAAACAACGTTCTCAGAAACGTCTGGAACGCATCCATCCGCGCCGTCTCGAGCTGACTCGTGGACACCTCGGCCGATGCCGTCGTCGTCACCGACACCGCCGAAAAGATTCCGCCCGCCAACAATATAAAAATCGCGATCGCGACCAGCACCTCCACCAGCGTGAAGCCCCGCTGTCGGTTCTCACGCGAAGCCGTGAAGCCGAGAAGGGATTGGGTCTCACGCCGAGGCGAAGAGCCGCACAGAAAAGCTAATCTAAAATTGCTGCCACTTCCCCGCCCCTCGTGACCAGGCAATTCGACGCCCTCCAACCTTCGCGCCTTCGCGCCTTCGCGTGAGACCAGCATTCTCACGGCTGATAGACCAAGTGCGACACCGCCCATTCCTGCTCCGCCCCCGCTTCCCGCCAGTTTGCGACGACCCGAATTCGCCAGAAGCCGTCGAGGAGAGTCTGCTCGTCGTTTGAAATTTCCTCCCGCGAGACCTCGGCTTCATACAACGTTCCATCGAATTCGCCCTCGTCCTTGAGCTCTTCCAACGGCCCGACCGACAGCCGCGCGAGCCGACTCTCGAGCTGCGCCCGGATCTCGTTCTCGCGCTGAACCGCCCGCGATGCGCCCACCGTCCCGTCGAGCGCCATCAGCAGCCCCATCGCCGCAAACGCAAAAATTCCCACCGCGATGAGAACCTCAAACAAAGTAAACCCCCGCCGCCCGATCGCGCGCAGCGCCAAGCCATTTCGCACTCCACGATTCAAATTTCTCATTTCCCTCAAAACGAGAACCGCTCCTCCCCGATGCGCCCCGTCAGAAAATCGAAATCCGCCTCGATCCACACGTCGCCATCTTCCAGACGCACGGACAACGGAGTCACCATCCCCACCGGAAAAAACCGCCAGCGCTGCCCGTCCGGCACCGACCATTTTTCGTCCGGGAAACGCACCTTCAGCGCCGCATCGTCCGGCGGTGCGACCACCACCTCCGCCTCCTCGGAATCGGCGTTCCAGCGGGCGATTCCACCCTTCTCGAAGAACAGAGTCTGGTTCGAACCACCCGCCAATGCCTCGCTTCGAGCCGCTCTCGCCAACTCCGCAATCTCCTCGATTCCCGCCCGCAAACGCCGCTCCTGCACCGACGCGCTGATGACCGGCGCGATCCCGACGAAGACGATCGCGATCAGCCCGAGGGCGAGCGCCAGCTCGAAAAAAGTAAAGGCCCGGCGGTTATTCCACCTTTGGGAAATCATCATCGGTTCCGTCCTGCCTGTCGGCACCCATCGAATAGAGGTCGAAACCAGCGGCGCCACCCTTTCCGGGATAACGGTAAATGTAGGGCTGCCCCCACGGATCAACCGGAACGTCTTCCAAAAGCTTGCTCCAGCGGCGGGGAGCGGGTTCACCCGTCGGTTTTCTGACCAACGCTTCCAGGCCCTGATCCGTCGAAGGGAACGTGTAGTTCCGCATCTCGTAAGTCTTGAGCTGCGTCCCGATCGTCTGCAAATCAGTCTCGACCCGCTGTTCCTTGGCGATATCGATATTCCCGGCCAAGAGGTAGATCGCAGACCCGACGAGCACGGCAATGATGCCGAGGACGAGCATGATTTCGAAGAGAGTGTAGCCGCTTTCGCGGGACGACCGGATGGGAACTGAGTGCAATTTCATGGGGAAATGTTGGAATTGACTTTGAAATCTAGCGCAATTCTCTGGATTCGGAAGTGATCTCTACGGTGGTTGGCAATTCGGGTTTCTCGACTTCGGGTTCCGGCTCTGGCGGTGCCACGCGGAGCTGTAACGCCGCATCACGGATGAAGGAACGCTTTTTCGCCGTCTCGATCACGATCGAGTTGTCGCCCTCGACCAACAATCCGTCTTCGAGCAGGATCGCACCTTCCCGCCAACCCGCGTAAGCCATTCGGCCCGACCGCAGTCGGATGTAACCCGGATCGGTCAACGCCGGCACCACCGGTTGCAACCGCCCGGCCAGCTTTCCGTTCACCCACACCTTTACCGAAGCGCCGGGCGCGATCCCCAGAAACTTCGCTTCGAGCAGTGCCTGCTCGCCGGGACCGGTAAGCGGCACCACGAACTCGACGTTCCCCGCCAAACTTGCCACCCCCTCGAGCAACGACGCATCCAGCACGTCACCAAACCAAGCGTCCGGCGGGCTGAGTTGCTCACCGCCCGTCATCTCCTGATCGAACATCACCCGCCCACCCGCCATCAGATCCGGCCGCTGCTCGTCACTCGCCACGAACACCCCCGTCGGCGCGACCCAGTCCAGTCGCACCCGCAGGATCTGACGCTGATCCCCGGACAGGTAGATTCGCCCCGCCTCGCGAACCGCCTGCTCCGGCAACCGCACCGTCCTGCGGTTCAACCCCGACACCCCTTCCGCCAGCCCGGCCGAGATCGTCACCTGCTCCTCCGACACGTCGCCGGTCCAGAACAACGCCGGCCCCTCAGTCCCGTCTTCCATGAAAATGACCGTCACGAAAAGCTGTTCGTCCTCCCGTCCCGGCAGCAGTAAAAATTCCGCGTAACCCTGCCCGTCCGGCGAAGTCACTTGCCGGGGCGCCGCCATCAACCCCTCCGGGTAAACCAAAGGCCCCCGAATCGGCAAATCCACCGTCAACGTCCCGGCCGCACCGGCGCCACCGCCGAAACCGATCAAAAGGCAAAACGCCCAACCGCACCATCGAAGTCGCATAAATTAGATCCTCAGAAACCAATCGCGAACGAGCATCGACCCACCCGACGAACGCTCCGCGAAGGGGGCTCTACGCAAACCTGTTGCCAATTCATGCGAGAGAACCTAGCGAAGTTCACCACCAAATCAATCCTTCTCCCAGCCAGTCCCACAGATCCGAAATCCGAAATCCGAAATCCGAAATTCCTTGACTCCCCGCGAGGCGGCCATCGCCCTGAACCTCATTCCCAAGCTCGGCCCCGTCCGCGTCCGCCGACTTGTCGAACATTTCGGCAGCCCCCAAGCCATCCTCACCGCGAAGCCCGCCGCCCTCCGCGTCCTCCCCGGGATCGGACCCGAGATTGCGAATTCGATCGCCAATTGGGAGCAGAACACCGACCTCCCCGCCGAGCTCCGCCGCGTCACCGACTTTGGCTGCCACGTCCTCACGCAAGCTGACCCCACCTACCCCCGCGCCCTCCGCGAGATCCACGACGCCCCCACCGTCCTCTACGTCTGGGGTGAGATCACCGAAGCCGACAACCACGCCATTGGCATCGTCGGAGCCCGCAAGCCCGGCCACTACGCCACCGAGTGCGCCAAGAAACTCGCCTACCAACTCGCCTACGCCGGCCTCACCGTCATCTCCGGCCTCGCCCGCGGCATCGACGGTGCCGCCCACCAGGGCGCCCTCGCCGCCAAGGGCCGCACCCTCGCCGTCATCGGCTCCGGCCTCGCCAAACTCTACCCCGCCGAGCACGCCCCGCTCGCCGAACGGATCGCCGCCGGCCACGGCGCCGTCATCAGCGAATTCCCGATGACCACCACCGCCGACCGCCAGACCTTCCCGATGCGCAACCGCATCGTCGCCGGCTGTAGCTTCGGGCTCCTCGTCGTCGAAGCCGGCGTCAAGAGCGGCAGCCTCATCACCGCCTCCCAAGCCGCCGAGCAAGGCCGCTCGATCTACGCCGTCCCCGGCCGCATTACCGAACCCGCCTGCTTCGGCTCCAACAAACTCATCCAGTCCGGTGCCAAACTCGTCACCTGCGCCCAGGACATCCTCGACGACTTCGGACTTCTCTTCCGAGAAACCCCCGACCTCCACCCGCCCGTCGCCCTCCCCGACCTTCCGCCCGACCAGCTCGCCGCCCTCGAAGCCATCGGCGACGACGAAACCCACATCGACGCCATCGCGTCCAAATGCGGGTTGCCAATGCCAAAAGTGTCTTCTAGCTTGCTCGCCCTTGAAATGAGGCGACTCGTCAAGCAACTCCCCGGAAGCCGCTTCGTCCGCATCAACTAACAACCAAATCTGCGTTAATCCTCTAATCTGCGGACCAAAATTATCATGGGAAAAACCCTAGTCATCGCCGAGAAACCCAGCGTCGCCGGCGACCTCAGCCGCGCCCTCGGTAAGTTCACCAAATCCAAGGACTTCTACGAAAACGACGAATACGTCGTCACCTCTGCCGTTGGTCACCTCGTGGAGCTTTGCCTCCCCGGCGAAATGGACAAGAAACGCGGCAAATGGTCCTTCGCGAACCTCCCCATCATCCCAGACGCCTTCGACCTCAAACCCATCGCCAAAAACGAGTCCCGCTACAAGGTCATCAAGAAACTTCTCAACCGCAAAGACGTCGACGACGTCATCAATGCCTGCGACGCCGGCCGCGAGGGCGAACTTATTTTCCACTACATCATCCAGCTCACCGGCTGCAAAAAATCGACCTCCCGCCTCTGGCTCCAGTCGATGACCCCGGAAGCCATCCGCTCGGGCTTCGAGAAACTCCGCGACGGTGTCGAAATGACCCCGCTCGCCGACGCCGCCGTCTGCCGCTCCGAGTCCGACTGGCTCGTCGGCATCAACGGCACCCGCGCCATGACCGCCTTCAACAGCAAAGGCGGCGGCTTCCAACTCACCCCCGTCGGTCGCGTCCAGACCCCCACCCTCGCCATTCTCGCCGAGCGCGAAGAAAAGATCCGCGCCTTCAAACCAAAGCCCTACTTCGAAGTCTTCGGCGACTTCGGCGTCTCCGCCGGTCAATACCGCGGCCGCTGGTTCGACGAGAAATTCAAGAAGAGCGAAACCGACGACCAGCTCAAAGCCGAGCGCATCTGGACCGAAGAGGAAGCGAACGCCCTGAAGAACAAGTGCGAAGGCAAACCCGGCGAGATCACCGAGGAAAAGAAGCCCACTTCGCAAGCCCCGCCACTCCTCTACGACCTCACCACCCTCCAGCGCGAGGCCAACGGCCGCTTCGGCCTCCCCGCCCGTCGCACGCTGCAAATCGCCCAGGCCCTCTACGAGCGCCACAAGGTCCTCACCTACCCGCGAACCGATTCCCGCTACCTTCCCGAAGATTACGTTGGCAACGTGAAGAGCAACTTCGGCAAGTTCCAAAATCAGGACCTCGCCGCCCACGCCAAAAAAGCCCTCAAGGAGGACTGGGTAAAGCCGAACAAGCGCATCTTCAACAACGCCAAAGTCTCCGATCACCACGCCATCATCCCGACCGGCACCGCTCCGAAGTCGCTCGACGAAATGGAGCTCAAGGTGTTCGACATGGTCGCCCGGCGCTTCATCGCCGTCTTCTATCCCTCGGCTCAATTCGAAATCACCACCCGCATCACCCGCGTGGAAGGCGAGGCGTTCAAAACCGACGGTAAGATCATTACCAATCCCGGCTGGCTCGCCGTTTACGGAAAAACCGCCGCCTCCGCCGACGACGACACCGTCGTCTCCATCGAGAAGGATGAAAAAGCCCGCACCGAAGCCATCGAGGTCAAGCGGAACGAAACCCGCCCGCCCGCCCGCTTCAACGAAGCCACCCTCCTCTCCGCGATGGAAGGCGCCGGCAAACTCGTCGACGACGAGGAACTCCGCGCCGCCATGTCCCAACGCGGCCTCGGCACCCCCGCCACCCGCGCTCAGATCATCGAAGGTCTCCTCTACGACGGCTACCTCATCCGCCAGGGCCGCGACATCATCACCACCGCCAAAGGCCTCTCGCTCATCACCCTCCTCAAAGGAATCGGCGTCGAGAGCCTCACGTCGCCCGAACTGACCGGCGACTGGGAGCACAAGCTCAAGGAAATGGAGACCGGCAAGATGGACCGCGCCGCCTTCATGGACGAGATCCGTCGCTTCACCGAAGAGATCGTCGGCAAGGCCAAGGACTTCAGCGGCGAGGCCGGCGACGTCGTCGGAAACTTCCACGACCTCGAAGCCAAGTGTCCCAAGTGCGAATCCAAGACCTTCAAGGAATCCTTCAAAGCCTACGAATGCGCCACCGAAGGCTGCGGCGAACTCATCTGGAAAACCATGGCCGGCCGTGAACTCGAGCGCGAAGAGATCGTCACCCTCCTCGAGCAAGGCCAGGTCGGCCCCCTCGAAGGCTTTCGCTCAAAAATGGGCCGCCCCTTCTCTGCCGTCGTCAAACTCGACGAAGACAAGAAGCAGACCTTCGACTTCGGCGACGACAAGGTCGAGCAGGTCGACTTCAGCCAGGCCCCCGTCGTCGGCCCCTGCCCGGTTTGCAAGACCGGCACCGTCCACGACACGCCGAACGCCTACATGTGCACCCACACGCCCGAGAAAAAGTGCACCTTCCGCATGGGCAAAACGATTCTCCAGCGCGAGATCCTCGTCGACCAGGCGAAGAAACTCATCGAGACCGGCAAAACGGATCTGCTCCCCCGCTTCATTAGCAAAAAAGGCCGCCCCTTCTCCGCCTTCCTAAAACTCGACGGCGGCAAAGTCGGTTTCGAGTTCGAAGAACGGAAAAAGAAAGAGCCCGCCGCCAAGAAGGCACCGGCCAAAAAGAAAGCCGCCCCCAAGAAAAAGGCCGAAGCCGCGTGAGGTTCAGACAGGATTAACAGAATTTTCAGGATTGGTCGAAAACCACGCGCCGCAGGCGCATAGAAAAATCAAAAACAATCCTGAGAATCCTGTAAATCCTGTCCAAAAGTATTTCATGTCCGAAGACCGCAACCTCGGCGAGCAACCCCTCGCCGCCATCCTGTCCACCCGCGATCTCCGCCCCCAGGACCTCGTCGCCACCGACCCGATCCGCATCACCCACAAAATGATCGCCCGCGCGACGAAAGGCCGCCGCCTCACCTCGCACAGCCAGCAGCTTGTCCTGAGCGCCCTCAATACCGTCACCGGCGAGACCCACAAAAAGTCTGACCTCTTCAACTACTGACGCTCACCGAGAAAGCTGATAGTTGAGAGTTGGCAGTTGAGAGTCGGGGACGAGATTTTTGCGGAAACCTCCAAGTCTCTCGGACAGCGAACATTTGCGATGCAGTGGGACGTCGTCCCGAAGGAATTCAGCTCACAACCTTTGACTTTCAACGACCCTTCCAACCGAACGCCATGCACGCCCCCTCCGACTACCTCGACCTCGCCCACACCGAGCACCGCGTGATTTTCGAAAAGGCCGAAAACGTCTGGGACGCGCTGGCCGAAATTAAGACCTACCTGAAGTTCCGCCTGAAGCCCGGCATCCACGGCCGCCTCGTCGGTCGCCCCTTCATCAGCGACAACGTCCACGTCGGCGAAGGGACCATCATCGAGCACGGAGCCATGATCAAAGGCCCCGCCTGGATCGGAGAAAACTGCGAGATCCGCAACGGCTGCTACATCCGCGAGAACGTTATCCTCGGCAACGGCGTGGTCGCCGGCAACTCGAGCGAATTCAAGAACTGCCTCGTGTTCGACGAAGCCCAAGTCCCGCACTTCAACTACGTCGGCGACTCCATCCTCGGTCACCACGCCCACCTCGGCGCCGGCGTCATCCTGTCCAACGTCCGCCTCGACAAAAAGCCCATCAAGGTCTCGTCGAAGGACGGCAACGTCCAAACCGACCTGCGGAAATTCGGCGCGATCGTCGGCGACTACGCCGAAATCGGCTGCAACGCCGTGATCAGCCCCGGCAGCGTCATCGGACGCCGATCCGTCGTCTATCCGGGTGCTCACTGGCGCGGCATCCTCGCGGAGGACAGCATCGCCCACGTCCGCCTCGATCAGTCGATCCGCCCGAGGCGGAGCTGAAATTTTGCAAATCAGGATTTGTTCCGGATGAAAATCTAGAGTAAACAATCCGGCTCACCAGCGACGGCGGGGTAGCCAAGTGGTAAGGCAGAGCTCTGCAAAAGCTCTATGCGTCGGTTCGATTCCGTCCCCCGCCTCCACCCTCGATTCACTCGGATTGAGGAGTTGTCAGCGAGCGACGCCGCCAAGCGAGCGACGCTGCCTACCACGCGCACAAAAGGCGAGTTCCGGCCAGTGCCTGACTCCAGCACAACCGTTAGAGCGAAAGCGACCGCCAGACCAACTTACCTCCTTGAGCGCAGCTCGCTACCGCCCTCACCCCACACCAATTCGAAGTCACCTCGATTCCCAAGAGTTGAATGCGGCTCGCGACGACATCGCGTCCAATTCCGTCGGCCGCCGCATACTTCGGCTCAAGCCCAACCGGGGCCAACCGGGCAGTAGGAACAATCAGACAGTGATGACGCGATTTTCATCAAGATGAGGTCATCTTGAAGCACGCGAGATTCGTTTCAACTCTGTTTAAAGGAACCGTCGAACTCTGAGATTCCCACGCAAGAACTGCCGGGATCTTCGGAGACCAAAGCGTTTTCAACGACTTCTGATAATTCACAAGTTATTCTCAGAACCACAACCTGTAGTGGTCGATCAAATTCCAGACACAACATGTGTCTTTTATCGTTGACGATAAACTCTCGAAACTCCTAAAAGATTCGTGCACCCGCAAGGCACAGCTTCCAAACCGTTCAGAACCGATGACCGTTGGTTCCTCCCAAAACTGAACGGCTTCTTCCCGAACAATTGCGACTAAAATGTCACTCGATTAACCCGCCTGATCCACGCCAAAAAACGCCCGCAAATGACGCCGACTCCCACCAAAAACTCCGCTACCACCACCGTTAAGCTCGGCGATCGCACGTTTCACCTCGACCGGGAAAAAGCGGAAGCCGCGTATGCCGCCAAGCGCGTGATCAACGGGCGGGACACCATGTTTTTCAACATCCTCCCGGTTAAATACCAGTGGGCTTATGATCTTTATAAGACCATGAAGCACAACCACTGGGAGCCGGAAGACATCCAGATGCAACGCGACATCGAACAATGGCGCGATCAGACCGGCACCGTCTCCGAGACCGAGCGGTGGATCATCAAGATGGCGATCGGATATTTCTCCGCAGCCGAAGGCATCGTCGGCGACAACATCCAGCACGTCGTCCGGGAGCTCGTCACCGCACCCGAGCTCAAACTCGTTCTCGGCCGGCACGCTCACGAGGAAAACATCCACGCCGACAGTCTCGTTTACATGATCAGTTCTCTCGGCATCAATCCGCACGAGTGCGAGGCCATGTTCGAGGATATTGAAACCATCAAGGAGAAGACGGAATTCGTTGTTTCCAACAGCCGCGCGCTTCGTCGCGACGTTGACCTCTCCGACACCGCCAACAAGCAGGCTCTCGCGAAGAACATCTTCCTCTTCGGCCAGTGCATGGAAGGCACCCAATTCTACGGCCTTTTCGGCATGGTGCTCGCTCTCTATCGCCAGACGAAGTTCCCGGGTATCGGCCAGATGTTCAGCTACACCCTGCGCGACGAGTCCAACCACATCGAGGTCTTCCGCAACCTTCTCATGGACCTCATCGACGAGAACCCGGACATCTGGACCGAAGACTTCCGCGAACACCTCCGCGAGACGATGCGCGAAGCCGTGCGCCTGGAAAAAAAATTCATCGCCGATTGTCTCCCCGTCTCCGCCGTCGGTCTCACCCGCGACGAATTCACCTCCTACATCGACTTCATTGGTGATCGCCGCCTCGAAGGCGTCGGTCTCGAACCCCTCAACGGCCCCATCGACAATCCCCTCCCTTGGCTCGCCGAGATGATGGATCTCCGCAAGGAATCGAACTTCTTCGAAAGCCGCGTCACCGACTACCGCCGCGCAGCGGCCATCAAGGAAGCCGACGACGACGACCTGTAAGATCACCGAGTGGGTAGTTGTTGGTCACCCGCGGACCGCTCTTCCAAGAGCACCATCCCGCACCGAAGACAACCAGCCCTGACGTCAAACCGACAACCAACCGAACCAAACCAACAACCCGCCCAACCCAATGATCCGGAAACCCACTCTCGAGCAGGACGTTGTCCTCAAGCGCATCGTCACCACTCCGCGGAGTCAGAAACCTGACTTCGCGTGGCGCGAGATTCTGCCCGCCCTCGAGCAGCCAGGCATCCAAGTCACCCACGGCGCGGAGGAACGCGCGTTCAACCTCGCCGACGTCGCCGACGAGATCGGAAACGCTCTCACCGATCTCCTCCTCTCCCGCGACCAAGAGGACATCTTTACCGACAAAAATCGCTCGCTCGTCGCGACGGTCGCTCACTCCGTCGCGGAGCGCCTCACCGAGCAGGTCGCGGAAGGTCGCACGCTCAAGCTCTCCGAGAACGATCTCTCCCTCCTCATCGAAAAGGCGCTCATCGAGATCGACGCTCACGACGTCGCCAAATCCCTCGTCTTCAGTCGCTCCGCCCGCGGTGGACTCCGCGTCGGCCCCGACGATTTGAAACGAGAGCCGCTTAACGTCCGACTCATCCGTCGCAACGGCAGCGTCGTTCCTTGGATCGAGGACAAGATCGAACTCGCCGTCCGCAAGTCGTTTCTCTCCGAGCACGAAGACGGTGAGCCAGCTTCCGCCGTCGCTGCCGCCGTCACTGACCGAATTCGTCAAGTCGGTCAGGCCTTCGTCCACATCGAAGACGTTCAGGATTTCGTCCAGGAAGAACTCATGCGCCAAGGCTACTACAAGGTCGCCGCCAGCTACGTTCTCTACCGGGCTCACCGGGCAAAACTTCGCGACGACGAAGAGGCCGCCCCGACTGAGGACGAGCCGCAGCAGGACAGCCTCGTCGTCGTTCGCACCGCCGACGGACGCAGCGATTTCTGGGACGGCACCGACCTCAAGCGCCGAGTTGCGTTTGCCACCATCGGTCTCGACCTCAATCTCAACGCGGAACAAATCGAGCGCGAACTCCGCCGCTCCATTGGTGCCGAAACGACCGCCGAAGACCTCAGAAAAACGATCATCCTCAACGCCAAATCGCTCATCGATCGTGACGCCGATTTCGCGAAGTTCGCCGGCCGCATTCTTCTCACCTACATCTACGAGGAGGTCCTCAGTTGGAACATCGTCACCGACGGCATCGAGGGCCTGAAGGAACTCCACGTCCGCGCCTTCAAGGGTTATCTCCGGCACGGTGCCGCCATCGAGCGCCTCAGCCCCAAGCTCCTTGGCTACGACCTCGACAAGCTCGCCGAAGCCCTCGATCCCTCCGCCGATCTCGACTTTGACTTTCTCGGCATCTCGACCCTCTACGACCGCTATCTCGTCGTCGATAAAACGGGCAAAACTCCACGCCGCATCGAGACGCCGCAGTTCTTCTGGATGCGCGTCTCCATGGGCCTCTTCATCGGCGAACCGTCCGACCGCGAAGACTGGATCATCCGCCTCTACGGGCTCTACAAAGGCCGCCGCTTCTGCAGCAGCACCCCCACCCTCTTCAACGCCGGCACGCCGCACAGCCAGCTCAGCTCCTGCTACCTCTACAAGATCGACGACAGCATTGAATCGATCATGCAGCGCGGTATCGCCGAAAACGCCTACCTCTCCAAGTGGGCCGGCGGCCTGGGCGGATCCTGGACCTCCGTCCGCGGCACCGGCGGCTACATCAAAGGAACCAACGGCGAATCCCAAGGCGTCATTCCGTTTCTCAAGCTCCACAACGACCAACTCGTCGCCGTCAACCAAGGCGGCAAGCGTCGCGGCTCGGGCTGCGCCTACCTCGAGACCTGGCACAACGACATCCGGGAATTCTTCGAGCTTCGCCGCGGAGTCGGCGACGACCGCCGCCGAACCCACGATTTAAACACCGCCAACTGGATCCCGGACCTCTTCATGAAGCGAATGGAGGCCCGCCAGGATTGGACCCTTTTCCGCTCCAACGAGACCCCCGACCTCCACGACCTCTACGGACGAAAATTTGAAGAGCGCTACGTTCACTACGAGCGTCTCGCCGCCGAAGGAAAGATCTTCGGAGAAAAGGTCCCCGCTCTCGAGATTTGGAAATCGATGCTCAAGATGCTCCTCGAAACCGGGCATCCGTGGATCACCTTCAAAGACCCGTGCAACCTGCGGTCGCCGCAGGATCACGTCGGCGTCATCCACAGCAGCAACCTCTGCACCGAGATCACCCTGAACACCAGCGAAGAGGAAACCGCCGTCTGCAACCTCGGGTCCGTCGTCCTCGACACCCACGTCCGCGCCGACGGCACACTCGATTTCGAAATGCTTCGCGAGACCGTCACGGTCGCCATTCGCGCTCTCGATAACGTCATCGACATTAACTTTTACCCGACCGAAGCCGCCAAGCGCTCGAACCTTCGTCATCGCCCCATCGGCCTCGGCATCATGGGTCTGCAGAACGCCCTCTTCAAACGCGGTCACTCGTTCGCCAGCCCGGAGGCCGTCGATTTCAACGACGAATTCATGGAGGCCATTGCCTTCTGCGCCTACTCCGCCTCCGCCGACCTCGCCGCCGAGCGCGGACCCTACTCGACGTTTCGCGGGTCGAAGTGGGATCGCGGACTGCTCCCGCAGGACACCATCGAGATCCTCGAGCAGGAGCGCGGCATCAAGATCGACGTCCCGCGCGGCGGCAAACTCGATTGGACCCCGGTCCGCGAGAAAATCAAAACTCACGGTATGCGGAACAGCAACGTTCTCGCCATCGCGCCGACCGCCACGATTTCGAACATCACCGGCACCACGCCCTGCATCGAACCGAGCTTCATGAACCTCTTCGTGAAGGAGAACCTCGGCGGCAAGTTCCCGGTCCTCAACACGCACCTTATCCGCGACCTCAAGTCCCGCGGCCTCTGGGACGAGCACATGCGCGAGCAGATCAAATATTTCGACGGCGAACTCGAAGCCATCGAGACCGTTCCCGACGACCTGAAAGAAAAATACCTCACCGTCTTCCAGATTCCTTACGAATTCCTGGTCGACGCCGCCGCTCGTCGCCAGAAGTGGATCGACCAATCCCAGTCCGTCAATCTCTTCATCAAAGAGCCCGACCTCAAAGTCCTCAGCCACATGTATCGCCGAGCCTGGGCAACGGGTCTCAAAACGACCTACTACCTGCGTTCCACGAGTGCGTCGAACATCGAGAGTTCGACCAAAAACGTGAAAAAGGAAATCCGCGGAATTGCCGGTGGCCCCAAGCAAACGTTCACCGCCGACGAAAAACTCGCCTGTAGCATCGAGGCCATGCGCAACGGCGAGGACTGCGAAGCCTGCCAGTAGGCGAAACCGGGATCTCCGCCCCCGATGACCCCCAAGGCCTCCCGCCCGTGAATTCCGGGTCCCGCGGGCCCGAGCAACCGACGACTCAGATGACCCCGACCGAGCTTCGCGACCAACCTTCCCCCGACGGCCTCTCGCCAGTCCTCGCCGCCCTCTGGCACGACAACCGGGGAGACTGGGAGCGCGCCCACGAACTCGCCCAGAGCGAAGACAGCTCGCAAGGAGCCCACGTCCACGCCTACCTCCACCGCAAAGAAGGCGACGAATTCAACGCCCGCTACTGGTATTCCCGCGCCAATGCGCCCTTCCCGGACGTCAGCCTCGACGAAGAATGGGAGCAACTCGCCGCCACGCTCTGAGCACCACCTTCACACTCTCGCCGCAGTTTCGTGGCCACCCGGGCCCCCTTTCCTTGTCACGTGTGCCGCGTTAAGGTCGACGTCGTCCCGTGCCGAGAAAGACACCTCCCAAGCGTGCCAAGAGCGCACCGCGAGCCAAGCGCCCCCGCAAAAGTTCGCCCACAACCCGCCGTCGTCCGTCGAAGAAAACTTCGACCCGTAGTCGGCGTCGACCCCGCCGCCGCTCCCGGCTCATCACTCTGCTCAAACTCGGATTCGCCGCCGGCTTCCTCTGGGCGCTCGGCGGCGCCGCGCTCTACCTCTGGTCGTTTACGTATGATCTTTCGAAGATCAACGACCTTCCCCAGCGCTCCGTCGTCCTCGACCGCGACGGCAAATTCTACAGCCGTCTCGCTGGCGAGAACCGCGTGACCGCTCCGTATTGGGAAATCTCCCCCCACTTCATCCAAGCCCTCGTCACCCGGGAAGACGCGCGATTCTTCACCCACCACGGCGTCGACCCCGTCGGCATCGCCAGGGCCGCCGTCCGCAATCTGCTTCTCGGAGGAATCCGGCAAGGTGGGTCCACCATCACCCAACAACTGGCGCGCAACAGCTTTCCACTCGGCGGACGCACCTTTCAGCGGAAGCTCACCGAAGCCGCTCTCGCTTTTCGCATCGAGACCGAGCTCACGAAAAAAGAGATCCTTTCAGCCTACGTCAACCGCATCTACTTCGGCTCCGGCTACTACGGCATCGAGACCGCCAGCCGCGCTTACTTCGGCAAACCCGCCAAAGATCTGTCCCTTCCGGAAGCCGCCCTGCTGGCCGGACTGATCCGGAGTCCGACCCGCCTCTCCCCCTTCAACGATCTCGCCGCAGCGACCCGTCAACGCAACATTGTCCTCAACAGTATGCGCGAAAACGGCGTGATCACCGCCGCCGAATACACGACCGCTCGGGAATCCCCCGTCCGCCTGGCCGAGCGCCCGCCCTCGACCGTCCGCGCTGGCTGGGCCATGGAAGCCATCCAACGCGAACTCGACCTCGTCGTCCCCGGCGATCAACTCTCCGCTGGCGGGCTGACGATCACCTCCACCATTGACCCGACGCTCCAACGCGCCGCCACGCGTATCGTTGCCGACCGCCTGACCAAGATCGAAAGCCAGGCCGGGTTCCCGCACGCTCCCGGCAAACTCGAAGCCGCCCTGCTTGCCATCGACAACCGCACCGGCGGCATCCGCGCAATCGTCGGCGGTCGCAGCTACGGCAGTAGCCAATTCAACCGCGCTTTTCAGGCCCGTCGACAGGCCGGCTCCACCGTCAAGCCGTTCGTCTTCGCCTCAGCCTTCGAACGCGGACTCAAAACCGGCGACCGCATCGCGGACACTCGCCTTCGACCCAACGAAATCCCGCGCGGGTTCAGCCGATACGATCCCAAAAATTCCGACGACGAATACAAAGCGTCCGTGACCGCCGCCGAGGCCCTCGTCGAATCTCGGAACACGTCGACCGTTCGCGTCGCCCTCCGCGCCGGAATCAACAACGTCGTGAACACTCTTCTCCGGGCCGGTCTCGGCCAAGACATCCCCGCCTTCCCCAGCGTCGCCCTCGGAGCCTTCGAAACAACGCTGAAAGACCTCACCTCAGCCTACACGGCCTTCAGTAATGGCGGCCAACGCCTCCACCCCACCATCATCACCGAAGTCCGCAACGCCAGTGGACGCATCGTTTTCAAATCGACCGAAGCTCGGCTCCGATTTCTCACACCCGAAGCCACCCGGACCACCGACGCGATCCTCGCCGACGTCGTCACCCGCGGGACGGCCGGCAGCGCCCGACGCCTCGGCCTGACTCGCCGCGCCGCTGGCAAGACTGGCACCACCGACGAGTCCCGTGACGCCTGGTTCATCGGATACGTCCGCTCCCTCACGTGCGGCGTCTGGGTCGGCCTCGACCAGCCGAAGTCCATCATGCCCGGAGGCTATGGCTCGACACTTGCCCTCCCCATCTGGGTCGACTTCATGGAAAGCGCACCACCGGCCCGCTACCCCGACTGAACCAAAACTTCAAGAACGCCATGCTCTTCGTCGATCCCGTTTTCAAACAACACCGAACGGCCCCCGGGCATCCGGAATCCCCCGCCCGGATCGACGCACTCATCGCCGCGTTCGAAGTGGCGGGACTCACCACCGCCTTCGACCAAACGGAGCCGCGCGAAGCGACGCTCGACGAACTCTTTCGCGCCCACGAGTCCACCTACGTCGAATCCGTCCTCGCGCGGATTGAAAGCGGCGTGGAATCACTCGCCGGCGGAGACGTCAGCGTCGGCCCCGCGTCGGGCCAGATTGCTCGCCTCGCGACCGGCACCGTTCTCGCCGCCACCGATGCCGTTTGCACCGGATCGACCCAGACCGCTTTCTGCGCCACCCGTCCTCCCGGCCACCACGCGTCCGCCGATCGACCGATGGGGTTTTGCATTTTCAACCACGTCGCGGTCGCCGCCCGACACGCGCAAGCGGTTCATGGCCTCGAGCGCATCGCGATTCTCGACTGGGACGTTCATCACGGCAACGGCTCTCAGGACATTTTCTACGAAGATTCCTCAGTCTTCTTTGCCAGCACGCACCAAAGCCCGTGGTATCCCGGCACGGGCACTCGCGACGAGACCGGTCGCGGCCCGGGTCTCGGCACCACCTTCAATCGTCCGCTTCCCGCCCGCTCCGGCCGACGCGATATCTTCGATGCCTTCCAGCGTGACATTTTTCCCGCCGTCCGGGAGTTCGGGCCCGACCTCATCATCATCTCTGCCGGTTTCGATTCCCGGATCGGGGATCCGCTCGGGGACTTCACCCTGACCGATCACGACTTCGCCGACCTCACCGCCCTGGTCCGCGAGACCGCCGCGGAAGTCTGCAATGGCCGGATCGTTTCCGTGCTCGAGGGTGGCTACTCCCTCCCCGGCCTCGCCAGTGCCGCGACGGCACACTCCGTCGCGCTCTTTCGCTGAAGGGGGAAGATGGGTTGGCTGGGACTCGAACCCAGAACCAATGCCTTAAAAGGGCACTGCTCTACCATTGAGCTACCAACCCAAAAATCGAAGCGCGGTTTTAAAAAATTACCGCACCCCTTTGCAACCCCTAACCGCTCAAACCTCCGAGCGACTCCCCGCACCGCCCCCGCTCGACTCTCACCCCACCTCCGGCTTCGGCGCCCGCCCGAGCAGCTCCCACATGGCTTCCCGCGGAGATTTACCCTCGTAAAGCACCGCGTGAACCTGCTCCGTTACCGGCGCCTCGACCCCCCGGCGATTGGCCGCCTGCCAGACGCTGCGCGTCGTCGGCACACCTTCCGCAACCATCGTCATCGAAGCACTGATCTCTTTCACCGACTCGCCGCGACCCAGCCGCTCGCCGAATCCGCGATTGCGACTTTGCTGACTAAAACACGTCACCATCAAATCCCCGACTCCACTGAGCCCAGAGAAGGTCTCGCGCCGCCCGCCCAGCGAATCCCCGACCCGCATCATCTCCGCCAGCGCCCGCGTGACGAGCGCGGCCTTCGCGTTTTCACCCATCCCAAATCCATCTCCCACCCCCGCTGCGATGGCGAACACGTTCTTCAACGCCCCACCCAACTGGATTCCCGCCACGTCGTCGCTCGTGTAAGCTCGGAACGTCACCGTTGAGAACGTCTCCTGCAAGGGCGCGTGCAACTCCACGTCTTCCGCCCCGACCACGCAGGCCGCCGGCACCCCGCGCGCGATTTCCGCCGCAAGATTGGGACCCGAAAGGACCGCCATTCTTCGCCCCGGCAAGCACTCGCCCAGCACCTGACTCATCAAAAGACCCGAATCGTGCTCCAAGCCCTTCGTGCAGGAAACCACGACCGCCCGCTCGCCGACTCCCGACTCGCTCAGTTGCTCCGCCACCTCTCTGGTTGCTTTCGAAGGCGTCACCACGACCAGCAACTCCGCTCCCGCGACCGCGTCAGCGAGGTCCGCGGTTGCTCGGATCGATTCCGGAATTCTTACACCGCCCAGATACGCTTTGTTCGTCCGGTCTCGCTCGATCTCCGCCGCCACGTCCGGGTTGTGCGACCAGAGCCGCACGTTCACCGAATTCTCCGCCAGCAAAACTGCCAAGGCCGTCCCCCAGCCACCTGCCCCGATCACCGCTGCGTTTCTAAACATCCTTCGCCTTCCGTTTTACAAATTTCGTCTCCGTCCCTGCCAGCAGTCGTTTGACGTTTTCCCGATGCCGCCAGACTGCCATCGCCGCCATCAGCACCCCGACAACCACGTAAGCACCGTCCGACCCCGGCCACCCGGCCAGCCAAAGACCCGCGAGCGAGACCGGCACCATGATCGCGCACGTGATCGATGCAACCGACACGTATCGAGTGGCGTAAAACAGCAGAACCCACGTCGCGAGCGGAATGACGAACGCCGGCCACGGAAATAATCCAAGGATCACCCCGCCCGACGTCGCGATGCCCTTCCCACCCTTGAATCCCAACCAAACCGGGAAGTTGTGCCCGACGATCACCATCACCGCCGCCACGATTCCGGACCACGCAGGCTCCAGGTCCAGCGCATCCGCGACCACCGTGCGCGCCAGAAATACGGCTAAAAACCCCTTCGCGATGTCACACGCGAAACAGAAATAACCCCAGCCCTTCCCGAGAACCCTCAGCGCGTTCGTCGCGCCGATGTTCCCACTTCCCTCCTTCCGAATGTCGACACCTCGAACCCGACCGATCAGGTAACCACTGGGCACCGAACCCACCAAATACGCTCCGAGGGCAATCAACAGGTAAAGCACCCGCCCCTTTTCCCGAGCCCCCCCTTCGGACACAAGGAAAATTCGGGAATGAATTCTCGAACGCCGCATCTAAGTTAGGCCCATGAAACCTGCCATCATTGCCCTCGTCACCTTGTGCGTTCTCGTCGCCGCGGTATTCTTACTCACCATGTCGAACCAAGCCCACGCCGCTCCGGAAGAACTCCCCGACGAAGTCACGATCCGCTTCGCCGAAGACAATGGCCAACCCGGCCCCGCCAAACCGGTCCCCACCATCAAGAAATCCGAAGAGGAATGGAAAGCCCAGCTACCGGGCGAATCCTACACCGTCCTCCGCCGCGAAGGCACCGAGCGACCGTTCAGCAGTGACATGCTCAAAATCGACGAGCCCGGCCTCTTCCTCTGCGCGGCCTGCGACACGCCACTCTTCGACGAAGAGACCAAATTCGACTCCGGAACCGGCTGGCCGAGCTTTTACGCACCCTTCGCACCGGAAAACGTCGTCGAAAAGACCGACCGCGCCCACGGCACGGTTCGCACCGAAGTCGAGTGTCCGCGCTGCGGCGGCCACCTCGGCCACGTCTTCCCCGACGGCCCCGCCCCCACCGGTCAGCGCTACTGCATCAACGCCGTCAGCCTGAAATTCGAACCAAAGGAATAGCCCATCGCGCCCCGAAGTGCGACGATCCGGCCTGAACGTTAGAACGTCAGCGCCGGATGGAAACCAATCCCCTCAATCGTCGATCCCGGCACCGGAAACCCCGCGTGCTCCTCATCGACAACAGTAATTCATTCACGAAATTCGCCGTCGCAACGGGCACTCGACTCGGCCGCGTCCATCGAATTCCGACGCCGTCACTCACCACGGCGAACCTCGCCGCTGAGTTCGCCGCCCTGCCTGCCTTCGACCGGGCCCTCCTCGCCTCCGTCGTTCCGCCGAAGGCGGCCACGATCCGCCGCGCCCTCCGCGGATCACCGCTCACGGAACTCAGCAGTAAAACCCAACTCGGCGTGGCGATCGACTACCCAGCCCCGGAATCGATCGGGGCCGATCGGCTCGCAAACTCCGCCGCCTGCGCGGCCCTGCACGGCACTCCCGCCGTCGTGGTCGATTTTGGCACCGCGGTGACCTTTGACATCCTCTCGAGCGGACCCGCCTACATCGGAGGCGTCATCGCTCCCGGCCTCGGAGCGATGACGCATTACCTTCACGACCGGACCGCACTTCTCCCCGCCATCACGCTCCGAGAGCCCGCCCGCGCCGTCGGCAAGACCACCCGTGAAGCCATGCTCGCTGGCGCGGTCCACGGCTACCGCGGCCTCATCAAAGAAATCCTCGAACAGATCCGCCGCGAAGCCTTCCCGCGCCGACGCCCGAAGATCGTCGCCACCGGCGGTGACGCTCGCCTGATCGCCGGGGCACTCCCACTTTTCGACGTGATCGATCCCCACCTCACCCTCCACGGTCTGCGAATCGTCGCGGATCTCAACCCCGCCTGACCGCACCGACCCCATGAGTCACTGGTCCTCTCGCGACATCGCCACACTTCGACGCCTCCGCACCGTTTTCCTCGAAGGCACCGCCCAGACCGGTGACTACTGGAAGACACCCGCCGACCTCGAACTCTACGACCGCACCTTCGGCGAACGGATCGGGTGGAAATGGGACGCCGTCCTCGCCGAACTCGCCGCCCGCGACTGGCGCCCACGATCCCGCCGGCTCGTCGATTTCGGCTGCGGATCCGGAGTCGCTGGCCGCCGGGTCCTCGGTGCCTATTCCGGTTTCGAAGACGTTCATCTCACCGACCGGTCGCGCGTCGCCACGCGATTCGCGCTCGATCGTATCGTCCGCGATCACCCAAACCTGCACGTCCGAGCGGGCGATCACCCGGAGGTCGACTCGGACACCTTGCTCGTCGTCAGCCACGTTCTCAACGAACTCTCCGAAAGTGACGTCACCACTCTGCGTCGTCTCGCGCAATCAGCGGGAGAAATCCTCTGGGTCGAAGCGGGTTCGCACGCCGACAGCCGACTTCTCGTCGGTGCCATTCGCGAGCCCCTTCGCGCGTCCCATCGCGTCATCGCACCCTGCACCCACCGGGAGACGTGCGGGCTCCTCGCCCCACATAACGATCGTCACTGGTGTCACAGCTTTGCCAAACCGCCCTCCGCGATCTTCCAAACTGCGTCCTGGTCGCAATTCTCCAACGAGATCTCCATCGACCTCCGCTCCCTCCCCTACAGCTTCCTCGCGATGACGCAGCATTCCGAAGCCGCCGGACCTCCTCCCGATCACTCGCGCGTCATCGGCCGCCCCCGCAAATACAAGGGCTACCAGAAGGTCCTCCGCTGCAACGCGACCGGCGTCGAAGACGTTCGCTTTCAGAAGCGGGACTCCCGCGAAACGTGGGACTTTCTCACCGAGCTCCCCGCCGACCCGATTTACCGCGAGCCGTCGAGCCCCACTCCGCGGATCGCTCGCGGATAAAATCTATCAGCGACGCGCGCCGGAAATCAGTCGCTACCGGCAGCAGCCCGAGCCTTCGCTGCCTTCGGCCGGTCCGCCTTCGCACGACCACTGGCTCCCGGCGCAACGCTCCCTGATTTGCTTGCCAACGTGCGGGCCAGTTCGCGGTATCCATCCGTCGCCAACTCGATCGCGGCCCGGTTCGCGTCGTAGTAACCAGCCGGCAACTTGGCACCAGCCAATATCGCCCGCGAACCTGCTAACAGCATCGCCGAGCCCATCATGTCTTTCGAGTCCCGATCGAACAAAAGTCCCATCACCGAAGCCATCCCCTTCGCAACGTTCTCCAGATCTCCACCCTCCATCTCGATCATTCGCCACGCCAATTCGCTTCGAGCGCATCCGTCCGTGTTAAAGTCTCGATCGAGCTGCTGACTGATCAGCACGTATTTCTCCTGTAGCTGCACGAGCCCGCGCTCGTCGTCACCCGGAATGCCCGACCCCTGCTTCATTGCCTTCACCGCCGCCACCTCGCTCTGAGCGATCCGAAAGCTTGCCACCGGCGAAAGACCGTATTGGTTTGCGTAAGTCCGGAAAACGTTGAGCACGGCGCTGAGTCCGCTCCCTTCCTGCTCCTGTTTCCAGGACTCAACCCTCAGCTTCGCCAGTTCTCGTGAATTGAAAGTCGCTAAATCCGGCGACCTTGGCCAGAGGAGGTAAACGACGAATGCGACGACGCAGAGGAGGAAGATTTTTGTAATGGGGCGCATGGGAGGGACCTAATTAAGACCCGAAATTCTTCGTGCGCCAACGAAAATCCCGCGCGCGCTCAGCGGAATCCCGCTTCGCCAGGTCGATGCAATCCCGCCCCTTTAGCCGTGATCGGCTCGCACGCCTCCTCAACCGGCACGTTCGGACACGAGTCCACCCAGCGACTCCCCTCCGGCGCCGCCCACCACGCCGCGTTCTTGAGCACCCGTTTGACTTCGGGTTGATGGTAAACGGGATACGTCTCGTGACCCGGTCGAAAATAAAAGATCTTCCCGTTCCCCTGCCGCCAAGTCAGCCCGGACCGAAACACTTCCCCACCTTCGAACCACGACAAAAACACGGTTTCATCCGCGGCGGGCACTCCGAAGGGCTCGCCGTACATCTCCGCGTTGGGGATCTCGAAAAATTTGTCGATACCCGCCGCGATCGGGTGCCCCGGATTGCACACCCACAACCGCTCTTTCTCACCCGCCTCCCGCCACGTCAACGAGCAGCTCGTCCCCAGCAGTCGCTTGAAAATTTTGGCGTAGTGCCCCGAGTGCAACACCACCAAACCCATTCCCTCGAGCACTCTCGCCTGCACCCGGTCGACGATCTCGTCCGCCACCTTCCCGTGCGCGCAGTGCCCCCACCACATCAGCACGTCCGTCGCCTCCAGCACCTCGACGCTCAATCCGTGCTCCGGCTCGTCCAGGGTCGCACCCCGCACTTCGAGCCGCTCATCCTCCGACAAACCGTCCGCGATACAGCGATGAATCCCGTCTGGATAAATTCCCCGCACGACCTCGTTCTCCCGTTCATGGACGAATTCGTTCCACACCGTGACCCGCAATTTCTCACTCATCGTCCGAGACTGCTTCAGATTGACGCCCTCATCGAAACCCAAATCACCACGGTTTCTCAGCTAGCTCCACGCCTTCGTTCTTCCCCGTGAAATAATCCACCGTCCACGCACTCGGAAACAACACGACGTCCGCGCCGTCGGCGTCCAACGCAAGTTTTGCACCGCTCGGCAACGTCAAATCCGGCAGCTCCCCGCCGTCCTCAGCCCGGACCCACCGCGCGATACTCCACGGCGCGTTCTCGACCCGGCACCCCGCCCCGTATTCGCCCTCGAGCCGATATTTGAGAACTTCAAATTGCAGCGGCCCCACCGCCCCCAGCAACGAAACGCGCGCTAAGTTGTCCGGCAGCTCGAAAGCCTGTGCCACCCCCTCCCGAATGAGTTGATCCAAGCCCTCGCGAAACCGCTTCCCGGTTGCCGTGCTCGTGCTGTGCGCAAACGCGAAACACTCGGGTGCAAACCGCGGCATCGCCTTGAAACGCACGTCCGCGTCTTCGCTCAACGTGTCACCGATCGCAAAATCCTGGTTTCCCACGATCCCGACCACGTCCCCCGCCCACGCGCTGTCGACCGTCTCCCGCTCCTGCGCAAACAACCGCTGACTATTCGACAGCCGCACCGGTTTGCCGGTCCGCGGATGCGCAACCGTCATGTCCCGCTTGAATTCGCCCGACACGATCCGAATGAACGCCACCCGATCCCGATGTTTCGGATTCATGTTCGCCTGAATTTTAAAGATAAATCCCGAGAACGCCTCCGCACTCGGCTCGACTACGCTGTCCCCGGACTCCCGCCCAGCCGGCGGCGGAGCCAACTTCAAAAAGCGATCCAAGAGCAACTGCACGCCGAAGTTGTTCATCGCACTCCCGAAGAAAACCGGCGTCTGCCGACCCGCCCGCAGCTCCGCGAGATCGAACTCCGCACCGGCTCCCTCCAGCAGCTCGATCTCCTCACGGAAGGCCTCGTAAACGTCCGGCGACATCGCCTCTCGCACCACCTCGTCATCGACACCGCCGACCTGCTCCGGCGCCCGAAACGCGCCCATCCGTGTCCGCTGAAACAAATGCACCGCACTCTCCTGCCGATCGTACACTCCGCGAAACTCCGTCCCGCTCCCCAGCGGCCAGTTCAACGGTAACGCGTCAATGCCCAGCACCGTCTCCAGTTCGTCCAGAAGCTCCAGCGGTGGCCGCGACGGCCGGTCGAGCTTGTTCATGAACGTGAAGATCGGCACTCCGCGCTGGCGACAGACCTCGAAGAGCTTTCGCGTCTGCGTTTCGATTCCCTTCGCCGCATCCACCACCATCACCGCAGCGTCCACCGCCGTCAGCACCCGGTAGGTATCCTCCGAGAAGTCCTGGTGACCCGGGGTGTCCAACAGATTGACCACGCACCCACCGTATTCAAACTGTAGAACCGTGGACGTCACCGAGATCCCGCGCTGCCGCTCGAGTTCCATCCAGTCACTCGTCGTTGACCGCTGATCCTTTCGCGCCGTCACGCTCCCGGCCAGCTGCACCGCCCCCCCGTAGAGGAGGAATTTCTCGGTCAACGTGGTCTTCCCCGCATCCGGGTGGGAAATGATGGCGAACGTCCGCCGCCGGGCTATCTCGGAATGATTCACAGGACCGGCGACGCTACCAAATCCTCCCTCCACCGCAATGCCCCAAACACCCCTTCCAGCACCCGCCTCACCAACCGTCGACCCGTCCGGCCACCCAACGCAGTCACGAATGATCCCCGCCCATCAATCTACTCCAAAAGAACCAGGCGGCGGACCCCCGGCCTAACTCCGGCGATCTTTATTGATTCCTGTTTGAAATACGCTTCGCTGGTGCTTCATGTCTGAAGATGCCGATCCCACGCCCCCGCCAAAACGGAAGCGGCGCTGGCGTAAATGGCTGAAACGCCTCGGCATTGCGTTTTTGATCTTACTCGGACTGCTCGCCATCTTTCACCGAACCATCATTTTCGAAGGAACGCGCTATTTCGTCATTCGCGCCGCCCGCCAGCAAAACCTCGACGTCGACTACAAGATCGAAGGCTCCATCTTCTCCAGCATCCGCGTTTCCAATCTCGTCGGACGCCCGCTCGAAAAGGGCCCGATCCAGCGACTCGAGATCGGGGAAATTTTCCTCGAATACAGCCTCATCGACGCAATCCGTGAGGGCCTCCCCGCCCTTCTCGAAACCGTCGAAATGCACGACGCCTACATCGTTCTGGAACCCGGCGAACCCCTGCCGGAGGAGAAACAGCAGACCGAGAAACAGGCGTTCAAGTTTCCCGGACTCTTCCCCGAGCGACTCATCCTTAAAAACATCAATTTTCAGACCGTCGGCGAATACGGAGGATTCGAGCTCAAGGGGCTCACCTTCACCCTCCTTCCCGACGAACCCGGCCAACTCGAAGTCGCGAAGCTGGACGTTCCGAATCTCCGCACCTGGAACGAGCTCAGCGCAAAAACGTCGTTCGACGACCGCAACCTCGTCCTCACCGACCTTTCTCTCAGTCCGGAAGTCCACGTCTCTCGCTTGAACCTCGACGCTTCCGCCCTGGAAGAATCCGAACTCGGAGTTGGCCTCACCGCGACCGCCTTCGATTCCTCCATCGCGGTTGCCCTTCACGTCTCCGACCTGAACGCGTCGAACGACCTCACGCTCGAAGCCAAAATCTCCGATCTCAGCTTCGACAAAGTCTGGGACTACCTCGAAATGGACGGACCCGTTTTCGGTTACCTCGACCACCTTTCGATGCGGTTCACCGGCAAACCGGAAGTTCCTCAAAGTTGGAATTCCGAGATCAACCTCGAAGTGACCGATCTCTCCGCCTCCGGACGAGACCTCGGGCGAATCGACGGCAACGTCACGATCCAGGAAGGCTCCGCCGAAGCTGCGATCTCGAGCGAGCTCAGCGAAGGCAACACCGTCGATCTCAAAGCCTCCGCGGAACTCCCCCCCACCCTCGAGGACTTCTCGGAAATCGATGCTGTCGGCGAGCTTAGCGCCGATCTCGCCACGGTCGGCGACGTCGTCGACGGTGCCGAAGGCGGTGCCAACGCGAAAATCAACTTCGAAATCAAGGACCGCCAGCTCACCGCGGACCTCGAGGCTGACAGCGACGGCGTCACCGTCGGCACCAACTCAGTCTCTGGACTCAAGGCTACCGCCCACGTCGAAAAAAACCTCCAGCCGGAAGAAGATGCCCCCATCTTCCGCGACCTCTTGGCGGATATCGACCTCGAAGTCACCGATCTCACCGCCTCGGGCCGCGACCTCGGCCGAATCGACGGCAAGGTCACGGTCAGGGAAGGCTCCGCCGAGGCCGCCATCTCCAGCAAGCTCAGCGCGGACAACACCGTTGATTTCAAAGCGTCCGCGGAACTCCCCCCGACCCTCGAAGACTTTTCGGAAATCGACGCCGTCGGCGAGCTGACGGCCGACCTCGCCACGGTTGGCGACGTCGTCGACGACATCGAAGGCGGCGCCACCGCAAAAGTCGACTTCGAGATCAAGGACGGAAAACTCACCGCCGACCTGAAGGCTGACAGCGAGAGCGTCACCGTCGGCACCAACTCGGTCTCAGGACTCAAGGCGACCGCCCACGTCGAAAAGGACCTCCGGTCGGAAGACGGTGCCCCCATTTTCCGCGACCTCGCGGCGAAGATCGACGCGTCCGCCGCCTCCGTTACGACCGGCGGCGTCACCGTCGACAATCTCAAAGTCGACACCACCGTCGACGGCGCCAACGTCTCCGTCAACGACGCCTCGCTGACTCGAGGCCAGAATAAGTTCAACGTCACCGCCAACTACGTCCTCCCCGAGGACATGAAATCCTTCCAAGAGCAGCCCCTCGACGCTGACGTGCAGATGGACGCTCCCAACCTCGAGGATTTCGTTGCGGAGAACAGTCCGATCGACCTCGGCGGCTCCCTTAAAATCGAAGGGAAAGTTGATTCGAAGGGTGGGTTGACCAACGGCAAATTCGACATCGTCGGAGACGACCTCACCGTCGAAGGCCTCGATGTTGCCAGCATCCGCGGCGACCTCACCATCCGCGACAACCAGGCTCAACTCGGCGACCTGAACGTCGTTCTCGACGGAGACAACCGCCTCGTCGCCAATGGCACCGTCGGCATCGCCGAACCCTACGCCTACGACGCCTCGCTCGAAGTTACCCTGAACGATCTCTCCGTCCTCGACCCCCTCGCGCCCGAACCCGTCGGCGGCGCGCTCGCGCTCACGTGGAGCGGAAAAGGGAACGTCTCCGCGAACGAACATTCGGGCAACGTCGACCTCGACCTCACGAACGGTCGCTACGGCGAGCGCGATCAACTCGCCGCGACCATCGAAGGTCAATACAACTGGCCCGAATCCATCGAAATCCCCGTTTTCCGCGCTTCGGCCAAAGAAGGCGACGTCAGCCTCTCCCTGGCCCACGCGCAGGATCGCCTGAACGTCACCGACCTCGTCGCACGCCTGGGCGAACTCACGGTCCTCACTGGTTCGCTCTCGATCCCGCTTCACGCCGACCACCCCGACGACCTCGAACTCCTGATTCCGAACGACGAACCGCTTTCGGCGAATCTCCAGACCGGCACGCTCCGCCTCCGCGAGGTCTCTGCCGCCCTCCCCCTCGAAGAAACGCCGCCCGTCACCGGCACCGCCAGCCTGAGCCTCACAGCCAGCGGTTCCTTGGATCAACTCGTTGCCGCCGTCGAAGTCCGGGCGAACGACCTCCGCTCCGACGCAGTCGACGTTCAACCCGCCAACGTCTCGCTCGACGTCCGCCTCGCCAACGATACCGCGACCCTCGACGGCCGCATCACGCAGCCGCTCGTTCAGCCGATCACCGTCACGGGCAACCTTCCGATCGACGTCGTCCAGATCCGCCGCGACGGCGAAATTCCGGCATCCACCCCGCTCGCCATCGACGTCGACATGTCCCGCTCCTCCCTCGGCTTCATTCCCTCGCTCGTCCCGACGGTCCGTTTCATCGAGGGAACCGCTGCTATCGACCTCGCCATTCGCGGAACGATCGAACAACCCACCATCGAAGGCGACGTCGAAGCCGACGTCGCCGGCGTCCGTCTGACCATGGATGGCTTCCCGCCCATCAGCGACATCACCGTCCGCATCTCGTCGAATACCGAACGCCTCACCATCGACGCCCTCCGCGGTGATCTGGGCGGCGGCACTTTCGGAGCGGAGGGATCCGTGACTTTTGGCGGAGTCGAGCAGCCGATCTTCGATCTCCGTTTCGGCACCCTCGACGCGCTCGTCCTTCAAGACGAGGCCATCACGGCCCGCATCAACAGCCGGATCGCCCTCACCGGCCCACTCGACGCCGCGAACGTCACCGGCGAGATCTACGTGACCAAAAGTCGCTTCTACAAAGACATCGACATCCTTCCCATCGGCCTCCCGGGCCGCCCCGCCCCCGACCCCCCACCGGCACCCACCGTCAAAGGTGTCACCGATCCACCGTTGAGCAATTGGACCTTCGACGTCGCGGTCCGGACGGCCGACCCCTTTCTCATCCAGGGTAATCTCGCGAATGGCCGCGCGATTTTCGACCTCCGCCTCACCGGCACCGGCGCCGCTCCCACCATGGAAGGCGAAGTCCGGATTCAAAATCTCGTGACATCCCTGCCCTTCAGCGAACTCGAGATCAGCAACGGCCTCGTTTTCTTCCAGCGGGACAAACCCTTCGTCGCCAACTTCGACATCCGCGGCACTTCGCAGATTCGCAATTACGACATCACCGCCTACGTTTACGGCGACCAGAACGACCCGCAGGTCCGCTTCACCAGTCAGCCCCCCCTTCCGCAGACCGAGATCGTTTCGCTCATCGCCACCGGGGTGACCTCCGAAGACATCGCCGATAATCCCAGCGTTCTCGCCGGTCGCGCGGGCGTTCTGTTGTTTCAAAAACTCTCTCGAAGGTTTTTCCCTCCCAAGGATCCCGCCGACCGGAAGAAGACTGTCCTCAGCGATGTCGACATCAGCCTCGGTGAGATCGATTCAAAGACCGGCCAGCAGTCCGTGGTCGTTCGATACCCGCTCACCGAAAATTTCGTTCTCATCGGCGGCGTCGACGTGCGGGGAGACTTCCGAGGTCAGGTCAAATACCTGATTCGTTTCAAATGATGGACCTCCCAACGCACTCATCACCACCAAGCCGATCGCCATCACTTCTTGGCCACCGCACCTTTCAACGCGGCACCCGCCTGCTCACGCTTTTTTTCGTTGCCCTCTCGCTGGGCCACGCTGCCGCGCAGCTCCCACCGCTCGTGACGCAAGGGAGCGAACTCGGCGAATCCAATCCCGACAACCTCGACAAACTGCAGGTCACCTACGTCGGCAACACCGCATTCACCGACGAAGAGCTGGCCACGGGCATCGAGCAGCAATATCGCACCATCGAGACCTACGGGCTCACCGATGCCTCCGCCTTCGACGTCGGCTATTTCCTCGAAGTCTTCTACCGGATGAACGGATACACCCAGATCTCCGTCGACCCGGTCATCACCGGTCCCTGGTCGCTTCAGCTCAACATCGCGGAAGGCCCGCAGACGCTTCTCGGACGCGTCCTGATCGTCGGCTTCGAGTCCTACGAATACACCTACCTCCAGAACTTCCTCCTCGGGCCCCTCCGCGAACGTTTTCCGCGGATCTCCGAGGACGCCCGGCTTCCTTTCGTCGAATCCAAAATCAAGGCCGGCGTCGAGCTGATCCGCCGACTCTATTCCGCCGAAGGGTTCCTGGATGCGGAAATCGAGCTTCAGGACGTTGTCTTCACCGATGCCGATACCCGAGCGAACGTGACGGTCACGATCGACGAAAAAACTCAATACACCTTCGGCAATGTCACCATCGCCGGGAATACCGTCTTCCCGGACGAAGAGCTCCGCACCTTAATCCAGCCGCAAACGAGCGCGCCGTTCACCAACGGTCGCGCCGCGGTCGCCCAGCGTGAGCTCATCGATTATTTCAAGAAAAACGGCTACTACACCGCCAACGTTTCGGTCGTGGCTCAGGACCACGAGACGTCCACCGGCCCGATCGACGTCACCTTCACCGTCCGGAGTGGCCCCCTTTACCGCTTCGATGGCGTCAACACCGAGAAGGTCGCCGACCACGTCCCGCCGGACTTCGTTCGCAACCGCCTCCGCAGCCTGAACGGAAAAATTTACTCTCCGGACCTCGTCGATAAGAAATTCCGGACCCTCCTCGACACCGGCCTGTTCACGAACATCCGAATCAATCCCACCCCCATTCCGGGGAACGAGCTCCGCCTCGACGTCTCGGCCGATCAGGCCAAAACCAAGATCTTCGGCTTCGGTCTCGGCTACGGCACCTTCGTCGGTGGCATCGCCAGCATCACCTACACCGACCTCAACGTCTTTGGCTCGGGTCGACCGTTCTCCACGTCACTCGAATACACGCAGCGTGGAATCAACGGTGACGTCACCTACACCGACCCCTGGCTTTTCGAGACCGAGAACGAACTCAAGCTCCGCCTCTACGCGCAGACCATCACCCTCGAAGGTTACTCGAAGACGGAACTCGGCTTCCGACCCTCGCTCACCCGTGAAGTCACCGAATACTGGAAATTCAGCGCCTTCGCCCTCGTGAAATACGTCAAACTCGAGGACATTCTCATCGAACCCGAATCGCTCGTGGGCGAGCAAGACTACTCCGTAGCCTCCATCGGTCTGACTTCCACCCTCGATTTTCGCAACGACCCCGTTCTCCCCTCCCGTGGATTTTACGGCACCGTCGCCGTCGATTTCGCTCCCACCGGCGTCGGCGCCGTGCCGTTCGTCCGCGGCTCGGCTCAAGCCGTGTATTACCTACCGGTCACCGAGCGCAGCAATTTCGCCTTCGGAGCTCGCGGTGGTGTCATCTCCCCACTTGGCGATAGCGAGCTCCCGATCGACGAGCGTTTCTTCAACGGCGGATCGACCACCGTCCGCAGCTATCCCGAGCTCAACCTCGGTCCTCGCGACAAAGCCGGCTACCCCCTCGGGGGCCAGGCTTACACGGTCTTCAACGTCGAATACACCTTCCCGATCTGGGAGCAGCTGCGGGGTGCCGTCTTCGCCGACGCGGGCAACGTGATTGAAGAGGCCGCCGACTTCGGCATTTCGGACCTCCGTTACGCCATCGGCGCCGGCTTACGCTACGATCTCCCAGTCGGCCCCATCCGGTTCGACTACGGCTTCAACCCAGCCCCCGGCCCCGGTGACCCCGAAGGTGCCTTCCACTTTTCGGTCGGCCTCGCCTTTTAACGATCTCCCGCCCGAACGTCAGCATCAGCCGATTTATCCGTCCGCGTCTTCGTCCGCGTCTTCGTCTTCGTCTTCGACGACACCCTCGTTCGATCCCGCGGTCACGTCCTTCAAAATGCCTTCCAATTCGTCGAGGTCAAAGGGCTTCACCAAATGCTCTCGAAACCCAACCCGACGACTTTTTTCACGATCTGCTCCTAGACTGTATCCGCTCATCGCAATCGCGAAGACCGGATCGTCCCCCGGCACCTTTTCGAGCAGATCCCAACCGGTTCCATCCGGCAGACCGATGTCAGAAATCAAAACGTCGCATCCCCCTTCGTGAAGGAGTTCCAAAGCCTCGTCGATCGATCCCGCCTCGCGCACCGTGTGTCCACTCTGCCTCAAAAACAACCCGAGGTATCTCCGGGTATCGGCGTGATCCTCGACCAACAGAATCTTCAGGGAATCCGCCCCTGACTGCTGTGCCTTGTCTGACTCCGTTCGTTCGATTACCATTTCGATTTCAAATTCATGACCTCTGCCGCTCTCACGGTGACTGCATCGCGCGGCACGTCCGGCTTGGCCCCCTCTCTTTTTTCCTTTTTAATCGAACGTCGTTGACTGGGAATACAGACACGCCTCCAGCCTCTCACGACCGTATCTTATGAAACCTTCCGTCGTTCTCTTCTTCACTCTCCTAATGTCGACTCTCACAACATCCACGACTGCCGCCGAAACTAAGAAAGCTGTCCTTGCCGCCGGCTGCTTCTGGTGCCTCGAAGCCATCTACGAGCGCGTTCCCGGGGTCACCGACGTCATTTCGGGATACGCGGGTGGGCACACCGAGAACCCCACCTATGAATCGTCCAATACCGGGCAAACGGGCCACGCGGAAGCTGTCGAGATCACCTACGATCCGGCAAAGGTGAGCTTCGACGAGCTTCTCGACTATTACTTCAAAAGCTTCGACCCGACCGAAGGGCGCGGCGTCGCACCCGACTTCGGCTCCCAGTATCGCCCGATCGCGTTCTACTCCGACGACACCGAGAAGCAGGTCATTGCCAACAAGATCGATCAGATCCGGCCGGAGCACGACCAACCGATCGCCGTGGAGGTCACCGAACTCGAAAAGTTTTGGAAAGCCGAGGACTACCATCAGGACTACGAAGAGAAAAATCCCAACAATCCCTACATTCGCAACGTCAGCATCCCGCGGATGAAGCGAGCCGGGATCTCGAAGTAGCCCCCAACCGCTCCGCGTCGCCCACTCTCGGGGTTGCCGCGCCACCGCATCCTCTCTAGCGTCGCGTTGCTCACCTTTCAGCCATGCGCTATCCGTTTCTCGTCCTTTTCGCACTCGTTGTCGTCACGCCCGCCAGGTCCGTGGCGGAAACCGAGCTGTCCCGCGACGAGGCGTTCCGAAAGATCCAGTCCAACGCCGTCATCGCCGCGACCCTCCAGGAAGCCTCGGATGCCGTGGACGCCAAACGCCCGGAGGAGGCGCTGGCGCTCCTCGATAACCTCGGCGACAGCCAGATCGAGGCCAACGTCGGTCTCTTGAACGCTCGCGGCGCGACGCTCGTGGAGCTCGATCGATACGACGAAGCCCGCCAGATCTTCCAGCGAGCCCTCGCCATCGAACCAGATTCCTTTCCCGTCCGCTACAATCTGGGTGAGATTCTTTTCCAGGAAGGCAACTACGAAGGCGCCGCCGCCCACTTTCGCTCCATGTCTCCCGACGACGGCGGTAACTCGCTCGTCAAATTTAAGCTCTTCCTTTGCTACCTGCTTGCCGACGACATCCGGGCGGACTTCGCCTTGCGGAACATCCGCTTCCCACTCGACGGTCCCGCTTGGTATTTCGCCCAGGCGGCTCAAGCGGCTCACGCCGGCGACACCGCCCGCGGACGTCGACTGGCTCACGTCGGCAGCAAGATTCACGACGAGACCGCCCCGAACTACGCCGAGTCACTCGAGGACGCCAGGTTGCTCGACTAAGGCCCGGCTGCCTAGCCTTCGCCGCAACTCACCAATCCCATGGGCAAAAAGAAATCTCCTTCCTCTTCCCTCGCACGTGTCCTGGTGACCGGCGCAGCCGGATTTATCGGTAGCGCCATCGTTCAGGAGCTGAACACGCGTGGTATCGACGACATTCTCGTCACCGACACGCTCGGCCACGACGAGAAGTGGCGCAACCTCGCCCCACTCCGCTTCGACGACTACCTCCAGGCCGACGATTTTCTCGCCCGGATCACCAACGATCCCGATGCCTTTGGCCGCATCGACCGCGTCTTCCACCTCGGCGCCTGCTCTGCGACCACCGAGACCGACGGCAATTACCTCGTCAACAACAACTACCGATACACTCAACTCCTCGCCGAATGGGCTCTGGCTCGAGAAGCCCGGTTCGTTTACGCCTCCTCTGCCGCCACCTACGGCGACGGTGCCCACGGCATGGAGGACACCACCGACGACCTGCACCGTCTCCGTCCGCTCAATCTCTACGGCTACTCGAAGCAACTCTTCGATCTCCACGCCCTTCACCGCGGTTATTTGGGAGACATCGTCGGCCTGAAGTATTTCAACGTCTTCGGCCCCAACGAATACCACAAGGGCGAGATGCGTAGCCTCGTCTGCAAAGCCTACGATCAAATCATGGACACCGGTCGAATTCGCCTCTTCCGCTCCCACAAATCCGAATACAAGGACGGCGAACAAATGCGCGATTTCGTTTACGTCAAAGACGCCGTTGCGATGACGCTCCACCTCGCGGAGACCAAAGCCGCCGGCGGGCTCTACAACGTCGGCTCGGGCGTCGCCCGCACCTGGCTCGATCTCGCCCGGGCCATATTCTCTGCGCTTGGCCGCAAACCAGAGATCGACTTCATCGACATGCCGGAATCCATCCGCGACCAGTATCAATACTACACCTGCGCCAACGTCGGAAAACTTCGCAGCACCGGCTACAAGACCGAAACGACTTTACTCGAAGCCGCCATCGAAGATTACGTCACCGGTTACCTCCAGCCACACGCCTACCTCGGGGACGCGGCCTGATCCGAGTTCCGGCACCCCTACCCGCTCGCCAGAGCGACTTTCACGCCGGCGATGTCCCCGGGCCGGTGCAGCGCACCCACCGTTAATCGCAGGCGCGCCGCGCCGCGAGCGACGGTCGGATACCGCACAGCCGGGACCCAGTAGCCGGCTCCAAGCAAACGCTCCGCCGCCGCTCCCGCCGCCCGCTCGTCCCCAATCATCACCGGGATGATCGCGCTCGCGGCATCCGAGCTGATCTCCCGGACGCTCTTCCACAACCTCGCCCGATTCACCTCCAACTCGCCCGCCATGAGTAACCGCACGGCTTCTCCGGCGGCCGCCGCGGCCGCGGGGACCGGCGCGGTGGAAAAGATGAAGCTGCGAGCCCGGTTCACTAAGAGATCAACCAGTCGACGGCTCCCCGCCACGTATCCACCGGACGCCCCCAACGCCTTCCCCAGCGTTCCCATCTGCACCTCGATTCGGTCGGCCACCTCGACCTCGTCGGCCAGACCACGCCCGCCCTCGCCGCAAACGCCGATCGAATGAGCTTCGTCAACCAGCAGCCACGCGCCGAACCGATCCTTCAACTCGACGATTTCCCGCAAGGGCGCCGAGTCACCGTCCATGCTAAAAACACTCTCCGTCAAGACCCCCACCCGCGCATCGGCTCGTTTCTCCCGCGCCCACCGAAGGTGACTCTCCAACTTGGCCACGTCGTTGTGCGGAAAGATCCGCAGCGTCGCGCCGCTCAGACGCGCCGCGTCGACCAGACACGCGTGACAAAGCTTGTCCAAAATCAAAACGTCTCCCGCCCCCGCCAGCGCGGTCACCGTCCCGAGCGCGGTCGCGTATCCGGTCGAAAACGTCAGGGCCGCTTCCGTTCGTTTAAATGCCGCGAGCCGCTCTTCCAGATCGACCACTGGACGCAACGTTCCGCTAATCAGGCGCGACGCACCCGCACCGACACCAAACTCGTCGATCGCGGCCTTCGCCGCGTCCCGCAGTCGCTGGTCCGCGGCAAGCCCGAGGTAGTCGTTCGACGAAAAATTAACGAGCTCTCGCCCCTCGCGCCGGACCACGCGGCCCTGCGCCGAATCGACCACGCGAAGTTCCCTCCGCAACCCCGCCGACTCGATTTCCGCCAGTCGATCCGCCAGCCAAACGTCAAACCGACTCGCCATCTTCCAGCGCTTCCCCACGCATCGCGGCCAGCATCTCCGCCGTCGCCCGCTCCATCCCGACCACCGTCGATCTCGACACGATCGAGTGGCCGATGTTCAGCTCGGTGAGACCCGGGATCTTCCGGATGTCCGCCACGTTTTGGTAATTGATCCCGTGCCCGGCGTTCACGATCAAGCCGCCATCCAAAGCGTGCTTGGTTGCAACCTTCAGCCGCTCAAACTCGAGCTCACGCACGACGCCCGTCGCGTTCGCAAACGCTCCGGTGTGCAGCTCGACGCACTCGACCTCCAGCCGCAGCGCCGCATCGATCTGATCTCGGTCGGGATCGATGAACAAACTCACCCGCGTCCCGACTTCGTGCAGACGCTCGATGGTTTCTCGCAACAAGCCCGCGCCCCTGAGACAGTTCAGTCCACCTTCGGTAGTCACCTCTTCTCGATTCTCAGGCACGAGGCACGCATCCGCCGGCCGCAGCTCCAGCGCGATTCCCACGATCTCGTCATCGTTGCCCATCTCGAAATTGAGCTTGGTCGTGATCGTCTCCTTCAAGCGCTGGATGTCGCGATCCTGAACGTGCCGGCGATCCGCCCGCAGGTGCGCCGTGATTCCGGTCGCACCGCCCTTCTCCGCGGCCAAGGCTGCCGCTACGGGATCGGGCTCAGCGTTCGGTGAGTCCGGCACCTCGCGATACCGGGCCTGTCTGATTGTCGCAACGTGGTCGACGTTGACCCCGAGCTGGATAAAATTTTCTGGCACCAACCGAGCCTAAGAGAAAACGCCCTTCCTGCCAACGAAGTCGCGGACCGTCATCCCGACTCCCGACATCGGTCACGCCCGCACCGGTTCACCGAACAACGCTCACGAGCTTCACCGACTGCCGAGAACGACGGAACCGTTCAGATCACGCCGCCGGATCTGGCGTCGCGCCGTGTTCCTGGCTCTTCAGCTTTTCCGTCGGATAGCCAAGCTCCTTGCAGCGGGCGACGATCGCATCCATCTGATCCTGAGGCATCGTCGGCTTCCGGCTCATGATGAAAAGATACTTTTCCTTCGGGTGACCGATCACGACGTAAGAGTAGTCGTCGGCTAATTCGATGACCCGATACCCAACTTTGAAAGGCCACACAAACTGAGCCTTCATCTCGCCCACTTCCGTTTCGTCTCCCGGGAACAGCCGCGAAGTGATTTCCTCGGTCTTTTCCTCTCCTTCCTTGCGGTAGGTTGTCCGGACGTCGTAGGTGTCGTCGTCCTTTAAGGTGTAATACTCGATCGTCTCGAGCCAGTCCTTGTCCAGCATCGTCGGGATCGAGGTCAGCGAATACCACTTTCCGTCAAAACGTTTCAGATCGATGGATTTGATGGGTTCATTGGAAAAAGCCATGGCAGTCGTCGTCAGGAAGATCACAGCGGCCAAGGTGAGCGCGGTGCGAAGGATGATCGTGTTCATTTGATAATTGAAATAACGCATCAAGACCCGCCCGCGGATGCGCGTAATCTTCCGACGATCGACCGCTCTACTCGATCGAGCCACCGCAGCTCGAACCCGCCCCGGCCGTGCAACCAAAGCAATGCTCGCCCGTGGCGATGCCGCGATTCTCGAGCTCATCCGGCGTGATGTCCCACAGATTCAGTCCCGCCCCCGCACCGCGGAGTTGAAGACCTAGCATCTGATTGAAGTCGCAATCGTAAATCCCACCCTGCCAATCCACGTTGATCGTGTCCCGGCACATCAGGCCCTCGACCGTTGCCGGATTGAACGCGTCGACCAACACCTCCAGATAACTCTCGTATTTCCCGTTGTTCCGGAGCCACGACGCGAAGCGCGACACCGGCAGGTTCGTGATCGTGTAGAGCGAGTTGAACTTGATCCCGAAATGCTCGCGCAACTCCCGCTTGTAGTCGGCCTCGAGTGCTTCCTGTGGACCCGGCAACGCGTCCCCGTTCGGATTATAAACGAGATTCAGCGGCAATTTCGGATCCGTTCCGTATCCCAGCGAGTTCAGCAATTGCAGCGCCTTGATGCTCCCGTCGAAAACCCCGTCGCCCCGTTGCGCGTTCACGTTCTCCGGTGAATAGCAGGGCATCGACGCAACAATCTCGACTTCGTTCTCAGCGAGGAACTCCGCCATCCCGTCGTAGCCTGGCTCGAGCAAAATCGTCAGGTTGCACCGATCAATCACTCGCCGACCCAGCCCGCGAATGCGCCGCACGACGTGCTGAAAATCCGGGATCATTTCCGGAGCGCCACCCGTGAGGTCCACGGTCGGGATGTCTGTCTCCGCCAACCAATCCACGATCCGATCGCCCGTCTCCCGGGTCATGATCTCCTTCCGCTTCGGCCCTGCGTTCACGTGGCAGTGCGTGCACGTCAGGTTGCACAATTTCCCAACGTTGATCTGCAAAATGGTCGCCTTCGCCCGCCGGAGCGGCAGGTCGTTTTGGTGAAGAGTCTGGGCAAATCGATTCATTCGGGCTGTTCGCGGTAGGCGGGCTTGAGGACAAATCGGTGGAACGCGCCGCCAGCGAGTCCTCCCAACAATGGTGCGATGATGTAAACCGTCAGCCAGCCAAAACCGTTCGTCGTCCACGGGATCGAACCCCAACCCGCCACACTGGAGAAAACCCTCGGAGCAAAGTCGCGCGCCGGATTCATGCCTGCCATCGTCAACGGACCGATGAGCGAAATCAGCAAAGTCACGCTCAGACCAATGGTCAGCGGCGTGAGCAATTGCGGCCGCGTTTTGTTCCGGTCGTCGGTCACGCAGAAGATCACGAGCACCAGGAACGCCGTCGCTACGAACTCGGCGAAAAACGCCGCGCCACCCGACATCTTCAGCCGCGCCATCTCGGTGAGCGGCGCGCCGCCCGGATTCGGGTAGAACTCACCGTACATCATCGCCGTCGCCTCACTCCCCGGCTGTCCCCTCACGATCCCGTGACTCACCTCGTAAACGTTCAGCACCCCGCTGAAAATCACGTAAAGCACCGCACTGGCCACCAAGGCCCCGATCAACTGAACCGCGACGTAAGGCAGCACTCGCCGCCGCGGAAACCCACCGAAGACCGCCATCGCCAACGTCACGGCCGGATTCAAATGGGCGCCGGAAAGCGAACCGGTCAGGTAGATCGCCGTAGCAATCGCGATTCCCCAGACGATGGCGACTTGGAAAATGCCGACCTGCGCCCCGGTCAGCACCGCCGCCGCCACCGACCCGCATCCGAAGAATACCAGAATGAACGTTCCGACAAACTCCCCGACGAACCAATCGTACGTCGACGTCCGCTTTCCGTCGACCGCGCTGGACGTCGCCGCGACGTCCTCGACCAAGTGATCCAGATCTTGCTTTCTTGACATCAGCCCAGCATTGAACCCCCCGCGAGGAAGTCAACGACCTCCTGAATCCCACGCGGGAACGCCCCAACACCCCCGACCGCGTTCCTAGGCAGCTTCACCGTTGCGCTCGACGAGTTCAGCAGCAACTCCCACCGTCGCAGCACTCGGCCGCGTCGGTCGTTACGTCGTATTCGAGCCCCTTCGTCTCGCGGGGATGCCGCAGCGCCGTCCGCGAACAATCGAACGGCTCCGCGTCCGCCATCGCGATCTCTTCGCGGGGATCAACGAAGTCGAAGTATTCGCCGTATGGCGCCTTCTTGTAGAGGTTGTAGGTCTTGTCGCAGACGGCGTAGCGAATGCCGCGCTCCATGCGATGCCCGTCGTCGTCGAGCACCTCCTTGAATGGGCCCTTGTAAATCACCGCCTGATTCCGCTCGAAGCACGGACCTTGTTTGCCCTTGAGTGCCTGGATCGTCATCGACCGAAACTCGATCCCCTGCACCGTCTGCCACGGCTCGGTGTCGAATTTTAAAATCTCCACCCCGTAGAAACCGGCGTCGGTGAAGGCATTGATGAATCCCTCCTCCGTCAGCGCACCCGAGATGCAGCCGCTCCAAAGTTCCGGATCGTCCTGCATGTCCTGCGGCACGTCCTCGTCGGAAACGATGTCGCTGATCACGGCTCTTCCGCCATTCCGCAGCACGCGGAAGATTTCTTCGAACATCTGCCGCTTCGCTCGCGACTCGACGAGATTCAAGACGCAGTTACTGACCACGACGTCCACGCTGTCACTCTCGACGAGCGGCTTCTTCAAACGCAGCTCCTCCGCCAACGCGTCGGCGGCGAGAAAGCTGTCACTGTCGGAGATCGGGTTCGCGCGCAGCTCGGCGTCGAGTTTCTCGATGTCGAGCGCAAGATCTTGAATCCGGCCCTTCCGAAACTCCACGTTGCTGTAGCCGATCCGCTCGCCGACGACCGGCGCATTCCGTCGCGCGACTTCGAGCATGTCGTCAGTCATGTCCACGCCAATGACGTGTCCCTCCGGCCCGACCACCTGCGACGCGATGAAGCAGATCTTCCCCGTGCCGCTCCCGAGATCGAGCACGGTCTCACCCGTTTTTAGATACTTGCTCGGATCACCACAGCCGTAATCGCGCTCGACGACTTCGTCGGGAATCACCTTCAGAAATTCCGGGTTGTAATCGACCGGGCAGCAAAGCGCCGCCTCGGCGGCTTTCGCTCCAGCGGCGTAGCGTTCCTTGGTGGCGCGTTCGGCGTTCAGTGTGGGCATGGTTGGTGGGACTTGGTTGATTGTTCGTAAATTCCGAATCGGAAAAATTTAGGCTTTCGCGACTTCTTGGGAGGGTGCGGGGTCGAGTTGTATTCCCTCGATCTGCGGTTCGTCGCGCAGATTATCATCGGCGAGGCGGGAATTATAAACCTCGGCCCACGCGTGCTCGTTCATCGCGCACATCGGCACGGCTTCCCATTCGCCATCCCGCTTCACCGCTCCTTTGAAAACACAGGAGTCCAGGCGGCACCGCGTGGTCGCATCGTTCGGCGCGTCGGCGACCTGCGCCGCGTCCATGAAATTGTGCATCCCGACGCCAACCGTGTGAACCCGCCCGCGCACGGCCGCCCGCCCGAGATCACCAAGCATCCCGGCCTTCGCGAAGTGGCGGATCAAATGCCAGCCCACCTTCGGAAACAGACTCGGCCGCCGCGCAATCACGCCGGCCAGCCGATACGGCGCCGTGCCCGCGTCGTCGGTTACGAGCGACAATCCGCCGACCGTCTCCAGTGCACTCGCAAACGCCACGTCCCACTCCGCCGTCTCCGGCATCGTCGTCGTGTATTTCCCACTGTCCTGCGAGACCAACAGCGACGCCCAACTGTTGCAGTCGGGGTGACCGAAAATCGAAGCCTCCCGGCGCAGCGGTCGCCCCACCCCCTCCGAGATCTTCTCCCAAGCCAACTCCGGCGTCACCGGCTGCTCCGAGTAAATCGTCCGCCCGGTATCGGCCTCCGGTTGAAAGCTCAACATCCGCCACACCTTCGTCCGCTGCGGATCGGCCAAGAACCACCGGATGATCTCCGGGATGTCGTCGATGTTCTTCCGCGTCACCGTGCAGTTGTGCGCAAACTCCAAGGGCGCGCCCGTCTTCTCCCGAATCGACAACGCCAGGTCCGTGAATTGCTGCCGCACCGGATGCAGGTCCGCCTCGCACGTCACCTTCCCGATCGGATACCCCTTCCGCCCCGCTTGCGTGACGTCGATGTGCACCGCGACCTGCCGCAGCCCGCCCTCGACCACGAGGCGCTCGAGAAACTCCGGCTGCTCCGTGAGCGTCTGCCCGTGCGTGAACAACATCGGAACCACCCCGACCGAATACGCGTAACGCACGATCTCGATCAGCTCATCGGCCCGCCCCGCTCGCCAGTAAGCGTCGGCCACGTCACCACCCGTGATCTGCAATCCGCCGCCCGGGCCCTGCAGCCGACGGTTCGCATCAATTTGCTCCTTCATCTGCTCCAGCGACGGGATCGGCACCCGGTTTGCGTTCTCCGGCAGGTAGCAATGCGTGCAGCGAAACGAACAATAGCTGGCTCCAAGGGTGAAGGCACAGTGGGTCAAATGCCGACCCGAAATCTGATGCGGCGTCTGCAATTCCGCCGGAAGCGAATCCCAGCGTTCGCGCAGCACCCGCGCTTTCTCACCGTCGATCGGATTGCGGAAAGCCCGCCAACGTTCGTTCCAAACACTCATATCAGGCTTCGTTGAGGCTCCAGTCGTATTTCGTAAACTCGATCGCCGCGCCCTCCGGCAGCGGCTCCTCGCGATACGCGTTGATGAACGCCTTCGTCCCGCCGACCTTGTCGAAGTCCGCCGCGTACCAGTCAAAAACTTCGAAAACCTTCACGATGTTCCCCTCGATTTTCACCGTCAGCGGATTGTTCGAAACCCCCTCTCTCGAGACCGCCGTGAGCTGTTCATCCAGCGTTTCGCCCGCGTAGGGCTCGTCGAGCAGCGGCGGACAGGACCGGCTCGCGCAATTGATCGCGAAGTGCACCCGCGGATCGCTGAATTCCTTCAGGATCACCTGCTTCTCCAGGTGATTCAGACTCATCTTTTCCCCGCCGACCGTGATCCGCTTGTTGGTGAACACCCCCCACAGCGGCGCAATGTCCGTCACGCTATCCACCGGATAAGCGTGAAGCACCTCGTGCAGCATCCACGCGTTGTAGGCGTTGATGTAAAACGCGAGCTTCGTATCGCCAGACAAGGAATTCAGATCCGTTGCCGCGATCCCGGAAACAATCCCGTCGAGCGACGCCACGTCCGCTGCGCTCGCGTGCCACGCCTGGTAGCGGACGCCCTCTGACGTCACGTATTTCGCGAGCAGATCACCGTAAGTGTCGCGCCACTCATCGTCGGCGGGAGCGGTAACCGACTGCGAAGCACAGGCGGTCAGAAGAAGGGCAAAAAAGGCGAGTCGTTTCATAAAGTTTCGTGGGTTTCGTTGGAAAATGGGAATCCTGTTTTTGAGCCATCGGGCGCCGCGGCGCACTCACTCGACTCTCGACTATAAACTCTCAACTTCCTTCCTTCGATAATACCAAGTGTGCAGCCGATCGGGTGAGACCCCGCAGCGAAAGAGCAGCAGAAAGAGCCCGTTCCGAATCGATGTCCGCCACGCTCCGCCCTCGCGATGAGCCCGGTCAGAAGTCGTCATGGGTGGATCCAGCAACGCGATCCGGCCCGAACGTCGCAGCCGATTGGAGAATTCCACGTCTTCCATCAACGGCAGATTTCGAAATCCACCGATCGCCTCGTAATGCGACCGTCGCACGAAGATCGACTGATCTCCAAACAACGCGCCGAACCGCAGTGCCCGCCACCGCTCGACCGGTTCGATCCACCTGAAAAGCGGATGCCGCCCATCGAACTTCCGGTGAAACGCCCCACCGACGATCCGCGAATCCCCCATCACCTCCACCACGGCCCGCACTTGGCCCTCCTCGATCTCCGAGTCCGCGTGGTGAAAGACCAGCACGTCCCCGCTCGCCGCCTCCGCACCCAGCGCGAGCTGATGCCCCCGATTCGCCTCGTTCGAAACGATCACCGTCGCGCCCAAGTCTCGCAACCTCCCGACCAGCCCCTCATCCGGCATCGCCAGAATCACAATCGTCTCATTCTGCCCGACATCCCGTCGCAACAGACGGGAGACCAACTCCCCGTCCCGCCAACACGGGATGATCAAGCTCACGGTGGCAACGGACGAACTGGATCCGGGAGGGGAAGGCATTTCGACAGCGAGAGTAATCACTAAGGCGGTCGTTCGTCGAATACCAGTCTCCGGATCACGGAAATTCGACCGGCTCGATTTCCATTCGATGAATTCCAGACCTCCGCGCCTCTGCGGCTCTGCGTGAGATAACAATCACCCGTCACGATCCTTCGCGCCATCGCGCCTTCGCGCCTTCGCGTGAGTCGAAAAAGCTCCCCGAGACCGCCGTCAGCCAGCCTTCTCCCAGACGTCCGCGTCGCCGAACCACCGCGACGTCGTCACTTTTTGCTGCGTGTAGAACGCCACCCCCTCGCGCCCCTGCAAGTGGAGGTCGCCGAAGAACGACTCGTTCCAGCCGCTAAACGGAAAGAAGGCCATCGGTGCCGGCACCGCTACGTTCACACCGACCATCCCCGCGTTGATCCGATGGCGGAACTCCCTCGCCGCGCGGCCCGAGTTCGTAAAGATCGCCGCCCCGTTCCCGTAAGCGGACCGGTTTGCCGCGGTGATCGCCGCCTCCAGATCGTCCGACCGCATCACGTTCAGCACCGGCCCAAAGATCTCCTCCCGCGCCACCGTCATCCCGTCCTCCACACCGTCCAAAATTGTCGGCCCGACGTAAAATCCGCGCTCGGCCCCGTCGACCCGCACGCCGCGTCCGTCCGCCAGCACCTTGCTCCCTTCGCGCTCGCCCGCGCCGATCAACTCCAGCACCCGATCCCGGTGCGCCGCCGTGATCACCGGCCCCATCGCCGCCTGGGAATCGCGGAACGCCGCTCCAACGCGAATCGACTTCGCCGCGCCCACCAACTCCGGCAAAACCCGGTCACCCGCTTCGCCGATCGCGATCGCCGTCGATCCCGACATGCAGCGCTCGCCCGCGCAGCCAAACGCCGCTTCCACGAGTCCCCGCACCGCTTCCGGCACCGTCGCGTCGGGCATGATCAAAATAAAATTCTTCGCGCCACCCGCCGCCTGCACCCGCTTCCCGTGCTGAGTCCCGGTGTCAAAGATGTGCCGCGCCACCGGCGTCGATCCCACGAACGAGATCGCCCTCACGTCCGGATGAACCAGCAATCCATCGACCACCGCCCGCCCGCCCTGGGCCACGTTGAAGACCCCCTTCGGCAGCCCCGCCTCGTCGAGCAACTCCGCGAGCCGCGTCGCGGTCAACGGCACCTTCTCACTTGGTTTTAGCACGAACGAATTCCCGCACGCCAACGCCAGTGGAAACATCCAGAGCGGCACCATCGCAGGAAAGTTGAACGGCACGATCCCCACGCAAACCCCCAACGGCTGCCGGATCGTGTCGCAATCGATCCCCCGCGCGACGTTCTCCAGCGACTCGCCCATCAACAGCGTCGGCGCCCCGCACGCGTATTCGACCATCTGGATTCCCCGCCGCAGATCCCCCCGCGCCTCGGCCAAGGTCTTCCCGTGCTCGGTCGAGATGAGCAGCGCAATCTCCTCCGCCGCCGCCTCGAGCAGCGTCTTGTATCGAAAGAGCACCCCGGCCCGCTCGATCGCCGGCGTGTCACGCCAGCCCGGAAACGCCGCCGCCGCCGCGCCCACGGCCGCGTTTACGAGATTCCCGTCAGCCAACGGCACCTCGGCGATCACCTCGCCAAGAGCCGGATTATAGACGGACGCCCGTTCCGCCGCCTCCGGCAGCACCCACTCGCCACCAATGAAAGATTTACAGACCCTCATACCAAATTCTCACGCGAAGCCGCGAAGTCGCGAGGCGAAATCCCTTTGCAAAATCCGCAATCCGAAATCCACAATCCGCAATCTAGCGCGCCAGCGCGTCCGACTGCTTCACGAAGTCATCCCCGTCCCACTCGCCGTCGGCCTTCACCATTTTCTTCGCCTCAGCCTGCGCTTCCTTCCGCTCGCGCTGTTTGTGCACGAGGTCGGTGTGCGTCGTGAAATACGGCAGACTCGCGCCCTTGAAGTCCGCCAGCGTTTCAAAGCTGTGCTTCTCCATGAAGGCTTCCAGCCCCGCGCAGAGATCCTTCACCATGCCGTAACCGTGCTTCATCACGCCCGTGCAGACCTGCACCGTGTCCGACCCGAGCAGAATAAACTGCGCCGCGTCCTCGCCGGTCTCGACGCCGCCAAGCCCCGACAACGTCCGCCCCGGAAACTCCGATTTGATCAACTGCGAGATCTCCATGCACATCCGCAGCGCGATCGGCCGCACCGCGATCGACGAATACCCGCCCGGCGTCGAGTAGCCTTCCACACTCGGCTCCGGCCGCAGCGTTTCGAGGTTCACTCCGACCACGCTGCGGATCGTGTTGATCGCGCTCACGCCCTGACAACCCGCCGCCAGCGCCGCCCGCGTCGGCTCCTCGATATGCGTAACGTTCGGAGTCATTTTCGCCCAGACCGGGATCTTCGACGCCGACGTCACCCACTCGCAGACCTCACCAAGAATCTCGGGGTCCTGCCCCATCGCGCCACCCATCTTCCGCTCCGGCATCCCGTGCGGACACGAGAAATTCAGCTCGAAGGCGTCCACGCCCGCGTCCTGGCACCGCTCGATCATCTCGATCCAGTTGTCCTTCACGAATTCCTCCATCACCGAAGCGATGAGAATCCCCTCGGGGAACGCGTCCTTTGCCTTCTTGAATTCTTCCAGCCACGTGTCGAACGACCGGTCACTGATCAACTCAATGTTCTCCCAGCCGATCACCTCGCCATTCCCGGACTTCAGCTTCCCGTAGCGCGGCGTGACGTTGATCACCTTCGACGCGTCCAGACTGACCGTCTTCGCGATCACCGCGCCCCAGCCCTCGCGAAACGCGCGATTGATCACGTTCAGGTTGGTCCCGGGAGGGCCCGATCCAATCACGAAAGGGTTCGGCATTTTCAGTCCGTCAACGGTCGAGGCAAGCGTAGGCATAAATCAGGGAACGAGTTGTGAAGGGCGGATGAGTAGCATTTCCAGAGCCAACCTCACGTCCGGCGTTCTAAATTCCTTACGCCCTCCGGCAGCGGAACCAACGGTATCCCCGCGCACCCAATCGCAAGACGTGCCGCCCCTTCCCGTCCGCCGGCACCTGCACCGGATCCACCAGGTCCACCAACGTTGGCGCCTCGTCGACCTGCAACGTCACTTCGACCGGCTTCCCGGCGAAGTTGTGCACGATGACCAACCGCTCACCGTCATATTCGTAAACGATCGCCAGCGACGAAGCCGACCCCGTCTCGACGATCTTCCACTCTCCCAGCCCTATTTCACGGCAGCTCTTCCGCAACCGCACCATCCGCTTCGTCCAGGACAAAATCGAATCGTCCTGCCGCGTCTGCGCCTCGACGTTCAGCCGATCGTAGTCGTAAACGCCCTCGTCGATCAGCGGATGGATCAGATCCCTCTTTTTCGCGGAGGAAAATCCCGAGTTCGCCTCGTCCGTCCACTGCATCGGCGTCCTCACCGCGTCCCGCTCGTTCAACGACAGGTCGTCCCCCATCCCGATCTCGTCGCCGTATCGCATCACCGGCGTCCCCGGCAGCGAAAACATCAGACTGTAAGCCAGCTCGATGTGCGCCCGATCGCCCAACATCGGCGCCAGCCGCCGCCGGATCCCCCGCTCGTAAAGCTGCATGTTCTTCTTTGGCCCAAACTCCGCGAACACCTTCTCGCGCTGCTTGTCCGTCAGCCGCCCGAGATCCAGCTCGTCGTGATTGCGCAGGAAGTTCGCCCACTGCGCCGCCCCCGGCTTGTCCCGCGTCGCCTCCAGCGCCCGACGCAGCGGCTTCACGTCACCCGAAGCCAGCGAGTAGAACAAATGCTGATTCGAGAAGAAGTTAAACATCAGGTGCAGCCCGTTGCCGCCCTCCCCGAAGTATTTCTTCGAATCCTTCGGTGCCACGTTCGCCTCGCCCAGCAAAACAGCGTCGCCCCGCCGCCACTGCAGAAAGCTCCGCATTTCCTCGAGGTATTCAAACCGGATCTTCCGCCCCTTCGTCTTTCCGGGCTCCTGCGTTTCCAGAATAAACGGGATCGCGTCCACCCGAAACCCCGCCACGCCCAGCGACAGATAGTAACCCATGATTCGCCGGATCTCCGCCCGCACCTCCGGATTCCCCATGTTCAGATCCGGTTGATGATCGTAAAACCGGTGGAAGTAATACGCGTTCGCCTTCTTGTCCTTCGTCCACGTCGCCTCCTGCACGCCGGGGAAGATCACCCCCTCGTCCCAGTCCGAAGGCCGCTTCTTCGACCACACGTAGTAATCGCGATACCGCGCGTCCGGCCCCGTCCGCGCGTCCTGAAACCACGGATGTTCGTTGCTCGTGTGGTTGACCACCAGATCGATCAACACCCGGATCCCCATGGAATTCGCCGCGTGCATGAACTCCGCAAAATCTCCGTTCGTCCCGTGCCGCGGATCCACCGAATAGTAGTCCGAAATGTCGTAACCGTTATCGCGATTCGGCGTCTTCTGAAACGGCGCCAGCCAAACGGCATCCACCCCCAGCGCCTTGAGGTAGCCCAACCGACGAATCAACCCCCGAAAGTCCCCGACCCCATCCCCGTTGTCGTCCATGAAGGTCTCGAGGTCCAAACTGTAAATGATCGCGTTCTTATACCAATGGTCCGGGGTCATAGCGCTACCCTTACCCTCGAAAGATTCTCAAAGCACGACCCAACCTCACGCCAAACCTCAGAACCGCCAGCTCGCCGACGACCGCAAGGTCCATCGGGACCGCGAGCTTCCACGGAGACCGCGAGCTTCCACGGGGACCGCGAGCTTCCATGGGGACCGCGAGCTCCCATGGGGACCGCGAGCTTCCACGGGGACCGCGAGTTTCCACGGAGACCGCGAGCTTCCACGGGGACCGCGAGCTTCCAGCTCGCCCCCGGCACCATCCTGGTGCCGGATGCCACGAGCCCCCCCACCCACTCCCTCGGCCCACGACCCGACTGAGCCACGAAAATTCGAAACACCGCCGCTCGCTGGTTACAAGCGAACCAACGAGCCGCCCGACCGCTCGTCACGTGAAGCACGTGCATGTAAATCTCCGTCGTCTTGGTGCTAGAATGCCCCAGCGCCTCCTGCATCGTCCGCAAGTCGACCCCACTTTGCAGAAGACCCGTCGCGTAACTGTGGCGGAACGGGTGGGCTGTCACCCGATTCTCGATTCCCGCCGCCGAGACGGCCCGCGAGATCCAACGGCTTACCCACACCTCCAGCACGTGATGTCGTTTGACCTTCCAATCCCTCGGATCAACCGAACGGCCCTCGACCGCAAAGACCTGATTCCAGCTCCGGCAAAATCCACCGCCAGACTTTCGATCCAATGCCGGATCTACCCAAACGCAAGCCCCACGGTCCGCCTCATCTTCCTCAAAATTTATTCGAGATCTTTGAATCTGACGCTCGAGCCCACCAATCAAACGCTCCGGCAGCGCTAAGGCGAAGCCGCGCGGCTCACCGAGCAGCAAGACCACCTAGTCGAAGACTAGCCCGCAGGGTAACTAAGTCGCAACGAGACTTAGGCAGCAATCCTTTTTTCCTTTTCCGTCCCTTATCCAGATAACGCTATTAGCGAAATCGACGTCTTTGACGCGCAACCGGAGGGCTTCGGAAACCCGTAGTCCGCATCCGTAGAGAAGTCCCACCACCGCCGCGGGGGTCCCGTTAGGCACGGCGTTAAGCACGGACCGCACCTCATCGACAGCCAAGACAACGGGGAGCCGCTTCCCCGATTTGGCCCGCTTCGGCCTCATCTCTCCTAAATCTTTCCCTAGCACCTTCTCGAAGAGAAACAACAGCGCACTCAACGCTTGGTTCTGCGTGCCCGCCCGCATAGCTCGTTTTACGGCGATGTGAGTCAGAAAGGCCTCGACCTCACCAGCCCCCATTTCCGTCGGGTGTCGCAGACCGTGAAATTTCACAAACCGCCGATACCACGCCACGTAAGCCTGCTCCGTTCGGTAGGAATACCCTTTTCTCCTAACAACCGAACGGATTCGCCCCTCCAACTCTCCTGCCTCAGCCACACAATCCGATTACCAACCATCTGCTGTATTTTTGAACAGAAAAGCCACCCTAGATTTGCTTTTGATATTAATGATATAGAGGCAATGAGTATCTTTCTCACCGAACTTAACCACCAAGTTCTCCAAAAAATGCCCACAGCAACCGACAACGAATATGATACGCTTCAAGCAAAGCCGATTCACCGCTGCATGACGAAGGGCGTTGAGGGAGCGCCAAGTCAATTCGAGTATGGACTGAGCTGGGTGACTTCGCGGCGAGCAACGCTCAAGATTTTTACGGATCGACTCGAGTGTGGGGACTGGAATATTCCATACGCTGGAATTCAGCGTGCAGTCCTTTTTGAGACCAAGCAGTGGTTTATCCCATGCTACGTTCTGAAGGTTTTGACCGCAGATACTGCATACCAATTCGGTCTGAACCCCAACAAGTTCTGGAAGGGTGATTTGCCGTTCAAAGCTATCCGCGAGAAGGGGCGACTGAAGTATTCAGCCTACAGCATTGCGATTCGTGTCGTGCTGGTAGCCGGGCTCATTTGGTATTTTTATTCACGCAGCAGATGACGACCTTTCCGAACCGAAACAACTTAGAGAACAAGGCGTCGCTCTCTACACCTGCCCCGCCGCGAGTTCAATCCGCCATGATCATTCAATCTTTAACCAACAGTCGAAGCCTCGCCCTCTGACAGGTGTGAGAGGACTTCGACGTTCGCCAATAAATTATCCCATGCGCGCGCTCTTTCTAGTCGCCATCATGATCGCCCTTAGCTCTGGGCGTCTTGTGGCTGCTCTTTCCTTCGGCACCACACCAGAGTGTTTGGCGCATCAATCGTCCTTAAGCTTTGTTGGTGTGCCGCAGCGGGTCGTCGTTTCACACCTCATTGGTGATCGTTGGCTGACCACCGTGCAGTTTCGAATCGATAGGCGCATCAAAGGCCCGCTATCAGTTGGAGACCTCGTGACGGTAACATCAATAGATTCCAAAGGGAGAACGGACCAGATGGATCTCAACAGTGCGGTGGGTAGGAAGCGTGATGTTTTGGTTTTGGCAACAATCGCAGAGAATACTTTTCCTGAGACTGATGGACTTTACATCTTCCTTCCGCATTCTTGGAACTGTCCAGTGTTCTACGCTGATGAACCCGTGAAGTGGATTTACAGCGAGGCGGGAGCTGCCATTCGAGACTACTCGGAGGTTCTCAAGCGTATCGAGGGGCAGTCCACCAAGGAAGCAGAATTGATTCGAAGATACTGGCCCGGTAAGATAGTCCAGAAGCAGATAGACGCCGAGTGGGGAACTGAAGCGCAGAAGGAGCTTTACGGAGGTAGTGCAGTTCTAATCCAAAGTCTTGAATACAAAGAGCCAGAAAAGACCGATTCCCCTCCAAAGAAACAAGAAGGCGAACAAAGCGGCTCTGACCAACCCGCTACCGCTCCGGAGTCGAAGCCGGAAGGTGACTCGAAACCTCAACCAGGATCGGAGGCGCGCGCCCAGTAGCGGGTGGCACGCCTCAAACGTTAGGACAAAAACAACTACGCCCACATGGAGACCGATTTTGATTTAGTGCGCGAAGCCCTCGAAGTCTCGTGGGATCGGAGCACATCATACCAGATGGCGTTCGAGGAGAATAACCCTGCTTTAGGGCAATGCTATTCAACCTCCCGTGTGATTCAGATCCTGTTCCCCGAGGCTGAAATAGTTGAAGGAGAAGTTTGGACCGGGAATCGTATCGAGAAACATTTTTGGAATTTGATGCTCGCTAACGGAGTAGAGCGGCATGTTGATTTCACTTGGAAGCAGTTCCCTGAGAGTTCAGAGGTTCGGAACTGGAGGGTGAGGACGCGTGAATCACTTGGAGACAGCCCGGAAACAATCGATCGAGTCAACCTGCTCTTAGAACGCGTCAACGTTCATATTGCCCGCCAGAGGCAGGAATTCATAGCAACAGGAAGCAAAGACAGTCCTAATAAGGCGGGCGCGTAAAAGGGGTCAGGGCGCGTAAAAGGGGTCAGTCGATCATTTCTGACAAATCTGGCGACGCAGGAGTGGTATGAATCGAGGACATAGGTGACAGATTGACCGAGGACATGGGTGACAGTTCAGGGTGTTCAATGCCCTGGGAAACGAGTCACCGATGGAATAAAAACAGAGATTTGTAAGCCTGCTGACGAGCGACCGCTTCACGATGGTGGAGTTGTGCGAGAGCTTCGGCATATCGCGCAAGACGGGTCACAAGTGGAAGGCTCGATACGAGGCCCATGGGATGGGCGGGCTTGAGGATCGAAGCCGAGCGCCGAAGACGGTGACGAGCAGGACGGAAGAGGCTGTGGAGCGGCTGATCGTAGCCGAGAAGCGGTTGCATCCGACGTGGGGACCAAAGAAGATCCAACGAGTGCTCGAAGTGAAGCACGAACTGGATCGTCTACCGGTGGTGAGCACGGTGGGAGAGGTTCTCAAGCGGCATGGGCTTGTGAAGGCGCGCAAGCGGCGAGGAGGACTCTTCACCGTGGAACGAGGAACGCTGACGCCGCCCGAACGCTGTAATCACGTGCTCGGAGTGGACTACAAGGGATGGTTCCTGCTGGGCGACGGCAAGCGTTGCGATGCTTTGACAGTGAGCGATCTGCACAGTCGATACCTGATGAAAGCGGAGGCGATGCCGGACATGACAGTGAGGTGGACGCAGCGAGAGTTCCGCAGTGTTTTCAAGCGCTACGGGCTACCTGAGATCATTCGTGTGGACAATGGCTCCCCGTTCGCGTCGATGGGACCAGCGGGATTGAGCCGATTGAGCGTTTGGTGGATCGGACTGGGTATCGAGGTGCAGTTCAGCCGCCCTGGCTGCCCGCAGGACAACGGCTGCCACGAACGGATGCATCGCACGATGAAGGCCGAATGCTGTCAGCCAGCAAGCGCGAACCGCTGGGCCCAACAGCAACGGTTCGATCGGTGGCGGAGAGTCTTCAACGACGAGCGTCCGCACGAGGGGATCGGCATGAGGACACCGGCGCAAGTCTATCAACGCTCCGCGCGGCGTCTGGACGAACGCATCAAGCCCGCGCTCTATGAGGCAGGGGTCGAAACTAAGCGAGTGAACAAAACGGGCTTTATCTCCATAAATGGAAACAACTGCTTCGTCGGCGAGTCGCTCATCGGGGTGGATGTCGCTGCACTCGTAAAAGGGGTCAGACTCGTAAAAGGGGTCAGTCGATCATTTCTGACAAATCTGGCGACGCAGGAGTGGTATGAATCGAGGACATAGGTGACAGATTGACCGAGGACATGGGTGACAGTTCAGGGTGTTCAATGCCCTGGGAAACGAGTCACCGATGGAATAAAAACAGAAATTTGTAAGCCTGCTGACGAGCGACCGCTTCACGATGGTGGAGTTGTGCGAGAGCTTCGGCATATCGCGCAAGACGGGTCACAAGTGGAAGGCTCGATACGAGGCCCATGGGATGGTCGGACTCAAGGATCGAAGCCGAGCGCCGAAGACGGTGACGAGCAGGACGGAAGAGGCGGTGGAGCGGCTGATCGTAGCCGAGAAGCGGCTACATCCGACGTGGGGACTAAAGAAGATCCAGCGAGTGCTCGGAGTGAAGCACGAAGTGGATCGTTTACCGGTGGTGAGCACGGTAGGAGAGGTTCTCAAGCGGCATGGGCTGGTGAAGGCGCGCAAGCGGCGAGGAGGACTCTTCACCGTGGAACGAGGAACGCTGACGCCGCCCGAACGCAGTAATCACGTTCTCGGAGTGGACTACAAGGGATGGTTCCTGCTGGGCGACGGCAAGCGTTGCGATGCTTTGACAGTGAGCGATCTGCACAGTCGATACCTGATGAAAGCGGAGGCGATGCCGGACATGACAGTGAAATGGACGCACCGCGAGTTCCGCAGTGTTTTCAAGCGCTACGGGCTACCGGAGATCATTCGCGTGGACAATGGCTCCCCGTTCGCGTCGATGGGACCGGCGGGATTGAGCCGATTGAGTGTTTGGTGGATCGGACTGGGTATCGAGGTGCAGTTCAGCCGCCCTGGCTGCCCGCAGGACAACGGCTGCCACGAACGGATGCATCGAACGATGAAGGCCGAATGCTGTCAGCCAGCAAGCGCGAACCGGTGGGCCCAACAGCAACGGTTCGATCGGTGGCGGAGAGTCTTCAACGACGAGCGTCCGCACGAGGGGCTCGGCATGAGGACACCGGCGCAAGTCTATCAACGCTCCGCGCGGCGTCTGGACGAACGCATCAAGCCCGCGCTCTATGAGGCAGGGGTCGAAACTAAGAGGGTGAACAAGGCGGGCTTCATCTCCATTAATGGAAACAACTGCTTTGTCCGGCGAGTCGCTGATCGGGGTGGATGTGGCTGTGGAGGAGTCGCCGGAGACGGGCCTACTGGCCGTTCGTTACGCCAACGTGAAACTCGGGTGGCTGGAGCGGACTCCCAACGCTCGGCTCCGGCCTCCGGCCTACGCCGAGCGTTGGGAGTCGAAACTTGCTCCCGCAAGCCATGAAAACTAACGTTCTAAGTGTTACCCATGTGGTCGGTTTGTCTGTAACCCATGTTCCCGTTCATACCAGGCGCCACGTGGGGCACCCAGGTTGAAGCGACCTCCTTCTACGCGAGACAGACCGCCGTCGAAGACCTTTCGATAGCATTCTTGGTCTTCGGACTCGCGCTGCTTTTATACACGATTATCGCTAATCCGAACAAACGCGTTCACTCGAAGCGAGACAAGGAAGTGAACTAATATCATTTTATTCAGCGATAATTTGCAGGAAGCAATTCATCCAAGTCGCTGCGTGCAAACCCAGGCTCTCTGCTCGTCGAAGAGCCTCTAAGAAGCCGAAAGAGGTCACATTGCTGGTTCGCGGTCTCGGGAAGCCATCCTCTACCGACCGTTTCACACGCCTTTGCAATTTGATTAGGCAGCAACTCGCATCGACAACAGAAGTCCCCTTTCCCCTCGCCGCGCCGGGAAAGTCGCCTATATTGTCGTTCGTTGTAGCGGATCACTTCCGACCGCCACTGCCTCATCTCCCCCCTCATGACGTGCCCTTTACCGCGGAACCTTCGCCGCACACTCCTCCTCCTCACCTTCCTTTTCGCCTCCGCTGAAAGCAGCGAAGCGAGTGGGGACGAAGAGATTTTTCCGGTCACCGTCACGGTTAACGCAGATTCGATCGCGTTCTCCTGGGACGTCGCGGCGACGAGCGAAGGTGTTTTACGTCGAAGGTTGCTCGGAGAATCCGGTTGGACCAACGATCTGACGACGCTGGGCGTGGGGCAAACGACGTTTACCGATACCACGGTGCAGGTGGGTCAGAGTTACGAGTATGGGTTCGAGTATCGGACGAATCCGCGGTTCTACGCGTACGTCGCGAGCGGCATCAACATACCGCTGCCGGATTCGCGGGGTAAGCTCATCCTCCTGGTCGACGAAACGATGGCGACCCCGTGTGCGGATGAGCTGGAAATTTTGACCCGGGACCTCGTTGGCGATGGTTGGTTCGTCATTCGGCACGACGTTCCGCGAAACGACGACGATGACCTGGATGGCTTCCAATCGATCGCGATCAAAGACGTCATCTTGAGTGAATACGATGCCGACCCGACGAACGTGAAGGCGGTGTTGCTCTTCGGCCACGTGCCGATTCCATACTCCGGCGACAACATCCCGGACGGACATTTCTTCCGCCCCCTTCCAGCGGACGGTTACTACGGCGAGATCGACGGCGTCTGGACCGACACGCGCGACTATTCTTCGAAGGCTTCCCAAAGCCGGTGGGTAAACGTCGCGGGCGACGGGAAGTTCGATCAATACACGTTTCCCAGCGACGTCGATCTCCTCGTTGGGCGGATCGATCTGTCGTCCCTGCCGTCTTTCGCGAGTTCCGAGGTCGAACTGCTCAAACGCTACGTCGGGAAAGCCCACGCCTGGCGCCACGGTCTCGTGGAAGTGGATCAAAAGGCTGTCCTGGCCGAGAATCGCGAATGGAATTGGGGACCCTGGAATTTCATCCGGCAATTCGGTCTCGAGGCGGCGACCCGCAACGAGACAACCGCACTCTTCGCCGATCGGAATCTCTTCGCCTACTTCGGAAACACCGGGAGTTTTACGAGCGCCGGTCCGATCGAGACCTCAGCCTTGGCGGGTGGCAACGTGAACGCGGTTTTCGCGTTCGAAGGCGGCAGCTACTCGGTCGACTGGGACACTCCGGACGCTCTGATGCGGGCATTCGTCGCTTCTTCCGGCACGACGCTCGCAAGCGGCTGGTCCGAGTTTCCGGGTTACTATTTCCACCACATGGGGGTTGGGCAACCGATCGGTTTTTCGATCAGAACCATGCAGAACGCGTCGAAAGCCGACTACAAAGAAAACTATTTCACGAGTGCGCGCGCGATCCACCACTGCCTCCAGGGCGATCCAACGATCCGGCTCCATCCCGTCGCCCCACCTTCCCGGCTGAGCGCGACAGATAATGGCTCAGATGCAACGATAAGCTGGAATGCGAGCACCGATCCTCAGGTGATCGGTTACGACGTTTTCCGAGCCGACAGCGTGACCGATCCGTTCACCAAGCTCAATTCCGGGTTGGTGAACGCCACCCGCTTCGTCGACGCCACGAGCCGAAGCGGCGACGTGGTTTACATGGTTCGGGCCGTGAAGCTCGAGCTCAGCACCGGCAATTATTTCAATGGCAGCCAAGGAATGTTCGTCCCGCTCCGCGCGGAAGGGACGAGCAACGCAAGCCCGATCGCGTTCGAACGATTCGTGATCGGTGAAAAAGCGACGGAGAAACAGTTGACGCTGTCAGGATCCGATCCCGACGGTGATCCGCTCACTTACGTCGTCATCGAGAACCCAGCGTTTGGGCTCCTTAATGGGGCCGGAGGCGACCTGTCCTACACGCCTTTCGAGGGTGTCACCGGCTACGACGTGTTTCGATACATCGCGATTGATCGCCACGGAGCCGCTTCCGATCCGCAGAGCGTCAACGTTCTCGTCCAAGGCGGGACCGACGATCCGGTCGCGAACGTGCGAATTGAAGCGGAAAGTTTCGACGGGAATTCTGGCGTCGCGCTTCGAGTCCAGGAGGACGCGCTGGCCAGTTTCGGGAATAAGGTCGGTGAGATCAGCGGCGGTGACTGGTTGCGATTTGACGACGTGGCATTTGGGACGGGTGTCACGACCCTCGACTTAGCCGTTTCAACCGCAACGAGTGGCGGGCGAATGGAGATCCGACTCGACGAACCCGATGGTCTTGTCGTCGGCGAGGTCGACGTCAGGGATAGCGACTCCACGGGCTGGAGCGACTACACCACCATATCCATCTGGCTGAACTCCATCGTTCAAGACAACCATGACCTGTATTTCGTTTTCGGCGGGGAACCGGGTCGAACCATCGACTTCGATTGGTTTCAGTTCAACGCGGACGACTTGACGTTTGCCATGACGATCGAAGCCGAAGCTTACGATTCTCAGGCGGAGACCTCGGTTGGCACCGACGGTGCGACGGCTTACGTCGATTATAACGTCGAGTTCGGTCACCTCCAATGGGACAGCGTGGATGGGAATCTCGGGGGCGTGACTCCCATCACGTTCGTTTACGCGAACGGAAGCGGGATCGAGCAGACCGGTAATTTGGCTTTTCGATCTCCCAAGGAAACGATCGGAAAGGTTTTTTTCCCCGATACCGGAGGATGGGACCAGTGGAGCACCGTCTCGGTCGACGTCGATCTGCGTCCGGGTCTTAACGAGCTTCGCCTCGTCACGAATGGTGCCTATTCGGGAATGCCCCGACTCCGTCTCGATAAATTCGTGATCGGTGTCGATGGGGTGCCAACTCCCGGTGCGAAGACGGAAGCGGAAGGATTCGCTGAGGGAAGCGGAGTCACCGTGACGAACGGAGGTAGCGGCCAGGTCATCAGTTCCGGCCAGAGCGGATCGTGGGCTCGATTTGCGAGGTTTAACTTTGGCTCGAACGCCGGAAGAGTCGAAGTCTCCGCCTCCCGCGCCGGTGCTGGCGGGACGATCGAATTTCGCCTCGACGCCGTCGACGGACCGCTGTTGGCAACGGCGGTGCTCAGTGAGTTTGGTGGATCGCAAATCTTCGAAACCAAATCCTTCGAACTCGTCGAAACTCCGACCCGAATTCACGACCTCTACCTCGTCACCCGGGGCGGAGGTGGATCGCCGATCGAGATCGATTGGTTCCAATTTTCACCTTCTGTTCAAGGCACCTACTCCGGAACTCATCGACCGGGAAGCCCTCCGACCGTCGAAATTGTCGGCAATACCTTCTCGATAGTCTTCGCTCGTGACCTGACCCGACTAGACCAGACTCGCATCCCTCAAGTTTCACTCGACCTGGGAAACCAGTGGCTTTCTGGCGCTGATCACCTCGAAGAGGTTGACCTCGGATCTGCGGGCGACTTTCAGTTCTTCCGCGCGACTTCGAAGACTGGAGTTTCCGAAGAGCCCGCGCAATTCATGAGAGTCATCACGGAACCGACGCGCTAGATCTTCGTAGGTTTGCCGACCTCGGAGCGCATTGCATGGTTTCGAATGCCCGTTGGGCGACCCGAACATTTCCGCGCGCAGGAACGTGAGCGTCTTCGCTTTGGTTTTTTGAGGCGCGCGGGATCCCGCCAATTCTCAAATTAGCAGACGCGATGCGCAGGTTCGATCCAATCCCGATTCTACAGTCTTCGTTGGAAGGGCTCTCCAGCCGGGGCGCGATTCTCGGCGTGTCAGTGAACGGCAAGGTCGACACCTATTCCGCTGGCTGCGTCGCCAACGAAGATCACGATCGTCCGTTCTATATCTACAGCATCACGAAGAGTTTCACGGCAGTGGCGATCATGAAGCTCTGCGAGGAGCACGGTGACTTCCTCGATATCCCGTTTTCACAGTTTCTTCCGGACGCGCAAATACCGCCCGCCGTCACGGTCCGGCAGATGCTCAATCACACCAGCGGTCTTTCCGACTATTTCACGTCGCCCGAATACCGAAGGGCGCTGAACGAGAATCCGGCACAGCCTTGGGCTTACGAAAAGTTAATGACTCTTGGGCTTCAGAACACCCCTCTCTTTGAGGCGGGAAATGGTTGGTCTTACTCGAACCCCGCGTATGCGCTCCTGGATGAGCTGATTGCGGAGAAGTCAGGAATGGATGCCCACGACTACGTCGAGAGCGTGATCGTCAATCAGATCAGTCTAGAGAACACCCGACCCTTCCTGAAAGCCGACGAAGGCCTCGAACTATTGGAGGGAGATCACGACTCCTTCAAAGGAGATTTTCGCCCTCAGTATCAACCCGGATGAATTGCCCCGGCCTGCTACATTTCGACGGTGAGTGACGTCGCCCGGTTTTACGATGCGTTGTTCGGGGGCGAGTTGTTGTCTGAACAATCCGTCGCGGAGATGATTCGAACCGTCGACGTATTCAGAGATCCCCCCCACGGCCCGATCCCGGCCTACGGGCTTGGTCTGATGCACTTCAGAAACGCCCCGCTGGGCAGCGCGTATGGCCACGGCGGCGGAGGTCCTGGCTATACGACCTACGCAACGCACTATCCTGATCTTGGCGGAGATCGCGTTACCATCTCACTCGTCGTGAACAAAAGCCTGCCGGAAACTCCATTCAGCCTGGCAGATGAGATTGCTCGGCACTACCTCACGTCGCGTCCGGAGCATCACGGAGCCTCCCGCACGTGAGACACGGAACAAACTGATCCTCGCGAGGAGGCGCCCGGCTTAGCTTCGCCTCTCACCGGAAGCTGCGACTGACTCCGGAGCAACGGTGCGAAAGTCGATTGTCGCTCGATCCGTGCGCATCCTGCGGGCAAACATCGACAACACTTCAATCGCTGGCGTATGGCGTGAGTTCTTCCTATATTGCTCCCTCGGTCGAACCTCGCGACCGGAGCACCATAGACGTCATGCCGAAAATTTATCTCCGATCAAAGACGATCATTCTTGCGGTCTGCTTTGCGATCGCCTCCTTCATCCACGACTCGTCCGCCGAGGACCGGACCGACCAGATGCCTAACGTGGTGATTCTCTTCATCGATGACCTCGGATACGGGGACCTTGGATGCTTTGGAAACGAGAACGCCGCGACCCCGAATATCGATAAGTTAGCCCGGGAGGGCGCGCGTTTGACGATGAGCTACGTCACAAATCCCCCCTGCTCCCCCAGTCGCAGCAGTCTGTTGACCGGAATGTATGCCCAGCGCTTCCACAAGTTCGGCATGGCGCGCGGGCTCCCGATCCCCAGTGACCACCCGACGCTCGCTGAGTTCATGCGCGACGCCGGATACGTGACGGGGCAGATCGGAAAATGGGACCTGGGCAGCGAAGGGCAGGGACCTCACGAGCGCGGATTCATGGAAGTCGCCAAGTGGGCGCCGGGTGGTCAGTCCTATTTTTGCGAAAAGCCGGACGGCACCACCGTCTATCGAACGGAGCTCGATGGGGACTACATGGTCGAGTTCGTCGAGCGGAACAAAGACAAGCCGTTCTTTCTCTACTTCTCCCCGCTCGCGATTCACTCACCGCTGAAATCGACGCCAGACGAATACCAGTCCCGCATCGAGGACGGCAACAAATGGTATGACGGTGCCGTGGCCGCGGTGGATGACCAGGTCGGCAAGCTGCTCGCCGCGCTGAAGGCCAATGGGCTCGACAAAAACACACTCATCCTCCTCACCGGCGACAACGGTGCTGGCGCGGGCGGTTCTTCGGCACCCTACCGCGGCGGCAAGGGCAAAGGCACCCAGTTCGAAGGTTGGGTTCACACCCCAAGTATCGCTTGGTGGCCGGGGACCATCCCGGCCGGGCAAGTTTTCGAAGGGCTCACCTGCACCCTCGATTTCTACGCCACGGCGGCCGCGATTTCCGGGCATCAATTGCCCGAGCGCTGCGACGGCAAAGACATTCTGCCTTACTTGACTGGCGGGAAAACCGGCGACGTCCACGAGTTTCTCTACTGGTATAACGCCGATCCAAATGACGTCTCTCACCGCCACCTTTCCGCCGTTCGCTGGGGAAAATGGAGGCTCCGTTTGGATCAGGACACCCGAGAATGGAAGCTCTTCGATCTCCACGCGGACCCAAAGGAGAAAAATGACCTCGCCGCGCAAAACCCGGAAGTCGTCGAAAAGCTGGCCCTCAAACACCAGGCCTTCGACTCGACCCTCCCGTCTTTGGATTCCATCCCCGCCTACAGCGACCACTGGGAGACTCCGCCCGAAGGATGGGGCTGGGTCTTCACCGAAGCGAGTCCCTGAGACCGACTTCGCCAGCGGCCAAGCTGGGGCGCGGGAGAAAGAGCACGCCATCCCGGTGATGCGACTTCTCCGTTGGGTGAATCATGGCCGCCCAACAGTCGCCTTTAAGACATCCCCCCAGCCAAAGAATTCCCGCCGTATTCGATGCGTTGCGGAAACTCCCGCTGTCCGCTTGACCGCCTTCAACGAGGCACTGCGTCAGCGAGGTCTTGCATGGCCGCGCGCTCGAGCTCCGACAAATCGTTGAGCAAATCGGCCGCCGCGTCGAGTGGCTCGGACTCCCCGGTCGCCGCCACCCGCTCGAACAATCTCGCGACTTCCGACCACTTCGCCGCGATGCCCACGAATCGCTCGTGTCCCTCCCGAACCCCGTCCAAGCCGGTCACCTCGCCAGCTTCCTGCAGAAAGTCTCGATACAAATTCCGAAAGAGCGCCCCGCCCGTCCCGGCCCGCTCCATCATCATCGCCGCGTGCGCGAAGTCCGCCCGCGGATCGGCACTCGCCGCATACCATCGCCCAATCTCAGCTGCCGTCTTCTTGATGCCGCGGTAACCCAAGTTCTGGATCGGAGGGTTTAAAAACTCCGCCGCGTTCGCCCGGATTCCGCGCACGATCGCGGACTCGAGATCGACGCCCGCTGGATCGAACGAGATCGTCGCCGACCGGTTTCGGGCCGACATCGGGCCCTTCTCGCGCCGCGCCTTGGCCAGACTGTCCAACGATGTCGTCACGCTCGTTCCCTGCGGTCGGGTATCGACGAGATGCGCGAGCTCCGCCTCGTAACCGACCATGGCCACGTGGTGACCCGCGAAGTGGATCTTGTTCGAAAAATAATCCAGATGAAAGCAATCGAGCTGTAGCGCGACCGGCTCCCCGGCATCGAGGAATTCCGCCACGTTTCGCCACGCCTTCGCCGACGACGAAGTTTCCCGCTCTTCCATCTGGACCCCAAGATTACCGCAGAGATTCCGCCCCAGTGCCTTCGTTCGCCCGCCCAGAAACGGGACCGGCATGCTCTTCAATTTCCAGTATATGAACCCCAACCCCGCTCCGATTCCAAAGAGCATCGGCTCGGATAGCTGTAGCCCGCGGTGCTTGAGAAGATTGCCGATGGCAACCGTCTCGCAATGCTCTCCCTCAAACGGTTGAAAGCCGGGAATCATCATGTCGCAGACGAGAGTTCTGGCGTTAGCGCGATTACAGGAAGGCATCAAGGCACTCGGCCCGATCCCCGAGGTGCCTCAACGCACGACCCGCACGGGTGTCCCGACGTTCACGTTCGCAAAGAAATTCGCCGCCATCTCCTCCGGCATCCGGATGCAGCCGTGCGAATCCGGGAACCCCGGAAGAAATCCTTCGTGCAGCCCGACGCCATTCACGATCCGCATGAAATACGGCATCGGCGCTCCCAGGAACGTCGTGCCTTCCGGCTTTTTGTCTCGGTAAACGTCCACGTTGCTCACCACCGGCTGGCCGTCGGGCCCTACGTAGTCGCCGTAGAGATTCGACCGGTGATGCCGACTCTTCTGCGTCACGCTGAAGCTCCCCGTCGGCGTCGTTCCCGCCTCCCGACCGGTCGACACCGCCGACAAACCGACCAACTTGCCGCCCTTGTAGAAAGAAGCGGTCTGCTTCGACAGACTGATCTCCACCGACGGCGAGCCGGAAACCCCGTCACCCTCCCACCAGCTCCTCGCCATCGCTCGTTTCGCCGCCGACGTCTTCGCCACAACCCGCCCTCCTTCGCCGAGGAAATAAGTCGTCGTTCCAGCCGCTTGCCGCGAAACCCCGCCGGACTGCGTCAGGTCCAATTCCGGAGACGGCTCTGGTTCCGTCGTCGTGCAGCCGACAAAACCCAACAAAATCAAACCGAGAACTCCGTGCCGCATCCGACCATTTGAACCCGTCCAACCTCCCCGGCGTCAAGCCCCCATCCCGGCTTGCAGCCCTTCCCTCGCATCCCGAAAAGCTCCAGACCACGGGTTGCGTTTCACCCGATCCTGACGGACACTCCCGACCGCATGCCACCTGTCCTCTACGAATCCCACTGCCACACGCCGCTTTGCAAACACGCGTTCGGTGACCCCACCGACTACGCCGCCGCCGCCTATGAACGTGGTTTGGCCGGCCTGATCGTGACCTGCCACTGTCCGCTTCCTGACGGCATTTCCGCCGACGTCCGCATGTCGCCGGAGCAGTTCGAACGTTACGTCGACCTCGTTGCCGCCGCCCGGGAAGAATGGGCCGGTCGCGTTGACGTCCGGCTCGGACTCGAGAGTGACTATTACCCCGGCGTGGAGCCTTGGCTGGAAAAACTTCACGCCCGCCAGCCGCTCCACCACGTTCTTGGTTCCGTCCATTATCACGTGCCCGAATACCGGGCGACTTTCGATCGCGGCTCCGTCTTCGAATATCAGCAGGTCTATTACCAGCACCTCGCGGAGTCGGCTGAGACCAGGCTCTACGACACTCTTGCCCACCCGGACCTCATCAAAAATGAGGACCCCGACGAGTGGGATCTCCCGCGAATTCTTCCGTTCATCGAGCGCGCCCTCGACCGCATCGCGGAAACCGGTGTCGCCATGGAACTCAACACCAGCGGCCTGAACAAAGTCCTCCCGGAGATGAACCCCTCCCCGACCCAGCTCACCCTCATGCGCGATCGGGAGATCCCGGTCGTTCTCGGCGCCGACGCTCACCGTCCGGCTCGGGTCGCGGCCAACTACGCCGACGCGCTCGAGACGCTGGCTTCCGTGGGCTACTCGGAGGTCAGCTATTTCCTCGACCGCCAGCGTCGCACGATTCCGATCGACACCGCGCTCGCCTCGCTCGAGGCACCCGCTCTGGCTTGATTGCGGGAAAAAATACCGACAGTCTCCCGCCTCGCTGCTACACGTCAGTGCCAAGATGACACCGAGAACCGCCAGCATCGAGCGCAACACCGCCGAGACCCAGATTCGCCTTCAGCTCACCGTCGACGGCACCGGTGAATCCACGTCCGACACCGGGATTCCCTTCCTCGACCACATGCTCACGCTTTTCGCGCGGCACGGTCTCTTCGACCTCGACGTGAAAGCCACCGGCGACCTCGACGTCGACCTCCACCACACCGTCGAAGACACCGGCATCGTGCTCGGCCAGGCCATCGCGAAAGCCCTCGGTGACAAACGCGGCATCCGCCGCTACGGACACGCTTACGTCCCCATGGACGAAACCCTCGTCCGTTGCGTCGTCGACCTCAGCGGCCGCCCGTATCTCGAATACCGAGCGCCCGGTGGCGTGGAATCGATCCAAAATTTCTCGTTCCAGCTCGTGGAGGAATTCTTCCGCGGACTCAGCGTTCATGCCGCCATGAATCTTCACACCGAAATCCTCTACGGTCGCGACGCCCACCACATGGCCGAAGGCCTCTTCAAGGCACTCGCCAAGGCGCTCGACGCCGCCACTACCCTCGATCCCCGCGTTCAAGGTGTCCCCAGCACCAAGGGCACCATTTAAAATCATCCGCTTCAGCCACCTCCGCCCTTCCCACCATCGACTCCCAACTTCCAATACCGAGAATTGGCATCGTCGACTACGGCAGCGGCAATCTCCGCAGTGCTTTCAAGGCGGCGGAACGCTGCGGCGGCGCCTGCGCCTACGTCAACGAGCCCCGTCAGCTCGACGAATGTGATGCCATCGTCGTTCCCGGGCAGGGTTCCTTCGGCGACTGCGCCCGGAACCTTCGGGAGTCCGGCCTCTGGGACCCGATCGTGGAGTGGATCGCCGACGACCGACCCTTTCTAGGCATCTGCGTGGGTTATCAACTGCTCTTCGAATCCAGCGAGGAGTCACCCGGCGTTCCCGGGTTGGGAGTTTTCGCTGGGACGGTCCGCCATTTCCCAGCCACCGACCTTAAGATCCCGCACATGGGGTGGAACCGACTCAAGACCGACCCGAGCGACCGCCTCTACCGCGATCTCGGTTCACCGTTGGAAGTTTATTTCGTTCACTCCTACTACCCTGACCCCGCCGACGACTCGATCGTGTCCGCGACCTGTAGCTACGGAATCGATTTTGCCGCCAGCGTCTCGCGCGGTAACTTGAGTGCCACGCAGTTCCACCCGGAAAAGAGCCAGCGAACCGGCCTCGCTATTCTCCAAAATTTCATCGGCTCAATCCAAAATTCCCAATCCGAAATCTCAAACTCCAATGCTCCTTCTCCCCGCGATTGACCTGATGTCCGGCGAAGTCGTGCGCCTCAAGCGCGGCGAAAAGACCGAAAAGACCGTCTATTCTTCCGACCCCGCCGCGTTCGCTCGAAAATGGGAGGAGAGCGGCGGGGATTGGATCCACGTCGTCGATCTCGACGCCGCGTTCTCCGGCGAAAGCTCCAACCTCGAATCGGTCCGCAATATCTGCTCCGCCGTCTCGATCCCGTGTGAACTCGGAGGTGGGATTCGATCCCACGAGGCCATCGAAGCGGCATTTGATGCCGGTGTCTCCCGGGTAATCCTTGGAACGCGCGCCAGCCAGTCCATCGACTTCGTTCGTGCGGCCTGTGACCGCTTCGGCGGCGATCGCATCGCCGTCGGCATCGACGCTCGCGATGGCCTGGTCGCCGTCAAGGGGTGGACCGAGACCACCACTCAGCCGGCCATCGAGCTTGCCCAGGCCGCCGAGGCCACCGGGGTCAGCACGATCATTTACACCGACATCGCGACAGACGGCATGCTTGCAGGTCCGAATTATCAGGAACTCGCCAATCTCCAGGCAAAGGTTCGCTGTCAGGTCATTGCCAGCGGAGGAGTCTCGTCGATGGCCGACCTCCAGCGCCTCGCGGCACTACCCGGTCTTTACGGTGCGATCATCGGGAAGGCACTTTATGACGGCCAGATCACCGGAAACCTTCGCGAACACCTTGCCTTTGGCCCGTAAAACCACTTTTCCTGGGCGATCCGCCTCGACAATACGCCCGATTTGCAGCGAAATGGGATTCCGCCCGAAATGAGAATTCTCTTGGTCGAAAATCACGCCGACACGGCAAACTGCCTCCGGGTTTACCTCATTGGGTCCGGCCATGAGGTTCTGATTGCCGCCACCGTTAGCAAGGCACGCGAGGTTCTTGCCCATTCGGCTTTCGACGTGCTCATCAGCGACATCTCACTTCCCGATGGAGATGGCTGGGAGTTGATGTCCGGTTTGGACAGCTCGTCGATCTACGGGATTGCCATGAGCGGATTCTGCACCGATGCCGACGAACGTCGCTCCCAGGCCGCTGGGTTCCGCCACCACCTCGCCAAACCCTTCGTTCCGGCCGAGCTCGATACGCTTCTTGAGATGATCGAGACCGACGACAACGTCGCCGCCTGACCTCCTTTTCGCTGACGGCGTCGCCGTGAGGAAATTTCTTCTCTCTGCAAAGGGAACACCGCACGTCCCCGAGACGTCCGATCGACCGTCCACCGCCGATTCACTGGCTATGAACGACCTCAAGATCAAAGGCAATTGGAACGAAATCAAAGGAAAGCTCAAGCAGTCTTACGGGGAGCTTACTGACGACGACCTCGCGTTCGCCGAAGGCAAGGAAGAGGAACTCGTCGGTCGCCTCCAAAAGAAGCTTGGCAAATCGAAGGACGAAGTCCGCGCGATGATCTCCGACGTTTGATCAGATCCGACCGGCGGGGCGGTTGCGCGCACTCTTTGCGTGCCCGCCCGGGTCGCTGCTCAAACAACCTCGTTCAACGCCTCCCGACCTCGATCGATTCGCCACTAATGGCTTACACCCATTGGCGGACGTTCACTCGCCGACGGCTTAACCATCCCATTTATCGGCGAACCCTTCCTTCGTGACCGCATTTCACACGCCTCAATCCTACCTCCTAGACCACGAGACCCTCCTAGGAATTGTTCGCGATTCTCCGTGCGCCGTCGTTGAAACCGCATTGGATGGCACGGTTCTCCTCTGGAATCGCCACGCGACGGAAATCTTTGGGTTCAAACCGGAAGCCGTCCTTGGCAAACCATTGCCGATCACGGCAACGGACCGCGCCCGGGCGAAGGCATCGCGGGAGGGTTCGGACAATCCGCTCACCCATCCGACAAACCAGGAATTTGAAACGGAACTCGTTGGGTTCTCCGGCTATCCCGTGGCAGTCAGCATCTGGCACTCCGACCTGACGGACTCCGATGGCAAGCTCGCCGCTCACGTTTCAATCATCTCCGATCTCCGCGACCGGAAAGATCTCGAAATGGCACTGGTCGAATCCGTCGAGGCGGAATCCAGCCGACTGGGTCGCGAATTACACGATTCGCTCAGTCAGCAGCTGCTTGGTGCTGCGTTCGCCGCCAAGGCCCTGGCAAATCAGTCAAAACGCAGCGGCGCCGAGCTCACCACTCAACTCGACGAACTCGCAAACCTAATTAACGAAGCGGTTCGCGAGACCCGGGTGCTTTCGCAGAGTCTCAACCCGATTGACACCGAGGCAGACGGCCTCGCCCCCGCACTTCAACTTCTGGCGGAGCGCACCAATGCCCGCATCCCCTGCACGTTTAAAAGCCGCCGTCCCGTTCTCGTCCCCCACTACCTTACCGCCTCCCACGTTTACCGGATCGCTCAGGAAGCCTCCGCCAGCATCGCCAGCCTCGGCGGTGCGAAATCGATCGTCATCAGTCTCGACGAAGTCGGCGACGATGTCATGCTACGCGTCGAATACGAGGGCGCACGCAACTTCAAGGATGGGCAATTTCCGACCAAGCACGCTGTGCGCTATCGGGTGAACGCGATTCATGGCACCATGCATTTTGAATCAAAGGACGCCCATACGGATGCCCTCGTCGTGACGTTCTCAAAATTCTGACCATGCCCCCGAGAAAATCCTCCGTTCCAAAGGACGCACCTCACCGCTTGCTCATCGTCGACGACCACCCGGTATTCCGTCGTGGGATTGCCGGCCTCATTTCTGACGAAGACGACTTTGAAGTCGCCGCCGAAGCCAGTGACTCCGTCACGGCACTTTCCGCGATGCGACAACACGTCCCGGACCTCGCGCTCGTCGACATCTCGCTCCCCGGCAGCAACGGGATCGAGTTGATCAAGAACATGCTCGCTGAGCAGCCGAAGCTCATCGTCCTCATGCTTTCCATGCACGACGAATCTCTCTACGCCCTCCGCGCCCTCCGTGCCGGTGCCAAGGGCTACGTCATGAAGGCCGAAGCGATGACCAGTGTCCTCACCGCGCTCCGCAAGGTCGCTGGCGGCGACATTTACGTGAGCGACAAGATGGCGGAACAGCTCATTTTCAAGGCGGTCCAATCCGACGCGTCCGGCGTCGGATCTCCCGTCGACGTTCTGTCCGACCGCGAACTCGAAGTCCTCGAGCTTCTTGGTCGAGGTTTCCCGAGTCGCGACATTGCGGAACGCCTCCATCTCAGCGTCAAAACGATTGAAACGCATCGCGCCCACATCAAGGAGAAGATGAATTTCAAAGATGCCAGCGAAATGATCCGTTTCGCCGTTGAATGGACCGCCCACGAAAAGGCAAACGGGTAGTTCGGCTCCGCCTCTTAGCAACCGAAACGGTCACGCTTGCTGCGGACAATTCCGCCGACCGCCATCAACGCCGCCTACCGTTGCGGCTTATGGGTAAGCGGATCACGCTCTCGCAACGACGCGCCGCGCTGAGAAGACTCCGACTAAAAGATTTTTCGAGCCTTCCGCTCCGCACTCCAGGCCGCGACGGAATCGACACTCACGCGAGTGCCAAATCGGCAAAAAACAAGCCGGACTGAGGACAGGTCCCCAATCCGGCTTGCGCCAATAATGCTGTCGACCGTGACCTACGCGACCTTCTGCCGCATCGGGCCGACGGCCTGCGTCAGCTTGCGCAGACCCAACTCGATCCGGGTCTTCACGGTGCCAAGGGGCGTCTCCGTCTTCGCCGCGATCTCCCGCTGGCTCATGCTCCGGAAAAATGCGAGCTCGAGGGCCGTGCGCTGAGCGTCGGGCAGGGAATCCATCAACCCGTTGAGATAGTTACGAAGATCCGCGCGCTCGACCGCGGATTCCGTGAGCTCGATCTCGGTCTCGTTGTCGGTCGCCGACTCGGAGTCGTCCTTGAAGCGATCCGTGGCCCGGGTGTAGGCGCAACGCTGGCGAATCCGATCAATCGCCCGGCGCTTGGCGACCGTCGTCAACCAACTGAGTGGCTTACCCTTTTTTGCAGAATACGTGTCAGCCCGTGCCCAAACCTGCATCAAGACCTCCTGCAAAACGTCTTCGGTCTCGGCCGAGTCGTTGAGCACCCGATAGATGACCGAAGTCAGAATCCCGCAATGCCGCTCGTAAAGCTCCTGGAGCGCCGTCGAATCGCGCTGCTGGAGTCGTCGCATGAGTTGAATGTCATCTGCCGTGTGGTCGGTGGGTTCGAGGATCGCAGTCATTATTTTAGCTTTTTTGAATTGGGTGCCGGAGTTGCCCGACGACCGAGAACCTAGGGACGACCGATCACTCTGCCTATCGGGTGCCCATGCTCTACGAACCATGGGGGAATCCCCCTACCCGATTCATCCCTGACCCCGAGGACCCAGGAATTCGCGCGTTTCGTCTCGTGCGCGCTCGGGATGGATGGCCCTGAACGCGGCGACCGCTACCCACTCTTCAAACCGATGAGGTCGAGCAATACGGGATAGACAACATCCGTCTGCGCTCCAGGCTGCAGCGGGTCGATCGAGTCGTGCGGCACCCCGAGGTCCTTCGGAAATCTCTTTTCGTCCACGGTCGCACCACCCTCCCGCCAAATTTCAACGACCTCTTCGACCGCACCCGCACTGATCGCTGTATCAGCGCCGGACGTGACCACGGTGATCCTTCCCGCCGCCGGACTTTCCCGATTTGCGTCTCGGAAAACGTCCAACCCCATCCGCATGACCTGCGCGATCGCGTGAGTCGAAAAACGCGGGTAGCTCACGTCGCTCCCCTCGAGACGCTCCTTCGCGACGGGATCCCACCAGGGGAAGAGATTAGGAAGCCGGTAGAGGGTGCGAGCCAGTGGGCCCACCCAGCGCTCGGCTACGCCATGGGGAGCAAAGAACGGCGACATCAACACAGCCTGGTCGACGTCACTCCGGTTCTGCGCCAGCCACCCGGCCGTAACGCCATTAACCGACAACCCGACGACGACCACCCGCTCGCCGAGCCCCCGCGCGAGATCCACCGCGCGATTTGCCACATCGAGCATCGACTGCGCGTCGAGCAGAGCGAGGTCCTTCGTCATCCGGTCCGCGTATCCGTGGTAGGGCGTGCGGGGAATGATCACGTTCGCACCGCGCTCGAAGGCTAGCTCACCAAACACCGCGAATTGCTTCGGACAATTCGTCAGCCCGTGCATCAGCACCACGACCACCGGGGTCTTCCTCCCGTGGTCAAATACCCGCCCACGACACTCTTCGCTGACTTCGCCCAACGGTCGAGCCATGACCTCATCGAGCTGAAGACGCGCCTTCTCGTATTCGAGCACCGGCTGCGAATCCATCGTCAACTCACCGGGGTCCAACGGCCAAAAGCCAATTGCCCCCAGCACCAACAAACAGAACGCCACCCCACCCCCAACGACCAGCAGGAGCATTCTCCCCGTCGATCGCGCCCTTCCTGCCGTCACGTCTCGCAACCTTCGCAACCCGATCCGAGTCGCTCGACCTGAATTGTCGTGTGCGAGATCTCGAACCGCTCGTGCAATTCCTGCCCCCCGGTAATTGCAAAGTCGTTCGCCAACTCCGTCTCCCCCCGAACGACGTGCGCCGTCAGAGCCGTTTCCGTCGTGCTCATTGCCCAGATATGCAGATCGTGAACGTCCACGACCCCTGGTTCCGCCAGCAGGAACTTCCGCACCTCGCCCGGATCGATTCCCGCCGGCACCGCGTCGATGGCAAGATTCACCGAGTCCCGCAGCAGCCCCCACGTCCCAATTGCGATCACGACCACGATCACGAGACTGACCACCGGATCGATCCAGTCGAGACCCGTGATCGCAATCGCCATTCCGGCAAACATGACACCTGCCGAGACCGCCGCGTCGGCCGCCATGTGCAGATACGCCCCCCGGATGTTAATGTCCTTTTCCCGCCCTTTCGCGAACATCATCGCCGTCCCGGCGTTCACCGCGATCCCGACTCCAGCGACCACCGCCATCGTCGCGCCCTGCACGGCGACTTCCTGACCAAAACGGCCAACCGCCTCCCACGCGATCGCACCAATCGCGATCAACAATAAAATCGCGTTCGTCAACGAGGCCAGGATCGACGTCCGACGCATTCCGTAGGTCCGGCGCGCCGTCGGCTTCGTCGCACTCATCGCGCTCGCTCCCCAGGCGAGCAGCAGACTCAGGACGTCACTCGCATTGTGACCGGCATCCGCCAACAGTGCGACCGAGTCGATCCGAATGCCGATGACGACCTCGACCGCGATGTAAGCGGCATTGAGCACGACGCCGACCGCAAAGGCGGCATTGTAATTCTTCGGACCGTGGTCGTGGGAGTGGCCGCTCATTCCCCCTCGGTCCCGTTTACCAGTCGAGCAATTCGCGGTCGGCGAAGAAACGCTTCAATTCCAGAGCGGCGTTATCCTCCGAGTCGGAAGCGTGACAGACGTTCACCATCTTATCGACGCCGAGATCTCCGCGGATCGTCCCCGGTGCAGCGGCCTGGGAGTCAGTCGGCCCGAGCAGATCCCGAACGCGCTCAATCGCCCGATCGCCAGCGAGAGCCAGCGCAATCACCGGACTCGACTGCATGAACTGCTCCACCTCCGGGAAAAATGGTTTATCGGCAATGTGCGCGTAGTGCTCGCGCAAAACGGGCGATCCCAGCGCCATCATTTTGCATCCGCGAATTTTGAAGCCATCCGCCTCGAAGCGCTTGATGACCTCGCCGCAGTTTCCCTTGGTCACACAGTCGGGTTTTAGAAGAATGAGAGTCGTTTCCATAAGTCAGTTGTTAGCCGCCAATTTCCGGCGGGCAGAAGGGATAGCGAGCTAATCCGCCATTTGCAAACGCAGATTCCGCCCCCTCCCGGCGCTATCGCCAGACCAAAACTGGCGTCATCCTAACCATCCGCATCCCCGGCTCGGCTTCAGGCGCATCGTCACTCGCATCGACCGCTTCCTCCCGGAATCCGACGGTCGGAAACCTTGTCCCATTGGGACCTCGCGAATCAATTTCGATTAACTCCTCGACCTGGCGGCAAAATTCCAAAGGAAGCGATCCCGGCCTTAGTGCCACCTCGGGGGTGTCGTCCGCGCCGTAGCGGTTTGGAAGCGCCAGGACCATCAACATCGCGAGCGCCCCACCGACTAACGTCCCCCCGGCCAGCCCCACGATCACTCCCAGCACCTGATCGACCACGTTGGCTTTTGCCTGATGGAAGGCATATCCCTGCAGCCGCACCGCCAGCGAAGCAAAGGTCGCTCCGACCACCGCCAACAGAGAAAATACGAACAACGCAATCCAGCGCGGATCGGCCGCGACGAGGTTCAGGATAATCCGTGTCCCGGGCTCCCAAAATCGCAGTGCCAGCAGCACACTGAAGACGATGACGATTAGATGCCGCATCTCCGTCGTTGCCCCATCGCGCCATCCCAGCCACCCACGGTAGAGGGCCGGGACCGCTAGAAGGACAAATGCTAAAATCGCCCAAATCATACCTTCATTCTCCGAGTCAGCTCGCCTCCAAAACTTCTTCGACCGTCGTGATTCCCAGCAGAATCTTCTCAGCTCCGTCCTGCCGGTAATTCTTGTAACCCTTTTCGCGGGCCATCTCGAGCAGATCCGACTCGCTCACGCCGTCGCCGATTGCCTTCCTTAACTCGTCGTCGAAAACTAGCAATTCGAAGATCCCCGTCCGTCCCCGGAATCCCGTTTCCCGGCAATCCCCGCAGCCGTCCGCCGCGTAGAGCGTCGTCCCGGGATCAAAGGAAAACCCGATCGACTCCAACTCGTTACCTTCACACTCGTAAGGCTTGCGGCAGGTCGGACAAAGCGTTCTTACGAGCCTCTGAGCGACGATCATCAACAAAGCCGACGCCGTCTGATAACGCTCAATCCGCATGTCCTGCAACCGCGCGATCGTCCCCATCGCGTCCTTCGTGTGCAGCGAACTGAGCACCAAATGCCCCGTCAACGCAGCCCTCAACGCCACCTCGGTCGCTTCCGCGTCCCGCATTTCACCGATCAGGATCACGTCCGGATCCTGTCGAAGGATCGACCGCAACCCACTCTCGAACGTGATGCCCGCCTTCGGATTCACCGCGATCTGCGTTGCGCCCGCAAGTTCATACTCTGCGGGGTCCTCGATCGTCATGATGTTCAACTTCGTCGCGTCCAGCGTTCGCAGCGCGGCGTAGAGCGTCGAAGTTTTCCCGGAGCCCGTCGGCCCGGTCGCAAGAATCATCCCGTTTCTCGCGTTCACGTTCTCGTCGAACTGCGCCAGCATTTCGTCGCTCATCCCCAGCGATGTCAGATCCAAAATCCCGCTCGCATTGTCCAGAATTCGGATGACCACCTTCTCTCCGTAAATCGAGTTTGCCGTCGCCACGCGGAAGTCCACCTCGCGCCCACCGACCCGCACTCGGAATTTCCCGTCCTGCGCCTTCCGCTTCTCGGCAATGTCGACCTCGGCTAAGGTCTTGATCGACGTCACCAACCGCTTCCCGTCCGTCGAGTCCAACGTCCGCTTCTCGTGGAGGATCCCGTCCAACCGATGCCGCACCCGGTAGCCTCCGTCCGACGGCTCGATGTGCACGTCGCTCGCTCGCTCGCTGAGTGCCTCGTCGAGGATCTCCTCCGCCGTCTGCAATCCCGAAACCAGATGCTCGCCGCCGAGCGTGGAATTCGCGGCGGCTCCGACGAACTCAAATCCACCCCCAGCGGGGGCTCCGAGCGGTTGGAGCGGTGGGACACTCCGATTTTTCCAGGCTGGCGCCGGCGATTCCTCCGCACCCGGCGCCGACCCTGGCGGGCGCAGACTCGCCCCCCCGGCGTCCTCAGCAGCTTCCGTATTTTTAGATTTCTTCGACGCCTTCCTTTTTTTCTCCGGCTTGTCCGTGCGGGTCATCCCCGCCCTGGCCCGACCGCCGGCCGCCGCCAGCCCCCGCCACAGAAGATACAGGATCGCGCCCACGATCGGCAGCAAAAGCGCAACCAAACTCCAGACCCGCGAGTCGCGCCCCCGGTTCCACAAATCCTTTTGCACCGCCTGCACGCTCCGCATCCAAACGCCCCCGAGCACCAGCAGTGCTAAAAGTGCGATCGCAAAATTCCATCGAGTCGAGACTCCGGCGGCACCGTCCGCGTCTCCGTCATCAGCCGATCCCGCGACCGAACTGGCGCTGCTATTGTCCCCTTCCTGGGGCAACTCGGGCTCCACCACCCACGGCTTGTCCGGCTCAAACTCTTCCTCCGGCGGTAATACCCCCGACGACACGAGGTTCGGAACACTCTGCTCTCCTTCGACTGGTTCCACGTCGACGTCCGCCGTGACCTCCGGCCGGACCGGCTTCCCGTCGATGCTCTGAATCACCGACAAGTCAAAGCGCCCTAAACCCGCACCAAGCATGACGGAAACCGACTCGTCGTCTCGATTGACGATCTCCACGTCCCGTTCGACCCGCCCGTTCTTGAAGGTGATCGTTGCCGCTTCGGCGACCCCGGCAACAACGAGCGCCACGCTGATCGCGAGCACAAACCTCCCTCGTCCTAAACGTCTTTTGACTCCGATCCCCATGTCGCGCGCCATCAAAGCCGTCGCCGAAATCCAGTCAATCTTTAACCCGTTTTCTCGCCGTAGGGCTTTCCCCGATTTTTTCTGGAGACTCCCGTCCCGCAGTCGGAGCGACAGCTCGCACGACTTGCAACCGCTTTCTATTATCAAAGCTTATCCCCCCGAAACTTGCGCGAAATCGCAGTCTCGCCGAGTTTGCCACGATGCGCCCGAGCTACCCCCACCTCCGAGCCGCGATCCTCGCCGTCACGTTCGCTCTTGCGACCGCCATCATCGACGGCGTGGCCCAGACCTCCGACCCGTTCCCAAACCCGATCGCCCGCACCACGTTTGTCGCTGAGATCGCCGACTTCGCCATCGTCCCCGGCACGCCGGGCGCGGCCCGGATCAGCGTTCTGACCGCCTCGCCCGACGGACGCATCTTCGCGAATGACCAAAACGGCCCGCTCTTCCAGATCAGCACCGACGGTCGCCGCGTGACGACTTATCTCAATCTCGCCAACACCCCTGGCGTCGACCTGCGTTCCAACGGCGAACAAGGCTTCCAGAGCTTCGCGTTCCACCCGCAATTCTCCACTCCCGGCACCCCCGGCTACGGGAAGTTCTACACCGCGCACACGAGTTCAAACCTCAGCCCGCCCGCCGATTTCACCCCGGGCGGCGGCACCGACGCCGGAGATCACGTCATCCTCGAATGGTCGACCTCGAACCCCGAAACCAACCGCTTCATCCCCGCCGACCCCGCCTCACCCCATCGCGAGGTTCTTCGGATCGAAGGGCCCTACGGAAATCACACGATGGGCCTCATCGCGTTCAACCCCAACGCCCGCCCCGCCAGCGCTGACTACGGATTACTTTACGTCGCAATGGGTGACGGGGGGAGCGGCGGCGATCCACTTGGACTCGCGCAGAATCTCGCCAATCCCTACGGCACCATTCTCCGGATCAATCCACTCGGCTCGGACAGCGCGAACGGCCGTTACGGCATCCCGCCCGGCAATCCTTTCGTCGGCAATGCTTCCGGGCTCGACGAAGTTTACGCCTACGGACTCCGCAATCCCCAACGGTTCTTCTGGGACACCGGCGGCTCCCGTCGCCTCTTCATTGCCGACATCGGTCAGGCCGTCATTGAAGAAATCAACGTCGGTGCTGCCGGTGCAAACTACGGCTGGGCTCGGCGGGAAGGAAGTTTCCCCTACCGCGGCGGGAAGGTCGGCACCAACTCTCGCAGCGACTTCGCGACCACCGGCTACACCTACCCCATAGCCGAGTATGATCACAGCGAAGGTGCCGCCGTCACCGTCGGTCCGGTCGAGCGCACGGGCCTCATACCCAACCTCGCCGGTCGACTTCTCTTCGCCGATTTTCCCCGCGGGCGCATTTTCCTACTCAGTGCCGACGCCCTCCCGTCCGGCGGGCCGTCAGGCATCACCGAACTCCGCATCAGCTACCAGGGTCGCGAGCGGACGTTTCAATCCATCATCAACGATCGCAATCCGACCACCAGCCGCTCCGACCTCCGCTTCGGCTCCGACCTCAGCGGCCGCATCTTCCTCTTGAATAAAAAGGATAACGTCATCCGCGTTCTGACCGCGACGCCCGTCCCGCTGGGACCACGACCCGTGGTGCGAATCCGGGGTCGAAACCAGCGAGTCACCACCTCGAATCGCCGGATCAATCTTCGCGGGATCGCCCGTGACACCGGTCCGATTGCGCGGGTCGAGATCCGCAACGTCCGCCTGAAACGCCGTTTCTTCCCGGTCGGCGGCGCGGAGCGCTGGAAGGCAAAGGTTCGATTGCGCCCGGGCCGCAACGCCATCCGGGTCCGAGCTATCGACGCCGACGACCGGAAATCGCGGCCCGACAAAATCGTCGTCTTAAAGAGATGACCGCGCGGGGATTCTCGCTTTCCGACGTCAAGCATCCGAAACTCTCGTTCCATGGTTCGTTTCTTCGCAATTCTCGGCGCCACCGTTGCCTGCGCAATCCCCGTTCATGCGGTCGACGTCACCCTGCAATACGAGTCGCCGGCGGACGCCTTTTTCACTCCGTCCGCCCGCGCCACACTCCAAAGAGCGGCGTCCGACGTTAGCCAGGCGATCACCACCCGTCTCAGTGCCCTCAATCAATCGAGTTACACCGGCACGAGTGGCGCCTCCAGGATAACGGCTGAATGGTCGTTTCTATACGCTGCCCCGGACACTGGCGCTCCCGCTCCCGACATCACGAACTTCAATTTCCTCCAGGATGAGTTCCGCGTCATCGTGGGACGGCGTCCCCTAGCCGGCAATACCCTGGGGCGCGGCGGCCCGGCCGGGGCGGCGATCAGTTTGAACGGATCGGGAAATGAATCGACCTGGGCGAGTGCCATGGCGGATCTGGAGACGCGCTCCAACGCCTCCATGTCACGCGGCGGTCCATTGGTTGGTCAGTTCGAAAGAAATTTCGACTTCTCACCTCAAGCTCCCGCCGCCTACGAGCTTGGTTACGGATTCTCACTTGGCTCCCTGACCTTCGACGATATGGCGAACTGGCACTTCGACTTCGCCACCCTCCCGGGTCCCGGACAGAACGATTTCTACAGCGTCGCCGTTCACGAGATTCTCCACACCGTCGGATATGGTGCCAGCCGCGCGTGGGATCTCCAGCGCAGTGGGGCGGACTGGTTCGGCCCGGAGGCCATCGCTCTGCTCGGCACTGGCGTCGGCGTTCTCGACCCCGACGGGGATCACCTGGTGTCCGGCACGATGGGCCATCCCATCATTGACGGCATCTACCGCACGGACCTCGATCAAGAAGCCGTGATGGACCCCACGCTCCTCACGGGCTCCCGCAAATACCTCACCGACGTCGACCTCGCTTTCCTTAGCGACATGGGCTGGGACGTCATGGATTTCGCAGCCGTTCCCGAACCCTCCACGATCTTGCTACTTCTTCTCGCGGGCACAACGGTTGCCATCCGACGCGCCCGTCCTTTCCGATAGACTAGCCCCGGCGCTCAGGGAGCGGGCGTCGATTCATCCCGACCGTCCACCGTCGGCGGGAGCTGCTCGAAATACGCCGCGACGTCCCGCATCTCTTCGGGTTGCAACTGCGGAGCCGTCGCGTCCATCAAATGGGCCGCGCTCGATCCGCCGCGTTTCCCTTCGGCAAAAAGTTTCAACTGCTGCACGAGATACCAGCCCGCCTGCCCCGCCAGCATCGGATACTCCGTGTTAACGTCGGGCCGGTGGCAATCCTGACACGACGGCAACTTACGCGCCGCGATCCCCTGCTCGGCGATCATCCGCCCCCGCTCGACCATTCCCACGTCACCATCGCCGCTCGAGACATCAGCTGGCAGATTGGCGTAGTGTTCCGCCAAACGTTCGATCGCTTCGTCACTCAAATTTCGTGCGATCGGTTCCATCATCCCACTTGGTCTCCCATCCTCTCGGTAAGCGCGCAACTGACGCGCCAGGTAATCCTTTCGCTGACCGGCGAGCACCGGCCACGCACGACCTCGGCCCAATCCATCGTCTCCGTGACAACGGGCGCAGTGCGCCTCAGCAAGTCGTGCCCCGACTGCGGAGATCTCGCCGGTCTGCGTCCCGACCGTTTCTCCAGGGGCGTCGACCAATTCACCGTATTCCGCGGCGTCCATTCCCGGAAGCTCCCGGAGAAACGCGACGACGTCCCACACTTCGTCATCGCGCACCGGCGTGGGCCACGCGGGCATTCCCGCAAACTTGATTCCATCTTTCACGATCGTGAACAGCTCCGCGTCCTCCCACTGCTCCATCCGCGGTGGAAGGTAGGGCGGCTGAGGCGTCATCCCCGCTGCGACCACCGGCATCCGCGCTCCGGGCCCACCGTGACACTCGAAGCATCCCGTCCGATAATGGCCGGCTCCGCGCAAAATTCGCTTCTCATCATCCAAGTCGTCCGGGACGTCGATCCCCCAGCTGTGAGTCGAGATCGAACGCTTCATCGAAAAGTGCAGGAACCACTTCGTTACCGGCCAGTGACCCGAACTCGCCGCGATCGGGACCACGCCCGACGCGGAGACCAGAAACGCTCCGCCTGCAACGATCAACGCGAGCCCCGCAAGCACAACCAAGATCATCAAGACCCGCCTCATACCCCCACCTCCCGGCTTCGCTCCCGCAGCAACTTCGCGATGAGCAGCAGCCCCCCGCTCAGGTAGGAGACGCCGCCCACCACGAGCATGATCGCACCGCCAAGATGCTGATCATTCAAGGCGGACATTCCGACTGCGCTCATGTGGTGATGGTAAACGGCCCGCGGAGCCAGTGCCAACAGTGCGCCGAGCAGCGTCATGTGCATCGACGTGAGTAGCAGCCCGATCACCCCGCTTCCCATGCGGTCCCGCCGCCCCTCCCGCGGACCGCCGAAGGCCGAGATCCAGATCCAAAAACCCGATACCAGAAACATCCCCTGTTCCAACACCAAACCCAACACCGTGTTTCTCGCGAAATGGTGCGGACCCGGCGCGTGCCACCCCCAGACCACGATCAGCTCCACGATCGAAGCCACGATCGGAGCCCCCAGCCACGGCATCGCCACCACCGGGTCAAAGCGGCCGCCCGCCACCCCGAAGGCCAACATCGGTGCCGCGACCGCGACGACACCCATGTGCATCGTCATGTGAACCCAGAACGCGTGCGCCGCCATCGGCGCCAGCAGCAACCAGCAAATCCCCAGAACGATCGTTCCTCCGAAGAACCACCCACAAGCCCGCCGCCTCCGCGCCCCCGCTTCCTCGCTGATCACCAACAAACCTCCACGAAGATTGCCACCAGTGAGACGAACACCGTCGCCACCGCACTCAGCCCAGCAAGCAAAACCGTCGCGAATCCCAAAAACCGATGCCGATCTCCCGGCGTGTCGAACTCGTGCGGCACCGCCTCGGCGCCGTAACTGTGCCGCCGCCACCCGATCCATCCGACCACCGCGATCCCGAGAAGAGCCACCACCGTGAAGACCAAAAACGCCACCCGCACTCCCGCCAGCGAAGCCCCCTCCCCACCGAACTTCGCGCACCATACCGCTGCGGTCAGGTAGCACGCGAGAAAGTGCGCGGTCCAGATCAGCGGTGAAGCCGTCAGCAGCCACAAGCTCTGCTCCCGCTCCCGCGTTTCTTCGGATCCTCCTGCCCTCATCTCGGAAGAAAAATCTGCGTCACCGCGCTTGATCTCCGGATCAAACTCATCACGTCAGTAGTGGAAATCCCGCGATGACCGCCACGGTGATCCCCACCGTCAGCGCCATGAAGTGCCAGTAAAGACTCACGTTCTGGATGTCGATGTCGTGCCCGGCATCCATCATCCGGCACCACCGCCGTGCCGCACAATAGAGCTGCATCACCACCCCGACCGCGACGTGGAGCGCCGCCCAGATCGCGAGCACCCACACGATCGCCGGATACACGTGTTCGGTCGGATCCATCTCGGCCGGCGCCATCAGCAACGCGACGATCGCACCGACACCCAGCACCGCCGCCCCGCCAATCGCACCGTAAAAGCCCATCGCCTGATCGCGCGCGTTCAGCCACCTCGCCACCAAGGTCAGACCCCAAGCACCAAGGCCGGCACCCAACCCCAATGTTGCCCAGATACCGTTTGGCCCCACCGCCCCCTCGGGCGGGAAATCCTCGTGGATCGTCCAGTAGAAAAAATACCCGAACACCAGCGAAATAAACGCCGTCATGTCACCCAGCATCGTGATCAGCATTGCCCACCAGCCGACCGATTTCGGCCCCGAAGCGTAAAGCGGCATGGTTTTGCCCAGCCCGATGTCCTTCTTGGGCTTCTCCGGGATCACCGCCGTCCCGGTCCACAGCCACGCCACGATCACACAGAACGCTACCGCACCGCTCGCGGCAGCCGCCCACCACCAGTGGAACGTCGAGAAGATGAAAACACCCCCCGTCCCCATCGCCGCCCAGAAAGCCAACCAAGTCGGTCCAGGCACTCGCAGACACTGCACCGGTTGAGCGTCGATTGGCGACGTCACCAGCGTCTCCCGCTTCACCTCCGCTGCATCCGGTAGATAAAAGCGGCCCTCATCCACGTCCCGGACAAAATTCTCCTGATCCCACAGCGGGTAGCGGCTGTCGATCTCCGGGATCGACCGGGCACCCCACGGCTTGTCCGGCATCTCCGCCAACCATTCCAACGTTCCCGCGCCCCACGGATTTCGCTTCGCAAACGGCTGCCGCCCCTTCGGCCGCACCACGTCCCAGAGCACAATCGCAAAACCTGCAGCCAACCCGAACGCGCCCACCGACGAGACCAGGTTCAGCCATTCAAATCCCAGCCCCGCCGGATAGGTGAACACCCGCCGCGTCATTCCGATCAGTCCCGTCAGGTGCATCGGCAAAAACGTCACGTTGAACCCGATCAGCATCAGCCACCAAGCCCACGTCCCCAACCGCTCGGACAGATGCTTCCCACGCACCAACGGAAAGAAGTAATACAACCCGCCAACGATCGGGAAGATCGTCCCACCGATCAGAACGTAGTGCAAATGTCCCACCACGAAATACGTGTCGTGGGCCTGGAAATCGAACGGCGCCAACGCGACCATCACCCCCGTCAGTCCACCGATCACGAACGTCGCCAGCCCGGCCAACACGAAGAGCGTCGACACGTTCCGCACCACCTTCCCGACGAACAACGTCGCGATGAAACAGAACAACTGCACCCCGGTCGGTATCGCCACCGCCTGCGAGGCCGCCGAAAAGATTCCCACCGTCACTCCCGGCAATCCCGTCGTGAACATGTGGTGGACCCACAACCCGAAGCTTAGAAACCCCGTCCCGACCGCCGCCAGAACCACCCAGCTGTAACCCACCATCGGCGTCCGTGCGAAAGTCGGCACGATCATCGCCACCAGCGCCACCGACGGCAAAAACACGATGTAAACCTCGGGATGACCGAAGATCCAAAACAAGTGCTGCCACAGCAACGGATCCCCACCCTTTTCCTCATCGAAGAACGGCCAGTGGAACATCCGCTCCATCTCCAACAGGATGTCTCCCGCGATCAGCGGCGGAAAGGCGAACAGGATCATCACCGCGACCACGAGAATGTACCACGAATAAAGCGGGATCAGATTGATCCGCATCCCCGGCGGGCGACACTTCAGCACGCCGACAATCAATTCCACCGCCGCCGCGATCGACGCGATTTCGATGAAACTCAACCCCAACAACCAAATGTCCGCCCCCACCCCGGTCTGATACTGGGTCGTCATCGGGGGATACATGAACCACCCGCCCTTCGGCGCGGAGTCGAACAAGATCGATCCGCAGACAAAAATCCCGCCCAGCAGAAAACTCCAGAACCCGAAAGCTGAAAGACGCGGGAAAGGCAGATCCCGGGCACCCAGCATCTGCGGAAGCACCATGATCGAAATCGCCTCGAAGATCGGCACCGCGAAGAGAAACATCATCACGGACCCATGCAGCGTGAACAATTGGTTGTAGGTGTCCGCCGAAACGAAATCATTCCCCGGCACCGCCAACTGAATCCGCATCAGCAGAGCCAGGATCCCGCCAAAGAAGAAAAACGCGAACGAAGCGATGACGTACCAAAGACCGACCTCGGAGTTATTGACCGCCGACCAGTAGCGCCACCCCGTCGGCGTCCGCCACGCCTCGATCAGACGCTCCTTCTGAGCCTCCTGCAACTCCAGCGACGGCGCCTCCTTCAGCGGCTCAGGATCCCCAGCGTCCGTCCTCATGATCGTTCGATCCTCCCGCGAAGTCGCGAAGTTGCGAGGAGAAAACGACAAATCAGATACTTCTCTGCGCCCCTGCGGCTCGGCGTGAGAACCCTCATCTCAGCCCTCCCAAATACCCGACGAGGGCCGCGATCTCTTCGTCCGAAAGATGCCCGTAATGAGGCATCAAGACCCCCGGCTTCACCACGTCCGTCTCCACCAGCCACCGCCGTCGGCTCCCGGAATCGTTCGGCAGCGTCCCCGCCCCCAAACTCAGCCGCGATCCGAAGCGCGTCAGATCCGGCCCGACGACGCCGTCCTGCGCTCTCCCGTCCACCGCGTGGCACGCCCCGCAGCCACTCTTCGAGAACACCTCCGCTCCCAGCGCAAATTGCTCCCCGATCGATCCGGGTTTCCGCTCCACCTCTCCCTGCCTTTCCGCCCATTCGTCGAAATCCGCCCGCTCCGTCACGACCACGTCGAACGCCATCAGCGCGTGGGACGCTCCGCAAAACTCCGCACACACCCCCCGAAAGCGACCCACCCGCGTCGGCTCCAGCGCCAGATGACTCGTCCGCCCCGGGATCATGTCCACCTTCCCGCCCAGCGCGGGGATCCAGAAGGAATGAATCACGTCTCCGCTCGTCAGCACGAATTGCACCGGTTCGCCGACCGGCAATCGGATCTCGTTGTCCGACCGGAAACGCCGTCCGTCGGGCAGTTCGTATTCGACCCGCCACCACCACATCTCGCCGGAGACGTGCACCCGCAGACTTCCCTCCGGTGCCCTCGCCATCAAATCCGGCAGCATCCACAGCCCGTAAGCCAGCAGTCCGGCCAGCACCACGGTCGGAAAGGCCACCCCGCCACCGATGATCCAAAATACCGTCTTCCCGGGGTCGTGCGCCTTCGACGGCTTCACGAAGACCGCGTAAACCGCCAAACCAATCACGATCAACCAAACCAGAATCGACCCGCCGACCATCCACCAAAACAAGGTCGCCAGAGCGTCCGCAGACTCGCTCGCCGGATCGAGCGCCGATTGGTTTCCAAGAGTTGCGTTCGGACCGTCCATGAACCTGCTTGCAACTATCTCTAATCAGTCGCCGCCCGCCGTGGCAATCCCCCGGCACTTCGATCACCGAAAGAACCGAACGCCCCCCTCACAACCACGGCCATCCCCGACCAGCCCCGCACTCGATGGCGACACGCGGCTCACCGGACCACAGAAGTCCGCGACGAAACCTCGGGGTAGTGCTCGGGCCGCCGGCCCAAGCGACGCCATCAGCAGCAAGACCCTTGAAACCAACCCCCACCCGAACGCGGGACAAAAACGACGAACTACTTCGTAATGATGTCGCGATACGTGCCACCCGACGGGATCATCGGAAGCACGTGCTCGGTGTAAGGCACCGTCACGTCGAGCACGTAGGGCTCATCCGCGTCGAGCATCCGCTGCATCGCGCCCCGCAGGTCTTTCCGATGACTTACGCGCTCAGATTTCACTCCGAACCCCTCACAAATCTGCACGTAATCCGGATAAATTTTCGCCAAGTCACGCGGGTCACCCAGAAACGTGTGCCCACGGTTGCTCTTGTAGAAGCGATCCTCCCATTGCACCACCATCCCGAGGTGCTGATTGTTCAAGATGATCACCTTCGCGGCAATCCCCTCGACGTGAGCCGTCGCTAATTCCTGGACGTTCATCAAAAACGAACCATCGCCGTCGATGTCGACTACCTGACGATCCGGGCAAGCCATCTTCGCGCCCAGCGCCGCCGGATAACCAAATCCCATCGCGCCCAGCCCAGCCGACGTCAGCAAACTGCGCGGCCGGTCGAAATCGTAAAACTGCGCCGCCCACATCTGGTGCTGGCCCACGCCGGTCGTGACGATCGCATCCCCCCCGGTCAACTCGTGGAGCAATTTGATCACCGACTGCGGCTGGATAACGTCCGGCGTATCCTTGAACGTCAACGGATGCTCGGCCTTCCACTCCGCAATCTGTTTCCGCCACTCGGGATAGCGCACCGTTTTTGACGACCGTTTGTATCCCGCCTTCTCCAACAACTCGTTCGTCCGGCTCAGCGCATATTTTAGATCGCTCAAGATCGGGAGCTTGACGCGACGGTTCTTGTTCAGCTCGGAGTTATCGATGTCGATGTGCACGATCGTCCCGTGCTCACAGAACTTTTCGACCTTGCCGGTCACCCGATCGTCGAATCTCACCCCGATCGCCAGCAACACGTCGGCCTCGTTCACCGCGTTGTTCGCGTAAACGGTCCCGTGCATCCCGAGCCACTTCAGCGACAACGGATGGCTCTCCGGGAAGCACCCGATTCCCATCAACGTCGTCGCCACCGGGATCTGGGCCCGCTCGGCGAATTCGAGCAATTGTTCCGACGCCTCACCGGAGATCACCCCGCCACCGCAATAAATCATCGGCCGCTCGGCGCTCGCGATCATTCCAAGCATTTCGTTCAGCGCCACGTCGTCCGCTTTCTGGCTCACGGTATAACCGCGAAACTTCACCTCGGTCGGGTAGATCGGCTGCGCGAAGGAATTCTGAATGTTCTTCGGAATGTCCACGATCACCGGCCCCGGACGACCCGTCTGCGCGATGTGAAACGCCTCTTTGACGATGCGCGGGATATCTCCGATATCCATGACCAGGTAACTGTGCTTCACGACCGGCAACGTCATCCCGAAGAAATCCGTCTCCTGAAATGCGCCGCGCCCGATCATGTCCTGATTCACCTGACCAGTCACCACCACCATCGGCACGGAATCCATGAACGCATCCGCGATACCCGTCACCAGATTCGTCGCACCCGGTCCCGACGTCGCCATGCACACCCCGGCGCGACCCGTCGCTCGTCCGTAGGCTTCCGCCGCAAACACACCGCCCTGCTCGTGGCGAGGCAGCACCGTCCGGATCGTTTTCGATCGGGTCAGTGACTGGTGGATCGGCATCGACGCACCTCCCGGATAAGCGAAAATCACGTCGACTCCCTCACGCTCCAAGCAACTGACCAGAATGTCAGCACCGTTCATTTTCTGCCCCCGTTCCGGGGCCTTCTTCGCCGCTTGGCGGGAGGTCGTTTTAGAAGCCATAAGAACCAAGCAAACTGATCGCAGACCGCCGCGAGATCAAGCCGTTTCGCCCGGAGTGTCGGCGACGGAGCAAAACCGGATTTCTTGCCGGAGCAAAACCGGACAGGTGTTCAGAGGCTGTAGTGGGCTAAAATAGAGGGCCACACGTCTTTTGGGGGATTCTCGACGACCCAAAATTGACGGGACGGATGATGGACGATGGTGATGCGCTTGCGGAGGGTGGATGAGATCTCGTAGTTACGGCCTTCAAAATCGACGGTGTGGTCGTTGTTCACGCGTCGGGAGAGGCGGAGTGAGAGGTGCAGATCGAGTAGGGCGGGAGGCGGAGAAGGACGCAGGCGACCGCGGCCACGGAGTGACTGGATTTCCCAGACTTCGAGGGGAATTTTGCCGGACGAGCGGTTGAGCTTGAGGTTCTGTCGCTCGATCTCCATCTGGAGGATGGCGTCGGCTTGCGCCCAAGTTGTGGCGCGGGCGTGTGCGAGCAAGGCGACCAGGCGTCGCTGGAAGGTGCCAAAGCACCGCTCGATCTTGCCCTTGGCCTGAGGGGTGGGAGCCACGAGGTGGGCGGAACCCAGTCCCAGCATGGCTCGTTGGAACTCGCTTTTGGGATCGCTATGGTCGTCGGTGGAACTCGGTCCGAAGAGGCTCAGGCCGTCGGTGTAGAGGATCTCGGGAAGCCCCCAGCGGGTGAAGGCTTCGCGGAAGTGCTCGAAGTGATTCCAAGTGGTGTCCGATCCGACGAAACGGCCCGCCAGATTGAGTCCGGAGGCGTCGTCCACGGTGAGTAGGAGGGTCTGCTTGGAACTGGCCGGCCACCACTGGTGGATGGAGCTGTCGTGTTGCCAAAGCTCTCCGATGTGCTCGCGGCGGAAGCGTCGGTAAACCCGGGGTTTGCGGGCCGCAGCGGGCACCAGATGCGCGTAGTGCGCTTTGACGTGGGCCTCGACCGTGGAGCGCGCCCGGCGAAACCCGCAGAGGCGCTCGAGTTCGTCGGCAACGAGCTGGTAGTTGGGCGGATTTTGAAGGGGAAGGAACTCCTCGAGCAGGCATCGCGTCTTGGCTGGCCAGTCCCCCAATCGGTCTCCCCCGCTGGTCTTCGGCCCGTAGTTGGCGCGCTCCGACAGGAAGACTCCGCGCATTTCGTAGAGCCGGGAGCGGCTCACTCCCAGATGCGCAGCTGCCGTGACCGCGTCGAGGGTGCCTGCGTTGAAGTCTTCGAGCGTGCGTCGAACGAATCCGGCGGGATGACGGTGGGCTAACTGCTTTTTTTCATCGCGGGATCATCATCCAAGCCAGACGCCCAAGAAAGCAAAGCTGCCTTCTGCTACGAAGGGTTCTCGAACGCCATCCACCCACCAAGCGCGCCAGCGCGGGAAGCGCCTCTCCGTCGGCCTCCGCTACGCTCCGGCCTCCTCCGAGGCGCTTCCCGCGCTGTTTCCAACACCCCAGTCCGGTTTTGAACCGTCTCCTATTCCGGTTTTGCTCCGTCTCTTTCCGGTTTTGCTCCGGCCCCGACAGCCGTTTCGCCCGGAGCGACCGACCTCACCCACTGGCTGGTGACGAATCCCGCCGCCCTAAACCACGCTCGAGAGCGTGTATTGGTCGATCGTATCCAAGAGCCGCTGCATGCTCACTGGCTTGGCCAAGAACGGATACCCACCGATCGCGTTCGAATTCCTCGCCTCGTCTTCGCCGACGATCGCAGTCAGAAAAACGATCGGGACCCGCTTCAGCGACGCATCCGCGCGGATCTGGGCGGCGACGTCCCCGCCGTCGATGTCGGGCATCACGATGTCCAGAAAGATGATGTGCGGAAGAAATTCGCGAGCGACCTCCAGTGCCTGCTGACCTTCGTTCACGTCGCGGACTTCGAACGATCCGCTGGTCTCCAGGTTCAATTTCAGCATCCGGGTGAAACCGGCTTCGTCGTCGACTATGAGGATTCTGCGCATTGGGGGATGGGGGTGGAGGGTTGGGTTTCGGCCCGCTACGGGCGGAGTGAGGCTTTGAAAGCCAGCACGACGCGCGCACCGCCTTCGTTCCGATTGGAAATCTCGACCGTCCCGCCGTGGAGATCAACAATCGATTTAACGACGGCCATCCCAAGGCCCGTTCCCTTCCCCGTCGGCTTCGTCGTGTAAAACGGCTCGAAGACTTTCGTCAGCTTGTCGTCCGGAAACCCGGAGCCGGAATCCAGCACCTCGACGATGGCGACCTGCTGGCCCGCGCGGAACGCCTCCGAGCGCTCCCCGCTGATGTTCGCCCCCACCCGCGTCACCTGCTCGACGCGAGTCCGGATCGTCAGCGTCCCGGCACCGTCCATGGCGTGAATGGCATTCGTAAACAGATTCACGAAGATCTGCCCGACCTTCAGACGATCGACCTCCAGCGGCGGCACCTCCTCGAGCTCGAGTTCAACCTTGAGCTGCCCGGCCTTCGCCTCGCCCCGCACCAACCGCAGTGCCTTTCGGATGATCTCGTTCAGGTCGTGCGGCCGCAGTTCTAAATTCTTGGGCGCGGAGAAATCCAGCAATCCTTTGATCACCGCGTCGGCTCGCGAGACCGCGTCACGCAGATCCGCCAGCACCGCCGGGATCTCTTCCCGCTCGAATTTCTGGCTGTTCAAAAATTCCAGACCCATGCTGATGATCGCGAGCGGGTTCTTGACCTCGTGCGCCACGCCCGCCGCCAGTCGTCCGATCGACTTCATCTTTTCCGCCTCGATGAGCTGGAGCTGAGTTGACCGGAGATCGGCGTGAGCCCGCTTGAGCTTGCCGAGCGCTCCGGCCAGATCCTCGTTCGCTCGCTCGAGCGCATCCTGCGCCTCCTTCTGAGACGTGACGTCACGACCCACGCAAACCAGACTCCGCACCTCGCCACCGTCGATCTCCAGCGGCACCCGCGTCGTCACCAGCCACCGCACCGAACCATCCGGCAACTCGACGTGCTCCGAACGTTCGAGCTGCGGCTCGCCCGACTCGAAGACCTCCCGCTCGGCGTCGAGAAACACTTCCGCGGATTCGTCGGGCAGGAAGTCCTTCGCCACGTGCCCCAGCACCGCGTCCGGGTCCTCCGCACCGACCCGCCGAGCGTGCGCGGCGTTGCTCATCAGGTATCGCCCCGTCGCGTCCTTCGCGAAGATCGGATCTGGCACGTGATCGATGACGCTGCGCAGCAGATTGCGCTCCGCCGCCAGGATGTCTTCCAAGGCCTTCAAGTCCGAGATGTCGCGCGAGATCCCGCAGGTCCCGACGATCTTTCCGCTGGCGTTTCGAAGGGGAAGTTTGGTCGTCGTCACCCAACCAACCCGCCCGTCATCGAACGTCTCTTTCTCGATCTTCCCGACGATCCCCTCCCCGGTGCGCACGACTCCCTGCTCGTCCTCGAAGGCCGGTCGCGCGTGCTCTTCGCTGAAGAAGTCAAAATCCGTCTTCCCCACCGCATCCGCCGGATCGTCGAGACGGAAGAAGTTTGCCAGCTCCCGACTCACCCGCAGAAACCGACTCTTTCGATCTTTGAAGTAGATCCGGTCCGGGATGGAATCCAGCAGTGCCCGCAGCAGATCTCGCTCCTCGGAGAGCTCCCGTTCGATCCGAATCCGCTCGACGGCGTAACGCATCGACTGTTTGAGCAGCGTCGGCGTCAGCCGCGACTTCCGCAGACAATCCTGCGCCCCCGTCTTCACCACCCTCACCGCGTATTCCTCGCCTTCGCGATCCGAAATTCCCAAAACCGGGGTCAACGGCGGCTCCTGGCAGAGGGCGCCCAGCCTTTCCAGATCAGTCTGCTCGCCGAGATCAACGATCACGATCGAGACGGCCCCAGTCGCGACCAACTTCGTCGCCTCCTCCAGCGACCCGACCCGTGAATGACGGCGAAATCGCACGATCCCCTCACCGGCAAGCAAATGGTCAACCTGCTCCGCGACCGCCTCCGAGGACGAGACGAGCAGCCAGTGAATCATGCCGCAACTCTATCAGCCCCCCGCGCTTGGCGAAAGCGCCAGTTGACGCTCCAACTCCTGATCTCGACGACAAACGAACGCCACCCGCCCCCGGCAGCGATCCGCCAATGACGCTATCTCAAGGTCGAAATAAAAGCGTTGGCCTCGGCGATCGAAGCCTCCATCTCCCGGATCAACCCGTCGACCTGCCGACGCACCGATCTGACCTCCCCCTCGAGTCCAGCCACCGCCCGCGCGTTCAAGTTGTGTTTCAGGAACAGAACCTGATCTTCGAACACGTCCAGCACCGGTCGCATGCTCGCCTCCGCCCGCCGCATCTTCGCCATCAGCTCGCCGTAACTCCGCCGCGTCATCGCCAGTTGATCCGCGCTCCTCCGCCGCAGATCCGCGTTGCTGTAATCGTTCAATTCCGACTTCCATTCGCGGAACAACGCGTCCCCCACGTCTTCCACCGCGTCCACCCGATCCGATACCCGCTGCGCCGAACTCACGCTCCGGTCGTAAGCCGAACTCAAGCGGTCATACGTCCTCTCCAGATCGCCACCGTCGTATCCGGTCAAGTCGGTAAACGCCTCGAGGGCACTCGAGAACGTTTCCTTCGAATCCTCCTGCGCGTCCCGCGCACTCTCGACGCGATCCACCAATATGTCGCGCTTCTCGATCCCGAATTGCTCGAGCGACGAATACAGGATCGTGCTACAGCCGGTGACAGCTAGAGCGAGAACGAGGGAACCAAGGATCGGGAAACGCATGGCCGGTAGCATCTCAGAATTCCGAACCGAGACAAGCGCGAGACGATGGTTCGGACCGCGACGACCCAACTCGACTTTCCCCGCACCCGCGACTACCGTATTCGCCATGATTCGCATCCTTGCCGCGCTCTGCGCCACCGCCATCCTTACCGGTTCGGCGTTCGCTCAATTCGGACCTCCCGAGGAGACGCCCGACCCAGACCAGCCAAAACCGCGCGAACTCTACACGCTCGAATTCGACGACGAGAAATATGCTTTCGTCGATCCCATCACCCGCGACCCGTATACCGGGCCGATTTTTGTCCGCTGGGGAAATACGCAAATCGAAACGAAGGGGCAACTGCTCGATGGCCTCGAGCACGGTCCGTTCGTCGAATATTACGACACGGGAATCCGCAGCGGCATCGGTTCCTACAAGAACGGGAACGAAGACGGGGCTTGGACTTACTTCTGGGAGAACGGGACGATGGAATCCGAAGGCTCCTTCAAGGACGGCGACATGGTCGGCGTTTGGCGCGACTACCACCCCACCGGCAAACTCGCGAACGAAGGCACCTACGTCGACGGCATCGCTCAAGGTGAATGGAAAACTTACGACGAGGAAACGGGCGACGTCACCGTTGTTTACTACCGGAACGGTGAGGAGGTCGCGCCGCCGAATGACGGTTCGGAGGAAAAGGAAGCATCTTCGTTGCCTTCACCCACTGGCGATGATGACGACACCGCAGCTGACCCGGAATCTGCTTCTGACGAATCGGAAGGATCAACGAGCGACGACGGCGAGGCACCCCCTCTCGACTCACCCGATCTCGATTCCACCCCGCAACCTTCACCTGACGCGGGAACGGAAGCCATCCGTCTCGAAGACGAGATGGCCTGAGGTTTCGAAAGTTCTTCGACGGATGGAGCTCACCTCCGTCGCTCCGCTCAGATCTCAGCGAATTGGCTGAGCATGCGGAACGTCTGGTAGCGCTCGAAGATTTCGTCCGCGGTCACCGTCTTCAGTCGTTCGAGACTGAACGCCTCGACGTTGAAGCTCGCCAGAACGCTTCCGTAAACGACCGCTTGCTTTAAGCGCTCGAAGGTCACCGGCTCATCCTCGTGCTTGGCCAAAAATCCCGCCACGCCGCCCGCAAACGTGTCGCCGGCACCCGTCGGATCGTGGATGTCCTCGAGCGGATACGCCGGACAGCTGAAGAACGCGTTCTCGCCGAAGAGCAGACACCCGTGCTCCCCCTTCTTGATCGCAACGAACTCCGGACCCATCGCCCGAATCGCACGACCCGCCCGGATGAGACTCGTCTCGCCAGTCAACTGCCGCGCCTCTCCGTCGTTCAGAATGAGAAGGTTCACGCGACCGATCAACCTCACCAGCGACTCCTTCGCGATGTCGATCCAGAGATCCATCGTGTCCGCGATCACGAAAGCCGGATTCGTCGCCTGGTCCAAAACGTGGTGCTGCAAATCCGGCCCGATGTTGGCCAGCATGATGATCCGCGCGTCCTTGTAGGAGTCGGGCAGCGTCGGTGTAAAATCTTCGAAAACGTTCAACTCCACCGAGCGCGTCTCTCGCGTGTTGAGATCCCACATGTATTCACCCGACCAGCGAAACGTTTTACCCGGGACGATCTGAAGCCCCTCCGTGTCCATCCCCCGATCTTTCAGCAGTTCGATGTGTTCCTTCGGAAAATCCTCTCCGACCACCCCGACGAAATTCACCGGCGCGGACAAACTGACCGCCACCGCCGCGTAGGAAGCCGAGCCGCCAAGCAGATCAGCGTGTTCCTCCACCGGAGTTTTAATGGTATCCAGAGCGATCGAGCCAACAACGAGAACAGCAGACATAAGGCGCGGAGTCTGCGAAACCCCCACCGGACCTGACGAGTGTAAAAACTCTGCACCCCACTCCGCGTTCCCACCATTCGCCATTCACCAATCACCATTCATCCGCTATCTTCCCCGCCACCTATGCAATTTCTTATCGCCGAGACTTCACCCGCCGCCAATCGCAAGACCCCCACTCGCGCCGAAGTCGCCTCCACCGACACGTGGGACCTCACTCCCCTCTTCCCGGACGACGCCGCTTGGGAGACCGAGTTCCAGTCACTCCAGGCCGACTATCCTGGCATCACCGAGTTCCGCGGTCACCTCGGAGAATCCGTCGAGACGCTCCACCGCGCTCTCGAATTCGAGAAGTCCATCGACCTCCGCATCGAGTCGCTAAATCAATACGTCGCCCTCCGCACCACCGAGGACAGCTCCGACTCCGGTTCACTCGCCCGCGAGGCCCGCTTCCAGTCGGCCCTCGTCCACCTCGCCGAAGCCTTCTCGTTCCTCGCACCTGAACTCCAAGCCATCGACGACGCCACCTTCGACGCTTGGCTCCAGGAACCTCTCCTCGCCGACTGGCAGATCCAGCTCAAAAAACTCCGCCGCCTCAAGCCCCACACCCTTTCGCCCAGCGAAGAACGCCTCCTCGCCCTCGCGTCCGGCGCACTCAGCGGCCACCAGGAGACCTTCTCCCAGCTCACGAACGTCGACATGAAATTCGGCTCCATCACCGACGCCGAAGGTCGCGAGATCGAGCTGACCCAGAGCTCCTTCTCCTCCCTCCTCAACAAAAAGGACCCCGCCATTCGTCGCGAAGCCTTCCATAAATTTTACGACGAATTCTCCGACCACAAGTTCACGCTCGCGTCCTCCCTCGCCAGCTCCGTCCGCACCGACGTCTTCCAGTCCCGCGCCCGGAATTACCCCTCCGCCCGCGAAGCGGCCCTCTTCCGCGACGACGTCCCCGTCTCGGTGTATGACAATCTCATCACCGCTGTTCGGAGCAAACTCCCCGTCCTGCACCGTTACTACGCCCTCCGGAAGCGCATCCTCGGCCTCGACGAGATCCACCACTACGACACCTACGTCCCACTCGTCTCCGAAATCGAGACCGACATCCCGTGGGATGGAGCCGTTGACCGTGTCCTCTCCGCCGTCCGCCCACTCGGAGACGACTACGTCGCCACCCTCGGCCACGGCCTCCGCGACGGACGCTGGTGCGACCGCTACGAGAACAAAGGCAAACGCTCCGGCGCCTTCAGCTACGGCACCTACACGAGCCCGCCTTACATCATGATGAACTACAAGGCCGACGTCTTCTCCGACGTTTACACCCTCGCTCACGAGGCCGGCCACTCGATGCACACTTGGTTTTCCACCCGCGCCCAAAGTTACCAAAACTACCACTACCCGATCTTCCTCGCGGAAGTCGCCTCCACCTTCAACGAGATGCTCCTCACCAAGCACCTCCTCGACGAGAACGCCGACGATCCCCGCATGAAGGCCTACCTCGTCAGTCGGCAGATCGACGATCTTCGCGGCACCCTCTTCCGCCAGACGATGTTCGCCGAGTTCGAGCGCGAGATTCACGCCATCGAAGAACGCGGCGACGCCCTCACGCTCGAGAGCATGCAGGCCACCTACCAAGGCCTGCTCGACGCCTACTTCGGGCCGAACTTCGCGCTCGACGCCGAGCTGCAGCTCGAGTGCCTCCGTATCCCGCACTTCTACAGCGCGTTCTACGTTTACAAATACGCCACCGGCATCAGCGCCGCCGTCGCGCTCAGCCAGCAGGTTCTCGAGACCGGCGACGCCGCCCGCTACCTCGACTTCCTCAAGAGCGGCGGCAGCCGCTTCCCGATCGACACGCTCGAGACCGCCGGCATCGACATGCGCACCCCGGCCCCGATCGACGCCGCCCTCGAACTCTTCGACCAACGCGTCACCGAGCTCGAAACTTTCATGGCCTGACGGTTCTTACGCGAAGGCGCGAAGGCGCGAAGAATTCGATACAGGCCGTTTCTCACGCCGAGCCGCAGAGGACCGGGTTCAATAAGACTCCGCAGCTCCGCGCCCCGGCGCGAACCGCTGTATTTCTTCGCGTCTTCGCGCCTTCGCGTGAGGCACCTTCATTCTCCCCGCCTCCGCGGGAAGAACGTCACTCGTCCAGCGTCAAATACGTGTAGCTCCCGAGCACTTTCTCGTAGCTCTTGAGCAAACGCATCGCCTCGTTCGGCTTCAGCCGGTCGGTCTTGATCGCCGCGTCCGTCTGCGTCTTCATGCGCCGCGTCAGCTCCTTCGTGTCCCACTGCGTCAGCGACAATACCTGCCCGACCGTGCTCCCCTCTAACACCTCTTCGACGTAATACCCGCTGTCTTCGTCCTCATCCAGGAAGACGTGCATCTCGTTTACTCGACCGAACAAGTTGTGCATGTCGCCCATGATGTCCTGGTAGGCGCCGGTCAGGAAAAATCCGATGTAATACGGCTTCCCGGGCTCCCACCGGTGCAGTGGCAGCGTCTCCTTCACGTCCTGAAGGTCGATAAATTTGCTGACCTTGCCGTCCGAGTCGCACGTGATGTCGACCAGCGTCCCGTTCCGATCCGGCAATTCCTTCAGCCGATGAATCGGCATCACTGGAAAAAGCTGCCCCAGTGCCCAGTGATCCAGCAACGACTGAAAAACCGAGAAATTGCACAGATACTGGTCGCCCAACGCGACCTCCATGTCCTTCACCTCCTCGGGCACGTATCGCGCCCCGCGAAACGCCTCGACGATGTCCTCCGCGATCTCCCAGTAGATCGTCTCCACCTTCGCCTTCGCCCGCAAATCCAACAGACCCAGATCGAACATCGACTGCGCCCGGTCCCGGATCTCCTGCGCGTCGTGCAAATTCTCGAGCCGATTCTTCCGACCAAGATTTTCGTAGATCTCGACCATGTCGTGCACCGGATCCGGGTCCCCTTCGTCCGCAACGACTTTCTCGTGATCGCCACTTTTCTCGATCGACCCAAACGCCTCGACCACCAGCACCGAGTGGTGCGCCACCAACGCCCGCCCGCTCTCGCTCACGATCGTGGGATGCGCCACCTCTTCCGCGTCGCAGATCTCCTGGATCGAGGCCACGATGTCGCGCGCGTATTCGTTCAGCGAATAATTGGTCGAACTGTCAAACGTCGTCCGCGATCCGTCGTAGTCGACGCCCAGCCCGCCCCCCACGTCCAGGTAGCCCAACTCGTGGTTCATCTTCTTGAGCTTGGCGTAGAATCGCGCCGCTTCCCGCGTCGCCCGCTTGATCGTCCGAATGTCCGGCACCTGCGACCCGACGTGAAAGTGGATCAGTTTCAGCGCGTCCGCCATGCCCGCCTCGTGCAGCATGTCGCTCGCCGTCACCAGATCCGCCGTCGACAAGCCGAACTTCGCGTTCTCTCCGCCGCTCGTCGCCCACTTCCCCGCTCCCTTCGACAGCAACCGCACCCGCAAACCGATCATCGGCTCGACCTTTGCCGCCGCCGCGACCTTCAGAATGTGCGTCAACTCCTCGAGCTTCTCGACCACGAGAATCACCTGCTTGCCCAGCCGCCGCCCCATCAGCGCCATTCGGATCAATTCCGTATCCTTGTAACCATTGCAAATGATCAGACTCTCCGGGTCCGTGTGCATCGCCAGCCCCGCCATCAGCTCCGGCTTGCTCCCGGCCTCCAGCCCGAAGTGGTAGTCCTTCCCCCCGTCCAGAATCTCCTCCACGACCTCGCGGAGCTGGTTGACCTTGATCGGAAACACCCCCCGGTAGTGGTTTCCGTAACCCTCCCCCGCGATCGCTTCGGCGAACGCCTTGTTCACCGTCTCGACCCGGTGCCGCAGCAGATCCTGAAATCGGATCACCATCGGAAAGGCCAAATCCCGTCCCCTCGCTTCCTCGACGAGTTCCATCATGTCGATCGATTCCTTCTTCTTCCCGGTCGGCAACACCGCCACGTTCCCCTTGGAATTAACGCGAAAATACCCGCCCCCCCAACGATCAACGTTATAGAGGGCGGTCGCATCTACGGGGCCAAAGTCGGACATGGGACCGCGAATTAACTACGCCTCCCCCGCCTTGTCCAATCCTACAGGCCCCGGCGTCTTGCCGAGGCCACCGATCATCCCGGCACCGCCAAGCCCCACCGGTCGGCGACTTCCCTCAACTCCTCGTCCACACCCCACTGGTCCGCCGTCACCTCGCCCGAAAACCCCGCGCTCGCACCCTTCAATTTCATGCACCCGGTGTTATCTCCGATCTCCGCAATCAGCGCCAAATCCTCCGCACTCAGGGTCACGTCCGGGATTCCCGCCAGCTCTTCCGCCTTCCGCCGGATCGTCTTCGCCCGATCACCCGGCTCTTGAATCAGCGTCGGCGCCACGCACGCCACCGCCGGCTGCTGAAGATCCCAGACGCACGCCAGCTGCAGCATCGTCAGGCCGTGCCGATCCGCCACCGGCCGCAGCCGCTCGATCTTTTCGTTCCCCACCTCGACCCAGCCCTCCGGTCGAAACGTCCGGTGATCCCTCGGCGCAAAATCGTGTCCCGGCTTCACGTCATCGTGAAACAACCCACCGTAATCCACGACCCGCGTCAGAATCTTCGTCCCCGTCTTCTCCGCGGCCGGCAGACACAGACTACCCGGCCAAGGCTCGAGCGGATTGAGGATCACCATCGCCCAATCGATCAATCCCTCGAACCGCTCCAGACACCGCACCACGTCCAACGTAAACCCGTTCGCCGGCCCCGGCGCCACGCCGAGCTGCGTCGCCAGTCCCGCCTCCTTCAGCGCCGCCATCCCGTCCCAGACCGCCTCGCTCCCATATCCCTCCGCGTCCGGATTGTGCAACAGCAGCAGGTCAAATGCCTCGACCCCGCAGCGTTCCAGCGAGCGCTCCGTCGCCATCCGCAAATACTCCGCGCAGCCGTCCGCTTTTCGCAACGCCGCGTTCGTGAATCTCGGAAAACCCTTCGACCCCTCCCGCTCACCGTTGTAAAAATCGTGCCCGACCGCCCCGACCAGGCAGTAGCTTTCCCGCGGGATGTCCGCCAGCGCCCGACCCAGTAAAATGTCCGCCTCCCCGGCCCCGTAAACGTCCGCCGTGATAAACGTCCGCACCCCCGCGTCGTAGGCGTGCCGCACGAGTCCCATGTAGTCCTCGTCTTCCTGTGGCACCCCGTAGTGCATGAATCGCCCGCCACTCCACATCCCAAAAGCTGATTTCGTCAGTTGCATGAGCCCACCACTATCCCGCTTCCCCGCTCCCGCCGCAAGTTCCGGGGACCCAACTCCTGCCTCCCACGCGAATTCGTTGCATCTCTCCGCCACCGGCGCACACTCACCACCGTCCGCATGAATCCGCTCCGCCCTTCCGTGCTTCTGCTCGCGCTCCTCGTCACCTCCGTTTTCGCGGAGCCCACGGATGCCCCGGTCGAGTCCCCCGCCCCGCCGAAGACCGTTCCTGATAGCGTCGTCATCGACCCGACCGGAGGTCCGCCGGACGAGCAAATTACCGCCCGCCTCGCCGACATCTTTTCTCAGCTCGAGGACCTCGCCGAGATTCAAGTCGAATCCGCCGCCGGCGTCGTCACCCTCAGCGGATCCGTTCCTGGCAACCGCTCCGCCGACGAAGCCCTCGCCCTTGCCCGCAAAGTCGATGGCGTCGTTTACGTGCGTAGCCGCATCGAAGAAGCCACGGAAGTCTCCGCCCGCGTCTCCCCCGCGATGGCCCGCCTCCGGGAGATCGGTAACCGCACCGTCCAGCTCCTCCCCGTCATCGGCGTCACGCTCCTCGTCATTCTCGCCTTCTATTTTTTAGGCAGCCTGCTCTCCCGCAGCAGCGCCATCTTTCGCCTATTCGGATTCAGCGATCTCGCCAGCGCCCTCATCCGCCGGGTTATCCGCACCGTCATCGTCGGACTCGGCATCCTGATCGCGCTCGAAATACTCGACGCCACCGCCGTCGTCGGCGCGGTCCTCGGCATCGCGGGCGTCGCCGGTGTCGCCCTCGGCTTCGCCTTCCGAAACATCGTCGAGAATTACCTCGCCGGCATCCTCCTCAGCACCCGCAACCCCTTCAACATCGGCGACCACGTCGAGATCGATGGCTCCAACGGCAAGGTCGCCCGCCTCACCTCCCGCGACACCGTTCTCATGACGCTCGACGGCAACCACCTCCGCATCCCCAACAGCGCCGTCATCAACCAGACGCTGATCAATTTCACCCGCAATCCGCTGCGGCGTTTCCACTTCGCCGTCGGCGTCTCCGTCGATCTCGACCTCAACGACGCCCGCCGCGTCGGCATGGAAACCCTGAAAGCAATGCGCGGAGTTCTCGCCGATCCCCCACCCATGATTCTCGTCGAAGAGCTCGGGGACAGCACCGTCAACCTCCGCTTCTTCGGCTGGATCGATCAGACCCACAGCGACTTCCTCAAGTCGCGCAGCGAAGCGATTCGCATGATCAAAAGCGCGTTCGACGAAGCCGACATCGAGATGCCCGAGCCGATCTATCGCGTCCACCTCCGCGACAACACCGCCCCGCTCGAGACAAGTCTCGAGCCCGAGCCCCGACCAAAGAAACATCCCACCGAGCGACCCGACCCAGCCCAAGCCGACGTCGGTGCCGACGACACCATCGACAAACAGGTCGCCGCCGACCTCGAGCAATCCGAAGAGCCCAACCTCCTCGACCGGTAGAACCGGACCCTCCGGGCCCGAACACCCTACCCCCCCTCATCCCCCTCATTTCCAGACGACCCAAAAAGATCGTCCTCCCGCGCTTCGACAGCCACGACGTCCCGCGAAAACAACGGGTCCTCGATGAGGCAAATGCGGTGATGACCGAAGAACGCCGCCTCGCTCGCCTCGCACTCCCGGGTCACGACCTTCAGCAACGGTTTACCGTCGTTCGGATCGACGAACCCGCGGATCACGCCGCCACCCGGCACCTCGTCCCACACCAGCTCCCCGGTGTTTCGCGAACGTTCCGCGTAGCGGCTGGCCGGCACGTCCACCAGTGCGCCACCCTTTCGCTTCCACCAGCCAAGCGACTCCTGCCGCGCGAAACCCGCCCAGACCAGCCGCTCCGACCGACCCTCCGCCAGCCAACACCCCACCGCTCGCCCCGGCATGAATCGCCGGTCGTCGACTTCAAATCGCGCGCACATCGTCCGCCCACGATATCCATACCGCTCAAGATGCAACCCCCAACCTCCGCAACCCGCCCCCGCGGCGACCCGCAGACGCACGGCTACGCCGACCCCGGCTCCGACTTCGCCAGCAGCTTGGCAAACGGATTCGCCGTCACGCCGTGCAGCAAAATACTCAGCAAGATCGTCGCCACGACCGCCTCCGCGACCACCGCCTGCCCCGGCAAGTCCGCTTCGAGAAACAACACCAGAAAGACGACGCTCGCTAATCCCCGCGGGCCAAACCACCCGAGAAATAGCCGCTTCGGCCAGGAAATTTCTAACCCCATGAGTGCGAGCGCGACCGGCCCCATCCGCAGCACCGTCAAACTCAGCAGCGCGTAAACGAACGCCGCCCACCCGCAGTTCTCGAGGTAAAGACCAAACACAACTGCGCCGAACAACGTCCACGTAATCATCGACATCACGTTTCCCGTCCCCTCCGCCGCTTCGAGCAGCGCATCCTTGTGACCGTGGTTCATCGCCCCGAAGAGCAATCCACCGCAGAAGCTCGCGATGAACCCACTCCCGCCCAACAACTGACCCGCCGCGAACGCCGCAAACGCCACGCCCACCGCGAGCACCTGCCGCCACACCGGCGGGATCCGATCCGGCGAACCCGCCAACCGAATCCCCCACACGCACAACCACGTCACTCCCAGCCCGACGGCCAAGCCGATTCCCACCTGCTTCGCAAACAACTCGAATCCAAGCGCGACCGGACCGCTCTCGCCGGTCGCCTCGGTCGCCAGCGCAAGGAACAACGTCAACACCGGCACGCAGATCCCGTCGTTCAGCCCGCTCTCCACGTCGAGTCCCTCCCGCAGCTCCGCCGGCACCTTTGGATTCGAGATCACCGCCTGCCCCAGGGCAGCGTCCGTCGGCGCGAGGATCACCGCCAGCAACGCACATTCGGATAAACCAAGGCTCGGGAACATCAATCGCGCCACGCCGAACCCCGCCAGAATGGTCAGCGGCAGCCCGATCACCAGCATCCGCTCCGGAATGCGGAACGACCGCCGCACCACCTTCAGATCCGCGCACGCCGCGTCGCTGAAAAGCACCAGCGCCAGGGTCAACTCCGCCAGCACTCTCAGCTCCTCCGCGCCGACCTCCGCCTGCAACCAATCCAGGTTCGACGGTCCGATCAACCACCCAAGCGCCACGAAAAGAATCGGCCCCGACAATGGCATCCGCGCAATCCGCCCGGCGACCAGCGCGTAGAGAAACAAACAGACGGCAAAAATTAGCAACTGAAGTTCCATACGATGGCTTCGCCAGACTGAACCCCCCACCAATTTTCCGACAACCCCAAAACTCCACCCACCGCCAGTCCTTCGGTCGACTTATTGAACCACCCGGGCGGCATTCCGCTACCAAACCGAGCCCGAGCATCACCCGGTCTGCTCCACGTCCGCCGAAGGAGCAGACCGCCGTCCCCGGTGGCGGACTGCAGATAGCAGCTCCCGAGGAACGTCGTAACTCCAGACTCGCGAAGCCCCCCCCTTGCCTTCAACTCGAACATCGTGAACGGATAACCGAAAATTTTCTGATTGACGGTTCAACTGCGTGGGTGCTTATTGTGTTACGTCGCAAAAGGAAGATTTCCTCCCCTGATACCCCTCCCAGGCGTCCTTGGGATCAATCGACCTTTAGTTCGAGCTATCCGAGCTATCGATACCGACAACTCAAACGCAGCCCCCCAAAACTACCATGAAAGCCTCCCCCCTCCTCTCATCCTTCGTGATCGCCGCGATGACGATCCCGTTCTCGGTCCACGCACTAAACTGGTCAGGTGACGGTGCCGATCCCAAAGAATGGAACGACGCTGCCAATTGGAACGGCGTTCTACCCACGGGAACCCAAGCGATCAATTTCGGCGACGCCTCCACCCTCGACAACGCATTCGGGGGAACGACGGATTTCACCACCACCGGGTTCATGTATCTTTACGAGAACAGCACGGTGAATTGGGAATCCAACGATCTTACAACCGGTCGTCTCTTCATTCAGAACACTACCGGCACGGGTCAAACGCTGAATGTCAGCGGCGGAAACGTCCTGATCAACGGTACTGCTAAGATCGGGAGCGGTAAGAACGTTCTCGCTGCCTTCAACATGACCGGGGGTTCGTTTACCTCGACGGGTGCTCTGGAGATAAACACCGGGGACGACTCGACGGTAACCGTTTCGATTTCAGGAGACAGCGTCCTCCAATCCAACAGTAAATTCCTGATGAGCAACAGCTCCGGTGGCACCCTGAACTGGACCGTTTCTGGTCAGGATTTCACGATCGCCAACGATCGCCAAGCGTTCCAAACGGGTGCCGGCAGCTCTTCGAGCACGACGAATCTCCGACTGGAACTCGGCACGACTGACTTCGGTTCGTTCACGGTCGGCAACTGGGCGAAGAATGGTTCCGTCGTCAACAACCTCACCGTTGACGTGAGCTCTTACGCGGGAACGGACGACATCCTTCTCATTGATGGCCTCAACAATCTCGCTGGATTCTGGGATACCAGCATCGTCGTTGGAGGGGTCGGCTCGATCGACTTCGACACCGCCGAGGGCGACATCTACTACCGATTCGCACCCATCCCCGAGCCCGGCACCCTCACGCTTCTCGGACTCGGCGGCTGCGCGCTGGTTCTTCTGAACCGCCGCCGTCGATAAACTTTAGGTTCACGACATCTAGCCTTTCACGGGCCGTGGAATTCACTTTCCACGGCCCGTCTTTTTTTGTCCGGCTGTCCGCCGCGCAGCCAACGGCAATTTTGCACTCGCTTGATCTTTCTCCGCTTTGCTACGAGATGAACCTAACCCCGTAAGACGGACCCGGAAAACACTCGTCTCGATTTCCCAAGGCGAGGCACCGCTCCTCCTGATTCTCGTGACAAAGCACCTACCGACCGGCACCCGCTACGTTCTCCAAGCCACGACCCTACTGGCACTTCTCGCCAGCGGTGACCCCCTTCGCGGTAACGTCCTGGAGACGGCCCCGCTCCCACCCGCAGGGTGGGCGGATGACGCCTGGACCGACCCCGGCGGGTGGGAAACGGTCGACGTGACCAAACACGGGCTCCGCCCCGACGATCAAACCGTGGATTCAGCGACCGCTGTCCGGCGGATCATCGCTTCTGGCTCCGGAAATCGAATCTTCTATTTTCCCGGGGGCACCTACTGGTTTCGTTCCGATCTCGTCATTTCACAGAACGGCATTCGCATTGCCGGTTCGGGATCCACCACGACCCATTTTATTCAGGACGATGCAGAAATTGCGTTCCGAAGTCCGGATGTTGAAGACGAAGTGCTCTCCCTCGATTCGCCTCCGGGTGAAGGAGAGACCTCCCTCCGATCGTCCGACGCCTCTCGGCTGAAACGCGGCGACTTCATTCTCCCCGTGGCGCAATTTCCTTACGACGGCAACCGCGAGGTTTACCGCAGAAAGATGGAGAAACTCGGCGTCGGCCAGATCGTGATCGTCGAAGATATCGAGGACGACACCGTCCGTTTTCGTGATCCCCTCGGGATCGGCTACTCTCCCTGGCCCGATCTCCGCATCCGGAAGCTAAATTTGCTGGAAGACGTCGGAATCGAATCCCTCCGGATCGAGAAACTCCACAACGACGAAAAATCGAACGTAAAATTCGATCACGTCCACAACGCCTACGCCCGGAACGTCCGTTCCTATAAAACCAGCAAACACCACGTCTGGGTCAGTAACTCCTACCGCGTTTTCATCGAGGGGAACAACTTCAGCCACTCCCACGACTACGGTCCCCGGGGACATGGCTACGGCGTCCAGCTCGTGCAAAGTTCGACCCGCTGCTACATCGTCAATAACAAGTTCGAAACCCTGCGTCACGCCGTCGTCATCCAGGAGGGCGCGAACCACAGCGTCGTGGCCTACAACCACAATCTGAGCAATCTCCTCCTCCACGGGAACTTCGCCCACAGCAATCTCTTCGAAGGGAATCAGGCCGACGCCGGGATCAATTTCGACATGGTCCACGGAACCAACGGCCCGCACAACGTCGTCTTCCGAAACAACGCACTCGGCGGTCGACGCGGGATTCGCCCGCGGCTCGGAAACGATTACTCCGCCACCGTCGTTGGCAACGTCACGAGCGAACTCCGCGTCGATGCACAAGATTTCACCGGCGCAAATCGAGTGCGGACCTTCACCGAGTGGGGCGTTATCCCGAAGGACACGCCCCTACCGCCCTCTCTCTATCGATCGACGAAGCCGGCGTTTCTCGAGGACCGAGCCTGGCCACCGTTCGGTCCGGGAACGAGCGCCGACTGGGGCGCAAGCCTCACGATTCCCGCAGCCGAACGCGACGTCGAGAACGCGGACGAGTCCGCCCGGTAATCCTCACCCTCGACCGCCGCTCCGAAGAGCTGCGACATCTCCCGGCGCTCCGCGCGAACGCGACTAGGTCACTCCACCGGGAGCGCCACTGGTCGGTCGGGGCGTCCAATTACCACTGATTAGCGCACGCAATTCCCGCGCGTTCTGTTCCGCCTGCTCCGCCTCCTCGGTCAACCGCCTCACCTGCCAATCATTTCCCAGATCAACGAAACGCTCTCGGAGTCGACCCAGCATTCTCACCCGCTCCTCGACGCTACGAATCGCAACCCACAATGCCTGCTCGCCCGCCGCGGTCAGCCCGACCTCGAGACTCCTCGCGGTGTGCGCATGCCCCGTGTGACAGCGATAGCGCAGGACCGCCGGATCTTCGACCTCCCACATCGGTCCCCCGCACTCCGGACAGCTCAAAGCCGCCAACTCCCCGATCCGATGATTGTCGCGCTCAGCGTTCACAAAATCCATCGAGGCAGCAACCTCCGAACACAGCTCGGGCGACGGCGACACTCCATTCCCCACCTCACGTCCGACCAACCGTCCGAGGAGCGCCGCGACCTCCGAAGCGGGCGCGCAATGATCGACCTCCATCGACTGTTGGACAGCCCGCGGCATGTCCTCGTATTTCGCGTCGACCGGATCTTGAATAACGACCGTCCCACCACACCGCTGAATCGCTCCCATTCCAGCCGTGCCGTCATCCAGCAACCCAGTCAGGACCACACCGATAACGCGCTCGCGATACGCCACCGCCGCACTCCGAAACATCGGATCGATCGCTGGCCGAGTGCGGTTCTCCCTCGCACCATGCACGATTCGAACCCGACCGTGCTCAATCATCAGATGGTGATCGGGCGGCGCAACGTGAAGCGTCCCCGGGCGAATCGCCTGATCCTCTTTCACCGTCCAAGCTTCCAGTGGACCGGCACTATTCAATAGATTACCGAGACCGCCGGGCCCCTCTGGCGCGATGTGCTGGACGTAAAAGTAGGTCGCGTCCAGAGGAAGATCTGGAACGATTCGCCGCATGGTGTCGAGACCACCAGCGGAAGCGCCGATGCAGACGATGTCGGAAAGTGCCATGTCTCCAAACGGGCCGCTTCCTTCGACAAGGCAAGTTTGGACGAACACCGACTCTCACCTTGGAAGCGGACTGGCAACGTCACCCGCCAGTCCCACCGGCGAAGTCGCACCGTGGCTACAAGGGGACATGCTGTAGGCGAATTTTCGCAAATCCATGAACTTGCGCTACCGCCTTTAGCCCTTCCGCTATTCCAACGGGTTGCAGGCCACCTCCATTTTCCAGACGTCAAACTCCCCGTCCGCTTCCTCGACGAACCCACCCTGATCGTCGGGAATGGAACGAATGAACTGCCGGTCGAAGCCGTGGTCGAAGCCGGCGCGACGGATCGAAAGGTTACCTTTCCAGAAGGTGCCAACTGGATCGACATTCGCGATGACAAGACCTACGCGGGAGGAACGTCCGCCACGGTATCCGCCCCGCTGGACGAGATCCCCCTCTTTGCGAAAGAGGGCGCGATCATCCCGCACGGGCCACTCGTTGAATACGTCGATCAGAAACCGGTAAACCCAATTAACCTTCCCCTCTATCAATCACCAGGGCCGACCACCGAATACGCCCATCCGGGTCACGGAAGACGGGGGCAAGCCGTCAGTTGCTATCGGCGATCAAATCGAGAATGACGAAGGAGCGATCACCGATTGGACTTCAAATCTCCACGTTCATTGGAACGGCAACGTCGACACCGATACACCGATCGAAACAGTCGACGGGAAGTCAGGAAGAGCCGTGCTCGCCTTGGACTGAGCGCACCAGCAACTTGCAGGTGGCGACCCGAAAACGAAAATCCACGAGGTCCATTGGTAACCTGCGCCGAAATTGCCAAGCAATCTCCGTTTATGGTCGGATTGATAATCTTCCGTGGAATGCGGACGAGAATCGGAAAACGCTCGGAATTACCCCGCAAATCTTACCGCCAAAGATTCCGGTCCAGCGTCCGATATTGAATCGCCTCCCCGACGTGCTCCGCCGCGATCTGCTCCACCTCCCCGAGATCAGCAATCGTTCGCGACACTTTGAGAATTCGATCATACGCCCGGGCGCTGAGCTGTAGCTCCACCATCGCCATCCGCAGCATTTCCTGACCTTCCGCGTCCAGGCGGCAGTGCGTTTTCATCGCCGACGGGGACATCCGCGCGTTGCTCCGCGTCCGGCCACCAGCGAACCGCCGCGCCTGCACCGCCCGCGCTCCCTCGACTCGCTCGCGGATCGCCGCCGACGACTCCGCCCGCTCGTTGCTCGAAAGTTCGCGATACTCCACGGCGGGTGCCTCGACGTGAATGTCGATCCGATCCAACAGCGGACCCGAGATGCGCTGCCGATAATTTTCCACCTCCCTCGGCGAGCACCGACACTCTCTTTTCGGATCGCCGAAATACCCGCATTTGCACGGATTCATCGCCGCGACCAACATGAACTGCGCCGGGAAGGTCATCGTCCCAGCCGCCCGGCTAATGATCACCCTCGAGTCCTCCAGCGGCTGCCGCATCACTTCCAAAGTCGAACGTTTAAACTCCGGCAACTCGTCCAAAAACAACACCCCGTGGTGCGCGAGACTGACTTCCCCCGGCGAAGGATTTGTCGACCCGCCCAGCAGTCCCACGTCTGAGATCGTGTGATGCGGAGCCCGGAAGGGGCGCGTCGTCACGAATGGCCGCTCCGCGTCGGTCAGCCCGCAAATGCTGTGGATCTTCGTCGTCTCGATAGCCTCTTCCAACGACATCGTCGGCATGATCGAAGCGATCCGTTTTGACAACATGCTCTTGCCCGATCCCGGCGGCCCAATCAGCAGCAAATTGTGTCCACCAGCCACCCCGACCTCGATCGCTCGCTTCACCTGCTCCTGCCCCTTCACGTCGGCGAAATCCAAGTCCGCCCCCTCCCCCGAAACCTCCGACCCAAACTCCGCAACGGTCGGTTCCAACTCTCGCTCGCGGCTCACAAACTCATAAGCCTCCCTCAGCGACCGCACCCCGTAAACCTGCACGCCCTCGACCACCGCCGCTTCGGCCGCATTGGCCAACGGTAAGATGACCGCCTTCTTCCGCCGACGGCGAGCCTCCAAGGCGATCGGGAGAGCTCCCTTGATCGGCCGAACTTCACCGGTCAATCCGAGCTCCCCCGCCATCAGGCACCGCTCGAGCCGCGGCAGTTTCTCGTCCCTCGCCACCGCAATCATTCCCACCGCGATCGGCAAATCGAAACTCGGCCCCTCCTTCTTCAAATCCGCCGGCGCCAAATTCACCGTCGTCCGCGTGATCGGCCACCGGTAGCCGCTGTTGGATACGGCCGTCGTCACGCGATCCCGACTCTCCTTCACCGAAGTGTCGGGCAGGCCAACGACGACCACCACCGGATCGCCCCCGCTGGCGGCGTTGACCTCGACCTCGACCTCGCACGCGTCGACCCCACGCAGAGCGGCGGAGAAGACTTTCGTAAGCATCGGCGGACAATAACGACGGCACCAAATGGTGTCGAACTTCTCCGCCATTCCGATCTCCCGCGCTTCTTTCTCGCCGCTTCGACGGAGACCTGACTAGAAGCTCCGATGGAGAAGAAGAAATTTTCGGAATTGGGCCTCTCGCCCGAGGTCCTGAAGGCAGTGGAAAAAATGGGGTTCGAGGAGGCGTCGCCGATTCAGTCGGAAGCCATTCCCGTCCTGCTGTCCGGCCAGGATGTCGTTGGTCAATCCCAAACCGGCTCCGGCAAGACCGCCGCGTTCGCAATTCCGGTCATCGAACGAGTCGACGCGTCCAGCCGCTATCCCCAAGCCCTCATCCTTTGCCCCACCCGCGAGCTCGCCGTTCAGGTCGCCGAGGAAGTCTCGAAGCTCGCCTCCAGCAAACGCGGCGTCGTCGAACTCCCCATCTACGGCGGCGCCTCCTACGAACGCCAGAACCGCGGCCTGCGCGATGGCGCCCAGATTATCATTGGCACCCCGGGTCGCGTCATGGACCACCTCGACCGAGGAACCCTTAAGCTCGACCAAGTCAGCACCATCGTCCTCGACGAAGCCGACCGCATGCTTGACATGGGATTCCGCGACGACATCCAAACCATCCTCGATCAGACCCCGGAGGACCGCCAAACGGTCTTCTTCTCCGCGACGATGCCCCGCGCGATTCAGGAACTCGTCAAACGCTACACCCGCGACCCCGTTTCCGTGCGCATCGAAACGAAGGCCATGTCCGGCCCGGCCATCGATCAAATCTACTACGAGGTCGACCGCCGCTCGAAACTCGAAGCGCTCTGCCGCATCATCGACCTCGACGACGTCAAGTGCGCCATCGTCTTCTGCGCCACGAAGATGATGTGCGACCAACTCGCCGAACACCTCATCGCCCGCGGCTACGTCGCCGACAAACTTCACGGCGACATCACTCAAGCCGCTCGCGAACGCGTCATGAAACGTTTCCGCGAGCGCCGGGTCGAATTCCTCGTCGCCACCGACGTTGCCGCCCGAGGCCTCGACGTGGACGACATCGAAGTCGTCTTCAACTACGACCTCCCGCACGACGGCGAGGATTACGTCCACCGCATCGGACGCACCGGAAGAGCCGGCCGCAGCGGTCGCGCGATCACGTTCGTCGCCGGTCGCGAGATCCGGAAACTCGAGAACATGATCCGCTACACGAAGGGCAAAATCCGCCGCGAGCGCGTCCCGTCCCTCGAGGAGCTCGAAGAAAAACGGACCAACCACACCTTCGAGCAGCTCCGCGAGACCCTCGAAAGCGGTGACTTCACCAAACGCGATTCTTTCGTCGATCGCCTCCTCGATCAGGGTCACTCCCCGACCGACATCGCCAGCGCCCTCATGCACCTGCTCATGTCGGAAACGAGCGGGGCGGCCAGCGATTCCCCGAACGAAATTTCCACCGGTCGACCCGACCGCGAATACAACGATCGCGACGATCGTCCGGCACGCGGCGGCAGAGACCGCGCCCCGCGCGAGCGACGCTCCCGAGACGAGCCCGTCGAAGCGGGGATGACCCGCCTCGTCTTCATGGCCGGACGCCTCAGCCAGATGCGACCCGCCGACATCGTCGGCATGATCACCGGCCAGACGCAGTTCGGAAAAGAGAAGATCGGCGTCATCACCATCGCCGACAAACACACCACCGTCGACGTCGCCGAAGACGCCGTGCAGGAAGTCATCGCCGAGTGCAACGGCCTGAAGTTCAAGGGCCGCAAGATGGCCGTCTTCGCCTCGAACTGATCCACCCCCCTTCCCATTCGCCCTTCGATGCCGTGACCGCGCTGTGGTAAAAACGTCCGTATGACCGCCCCCACCACCAGGCTCCGGACCGGCGTCGTCGGCACCGGCCACATGGGCACGCACCACGTCCGCTGCAACGCCGCGTTCCCCGACTGCGAACTCACCGCCGTGTATGACGCGGACGCAAAAGCCGCTGCCACCGCAGCGAAAAAGAACAAGACCTACGCCGCCACCGACCTCGACGATTTCGCTTCGCGCGTCGATGCAGCCACGATCTGCACGCCCACCGTCACCCATTTCGAGATCGGAAAATTCCTCCTCGAACGTGGCAAGCATCTCCTGATCGAGAAACCCATCGCACCGAACTCCGCCGAAGCCCGAGCCCTTGCCGACCTCGCTCAGCAGCACAACTGCGTGCTTCAAGTCGGTCACATCGAGCGATTCAACCCCGCCCTCGAAGCCCTCGAGAACAAGCTCCGCAATCCCCGCTTCCTCGAAGTCACCCGCCTCTCCCCCTTCCCCAATCGCTCGACTGACATCGGCGTCGTTCTCGATCTCATGATCCACGACATCGAGATCATCCTCCACCTCGTCCGCTCCCCCATCGTCTCGATGGACCCCGTCGGCATCGCCGTCCTCAGCAAGAGCGAAGACATTGCCAACGTCCGATTCCGCTTCGAGAACGGCTGCGTCGCCAACGTCACCGCGTCGCGGATCAGCGCGGACCGCCTCCGGAAGATCCGCGTTTTCCAGGAAGACGCCTACCTCTCACTCGACTACCAGAAGCAGGACGGCGTCACCTACACGTTGGAAGACGGCAAAATCAAACGCTCCGGCGTGAAAGTTCAGAAGGGCGATGCCCTCGAGCGTCAACTCGCCGCTTTCCTCGAAAGCGCCCGCACCGGCGGCGCCCCGAAAGTCTCCGGTCAACAGGCCACCGCCGCCCTCGAGATCGCCCTCGACATCACGGCTCAAATCGAAGCCGCAGACCCACGGAAGGGCCAGGACCGACCGCCGATCGACACCAACCTCTTCGGTTTCGGTCGCTAGGAAACGCCCTCACGATCCTCTCTAGTCAGTGAGCCGAAACAAAGTGGAGACCGACGAACTCAACTCTGCGGACCGACCCCCTCAGCGCATTTGGATCGTCGCCGGCGAAAACAGCGGCGACACCCGCGCTGCCGAAGTCATGCGAAGCGTTCAGCAGCTGGCTCCCTCCGTCGAGTTCATGGGCGCGGGCGGCCCCCTGATGCAGCCGTATGCCATCGCTCCGTTCGACGAATGGACTGAAGACGCGGGGGTTCTCGGCCTCTGGGACGTCCTGAAAAACTACGGCTATTTTCGGAAAAAATTTCGCGAGATGCTCCGCGAAATCGAGATTCAAGCACCGGACGCCATCCTCCTCGTCGATTATCCCGGCTTCAATCTCCGCCTCGCCAAAGCCCTCCGTCGTCGCTTCCCCCTTCTCAAAATCATCTACTACGTCAGCCCGCAAGTGTGGGCGTGGAATCGTGGGCGCATTCCAAAGATGGCGCGCTGGCTCGACCTCATGCTCTGCATCTTCCCCTTCGAGAAACCACTCTACGAGCATTCCGGGCTTCCCACCGAGTTCGTCGGGCACCCCTTGATCGAACGCCTCGCGACCGAACACGTCGAAACCTGCCGGGCCGACGACCTCGTCGGACTCTTCCCCGGCTCTCGCGAACGCGAAGTGCGCCGCATCTTTCCCGCGATGGCCGGAGCTGCGAAGTTGATCTTGAAAAGCCGACCGGACATCCGCTTCGAAGCCGCCGCCGCCAACGCCGCCCACGCCGGCCAAATGCGAGGGATTGCCCGCGAGATCGGCATCCCGGTGGAGGTTTCCGTCGGAGCGTCGCACGTCGTCATGCAGCGAGCCACCGTCGGCTTGGTTGCCTCCGGCACCGCCACCCTCGAAGCGGCCTACTTCGGCCTTCCCTACGCCCTCGTTTACCGGATCGCCTGGCTCACCTACGAAGTCGGAAAGCGCCTCGTGAAAGTCCCGCACCTGGGCATCATCAACATCCTCGCGGGACGCGCGGTCGTCCGCGAATTCATTCAACACGCCGCCAGCCCAGCCGCCCTCGCTGACGAATGCCTTCGCCTCCTCAACGACGACGCTACCCGCGAGAGGCTCCAGACCGACCTCGCGAGCGTCGTCGCAACACTCGACGGAGATGGTGCCGCCGACCGCGCCGCGAGGGCCATCATTCAGAAGCTCGGACGGAATTGACGGGTTTCTCGAAATTGAGAATTTGAGTTCTTCAATCCGCGTAATTTTGTAAATCCTGTCAGAAGATCATGCCCGACTTCCCCAAAGACCACCTTGAATCCCTCTGGTCCCCGTGGCGGGTGGAATACTTCCAGCGCCCCGACGACAGTCCGAAAGACTTTCTCCTCGAAGCCGCGAACACCTCCGACGACGACGCGCACTTCGTGGTCGCCCGCCGGAAGAGCTGCTTTCTCATGCTCAACCGTTATCCTTACACCGTCGGCCACCTCATGGCCGTGCCCTACCGAAAGCTCGCGAGGATGGAGGATCTCACCGACGACGAAGCCCTCGAAATCTGGCATTTAACTCTGCTCGGCCAGCGGCTGCTCCGCCAGGTGGTCAAAGCTCAAGGCTTCAATGTCGGCCTGAACCTCGGCGAAGCGGGCGGCGCCGGCTGCGCGGATCACCTCCATTGGCACATCGTCCCGAGGTGGACCGGCGACTCCAATTTTATGCCCGTAATCGCAGGGGCCCGCATCATGCCGGACGCGCTGACCCGCGTTTACGGAGAGCTCCGCCAAGCGGTGGAAGCGGAAGCGGTCCGCGCCGATTGACGTCATTCCACGAATCGGGGAAGAAGGGGGTTGAATTGTCCCCCGCCACGTGATTTTCTTTCCCGCTCGCGTTCGCGCAGAAAATCCTGAGTAGCTCAGTGGTAGAGCGGTCGGCTGTTAACCGATTGGTCGTAGGTTCGAATCCTACCTCAGGAGCGGGTTTGAGGGTTGCGAGATTTACAGGGTAATCCGCCCGAAAACGCTGGATTTATCAGCCTCTCCCGCCGAATGATCGGCCCAGATTAGTCACGGTCAATCATGCACGGTCAAACCGAAATACTTGTTTTTTCGTCACATTTCGTCACAACCTTTTGTCTATGGCGAACGGAACTCAGATCGGCCCTTTTCTAGTCGCGCCATTCCCGGCGCGGAAAAACTGGAAGGTAGAAATCCACAAGAGAGTCTTCGGGAAGACGAAAAGGCGGTTTTTCTCGGATCAGGGCGCGGCGATGTTGTGGGCAGCGGAGCAGAACAACGAACTCGAAAAGGGTCAGCCGGTGACGCTGGAAAAGGGTCGAGACTCCGCCGGGTCGGTCTCGGTCTTGGTGGCGAGTTATCTCGCGGACAGGAAAGACGAGGTTACGCCAGGGCAACTTAAGCTCGCTAAAAATCACCTTGGGAAATTCGACGCGCAATTTGGAGGACTCTCCGCTGACGAAGTTGACCCGTTGACGTGCCGGAATTGGATCAAGAGCTTGCCGCTCGCCCAGAGGTCCAAGCACGGCGTTTATTCGTCCTGCCGGACGGCCTATCGATGGGCGATGCGTTATGAGTTCGCGACCCGGTCGCCGTTTGAGCGCATGGAGCCGATTCCGAAAGGGGAAGCGCCCAAGGCGATATTGACGCCCGATGAGATGGATTTCCTGTTGGGACTCGAAATGCGCGACTACGTCCGTGCATGGCTTGTTTTGGGCGGCTTCTGCGGACTCCGGCCAATCGAGGTTTCGCGCTCGGATTGGTCGGCGATCAATTGGGAGTCCGGCGAGTTCCGCGTCTCAAAAGATGCGATCAAACGGGATCGAACGCGAAATCGAGGCATCCGTGAGCGGGTCGTCGAAATGACTCCAGCAGCGTTGCGGTTGCTTCCGCGAGGCTGCATCGGCCCAATTATCCCAGTCGTGGGAAATACAATGCAAGATCAGGTCCGGAGATTGGCCGTTGCACTTGCCCGTAAACGCGGGGAAGCCATTCCAAAAAAGCAAGTCGTCCGTCACGAGAGGTCCGTTCTGATCGAATCGGCGCGCTGGCCTCACGATTGCCTCCGGCACTCAGCCGCGACTTACATGCTCTCGTTTAAAGGAGACGCTGGCCCCGTCGCCAAGTGGCTAGGTCACACGACAACGAAGATGTTGCACGACAATTACGCCCGCGGGGACGTGTCACGAGCCCAAGCGGAATCGTGGTGGGGAATGGGCGAGGCGAGCAATGTCGTCGCATTCAATGCGGCGTAGCACTCACAGCCGAACGGCACCGTCAGGCTTCGCCCACTCGTGTTCGTCAAGCCACCGCTCGGCTCGGTCCCAATGCTCTTGCCCGGCCATCGCGTTGACCAAACGCCACGCCTCTTGCATCGCATCCTCGAGTCGGCGCACCTCCGGAATGGCCCATTTGAGGTAAATCGCCCCGTCAAGCGCCTCCTCGTAGGCGTGTTGGAGTCGATCAGGCAGGTCAGCCGGATTATCCGCCACGGTCATCCCGTATTTAGCAACGCCGCCTCTTTGGCGGGCCGCAATGTCCTCGCAGACGGATGCCTCGATCCCAGTCGGCTCCCGGTGGGCCTCGATGTTATTCGCGTTCATCACAGCTATGCAGCCCTCCGGATAGGGGCCTGTAGCCGGTAACTCGGCCAATCACACACGATCAACCCGCCCGTCTCCTCCGCGCGGCTGACAATGCTCGGGTTGATTTTCTCGCGAACGGCCGTCTCGTTGAGGTTCGCGATGAGGATTGTGGTCAGCATCGCATCGTAGCGGTGGTCGATGATGTTGACCAGCGTCCGCCCTTCCCAATCCGAATCCCCGCGCTCGTGGAACTCGTCGAGGACCAGGTATCCGCAGCGGCGGTATTTGTTGAGAATGTCGTTTTCGGTTCCAATGGACTTTCCGCCATCATTCCACGTCTGTTTGATCTCGCCGATCAGGTCCGTCGTCTTCCGGTAGTGTCCCACCGCCTTGCCCGCTTGGACGCGCTGGGAGGCCCACCACGTTGCCATCTGCGTCTTCCCGGGGCCACGGTCACCGATCAGCAGCAAAAGGGCGTCCCCAGCCATTACACACGATTCCAGGGCCATCGCCTTGTCGAAACTCGGGCCGTGCATGGCCGCCAGGTTGCGACGGTGCCGAGCCGGGAACTGCCCCTTCTTCAACGCTGCGTCGATTTCCTTGGGTCCGATCCAGATCTCCGCTTGCCGCTCGCGTTCCGGGTCCGCCTCACAGTCGGCGGAGACCATCGCCTGCAGTCGACTCGCGGCCTGTAATGCTTCGGTCCCGATCCGCTTCGCTTCGTTGCTCTTGTTTTCCATGTCGATTTCCTCCAGTTGACGCCGCGGGCGGGCCGCTCGGCCTCCCGTCAGCGTCCCATTTTGCCTTGATGCGGTTGAGCACCGCGCTCCAGTTCGAGATCGGACGACGGTTGTAGTCGAGCCAGCCACAGCCCTCCATTTCGTCGAACCAATCGCGAGCCTTCCACTCCGCCAAGGCGATCATTTCAGCCCGCGACTTCACCGCCGCCCACGGCGGCCACTCCCCGACATGGGGAGGCGCAGCCTCGCGCGTGGGTGGGTGGGCTGCTGTATTTGTATTCTCTACTCTTCTCTTCTCTGGTAACGCTTCTGTAACGCTGGGACCGTTACAGTTTTCCGCTCGTGTTTTCTCGACGCGTTTCTTTGTAAGTGCCCGAGACTTAGCGGTTTGGCCGTTGTGCCGGTCGAAGTGGGGGATCGCAAACGAGCCTGAGCGGGCTTGCAACCAGCCAACATCGAGGAGCGCATCGGCGAATCCAATCTGGAACGTCACGCGGTCGATGAGTTTTTTTGTAACGCTCACAGCGTTACCGTCGAGGGCCTGTTGGTCGGCCCAAATCCAAAATCGAATCAGCTTTCCAACGACGGCATCGGGGTCCACGTCCAGCACCGTCGCAATGCGGTCGACCTCCGGCTTGTCGGGCGTCGTCGTCTCAAATTTGATCCAGTCTCCAGCCATCAACCCACCTCCCCGTCTGTCAAAGCATTCAAAATTGCCAACCCCTCGGCGTAGCTTCGCACCACGTCCACGCGCCATCCGTCGGCCCGCATCGCCTCGTGAGCGGCCACCTGCTCGGCCCGAGGGTGCTGGCCCGGCATTTTAACCTCCCACGCCACCGCCCCGGCGCGCCCCGGCACCGAAAAGAGAATGTCCGGCGTCCCCACGGCAATCGTGCTCTTGCGGTCGGTCCGAGGCCGGATCACCCACTTCACCCCCCGGCGGCGCAACAGCGCTTCGAGCTGCCCCTGGAGCTGCTTTTCACTTTTCGCGTCGGCTACCCGAGCTGCCGCAGCGTCGAATTGACCAGCCAGCCGCGCTGGATCCAGCCTGGGATTTAGCGCCCGCACGTCGGGGCTGGCGTGTTTCCAGATCGCGCTCACGTGCCCACCTCCCGCAGCGGCTCGGGCAACGCCGGTGCCGCGAAATCCACGACGTTATCCGGTCGCCGATCCAGCGGGCTCCGCACCCGCTTCGAGAGATTGGCAACATGAAGATAGATCATCGTCGTGCTCACGTCCGAATGGCCCAACATCTCCTGCACCACTCGGATGTCGTAGCCATTCTCCAACAAATGCGTCGCGTAGGAGTGCCGCAGCGTGTGGCACGTCGCTCGCTTAGTCAGCCGCGCCAATGTCACCGCTACCTTTACCGCTTTCTGAACCGTGTTTTCGTGGATATGATGCCGCCGGATCGTCCGGTTGGGGCATTCAGGATCGACGGCCCGGGACTTCGCCGGAAACACGTATTGCCACCCCCACTCTTTCGCCGCCGCTGGCCACTTCCGGCCCAATGCGTCCGGCAGGTAGACCGCGCCATATCCCGCGTTCAAGTCCCGCTGATGCACCAGCCGAATCCGCGCCTCAAGATCATGTAGCGCCGGAATGACCTCCATTGGCAACGGAACCATCCGGTCTTTTCCGCCTTTCCCATTGCGAATAGTCAGTTCCAATCGCGCAAAATCGATGTCCTTCCAGCGCAATCGGCAGCACTCCATAAGCCGGAGCCCGCCCCCATACATGAGTTTTCCCATGATTTGATAGCCGCCCTCCAATGCATTCAGGACCGCCCACGTCTCATCAACAGAGAGAACAACGGGGACATGCACGCGTTTTTCTGGCGTAGCTTTTAGCCCCCACGGGGCGGTTTCCAGCTCGAGGAAATCGCCTAGGAATCGAGCAAGCGCCGACTTCACTTGGTTGTGAGTTTTCGGCCCAATCTTCCGGTCGACGACGAGGTGATCGATAAATTCGCGGACGTGGTGAGCTTGAGTTGCACGGGGATCGAATCCGCGATGGAAATCGACAAATCGAATTGCCCAACGGACATAGCTCTCACGGGTCCGCCGAGCTTTGCCTTGGACTTTCAAAAACGCGCTGAACTTGTCGCCCCGTTCTGGCTTTGTTTGGAATTCGCGTGTTATCATAGAATTTATTCCATCCACTATCTGATGGACAGAATGAAATGCGGCTTCTTCATATGCGAGGGCGAAGGAATGAAATCCGGCCGTAATCGTCTGCAAGGCGTTCAGCAGTCATATTGATATTCATCTCCTTTGGATCAGTGTCCCTTCGACGTGGACCTTAGCCGAGACATGCACACTTCCGGTTGCTGGAGAGCTCATCGACCGCCGCGACGGTAACCTGTATGCCACGGGCAAATGCGTGCAAAAGACCATCAATCGTTCGCCGTGTGTTGTCGTGTCGCGTCGATGAGCGCATCATCGAAGGTTTGCTACCTCGATTGCAGGCGGCGGTTCAATCAAGGTCCGTGAGCTTGACGTCCAGCGAGACGGCAGCCAACCCCTAGATTTCGCCGCCCGGGTTCCGTCTCAGATGCTCGCGATAGATCTCCAGCAGATTCACAATCCGTAGCTCGCCGCCCGTTGAGGCGGGAGGGTGGCTGGAGCTTGACGTTAGAGCCTTTGAGGTTATTGCCAGTTTTCATTTGGGCACCCATCGACATGTCTGAAGATCGACACGACATGATCGCCGCAAGTTGGGCACCGATCTTTTTTGACCGGAATCCTGTGTAGTCGGTCGATTTCGGCGACAATCAGCGCGCCAGCTTTTGCCAAGCTGCGCTCTCGGCTGTCGCTTGGTTTCCACGATTCGGCGGACCACGGCCACAGTCGCTCGCAGTCCGTAAGCGACCAATTCGAGAGGGCATAGCATCCAGCAGCGGCGGCAATTTCCCCGTTGACATGCTCATCGTCGTGCTCAGGCGTATAGCCCTCCGCGTTGATTTGTCGCTCGCGTTCTTCGGTGATTAGTTCGATTCCAGTTTTCATATTTTGATAGGTTTGGTTTTAGTAGTTCGGGCTCTAACAAGGCGCAGCAGCCAACCGCCTCGCGGGGCTCTGCTTGTTTACGTTATGGGTTTGAGTGTGCGGAGTCATGCGGAGCGGTGGCAGTGCTTGACGTTCGCAATACAAAAAGCCGCTTCTGCGATATGGCGCGTGTATGCAGGCGGAATGCACTCTTTCAGCCCGTCGCAGGACATCCATCCGATGCCGTAGGCGAGCGGGGCGTTCTTCACCGACTTCGGGGCGATACCCAGCGCGTGCCGTTTGGCGCGGCTGGCCTTGCTTGCCGTCGTCACCAGCAGGGGCATTTCCGAGTGGTCGACAGGCGCAGGCGCCGCAACCGGGAAAGAGTCCAAGCACCGTCGTCCGGCAGGGCGTCCGAGGGGCATTGAGGTCACCAGGCAGCACGACCAAGCGACGGGGTTTGCTTCAAACCACCTGTGACGGCGAGTCCGTAGCCCGAACATCGACCCACAGAGCATCACCGGATTTTCCAGTTCATGCCGCGCCCCTTGGACGTTCTCGATCACGTAGGGTTTGCCGCGTCCTTTCAGCATCTCCCGCAGTTGCGGGATCAGCTTCGGATACTTGTCCTTGTGGTCGGCTGGCGTAAGGTGGCTGTATCCTTGGCACGGCGGGCTTGCGTGGATCATGTCGTATTCGTGGCCGTGCGCTTCCAGATAAGCCAGCGCGTCCCCTTGCGTGAAGCTGAACGGGTAACGGGGCTGTGGTTCGATGTCCACGCCATGCACGGTCATTCCGGCCAGCGCGTAGCCCATGCCTGCCCCGCCTTCGCAGCAGAACAAATCAAGAAGGCGAACAAGGCGGTGGACTGAACCACTACCCGCCGCAACGTCTGTTTCGAGTTCAAGAGTCTTCATTGGCGGGTAGTGGTCAGTCACCTTTAGCGTTAGCCTACATAATCGGCGTAGCATTCCTTGTAGGCGCGTCCGTAAATGTTCCCGCCACGCTTTGTGGCTTCGTCGTAGCACGCATCAACTTGCCAGTGCCAGTCGGCTCACGGATTGTTCGCGCACCGGGCGGATTGATAGATCATAGAGTAGCATTCCCCGTGGAGCGCATCGCCGTCCATGTCCGCGATCTTTTTAAGGTAGTCGGCTTTTGGCCGTCCGTAGTTGTCAGTTCCGTCGTAGTTCATAATTCAAAGAGGCTAACCAGCGACTTGCGGTCGGCGGCACTCATGCGCTCCAAGGCGTTCGGCGGGATGGCCCCGCATGAAATTCGCGGCGCACTCATGCTGACTGAATGGCGCTCTCGGTGTTATATTTTGCCCGCCGATACACCGCCGCACAATCGCCCGTTTGTAGAGCTTCATTTCGCTCGACAAGCTCATCTTCGACTCCGCGTTTGATGGCGGCTTCCAAGATGGAGCGAGGCTCCGCGTATTCGGTGGCTAAATTCATTAGCTCCTTCGTCGATATTTGAATCAGTGTAATCATTTGATTTGAGTTTGAATTGAGTTGATTTAGTAAGAGATCCGCATAGGCATCAGGACCGACAAAAAGCCGTCGCCACGGATCGCGATGGGCGCGAGTTCATCGCCGCCAACTTCGATCTCCACCTCGTCCGACCGGCTTGCCTTGAGCGCGTCCAAGAGAAACGCCGGATTGCAGCCAAACACGGCGTCGAGGCCGGGTTGGCATTCGATGGTTCGTTCGATTGAACCGGAATTGAGCGACATGCCCGACACGACAATCCCTGTCTTTTTCGATTCGAATTTCATGGAACGGGAGATTCCCGGACCCGAATCGGCAAATTGAAGGATCGCCTTCACGGCCTCGATCAACTGCTCCCTTTCACACTTTATTTTTGTATCCAAGGGCGCAGGGCAAACCTGCTGGAAGTTCGGCGAATTCGCGTCAACCAACCGGGACGCAATTTCGATTCTGGCCGACTTCACCCAGATCATCGATTTAGAGACGCGCAATTCACACTCGTCGTCTCCGACTACAGAAGCGATCAACGCGACCGCTTTCTCCGGGATAATGGCATTGAATTCGTGGGCGCAGTCACCGAATTCAAGCCGGAGTAACCGATTGCCGTCCGTCGCAATGCCTTCGAGGCGTCCGCCGCCCGACTGGAGCGCGACGCCACACAGTGCCCAGCGCGACGCGTCTTGGCAGATCGCGGCCCGCGCTCGCCCGAGCTTTTCATTCAGGCCCGCCAGCGTCACCGACTCGGAGTCCTCTTCCAACGGCGGATGCATGCCCTCTGCTGGGTCCAAGCCGTAAATCTTTGCGGTCGTCCCCACGCACGAGACCTGCGCTCCGTGTGGCTTGATCGCTGCAACGGCAATATCGCCCGACATCGCCTTCACCGCGTCAATCAATTTCCCGCACGGTAAAAGCAAGGCCCCCGGCTTAGTTACTTCTGCATCGACGGATGCCGTGATCGATTCCCCTCCGTCCGACGCGAAAAGCACGATGCCATCGCCCCCGGAAGAGACGCGCACGCAGCTAATTGCCGGAGCACCTCTCCCGACAGTAAAGAGTCGCGCATTTCCGAGGGCGGCGAGGAAAGTGGATTGTTGGATTGTGAATTTCATTAGGGTTTAAGCGGTGAAGAGTTCGAGTTGAGATTTAGCGTCTTTCAAGAAGCGGCATGCTTGCCTGAAATAGGATTCCTTGAGTTCCGCGCCGACAAAACGGCGGTTCATTTTCAGCGACTGGAAGCCCTCGCTGCCGATCCCAGCGAACGGCGAGAAGACGAGATCGCCGGGATTACTCCAGAGCGTGAGCGCCCTTTTGATCACGTCGAGTTGCAGCGGGCAAATATGGCGTTCATCGGCTTGCTCGCGGGCCAGTTCGCCATTGAGAACGTTGCCTTGGTCAATCGACATCCAGACTGGCGAAGCCCACTCCTGCCACTGGTCCAACGAGAATGATTGCGGGGAATGCTTGATCGGCTGTTCGTTTTGCCCAGGCTTACGAAAGACCAAGAGATATTCAGGCGATCCCATTCTGGACGCCGCTGAGTCGGTTTGCAGCGTCTTGTAAAGTAGCCCGTGAGCCTTTGTCCGCTGCATTTCCGTCACCGGATTCTTCCAGATTGTCACTCGGGACGCATAAGTGAATCCCGCAGACCGAAACGCACGCACTATGTCACCGCTGAAATCCTGAAACTCGATCACTCCGTGCTTCCACTTCGTGGAGAGTAGGTCATTGCAGTGCACGCATACCTCCCGTCCCGGCATAGTGATTCGGAGCAGTTCGTCGATCAGGAAGCGGAATTGTTCCGCGAATTCATCCTTGTTCTCGCAGTTTCCCATGTCCTGCACATCGTTGGAGTAGGTGAATAGATCGGCGAATGGCGGCGAGAAAATGCTAAGGCCGATGGAATCCGAATCAATCTCTCGAGCGACCCTCACGCAGTCCCCGTGATAAAGCGTCCAGTCTTTCCCGGTAGCGACGTTGATGTCTGTTTTCATAAGTGGTTTTTCATCGTGGTTGCGGAGCGCTAGAGCCGCCGTTTTCATTTGGTGAAGCATTTCGTCATGCTGATTCATCTTCCGGCGGATGGACGCCAGTATTGCCCCCTCCGTTCGCGCCTGAATCACGTAGGCATTGACCTCGCGCTCTTGACCGAACCGATATGATCGCCGAAGTGCCTGATAGAAGTCCTCGAACGAGTAGGATAATCCAACGAATGCGACGTTTCGGCATTGCTGGAAATTGAGTCCGTATCCGAAGATTGACGGCTTGCTAATCAAAACGCGGGACGCGCCAGATACGAAGTCCATCGCCCGCTTTTCCTTGTGCTCCGGTCGGTCGTTCCCCCGGACCTCGGAGGCGTCGGGAATCAGTCTGGCAAGCTCCATGGACTCCAGATTGGTGTTACACCAGACAAGCCACTGCTCATCGGATTCGTTGACTAATTCCGCTACCGACGCGGCCCGCTGCGGCGCTGTTTTCCGTAGCTCCTTATGCATCGTCGTCGCCGAAAGAGTGACGTTACGTAAAAGCTCACCGCCATCGCCCCTTTCGTCGCATTCGACGATTCGGGTCTCCAATTTGAGCGTCGGCAGAATGTAACCCTCGTCGCTGAATCCTATGTCCGACGGAACGGCCACGCAGGCCGACCATGATCCAAGCCAACGCCAAAAGTCCGACTCTGCGTGTTTTTTGAGCCGCCAATCTCCAGTGTTGAAAGTGTCGTTGATGAAAAACGTTGCCAGCATTTGAGAGGCGGCGCAGACCCCGAGAAACTCCGCGTGCTGACCGATCTCGGAATAGTCGTTCGGGCTTGGCGTCGCCGTGCAACAAAGCCGGTAAGGCGTCGACGCGAAGCGGCGTGTCAGGGCGATCCGGGTCTTGCCCGCGAAGTTTTTCAGGATCGACGACTCGTCCAGCACGACACCCGCCCACTCGATCTCATCGAAGAGGTCCAACCTTTCGTAGTTGAAGATATTGATTCCCGGTTGCACCTCCTCCGGATGACGGACGATCCGCGCATCAATGCCGAACCGCCCCGCCTCGGCGACAGTTTGCGGCCCCACCGCAAGCGGCGTCAGGATCGCGACGGATCCGCCCGTGTGGGCGTGGACCTGTCGCGCCCATTCGAGCTGCTGAAGCGTTTTACCCAGGCCGCAATCCTCGAAGAGCGCGCATCGGCCCTGCTGGATTGCCCAGCGGACGACGTGCTTCTGCCAGTCGAAAAGAGGCGCGACGATCTCACTCGGCGCGAACCCCTCCGCGCCCGCGAGCTTCGACTTCGACCCGATGAACTCATCGTAATCCCGCAACGTGTCCGCTGGCGGCACCAGCCCCGGGGCCACCGCGCAAGGCTCGCACCACGCCCGATCACCGGGGCGAATTGGGAGACGAACGGCGCTCACCCCTGCACCTCCGCCGCGTAGTCGGAGAAGTTCCGCACGGAATCGTCGAGGTGCGCTTCAGTCAGGTCGCCAAGCGTGGCCGCTTTGATCTTGTGCATTTTTAGCACCTTGATGAAAGCCGCTTCCGAGATGCCGTGATCGGCTAGCGCCTGTCGGAGCTTCGCAAGGTTGTCGGACGCCTCGGCGAGCGGGAGTTCCGCGTTATGGCTCGGCGCTTCCGCCGCAGCAGATACACTGCCTCCGATCTCCTTCGGCATGGTGACCGGCTCGCGCTCGACCACGGACGCCTCGGCGTATTTGATCGTGTCTTTCGCCTCGTCGTCGTCTTGGATTCCCGCGAAGCCAAATGCCACCCGCGCGCACTGGATGAGCGCCTTGTGACGAAGCATCCGCTTGGGCATTTGCTTCCACGGATCGGTTGCCCGAAAGCATTCGTCAAAATACTCGGTCACCACCACCGGACGGCTTCGGTCCTTGAGGTAGATTCGGCACGTGCAAGCCAGCGGCTTCCCGTCGGCGTCGTTCTCGAAGTCGAACTCCATCCCGTCGAGTTGCGGCTGGCGGTTCACCATCGAAATCCATCCGTCAATCGAGACGACAGGGACGATGCCGCCGCCCTTTGCCGGGAAGGCGTAGATTTCTTTGAGGAACGGGTTCAGCCCGTATTCGTTGGCCACGACGACCAACGCGAGGAGTTCGCTGTTCGTCGCCTTCTGGAAGACGGTGTCTTTGAGCGTTTCGAGCAGCTTGTTCGGGTCGACGCTCACGCGGTTTGCCATCACCGCGAGGGCGGAGGCTTTCGTTTTTTCAGTGGTTGCGAGTTCCATAATTTTTGAGTTGTTGAAATTTCCGATTCCAGTCTCAGACCGCGCGGTGCTCGAAGGTCACGCCCGGGATTTCGATCATTGAGTTCGCCGCTTTGGCCCGCGCCATCTGCCCCTCGTTGATCGTCACGTATCCCGTCAGAGCCGGGTCGTTCGCCGCAGCTGCGAAGAACGCCGATGGGTCGACCTTCGCCACGCACCACCGCCGTTGCGTCTTCACTGACGCCCGAGGTGCCGCGACCGTGACGACCGGCGCGACGACCTGCCGCGCGGCCTCGATCCGCTCCTCCTTCTTCTCGGGCGTCTTGAGCTTCTCGGCTTCCTTTTCCAATCGCTCGCGTTCCTTTCGCGCCCGCTCATCCGCCTCCGCTTGAAGGCGCGCCGCCTCCTTCTGTGCCTTCGCTTCCTCAGCTTCCTGCCAGTCGATCACCTTGCGCTTGATCGTTTTCGCGGAGGCTGTGAGCGGGTCTTTGAATGCACCGACGAGCGCGGTCCATGCCCGGTGCCGACCGTGGAGGCGGGCAATCAGCCCATCCTCGAAGTTTCGCAATGCATCCTCGGCCGTGGCGGCGTCGGCCAGGATCGCGTCGCGACACGCTGCCGCTACGTTGGCGCTCTCCTCGTCGGTGACGACGCATTCGTTGGCGGCGGCGACGGCGGTTTCCAGCCGATCGGCGATTGGTTGCAGGATCGCGACGAGCGCGGCGCGGGCCTCGTCGGCCACGGCGAGTTCGTTGGTTCCGGTGACGACGAGTTCGAGTTCTTCGATAGTGTTGTTTTTCATGATGGGTTTTAGGTGTTTTTGAGTTTCCAGTTATGTGAGGTGAGGAAGGCCAGGAACGTCTGGCGGGCGAGTTTGAGGGCGTTCCGGTCCAGCCATTTGCAGTGGTATTTTCCGTTGTCGCGGCACTGCACCGCGACGGCGTGACGAGGCAGCGGGTCGATTGCCCCCATTTCCTCGATGAGGAGCCCGTAGGCTCCGAGCTGCACCTCGCTTTGCGGGGTGATCGAGCCTTTCCAGTCGGCGATGATCGGCCCGTGCGACGGATGCCGCGCGACGAGGTCGAGCGTCCCGGCGAAGCGATACCGATAGGAGGCCATCCGCCGCTCGATCAGGATCGGCTCGAGCTTTTCGTCGGAGACAAAGGTCATGATCGCATCGACCCGGCCCTTGATCCGCTCGTCGACGGATTCCCAATCCAGCCGATTCGTCATGGCCAAGGCGATGGCGTGATGCACCGCGGAGCCGCGTTGCAGATACCACTCGTCGACCTCGCGTTGCGGGGCGATGGACTGGATCACCTGCGTCACGCTCGGCACGACCCGCCCGTCGAGGCGGTATTCGTGCCGAGCTTCGTTAAAATCGAGGTCCGGAGGCGTCACGCCGCGTGCTCCTTGAGTTCGATTCCCAACTCGGCCGCTTCCTTGCGGAGCTTATCGAGGCGCGCTGCGCGCCGACTTTCGGCGGTCCCGTGTTGCCGGATCGCTTCTTCCACCGCCGCCATCAGATCAGTTCCAGATCCGAACGCGTCCCGACCAATGGACACACACCACCCGCCTTTTCGAGTCTGGTCGGGCCCGTCGTTTTGCAGGGAGTAGGTAAGGCGGATGGACTCCGAGTCCGCCGCTGATTCGATGGCCGCATACGCTGTCGAGAATTGCGACTCGAGCGAGGTGGTGGATTGTGGGATGGATTGTCCTTGCGCCAAGGGCGCGGGTGTGTTTTCAGTGTTCATTCTATTCAGTGTTTTGAATTCCGCCCTCGGTCGCGTCGAACGACCGGGGGCCTTTTGTTGGGTTGATCAGTCGACGATTCCTTTCATCGACAGGACGAGTTTCCGGTAGGTCCGGTAGATACTCCGCGCCTTGCGCCACTCGGCGGATTGGCGACGGATCGTGTAGAGGGTCGGAAGCGCGAGCATCCCGAGTCCGGTCAGCAGACCGGCGATGAAGATTTGCGTGGGTTCTGTCATTGGGTTGGGTTGGGTCGTTGAATTTCAGGCGGTTGCCAGCATTTCGGAGGCGCGGCCCGCGAGTTGGGCGTGGATTGCTTGCGCGGTCTTTTCGATCTCGTCCCACGACTTGTGACGTTCCCAATTCGGGTCGTCGTAGCGGGCGGCGACCAGTCGGGCGTGATCGACGGGAGTGGTCGCAATCGCGCCATCCATGAATTCCACCGACTCGAGGAGCGTCGTGCCGTGTCCGTAGACTTCCAGCTCGACCGTGAGCGGCGCGGGCGAGTGCTTGATAATGTGGAGTTGCTGCAGGTAGCTCATTGCTTTCCCTCCCCCAGCGTGGCCCGCATTCCCGAATTCTCGGTGAAGGTCGGGAATGCGAGTTCGTAGTTCTCAAAGCAACGTCCGCAGTCCCGCAGCCACTCGATGAAGGCGACGTAGTTGACGGCCCCACCATCCTCTGCCGCCTTCACGGCATCCTTCCATTCCTGCTCGCTTTCCGTTTCGAAAAGGACGCTGCCGCAATGCGGGCAGCACGGAAGCGAATAGCCCTTGGGCAAGCCCGGAATTTTCAGCTTCTCGGAGTCAGTCGACCCGACCGCGTCAATCGGGCCGTGCCAGGTGCAACCGACGGAATAGCAATATCGCGCGTCCTCGCTCATGCCGACCTCCTCGCCGCCGTCGCAAGCTCACGCTCCGCCGGGTTTCCGCATTTGATGGATTGCAGCCGGTCCGTCGCTTCCAGGTCGATCTCCCAGCGCAGTCCCGACTTTCCGCGCCACGATGGGCGGAAGGTTCTGGTTGCGATCCGCTTCGGCGAGCATCGAGTTCGTGCACCACTTGCCGACGGTGTTCTCGCTCACGCCGCGCTCGGCGGCGTAGGCCTTTGCATTGAGACGATGTTTCATCAGGCTCGCCCTCCCCGGATTTCGGACGCCATCTTGATGGCCGCGTCGCGGAGGTATTCCGTCATGCCGTTTCGCAGCGCACGGGCGAGAATCTCGGCGTCTTCGTCGGACAGGCCGTCCGCAATGTAGGTGCGGCGGATTTCGTCTTTGTAGCCGCTGCGGGGCGTGGCCGGAGTCAGGTTCTTGAAGAGCCGGGCGATCACCTCGTAGGAGGGCGTTTCGTTCGCGACCGTCGAGCTCGTCTTCCGCGACCGCGACCCCATGCAGCAATGAAACTCGCCGCCTTTCTCCGACACCGCTAGCATCACCCAGCCCTTGTCCATCAGCGCGTTCGCGCCGTCCGTCGTCACCGTGACGACCTCTTTGATTCTCGTGAAGCTCGGCTTCATTTCCGGGCGGCGCGGGGGGTGGATTTGCGGGGGGCGGGGCGGGTCGAGCGGGTATCAGATACCCCGGACCCGCAAAAGGTGTCTGATACCTCTGTCAAAAATTTCTCGCAGCTTTTCCGAATCAGAAAGCTCACCGATCTCTCGGACGCGACAGCGCGAGCCTTCAGTTCCCGTTCCATCGCCTTGGGCATCAGATACATTAACGGTTGTCATTTTCTTTGTTCCAATCTGGGTCGAGTTTGTATTCATCCGCCGCAATCTGGCGGATTAATTTTCCCAAGTCACCTCCCGTGGCTTTGTCGGCAATCTTCTGGAGCGCTTCCCGCATTTTTTTGGGCATTGGCACCGAGACAACTGTCTTATCTGGGTGAGGTTGCTTGGGCATGTGAGAAATAGGTATATGATACCTTGCCGACCGTCAACAAAAAATCTCGAATTATTTTCCGCACCCGATAAAACGCCCGGAATGAAACCCCTCGCCCTCCTCTCCATCCTCGCCCTCGCAGCGTTGACACCACTCCCGTCACTCCTCGCCGCCCGCGGTTGCAGCGGGTCCGACTCCTGCTCCGCCTGCAAAAGTTGCACCGGCTGCAAGCACTGCGCGAAAGACGGCGGGAAGTGCGGAGTGTGCAAGTAAAACGCCGAAAGATGAAACGGCTTGCTCTCTTCTTAATCGCCGCGATTTCGCTGTGCGCTTCGGCCAACGCCAAGGAAATCGCGCTCGAATTCGAAGTTAATGTCGATTACCACCAGAGCTTCTCAGGGTCCCGATTCCACTATGAAGATGAAAAATTCGAGTGGACAATGGTTGTCGACACCCGATCCCTCGCCATTCAGCGGAACGTGTATTCTAGCGGTAGCGTATCCGCTTCCACGTTCTTTCCCGGCTCCTCGGTTCCGCCAACCCAGTATTCAAGGGCGTATACAGACGGTCGCCAATTATTGGATTATTCTATGACCCCGACAATTTCCAGAGACTATTCCTCAAGCTCTAACAACACTTTTCAAGGAATATCCCTATCCGCCACCGCCCAATCGGAATTTTCATTTTCGAGACCCAGAGAATCATTCCGTCGAGGCGTCCGCTTAAATTTGGATTTGGGCGCAGGAGACTCCGCCACCACCTTCAATTCCGAGACTTTCGTGGCCTACATGCAATCGTTGATTGGCAACGAAGACTTTTCCTACTTCGACGACCAAACCTACACTCAATATTACACATCCGGTTACTCCGAAAGGCTCGGCGCGACGGGCTACTTTGGGACCGCAACTCTCCTCAGCGTAAACGCTGTTCCCGAGCCGGGGACGGTAGGGTTGATCTTCGTTGGCCTCGGCGCTTGCCTGTTCGCTGGTCGCCGATTTCGCCGGGCCGTCCCTGTAAAATGAACGCCCCGCAATTCGACTCCGACGGCTACCAGTTCGACATTGCCGAACTCAACGGCGAGGAGTTGCCCGACCTTGCGAAAATCGAGGTTGTCCCCCGCTCCGAGGCCGAGGTGCCGTCAGCGTCGGAAGCTCGTCACGCGCTGGCCTCGCCACCCGCAGCCATCCCCGGCGCTTCGCATTCCACGCTGGTCGAATAGCCGCTCCGGCTGATCTTGTGCTCGGCTCGCTTGATGAGCCATTGGCCGTTCACCTTCTCGCGGAAGCCCACGGCCTGAACGAGCATCTCCGCCGCAAGGTCCGTGCGTCCCGGCATCGAGAAGCTCGCTGTGCGCGTCCGCCGAGCGAAATTATCCAGATACGTCTCCCCCGCCCGCGTCGCCTCCTCCTCCGTCGCGAAAGCGTGCGGATGCTCGTAAGTCTTCTCGCCTCCGAATCCAGCCGATCCACCGATATTCACGAGCGGGGCGTCCCCACCGAAGCCGGGAATGCTCTCGGCATCCCCGGTCGACACCTCACCGGTCTCGCCCTGCTCGTTGTCGTGCCAGCGGGTCTTGACGCCCGTGTAGGTTTCGCGCTTCGCCAGCGTCACAGAGTGGGTCGTGTGTTCCGTCGCGATGATTACCGCGCCCGGCAGCGAAAGCCCGGAGATTGAAAGCCCAGCCCCGCGCCGCGCAAAGACCATCCGGCCAAACATCGGCTTCATCACTGCGCCCGCGTCCCGAGCGATGCGGGTGAGGAGGTTCATATCGCTTTCGTTCGTCTGGTCGATGTGCGGCACCGGGAGCGAGGCCAAGGTCGGATCAATCGCCGCCTGCAATCCGTGTTCATTCGCCAGCGTCTCGATGATCGCGCCCAAGGTCGTGGCGTCGAACGACCGGGATTTTCGTGACTGCAGGGGCACAAGCCCGTCCGCGCTCTCGAACGGCGCGGCCTTCGCCTCGATGGTGATCGAGTCCGGCGGACCTTTCAGGGTCACCCGCTCGACAGTGAAAAGCCCCATATCGCGAAGGTCGGTGAGGTATCCCATCGACACGGCGACCGTCGCGCCCTCCTCCGGGACTTGGATGGTGCCGAGCGCGTCCTCGAGTTCGATGGTGAGGCTGTCGGACTCCTCGCCCGCCGCGTCGGAGACCGAGAGCGAAATGAGGTGATCGGCGTAGGTGCCGGTGAAGTCGATCCCTCCGGACGTGATGAGAAACGCGGGCCTCATGAGAAGAGCCGCACTACGTCTTTCCGTGGCGGCGGCACGTCTGGCAGCGAAATCACGATTCCGGCCGGCAGCTCCGGGCCGAGATCGGCGAGCCGATAATTCGCCGCGTAGACCGCCTCAACCTCGCCGCCGCTCGTCTGCCCGTAGTAGCGGAACGCCACGTCGTCGACCATGTCGCCGTCTTTAGATTGGTAGGAGGCTTCCATAGCGTTTGATTTGGATGTTGAACTCGATCTTTCGCGGGAGGCCGTCGGGCCAGAATACCGTCTCGGTGTGCCCGATGTGAACGATCACCCACAATCCCAGAAGAAAACCCGTTCCTGTAATCAGCGGCAGCGGTAATCCGATATCGGCTTGCGCCCGCATGATCTCGATTTGCGCCAGTCCCCCGCGAAACGACGGCAAAATCGTTCCCTTGAATTGACGAAGCTCCGTCGACTGCCCCACGAACTGGAGCGACGGATACCCGCCCACACGCGCCTGTTCCGCCCACTCCCAATCCTGCGTTCGGAATTGCTCGTCGTAAGCGGCGGTGTCGATGGAAAATCGAAACACCCCGAGCATCATCATCACCGTCGGCATCGCTTTACCTCCTCATTCATGCCATTGCCAAGTGGTCGTCGTAGAGCGCCCCGCCACCACCCGATCCCCCGCCCAACTTGCGGACCACCGCCGCCGCGAGCGATTCCTCGGACTGACCGGGCGCGGCGGTGATGTTAAACGTGTTCGTGTTGCCGGAATTGATCGTGCGTGCGGTCGAGGCGGAGTCGTTCGCCCCCCGGATCGGCATCGCGTCAGGATCCCCCCAGCTCGCCGACGCGCCGCCCGCATTTCCGGCGGGTGCCGACGCGCCGCCTCCCATGAAGCTCCCGACCTTCGCGCCCATCTCGCCGACCCACGCGACTTTCTCCCCGATCCAATCCAGCGCACCGGACCAAGCGCCCTTCACGGCTTCGAGAGGATTCCATGAAAAGACGGATTTGATCGTCGCGAGAAGCTCATCCAGCTTGGCCCTTGCGTCCGACACGAATAACGCGATCCAAGACTTGATCGCGCCCCATGTCGCTTCCGCCCATTCCAGAATCACCGCTTTAGTAGTCGAGAACCAATACGTGATCCCATCCCAGAGCACCTCCAATTCACCCGGGAAGGCGGCGAGCGCGTCGACGATGGTCGTGATGGCGTCGACCAGCGCCGCGATCTCCTTGACGGAGTTGTCGACGAAATCCGCGACGTTTTCGGCCCATCCCGGCAGGGCGAGAGCAAATTGCTCGCCGATCTTCGACATCCACCCCTTGAGCGTCTCCCAGGCGGGCGCGAGCCTGTCGCCCAGACTGCCAAAAGCGTCAACGACCCGGTTGTAGGACGGCTCGATCTTCGGCCAGATGGTATTCCAATTTCTCCAGATTAAATATGCCGCACCGCCGATCACGGCAGCTACTGCTGCGATTGTCCACCCGACCGGCCCCATCGCCGCCAGAAACGCGCCAATCCGAGCGCCGACCATTTTGAGGCCCCCGCCAAGCCCGAGGAAGTTGAGAAGAAATTTCCCGATACCGAAGCCAGCCTTACCGAAGGCAAGTCCAAGTTGCAGAAGCGCAAGCGCAAGCGGAGCGAGTTTCAGACCGACTAGAATTAACGCAAGATTTTTCCATCCGCCGACGAAATCCGCGAGCTTGCGCGTGAATGCCGCAACCGCCGCGCCCGCCTCCCACGCCCACTCGAAAAACGCTTTTAGCTTCCTCCCCGTCACGTCCGCCCATTTTTGAAGCTCGCCGGAGTCAGCCATCGCGTTGAATTGCGTCAGTAGCCCATCGAGCTTCCCCTTCATCCAGTCGAAGAGTCCCGCCGCCATCACGGTATTGGTGAATCGAGTCCACTGGTCCCCAAGGTTGCTCATCATGCCACCCCAGGTCCGCGATAGCTTGTCCATCGCGCCCGCGTATTTCTCGTTCATGATCGCTTCCAAGGTGGATTGAATCATGGCGCGATTCCCCTTCTCGACATCCTTCGTCACCTGCTCCCCGGCGGCGTTCGTGTAGGTGTAGCTCGTCACCTCGCCCTTCGTGGACGCCTTGATTCCGAACTCCTTCATTCGCTCGTTCTCGCCCGTCACCGCGTCGGCGATGGCCTCGACGGCCTGCATCACGTCCTTACCCATCGCCGCGCTGGTGTCGCCCAGCGTCTTCATGAGGCCCGTCGTCGGGTCCATCCCGTAGGCACGAAGTTTCACGAAAGCATCGGTCACTTGCGCGAGGTCGTAAGGAGTCCGGGAAGCGAAGTCCGACACCCAATCCATCGCCTTGTTCGCTCCCTCGACGCTACCCTCGGTCGTCTGGAGGATTGTGCGGAACTTCTCGAAATCGACCGCCGTGTCGACGAACTGCGATTTGAAAAAATACGCAAGCCCCGCCCCGGCGAGCATCGTCTGTGTTCCGAGCCTTCGCGCCTTCGCGCCGACGTTCGCCATTGCAGACCCGACGCCAGCAGTTTGCACCATCGCTAAGCCCGTCATCATCCCTTTTGTCCGCTGCGCCGAGCGTTCCAGCCGCGCCATCTCAGAAGTCAGGCGGTTCGTGTTCACGCCCGCGCGCGCCATTTCGCCGGAGAGTTGATTCACGGAAGCCGATTCCCGATCGACGGATACGCGGAGCCGATCCACCACGCCCTTCTGCCGCTCGAAGTCGGCAGTCAACTTCTTCGACGGCGTTCCGGCTTGCTTCATCTCCCGGCCCAGCCGGTCAAGCTCGTCGGTCGCGCGCTTCAGGTCGCCTCGTTTGCTCGCGAGCGACGCCATGGATGCTTCGAGTTTCTTGATGCCGGATTGGTTCTTCCCGACCTTCATCAAGCCTTGATTCAGCTTGCCCATCATCCCTTCCAGTCCGCCGAAGGAGGCTTTCACCGAAGATCCCAGCTCCGCGCCGACTGAAATGAGGGCTGAAAATTTCTTCGTCATCGCTGTTTCGGAATCTCCTCAACGCACGCGAAAAGCTCCCCGAGTTCGAGGTCAAGAATCTCCGCGCGACTCCAGCCCGTGAACGACGCCAACGACAGGACAGCCCGCCGCAACGTCCGCTCGTCCACGTCTAAAAAAAATCGCCGATCTTGTCCTGAACGCTCTTCAAGTCCCCCGCGTCGATTTGGCAGACTTGCTCGAACGTGATGCCCGCGAGATTCGCGATCATGTGGAAGGCCATCGCCAGATCGTCGCCACCGCTCAACCGTCGCGCGGCCAGGATGTCCTCGCCCTTGGCGCGGCGGAATTTCAGCGTCTTGACTTCGGTCCCGTCGATTTTGATCGGGTATTTCAGATGTGCTTCGATGGAGTCCATAAGATCAGATGCCGAGCGCGTTGCGTTGGCCGGCGAGGCGGTCGACACCGTTGACGACGCGCTTCATGTTGAGAACGTCGATGTCGTGGAGGGTCCGTCCGTCCTGCGTGTAAACGTAGGCGGTGAGGTCCATGTTGAATTTCAGCGTCGACTTTTGGCCCGCTTGCCACGCACCCGGCTCCATCGAGCGGATCGTTCCCGTCATGCGGACCACGACGGGAGTCACGGCGGCGACGGCGAAGGATTCCAGCGCCCCACGAGCGACCACGGCAACCGTCGCGCCCGGAGCCACACCCCAGAGAGCGAGGACATTCACGTCGTATTTTGAGAGCGTAAACGAGGACTCCATTTTCTCCTGTCCCATTTCCACGGCGACGGAGGTATCGAGACCGCCCGCGCGGTAGTCCTCGACCGTGAGAGCGAGCGTGGGAAGCTGCAGTTCATCGCAGTTGCCCGCGTGTCCGCGACCGTCGACGAAAAGATTGAAGTTTTTAAGGATATTCGCGGCTGCGCTCATGGTCGATTAATTGGTGGAGACGAGTTCTTCGATGTAGTCGTTCGTGAGGATCGACTTGAAGGTGATGTGTTCCGCTGGGTAAGGCGGCGTGAAGTCGAAGCAGAAAAACACCTTACCCTGCGCGATGTTCGCCGGGGTGTTCAGATCGGGGTCGGGCCAGCACTTGCCGCCGAGGATCGCGCCTTGTGCCTGGAGGGTCCGCATGTAGTCCGTCACGCCGCCCGCCACGTCTTCGAGGTAGGTCTTGGTGATGTTGCGGTCAACGGCCCAGAGGTGGGCGCGGAGGAGGCTGTCGTTGATGATGTCCGCCGTGCGCCGGACCGAAAGGAAGGCGAACTTCGGATCGGCGGAGAGCGAGCGGTTGCCCCAGAGGCGGAATCCGTCCTGCCGGATGATGGTCGCGACGTTCGCTTCGTTGAGGAGGTTCGCGCGAGTGTTCGGATCGCCGAGGGTGAAGTCGACCGGGCGAGACGTGCCGACGATGCCCGCGATTTCTTGATTCGATGGACTCCACCAGAATCCCCGCTCGTTGTCGCTCTTAGCGATCAGGCCCGCGACGCGAGCGGAGGCAGGTTCCGAGATGGGCGCGCCGTTGCGGACCACCTTCACGGCGGGATCGATGAGAAAGATTCGGTCGCTTCCGAAGTCGCCCGCCGCGTTCACGGCGGCGGCGTCGTTCGTGTTCGGCCCGTCGGCGATGATCACCGCGCGGAGGCGGTTTGCCACTCCGAGGAGTTCGGCGAGGACGCCGTTTGTCGAGTCACCCGTGAAGCCGGGAGCGATGAGCACGCGAGGCACGAGGCCCAGCGCGGACTCCGCGCCGAGGAAGACGTGAACGCCCTCGTATTGGCCCGCGCCCGAGACGCCGCCGATGATGTTGTCTTCCGTCGCGGCTAGGTCTGCACCCTCCGCGACACGCACGATAACGACCACCGCGCCCGTCTGGTCAAAGATGCCGTCGATCGCGCTGAAGAGCGTCCCGGCTTCGCCGAGCTTCGCGGCCTCGGTGCGATTCGCCGCGATGAGGACAGGCGTATTGAGGGGAAAGGGTTCGTCGACACCGCCGGTGAGAAAGGTTTTCGCGGCGGCGGCCAGAATTCCCGCGCCGCTGCTCCCGATGTCGTTTGCTACGGCGACGAGAGCGCCCGCGCCGACGTGGGCGTCGATGGCGGCCTTGAGTAGCGTTGCCGTGGTCGTGATCGCACCCGCCCCGCTGGTCGCGAGGCTGACGGTGATCGCGTTGCCGTCGAGAGTGATTGCCAGCGCCGACGTGTTCGCGCCGGGGTCAACGAGGGTGATCGAGATTCCGTTGCCGAGTGCGCCGATGGCCTTCGAGGTCAGCACGAGCGCGGAGTTTTCGCCTCGCGATCCGATCACCGCGTCGGCCTTGGTGTCCCCCGCCGCGTTCGGCGCGGTGCCGATCAGACCGATGGTCGAGCTGCGAGTGGTGCGGATCGGACGACGACCGTCCGAGACTTCGAGGACTTCGACCCCGTGGAGAAATTGTTCAGGCATGGAAAGTAGATTCGGTTTGCGAGTTCAGGCCGAAAGATAGGAAGTGGCGCGTTTCCGGTCTTGTGCGGAAATTTGTGGGCTACGACCTCGTTGCCCGCCTCACTTCGACACGGTCGGTTTCCGTCCCCTTCATCTTGTCGAGAGTCCGCCAACCCGCCATGCCCAGCATCGCGAGAACCAGCTCGAAAAGGTTATCGCCCGAGACGCGTGGCAACTCGCCCGTGTAGCCCGTCATAGTCGCCACCCAACCCGCCACAGGCTCCCCAATAAATTGCCACCCTAAAGCCACCCCGCACACCCAGCCAATAAAAGGACGCCACCCGGCCACGAAGACACTCGGATGAGCCGCCTCGACTTTGTTAATCTCGACTTGCCCGCGAAGCTGCTCCGCCTGCATGGCGACGAGCTGCGTTCGAAACTCGTGCTCAAACTCTTGCGCTTTGTTCGGATCAAGTTTCTCCGGGAGGATTTTGTTCAGGACCCCGAGTCCGGCCTGAATCATCGCTGGAATATCCCACGTCATTGTTCGCCCCTCCGCATCCGCTCGTATTGCTCGCGGCTCTCGCGCGCGAGCCGCTCGTCGGAAATATCCTTCGGATCACGCTCGCCACCATTTTCGTGATAGGTCTGCATGTCTTCCAGGGGCCAGCGGTTGCCTCCTCCAGACTCAAGCAGTGCGAGCCGCTCGCCGAACCTGTTCTGCCCAGCGTTCAGCTCTTCGAGCAGTGTTTCGATATTATCTAGCCGACTGTCCAGCAAGTCATCGATCACGCGCTTTGCGATATTTTCGGCCCGCGCGTCGGCTTGCGAAAGTATGTCTCCAATCAAATCTTTCTGCTTGAGCGCCGCGTTTTCAATTTCTGCCGCGCGAAGCTCCGGATTTGCAGCAGGCGCAAGTTTCAGGCCGCCAACGGAGCCTAATGACAAAGCCGTTCCCGCAATCAGAATTTCACGCAACGGCGATTCCGTAATTTTCATTTGATCTCCTCGCGTAAGACAAGGGTTCGGTGTAGGTCGACTTGTTCTCCGTTCATATTATTACCACCCCAGAACACTTCTTGGCCGCATCCACTCTCGGCCCGACGATCCGGGGCGGCTGGTGCGGGGAGTTTGGGTGGGGTGGTCATGTTACGATTCTTGGAGTTCCGGCAAATCAAAGAGCGCCCGCAACATTAGCGCATAATGACCAGCCTCGCTAAAGTGGGCCTCATCGGCTTGAAACTTAGATGGGTCCACAGTCACTCCGTCTCCGGAATCGCTTAGGGCCAGATCGCCACGAATCAACCGGATTCCGGAAATTCCCGCGAGATAGCTGCGGATGGTTGTATAAACCAAACCGGCAGCCGGGGGGATTTGGACCACTGCCAGGTTAATACCTGCGCTATCGCACGCTGCCTTGAATGCCGCGAAATCGGCTTGAAAAGAAGCAATCCCTGCGTCTTGGTCGTTTGTTCCTAACGCCCAAATGACCCACGGCGGATCAAGAGGTTCCACTTCGCTAGCAAAATACTCCAGCGCCTGTCCGCCTTTGAGGCCGTCTCGCCCGGAAATCGCCACTTTGCCGCTGCCAAGTGCCACATCGAGACGTGCGGCCCACCCTTCCCACTCCCGAACCCCGAATGCGTTAGTGTTGGAGTCACCAACGACAACGACCTTTGGATTTTTAGGCCCACCAAGAATGCGGGTGCGCGTGATGGACATTCGACCGATTGCCACCCGAAATTGCAGCGAGTCAACCATGTCTCCCGTTGCGTCATTATATCTGGCAATCCCGTCGCACGACTGCTCAAGGTAGCAGGTTGCATTGTCAGAGACACGAGTGACGCGGACCCACTTCCTGCGACCGTCTCTTTCGATTTCAATCCGCATTACGTCGCCAGTCGAGATCGTGAACCCTAGAGCTTTGCTGAATACTACGGGAGGCCCCGACGCAGCCGGAGTTGCGCTGGGCTGGAATCCGCCCGCCTTGTGCCATTTCAGCAATCCAGCCGATCCATCCACCGTCGCAAGACTGCTCCGCGCTCCCGAAGCCACGATGAAATCGCTATCGCAAAAGCCAAGCGAAAATGTCGGGTTGTCAGTCCGAGCCGTCACGTAAGCAACTCCGCGGAGCTGTTTTAGTGCGTTTGGAAAATCATGCTGGATTAAATGGTTGTCGCTCCAATCCGTGGAGGTCGGTGAATAAAGCTCGCCCCCGCTTACTGTCCATGACCCATTTGCAGCCCAATTGGCCGCGAGTCCCGCAGCGTGGTCGTCGTCCTGCAAGACCTGCATATTCGGAAGGCCGGACTGCAAAGCCCGATCATCATCCGAGCGGACTGTGAAATTGTATTGCAGGCCGGAAGAAATCGCAGAGCCCCAAGCCCTTGTCCCAGTAGGGTCCGCCACAATCGCCCGCACGGAATCTGTCCCGGTCGTAAACGTCAACCTCGCTCCTGTCGCTCCCGTCGGATAGACAGCAATATAGTCTCCTGCCTCAACTAGCATAGGTGCCAATGTCCCAGCGGACAGGGAAAACTCACTCCCTCCAACGGAGGCGATGGCTACCGTCTGCCGTCGCCTCTCGGTAAAGATACCGCCAGACCCAGAAATCACGACTATATCAAGATTTCCGGTAGAGGCAGCGAAACAATCAAAACGATCCAACAACCCGGTTTTCGGAGCTGCGATTTCGGCGACATACGCCGCATTCGCCGCAAGTGTGGATGGAGTCGCGCTCCAAACCGTCAGACCGGCAAGATAAGGCTCACCGTCATCAAAGCGCGCTTTTACGACAAGTTTCGAATTTCCTGCGGACAACCCGCCGAAATCTTTTGGGGCCGATACCCGGAAATTAAATTGCAAAAGCGACGTAATTGGAGGTCCCCAATCTTGGCTTCCAACGGGTTGACCGGGAAGGGCCCGCACGCTCGTTGACCCAGCTAGATACGTCACTCGCGCCGTTCCGTTTCCATAAACGCCGACAATATCGCCGACCTCAACTGGCAAATACGGAATCGCGCCGCTTGATCGCGTGAGTGAATTCGCTCCAACAGAGATCGTCACATTTCCGCGAGCCTTTACGGTTAATGTGTTCCCGGATGCCGACAGAATCAAAATTTCCAAGTTACCGCCCACCGTGGCGAAGCAACTAAAATCCGAGAGGACTCCTGACACTAATGACGGAATATTGACTGCATAAGCTACCGTTGCGTTTAACGCTGTCCCGGTTGCTGGGGCAGCGACACCGTAGAGTTGCGAAGCCTGACGATACCCGCCGGAATTTTGTTCTGAAAATTCATTTGCCGCACCAGCGAGAAGATTCTCCGAATCCGTTTCCAGAGCATCGACTTGCGCCGAGACAACTGCCACCCCGGCTGGCGCGTAATAATCCCACGTATCGCCAGAGGAAGGCTTGCGAAGAGTCCCGCCAGCCAGCACCGCTACCGCTGGTGCGTTTGTCCCGGAAAGAGTCAAATCCGCGTTGATCCAGATCCACGACTCATCTGCTTCACCGGATGCTGCCGGGAGGGCTTGCGCTGCCGTTGTCACGCGAGGCTTGACTTCGAGAGCCGGATCAAGGCCAGCTTGGTTTGCGGCTTCCACCGAGTCAAGGCGACCGCTTAATGCGGAATCCGCCGCCGACCGCGTAGCGGCCTCCTCATCATCTGCCGCCTCGCGCGTCGCCTCCTCCGCCGTCAGATCCGTCTCACTCGCAAGATCCAGCTTTGTCCGAATCGTCGCCGCATCATCCCCGTCGATCTTCGCCGCCGTGACTGAATCATCCGGCGTCCCGAACGCTTCCGCCGACGCCTTCACCCCCGCCGGACTCGTCAACCCATACTCCTCGGACGTGCCCGACTGCATGTCGGGGGTGGAGAGTTCGGGGATGGATCTGGGCCTCCGGATGACATACGCGCTTGATTCCTCGTTCACCACTATATAATCGCCAGTTAATACATTCAAACCTGACCAGTTTGTTCCCGTTGAGGTTCCGTCCGGGCCGAGATACTGGTAATTCGCACCGGCACCTACAGTTCCAGGCGGCACAGCTGCATCATCCAGCCCATTCAGATTCCCGACCGATTTATTGGCGTCGACGATAACCGAAACTAATTTTTCCCTCACACCTTGCGTGAGTAAATCCAAAGCCTCTTCGGCAGATCCTCCGCCGAGATAGATTCTCGGGGATTGAAGCGAAAGATTGAGCGGCATTATGAAATTCTCCTCCACATGTTCACGGTGATATACGGTTGGATGTTATTGTGCGGCACGTTCTGACCCGCTGCCGCGATGCTAATGGCGTGGGTGTGGCTCGGGATGTTGACCACGTGATTGTGGCCAGGGACTCGAATCAAGGTGTTGAATGATCCATTACCGCCCTGTCCGAGATTGATGTCGTAAAGCAGTCGGTTCCCGCTTCCGGCCTGCCCATTCGCTGGCTCTTTGTGGTTCCACGCCGGGGCCGTGATATCGACGGCATTGTGGAAATCGGTATTCCCTACCAAGGCCCCGCTGGCCGTCGCCGTCGCGCCGTGCGTGTGGCTCGGCATTTCGCTTCCGGAAAGGAGATGCGTTTTCGCGCCGCCAACCCTGTCGAGAGCGTTGAAATCGGGGTCGTTCGGATCGAGCGAGACGAGCGTCCGCCCGGTGCCGTAGCGTTGCCACGTCCCGAAATTCAACCAAGTGTCAGGGCTGCCGTTTCTTCGCGTGATGTAGAGTTCTCCGACCGCGTAAATTAACTGCAGCACCGCTGAAATGATGTCCTCCGGTGGCGTGATGCCGAGATGCTCTCGCGCCTCCAGTTGCGCTGCCGGCCCCTCGGTTTCGATCTCGCCCAGCCGCTCGTCGACGCGGAGGTATTCCGTCCCGGCGAGCGGATCGTTCTGAACGATGGTCGCCTTCTCTCCGCCCGCTGCCGCCGCGCCCAGGGTCAACGTCGTTGGCGAGTTCGCCGCCCACTGATTCTCTCGGAGGCGGACGCCGTCGATATACACCGCCGCGTTGTCGGTCCCGGCGATGGCGAGATTGATGATCGTCTGCGCCGCCGCGAGCGTCTGGTTCTCCTCGATCACCTCGACAATCGCCGCCGCTGTGCTGGGATCACGCCAGATATAATCCCCATCAGCATTGCTCGCCTTGGTCAGGATTTGATTCGTCGCGCCGCCCGGAATCAGCGTCGCCACGGAAAAATTCTCAACCACCCAATCCCGCGTTGCCACGATCAGCGAAGGCGCCACGTCGAGATTGATCGTGTCTGCCCCCTGCACCGCGACTATTACGCGCACCAGCATTTCCCGCGCACTCCCCTCGGCGACGAGTGGCTTATAGCTCGGCGGGAAGGAGCAATAGACGAGCAGATCGCCCGCCGTGTCGAAAAGCCCGACCTCGCGCACGGTCCAACCCCCGGCTTCCTGTGGAACGACGGCCTCGATGACGAATTGCCGCGCGTCGTCCGGATTCACGTCGATGCTGTTGATCGCCCCCACCCACACTTGGCGCGCGAGCCCGACGGCGCTTTCGTCGATCTCCTCGAGGTCGTTTCCGTTGTTGTCCCCGACGCCGAGCGTCGAGAACGAGATTTGATCACCCGACGAAATCGCCGCCGCGAACTTCGCGGCTCCCAGAAGCGTGACTTTGGATTCGTAGGCCATCAGTTCAGCGAGTGCGGGTAGATGAGGGTGGTTTCGCCGTTGGTCAGGACGGTGGCGATTTGCAGCGGCCCGCGATTGGCCTTCACCATCGCGCGCACCCCGACGAGTTCGCTTCGGACGTTTTTCGTTCGGAGCGCGATTTGCTCCGCCTCGGAAAGAGATTCCCACGACGACAAGCGCGAGTGCGTCACATCGGCAATCACCCGAAAGGTGTAGGCCGCGCCCGTGTCCTCATCGATGGAGACTTCGAAGTTGAGCCGTTGCAGTGCGCGCTTCACCGCGCCAATCGTTCCCTTCCGGCGATGCACCTCGACACTCTCCGCGATGGCATCCCGCTTCCGCGTGTCGCTCCAATTCGAGTCCCATTCGTCCACGGAAAGCGCCCAAGCGAGATACGGGAGAATCGCGACCGGGCAGCGGTAGGGCGACCACGTATTGGCGATGGGAACCGGCGTCGCCGTGATCCGCGCGACGGATTCGGAAAGCCCGCGCTCTTGCTTCGTGGCGTTCGGTGGCAATAGATCGCTCATTCCCCGATGCCTCCATCGTTGATGATTGTCGCGCCGATTTCCCCGACCTGGTGCGGCTCGATCACGATGTCGGCCAGCGGTGAAATCAGATTCACCCGAGACACCCCAGCTTGATGGAGCGCCGCGTAGATCGCGCTCAAAGGAATGTCCCGGCCCGGCACCCTGCTCGATTCCGCGAGCGTCGCGACCGCGTCGCGAACGTTCTCGATCACGACGGAAGGGTCGGGGCCTTGGAGCGTGTGGACGTTCGCCGAGATGTTGTAGACCACCCGCTCGGCTCCGATCACCTCGACTTGATCCGTCAACGGCCTCACGTCGTCCTTGTTCAGCCGCGCGGCCACTGCCGCCACGACCTCGGGCAACACCGCTCCCGGCTCGATGCCGACGACGTAGACCTTCACCTCGCCCGGCTCGATGGCCTCGCTGTCGTTCGGTCCCAGCACGGCAACATCCTTCACGTGCGGAACGCTCAACGCGTGAAAAATATAAGCTCCTTCCGGCCCCGCCGTGGAAAATCCTTCGAGCGCGAGTTGCACGCGCCGCCGATAGCTGGCGTCGGACTCCATCACCTTCGAGCGAGGCGGGAAGGCATTCGGGTCACCCTCGTCGATCACATTCCGGGCGACGCCGTAAAACGCGCCGAGCTGCTCGAGGTCCGCGCCTTGCGAGTAAGCGAGCATCACGGCCTTGCATCCATCATTCACCCGCTGGCGGATGAGAACCTCCCGGTAGGCCGCGACTTCGAGAATCTTGTAAGCCGGGTCGCTCTCGACCGTCGCCGTGAACGCCGGGTCACGTTGCCGCAAGTCCGCCAGCATCGCGGCAAGAATATCCTCGAACGAAATATTTTCGACGGCGATGTCACTCGGCGACGGCAGCGTCGACAGGTCGATTTGCGTGAAAGCACTCATGCAACGATGCCGTCGAGCCGGATCTTCTCCCCGGTGGGGAGATATTCAGCGAAAAGAGTGAGAGTGACTTTCCCGGCTTCCAACGCGTCCACGACGACCCGCTCGACGGCCAGTCTCGGTTCCCATCGCATCAGCGCCTCGGCGGTCGCGGCGATGATCTCCATGATGGTCTCACGGTTCGTCGGCGCGTCGATTAGCTCGAAAAGCCGCGAGCCGTAGTCCCGCCGCATCACCCGCGTTCCCAGGGGAGTCGTGAGGATGTCGCGGATGCTTTGCCGGAGGTGGTCGAGACCTTCGAGAGCCTTTCCGGTCTGGTTGTGGACGCCGCGCATGAGGAGGGCCGAAAATAGGCGCGCCCACCGCTTCCGGTCTTGTGCGGAAATTTGCAGAGATCTACGGCACCGGCGGGCCACTGACTTCCGTCCCCGTCGTCACTGCCGAATGGAGATGATGCTGGGCCGAAACGCCCATCGAGAGCATGTCCCCGCCCGTCTGCACGATCTCGCCCACGATGGAAATCAACGGCGCGGAAAGCGCAATCTCCGTCCCCGCCGTCACCGTGATCGAGCCCGTTGCCGTTGCCGTGATGTCACCTTGAGCGATGGCTACAATGTTCATTTGAGCCGTCGCCGTGATGCTCTGTTGCGAGTCGGCAATGATGTCCTCTTGCGCCGTCGCCTCGATACTCTTCTCGCTCGTCACCAACACCGCGCCTTCGGCCTCGACAACCACCTCGCCGGGAATGATCGCTTTGAGCCGGTGATTCTCCCGGTCGTATTCGATAATCGCGCCGTCCTCGTATTCCGTGCGGTGCATCGTTTCCGCATCGGCAGGCGCGCCGTGTTTATTTTGGAAGACGCTCGGCAGAATGTAACCCTGCGCCATGTCGCCCGACGGCGAGAGCACCAGCACTTGCTCCCCGACCTCCGGAGCGTGCCAGCTCCGATCTCCGCCCGCCCGCGTCGTCATCCACGGCAACCAAGCCGTCGTGTTCGCCCCGATCTTCACGCGGAGTCGCGCATTCGCGTAATCCGCCTCCACCACCGTTCCCGGTCGCGTGACGTTCGCCAGTCGCCGCTCTACGTCGGCCAATCGCGCCGCCATGCTCATAACTCACTCACCGGCAACCCTGGCGTCGCATCCTCCTCGGGCGCGGGTAATGGTGCCGCCAAAGTGTTGTCGATCCGCCGCGATTCCGGCTCGCTCACGTAGACTTCCGCCGGCGTCTCGCCATCATCATCCCAAACGCTTTCGCCGATGAAACATCGATGCTCCCATTCAATTCGCTGGACCTCGTAGGCGTCGCTCGTTCCCTCGAACGTGTCAGGAAAAATGCCTGTGATAACCGCCTGCGTGGCTGGCTGGCCCCAAGAATTGCCTCGAATGAATCGGGCCACGTTTACGGCCATTGATCGCACTGCCATCTTGGCGCGAGTCTCGTCGCTTTTTTTGTAATCGCGCACGCAGTAGGCCGCGAGCCGGATCACGCACTCGAATTGATCCGTCCCGATGTCATCGGGGTCCGCCGGCTCGATGCTTTCAAGCTCAAAATTGATTCCGGGCGACGCCGCTTTCTCGCCAGGGCGCGAATAATACTCGACGGTCGCCAACGGAAACTCCGCCGCCAGCGCCGAGCGAATGGCGACGTGAAAAGATGCGAGATTTACCTCGGGCGTGTCTGCCATCTCAACTCCCTTTCGAATTCTTTCATACACCGATCTCCCAGCTCGTCACCCAGTGAATCCACCGCCGCGCCACCCTCGTCCGCGATTTCGAGCTTCTGCGCGTCAATCGGTAGCCGTGCCGCGCCTTTTCTTTTGAAAACTTGGCCCTTTGCGAGGAACCCACCCGGAACTCGCGCCGGTCCCGCCGAAATTCCCGCAGAAGTCTTGCGGGGATTCAATCTCGAAAGCGAGATCGGCTTCAACCCGACCCACACCCGACCGTATCCGTCGCGATCCATGAGCACGCGAAAACGCACGCGCCCCTTAATGATTTTCGCGGCAACCTTGACCGCTTTTGCCACCCGACGGGGAGCTTCTTTCGACGCCCAGATTGTCGTGCGCGACACCGCCCGCTTCAGCGCCGAGTGAATTTGCCGTTCGGTCGCGCCAAACTCTCGAGCGATGATTTGAAAATCGGGGGATGCCGCGCGAATCTCGATCATTCCACCGCCAACTTGATTGTCGCTAATCCCGTCCCCTCCGGCTGGACCTCAATCACTGAAAACGCCTCCCCGTCGATGGTGACGGCCATTTCCCGCCTTACCTCGTGGATTGGCGCAAGCTCGCACGTGAATCGCGGCGAGGTGGCGTCCAGGACAGTCTCGCCAACGGAGGCGTCATACCAAGCGCGATCAAAATATCCGGTAACTTCGAGCGTCGTCTCGTCGTCGACCGTGAAGAGCGCCGACGTTCGATCCAGGCCGGAGAAAAACACGCCAAGATTTTCATTCCACGCCATGATTCACCATCGCGTTGCCTGGAAGTGCATTGCGTCTCGGCCCCACGCAGCTCCGGCGGAAGTCCAACCTTCCTTCGCAAAGCATTCCATCACCTGAATTGGCATCGATGCCGAAACGGGCCACGATTCACGGTTGCCGTTGCGTCCCGCGTCCAGATCGACGGCGATGGCCCACGAGTGCATTGACCACGAGGAGCCGCCACGCATCTTTCGCGGATTGTAGAGGCCGTCATACGTGAGAATCCCGGCCGCCCGACGATCCTCGACGGCCGGAAACACCTCCGCGAGGCGCTGCCAGACGCACAATAGCGAGTCCGCGCACTTCTCGTGCGGGAGAAGCCGAGACACCGGCTGACACTCGTAGAAAATCGGAAACGGAAGGTCGATCCGCTTCGTCGGGGGCGTGAATCCCCCGCGCTCACCGTGCCGTCCGTAGAAATCCGCCACGTCCGACTGTTTCGGAAAAGGCGATTTCTTCGGCATCATCCCGAGTAGGTGCTTTTGACACGCGGCGATGGATTTCGGCCCCCAGAAGCCGTCCGGCTCGGTTCCGACCCGTCGCTGCGTCTCGATGATGCCCGCCCGATCCATAGCGCGTTACTTGCTGCCCTTCTTGTCGGCGGATTTCTTGTCGTCCGACTTCTGCGGCTCGTCCGTTTTCTTGGATTCCGGCTCGGCATTTTCTTCGGCTTTCTCGCTCATCGCTTTCGCTTTCGCTCGGTAAATGAGATCGATGCCAACGGCGTCGGAAACTTCGGCGATGTCGCCAGATTTCGCGGTTTTTCCGGCGAGCCGGATACCAGAGAGGAGTTTGATTTTCATGTTTTGATTTGTGGATTTAGGACAGGCAGGGCGACCGGAGAAAACCGATCGCCCCGCCCTACCCCAAGCGATTAGGCGGGTTTTTGACCGAAGCAGAACGACGCCGGACGCCGGAGCGCGAAGTCGAAGTCCTGGAAATTGACGATGCGAATACGTCCCTTCGTCGAATGCGTGTAAGGATCGACAGTGATGTCGAGTCCGCCCCACATCGCGATGATGAGATCCGCGAAGTTTCCGAAGAACACGTCGCCGGTAGCGACTTGATTCGTGATATCGGCCCCATAGCCGTTGAGCTGATTCCCGGACTCCCAGAGAGTGCCTTCGGAGTCCGCGAATTTTTTCGTGGTCTTGGCATGGCCTCGGAGAGCGGCATTTCCGACGTATCGCATGGAATCCACATCCGCGTTGTCGAGCGCGATGGCAGTCTCCATCGCGACCAACTCCGCGAACGTCGGTTGAACGCCGACGAAATCGACTGCATTGATGCCGACCGTCTCGGCGATGCCGACGGGCGCGTTGCCGGTCCCGTCGCCGTAGAACCCAGCCGAATCGACAGCCAGAGCCATCGCGCGGGCCAGATCGGAGCGGACGAGCGCCTCGACGCCAATCGACGACTGCATGAGCATCTTGCGGGTGATTTCGGAATACACGGCGAGCGTGTGATTGCGAAGCTGCACCAGGCCGAAGTTCACGTCGTCTTTCGGGGCGTCTTCGTCTTCGCCGATCCACGCGGCGGTGGTGCCGCCAACCTGCTTCGGAATGTCGATGTCTCCGACGAGGCCGGTCAACTCGCTGCCAAGGCGCATCAGCACCGTGCGGTTGCGGAGAAGATCGATGAACGAGCTGGAGAGCAACCGAGTCTCGACCGTGTTGCCGCCGGTGCCCGTGTAACCCGCGCCCGACTTGATCGAGACCGTATTGGTCGCGCGATGCTCCATCGGCTGGAGAGGCGTGGTGAGCACGTCCACCGGAATCATGGTTCCACGCACAGCGCGGGCAGAGGACGAGCCAGCCGTCTCGCAAGCCTCGATCTCGAAAGCCGCGCTTTCGCGAAATCCCCGATTCTGCGGATCGGTCAGCGCGCGGAGCAACTTCACGAACGAGAATCCGCGAGCCTCCTTTTCGCTCAACCCGATGGGCTTACTGCCGTCGATGATGGCCTTGTTGTCGCCGTCCACTGCGTCGAGAAGCATCTGGCGGAATTCCTCGACGCTCTTCCCCTCTTCGAGGGCTTTTTGCGCGAGATCGGGCTTCTTGTATTTCCGGCCCGTCTCCATGATGGAGCGGACGCGCTCTTGTTCGGTCTGGCGACCGGCGTTGCGCTCGGCCTCCACGTCGATTTTCTGAGGCTTCGGCTCGGAGTCGACCAGCATACGCGAGAGGGTCGCGTCGTCGGCGCTGTCGGGGATCGTGATGCCGCGCTTGGTGAGGAGCGCGATGATTTGTTCTCGGTTCATGATGTTGCTGCGTTTGAAAGTTTGCGGTTTCGGTTCTTGATTTTGTGAGCGTCCCACGCCAACCGATGGGTCGACGGGTGCGGTGACGAGAGAGACCTCATAAGGCTCCCAGCGGGTGACCTTGAACACGTCGTTCCCGTCGTCGCGCTCTTCGGTCATCTTGACTTCCTGAATTCGGTAGCCCACCGACACCTTCGTCAGGATTCCGTCCTGAACGTCTTGCCACTTCTCTTCCGCGAGAGACGACTTTCCGAAGCGGACTACTGCCCGCCCCTTGCCGTCCGCGTCGATTCGTGCGGTTTCGATGACGCCTATTTGGCGGTCAAGATCGTGATTGAAAAGGAGCGGGCCATTGTCCGCGATTCGATCAAGGCCGACGGCGGAGCGTTCGTGCGAGAGCACCTCGATCACACCCGGCCAACGTTGAATCTCGGCATCCGACGAAAAGGCCAGTTCGATGGTCCGCTTGTCGGCGTCAATCGAGCCAATGCCAAACGCCCGGTGAAACTCTCCACCGATGAGCTGACTGATTTTGTGCGAGACTTGAGGCACGGTCGGAACTTTTACGCGTCATCCGTTTTTTGGTCTTGTGCGGGAATTTGCTTCCCCTCTTGAGGCGGAGCGGTCCCGGCGGGTGCCGCTGTCACGATGCCGCGCCGCTCAAGCTCCGCGTCCTCGCGCTCTATCTCGTCCCAAATATCCTGCGGATCATTCCCCATGTCCTCGATCACGCGAGAGCGCGACGTGAACGCTTGGGCGACGGCCTTCTCGTTCGCCGACTGCTCCGCGCTCGGATCGATCCACGACCAGCGTCGCCCCTTGAACGCGACCTGCTTGAACTTGTCGAGACGCTCGAATCGCAGTGGCTTGTCGTTGACTCGGATGGACTGCGAGAGCAACGCTCTTTCCAGCCAACGCACGTAAAGTGGCCAGCACCAGCGAGTCAAAAACGACTCCTGCAAGCCTTTCCAGACTTCCCGCTCGTCCAGAGCGCCCTGCCGGATCGAAGAGAAATTCACGCTCGTCAAATCGCCGGAAAGATTGTGGTAGGACACGCCGAGTCCAACGCCCAGAGATCGCAGAATCGACCGGCTGAACGACTCGAACATCTGGTCGGGAAACTGGGGATTCCAATTTACCATTTCCCGTCTGCCGATGTTCTCGAAAACGCCCGCTTCCGCATCCATCGGAAGATCGTCCTCGTCAAAATCATCATCGCCGTCGGGATCGCGGAACATGCCCATCTTCGCGGCTCCCACGCGGGCATTCACCAGCGCCGCGTCTTCGAATCCCGAGAGCATACGGCCACGCCAAAGCGCCGTGCGAGTCCAAGGCAAGCCACGCTTCTGACCGATCAACTCCGGCACGAACCAGTGGAGGACGTTCGAGGCGTCGACGATGGTGTATTCCGTCCGTGACGTGGTGATGTAGCCCATCATCCGCTCGTCGAAATTCTTGAACCAATACCGAACGGGGCGGTTGTCGGCGTTGAACTCGATGCCATGCCGGATCGTGTTTCCATTCGAGAGCTGTTCGTAGTGCCGGTGATCCAGCCTCACCGGGTCGACCATCTGCACGGAGATTCCCCACGGCCCGGCAGTGTCGCCTGTCCGAATGACGCCGATGGCCTCGCCGTCTTGAGCTGCGGACGTAATCGCTAGGCGCTCGGTGTCGGCCCGACTCATCGTCCCGCCGATTTCATAGCTTCCGGGCAATGAGAAATCACGCCACGCGGCCTCGATCGCTTTACTGGCGGGACTGTCGATTTTCCCGTCGGGATCTTTGATGTTCGCCGAAAACTTAAATCCCTCCGGACCCGCGATGTTGTCGCGGCAGAGCTGAAGGAATTTGCGGAAGTGATCCGAATCGCCGCACATCTGCCGCGAGCGCGCGACCGTCGGCCCCCAATCCTGGAAGACAATCGCGTCCGCCGTCTGAGGTTGTGTGTCCCAGCTCGCCTCGAGCCTCCCGGTCCCTGCTGCTTGAAGCATCCGCGCCATCGTGCGCCCAGCAGAAAACTTGCGACTCCCTGGCTGGCTAGATCGCCCCAGCTTCGGCGGTGGAGGATCCGACTGACCCGTGAGAAACGAACGAATTCCCATCAGACGTGAACCGCGATTCGCCGACCCAGCGAAGAATTCCCGAGTTCTTTCCGGCGCTCTTCAGAGCGTCGCCCGCGCCAGTATTTCAGCAAACTCAAAAGCTCCGCGACGCTGTAATTTTCCAGCTCGCGGTTGTTGATTCGGTAGCGCTTCACGCCCTCGGCGATGTTGCCGCCTGCCATCATCGCTTCGAGCTTCTCGACGACGTCCATTGCTCGCGTCTTCTGAATCTTCGCCTCGGTTTCCACCAACGAAGCGCGCACCGTCAGCGGATAATCTGCGACCGCCTTCTTTTCGCCACCACCGAGAGTCACCCACGCCTGCCAGCGATATTCCCCATGCTCCCATCCCGACGTGTCGGCGCTGATTTCCCAATCATTTCCGACCGCGATGGCGTTGACATCGTGTGACGACGGCCCCCGAAAATAAGCGATCACGCCAGTCCCTGCCGCGCAGATCCGCGCGGTGAACGTCTCGCCAGCTACAATCGACACCATCATTTCCACGCGTTGACGAAACCGCCGCGTGTGCGACGGGATCGAGTCCGCGCACCTTTCCGTTTTTCCTCCCGCTGGTCTTGTGCGGAAATTTGCTGCGGAATCAGCGGGTGATTCTCGTCGGGTTCCGGCTTTTTCGGTTTTGCCGTCAATTCCTCAATCCGATTTTTCAAGCGAAACGCCAACTTGTCGAACATCGGCGACGCCAGCATCAGGCCGGCGAAGGCGTAGACCCGACAATCGAAAGCCTCCGCCCGCTGCCCCTCCGCCTTTCTCCACTCGATTCGCGCAAACCCCTTCACGTATTTGGTCACCGCCTTGAGAACGGAGAGTTGACGGAAATAATCCAGCGTTCGCCCCTCGGGAAAGTGGCAGTATCCCGGCCCCGGCTCGTTGATCTTGAGGCGTCGCATCACCGTCAATCGCGCCGGGTCCGTGCCCACCATGTAAACGTCTGTCGGTCGCTTTGTCTTCTTCCCCGAGCGCCGCCGCATCGGACTCCCCACAATCGGCAACCCCTCGCCGCCCTGTCCCTTGATCGCGAAGACGCCCATTCCCCGGTGTTTCTTCGCGTAGTTATAAACGGCCTGCGTGTTGTGTCCGCCGGAGTCCACGCACGAAGCGGCTACCGTCATCTCGACGCCGCTTTCGTGCTTCCACGCCCGCCGGAGGTGGTCGGTCAATCCCGGCCAAGGACTCCCCTGCTGTCCTTCGGCAATATCCGGGTCGCCATGAAAGACTTGGTAATCGATTGACCAACTCTCCTCGCCCCCGGCCCAACCGACCACCTCGCACTCCAGCCGATCCGGCTGCGTATCAATTCCGGCAGTCAGAATCAGCGCTCGGCGCGGCACCTCCGCCGGATACTTTTCGCAGTGCGAGAAAAGGTCATGCTCGCTCACAGTCTCGCCCGAATCCTCCCACGTCTCACCGAGCGAGGTGTTCACCCAGACCTGCAGTTGGGAGGGATCATCTTTGACCTGCAGGAATTCCGAAGCGACGTCCCCGATTGATTTCCAAGGCGAATACAGTTCGTTGACGTGGAATCCCGCGATGCCGACGAAGTCCGCCGTCGCGATCCAGCGCCCAACGCGCACGGCCTCGTTTTTCTGCGAGTTGGAAAAGAATGCCTCGCAGTCCGGGCATTGCAGCATCGCCTTCGCCGGGTCCCCTTGCGCGGGCGTGTCCTCTCCCCACCGCACGTTCGCCCACTGCAAATGATGCTCATGCTCGCAGTGCGGGCAGCGAACGTGGTATCGTCGCTTGTCCGACTTCTCCCACTCCTTCTCGATCCGCGAGAACCCTTTGATCGTCGGCGTCGAGCAAATGTAGATCCGCCGGTTCCAGAAATTGTTCGCGCGCTTGATCGCGAGCATGACCGGATCTCCCTCACTCCCGGCGCTCGCCGGGTAGCGGTCAACCTCGTCGAGGAAAACGCACCGGACGGGACGGGACGCCAGCGAGGCGGGCGAGTTCGCGCCCGCCACCGTCAGGTGCCCGCCAGGGAAGGTCTTGTGAGTGATCGTGCTCCCCGAAGCCCTCGCCCTCCTCCCGAACAAAGCCGCCAACGCGGGCGTATCCCGAGCCATCGGCGAAAACCGATCCTTCGACCAAGCCTCCCCCATTTCCGTCGTCGGCTGAACGACCAAAATCGGCGATGGATCCTGCTCCGCGAAAAACCCGCACGCATTGTTGAGGATCTCAGTCGCCCCAATCTGAGCCGACTTAATGAAGCAAACCCGCTTGTTCCGAGGATCGCTTACTGCATCCAGAATGCCGCGTTGAAACTCAGCCCGGCTTGTTCGCCACCTTCCCGGCTCCGCGCTTGCCTCGCTGCTTAACCGGCGAACTTGGTCGCTCCACTGGCTCAACGTCCTCTTCGGCGGGGGCCTCATCCCCAACGCGATTGCGGCCATTAAAGCGAGCAACGACTTCCTCGCCGTCATAGCCCCCCGCCATTTCGACAAGCATGTCGTGAGCGGCCTCCATTAAGATTTCCTGACACACACTCGCATCCATCACGTCCGCGACTCTCGGCGCGGAAATCGCCGGACCAGCCAACACCTTCGACCGAAATCGAGCCAGCATTTCCCCGACGACTTCGGCTGTCTCCGCGCCATGGTGGAATTCCCCCGAATACGCCACGGCCTCCATCTCCGCTTTGTCCGCTCGAGCCTTCGTCAATCGCGCCCGATGCTTCTCGTAATCCGCTGCGCTCACGTTCTCGGATTCGCGAACCAGCGATTCTCGATAGGCGATGTAGGCCTGAACGCAAGCGGCGGGAGGGTATTTCCCTCTCGCCTCTCGCGGAAGAATGCCTGAATTTACGAGCTGCTCTATTCTTGAAACTGTAATCCCTAGCAATTCGGATATCTGCTTGCTCGAAACTAAAGTCATTCAACGCTCGCTCCTTTTTTGATGCTGACGGTCACCAAATCCAAATGGCAGTTTCGCCATAATTATCTAGCGGGAACTCAAGGTTGTCCGCCTACCCGCCTGCGCCCGCCCCCGGAAGAACCTATCGGGGGGGTGGGTGGTCAAGAAGCGACAGAAGCGGAATGATGTAGTCATTATTGAACAGCCCTGCCTTGTGCTAAGGACTTGAGCCGAAGCCGCACCGTTTCACTGCTGACGCCGACAAGAATTGCTATCTCGCGCCGACGAAGCCCTGACTTGTGAGCCTGATAAATTTGGCGGTCACGACGATGCCTCGCGATGCACGAGCATCGAGCGAGGGTGAGGAGTTCGCCGCCGAATATCTTGGAGAGCTTTGCCGCTGCCTCTCTCCCGACGATAGCGGTTATCCAGTGGTTTTCGGGCATGTTCCGGGGGACGTATACCGCCCGGTGTCTCGCCACTCCAGCGAGCTTGAGAGTCAGGTCTCTTCCGATCACGTCTGCGATTGTTTGGGCAGATTCTGGGAGAGCAGGGAGGGTCGGTCCTGTTGGCGGCACGCATAGAGGGTAGCGGCAAGTTGCCGCATAGTGTCAAGATTCTTCGTCACAAGTTTCGTCACATCGCATCTTTTACTCCTCTTGGAGGTTAGGTTCGAATCCTACCTCAGGAGCGCAGCGATGGAGGTGGGATGAGAACGCCGTTCGAGCACCATTCCGCGAAGCGGAAAGCCTCAATACCCAAAGGGCTTCCCGTGCAGCCTTGGCCCCTGCAAGGCAATCCTACCTCAGGAGCGCAGCGACGCCTTCAGAAAAGTGGCAGACTAAATTTATGCGGATGTAGGGCGCGGAGAAGGAAATGCCCCGTCCCCGCGGCACCGTAGGTGTAATCGGGAGAGCTGAGCCCGGCCGTGTCCGTCGGCCATTCGTCGCCGCCGTCTCCGGCTGACTTGTAAGCGATCGCCATTCGCGCGAATTCTCGTGCCCGGTCCCGCCATTTGCTATCGCCAGTGGCCCGAAAGAGTTCGACGAAAAGTTGACCGCTGCCGGCGACTCCCGTGCACAGAGTCGGATTGGAGCGAAAATCTCCGTAGCGATACGCGGCCTCCCCCGCCCGTTCGGCCACGGCCAAAAGCTTAGTATCCTCCAGAACCGACGCGAGAAGGCAAAAGACCAGACCGATGCCCGACGCGCCGTGACTGTATTGGCAACGCGACAATTCTGACCCGCCGATCGTCGGCGCCCAATTGAGTCCACCCTTCGCCGGTGTCGCGTGCTGGATGAGCGTGTTGAGAAGCTCTCTGGCGATGCTCAGCCACTGCTCGTCACGCGTTGCTCGGTGAAGGAGCGAGTAGAAATACGCCACACCGGCAATGCCGTGACTGAGTCCCAGGTAAGCCGTCGTCCCCATACCGCCGTCCGGACGAATCAGGCAGTGGGTCCCCAATTCATTGCGCGTCAGATGCTCTGAGATCCAACTCCCGCACCGGACTGCACCTTGGAGATGTCGATCATCACCGGTCTTCTCCCACAGCTTGAGGAGATACCAACCATTCGAAGCTTCCCCTCCAAGAAAATCGATCACCGGTCCCGGAGGCTCATCAAGGAGACGACTGGCGTTGGACTGACAGAATTCTGGAACGGACTCGTCCGGGTTGAATTCAGCGAGGTAAAGTTGAGCGTAAGCGACACCCGTCCGACCTAGATAGACGCCACGTTGGAAATCGCCCTCGACCGGATGCGAGCATTCACACCATCTCAAGGCACCTCGCGCAAGATCGAGCGCCCGATAATCTTCGGTGAAAAGGTAATAGTCGCGAAGAAACAGAGCGATACCAGCGACTCCGTTGAAGATGCAAAAGTGATATTGAGGCTGGTCCGCGTAATTGAGCGTCCTCCACCGGTAGCCCCCATCGACCATCTCCGCGGTCCGGGCGATGTACGAAAAGATCGATTCTACTCCGCTGCGAATGTCAGTCATCGATTCTAATCCCCTCCAATATTAATTAAGTTGATACGCGCGACCCGGATATACGGGAAGTTCGAAAAGGTCGATTCTCCCGGCCCCTCCACTCACGAATTTCTACCGCCGACTCGATGATCCCAACGCTCACGACCCGACGCATCCAACTCACGCCGTTCGCGCAGGACGACGCACGGCTCGTTCAAAGGTATGCCGGCGACCCGGAGATCGCGCGGACGACGCTCAACGTCCCGCATCCCTACCCATCTGGCGCGGCAGAAGAATGGATCGCCTCGCACCTGCCTCAGTATCTGGACCAACGGAACGTTGTTTTCGCGATTCGCTCCGTCACGGGCGAATTCTACGGAGCGATCGGACTCGATTTGGACCTCGAAAATCGAGTTGGCGAGCTGGGATACTGGATCGGACGGCCGTTCTGGGGGCGGGGAATTTGCACCGAAGCGGCGCAGGAGGTCATCGATTACGCTTTCGAGAGCTTCCCGCTCAATAAAGTGATGGCGAGGCATCTATCCGGCAACGTGGCGTCAGGCCGGGCAATGGAAAAAGCGGGGATGACCCGTGAGGGAACGCTGCGCCTGCACGTTATCAAGAACGGCATCCCCTGCGACATGATCACCTACGGCATCCTGCGAACCGAACTTGCGGCCAAGGCGGAGAAAAGCCCGTCTCAGGATATTCAGTTCCGCGATACGCGGGACCTTCCCGCCGCAGCGGTGGTCGCCCTCTATTCCGCCAATGGCTGGTCGGCGGCCGGTAACCCCGAGCTAACCGACGCCGTGAGAGCTTCACATTCGATTGTTTCGGCCTGGGACGGTGACCGGCTCGTGGGGTTGGCCACCACGCTGTCGGACGGACGTCTGGTCGTCTATTATCCGCATCTCCTGGTGTTGCCGACTTACCGGCGAAAAGGAATCGGTAGCAAACTGATGCGAATCCTGACGTCTCGATACGCCGGGTTTCATCAGCAGATGATCGTTGCTGACGGAGGTGCCGTCGAATTTTATCAGAAATGCGGATTCACGCGGGCCGGAGATACCGAACCCATGTGGATCTACCGGGGTAACGAACATTAGGCCGAATGGACCATCCCCGGGGAAAGTGCTCGCAATCATCTTCATCGAACAACGATTCCCGCAGAAATCTTGGGCACCACCGGGACGCGTCGATCCAATCCTCCCGCAAGATTCCCTCATCACTTTCCGGGCGACCCTTTTGGTCATTCCAGCGAGATGGTTCCGGTTAAAGCAAGCCCTCCATCCGCACGTTCCAATTACATGAACATTCGAACCCCGCTCTCCAACCTTCACCGCGAAGAATTATGAGCTCGCGCCAAAAAACCGGCACCTTCCTCAGGAAAAGCCGCCGCACCGCCGCCGAGTATTACGACAGATTTTGCAACCCGCCCCCGGGTGACGTGGGCTTTTACCGTTCACGCGTGACTTCGCGAACGCGGGTGCTCGAGTTAGGCTGTGGAACGGGTCGGGTCCTCCTACCCTTAGCCGAACGCGCCCGCTACGTGCACGGTCTGGACGAGTCATCCGACATGCTGGAAATCTGTCGTCGGAAGCTCGCTGCAATTGGGTTCGATCCATCCAAAGCGACCGTGCAAATTGCGGACATCACGGCCTTCGACGTCACACGCCTCGGGCCGCCGTTTGACCTGATCATCGCGCCCTTCCGCGTGATGCAGAACCTCGAGACGGACGAGCAAATCGACGGATTGATGCAATGCATCAGCACGCACCTCGCACCGGGTGGAGTTGCCATTCTGAACACCTTCTGTCCCCGTGGCCCAGTGCAACAACTCAAGGCCTTCTGGGATTCTCGCGATGGAAGTCAACCGAGCTCGATCAGACGAGATGGAACCGACACGGTCGAGATCGCCGACATCTGCACGCGCTACCGCGAGCAACCCCTCATCCTTTATCCAGAGTTGATTTACCAGCGATTCAACGCGTCCGGTCAGCAAACGGACGAGGCCATTCTTAAAATATCCATGCGCGTCTGGTATCCGGAACAATTCCTGACTCTGATTCAATCTTACGGTTTTGAAATCATCGATCGCTTTGGCGGCTACCAAGGCGAACCATGGTCCACCGGGCCGGAGCTCGTCGTGGCGTTTACTCGTGACCGAACCACGTCAAATTTAGGCGAACCCGACGATCCTCGTGATCCGTCCTGAAGACGATCGACGCGGTCGGGCCCATCGTTCAAAACCGGTCAACAACGTGAACACCGACTCTCTCCGGGAGCTTCGAGAGGTCACCTGCGGCTGCGTCGAAACCCCACCAATCTGATCCTTCCGTTCCTTCGGAGTTTCAAACCCCGCTCGAACTTCACCGTTTAGCGTCAGCTCCTCATCCCAGCCGGACGCCTTCCGGAGTGGCGCAAGTCTCGGCAACACCCCGGCGGGACGGCCGCTCACAGCATCGCCACGCGCTCGCGCAGTTTTCGCAGCCGCAATAGCGACGTCTCTTCCCGCCGGGTCAATCCACGCCCCGAGAGCGGGAGTTCCAATTGCTGGTAGATGGCACTGGCTGGACGGAGAGCTTTCAACAACGAAGTGATGTTTAGTGTTTTCATACTCGTGCGAATCTACCGACCGGCATAGGACATCCGTGGTCCTATGCCCGAAAAATTTGCGAAAACTTCCAAAACCTCCCGCCCGCCGCTCAACCGGATGCTCGGGATCCACAACCTTCTCCTGGCCGACTCATTCCCCAATTGCCAGCGGCTCGCGCGCTCAATGGAAGTCAGTGCCAAGACCATCCAGCGCGACGTCGACTTCATGCGCGATCAACTCGATCTCCCGATCGCCTACGATCGCATCGAACACGGCTTCTACTACACGGAATCCGTCTCCAGCTTCCCAACGGTCCAAGTCAGCCACGGCGAGATCGTCGCCCTCCTGATCGCGCAAAAAGCCGTCGAGCAATACCGCGGGACCGCCTTCGAGAAGCCGCTTCAGTCAGCCTTCTCGAAACTCGCCGCCGGGCTCGAAGGCGAAAGCGGCATTGCCCTGCACGAGCTCACCGAAGCCATCTCGTTTCGCCCGCAAGGTGTTGCCGTCACCGAACTCGACGCCTTCCAAACCCTCGCCGAAGCCGTCCTCAAACACCACGCCGTCACTTTCACATACCAGTCCCTCCGGGGCGAAACCTTTGCCCGCCGGCACGTTCGCCCCTACCACCTCGGCTGCCTCGCAAACCAGTGGTATCTCATCGGACACGACGTCGACCGCGACGCGATCCGAACCTTCGCGATCGCCCGCCTCAGCACCGTCGAACCGACCGGTGCCACCTTCAAACGCCCCCCTGACTTCTCGGTCTCAGAGATGTTCTCCGGCAGCTTCTCTGCCTTTCAGAGCGGTGAAGTCCAGACCGTCGTTGTTCGCCTCGACGCGTTCGCCGCCCGACTGGCGCGCGAACGCCAGTGGCACGCCACGCAAAAACTCAAGCCCCACCGCGACGGCAGCGCCGAACTTTCGATCCAGGTGTCACCCGCACCCGATCTGGAAAATTGGATTCTCGGTTGGGGCGCTCACGCCGAGGTCCTCCGCCCCGCCGCCCTCCGGCGAAAAATTGCGGAGGCCACAAAAGCGATGTCCCAACGCTACGCCAAATGATGTAAACCCACGCTCATGAGTCTCGTTACCGAATTCAAAGAATTCATCGCCCGCGGCAACGTCATCGACCTCGCCGTCGGCGTCGTCATCGGCGGTGCTTTCGGAAAGATCGTCACCTCACTCGTCCAAGACGTCGTGATGCCTCCCATCAATCTCATCACCGACCGAGTCCCATTTCAGGACCTCTACCTGCCGCTCAACGAGTCCGCCGCGCAGGCCGCCGACATCGCGGCCGCCCGCCCCTTCGGCATCATCGCCTACGGCGCCTTCCTCAACACCGTCCTCCAGTTCCTCATCGTCGCGGCCTGCATCTTCATGATCGTTCGCGTCATCAACCGCATCAAACGAGAAGAAGAGGCGAAGCCAAAACCACCGACCACTGCCCCGCCCGACGAGATCGTGCTCCTCACGGAAATCCGCGACGCGCTCAAAAAATAACGCGCCCCCATTCGGGGCGCGTTACCAAATCGATCTGCGAAGAAGGTCGGAAAACATCCGACGTCGCGGAGCGAATCAATAAGCCGCCTGCGCGCCCTTGAGATTCTTCTTCTTGATCCAAGGCATCAGACCGCGAAGCCGAGCCCCCGTCTTCTCGATCGGGTGGTTCGCGCCTTCCTTGAGAAGGCGATCGTATTCCGGATAGCCGTTCTCGTATTCGGCGACCCACTCTTTCGCAAATTTTCCGTTCTGAATCTCCTTGAGCGCCTTCTGCATCCGCTTCTTTACGCTGGCGTCGATGATCTTCGGACCGACCTTCACGTCGCCCCACTTCGCCGTCTCGGAGATCGAAAAACGCATGCCGGCGATCCCCGACTCATTCATCAAATCAACGATCAATTTCAGCTCGTGGAGGCACTCGAAATAGGCCATTTCCGGGGAATACCCGGCCTCGACCAGCACTTCGAATCCGGCCTGCACCAGCGCGCTCGCGCCGCCGCAAAGCACGACCTGCTCACCAAAAAGATCCGTTTCGGTTTCTTCCTTGAACGTTGTCTCCAGCACACCACCGCGGGTTCCGCCCACGCCGTGAGCCCACGCCAGCGCGACCTTCTTCGCCTTCTTGCTTGGGTTCTGGTAGATCGCGATCAACGCGGGCACGCCCTTTCCTTCGGTGAACTGCCGCCGCACGATGTGACCAGGCCCCTTCGGCGCGACCATGATCACGTCCACGTCCTCCGGTGGAACGATCGTCTTGAAGTGAACGGCGAACCCGTGACTGAAGAGCAGCGTTTTGCCTTTGACCAAATTCGGAGCAATGTCCGCCTCGAAGGCCTTCGGAATTTTCGTGTCCGGCACCGCCACGAAGATGACGTCCGCCTTCTTCACCGCTTCTCCCGTGTCGTAAACTTTGAAACCCTGCTTCTCAGCCACCGCGCGGCTCTTGGACTTCGGATACAAGCCGATGATCACCTTGACCCCGCTTTCCTTCAGATTCAGCGCGTGCGCGTGACCCTGCGAGCCGAAGCCAATAACGGCACAGGTTTTCCCTTTGAGCACGCCGAGATCAGCGTCTTTTTCAGTGTAGATTTTTTTAGCAGCCATAATTTTGGAGATTAGAGATTGAGAATGCGAAGTGAGACGCGGAGCCTCGGACCAACGCGGTGAGTCATTTGTTCGTCCGGGACAACGCGACCTTGCCCGTCCGAGTCAAGTCGAGCACCCCAAAGCGGTCCATGAGCAGGAGAAACTTGTTGATCTTGCTTTCCGTCCCCGTCACCTCGATCGACAGCCGCTCGGGCTGCACGTCGATGATCTTGGCCCGGAAAATATCGCAGATTTGCATGACCTCCGCCCGCGTCTTCGACGTCGCCTTCACCCTCAGCAGCAGCAACTCGCGATCCACGTATTCCTCGTCGCGGAAATCCTCCACCGCGATCACCTCGACCAACTTGTCGAGTTGCTTCGTCACTTGATCGAGCACCGTATCGTCCCCGCGAACCACGATCGTCATCCGCGACGTCGTCGGATCCAGAGTCGGGCCAACGTTCAGAGAATCGATGTTGAATCCGCGGCCACTGAACATCCCGGAAACTCGGGCAAGAACGCCGAATTTGTTTTCAACGAGGACGGAAATGGTGTGACGCATGCGAAAGAAGAGCCGCGCAGACTGCTGGGAAAGATCCCCCACGTCAAATCGATTCTCCCCAGCTCAGATAAGTCCTCACTCGGGGGCGGGTTTCACTATGAATGCGACACCTCCACCGCCATTCGCACCGGCAAGACAGCCAAACGGACGGGCTGTCAGGGATCGCTGGTATCGACGGTGCCTCTCGGGCGGTCGACGCAACGCTTCCCTTCAAATTTTCGGATTGTCACGGTTGGCAACCGAAAAAAAAGCGGCAGCCCCTCGCGAGGCTACCGCTTCCTTTAGACCTTGCGGCCCGACCAATGGGTCGTGCTGATCGTTAAAGTTAGTAAACGGTCGTCGGCTCAGAGCTTGTGACACGCTTGAAGGAGTCGCTCTGCAACTCGAGGGAGAAGTTCCCGCGACCTTCCTGGTTGCCTTTCACGGTCACCAACCAGCTCGCAACTTCACCCGGCCCGAGTTTCTCGAGCATGCCGAAGTTCACCGAATCGCCTTCGCCGGAAACATCCGTGTCACCCGTCGCTTCGACGAACTCGAGGGAGGCTGGAAGTTTGCCGGTCAGCTGGAGATCAAGATCATCAGCCGAGCCTTCGTTCCGAAGAATAACTTCGTAAACCGTGTCCTCGCCGACTTTCACCGGATCCTGACGGTCCACCACCGAGATCTGCACCGCGGGGATTCCTTTCACGTTGGTGGCAATTTCCTTGGTGGCATCAACCGCGCAAAATGCGCTGGCGACGGCCTTGACGTCGATATTTCCAACGTCGCTCGGGTCAAAGGTGACGCCGAAGGTTTTACTTTCACCACTTTCAATGCGCCCAAGCCGGAAGGCGTCAGCGCTATCGGGGACCAACTCTCCGTTGCTCACGAAGCGGAGCGCATCCGCCGGGATTGGCATCGTTACGATCGTGTTCAGAGCCGGAACGTCACCGGTATTCTCAACTTCGATCTGATACGTAACGCTTCGGCCCAAGTAAACAGTCTCCGGCACCTGAACCGTGAGTTCGAGCTCGGCACGAACGATTTCGACGTTCGACTTCTGGGACTGCGCCTTCAGATCACCGGTGGTCGCAATGGCGGACAAGTCAAAGTCCCCGGTCTCCTCCGCGTTAAAGCGGATGGTGCGCTCGACTGTCTCTCCGGCAGCAAGTGCGCCGACCTTCATTTCCTTTCCTTCACCCTCACTCACTTTGAAGCCCTCGGGAGCTTGAATCGAGATAGTGGCATCAGAAGTCGTTCCGCTACCGCTGTTCGTCAGCACGTAGCGAGCAACGATCGCCTCGCAGGCGTAGAACATGTCACGCTCTTCCCCCTCGAGATCGACGATCTGCTGGGTAAGCTCGAGATCTGGTTTAACCACCGAGATCTGCCGACACAGCGTTGGCTGGTAGGAAACCCAAACGCAGGTCTCGAGGCTGCCTTCGCTCTGCGGCAACCCACTCACGGTGACTTCCGTCTGCTCGCCCGGGTCGAGTGCGCCAACCCGCCAGCTGTATTCACGGGGTTGCTGATCCTGACCTTTTTTGAATTTTTTTCCCTGGACGCTCTGGTTTTGATCCTTGGTCCGCTGCTTGTTCGAGGGATCGCCCTGCTTCTTCACGGCGTCGCTGCCATTCTGTGCCGCAGGAGTGGCATCCATCTGACGCTCGGCCGAATCGGCGGCTTGGCTTCGCCGTTGTTGGGATTCCTCGCGCATGATTTTTTGGGCATCGTCCGTCATCGCATTGACTCCGCGCGAAGTTTCCTGCGACTCAGGCTTCGAGCTTTGGATCTGGAAGGAAGCGGGGAGGCTCTGGTGCACGACGATGTCGTGAACGGGACTTCCCGATAAATTCTTCACTCGCAGCGTGTAGTCGTAATTCTGTCCAGCGCGAGCCGCTTCGTCGCCGACCCATTCGACGGAGATCACGCCGCCATCGGATTCAACGGGGAAACTAAACGCTTCCTGCGCGTGGATCGTGGCCAACGATGCGACGGCCACGGTGCCGCCAATTAATGCGCACAAGGCCGCGCGCGTTCGATTCGTTTTAGATACTTTGGTTTTCATCAGGTTGTGTTTTGCTTTTCGGTTGGTGTTTGCACGTTTGTTCGTTTTTTACCGCACCCGCATTTACCGGAAGGTCCGCGACCGGGACCACCCCGGCTCAAGAACCCCGTTCCGCGAGGCAGTCAGAAAGTGAAACGGATGCCCGTCAACGTCCGCGCCCCTATTTTTGCTTATTATCTGCATTTAGGTTCTACCGCCCGCACTGACGTCGCCTACCACCACCGCCTGGAGGCAAACTCACTCAAAGCGGGCGATCGTCCCCACGAGCCGCCTCGGCAGAATCACCCCCGAACCCGACGGACGGCAACCCGCCGCCCCACCAGTCACCAGTCACCAGTCACCAGTCGCCAGTCGCCAGTCGCCAGTCGCCCGTCACCCGTCACCCGTCACCCGTCGCCGGTCACCCCGCCCCAGCGGCCTCCTCCGCCTCGAGCTGCCGCCGCACGTCCCCCGGCGACCCCGTCCCCCGCGCCAGGAGCGAATACCCCACCGGCACAATGAACAGCGTCAAGAACGTCGCCACCATCACGCCGGCCAACACCACCACGCCGATCACCATCCGCGTTTCCGCCCCCGCGCCGAACGACCAAATCAACGGAATAGCCCCAGCCGCCGTCGTGATCCCCGTCATCAAAATCGGCCGCAGTCGCACCCGTGACGCCTCCATCAGCGCCTCCCCGAACTCCATCCCCTCGTCCCTCAACTGATTTGCGAACTCCACGATCAAAATTCCGTTTTTCGTCGCCAGCCCCACCAGCATGATCAGCCCGATCTGACTGTAAATGTTCAGCGATCCCCCCGTCAGCCACAGCCCCAACAGCCCCCCCGCCACCGCCAGCGGCACCGTCAGAATGATCACGAACGGATGCACCCAACTCTCGAACTGCGCCGCCAGCACCAAAAACACCACCACCACCCCCAGCGCAAAAACGAAGACCAGCGACGCGCCCGAATCCTGAAAATCCTTCGACTGCCCCTTGTAATCCACGATCACCCCCTCTGGCAGATTCTCCCGCACCAGCCCGTTCAGAAACTCCAGTGCCTCCTTCAGCGCCAAACCCTCAGCCAGATTCGCCGATAGCGTGATCGCCCGCACCCGATTGTAACGGTTCAGCGTCGTCGAATCCGCAAATTCCCGCACCCGCACCACGTTCGACAGCGGGATCAACTCCCCCGAGCGCTCCGACCGCACGTAGATGTTCTCCAAACTCCCCGGCGTCCGCTGATCGTCACGCTCACCCTCCAGCACCACGTCATACTCCTCACCGCCGTCCACGAACGTCGTCACCTGCCGCGACCCCAGCATGGTCTCAAGCGTCCGCCCGATCTCACTCACCGTTACCCCCAGCTCCGCCGCCCGGTCGTAGTCCACGACGACCTCGAGCTGCGGCTTCGTTTCCTTGTAATCCCAATCCAGCGCCTCCAGCCCCGGATTGTTCTCCTCAATTTTCGCCAGCAACGTGTCGCGCCATTCCGCCAGTTCCTCGTAAGTCCCCCCGCCGATCACGAACTGCACCGGACTCTGAATCCGCGCGCCAAATCCCTGCCGCATCACCGGGAACGCCCGCACCCCCGGCAGCCCCGCCAGCTTCCCCTTCACTTCGTCCATGATCACCCACGCCGACCGCCGCACCGCCCAATCGTTCAGCACAAAGATCACGATGCCCGAATTGAAGATGCTGGAATTCCCAAACGCCCGCGGCGCCCGCACCAGCAGCCGGATCGCCTCCTCACTCTCGACGTAAGGCATCAGCCGCCGCTCGATCTCGCTCATGTATTCCTCCATGTAGCCGTAGCTCGCACCCTCCGGCCCATCCACCAGCACGAAGAACGCCCCCCGATCCTCCTTCGGCGCGTATTCCGACGGCGTCCCGGAATACAGCCACCACACCCCCGCCAGCACGCCGACGAAAGCCAGCACCGCCACCACCGGATACCGGATCGCCCCGCGCAACGTTTTCGAATACCAACCCTGCCCCCGCCGAAACCCCGCATCGACCATCCGCGTCAACCCGTTCGACCGCGCTTTCGCCTTCAGCACCTTCGACGCCAGCATCGGCGACAACGTCAGCGCGATCAGACTCGAGAAGCACACCGCCGTCGCCATCGTCAGCGCAAACTCTGCGAACAACCGCCCGATATCCCCCTCCAGAAACGCGATCGGCACGAACACCGCCACCAACACCATCGTCGTCGCGATCACCGCGAATCCCACCTGCCGCGTCCCCCGATACGCCGCCACCAACGGCGTCTCCCCCAGATCGTCCATCCGCCGAAAGACGTTTTCCAGCACGACAATCGCGTCGTCCACCACCAACCCGATCGCCAGCACCAGCGCCAGCAACGTCAACAAATTCACCGAGAACCCCAGCACGTTCAGCACGATAAACGTCGCCACCAACGACACCGGCACCGTCACCGCCGGGACCAGCGTCGCCCGCGCACTCCCCAGGAAAAGGTAGATCACCAAAATCACCAACCCGATCGCGATCCCCAGCGTCTTGTAAACTTCGTTGATCGCCCCCTCGACGAACACCGACGTGTCGTAGCTCTGGTTGATCCGCATCCCCTCCGGCAGCGACTTGTTCAACTCCGCCGCCTCCCGCTTCGCCACCCGCGCCACGTCGATCGTGTTCGCCGTCGACTGCTTCACCATTCCCAGCCCGACCATCGGCACGCCGTTCCCCCGGAAAAACGTCCGCGTCTCCTCCGGCGCCCGCTCCACCCGCGCCACGTCGCCCAACCTGACCAAATACCCATCCTCACCCCGACCCAGCACCAGCCCTTCGAAGTCCCCCGCCGTCCGAAACGCCCGCCGCACCCGCACCGTAAACTGCCGCTCCTCCGACTCGATGCTCCCCGCCGGCAGCTCCACGTTCTCCGCGCGCAACGATTCCTCCACGTCCCCTACCGTCAACCCCCTCGCCGCCAGCTCCCGCCGATCCAGCCAAATCCGCATCGAATACGTCTGCGCCCCGCCGACCCGCACCCGCGCCACCCCGTCCAGCACCGAAAACCGGTCCACCAGATACCGCTCCGCGTAATCCGTCAGCTCCGGCACGCTCAAGCGGTCGCTCGACAGATTCAACCACATGATCACGTCCTCATCGGCGTCCACCTTCTGAATGTCCGGCGGGTCCGCCTCGTCCGGCAGATCGTCCAAGATTCCCGACACCCGATCCCGAATGTCGTTCGCCGCCGAGTCCACGTTCCGACTCGTGATGAACTCGACCGAGATCCGCGACTGACCGTCCTCGCTCACCGACTCGATGAAATTGATCCCCTCCACCCCCGCGATCCGCTCCTCGATCACCTCCGTGATCCGCGTATCGATCACGCTCGCCGACGCCCCCCGATACGTCGTCTCGATCGACACCACCGGCGGATCGATGTCCGGATACTCCCGCAGCGGCAGCCGCAGAAACGAGATCACCCCGAAGGCGACCAAGAGCAGCGAAATCACCGCCGCGAAAACCGGCCGCGTGATCGAAACGTCTGAAAGCTTCACTCCCGGGCTCCGCCGCCCGCCGCCGAGCCCGCGCCCACCGCCCCCCCAGACTCCGCCCTCTCCAGCAAAGCGTCCAACGTCTCGCCCCCCTCACCGACCGCCGTCACCGTCACCACCGCCCCGTCACCCGCCGTCATCGCCCCCCGCGTCACCACCTTCTCGCCCGCTTCCAGCCCGGTCAAAATTTCCACCCGCCCCCCGCGTCGCGCTCCCACCGTCACTTCTCGCTCCTTCACCACGACGGACTCACCCGACTCGTCCACCGTCAACACGTTCGTCCTTGTCCCCACCGGACGCAACGCCTCCTCCGGCACCGACACCGCCTCCCGCGGATTGTTGAGAACCTCCACCGTCATCAACAACCCCGGCCGCAACTTCCGATCCTCGTTCGGCAGCATCGCCCGCACCGTTACCGACCGCGTCACCGGATCCACCCGACTCCCCACCATCCGAATCTCCCCCGCGAACGTCTCACCCGGGAACGCCCGCGCCCCCGCCCGGATCGGCACACCTGCCTCCAGCACCGGCAGAAACGTCGACGGCACCGTGAAATCCAATTTCATCACGCTGTCGTCATCGATCGTCGTGATCATCTCCCCCGGCCGCATCATCGCCCCCACGCTCACGTTCCGCAGCCCGACCACGCCATCGAACGGTGCCTGAATCACGAAATCCCCGATCTGCGATTCGATCGCGCTCCACCGGGCCCGCGCCGTGTCGTAATCCCGCTTCGCCTCGTCGAGGGTCGACTTCGACGACGCCCCCGACTTCGAGAGCTGCACCGCCCGATCGTATTGCTGCTTCGCCTGCCGAGCCTCCGCCCGCGCCTCCAGCAGTCGCGCCTCCTCCTCCGCGCCGACCATTTCGACGAGCACCTGCCCTTTCGTCACCCGCTCGCCATCTTCAAATCCAACTCTTACCACCGACTCCGTCACGGTCGCCATCAGGTCCACCGACTCGTTCGCCCGCAGCGTCCCCAACGCCTCCACCCGATCCACGAACTCCTCCCGCTTCGACGCCTCGACGATCACCGGTGCCGGCCCCGGGGCACCCTGCCCAAAGGCCACCGACAAACTCGCAGCCAATACCAATAGAGTTTCCCAGCGCGCCTTCATCAAAGTTCGATCCCGACCAAACTTCCACGCCCTCGCCCAATGTCAAAGCATCCCGACACCGCCGGATGGTCGAGCGATTCACCATTCACGATAGCTTGCTTGTGACGAACAATATCTCGTGAGAGATTTCCTACGGTGAAACGTCGATCACTGGCCTGGATTTTCGCTTTTGCGTCGCTCCTCTCCCCACTCGGGGCGGAGATCGAATACCGCGGCGTCAATCTCTCCGCCGCCGAGTTCGGATACTTCGGCCCCACCAGCCCCGACAACCAAGTGCCCGGGACCTACGGGACCGACTACCTCTACGCCGACGAATCCGACTTCGATTACTTCCGCGGGGTCGGAATGAATACCTTCCGCATCCCTTTCCGTTGGGAGCGAATCCAACAATCACTCAACGGAACCCTCGATACCTCCGAGCTGAGCCGACTGACCTCCGTCGTCGACCACGTCACCGGGCTCGGTGCCAATGTCATCCTCGACGTTCATAATTACGCCCGCTACCTCACCCCCACCGAGACACTCGTGCTGGGCACGCCGACGATGGACGCCGCGTTCGCAAACCTTTGGTCTCGTCTCGGGACCGAATTCGGTAATCGCGACGGCGTCATCTTCGGGTTGATGAACGAGCCGTTCGACGTCGGCTCGATCGATCTCGCCAGCGAACGCGTAGTAAATTTTAGCAACCTCGCCCTCGGCGCGATCCGCGACACCGGCGCCAACAATCTCGTCCTCGTGCAAGGCAACGGCTACTCGGGCGCTCACAGCTGGGAGCAGGACTGGTATGGCACCCCCAACTCGTCTGCGATGAAGAACATCGTCGACCCCGGCAACAACTTCGCCTTTGAAGTTCACCAATACGTCGACAACAACCCCGGCTTCGAAAGCGACTACTCCGGGACAACCTCGCAGGTCGAGAGCGCGACCATCGGTGCGGAGAAGCTCGCAGGATTCACCGATTGGCTTCGGACGAATGGCTACCGCGGCTTTCTCGGCGAATACGGCACGCCCGACTCTGACCTAGGCGTCGAGGCCATGTTTAACGGAATCGAATTCGTCGAGGAGAACGCCGACGTCTGGGAAGGTTGGGCTCTCTGGGCCGGCGGCCCCTGGTGGGACGACCCCGACGGCACCGATCGCTACACCCTGAGCGTCAATCCACTCGCCGACGGGTCCATGGCGCCGCAGCTCGCCGCGCTTTCGCCCTTCCTAACTCCCGTGCCGGAACCGCAAACGTGGATTCTCGTCGCCCTCGCAGCCGCGGTTCTCGTCGCTCATCGGAAGATCGGCAAGCGGGCAAGCCGACATCGCCAATGGACGACGATGCGCTAATCGAACGCGAGGAGCGCAAAAGCCAGGAGTTCCGACCCTGGACGGCGATACCGAACGCGATCACCCCCGCCCAAGCCGCCTACCACGCCGTCCTGCGCGAACACCGCCAGGTCGACTTGGGCGAAGGGTCATTCGTCGCCGAGTCCGCCTTCGTCGACCGCGGCGTCAAGATCGGCAGCCATTCCGCCATCGCCGCGGGTGCCGTCCTCCGCGAACGCGTCACCCTCGGCGACCATTGCACCGTCAACGCCTACACCCAGATTGCGGGCACGGTCACGATCGGCTCGCACGTCCGCATCGCCGCCCACGTCGCGATCTACGGGATGAACCACGGATTCGAGGACCTGGACCGACCAATCTGCCAGCAGCCCCTCACCTACCGCGGCATCCGCATCGAAGACGACGTCTGGATCGGTGCCAACGCCGTCGTCCTCGATGGCGTGACCATCCGCGCCCACAGCGTGATCGGCGCCGGCTCCGTCGTCACCCGTGACGTCCCGGCCCACAGCGTCGTGGCGGGCAACCCCGCTCGCGTCATCCGCGACCGCCGAGCACCCCGCCGCTCCGACCGCTTAGCGCTGGCTTCCCAACTCACAGACTTCGGCGTCCGGGTGCGCACCGAATGGCCTGCCGTCCTCCACGCTCAAACGACGAGTGTCGCGGGCGAGCGCACATTCGTCGACTCGCAAGCGGGCGAGCCGACCGTTCGAGCCTGGTGCGACGCCGTCGAGATCGCCGCCATGTTCGATCGCGTCCCCCCCGGTCATTCCCGCGAAGACCTCATCCGTCGACTCGCCGACTGTCAGGATCCCACTACCGGCACGTTCGATTCCACCCCGAAGCGACCCTTTCGAGCCCGCCAAAACAACTACCACTTCCTCGCCGTCGGCTACGCTCTCGAAACCCTCGGCAGCTACCTCCCTCACCCCGTCACCGCCCTCGACGATCTCACGCCCGATCTCCTCGTCGCCGAACTCGAGACCCTTCCTTGGGCCACGAACGCCTGGATCGCCGGCGGCCAGATCGACGGGATCGCCACCGCCACCTACCACCACCGGAAATATCACCGCCCCGACTTCGACCCCTCACCGTTATTCACCTGGCTAACCAATCACGCCCAACCCCACACCGGCCTTTGGGGCGAGCCAACCGCCGAGGAAGGCTGGCGTCTTCCCACCAACGGCTTTTATCGGATCACGCGAGGCACCTACGCCCAGTTTGATCTCCCCCTGCCCCACCCGGAGGCAACCATCGATACTCTCCTCGCTTACGTTCGCCAGACGGACCGCTTCACCCGCTTCGAAGCCAACGCCTGCGACCTCCTCGACGTCATTCATCCGCTCTGGCTCTGCCGAAAGCAGACGGACCACCGCGCCAAGGAAGCCACGCAGTTTGTGACGCGACAGATCGTCGGCCTGCTCGAACGCTGGATTCCCGACCGCGGTTTCGCTTTTCACCCCCCCGGCGAACCGGGACTCCAGGGCACCGAGATGGGCCTCAGCATTCTCTGCATTGCCGCCGACTACCTCGGCCAGCTTGACGCACTCGGCTTCCGTCCAAAAGGCGTCCACCGCCTCGACCCCGAGAACCCCGAGACGTCACGTCAGCGCGCCACGGGCACCCAGCGCGCGTAAGTCCCCACTCTCCAGAGCCATTCCATCGGACCGTAACGGAAACTCCGCAGCCACCACGCCGACCACGTCAGTTGCAGTGCCACGATCCCCACCGCCACGGCAGCCACACCGCCAAGGCCCATTTCCCCATACCACCCCATCCCGTAACCGTAAAAGACCCACCCAGCGACGAGGCTTTGTAGCAGGTAGTTCGTCAGCGCCATCCGCCCCACCGCCGACAAGGCCCGCACCCCCCGTCCTCCGCGCGCTCCCCAGTGCAACAAACCCACCAGGTAACACCACGCGAGGGCCAACGCGGCCGGAAACCCGACGACGCAATACACCGTCCACCAGACACCGGTATTCGGTCGAAACGTCGACCCCCACGCCGCCACCGCGCTCCCCGCAATCGCTAACGCGAGCAACCGCCCCAGCCGCCACCGCTGCCACTCACTGCCGTCGGGAAACCACCCCGTCCGGACCGCGTCATAACCGAGCACGACCAACCCCAGCGACAGAGGCCACATGATCAACGTCATCCCCTGCATCACCAGCGCTTCGAAAAACCGGACGACGACAATCCTCCCGAAATCACCCGACTGATACGCTTCGTCCACCTTCTCGATCTGACTCACCAGCCATTCGTCGACCTCCGCATTTTCCTCCGAGGGCAGCAATCCCACGAGTCCAAGCCCGAGCACCACGACCGTCACGCAAGTCCCCGCCAACACCCGTCGCCCCCCGGCACTCAGCTTTCGGACGAGCAACAGTGCCAATCCCAACAACGCGTAGGCGCACAGAATATCGCCCCACCACAGCAGCGTCAGGTGCAAGAGACCGATCAAAAAAAGAACGACCATCCGTCTCACGACGAGTCGCGCGAAACTCCCGCCCGCGGCGGCAACCCGGTCCTCCTGCCAAGCCAGCCCCGCCCCCAACAAAAACGCCAGGATCGTCACGCACTTCCCAATCACCAGCACTTCCAACGCCAGCCTCCACGCCCCCTCCCCAACCGTTGGCTCCGTCCGATCAGTCAAGAACACCGAGTGAAATTCACTCGAAGCGAAACCCTGGATATTCGCGAAGATCAACCCCAACACCGCCGCGCCGCGAGCGACGTCCACCGCCACCCGCCGCGTTCCCGCCGGCACCGGCAAGACCTCCGGCAACGGCGGCGGCAGTGCATCCATTTCGTCACTCTTCTTCATCGACTCAAACTCCGTGATCGCATCTCGCGTTCTCCCACCCTACAAACCCGCGTCGCCGCACCCAATCCGCAATCCAACATTCGCAATCCGCAATTCACCCAGATGGACCTCCAACTCCCCGACCACCCTTTCCAAGGCTACATCTTCGACTGCGACGGCACGATCGCCGATACCATGCCGCTCCATTACCGCGCCTGGCAGCGAGCCATGGACGAGCTCGGCGGTCAGTTCCCCGAAGATCTGTTCTACTCCTGGGGCGGCACGCCCACCCGCAAAATCATTTCCCAGCTCAACGAGAGATTCGGCACCACGATGGACCCGCACGAAGCCGCCACGCTCAAGGAAAAATACTACGTCGAGCTCATCCCCGAAGCCCTTCCGATCGAGCCCGTCATCGACCTCGTCCGCCAGTTCCACGGCCACGCACCCATGGCGGTCGCCAGCGGCGGCTTCCGCGAACTCGTCATCGGCACGCTCGACGCCCTCGAGATCCGTCACTACTTCGATGCCATCATCTGCGCCGAAGACACCGAACGCGGCAAACCGCACCCCGACCCCTTCCTCGCCGCCGCCGAGGCTCTCGGCGTTCCACCCGAGAACTGCCTCGTCTTCGAGGACGCCCCCATGGGCATCGAAGCCGCCAAGGCCGCTGGCATGCGCTACGTCCTCGTCCCCTCCGCCCCCTCAGAGAAAAATCCTTAAAATCCCGTAAATCCTGTCTGAAACTCAGGGTGGAATCCTCAGGCCGCCGCCTTCCCCATCCGTTCCCGGATCGCCGCGGCGATCCCGTCCCCCGGCACGATCTCCGCAACCATCCGCTTCGCCCCACTCTCATCCAGTCGCCGCATCGCCCCGTAAAGATTCGCCGCCGCCTCGCGCAAATCGCCAGTCGGCGCCAACACCTCCACCGCTCCGTATCCCGTCAATTCCCTGGGTCGAAAGAGTAAAACCGCCGTGTCCGGGTCCCCCATCTCCGCAGCACTCTCCACGAGTTCCAGCCGCGTCGCCGGGGCGTAGTGACTCTTCATCGCCCCCGGCACCACCGGGACATCACCCGTCCCCGCCCCTCTAATCGGCGCAAACTCCCGTAGCCGCTCCGCCGTCACCGGCCCCGCTCGCAACACCGTGATCGCCCCGTCCGCCACGGCCACAATCGTCGACTCGATCCCGTGCTCGCACGCCCCGCCGTCCACGATCAACGGAATCCGCCCCCCCAGCTCCGCCGCCACGTGAGCCGCCGTCGTCGGGCTGATCCGCCCAAACCGATTTGCACTCGGAGCCGCCACCGGCCCGCCAAACTCCGCCAGCACCGCCGCCATCACCGGATGGGCGCTCATCCTTACCGCGACCGTCACCTGCCCCGCCGTCACGATGTCCGGCACCTCGCCTCGCCGTGGCAGCACCAGCGTCAAAGGTCCCGGCCAAAACGCCTCCGCCAACCGCTGACCCAATTCATCCACCTCCGTCAGCCGATCCAGCCACCCCACCTCCGGAACGTGCACGATCAAAGGATCACTCAGCGGCCGCCCCTTCGCCTCGAAAATTCCCGAGCAAGCGTGCGCGCTCAACGCGTCCGCCGCCAACCCGTAAACCGTCTCGGTCGGCACCCCCACGCACCCGCCATCCCGCAGCACCCCCGCCGCCTCGCGAACACCGTCCCCCCCCGCCCCGACCACCCGCGTCTCCAAAGCGCGCGCAGCGCCCCACCATTTCTCATTCAGCATTTCAAATTTCTAATTTCCTAATCCAACTCCGACCCCAGCGCCGCCTCGGTCTGATCTCTGCGAAACGCCACCAGCGCCGCCCGCAATTCCGCATCCTCCGCCGCCAGCATCTGAGCTGCGAAAAGCGCCGCGTTCTTCGCACCCGCCACCCCGATCGCAAACGTCGCCACCGGCACGCCCGCCGGCATTTGCACGATCGACAGCAGCGAATCCATCCCCTGCAACGCCCGACTCTGCACCGGCACCCCCAGCACCGGCACCAAGGTGTGCGCAGCCAGCATCCCCGGCAAATGCGCGGCACCGCCCGCTCCGGCGATGATCGCCCGCAGACCCCGACTCTCCGCCGTCTTCGCGTATTCGGTCAGCAGATCGGGCGTCCGGTGCGCCGACACAACTCGACTCTCGTGTGGCACGCTAAGTGCTTTCAGCAAAGCACACGCTTCACGCATGGTTTCCCAATCCGAACGGCTTCCCATGACAACGCCAACGAGTGGATCTGATTTCATGCCGCAGTGTGTAAGACGATATGAGACGGAAATGAAAACATTAACCGATTGACGCTCCCGGGCATCGCCTCATAGTCGACTCTGGATCGTAATCCAAGGGACGAGCAGAGGCAGTCGGAGCACCGAGTAAGATTTATGGCACGCGGCACGGTTAAGTGGTTCAACGACAAGAAAGGATTTGGCTTCATCGTCGATCCCAGCGTCCCCACCGACATCTTCGTCCACTACTCCGTCATCGAAACGGAGGGCTTCAAAACCCTGAAGGAAGAGGAGGAAGTCGAATACGAACTCATCGAGGACGAAAAAGGTTCGCGTGCCCGCAGCGTGACCCGGCTATAGTTCGGCGGTGCTGCCGAACTTCGTTCTCACCGGATTCATGGGCTGCGGGAAGTCGACCGTCGGACGTCGCCTCGCTGACACCACCGGCCACCGCTTCGTCGACACCGACGAACTCGTCAGCGAATCCGCCGGTCTCCCCATCCCGGAGATCTTCGCCAACGTGGGTGAAGCCGGCTTTCGCCAGATCGAGTCTCGCGTTCTCGCCGAACTCATCGGCGTTTGTGGAATCGTCCTCGCCACCGGCGGCGGCATCATCACCCGCCCGGAGAACCATCCCCACCTGCGCGCCCTCGGCGTCATCGCTTGGCTGGACGCCGATCCCGACCACCTCTTCGAGCGAGTCTCGCGCAACCGCCGCCGACCCCTCCTTCAGACCGAGGACCCCCGCGCCACCTTCGACGAACTCCTCGCTCGCCGCCGACCCATCTACGAAGCGGTCAGCGACTTCCGCATCGACTCGACCAGCCTCTCGCACGACGACGTCGCCCGTCAGATCCTCGACGAAGGAATGCGAGCCCAAGCTCGCCGGTTTGGCAGTTGACGCTCCCCCACTCCGCCGATTAACTCCCGCCCATCGGACTTTCAACCAACCACTGAAAAACAGAAAACATCATGACAAAAATCGGAATTAACGGCTTTGGGCGCATCGGTCGCCTCGTCTTTCGCGCGATCGCGGAACAAGGACTTCTCGGCAAGGAAATCGAGGTCGTCGCCGTCAATGATCTCGTCCCGGCCGACAACCTCGCCTACCTCCTCAAATACGACTCGACCCAGGGCTCATTCAAAGGCGAAGTCAGCAGCTCGAAATCCGACTCGTCGCTGGAAGAAGACGACGTCCTCAACGTCGACGGCAACGCAATCAAGGTCCTCGGCGTCAAGGAAGGCCCCGCCGCCCTCCCGTGGAAAGACCTCGGAGTCGACATCGTCCTCGAATGCACCGGCCTCTTCACCGAAGCCGCCAAGGCTCAGGGCCACATCGACGCCGGCGCGAAAAAGGTCATCATCTCGGCACCCGGAAAAGGCGAAGACATCACCATCGTCATGGGCGTCAACCACGAGAAATACGACGCGGAGAACCACCATATCATCTCGAACGCCTCTTGCACGACGAACTGCCTCGCACCCGTCGTTCACGTTCTCCTCAAGGAAGGATTCGGCGTCGACGAAGGTCTCATGACCACCGTCCACAGCTACACCGCCACCCAGAAGACCGTCGACGGCCCTTCGAAGAAGGATTGGAAAGGTGGCCGCTCCGCCGCGATCAACATCATCCCGTCCACCACCGGAGCCGCCAAGGCCGTCGGCCTCGCCATTCCAGAAGTCAAAGGCAAGCTCACCGGCATGTCGTTCCGCGTCCCGACGCCGACCGTCTCCGTCGTTGATCTCACGGTCAAAACCGAGAAAGAAACCAGCTACAAGGAGATTTGCGCGGCGATGAAGAATGCCAGCGAGACCTACCTCAAGGACGTCCTCTACTACACCGAAGACGAAGTCGTCTCCTCCGACTTCATCCACGACACCCACAGCTCCATCTTCGACGCCGGCAGCGGCATCGAGCTCAACAGCAAGTTCTTCAAGCTCATCAGCTGGTATGACAACGAATGGGGCTACAGCAACCGCTGCGTCGACCTCCTCAAATACATCATCTGACACCCGTATCCTCGGACTTACGCTGGGGGCGCAGATTGAAAAAATCTGCGTCCTTCTGCTTAATCTGCGGATAAACTCGGTATGAAAAAGCGAACCATTCGAGACCTCAGCCTTCAGGGCAAACGCGTCCTCATCCGCGTGGATTTCAACGTCCCGCAGGACAAGGATACCGGCGAAATTACCAACACCCAGCGCATCGAAGCCGCGCTTCCGACGATCAAGCACGCCCTTGATCAGGGCGCATCCGTCATCCTGATGAGCCACCTCGGTCGCCCGAATGGACGCCGTAACGAAAAATTCACACTCGCTCCCGTCGCCACCAAACTCGAGGAACTCCTCGGCCGTCCGGTGAAGTTCCTCAGCGATTGCACCGGACCCGGCGTAGAAAGCCAATGTGCCGAACTCGCTCCCGGCGAGGTCATCCTCCTCGAGAATCTTCGTTTTTACATCGAGGAAGAGGGCAAAGCCAAAGACGCCTCCGGCAAGACAACTCAAGCCGACGAGGACGAAACCGCTCAATTTCGCTCCAGCCTCACCCAGCTCGGCGACGTTTACGTCAACGATGCCTTCGGCACCTCCCACCGCGCCCACTCCTCGGTAGTCGGCGTGAAGCTCAAAGACCGCGTCGCCGGCTTCCTCGTCGAGAAGGAGCTCGAAGCGTTCGCCAAGGTCCTCGACGACCCCGCCCGCCCGCTCCTCGCCATCCTCGGCGGAGCCAAGATCGCCGACAAGATTCCCCTGATCCGTAATTTGATCGATCAGGCCGACGAGATCATCGTCGCCGGCGGGATGGCCTACACCTTCCTCTCCGTCACGAAGGGAATGAAGATCGGCGAGAGCCTCTACGACAAAGAGGGCGCGGAAATCATTCCCGAGCTCCTCGAGAAAGCCAAAGCCAAAGGCGTCGAAATCCACCTCCCGGTCGACTTCGTCACCGCCGATGATTTTTCCGAAAAGGCGAACACCGGCCACGCGACCGTCGAAGACGGCATACCAGACGGATGGCAGGGCCTCGACATTGGCCCCAAGACCCGCGAAATCTTCAAAGCCGTCATCGGCAACGCCAAAACCATTATTTGGAACGGCCCTCCCGGCGTGTTCGAATTCGACAGCTTCTCCGGCGGATCAGAAGCCATGGCCCAAGCCGTAGCCGACGCGACCGCGACCGGCGCCACCACCATCGTCGGAGGCGGCGACACCGCCACCGCCGCCAAAAAGTTCGGCGTCATCGACCAAGTCACCCACGCCTCCACCGGCGGCGGAGCCTCCCTCGAACTCCTCGAAGGCAAAGCCCTCCCCGGCGTCGCCAACCTCAACGACAAATAATCCGACCGGATTAACAAGATTCACAGGATTGGAATGACCTCATTCCAATCAGAACAATCCTGATGATCCTGTAAATCCTGTCAAAAAAACCTCCTGTCCCCATGCGTAAAAAAATCATCGCCGCCAACTGGAAGATGCACATGACCGTCGCCGAGGCGGAATCCTTCCTCAAAGACTTCCGTCTGGAGGTCGAAGACATCAACGGCGTCGAGATCATCCTCGCCCCCGCCTTCACCGCCCTCCCGAAGCTCTCCGAGCTCCTCGACGGCTCCCAGCGCATCCGCCTCGGAGCGCAAAACATGCACTTCGAAGTCTCGGGAGCCTTCACCGGCGAGATCAGCCCCGCCATGCTCCGCGAGCTCTACGTCCGCTACGTCATCCTCGGCCACAGCGAGCGCCGTCAGCTCTTCGGCGAAACCGACGGGATCATCAACAAAAAGGTCAAAGCCGCCCTTGCCTCCGAGCTCAAGCCGATCCTCTGCGTCGGCGAAACCCTCGAAGAGCGCGACGGCGGACGCGTGAACGACGTCCTCCGCACCCAGCTCACCGGCAGCCTGGCTGACGTCGCCGCCGACGACTACTCCGACCTGGTCATCGCCTACGAGCCCGTTTGGGCCATCGGCACCGGCCGCACCGCCACGCCCGAGCAAGCCCAGGACTGCCACGCCTTCGTCCGCTCCGTCCTCGCCGAACTCGCCACCCCCGAGATTGCCGCCAAGGTGCAGATTCAATACGGCGGCAGCGTCAAACCCGCTAACGCCGCCGAGCTCCTCTCGCAGCCCGACATCGACGGCGCTCTCGTCGGAGGCGCCAGTCTCGAACCCCGCAGCTTCGCCGAAATCGTCATCGCCGCGAAACCGGAATAGTCACTCGACGTCGTCACCGGCATCAGCCGGTTCTTTTCAGCAGGGCGGTTTCTTAGCCTCGAAGGGAAAGTGGATCGTTGAGAGTTCGTAGTTGAGAGTTGGGAATGAGCGACTTGCGGCGGACTATGACCTTACCCAGAAGGTGAAAACGCCTTTCTTTGCAAACCGTTCGTCTTCAGGCATTCAACTCTCAACTATCGACTCTCAACTTCCCTTCTAGGCTTGGAAACCGCCCTTGCTTTGCCCGGATCGCTCAGTGCGGAGGGGTTGCAACCAGCGTCAGCGAAAGCCCACTCGAGATGGACCGCGCAAATCACGCTCGCACGCGCCCTCCCCCGCCAAGACATGAGATCCGACCCGCGTCCTACAGGTAAGCGAGAATCACCGCAGTGATGAAGATATTCACCAGCGCGAGCTCGAAGAAGAAATACCACCCCAGCTTCATGAGCTGATCGTAGCGGAAACGCGGCACCGTCCAGCGCACCCAGATGAAGAAGAACAGCAGCGCTGACACCTTCGCGAAGAAGGTCACGATGTTGATCAATCCCCAGACCCAGCCCTCCGATCCGTCGGGAATGATCGGTAAACTCCACCCGCCGAGGAACAACGTCACGATCACCCCCGACCCCGCGATCATCGCCGCGTATTCTCCGAGAAAGAACAGCGCAAACCCCATGCCCGAATACTCCGTGTGGTAGCCGCCAACGAGTTCCTGCTCCGCTTCGGGCAGATCGAACGGTGCCCGGTTCGTCTCCGCGAACATCGCCACCATGAACACCACGAACGAGATCAACATAGGGATCCACAGCAAGACCCGCTGCACCGAGAAGCCGGCCACAAACGATCCCCAGATCCCGGCCACGTCTCCCTGCCAGATCATCTCGTTCCGAAATCCATCCGGCCACCACGGCAGCACCATCCAGCCGAAGTGTCGCTGCCACTCCACGATCTGCGGCAATCCAAGCGTGCCCACGATCATGAACACCGGCACCACCGACAGCCCCAGCGCCAATTCGTAGGATATCATCTGCGAACTCGACCGAATCCCGCCCAGAAACGGGTATTTGGAATTCGACGCCCACCCCGCCAACACGATCCCGTAAACACCCAGCGACGAGACCGCAAAAACGTAAAGCACCCCGATCCCGACGTCCGCGATCACCATCGGAACCCCGAACAACGAACTCCCGAACGGCAGCACCGCCAGCACGAGAATCGGCGGGATCATCGTCAACTTCGGCGCGATGTAGTAGTAGAACTTGTTCACCGAATGCGGGATAAAGTTCTCCTTCAAAAGCAGTTTCATCGCATCCGCGATCGGCTGACCCAGCCCGAGAAATTTCGAATCCGACTTCCCGCCGACCAGCGTCCAGGGAATGCCGGTCCGGTTCGGTCCGACGCGATCTTGAATGAACGCACTCACCTTCCGTTCCGCGTAAACCGTGTAGGAAACAAAGCCGAGAATCACGCCAAGCAACGCCAGGATTTTCACCACCGACGTCCAAATGAGAAAGGCCAGCGATTCGGGGTCCAGAGCGGTGTGCAGAAATTCCATCGATCCAATTAAAAACGGGAAGCGCACTGCTTACCCGCTCCCGCCCCCGGGTGTCCAGTATCCAGTGATCCGTCGGGAAAAATCTCGCCCGTCGCTTGCCAGGAGGCGGCACTTACCATAGGAAGTCAAACCGTGCTCCGTTTCTTCATCGCCTGCGCGGCCATCGCGTCAGCCATTTTCTTTTCGGCTGCCGAAGCTGCGTCCGCGAGCAAACGCCACGTTCTATTTCCGCATGGCAAAACCGCGGCCTCCGGCGCGGAGCCGCTCGTTGTCGGGAGGGTAGTGACCTCGTCTTTCGACGACGGTCGAAGCAGTGACGAACGCTCGACCCAGCACCTCACGAACGTCCGCCGGATGCTGGCGGCCACCACGTCCAAACCCGGTCGGAACTCGCTGAACCAATACTTTCGGAGCATCACAGCCATCTATCGTCGGCAAGGCTACGGCAAAATCGCATCCTCTCTGAAGAAATCGCTCCTCGTCCTCCTTGAGATTGGCACCGCCGAATCCGCCGCGGACGTCAACCGCTCCCGAGCCCGCCGCGCCATTCGCAAGGTCCTCAGCACTTCGCTCACGCTCCAGTCCATCGTCTCACCCAGCGAAGCTGACCCCATCGTTCCCGTATATACCGCTCTCGCCGCCAGTTACGGGACGCAGCTCCAGACGGCTTACCAAAACCTTCGGAAGGATCGTCGACTCACCAAAGGATTCGGGAAAACACCCTCCGCGATGTGGCTGGGCAGCCCGGGCAATTTTCTCGGCGGATCGCCAGTTCAGCCCATCAATCTCGGCTCCGGACTCTCCTACAACGTGACCCTGACGGGGGGTGGATATGCCTCCGGCGCAACGATGTTATATGGCTTCGTATCAACTCAGGCCGTTGGAAATCTTACGGTGATTCCATTTGCTGGCACTCTGATCGCCCTTCCGGAGGGCTCTCCCGCCCCGAACGGTGCTATTACTCAAATTACACCATCCGCGGTATCCAGCTCCATCCTTATGATCGGCACGATCGAATACGATCTCACCCTCATCCCCTCCGATTCCCCCCACCGCATCTACGGGCTGCCCGAAGGCACCGACATCCCCGACGGCGCAATCGTCCTCGCTCCGATAGCTGACCCTCCGACTCCGGATTCCTCACCCACCCCGGAGCCCTAGACCCGACGGCCTTTCGCCGCCGTGTCACCCCCTCGATGACGCTCACCGAGATCAAATCGCTCCTCGCGCGTCACGACACGGCCCCTTCCAAATCTCTCGGGCAGAATTTCCTCTTCGATCAGAACTTGGCCCGATGGACCGTCGACCAACTCGAAATCCAGCCCGGCGACCACGTCGTCGAGATCGGCCCCGGCCTCGGTTCGCTCACCGATCTCCTCGCCGAGCGCGCGACCACCCTCACCCTCATCGAAAAGGACGACCGCCTCATCCCCCACCTTCGAGCCCGCTACTGCAGCCCCACCATTCACCGTTCTCCAGTCACTAATCACCGCTCACAAATCACCCTCCACCACACCGACGCCGTCACCTTCGACACCCGCCAGCTCCTCGGCCGCGGCCCGCTCAAAATTATCGGCAACCTCCCCTACTACGTCTCCACGCCGATCCTCGACCGATTCGCCGACCCGCTCCTCGGCCCCACCCGACTCGTCTTCACCCTCCAGCGCGAACTCGCCGACCGCCTCAACGCCCGCCCCCGCACCAAGGCCTACGGGGCGATGACCGTTTCCATGGGCCGCCGCTGGCGCATCCAGTCCCTCCGCAACCTCCCCCCCAGCGTCTTTCACCCCGCCCCCAAGGTCGACTCCTCCGTCATCCTCATCACCCCCCGCCCGACCACCGAACTCCCCATCTGCGACGGCGAAATTTTCGAACGCCTCATCCGCTCCGGCTTCTCCGAGCGTCGCAAACAACTCCACCGTCACCTCGGCGAATACCGCTCCCGCTGGCCCGCCGCCGCCGCCCACCTCGGCGTCGCAGAAACGATCCGGGCCGAAGAACTCAGTATCCCGCAGTGGATCGAACTCGCCCGATTCCTCGCCCCCGCGGTCGCCCAGCGGGGCGACGAAGACTTCGACGTCGTCGACCACAACGACACCGTCATCGACACCCGGCACCGCGACGAAGTCCACGCCCGCGACCTCCGCCACCGCGCGACCCACATCCTCGTCTTCAACGCCGCCGGCGAGCTTCTCCTCCAGAAGCGCTCACCGTGGAAAGACAAGAGCCCCGGCCTCTGGGATTCGTCCACCGCCGGCCACGTCGACGCTGGCGAGACTTACGAACAAGCCGCCCACCGCGAACTCCAAGAAGAAATCGGCATCGAAGTTCCCACCCTCACCCCACTTTTCAAACTCGGCTGCAGCGCCGAGACCGGCCACGAATTTCTCCAAATCTACCGCGCCACCCACGAAGGCCCGTTCCTCACCTGCCCGAAGGAACTCGAAGGCGCCGCCTTTTTCTCGATGTCCCACGTGGAGGAATGGCTACGGAACACCCCCGCTGATTTCAGCCCCGTCTTCCGCCTCGTCTTCCCCCGACTCGTCACCTCGGCGCGAGCATGATTTTCGTCAACCCCCGGCGTCCCCCGTCCCTTCAGGATCGCCTCCATCCGCCAGATCGACCGCCGATGTCCGGCTGACCCGCAGTCCTAATTCGACCGCAAATCCCCGCGGCTGCCGATTCCAACACCGCACGGTCCCCTCGCAAGCCTCGACCGCGCTCTTCACGATCGCCAGCCCCAGCCCGACCCCGCCCGTTTCACGATCACGCGATTCGTCCACCCGGTAGAACGGATCGAACAACTTCCCCACCGCCGCATCCGGCACCCCGGGCCCACCGTCCTCGACGATCAGATTCACCCGATCCCCATCTGCCGTCGCGCTCACCGTCACCGGCCCCGCGTCACCGGCGAAACGAACCGCGTTCCGCACCAGGTTCCCGACCGCCCGCTCCAGCAAAGCGTCATCCGCGCGGACCACCAGCTCGTCGGGAACGGTGACCCGCACCGTGGCCTCTCCCACCTCCCGTTCGATCGCCGCTCGCACGGCCAACGCCACGTTCACCGCCTCGAGCTTCACGCCCCCCGCGCTGATCGCTGCCTTCGAAAACGAGAGCAGCTCATTCACCAATCGCGACATCTCCTCGACCTCCTCGCGCAAATCATTCACCCGCTCCTGCTCCGGCTTACCCACCCGTTGCGCAAGGATTTCAACGGCGACCTGCCCCCGCGCGATCGGCGCGCAAAGCTCGTGCGCAATGTCCCCCAGAAAACGCCGCTGCCCCGTCACGTATCCCTCCAACCGCCGCGCCATCGCCGCGATCGCCCTCGCCAGCTCCCCCAGCTCATCACGCCGCCGCAATGACCGCGCAAACCGCCCCTGCCAATCCGCGTCTTTCCCGATCAGATCGAAGTTCCCGCGAGCCACGCGGCCCGTCGCCGCCTCCATCGCCGAGATCGATCCCGTGATCCGACGAACGAACGGGAACCACCACACCACCGACAAAAACGCCGCGAGCCCCACCCCCGCCAGCCACGGACGAAGATCCAGAAACAGCCCCCCCGCGCCCAGCGAATCCGAGCGCACCACCAGCCAGACCGGCGGCGGGCCGCCCCCCGGCCGCCCGCCAGCCGGCAACCGCTGCACCGACCAATAATGACCGTCGATCCGAGTCACTCCCCTTCTCGGCGGTCGACGCGCATCCACGACGTCGCGACCCAAACCCGGATCTCCCGCCCGACGCTCACTCCGCTCCTCCCGCTCGGACCGCACCCGGTCCGCAATTTCCGCCGGCAGCGTCGTCGACGTTCCGACCAACTGCTCGCCCCGCGGCCCGAGCAGAATAAATCGTACCCGATACGCCTCGTCATACCGCGCCACGATCTCATCCCACTCGTCCCGCGGCGCCCGCCGCAGGTCCGAGACGAGCAAGCGCCCCACGGAACCCACCTGCCCCGCCGCGTCCGCCGTCAGCATCGCGGCCGGCCGAACTCCAAACCCGAACCACAGCGTCATCGCCAGTGCCGCCACCAGCAGCACGGCGTTCAACGCCAGCCAACCCACGATCTTCGCGTAGAGTGGCAACGCCGTCCGCCCCATCATTCCGGCCTCCGCAGTAGATAGCCCGCCGAACGCACCGTCCGAATGAACCGTGGGTCTCTCGCGTCGTCGCCCAGCTTTTTTCTTAACGCCGAGATGTGAACGTCCACCGACCGATCGTAGATGTCGTAATGCCGGTCCCGGATGTCTTCGATCAACTGCTCCCGCGACCTCACGCGACCCGCCGGTCGCGCCAGCGCCGCCAGCAGATCGAACTCAACTGGCGTCACCTCCACCGCTGTCCCATCGACCGCCACCGTTCGCGTATCGAGATCGATCCGCAGCCCCCCGACCTCCAGCACCCTCGCGTCCGCCTCGACCTGCGCATCCCTCCGCAGCCCTCGGCGAGTCACCGCCCGCAGCCGCGCCAGCAACTCGCGCGTCGAAAAAGTCTTCGGCAGATAATCGTCCGCGCCGATCTCCAGCCCCACGATCCGGTCCGCCTCTTCGCCCCGCCCCGTCAGCATGATCACCGGAACGTCCGAACCGGCCCGGATTCGCTTTAACACCTCAAACCCATCCAAGCCCGGTAACATCACGTCGAGAATCACGACGTCGACCCCACCCGCCAGCGCCGCATCCGCCCCGGCCGGCCCCGCGTGCACCGACCGCACCACGTAACCCATCGGCTCGAGGTAATCCGCGACTAACCGGCAGAGTTTCCGATCGTCGTCGATCATGAGCACCTCGAGTCGTTCGTCCACCGCCATCTCAGAAATCAGAAAATCACAGCCACCCCCTGAAAACGCCCCTTTTTACCAAACGCTGACAATTTTTCCCGCCATCCTCACACCTCCTTAACAATCCGCGGGTCTAATCCCATTGAAATGAAAACACCAAACCTCACCCTCCTCGCCGCGACCGCGGCATTCCTCATCACCACAGCCGGCACCACGCTCGCCAAACCACCGGGCGGCAATGGCGGTCCCGGCAATGGCAGCCAACGCTCCGGCCACCAGGCCGCATCCGATCAACGCGGGGGTCATCAGCCCGGCGGCAGTCAGCAAGGCGGTGGCCAACGCGGCCCGCAAGGCGGACCGCCTCCCGTCCTCAAAGCACTCGACACCGATCAAGACGGTGTCGTCTCCGCGGAGGAAATTGCCGCCGCCTCCACCGCGCTCGCTACCCTCGACGCGAACGGCGACGGCGAACTCACGCGTGACGAACTCCGTCCACCGCGCGGCAAGCGCAGTCAGTCAGAGGAATAACCCCCACCCGGATTCCCGGGCCGCGCACTCGCCGGCCCGGGAACTCCCGGCCTCCATCACCCCGGTCGACCGAGCCCACTCGGCCGCTCGACCCCCGTCCTCCGCCAGATTGCGATCACCGCGATTGCATCTCGGCGCAACGTTTCGCCATCGCGCCTTCATTTCCCTCGGAAATGCGCTACCGTTTTGGTGCCCAAGCGTCCGCCACCAAGCCGCATGTTTCAACTCACCCGTCAGGAGAGAATTCTCGTCGTCGCCATCCTCCTCGCCTTCGTCACCGGCCTGATCGTAAAATCCTACCGCTCGCAAGCCGCTTTCTCCCAGACGCCCGCTCAAACGCAAAATGCAGACCAATAGTTTCTCCGAATCCCTCGACGCCATCTGCCAGCAAGACCCACGCTACGATCGCGCCGCCTACGTCTTTCTGCGCGACGCCCTCGAGGACACCATCAAACGCCGCCGCAAGTCCCGCAAGGAAACCCCCTCCGACGTCGGTGCCGCCGAGCTCCTCGACGGCTTCCGCGTTTACGCCCTCAAGGAATACGGCCCGATGGCCGCCACCGTCCTCGAATACTGGGGCGTGCGCTCCACCACCGACGTCGGCAATCTCGTCTTCAATCTCGTCGACGCTCAGGTCTTCAGCAAAACCGATCGCGACACCCCGGAAGCCTTCGCGGACGCCTACGACTTTGACGCCGCCTTCCAGGCTCCGTTCCGACCGTCTGGAAAAAGATTGAGCAAATTCCCCGAGCGCGATGTCAAACGCGCCTGATGTATCGAAGACCTCTCTTTTGCGCAGTATTTTACATGGCCCTTTCCCTATCTCCCGCTTTTTCAAAGACCACACCCACGGTCACGCCCACCAATTCCCCGACCCTCCCGTCGAGCTCCGCACAGGTCTTCACGCTGGAGAATGGCCTCACCCTAATCGTCGACGAGGACCGCAGCACTCCGGTCGCCAGCGTCCAGGGCTGGTGCGAGACCGGCAGCATCGATGAAGGCAAATGGACCGGTGCCGGCCTCTCCCACATCCTCGAGCACATGCTCTTCAAGGGCACCGACAAACGAGGCAAGGGCGTCATCGACAGCACCGTCCAAAGCCTGGGTGGCTACATCAACGCCTCCACCTCCTTCGACCGCACCATCTACTACATCGACATTCCTGCCGACGGAGTTGCCGAAGCCGTCGACATCGTTTGCGACGTCATGGTCAACGCCAACATTCCCGCCGACGAGTATGACAAGGAGCAGGAAGTCATCCGCCGCGAATTCGCGATGGGTTTTGACAACCCCGACCGCGTGAGTTCGCGACTCCTCTTCAGCACCGTCTTCACCGAGAGCCCCTACCGCCACCCCGTCATCGGATACCTCGACGTTTACAACAAACTCACCCGCGAGGACGTCGTCGAATACTACAAGGCCCGCTACGTCCCGAATAACATGTTTCTCGTCGTGGTCGGCGACGTGGACGCCCTCGCGATCAAGGATCAGGTCGAAAAATTCTTTGCCGACCATCCGCGCGTCGCGCTCCCGCCGGTTTACATTCCCACCGAGCCCCAGCAGACCGGTCGCCGAGAAGCCCACGAGGAATTTCCGACCGAACTCACCCGACTCAACCTCGCCTGGCGCACCCCGCCCGTCACGGCACCGGAGATGCCGGCACTCGACCTCCTCAGCACCGTCCTCGGTGGCGGCGTGAGTAGCCCGCTCTACCAGGACGTTCGGGAAGATCAGGGCCTCGTCTCCAGCATTGGTGCCGGATGTTACGCTTTGGCCAACGAAGGTCTTTTCGTCATCCGGGCCGTGACCGAACCCGGCAAACGCCAGGCCGCGACCGACGCCGCGCTCGCGAACGTCGAGCGCATCAAAGCCGAAGGCGTCAGCGAAGCCGACCTCACGAAAGCGCGGAATTCCCTGCTCTCCTCCCAGCTTGGCGCCCTCACCACCGTCAGCGGCATGGCCTCCGACCACGGCTCGAATTGGCTCCTCACCCGTAACCTGAATTTTTCCCGCGACTACCTCAACGCTCTGAACCGAACCACCGTCGACGACCTCCAGCGCGTCGCTCAGCAGTATCTCACCGAGGACAACCTGACCGTCACTTCCCTGAATCCCGTCGGCTCCCTCGCCGCGCTCGAAGAGCAAGCCCCCGTCGCCGCCCGCGACGGTGAGATCAAGTCATTCACTCTTCCAAATGGCCTGGAGCTCATCGTTCGAGAAAACCATCGCCTCCCGCTCGTCTCCATGTCCGCCGTGTTCAAGGGCGGCGTCCTCGCCGAGACTCCGGCAAACAACGGCATCTCCGCCCTTCTTAGCCGCACCATCGTCAAGGGCACCGATAGCCGCAGCGCGCGAGAGATCGCTTCCGCCATCGAATCCGTCGGCGGCACGATTGAAGGCAGCTCCGGCAATAACAGCGTGACGGTCTCCGTCGACGTCATGAAACCCGACCTTTCGCTCGGATTGGAACTCCTCGCCGACGTGCTGAAGAACGCCACCTATCCCGACTCCGAAGTCGTTCGGGAAAAGGAAGCTCAGGTCGCGGAAATCAAGCGGGACGAGGATCAGATGACCGGCGTCGCCCGCAACGTCGTCCGCGAAAACCTTTTTCCCCATCACCCATACGGGCTCCGCAGCACCGGCACGACGGAGACGGTGAATGAACTCACCCCCAAACAGCTCCGGGATTTTCACCAGAAAATTATCAACGGCCAGAATGGCGTGCTAGCGGTCTTCGGCAACGTCGACGCCGACGACGTTTACGAGCAGGTGAAGGCCATGCTCTCCGAGCTGCCACCCGGCCAGGACGTCTTCGCCGAGCTCCCCAATCCGCCGGCGCCGACCACCGACGAATCCTTCACCGAGATCCGCGAGAAAAACCAGGCTATCGTCATGATCGGTTACCCCGGCGTCGACATCTTCACCCCAGACCGCGCCGTCATGGAGCTCATCGACACCGCCTCCAGTGATCTCGGCTCCCGGTTCTTCAACCGCATCCGCGAAGAGCTTGGCCTCGCCTACTTCGTTGGCACCACTCAGCTCATCGGACCCACCCCGGGCATGCTCGTCTTCTACCTCGGAACCGATCCGGCCAAGGTCGACGAAGTCCGCCGTGCGTTTAAGGACGAGATCGCCAATCTCGCCAAGCAGGGCCTCACGCCCGAAGAGCTCACCAAAGCCAAGAAAAAACTCCTCGGTGCCGAAGCGATCCGCGACCAGAGCGACGCCGCCATGGCGCAAGCCATCGCGCTCGACGTGCTCTTCGGCCTCGGGACCGATTTCCGCGACAAACGCCGCGCCGCCGTCGACGAAATCACCGTGGAGGATACCCAACGCGTTTCCAGTCAGTATTTCGGCAGCCCCGGCAGCGTGGAAGCCGTCGTCATGCCCCAACCCACACCGGAGTCGACCCCGACACCGTCCCCCATCCCCGCAGGCACACCTGAATAATCGGCCGCCGTCGCACGTCCACCCACCACACCATGGCCCAGTTGCAAAAATCCCAAGCGAACGATGGCGACATGACGCAGCGCTTCATCGAATTCGTCATGATGCAGGGCCAGCAGGTCGCCCTCTTCCTCGGTCGCACCCCAAACCCGCAGACCGGAGAACTCGAAGTCAATCTGCCCATCGCTCGGATGGTCATCGATCAGCTCGAAATGCTCCGGGAAAAAACCCGCGGCAACCTCAATCACGAAGAAGACGAGATCCTCCAAAGTATCCTCACCGACCTTCAGCAGGCCTACGCCGCCGTCGAGCGCGGTGCTGAGTTCGCCGCTTAAGACGCGTTGGCAGTCACTCCAGCAACGCCTCGCTCGGCGTTTCCGGCGTTCTCCCGACCCGACCTCAGACATCGACGCCGCGGAATTTCGCAATATCATCCGCCGCATGTCCGCCAGCTCCGGAAAAGTCAAAGTCGGTCTCATTCAAAGCCGCAGCGTCGCTGATCCGAAAGGGAACCTCGCCATCGCCGAGCGCGGCATCCGCTCCGCCGCCGAACGCGGCGCGCAAATCATCTGTCTGCAAGAACTCTTCCTGACTCCCTACTTTTGTCAGAGCGAGGACCACGCAAATTTCGAACTCGCCGAACCCATCCCCGGCCCGACCACGGAGACCCTCTCCGCCGTCGCCGGCGAGCTGGGCGTCGTCCTCGTTGCCTCGCTCTTTGAGCGCCGCGCCCCCGGCGTTTACCACAACACCGCCGCCGTCATCGACGCCGACGGCACCTACCTTGGGAAATATCGAAAGATGCACATTCCCGACGACCCGCTCTTCTACGAAAAGTTCTATTTCACCCCCGGCGACCTCGGCTTCCAGGCCTACGAGACCCGCTTCGGCAAAATCGGCGTATGCGTCTGTTGGGACCAGTGGTATCCCGAGGCCGCCCGCCTGACCGCACTCCGCGGCGCGCAAATTCTTTTCTATCCGACCGCCATCGGCTGGCACCCCACCGAAAAGGCAGAATACGGCAGCCGCCAGCACAGCGCCTGGGAAACCGTCCAGCGCGGTCACGCCGTCGCCAATGGCTGCTACGTCGCCGCCCCGAACCGCGTCGGACTCGAAACTCCCATCGGAGGAGACGGAATCGAATTTTGGGGACAATCCTTCATCTGTGATCCCTCCGGCGTGATTCTCGACAAGGCCCCCGACGACGAAGAATCCATTCTCGTCACCGAGGTCGATCTGGCCTCCGTCGACACCCAGCGCACTCACTGGCCTTTCCTTCGCGACCGCCGGATCGATGCCTACGGCGAGATCACCCGCCGCCTCATCGACTGACGCATCGATGGCTCGCCCACCCTTGATCCGCGCAGATCGCTCCCACGATTACCGCTACCTCATTCGCCGTTGGCGAGCCGCCCTCCGCTCCACTCCGCTCGTTTTTCGGAAGTTCGGTGAGGCTTCCGGTTATCCGCTCCATTACGCCGAGACCCGCCGACCGATCGCCGGGCGGCCCTGGCTCTACTTCTCCGCCGGTATCCACGGCGACGAATCCGCCGCCACCGAGGGTCTCGTCACCTGGATGGAAAGACACGGCTCGAAAGACCTCGACCGCTACAATTTCCTCATCTTCCCGTGCCTCAACCCGTGGGGCCTCGTGAATAACTGCCGCCTCGACGCCGAGAGCCGCGATCTCAACCGCACCTACCACGACGAAACCACCCCCCAGACCGCTGCCCACAAGGCCGTCTTCCGCGGTCGCCGATTTCTCTTCGCCGTCGCTCACCACGAGGACTACGACGCGCCGGGTGCCTACGTTTACGAGATTCAGCATCGAGGCCGTCCCTGGGGGGAGGAACTCCTCGACGCGGCGTCGCGACACGTCCCCGTCGACAACCGCAAATCCATCGAAGGCAGCCGCGCCCGCACCGGGCTGATCCGACGTCGCATCCAGCTCGACACCATGTCCGAGCACCCCGAAGCCTTCACCCTCCACTTCGAAAATGCCGACCGCACCTTCACCCTCGAAACACCGTCGGAATACGCGATCGACGCCCGCGTCAACGCTCACGTCGCCTGCATCCGACGGCTCATCAAACTCGCCGGATCGACCGACAGGAAATGACCCCGCGGAGTTTACAACCGCTCAGTTCTACCTAGTGTAATCTGGCAAATCTTACACCGTGCAGCGTCTATTCCTCCCTCTCTTCGTCGTTCTCCTCGCTTCCACCGCCCTCGCTGATTCCGTTATCACCAAATCGGGCCAACGCATCGAGGGCAAGGTGCTCTCCGAAAACGATAACTTCGTCGTCATCGAAGTCCCGTTTTCCAAGACAATCATGGAGAAAAAAACCATTCCTCGCGACCAGGTCGTCGCCGTCGAGCGGGAATCCAAAGACAAACTCGCATTCGACCGCCTCGAAAAAATTCCGACGCCCGACACCGCCCTCGACGTCGACGCACGCACCGACCTTCTCGAAGGTCACCTCCGCCCATTCGTCGAGAGCTATCCTAATTCTCCCTACGCGCTCGACGTCAAAAACCGCATCGCCCCCCTCGAAGAGGAAGTCGCCAAGCTGGAAGCGGGCAGCATTCTCCTCTTCGGTCGCTGGCTGACCCCGGAAGAACAGGCCGACGAAACGTATCAAATCGAAGCCGCCCGCCTTTACCTCGAGATCAAGAAACACGTTGCCGCCGACGAATTCGGCGCAGCCTTGAATCAGTTTGAAGTTCTCGCCAAAAAATACCCGGGCTCCGTCGCTTACGTCCGCACCGTTCCACTCGCGCGACGGGCCGTCGAAGCCTTCACCAAGAAAGTCACCTTCGAACTCCGCAACCTTCCGAACGTCATGGCCGAGCGCAAACAGAGCATCGACCGCGCTGGAGTGGCCGAACGACCGCAGATCGAAGCCGCCATCGTCCAACAAGACGCCTTCGCCAAGGAAGCCGCCGAGCGTGCCCGTGCGGCTCGGGTCAAATTCTATCAAATTCTCCCCTACGATGAGAAAGGTATGACCGACATGCAGAAATCGGCCCGCAGCGTGGCAGGCGACCTCGACGAGATCGACCTTGCCTCGCTCGAGCGCGCCACGAAGCTCGTCAACGAGACCGCCAATCGTCTCCGGAAAGGTGACGCCCGGGGAGCCGAACAATCCCTGGCATCGCTCGACGATGCTTGGTCGAAATACGAGGGACTTTCGCGATTCAAAAGTCATGTCGCTGACCTCGACCGCTCCGCCAAGGCCGCCGCCGACGCCGAAGCCAAGGCCGCGAAAGAAGCCGAAAAGCAAAAGCCCTGATCGGAGCTTCATCCGGGACCAGGACGCTCGAAAACCGCTTCAGCATCGACCGGGACGAAGGAGTGAAGTCGGCCTCCGCCCCGCAAAACCTCCCTTGCTCTTCCGCCTTCCATCATCCACATTCGCGCCGCTCAGCAACAACCACGGCCCTTCGTTCTCATGAATCACCAACTTTCTCGTTTTCTCACCACCGGCACCCTCGTCGTCGCCGCGCTCGCCCTCGGAGCCTGCGCCACGACGACTACCCTCAGCGGTCGCGCCAACGCCTTCACTTTCGACCCCGACGTCAAGGAGCCGACGAATCGCTCCAACGTGAAGGTCAAACTTAGCACCAGCGCCCAAAAACTTTACGTCGTCGAAGGGGACAAAGTCCTCCTCGCCACCCCCGTTTCCGTTGGCACGGCGGCGACTCCCACCCCCAAGGGCACTTTCCCTGTCCGAGCCAAGGTTGCCGAACGCCGTCGCGTCAGCAGTCCCGGGGCCGGCTATCCCATGCCCTATTGGATCGAATTTTACGGCCCGGCCTACGGAATGCACTGGGGCTTCGTCAAGCCCTACCCCAGCACGATGGGCTGCGTTCGCATGCCGCTGAAGTCTGCGAAAAAAGTCTTCAACCTCGTGAGCGTCGGCACTCCGATCAACATCGCGACCACCCAACCGGAAGACCAAACCATCGGCAAAACGCTCCCCGTCCTCGACGACGGCCCGCTTCCGAACCCACCCGATTCCTACATGCTCAGCTCGCAAGCCATGGCCGATATTCGCCAGGGCAAGCTCTGGAAATTCTAGAGCGCGGACTCGCCGCACAAGCTTGGTTCGGACCCAGGCGCTCACTCGAGTCGCCCGGGCCTGAACCCGACGTCCTCCTTCCCCAAGGTTTCGCTCGTTCTCACCTAACTGACGCCAAGCCACACCCCGTTTCCGTTCCATGGCCGAGATCTCCAAAGGTTACGAACCTCAGTCCGTCGAAGACAAATGGTATGACCAGTGGCTCGCGGACGGCAATTTCGCCGCCGACCCCGCGTCCCCAAAGCCCGCTTATTCGATCGTTATCCCCCCGCCAAACGTCACTGGCGTCCTGACCCTCGGTCACGTTCTGAACAATACCATCCAGGACATCCTTGCCCGTCGAGCCCGCCTCACCGGCCACGAAGTCCTTTGGCTTCCCGGCACCGACCACGCCGGCATCGCCACCCAGACCGTCGTCGAACGACGACTCCGCAAAGAGGAGAAGAAAACTCGCCACGACCTCGGCCGCGACGTCTTTCTGGAACGCGTCTGGGCGTGGAAAGAACAGCACGGCGGCATCATCATCAACCAACTCAAGAAGCTCGGTTGCTCCTGCGACTGGGAACGTGAGCGCTTCACGATGGACGCAGCCTACGCCCGCTGCGTGCAGGAAACTTTCGTCGACCTCCATCGCAAAGGTCTCATCTACCGCGGCAAGCGGATGGTGAACTGGTGCCCCGCTTCCCTCACCGCCCTCAGTGACGAGGAGGTCATCCCGACCCCGCAGAAAAGTTTCCTCTACCATTTCCGCGTCGAGGTCGTCGAGGAACCCGGAACCTTTCTCGAGATCGCCACCACCCGACCCGAGACCATCATGGGAGACAGCGGCGTCGCCGTGAATCCTGCCGACCCACGCTTCGCGGCCTACGTCGGCAAACACGTTCGTCGTCCACTCCCGCTCACCGACCAGATTGCCATCCCGATCGTCGCGGACGAATCCGTCGACTTCGAATTCGGGACTGGCGTTCTCAAAGTCACCCCCGCTCACGACAAGGTCGATCACGAGATCGGCCTCCGGCACGGTCTCAAGGTCATCGACGTCATCAATCCCGATGGAACGATGAACGACCTCGCCGGCCCCGACTTCGCCGGCCTTGATCGGTTCGAGGCCCGCAAGAAAGCCGCGACCCAACTCGTCGAGCTCGAACTTCTCGTCAAGGAAGAGCCTTACCAGAATACCGTCGGTTTCTCCGAACGCGCCGGCGTTCCCATCGAGCCTCGTCTGAGCGAGCAGTGGTTTCTCAAGTATCCGAAGACCGCGGAGGCGCGCGACACCGTTCGCGATCACCTCATCCGCTTCTTCCCCGAGCGCTGGGAAAAAGTTTACGACCACTGGCTCGAGAACATCCAGGACTGGTGCATTTCTCGCCAACTCTGGTGGGGCCACCGCATCCCCGTCTGGTATCCGCCCGCCGCGGAAGACCAATCCGAAATCCGCGTTCAAGTCGACAGTCCCGGCGCTGGCTGGACTCAGGACCCCGACGTCCTCGACACCTGGTTCTCGTCCTGGCTCTGGGCCCACGAGACGATGGACGAACCGACTCGGGCAAAATTCTACCCGACGTCAGTCCTCGTCACCGGTCCCGACATCATCTTCTTCTGGGTCGCCCGCATGATCATGGCCGGGCTCGAATACACGGACGCCATCCCGTTTCGCGACGTTTACTTCACCGGCATCATTCGGGACAAAGGCGGAAAGAAGATGTCGAAGTCTCTCGGCAACTCCCCCGACCCACTCGACCTCATCGCCAAATTCGGCGCCGATGGCCTCCGCTTTGGCCTCATGCGGATCGCCCCGCAAGGTCAGGACATCAAATTCGACGAGCAACAAATCGTCGAAGGCCGAAACTTCTGCAACAAGTTCTGGAACGCTTGCCGCTTCCGCCTCCTCCAAGGCCCGATCGACCCCAACGCCTCCCCCGATCGCGACACCCTCTCGGTTTTCGCCCGCGATCTGCTGAACAAGCTCGACGCCACCCTGACTCGTATCGACGACGGTTACTCGAACTATCGTTTCAGCGAAATCGCCCAGTCACTCTATGATTTTATCTGGGGCGATTTTTGCGATCGGTTCATCGAATCAGCCAAATCCGATTTTTTCTCCGACGATCCCGAGACAGCCGACCGTAAGGCCGGCACCCTCGCGGCTATTGATTACACGATCCGCCGCGTCCTCCTCGTCCTTCACCCCTACACGCCATTCCTCACCGAAGAACTCTGGCACGGGCTCGGATTTGGCGACAACACGATCCAATTCGAGCCCTGGCCTGCCGCCAGCGGGACCGCTGACGTCGAAGCCACCCGACGCGCAGCCGAGTTCTACGAAGCCGTTTCCGCCGCCCGCACGCTTCGCGCGACGTTCAACCTGCCGTCGAGCCAAAAGCTCCCGTGGCGGATTCGACCCTCCGTCGATTGGGTCACCCGCGAACTTCCGGTCCTCTCGACGCTTCTCAACGCCAAGTCCCTCGACCTCGAATCCTCCGAGTCCCCGAGCGGCATGGCCGTCTGCGCCACCGCCATCGGTGAAATTTTCCTCCCCCTCGAAGGCCTCGTCGACCCGACCTCCGAACGCGTTCGTCTCGACGCGGAAATGGAGAAGGTCCGTGCCGAAATCACCAAGGTCGACCGCAAACTCTCCAGCGAGAAGTTCGTCAAAAACGCCCCACCGGAGATCATCGCCGAGCACCGCGAGCGCCAGAAAAATTGGGCCGACCGGCTGAAGACTCTGCAACGCGCCCAGGCCGCCCTCGGCTGATCCCCACTCAACCATGAACTCTCAACGACTCCCTCAAAAGTGAACCTCTTCATTTTTGTCATGGCCGGCGGCACCGGCGAACGCTTCTGGCCAATGAGCCGGGTCCGCACCCCCAAGCACCTTCTCCGTCTCTTCAGCGAAAAGACGCTGCTGGAGGAAGCCGTCGACCGCGCGCTCGGAGTCGTTCCCACCGATCACGTCTTCGTGCTCACCAACGCGGCTCAACTCGATTCCTGCCGCGCCGCCGTCCCAAATTTGCCCGCCGAAAACTTCATCGCCGAACCCGCAAAACGCGACACCGCCCCCGCGGCCGCTCTCGCCACGGGTTTCGCCCGGGCTCGCGCCGAGGATGCCGTCGTCGCTCTCCTGCCAGCCGACGCGATGATCCACGACACCGCGACCTTCCAGAGCCAGCTCCGGTCCGCCGCGCAAGCCGTCGACGGCACCGACGCCGTCCTCACGTTCTCCATTTCGCCGAGCTACCCGGCGACCGGATTTGGCTACCTCGAGCTGGGCGACGCCCTGCCCGATCTCGCGCCCGACGCTTGCTCCGTCGTCCGTTTCGTCGAGAAGCCGAACATCGATCTCGCCGATACCTACTTCAAGAGCGGTCAATTCGGCTGGAACGCCGGAATGTTTCTCTGGAGCGCCTCGACCTTCCTCGCAGAATGTGATCGCGAAGTCCCGGAGCTCGCCGAGTTCATCCGCAACTTCCCCACCGGCAACCCCAAGGCTTACCTTGCCGAGGCTTTCGCCTCGCTTCCGAAGATTTCCGTCGATTACGCCATCATGGAACGCGCGGAAAAAGTCATCGCCATCCGCGCCGCCTTCGACTGGGACGACGTCGGCACCTGGACCGCCCTCCCCACCCACCTCGGAAAGGGCTCGAATGGCAACACGGCACGCGGCCCGGCCGTTTCCGTCGACAGTCACAACAACATCACCGTGTCGAATGGCCGCACCATCGCCCTCTGCGGCGTCAGCGACCTCGTCGTTGTGGAAACGGACGACGCCATCCTGGTCTGCCACCGAAATTCCGCGCAGAACGTCAAACAACTCCAGTCCGAGCTCCGCGACGAACTTCGCTGACTCCCGACTTCACCTTCGTCCCGTCGCCGCTACAACTCCGCTTTGATCTTCTTCAACAGCACACCGTATCGCGCACCCTGCACGTCGAAATTTTCCTCGTCGACCGTTTCGCCAAACGTGTCGCGAATCACGACCGACCGCGCCCGCAAGGCGTAAACCTCAGGTTCCCGCCGCGTGACGAACACCGTCACCCGCGTGTAAGTGTCCTCACCCTGCCAGTTGCCGTAGAGCACGTTCTCGATCGTCCCCCCGGCCCGCTTGAAGACCAGCCGACCGCCGTCCGCGCTTTCGAAGCTGAAACCGTGCCGGAAAAACACCTCCTGCGCCTTCATCGTGATCTCTCCCTCCGAATGCCCGACGATCACCACCTGCGCCTGCCCGGTGGGCGCTCCTCCCCCCACGCTCGAACACCCCGCAAGCCCCGCCAACATCCCAACCACCAACAAACACAAACTTTTCATCATCATTTTCACGAATAACTAGGAACCAACTACCGACCCGCGACTCAATCCCGATCATCCTCGCGATCTGCGAGCACTTCGATCTCGTCGTGAGCCACCCCGACCTTCTCCCGCTTCGCGGTGATCACCGCGATCACGATACAAATCTCGTAAAGCAGATACATCGGGCCGCCCATCATCAACATCGTGATCATGTCCGTCGTCGGCGTCAAAATCGCCGAGAAGATCATTACCGCAACGAAAGCCTGGGGCCGCAGACGACGCAGATCCGGCGCTGCGATCAGACCCAGTTTCACCAACAACAGCACCACCAACGGCAGCTCGAATGCCAGCCCAAACGCGATGATGAACTGCGTGGTGAACGAATAGTATTCGCGCACCGTCCACTCCGGCACCCACCCCAGCGACTTCGCGTCGTTGTAAAAGAATTGCAGCGCCTGCGGGAGGACGAACGTGTAGGCAAACACCACGCCCGTCAGAAAAAGACCAAACCCGATCCCCGCCGCGGGCATCACGTATCCGCGCTCGCTCTTCGTCAGCGCGGGCAAAACGAATCCCGCTAGAAAATAAACGAGGAAAGGAAACGCCAGGACGATCCCCGCGTAAAACGCCAGCTCGAGCGAAATCGAAAACGAATCGACCACCCCCAGCGACCGCAGCCGGCCCAATTGATCGGGATCGACCTCGAGCAGCGGACGCTGAATCACGCCAAATAGCCACGTCCGACCCAAAAAGCTCAGGACCATCGCCGACCCCAGTGCGAGGACCATTTTGATGACCATTTTCCGCAGATCCTCGATGTGATCGAGGAACGGCTTCGGTTCATCGGCCAACTCGCGGAACTGAAACAGCCTCTGCCGCCAACGTTGTGGTTTCGCCATCGCCTAAAACAATCCCAATGCCGTCATTCTCGCGACCGAACACAACGTGTTCGCGTCACAAATCTCTCCCGACGCGATCATCGCGACGAGTTCCTCCCGCGCAAATTCGCGACACTCCGTAATTCCCTCGTTCTCGTCGAGTGCCACCCCTCCAGCTCGGGGCACCACGTCCGTCGCGAGAAACAAATGACACCACTCGTCCGTGAATCCCGGCGACGAAAAGTAGTAACCCATGGGAATCAACTCCCCCCCAATCTCGTAACCCGTCTCTTCCCCTAACTCGCGCACCGCCGTCTTCCGAATCGCCGCCTCGTCAACGTCAGTCTCGTCAACCTGTCCCGCCGCAAATTCCCAAAACTCCCGCCGCACCGGAATCCGCTCCTGCCGGACCATCAAATAATTTCCCTCCGGCGTGCGCGCCGAAATGATCGCCGCCTGCTTCCGCCGCACCACCATCCAGTTCAGACCCTCCGGCCGAGTCGGCGTCACCACCACCTCGCGATTGACCTCCAGGTAAGGCGTCTTCGCCACCGCCTCGCTTTCGAGCACCTGCCAATCCCCCGTCCCGACACTCACGCCAACCGCTCCTTCCAGTGAGCAATCCGCGCCGCGACGTTCTCCGGCGACGGCGCACCCGGTGCCCGCCGCGCCGCCAACGCGTTCCGTAGTTCGAATAATTCGCTCACGCCGCCGGCGAAATGCTCCGACGCTTCCGCGAACGTCTCGTCCGGCAACTTGTTCAATGGCGTTCCGCTCCGCGCCGCCTCGCCCACCAGACGACCAACGACCTCGTGAGCCTCGCGGAACGGCACCCCGCCCCGAACCAAGTGGTCCGCCAGATCCGTCGCTAGCAACAACGGATCACTCACCGCCTCCGCCGCCCGCCCCGCGTCGAAGCTCGCGGCCTCCACCATCTCGGCAAACAACGCCAAAGTCGCCTTCAGCGTATCGACCGAATCGAAGACCGGCTCTTTGTCCTCCTGCAAATCGCGATTGTAGGTCATCGGCAACCCCTTCAGCACCGTCAGCAACGACACCAGGTTCCCGTAGAGCCGCCCCGTCTTCCCCCTCGCCAGCTCGGCGATGTCCGGATTCTTCTTCTGCGGCATCAGGCTCGACCCCGTCGTGTGCCGATCGCTCAACTTCAAAAACCCAAACTCCGCCGACGCCCACAGCACAACGTCCTCGCTCAGCCGAGAAACGTGCATCCCGCAGATCGCGATCACGGACAGCAACTCCGCCGCAAAATCCCGGTCAGACACCGCGTCCATGCTGTTCTGCGTCATCCCGTCGAATCCCAGCCGCTCCGCTAAAAACGCCCGGTCCACGATGATCGTCGACCCCGCGATCGCCCCCGACCCCAGCGGCAGCACGTTCGCCCGTTTCCGACAATCCACCAGCCGGTCCGCGTCCCGCGACAGCATCTCGACGTAAGCCAGCAGGTGGTGAGCGACCGGCACCGGCTGCGCCCGCTGGAGGTGCGTGTAGCCCGGAATGATCACGTCCTCGTGCCGCTCCGCCAGCCCCACCAGCGCGCGTTGCAGCCCCGCTATCAGGTCGATCAATTCATCGATCGCCCCGCGCAGAAACATCCGCAGATCGACCGCGACCTGATCGTTCCGGCTCCTCCCCGTGTGCAGCTTCGCCCCCGGCGCACCGATCCGCCGGGTCAACTCAGCCTCGATGTTCATGTGGATGTCCTCGAGGTCCGTCCGGAAAGGAAAGTCCCCGCGAGCGATCTCGTCCCGGATCTCCTTCAATCCGGTCGTGATCGCTTCCCGCTCGTCCGCCCTCAGCACCCCGGCCCGCTCCAACGCCTCGGCGTAAGCACAACTACCTTCGACGTCGCACGCGTAGAGCCGCCAATCGAACGAGATCGACTCGCTGTAAGCCACCAGCCGATCCGACTGCTCTTCTTCAAAACGTCCCTTCCACATGATCGATCTCCCGTCGCCGTCCCGTCGCGGTCAGCGCGCGGACGCCGCGTCCGCCTTCCGGCACGTTCCCTTCAACTTCAATTCGTCACACGTTCCCTCGATCCGCACCATCTTGTTCGCCGGCGAGAATCCCAGTCGCCGCGTGATACAATTCTCCAACAACTCCATGTTCGTATCTTCGAATTCGATGATCTTGTCACAGTCCACGCAGATCAGGTGATTGTGAGTCGGATGCTCCAGGAAATTCGGGTCGTAGAACTTCACGTCCCGACCCAGATCCAACTCCCGCAGCAGCCCGCTACTCACCAGCAGCGGGATCGTCCGATACACCGTCGCCCGCGAGACCGACTTGTCGATCGCTTTCGCCATCTCCAGCAGCTCCTCGGCGTGAAAGTGATCCTTCGTGCCCAGAACCGCCTCGATGATCGCTTCCCGCTGCGCCGTCCGCCTCAGCCCCTGCTCGGCAAGGTACGTATAGATGGTTTCGCGAACGGACGGTTCCACTCGGGCAACGGTAGGATGTCCCGAACGGGAGTCAAGAGCCGGTGCACCCCGGCAAGCCAACGCAGGAAAGGGGGAGAAGTGCCAGAGAACTACGGCAAAGAGGAGCGAGTTACCGTTGCTGCATTCCTGCCCTGGCGGGGTTCACCCGTCCGCAGTCCATAGCCCCTGGCAGCGGTGACAATACGAATCCTCCGCCGCCGCGCAACCCCTATGTCGTCTCTGCACCATCCGAATCCCGCACCCTGCATTTCTCAAATCGCGATTTCAAATCGGCCTCATCGATCTCACTCCCGATCGCCACGACTTGAGAAACGCGCTGTCGGCCTCCCCATTCCCCCAAGGGCTCCAACGTCGTCCGACGCCCGACCACCTGCAGGGCGTAGCGCACCCCCGGATCATCACGAATACCAACGATCCCCTTGCACCGGAACACGGTCTCCGGCAGTTCCCGACGCACCATCTCCACGAGCCGCTCCCGGTCAAACGGATCTCGCGACTCGAAGGCCCAGGTCTGAAATTGCTCGCTCTTCGGCACCAATTAGAAGTTTGTCCCCCTTCCCGCACCCGGTAGTCTGCCCGGTCTCACGCGACCAAAGATGAAAACGGATCAGACAATTTTGGATAACGGACTCCGCGTCATCACGTGCGAAATGCCTCACACCGAATCCGTCACCTACGGAGTCTGGGCCGCCGTGGGAGGTCGTCACGAGCCAAAACGCCTCGCGGGCATCTCCCACTTCATCGAGCACATGCTCTTCAAGGGCACCGTCCGCCGCACCGCGCGACAGATCGGTCAGGAAATCGAAAGCGTCGGCGGTTACCTCAACGCCACCACCACCCAAGACCACACGCTCTACTACGGGGCCGCCCCGGCCAACTACTTCCGGCGCCTCAGCGGAGTGCTCGGCGACATGGTCCTCTCCCCGCGTTTTGCAGAACTCGACATCAAACGCGAACGCAGCGTCATCGGTGAGGAAATTCTCATGTATGAGGACGAGCCCTCCGAGATGGTTCAAGAAGGGCTCTGGGAGGACCTCTGGCCCGGACACGCCCTCGGCCGACCCCTCACCGGCACGCTCAAATCAATCGCCAGCTACGGCCGACCGGAATTTCTCGACTACCGCGCCAGGCACTACCACGGCGGCAACGTCGTCGTTTCCGCCGCTGGCAAGGTCACCCACGCCGAAGTCGTCGCCCGCACCGCCGCCCTCCTGGGCGAACTCCCCGCCGGGCGGCGCCGCCGACCCACCCCCGCTCCCGAGCTGCCAAAAGCTCCCCGCCTCCGCACCATCCGCCGCGACACCCAGCAGACCCACGTCGCCTTCGCCGTTCCTGCCTGCACCCTGTCCGACCCCGACCGCCACGCCGTCCACCTCCTCAACGTCCTTCTCGCCGGGAACATGAGCTCCCGACTCTTCCAGGATCTCCGCGAAAAACGTGGCCTCTGCTACACCATCAGCTCGGGCGTTTCCCTCTACGAAGACACCGGCGTCATCCATTTCTACGTCGGACTCGATCAACGCAACCTCGAGAAATCCCTCACCCTCATCGGCCGCGCCTTCACCCGACTCCGCGACGAACCCGTCCCCGCCGCCGAACTCCGCCGCGCCAAGGAGTTCGCCATCGGATCAAACCGCATGTCGCTCGAACGCACCTCGGCCCAAAACAGTCGCATCGGCTACTCCGCCCTCTTCTACGGCGACGCCACCCCGCCGGAAGAAACCCACGACGTCCTCCGCCGCCAGACCGCCGAAGACCTCCAGCGAGTCGCCCGCCGCTACCTCGACCCCCGCCAACTCACGATGACCGTCGTCGGGCCGCTCGACGAACTCAGTTCCGCCGATCTCGGTGAGCTCGCAGTCTGAATCGGCGAACTGCCCCACAAAGCACTCCTCCTCCTGCAGCGACCGCCAGGAAGCCCAGCGTTCCGGGTTCCGGAATCACCGCGAGTTCCGTGAAGATCAAATCTTCCGGTCGGAGTTGATTTGTCAGCAGCGGCATCGTGTCGAAGGCACTTCCTAACGCCTCGGTGGCATTGTAAACACCACGCCCGCCGCTCCCTTGCTGATTGAACGTCGTGTTGAAAGATTCCAGCACCTCGAACCCAGCGATCACCCGCCCGAAGACGGTGAATCCCCCGTTCTGATTGTCGAGGTTCGCACTGTTGTCCCCGAGATTGATGAACCATTCCGAAGTCGCGGAATCCGGATCACCGCCGATCTTCGCCATCGCGATCGTTCCGTAAAGATTGCTGAACCTCGGGTCGTTGGTGAACTCGTTTGCCACCGGCGCGAAGGCCTCCACCCGAGTCACCGTATTTTCCCTCAGCGCATACCCTCCCGTTTGCAGCACAAAGCCCGGCTCAAGCCGATGAGCGAACAGGTTCTCGTAGCGCCCGCTGTTTAGATAACTGAGAAAATTGCTGACCGTCTGAGGCTTCTCCGCGTCGTCGAGTTCCAACGTCATCGCGCCGACCGGCGTATTGAGAGAAATCAGAGTGCCCGCCCGCGACTCGCCTTTCAATGCAAAGAGAAAAACACCAACGAAGATCGCCGAAAGAAATTGCAAATGGTTACGCACGGATCGAAAGGAGAAATCTCCGACATGCCCACCCCCTTTCAAGAAAAAGTTTACGAGGTTACCCGCACCATCCCCCGCGGGCACGTCGTCAGCTACAAAACCCTCGCCGAAGCCGTCGGCTGCCGTGCCCCGCGGGCCATCGGCCAGGCCATGCGGGCAAATCCCTACGCGCCCGGGGTTCCCTGCCACCGTGTCATTGCCGCCGACCGCACCCTTGGCGGATTCGGCGGAGATCGGGAAGGTGAAGCGATCACTCGCAAGATCGCCCTCCTCAGATCGGAGGGCGTGACCTTCGATCCCGATGGAAGGGTCAACGCCAAATCGGTTCTCCCAACCGTCCCCTAGTCTCCCGCCATCGGCTGCCCATCCAAGCCCCTCTCGATGATCGTATTCTCATCGTTATGATACAGACCGGCACCAAAGTGAAATGGACGTGGGGCAATGGCTCCGCGCAGGGCAAAGTCACCGAGATTCACCACGAGAAAGTGACTCGAAAAACCAAGGGATCCGAGATCACCCGCAACGGTTCCCAGGACGATCCCGCCTACGTGATCGAGCAGGACGACGGCACCGTCGTTCTCAAGCTCCAGAGCGAGGTTTCCCGAGCGGATTCCTAGCCCCGCGGATCGCGTCAAAATAATCCTCGGCTGCAAATGAATAAACCCCACCCATTTGCAGTCAACGGAGGCACACCCTAACTCCAATGAAGTCCCTCACCTCCGTCCTCCTTGCCGCTGTCACCACGTTGGTGTTCGCGACGCCAACTCAACAAGCTCGGGCCGACGTCGACGTCTCGCTCGACTTCTTCTACGACGAACTCGATCCCGACGGAGATTGGTTCTACGTCGAAGACTACGGCTACTGCTGGCAACCCGCCGCAATCAGCGCGTCGTGGCGGCCCTACAGCGATGGATCCTGGGTTTACACCGACGTCGGCTGGACCTGGAACTCCTACGAGGACTACGGCTGGGCGACCTACCACTACGGACGCTGGGCCAATCTCGGCGGACGTGGCTGGGTCTGGGTCCCCGGTTACGAGTGGGCACCCGCCTGGGTTTCCTGGCGCTCCGGTGGAGATTACGTCGGTTGGGCACCACTACCGCCCGAAGCCATCTACCGTCCTTCGGTCGGTATCAGCATCGGGTTCAGCTTCGGCATCGGACCCGCCAACTACAACTTCTGCCGCTACCGCGACTTCGGATACTCGAACGTCGGCAACCACTTCGTACCCTACCGTGACAACGTCAACATCATCAACGAGACGACGAACATCACCAACATCACGAACGTCAACAACACCACCATTTACAACGGCGGCCCGAACTACGACGAACTCCAGAGCCGCAGTCGCCAGTCGATTCCCCGGGCCAAACTCGAGCGCGTCAAACTCGCCGACAAACCGGGTCGAGGACTCGCCAAACCCAGCAACTCCCTCGCGGGAGATCGCCTCCGGGTCGTCTCGCCCAACGTGAAGCGTAACGAAAACGCCAAACCGAAACGGCTCGCCGAACGCGTCTCAAAAAAGAACGTCCAGGACGGCTGGTCCAACGTGAGTGACCAGAAAAAGGCCGCCCGCATCCGCGAACAGGTGCGCGAACAAGACCGCACCGTCGCCCAACGCCAGCGCGAACCGAAACCGGACAACTCCGCCGAGCGCACCGCCAACAACCCGCGCAAACCAGACGACCGGAAGGCCAACGCCCAAGCCGACAACCAGAACCGCGCTCAACGCAGCGACGGCCTGAAACCCTTCCTCTCCGATCGCGGCGCTCGGGATGACAACAACTCGCGCAACGCGGATTCCGATCCCGCCACCGACCGCCAGCGGGCCGAGCGGCAGAAAGCCGACGAGCGAGCTCAACGCCAACGCCAGGAAGACCGCGAGAAACAAGCCCGACAGGACGAAAAGGCTCGCGAACAGCGCCAAGCCGCCCGCCAGCAGGAGGAGCCCCGGAAGCCCACCCTCGACGAACGTAACCGGCAGCAACAGGCCTCCCGCCAACCGAAAGACCCACGCGCCCAGCAGCAGGAACAGCAGCGAGCCGAGCGTCAGCAAGACGCCCAGCGTGCCCAACGCCAGCAGGACGAACAGCGCGCCGAGCGCCAACGGGTCGAAGCGCGTGCCCAACAGCAGCACCAAGCCGAGCGCCAACAACAGGCCCGTCGCGAAGCATCCCAGCGTCCGCCAGCCCAGACCCAGCGCCCGCCCCAGTCGCAAAGCCGCCAGCCAGACGGCCGCGGGGTTCAGGCTCAACGCGAGATCGCTGAACGCCAGCAGGCCCAACGGCAAGCCCAGCAACGCCAGGCTCAACAGCGTCAACCGCAGCAACGCCAAGCGCAGGCCGCTCAAGCGGACGAGCGCGAGCAGAAGGAACGTCAGCAACGGCAACAACAGCGCCAGCAGCAACAATATCGGCCGCAACAGCAACAATACCGCCCGCAGCAGCAACGTCCGCAATCCAACCAGCAGCAGCGCCAGCAGCAGCCGAACCCCTACGGTCCCGGCGGACCCGGCAGGCCCTACGATCCCACGCAACCCCGCCGGTAAGCCGAATCAGGCAAAACCGCATCCTCCGGGTTCGAACACCTCAACGAGACACCAAAGAAGGGGCGGCCATCCAGCCGCCCCTTTTGTGTTCCCCTCCCGCCCCTCACCGATTCACGATCCACCCGAGTGGAAAAGTCGCGAGCCATCCTGATCCGCCGATACCGCTTCTCCGAAACGAGCCTCATCTGCGTCTGGATCACCGACCGACACGGCAAGGTCAAGACGTCCGCCCGCGGAGCCCTTCAGCCCAAAAGCCCCTTCCGCGGCAAACTCGACCTCTTCTTCGACAACGACATCGCCTTCGATCCCCCCCGCACCGGCGACCTGAATTCCCTCCGCGAAGCCGTCATCCGTCACCCCTTCGACGGCCTCGGCACGCAATACGCCAATCTAAGCACCGCCGCCTACTTCGGTGACCTCACCGATCTCGCGACCGAATCCGGCGCACCCGCCGACGACATCTTCGATCTCCTCGAACGAGCCGTCACCTACCTCCGCCGCACCCCGTCAAACCTCCGAGCCATCGCCCACTTCGAGACCTCGCTCTGCCGAGTCATCGGAATCTTTTCCGAATCCGGCGACCCGCTCCACACCCTCGCCTCCCACTGCGGCCGCATCCCAAAAACCCGCGCCGCCGCCCTCAAAGCTTTCGCAACCTGAGCCCATTGCAGTGCCAACCGACCGCATCCGGTCGCAAGGCCCTCAACTCTCAACTCTCAACCAATAACTATAAACTACCCAGCTACCGATCACACTCACCCATCACGAAGTCGACGCTCCCCAGGATGCTCACGCAATCGCTCACGAGATGACCCGGCAACAGCTTCGGAAGAATGCTCAGATTCACGAAGGAAGGGGCGCGGATCTTCAAGCGATACGGCACCCCGCCGCCCTTGCTGCAGATGTAAAATCCCAGCTCGCCCTTCGGATTTTCCGCGCCGAAGTAAACTTCGCCCCGAGGCGCGTCGATGCCCTCCGTCGTGACAATGAAATGGTGGATCAGCTCCTCCATCTTTGTCATCACGTCCACCTTCGACGGCAGCGAGCTCTTCGGATCGAAGTAATTGATCGGCCCCGTCGGCAAATCATCGAGCGCCTGACGCAGGATTCGGCAACTCTGCCGCATCTCCTCCATCCGCACCAGATACCGATCGTAGCAATCACCCACTTCCCCGATCGGAATCTCAAAATCGTATTTCTCGTAATCCAGATAAGGGTTTGCCCGCCGCACGTCGTGTTCGATTCCGCTTCCGCGTAAATTCGGCCCCGAGATGGCGTAGCCGATCGCGTCCTCCTTCGAGATCACGCCCACGTCCTTCGTCCGATCCACGAAGATCCGGTTGCGACTCAGCAAACTGTCCAACTCATCCCAGACCGGTAGGAACGAATCGATGAACTCCCGCACCTGCGCTGGAAACGTGTCCGGCAAATCGCGCGTCTGACCACCCACGCGAGTGTAGCTCGTCGTAAAGCGCGCCCCCGTCAGTTGCTCGATCAAGTTATAAATCTTCTCCCGCTCCGTGAACGTGAACAAAAAGACCGACGTCGCGCCCAGATCCAATCCGTAAGCCCCGATCCCCAGCAAATGCGCCGAGATCCGCGCCAGCTCACACGCGATCACGCGAATCGACTTCCCCCGCGGCGGCAGCTCCCACCCCATCAATTTCTCGACCGCCATCGCGTAAGCAACGTTGTTCGCCAGCGGTGCCAGGTAATCCAACCGATCCGTGTAGGGGACGAACTGATTGTATTGCATGTTCTCCGCGATCTTCTCGTCGCCCCGATGCAAGTAACCGCAATCCGGCGTCGCCTTCGTGATGATCTCGCCGTCCATTTCCAGAATCAACCGCAACACACCGTGCGTCGACGGATGCGACGGACCCATGTTCAGCGTGAGAGTCTCGCCCAGCAGCTCACCAGCCTCCTGCGAAGACTCGAGGTTTTGCAGGCTGCGGGTCAGCGTATCGGGTTGCTCGTAGGTCGTGGGCATGTCGGATTTTCGTTTGGCGCTCAGACAGTTTTTACGTCCGAAACAGGAATCGAGGTTGCCATTGTCAGACTTTGTGAAAAATTTCACAAACTCCTGCCATGACTGCTGCCACTTTGTCGCCCGACTCGAAAAAATCAAGCCTCCCCGTGGTTGCCATCATTGGCTGCGGATTCGGAGGCCTCTCGGCGGCCCGTGCGCTCAAGAACGCGCCCGTCACCGTGGTCCTCATCGATCGCACCAATCACCACCTCTTCCAGCCGCTCCTCTACCAGGTGGCCACCGCCGGCCTTTCGCCCGCCGACATCGCCAAGCCGGTCCGATCCATTCTCCGCGGCCAGCGGAACGTCACCTGCGTCATGGCCGAGATTACCGGCATCGACGTCGACAGTCGCGAACTCACCAGCCCGCAGGGCAATCTGACTTACGACTACCTCATCGTGGCCACCGGCGCTCGCCATTCCTATTTCGGCAATCCCGAGTGGGAAAAGATCGCTCCCGGCCTGAAGAGTCTCGGCGACGCCACCGAGATTCGCCGCCGCATCCTGACTGCGTTCGAGGAAGCGGAAAAAATCGAGGACGAAGCTCGTCGCAAAGCTCGCATGACCTTTGTCGTCGTCGGCGGCGGCCCGACCGGCGTCGAAATGGCCGGAGCCATCAGCGAGCTCGCGCGTCACACGCTCAGCGACGACTTCCGCCACATCGACCCGAAGCACACTCGCGTCGTCCTCGTCGAAGCCACCGACCGCATCCTCGCGACCTACACCGAGGACCTCTCGGCCAGCGCCGTCGAACAGCTCGAATCCCTCGACGTCGAAGTTCGCCTTTCCGATCCAGTAGAGAATCTCGAACCCGGCACCGTGACGTTGAAGAGCGGACCGATCCCGTGCGACACCGTCATCTGGGCCGCCGGCACCGAGGCCTCCGGACTGGCCAGGAAAATCCCCGTCGAAACCGACAAACCTGGCCGCGCCAAGGTCAACCAAGACCTCACCATCCCGGACCATCCGGAGATTCAGGCCGTGGGCGACATCATCACCGTCAAAGACAAGGAAGGCAAACCCGTCCCCGGAGTCGCGCCAGCCGCCATGCAGGCAGGCAAACACGCTGCCGAAAACATCCTCCGTCAACTTGACGAAAAACCGCCGACCGACTTCTGGTATTTCGACAAAGGCAACCTCGCCACCATCGGTCGGCACCGCGGCATCGGCGACCTCGGGTTTGCCAAGGTCACCGGGACCATCGCCTGGCTTGCCTGGGCCTTCATTCACCTCTTCTTCCTCATCGGCTTCCGGAATCGCATCCTGGTGTTTTTCCAATGGGCTTACGCCTACGTCACCTACGCCCGCGGCGCCCGCCTCATCGGCCCAAAAGCACCGGGCGACCGGGAAGAGTAAGCCCCGCCGAACCACGCTTCCGACCGCCGAAGTGTCCGCTCCGCGATCCCGCAGAGATCCCGCGCGCCGTCGCGCCAGGCTCAGGAAGCCTTGACCGCCGTCGGATCAAAATCCGCCGCGTGGTAACTACTTCGCACCAGCGGACCGCTTGCGACAAAATCGAAACCCTTGTTCTCCGCGATCTCACGATAGAGGTCGAACGTCTCGGGCCGAACGTATTCCACGACCGGCAGGTGCTCCGGCGTCGGCCGCAAATACTGACCCATCGTCAGCACCTGCACGTTCGCCTCGCGCAGGTCGTCCATTGCCTGGAAAATCTCCGTCTCAGTCTCCCCCAGCCCAAGCATCAACCCGCTCTTGGTCACCAGGTCCGGACCCAACTCCTTGGCCCGCTGCAGAAACTCAAGCGAGAGAGAATATTTCGCCCGCGAACGCACCAGCGGCGTCAGCCGCTCGACCGTTTCGAGGTTGTGATTGAAGACGTGGGGCCGCGCATCGACGACCTTCTGCAACGAAGAATCCTTGCCGTTGAAATCCGGAGTCAGCACCTCGATCACGATCGACTCGTCGACCTGGCGAATGGCCTCGATCGTCCGCGCAAAGTGCTCCGCCCCGCCGTCCGCCACGTCGTCCCGCGCCACCGCGGTGATCACCACGTGCTTGAGCTTCAACCGCCGAATCGCCTCCGCCACCCGCGCCGGCTCGTCTTCTTCTAATTCAAGCGGCTTCATCGTCGACACCGCGCAAAATCCACACGCCCGCGTGCACCGTTCGCCCGCGATCATGAACGTCGCCGTCCCCGCGCTCCAGCACTCCCACCGATTCGGACACTGCGCGCTCTCGCACACCGTGTGGAGCTTCAGGTCGGAGATCAGCCCTTTCGTGGAAAAGAAAACGGGATTCGACGGCAGCCGAACCTTGATCCATTCCGGCTTCTTCGCAATGTGCAACGACGGGTCGATCTTCGCTAAAGGCATATCTCCGCGACTATCACCCAGCTCGCCGGGAATTCCAACAATTTGAAACGATCACCTCGTCGAAATCCACTGCCACTGCCCTACGCCGCCAGAGCATCCCTCACCACGTCGTCCGGCGACACCCCCTCGGCCTCGCCCTCGAAATTCATCACCACTCGGTGACGCAGCGCCGGCAGCGCCACCGCCCGGATGTCCTCCCGCGCCACGTGATACCGCCCCGCCAGCAACGCCTCGATTTTCGCGCACAAGACCAACGCCTGCGCCCCTCGCGGACTCGACCCGTAACGGACAAACCGCCGCCCCGACTCCGCCCCAGCCTCCGGGTGCGTGGCCAACACCAGCCGCACCGCCTCTTCCTGCACCTCCCGCACGATCGGAACCTCCCGAATCAAACGCTGACTCGCCCGCAACACGTCCCCGGAAGCCACGACCTCCGACCCCGCCCCGTCCACCGTCGATGTCGTGCGATCCAGAATCGCGTGCAGCTCGTCACCCGTCGGATAATCGACCAGCAGCTTCAGTAAAAACCGATCCAACTGCGCCTCCGGCAACGGATACGTCCCCTCCATCTCCAACGGATTCTGCGTCGCCAACACCAAAAACGGATCGGGCACCTCGCGCGTCTCCCCGCCCACCGTCGCGTGCCGCTCCTGCATCGCCTCCAGCAGCGCACTCTGGGTCTTTGGCGTCGCCCGGTTGATCTCATCCGCCAGCAAAATGTTCGTAAAAATCGGCCCCGGCTGAAATTCAAACCGCTTCGCACCGCCGTCGTCCAAAATCAAACTCGTCCCCACGATGTCCGCCGGCATCAGGTCCGGCGTGAACTGCACCCTCGAAAACTCCAGCCCCGTCACGTCACCCAGTGTCCGCACCAGCAGCGTCTTCCCCAGCCCCGGTGCCCCCTCCAGCAAGACGTGCCCGCCCGCGAAAAGCGCCAGCAGCAAACCCCGCACCGTCTCGCGCTGGCCGACCACAACCCGTGCCAACGCCGACTCGAGCGAACCGAAGAGCTTTCGAAACTCCTCCACCCGCTCCCGCGTCTCGTCCGATTCTTCCACGCCCCGACTCAACCGCATCGCGCCGGAATCGTCCAGCGCGGCGTCATTCCCCGATCACGACCACGTCCAGCGTCCGCCGGTGCGACGCCCGCCGATGCTCGAAAACGAAGATCCCCTGCCACGTCCCGAGCGACGTCCGCCCTTTGACCACCGGCACGGTTTCACTCGACCGCGTCAACGCCATCCGCAAGTGACTCGTCGTGTCGTCCGAACCCTCCGCCGTGTGCACCCAGCCCGGATCATCCTCCGGCACCAGCTCTTCGAAGTATCGGTGCAAATCTTCCCGCGCCGACGGATCTGCGTTCTCGTAGATCACGAGACTCGCACTCGTGTGCCGCAGAAACACGGTCACCAGCCCGGTCTGCACCTTGCTCTCCCGCACGATCCGCTCGACGTCCGCCGTGATTTCGTAAGTCCCCTTCCCCGAGGTCCGCACCTCGATCCGTTCGCTTTTCGTTTTCATTGCGCCTTCATTTCCCTCGAAACAACAGCAAACCCCACCCCGCGATCAACGCCGTTCCACCGATCGGAGTGATCGCCCCCAGCCAACCCACGTTCGTCACCGCCAGCAGGTAAAGCGATCCCGAGAACACCAGCACGCCGCCCGTCCAGAGCCCCGTCATCCAGCGATCCGCCCGACCCGCCAACGCAAGCGCCAGCAGTGCCACGGCGTGGACCAAATGGTAAAACGCCGCGGTCTCCCAGTTACCTACCCGCCCGTTCGCCTCCAGCAGCCCCGCCAAACCGTGTGCGCCGAAAGCCCCCAGTGCCACACCGGTCAGGCCAAGCACCGCCGCGATGCGAATCGCACTCATTCCGCGGGGACCGCGAGCTTCCAGCTCGCCGACGCGGGCATCCTGCCCGCGACCTCACCCCAACAGCGAAGCTGCACTTCCCCCCACTCAGTGCCCCGCCTCACAGCAGATCCGCCACCATCTCGCGCTCCTGCCGAAGCTCCTCGACGGTCGCGTCGACCTTGGTCTGGCTGAATTCCGACAGCTTCACGTCTTGCACGATCTCGACCTTGTTGCCGTCCGACCGCACCGGGAAGGAGCACATCAATCCCTCTTCGATCCCGTAGCTTCCGTCGGAACACACCGCGACGCTGTGCCAGTCGTCGCCCTTCGTCGGAGTCACGATCGACTGGATGGTCTCGATCGCCGCGTGCGCCGCCGAAGCCGCCGACGACAACCCGCGTGCCGCGATGATCGCCGCACCCCGCTGCTGCACCGTCTTGATGAACTCGCCCTCCAAATATGCGGTATCCGTGATCACTTCTCCGACCGGTTTTCCGTCGATGCGCGCATTCCCGAAGTCCGGGTAGAGCGTCGCAGAATGATTACCCCAGATCGCCAGCCGATCCACGTCGCTCCAATGCTTCCCAGCCTTCAGTGCCAACTGCGTCTTCGCCCGATTTTCGTCGAGCCGCGTCATCGCGAACCAACGATCCGCCGGCAGGTCTTTCCCGTTGTTCATCGCGATCAGGCAGTTCGTGTTGCAGGGATTTCCCACCACCAGCACGCGAGCATCCGCCGCCGCGTTCTTGGCAATCGCCTCGCCCTGACCCACGAAAATCTTCCCGTTGATCCCCAGCAGATCTTTGCGCTCCATCCCCGCCTTGCGCGGCACGCTGCCGACCAGCATCGCCCAGTTCACACCGTCAAACCCCGCGTCGAGATCCGAAGTCCCGTCCACGTCCGCCAAGAGCGGAAACGCGCAATCGTGCAGTTCCATGATCACGCCCTCGAGCGCCTTCATTCCCGGCTCGATCTCGATCAAACTCAGTGAAACCGGTTGGTCAGGACCAAAAACACCGCCGGACGCGATCCGGGGAAGAAGTGAATAACCGATCTGGCCCGCCGCACCGGTGACCGCAACTTTAATGGGAGCTTTCATACCGACCTAGATTGCCTGAATCGCCCCAATTCACGAAAGCACAATTCCGCAACGATCCCGTCACCACCGATCTTTCCCACATTTTTCAAGACCACCCCGCCCTTTCCTGATTCAGTTCGCGAAAGTCCCGGGACGAACAAACCCAACGAATCACCCCATGCAAGACGTCAGCTTCAACGGCAAAACCTTTCGCGCCGCCTTCGTCCTCGTCCTGGTTCTTGGTATCAGCCTGCTCTTCCTCGCGGTCACCTGGCCCTTTCTCCAAGCCCTTCTTCTCGGCGCGATCTTCGCCGGGCTCTGCACTCCGATCTACCGGTGGCTGGTCAAGATCTTCCGCGGCCGCCGCTCACTCGCCTCCGGTGTCACGCTCCTCATCCTGTTTCTAATCATCGTCGGGCCGCTCAGTGCCTTTCTCGGCATCGTCGTCAAGCAGGCCATCGGCGTCAGCGACACCGCCATCCCCTGGGTCCAAGCGCAGTTCTCAAACTCCGACACCCTCGATCCACACGCCTGGCTCGTCGAGCGCCTCCCCGTCGCCGCTGATCTCGTTCCCAGCAAGGAAGAGATCATGAAAAACGTCAGCATCGCCGTGCAGGGAGCCGGCACCTTTCTCGTCAGCAGTGCTTCGAGGCTGACCGCTGGCACCGCCGGACTGCTTCTCGATTTCTTCGTCATGTTCTACGCGATGTTTTTCTTCCTGAAAGACGGTTCCCGCATCCTCGAGAAGATCTTCTACTACATGCCGCTCAGCCACGATGACGAGGTTCGCATGTTGGAGCGCTTCATCTCCGTGACCCGGGCCACGATCAAAGGCACGCTCCTCATCGGCCTCATCCAAGGCAGCTTGGCCGCATTCTCCTTCTGGCTCGCCGGCATCCAGGGCATCGCGTTCTGGGGCACGGTCATGGTCATCCTCTCGGTCATCCCCGGCATCGGCTCCGCCCTCGTCTGGATCCCCGCCGTCATCTACCTCTACATCTCCGGCGAACCCTTCAAAGCCACCGCCGTAGCCATCTGGTGCGCCGCCATCGTCGGCACGGTCGACAACGTTCTTCGGCCCATTCTGGTCGGCAAGGACGCCAAAATGCCCGACCTCCTCATCCTCGTCGGCACGCTCGGCGGCTTGTTTCTCTTCGGCCCGATCGGCTTTATCGTCGGTCCCGTCGTCTGCGGTCTGTTTCTGACCGCCTGGGACATTTACGGCACCGCCTTCGCGGAAATCCTGCCCCCGGTCAAAAAACTCCGTCTCGGCCAAGGCGTCCGCAAGAAAGTGGATGAGCCGAGCTGGTCCGAGCCGCCCCCCATCAAGCCGGACGACGCCCCGAACGATACCGAACGATAGCCGGGGCGGCGCCGAGCCGTCTCGCCGGAAAATGGCCTCGTCCCCCTCCCCGCCGTGTGATTCCATCCCGCGGACCGTGAAACCGTATTTCATCACCACCGCGATCGACTACACCAACGGCGCCCCGCACACCGGGCACGCCTACGAAAAGGTCCTCGCCGATGCCCTCGCCCGCTTCCAACGCCAGTCTGGACGCGACGTGTTCTTCCTGACCGGCGTCGACCAGCACGGCCAAAAAGTCCAGCAATCTGCCGAAAAACTCGGCATCCAACCCGCCGAATTTGTCGAAAATCTCACCGCCCAGTTCCGCTCCCTCTGGAGCGATCTCGCCATCAGCAACAATGCCTGGGCCGCCACCACCGACCCGCTCCACGTCCGCTGCGTGCAAGGCATCCTTCAGCAACTTTTCGACGCTGGCCAGATCTACCGCAGCACCCAGACCGGCCACTACAGCGTCCGCCAGGAACAATTCGTCACCGACAAGGAACGCGGACCCGACGGCGAATTCGGCCCCGAGTGGGGCGAAGTCACGCTCATCGAGGAAGAGAACTACTACTTCCGCCTCGAGAAACACCGCGACTGGCTCCTCGACTACGTCGACACCCACCCCAACTTCATCACTCCCGAATTCCGTCGGACCGAACTCCGCAACGCCGTCGAAAAGCTCACCGGCGACCTCTGCATCTCCCGCCCCAAGTCCCGCCTCCAGTGGGGCATCGAGCTCCCCTTCGACCCCGACTTCGTCACCTACGTCTGGTTCGACGCCCTCATCAACTACATCTCCTTCGCCGGCTACGAACCCTCATCCCCACTCAACACTCAACTCTCAACACTCAACTTCACCTGGCCCGCGCTCCACGTCATCGGCAAGGACATTCTCATCCCCGCCCACGGCGTTTACTGGCCCATCATGCTTCACGCCATCGGCTTCCCCGACGACGCCATCCCACCGCTCCTCGTTCACGGCTGGTGGAACATCTCCGGCGCGAAGATGAGCAAAAGCCTCGGCAACGTCGTCGCCCCCACCGAACTCATCGAACGCTACGGCGCCGATGCCGTCCGCTATTATCTGCTCGCCGACATCGTCACCGGACGCGACGCCGACTTCAACCCGACCCGCCTCGAAGAGCGCTACAACTCCGATCTCGCCAACGGCATCGGCAACCTCCTCAACCGCACGCTGAACATGGCGAAAAAGTATCGCGAAGGAGTCCTCCGATCCGACACCACCGACGGACTCCGCCCCGCCGCCGAGTCCGCCGTCGCGGCCTACACCGCCGCCTTCGAGCGGTCCGATCCTCGCGCCGCCATCGACGCCATCGTCGACCTCGCCAACGCCGCCAACCAACACGTCGACCAGTCCGCCCCGTGGAAACTTGCCAAGTCTGAGAGTGACGCCGCCGCTCTCGACACCGTCCTCTACCACCTCGCCGAAACGACCCGCATCCTCGCCATCCTCCTCAACCCCATCGTCCCGACCGCAGCGGAGAAGATCGCCACCCAACTCGCCATCGACCCCGCCACCCTCACGATGGCCAACGCGACCTGGGGCGGCCTCCCCGACGGCCACACCCTCTCCGCCCCATCGCCGGTCTTCCCCCGAATCGACACGACGAAGTCGAGTGTTGAAAGTTGAGTGTTGAGTGGAGAGCCCTCTGCATCTCAGGCCACTCAACACTCAACACTCAACACTCATCACACCCCCGCCACAGTGCCCTCCGACCTAGCCAGTTTCCCCTCCGCGAAGCGCCTCCGCTACCGCCTGGAACACGCCGCGCTCCGGGCCGCCGCAGACATCGTCCCCCTCCTTCCCTACGAAGCGCTCGAACCACTCGCCAACGCGATCGGCTCCGCCGCCTACCACCTCGATGCCCGCGGCCGCAACACCGCCCACGCCAACCTCGCCGTCGTCTTCCCCGAACGTAGCGCCGACGACCGCGCCCGCATCGCCCGCGGCAGTTACCAGAGCTTCGCCCGCGCGATGCTCTGCCTCTTCTGGTCTCCCAATCTCAACCCCGGCACCCTCGATCACTACGTGTCCATCGAGGGCCTGCACGATCACCCCATCCACCTCGACCCGACCCGAGCCGGACTCTACTACACGTTTCATTTTTCGAATTTCGAATGGTTCGGCCACGCCAGTGCCAACGCCGTCACCCCCGGCCTCATCGTCACCCAGCAATTCAAAAATCCCCTCATCGGCCCCATCTTCGATTCCCTGCGTTCGAACTGCGGTCACACCGTCGTTCCCCAGACCCGCGCCATCATCCGGATCCTCAAACATCTCAAAGCCGGCAAGAAAACCGGCGCCGTCACCGACCTCAGCCTCGACCCGAAGCACGGTGCCATCCCCATCAAATGCTTCGGCCTCTGGACGCCAGCCAGCCCCCTCCTCTCCGTCATCGTCGAGCGCACCGACGCCCTCCTGGTTCCCTCACAGACTTTCCCTGATCCCAACGGACGCTTCCGCCTCCGCTACCATCCCCCGGTCGAACTTCCCCCGAACCCCACACCGCAGCAAGTCACTCAAGCGGCCTGGGACGTGATGGAGGTCGGCATCCGTTCCCACCCCGAATGCTGGCTCTGGGCCTACAAGCAATGGCGCTTCCGCCCGACCGACACCGAGGGCAAAACTTACCCGACCTACGCAAATACCGCCAAACGCTTCGACAAACTCCTCGCCGAACACCGGGGAGAATAGCCCCACGCGAAGGCGCGAAGGCGCGAAGGCGCGAAGAGCATTTCCCAGCAAAGAGTCCGTCACGAATCTCTCCACGGGTCGACCAGCTTCGAGAGCGTTCATGAAAACCTCAACACTGAAGTGGAGCCGAAAAAGTGGACAGGGGAAGTTAGTCTGTTTTGGTTGTTAGGTTATTGAGTGAGTTTTCGTATTCGAGGGGTGATTGGTAGTCGAGGGAGCTATGGAGTCGGCGTGGATTGTAGAAGGTGTCGATGTAGTCGAAGAGCATCGCGTCGGCTTGGGCTCGGGTGGCCGGAGGGCCGGCGTGGAAGCATTCGGTTTTGAGAGTGGACCAGAACGACTCCATGGCGGCGTTATCATAGCAGTTGGCGCGTCGGCTCATGCTCGGCGTCACGCCGTGGGAGTCGAGCAGGGAGCGGAAAGCCCCAGCGGCGTACTGGCTGCCGCGGTCGGAATGGTGGAGTTGTGGACGAGTTCCTGAGAGCAAGACGGCGCGGCTGAAGGCGCTTTCGACGAGGGTGCTCTCCATGGTTGATCCCGTTTTCCAGCCAACGATCCGACGGGAAGCGAGGTTCATTTCGGCAGCCAGATAATGCCAGCCTTCATCGGTGGGTAGGTAGGTGATGTCAGCCACCTATGTCTGCCCAGGGGTAGACGAGGTCGTGTTGGTCGTATCGGACAAGAGCCGATTCGGGGCGATGGGATGAGGGTGGCGGCTGTCGGTCGTGCGGGGCCGATAACGACCCTTGCGCAAGGCACATAGTCCTTTCTGGGACATCAAGCGCGAGATACGTCGTCGCCCGCAGACTTGCCCTTCTCGATCAAGGACGACGCGCAGCCGACGGGTCCCGTAGGTTCGGCGGTTCTCGTGGAAAGCCGCTTCGATCCGATCACTCAGATCGGCGTCTTCGCGCTGGCGCAGACCTTCGGTCTTTTTCCCGTGGGCGTAGTAGCCGCTGCGACTGACTTCCAGAGCCAGGCAAAGCTCCTTGAGGGTAAAGGTGTTCTTTTCCATCGTCTCGATCAGCGCGAAGCGTTCCACGGTTCCTGACCCAAAATGGCGCAGGCTTTTTTTAAAATGTCTCGTTGGCGGGTGGTGAACTCCAGTTCCCTTCTCAGGCGAGCGTTCTCGCTGGCGAGGTCCTGGGGCCGCCCCGCCGCCGGGACGGGTCCTCCTCCCCCCTCCGGACCCGTCCCGGCGGCGGTTCTCCCGTAAAGCTTCTTCCACCTGCCCAGGCTCCACGTCGAGATCCCCAGCTCAAGCGCCAGTTGTGTCGCGCTTCGCGTTCCGCTTTCCAGCATTTCCACGGCGCTTCGTTTGAACTCTTCGTCAAATCGTCGCCCCTTGTTCGTTTCTCTTGGTTTTTCGTTCACGGCTTTTTCTTGGTCTATCCCGTGTCCGCATTTTCAGCACCACCTCAACACTGCTCTCGTCGAACCAACTCATCCCCCTTCGCGTCTTCGCGTCTTCGCGTGAGAAAACTCAGCCCTTCCGCGCCACCAAGTGCAGACGGTGCCAAAGCCAGACAACCTTCCCGTCTTCCGCCGCAACCTCGAACGCCTCCCGCGCCGCATCGGGAACCGTCCGCACCAACTCCCGCACCGCCACGCGATTCGCCTCCGAAGTCGCCGCCGTCTCGAAATACCATTCCAAATCCGGCTGCTTCAGCCGACCCACTTCGCACCGCTCCACGGCCAGACCCGCCGCATCACAAAACCCGCGCCACTCGACGGGCGGAATCAATCGGCCGTGGCTGGGATCGCGCAACTTCTCGACCTCGTGCGCCCAATTGGCCGCCACCGGATCGCCATCGGGAACCGTTCCATCGATCGCGATCAGCCACCCGCCCGGCTTCAGGACTCGTCCCACCTCCCTCACGAACGCCCCCGGATCGCTAAAATGGTGTGCCGCCACCCGGCAGCTCACCACGTCGAAACTCTCTTCGGAATCCGGCAACTCCTCCGCCGGATGGGCTTGCGTTTCGCACTTGAAACCCTCCTCCCGCAACAACCCCGAAGCGTTCTCCAGCATCCGCTCGGACACATCCGCCAGCACCAAGTCAAACCCCCGCCGCGCCAGCCACAACGCCGCGTGACCTCCGCCAGTCGCCACGTCCAGCGCTCGCCGACCCGACCCTCCGGGAAAATCCAAACCCGCCACCGCTGCTTCGAGATCCGACACGTCCGCCAACACGTGAGTCCGCCCGTAGCGCGCACTCTGGCGGTCAAACTGCTCCCGGGCCGCTCGCTGACCCGAATCCAGACTCATCGCACCTCCATCACGAAGATCAACCGTCCCTTCCCCCACTGCGGCCCGCGGATGAACAACGGCGCGTCCCGCGCCAACTCCACGTCCGAAGTCAGAATAAACCGATCTTCCGCGTATAACTCGATGTTCAACCGGTATGCCGTTTCCGTCCGCTCCGTGCAACGAAGCTTGAGGAAAAATTTCTTCGTGGGAACCACCCATTCCTCCGTGCCCTCGAGGATCTTCTCCTTCTTCTGACGCAGCAGATAGTAGCTATTGTAACCGAAGATCTCGCGGATCTCGTCGACGAACGGCTCCAGATCCTCCTCCACCGGTTTCGCCGGCTCCTCGGTCGTCGCCAGCACCAGACCGGTCCAGATCTTATCGGCACCAGACGCCGTCGGCACACCCAGTGCCGCGCACCAGACCAACCCAACCAGCAGGACCGACAGCCGCATTTGCATCAGAGCCGTTCGGTGGGTGGAATGTAACCCGCACCCTCGATCCAAAGGACCGTCCCCCGACCACTCGGAGCCTGGAACACGTAAGCCTCCGCCGCCGGATCCTGCGCCTCCGCGGCAATGACTCGGCTGATCAACTGATCGTTCCCCGGCCCGCCCGAATTTCCGAAAATCCAGATCCCCGAGAGCACCGCCGCGATCGCGACAAGCGCCCCTCCGCCCCACGCCATTCGCCAGAGCGGAAACAAGCCACGGGACTCTTCCCTCCCCTTCGTCTCCTCCCCGGTCCGTCGCTCATCCTGGCGAATGGCCTCCAAAACCTGCGAATTCACGAAATCCTCGTGCGGCAGACTCGCCGTCGGCACCGCCTCGCGCAGCCGCGACCGGAGCGCCTGCCAGCCCGCCCGCTCGCGCTCGGCTTCCGCTGCGTTCGGCAATTCGCGCTCGAACGCCGCGCGCTCGGACTCCTCCATCGTGCCATCCACCCAGGCGGTGTGGCGTTCCTCGAAGCTCATCTCATAGCTCATCGTAAAGGTCCTTCAGTTCACTTTGCATTTTCTTCCGGGCGTAAAACAACCGGGACATCACCGTCCCGATCGAACACCCGATGACTTCAGCGATCTCTTTGTAGGAAAGGTCCTCGACCTCCTTCAAAACGATCACTTCCCGGTGATCCGCGCTCAGCGTTGTCAGCGCCTGCTCGAATCTCTCTCGAATCTCCCCACGCTCGACCCCCAGTCCCGGCCGCTCCGGCTCGGCGGGCGTTGTCTTCGAAGCCGCGTCGATCGACATCGGCCCGACGTCGAATTCCGCCTGCGGTCGCGCCTGCTTCTTTCTCAACAGATCAATCGACGCATTCCGCGCAATCCGACTCAACCAAGCGCCGAACTGCGTATTCCCGTCGAGCTTGCCCAGCGACTTCCACGCACGAATGAACGTCTCCTGCGTGAGATCGAGGGCGTCCTCGGAGTTTCGGATGATGGAATACGTGACCATGTAAACGCGGTTTCGGTGGCGAGTGATCAATTCGTCGAACGCCGACAGATCCCCCTCCCGACTCCGGGCGATCAGGGATTCGTCTTCGACGGCGACTTCAGCACTCATTGGTTACCAACGGCTCCGCGCCACGCGTTATTCAACACGGCCTTAGCGTTCCCCACGGAGACGGCTCAATTTCTGCCGGTAATCGCGCATGAGATCGACGATCTCCTCCCGCACCGGGAAGAGCAACTCCGTCAGCGAGCGCAGATCCTCGACGCTGAGCACACCAGCATCGTGCAACCGGCACGCGGCGTTCAACGCGTCCGTCGCCGCCTTCAGGCTCCGCTTGAGATACGCGATCGTCATTCCGATCTCCGATTGATCGTCCCCGCAGAGCGCCGCCGCCAACTTCGCCGCGCAGATCGCGATCCGCGTCGCCATCTCTCCCGCGTCCGCGTTGTCCCGCAAATCCTCGCGTTCCTCGACCATCGCGAAGACGCGCCGGTTCAATTCCATGCTCTGGACGTAAACCGTCGAATTCTGCAACTCGGCAAATTCCGCGTCATCATCCTCTTCGTCCTCGTCAAAATCCAGAACTTCGCTCTCCGCCTCGTCGTCCTCTGCTTCGTCGTCGATCTCGAAGTCACCGACCGCGCTCCACGGCTCCTCGAGTTCGCCTTCCTCCTCGTCGTCCTCGCCACCTTGGTTCCAACCCATCTCGCGGGCAATGATCTCGTCGCGATCCGGGTCGTTCGCGTATTTTTCGAAGAGCGCAAAGTATTGCTCCGTCTTCTGATCCTGCTGCTGAAGGAAGCGCTCCCAGTCGTATTCGTCCCACAGCTCGGGAACTCCGAAATCGTCGCTCGCCATTTGTAGAAATTTTTTAGAGCACGACCGTTGCGTCTGCAACGGGTTTTTCCACCCGCTCCGTCTGCAATCGCAACTGCCCGCACGCCGCCGAGATGTCGTGACCCTTCTCCCGCCGCAACGTCGCCGCTACCTTGCCAGCGTGCAAAATGTCGACGAAGGCCTCCATCACCTCCTCCGCGGGCCTCACCCACTCGAGCCCATCCACCGTGTTGTAGGGGATCAGATTCACCTTCGCGTTCAACTTCCGAACCAGCCGTGACAACGCGATCGCCTGATCCGTCGAGTCGTTCACGCCCTCGATCAGGATGTATTCGAACGTGATTTTCTGCTTCTTCCGCTCGCAAAAATACGCGCACGCCGCCAGCAACTCCTCCAGCGGATGCTTCCGGTTCACCGGCATGATGCGATCCCGCACCTCGTCCGTCGCCCCGTGTAGCGACACCGCCAACCGCACCTGCAACGGCTGATCGGCCAGGTCTCGAATCCTCGGAGCCAATCCACTCGTCGACACCGTCACGTGCCGCGCCCCGACGTTCGGCCCCCACGGAGCGTTGATGATCGTGACCGCTTTCATCAACTGCTCGAAGTTTGCAAACGGCTCCCCCATTCCCATGAACACGATGTTGTCCACCCGCTCACCCGCAATCTCCTCCGCCTGCAGCAACTGATCGACGATCTCGCCCGCGTCCAAATTCCGCTTCCACCCGTCCAGCCCACTCGCGCAAAACCGGCACCCGTACGCACACCCCACCTGCGACGACACGCACAGCGTCCGCCGCCCGGCCACGTCTCCATCCGCCCCCCGCGACGCCGGGATGAGAACCGTCTCGATCAACTGCCCGTCGTTCAGCCGAAACAAAAATTTCCGCGTCGTGTCGACCGACCCGATCGTTCGCACCAACTCCAGCGGTCGGTCCGTGTATTCCTCCGTCAACCGATCCCGCAAGGCCGCCGGCAAATTCGTCATTCCGCGAAAATCCCGCACGCGCTTCTCGTAAAGCCACTGGATCACCTGCTTCGCCCGGTAGCCCGGCTCGCCCGCCGCCACGAATCGCTCCGTCAGCTCATCGAGCGTCAACGATTTGATCGAATTCATCACCATTCACCGGCCCCGTCGCAACGCATCCGCGTATTCTTCACCAACCTACTCCCGCACCTTCGCCCGCAGGTTTCCGTATCGCCGGATCAGATTCCGGTAAAAATAACCCGACGGCTCCAGCGTCCGCTCCTTCGTGTCCGGATCCATGATCGAAAGACCGAAGTTCGCGTCATACCCCTCGTGCCACTCGTAATTGTCCACCAGCGTCCAGGCAAAGTATCCCCGCATGTCCGCACCGTCCGCCATCGCCCGTCGCATCTGGTTGATGTGGTCGCGGAAGTATTTGATCTTCTTCTGCTCGTTCAACGTCCCGATCCCGTTTTCCATGATCATCATCGGTTTTTTGTAACGACCCCAGACGTCCATGATCAGCTCATAAAACGACTCGGGATCGATGACCCATCCCATCTGCGTGTAGCTCTCGCTCTGCTCACCACGCCCCGCGTAGAAGAAATCCGCAAACGTCGCGTTCTGACTGTAGTAAAAGTTAAACCCGACGATGTCGCACACGTCGTAAATGCCGTCCAAGTGGTCGTAACAAACCCGCCGCATCGCGTTGTAAACCATCGCCGTCGGATCGAAAATCCGGTCCCGCTTCCACCACGGCAACGCCTGCACGCTCATGATCAACGCATCCGGTCGAATCTCGCGGATGATCCCCACCGCCTCGCGAAACTGCGCCACCGCCGCGTTCAAAGCCTTCCGGTAATTCCGCGTCTGCAACAATCCGGTCGGCGGCCAATGGTCCGCCAGATACGAGAGCGGCAGCATCCCATTCGGCTCGTTCTGCGGCGCGTAGATCCGCACCGTCGGTGCCAGCGCCGTCGTCATCTTCGTCACGTAATCCCGCCAATGCTCATCCGCCAGCGGGTGCAGCCAATGGGACTTCCCCGGATTGTCCATGTCCGTCAGCCAATCCGGAAACGTGAAATGCCATAACGTGACGATCGGCTCGATCCCCGCCGCCCGCACCCGCTTCGCCATGCGAACGTAGCGCGCGATTGCCTCCTCGTTGTAAACCCCCGGAGCCGGTTCCACCCGAGCCCATTCCACGCCGAAGCGATAATGGTTCACCCCGATCGCCTGCAAGAGCCGCACGTCGCGATCAAACTCCGTCCACGAGAACGTCGCCTGCCCCCGCTCCGGCGCTCGACCCCGCTCGATGTAGAGATCCCAGTCCGTCTGAAAATACCCACTCTGCCCCGGCTTCGCCACCCGGTCCTCCGTCTGATAGCCACTCGTCGAAACGCCCCACCAGAACGGCCCCGTCTCCACCTTCCTCGACTCCGCCGCCTCCGTCGCACTCACCATCGGCGTCGGCGGTGCCGACACGCACCCTCCCAGCAGACCCACGAGCAGCAGAGCGTAAACGGACGGGAGAAAAGAAAGCTTAATTGGCATCAGATTTTCGCGTAGGGAAGGCCTCGTGATTTCCCGCCAACGCATAAACGGCCTCACCGCCCAGCGCAAACCTCTGGTCCATTTTCTCGCCTCTCTCGCGGTTATCGTTTTCCTACCGACCGCGGGCGCCGTTGACGAAGTCCTTCTCAAAAGTGGCCAACGCGTCTCCGGCACCATCGTCGCCCAATCCAAAGACCAGGTCGTCATGCAGGTCGGAGAAGGCAGCATCGTTTACCCCAAGCGCGCCATCCGTCGCATCTACGATGGCATCACCCGGGACTCACCCGTCGTCGAGATTCCCGCCGGTGACGAGCTTCCACCCTGGTGGATTCCCCTCACCGACCTCTACTCCGCCGACTGGGTGAACTCCGTCGAAAGCATCCCGGCCACCCCCATCACCTCCGGCCCCTTCGAAAACGTCCCCTACCTCTCGTTCCGCGCCAACGCGAACTACGAGCTGAACGTCTTCGGCGATCCGGCCGACCCCGCCGGATTCGGAATCGGCTACAACTCCCGCTCGAAGCCCCGCCGCGACGTCATCGAAAACTGCCGCAACTTCCTCTTCTCCTACCTCACCGAACTCGATCAGATCAACGCCTTCTACGACCTCGACCCCAGCGGCGGCACCCGCTCCGCCAAAGGTCTCACCATCGAGATCACACCCCCGGGCTCCGAGAGCCCCTTCGCCGACTGGGGAATTCTTATCTACGATCCCGATCGACTGGCCGCCGCCCGCAGCAGCACCCGCTCCGAATTTACAAAAACCTCCTCCCGCTACCTCGACGTCGTTCGCAACTCCACCGACAACGTCTTGAAATGGCAAAAATGGGAACTCACCGACGCCCTCGAGCGCCTCATCCCCATGGAGAACGTCAACGTCCGTTGATCACCAATCCGAAATCCAAAATCCGAAATCCAAAATTCCCGTGAGTCGTATTGAAGCCACCTTCGACCGCCTTCGCGCCGCCGATCAGACCGGCTTCGTCGCCTACGTCACCGGCGGCGACCCGTCGCGCGAAGCCACCGTCGAGATCGCCTGCGCTCTCGCCGACTGCGGAGTCGACGTCCTCGAGCTCGGCGTCCCCTTTTCCGACCCCCTCGCCGACGGTGCCACCATCCAAGCCGCCGCCGGCCGCGCCCTCGCCGCCGGCATCACCGTATCCAACCTACTCGAGTCTCTCCGCGTCATCCGCGACCGCTGCCCCGATCTCGCCATCGTCCTCTTCACTTACCTGAACCCCGTTTACACCTACGGCTTCGAGCGCTTCCACGCCGACGCCGCAGCCGCCGGGGCCGACGGCCTTCTCATCCTCGACCTTCCGCCCGACGAAGCCGAGCGAAACGCCGAACTCGCCGGCACCCACGGCATCCAGACCATCCGACTCATCGCCCCAACCACCCCACCGCACCGAATGACCCGCATCGCCACCTCCGCGGCAGGCTTCATCTACTACGTCTCCCGCGAAGGCGTCACCGGCGAACAAACCGAACTCTCCGCCACGATCGAGTCCCAAGTCGCCGAACTCCGCCGTCACACCAAGCTCCCGATCGCCGTCGGTTTCGGTATCTCCACCCCCGAACAAGCCGCCGACGTCGCCCGTCACGCCGACGCCGTCGTCGTCGGCAGTGCCATCGTCCGCCGCATCGCCGAGCACGCCAAGGCCCCCGACCTTCCGCAGAAAATCGCCGACTTCGTCCGTCCCTTGGTGGACGCTACCAAATCCAAAAACCCGTGCTAGATTCCCAGCCATGCTAGCCCGCCTCTTCGCCGCCGCCCTCGCCCTCAGCCTCACCGCCTGCATCTCCATCGACATGCTCGCCCGCGCCGAAGGCCGGATCCCCCCATCCGAAGCCAACAATCCCCGCGCCGTCGCCTACCCGCCCCAGCCCGCCTACTACGCCCTCGTCCCGCTGACGCTCCCCCTCGACCTGATCACCTTCCCCGCCCAATACATCTACTTCAACACCGGCGACCGAAGAGCCCCCCAGTATTGAGGAATAGACCCAGGCAATTGACTCGTTCGCTCCGGTAGCCGCCTGACTCCAGGGCTCCGTTAATCCTGACAATCCTGTTAATCCTGTCTAGTTAGAGACCCCCGCCAGCCGAACCCCCAGCCCCCCACACCGCTCGCGCACGCGGTTATTTCGCACCGCCGCCGCCAGTGCCTTCCGCTGGCCGACCACGATCACCAGCGACTTCCCCCGCGTGATCGCCGTGTAGATCAGATTCCGCTGCAGCAGCACAAACTGCTCCATCGCCACCGGCACGATCACGCACGGAAACTCCGAGCCCTGGCTCTTGTGCACCGTGATCGCCCACGCCGGATCCAGTTCGTCCAGTTCGCCAAAATCATAGACGATCCGTCGCCCCTCGAACTCCACCACCGCCTCCCGCTCGCCCCCGTCCACCGCCCGCACCACCCCGATGTCCCCGTTGAACACCTCCTTGTCGTAGTTGTTCCGCGTCTGGATCACTTTGTCGCCCTCGCGGAAAACAACTCCAAACCGCTCCACCTCCCCCGCACCCTCCCGCTTCGGGTTCAACTCCCCCTGCAGCCGAGTATTCACGTTCCGCACCCCGAGTTTCCCCTTGTTCATCGGCGCGAGCACCTGAACGTCCCGCACCGGATCAAACCCAAACTTCCCCGGCACCCGCCGCGCCGCCACCTCGACCAGCGTCTCCAAAGCCGCGTCCGTATCCTCCCGCTCGATGAAGAAAAAATCCCCACCCTCCCGGTGCGTCAGATCGGGAAGCGCACCGGCGTTGATCGAATGGGCCGCCGTCACGATCCCACTCGCCTCCGCCTGACGAAACACCACGTCCAGCCGCGCCGCCGGGACGGCCCCACTCCCGATTACGTCCCGCAGAACCAGTCCCGGCCCCACACTCGGCAACTGATCCGCGTCCCCCACCAGCAGCACGTTCCCCCGCCCCGGCACCGCCCGCAAAAACCGCGCCATCAACGGCACGTCGACCATCGACACCTCGTCCATCACGAACAAATCTCCCGGGAGCGGGTTCCCCTCGTGCCGCTTGAACCCCCCGCCCCGCTCCGGCTCCAGCAGCCGATGAATCGTCATCGCCTCCATTCCCGTCGACTCCGCCAGCCGCTTCGCCGCCCGCCCCGTCGGCGCACACAGCACGCACCGCACCCCCTTCGCCCGCAAAATCTTCAGCACCGAATTCACCAGCGTAGTCTTCCCCACCCCCGGTCCACCCGTCACCACCGCCACCGCCCGCGTCACCGCCACCCGCAGCGCCGCCGCCTGCGAATCCGACAACGTCTTCCCCGTCCGTTCCTGCACCCAACCCAGCGCCCGCTCCACGTCCATTTCCGGATACCCCGTCACCTCGCGCCCCGCCAGCACCCGCAACCGCTCCGCCACCATCCGCTCCGCCGCGCGCATCGGCGGCAGATAGATCAACTCCCGCCCGCCCAACGTCTCCGCCACCAGCTCCTCCCGCTCCACCGCCCCCGCCAGCACCCGTTCTGCCAATTCCTCCCCCACCTCCAGCAGCTCCACCGCCGCCCGCACCAGATCCCGCCGCACCATCGCGCAATGACCCTCCCCGCCCGCCTCGTCCAGGCAGTGCGCCAACCCCGCCCGCACCCGCAGCACCGAGTCGCCCGCCAGCCCCAGCTTCCCCGCGATCCCGTCCGCGCTCTTGAACCCAATCCCCCGAATGTCCCGCGCCAGGCAGTAGGGATCGGTTCGAATCCGCTCGATCGCCTCCTCCCCGTAGCTCTTGTAAACCCGCACCGCCCGACTCGTGCTCACCCCGTTCGCGTGCAGGAACACCATGATCTCCCGCACCACCCGCTGCTCCGCCCACGCCGCCTTGATCGACCGCCGCCGCTCCGTCCCGATTCCCCCGACCTCGCTCAGTCGCCCGGACTCGTTCTCGATCACCGAAAACACCTCCTCGCCAAAAGCCGCCACCAGCTTCTTCGCGTAAACCGGCCCAATCCCCTTGATCATCCCGCTCGCCAGATACTTCTCGATCCCCTCCCGGCTGTCCGGCGGCTGCGTCTCCACCCTCTCCGCCTTCAATTGCATCCCGTGCTCCCGATCGCGCACCCACCGACCCTCCGCCGTGATCCATTCCCCCGGCGACACCACCGCGACGTTCCCGATCACCGTCACCAATTCCCGCCGCCCGCGCACGTCGACGCGCAACACCGCAAACCCCGTCTCCTCGTTGTGAAACGTCACCCGCTCCACCACACCCCGCACACCATCGTCCGTCATAAAACCCAACCGCCCGGGGACCGCGACCTTCCAGATCGCCACGCGCGCCTTCCAGCCGCGCGCCCCAACCCAACGGCAAAGCCGCACTTCCCCCGCCTCACAGCTCCCGCCGCAACCGATCCAAGGCCGCCTGGGTCACCAGCTGCTTGAACGTCGCCCGGTCCGTCGGGAACGACTCCCGCCACACCTCGACCTCCCCACCCCGCTTCGCCAGCGCGATAAAAACCGTCCCCACCGGCTTCTCGTCCGTCCCGCCGCCCGGCCCAGCGACCCCCGTCGTCGCCAAAGCGAAGTCCGTCCCCGCCCGCTCGCACGCCCCCGCCGCCATCGCCCGCGCCACCTCCGCGCTCACCGCCCCCTTCGCCCCGATCAACTCCGCGTCCACCCCCAGTTCCCCCACCTTCGCCTCGTTCGCGTAAGTCACCCACCCCCGCAGATACACCGCCGACGACCCCGGCACGTCCGTCACCCGACTGGCCAGCAACCCCCCCGTGCACGACTCCGCCGTCGCCAGCGTCAACCCCCGCTCGACCAACCGACCCACCACGACTGTTTCCAACCCCTCCCCGCCCAGTGTAACCAAATATTCCCCCAGCTCCGCCCTCACCTCCGCCTCGACGGAATCCAATACCGCCGACTCCCCGATCAACCGCAGATCCACCTCGTTCGGTCTCGCGCAATACCCGACCTCCAGCCCCGCCACGGCATTCAGCCGAGCGCCGAGCCTCGCCTCCACCACCGACTCCCCGATCCCCACGCAACGGAACGTCCGACACTCCCGCACCGCCGCGCCCGCGTTCAGGTCCGCCAACCGCGGCAACACCTCCGCCTCAAACATTCTCCGCAGTTCCCGCGGCGGCCCCGGCAGCAAAAACAGATGCGGCGACCGCCAACTCGGAGCCTCCACCGCCGACAGATACAACCCCGGTGCCGTCCCACTCGCGTTCGGCAGCACCACCGCACCTTCCGGCACCATCGCCTGACGCCCCATTCGCTCCTGAAAAGCGAACCCCCGTCCTTTGCAAAGCGCGCGGATTCCCGCCAGCACCCCGTCGTCCCGCACCAACCGCCGCCCCAGCAACTCCGCGACGATCTCCCGCGTCAAATCATCCGACGTCGGCCCCAGTCCGCCCGTCACCAGAACGACGTCCGGATCCCGTTCGAACGCATTCAACAAAGCGTCCCGGATCGCCGCCCCGTCCGGTACCGTCACCTGCCAATCCACCCGCAGTCCGATCCCAAACAAGCGCTCCCCAAAATAAGCGAGGTGCGAATTCACCACTGCCCCCAGCAGCAGCTCCGTCCCCGTGTTAACGACCTCGACCCGCATCCTTCAAAGCCGCGAAGCGGCCCGCCATTTCACATTCAGCATTCCGAGATTGCGGAGCGATCTAGGCCGTCAGCACACGAATCCATCCATCGACCAGCGCGTGCTTCTCCGCGTCCTGCCGCAGATCGTAAACGTAAAGCAGATTCGCCAACACCCGGATCAAGACCTGCCGCCCACTCGCATCCGCGAGATGCGTGTCGCTCAGCTCCAGGTTCTGCTTCGTCAATATCGCCTGGCAATCCGCCTTCGACATGATCCGCCCCCGGTGAAACGGATCGAAAAACAAATCCCCGTGCCGCGCGATAAAGTGCCCCGGCAGATTCACCCCCGCCACGCCCATCCCCGCCCGTGCCGCCACCATCCGGTAAAGCAGCGTCAGCGTGATCGGGATGCCCATCCGCGATTCGATCACCCCCGGCAGCAGACAATTTCGCTCGCTGTAGTAATCGTCCGTGTTCCCCCGAAAGCCCAGCTCCCCCGCCATGAAACGCGACAACAGCAGCACCCGCTCCCGGCTCGAGACCGCCCCGCTGCTCTTGATCAAAAACTGCCGCCCCCACGCGTTCACCTTCGTTTCCATCTGCTCGATCTCGTCCTCCGGCACCAGCGCCCGCGCCAGCATCCAATTCGCCCGCTCCAGATCGTTCTGATCCCCGAAGAAATGACACAGCAACCCAAAGTCGTCCGACGCCTCGCGTCCCTCGATCGTCTTCAGCACGTCCCGCGCGTGACCCGCCGCCGGTCCGCAGCCACCTCCCAGGTCGAGGAGCTGATCCCTCGCCTCCTCTCCAGCCTTGACCAGCTGCTCCTTCACGAGCCGAACCGTTTCCGGATCATCGTCCTCCAACAAACGGACAATCGCCTCACTCTGACCAGGAATCATATCTCAAACCGTTAGTCCACAACCCACCACAGCGCAACTTCTCAAGCCTCTCAATCCGCCGAAATGTCCACGCTCAGCACCGCACCCGGCTCACACCGCACCCGCACCGTCGCCGGACGGCAACACACCGCGCAATCCTCCACCACCACCAACTCGGCCGTCGTCGTCTCCACTTCGATAAAAAATTCCTCCCCGCAGTTCGGACACCCAATCCCGATTTCTTCAACGACGTCCATCGAATCCCTCTCAACTACAAACTCTCAACTTCCAACTCTAACCGCGGCGCATCCCCCCACAAATCCTCCAGCGAGTAAAACTCGCGCGACTCGTGATGAAACACGTGCACCACGACTTGCGCGTAATCGATCACGATCCACCGACTCCCCGCCGCCCCGTCCTCCGCGTAAGGACCAAAGCCAAACCGCTCCCTGACCCCCGAGCGCACCGAGGCCCCGATCGCCCGGAGTTGCGGGTCCGACATCCCGCTACACACCACGAAATAGTCGCAAAACGACGACTTCCCACGCAGGTCCAGCACCGCAATGTCTTCCGCTTTCCGGTCCGCCGCGTATTCCGCGCAAGCCCTCGCCAGCGATTCCGCCTCACTCATTCCCCGCCCACGCTCCCCCGGCTAAAATCGTCACAACGCATCCCGCACACAGCTAAGGCAACACCCCACCTCACGCAACGCCATTTCATAAATCCGAAATCCAAAATCCCGAATCCGAAATCCTCAATCCGAAATCCAAAACTCACCCCCCCCGGTAAAGCCCCTCCCGCTCGATCACCGCCAACACTCCCTCCGGCACCAGATACCGGATCGACAACCCGCTCGCCACCCGCCCCCGCACCCCCGTCGACGAAATGTCGATCATCCGCGTCACCACCGGCATCCCCTCCGGCACCACCACGTCCCGCCGCGTCAGCACGACAAACGTCACCAACCGCCGCAACTCGTCGATCTCCCGCCACTTCTCCAGGTCGGCCAAATTGTCGTCCCCGATCAAATAATAGAGCTCCGCCGCCGGCCACCGCGCCCCCAGCTCCCGCACCGTCTCGATCGCAAACGTCGCCCCCTCCCGCCAAATCTCCAGCTCGCTGACCTCAAACCCCCGCTCCCCCGCCACCGCCGCCCGCACCATCTCCAGCCGCACCGCCGCCGAAGCTGGCGGCGCCTCCAGCTTAAACGGCGACACCCCCGCCGGAATCAGCACCACCCGATCCAGACCAAGCCGCTCCCCCGCCTCCCGCGCCAAAATCAGATGCCCGCAGTGAATCGGATCAAAACTCCCACCAAAAAGTCCAATTCGCTCCATCACCACGCAGTATTCCCTTCCAATCCAAAATCCAAAATCCAAAATCCAAAATCAAATGATTGGCCAAACTCTCCTCGTCGGCGTCCCCGGCAAGACTCTCGACTCCGACACCGCCGCCCTCCTCCGCCGCATTCAGCCCGGTGGCTTCATCATTTTCTCGCGCAACATCGAGAGCCCCACCCAGCTCCGCCAGCTCCTCGACGACCTCCGCGCCATTTCCGACGTCGAACCCATCATCACCATCGACCAGGAAGGCGGCCGCGTCTCCCGCCTCCGCGAGATCGGGCACGAACCGCCAAACGCCCAGCAACTCCGCCAAAAAGGCGACCTCGACCTCATCACCTGGCACGGCCGACTCACCGGCCACCTCCTCCGCCTCTTCGGGTTCAACCTCGACCTCTGCCCCGTTCTCGACATCTCCTTCGACGACGAGGCCGACAACTCCGTCAAAGGCCGCTGCTACGGCACGAACGTCGCCCAGGTCATCCAACTCGCCGGAGCCTTCAACGACGCCCTCCGCGGCACCGGCATCCTCAGTTGCGGCAAGCACTTCCCCGGCTACACCTCCGCGGGACTCGACCCCCACCACGAACTCCCCGCCATCAGCCGCTCCAAGGAACTCATGGAGGAGCACGAGCTCGCCGTCTTCCGCTACTTCGCCGACAAGGTCGATTCCATGATGACCGGCCACATCGCCATCGACGGCCTCGACACCTCCGGCCTCCCCGCCTCCCTCTCGCCCGCCATCACCACCGACCTCCTCAAAAAAGACGTCAAATTCGCCGGCCTCACCATGACCGACGACCTCGACATGGGCGCCATCCTCAACCACTACGGCCTCCCCGACACCCTCCGCATGGCCCTCGAAGCCGGCAACGATCTCCTCATGATCTGTCATCGCGTCGAGATGATCGCCGAAGCCTACGACATCGTCAAAGCGCTCCCCGCCAGTGCCGTCGATCCCGCCCTGGAAAACATCGCCAAATTCAAGCGCCACCTCGCCCCACCCGACGCGTTCAGCATCGCAGCCCACACCGAACTCGACGGCGAGGTGCGAAAACTCCGAGCCGCGACGCTGGGCGAAGCCGAAGCCGACCGACACAGCCCAGAAGACGGCAAACGCAGCCCCGTCGAGCTCTACTAAGAGCGTGTAAATCAGTGACGAGGCGCGCGACCTCCGCATTTCCGAATTCACACCCTCGCTCATTCCCGGTATCCCGATGAGCCCGTGACCGCCCGCAGTTTTCTTCGGCCCGAAGCCCTCATTCTCATTGCCGCCGTGATTTTCCGGCTCGTCGCGCTGGACATCAAACCCGCGCACTTCGACGAGGGCGTCAATGGCTGGTTCGCCGACCGCATCGCCGAGCAGGGTTACTACCACTACGACCCCACGAACTACCACGGACCGCTGCACATGTATGCCGTCTTCGTGTCGCAGCAACTCCTCGGTCGCAACCTCTTCGCCCTCCGCCTCCCGGCCATCCTCGCCAGCCTCGCCGCGGTCTGGATGACCCTGCAATTTGGCCGTTTCCTCGGCACCGCCACCGCCCGCTGGGCCGCCATCATCATGGCCGTCTCGCCCGCCTTCACCTTCTACGGACGTTACTCGATCCACGAGTCCGGCCTCGTCTTCTTCCTCCTTCTCACCACCTGGGGAATCTTCAGCGTCTGGACCTCAGGGAGCCGCCGCGGACTCTTCGCGCTGGCCGGCGGGATCACCGGCATGATCCTCACGAAGGAAACCTACATCATCCATCTCGCCTGCTTCGCGCTCGCGTTTCCCGCCCTGATCTTCTGGCAAAAGCTCCGCCCCTCCGACCCTCCCGCCGCCCGCGCCAAACCAAAGTGGTCCCTCGCCGACCTCGTCGCCGCCATCGCGGGCGGGATCTTCCTCATCGTCCTCTTCTACTCCGGCACCTTCCTCGACTGGGGCAGCCTCAAGGGCCTCTATCAGACCTTCGCCGCCTGGTTCTCCACGGGTATCGAGAAGGGCGGCCACGCGAAAACCGACTACGGAATCGGTCCGTTGAACTACTACTGGCTCTACCTCATGGCGCGGTATGAGTTCCTTTACCTGCTCGGCCTTCTCGCGTCGTTCTACGTCCTCCTGCGCCCGGCACCCGCGCTTCTGCGTTACCTCGCCATCCTCGGCGCCGGCACCCTAGTCGCCTACACCATCATTCCCTACAAAACCCCGTGGCTCCTCATCGTCATGCTCTGGCCCTTCGGATTTGTCCTCGGAGCCGTCGTCGCCGAGTTCTCGAAATACGCCACCGTTCCCCGCGTCGCCGCCGTACTCATCGGCGTCTCGTCACTCCTCGCGTTCCGTCTGAACATCCTCGAATTCGCCAACCCCCGCGAGCCCTACGCCTACGTCCAAACCTTCCCGCAGATTCGACGTTTCATCGATCCCATCCTCAAACTCGCCGCGCGAGACCCCGCCGCCTACCACCTCCGCGGCGAGATCATTCTCGATAGCTACTACCCGCTCCCGTGGATGCTCGGTGACTTCACGAACGTCGGCTATTACAAGGATGGCGTCGGTTCCTCCACCGACGCCCCCGATTTCGCCGCCACCGTCGTCGCTGACTCCGCGAAGCTCGAAAGTCGCTTCTCGGAGCCCTATTACAAACGACCCTTCCGACTCCGCGACGCCCAGGACGATTGCGTCGCCTACTTCCGAGCCGCCACGTTCCGAGACGTCCTCGGCGACGAACCCACCGTCGGCCCCACCCAATAAATTCCGATGTCCCGCGCCCTCTTCGGAATCCTCACCGCCACCGCCGCGGCCAACGTCACCGCTGTGCTGCTCGGCATCCTCTGCTCCGGCCTCGGACCCGTCACCGCTTGGATCTCGCTCATCGCCGGCCTCGGCGCCGGCGGCGTCACCGTCTGGCAAACGAGCGGCTCAGCGCCGCCGTCCGCCCGCCCGTCCCGCACCGAGTGGTTCGTCATCATCGCTTTCGTCCTCGCCTGCCTCCGTGCCTTTCTCTGGCTGATCTACCAAAAAAACGGCCGCTGGTTCGTCCTTTCCCCCTACAACCTCGGCGACCTCTCTCTCCACCTCGGCCTCATCAACTATCTCGCGTCGGGCGTCCCGTTCTGGCCCGACAGTCTCATTCTCATCGGCGACACCCTCCGCTACCCGATCGGCGCTGACCTTTTCAATTCCCTCCTGCTCCTCGCCGGCCTGCCGGCCGTCCAAGGCCTCGTTCTCGTCGGCTTCACCGGCGCGATCATCACCGGCTGCGCCCTCTGGCTCTGGGGTCGAGGGTTCGCCATTGCCGCTCTTCTCTTCAGCGGCGGCCTCGCTGCGTTCCTTCTCCTCGGCGGCGAGAATGGCTGGAAACCTCAGGATTTCCAGGCGGCCGCCGAATGGCCGTGGAAGAATTTTTTCCTCACCATGCTCATCACCCAGCGCGGTCTGCTCTTCGCGCTCCCCACCGGCCTCCTGCTGCTCGCCGACTGGCGCGCTCGCTGGCTGACCAAGACCCCGACAGCCGCTCTCCCGACGTGGGCCGCCGTCCTCCTCTACGCGACGATGCCGCTCACGAACGTTCACACGTTCCTCTTCCTTAGCTTTGTCCTCCTCGGCATCTACCTGCTCGCGCCCCTCACAACCGACCGCCAGGCGACGCGGAAGTTCGTCGTCATTTCCGTTCTCCCCGCCACCGTCACCCTCGCCCTCGTCACCGGCCTCTTCTCCGCCGGGGGCGGCGTCCACTGGCAACCCGGCTGGCTGCAGGACGAAGAACCGGTCTGGTTTTGGATCCGAAATTTCGGACTCGTTCCGTTTCTCTGGATCGCCACCTTGCTCGTCGCCGTCGTCCGCCGCGACCGCCGGGCGCTCGCGATCCTCGCCCCGGCGACGGCCTTCTTCCTCGTCTGCTGCTTCGTCTCGTTCGCCCCGTGGCCCTGGGACAACGTCAAACTCATGCTTTGGTGCTGGCTCGCCGCCGTTCCGTTCGTCTGGCAATTTATTCTCCGTCCTTTGCCTCTCATTGCCCGCGCTCCCATCCTCTTCGTGCTCTTCTTCAGCGGCGCAATCTCACTCTTGGGCGGACTCGACGGTCGGCACGGCTACAGCTTGATCCCCCGCGCTGATCTCGACCGCGCCGCGTCCGCCCTTCGTCAACTCCCGCCCACCGCGCGCGTCGCCGTTTCACCCGACTACAACCACCCCGTCCTCATCGCGGGTCAGCCCGTCGTCACCGGTTACGAAGGACACCTCTGGAGTCACGGCCTCGACTACCGCGACAAGTCGGACGCGCTCGATGATTTGATGAACAAACGCCGCGGCTGGCGCGAGCAGGCGAAAAGCCTGGGAGTCGACTACCTCTACTGGGGAAAACCCGAGCGCCAGGCCTACGGCTACAACCAGAGCAAATGGAGAAGCGACCTCCCGATCGTCGTCCAAGGCGAAGGCTTCACCATCTACGACCTCCGCGAACCCGCGCAGGAATAGCTTTCGTCGTCTCATCGATAGGCCAGTGCCATTCGCGGCCGGGACCGATCAATGACGAACCCGCCCACTTCTCAAACGGTGTACTCAGACTCCAGGCACCGCCACCGCGCGACAATCAATCCTTTGCGACGCAAGCCGCACAGCAAAAAGAAATCCTAATAATCCCGTAAATCCTGTCCAACCCTCACTCCTCAACTGGAGGGGCATCTTCAACCGAAGCTTCCGCGTCAGACGAACCCGCCACTCGCGCCAGCGACCGCAGCGAATCGAACACCTGCACCGCGCTCTGTCCCGCGACCGTGTTCGCGTATTGGTTTTCCAATTTCTGAAACGACCGCAGCGCCCCATTTCGATCGGCCGAGGAGAGTTCCAGCTCCGCCTTGAACAGCAACGCGGGTGCCGCCGTGAACGAGCTCGCGTTCGCATCGGCCACGCCCTGAAAATCCGTCACGGCCTTCTCGACGTCACCGGCCAACGCAGCGTTCTCCGCCAACGCGATTCCTGCCAGCGGAGCAAACGGGTGATCTGGCTGCGAGTCGCGAAATTCCTGAAGCACGGCGTTCGCCTCGTCCAGCTTCTCCTCCTCCCGCAGGGTCGCAGCCAGCAGCATCGCCGCGTTCCCAGCCACCACGGACGCGCCATGATCGTCGATCACCGCGCGCAATTCCTCAGCCGACGTCGCCCCCGCCAACTGCTCCTCAGCCGCGATCCGCGCCGAGTGCGAGTAAGCCATCCACCCGAATATCGCCAAGAGCCCGACGACGATCGCAAGCGCACCAGCGATGATGGCGACCTTGTATTTCGCCCAAAGAATCTCGAAGGAATCCGGACCGACGTCGTAAATTGGTTCGTCGGTCGCAGCTGAAGCAGGGGTTGGTTCGTTTGCCATAAAATTATCCTCCGGAGACTTCCGCCCGGGCTTCTTCGGCCAGCGGGGTGCTCAAATACCGCTCACCGGTCGAGCAGGCTACCGTGACGATCAGCTTGCCCGCGTTCTCCGGACGTTTGGCCAGCTCGACCGCCGCGTGCACGTTGGCACCCGAGCTGATCCCGGCCAACATCCCCTCCTCCTTCGACAAACGCCGTGCCATCGCGAAGGCGTCGTCGTTACTGACCTGCACGACCTCGTCGACGATGTCCAGGTGCAGGTTGTTCGGCACAAATCCCGCCCCGGCACCCTGAATCTTGTGCGGCCCAGGCTTCAAAGTCTCACCCGCCCGGGTCTGCGTGATCACCGGCGAATCCTTCGGCTCGACCGCCACCGCCACGAAGCTCGGCTTACGCTGTTTCAAGACTTCCGCCACGCCCGTGATCGTTCCGCCCGTCCCCACCGCCGCAACCAGCATGTCGATCGCCCCGTCGGTGTCCTCCCACAATTCCTCCGCCGTCGTCCTCTGGTGAATTGCCGGATTGGCCGGATTGTTAAACTGCTGCGGCATCCACGCGTTCGGCGTCTCCTCGACGATCGCTTCCGCCTTCGCAATGGCCCCCTTCATCCCCTCCGGACCGGGCGTCAGCACCAACTTCGCACCCAGCATCGCCAGCAAGGTCCGACGCTCGACGCTCATCGTTTCCGGCATGGTCAAAATCAACTTGTAGCCCTTCGACGCCGCGACGAACGCCAGCGCGATCCCCGTATTCCCACTCGTCGGCTCGACGATCACGGTATCAGGCTTGAGCACACCCCGCTCCTCCGCATCCTCGATCATCGCCATCCCGATTCGATCCTTCACGCTGCCCAGCGGGTTGAAAAACTCACACTTCACGGCAATGGTCGCCGGAAGGCCTTCGGTGATGTGATTGAGTCGAACGAGCGGCGTGCGACCGACCGTTTCCACGATGTTGTTGTAAATTTTGCCCATGAAATTCGTCGGGTTGAGGAGCGGCAAAACTACCGAAGGCCACTTGGCAGAGCAAAATAAATCTCCTAGCGTCCCGTTCCATGGCCGCTCTCCTCCCCGAAACCGAAATTTCCCAACGACTCGACTCGCTTTCCGGCTGGACCCGCGACGGCGACGCCATCACCGCGACCTTCGAATTCAAGGGCTTCGCCGGCGCGATGGAATTTGTCAACGAAGTCGCCGACCTCGCCGAGGACGCCAACCACCACCCCGACGTCGACATCCGCTGGAACAAAGTCACCCTGACCCTCAGCACCCACAGTTCTGGAGGCCTCACCGAAAACGACACCGACCTCGCCGCCAAGATCAACGAACTCCGGTAAGCTCGCGCAAGTCGGCCCAGCTGATATCTCTGCCTCTCCCTGCCTCTCTGCGCCTCTGCGCGAGACCCCGTCGTCTCATCCTGCTTCGCGTTTTCGCGTCTGCGCGTGAACCTTTCTCCCTCCGCATGAGCTAAGACGCCTTCGGGACCGGCTCGCCCGGCGGCGGCAATTCCGGCCCTTGCCCGCGCTTCTTCCGCTTCTCGGCCAACTTCTCGACGACGTAAAACGCCACCGGCACCAGGAAAATCCCGATCAACGTCGACGCCAGCATCCCGCCGATCACCGCCGTTCCCAAAATCCGCCGCGACACCGCGCCCGATCCCACCGCGATCCACAGCGGCACGCAGCCCAGAATGAACGCGAACGCCGTCATCAAGATCGGCCGCAATCTCAGCCTCGCACCCGCCAACGCCGCGTCGTAAACCGACTTCCCTTTCTCCAGTTCGGCCTTCGCAAATTCCACGATCAGAATCGCGTTCTTCGCGCTCAACCCAATCAGCATCACGAGGCCGATCTGCGTGTAAACGTCGTTCTCGTAAAACCCATTCTGGAACCGCCGCAGCAACAACGCCGCAAACGCGCCAAAAACCGCCACCGGCGTCGCCATCAAAACCGAGAACGGCAGACTCCAGCTCTCGTATTGCGCCGCCATGATCAAAAATACGAACAGCAACGACAACGCGAAGATCACCCCCGGCGACACGCCTTCCGCCGCCTGCTTCTCCTGAAACGACATCCCCGAATAGTCGTAACCCATTTCTTTCGGCATCGTCTCCGCAAAGACCTCCTCGAGCGCCGTCATCGCCTGCCCGCTGCTGTAACCCTCCGTCGCCGTCGCGTTGATCTGCGCCGACCGATACATGTTGTAGCGCATCGTGAACTCCGGCCCCGTCCTCTGCTCGACACTCACCAGCGCGCTCAACGGCACCGGCTCCCCGTCCGAATTCCGCACGTAAAACAATCCGAGATTTTCGATCGAATTCCTAAAATCCCCGTCCGCCGCCAGATACACCTGCCACTGCAATCCGAAGCGGTTGAAGTAATTGATGAACACACCCCCCAGAAACGCCTGCAGCGTCTGGTAAACGTCCTCGATCTGCACCCCCTGCTTCAGCACCTTCTGCACGTCGACGTCGACCCCGAGCTGCGGCACGGACGGCAGCAACGTCGTCGTCACCCGCTGCAGCTCGGGCCGTTTCTCCGCGGCTTCGATAAACGTTTGCGTCTGCTCAGCCAGAAACTCGACCGACCCTCCCGACCGATCCTCGAGGATGAAAGTCGCCCCGCCCGACGTTCCAATTCCGGGAATCGCCGGCGGCGGAAACGCAAACGCCATCGCGCTCGGAATCTGCGAAAACTCCCGGTTCAAATGCTTCAGAATCGCCGGGACCTGGGTCTCGGGAGTGTGCCGCTCGCTCCATTCCTCCAGCGTAATGAAGAAAAACGCGCTGTAGGTCATCGTGACCTGACTCATCAGATCGTATCCCAAAACCGTCGTCACCGAGTCGACGCCATCGGTCGCTTCGATGATCTTTTCCAGCTCCGTCGCCACCTCGCCGGTCCGTTGCAACGACGACGCGTTCGGCAGCTGCGCCAACCCAAAGACGTATCCCTGATCGTCGTTCGGAATGAAGCCCGGCGGCAGCTTCCAGCCCATGAACACCGTCCCGGCGACCAGCAAAAGCAGTCCCAACAACGTCAACACGCACTTGCGGATCAAGAGTCCCGACGTCTTCACGTAACCATCCGTCGCCCGTCCAAACATCCGGTTAAACCAACCAAAGAACCTCGCCAGCAACCCGTTCGATTCTTTCTTCGGCTTCAGCAACATCGCTGCCAAGGCCGGGCTCAAGGTCAGCGCGTTAAACGCCGAGATCGCCACCGAGATCGCGATCGTCACCGCAAACTGCTGATACATCTCACCCGTGATCCCCGGGATGAAGATCGTCGGCACAAACACCGCGATCATCACCAGCGCAATGGCCACCACCGGCCCCTGCACCTCTTCCATTGCCTTGAACGAAGCCTCGCGAGGCGTGAGCCCCTTCTCAATGTGCTGCTCCACGGCCTCGACCACGACAATGGCGTCATCCACCACCAACCCGATCGCCAGCACCAAGCCGAACATCGACAGCGTGTTCACCGAGAACCCAAACAACGGAAAAAACGCGAACGTTCCGATCAACGACACCGGCACCGCGATCAGCGGAATCAACGTCGCCCGCCACCCCTGCAAAAAGATGAACACCACGATGATCACCAAAACGATCGCCTCGAAGAGCGTCTTGACGATGTCGCGCATGCTCTCCGTCACCGCCAACGTGGTGTCGAGCGCGACGTCGTATTCCAAATCTTCCGGGAATCTCTCCGCCGCCGTCGCCATGATCTTCCGCGCCGCCGCCGCCGCGTCCAAGGCGTTTGACCCCGCCTGCTGATACAACGCGATCACCGCCGAAGGCTGACCGTTAAACCGCCCCTGAATCGCGTAATTCTGGGCGCCAAGCTCGATCCGCGCGACGTCACCCAATGTCACGTTGGACCCATCGGGATTCTCGCGGATCACGATCCCGCCGAACTCCTCCTCCGTCACCAACCGCCCCTGCGCGATCACCGAATACGTGAATTCCTGCCCCTGCGGCACCGGCGACCCGCCGATCTGGCCGGCCGGATTCACGGTATTCTGCGCGTTCACCGCGCTCAGGATTTCCTTCACCGTGATGTTTAACTTCGCCAACGCGTCGGGCCGCACCCAGAAACGCATCGCGTATTGCCCGGCACCGAAAACGTTCACGTTACCGACGCCGTTCACCCGCGCCAGGTCGTTCGTCAGATTGATGTAGGAGTAGTTCGCCAGAAACGTCGCGTCGAACGTCCCCTTCGGCGAATAGAGCGCGAAGACCAACAACGGAGCCGACGTTGCCTGATTCACCGTCACGCCGAAATTCCTCACGTCCGTCGGCAACTGCGAACTCGCCTGCCCCTGCCGCATCTGGGTCAAAATCTGATCCGTCGTGCTGTCCGTCTCCACGCCGAAGAACACGTTCAGGGTCATCTGACCGTTGTTCGCGTTCACGGAATACATGTATTCCATGTCTTGAACGCCATTGACCTGCTGCTCGATCGGCGTCGCGACCGACTGCTCGACCGTCAACGCATCCGCACCGACGTAAGTCGTCGCCACCTGAATCTGCGGCGGCACGATGTTCGGGAATTGCGCAATCGGCAGCCCGACCAGACTCACCAACCCGATGATCACGAGGATGATCGAGATGACGATCGCGACGATCGGCCGATTGATGAAAAATTTCGACATCAGTTCGCCGTCGCGGGTGTCGTCTCGGACTCAGGCGTCGAAGCCGCCTCCGGCAACGGAGAACCATCCGGCGTCGCCGCCGCACCATCCGGCGTCGCTGTCGCGACCGGCCCCGGCGTATCCGCGGCCACGCCTCCTCCCGGCTCGGGCGTCGTGTCCGGCGTCAGCGTCGTGTCGCCGGTCGGCTTCCCGTCCGCGGGCTGGATCGAATCCTTTTCCGCCTCATCCATCTCATAGGGCGCCGTGCGCACCACCGCGCCATCCTTCAATTTCTGCAGCCCCTCGACCACGATCACGTCGCCAGCCTTCAAGCCCTCCTCGACCACCTGCAGACTTCCGATCGTCCGACCCACCGTGACCGGCGTCATCGTCACCTTGTTTCCATCGCCGAGCAACCCCACCCGGCTGATCCCCTGCAAATCCCCGATCGCCCTCTGCGGGACCGCGACTCCGTCTGGCAAGACCTGCGTCACCGCCGTCACCAGCCCAAATTGACCCGGCCGCAGCAAATTGCCCGGGTTCGGAAAGATCCCCTGCAACGAGAGCGAACCCGTCCCGACGTTCACCGTGCTGTTCACCGCCGTCAGTTCGCCCAACTTCGGATAAACGAGACCGTTCACCAGCGTCAACGTCAGCTCCGTCATCCCCTTCTGGCCGTCGGGCTTCCCGATCGGAGACTTCGACGGATCGTCGAAGAATTGCTTGATGAAACTAATGTATTCCTGCTCCGCCGCCGAGAAATTCACCTTGATCGGATCCACCGTCGTCACCGTCGCCAAGACCCCCGTCGACGGGCCGACCAGATCACCGACCTGAGCCGTCGCGATGCTCGAAACGCCGTCGATCGGAGACTCGACCTCCGTGAAGTTCAGGTTGAGCTGCGCGGACTCGACCGCCGCCGTCGCCGACTCTTCCGCCGCCTTGCTCGCCTCGTATTGCTGAAGCGTATCGTCGTATTGCTGCCGACTGATCACCTGCTTCTTGTAGAGTTCGGCCGACCGGTCCGCGTTCAGTTTGTCCTTCGTCAACTGCGCCTGCGCCTGCGCCTGACTGCCCTTGGCTTGATCCAACGACGCTTGAAAGGGCCGCGGATCGATTTTGAAAAGCACGTCTCCCTTTTTGACGAGCGACCCGTTCTGATAAACTTGCTCCAGGAGATAACCGCTGACCTGCGCACTGATCGCCGCGTTCACGTCCCCGTCCAGCGTCCCGACCCAGGTGTGCGTCAACGGGATCCGCTGTCCCTCCACCGTCATCACCTGCACGAGCGGTGGTGGCGGCGCGGCACCTTCCTTTTTCTCGTCACAACCCACGACCGCAATCACCGCGGGAAGCAGCCATACTCGATGCCAAATCCGTAGAAACTGCCTCATCACGCGATAGGTTCTAGCCACCCGCCGCGTTCCGACAACCGAAAAAGCGGGAAGAGATCCACGGATGGAATCGAAGCACCGCAAATTCTCGCCGCGAGCAAATCAGATAATGATTCCCCGCCTCCTTCCCCTTCGCCTTCGACTCAGTCCCAACGGCCACCACTCGAAAGCAATCCATCCGAGATCCACGACCAGATTCGACTTCGAAGCCACCACCAGTCCCGAGAAAAAAACCTGACCAACGGCGTTTTCATTTTCGGCTCGGCCAAACTCACCGACCAGACCCTCTCGGCACGGAAATCGCTGTATTCGGACGTCATAACGAACGTCCACTAGACATCCGACCAAGTCATCAAATACCGAATTCCCCCCCCGGCACCGGCCGCCATCACGCTCCGGTCGCATTCCAGATTGGATCTTCGATCCATTCCCGTCGCATTCTTGCCTGAACCGTGAAATCCCGCCCCTGGTTGATCGCCGCAACGATCCTGTTACTCCTCGCCGCCGCCTCGATCGCGCCGTCACTCATGTCACCGCGGACCACCACCGCCGCGCCCCGTCAATCTGATCCGTCAACCTCCTCCCGGCCCAGCCCCGCAGCGACGACCTCACCAACTCCATCTGCCACGGCATCTCACCCGACTCCGTCCGCTTCACCCTCTCCCCCGCTACAATTTCCCCTCACGCTCGAAGACGCCGGCACCACCCGCCCCTTCGAACCCGCCCTCGACGAGATCGTCCGCCGCCACCCCGACGGCACCGAGCAAACGATCCCCCTCCCGACCCAACCCGATTTCGCCAGCCTCCGCGCCACCGCTGCCGCCCTCCCCGCCGCCAGCTCAGGCACCCTCCTTCCGGTCTTCTACGAGCCAGACGCCCACCGGAACTCCACCACCCGCCGCCTCGCCACCCCCGAGATCCGCGTCGAACTCACCCCCGGCTCCGCCCTCCCCACGTCCATTCCCGACAACGTCGAAGTCACCCGGCCCGACTACGCCCCCGACTTTGCCGTCCTTCGGTTCCCCGACGCCTTCACCGCTCTCGACCGCCTCGCTCTCGTCCGCTCCCTCCCCGGAGTCCGCCGCGCCGACGTTCTCCTCGCCCGCCAACAAACCCGCCGCGCCCTTCCTAACGACCCCCTCGTCACCAGCCAGTGGCACCTGAAAAATACCGGCCAAAGTAGCGGCACCGTCGGCTCCGACATCAACGTCGAATCCGTTTGGAACTACCCCGCCAGCGGCATCCGCGGCGCCGGTCTCATCGTTGGCGTCGTCGACGATGGACTGGAAACCTCCCACCCCGACCTCGCCACCAACGTTCGCACCGATATCGACCACGATTGGAATGACTCCACCCCCAACGATCCCTCACCCGGACCTGACGACGACCACGGCACCGCCTGCGCCGGCAACGTCGCCGCCATCGGCAACAACAATCTCGGCGTCGTCGGCAGTGCTCCCGAGGCCAAGATCGTCGGCCTTCGACTCATCGCCGCCTCCACCACCGACTCTCAGGAAGCCGAAGCCATGGCTTGGCGCAACGACCTCATCCACGTCAAATCGAACAGCTGGGGTCCCTCAGACGACGGCCGCACGCTCGAAGCCCCCGGCAGCCTCACCAAAGCCGCCTTCGCCAACGCCGTCACCACCGGTCGCTCGAATCGCGGCACCATCATTCTCTGGGCCGGTGGCAACGGACGCAGCTCATCCGACAACTCCAACAACGACGGTTACGCCAACTCCATCCACACCATCGCGGTCGGCGCCAGCACGAACCGAGACGCTCAAGCCCCCTACGGCGAACCCGGCGCCAATCTCGTCGTCGTCGCCCCGTCCAGCGGAGGCACCCTCGACATCACCACCGTCGATCGCTCCGGCTCCGCCGGCTACAACTCCGCCTCCGGCTCCGCCGGAAATTACGCGACCGACTTCGGCGGCACCTCGTCCTCCACCCCCACCGTCGCGGGCGTCGTCGCCCTCATGCTTCAACGCAATCCCACCCTCGGCTGGCGCGACGTTCAGGAGATCCTCATCAAGTCCGCCGCCAAGATCAGCCCCGCCGACTCCGATTGGACCACCAACTCCGGCGGCTACCGCTTCAACCACAAGTTCGGCGCCGGACTCGTCGACGCCGCCGCGGCCGTCACCGCCGCCGCCACGTGGACCAACCTCGGCACCCCCACCACCGCCCTCTCGACTCAATCGAACTCCACCACCATCCCCGACAACAACGCCACCGGCATCACCCGCACCTTCGACCTCGGGTCCAGCAACCTCCGGGTCGAACACGTCACCCTCCGCCTCGACGTCAATCACACCTCCCGCGGTAATCTCACCGTTACCCTCACGTCCCCCAGCGGCACCCAAAGCCGCCTCACCGAACTCCACTCCGACTCCGGCAACAACTATTCCGACTGGACCTTCATGACCGTCCGGAACTGGAGCGAAAATTCCAGCGGCACCTGGACACTCAAGATCGCCGACCGCAGCACCGCCGGCAATTCCACCGGCGGCACCCTCACCGCCGCCGAACTCACCGTTTTCGGCGTCACCGCCGAACCGGTCAACCCCGCCCCCGTCGTCCAACTCACGACTCCCGACGACCAGTCGATCTTCAGCCCCGGCGCTCCCATCGACCTTGCCGCCACCGCGACCGACCTCACCATCGACGGTCAACCCGGCGTCGTCACCGGCGTCGAATTCCTCGTCAACGGCATCCCGGTCGGGTCCGACACCACCAGCCCCTACTCCATCACCTACACCCCGCCCACCACCGGCACCTACACCGCCCAAGCCCGCGCCACCGACAGCGAAGGAGCCGTCGGCAATTCCGGCACGCGCACCTTCACCGTCGCCAACCAGCCCCCCGTCATCGCCTCGGCCTCCCTCTCATCCACCGATCAGGGATTCAGCGACGAGCCCCTCAGCGTCACCGACCTCACCGCCTCCGACCCCGAAAGCTCCCCCGTCGCCATCGCCTACCAATGGCAATCCTCCACCGACGGAATCAACTTCACCGACGCCATCAGCCGCAACACCGCAACGATCACGGCAACCCCCGGCCACGTCTGGCGCTGCGTCCTCACGCCTTCCGACGGCGAAATCGTGGGCGAGCCGTTCACCACCGCCGCCACGATGATCCTCACCCGCCCACCATCCACCGTCGTCGCGGGCTCCGACTACGCCCACACCAGCGATCTCGTTCTCCGGAGCACCTCCGCCTCGTTCGCTTGCTCCGCCATCATTAACGAGTTCAGCCAGGGACCCAGCGGCGGCACCGCGGAATGGGTCGAAATCCTCACCCTCGCTTCCGGCAGCTTCCGCCTCTGGAAGTTCGACGACGGCCTCGTCGACAATGCCGTCGTGAACTTCGCCAACTCCCCCGTCTGGGACGACGTCCCCGCCGGCACGCTCATCGTCATCTACAACTCATCGTCGAAGGACCCGAAACTCCCCGCCGACGACTTCGACGCCACCGACGACGGCCGCCTCGTCATCGCTTCCAATAACTCCACCTACTTCTCCGGATCCTGGCCCTCACTCAGTAACAGTGGCGACGGCCTCGTCATCAAAGACTCCACCGGCACCGCCATCCACAACCTTTCCTACGGCAACAATTCCACCTTCTCCCCCGACATCGGCTCCGTCGCGGGCTCCACCGCCGCCTCCTTCACCGGCGACACCGAAAACGCCGCGGCCACCGCCTCCGGCTGGCGCACGAACTCCTCGAGCACCACCGGCACACCGACCGTTGCCGGCGTCACCCCCGGCGCCGGCAACACCACCGACAACGCCACTTTCGTCTCCAACCTCCGCTCCGGATTCTTCGATCAGCCCGCTCTCTTCCGCGTCGCATCCGGCACTTCGCTCCCCGCCGACCTCACCCTCGACGCCGCCACCGGCCAACTCAGCGGCACCGTCACGGCGTCTCCCGGCAGTTACCCGATCACCATCGAACGCACGAATTCTCTCGGCGAATCCGTCACCCAGACGTTCGTCCTCACCGTCACCGCCAACACCGAAACGTTCACCCAGTGGCTCGACCGCTACCCGACGCTCGCCGACACCACGCCCGGAGGAGATCCCGATGGCGACGGGCGCAGTACCATCGTCGAATACGCCCAAGGCTCCGACCCCCAGCTCAGCGACAGCGCCGACCTCATCACCTTCGAGCGGACCCCCACCGAAGCCCGCCTCCGCTACCGGCAGAGCAACCGCACCAGCGGCATTACCATCGCAGTGGAATTTTCCACCAATCTTGTGGACTGGACCACCTCCGGCATCACCTACGACCCCGATGAAGGCGACGGCCCCACCATCATCCGAACCGCCCGCGCCCCGGACGGCGATCCCGCGACCTTCCTCCGACTCAAGATCACCACTCCGTAAGGCAGCCCCGCTTCACGAAGCCACCCCACGCTTCCGCCAAACCAATTTCTCCCCCCAGTCCACCCGCGCCGTCGCCAGCATCAGAATCGCCAGGGTCACGACCCCGCCCAGCGCGATCGTCAATCCACTCAGCCCGTCGAAGAAGAAGCTGTAGCTGAACAAGACCATGTAGGCGAACTGAGCCACCCCGCAGACCCTCGACAACCGCCACCCCGCCACGGCGTGAACGTAACCCGTCACCAACCCGAGCGACACCCCCGCCGCCAACGCAAACGCGCCGTGCACCGGCATCACGTCGACGAGATACGCGAAGAGCAGTTGAAACGCGAAACACCCCGCCGCCAAAAAGAAGTAATTCATCGGGTGCAGGCTCACCCCGCGCATCACCCCAAAAATTAGCAACACCGCAAAAAAATAGAGCAACGACACCGGAGCGAAAAAACTGATCCGCGCCGCGACCGGCCCCGCGTTGAGAACTCCCGGCATCGCCATTCCGATCGGCTGCGGATTCACAACGTCAGGATAATTCCACTCCAGCTTCCATCCGTCGCCGACCGACTCGCGCTCCGAAGGCGACCCGGTCCCAACCGGAAAATCGATCTCCGAAAAATCCGTCGTCATCTCCAGCTCAAAATTCCGGATCCGCTCCGCCTCGCCAAAGTCATACCTCCAATCATCCAACCCCCGCGTGCGGTAGCTCACCCGCAGCGGCACCTCCCCGCCCGGAGGCACGATCACCGCATCGGTCAACACGCCCTCCACTGGCGCCGCTTCCGTCGGCTCGCCGTTTCCAAACTGAAACGAGACGTCCGAAAAACTTCCGCCCGACTCCGGCAGCGCGAACGCCGCGTAGAGCGTCTGCGGAATCGGCGTCGGATTCTTCACCCGATAATCCGCAACAAACTTCGCGGCGTAGGTGCGATACCACACCAATCCCTTCTGCTTCGGTTCCGACTCGAGGTGAACCGTCACGCGCCCGCCCTCCGGCTGGATCACCCGCTGCCCACGCTCCCCCGTCGGCGAGCGATACCAGACCTCCGGATGACTCTGCCGCAACGGAGTTCCCCACCCACCCTCAACGGCGGGCCCGAGCTGATAGTGTGCCTGTTCCGAACGAACGACGAGCGCAGTTCCCAGCGCCGCCCAAGCAAAAGCGGTGCAGATAAAGATGAATCCGATGGCGAAAAGACGAAGAATGGTCATGGCAGAAAATCAGGTTTGATTGGGGTTGTGGGTTGATCAGCGCAACTGCGCTTTGGTGTAAAAGATCTGGACCGATGGCGCGGCGCCGCGGACGAGGGATTTCTGGAATTGGAGCGGTCCCTCCTTCGCATCCGGCGAGACCTCGACGTTGCCCTCGAACGCACTCGCCTCGTAACCATCCGGCAAAGCGAGCTGCCAATCGATCCGCTCAACGAACAGCGGCGTCGTCGGCAACCCGACCTGGAAATCCCCCCTCACCGGGTCAAACTCCGCAATTTCCGCCGTGTAACTGAACGTCACCATCGTCCCGGCATCCCCCTTTTCCCCGACCTTCGCCAAGGGAACCTCCAACCCACCGGATTCGAGAATCACGGGGCGAGCCGCAACCCCCGCGACCGAGCAGGTCAGCAATTGGCTGTCAGCGGGAATCTCAAACTTCCAACCCACCCGATCCCGGTGTTGCACCTTCACCCGTGCTTCACAAAGCAACGACCCGTCCGCGACGATGCGAGTCTGATACTCAGCGAGCGACACCGTCGCCGTGTCCGTTTCCAATTGCGGTAACTCCCGCTCCCTCGACTCCGCGGTCACCGCAATCTCGATCCGGCTCGGACGACTCGACAACATCACCGATCTCCCCACGACTCGCCCCTCCGCGCTGGCCAGAGCCACGTCCATTCCCTCCGGCACCCCTTCCACGGTCAGCATTCCGGAAACCACCCCGGGAAAGTCGAGCGTCCACCCCTCACCACCCGGTAACACACTCTCGAAGTTCACAACGACGTCCTCCCGCAGCTCCCCCTTCACCTGCAGCGCAAGCCGGCCTTCGTGAGTGACCAGCGACGCCCCCTCGGGCGAAATCCCCAGCACCGAAATCGGCCCGCCAATGAGCGGCACCACGTGCCAGCCCGCCGAATACGTCGCCACCGCAAACGTCGCGCGCCCCGCCAACTTTCCACCCGCCACGTCGACCGTCACCGTCGCCCGGCTGATCGCCTCCCCGATCAATGGGCGATCACCCTCAGCAGCCTCGGCGGCGATGCGACGTTCGGAGAGGTAGTCCGCCAGTGAAAGAGTCACCTGTCCGCCGTCAGCGGCCAGGGAGTTGAGCGACCAAGCGAACGACGCCGCGATTGCGAAGGTAGGAACTTTCATTCCCCGCAGCGTGCCCCCTCATCGTGAAATCCTGATGAACGCTCCGTGAAATCTCCGCGAAATCCATCCGCATTCCAACCAGACTGACTTCCTGTAAAACCGCTGCCGAGTGTCAGCCACCGAAAGCCCGCGCGGCCCGTTCCCTCACCGCCGCAACGTCCACCCCGGGCCCAATCAACACCGCCACCGGCGTCTCCACCCGCGTCTCCTTGCCGATCGGTAGCCACTGCACCGCACCGTCCTCCACCCTCTGGAAAACGTGATACTCGTCCGGCGAGTCCGCCAGCCGCGCCAGGCCCTTCACCCGGATCACTTCCCTCGGCAACCCCGCCAGAAACTCTGCCAACACTTCGCGCTCCACGACGCCCGGCAGTTCGATCTGGACCGACGAAAAATGACTCGTCGCGTGCACGTGATTCGAGCCCCCCGTGACCACCCGCCATTTGGGAACCCCTCGCTGCGACTCACCTTGAATCTCACCTTCGACCCGCCGAATCTCTTCTGCCAACTCTCGTGGCGACGCCTCCTTCGCACCCCCGCACCACTTGGCCAGACCTGCGTCGACGACCGCCGCCCGCCTCGCATCGATCTCGTCCCGCCGCGATACGAAAAAATAACCCGCCGTCCGAACCTGCTCCCGCTCGAGCGCGTTGTGCCAAAACCGTTTTTGCCACCGCTTCGCGTCGATCAACGACACCTGCATCGGCAGCGTAAATCCAGCCAATCCCGGTTCCAGCGATAACCATTCGACCAACTCCTCCGCGTCCGTGGTCCCGTTCGTTTCCACCACCAACACCCGCCCCGGCTTCGCTTCGAATCCCGTCAGCGCCTCCAGCAACTCATCCCGCGAACCACAACAAACACAGCTCCCGCTGATCGGCACGATTGACTTCGTCAACTCCCGCAACAGCTCCGCGTCCACCTTCGCGTTCTGGTAATCATTGATCACCACGTGCGGATCCAACCCCATCCCCGACAACTCCGGCAGCAGCTTCCGCAAGTAAGTCGTCTTCCCCGCGCCCAGAAAACCGACGAGTAGAATGAGCGGCGTCATCGTTCCGAAACGTCGACAAATTTTCCCGGATTCAGCAAGCCCGCCGGATCGAGCGCCCGCTTGATTTGATCGTGCAGCTCCCTGACCTCCGGCGTCACCGCCTGCTCCCACCAAGGCATCTTCGCCAACCCGATCCCGTGCTCCCCCGAGATCGCCCCGCCCCACTCCAACACCTTTGTAAAAAGCTCGTCCAGAGCCGCGTGCACCCGCTCACGCACTTCGTCTTGATCGTAATCGGCCGCCATGAGGTTGACGTGGATGTTCCCGTCGCCCGCGTGTCCGAAGCACGCGATCGCGTAACCGCACCGCCGCTCCAACCCCTCCGCGAATCTCACCAAATCCACCAACCGCCCCCTCGGCACCACGATGTCCTCGTTCAGCTTCGTCAGTCCCGTCGCCCGCAGTGACAACGAAAATCCCCGACGCAGAGCCCACAGCTCGTCGCAGTCCCCGGGCATCGTCGCCGTCACCACCTCCGTCGCCCCACTGTCTTCCAGCAGTGCCGCCAAATCCGCCGTCTCGCCGACAACGCTACGCTCCTGCCCGTCGATCTCGATCAACACGTGAGCCTCACCCGGAGGGACCCGCGTCAACGCCCCGTTCGCCCGCGCCGCCTCCAGCGTAAACCGGTCCGCCACCTCCACCGCCGCCGGTAGGAAACCCCGGCCAAACACCGCCTGGACCGCCGCCGCCGCGCTCCGCATTTTCGGAAAACCCGCCGACAACACCGCCCGCGCCGGCGGATGGGGCAGCAATCTCAACGTCGCCTCCGTCACCACCCCCAGCAACCCCTCCGACCCCACGAACATCCCGATCAGATCAAACCCGGTCTTGTTTTTGTGACTGCGCCCGCCCAGCCGAACGACGGTCCCATCGGCCAGCACCACCTCCAACCCCAACACGTAGTTCCGCGTCACCCCGTATTTCAAACACCTCGGCCCGCCCGCGTTCGTCGCGATGTTCCCGCCGATACTGCAATCCTTCAGACTTGCCGGATCCGGCGGATACAACAGCCCCCGCTTCTTAGCCCGCGCCTGCAGCTTCCCCGTAATCACCCCCGGCTGCACCACCGCCACAAAATCTTTCCCGTCCACCGCCAGGATCCGGTTCATCCGCCGCGTACTCAACACCAACCCGCCCCGCACCGGCACGCACCCCCCGACGTAACCGTGCCCCGCGCCCCGAGTCGTCACCGGCACCCCCGCCGCCGAAGCCGCCCGCATCACGAACGCCACCTCGTCCGTCGACCCCGGCGTCACCGCCAGGTCCGGCTGCGCCTCCGCGAACCACTTGTCACCCGCAAACGCCGCCAACTTCGCCGCGTCCGTCACCACGTTTTCCGCCCCCAAACGCCGAACCAATTTCCGCCGCAATTTCGTCAACTCCGCTCGCATCTCAGTCACCCCCCTGCCATCGCACGCCCCAACCCCCGCATCAAGCCAAACGCACCGCCACTCAACACTCAACACTCAACACTCAACACTCAACACTCAACACTCAACTCTCACCACTCACCCCCCCTCCTGCCACCGGCAGGCATTCTCCGCCTCCACGCCGATCTGGTCCAGGATGCGCCACACCACCGTATCCACCAGCTCCTCGATGTTCCGCGGCCGACTGTAAAAAGACGGCATCGCCGGCAGCACCGACGCCCCCGCCTCCATCACCGTCACGACGTTGCGGGCGTGAATCAAATTCCACGGCGTCTCCCGCGGAACCAAGATCAACTTCCGCCCCTCCTTCAAAAAGACGTCCGCCGTCCTTAGGATCAGCGACTCGCTCGTCCCCGCCGCGATCCGTCCCACCGTCCCCATCGAGCACGGCACGATCACCATCGCGTCGAACTTCGTCGATCCGCTCGCGAACGGCGCGTTCATGCTCTTATCCGAATGCTCGATCGTTCCCGCCGGCACTTCCAGGTTCCCCGCCAATTCCTCGTTCACGACCTGCCGCGCGTATCCGCTCATCACGAGATGGATCTCGTGCCCACCAGCCGCAACGCCATTCAAGAGCCGCTGCAGATAAATCGCACCGCTCGCTCCCGTCGCCGCAAAGACAAATCTCATCCCAACATCCCCGCCCCGACCAGCGCCGTCCGCAGACGGTTCATCCGATCGATTGACTCCGCGTACATCGCCGAAGCATCCGCTTTCGGCTCGACCCGCGTCGACTCGTCCGTCGCCACGCAGTGCACGGCCAGATCACGCATCGACGCGTCCGACGCAGCCTCCGCCGCCACCTGCCACGCCGCCTGCACCGCCGCGCCCAGCCCGGCACCCTCGCCCGTCTCCAGACACACCACCGGCACGCCGAAAATATCCGCACAGATCCGCCGCCACGCCGCACTGTTCGTTCCACCACCAGTCAACCGGATCTCCTTCGGCGCAAGCCCCAGCTCCGTCAACCGTTGCAACCCGTATCCCAGTCCCAGCGTCACACCCTCCATCGCCGCCCTCGCCAGGTGACCCGGTGTAAAATTCCGGCTCGTTAACCCGTGCAGCGTCCCCGTCGCGTTCGGCAGACTCGGCGTCCGCTCACCCGTCAGATAAGGCAAGAGCAGCAACCCGTCCGCCCCCGGCGACGTCGCCGCCACCTCAGCGTCGAACTGCCCGTGATCCCATCCCCACAACTCCCGCGCCAGCTCCGTCACCAACGTCACGTTCATCGTGCACAGCAGCGGCAGCCACCGATCCGTGCTGTCGCAGAACGCCGCGATTTCGCCCTTCGTGTCGATCACCGGTTCCGCCGTGCTCGCGTAAAGCGTGCCGGACGTTCCCAGGCTCGCCGTCACCACGCCGCCACCCACGTTTCCAGTGCCGATCGCGCCCATCATGTTGTCCCCGCCACCCGCGCTCACCAACACGCCGTCCGGCAATCCCAACGTCGCCGCCAAACTCTCCTTCACCCGCCCGACGGGGCGCAGTGAAGAGCCAAGCGGCGGCAATTTTTCCCGCAGTCCGTCCGCCGTGGCTTCTACCAAGGCCGCGCACCACTCCCGCGTTCGCACGTCCAGAAATCCCGTCCCCGACGCGTCGCCAAATTCCATCTTCGCCTCCCCCGTCAGCCAGAAATTGAGGTAGTCGTGCGGCAGCATCACGGCTCGTGTCGCCCGCCAATTCTCCGGCTCATGATCCTGCAACCAGCGAATTTTCGGCGCCGTGTAACCCGGCACGATCCGGTTACCGCCCAACGCCAAAGCGCGCTCGCCGCCACCGACCGCCTCTTCGATCTTCTCACACTCCGCCGCCGTCGACGTGTCGCACCACAGCTTCGCCGGACGCACCACCTCACCGTGCTCATCCAGCGCCACGAGTCCGTGCTGCTGACCGCTCACCCCGATCGCCGCGATCTCCGACGCCCGATCACCCAGGCCCGCCGTCACCTGCCGAATCGTGCTTTCCATCGCATCGACCCAATCCTGCGGATGCTGCTCCGCCGCCCCCGGCGGCAACCCACCGATCAAATCATACTTCTGCTGCGCCGAACGCAGGACCTTCCCGGTCTCCACGTCCAAAGCCACCGTCTTCAAACTCTGCGTTCCACAATCAACTCCGAGGGAAATCATGCCCACCAGCGTCCCCCGAATCCCACCCTCCCGCGAGCCCAAAAAAAAGGGCCAGCGTCCACGTCGCCGCCTCACGGCGATAGCCCTGCCGACGTCGCACGGAACTCTCCCGAGGCGAGTGGGAGGAATAACCTCCTCCACACCCTCGCTCAGACACCCCGCTTCGCAGCCACCCGGCACCCCGCGTCGGGATTCTTACCTCCATCCCCTTCGCGTCTTCGCGTCTTCGCGTGAAAACCACCACCCCAACCCTCAGGTCCTCACACCACCAGATCCTCCTCCACCGCGACCTCCTCCCCCGGGGCGTCCGCCCGCCCCATCGCCGCCAATCCCAACGACACCACGCCCACCCGCCCCACGAACATCAGCACGATCAGCACGCACTTCCCCGCCGCCGATAATTCTCCCGTGATCCCCCGACTCAAACCCACCGTTCCCAGCGCCGACCCCACTTCGAACACCACGTTCTCAAACGTGTGCTGCGTATCCACCAGCAGCATCGCGATCGCGCCCCCCGCGAAGACCAGCAGATACATCGTCAGCGCCGCGAACGCAGCTTGCACCCGGTGCGTCGGCAGCCGAGAGCCGAAAAACGTGATCTCCTTCCGTCCGCGCACCGCGCTCCACGTCGCCGCCAGACCCGCCGACCACGTCGTGCTCTTCAATCCCCCGCCCGTCCCACTCGGCGACGCCCCCAGAATCATGAGCACCACCGTCATCATCACCGCCGCGCCCGCCAGATTGCCAATCGGCACCGAATTGAACCCCACCGTCGTCAACGCCGACATCGACTGAAAAAACGCCGCCATCCCCCGCTCTCCCACCGGCAACTCCCGCATCATCGGATCGAAAAAAATCACCACCGCCCCCACGGCCAGCCCGCCGCCCGTCGCCGCCAGGATGATCCTCGTCGTCAACGTCATCCGCCTCCCCCGCCGCACCTTCATATACAGATCGCTACTCACGATGAACCCACACGCCCCCGCCAAGCTCAAGATCGACACGATCCCATTCACCGCCACGTCCCCCCGAAAACCCTCCAGGCTGTCCGGAAAAACGCTGAACCCCGCCGTGCAAAATGCCGACACCGAATGAAACACCGCCGGCCACAGCGGCGACTCCACCCCCGCCGCCGCAAACGCCACCCACAACCCCAGTGCCCCCAACAACTCCAGCCCCAGCGTGAACGCCACCGCCTGACGGATAAAATCCCCCGTGTCGAAGTCCTCCGGCATCGCAAAGACGACGCGCCCGATCCGCAACCGCGATTCGTCCACCGCCCGCCGCGTTGCGATGATCATGAACGAACCGAACGTCATGTATCCCAACCCTCCAACCTGAATCCCCACCAGCAGCACCAGCTCGCCCCAGAACCCGTAGGCGTCCGGCGTGTTCACCGTCACCAACCCGGTCGTGCTCACCGCCGACACCGCCATGAACAAATTGTCCAACACCCCCACTCGCTCCCCCGCCCACGCGAACGGCACGCACAGCAACCCCGCGATACTCACCGCGTATAACGCGTAGCCCAACGTCACCACCTGCACCGGAGTCAACCGCCCGAACAGTTCCCGCAATCTCCGCGTCATCGAATCCGCCTCATTTTAATCTGCACAAACGCTCATCCCGCGCCCACCGGTCGTATCACTCTTACGAAAAAACACCACCGCCAAGCGTCAGCAGCACCCACCCCCACAAACGGAATCCTTGGCCCCCGCCCACCGCCCTGCTAAAAAACGCACCCTCACTCTCAGAAATCCAAAATCCAAAATCCAAAATAAACAAATGGCTCTCGCACCTGGCACCACCGCTCCCGACTTCACCCTGAAATCCCCCACCGCCGATGGCCTCGCCGACGTCTCGCTCAGCACCCAGCGCGGCAGCGCACCCACCGTTCTTCTCTTCTTTCCAGCCGCCTTCTCCAGCGTCTGCACCGAACAGATGTGCGACGTCTCGGCCGGCCTCTCCGACCTCACCGACCTCAACGCGAAGGTCATCGCGATCAGCGTCGACACTCCCTTCGCGCAGCAGGCCTGGGCCGAGAAACTCGGCCTCAACCTCACCTTCGCCAGCGATCTCAACAAGGAAGTCACCAACGCCTACGACGTTCTTTTCCCCAACCTCGCCGACATCGGCGACACCTCCGCTCGCGCCGCGTTTGTCATCGATCAAAACGGCGTCATCGTCCACAGCGAGCAGACCCCGACGCCGAAGGACCTCCCCGACGTCGAGAAGATCAAAGACGCTCTCAAAGCGCTTTAACGTTCGCCCGCGAAGTGCCGGTCACACCGACCGGCCCCCTCCGCGATTCCCGCCGGTCTGATGTCCGACCCGTCGCCGACCCCACCCGTCATTCAGCTCATTCTCGACGGCGACCGTTTCGTGCCCGGCACCCTCCCGCTCACGGATCGCGGATTTCGATACGGCATGTCGTATTTCGAAACCTTTGCCCTCCACCGCGGTCACACCCTCTTCCTCACCGAACACCTCAGCCGCATCGAACACGCCTCGGCCTCGTTCGAGCCGCCCGAAGAATGGCGAGCCGCCTCCGCCGCGCTCCTGCGCGAACCCGCCATTCCCGACGGCGTGGCCCGCATCTACATCACCGCCGGCGACGGGTCGCCGACCGACCCTCCGTTCCATCCCCGGGTTGCCGCCATCCTCGAAGCCTCGCCCGAACTCACCGGCCACGACCTGACCCGAACGATCACCACGACGACGATCGAGTTCCCCCACACTCCCACCACCGGCCTGAAGACCGGCAACTACTGGTCGCACATCCTCGCCCGCCAGGCCGCCGAAGCTGCCGGAAAGGACGACTCCATCCTCACCACCGCCCACGGACGTATGTTCTCCGGCAGCATGTCGAACGTCTTCTTCCTCCGCGGCAACCAACTCCTCACCCCGCCCCTCGACGACGGCGCGCGCGACGGCGTCGTCCGCGGCTGGGTGCGACGCAATTTCGAAGCGACCGAGGAATCCGTCACCCTCGACGACCTCCCCACCCTTTCCGCCGCCTTCCTGACCAACAGCCGAATCGGCATTCAGGGAATCAGCCGCATCAACGAGCACGACCTCGCCCCCAGCGACCGAGTCACCGAAATCCGTGAAACCTACCGCCGGGAAGTTCTCGATGCGCACTAAATCCTTCGACCCGCTCACCGAGATCGAGTCCGCGCTGAAACCCCTCTCAACTCTCAACCCTCAACTCTCAACTTTTTCATCAGTCACCCCCGCCGCCCAACCCGCGCTCGCCGCCGTCCTCTCCCGCCGTCACAAAAACCACCCCGTCTGGATCGTCACCCCCGACGTCCGCCGCCAGGAAGAAGTCGCCGCCGACCTCGCCTCCTGGGGGGCCGACCCGACCCTCTTTCCCGAGCTCGAGCTTCTCACCAACACCGAGGGAATCGCCGACCCCGAAGTCCTCTCCGAACGCCTCGATGTCCTCGGACGCATCGCCAACGGCGCCCCGCTCCGCCTCGTCGTCACCGCCGAACAACTCGACCTTCCCGTCCCCGCCCCCGACACCTTCCGCCGCCACGCCCTCACGCTTAAAGTCGACGAGTGCCACGCCATCGCCAACCTCGAAGCCACGCTCACCAAAGCCGGCTACGAAGCCGTCCCGAAGATTTTCGCGCGTGGCCAGTTCGCCCGCCGCGGCGGCATCCTCGACGTCTATTCCTGGCAGCAGGCTCAGCCGATTCGCGTCGAGTTCTTCGACGAAGACATCGAATCCATCCGCAGCTTCGGCCTCGACAGCCAGGTCTCCGTCGAAAATCTCGAGTCGACCGACATCCTCATCGGCGACCCCGAGAAGAAGCACGTCCCCCTCTCCACCTACCGCAAAAAGACCGACCTCACCCTCCACCTCGACCCCCCCGACCCCGACGCCGAAGGCATCGTCATTTCCTCTCAACTCTCAACCCTCGACCCTCAACCAGGCGACCCCGTCGCCTTTCTCCCTCCCGGCATCGGCGGCTTCGACGCCGGCGACCTCATCCTCGACGAAGCGAAGCGTGGCCACTTCTTCGACCAACTTCGCGACTGGACCAGCGACTCTTGGTCGGTCGTCCTCGTCTGCAACAACGAAGGCGAATGGGAACGATTCGGCGAACTCGCGCGCGACAACGGCCTTGACCCCACTTCGCTCCGCTACCGCGAAGGCAGCCTCACCGCCGGCTTCATCTGCCCGACCGCCCGCCTCGCGGTCCTTTCCGACGCCGAACTTTTCGGACGCTCCGCCAGCCAACGCGCCCGCCGCGCCCTCGTTCGCCGGGAACGCGCCGCCGCCGCCCGCGGCGGCATGGACTACACCGACTTCGAGCCCGGCGACCTCGTCGTCCACCTCGACCACGGCATCGGCAAATTCCTCGGCCTCGAAACCCTCGACCCCCAGCCGTCGCGCAGCGACCTCTCCAACTCTCAACTCTCAACCCCCAACTCCCAACCCGCCCCACCGGCCGAATCCGCCCTCGCCATCGAGTTCGCCTCCTCCAGCAAACTCTACGTCCCCCTCGACCAAGCCTGGCAGGTCAGCCGCTACGTCGGCCTCGGCAAACGCAATCCCGCGCTCTCCACCCTCGGCGACGGCAAGTGGCAGCGCGCCGTCAAAAAAGCCGAACGCTCCATCTTCGAATACGCCGCCACCATGCTTCGGCTCCAGGCCGAGCGCGACACGAGCGTCGGCTACGCTTACGGCCCCGACACCCACTGGCAGCACGAATTCGAGTCCTCCTTCCTCTTCACTCCGACTGCCGACCAGGCGCGCGCCATCGAAGAAACCAAGAGCGACATGGAATCCTCCCGCCCCACCGATCGCCTCATTTGCGGCGACGTCGGGTTTGGAAAAACCGAAGTCGCCATCCGCGCCGTCTTCAAGGCCGTGATGGGCGGCAAACAGGCTGCCCTCCTCGCCCCCACCACCGTCCTCGCCCAACAGCACGCGCAAACCCTCCGCGAACGAATGAGCGACTACCCCGTCACCGTCGAATCGCTCCACCGCTTCCGCACCAAAGCCGAACAAACTGCCACCGTCCGCGGCCTCCTCGCCGGTTCCGTCGACGTCGTCGTCGGCACCCACCGCCTCCTCAGCAACGACGTAAAATTTAAAAATCTCGGCCTCGTCGTCGTCGACGAAGAACAACGCTTCGGCGTGAAGCACAAGGAGATCCTCAAGGACCGCTTCCGCCTCATCGACGTCCTCACCCTCTCCGCCACGCCCATCCCCCGCACCCTCTACCTCGCGCTCATGGGAGCCCGCGACATGTCACTCATCGAGACGCCGCCCCTCAACCGTCAACCGGTCGACACCACCATCTGCGCCTACGACGAGCGCACCATGCGCGACGCCATCGTCCGCGAACTCAAGCGGGGCGGCCAGACCTACCTCCTCCACAACCGCGTTCGCACCATCGACAAACTCGCCGCCCGCATCAAAGAACTCGTCCCCGACGCCACCGTCGCCGTCGGCCACGGCCAGATGGGCGAACACGAGCTCGAGCCCATCATGCGTTCCTTCGTCGCGGGCGACATCGACGTCCTCGTCTCCACCACCATCATCGAGTCCGGCCTCGATATCCCGAACGCCAACACCATCATCATCGACCGCGCCGACCGCTTCGGCCTCGCGGACCTCTACCAACTCCGCGGCCGCGTCGGACGCTCCCACCACAAGGCCTACGCCTACCTCATGCTTCCGCGTGAACTCATGACCGCCTCCGGCGACGCTCGCAAACGCGTTCAAGCCATCCAGCAATACTCCGAACTCGGCGCCGGCTTCAAAATCGCCATGCGCGACCTCGAAATCCGCGGCGCCGGCAACATCCTCGGCACCGCCCAGTCCGGCCACATCCTCAACGTCGGCTTCGACCTCTACTGCAAAATGCTCAAACGCTCCGTCGCCACCCTCCAGGGCCAGCGCGTCGGAGCCGCCAACCTCGCCACCGCCCGACTCGACTTCCTCGTCACGTCCGAACCCGAGTTCATCGCCCACCCCGACTCTCAACTCTCAACTCCAAACTCTCAACTCACCCCGCTCCCCGCCTTCATCCCCACCCGCTACGTCACCGACGCCCGCGCCCGGATCGAAGCCTACCGGAAGCTCGCCGACGTCGCGGACCGCCCCGCCATCGAATCCCTCCGCGCCGAGTTCGCCGACCGCTACGGCCCCCCGCCCCCCGCCGTCGAGCACCTCCTCACCCTCCAACACATTCGCATCGCCGCCGCCAGTGCGCGCATCTCCTCCGTCGAGGTCCGGGAAAACAAACTGATGCTCATGCAGAAGGGCGACTACCTGCTCTTCGGCAAAAAGTTCCCCCGCTTGACTTCAAACACCCCCGAAAATAGGTTGCGCGACGTTTTGACCTTCCTGGAAAAACGCCTGTCCGCATGAAACATTTCCTCTTCGCGTTGCTCCTCATTTCGACCCCGCTCGCCACTTCGACTCGGGTATTGGCTCAAGCCGAAGTCGTCGATGGCATCGCCGCCGTCGTCAACGGTGAGGTCATCACCTACTCGCAGGTGCGCGAGCTCATCGGCGCCCGCGAACGCGCACTCCGCGACGCCTTCCGGGGCGAAGAACTCGAAAACAAGATCAAGGAAATGCGCCTCGCCGCCCTCAAGGACTTGATCGACCGCCAGCTCATCCTCCAGGAATTCGAGGAAAAGGGGCTCAACATTCCCCCCTACCTCATCGACGACCGCGTCAAGACCATCATCCGCGAAGAGTTCGGCGGCGACCGCGCCGCTTTCGTGCGAACCCTGAAATCGCAGGGCTACACCATCACGAAGTTCAAGGAGATCGAGATGGAGAAGATCATCGTCCAGGCCATGCGCCAGACCTTCGTCAAAGACGACTTCGTCATCTCGCCAACTCAAATCCAGGCCTATTACGACAAGAACATGGAGGGCTACTCGACCCCCGAGCAGATCAAACTGCGCATGATCGTCATCCGCGAAGGCGGCGGCGACGGACTCCCGGGCGGCGAGCAGGCCATGGCCTCGGAAATTCGCGGCAAGCTCATCGAAGGCACCGATTTCGGCACGCTCGCCCAAATGTATTCCGAAGACCCCACCACGAAAGAAACGGGCGGAGACTGGGGCTGGATCGACAAGAAAACGCTTTCGGAACCGCTCACCAACGCCGCCTTCGCCCTCCGAGCCGGTGAAATCAGCGATGTCATTACCGTTGGCAACAGCTTCTACGTCATGATGGTCGAAGCCCGAAAAAACGCCGACGTGAGATCGATCACGGACGTCCGCGACGAGATCGAGCAGAACCTCATCCAGCAGGAAAAAGGCAAGCGCCTCCAGCAGTGGATCGACGGTCTTCGCGAGCAGGCCTACATCAAGATCTTCAGCTAAGAGTCAGTTCATAGCTTTCAGTCGGGAGTTGAGAGTCAATGCCCGCCGACGGCGCAGCCCGACTCTCAACCAACAACTTCCAACTGAAACCTCGCATCGCTCTCACCCTCGGCGACCCCGCCGGCATCGGCCCCGAGATCATCGCCTCCGCCCTCGCGTCCGATCCCTTTCCGCTCGGCGGCCCCGCGATCGAGGTCATCGGCAGCTCCGAAGGTCACGTCGCCGGCGCACCCACCGACGCCTCCGCGCGCGCCAGCCTCGACGCCCTCGAAGAAGCCGTCACCCGCACCAAGAACGGCGAATTTTCCGCCGTCGTCACCGGCCCGGTCAGCAAACACCACCTGCATCAGATCGGTTTCGAATTTCCCGGACAGACCGAGTTCTTCGCCGCCCGCACCGCCACCGCAGACCACGCCATGTGCCTCACCGGCGGCGCTCTCACCGTCGCCCTCGTCACCGCCCACCTGCCCCTGGCTGCAGTCGCTCCCGCCCTCACCACGCCCGAGATCGTTCGCGTCGGAAAACTCCTCGCCACTCACTGCCACCACCGCGGCATCGACCAACCCCGCATCGCCGTCGCCGGCCTCAACCCGCACGCGGGCGAGAACGGTGACCTCGGCAGCGAAGAGATCGAAATCATCGCTCCCGCTGTCAGTGCCCTCGTCACCAGCGGCATCACCGCCGACTTCGCCGGCCCCCTCCCCCCGGACACCGTCTTCTTCCGCGCCGTCGAAGGCGATTTCGACGCCGTGCTCTGCATGTATCACGACCAGGGCCTCATTCCCCTCAAGCTCCACGCGTTTCACGAAGGCGTGAACGTCACTCTTGGCCTCCCCTTCCCCCGGACCAGTCCCGACCACGGGACGGCCTTCGACATCGCCGGGCAGGGAATCGCCCGCCCCGACAGCCTCATCGCCGCCCTCCGGCTCGCCGCCGAACTCGCCGCCTCCCGGTCTTCCCCGGCGACAGAGTAGAGCCGACCGAAGCGTCGCGACTCGACACCAAACGCGTGCCCGCCCGGATTCCCAACCCCCAATCCCTAACGCCCAAACCGCAAGCTTCCCGTTCCCGGGATTCGCTGCAAACCTTCACTCCCGGCGAGCCCAGCCAAATCGCTGAAGCCAACGAACATGGATCATTCCACGACTGACCAACACCCCGTCCTGCTGATCGACGCCGAGTGCGTTCTCTGCAACCGACTCGCGCAATTTGTCATCCGCCACGATCCTGACGCCCAATTCCGATTCGCCGCACTCGGATCTCCCGCCGCAGATCAGCTCCTCTCTGCGCGGAATCTTGCTCCGCCCCCACCCGGCACGTTCATGTTCGTGGGCGAGAACACCGCCCTCACGCGCAGCGCTGCCGCCCTCCGTGTCCTCGCGGAGCTCCCATTCCCCTGGCACCTCGCAGCCGTTTTTCGGCACCTACCCCAGCCCCTCCGCGATTTCGGCTACGACCTCGTTGCCCGCCACCGCATCAGCGTTTTCGGCAGCACCTCCGAATGCGAACTCCTCACCCCGGAAGAGCGCAGCCGCTTCATCAGCGACGTTCCGCGTCCTCCAGCAACTTAATCACCAACGCCGTCCAGCCCGTCTGGTGACTCGCCCCGAGCCCCCGCGCCGTCTCGCCGTCGAAGTATTCCGAGAACAACACCAGATCTCGCCAATGCTCGCCCTTCCAGCGCGGATCTCCGCCGTTACACGGGCGAGCCCCCTCGGCGTCCGGCAGAAATATCCCGGTGAGACGACGCGAGATCTCCGCCGCGACCTCCTTCAGATTCAGCTTCACGCCCGATCCAGTCGGACACTCGATTGAAAAATCTTCGCCGTAAAAATGATGATACCGCTGCAGTGCCTCGACGATCAGAAAATTGATCGGAAACCAGATCGGCCCCCTCCAATTCGAGTTCCCGCCGAATAAATGACTGTCACTCTCCCCCGGGACGTAGCCAACCCGCTCCTCGCCCCCCGGCCAGCGGAACACGAACGGATGCTCGGCGTGCACTTTCGACAACGAACGGATGCCGTGCGGCGAAAGAAATTCCGTCTCGTCCAGCATCGTCTTCAAAGTTCGCGTCAGCCGCTCGCACGACGGGATGGCCAAAATCCGGTGCTCCCCCGACGGACAAGTCCGGCACCAGTGACTCGTCTCCGAGAGATCACTCCGGTTTTTGATGAACCAATCCATACGCTGCTTGAACGCCGGCAACGCCCGCACCTTCTCTTCTTCCAGGACCTCCACCGCGATCAGCGGAAGCAGCCCCACCAACGAGCGCGTTCGCAACAGCTGCGATCCCGACTCCGACTTGAGCTGGTCGTAGTAAAACCCGTCCGCCTCGTCCCACAAGCCGCTCCCACCCAGCTCGTTCATCGCGTCGGCAATGAAGATGAAGTGCTCGAAGAATTTCGAAGCGAGATCCTCGTAAACCGAATTCTCCTGCGCCAGCTCGATCGCGATCGACAGCATCGTCAGGCAATAAAAAGCCATCCACGCCGTCCCGTCCGCCTGCTGCAGTTGCCCCCCCGTCGGTAACGGCTTCGATCGATCGAAGACCCCGATATTGTCCAGTCCCAGAAACCCACCCGAAAAGAGGTTATTTCCATCGACGTCCTTCCGGTTCACCCACCAGGTGAAATTCAGCAAAAGCTTCTGGAACGCGCTCTCCAGAAAATGGCGGTCCCGCTTCCCGCGCGCTGCCTCCAGTTTATACACGCGCCAGACTCCCCAGGCGTGCACCGGCGGATTCACGTCCGAAAAATTCCACTCGTATGCCGGGATCTGCCCGTTCGGATGCAAATACCACTCTCGCAGAAACAGACTGAGCTGCGCCTTCGCAAACCCAGGGTCCAACCGCGCAAAGGGAATCATGTGAAACGCCGTGTCCCACGCCGCGAACCACGGATACTCCCATTTGTCCGGCATGGACAAAATGTCCCGCGCGTATAAGTGCGGCCAATCCGCGTTGCGCACGCCCCGACGTCCAGCCGGCGGACGCACCGTCGCCCGATCACCGTCCAACCAATCATCCACCACGTAATGGTAAAATTGCTTCGACCACACGAGCCCCGCGTAACCCTGCCGAGCCACGCCCGCCGCCTCCCGATCCTTCGGCAAAAAAGACGCGTAAAACGCATCCGCTTCCTCTCGCCGCAGCCGCAGAACGTCAGCCGGATCCTGCTCCGCCGCCGTCGGCACGACCGACTTCTCGGTCAGACGAAACCAATGCTCGGACGACTCCCCACCCCCCAACTCGATCCGCAGATGGGGGGAAAATTTCGTGCCGCCCCGCGCGTTCGTTGCCGTTGCGTCGCCACCGATGACCCTCCGATGAAAGCCATCCTTCACGAATGGCCCCGCGTTGGCCTGACCGTATAATCGCTCGGTGTTCGTCTCGTTCTCCGTGAACAACGGTGCTGCGTCGGAGTCCTCGTAGGTGAATTCGTAGTCGCCGAGCGTCGGATGGCTTGCCGCCACCCGCCCCGGTGCCTCCATTCGCAGCGAAGGCTTCGTTTCGACCCCGTCGTGCGCCGCCCCCCAGGTCCATTGATTCCGAAACCACACCGTCGGAATGAGGTGCAGCGGTGCCGAGTCGGGCCCGCGATTTGTCACCGTTATCCGGATCACGATGTCTCCCGGCGCCGCCTTCGCGTATTCCACCACCACGTCGAAATACCGCTCGTCGCCGAAGACGCCCGTGTCTCCCAACTCGAATTCCCGGTCCGCCAGCCCCCGGCGACGGTTCTCCGCCAGCAGCCGGTCGTAGGGAAACTCCGCCTGCGGATACTTGTAGAGACCCCGCAGATAGGACGCCGTCGGGGTGGCATCCACGTAGAAATACTCCTCCTTCACGTCCTCGCCGTGATTTCCTTCCGGCCCGGATAACCCGAAAAGCCTCTCCTTCAAAATCGGATCTCGCTCGTTCCAAAGCGCGATCGCGAAGCAAAGTCGAGAATGCGTATCCGTGATCCCCAGCAACCCATCCTCCCCCCAACGGTAGGCACGAAAACGCGCGTGCTCGTGCGGAAACCCGTCCCAGGCATCCCCACCCGCCGTGTAATCCTCCCGCACCGTCCCCCACTGCCGCTCCGACAGGTATGGCCCCCACTGCGACCAGTATTCCTCCCGCCGGTCATTCGCGGCAAGACGACGATGTTCCTCGCTAATCATGGCCGGAGGTCTAGCAGACCCGCCGCCAACGGTCGACCCCGCCCGAGCCAAAAACGTTTCCGAAAACTTCTTGATCTCCCCCGCCCCTCGTATTGCCCTCGGCTTTCGATGCACTCGCTGATCACCACTGTCCTCTCCCTCCTTCTCGTTGTCTCGGCACCAGCCGCCAGCGTTATCTTTCTCCACCCCGACGGAGCCGGTATCTCTCACTGGCAAGCGGCCCGGATGACCATGGCCGGTCCGGACGGCGAGATCAACTGGGACCGGTTGCCGTCCATCGCCATCTACCGCGGTCACCTCTCCGACACCCTCACGGGGACATCGAACGGCGGCGCGACCGTTCACGCCTACGGAGTCAAGGTCCCCCGCGCTGGATTCGGCAGCGACGGAACCTCGTCCAAACCCCCAATCTCCGCCGGCGGCCAGCCCCTCAGCCTCATGCAGGAAGCCGCCGCTGCCGGCATCCGGGTCGGCGTCGTTAATTCCGGCAGTGTCATCGAACCCGGCACCGCCGTCTTTCTGTCGTCGGTCGAGAAACGCGCCGAGCACGCCGAGATCACCCGCCAAATCGTCGAAAGCGGCGCGGACGTCATCCTCAGCGGTGGCGAAGAATGGTTCCTTCCGCTCGGCCAATCCGGCCACCACGGCGACGGAGCCCGCGAGGACAACCGCGATCTCATCGCCCGCGCCCGCGAGCTTGGATACACCGTCGTTTTCACCCGGGACGAACTGGCCACCGTCCCCCCCGACACCCGGAAGCTTCTCGGCATCTTCTCAACCGGCCACACCTTCAACGACCTCAGCGAGGAGGAACTCGCCGCCGCCGACCGGCCCCTCTACCAACCAGACGCCCCCACCCTTGCGGAGATGACCGCAAAAGCGCTGGAAATTTTTTCCAACGATCCCTTCTTCCTCGTGGTCGAAGAAGAAGGCTCCGATAACTTCGGCAACAACAACAATGCCGTTGGCACTCTCGAAGCCCTGCGACGGACCGACGAGACCATCGGCCTCGCCCTCGACTTCATCGACCGTCATCCCGAGACCCTCCTCATCACCGCCGCTGACAGTGAAGCGGGCGGGATGGACGTCATCGGCATCGCCAATGACGAAGAAGCCACCGCCGTCGCCGCCAACGGTCGCGACCGCAACGGAGCACCTTACGACCTCGCCGCCGACGGCAAGCCGTTTCTTTCCGCTCCGGATGCCGCCGGCCTTCGCCACCCCTTCGTCATCTCATGGAGCTCCTTCAACGACACCTCCGGCGGCATCGTCGTCCGCGCTGCCGGTCACAATTCCGATCAAGTCTCCGGTAGTTTCGACAACACCGACGTTTACCGCGTGATGCGCAAAACGCTCTTCGAATCCCCACCATCGACGAACGAGTGAACCCCACTCCCACCGTCTCGCGCCGCCGCTGGCTGAAGACCGGCGCCGCTTCGATCGCAACCGCCGTTGCCACCCGGCAATCCTGGGCAGCCCCGCGCCCCCAGCCCGACCTCAAGATCCTCTTCTACACCGACGTTCACGCCGGACTCGATTCCTCTCTCACCAAGCCCCTCACCGCAGCCGCCCGCGCCATGCGCGACGTGGCGAGTGACGTCGTCATCTCTGGCGGCGACGCCATTCACGCGGGACACCGATCCACCGTAGCCCAAGCCGCGCCCCGCTTTCAGCAATACCGCACCTTCCTCGACCAGCTCGACCGACCCGTCGAACACGCCATCGGCAACCACGACCTCGCCGGCGCCGCCCCCGACGACGGAAGTCCACCCGCCGAAGACCCTCGCGCCCACGCGGTCAAAGAGCTCGGTATCCAGGCTCCCTACCGCACCTTCGAGGTCGGCGAACACCGTTTCATCATCCTCGATTCCGTCGCGCTCACCGGCGATGAACACGTCTATCGAGGTCACGTCGACTCCCGACAACTCGACTGGCTCCGGGCCACTCTCAACGACACACCCCGCACCCAACCCCTCGTTCTCGTCACCCACGTTCCGCTCCGAACCACGTTTCTTCAGGAAAAATCCGGACCCGAAACCCCGCTCACCGACCGCCTCGTCGTCGCGAACGCAAACGAAGTCCTCGCCGCCTTCGAAGGCCGACCCCTCCCCCTCATCCTGCAGGGCCACCTCCACTCGAACGAAGTCATCGACTGGGCCGGGCGCAAACACGTCATGGGTGGAGCCATCAGCGGAGCCTGGTGGCGGGGCCCGCATTTCCAGACCACCCATGGCTTCGGCGTCATCACGATCTCCGACCGGCGCACCGACTGGGAATACCGGACCTACGATTGGTCACCCACCTCGTCGGCATAACGTCTCCGCGCTTTGCTTGGCGCTTGATTTTCCGACGGGCCGAGGCTGGACTTCAGGCATGAAGCGCATCCCCCTTCTCCTCGCCACCCTCGCACTCTTCGGCAACCTCCCCATCGCTCCCGCCGAGGAGACCGCCGCCGATCTCGCTACTCAGCGCGACCTCGGCGACAACCCGACCACCGTCGAATCCGCCAGCGCCCTCGCCGCTCAGCGGGGCGAAGCGATCGATCCCCGCGACACCGAGGAGAGCGCCGAAGATCTCGCGAATCAACTCGGCGACGCCATCCCGCCCGCTGATCCGGAACAAAGTGCCGAAGATCTCGCCGAAAAAACGGGCGACTCGATCTCTCCGACCGATAGCGAGGAATCGGCCAGCGATCTCGCTGAGCAACGCAAACTCGCGCCTCCGACCACCCCGATGCCCGCCAACGCCACCTCCACCAAGTCGATCTACTCGATGGCCAACGCCGTCAACGGCTCGATCGCCGCGATCGCTACCCAGTCCGACGGCAGCGTCGTCATCGGCGGCGAGTTCAACCAGGTCGCCCAGACCCCCCGCGCGAATCTCGCCCGCATCAAAGCTGACGGCACGCTCGACGACACTTTCATGAAGGACCCGACCGACGGAATCAACGGAACGGTCGCCGCGATCGTCATCGATTCCAAAGGCCGAATCATCGTCGGCGGATCGTTCAATACCGCCGACGACAAGCCCTGCTCGAACCTCGCTCGGTTTAATCCCGACGGGTCCCTCGACGGCAAATTTTGCAGCGGTGGCGGACCGAACGGAAAAGTCCTCTCGCTCGCCATCCAGTCCGACGGAAGCATCATCGTCGGCGGAAACTTCTCGCAATTCGCCGGCAAGGAACGCGCCAATCTGGCAAAGCTCGCACCAACCGGCGAACTCGCCGACGGGCTCCCCACCGCCAACCTCACCGGCTCCGTCGCTGCCCTTGCCGCCCTCCCGGACGGCCCCGTCGTCGCCGGGGGAGATTTCCAAGCCTCTCCCGAGATCCGTAATCTGATGCAACTCACCCCGTAGCCGACCGCCAAAGTGTCCGCAGCCCATCAGTTCCGGGAAGCGAAGGCGACCGCGCCTCCCAGCGAGAAGAAAACCGTTCTCGTCACCGGCGCCGCCGGGAACATCGGCTCACACTTCTGCCGCCACCACGCGGACCGCTACCACCTGCGGATGCTCGACCTCGACGAGAGGGTCGCGGAGCTTCAATCCTGCGGCGAGACGATCCAGTGCGATCTCGCCGATGCGACCCAACTCCAGCGACACCTCGCCGGAGTCGAGACCGTCCTCCACCTCGCCGGCGATCCCCTCCCCACCGCTCCGTGGGACTCCCTGCTTCCGTCGAACATCATCGGCACCTACAACCTCATGACCTCCGCGCTGGCCGCCGGCTGCCGCAAGGTCATCTACGCCTCCTCGATCCACGCCGTTTCCGGCTACGCCTCCGACGTTCAGGTCAAGACCTCCGAACCCGTAAACCCCGGTGATCTCTACGGAGTCTCCAAATGCTTCGGCGAAGCCCTCGGTCGCTTCCTCGCCGAACAAGAGAAACTGGCCGTCATCGCCATCCGCATCGGCGCGTATCAATCGAAGTCCTCCATCGCCCGCGACGACCACGCCGGCCACTGGAGCCTCTGGGTTTCTCCGCGCGATCTCGACCAACTCTTCGTCCGCTGCATCGATGACGACAAGCTGACCTACGCCATTTTTCACGGCATCAGCGACTCCCGCTTCAAGCGTCTCGATATCAGTGACGCGCGAGAACTCGTCGGATACGATCCATTGGACGACTTCACTGACCTACGACCGGACCTTCGTAAACTCGACCTCGAAGAGCCCGGCCGAACCAATCCACTTCCCAAAGACTGATGAAAAAATCCACGCAGCTCATTCTCGCCGCAGCCACGGCACTCCTCGGAGGCACCATCTACGCCCTTTACGCGACTTCACGTTTCTCCGTCGAACAAGTCCGATACACCGTTCTCCGTCGGGAAGGCCCGTTCGAGATCCGCGATTACCCCGATCTCATGATTGCCCGGACCTCCCTGGGTTCCGGCGACAACGACTCCGCCTTTCGCCGACTCTTCCACTTCATCAATCGAGGCAACGTCCGCCGCGACAAGATCCCGATGACCGCCCCCGTCTTCGTCGACGGTCATTCCGAAATGAGCTTCATCCTCCCGGAAGACGAAGCCGCCGCGCCGCCCGACGCCACCGTTGATAACGTCACGCTCCAGAAACGTCCCGCCGCCCGCGTTGCCGTGTATCGCTTCGGAAGTTCCTTGACTCGCGAGAATGAAGAACAAGCCATCGAACGCCTCTACGAGTGGACCCGCCGGCAGGGCATCAAGACCTCCGGCGAACCGACCATCGCCGTTTACGACAGCCCGATGATCCCCGCGCCCCTCCGCCGCAACGAAGCCATGCTTCAAATCCAGGATTAGCCGCGCTCCCGCCATCCACCTCCCACCCGAGACCGTCTCCTCCCTCTGCGCATCCTGCGGGATGTGCTGCGACGGCACCCTCTTCCACTGCGTCACCCTCCAACCAAACGACTCACCCCGGGCACTCACCTCGCTCGGCCTGAAAGTTAAGCGCCGCCGCGACCAGTTCACGTTTCAGCAGCCCTGCCCAGCCCACCGCGATTGCAACTGCCAGATCTACGGGTCCCGTCCCACTCGCTGCCGCGACTTTCACTGTCGGCAACTCCTCAAACTTGCCGCCAACGAACTCACCGAGTCCGACGTCCACACCGCCATCGAGCGAGCCCAACGTGAGACCCGGGAGGTGAAGGAGTTGCTTGCCCAAATCGCCCCCACCAACCCCCGTCGCAGCCTCGCCCAACGCGTCGCCAACGCCCTCACCACCGATTCGCCGACTCCGGCCCAAGTCGCCCTCCGCGCCGCCTTCAAGCGACTCGAGATCACGCTCGACCGCGACTTCCGAGTAGCCGACGACGGTCACCCGCGTTAAATCCGCGTCCCTCCGTTTAACCGGCGGACGAAATCCTCATGCCATCATCCCGCCTCGACTTCCGCCTCGATGCCGAGGCTCCCGGCTCCCGAGCTCGCGCCACCACCTTTCGCACCCTCCACAACGAAGTCACGACGCCGATCTTCATGCCCGTCGGCACGCAGGCCACCGTCAAAGCCCAGCTCCCCCAATCCCTCGAGTCAAGCGGCTCGCAGATCCTCCTCGCCAACACCTATCACCTCCTCCTCCGACCCGGCCCGGAGGTCTTCCGTCGACTCGGCGGCATCCACAAATTCACGACGTGGCCGCGCTCCGTCCTCACCGACTCCGGCGGTTTTCAGATCTTCTCCCTTCCCCACGCCCGGTCCCTCACCGAAGCGGGAGCGTCGTTTCGCAGCTACGTGGACGGCCGCACGCTCCTTCTCAGTCCCGAGGTCAGCGTCGAAACTCAGATCGCCATCGGAAGCGACATCATGATGGCACTCGACCAATGCGTCCCGTCCACCGCCGACGAAGCCACCGCCCGTTCCGCCGTCGAACTCACCCAACGGTGGGCCGTGCGTAGCCTCGCCGCGCGCGGCGATTCGCCCGCCGCTCTCTTCGGGATCGTTCAAGGAGCCATCAGCCAACAACTTCGCCGCGAGAGTGCCGACGGCCTCACCAACCTCCCCTTCGACGGCTTCGCTCTCGGCGGGCTCGCCGTCGGAGAATCCAAATCCGAACGCGAGGACACCTGCGCGCACGGAGCCGACCTCCTTCCCCGCGACAAGCCCCGCTACCTCATGGGCGTCGGAACCCCCCTCGACATCCTCGAAGCCGTCCACCGCGGCATCGACATGTTCGACTGCATCATCCCGACCCAGGTCGCCCGCCGCGGCGGCGCGTTCACCTCCCGCGGTTTCATCCAACTCCGTCGCGGAGTCCACAAATTCTCCGACTCCCGCCTCGATCCCCTCTGCACGTGCCCGACCTGCGCCCGCCACTCGCGCGCCTACCTCCACCACCTCACGAAAACCGACGAGACCCTCGGCTGGCAGCTCATCGGCGAGCACAACATCTGGTTCTACCACCAGCTCACGCGGGAAATACGCGCCAGCATCCTCCAAGGCCGCTTCCTCAAGCTCTATCAAGACCGAAGAACTCTGCTCGGTCAGGACGATCTCGATCATCCGGTCTCGGGCCCAACCCGAAAGCCCGTCAAAATCCCGCAGCTCGGCGCGTATCGGATTCACACCGCCCACGAAGGTTTCGCCAGCATCCTCCACCGCGACAGCGGCGAGATCATGCACTCGCGCACCCCGCCGCTCGAGGAAGCTCAGTTCCTCTACGTCGATCAATCGCAACTCGCTTCCCGCCTCCGCGAGACCACCACCCGACCGCTCGTGATCTGGGACGTTGGCCTCGGTGCCGCCGCCAACGCCATGGCCGCCATTCGTTGCCACGAAGCGACACCCTCCGCCCGGCCTCTCCACGTCATCAGCTTCGAGAACGACCTCGACTCTCTCCGACTCGCCTTCGCCCACAACGAGCGCTTCCCCTACCTCCGCCACAGCGCACCGCACCGCATCCTCGAAAGCGGCGCTTGGACGTCCCGCTCCAACCCCGACCTTCAGTGGACCCTCGTCCCCGGCGACTACGTCGAGACACTCAGCACCGCCCCGGCACCGCCGGACATCGTCTTCTACGACATGTTTTCGGCCAAGACCACCGACGCTCCCTGGACGCTCGAGGCCTTTCGACGCCTCTACGCGGCCTGCGACCAAGGCCGTCACCCCACCGAACTTTTCACCTACACCGTCGCAACCTCCACCCGCGTCGTGATGCTCGCCGCCGGATTCCTCATCGCGCGCGGCGTCGGCACCGGACCCAAAGCCGAAACCACCATCGCGCTCACCCCTTCAGTCCTTGGTCTTCACGACCGCACCCTCGTCGGACCGGAGTGGCTCGAAAAATGGGACCGCTCCGCCGCCAAATTTCCACCCGAACTCCCCGCATCCGAACACCCCGCCTTCGAGCAAAGCATCCGCTCCCACCCTCAATTCCAAGCCCCCCGCTCAGCGGAATAAAAAAGATCGGCGTCCCTCTGCTCAATCTGCGGACAAAATCATCACTCCTCAGCGGCCAGCGCAGTTCCCCCCGCCTGGTGCAACGTGACCTGCTGGAACGGAATCTCCAACCCGAACTCGTTGCACGCGTCCACGCCGATCCGTTGCATCGCCCGCTGCATCGGATAATATTTCGGTGCCATCGTCCCCGTCAGATCGAGCAAAACCTCGTAGTCCAACGAAGACGCGTTCGCCAAAGCGAATTCGACCTTCAGCGAAACGATGTTCACCGGATCGACCAGCTTCTCGATTTCCTTGTGAAAGTATTGCTTAAAGTTTTCCAGGATCTCGGTCGTGCATTTCCCCTGCTCGTCGTAATCGATCCCAATCGTCGTTTTCACCCGGAATCCGTGTGAATGGTTCTTCGGATTTTGGCCGAGATACGCCTCCGTCTGATACATTTTCAACGCCCCACCCAGCAGCTTCAGCCGCACCATTTCCGCGCTCTGGAAGATCACTTTCCCGTAGGAGTCATCGTCGAGCAGCACCCAGTCCCCCTCTTCCGAAGGGAAGTAAGGCTCGTCGTCGTAAACCGGCCGCGAGAGGTAATCGCGCAACTGCGCCACCGGCATCCGCACCATTCCGCCTCGCAGCACCGGGTTTCGCAAGATCGTGAAGAACGTCAGATTCTCCACCATCCACGGGATTCCGTTGAAATTGATCCGTTCCCCCTCCCTCACCGGCCCCAAATTCAGCAGCATCCGAGCGTCATCCACAAACCCCGGGATCGCGTCCTTCGCCGCGAACACCACACCGAGCAGAATCAGCAGCACCAAACTCAGCATCACCCAGTCGCCCGCCAGGAAGAAAACCAACACCGCCGCGCCGACCGAGAGCAAAACCGTCATCACCGCAAAAAGCACGTTGAACAAACGCGTGCTGAACGTCCGCGGCCCCTTGTGCAGCGGACTCCGCTTCGCAATCACCCCTTCGAGCCACCGAAACGCCACGAACACCGCGACCGCCGCCAGAATCGCGAAGAGCAAATTCCGGCCACGCGTCCGAAAAAACGACGCGACTCCGCCGCGCGCCTTGTCGAAGAACGACTTCTGCCCGACTTCCAGCTCATCCACCCGGTAGCCCAACACGCTCAGGTCGTTCTGGATTTCTTTAAACCGCAGCGCCCACTCCTCCTGCACGTTCCTGAGCTCGCGGGTAACCTCCGGATCCTGCCCCTCTGCGATCACGCGATTCAGAGTTTCCAAAGCCTTCCCGACGATGTCCCGCTGCTGCTTCAACGTGTCAAATTTCTCCCGCGTCCGTTGAGCCTCGCGCGAGCCCTTCGTGGCCCGCTTGAACTCGTCGATCACCGGTCGCACCATTTCCTCGATGGACCCCTTCAACGTCAACGGCTCCTCCGTGACCGACTGAAACCCACTCAGATCGACGTTCGTCGCGATGTCCAACAGGTCAAATCTCGCGTTTCCCAGCCGCTCGTCGAGCGCTCGAATCGCCAACTCGATCTGCTCTTTCTGCCCGTCGGTCACCACCTCCGATAACATCGCTCTCTGCTTTCGTATCTCGGCCCGAACTTCCACGATCGTGTCGGCCAGCGCGTTGAACGCTTCTTCACGCGTCGGTTCATCCGGACCTGCCGTCACCACCAGCGGATCGCTCGTCGGACTTTTCGTCAGGTCAGGAAGGTCGCCCGCGTCGAGCTTGGTGGGAACCGGCGACGACTCGGTCAGCACCCGTGCCTGCGCCGTCACGTCCGCCGCCTCCGCAGCGACCGCCTCGGCATATTCGGCCTCGTCCGGTTGAGCTCGGGCAAACGTCCCCGCAAAGGTGAAACTGGCTACGAGAATGAGGGCAAATCGGCGCACCCGCCGATCCTCAAGAGCTTCGCAAGCGCGGTCAATTCCGAAGCCTTCACCCGCTCGCATCAATCGTCATCCGCGAATACACTCCAGAATGCTTCTCACCACTGAAGAAATGAAGGCTCTGGAACAATCCGCCTTCGATCGCGGTGTCAGCGCCGAAGCGCTCATGGACGCGGCCGGGCTCGCCATCGCAAACGTCGTCTCGCAATTTTTTCCCACCCCCAAGCACGCCCTTCTCGTCTGCGGCAAAGGCAACAACGCCGGCGACATCCTCGTCGCCGCTCGGCACCTCGCCCACCGGGGATGGACGCTTTCGCTCGACCGAGCCTACCCCGAATCCGACCTCTCCCCCCTCCCCGCAAAACACCTCCATCGCCTCCAGACCCACGACTTCTCTCAACTATCAACTAACAACCATCAACCGACCATCGCTCTGGATGGGCTGCTCGGCATCGGCACCACCGGCTCCCCGCGCGAACCCGTATCCAGTGCCATCAAACGCCTGAACCTTCTTCGCCGCGACCAGCACACCTTCGTGTTCTCCGCCGACGTCCCCAGCGGACTCGACGCCGACACCGGCCAGCCCGGCAAACCCTGCGTGATCGCCGACTGCACCATCACGATCGGCCATGGCAAAGTCGGCCTCGTCGCCGACGCCGCCACCGACCACGTCGGCCGCCTCGCCCTCGCCGAGCTCGAGGATCTCCGCCCAGCCTCATTCACCAATCACGGATGCCTGATCACCAACCACGCGAAGCGCCTCCTCCCAGCTCGCGATTTCGACAGCCACAAGGGCAAGTGGGGCCGCGTCGGCGTCATCGCCGGATCCCGCGGACTCCTCGGCGCCGCCCGCCTTTGCTCCGCGGCCGCGGTCCGCTCCGGTGGCGGGCTGGTCACCCTCTACGTCAAACCCGACGCTTACGAACTCTTCGCGACCAGCTGCATCCCGGAGGTCATGGTCAAACCAATCGACGACTACACCGCCGCACTCGACGACCACCTCGACTCCCTCGCGATCGGCCCCGGCCTCGGCAGCGACCACGACGACGAGATCCTCACGATTCTTCGCGAAACCACCATTCCAACCCTCGCCGACGCCGACGCCCTCAACGCCCTCGCCCGAAACCCCTCTCAACTCTCATCTCTCGCCTCTCAACTTGTATTAACCCCCCATCCCGGCGAGTTTGCCCGGCTCGCGCCCGATCTCGCCGACCGACCCCGCGCCGAAGCCGCCCAACGGTTCGCCGACCGTCATCCACTCACCCTCCTGCTGAAAGGGGCCCGCACCGTGATCGCCGAGCGAGAGCAGCCGCTGCTCTACAACTCGACCGGCAACCCCGGCATGGGCAGCGGCGGAATGGGCGACGTCCTCAGCGGCGTCGGCGCTGCCCTGCTGGCCCAAGGCTGTTCCCCCCGCGACGCCGCCAGCCTCGCGGCCTGGCTCGGTGGACGCGCCGCCGAATGCTTCGTCTTTTCGTCCGCCGGATCCCCGGAGACCCTCACCGCCTCCCACGTGATCGATCACCTCGGTCCGAGTTTTGAAGCCCTCCGATCACCGATTTCTTTCTGACCACCGCGACCCCCAACCGCCTCGCCCGCTAAAACCGAGCATTGCACCACGCCGAAATTCGGCGGATAGTCGCCGACTTTTCTGCCATCCCGTCCCATGTCCACCAGCTTCACCGAAGATCTTCCAACGAGCCACTCCCACGACGGCCAGCCCCCGGCCAACACCGCGGTCGAGAACGTCCGCGTCCGCGACGTCACCCGACTCATCACCCCCGCGCAGATCAAAGAACAACTCCCGGCCCAGGAAGCCTCCCTCGAGACCGTCCGCGAAGGACGGGACGCCGCCCGCCGCATTCTTCGCCGCGAAGACGATCGCCTTCTCGTGATCGTCGGCCCCTGCTCCATTCACGACCCGGAAGCCGCCATCGACTACGCCAACCGACTCGTTGAGCTTCGCCACGAAGTCTCCGATCGCTACGAAATAATCATGCGGGTTTACTTCGAAAAACCGCGCACCACTGTCGGTTGGAAGGGACTGATCAACGATCCGCACCTCGACGACTCCTGCGATCTGGCCCACGGCATCGCCCTCGGCCGCAAGCTCCTGCTCGACGTCACCGCACTCGGCCTCCCCGCCGCCACGGAATTTCTCGACCCGATCATTCCGCAATACATCGCCGACCTCGTGAGCTGGTCCGCCATTGGTGCCCGCACCACCGAGTCGCAGACTCACCGCGAACTCGCGAGCGGGCTTTCCATGCCAGTTGGATTCAAGAACGGCACCGACGGCAGCATCCAGACCGCAATTGACGCGATGAAGTCTTCCCGCAGCCCGCACAGCTTCCTCGGCATCGACCAGGACGGATCGACCAGCATCGTCAAAACGACCGGCAATCCAAATTGCCACGTCGTCCTCCGCGGCGGTCGCAACGGCACGAACTACGACTCCCGCAGCGTCGCCACCGCCATCGGGCAGCTCGAAAAAGCTAAACTCCCGACCGCAATCATGATCGATTGCAGCCACGCAAACAGCGGCAAGGACCCCGCTCGCCAGCCCGCCGTCTGGAGCGACCTCCTCGCGCAGCGCAAAGCCGGCCAGTCCGAGATCATCGGCGCCATGCTCGAAAGCAACCTCGTCTTTGGCGCCCAGCCGTCCGGCGAACCGGCCTCCCTCCGCTACGGCGTCTCGATCACCGACGCCTGCCTCGACTGGGACGCCACCGCCGCACTCCTCCGCGCGTAACCGCCGCAAATCCAGCGCCCGGATGGGAGAACCGGGCCTCCGGGCCCGAAGTCTCTCGATCCGAACACCACCCTCAAGCGGCCGCAACGAATCCCCGACACCGCGAAAACCCGTGCCGCCCGCCACGCGCATCCGCGACCTGACCCTCGCTGCCATCGACTTCGAAAGCGCCGGCGTGATGCGGGGGCACACCGACGTCCCCATTCAGGTCGGCATTGCCATCATGAAACCCGGCGGGAGCATTGACCCCAGCGAGTTCTATACCTCGTTTCTAAAAACAGATCGGCCCGTCGCGTGGACCGCCCGGCAAGTCCACGGAATCTCCGACGACGACATCCGCGACGCTCCGACCATGCTGGAACTCTGGCCCGAGTTTCGCTCCCGCCTGCGTGACCGCGCCGTCGTTGCCCACGGCGCTGGAACCGAACGTCGCTTCCTTCGCGCATTCCCCTTCCACGACTTCGCCCCGTGGATCGATACCCTCACCCTCTTCCGCCGCACGGCCCCGGACCTCGAATCCCACGCCCTCGGATCTTTGACCGCCGGCTTCGGCGTCGAACCCGAGTGTTTTCGCCTCAAGCCCGACTTCTGCTACCACGACGCCCTCTCGGACGCCATCGCCACGCTGCTCCTCCTTCGCAAATACATCAGCGCGCAGGATCTCTGGGACGCCCCGCCGTCGGCGGTCACGCTCTAGCGCGACACCTTACGACTGAGACGACTCGGACGACTTGTCCTTGAGCGCCGTCCGCGAATCGTCCACCCGCACGGAGGCGGTTTCGGAGCTCGGAAGCACCTTGCGCACGAGTTTCGAGAAGCCACTCTCGGCCGCTTCCTCGTCAGCCGTCGACTGCCGCACCGCCTGCTCCCAGACTGAAGCAAATCCCGGTGCCTGCTCGCGCATCCGACGAACCGCGCCTTCCAGCACGTGGAGGTGACGGATCTCCGCACGACCTGGCTTCTGCTGCAGCGTCGACAGGCTCACGCGTAGGTTCTCGTTCTGCGACTTGATCGCGGTCAGTTCTTTCTGAAGTTGATCGTTCCCCGAAGCACTGATCTTCATCGTCGTATTCAGATGACCCTGCAGTTCCCGGTGCTCCGCCCGGACTTGCTTGAGCTCACGCTTGACCGAACGCTTCGAAGTCATCCCGTTCCACCAAGCGAACGCTGCCAACAAGAGACCCACCGCGAGACCCCAAACGAATGGCTGCTGAGCAGCCTGCCAAAAATCTTCCATGCCGGGAGATTAAGATTCCCCTTCGACTTGGCAATCGAAATTCAGAAAGTGCCAACGCGTAATTCGCCGTCGGTCAAGACCCTCGCCCGCAACCCTCCACGCCCTCGCATCGCCTCGTGTGCACCCGGCGCAAATGCCCCGTTCATCCACAGACACGGTCTGGCCTCCTCCGTGCCCTCGAAGCCGACGCCCTGCACCTCGAATTTCATCCCGATCCACTCGTTGAGATCGACTCCCCGCGTGATGACGTTCCGCCTCAGCACCCCCGGCGATGCCCCCTCGACCCCAAATTGCTCGCACAGCGCTTCAAAAACCTCGGCGGCAAAAAAGGTCACCTGGCCCTTGTAGTCCGGTTGATAGTCGAAAAAACGGTCCCCGATCAACCCACGACCCGCCACGCATTCGACGGACTCGACCTCTTCGGCCGCGTGCTCGCTCGGTGGCCCGTCTTTGTCGTGACCGTAAAAGTTATGCCCGGGCGAGACGAATATCCGGACAATCTCGATCCCGTCCATCCGACGGAATCAATAACTGCAGCAGGTGCAGCCGCTCAAGAAACCTACTGCCACTGCCGTCACTACGAAGAGATACGTTTTCATCGAACGCGACGCTATCGATCACGGCTCAAAAAGCAATCTCCGACGAGACCTCACCGACTTGACGACTCACCGCGATACCGGCACCGAGCCGTCGGCGTCTCGTGAATCACAATCTCGCTCAATCCCGGCAGGTCGGGCAACAGCCGCTCCCAGAACCAGGCCGCCATCAGCTCAATGGTCGGATTCTCCAAGCCTTCGACGTCATTGAGGTAGGCATGATCGAGCTGCTCGACGAGCGGATTCATCGAGCGAGAGATGCGCGAATGGTCGTAGATCCATCCGGTCTTCGGATCGACCTCCCCCTCGACGGAAATCTCCACCAAAAACGAATGCCCGTGCATCTGCCCGCACTTGTGCCCATCCCCTGCCATCGGCAGCGTCTGCGCAGACTCGAACCGAAAATCTTTCACCAACGTCGCCCTCATCCCCGCACCCTAAAATCCAGAATCCAAAATCCGAAACGCAAAATCATCACACTCCCTGCTTCTTCGGATCCCAGATAAATTTGTGCATCTGCAACTGAAAGCGCGCCGGCACTCTATCCTCCAGCATCCAAGCCACGATGTCCCGCGGATCGATCTTCCCAAAGACCGGACTCAGCAGCACCGCCCTCACCCGTTCCGCCAGCCCATACTCCCGGACTCGCTCCCGCGCCCACTCGTAATCTTCCCGCGAACCCAGAACGAACTTCACCTCGTCGCGCTCAGCCAAATGATCGACGTTCGAAGTCAGATTTCTCGCCATTTCGCCACTAGAAGGTGTCTTCAAATCCATGATCCGATGCACCCGATCGTCGATCACCGAAATGTCGTGCGCCCCGCTCGTCTCGATCAAAACCGTCCGTCCCGCGTCACACAATGCGGTCATCAGCGGCAGGACATTCTTCTGCAACAACGGCTCGCCCCCCGTGATTTCCACGAGAGGAATATCCAACGCCAACACCTCCGCCACGATCTCGTCGACCGGCCGTTTCTTCCCTTCGTAGAACGCGTATTCCGTGTCGCAATACGTGCAGCGCAAATCGCAGAACGTCAGCCTCACAAACACGCAAGGCAGCCCCGCCCACGTGCTCTCTCCCTGCACCGAGACGTAAATTTCGTTCACGGTCAGATTCATCGCCAATCGTCCAGCAACGCCTCCAATTTCGACTGCCGCGCCCGCTCCTCCGCGTATCGAGCGTGCACCTCGGCATCTGGCGGCACCGCCAACGCCTCTTCCTGAGTCGGCACCTCGATTCCCAGCTTCTCGAGCGCAAAAACCGCCGCACCTCGCAGCGACGCCTCCGGTTCGGGGTTCGCAAAAACCGGCGATCCCAGAACGCTGGCCAAACGCCGAAGCGCCGAGCCGGAATTCAAGATTCCCCCCGACACGATCCACTTCGTTTCGTCCGGGCGCCCCATCGCTTCCGCTATAGCAGCCAACCGATAAAACGTCGCTTCCTGAATCGCCTGCGTCAGGTCGAGCGCCGTCGTCGCTTGCCGGATCCCGATCACCGCTCCGGTGTCGTCTTCGTTCCACCGCGGCGCACGCTCAGCATTCCAAAACGGTAGCACCGTCAGACCATGTTCCGGCGTTTCCCTCGCCGACAAAGCCGACTCCGTCGCGTCGTCTCCCGGCAACTGCAATTCCCGCCGACACCACGCGAAGAGATTCCCCGCGTTGCTCACCGCTCCGCCGGTCAGAAATCTTCGGTCATCCACCCGGTAGGCAAACAGGCCGTATGGAGCCCGCGCCTCCACCCCGTCGCGCATCACGCGCAGCGCGGCACTCGTTCCAAAGTTGATGGCTGCCCGCCCCGGCCTCGTCGCACCCGACCCCAGGTTACTCGCCGCTCCATCGCCGATCCCGGGGAAGAATCGCGCGCCACCCCAGTCATCCGGCTCGTCCGACACCCTCGACAATTGGTCCAGCCGCACTCCGCAAACGTCCAGCATCCGCTTACTCCAGCGCAACGCCGTCGGATCGAACAGCCCCGTCCCGGTCGCCATTCCGACCGCGCACGTCATCGACCCCGTGAACTGACTGCGAACCCACTCGGCCGGCGAGATCCACCGCGCGACCGAGCTGAACAAATCCGGCTCCGTCCGCTTCAGCCACCGCAGCTTCGCCGGCCAAAACGAAGCCCTCAGCATGCAGCCGGTCTCCGCGTGCACCTCGCGCTCGTCGATCTCAGACCGCAGCGCCTCGGCGTCGAACCGGCACCTCGCGTCCGCCCAAGTGTAGATCGGTGTCAACGGCCGCCCCGCATCGTCGAGGCCGAGCAGACTGTGCCAGAAACACGACATGCCCACCGCCTCGATCGCGCCCACCCGGTTCCGAGCGCTCTCCGCGCAATGCCGCGCCGCCACCACCAACTCGTTCGGATCGAGCACCGCTTTTCCCTCAGGACCCGTTTCCACCCGATAAGCCAACTGCTCGAGCGAACCGAGGATTCGCGTCCCGTCCTCGCCGAATACCGCCGCACGGCAGGACGACGTTCCGATGTCGAGCGCCAGGATCATCGACCGTTCGCCCAATCGGGCTTGTCTTCGAGTTGATAAAGCATCTCTCCGGCTTTCTCGACGTAGAGCACGCCCTCGTCTTCGCGCCCTTCGAAATCCTCCACCCGGATCGTCGCCGGATCTCGATAGCCGAGGTTGATCTCCCGACAAACCGCTTCCGGGATTCCCGTCGCCAGCGTCACCTTCACCCGACACTTCTCCTCGCCATTTTCAAAGGTCCCGATGCCACGCACGTGCGTTGAATGCGCCAAAACTCCCCAGGACTCATCCTGAAACCGATCCCACTGCTTCAAAAAATAATCGCGGCAGTGATATCCGATCCGCCGGATCGTCTCTCCGTGCACGACCGACACCTCGCGGATGTGCGGAGCGTAAATGATCAACTCACCACCATCCGCCACGACCGGCTCCAATTTATACATGCACTTCCCGCCGACCCACAGCTCGTCGTACATTTCCGGAGCCCGCGACAACACCGTGTGAAACGGTCGCGGTACCTTCACCACGTGATCCCGTGCCGACAGATCGCTCGCCGCATCCCACGCTTCCTCCGGCGTCCCGGAAAAGATCCCCGCCAGCTTACCGCCGCTCACCACGAGGCAAAAACACAGCTTCTCCACCGGCACCAGCGACGCCGCTCGATCCACCACGCGACGAACCGGCGTCCACTTGCTCCCGATGATCATCGGATTGGTGATCACCGCGCCGAGCCAGTGGAAAAAATTCAAAACCTCCGGCCCGCTCACGCCCGGAAACAAGTATTTGTTCCCACCCGAGAACCCCACCACTTCGTGCGGAAACACCGGCCCGATGATCACAATCCGATCGTAATCGAGCACCCGACGATTGATCCGCACCGCGACGTCCATCGCAAACCGATCCCCCGACAACTCGACGATCTCCGCTGCCGAAATCGTCCCGATCACCATCAAAGCGTCGTCGTTGTTCCATTCGTGATTCAGTATCTCGACCCGCGCAAACGTCGACCTCCTCTCGGCCTCCGTCATTTCCAGCCGATCGCGGATTGCTGCCTCCGTCATCGGCGGATGCGTCCCGAGCGCGATCATCACGTCGAAGGCCGCCGCCCTCCCCGCCACCGCCGCGTGCAGTGCCTTGAAGATCGGACCGACCGGCGCCGTGCGCGTCGCATCCGGCACGATCACCAGAATCTTCTTCCCGTCCGCCTCCAGCCCGCCGCACGCGTCACGCACCAACGCACCGACCTCCGCCGGGCTCACCGCCCCACCCGGTTCAGCCACTTTGCTCAACACCCGCATCTTCCTAGTCAACCAAGTGCGCCCTGAGCCGGTCGATCACGTTCGACCAGATCCGCTCCAGCTTCTCCGCCGAATCCTCGTTCGGAATCTTTCGATGCAACACTCGCATCGCCGTTCTGCCGGGTTCACCTTCGTCGAAAAAGACCTCCACGTCCGAATCGATCGGCAGCCACCTCGCGCTCAACCGACCCGGCGGCCTCAGGTCGGTGATCGTCAAATCGCGGCGGCGCAGCCAACGCTGGCGTTCGGAATCTTCTGCCCAGCAACGAAAGACTTCGTCCCGCTCCGTCGCGAACTCGACTTCAAATTCGACCTCCAATCCGTCCGGCAACTCCCGCCGATCGCGCCGCCCCAACGACCGCTCGAAAGCCACCGCGATCGCCTGCCGCCACCAGCTCGGCACGCTGTGCTGATGGTCGAGCCAGTCGACGATCTCCTCGTGCGAACTTCCCTCCAACCCGGCGCCGCCGAGCGCCGCCATCCATTCCCGCCAGGTCCTCCCCGTCGCGTTGCGAACGGCGTCGTCTTTGATGTCCGGATCAGAATCTTCCATGATTCGGGGAACCCTAGGCCGTCCGGGCGGTTTGGAAAACGGATATTGGCGACGACCGCGCATTCCTGATTTCCTTGGCCCGATCGACACCATGAGCCTCACCGACACCCAGAGCGAACCCGACACTCGCAACATCGCCATCGATCGAGTCGGTGTCCGCGCCCTCCGGTTCCCCATTCAGATCCGCGACAAAGCCCACTTGGTCCAAAACACCGTTGCCACCGCCTCGCTCACCGTCGACCTCCCCCACCAGCATAAAGGCACCCACATGAGCCGCTTCGTCGAGGTTCTCAACTCCCACGGCCCCCTTCTCCACGTCGACAACATCACCGACATCCTCCATCAGCTCACCGAGCGCCTGCATTCCGAGAACGCCCACGTCGATTTCGAGTTTCCTTTCTTCCTCGAGAAACCCGCACCCGTCACCGGTGCCGTCGGGCTCATCGACTACACCGCCCGGTTCAGTGCCAATCTCGAAAATGGAAAAACCGACTTCGTTCTCACCACCCTCGTCCCCGTCACGACGCTCTGCCCCTGCTCCAAAGCCATCGCCACCTCGGGCGCCCACAACCAACGCGGTCTCGTCACGCTCTCCGTCCGCGCCACCCGCCCGCCGTGGATCGAAGACCTCATCCGCCTCGTCGAAGACAGTGCCAGTTGCGAACTCTACAGCCTGCTGAAACGCCCCGACGAGAAAGCCGTGACGGAGCGCGCCTACGACAATCCCGTTTTCGTCGAAGACCTCGTCCGCAACGTCGCCGGCCGCTGCGACGCCGACCCAAACTTCCTTTGGTATCGCGTCGAAGCCGAAAATTTCGAGTCCATCCACAACCACAACGCCTACGCCCTCATCGAAAAGCGGCCCTAGCCCAGAAGTTCCATCCGTCGTGAGGGAGAGTCACCGAACCTTTGGAAGTGACCTTCGCCCGAATCGGCTTCATTCCACACTCGAAGGCCTGACGTGGTGGATGCCCAGTTACCCGTTTACGCGTGTTTCCTTCCCGCCGACGGGTATCCTCCCCACCCGATGACCACCCGTCCGATCCTCACGCACACGCACACGCACCAGCCGACCGGCCACAAACTCCGCTTCGGGCACCCACTCCCGTTCGGTGCCAGCCTCATCCCCGGCGGAATCAATTTCTCGATCTACTCCGCCCACGCGACGGCCTGCACCCTCGTCCTGTTCGAACGCGGAGCCAATACCCCGTTCGTCGAAATCCCCTTTCCGCCGGAATTTCGGATCGGCGACGTTTTCGCCATGATCGTCTTCGAGGTCGACTCCCAGGAGATCGAATACGGCTACCGCTTCGAAGGCCCCGACGATCAGAACAACTTCCACCGGTTCGACCCCAGCAAGATTCTCCTCGACCCCCTCGCGACGTCGATCAGCGGCACCGAAGTCTGGATGCGACCCGTCGAACACGACTCGATCTACTCGCACCGCGGCCGCATCACCGAAGAAGATTTCGACTGGGGTCACGACCGTCCCCTCCAAATCCCGGAATCCGACCTCGTCATCTACGAAATGCACGTTCGCGGATTCACCCAGCACGACTCCAGTGGCGTTGCCAACCCCGGGACGTTCGACGGCGTTCGAGCGAAAATCCCCTACTTCAAATCCATCGGCGTCAATTGCATCGAGCTTCTCCCGATCTTCGAATTCGATGAACGCGAGAACACCCGCACCAACCCCCTCACCGGCGAGCAACTCTGCAACTACTGGGGCTACAGCACCGTCGGCTTCAACGCGCCGAAGGCCAGCTACGCAGCCGCCGGCGCCGACGGCGACCAATCCAACGAGGTCAAGTCGCTCGTCCGCGATCTCCACGCAGCCGGCATCCAGATCGTGCTCGACGTCGTCTTCAACCACACCGCCGAAGGGAACGAGCACGGACCCACCATCTCCTTCCGCGGCATCGACAACAAAACCTACTACATGCTGCTCCCGGACGGCAGCTACGCGAACTACTCCGGCTGCGGCAACACGGTGAATTGCAACCACCCCATCGTCCGCAACTTCGTCCGCGACACCCTCCGCTACTGGGCTTCCGAATACCACATCGACGGTTTCCGCTTCGATCTCGCCTCCATCCTCGGCCGCGACGCCAACGGCGCCCCCCTCGCCGACCCGCCCCTCATCGAAGACCTCGCCCACGACCCCGTCCTCGCGAATTGCAACCTCATCGCCGAAGCCTGGGACGCTGGCGGTCTCTACCAAGTCGGGAACTTCCCCGACTACGGCCGCTGGACCGAGTGGAATGGTAAATACCGCGACGCCGCCCGCCGCTTCATCAAAGGCGACGCCGGGGTCACCGGCGAGATCGCGCAATGCCTCATGGGTTCGCCCGACCTCTACCGCCACGCCGGTCGCCAACCCACCGCCTCCATCAACTTCATCACCTGCCACGACGGCTTCACCCTCGCCGACCTCTACGCCTACAACGAGAAACACAACCTCGAGAACGGCGAAGCCAATCGCGACGGCGGCAACGACAATCTCAGTTGGAACTGCGGCGCCGAAGGTCCCACCGATGACCCCGCAATCCAGGCCCTCCGCCTCCGCCTCCAGAAAAACGCCCTCACCCTTCTCTTCGTCAGCCAGGGCATTCCCATGATCTGGATGGGCGACGAATGCGGACGAACCCAGCGGGGAAACAACAACGCCTACTGCCAGGACGAACCCTGGAACTGGTTCGATTGGTCCCTCACCCACGACAACGACCTCCTCACCTTCTTTCAGGAACTCACCACCTTCCGCCGCGACCACCCCGCCCTCCGCCAACCGCATTTTCTCACCGGCACCGACTGCGTCGGCAGCGGCTACGCCGACGTCTCCTGGCACGGCGTGCAACCTTGGAGCCCCGACTTCTCCCGCGACAGTCGCACCCTCGCCTTCATGCTCTGCGGACGCCACTCCCAGCAACTCGTCGAAGGCCCGCCCCACTTCATTTACGTCGCCCTGAACATGTATTGGGAGTCCCTCGACTTCACGCTCCCCACCCTCCCCAAGGGCCTGAAGTTTCAACCCACCCTCGACACCGCCCGCTCGACCCCGACCGCCACCGCGGACGGCAAGACAAACGTCACCGACCGCTCGATCCAGATCCTCATCGGGAAATAACAGACCGCCGCAAACCCAACGGCGCCCCCGTCTCACCCCTCAACGCTTCACCGTTTCAGCATCCCGCGCAGATACCGCCCGGTGTAACTCTCCTCGCATTCCGCGATCACCTCCGGCGGCCCCTCGCAAACGATCCGACCGCCCGCATCGCCCCCCTCCGGCCCGAGATCGATCACCCAGTCCGCCATCTTCACCACCTCGAGATTGTGCTCGATGACGATCAGCGTGTTTCGCGCGTCCCGCAGCCGCATCAGCACTTCGAGCAACTTGTGAATGTCCGCGAAGTGCAACCCCGTCGTCGGCTCGTCCAAAATGTAAACCGTCCGACCCGTCGCCCGCCGCGCCAACTCCGTCGCCAGCTTCAGCCGCTGCGCTTCCCCCCCGGACAACGTCGTCGCCGACTGCCCCAGCCGCAGATAACCCAGCCCGACCTGCAACATCGTTTCCAGCTTGTCCGACAACGTCGGCACCGCCCGAAAGAACCTCGCCGCCTCGTCGATCGACAACTCCAGCACGTCCGCGATGTTCTTCCCCTTATACGTCACTTCGAGCGTCTCGCGATTGTAGCGTCGCCCGTGACACACCTCGCACTCAACGTAAACGTCCGCCAGAAAGTGCATCTCGATTTTGATGAAACCGTCACCCTGACAGTGCTCGCACCGCCCTCCCTTCACGTTGAACGAAAACCGGCTCGCGTCATAACCCCGCACCCGCGCCGTTGGCAATTGACTGAATAAATCCCGGATCGGCCCCAATGCGCCGGAATACGTCGCCGGATTCGACCGCGGCGTCCGCCCCACCGGGCTCTGGTCGATCACCACCACTTTGTCGAACTGCTCCGTCCCCACCACCGCCGTGTGCGCGCCCGGCTTCGCCTTAGCCCCGTTCAGATCCCTCGCCAGCGACGCCCACAAAATGTCGTTCACCAACGTCGACTTCCCGCCTCCCGACACCCCCGTCACGCAGGTGAAACACCCCGCCGGAAACGAAGCGCGGATGTCCTTCAGATTATTCTCCCTAGCCCCGACCACCGTCAGCCACCCGTCGCCAATCTCGCCCGGCTGATCCGTCACCTGCCGCGGCGGCACCCGCACCTTCGGCACCGTGATCCCCAGCCGCCCGCTCAGATACTGCGCCGTCAGTGACTCCTCCACCGCGAGAATCTCTGCGATCGTCCCCTGGGCCACCAACTTCCCGCCCCGCGGCCCCGCCCCCGGTCCAATGTCTAAGACGTGGTCCGCCGCGCGAATCGTGTCCTCGTCGTGCTCGACCACGATCACCGAATTTCCCAGGTCCCGCAGATTCCGCAGCGTCCCGATCAGCCGATCATTGTCCCGCTGATGCAGTCCAATGCTCGGCTCGTCCAGCACGTAAAGCACCCCGGCAAGTCCACTCCCGATTTGCGTCGCCAACCGGATGCGCTGCGCCTCGCCGCCCGACAGCGTCCCGCTCTCCCGATCCAAACTCAGATACCCCAGCCCCACCTCTACCAAAAATCCCAGCCGTTGCCGCACCTCCCGCAGCACGTCCGCCATCACCGCCGCCTCCGACGTTTTCAACTTCAACCGCTCCGCCACCGCCAACGCCCGCTCAATGCTCAACCCGCAAAAATCGTTAACGCTGTATTCCCTCCCGTCCGCGTCCGCCACGGTCACCGCCAAAATTTCCGGCTTCAATCTCGCCCCCCGGCACACCTCACACTCCTCCCAACCGGTGAAAGCCCGCAGCCGATTCTTCGTCAGCTCACTCTCACTCGTTTCCAGCAGCCGCTCCAGCATCGGCACCAATCCCTCCCACGCCTTCTCGACCCCCTTCGCACCCGACGGGATCGTCAACTTCTTCCCGCCCGTCCCGTAAAACAGCACCTGCTTGAACTCCTCCGGCAACTCCCGAAACGCCACGTCGTCCCGCACGCCATAATCCCGCACCATCGCCTCGAGCAACGCCGCGTAATACGCCTTCATTTTCTTGTTCACCGACTTCCACGGCTTCACCGCCCCCTGCCGCAGCGTCTTCGCCGGGTCCACCATCAACTCCGGATCGCAAAACCGCTGCGTTCCAATCCCGTGACAAGCCGGGCACGCGCCGAAATGACTGTTAAACGAAAAATGCTTCGGCGTCAGCCGCGCCATCGCGAATCCCGTCTTCGGATTGCAATAATCCGTGGAGAACCGCTCCCCCTCCCATTCCCGCGTCTCCGCGTTCTGCCGCAACACCACGATCTGATTCCCGCCCCACCGCAACGCCGTCGCGATCGAGTCCGCCAGCCGCTGCCCCATCTCCTCCCGCACCGTCAGTCGATCCACCACCGCCTCGATCACGTGCGCCTCTGCCTTGTCGAGCCGCACCGGATCCGGCGATCCCAATTCAACCATCTCTCCGTCGATCCGCAGCCGCACGAATCCCTCCCGCCGCGCCTTCTCGATCACGTCCCGAAATTCACCCACCTCCCCCTCGATTAACGGAGCCAGCACCATGAACCTCGTCCCCTCCTCCCAGGCCGCGATCACGTCCGCGATCTGCTGAGGCGTTTGCCGCACCACCGGCTCACTCGTCTCCGGATCGTGCGGCAACCCGACCGCCGCATACAGCAACCTCAGATAATCGTAGATCTCCGTCGTGGTCGCGATCGTCGACCGCGGATTCGCCCCACTCGTCCGCTGCTCGATCGCAATCGCCGGACTCAGTCCCTCAATGTAATCTACGTCCGGCTTCTGCATCTGGTCCAGAAACTGCCGCGCGTATGCCGACAAACTCTCGACGTATTTCCGCTGCCCCTCAGCGTAAAGAGTATCAAACGCGAGCGAGGACTTCCCCGACCCGCTCAGCCCCGTGACCACCACCAACTGATTCCGCGGAATCTCGATGTCGAGATTCCTCAAGTTGTGCTGACGCGCACCCTTGATGCGAATGACGGAGTGGTTCGAAGTCTGCATTCGTCGCGATTTCCTGAATCGACGACCCTAACCGATCACCTCACGAGGGCAAGGCGATCACCGCCACCACCCAACTGCCCGCATCGGCATCCCCACCAGTCACGATTCAGCAGCCACCGATCAAAGAATCTTCTCGAGCAGCCGCTCGACGTTCACGTGCTGACTCACCAGCTCCTGAATCCGAGTAATTTTGTCCACGTCGCCCGGCATCGTCTTCACCGTCATCGAGTTGATCCGACTCGCGATCGTGTAGCTGTCCATCGGCGAAAGAATCACCGGCAACACCGAATTCGAAATGATCTTCGCCACCGGCTCCGACGGTTCCAACGACTCGGACAACACCAACCCCGACAGCAAATCCCCGCCCTGTTCGGCTTCGGCGTGGGCCGCGAGAATGATGTCCTCCCGATCACCGGGCGTAATCAGTAACGTCCGCTCCTCCAGCCGACTCAACACGTTCGTCGGCTGCATCGCGCCGATCATCACGTTCGAAACGCGTCGCGACATGTCCCCGTTCGCACTGATCACCTCCCCCTTGATCTTCTCGCAGATGCCTCCCAACGTCGGCTCAGACAACAACCGCTCCTGCGGAATCACCCCCAACAATTCGAGCCCCAACCGTCGAAAACCGCGCTCCGCAAAATCCGCGATGTAATCCATTTTCGAGGTCGCGACCTTGTTCATCACCACCCCGATCACCTCCACTCCCAACGAATCGAACAGTGCCTTGTTCAACGCGGCCTCGTCGATCGGACGTCCGATCCCCCCCGGAGTCACCAACAGCACCTTACTCTCGAGCAGCTTCGCCACGTGCGCGTTCGACAAGTCAAACACCGACCCCACCCCCGCGTGCCCCGTCCCCTCGATGATCGCAAACTCCTTCTCCCACGTCGCCCGGTCGAACGAGTTCCGAATCCGTTTCACCAAAAACTCGTTGTTCGCCTTCTCGATGTATCGCCGCGTGAAATTTGGCTCTACCGCGATCGGACTCATGTCCCCGATCGGAACGTCCGTCCCGTAGGTCTCGCGGATCAGAACGCTGTCCTCGTCGATCCGCACACCATCCACCTCGGCAAATCGCTGCCCCACCGGCTTGATGAAGCCGATCTTCGGAAACCGCTCCCGCAGCGCCCCGTAGAGCCCGAGCGACGTCGTTGTCTTGCCGGTATCCTGCTCCGTCGCAGCGACGAAAATGCGAGGGGTCGACCGGTTCACTCGCTCAACGGCTCCTCCGGATACAACTTCCGGTATTCGATCGCCTGCAGCCCCACGAACGCCGCCACCGCCGCGATCTCGTCCGGATGAGTTCCGCGCGACAACTCCGCGGCCGGCCTCGAAAATCCGAGCAATAACTGACCGTAAACCCGCGCCTTTGCCAGATGCTGGACCAGCTTCACCGAGATGTTGCCGGAATTCAGATCCGGGAAGATCAACACGTTCGCGTCCCCCGCCACCAAGCCACCCGGCGCCTTGATCCCCGCCAGCTCCGGCACCAGAGCCGTGTCCGCCTGAAGCTCTCCCGAGACCTCCATGTCGACCCCGTATTTCGTCGCCAGCTCCCGAGCCAACTCCGTCGCTCGCGCCACCCGCTCGGTCTCCGGCGTGATCGCACTTCCCTTCGTCGAGTAGCTCAACATCGCCACCCGCGCCTTCTTCGCGAAGACCTGCCGCGCCAGCATTCCCGTCTGGAGAGCAAACGACGCCATCTGCTCCATCGTCGGATTCGGCACCACGCCGCAGTCACTGAAAAACAACACACCATCGTCGCCAAACTTGCTGTCCGGCACCGACACCACCATGCAGCCCCCGACCACCTGAGCGTGTTCGAACCGCTTCACCAACTGAAGCAACGGGCGCAAAAGCGACCCGCCGTAGGAACTCACGCCCCCGACCAACCCATCGACCAATCCATACTGCAACATCATCGCCGCGAAATAATTGCGATTCACCATGATCGCCCGCGAATCGTTGAACCCGTAGCCCCGGTAGCGATCCATCTTCTCCAGGCGCTCGCAGAAGATCGGCAAGTCCGACGACGTCTCTGGATGAACGATCGCCACGTGATCCAGCGACACCTTCTCGGCCGCCGCCACCTTCTCGATGACGTCTCGATGACCCAGCAACACCGGCACCCCGAGCTGCTCATCGTAAAACGTCTGCGCCGCCCGCAGCACCCGCGGATCGTCGCCCTCCGGAAAGACAATCCGCTTCGGATGACGTCGCAACTTCTCGTAGACCGATTCAATAAAACTCATGGCGGTTGATTCCGAACTCAGCGTGAAAGAGAATCCCCCGCTTCACAAGCCCGAAGCCGCCCACCGAATGGAACTCCGCGCCCGCCACCACCACCTCACTTTCCCTCGCCGCCCCCTCCTCATGGGCATCGTCAACGTCAACGACGACAGTTTCTGCGACGACGGCTCCCTCGACCCCGACTGGGCTTCGAAAAAAATGGCCACCCTCCTTCGCGACGGCGCCGACATCATCGACATCGGAGCCGAAAGCGCCCGCACCAACCGCCCCCCCATCACCGAAGCCGAGGAAATCGCCCGCCTCCTCCCCGCCATCGAGACTTTCAAGCAATCCGAAATCCAAAATCCGAGATCCAAAATCCTATCAGTCAACACCTGGCGCCCCACCGTCGCCGCCGCCGCCCTCGCCGCCGGAGCCGACCTGCTCAACGACATGGGCGGCCTCCCCACCGAAGACAACGCCCGCCTCTGCGCCGCCCACGGAGCCGCTCTCCTCATCATGCACACCCTCGCACCGCCGAAGGTCCCGCAGACCGCCGCCACCTACCCCGGCATCATCGAGACGCTTCTCGAATTCTTCGAGCGCAAGATCCAGCAAGCCACCGCCGCCGGACTCCCCCGAGAACAAATCCTCCTCGACCCCGGCATCGATTTTGCCAAGCAGCGCGCCGACAACCTCACCATCTACCGACACCTCGACCAGCTCGCCGCCCTCGACCGCCCCGTCCTCCTCCCCGTCTCCCGCAAGACGGTCATCGGCGACGTCCTCGACCAACCCAACCCCGGCGACCGCGACCCCGGCACCGTTGCGTCGATCGTCGCTTGCGTCCGCCGAGGGGCCCACGTCCTCCGCGTCCACAACGTCCGCGCCGCCCGCCAGACCCTCGACACGATTCTCCCGACCCCCGCCGAAGCGTCAATTCCCGTCGGCCAATAAGCGCCGAATCACCCGCCGATGTGGTGCCGGGACCGCCACCCGCTCGGCCTCATCCACCGAAAACCTCCGCAATCCCTCACTCACCTCGCCGCGGACAACTTCCATCCGCACCAGATACCGCGTGATCGGATAATCCTCCGCCAGCAGAACTTCCCCCTCACCACCGGCCTCCGGCAGCATCCACATCCCCCGCCACCGCGGCCCCACCGACCGTTCCAGCCAGATCCCTCCCGCGTCCCGCACCCACGCCCGCCGCTCCCTCACCCGCGTCACTTTCGCCCGCGCCCGCTTCACCGGCAACGTCTCCGGCTCCACCGCCCGACAATACGTCTCCACCGGACACGTCAAACAAAGCGGCGACCGCGGCCGGCAAACCAGTGCCCCCAACTCCATCACCGCCGAATTGTAATCCCGCCCCCCCTCACCCTGCATCGCACCCGCCGTCTCCCGCAACCACCCCTTCCCCTCCCCCGAATCCACCGCCCCCTCGTAATTCAGCACCCGCGCCAGCACCCGCGCCACGTTCCCGTCCACCACCGGTGCCGCCCGATCGAAGGCAAACGCCAGCACCGCGTTCGCCGTGTATTCCCCGACCCCCGGCAGACTCCGCAGCCCCGCGAAATCATCCGGCACCACGCCACCGTGCTCTTCCATCACGGCCACCGCCGCCCGTCGCAGATTCCGCCCCCGCGAATAATACCCGAGCCCCTCCCACGTCGACAGCACCTCGTCCTCCGACGCCGCCGCCAGATCCGCCACCCTCGGCCACCGCTCCATCCAGCGCTCGAAATACGGCACCACCGCCGCCACCGTCGTCTGCTGACACATGAACTCACTCACCAGCACCGCGTAAGGATCCGTCGTTCGCCGCCACGGCAAATCCCGACCCGCCTCCCCAAACCAATCCGCGAGTTCCCGCCGAAACCCCGCCGCATCAAAAACTTTTTTCTCCGCCGCGCCCCGCGCCTCGCCATTTCTCGTTCCACGTTTCAAATTTCCCATTTCTCAAGATGACGAGCTACACCAAACCCCTCACCGCACCCCAAGTCGAGGCCCTGCGCACCGCGCTCGAAAAACACCAGTTCGACTTCGAGGAAAAGCCCTACACCCACTTCGCCGCTCGCAAGGGCAAGCTCACCGTCGCCTGCTACCAGAAAGGCCCCAAGGTCCTCCTCCAGGGCAAAGGCCTCGAAGACTTCATCAGCTTCATCCTCGAGCCCGAAGTTCTCGGCAGCGCCACCTTTGGCTACGAGGAAGAACTCGACCCCGAACTCCTCTCCCCCCACTTCGGCATCGACGAATCCGGCAAGGGCGACTTCTTCGGCCCCCTCGTCATCGCCGGCTGCTACACCGACGAGAAGATCACCCGCCACTTCCGCGAACTCGGCATCGCCGACAGCAAAACCATCAAGTCCGACCAAAAAATCCGCACCCTCGCCGCTGCGATCCGCAAGTCGAAGACCGCCCAAACCGTCATCCTCATCAACCCCGAGCGCTACAACGCCCTCTTCGATAAGATCGGCAATCTCAACCGCCTTCTCGCCTGGGGCCACGCCCGCGCCATCGAAAACCTCTGCGAACTCCAGCCCGACTGCCCCCGCGCCCTCTCCGACAAATTCGCTCACGTCAGCCTCATCCAACGCTCCCTCATGGACCGCGGAAAAAAACTCCAGCTCGACCAACGAACCAAGGCCGAGAGCGACCCCGCCGTCGCCGCCGCCTCCATCCTCGCCCGCGAAAAATTCATCGACTGGCTCGCATCGACCGGCGAGCGCCTCGGCACCAAACTCCCCCGCGGCGCCTCCGCTCAGGTCAAAGCCACCGCCACCGACCTCGTCCGCCAGCACGGCCCCGACGTCCTTCCCACCCTCGCCAAAGTCCACTTCAAGACCGCCGCCGAAGTCCTCGACTCCCTTTAAGTCGCCGACGCGCAGTCAACCGCCCTCCGTCAGCGAACCCACCTTCAATTCCTCTCTGCGGCTCAGCGGCTCAGCGTGAATTTCCTCGCCCTTCGCGCCCTCGCGTAACGCTCTCGATCCCGAAAGCTCGCCCTCAGGCGCAGCTCCCCTCGCCCTCCGTCTCCGTCCCGTAATACTGCTCCCCGATCCGGATCTTCTCCCGGCCATTCGCCATCCGCCACTTGTTCGTGTCCCGCAGCGAGTAAATGCACCCGCAATACTCCTGCTGGTAAAATTGCTCCCGCTTCGAGATCTCGACCATCCGCGACGCCCCGCCCTTCTTCCGCCAGTTGTAGGTCCAATACGACATCCCCTCGTAGCGCGCCGCCGCCCGCTCCCCGCAGCCGTTGATCTGCTGCATGTTCTTCCAACGCGAGATCCCCAGACAGCTCGTGATGATCGGATAGCCGTGCTCATGCGCGTAAAGCGCCGTCCGCTCGAACCGTATGTCAAAGCACTGCGTGCACCGCTCGCCTCGCTCCGGAGCCCACTCCAACCCCTTCACCCGCTCGAACCAATTGTCCGTGTCGTAATCCGCGTCGACAAACTCGATCCCCTCCTTCTCGGCAAACCGCACGTTCTCCTCCTTGCGCAACTCGTATTCTCGCCGCGGGTGGATGTTCGGATTGTAAAAGAAGATGGCGTAATTAACGCCCGCCTGACCCATCGCTTCCATCACCTCGCCCGAGCAAGGCGCACAGCACGAGTGCAACAACACCCGCCCCTCCCGCTCCGGACGATCAATCTCAACTCGCTCACTCACCCCCCCACTGAACACCGAAAACCGAAAACTGAAAACTTTAACCCGTGCGCGATGAATACCCCACCGACCTCCCGCGTTACTATCAACGTCATGAATCACCTCAAAACACTCGTCATCCTCGCGCTCGCCATCGGAGCGTTCTTCGCGATTCCCAAGGCCGAAGCCGGCGGTTACGTGAATCTATCTTTTAACACCGGGGGTTCCTATTGCGCTCCGCCCGTCACCTACTACCGACGCCCACCCGTTTACGTTCGACCGGCCCCCGTTTATTACCGCCGCCCCGCGCCGGTCTATTACCGCCGGGGCCCTTCCTGCTACCGAGGAGGCGGCTACAAAGTCACCCGCCGCGGACACTACTACCGCCGGTAAGATCGCAACCCGATTTCTCCCCCGAAAAATGCGCCCCGGGCCCGCCCGCGGGCGCTTTTTTCGTCTCCCCCTCCGCACCTCCGCGGCTCTGCGTGAGAATCATCACCCCTTCGCCCTTCGCTGTTTGCCCCGCCCTTCCCAGGCTCCAAGTGCTCGCGTGAAAACTTCAGGCGAGCCTCAAGCCGCCCCCGCGGCAAACGCCTCCAGCGCCTCCCGCGTGATCACGTGCTTCGCCCCGCACCGCGGGCACCCCATGCGAATCAACGGCTCGTTCCCGAACAAATCGTCCGCGTCCGCTAAAAACGCCGGCGCGACCGCCCGCATCATCCGGTCCTGATTACACCCACACTCAAACCGAAAATACCGCTGTTCCAGCAAACTCAACTCCTCCCGCTCGTCCAACCCCCGGATCGACTCCGCCGTCAGCGCCTCCAGCCACTCGACGTCGCAATCCGGCTGGGCCCCGACCAGGACGAAGTCATCGTCGGAATGACGGAAAAACCGCCCCGGCCGCTGTTCGCTGTGCGCGTAAAACCGCTCCGCCGCCGCGAAGAAATCCCCACCCTCGAAGTCCACGACGCTCCGCCGCGGCTCCCCGCCAGCCGGAATCGTGTCCGCGTAAAACATCCCCCGGTCCGCCTTCCTCACGCCCTCCGTGTAAACCGTCGACACCACCGTCCCCTCCACGTTATCCCCCGCCGCGAACACGTTCAGCAACGGATCCTGAAAGTTCACCGTCCACGCCACCCGGTCCCGCCGCGGCCTCGACGCGCAGTGCAGCGCGATTCCCGCCAGCGCAAGTTTTGCGTATTCCGCTGCGTCGGGATCGACCGTCTGAGCGTAATCAGCCAAATGAAGATAATAATCGACGTACAATTGGGAGAACTCCCCGCGCGCCACCAGGGCGTTTCTCCCCCGGACAAAATAAGTCCGAATTTCAATGCTACGGTCGTCGATCGGTTCCTGAGCGCTCACTTGTTAATCGTAAAAATGAATGCTATCCATTGCACGCTCATGCTCGAAGATCAAAGCGAAGAAACTGCCTGCCTCCACGTGCTCGGCCTACTCGATCCGACGGAAGACTCCGCTTTTGCGGCCAGCTTCCCGGGCGACCCGAAGCTCGCCGACACCGTCCGCGATCTCAACGAGACCCTGACGAACCTCAGTTCCTCGACCACCTCCATCCGTTTACCTTCCGGCGACCTCAAGGATCGCGTTCTCGACCTCGTCGACCTCGTCCCGCCCCGCGTCTGGACCGACCCCGAAGGCCGCATCACCGAGATCAACTCGGCCTTCACCGGTCTCTGCGGTTACGGCTTTCAGGAAGTCTCCGGGCGGAAACCCGGCAACTTCCTCCAGGGACGCGAAACTGATCCCGCCACGATCGACACCCTTCGATCCGCCGTCCGCGAGGTCCGGGAGACCAACGTCGAGATGCTGAACTACCACAAGGACGGCACCCCCTACTGGGTCGCCATCCACCTCCGTCCCCAGCGCGACGAGCAAGGCGCCGTCACCGGATTCGAGGCCGAAGAAACGAAGCTCCCGTTCCCCGCGTAGGCCCGCCGCCCCGCCAACCGCGGGACGCTCCAGCACGGTGAGACCTGCCATTCACCGGCGCATTCCGCATTTCGCATTTCGCAAGTCACCGTGCCCTTCGAACTCGCCTCCACCTACTCACCCCGCGGCGACCAGGGTCAGGCGATCGAAAAACTCACCCGCTCCCTCGAAGCGGGCCACCGCCACCAGACGCTCCTCGGCGTCACCGGCTCGGGTAAAACGTTCACGGTCGCGAATATCGTCCGCGATCTCGGTCGACCGACGCTCGTCATGTCGCACAACAAGACGCTCGCCGCCCAGCTCTACAGCGAGTTCAAACAGTTCTTCCCCCACAACGCCGTCGAATACTTCGTCTCCTACTTCGACTACTACCAGCCCGAGGCCTACATCCCGCGGTCCGACACCTACATCGAGAAGGATTCCTCCATCAACGAGGAGATCGAGCGACTCCGCCTCTCCACCGTCAGCTCCCTCCTGTCCCGCCGCGACGTCCTCGTCGTCGCCAGCGTCTCGTGCATCTACGGTCTCGCTTCCCCCGAAGACTTTCTCCAGATGCTCTGCACCATCCGCGAAGGTCAGCAGCTCTCCCGCGAAGCCTTCCTCGCGAAGCTCATCGACATGCTCTACGAGCGCAACGACATCGCCTTCGAGCGCGGACGTTTCCGCGTCCGCGGCGACACCGTCGAAGTCCACCCCGCCCAGGTCGACGACAAGGCCATTCGCGTCGAGTTTTTCGGCGACGAAATCGACCGCATTTCCGAGTTCGACCCGCTCACTGGTCAGGTCCACGCCCGCCTCACGAACCTCACGCTCTACCCCGCCAAGCAGTTCGTCACCCCCCACGACAAACTCAACCGCGCCATGCGCAACATCCGCGCCGAACTCGACGAGCGCGTCGCCTACTTCGAGAAACACGGCCAACTCATCGAAGCCCAGCGCATCAAGATGCGCACCGAATTCGACCTCGAAATGATGCAGGAAATGGGCTTCTGCAACGGCATCGAGAATTACTCCCGCCACCTCACCGGCCGCCCGCCCAACTCGAAGCCTTACACCCTCATGGACTTCCTGCCCGACGACACCCTTCTCGTCGTCGACGAATCCCACGCCACCATCCCCCAGGTCGGCGGCATGTATGCCGGCGACCGCGCCCGTAAAACCGTCCTCGTCGACTACGGCTTTCGCCTCCCCTCCGCTCTCGACAACCGCCCGCTGAACTTCGACGAGTTCATGGAAAACACCAACCAGATCGTTTACGTCAGCGCCACCCCCGGGAACTTCGAGGTCATCAATTCCGTCGTCGGCAACACCGGCTACACCCCCGCCAAAGGTGGATTCAAGGAACAGCACGACCCCACCCTCGTCGCCGGTCGTGACGGTGAAGTGACCGGCCGCCCCTTCGACCCGACCACCCCCGGCGCCCCCCTTATCGCCGAGCAAATCATTCGTCCGACCGGGCTCCTCGATCCAAAAATCATTGTCCGCCCCCTCGCCGGCCAGATCGACGAAACCATCGAACGCTGCCGCCAACGCATCGAAAAAGGCGAACGTGTTCTCGTCACCACGCTCACCAAGCGCACCGCCGAGGACCTCACCGATTACCTCCGCGACATCGACCTGAAGGTCCGCTACCTCCACTCGGACATCGACACCATCGAGCGCGTCGAGATCCTCCGTGGCCTCCGCGCCGGCGAATTCGACATCCTCGTCGGCATCAATCTCCTCCGCGAGGGCCTCGACCTCCCCGAGGTCAGCCTCATCTGTATCCTCGACGCCGACAAGGAAGGCTACCTCCGCAGCCAGACCAGCTTGATCCAAACCGCCGGTCGCGCCGCCCGCCACGTCAACGGCGAAGTCATTCTCTTCGCCGACGTCATCACCCAAAGCATCCAGGCCCTCATCTCGATCAGCGATTACCGCCGCGAACGCCAAATCGCCTACAACAAAGCGAACAACGTCACGCCAAAATCCGTCGTCCGCGCCGTCCAGGAAAGTCTCCACGTCATCCTCAAAGGAGACAGCGACAGCTCCATGGTCTCCGAAACTGCCGGCGGCCTCGACCTCCACGAGCTCATGCAGGAACTCGAGCGCGACATGGCCGCCGCCGCCGCCAGCATGGAATACGAACGCGCCGCCCTCCTCCGCGACCAAATCACCGAGCTCAAGGCCGGTGCCGGCATCGACAAAATCTCCCGCGACAAACGCCCGGTCTCCTACAAGTCTCCGAAGAAACGAAAAAGCCGCCGGAGTTAGCCCCCCGACCGCCGCTCAGGACCGCTTTCGCTCGTTCACGGAAACGATCGCGTAGGTCCGACCATCTCGCTCGAGCGAGACTGACTTGATCACCTCGCCGGACTTGCGCCCCTCGGCACCCCTCACTTCGTAGCGCAGCGGAAACTCGACCTGTAGCTCGCCAATCTCGTTCGAGCCACCGACGATCCGAGGTTTTCCCGCCAGCCAAAACCTTCGCTCGGGATAACGAGCGTTGTAGCTCTCCAGATCTTTCCGAATCGCCTCTCGATTCTTGGCCGTTCCAAAGTAGTCCACCTTGTCGGCGAAAAACTGCAGCTCGGCGTCAACGTTCGGCGCCAACCCCGCGATCACGTAGGCACCGATATAGTCGCTCAGCCACTCTTCCATCGCCGTCTGCCGCCCGCTGGATTGATCTCCCACCGGCCCGACCGACTCCGCCGTCGAGCGTTCCACCAAGCGGGTCTCCACCCTGCGGTCGGTCTGCGTTTGAGTGACCGTCTGAACCGCCGCACCGGATGGCCGGGTCTCTTCGATTCGGTCCAACATCGCTGCGTCCTGCTCCCGCAGAATCTTCCAGGACTCGCCGGCGCGGTTCTCCACTCTGCGAGGAGACTCGGTCAGCCCCAACGCCTTCTGCGTCGCCCGATCCAACTCTCCGTTGATCTCCAACCCCTCGCGGATTTGATACCTCGCGATGGAGGCTGACGTTTGGTTGTTCCAATTCCCATCGCTCGCCCCCCGATACAACCCCTGCTCTTTGAGTTCCCGCTGGGCAGCGGCAACGCCGCTGTCAGCTTGCACCGGGAACACCATGAGACCAAGAAGCGCGCAGAATAGGGGCAGGACGGAGTTTTTCATAACCAGGAATCACAGAGGTTACGCTTCGGACCGCCCGGTCACGCGTGCGCACACGGCGATAGGATCATTTTCCCTCCCGCGGAGGAATTCATGATCTCGCGGTGCGCGTCGACCGCGTCACCCAGCAAAAATTTTCTCCCAATCACCGGTCGGAGTGAACGATCCGAGAGCCCCGAACCAATCACCCGGTCGAACTCCGCCCGCTCGTCGTCACTCGCGTTGGGAAGCACCATCCCCCGCACGTCGACGTCGTTGACCATCAACCCGCGCGGGTTGATCTCGATCGGACCGCGACTCCCAACGATCACGATTCGCCCCCCCTTCCCGATCATCTTCAGGTCGGACGCCAGATTCTCGTTGGCCAACATTTCGATGATCAGGTCGACCCCATCCGCCACGGCGACGATCCGGTCGCAGTAATCCTCATCGTGATGATCGAAAACTTCGTCAGCCCCGTTGGCCAATACCAGTTTCCGCCCGTCATCCGACCCACCCGTCCCAAGAACCCGCAGACCCAGCGACTTCGCGTATTGGACGCACGCCAACCCCACCCCGCCAGTCGCTCCGTGGATCAAAATTGTTTCGCCCGACTGCGCCCTGCCACGCTGCTTCACCGCTCGAATCGCCGTGGCGTAGGGGATCCCGATTGCCGCCCCCTGCGCAAAGGACACTCCCCCCGGCAACTTGTGGACATCGCCCTCCGAACCCACCGCGTATTCCGCGTAAGTTCCCGTTCGCGAACCGCTCAGATAAACTCTTTCGCCGACGGCAAATTTCTCCGCCCCCGACCCGCAAGCCTCGATCACCCCCGCTCCATCCGTCCCCGGCGTGTAAGGCAGCTCCGGCAACTTCGCGTAGTTCCCCGAGCGAACGTAGGTCTCCACCGGATTGATTCCGACGGCGTTAAGTTTGACCAGGTATTCGCCCGACCCGGCCTCAGGCCGATCAACCTCCTGCTCCGTCAAAACCTCGGGGTCCCCAAATTGCTTTACGACGATGGCGTTCATCTCCCCATCTTACCTCACGACGACCTCCCTGTCTTTCCTCGCGTCTTCGCTTCGGGTCCCGTGCGGCCTCGAAGCGCCCCCGCCCGACCAGCTCCGTTCGACTCGAAGATCGTCCGCAGCTCCCGCCACATCACCCGTCGCAACCGCGATTTCGAAATTTTCACCCGCTCCCTGCTCCCCGCGGAAAGCTCCGGTATCATTTCCATCCCGATGCGAGCCGGCAGCACGCACGCGTAGCTCATCCGCCGCCGATCCACCCGCGACGCCCACTCGACACCCGCCACCAGACCCGACGTCGCTTCGCCCAACACCCGCCCCACGGCATCATCCGCCACGTAAACGCGACCAATCTCCCGATCCGCCGCGCGGTCCCGCAAAATGTTGATCAATTGCAGCCCCTTCCCGTAGCGGGCCCCCAGCGCGACCATCTCCGTCCGCTGACTGCGAGAGAAACGCGGCACCCGGTCGAAACTCAACTCCGTCCAAAATTCCCCGACCGCCCCCGCGACTGAATACGTGTATTCACCCAACTCCTCCGCCGACAGGGGTTCGCTCGAATCCGAGAACCGCTGCAAATCAAAGGTCTGTCCGCGCAAGATGTGCCGCCACACCCACTCCAGGCGCTCTCGATCCTTCGAAGCCCGCATCGACGCCACCAAATCCGGCAACGCCGCGAGCAGCTCCGCTTCCGCCCCCACCGACTGTCCCGCGACCAGCTCCCCCAGCTCGTCCGCCGACACTTCCCCGTCTATCAACCCCTCCAATGCCATCAATCGCAGTTCACGCGGCGCGTCCGACGAATCCGCGATGCTGTCGGACGCCCGAGCAAGCAGGTAACCCAGCGCGACCGTTTCCCGGATCTCGCCGGGGAGCCAGCGAATTGTGATCGCGAACGATCGCGCGACCCGGGAAAGCAAACTCCAGTCCATCCCCCTCACCCTACCTCACCCGCACCAGCTCGATTTCCGATTCGTAATACCGCCCCAATCCCATCGCGCCCGCGCTCTCGACGTGCCCCGCCATGTCACCGATCGGCGGCAACTTATTCCCGTTCCGGTATTCCTCGAGCGTCCGCAGAACCGTCGCGTCCAACGCCACCGGGTCATCGCTCGCGTAGATCGTAAAATTACGCCGCGCAAAATTCGGATTCGGCACGGGACCGCCCGCAAACTGCAGAGTCAGGCCGTCGATCAGTGTCAGCACCACTTTCTCGCGGACTCGTGGGTCGACGTAAATCTCGGCCAGATACGGATCGCCGTAAGTCGGCGGCTTGATGAACCTCCGCCAGTTATCGACGTTCCAAAGCGTGACGTTCGCGATCGCTCCGTTGATCCCCGTCATGAAGCTGTCGCACATCGACGGGACGTTGATCACTTTCGTCACCTCCCTGGTTAACACCCGCGCAAAGTAACTCGTGCTGCTCAGTTGATCGCCCGACGAAAGCAGGTCCTCCATCCGCATCCCCTCCCGTCTCCCAAAACGACTATCCCCCCAGATCAGTTTACCGAGCACCGGCGCCGAGATCGGAGCCTCTTCGTCGTAGCCGTCCGTCGGGTCCGTCCAGCGGAGCTGATAAAATGGCGAAGTTTTCGAATACCCCGCGTTCACCAAATCCTCCTCGTTCCGGTCCCACACGATGATGTTCTGCGGCGACACACCCGCCGACTGCAGGCCCCGCGACACCGCGTGAACGACTTCGACGTGCGTTCCACTCACGTCGCCCGGAGCCGACGCGACCTTGATCCCAACGACGTCATCCGGCCCCGCCAATGAACCCCACGCCGCTTCCGCCGTCGGCTGACGCGTCACGGCCCGAACCAGTGAATCCACCATTCCCCGAACCACCGCCTCATCGGCGCGAAATCCCGTCGGCACTGAGTTCGGGTCCGCCGCATAGAACACCACCGACTTTCCTTCCAGCGACTGAGCCCGCGTCCCTCCCACGCCGCCCACGAAGAGAAACACACCAAACGCCGCCAACAACCTCACCACGTCGTGAAGTCTCCCCGCCACCGGCAATCAAGTCAATTCACCGCAAAACCCGCGATCCATCGCCGCAAGGGGAGAACCGCACCCTCCCGAACAAGATTTACGACTCTGAACTCATCAACCAATGCATCATCCCGAGGGTTCTCAGCGCATTCCTCACCCTTCTCCGCTTTCCCAAGCCTTCGCGCCCTCGCGCCTTCGCGCCTTCGCGTTGATCTCGACCCTACTTCCGGACGACCAGACTCTCGCCCGTCATCTCCACTGGTTTCTCCAGCCCGAGCAGATTCAGCAACGTCGGCGCAATGTCGGCCAGGATCCCGTCGCGCACGGTCACACCGTCCGCGTCCGCACCAGCGTATAGACAATGAACCAGATTCGTCGTGTGGGCCGTGTGCGGCGAGCCGTCCGCATTTCGCATGAATTCGCAATTCCCGTGATCCGCCGTCACGATCGCGCACCCGCCCAGTTCCAACGTCCGCTCGATCACCTTCCTGACCCCGAGATCAATCATCTCGACCGCTTTCACTCCGGCCTCGATCACCCCAGTGTGCCCGACCATGTCCGGATTCGCAAAATTAAGAATCACCAGATCGTATTCGCTCAGCTTCTCCACGACGGTCTCCATCACCGCCGGCGCGCTCATCTCGGGCTTCAAATCGTAAGTCGCCACGTCCTGCGGCGACGGCACGATCTCGCGGTCCTCACCGTCGAACTTCTGCTCGACCCCGCCGTTGAAAAAATAGGTCACGTGCGGATACTTCTCCGTCTCCGCGATCCGCAGCTGCTTCCTTCCCGCCGCGCTCACGACCTCGCCGAGTATCCCCGACATCGTCTGCTTCGGAAACGCGACCGCACAATCGTATTCCGCACTGTATTCCGTCAGCGTCACGTAATGGACCGCCGGCGTCACCTCGCGGTCAAAACCGTCGAAGTCTTTCTCCAGAAGCGCCCGCGAGAGCTGACGCGCCCGGTCCGCGCGGAAATTGAAAAACAGCACCACGTCCCCGTCGCGAACCCGCTGTTCATCGCCGTGCGAGAAAATCAACGGCGTGATGAACTCGTCCGTCTCCCCCGCTTCGTAGCGCTTCGCCACCGCCGCACCCGGCGTTTCGCTCGACCGCTCTCCGCGCCCCAGCACGATCGCGTCCCACGCCAGCTTATTGCGTTCCCACCGCTGATCCCGATCCATCGCGTAATACCGACCGATCACCGTCGCGATCTCCGCGCCAGTGCCCTCCAGCCCGTCCGCCACCGCTTTTAGATACGCCGTTCCCCCCGTCGGCGACGTGTCACGACCGTCCGTGATCGCGTGAACGAGAATGTCCGAAACCCCCGCCCCCTTCGCCGCTTCCGCGAGTGCGACCAAATGATCGGAATGGCTGTGCACGCCCCCGTCCGAGACCAGTCCGAGCAGATGCAGTCGGCCACCCTTCGCCTTCTCGAACGCCTCGACCAGCGCCGCGTTGCCCGTCAGCTCGCCATCCGCGATGGCTTTGTTAATCCGCGTCAGATCCTGATAAACGATCCGCCCCGCACCGAGGTTCAGATGCCCGACTTCAGAATTCCCCATCTGCCCTTCCGGCAGTCCGACGTCCATCCCGCTCGCGCTCAGTGTCCCGGCTGGATACTTCGCGTAAAGCTCATCGTGATACGGCGTATTCGCCAAAAGTGTCGCGTTCCCGTCCGCCTCGGCACCGTCCGCCCCGTTCGGATTGATACCCCAGCCATCGCGAATAATAAGAACCACCGGTTTTGCCATAGGGCGCTGACCATTGCCAAAAACCGGCGACCCGTCAAAGCGTCAGAAACCAACCAAAGCACCCGCCGCTACCAAGATCTCTCTGCGCCTCCGCGCCTCCGCGTGAGAATCCGCATTTCTTAGTGCCTTCGCGCCTTCGCGCCTTCGCGTGAGCCCCCCTCGCGCGAGGTATCAGAAATCAAAGTGCTTCCCAAATTCCTGCTCGCGAACGTTCACCAAATTCGACGTCACGCGCCCGCGCAACTGATCGATCCATTTCTTGTCCGGAATCGCGTCCAAGATGGCCTGATGGGCGGAATTCGGAGCCGCGAACGACCAGATCTCCGGCTTCTTCTCCTTCAACACCCGGTCGATGTGGCCGCCGATCGCCTTGATCGCCCGCGAGCGGTCTTCCAAGGTAATCCCCTCGTCACCGACGTGGGAAGTGGCTCCGGGCGCCGACCCGCTCGGCATGGCGCCAGCCTGATGCGTCACCTTCTCGCTCAAAAGCTGATTCGACTCGACGATGTCAATCGCTTCGAACTGCCGCGGATACGGCGCGCGCTCCGGTGGATATTCCAAGTCGAAAGCGCGAAAACTTCCGGTGTCGGCGACGATGATAACGTGTGATCTCTGCATGATAAAAAGGGGATTGAGGTGATCGGCTCGGCGGCCGGATTGACAGGCTGACGGAAAAACCGCCCCGCCTCAAGCCGAGCGGGTCATCTTGCGATAGGTCGCAAGTGCCAGCAGCGGCCAGTAAAGGCGATACATCCCGTAGCGTAGATAGAATACGACCGGAAATCCCGTGCCGGTCGTCTCCTCCTCCGTCCAGGACCCGTCCGCGTTCTGACGTCGCACCAGAAAGCCAATTCCGCGCCGCACCGAGTCGCGGGTCGCGTCACCGCACGCGCACAATCCCATCACCGCCCAAGCCGTCTGACTCGGCGTGCTCGGCCCGATCCCCTTCAGCTCCGGATCGTCATAAGACGCGCAAGTCTCACCCCAGCCGCCATCCTCGTTCTGGCAACTTTCGAGCCAATCCCGTCCGCGCCGGATCCAATCCTTGTCCATGTTGAACCCGATCGCCCCCAATCCACGCAGCACCTGCCACGTTCCGTAAAGGTAGTTCACGCCCCACCGCCCGTACCAAGAGCCATCGTCCTCCTGCGTCTGTTTCAGCATCGTCACCGCCCTGCGCACCGTCTCCGACCGGCGGTCGTGTCCCAGGTAGCCAAGCAATTCCAAAACCCGTGCCGTCAGATCGCTGCACGTCGGATCCAAAATCGCGTTGTGGTCGGCAAACGGCACGTCCTCCAGCCACTTCTTCGTCACGTCCTTGTCAAACGCCGCCCAGCCCCCGTCGCGACACTGAAAACTCAGCAACCACCGTAATGCTCGCTCGACCAACTCCTCCCGCGCCACCGGATCGCGCGGAGCCGTCAACCGCAGAGCCATCAACACCATCATCGTGTCATCCGTGTCGGGGTAATATTTATTGTCGTGTTCGAAAGCCCAGCCACTCGCCTCCGGGCCCGGATTTTTCACCGCCCAGTCCCCACGAAACCGGACTTCTTTCGCTTCGAGCCAAGCCGCCGAGCGAACCATCGACGGGTGATCGCTCGCGACCCCCGACTCCCCCAGCGCGATCGTCGTGATCGCCGTATCCCAGACGGGCGACAAACACGGCTGAATCCGAAACTCCCCACTCCCACCGTCATCAACGAAGAGCCCGGCAAAATCCGCGTCCGCTTTCCGCACCAGCGAATGATCTTCGCCGTATCCCAGCGCCCGCAGCGCCATCATGCCATTCAGCATCGCCGGGAAGATCGCGCCAAGCCCTTCGCTCCCCTCGCCCATCCGGTCCACCATCCACCGCTCGGCAATCTTGAGCGCCCGCTCGCGGACCAGCCCCGGCCGGACGGAGTCATACGCCTTGAGCACCCGGTCGCACTTCAAAAAAGTGTTTCGCCACGAAAATCGCTTACCCTTTTTAAGCGACAGGTCCGTGCCCTCGAGCCCGGCCGGAAATAACTCGTGCAACTGAAACTCCGCGGGCAGCTCCCGCGTCGGACGGTAATGATTCAGAATCGCCAACGGCGCCAAAATGCCCCGCGTCCAAGAAGACATGTCGTGCACACTGAAAAAAAACCACTTCGGCAGCAGGAACAATTCCACCGGCACAGTCGGCAAATGCTTCCAAGGAAATTGACCCAGCAAAGCCAGATACAGCTTCGCGTAAGTGTTCATGTGCGGAATCCCGCCCAGCCGCAGGATCGTCGACCGCGCGTCTTTCATCCACGGATCGTCCGGCGAATCCCCGCTCAGCTTCAGAGCGAAGTAGGCCTTCACCGAGGCGTTGATCTCACTCGGGCCGTCGACGTAAATGTTCCACCCGCCGTCGGGCAACTGCCGCCGCCGCACGTGGTCCGCGCACTTTCGCTCCAACTCCGCGTCGCGCCGTCCGCTCCAGTGCAGATACAGCACCGTGTCGGAGCATAAAGTCGAGTCGACCGTCAGCTCCCCCTCCCAGTGACCGTCCGGCCGCTGAAGCCCAAACAGATGTTCCTGCGCCGCCGAAACGGCAGCCTCCACCGTGGGAATGGCATTTGGTCGACCATCCCCCGGGAATGGGATGACCTTTGCCGTCGAGGCAAAACTCATTCTACAACGACCGCTTCGTCTGGCGCCGCGACCTTGTCCGGGCGTCCCGTCTTGTGACCCTTGCCGGCACTCACACCGTCAAACGCGTTCACCTCCGCCCCCTCGACCCGCGCCCCCGGCTTCGCGCCGAAGTTGAACTTCACGTTCGCCCACGTGTCCCCACGCTGCGCGTCGCGGCCCAGCGTCGCACTTGGCTCGTAGCCACAATGCACCATGCAATTTTCACAACGCTTGTCCTTCGCCACGCCGTTGACCACCCCGTAGTTCTCCCACGTCGTCTCGTCGAGCAGCGCCTGATACGAATCGAAGTGCCCGTCCGTCATCAAGTAACAAGGCCCCTTCCAGCCCATGACGTTCCGCGTCGGAATCGCCCACGCCGAACAGGTCAGGTCACGCTGACCGGCCAGGAAATCCAAATAAATCGGCGTTCCGAAAAACGCGTATCGCTCGCCCCACTTCCGGATGTCCTTGAATTTCTCCCGCGTCATCTCGCGCGTGAGGAAAAAATTCTCCGGCTCCAGATTCAGTCGTTTCCGCATGTCCTCCTTGGCCGAATCGTAATCGTAGCCGGGAGAAATCGTGTGTCCATCGATCCCGATCCAGCTCAGGAAATCGAACATTTTCTCCAACTCCGCCATGTCGGTTTCTTTATAGACCGTCGTATTCGTCGCCACCTGATAGCCCAGAATTTTCGCCATCCGCATCGCCGCCACGCACTCCTTGAAAACTCCCTCGCGCTCCACGATCAGATCGTGCGTGCGCTCCATCCCGTCCAAGTGAACGTTCCAATACATCCACTGCGTCGGCGCGATCACCGGCCCTTCGACCTTGGACTTTGGATTCTGGATCGCCTCCGACTGCTCGGCCGTAATCAATTCCTCGCTGACCAACTTCTGCAGCAAAGGCCTCACCTTCTCCGGCCGCGCAGCGAACTCACTCGTGAGATACTCCCGCATCTTTTTCCGCATGAACATTCCGTTCGTGCAGATGTAAACGATCCGCTTCTGCTCCAGCAGACCCTCGACCAGCGCTTCGATCTCGGGATAAATCAGCGGTTCACCCCCACAGATCGAGATCATCGGCGCGTCACACTCCGCCGCCGCCCCCAGACAATCCTCGAGCGGCATCACGTCCTTCAAGGACGTTGAATACTCGCGAATCCGACCACAGCCCGTGCAAGTCAGGTTGCACGTATGGAGCGGTTCGAGCTGGAGGACCGTCGCAAATTTCTCAACCCGGCGAATCTTCTTTCCAACGATGTAAGCGGCAATCTTAGCCGTTAGTGCCAGCGGAAATCTCATGCCGCGGCAGCGTATCAGCGGCAATGACCCTGTCAAACCCGGTGGAACTCAATTCGTCCCACGCAAACACCACCGCCTTGACCAAGCGGAATGGAATCGCCCCTCTGGGCCCGAACCGCCAGTTTTCCCGCTATCGATAAAGTGTCACTCCTGGCCTAGACCAGGGCCACCGCCTCGATCTCCACGTCGAACCCCAGCAAACCCGCTCCGACCGTCGCCCGCGCTGGTTTACTCTCGCCAAAAAATTCCGCGTAAACGCCGTTCATCTCCGCGAACGTATCCGAGTCGAACGGTTGCAGATACACCCGACACGACACCACCCGATCCAACGACGAACCCGCCGCCTCCACCGCGCGTTTCAGGTTGGTCAATACCACCCGGGACTGTTCGGCAACCGTGCCCCGCACGATCCCACCCGCTTCCGGATCATACGGGATCTGCCCCGAAATAAAGGCAAACCGCCCCTCGGCGATGACCATCGGAGAATAAGGACCGATCGCCGGCGGTCCGCCCGCGATCTCGGAAATCACCTCACGCATCGCCGATTCCCTCCGCGACCAACTCCGCGATCTGAACCGCGTTCAACGCCGCCCCCTTGAGCACCTGATCCCCGCAGCACCAGAAGCTCAACGCGTTGTCCCACGCGCAATCGAGCCGCAATCGCCCGACCTCGCAATCGTCCTTCCCGGCCACGTTCAGCGGCATCGGATAGCGTGACTTCGCCGGATCATCCACGACCCGCACCCCGTCGAAACGATCGATCACCTCCCGCGCTTCCATCACGTTCACCGGCTTCTCGAACTCCGCCGTCACCGCCACCGAATGCGCCCGGTAAACCGGCACCCGCACGCACGTCACCGAAGCGCGGAACATCGACAAATGCATGATCCGCCGCCCCTCGTTCTGCATCTTCATCTCTTCCTTCGTGTAGCCGTTCTCGACGAATGAATCCACCTGGGGAATCACGTTGAACGCGATCGGATGCGCGAAGACCGATGGCTCCGGCGCCGCCCCACCGTCTCCCGCCGAGACCTGCTCCCGCAGTTCCTCGATCCCCTGCGCTCCCGCGCCGGACACCGCTTGATAACTCGATGCCAAAACCCGCCGCACGCGAAACCGCTGATGCAGCGGAAACAAACCCATCAGCGTCACGATCGTCGTGCAGTTCGGGTTCGCGATGATCCCCTGATGATGCTTCACATCCGCACCGTTGATCTCCGGAATGACCAACGGAACGTCGTCGTCCATGCGGAACGCCGAAGAATTATCGACGACCACCGCACCGGCATCCACCGCGTGCTTCGCGTATTCCTTCGAAATTCCCGACCCCGCACTGAACAACGCAACGTCCACGCCGGCAAACGAATCCGGCTTCAACTCCGCGACCTCGACCGGTCCACCCCGGAACGTCAAAGTCTTCCCCGCCGACCGCGCCGACGCCAATAGCGTCAACTTTTTGACCGGAAAATCCCGCCGCTCCAGCACGTCGAGCATCTCGACGCCGACCGCCCCAGTTGCGCCCACGATGGCGACATGATACTGCCTCTTACTCATCAAATCCTAAAAAAGTTGCCGATCACTACCCCACAATCTTCGAGCGTCCAACCCCGATTTTCAATCCGCATCTCCGTGCCCAATCAACGGCTAGAGCTCCTCGACGGCGACGCGCCCTTGGCATCCTACCCCATCTCGACTTCCAAGTATGGACTCGGTTCCGAAGATGGCAGTTTCCGCACGCCACTCGGCCGCTTCCGTGTGGCCGAAAAGATCGGGGACGAAGCCGAGCCCGGGATGATTTTTCGCGGTCGACGCCCCACCGGCACCATCGCCGATCAGGGCGGCGAGGAAGATCACGTGCTGACCCGTATCCTCTGGCTCGATGGATTGGAACCCACCAACGCGAACACGTTCGATCGGTACATCTACATCCACGGAACGAACCAAGAGAATCTCATCGGAACAGCCGCCAGCCACGGGTGTATCCGCATGCGCAACGCCGACATCGTCGATCTCTTCCCGAAAGTCCCCGCCGGAACCCCGGTAGAGATTGCCGCGTAATTTCTGTTGTCACCCCGACAAACTGTGACTAAATGCGCCCTGCATCTCGCAAAGAAAGGAGGGGAAAAACATTGATCAAATTCGTCAAAATCGCAGCAGTTGTCGCCATGGCGGCAACCTCGCTCGCAATCACCGCGTGCGAAACAGCTCCCGAGCCGGCACCGCCACCCGTGAGCATGGGCATGTACAAATAATCAATTCCTCGAAAGAGGAAAACCCAAGACCGGGCTGGCTCATCGAGTCGCCCGGTCTTTTTCTTTTCAGACAGAATTTTCAGGAGTGATGAAAAAATCATGATCTCCTGAAATCCAATCCCGTTAATCCGGTAAATCCTGTCGAGTCACCTTCGCCCGCCGGCTCACGAACCGGCTCCCCTCCAGCGTAAATCTCCACGGCAGCTCCGTCCCCGCCGAGATCCCGATCCGCCCATCCGCCACCAACTTCGCCCGCTCGTTCGCCGCAACGAACCCCCGCCCCGGATCCGCGCAAAGATCCATCCCGTGCTCCCCCCGCCCGATCCCGATCGCTTGCGTCAGTTTTCCCGGCCCGGAACACAACGACCGCACGTCGGAAACATCTCTCCCCCGACGCTCCGCCATCTGATTCAGCCCCCGAATGGGCTCCAGCGCCCGCACCAGCACAAACCCGCGCCGCTCCCCCTTCACCAACACGTTGAGGAGCCAATGAACTCCGTAATTCAAATAAATGTAAGCCGTCCCCGCCGGCTCCCGCTCCACGAACTCCCGAGCGCTCGGCCGAAAGAACGTGTGGCACGCCGCGTCCCCCTCGTCGTCGTAAGCCTCGGTCTCCACGATCACCCCCGCACAATCTCCCCAAACCAAGGTCGCCCCGACCAACTCCCGCGCGCAAACCACCGGCTCCCGCTCAAAAAAATTCCGCCCGATCACCTCAATCCGAAATCCGAGATCCAAAATCCGCAATTCACAACCCCGTCGGGTGATCCATAAACTCCCACGGCACCTCGAAGCGATCCGACACCGCCGCCGCCAGCGCCTTCACGCCGAACGTCTCCGTCGCGTAGTGCCCCGCGTAAATCAGGTTCACCCCCAACTCCTCTGCCAGCGTGTAAGTGTGCTGCGCACCCTCGCCGGTGACGAACGTGTCAATCCCCTCCGCCGCCACCTCCGCAATCAAATCTCCCCCGCCCCCCGTCACGACCCCGATCCGCCGCACGCGATCCGGACCACCGGGAGCCAGATGCACCGGCCCGCCCACCACCCGCTCGACCTTATCGATAAGGTCCGGAAGCCGGACGTCCAGGTAAGCCCGCAAGCCGTATTTAGCGAACGGCTCCGTCTCCTCCATCCCAATCTCCCGGGCCAGAATCGCGTTGTTCCCCAGCACCGGATGCTGGTCCAGCGGCAGGTGACAGCTGTAAACCGCCAGACCGCCCTCGATCGCCGTCCGAATCTTCCGAAACGGCGCCCCCTCCAGTCGCTGCGCCCCGCCCCACATCATCCCGTGATGAACGATTAACAAATCCGCCCCCGCCTCCACCGCCATCTCGATCACCGCTTCACAACCGTCCACCGCGCACGCTACCCGCGTCACTTCCCCGTTCGCGTTCTCGAGCTGCAGCCCATTGTGCGCGTTCGGATAATCCTCGATCTCCCCCACGCGCAGTTCCCCGTTCATCCAATCGACAATTTCCCGTAATTTCATCGAACCACCCCCTCAGATCCTGAAAATCCTGTCAATCCTGTCCCGTTTCAATAACCTCCGCCCCCCATGTTAAAAGCCGGAATCGTCGGCTTGCCCAACGTCGGCAAGTCCACCCTCTTCAACGCCCTCACCCGCACCCGCAAAGCTGCGGCCGCCAATTTCCCGTTCTGCACCATCGAGCCGAACGTCGGCATGGTCACCGTCCCCGACGCCCGCCTCGACGCCCTCGCCAAACTCTCCAAGTCCGAGAAAACCCTCCCCGCCGCCATCGAGTTCGTCGACATCGCTGGCCTCGTCCGCGGTGCCTCCGAAGGGGAAGGGCTCGGCAACCAATTCCTCTCGCACATCCGCGAAGTCGACGCCGTCGTCCAGGTCATCCGTTGCTTCGAAGACGAGGACGTTCACCACGTCTCCGGCAGCGTCGATCCCGTCCGCGACATCGAGGTCATCAACACCGAGCTCATCCTCGCCGACATGGCGTCGCTTTCTAAACAGAAGAACCGCCTCGAAAAAAGCGCCCGCTCCGGCGACAAACAGGCAAAATCCGAACTCGCCCTCCTCGAGAAACTTCTCCCCCACCTCGACAGCGGCAAACCCGCCTCGACGCTCGACCTCGACACCAACGAAGCTCCCGTCCTCCGCGGCCTCTTCCTCCTTTCCGCCAAACCCTCCCTCTTCGCCTGCAACGTCCGCGAAGAAGACCTCGCCGACATCGAAGGCGGCGACTCCCCCGCCGCCAAGCACGTCGCCGCCGTCCGCACCTACGCCCAAGAACACCTCAACTGCGAATCCGTCGTCATCTCCGCGCAGATCGAGAGCGAACTCGCCGAACTCCCCCCCGAAGAAGCGCAGGAATTCCTCACCGGCCTCGGCGTCACCGATTCCGGTGTCTCCCTTCTCATCCGCGCCGCCTACGCGCTCCTCGGCCTCCGCACCTACCTCACGACCGGACCCAAGGAGTCCCGCGCCTGGACCATCAACGCCGGCGATAAAGCTCCCGCCGCCGCCGGAGTCATCCACAGCGACTTCGAGCGCGGCTTCATCGCCGCCGAAACGATCGCCTTCGAAGACCTCGTCCAGCTCGGCTCCCAGGCCAAAGCCCGCGAAGCCGGCAAACTCCGCATCGAAGGCAAAGACTACGTCGTCAAGGACGGCGACGTCCTCGAGTTCCGCTTCAACGTTTAGTCGTCCAGATCCCCCAGCGGAAACGCCCCCCGCACCGCCCACCCGATCAGCATCCCCCCGGCGCACACCCCCAGCGCCGCGCGTAGTCCGATCGCCGAAGCCAACGCCCCCGTCACCAGCCCGCCCACCGCAAAAGCTCCTTGGAACGTGAGTAGGTAAAACGACATCGCCCGCCCGCGCACCGCCTCCGGCGCCGCCATCTGCACCGTCACGTTCAGATTGACCAGGACGCTCGTCCAGCAGACCCCCGCCGCCGTCAGCGCCACCGCCGCCGTCAATTCCGATGGTGCCATCGCCAACCCGACCAACGCCACCGCGTAGAGCCCGTTTGCCCAGCCCACCATCCGCTCGACCCCGATCCACTGCCGCACCCGTGGCAGCGCCAGCGCTCCCGCCACCGACCCCGCCCCGTACATCGTCAACAGCGTCCCGTAACCCAGCGCCGTCAGCCCCAACGCATCCTTGGCCAGTAAAGGCAGCAACGCCCCGACGGAACTAGCCGTCAGCACGAACATGCTCGACCGCGCCATCGCCGACCGCACGCGGCGCTCTTCCCAGACAAAGCGCGCCCCCTCCGCCAGCGCCTTGCCCATCGCCTGCGTCGGCTTCCGCTCAGGTGCCGGACGCCGCCAGCACGCCAACACGCCTACCGTCCCCAGATACGACCCGGAATTCACCAAAAAAACCAAACCCGCCCCGAACGCCGACGTCATCCAGCCACCCACCGCCGGCCCGACCGCGCGCGCCAGATTGAAGCTGATGCTGTTCCAAGACACCGCCGAAGCCACGTGATCCCGCGACACCACGTCCTGCACCAGCGCCTGCCACGACGGCAAGTTCAACGCCATCGCGGTCCCCAGCAAAAACGTCAACGCCAGCAGCGACCAAGCCGTCACCATTCCCGCCAACGTCAACCCGCCCAGTGCCAGCGTCGACACCACCATCGCGCCCTGCGTTACCATCAAAAACCTCCGCCGATCCAAACGATCTGCCAGCACTCCACCCAGCAACCCCACCAGCAACGCCGGAGCCGTCGCCGCCGTCTGCACCAGCCCGACCAGCAACGGCGAATCCGTCAACGACGTCATCAACCACGCCGCCGCCGTCGCGTGCATCAGCGTCCCCAGATTCGAAACCAGGGCCGCCGCCCAAAACGCGCGAAAGAGCGGAACCGAGAATGCTCCCTGAAGTCTCACACTTAGGCGCGAAGCCGCGAGGAGATACGGTAGATGAACCTCACGCAGAGCCGCCGAACCGCGAAGAAATATGAACTATCAATCTCTGCGCCTCTGCGCCTCTGCGTGAGAATCCGAAGTCGTATTTCTTCGCGCCTTCGCGCCTTCGCGTGAGGCCTCATCCCCAGTCGAGCTCGCGCAGCCGCCGCGCGACCTCCTCGACGTTCGCCCGACTGTTGAAGGCCGAGATGCGGAAATACCCCTCGCCCGCCAGACCAAATCCACTCCCCGGCGTCACCACCACGTTCGCTTCCTCCAGAATCTTGTCGAACATCGCCCAGCTCTCCCGCCCCTTCGGTCCGCGCACCCAGATGTAAGGCGCGTTCGTTCCGCCAAAAACTTCCAGCCCGCACCCGGTCGCCGCTTCCCGCAGGATCTCCGCGTTCCCCATGTAACCGTCCACCAGCTCTCGCACCTGCGCCTTGCCCGCGTCGGAATACAAGGCCGCCGCACCCCGCTGCGTCACGTAACTCACGCCATTGAACTTCGTGCTGAACCGTCGGTTCCACAGCGGATGCAACGGCCGCCGCTCGCCTGTGTCCGTCGAGCACTCCAGCTCCTTCGGCACGATCGTGAACGCGCACCGCACGCCCGTGAACCCACCGTTCTTGGAGAAACTCCGGAACTCGATCGCACACCGCCGCGCCCCCTCGATTTCGTAGATCGAACGAGGCACTTCCTCGTCTCGAATGTAGGCCTCGTAGGCCGCGTCGAACAAAATCACCGCGTCATTCGCCAACGCGTATTCCACCCACTTCGCCAACTGATCCCGCGTCGCCGCCGTCCCCGTCGGATTGTTCGGATAGCACAAATAAATCAGATCCACCTTTTCTTTCGGTATCTCCGGCACGAACTCGTTCTCCGCCGTGCACGGCAAATAGACCAACCCGTCAAAGCGACCATCCGCATCCGCTTCGCCCGTGTGACCCGCCATCACGTTCGTATCGACGTAAACCGGATAGACCGGATCCATCACCGCGATCCGATTTCCCGCGCCAAAAATATCGAGAATGTTTCCACAGTCGCACTTCGACCCGTCCGAGACGAACACCTCGTCGTCCGCCACCTCGATTCCCCGCGACCGGTAATCGTTCTCCGCGATCGCGCTCCGCAAAAACTCATACCCCTGTTCCGGCCCATACCCGTGGAACGTCTCCGACTTCCCGAGATCATCCACCGCCGCGTGCATCGCCTCCCGCGCCGCCAGCGGCAGCGGCTCCGTCACGTCACCGATCCCGCAGCGGATCAACCGCTCCGACGCCTTCGCGTTCGCGTCCGTGAACGCCTTCACCCTCCGCCCAATTTCGGGGAAAAGATAACCAGCCTTCAGTTTCAGATAATTCGAGTTCAGCTCTGCCATGGTCGGCGGAGCATACACGAATCCATTCCCCGGCCAAGGGGCCGAACGACATCCCCGACCAATATTCCCGCCTCGCGCCGGCACCCGGCACGAAAGATGATCCTCCAACCCCATGAGCGACCAATTCGAAAAAGGCAAACCCCTCGCGGAACTCCACCTCGGCCCCGGAGGACTCGATGCCGCCATGGCCGCCTCGCCCGCCCTCACCCAGCACGTCGTCAGCCACGGCTTCGCCGACATGTATACGAACGACGCCCTCGACCAGCGCGCCCGCAAACTCATCACCCTCGCCTCCCTCGTCACCTCCGCCAGCCTCCCGCAATTCGAATGGCACACCCGCGGCGCCCTCGCCAGTCAGCTCCTCACCAAAGCCGAGATCGAGCAGCTCATCATTCAGATGACCATCTACATCGGCTACCCCGCCGCCTACAACGCCATGGGCGCCGCTAAACGTGTCTTCGCCGAATTCACCGATTCATAAAAACTCCGCCAGCGCGACCTTGAGATCCGCCCTCGCCCGAAAGAGCAGACTCTTCACCGCCGGCACGGTCGTCTCCAACACCTTCGCGATTTCGTCATACGGCATTCCCTCGTAACGCCGCAGCACCACCGCCATCCGCTGAGCCTCCGGCAGCGCCCGGATCGCCGCATCCACCGCCTCCCGCAGCTCGTCGTTCAGCGCCTCCTGCGAAGCCGTCCGCATCCTGGCATCCGCCATCTCCCGCCCGGACGACTCCGCCTCCTCGTCCATCGAAATCATCCGCGCCCGATCCCGCCGCCGGACCTCGTTGAAAACCAGATTCCGCGTAATGGTCATCAGCCACGTCGTGAATTTCGCTCGCGGCTCGTAGCGACCCGCCGACTTCCACACCCGCACGAACACCTGCTGCGCCACGTCCTCCGCGTCCCGATCGTTCCCCAGCATCTTCGCCACCGTCCCCACCACCCGGTTTTGATGACGCTCCACCAACTCCCGAAACGCCCCCGCGTCCCCCGCCTTCACGCGAACCATCAACGCAAAATCCGCTTCATCCTCGGGGGTGGATTCCGACATCACCCGCAACTCTAGCCCCAGCCAACGCCGTTTCCGATGGCCAATCCGAACTCCGAAATCCAAAATCCAAAATCAGATGCGCGTCGCCTCCTACTGCACCACCTTCCTCAAGCCCGAGATGCTCCACATCTACCGGCAGATCACGGGATTGCGCAGCTTCGACACCTTCGTCATGACGAAGTCCCGCGAGAACGCCGACGCCTTCCCGTTCGACGCCGTCGAAGTCCTCCCCCGACCTCGGATCAACTTCCTCGCCCGCTTCCACAAAAAATACCTCCGCCGCCTGGAGCCCGTCTTCTACCGCGGCGAATACGATCAACTCCACTCCGTCCTCTCCCGCCAACACGCCGACGTCCTCCACGTCTATTTCGGCCATACCGGCGTCCACCTCCTCCCCTTCATCAAGCATTGGCCTGGCCCCACCGTCGTCTCTTTCCACGGCATGGACATCAGGCTCCGCGACCGCGAACCCGGCTACAACGACCGCCTCCGTGAGCTCATCCAGACCGTTCCCCTCGTCCTCGCCCGCAGCGAATCCCTCGCCCGCCGCCTGACCAAACTCGGCGCCGACCCCGCCCGCATCCGCCTGAACCGAACGGGCATTCCGCTCGACGACTTCCCCTTCGTCGAACGCACCCCACCCCCCGACGGCGCCTGGCGCCTCGTCCAAGCCGCCCGCCTCATCGAAAAAAAGGGCATCGACCACGCCCTCCAGGCCTTTGCGACGTTCCGAGAGAACCACCCCGCCGCCACCTTCACCATCGCCGGCGAAGGAAAACTCCGACCCACCCTCGAATCCCTCGCCACCGACCTCGCCCTCGGCGATTCCGTCACCTTCGTCGGCTTCCAGTCCCAGCCCCAACTCCGCGCCCTTTACGAGCGTTCCCACATTTTCATTCACCCCAGCCAGACCACCGAAACCCTCGACCAGGAAGGCGTCCCCAACGCCATGCTCGAAGCCATGTCCACCGGCCTCCCGGTCGTCGCCACCCAACACGGCGGCATCCCCGAAGCCGTCACCCACGGCCACGACGGCTACCTCACCCCGGAACGCGACTCCGCCGCGCTGGCCGCCTCCCTTGAGACCCTGAGCACCACCTACCAAGCGACCAGCCGAAACGCCGCCGCCTCCGTCCGCGAAAAGTTCTCCAGCCAGTCCGCCATCGCCGCCCTGGAATCCCACTACCGCGAAGCCATTTCCCTCCAATCCGAAATCCAAAATCCAAAATCCGGAATCTAAAATTTCCTCAGCGCCAGCCGAAACACCCGCTGCCCGATCTCCGCAAATTTCCGCTCGAATTCCGTCTCCGCCTGCTCCCGCCCGTCGTCCCATTCCGCGACCGCGAACCGCCCATCCTCCACCACCGCACGCTCCATCGCACCGAAGTAATCCGCGTCGTCGGTCATCAGTCGAAGCGTCCCGCCCACCGCCAGCAAAACCCACGCGTCTTCCAGCGTCTCGCGATTCACCACCCGCCGCGGCCAATGCCGCCGCTTCGGCCACGGGTCGGGAAACGAGACGTGAATCGCCGCCACGCTCCCACCCGGCAAGACCCGCCGGACGTCCGTCAACCCCTCCCCCCTTATCGCCCACGCGTTCTCTAGGCCCACCCGCCCGAACTTCGCCAGACACCGCTCCACCCGCCCGGACAATTTCTCCACTCCCAACCACCGCGTCTCCGGGAAACGCTCAGCCATCGCCGCCAAAAACGCTCCGCGATGACACCCGAGATCTACCTCCAGCTCCAACGTTCCGTCCGCCCAACCATCCGGCAGCAAGGGACGCTCGGCATCGCCCCACCCCGCTCGACCGCTTTCACCATCGTTTCCGTTCCCGATCATCCGCATGACATCACCCTCGATTCTGCGGGTTCTTGCCTCGACTTGAAATCCCGTTTGCTCATAAAAACTTCCAACCCAAACGCAAAAAAACCCGGAGCTCCGCAGAGCTCCGGGTTGGAAAGACGCCAAGCCTTCGGCCGCTTAGCCGGAGTAAGGAAGCGACGAATCCTGGAGGAAGAGAAGCACCTTCCCATCCTCGGTTTTCACGTAGCCCTTGGTGAACTCGACCTTCGTCTCTTCTCCGGTCGCCTTGTCGGTGAAGTAGTAGTGACCCATGACGATCGCCTTGTTGTGGAACATCTTCACGTTGTGGTTGTCAAAGCGGACCTTGGTCCAAGGCTTCAGAGCAAATCCCTTGTCCTCCGCGAATTTGTCGTTGCCGGAAACGAAGTAGGACAACGTGCCTTCCAGGTCGGGCCGAAACGGAGTCTCTGCCGCCAGCGTCGGCTTGAACAGGATCGGACCGAGGTCAAACGCGTAGGCCGCTTTTGCCGCTTCTTCGGCGACTTCGGGCGCGTTGTCACCGGCTTCGCCGATCTGCACCACCGCGTCACCCCACATCTTTTGAGCCGCTTCCACGTCTTCTGTCGTGATGTCAGGTCCGTCCGGGAGCGTTCCCATGTGTTCGGCCAGGTCAGCCTGAGTCGGCGCAATGAGTAACGCGCAAGCAAAGCCCGCGCCCAGTAGGGATTTCGAGAGTATTTTCATCGCGCGCAATGTGACACGACGACTTTTGCGGTTCAACCGAAACCGGCAAGGTGAAGGGAAGACGAAATCACTCTCGCTCATCCATCGAAGAATGAGTCTTCCCGGCACCACCCAGGTCACTCGCCAACGGCACCCCATCCCCCCGCGGTTCCGACCGCTTTCTCCACCGATTCCACGCGCGGCGTTCGCCCGCCACCCGCGGTTCCGGCTTCGACATACGCCCACCCCCGTCCTCCGCACCGAACCCTCTCCCGGATGACCAGACAGGAATCAACCTCCACGCCCCTGGTGCAGATCGGATGGCTGCTCGCCGCCGACGAGCGCGATTCCACCTTCGAAGCCGTCTGCGCCGAGGCTCGCGACCATCTCCTCGCGCATCTCAAATCCATGTTCCCCGAGTTTCGTTGGGACATGCCGCTCGTCGATCGTCGGAAGTTTCCACCGCGCGGCGCGCTGAATCCCCTCCCGCTTCTGGAGTTCGGAGTTGAATCGAAGATCGACCTCGGCTGGGACTACGCGCTCGTGGTGGTCCCAAATGGCCTCGACCCCCTGGAGCGAACCGGCACGGACGAAGTCCCGTCTTCCGCGCTCGAAGTTGGCGTCGCTTCGACGGAGGCGCTGGGAGTTGAAACCGACGACGTCATCTCACCCCTCGCGGCTCGGACCCTCCGTCTCCTCGGTCACCTCTGGGGTCTCCCCAGCCGCGACGAAGGGCCGATGAATTCCGAGACCTCCGAGCTTCTCAATTTCTCGCAACCCGAGACCGCCGCCGCCCGACGACGGCTATCGGAGGTCTCCGACCAACGCCTCGAAGAGCGCGGCGGTCACGCCATCCGCTTCGGCTACACCCGCGCGTTTCTCGCCGACACCCGCGGGATCGCCACCGACATCCTCGGCTACTCCCCGTGGCGACTCCCCTTCCGCATGGGTCGGCTCACCGCGGCCGCAGCCGTTTCGATCGTCGTCTTCCTGCTCGGCGCGGAATCATGGGAACTCGGCGTGAACATCGAGGAATGGCCGCTCGCAATCGCCACCGCGATCTCCATCGTCGCCGCCACCATCTTCCTCTTCGCCGGACAGAACCTCGTTGGCCTCTCCGCCGGCGGCACCCGCTCCCGTCGCGAACAGTTTCTCCGCATGCGGATCGTCCTTTTCGCCACGCTCCTCGTTGGAATGCTCTCCCTCTGGGTTCTCCTCGCCGTCTGCGCCGCCGGCATCATCGTCGCCCTCCCCGCCGAGGTCCCGGAACGCTGGCTGGGCACCGCACTTCACCCGACCGACGTCATCCGTTACTCGGCCTTCCTTGCCACCCTCGGCGTCCTCGCCGGTGCTCTCGGTGGCAGCCTGGAAGCGGAAGAAAAGTTCAAAGCCATGCTCTACTTCGACGACAAGGAGAATTGACCGTGCCGGAGTTTTCTCAATTTGCCCCCGCCGTGAATCTCGGCATCCTCGCCGTCGCGGCCATCATCATCGGCGTGTTCGGATGGCGCCTCGCGTCCACCGCCGACAAACTTGCCGACGCCACGGGCCTTGGTGAAGCCATCGCCGGCGCGATCCTCCTCGGCGCCGCCACCTCCCTGCCCGGCATCATCACCTCAGCCGTCACCGCCTGGGACGGACTCCCGCAGCTTTCAGTCAGCAACGCCGTCGGCGGGATTGCCGCGCAGACCGCGTTCCTCGCCATCGCCGACATCACCTACAAGCGGGCCAACCTCGAGCACGCCGCCGCGTCCGCGCCGAACATTCTTCAAGCCGCTCTCCTCGTCACGCTCCTCTCCGTTCCCCTCATCGCCACCACCGGGCCCGACGTCACCTTTCTCGGAATTCACCCCGCCACCCCCATCCTTTTCGGCGCCTACATCTACGGCATGCATCTCGTGAAGCGGGCCCACGAGATCGCACCCTGGAAACCGCAGCAGACCAAGGAAACCCGCGAGGACGAGGGGGACGATCAACCGTTCGAGGGTAAAACCTCCCCCCTCTGGATCTCGTTCGGCGTCAACACCGTCATCGTCGGCATCGCGGGGTTTGTCGTTGCCCGCACCGGCACCGCCGTCGCCCTCCAAACGGGCCTCAGCGAAACCGCCGTCGGCGGATTCCTCACCGCCGTTTCGACTTCCCTGCCCGAGCTGGTCACCAGCATCGCGGCCGTCCGCCAAGGCGCGCTCACCCTCGCCGTCGCCGGCATCATCGGCGGCAATTGCTTTGACACCCTCTTCCTCGCCGTCGCCGACATCGCCTACCGTCCCGGCTCCATCTACCACCACATTTCCGACAGCCAGTCTTTCCTCATGGGCCTCACCATCTTCATGATCAGCGTTCTCCTGATGGGCCTCATCCGCCGGGAAAAACGCGGCATCGCCAACATCGGCTTCGAGAGCTTCGTCATCCTCCTCGTTTACGTCGGCGCGGTCGTCTTCATGTTCACGTCAGAATAATCCCCGCGCTTCCGCCAAAGACTCGGTTTGCATCACCCCGCGACCCCGACGAAGATCGCCCCGGAGCGATGACCAAATCCACCTGCTGCACCCCAACCCGTCCGACTCCGTCTGAGTCAGTTACCGGTCCGGCAGCCTCAATCCGAAATCCGCAATCCGAAATCCGCGATCTCCAGGCCATGGTCCCCCTCCCCGGTGGCACCTTCCTCATGGGCGCGGAAGGCCCCGAGACCTGGCCCAAAGACCGCGAGGGTCCCGTCCGTTCCGTCACCGTCCCTCCCTTTCTCATCGACGAAACCGCCGTCACCAACCGAGCTTTCGCCGCCTTCGTCGACACCACCGGCTTCGTCACCGAAACCGAGCGCTTCGGTTGGTCGTTCGTCCACCACAGCCAGCTTCCGAAGTCCCAGCGGAAAAAACTAACCGACCGCCGAGTCGCCGGACTCGAATGGTGGTATGGCGTCCCCGGCGCAACTTGGAGAACGCCCCTCGGCGGCCACGACAACGTGGAAAAGCTTCACCGCCTCGACCACCCCGTCGTCCACGTCACCTGGAACGACGCCACCGCCTACGCCGCGTGGTGCGGCAAACGACTCCCGACCGAGGCCGAGTGGGAATTCGCCGCCCGCGGCGGACTCGAGCAAAACACCTACCCCTGGGGCAACGAACTCCACCCCCACGGCAAACACCGCTGCAACATTTGGCAGGGCTTGTTTCCGAAGACCGACACCGGCGACGACGGCTACCGCGGCACCGCTCCCGCCCGCTCCTTCAAGCCGAACGGCCACGGACTCTACAACTGCGCCGGCAACACGTGGGAGTGGACCGCCGACCATTTCCACACACCCCCGCACGAAAATCGCCGTGCCATGCGAGGCGGCAGTTACCTCTGCCACGTCAGCTACTGCAACCGCTACCGCTGCGCCGCCCGCACCTCCAACACTCCCGACAGCTCCGCCGGCCACCTCGGATTCCGCTGCGCCGCCGACGCTCGCCCTTGGAAATGAATTTAATCCCTCCGCGTCTCTCCGCCTCGGCGTGAGATCGAAACCTCTTCACGAATCCGCGACTCCGCGTGATTCCCCCTCAGTCTCGCAACCAGCCCAGGAAGGCCCGCCGCGGCTTCGCCTTACGAAACGCCCCCCATCCCTCAAGCGCATTCCGCAACTCCGCGGCCGTCCGTTCCAACGCAAACATCTCCCCGCACCGCCGCCGACCCGCCTCCCCCATCGTCCGCGCGTGATCTGAATCCGCCAGCAATTGCGCGATCCGCTCAGCGAGTTCGCCCGGACTCCGCTGATCGACCAGCCAACCGGTCTCTCCGTCGACGATCATCTCCGGCACCCCGGCCACGCGCGTCGAGACGACCGGCAACCCCGCCGCCATCGCTTCCATGATCACGGTCGGCAAATTGTCCTTCCCCCCACCCGGCAAATCGACGCACGGCAACGCAAACACCGACGCCCGCGCCAACCGCTCGCCGATCTCACCAATCCCCATCGCCCCCGCAAAGTCCACCCGATCCGCAATCCCCAACTCACCGACCCTTGCCCGCAGTCCGTCCATCAGCGGCCCGTCGCCAATGAGCTCGCAACGAAAGTCCACCCCGGCAATCAAGCCGCACGCCTCGACCAGATCGCCGAACCCCTTCTTCGCGATGCACCGCCCAACCGTGACCACCACCGGCGGGTCAGCCCGCACCCCCAACTCCGCGTAATCCGCCATCGCCACCCCGTTATAGACCCGCCGGACTTTGCCCGCTGCCACCGGATACCTTTCCCGCAGCGCCGCCACGCTGAAGTCGCTGACCGACACCACCCCCGCCGCCTCCGCGATCAACATCCCCAGCCGCTCCTCCGGCTCGTCACAAAAAATGTCGTTGGCGTGCGCCGTCAGCGAATATTGAATCCCGCCGATCCGCCGCAGCCAAAAAGCCGTCCGCGCCGCGATTCCCACGAAGTGCACGTGCACGTGCCCAACGCCTCGCTCGCGCAGTCGCGGCAAAAGCCAAAGCGCCTCGTAAATCCGCCGCTTCTCCGTCTCATCTCCCCAGATCGCAACCAGATCCTTCAACCAACGCCGCGCCGCCCGCCGAAACCGTCCATCCTCCAGCTCCAAACTAAAGTCCCTCGGCAGATACACCACGTCCTCAATCGTCGGTAAACGCTCCGCCCCCTCGCCCGCGCGGATCGAGAACACCGGCACTTCGCCGACCAACTCCCGCATCGCCCCGACCTCTCGGAAACAGAACGTTTGCGTGTAAGAAGGAAACCGCTCGAACAAATAGGCTAATCCACCCACCGCATTAGCGCGTGATCCGCACGTAAAGATCATTTGAACGGATCACGCGGAGCGCCAGCGTCCGCCACTCGCTCACCGGGACCGATTTCATGTCGGAAAAGTATCATCGGCTCCCAGCCGATCACCAATCAAAAGCGCGCAGCGCTCACTCCCCACCAATCCGAAATCCGAAATCGCATCAAGCCGCTTTCTTCTCGACCTTGCGTCGGATCATCGGCGACTTCCGTCCCTCGACGACCGCACGGTTGATCGTGATCTCGGAAACGTCGTCGCGGCTCGGCACCTCATACATCACGTCCAGCATCAAGCGCTCCATCATCGCCCTCAGCGCCCTCGCTCCCGTTCCCTTCGCCACCGCCTGCGACGCCATCGCGCGGAGCGCGTCCTTCGTCACGTTCAGCGACGTCCCGTCCATCGCCATCAGCTTCCTGTATTGTTTGATGATCGCGTTCCGAGGTTCGGTTAAAATCCGCACGAGCTCCTCCTCCGTCAGCGGATCAAGCACCGCGTCGACCGGCAACCGGCCGATAAATTCCGGAATCAACCCGAACGACAGCATGTCTTGCGGCTCCCGCGCGTGCATCGCCGCGATCGACTCGTCGACCCCGCCGCGCACGTGAAATCCCATCGAAGTCGCCCCCATCCGACGCTGCACGATTTTGTCCAATCCCACGAACGCCCCGCCGCAGATGAACAAGATGTTCTGCGTGTCGATCTGGATGTATTCCTGATTCGGATGCTTCCGCCCACCCTGCGGCGGCACGTTGCACACGGTTCCCTCCAGGATTTTTAAAAGCGCCTGCTGCACCCCCTCGCCCGACACGTCCCGGGTGATGCTGACGTTCTCCGTCTTCCGCCCGATCTTGTCGATCTCGTCGATGTAAATGATCCCAGCCTCCGCGCGCTTCACGTCGAAGTCCGCCGCCTGCAGCAGCCGCAAAATAATGTTTTCCACGTCCTCACCGACGTATCCCGCCTCCGTGATCGACGTCGCGTCCGCGATGGCAAACGGCACGTCGAGCACCTTCGCGAGCGTCCGTGCCAACAACGTCTTTCCCGACCCGGTCGGCCCGATGAGCAGAATGTTACTCTTCTCGATCTCGACTTCCGCCAATGCGTCGACCTTCAGCGACGCGCTGTCCTGCGTGATGCGCTTGTAATGATTGTGCACCGCCACCGAGAGCACCTTCTTCGCGTTGTCCTGACCGATGACGTGGGCATCGAGCTCCCGCCGAATGTCCGCCGGTTTCGGCACCCGCACGTTCGGCGGGTTCTTGCGGGAGTCCTCGCCCAACTCCTTGTCGAGAATCCCCTTGCAGACCGTGATGCAGCTGTCGCAGATGTAAACACCCGGCCCCGCGATCAACTTCCGCACCTCCGCGTGGCTCTTTCCGCAGAAAGAGCACATCGTCAGATTCGAAGGGCGCGCCATGAGGGGACCCTACTCGCTCGGCTGATGGTCGCCCAGCGGATGCTTCAGCTCCTTGCGCGACTCGACGACCTCGTCGACCAGCCCGTAGTCCTTCGCCTCCTGAGCCGTCATGTAGTAATCACGGTCCGCGTCGCGCTCGACCTGCTCGATCGGCTTGCCGGTGTGATTCGCGAGAATCCCGTTCAGCCGCCGCTTGAGTTTATACATGAACTCGACCTGCCGCTCGACGTCACTGGCCTGACCCTGCGCCCCGCCGGACACCTGGTGAATCATGATGTCACTGTTCGGCAGCGCGTAACGCTTGCCCTTCGTTCCGCAAGCCAGCAACACCGCGCCCATGCTCGCCGCGATCCCCATGCAATACGTCGTCACGTCGCACGTCACGAATTGCATCGTGTCGTAAATCGCCAACCCGGCAGTCACCGATCCGCCGGGCGAATTGATGTAGATACTGATGTCCTTCTTCGGGTCCTCCATCTGGAGAAACAGCATCTGCGCGATGACGATGTTCGCCACGTTGTCATCGATCCCGGTGCCGATGAAAATGATGCGATCCTTCAGGAGTCGCGAATAAATGTCGTAAGCGCGTTCGCCACGCCCAGTCTGCTCGATAACGGTTGGGATCAACATAAATACTTAAAAACGAAAACTCAGGAACTTCAAAACTTAGGAACTCAAAAACTTCAGAACCCCTCAAGCTGCGGGCTCGCGCACCGTAGCACTCGACACCACGAAATCAAGGGACTTGGACACCAGAATCTGCTCGCGAATCGTGCCGAGCGCGTTCCGCTTCTGGAGGTCCTTCACCATCTTGTTCGGAGGAATCTGATAACGCTGCGCCATCTGCGTCACGTGAAACGCCAGCTCCTGCTGCGTCACCTCGATCTTCTCCTTCTCCGCGATCCGCATCAGCACGAAGCGCGAGCGCACGCGCTCCTGCGCGCTCTGCTCGGCCGCTCCCTGAATCTGATCCTCGTGAGCCTGCAATTCCTCGTCGCTCACGCCGCGCCCCTGATTCTCCTCGACGATCTCGCGCATGATCCCCGACATCTCGTCGTGCACCATGTCCTGCGGCAAATCGAAACGTACCCCTTCGAGCACCTTCTTCATCACGCCCGAGCGTTTGCCATTCTCGTATTCCTGCTCCGCGTATCGCTCGAGAGTCGACTGAATCTGCTCGCGCAGTTCCGCCATCGTCTTGCCGGGCTCGATCCGCGAAGCCAGGGCGTCGTCGAACTCCGGCATCTTCCGCTCGCGAACCTCGTGCAGCGTCGCCACGTAGTTGATCGTCGTCCCCCGCAGCGGCTCGAACGGAAACTCCTCCGGCAGCGCGACGTCGAACTTCCGCTCTTCGTCAACGTTCATCCCGACGAGTGCTTCGCAGAATCCCGGAGCCAGCGTCCCCTCGGCCATGCGCACCCACCAGTTCGGCTTCCCCGCCAAGAGCGGAGGACAACCCTCGACCGCGTCGGCCAATGGCTTCTCGTCCAGCGTCCCGGCGTAACTCAGCACCGCGAAGTCATCCATCGCCAAAGCCCGACCTTCGACCGTCTCAAATTCCGAGTGCTGCTCGGCCAGCGTGTTCAGCGCGTCTTCAACCTCCTTCTCGCCGACCGGCACCTTCTTCAACTCGAGCTCCAGGCCGCTGTAGGGCGGCAGGTCGAATTCGGGGGCCGTCACCAAAGTCGCCGAATAGCTCATCGTCCGATCCGCGCCGATCTCGACGTTGTCCACCTTCGTCACCGAGATCACCCGAAGCTTCTTCTGCTCGATCGCCTCGTTCATCGACGTGCGCAGGAGCCGATTTTGCACCTCCTCTTTAATGTCGTCCTCGAACCGCTTCTCGATGATGGCCGCCGGTGCCTTGCCCGGACGAAATCCCGGGATCCGGGCCTGTTTCTGAAAAGCTTTAGCCGTCGTCTTCCACTCCTTCTCGACGCGGTCGGGCGGAAGTTCGACGCGGAGGGTGGCGAGACAATTGGGCTTGGATTCGACGAAAACGTTCATTTTTGGAAACCGCCCACTCAATCACACGGCGAAATGAACGCAAGCCTGCGAGCCGCACATCCGTTCATCCGCGATCAAACAGACAAACGCAGACTCCAGCTCAAGGATTCAGAAGCTCAGCTTCCGTTTATAAATCTGCGCCCCGCCGCTCAATCTGCGGACAAAACTCAGTCATTCCCGCCCCGCCGCATCTCGAACCCACCGATCACCGCCGCTCCACACGAGTCGCTGAACACGTTCACCGCCGTCCGACACATGTCGAGCACCCGGTCGACCGCCAGGATCAAGCCGATCGCCTCCATCGGTAACCCGATCGCTCCGAGAATGATCACGATTGCCACCAGACTCGCCGCCGGCACGCCAGCCACGCCGATCGACGTCGCCAGCGCCAGGAACACCACCAAAAACTGCGTCCCAAACGTCATCTCGATCCCGTAGATCTGCGCGATAAACATCGCCGCCACGCACTCGTAAAGCGCCGTCCCGTCCATGTTGATCGTGGCCCCCAGCGGCACAACGAAGCTATTCACCTTCCGCGGATTGTAGTCGTTGTTCCCGAGACAGTCCAAACTCACCGGCACCGTCGAACTCGAACTCGCCGTCGAGAACGCCGTCAGCAGCGCCGGCATCATCTGCCGGAAATGCAGCAGCGGACTCCGCCCCAGCAGCTTCAGCAAGATCGGCAGCGTCACAAAAAGGTGAATCGCCAGCGCCCCGGCCACCGTGAAGAAAAACGTGATCACCGGTCCCAGCGCGTCAAACCCCGTCTCCGCCACCGTCGCCGCCACCAGCCCAAACACGCCGATCGGCGCAAAGAGAATGACCCAGTCCGTCATCAACAACATCACCGCATACGCACTCTCCCACCACCCCAGAAATCCCGCCCGGGGTCCGGCGTCCAACTTCGTGATGAAAAACCCAAACAGCACCGCGAAGAAGATGATCGCCAGCATGTCGGCATTGTTCCCAGCCGCATCGATGATGTTCTTCGGGATCATTCGCTCAAACACCTCCGCCAGCACGGCTCCCGAAGTCGTGTCCGCCGCGACCTTCGACGCCACTTCCTCCCGCGACTCCCCGAGCGATGCAATCATCCGCTCCGAAACGTCCGGCGCCACCCGCCCCGGCCCCACCAGATTGACCACCAGCAAACCGGTGCAAACCGCCAGCGCCGTCGTCATGACGTAATACCCCGCCGTCCGCAACCCCAGCCGCCCAAACGCGTTCTCTTCCCCCAACCGTGCGATCGCCGAAATGATCGACGTCGCGATCAACGGCACCACCAACATCTGCAGCAACTTCAAAAATAGTCGCCCGACGTAGGCGCAGATCGCCGTGACGTTGACTCCGGCGACCACACCATCCTCCGGCAGACTGATCCCGACGACAAACGCCAACCCCATCGCGATGAGAATCTGCCAATGCAGCTTTAGACCAAACATCCACCTCATTCGCCCACCATGCCGATTTCCCCGGCAGACAAAAAGCCCGGACTTCTCCCTCCCGCCGCACTTGCACCGGCGCGCCAGCGTGCCTAGGCTGATCCCCTATGCGAAAGTCCTGGTTCTGGCTCGTCCTCACCGCCTTCCTCGCGGTGCTGATCGCTGCGCCGGACCCGGAGACGGCGCGCACGCGTCTTGCCGACGGCTTTGATTTCCCCGTCGGCAAGCCCGACGCCGAAGACTATTACAAGGCCCGCGGCTTCCGACCCAATGGTCACTTGGGCGAAGATTGGAACGGCATCGGCGGCGGCAATACCGATCTCGGCGACCCCGTTTACGCGATCGGCCACGGCATGGTCACCCTCGCTCGCGACATGCGATCCGGTTGGGGGAAGTCCGTCATCATCCGGCACATCTACCTCGACGGAAAGGACCTCAAAACCGTCGACTCGATGTACACCCACCTCGATTCGTTCGACGTCAAAGTCGGTCAGCAGGTCACCCGAGGCGAACACATCGGCACCATCGGGTCGAACCGCGGAATGTATACCGCGCACCTTCACTTCGAAATTCGGAAGAACCTCAACATCGGGATGAATCGCTCGCAATATTCCCGCGGATTCGAAAACTACTACGATCCCACCTCCTTCATCACCTCGCGGCGGGAAACCCCCGGCGGCAAACGCAGCGCGCTGATCGCCGTCAATACCTACGACGGGAAGAGCGCTGTCGGTTACAACTCCGGGTCGTCGAAACCCGAAGAGGTCAGCACGGCCCGCAACGACTCCACCCCCACGCCGTCGACGACCGTTCGTCCCAGCGGCAAGCGGAAATCGACCTTCCGCGTGGACCGCTTCGAGGACATCGACTCGCTTTAGCGATATCGACCTGCAGCGACCACCCGACATTTTACGTCGTCCCTTGAATCTCCGCCGCACCCGGCTATTGGTTGCTACCACGAGCCGCGTCGGCCACTGCCGCGTCCGCTCCGAATCCGTTTTTCATGCGTAGTCTCCTCGTCACTCTCGCCGTCGCGCTCGTCGCGACCCTCGTTCGTCCCGTTCACGCCGCGCCCCCCGAGCTCATTCGTCGCAGCCTCGTCCGTATCCAGACGGTCTCTCAATCTCCCGACTACAACGCGCCGTGGAACGCCGGTCACGTCACCCAGGGCGTCGGTGCCGGGTTTGTCATCAGCGACAATCGAATCATGACGAACGCTCACGTGGTCAGCGACGCGCGGTTCATCACGGTCACCAAGGACGGCGAATCCAAGCCCTACCCCGCCAGCGTGCTTCACATCGCGCACGACTGCGACCTCGCCATCCTGCAAACCGAGGATCCCGCTTTTTTCGAAGGCACCGCCCCGCTCGAGTTCGGCGGCATTCCCGAGATCGAGTCCACCGTCAGCGTTTATGGCTACCCCATCGGAGGCGACCGCCCCTCCGTCACCCGAGGCATCGTCTCCCGCGTCGACTTTCAGCAATACAGCCACTCCAGTGCCGACTCGCATCTCGTCATCCAGATCGACGCCGCCATCAATCCCGGTAACAGCGGCGGCCCCGTCGTTCAGGATGGCAAGGTCGTCGGCGTGGCCTTTCAAGGTTACAGCGGCGAGATTGCGCAGAACACCGGCTACATGATCCCCACACCGGTCGCAAAACGCTTCCTCACCGACATCGAAGACGGCCAATACGATCATTACGTCGATCTCGCGTTGACGTATTCCCCTCTCTTCAACCCCGCCGCCCGCCGGGCTCTCGGTCTGGAGAACGACAACATCGGTGTCCTCGTGGGCACCGTCTTCGGCGGCGGTTCCTCCGACGGGATCGTCGAGCCCGGTGACGTCATCACCGCGATCGAAGGCCACGCGGTTTACAGCGACGGTTCGGCGGAGATCGACGGCAACTACATGGAAATGGCCGAGATCGTCGAACGCAGCCTCCGAGGCGACACCGTTCACCTCGACGTTCTCCGCGACGGCGAACCGCTCGAACTCGAGGTCCACCTCAGCGAGCCTTTCCCCTACAATCTCTACGCCAATTCCTACGACGTCCGTCCGCGCTTCGTCCTCTTCGGCGGCCTGCTCTTCCAGCCGGTCAACCAGACCTTCCTCGCCGCCAATCGCATCGACAACCAGTTCACCCGCTACACCTACGACTTCTTCCTCGCCGACGACCTTTACGAAGACCATCCCGAGATCATCGTTCTCAGCAGCATCCTCGCGGACCCGATCAACGCCTACGCCGAGGAATTCGAAGGCGCCATGGTCGAAACCGTCAACGGGAAAAAAATCCGCACGCTCGAAGATCTTCAGAAAGCGTTCGCCGAACCCGCTGACGATTACGTCGTCGAGTTCGCCGCCGCCAGTCGCCCGCTCGTTCTCGAAGGCGCCGCGGTCGAAGCCGCTCGCACCCGCATCCTCAGCCGCTACGGCGTGCAGACCGAATCCAATCTCCAGCCGTGACGAAATCCCTCAAACTTTCCGCCCTCGCCCTTCTCCTTGGCAGCACCACCGTCTTCGGCCAGCCGCCGACCGACCAGCCCGTCCCAGCCGCTCCTGAGTCCGAGGCGGAAGCCCCGCCGCCCGCCCCCGTGCCCAGCACGGCGACGACCGCGAACAACCTCTCGGCTGACTCCTTCGTCCGCGTCAACGCGACCAACCAACGTTACAATTTCGTTCGCCCGTGGACGAAGCGCCCGCCCTTCAGTCGACGCGGGATCGGCGCCGTGATCTCCGACGGACGCGTCCTCGTCACCGCGGAGCTCGTGGGTGACCACAACTCCATCGAACTCGAGCGTCCGAGCGACTCCGTTCGCTCCGCCGCCACCGTCGACCTCATCGATTACGAAGCGAACCTCGCCCTCCTCCGCCCCGAGGGGCCCGACTTCTTCGCGAACGCCGTTCCCGTTCAACTTGCCGGCCCGCTTCAGGTTGGCGACGCCGTCGAAATTGCGCAGGTCGAACCCAACGGCTCCGTCGCGACCACGGCCGGTGTCGTTACGACCATCGCGCTCTCGAACTACCCCGTCGATGGGATCGGACTTCTCTCCTACGCCATCAGCGCGCCGCTCCAGTATCGCGACAACAGCTTCACCGTCCCACTCTTCTACCAGGAAGAGCTCGCCGGCCTCCTCATGCGCTACGACTCTCGTTCGCAAACCGCCACCGTCCTGCCCGGCCCGGTGATCCAGACGTTCCTCGCCCGCGCCGAAGAATCGCCCTACGAGTCGTTCCCGCGACTGGGCATCGCATTTTCTCCGACCCGCGACCCGCAATTTCGCCGCTATCTCGAAATGAGCGACGACCAAACGGGCGTTTATCTTTCGAAAATCCTTCGCGGCAGCGCCGCGGAAAAAGGCGACCTCGAAGAAGGCGATGTCATCCTCTCCGTGGAAGGCAACGACATCGACTCCGACGGAAATTACGACGACCCGGACTTCGGCCTGATCTCGCTCGGCCACCTCATCTCGAACGCAGATCCCGCCAAATCCAGCATCCCGATGACCATTCTGCGGGACGGCACCACGAAAACGATTTCGCTGCCTCTGGAACCCCAGGATCCCGCGAGCGTCATCAGCCCTCCCTACCTCGCGGATGAGCAGCCTTCCTTCCTCGTCCTCGGCGGCGTCGTCTTTCAGGAACTCTCCCGCCCCTTTCTCGAGGAGTGGGGGTCGGACTGGCGGAGCAATGCGCCCCAGCGACTCGTCAACCTCGACGCCTTTCAACAGGAGCTCCCTCCGGATCAGGGCCGGATCGTCTTCGTAAGTCAGGTCCTTCCGACCGATGCCACCATCGGATACCAGGATCTCAACTCCATCGTCGTCGAAAAAGTGAACGGCAAACCCATCCACAGCCTCAATGACGTCGCGGCTGCCGTCGCCGGACCCGTCGACGGCTTTCACAAGATCGAATTTGGTTCCGATCCCGGCGTCATCTACCTCGATGCCGCTCAAATCGAGCAGCAGAAAGAAGCCTTCCAGCAATCTTACGGCCTCCCGCAACTCGCCAATCTGCCGGCGCCCGCCGACCCATCACCAACGCCATTACCCGACCCCAGCCCCCCGCCCGCCGCGAGTCCACCGCCTGCGGCACTGCCGCCGTCGACCCCCGAGCCAACCCCGTCACCCAGCCCCGAGCCAACGCCAAGCCCGACGTTAACCCCAACGGCGACGCCGAATCCCACCCCGGCCGCGAATCCGGATCCTGCGCCTGATCCTGCGCCTGAAGGCGTCGCTCCCGGCGACCCAACTTCGCCCACCGTCGACTAACTTGGCACGCTCGCGTCTCGGCAACCCCCCCGGATCGGATAGGACCACGGTGAACCGTCAATTCTAGCGCGACGCGTCCGTTTCCTCCTTTCCAATCAGGGGCCATCGCGTTGCTCCCCGTAGCTTACCACCCGTCCTTTACAAACGAATGGATTCTGTCACTTTGGCGGACTTTTCCCATGCAAATCCTGCTCTACTTTCTCCTCACGGTTCACGTGATTCTGTCCGCCCTCATGATCCTCGTCACCCTCATGCAGCGCCCTCGTAGCGAGGGTCTCGGAGCCGCCTTCGGCGGGGGAATGACCGATAATATCTTCGGCGCGCAGACCACCAACGTGCTGGCAAAGTTCACCACTTGGCTCGGCGGATCGTTTTTCGTCATCACTCTCGCTCTCGCCATGCTTTATGCCCGCGCGGGCCATTCCGGCAACAACACCGACATCCAACGACAGATCAGCGAGATCGGTGCGGCCGACGCCGCGGCTGCCGAAGCCTCACCGGCACCAGCCGACGCCACCCCCACGACCGTCACGCCCGCCGCCGCAGCGGCGGCTGTCGCTGCACCCGCGGGGACCTCGGGAGAAGCCACCGTCGACTCCGCCCGCGGGACCGAAGAGGCGAACACCAGCGCCGAGGAAGCCGCTACGGCCGAACCCGCCCCGGCGCCCGCCGAGCCGGTCCTGAACGCTCCCTCCGAAGCCACTGCCGCGCCGGAGGTGACCACGCCGGAAGCCGACGCCACGGAAATTTCCGACCCGGCAACCGAAGTGACGGGAACATCCGCCGAGAATCTCTCGCCTTTAACGGTCCAGCCGGAGCAGACTCCGGTCGCCCCGGCGGAATAAATACCGAGTCGCCCTTTGAGGACCGCGAGCCGGATCGCCGCCGCCCACGCCGCGCTACGTCGATCGTCCCACCCCATCGTTCTCGTCCCGACGATGGGCGCGCTTCACGATGGTCATCGGGCGCTGATCCGTCGCGCACGAAAAGTCGTCAAACGCTCGGGCACCGTCGTGGTCTCGATCTTCGTCAACCCGACGCAATTTGACCGCCCGACCGACCTCGAGCGATACCCCCGCTCCCTCCGCGCCGACGCCGCCGTTTGCCGCGAAGAGGGGGTAAATCTGTTGTTCGCGCCGAGCGACCCCAACACAATCTACGCGGACGATGCTTCCGTCACCGTCGAAGAGACCGAGCTATCACGTCACCTCTGCGGCGCCACCCGGCCCGGTCATTTCCAGGGCGTCTGCACGGTGGTCGCCAAACTCTTCAACGTCATCCGCCCCGACTTCGCGGTGTTCGGTGAGAAAGACTGGCAGCAGCTCGCCATCGTTCGCCGTCTCGTCCGCGACTTGAATTTTCCGATCGATATCGTGGCCGAACCAACCGTCCGCGACGGAGACCGGCTTGCCCTAAGCTCACGCAACGCTCGACTCACCCCGGCTGAACGTGCCGAAGCCCCCCGCTTCCACGCCGCCCTTCAGTCGGCAACGAACCGAAAAACACCCGCCGGCATCCAGTCCTCAGCCGCCCGCGCCATCGAAGCCATTCCCGGAGCCCGCGTCGATTACGTGACCCTCGTTGACGCGGAGACCCTCACCCCCGCCCGCAATTTTCAACGACCGACCCGCCTCGCCGCCGCGATCTTCCTCGGATCCACTCGTCTCATCGACAACGTCGGAATCCCGCCACGCGCATGAGAGAATTTGACTACGTCGTCATCGGCAGCGGGATTGCCGGCCTCTCGTTCGCCCTCAAAGCCGCCGAGCACGGGACCGTCGCCATCGTCACGAAACGCGGGCTTGCCGACAGCAACACCGCCTGGGCGCAAGGCGGCATCGCTTGCGTGATCGACGAAGAGGATTCGTTCGACCTCCACATCCAGGACACGCTCACCGCCGGCGCTGGTCTTTGCGACGAGCAATCCGTCCACGCCGTGGTCACCGAAGGTCCGGCGCGGGTCCGGGAATTGATCGAATACGGGATGAAGTTCGACCGCCGCGTGGACGTGGATGGTTCCACTGACTTCGATCTCGGCAAGGAGGGCGGTCATTCCAAAAGGCGCATCCTCCACTATCAGGATTCCACCGGTCTTGCCATCGAGACCACTCTCGTCGAGCAGACTCGCGGCCACGCCAACATCACCGTCCTCGAGAATCACATCGCCGTCGATTTCATCACCACCGGCAAGCTCGGCTACGCCATGCAGAATGCCTGCGTGGGTCTCTACGTCCTCGACGAGAAGAACGGAACCGTGGAGACGATCCGCTCCGATTCCACCGTGATAGCCACCGGCGGCTGCGGGAAGGTTTACCTCTATTCGACGAATCCCGACATCGCGACCGGCGACGGAGTGGCGATGGCCTGGCGCGCCGGCGCCGCCATTTCGAACATGGAGTTCATCCAGTTCCACCCCACCTGCCTTTATCAGCCGGAGGCGAAATCGTTCCTGATCTCCGAAGTTGTCCGGGGCGAAGGTGGCGTTCTCGTCGACGGCAAGGGTCGACGGTTCATGGAAAAACACCATCCGCTCAAAGAGCTCGCCCCGCGCGACATCGTCGCCCGCGCCATCGATGCGGAGATGAAGCGGACCGGCAGCAAGTGCGTTTATCTCGATATCACCATGAAGTCGCCTGAGTTCATCAAGGCTCGCTTCCCGACCATTTACGAAACCTGTCTGCGATACGGAATCGACATTACTACCGACCCGATTCCCGTCGTCCCCGCGGCACACTACCAGTGTGGTGGCATCAAGACCGATCTCAACGGCGAAACCAATTTGCGAGGCCTTCACGCCATCGGTGAAGCTGCCTGCACGGGCCTCCATGGTGCCAACCGCCTCGCCAGCAATTCGCTTCTCGAAGGACTCGTTCTCGCCCACCGAGCCGCTGAGAAACTCACCCGCCGCCGCCCGGACCGCGCCGACTTCGATCTGCCCGAATGGCGTCCCGGCAAGGTCCAGGACGTCGATGAGCTCGTTGTCATCTACCACAACTGGGACGAAATTCGTCGCCTCATGTGGGATTACGTTGGCATCGTCCGCACCGACAAACGACTGCAACGCGCGGCGACCCGACTGCGCAACCTCCACACCGAGGTTCAGGAATTCTACTGGAATTTCAAAATCACCACCGACCTCCTCGAACTTAGAAACCTCGTCACCGTCGCAGCCCTCATCGTCGACTGCGCGCTCAGCCGGAAGGAAAGTCGCGGTCTCCACTACACCCTCGACTACCTCGAAACGGACGACGCGAAATTTCGCCGCGACACCACGATGCGCCGCACCTGATCGAGCAAAATCACTTGCAATGACCGCCCCCGCCCCCCACCTTCTGCCGATGGCTCGAACCTCTGTTCTGATTGCCCTCCCGTTAATGGCCGTGCTCCTCGGTCTCACGGCTCCGGGACTCCACGCCGAGTCGACCGTTTCAGCCTCGGGCGATTTTTATAAATACGCCGAGAAGCTTCGTGAAAAAGCGCTTCTCAAGGTCGAGCCACAAGTCGTCACGTCCAATAAGTTTCGCTTCGGATTCAGCAAATACGAATGGAAGCGCAACATCATCACCACCGTTTTCTGGGTCGGTGAAGACGCCGCGCAAAATAACCCGGTCGCCAATTACAAGAGTTCCTGGGACCAAAACTGGACCGAAAATTTCGGCGGGTTCGACGATCCAGATCCCGCCAACCGGAAAGACTACATCCCGAAAAAATTCACCCCTCGCCAAAATCCCTTCTACGTCGCCCTCCCCTTCAACGACGTCACCCGGGGCACTACGAAACCGGAATCCCGCCGGGCGATCCCGTGGTTCCGCGAGGCCCACGAACGCCCCGGCAAATCGGTCTGCAAGGGACGTTGGATCGCCATTCGGCACAACAACCGGATCGCCTACGGACAGTGGGAAGACTGCGGACCCTTCCGCACCGATCACTGGCAATACGTCTTCGGGAACGAACGTCCGAAAATGAACCTGAACGGCGGCGCCGGCCTCGACGTGAGCCCCGCCATCCGGGACTACCTGGGAATGACCGGTAAAGACGTCTGCGACTGGAAATTCGTCGATTTCAAAGACGTTCCCCCGGGTCCCTGGGCCAAATACGGCGACAACAACACGTTCGTCTTGAAAAAGCGCGGCGAAGATCTCATGACCGCCGACCGCAATAACGCCCACGGCGCGAAGCGGTAACCGCACCGATTTACGAACGATTTCGATCTTCACGCGAAGCCGCGAAGCCGCGACGGATTGAAGTTGGTTAGGTTTCTACCTCCAGATCGAGGGCGCGCAGGCTGATGACAACACTGGCCTCATAGCGCCGATCGAGTCGGTCCATTGCTGGTCCGGCTTTAAATTCTGCGAAACTCGCACTCCCTGATATCAGAATTTCTTCGCGCCTTCGCGCCTTCGCGTGAGTCTCCTAAAGCTAGGAATCCAAGATCTGCCGGATCCCTCTCAGCGGGATCATCATCCAATCCGGACGGTTGTTCACCTCGTAGCCGACCTCGTAGATCGCCTTATCGAGCAAGAACGCTTCGAGCAGGATCTCAAACTCCTTCCGCTCCTGCGGAACGAACGAAGCCCCGTCGACCGTCTGAAGGTACGACTGCAGGAATACCCGGCTAACGTATTCATACCAAAGGTCCGCCCACGGAGAGACGGTCGGGATATCGACGCCTCGCACCGCAATCCGTTGCGAAAGCGCCGTGTATGCTGCGTAGTGAAACGACCGAAGCATCCCAGCAACGTCACGCAGCGGTGACCGCTTCAACTTGCGCTCGCTCAGCGTCCGCGCCGGCTCGCCCTCAAAATCGATGATGATAAAATCGCGCCCCGTGTAGAGCACCTGACCCAGGTGATAGTCGCCGTGAATCCGAATCTTGTTCGTCAGAATTTTCTCCCCGATCAGCCGTCCGACCCGATCGAGAATCTCCTTCTCACGCCCGAGGATCTCCGCCGCCTCGTCCCGCCGGTTCTCCGGCAGATTTTTCAGCTGACGGTTCATCGCCTGAAAGGTCCGCCGCAGCGAGTTCCGAGTGGATTGGTAAACCGACCGCTGATACAGCGTCGTAAACGGCTCTGGCGAAAAGTCGGGATGACTCGTGTCCGACGCCAACGCAAGGTGCATCTCGGCCGTCCGCTGGCCCAGGATGCGAGCCCGCTCCGGGAACATTCCGCCGATCATGTGAATCAATTCCGGCGGGAAGTTAAGCGGCGCGTCGATGTCGGCCGTTTTCGGAAGCTTCACGCCGTCGAGCAGCGGCTGTTCAGTCAGAACCCGCTCGAAGAAACGCCCGACCACGTCGAGAGTCAGCGTCCAGGCGTCGCCCTGGTTCTGAACCAAAGACTGCATCATGCAAATCACGCGCGGATCGTTCCCACTGCGGCGATATTCGATCGCTCCAGAGTAAGGCGGAACGTTTTGGAAGTTCGCTTTTTCGGTGAGGAATCGCGTCAGCTCGACGTCAGGATTCACCCCCTCTTCCATCCGGCGGTAGAGCTTGAGAAACAACTCACCGCCGTAGATCACCGACGTGTTGCTCTGCTCGGCGCGAAGCACGTTCGACGCCATCGCCTCGCCGTCGCTCACCCGCGTTTTCAATAGCTTGGTCGAGTCACCGGCCAGCTCGCCACCCGCGCTCTTGACCGGCTTCTTGGCGGTCATTGTCTTCAGCAACGTCGCGCGAAATTGCGGCTCGAAAATGGCGTCGAACAAGATGGTCTCGTCCGCCCCCTCGCCGAATTGGGCGATGACGGCCTGCGGAAACTCCTGTCGAAGTGCGTGCGCCTGGTCGGCAGTCGCGTATTGAAACGGCAGAACGTAAGTTTCCGAATTCCCCTCGACGTAGTTCACCTCGATCAGCAGTAAGCGCGCCGAGTAGCTGCCATCTTCCACCGGCACCGTATCGCTGATCTTCATCGAGCGCAGCGGTCGTCCCTTGCCGCCGAACCAACGGCACTTCCCGAGATACGTCGGCAGCAGGTCTCGCTCGAGCGCTTCTCGCCGAGCATCGGAGAACATGGTCTTCCACGTCAGTCGTCCCGCGAATTCCTTGCCACTCCCTTCTTCCGCCACGTTCACCGCGGCGACCTCTTGCTCGAGCAGGAGCCAATAGGTGTCGTGCGGCCCCATCGTAAAGAGATACGGACTGTCTTTGACGATCGGGAATTTGTTTTGACTGAAAACTTCCTTTGGCGTGCGTCCCGCGTATTTCGCGAGGTCAACGTCGACCACCTGCGAAAATCGCGACAGGTTCACGACCACGAGAATGGTCTGCTCCTCGTATTCGCGCAGGAACACGAGCACCTTCGCGTTATCCGGATAGAGGAACTCGATCGTCCCACGACCGAACGCCTTGTATTTCTTGCGCATCGCGATCACCCGCCGCATCCACCACAGCAACGACGAAACGTTCCGCTCCTGGTTTTCGACGTTGACGCTCTCGTAGTGATATTCCGGGTCGATCGTGATCGGGAGGAAGAGCTGCTGCGGATTCGTGTGGGAGAAGCCCGCGTTGCGATCCGGACTCCATTGCATCGGGGTGCGAACGCCATTGCGATCGCCGAGGAAAATGTTGTCCCCCATCCCGATCTCGTCTCCGTAGTAGATGATCGGCGTTCCCGGCAGTGAGAAGAGCAGGACGTTGATCAATTCGATCTTCCGCCGGTTATTTAGCAACAGCGGCGCGAGGCGACGACGAATGCCGAGGTTGATCCGCGCACGCGGATCCTGGGCGTAAACGCGATACATGTAATCGCGTTCTTCGTCGGTCACCATCTCGAGCGTCAGCTCGTCGTGGTTCCGAAGGAAGATCGCCCATTGGCATCCCTCCGGAATCTCCGGCGTCTGATCGAGGATGTCCATGATCGGGAACCGATCCTCCATCTGCAGCCCCATGAACATGCGAGGCATGAGCGGGAAGTGAAAATTCATGTGGCACGAATCCCCGTCCCCAAAGTATTCGGCGGCGTCCTCCGGCCACTGGTTTGCCTCGGCCAACAGCATCTTGTCCTCGAACTTGCTGTCGATGTGCGCTCGCAGTTTCTTCAAAAACGCGTGCGTCTTCGGGAGATTCTCGCAGTTCGTCCCCTCCTCCTCGTAAAGATACGGAACGGCGTCGAGTCGTAGGCCGTCGACGCCCATCGCGAGCCAAAAATCGATGACCTTGAGGAGCATCCCGTGGACCTTCGGATTCTCGAAGTTCAGGTCGGGTTGATGAGAGTAAAAGCGGTGCCAGTAGTAGGCCTTCGCGACCGGATCCCACGACCAATTCGACGTCTCGAAATCCTTAAAAATGATCCGCGCGTCCTGGTATTTCTCAGGCGTGTCGCTCCACACGTACCACTCACGGGCCGCGGAGCCCTTCGGCGCGCGACGCGATTCCTGAAACCAGGCGTTCTGATCCGACGTGTGATTGAGCACCAACTCAGTGATCACGCGGATGCCACGCCGCTTCGCTTCCTTCAGGAGATCCTTGAAATCCTTCAGCGTGCCGTACGATGGGTTGACGTTAAAGTAATCCGCGATGTCATACCCGTCGTCCTTCAGCGGCGACGGGTAGAACGGCAACACCCAGATCGCCGTCACCCCGAGGTTTTGCAGATAATCGAGCTTCTGCATGAGCCCGCGAAAATCACCGATTCCGTCGCCATCGCTGTCGAAGAACGCTTTGATGTGGGTCTCGTAGATGACCGCGTCTTTGAACCAGAGCGGATTGGAAAGCGCGACGGAGGATTTCTTTGCCATAAAAAGGGGTGATTCGTTGACCGAATGACGAGCGGCGAAACCCTATTTCGCGCCCCACGCGTCAACAAGCGCATTCGGGGTTTGCCCAAGCTGGAAAGGAAAGTTTCTGAAAGACGAGAACTTCGGGTCAGCTGGCCGGATCGGCGGGCTGCTTGGACTTCCAGAAGATTCTCCGCGCTTCGTCGCGTGGGGCGTCATCGATGAAGTAGGCGATCGCCGCGCGTCCGATGGCGTAAGTGCCGGCCCCAGCCATCGCTCCAGAGATGGCATGTCCCCAAACGGGAACAACTTTAAGCAAAGCTCTCGCTCCCTGACGGAAGGCAAGTCCGATGCCAAAATTGACCCCCAGTGCGCCGAGAAACTCCGCGACCAACCTCGGAGAAAGCCGCCGTCCGCTCACGTGAATGATCATTCCAACCATGAGGGTTTGGATCGCCATGAGAACCGGCAAATCCGCCAGCGGGATCGGTTGAACGCCGATCACCCCGCAGACGGCGGTAAAAGACTTCATTGAAGACATCGCGATTTTGCGCTGCGCCTCGCGGGCATCCGTCATCCGGGCAAATTCCAACCGCGCACTTGGTGGCAGCGCCTCACAAATCCGTTCCGCCTCGCCGGGTTCGTCCCGCATCTCCACCGAAAGGTCCGCGCCCGCCGCGACCCTCGCGCCTTCGCGGGCGTCGAAGATCTCGACCCGACCGCGGCCCGGCACCCGATAGGAACGCCAGCCGTCCGCCGAATCACCCGTCTCCACGAGCCCCGCACCGAGCGAAGCCAGCCAGGCGGGGACGGTCATCGCCGGGTCGCCACCGATCAACGCGATCCGCGCCGGCCGCTGGTCGAGATACACCTCCCGCATCGGCTCCAGCTCCGCCATGATTGGCTTTTGCAGACCGCTCGGCAGCTTTTCGATCAGACCGGTGAACCGATCGTAGAACCCAGACAACGTTTCGAGATTTCCCATGAGATTAGAATAACATCGCACCTCCCCCCCGGCGCGCGTGCGACGCACCGAAGGTTTTCGCCGCTCGTTCCCGGCACTGCCGAGCTGCGACCGTCGCGGTCAGTTCATTTTCTAACCACGTCGCCACCAGGCGGAGCAATCGCACCAACGCCATTCGTAGTCGCTCCGCTTCGGCTACAACAAATCACCGTAGCGCTCACGCGCCAGGGCGGTCGTCAATTCGAGGATCTCAGCCGCGCTCGTAGAACCCAGCGCCTTCCCCACCATCGCTTGGCAAGCTGCGAGGTCGAGGCTCTGAACGGCTCTCTTCACCCTCGGCACCAGACTCGGGCTGGCACTCAGTTCTTCAATCCCCAGCCCCAACAAAATAGGCGTCAGGCGGATGTCTCCCGCCATTTCGCCACAGACTCCAACCCAGATGTTGTTGGCACGAGCCGCGTCGACCGTCATTCGAATCAACCGCAAAATCGACGGATGAGTTGGTTTGTAGAGGTGCGCGATCCGCTCGTTCACCCGGTCGACCGCGATCGTGTATTGAATCAGATCGTTCGTCCCGATGCTGAAAAAATCCGCCTCCTTCGCGATCAAATCCGCCGTCAGCGCCGCGCTCGGAATCTCGATCGTGATCCCGATCTGAATGTCTTCGTCAAACGGGATTCCCTCCGAACGAAGCTCTTCCTGACACTCGGCCAGAATGGCGTTCGCCTCGCGAAACTCCGAAAGTCCCGACACCATCGGATACATCACCTTCACGTCGCCGTGATTGGATGCCCGCAGGATGGCTCGTAGCTGAGTCTTGAAAATATCGAGGTTCTGCAGACAGAAACGAATCGCCCGGCAACCCAGAAATGGATTGGCCTCCGTCGGAAAACCAAGACTGCTAAAATCCTTGTCGCCGCCGATGTCGAGTGTCCGAATGATCACCGAATGCGGCTGACAGCGCTCGGCAACCTCGCGGTAAGCTTGAAACTGCTTCTCCTCGTCCGGCATCGCGCCACCGTGAAGAAACAAAAATTCCGACCGGAACAGCCCGACGCCCTCCGCACCATTGTCGATGACGTCCTCCATCTCGTCCGGGAGTTCGATGTTCGCCGACAACACGATGTGCGCCCCGTCGGAAGTCGTGCTGACCGTATCTCGAATCTGCTCGAGCTGGGCGTCGACTTCGTCGCGCTGGGCCTGGAATTCCTGGTATTCCGCCAACGTCTCGGGCGAGGGGTTCACGATGAGAACGCCGCGGTATCCGTCGAGCAAGATGGAGTCTCCGGCACTGACCTGTGAACAGACGTTGGGAAGGCCCACGACGGCCGGGATGCTCAGCGATCGAGCCATGATGGCCGTGTGTGAGGTGAGGCTCCCCATCTCCGTCGCAAATCCCATCACGAACTCGCGATCGACCGCCGCCGTATCCGACGGCGTCAAATCACGGGCGATCCGAATGTGCTTCCGGTCTAAAGCGGGCGCGCTCGTGTCCTCGCTCTTGCCGAGCAGGTTTCGGATCACCCTCTGGGCGACATCCTCGATGTCGACGACTCGCTCGCGCAAGTAAGCGTCGTCGATGGCCTCCAGCGATTTACAATAGCGATCCGCCGTCTTGTGAAAGGCGTATTCGACGTTCTCTCCGTCTGAGATGCACCGCAGCACCTCGTCGATGAGCGTGCGGTCCTCGACGACGAGGAGGTGGGCGTCGAAGATGCTGGCGTCCGCGGTTCCGATCGACTGGGCGATCTGTTGCTGCATCTCCAGCAGCTCGGCGCGCGTCGCGATGAGCGCCGTTTCAAAGCGATTGATTTCGTTCGGGATCTCCTCGGCGCGGATCGTCCAACGCACGATTTCCTCGGCCGCACGCTGGTGAACGATCGCCTCGGCGTGAGCGATCCCCGGAGAGGCACAGATGCCCTCGAACCGTTTTTCTTTCTGGAGCCTCGCTTCGTTCGACACGCCGGAGACGTAGCGAAAAAGCCACGGAGCGTCAAAAACTCATTGGCACTAGGGATTTCCCCTCGAAGCGGCCGCGAGACGCACGAGACGTCGCCCGCACTCCCCACCCGGGCATTATTAGCCGTTGTGGCCGTTGTGGCCGCTATCGACCGCTATTCTTCGCCGAATCTCGACTCGATGAGCCCCGCCACTTCCTCGATCGCTTTCTCGGCGTCGGGACCATCGGCGATCAGGTTCAACTTCGACCCCTTACCGGCCGCCAACATCATCAGGCCCATGATGCTCTTGCCATTGACGCGCTCGCCGTCTTTCTCGACCCAAATTTCCGAACGAAAACGGCTGGAGATTTTCACCAGCATCGCGGCCGGTCGGGCGTGCAAACCATTACGGTTCTGGACGACGACTTCGCGAGCGCAGCTGGACGCGCCCTCGATCGGTTTTTTTCTGGAAAGTAGTCCCATCGACTAATCGGGATTCGGGTTCATTTGGTTAAGGAGCCGGTGGCTGAATTCGAGTGCCGGATTGTGCCCCAAGGCTTTGAGTTTCTGATCGAGCGCGGCGACTTCGACCAATCGACCCAGGTCGCGTCCGGTCCGCACGGGAAGGATAACGTGGGGAACCTGAATTCCGAGAATGTCGTAGTAATCGCGATCGATACCGAGTCTATCAACGTTCTCAACTTCGTGCCAATCCTTTAGTGTGACGACGAGATCAAGCTGCTTTTCCGGGCGGATACTTCCAATCCCGAAGCAATTGGCGACGTTGATGATACCGATACCGCGGACCTCCATGTGGAAGCGCGTCAGCTCGGCCGAACTCCCGATCAGATCACGCGCCTCGAACAAGCGAAGCCTCGTGATATCGTCGGCCACCAGGCTGTAGCCGCGCTCGATCAGACCAAGAACGCACTCGCTCTTCCCGATCCCACTGTCGCCGCGAATCAGCGTCCCGATTCCCTGGATGTCCACCATGCTTCCAAATTCCGACGTCTTCGCGGCAAACTCACTTTCCAGCGCGATCGTGGCAGCGTTGATGAACTTCATCGTAATCATCGGCGTGCGGAAGACGGGGGTGTCGTGTGCGCTGGCCGCCTCGAGAACGGCCTCCGGCACGCTCGCATTCCGGGCAACCACGAGGCACGGAAACTTCTGTGAAAACAGCTCTTCGCACCGCTCACGCAGGACCTCGGCCTTCAATGATTTCAAATAACTTAACTCCGCACTTCCGATGACTTGGATCCGTTTCCCGGCGAAGTAGTTGTAAAAGCCCGCCAACGCCAGCCCCGGCCGGTTCACCGTGGGCTCCCGGATCCGCCGGTTCATCCCGAGCGACAACCCCTCGAGCCTCAGGCCCAACAGCTCCGAGTGATTGGCGTAAAACTCTCCGACCTTGATGCTCGCGACGGTCTGCGAGGGTGGCGTCCCCGCCTTCTTCGACTTTTGCTGAGACGACTTCACATCTGGAAGGTCTCACCGAGATACAGCTTCCGGCTGATCGGGTCGTTCAGGAGGAATTCCTTGTTGCCCTGGCTTTCCACGCGTCCCTCGAAGATCAGGTAGGCGCGGTCGACGATGTTCAGCGTCTCGCGGACGTTGTGATCGGTGATGATGATCGCCAGCCCCGACTTTCGGAGGTCGGTGATGATCTGCTGCACGTCGTAAACCGCGATTGGGTCCACGCCACTGAACGGCTCGTCGAGCATCAACAGCGTCGGATTCGTCACCAACGAGCGCGCGATCGTCAGACGCCGCTTTTCGCCACCGCTCAAGGTCAACGCGTAATTCTTCGCCAAATGCTCGATGCCAAACTGCGTGAGCAATTCCTCGCAACGCTCCTTACGCTGCTTCCTCGTCGACTTGGTCGTCTCGAGGATGGCCATGATGTTCTGCTCGACCGTGAGTTTGCGAAAAATCGACTCCTCCTGCGGCAGGTATCCCATTCCTTCGCGAGCTCGACGATACATCGGCTGGTGAGTCACGTTCTTCCCGGAGAAATGAACGGCACCGCCGTTCGGTCGGACGAGGCCAACGATCATGTAGAACGTCGTGGTCTTACCGGCACCGTTCGGTCCGAGCAACCCGACGATCTCACCCTGCTTGACGTTGATATCAACCCCGTTCACCACGGCACGCCCGCCGTAAATCTTGACGAGTTGGCTCGTCTGAAGGAGCGGCTTGGAGTGCTCGCCGATTTCCTTCTTGGACGCGTCGGCGGACTCGGTGAGGTTGGCTTTGTCGGCTGCGCTCATCGATCAAGGCGCGTCGGTTGCGTCCACGATGGTGGTGCGGCTCTTTCCGTTGGTGGTCAGGCGACCCTGGCGGTTGAGGATCATCACCGTCTCCGGCGTCGCGGCGATGTGGTTGTTGATCCCCTGCTGGATCTGAGGCGATACGGTCATCGTGATGTCACCCGTCGTCGGATTGAAAACGGCTTTCCCCGCGCGCCCGATCGACTTCACGACGTCTCCCTTGTCGTCGACGTTCTCCTGGATAATGACGACGTTCCCTTCGGCCTCCGCGCGATCCAATCCCTTGCGCTCGGCGTTGAGGAAGACGTTCAGCTGTTCGCAAAAGAGTTTGAACTGCGGATCGACGACCACGACTTTGCCGGTGAAAACGGCCAGATTCTTGTCGTTGTCGAACGTCGCGCTGTCTTCCGCGGTGATCTCAGTTTTGGCACCCTTCGGACGATCTTTCTGAAGCAGCCCGAGGCCGGAGGGATCCGCCTTCTTCGAACCGCCCGAGTTCGGACTCATGGTGGGGGAGGTCGGCGTCGATTGCGCAAAGGATGCGGCGGTGACGCCAATCCAGAGGGAGGCGACGAGGGTCGGGAGACGGAGGAGATTCATTCGTTGGTGCCGGTGTTGAAGATGACCATTTTTACGTTGCCGTTGATCCGGCCGAATTTGGTCTTGGTGTGAAATTGAGCGGTGTCCCCGTTGATCACGAAATCGTCTCGCCGGATCTCGACCGGGGTGTCGCTGTCCAAAATGTTCGTGTCGAGATCGAAGACGGAGTGCGGCATCGAGACGTGGAAGGTCGTGCCATCATCGTTATGGATCTCAATTTTGAGCTGCTCCATGTCGATGTGACGATCGTCGATCCGCTTCGCCTTCTTCGTGTCGAAGAGCATGACGAGGTTGCCATTCGGATCCATCTGGGGAATCCGCACGCCTTCGAACGTCTCACCGATTGGGATTTCCGCGAACATCTCGTCCTGCTCGGAAGCCGCTGCCTCCGCCTTTTCGGCGTCAGCGTCTTTCCCCTTCGAATCGCCGGACTTGCCGGCGTCCGATTCTGCGCCGGCAAACGAAACGAGTCCGAGGACAGCGAAGAGAACGAGACTAGCGGATCGCATCGCGAATGGAGCAGAGCTGATGCAGGAGAGCGGGCAGCTTGCGTAAAGGGACTTGGTTCGGACCATCGGATAAGGCTTTAGAAGGATTCTCGTGAGTTTCAATGAAAACACCGTCGCACCCCGCGGCAACGGCAGCTCGCGCCAGCACGGGAGCCAACTCGCCGTCTCCGCTCGTCGTGTCCCCTCCCCCGCCCGGGCGTTGGACCGAGTGCGTGGCGTCGAAGATCACCGGATGCCCAAGCTCCTGCATCCACGGGATCGAGCGCATGTCGGCGACGAGGTTGTTGTAGCCGAACGTCGTGCCCCGCTCGGTGAAGCAAAAATTTCTGCAACCGCTGGCAACGAGCTTTTCCGCGACGTTCCGCATGTCCCAAGGCGCTAGAAATTGGCCTTTCTTCACGTTGACCGCCCGACCGGTCTCACCCGCCTCCGTGATCAAATCCGTCTGGCGACAAAGAAAGGCGGGAATTTGCAGCAGATCGATGAACTCCGCGGCAATCCCCGCCTCGACGGGCGAATGAATGTCGGTCGTGACCGGCACTCCGTAATTTTCCCCAATCTCCGCCAACAACGCGCACCCGTCTCGAACCTCGGTTCCCCGAAACGAATTGACGGAACTCCGGTTCGCTTTGTCATACGACGCCTTGAAGACGTAGGCCACCCCAAGATCATCACAGATCGTGTGAATCTTCTTGGCCATCCGCCGGGTGAACGCCGGACTCTCGATCACGCACGGCCCCAAGACAAACAGAAGGTCCCGCCCTCCAATTTTTTGATTCCCTACCCGCACGGACTGACTTCCCATTTGAAGGAAAGATAACGCTTTCGGTGAGCCGTGCCAGTTTTTCTCGCCCCGCCACCCTCCCGCCGCCGCCCCGAGGCTGATCATCCGACCTTCGACCCCGCCTCTGCTTCCGGGGTCGACTTCGCGGCTTGTTGCCGGTAAGTATTCTTCGATGAAACTCCAGTGGTTGGTGGTCTTGGCATTCTTGCCGGTCGTTACGCAGGCGCAGCTGTCGAAAAAGCGGAACTACAACCGTCCGCCGATCACCCTCGAGGAGCTCTACGAGATCGAATACCAGACCCGTCCCGAAGAACTCGCGCTGAAGGAGGCGAAGGAGAATCAGGAAACCGCCGTTCACCGACAGGCCCGCTCGCTGAAACGCTCGGAGACGACGGTCGAGCGCTCTCGAAGCGCGGCTCTCGACTATAAATTGATCGGCGCCCCCGGTCATCGAGCCAATCTGCAGGATCGGATCGCCGCCAGCCTCGACAAGGAAAAACCTTACCCTGGCATGGACGCCGACGTCGCCATCATGGAGACGATTTACCGCCGGATGCTGGATTACCGTCAACTCGGTTTCGCCCCAGAGGTAACGACATTTTTTCTCGGCACCGGGGTCACCGGAGATGATCCGCCAAGCATCGTCGTCGACCGGATGCAGCGGGCTTCCGACCTCGGCGAGGCGGGCCTGACCATGCTGCCGGTCTCCCGCTCGATCAACGTCCCTCGCGATGCCATCCGCGACCGCAACACCTTGGACGAAGGTGTGATCTTCCGGGTCGACTCGATCGAGAAACAACCCGACGGGACCTATCGTGCGCTCGCGAGCTTCTCGCAGCGCGACGCATTTTTCTTCACGCGCGAGTTCGTCCTGCGAGGTGGTGAAGACGGTGAATTCACGATCATCTCCGAGCGCGATTTCGATCCCGGCGGCATTTAGCCGACGGTCAGATCCCCGCCATGCACACGTATTTGAGCACCGTGTAGTCATCCATCCCGTGGGTGGAACCTTCTCGACCCATCCCGCTCTCCTTCACGCCGCCGAAGGGCGCCATCGGGTTCGAGATCGATCCGGTATTTAAACCAACCATGCCGACGTCCAGCGACTCACTCACACGCCATGCCCGACTCAGGTCCCTCGTATAAAAGTAGCCCGCCAGCCCGACGGGGGTGTCGTTCGCTAACTTCACCGCTTCCTCCTCGGTCCGGAATTTCGTCAACGCCGCGACCGGACCGAATATTTCCACCCGCGCACAGTCCATCTCCGGCGTGACGTCCGCCAGAACCGTGGGTTCGAAAAACGTCATCCCGAGTTTGTGACGATGGCCACCGACCAAAGTCCGCGCGCCTTTCGACACTGCGTCGTCCACCAGCGATTCGACCTTCTCGACGGCACCCCGATCAATCAACGGCCCCAGGTGGACGTCCGCACCCGTCCCCGGCCCGACGTTCAGCCGCCCAACAGCCTCGACCAGCTTATCGGCGAACTCGTCGTGAACCGACTCGTGCACCAAAAAGCGGTTCACGCAGACGCACGTTTGACCGCTGTTTCGAAACTTTGCCGCCAGCGCTCCCTCGACCGCCGCGTCCAGATCCGCGTCCGCAAACACGATGAACGGAGCGTTCCCACCGAGTTCCATCGTCACGGTCTTCACGGTGTCAGCACACTGCTCGAGCAGCTTCTTCCCGACCGCCGTCGACCCGGTGAACGTGAGTTTCCGGACGGTCGGACTCGCCGTCAACGCTGCCCCGATTGCTTCAGCCGGACCAGTGACCACCGAAAACAAACCAGCGGGCACCCCCGCTTGCTCACCGAGATAAGCCAGTGCGAGCGCCGAAAGCGGCGTTTGCATCGCAGGCTTGGCGACCATCGCACAACCCGCCGCCAGCGCGGGAGCAACCTTACGCGCGAGCATAGCATTCGGAAAATTCCACGGCGTGATCGCGGCGCACACCCCGACCGGCTGCCGCAGCACCACGATCCGTTGGCCAACAGCCGGCGGCGGAATGATCTCCCCGTTCAGTCGACGAGCTTCTTCGGCAAACCACTCCACGTAAGCCGCACCGTAAGCGATCTCCGCCCGAGCCTCGGCCAGCGGCTTACCTTGCTCGGCGGTCAGCAGTGCCGCCAGATCCTCGGCGTTCTCCGTCAACAGCTCGAACCAACGCCGAAGCACCTTCGCCCGTTCGCCAGCCGACCGCGCCGCCCACGCGGGACGCGCCACTTCCGCCGCGGCAATCGCACGTTCGACGTCCGATCCCGATAGGTTCGGCACGCTTCCGACCACCTCGCCCGTCGCGGGGTTCGTCACCTCCACGAGCTCCGCCCCATCCAACCACTCCCCAGCGACAAGAGCCTGAGAGCGGAGCAGTGAGGAATTTGTCAAATTGATCATTTCAAAAACGGGGGTCGAACGAATGATCCACGATACCGACCCGCAGGTGAAGCCGTTTGGCAGCCGTCACCGCCACGGCCTTGCTCTCGTTTTCTTTTCCGGGCTAGCCTCCGCGCAATGAATTCCCCGCTCGCCGGTCAGACCGCCCCCGCCTCGATTCTCACCAACATTCCGCGCCTGATGGCGTCGTATTTCTCCGAGAAACCGGACGCCAGCGTTCCCGGCGAACGCGTTTCCTTCGGCACGTCCGGCCACCGCGGCACCGCCACCCGCTGCACCTTCAACGAAAACCACATTCTCGCGACCACCCAGGCGATCTGCGAATACCGCGCCGCCCAAGGCATCGACGGTCCGCTCTACCTCGGCATGGACACCCACGCGCTTTCCGAAGCCGCGCACGTTTCAGCACTCGAGGTCCTGGCCGCGAACGAGGTCCGCGTCCGCCTCGACGCCGCCGGAGGTTTCGTCCCCACCCCCGCCGTCTCCCACGCGATCCTGACCCACAACGCCGGGCGCACCACCGGACTCGCCGACGGCATCGTCATCACCCCATCCCACAACCCCCCGGCCGACGGCGGCTTCAAATACAATCCTGCCAATGGCGGCCCCGCCGACACCGACATCACCGGCTGGGTCCAGAATCGCGCCAACGAAATCCTCGCCGACGGCCTCGGTGGCGTGAAACGCGTCACACTCGCCAAGGCACTTGCCGCCGAGACCACCGAAAAGTTCGACTACGTCGGCAGCTACGTCGGCGATCTCGGTGCCGTCATCGACATGGAAGCAATCCGCTCCGCCGGACTGAAAATCGGCGTTGATTGCCTCGGCAATTCGTCGATCGCCTACTGGCAACCCATCGCCGAAGCCTACGGGCTGGATCTCACCGTCGAAAATGGCGAACTCGATCCGACCTTCCGCTTCATGAGCGTCGACTGGGACGGCAAGATCCGCATGGATTGCTCCTCCCCCGACGCCATGGCGGGCCTGATCGGCCTGAAGGACAAGTTCGACGTTGCCTTCGCCAACGACACCGACGCCGACCGCCACGGAATCGTCACGCCGACCGCCGGTCTCCTCAACCCCAATCACTACCTCGCCGTCGCGATCTCCTACCTCTTCGCCAACCGACCGGATTGGCCCGCCGACGCGGGCATCGGCAAGACGGTCGTCAGCAGCTCGATGATTGACCGCGTCGCCGGCAAACTCGGCCGACCGCTCCGCGAAGTGCCGGTCGGATTCAAATGGTTCGTCGACGGCCTCTTCGACGGGAGCCTCGGCTTCGGTGGCGAGGAGAGTGCCGGGGCATCCTTCCTCCGCCACGACGGCAGCGTCTGGACCACCGACAAGGACGGCCTCATCCTCGGACTACTTGCCGCCGAGATCACCGCGAAGACGGGGCGCGACCCCGGTGAACACTACGCGGACCTGACCCACGAATTTGGCGCGCCCGTTTACGAACGCATCGACGCGCCAGCGAATGCCGCCCAGAAAAAGATCCTCAAGGAACTCACCCCAGCCCAAGTCCCGGCCAAGGAACTCGCGGGCGAACCCATCACCCGAATGCTCACCGAAGCCCCCGGCAACGGAGCGGCGATCGGCGGCCTCAAGGTCGAGACCGATTCCGGCTGGTTCGCCGCCCGCCCGTCCGGCACGGAAGAAGTCTATAAGATCTACGGCGAAAGTTTCCGCGACACCGATCATCTCAAGCGCATCCAATCCGAAGCTCAGGAAATTCTCGCCACCGCGTTTGCCGCGAATTGACCCCTCCCCCATGTCCAATCCAGCCCGCCAAAAGGTCGTCTTCTTCTTCGACGTCGACAACACGTTGCTCAACAACGACCGCGTCACCGCCGACCTCGAGTCCTACCTCCAGCAATTTGGCGAAGGCGCATACCGGCGCTACCGCGAACTCTTCGAGGAGATTCGTCAAGAGATGGGCTACGCCGACTACCTCGGCACCCTGCAACGCTACCGGCTCGAGAAGATGCACGACGCCCGCCTCCTTCGGATGTCCTCCTTCCTCGTCGACTACCCTTTCGCCAACCGCCTTTACCCAGAGTCCCTCGACGCGATCGACCACGTCCGCCGATGGGGTCAACCGGTCGTACTTTCGGACGGTGACGCCGTTTTCCAACCGCGAAAAATCGAGCGCAGTGGAATCTTCGAAGCCGTCGACCGATGCGTCATCATTCTCATCCACAAAGAGCAGGGACTGGATTACGTCGAGGAGCTTCACCCCGCCGATCACTACGTCATGATCGACGACAAATTGCGAATCCTCACCGCGATGAAGGAGATCTGGGGTGATCGCCTGACCACCGTCTGGCCGCGACAGGGCCACTACGCCACCGAACTCGGCATAGAGGACAAATTTCCTCGCCCCGACGTCACCCTCGAACGCATCGGCGACCTGGTGGCCCACGATTTTTCCGATCTCGCGAGGTAGCACCTCCCCGAGTCGACTCGTCTCGCCCGAACCCTCAGCTACTCCAAATCGTCGGCAGTCACGGTCGTCTGCGGTCGGGACCCAAGATGCCTCGCCTGACTCGCGACGGATTCCGGATCCCCCTCGAATCGGTATCCATGGCAATTCGGACAAACCGTCACGTGCCGCGCGACGATCGACTCGCAACCTTCGCAAACCTTGTAGCCATCCGGACTTGCGATGATGCGAGCCGCCCGCGTTGCGCGGTCTGCGAGCTGGGGGTCGGGCTCCGACATGACCTCGGCAATCTGCCGAGCGAACCGGCAAATTTGCAAGCCCGATTGGTCCGCGCCGCCTTTTCTGTCCTCTACTTTTCACCGAAAACCGCGTTCAGTCACCCACCTGCCATGAAAATTTCCATCGGATCCGACCACGCCGGTTATACCTACAAACAGCGCCTCATTTCCCACCTCACCGAAGCCGGACACGAAGTCATCGACTGCGGAACCGACTCCGCTGAGGCCACCGATTACCCGCTGTTCATCATCCCGGCAGCGGAAGCGGTCGTCCGTGGCGACGCCGACCGCGGCATCGTCCTCGGCGGCTCCGGCAACGGCGAAGCCATCGCCGCGAACAAGGTCAAGGGCGTGCGCTGCGCGCTGTGCTGGAACTCGCAGACCGCCGAGTTTTCCCGCCTGCACAACGATTCCAACGTCCTCTCGATCGGCCAACGCATGACCTCGATCGAGATCGCCCTCGACATTGTCGACATCTGGCTGCGCACCGAGTTCCAGGGCGGGCGTCACGCCAAGCGTCTCGCCGAGCTGAGTCACTACGAAGACACCGGCAAGCTCAGCCACAAATAACCCTCCGACGCGTCCTCGCCGCGGACGGCGAGCGTTCTTTCTTACGTGATTGACGTTCGTTACGGCCGCGGAGTGGAGCTTCCGGAGCTTGGACTGTGGCTCGATCCCCGCGGGCCCCGGGAGTTTGCGTTCGTCTCGCACGCGCACGCCGATCACACCGGTCGGCACGCGGAAACCATCCTGACCGACGGCACGTCGCGTCTCATGCGCGCGCGCCTCGGGACCCCCGTCGGCGCTGAGCACGTCCTACCGTGGCGGGAGCGACGCCGGATTCGCGATTTCGAAATCATGCTCATCCCCGCCGGCCACGTCTTGGGCTCGGCGCAATGTTGGATCAAGTCCGCCGCCGGATCACTGCTCTACACCGGCGACTTTAAACTTCGCGAAGGTCTTTCCTCGGAGCGCGCCGAGTTCGAACCCGCCGAGACACTCATCATGGAGACGACGTTCGGCCTCCCTCACTACGTCTTCCCGCCAGCAGAAGAGGTCATCGCCGACGTCGTGAAGTTCTGTCACGAAGCCCTCGAAGACGGCGACGTCCCCATCCTGCTCGGCTATTCCCTCGGCAAAGCTCAGGAAATTCTCTCCGCACTCTCCACCGCCAACGTCCCGATCATGCTCCACGGTGCCGTGTGGAAGATGACGCGCGTTTACGAGGCCCTCGGCATGACCTTTCCAGCCTACGAAAAATACGTAGCCGGCAAAGCCGCCGGGCACGCCCTGATCTGCCCGCCGAACGTCAACGGTTCGGCGATGATCAGAAAAATCCGCAATCGCCGCGTCGCCATGCTCTCGGGTTGGGCGATGACCCCCGGCGCGCGCTTTCGCTACCAGGCCGATGCCGCCTTCCCCCTCTCCGACCACGCGGACTACCCCGACCTCCTTCGTCACGTGGAGGCCGTCGCGCCCAAGCGCGTTCTGACGCTTCACGGCTACGCGCACGAATTCGCCCAGGACCTCCGGGAACGCGGCATCGACGCCTGGTCGCTCACCGGCGCCAATCAACTGGAACTCGGGCTTCCCGCCAAGAATCCAGCCGTCGCAAAACCCACGACCCGGTCGAACTCGCCCGCACCCCCGACAACCGGCTTCGGCCGATTTTCAGAGGTTTGTGAAGCGATCGGCAAGACCACCGGCAAACTCGAAAAGGTCCGAATCCTTCGCGAGTATTTTGTCACCCTCGCCGACCCCGAACTCCGCGCCGCCGCCGTCTGGCTCACCGGCAACGCGTTCTCGCAGATCGAAGCCCGCCCCCTGCGCGTGGGGTGGGCGGTCATCCGGCGCGCTCTACTGGCCGCTTCCGGCCTGTCTCCGGGTCAATTACAGACCATCTCCCGCCGCTGGAACGACTCCGGCCAGACGACCGCCGAAGCGCTCGCTGGCAAGTCTCGTTCGCATGGAGAAAGGCCGTCAATCGCTGCCGTCCACGACTTCTTCGGCCGGATCGAAGCCGCCCGTGGCCCGATCAGCAAGGGTGCGCTTCTCGAAGAGCGCCTGAACGTGATCTCGCCGACCGAAGCTAAGACGTTGGTCTCGATTCTCACCGGAGAACTTCGGATCGGGCTGAAGGAAGGGCTCGTCGAAGACGCCATCGCCTCGGCATTTGACACCCCAGCGAACGCGGTCCGCGAAGGAAACATGCTTCTGGGTGATCTCGGTGAAACGGCGATCCGGACCCGGGCCGCCACGCTTGACGCGATCGAACTCGTGCCATTCCGTCCGATCAAATCCATGCTGGCCAGTCCCGAGCCCGACGCTACCGCGGTCTGGGAGCGACTCGGGTCGACCGGCGATGTCTGGCTCGAGGATAAGCTCGATGGAATCCGCGCTCAACTCCACGTCGTCGACGGCCAATGCCGGATCTACTCCCGCGAACTGAAAGACATCACCGCCACCTTCCCGGAGATCGCCGCCGCCGCGACCCGGCACGGCCGGGACTGTGTCCTCGACGGCGAAATGCTCGCGTATCAGAACGGACGTCCCCTCGCGTTTGCCGAACTCCAACGCCGGCTCGGCCGCAAGGAACTCGATCTCTTCATGGCCAACGAAGTGCCGGTTTCCTTTCTCGCGTTTGACGTGCTTTGGGCCGAGGGCCGGTCGACGTTTCGGGAGTCCCTGCAGACGCGGCGATCTGTTTTGGAGAGACTCGAACTCGCGGCGCCGTTGTCCGCCGTCCCGGTTCACACCGCGAACTCAGCGGAAACCATCGACACCGCTTTCGGCGAGGCCCGCGACCGAAACAACGAAGGACTCATCGCGAAAGACCCAACCAGTGCCTACGCGCCGGGGCGCCGCGGCCTGTCCTGGATCAAACTCAAGAAAGCCTTCGCGACTTTGGACTGCGTGATCGTCGCGGCGGAATACGGCCACGGCAAACGCGTCGGAGTTCTCAGCGACTACACGTTCGCGGTTCGCGACGCCAAGGGCGGGTTGGCGAACATCGGCAAGGCCTACAGTGGACTCACGGACGTCGAGATCGCCGAGCTGACCGACGAATTACTTGGGCTGGTCATCCGTCAGCGCAGCCGCATCTACGACGTGGACCCACAGATCGTTCTCGAGATCGCGTTCGACTCGATCAACGAAAGCGACCGGCACGCCAGCGGGCTCGCAATGCGCTTCCCCCGTATCAAACGGATTCGTCGCGACAAGACACCGGAAGAAATCGACAGCGTGGCGACCGCCCGCCGACTCGTGCGCTGACCGCGAGCTCAGCCAGACTTCGCGGCCTCCACGAAGGCCCGAACCTGTTCGCGATCTTTCCGACGAGGATCGCCGACCACTTCGACCCCGCTTGCGACGTCAACAGCGTGCGGACGAACGACCCTCACGGCCTCCGCGACCGTTTCAGGAGTCAGCCCACCTGCGAGGATGACCCTTCGGTCTCGCTCTTTTCGCACGAACTCTTCCGCCAGCCGCAGATCCACGCCCTCGCCAGTCCCCCCGTACCCCGACTTGGAAAATGCGTCGAGAAGCAACCAAGGCGTGAGGTAGGCGTTGGCCGCGGCATCGAGCGTGGCCCAATCCCGCACCCGGACCGCCCGAATCCACCGTCCGCCGTGCGCTGCGCAGGTCCCCGGCGATTCGTCTCCGTGGAACTGCACCGCGTCAAAGCACCCGGCCTCCTCGATCGCCGTCAGATCGGCTGACGTTGCGTTGACCACGACCGCCACGCGCGTGGCTCGAATATCCGCCACCCATTCGCGGACCGAAGCCAACTCGACGAATCGCTTGGAGCCAGCGAATAGGTTGATCCCGATCGCGTCCGCCCCCAGGTCCACCGCCATCGCGGCGTCCTCCTCGTTCGTCACCCCGCAGATCTTCACCCGGGTTTCGCCACTCAGGAAAAGCGCGTCATGCCCCTCCTCAGCTTTCATCGAACGGAAGGTCCGGCATCTCGCGAATCAGCCCCATCAACCCTTTCTGCCAACCCTGCCGGATCTCGCACAACCAATCGTCGTTCTCGTGGAGAACCGCCCGCCGCCGAACGGTCAAGCTCCCGGTCTCGTAACAAAAAACCTCGAAAGGCGTTCCGACCGAAACGTTGCTCTTCGCCGTCGCGTCGAGGGAAAGAATTCCGTAGCGGACCGCCTCGGCCAAAGGTGTTTCAAAAGTGAACCCTCGATCCAAAATTGGCTTCCCATATTTTGCCTCCCCGATCTGAAGAAACGGCGCCTCGCGACTCGCGTGAATCGCGTTCCCGGGCGAATAGACCCGAAAGATCTGCGGCGTTTGCGTCCCGATCTGCCCACCGACCAGAAAATTCATCGACGAAGACACGTTGTCCTCCTCCAACCAAGCCCCCGGCACCTTCCTGACCTCTCGCATCTGCTCCCCAAGGTATCGCACCGTGTCGAAAAGGTTGTCGCGATTAAGCAGGCTGGGACGCGCCCCGTCGACGCCGGATTCGACGATATCCTGCTCGACAAGCTGAACCGTCGACTGCGTGAGCGACAGATTTCCCGAGCTCAAAATGCAAATCACCCGGTCGTCCGTCCGATGATAAATCCGCATCTTCGGATGCACCGTGATGTTATCCACCCCGGCACTCGTGCGGCTGTCCGAGAAGAAAACGACGCCTTCACGGCAAAGCAGGCTCAGGCAATAAGTCATTCGTCCACGACCCGGGCATCCGCTTGCTTGATCGTCGGCGACCGACGAACGCGCTCGTGGTGCGTGATGAGGTGGACCTTCCCGTCACTCGTCCGAAAAAACGAACTCAGCGCCCAGCTGACCAGGCTGATGATGATCGATCCAAAGAAAGCCGACCAAAACCCGTCGACTTGAAATCCGGGCACGACCGAAGAGACGATCAAGAGCAGCACCGCGTTCACGACGAAGATGAACAAACCCATTGTGACGATGATAAACGGTAAACTCAGCAGGAGCAGCACCGGGCGAACCAAAGCGTTGGCTATTCCCAGCAGAAGAGAGGCTCCGAGAAGCACTCCGACCGATCCATCGAAGTCGATTCCTCCCAACACAGCGGCAGCGCACATGACGGCGACCGCGGTGATCACCCATCGGATAAAAAATGCGCTCATGGTGAGAACCTAGAAACTGGCTGCTTTTTTTGAAGATTTATTTTGCAATCGTCAGGCACTTCTCACTATTCCCACGCCCATCGAATTCAATCGCTGATCATGCCGAAGCCTAAAAAATCAGAAACGACCCCGAAGCCAGCCGCCAAAAAAGCAGGTAAGCCGGTCGGGAAAATCTCGCGAGCGATCAAATCGACCGCGAAAAAAATCAAAGAGGCCGTGCCGATTGACTCGAAAAAATCGACCGCTGCCAAGCCGGCTGCAAAGAAGGCGTCGACGACCGTGAAAAAGACGGCCCCGAAGAAAGCCGCACCAAAGACGACGGCGCCACCCGCTTCGAAAAAGTCGTCGACTCCCAGGACCTCGAAGCCACCGAAGAAAGCACCGAAAAAATCTCCGGCGGCCACCGAAATCACGAACGAACAAATCGCCGAGCGCGCCTACTACATCGGCGAGCGTCGGCAGAATTCCGGTGGCGAAGGCGACCCGTCGAGTGACTGGATTGCAGCCGAGCTGGAGCTTCGTTCGGAAGCCGGCCTTGCCTAGTTCAGCTGCACCAAGCCGCTAACTAACCGTTTCCGAATTGACGTTCACACCCGCCCAACCTATTGAAAACGGGTGGTGGATGATTATCGAATTTTGAAGATTTCCCGGAGCCTGCTGGTTGGTTTAGGCCTTTTAGTCGTCTCCTGCGACGACGCGCAGCCTCCTTCCGATGCGAACTCCCCGACCGTCGTTCCTACCGCTGATGGTGGGGCCGAGGTGGTTCCAGCACCGGTTCAAACCGAAAGTGCTGCCACCGCGGCTACGCCGTCAGTAAACACGGAAGCCAAACCTGCCGGGACCGAGGCGATCGCGGAAGAACCCGTCGACGGAAAAGATCCGATCGACATGTATGACCTCGATTACGACGAAGAGAATGATCGGTTTCTAGTCGTTGGATCGGAGACCGGATACGATGGCCCGGTCTTCTCGGTTTACGGGGACGGCAAAACGGAATCGACCGGCGCTTTGAAGGACGGCCTCGAGACCGGCACTTGGGTCACTTACTTCGAAGATGGCACCAAAGAATCAGAAGGGGCGTTCATCCAAGGCTTGGAGGATGGACCTTGGAAGTATTTCCATGAGAACGGAAATCTCGAATCGAGTGGTGCTTACGAGGAAGGATCGCTTGTCGGACGGTGGACGGCATATTTCGAGGACGGCACGGTCGAATCCGACGGGATGTATTCCGATGGTCTGATGGACGGCGATTGGAAATTTTACGAACCGGAATCCGGCGAGGAGCGAGTCATCGCCTTTGAGAACGGCCGCGAGGTCGACCGCTGACGCCGGGGTTCCTCGTGCCCAAGCTGCCAACCCGAGCGAGGTACGTTTCCGTATCTCGATGTTTCTGGAGACCATTCGTTTTCTGGTGCTTCTCAACGCTGTGCGTCATCAACTTGGCCGCTCAGATCGAGTCTGTCCCGACAGAGCCTGATTGGGACGCTCCCGAAGCTGCGAATCTTCCGGTAACGCTCGAAGAGGAACTCGCCGATCCAGACGCGACGAATAGTCTGATGCAGGAGCTCAGTGAACCGACGCTCACCGACGAAGCGGAAGACTCCAACTTTCCGACAGATCCGCTGCCGATCGATCCTTTCCCCTCGCCTGCCGCCGAACCAAGCACCGAACCCGTCATCGGTCCAGCTCCGGAAGAATTAAACCCCGATTTCATTACCGAATCGATTCCTGAGACATACTTGGAGACTCCATTACCCAGCCCGGCCCCGAGCATCACCGAAAACGTGGTGCTGCCTGAAGCTGGATACTACCTCCCCGACCTTGCAAACCCGCTGGATCCTTTCTTCCAAATGGATGGCCTCAAGGTCCGGATTGGAGAAGTTCACATTCGTTTACCGGTCGGGATCTCCTCTCAATACGACGACAACATTTTCCAGAGCAATACCGACACCACCTCGGATCTGATCACAGCGATTTCGCCGACCCTCCTGCTTGGGATTGGGGACTATGCCATCCGTCAGGAAAGTTTTTTCTCGTTACGTTACACCCCGCAATTCCAATATTTTCTGGAGAACTCCGAGCTGAACACCACAAATGAGCTGTTCAACGCTGATGGTCAATACTCATTTCGCCGTTTGACGACGACCGGCTCGCTTTCATTTTCCCGTAGCTCTAACCCAACTTCCACTGATCAAGGTCGACGTGAGCGGACCCGTTACAGCTTCAGCCTGGGAAATTCTTATGCCGTAGGAGCAAAAACCTTTCTGGAGGCGGATTTAGGCGCAAATTACCAAGACGACGGCTCGAACATCGAATACACGACCGTCACACTGAGTCCGCGCTTGGCTTACCAATTCAGCCCGAAACTAAGGCTTGGTCTTGGCCCGGTTCTCGGGGTCGTCTACGTCAGCGACGGTGGCCAACAGACTTTTCAGGGGCTGGTGCTCAACGTGAACTACGACACCCTCGAGCGCTTCAAGTTCTCCGGAAGCCTGGGAGTTCAGGCTAGACAATTCGATGATGATTCGGCCGATAACGAAGATTTCGTCACCCCGACGTTTGCCTTCGGTACGAGTTATAAAATCGGCGACGATGGACTTCGAATTGCCAGCCTAGACCTGTCCCGGACAGTCGGCAATTCCTCGTTTTTAAGGGGGCAGAGCGTCATCAACAACTCCGTTCGGTTCAGCTATAGGCAACCGATTTTGTCGAGATTTTCCTTTGCGATCGCCCTTCGCTATCAGGTAAACGAATATCAAGGCGAAGACGGTGACACCGACGCGTTCGTTTCGGCGCGTCCTTCAATAGGTTATTATTTCTACCGGGACCAAATCGAGCTCTCACTATTTTACGATCGCTCCGAACGAACTTCTGAAATTGCCAGACGTGAGTTTCAGAATAACGTTTTTGGTCTCAACCTGAATCTTCAATTTTAAACGAGCAAATTGAGTGATTTATCTGATTGGCAGTTAAGGGTCTGCCGCTAGCCTCATGATCCGTTCGCGCACCAAAGGGCTTTTCAACGCCTACATCGTCGCTCAATCGCTGGCGCTCCAAGCTTCGTTTTGGATTTACCTTCTTTCTTTAAAGGCTGCATTTGGGATGGATCTGGATAGTTCGCGCTATTTTTCCTACTCGCTCATCGCGCTGTTCGGACTTCTTATTCATCTCTTCGGGATCGACCTGACTTCAACGAATCTACTAACGGCGGACCCACTGCGCGCAGCAAGACTCTCGATCCGGCAAACCGCTTACGTCGCGGGCGCGCTGATGTTCATGCTTCTGCTAACGAAGGATACCTACATCTCCAGGCTATTTCTCTTCTCGTATCTTGGCGTCCTCCTCGCGGTGCTTTTTGGCGTCAACATGCTCGCGCCCCCATGGCTGTGCCGTTTTTTTTTCTCAGGACGCCACAAAACGAACACTCTCTTGATCGGACCTCCCGAGCGATTGAAAGACATGGAAGGTTGGTTGCGCATTGTCAGGAATTACGGCGTCGAAATCGTGGGGGTGCTCTGCCGAGACGAGAACCGTTCGATTGACAAAATTCCGGTGCTCGGCGCGCCCGAAGATCTACCCAAGATTCTATCGGATGTTTCCATCCAGTCGGTTCTTCTTTTGGAGATCCCATCCGATCGCGAACGACTCGGTGAAATCCTGAACTCTTGTGAAGTCGCGGGCGCCCGCCTGTCAGCGGTCAACTCTCTGTCCGAGGCATTTCGTCATTCTTTGCGATATTTCCACCATTTCGGTCACGATTTCGTCAGTATCCGCGAGGAACCGTTGCAGGACCCGATTGCGCGGGTTTCCAAGCGAGCCTTCGACGTATTGTTGACCCTTCCGATTGTCATCGTGGCCTTGCCGATTCTGACGCTCTTGGTTTTGGTCATTCACCGTCGGCACTCCCCGGGTCCACTATTCTTTCGGCAAGCACGCACGGGCCTCGATGGCCAGCCTTTCGAGATCCTGAAGTTCCGGACCATGTCGACGCACAACGACGACCCAGCCCGTCAGGCAGAGAAATCCGACCCGCGGATCTTCACGGGAGCTCACTTCCTCCGGCGGACCAGCATTGACGAGTTTCCGCAGTTTTTCAACGTTCTCCGTGGAGACATGAGTATCGTTGGGCCCCGCCCCCACATGCTCGAGCACGACGCAAAGTTTGCCGCTGTCTTTCGCTCCTACCACGTTCGGTCTTTCATCAAGCCGGGTCTCACGGGCCTTGCGCAAATCCGAGGGTACCGGGGTGAGGCGAAATCCGACACCGACATCCGCCGACGGGTCGAGTGTGACATTGAATACATTGAACGTTGGTCGCTGCTGATGGACATCCTGGTTATTTTCCGAACAGCGTGGCAGGTCATCCGGCCACCGCGATCGGCTTACTGATCGACTACACCCGCTGCCCATTTTCGTTCGACCCGCGGGCGTTCGTGCGCCAGCGTTTTAATGATGTCCGTGTCACCAACTCCACCCTCACCGGATTTCGTTAGTGGAGACGCCTGGTATTGCGTCCGCACCCGTCCCAAACAAGAAAGGATCACCTCCCAAATGCTGCGTTCCGAGGTCGGCATCGAGGTCTTCTGTCCGTTCGTTCGGTTCAAGCGGGCTCGCCGAGGCGGGGCGATGTGGGTCACCGAAGCACTTTTTCCCGGATATCTCTTCGCGAAGTTCGATATCGTCGAGCAGATGCGCCACGTCAACGCAACCCGCGGGGTCGCGAAAATTCTGTCCTTCGGCGGGACTCCCGCCATCGTTCCGGCGGAAGTCATTTCGGCCGTTCGCGAAAGTATGCCGCCGTCCGAGGAGATCATCATGATTCCCGACACGCTCCAGACCGGTGATGAGGTCAAGATCATTTCGGGTCCCTACTCCGGAATCCAGACGATTGTCACGCGAGTGATCCCCGCCCGGCAGCGGGTCGGAATTCTTCTCGAAATCCTCGGATCCGAGCGCGAGGTCGAGGTCGATGCAGAAGCGGTCCTGACGGGAATCAGCCGCCCAATGATCCAACGGTGATCGGAACAGCCTCCTTGGACGCCTTGAACCGACAGCCCTTTCTCCGTCACCTTCCGCTCGCTAGCGGGAAGCGAACACGGCGAGGACACTCCGCTTACCATCGGCAGTAGCCCGATTTGCCATTTACAAGAAGCTCAATCCGCCGTTGATTCTCCATTCCCCGGCAGGGAAAGTCCGGGCACTCAAGGCATGATAAATTGGTTAATCAAAGCGATCGTTGGCTCGAAAAACGTCCGTGAGCTCAAGTCGATGCAACCGCTGGTCAGACAGATCAACGAAACCGCAGAATCTCTGCAGAGCCTCTCCGACGACGCCCTCCGACAGAAGACCGCCAACTGGAAGGCGGAGCTAAGCCACATCACCGACAACGACGAGCTCCAAGCCCGTCTCGACGAGCTTCTCCCGGAAGCCTTTGCCGTGGCGAAAGACGCGGCCCGGCGGCTCTGCGGGCGACAATTCACCGTCTGCGATCAACCCGTCGTCTGGAACATGGTGCAATTCGACGTCCAGCTGGTTGGCGGGATGGTTCTTCATCGAGGACGCATCGCCGAGATGGCCACCGGCGAAGGAAAGACGCTCGTCGCGACAGCACCGGTTTACCTCAACGCCCTTTCCGGCCGCGGTGTGCACGTCGTCACGGTGAATGATTACCTCGCGCTCCGCGATTCCCAGTGGATGGCTCAACTCTACGAGTTCCTTGGCCTTACCGTCGGTTGCATCCAAGAAGACCAGAACCCGACCGAGCGGCGTCAGCAATACGAGGCAGACATCACCTACGGCACAAACGCTCAGTTTGGTTTTGACTACCTGCGGGACAACGGCATGGCGTCTTCACGCGATCAGCAGGTTCAGCGCCGCCACTACTACGCCATCGTTGATGAGGTCGACTCCATCCTCATCGATGAAGCCCGCACGCCGCTCATCATCAGCGGTCCGGCCACGGTCTCGACGCACCAATACGATCGCTTCAAACCGCTCGTCGATCAGCTCGTCAAACGTCAGAACCAACTCTGTTCCCGCCTCGTTACTGAAGGGCGCGAACTGATCGACAAAGGAGCCAAGGAAGATCGCGAGCTTGGCGCTCGCCAGCTGCTGAAGGTCAAGTTCGGCCAACCGCGCAACAAACAGCTGACCCGCGCCATGGAGGACCCCGAGATGCGCCGCCTCATCGACAAGGCTGAGCTGTATTTCTTTCAGGACAACTCGACGAAAGAGCAGCTCATCGAGCTCAAGGAAGATTTGTTTTTCACCGTCGACGAGCGTCAGCACGACGCTGACCTCACCGAGAAAGGTCGCAATTTTCTCAACCCCGACGACCCGGACGCATTTGTCCTTCCCGATCTCCTCACGGAATTCGCCGACATCGAGACGAATTCCGGGCTCTCCGACGCCGAGAAAGCCGAAGCCAAGTCTTCGCGCCAGGCCTTCTGCGACGCGCAGTCCGAGCGCATTCACAACATCACGCAGCTCCTCAAGGCTTACTGCCTCTACGAACGCGACGTCGAATACGTTGTCGAAGAAAACAAGGTCATCATCGTTGATACCTTCACCGGGCGTAAAATGGCCGGACGGCGCTGGAGCGACGGCCTTCATCAGGCCGTGGAAGCCAAGGAAGGCGTCCAAATCGACCGCGAAACTCAAACGCTCGCCACGATCACGATCCAAAACTATTTCCGCCTCTACGACAAACTCGCTGGCATGACGGGCACCGCCGAGACCGAGGCCAACGAGTTCAACGACATCTACGGACTCGACGTCAACGTCATCCCGACCAACCGCCCCGTCGCTCGCGTCGACAGCAACGACATCATCTTCAAGACCCGGCGCGAGAAGTATAATTCCGTCGTCGAAGAGATTCGCACCGCTCACGCCCGCAACCAACCCGTCCTCGTCGGCACGGCCAGCGTCGAATCATCCGAAGTGATGAGCCGAATGCTGAAGCGCGAAAAGATTCCCCACACCGTTCTGAACGCGAAGTTTCACCTTCAAGAAGCGGAAATCGTCCAGCGCGCCGGCTTGCCCGGCGCCGTCACCATCTCGACCAACATGGCTGGTCGCGGAACCGACATCAAACTCGGGGAAGGCGTTATCGACGCAGGCGGGCTCTACGTCATCGGCACCGAACGTCACGAATCCCGCCGCATCGACCGACAGCTCCGCGGTCGCTGTGCCCGTCAGGGTGATCCGGGCCTATCGAAATTTTTCGTCAGCTTCGAAGACGATCTCATGCGGAACTTCGGCGCCAGCGACCGAATGACGAAAATCATGGAGACCTTCGGCATGAAGGAAGGCGAGGAACTCGAACATCCTTGGCTGAATAAAAGCGTCGAAACAGCCCAGAAGCGCGTGGAACAGCGCAACTACATGATCCGGCGACGGACGCTCGAGTTCGACGACGTCATGAACCAGCAGCGCGAAGTCGTTTACGGCTACCGCAACGAGGTCATGGATACCGATGATCCACGCTCGATGATTTACGAAGTCATCGACGAAGTTGTTCCGGCGCAGGTTCGCCAATTTCTCGAGACCCCCGAAAACGAGATCGAACCCGACTACGCCGGTCTTCTGAATTGGCTGAACACAACGTTTCCGCTCGGACTCTCCGCTGACAAAGCAAGCCTCGAAGGGAAAAGCATCGAGGAGAACTCCGAATATCTCATCGAGACCATCAAGCACGCTTATGAACAGAAGGCCGCCATCGAAGAGCCGACGGCGCTCAAGGGCCTAGAGCGTTACATCATCCTCAACGCCATCGACCGTCTCTGGCAGGAACATCTCTACGCCATGGACGGACTGCGCGAAGCGGTCTCCCTCCGCGCCTTCGGTCAGAAAGACCCACTCGTCGAATACAAGAACGACGGTTACGCCATGTTCGTCGAGCTCATGGACAACATCCGCGGCGAAGTCCTTAACAATCTCTTCCGTAGCACGACGAACCTCCAAGCTTTCGAAAAACTCCTCTCGACACTCCCACAAAGTCTCCGCCACGGCATGCTCAGCGGCGATCTGACTCTCGGGGGCTCAGCCGCCGAACAGATGGAAGACGAGGATGGCGAGGAAGAGGAGCCAGCCGAGAAACCGAAGTTGGAAATCCCAATGAAGCGCGAACAACCTCGCGTTGGCCGCAACGACCCGTGCCCTTGCGGCAGTGGTAAAAAATTCAAAAACTGCTGCGGGCGCACCGGGTAACGTTAAGCCTCCGTCCCGAGCCTCTGCGCAATGGGCAGCGGGCGGAGAAAGCCCCTTCCCTCAGCCGGGGCGAACATTGCGCCCAGCGGGTTAACTCCTAAACGATTCGGTTTGTCGTTTGCGGATCAAACAGGTGGACCCGATCCGCATCCACTGCGAAGCGCATCCGGCGCGCACTCGCGGTGTGATCCGCTCCTTGGTGGCTGCGGCTAATCAGACTGTGCTCACCCGTCGTCAGATAGAAGTAGGTCTCGGAACCCATCGGCTCGACGAGATCGATAACCGCCGCAAACTCATTTCGCCCCGCCTTCCCGACCGCGTTCTCGACAACAGTGCAATCTTCCGGGCGCACACCAAGGGTCACTTCATTCCCCACGTAGGCGGCGATCGCCGGCGACCGGGACCCGAGGTCCAGCTCGATTGTCCCAGTCCCCAATTCTTTGAACTTGATGCCCTCGGGCGTCCCGGAAAGCGTTCCTTTGACAAAATTCATCTGCGGACTCCCGAGAAATCCGGCTACGAACAGATTTTTCGGCTCGTTGTATAACTTTAGCGGCGTGTCGACTTGCTGGATCACGCCGTGGCTCATCACCACGATCCGCGTTCCCATGGTCATGGCCTCGACCTGATCGTGCGTGACGTAAATCATCGTCGCCTGCAGACGCTGATGAAGCTTTGTCAGCTCCGTCCGCATCTGAACCCGCATCTTCGCGTCGAGATTCGACAACGGTTCGTCGAACAGGAACACCTTCGGTTGACGCACAATGGCTCGACCCACCGCCACTCGCTGACGTTGTCCCCCTGAAAGTGCTTTCGGTTTTCGGTCGAGAAGTTCCGAGAGTCCCAGGATCTCGGCAGCCTCATTCACCCGCTTGTTGATTTCCGTCTTCGGATATTTTCGAATCTTCAATCCGAACGCCATGTTGTCCCGGACGGACATGTGCGGGTAGAGAGCGTAATTCTGGAAGACCATCGCGATGTCGCGATCCTTCGGCGGGGTGTCATTCACGCGTTTGTCTCCAATCAGTAGATCCCCGTCCGAGATCTCCTCGAGGCCCGCGATCATTCTCAGCGTCGTGCTTTTTCCGCACCCTGATGAGCCGACGAAGACCATGAATTCACGATTTTCAATCTCGAGGTTGAAGTTGTCCACGGCGGTGACATCCGTGCCTTTCTTCTCACCGGGATAGACCTTCTTGATGTTTCGGAGGGTTACTGCGGCCATAACCGTAGATACGTAATAGCCGGGACCTCGTTAGGCAATCTTCAGCTTCTTCGGAAACACACGGCAGGTCCAAACCGTCACATTTTCGATTCGATACAATCGCTCAGACCCCATTTGAGAATTTCAGCAGAGCCGAACGCCACCCCTCGGATCGCTTCCTTTCATTCTCCAAGCGAATCACCGACGCACCCATACGCTCGCGGATCTTCCAGCCTCGCATCGCGCCATAATCGGTGCGGCATCGTCAGTGACCCACCCACTCGTGAAGCCAAGGAGCGTTTGTGCGTCACACTCGCGAGAGTTCGTCGAAAGCAACAGCCGCCCCCCATCCTCGACCAATCCACCCGCCAGCTCGACCAATGACGAAAAATGCTCGACCGCCCGAAACACTCTCCCCGACTTTCCCCGCGAGAAAGTTGGCGGATCGACGACGACCACGTCGAAGCGTTCACCACGGCGCGCCAATCGTGGAAGAACCTGAAAGACGTCGTCGGCGAAGAATCGGTGTCGTCCCGACGCCATCAGATCGTTGAGTTCGAAATTCTTCCGCCCTCGATCTAGAGCTCTCTTTGCCAAATCAACGCTCAGCGTTCGCGCACCGGCCCTCGCTGCGGCGACCGAGAAGGCACACGTGTATGCAAAGCAATTCAAGGTTCGCGCCGGCAAAAGACTCTCCAGGTAATTTCGATTATCGCGTTGATCGCAAAACAGCCCCACCGAGTAGCCGGCCCCAAAGTCGATTTCGAACCTTAGTCCGCGCTCCTCGACGACCCGCGTCAATGCCCCGCCGCTCGTCCCCCATACCTGTTGGGGGACATCGCTCCTTCCAGGCTGTTTCACGAGCGGCCGATAAAAGACCCGCTCAATCTGTAGCCCCGTTATCTGGGCCCACTCCATCAAATCTTTCACCAACCGGTCTCCGTCGCGCGGGCTGCTGATCAGAAAATCATCACCGAAACGGTCAACCCACTCGTCGTATCCGGTCCCAACTCGATGAGCATTCGTTAGCTCCGCTGCGTACCGCGCGAAGTCAGCCTGACCGATCCACCTCATGCAGACTCCACCGCCGGCTCGGTTGCGAACGGCGGAATCGGGCATCCGAGAGTATCGGCCACCGCGCGAAGGAGCGCTCCTTGTCTCGGCTCGATCCGCTCGTCCGCGGTAACGACGCGGCCACAAGCCACCAAGATCTTTCTTTTCGTTGGCCCGTTGGCTTGCGCAAGGCGATCCAAAGCGCGGTCGACGGCATCCAACCGGACCGCTTCGACCGACTGCGGTGGATAGGCATCCGGCGTGAGATTGAGCGAGTCCACTCCGGCCGCGAAAGATTCCTGTCGCTGCGCCGGATTCTCCGAGTCGAACCAGGCCAACGCGAGCATTACGGTGACCAGATCAGGAAGCAGCGGAATGACCGACCGATACCGCTCAACGGGCTCGTTCGTCTTTCCGTAGTAGCAGTCGAGGTGCCTGACGAGTGCTTTCTGAAGAACGTATTCGAACAGCTCGACCTTCCCGTCAGCATCGGTAAGGCGACGCACCTCCGAGCGGAATGTCCGATATTGGTCCGGGGAGAGATGCCGAAGGGCGGGGAAACACAGGTCGATGACTGAGAGCCAGGACTCGCGGGGAATCTCGGAGCGCCGCGCAAAATCAACCAACACCTGCCTGCGTTGCACTTCCGGTCCACCAAGCGACTCGAGCTGGGCCGCCCTCGTTGACTTATCGTCACTCAGAAGAAACGCATACACGAGGCTTACGGCCGACGCGCTCTCCCGAGTAGCACCCTTCGCAAACGTCGGGAGCATCGTTAACCCCGCTGCAGCCAACGCGATGTTTCTCGCCGTCAGGGACCCAGCGGCGTCGGTCCAAGGCCTCGGGGAAGATGTCGGCAGCTCGACTGGCCGTCGCGCTTCATCTCGCCCGACGGTAGCGGCATCGAAGTTCGGAGCGACCGCAGCAATTCTCTCATCGATCGGAGGATGGGTCGCAAACATCCCCGCGAAAGCCCCGCCCACTCCGTTTCCGAAGAAGAGATGGCTGGCTTCATCCGCCCGGGGCGTTGCCAGCAAAGATGACGCCCGGCCAATCTTAAATAGAGCACCCGCGATCCCATCCGGGTTTCGGGTGAACTGGACCGCGGACGCGTCAGCCAGAAATTCTCTCTGCCGACTGACCGCCGCTTTGATCATTTTTGCGAAAAGTAGTCCGATTGATCCGACGATCAGCAGCACCAGCCCGACGGCGACAATGGGAATCTGCCCGTTCCCGTTCTCCCGGTTGGTCCGCACCCGCCCCCCAGTCCAGAAACCAGTGCGGAGAAGAATCCTTCCGAGAATCGCCAGTAACAAAATTCCGTTCAGCGCGCCGATTAGCCGGAGATTCATTCGCATGTCGCCGTTGAGAATGTGACTGAACTCGTGAGCGATCACTCCCTGAAGCTCATCACGTGTCAGCGAATTCAACGTGCCTCGAGTCACGGCGACGACAGCATCGCCCGGGCCATTTCCCGCCGCGAAGGCGTTGATACCATTTTCCCCACCCAAGACGTAAACATCAGGCACCGGGACACCCGAAGCGATCGACATCTCCTCGACAACGTTTCGCAATTGGATCTCACGAAGATCCGTCGTCTGCGGCCCAACCAAACTTCCGCCCAGCATCTCGGCGACCACCCCTCCTCCCCTCGAGAGTTCGAAAAATTTGAACAAAGAACCAGCGGTTACGATCAACAGCACACCGGCGGAAATCAGACCCAGCAATTCGAGGTCTAAAAACGGCACCCCCGTAGCGAACGCTAGCGCCACCTGCAAAGCGGCGATGATCCCGAGAATCGCCAGGACGAAATAGAGGATCAACCAACCCGTCTTCCGCCGAGCCCGCGTTTGATGTTCGAAGAAATCCATCGCCTTGTCAGATCAACCTACCTCGGAACCGCTCACGCCCCCGATGAATTTCCGGTCCACGCCGCACTCACGGCACCTCAGCTTCATTCTCAGGTGACTCGTCACCCCTTAGGAACGATAGAATCGTCGAGTCGACCTCCTCTGCGTTGGGTCCCAACCAAACCAACCGGCCGGCATCCTCCACTTCGTAGTGCCGAGCGTTCGGCGCGCTCTCGACCGCGCGATCCAAATCTGTCCATTCAGGCGTCGCGTCAGACCGACCCTCCACCACCAGAACCGGCATCTCCACGTTGGAAAAGTCCATCTGCGCTCCGGCCTTTAACATCAACAGGTCATTCCGCGTGCCACTTTCTCGTCCGCTCAGTGGGGCTAAGGTCATCAGAAAGTCCTCCAGGAACGCCATCCGTTCATCGCTCTCCAACAAAGCATCCACCACGTTCCTGCGCTCAGATTCTTCGAGATCAGAATCAATCGAAAGAATTGCATCGGCAATATGCCTCGGCACCCGTTTCACACCTTCTGCCAGCGCCCACGATCCCATGTCTCCCGTAGTTCGCATGAGCGTCTCTTCCTCGAGCAAAATCGACGTCCGTTCATCTGAAGGATTCAAGTCAGAAGTCTGAGAGAGCGGTGAAATCAATACGACCGACCGCGTGCGATGTGGAAACGCCTGCGCGAAACTGACAGCCGTGCTCGCACCTGCCGAGAACCCGACGACTGAAACGCTGTTGATTTTTAACTCGTCCAGCAGAGCCCCCATCAAGTCCGCCTGCTCCGAAAAGAATAGTCCCGATTCGAGAGGGGTCCTCAGATAACCCGGCCGAGACGGTGCGATCACTCTGAACCCCGCAGCCGCCAACGTCTTGCCGATAACGAGTGCTTGGTCATAGCCGCCGGGAGCCCCGTGTAAAACCAACACGGCCTTCCCCTCACCCGAGACGGCGTATTCAACCGGACCATTGGCCGTATTGGCGACGCGGCTACCGCACGCGAGCTCGTCGACGCGTTCCGCCTTCCAACCGGTGAAGATCAAAATCACAACCCCGGCAACGACCAACAATAGCCCTACGGCCACGACGAACGACCACCGTATCCACTTCATGTCGTGCGTGAGTTGGACGTCGGATCTGAGGCGACTGCGAATCCGCGATTTTGGTAACCATCGGCGCCAAAATTCATAACGTCTGTCGGAGAAAAAAAGAAAAAGGCGGAGTCGTGAGACTCCGCCTTTTTAAAAGAAGGGTTGTTGCTCCAGTTACGAAACCACTGGTGGCTGCTCACCACCGGCCCGGAAGACCAAATCAGCAATCACCTGGTCCTGCTGGGCACTCCCGCCACGTGAACGATTGACCTTGATCAAGGCGTCAGCGATCGGCTGCAAGGTCGAAGAGGTTTTCTCGCTGTTTGGAAGTTTGCGGATCACCAACCGAACGAATCGGTCGAAACGACGATCGAGAACGCCGTTGGCTCCGATGAAGCCACGGGCTGTGCCCTTGAGGATCGTGAGCGCTGCCGCTCCGCGAAGATTGTTCTTCACTGCCTTTTTGAGGGAACGGTTGCCGATACGGGCAAAAGCAACCGACTTCTCAGGCTGCCGACGAGTGAACTTCTTGATGACGCGAGCAATCGCCTTAGCGGCTGCGGCGTTCTTTTTGCTTCCGAGCTTTTTGTCGAGATCGTCTTTGAACTGACGAACGACGCTCTGAGCAGAGAGCTGGGGCGCGACCGCAGAAAATGCTAGGGCACCAGCGAGGAGTAGGCTTGAGAATTTGGTCATGGCTTGTTTGAGGTTTGATATAAAGTGCCGTCAGGCGGCCCACATGGCAATCAATTTCTTTCGGTGACGGAGTCTGTGATCAGGTGGCACACTGATGCCTGCCACCTATCTACTGCTCACTTCATAACGAGCAAAGCCGCCGACTCAAGCTCGAACTCGACCGGCCAACCCTCGACGGACCTCCCGTCTAAATGGCGTTCGATCGGCCTGGGGCCAGAAATTTTAATTTTCTTCACGCGTAGCTGAATCGACTTCGGTGAGTAAGCCCGGTGACCAGCACTGATTGAGCGAAAATGCCAACCGAGCTCCAACTTGCTGAAACGTTTAAAAATACTGACGGTTAGCATTCCGTCGTCAACCTGTGCTTCGGGAGCGACGGCAAAATTCATGCCGTAGAACGGACCATTCGACACCGTCAGCATCAGCGCCCGAACCCGGAGTTTTTGCCGAGATGAACCTCGGATGCGTCGAGCCATTTTGATCGCATGGCGATCGGTCGAGGGGACCAATGCGTCCAAGAAATCGCGGTCGAGCTCGATCTCGAAGATCTGCTGAGGATACCGGAATGCTTTCCGGAGAAGTGCAAACAGCTTTGAAAATCCGCCCTCTTTGACTTCCTCACTAAGAGGAAAAACCTCCGCATCGAGGCCCATTCCAGCGCATTCGAAAAACGGCAAGCCGTTGGCAACGCCGATGTCCATGGGCTGCGCATCCCGGCGCGCAATGATCTCGCACGCGCCATCAACGTCGTCGGGGATGCCAAGGCTTTTCGCGAAGTTATTGTAGGTCCCGCAGGGAATAACTCCGAGGGGGATTTTTCTTCCAATGAACTCGGTGGCCACCGCTTCGACGGTCCCGTCCCCCCCAGCGACGAGGACAAAAGGCGGTTCCGACTTGAGGACCTCTCTCGCGACTTCGGACGGATCCCGCCCCTTTTCCATCTCGACGGCTTCGACGGAAACGCCCAGTGCGTCTAACCGTCTAACCAGATCCTCGCAGGAAGCCTCGTCGTCCCCTCCGGCCCCCGCATTGTAGATAAGAAGACCGCGATTCATTCCCTTCCCCTACGCTGAATGCGGAACGAACCAAAGCGCAAACAATCTGCCCGAACACCCCAGATCCCGCGAGCGCGTCGCCAAAAGACGCCAAATCTCGACCCTGCCAGAACTACAATCTCGGAACGCCCAGCCGCTCGTGCAACAGACCGCTCAGCTTCCCTCGTAGAGCCTTGTCGTCGATCCGCGCAAGCAGGTCATCGAAAAATCCCGCCAGAATCAGCCGCCGACCGAGCCGAGCGGGGATACCGCGTGCCTGCATGTAAAAAACTTCGTCTTCATTGATCTGACCAGAAGTCGCACCGTGGGAACACCGAACTTCATCCGCCAGGATTTCCAGTCCCGGCATCGAATTCGCTTCCGCGTCGTCGCTGAGAAGCAGATTTTTCACCTTTTGGTAAGCGTCCGTCTGATGCGCACCTTCTGCTACCTTGATCAAGCCGGCAAAGATCGTGCGCGCCGTGTCGTCCAACGAATTGTGATACAGTAAATCGCTGGTCGCATTCGGCGCGGAATGATCTTGCAGCGTTCGCTGGTCGATTTCCCGATCACCGTCAACCGGATTGATCGAAAGCATGACACTTCGCGATCCAGCTCCAACCATCCGACTGAGGCTTTCGCCCCGGATGTACCGTCCACCGAGATTAATGGCCAAAGCTGTCGCCGTCGCGTCGCGTTCGACGATCGTCGAGTTCAGGTGAAAGGCCGTCCCACCAAGACTCCAGTCCTGGACGGCAACGTAATTTAAGTGCGAACCTGGGCCCGCGTGCAGGTCGTTAACCCCACACGCCATGGCGCTCTCGCCGTCCGCCGATCGGAACCGATCGACCACGGTCACTTTGCTGTTGGCCTCACAGACAACGAGCGTGTGAGGGAAAACCGAGGCGCCTGCGCCTTCGACCCAATAGTGAACCTCGATCGGCAGCGCTACTTCGACGTTCGCCGGCACGTGCACCAACACCCCGCCACTGACCATCGCCCGGTGCAGAGCCGCCAACCGGTGCGAACCCAACTCGACGGGCTGCGACATGAAAAATTTCCGGAAAATCTCTTCGTGGTGACCCGCCGCTTCCTCGAGTGAGACGACGGTCACACCGTCGGGCAAGCCAGCCACGTCCCGATGAAGCAAACGGTCGTTTCCAAAAACAAATTTCGCCGCCCATTCGTCACCCAGCACCGACGAATTGATCAGACGTCCTTCGCTCGCCACCTCGGCCGCCAAACCAAAAGAATCGACGTCCGCGTTTTTCACCGACGCAAACCGCCAGGCCTCATCCCTGCGAGTCGGACGCGCCGCCGATTCAAATTCCGCCCAAGCCTTCCGTTGCTCCTCCCGGAACCAACCGGGAAAGCCCTCCGTTTCTCGGAAGGTCAATCCCGCCCCGCTCGACTCCTCGCCGAATACCGCTGCCCGCTCGCTCTCCATCGCCACTCCACTCATTTACGTTCTACCTTTTACGACCCAATCCGACTCGCCAGCGCGGTTACCCGACCGAGCCTTCCATCTCGAGATCAATCAGCCGCTTCAGCTCGACGCTGTATTCCATCGGAAATTCCCGAACCAGATCGTTGACGAATCCATTCACCGCCAAGCTCATCGCCTGCGCCTCGGTCAGACCCCGCTGCTGCATGTAAAAAATCTGCTCCGCGCTGATCTGACTCACACTCGCCTCGTGCTGACAAGCGTTCTGCTGACCGCGTGCCACGATGGCCGGATACGTGTCCGTCCGACTGCTCGAATTGATCAAGAGCGCGTCGCACTCCGTGTTGTTCTTGCAGCCCTTTAAGTGCTTCGGCAGATGCACCATCCCGCGATACGTCGCGCGGCCTTCACCGACGCTGATCGACTTCGAAACGATGTTCGACGTCGTGTCGTCCGCCGCGTGGATCATCTTTGCACCAGTATCCTGGTGCTGCCCGTCGCCGGCCAGCGCGATACTGATCACCTCGCCGCGAGCCCGCTTCCCCTTCATCACGACGCCCGGATACTTCATCGTCAACCTTGATCCGATGTTACAATCGATCCACTTGACCTCCGCGTCCTCGTGCGCCACGCCCCGCTTCGTTACGAGATTGAACACGTTCGAACTCCAGTTCTGAACCGTCACGTATTGGATCTTCGCACCCTTCAGCGCGACCAATTCCACCACCGCGCTGTGCAGCGTCGACGTTTCGAACTTCGGAGCCGTGCACCCCTCCATGTACATGACCTCACTGCCCTCGTCCGCGATGATCAACGTCCGCTCAAACTGTCCAAAGCTCTGCGCGTTGATCCGGAAATACGCCTGTAGCGGGTGCTTCACCTTCACGCCCGGTGGCACGTAAATGAAACTTCCACCGCTGAAGACCGCGCTATTCAAAGCACTAAACTTGTTGTCCCCGGTCGGGATCACTTTCCCAAACCACTTCTTGAAGATCTCCGGGTGCTTGTGCAGCCCCTCGGTACTACCCACGAAGATCACACCCTGCTCGCCGACCGCCGCCTTGATGTTGGAATACGCCGCCTCGCTGTCGAACTGCGCCTCGACACCCGCCAGAAACTTCCGCTCCTGCTCCGGAATCCCCAAGCGCTCGAACGTCTCCTTCATCTCATCGGGCACGTCGTCCCACGTCCGACTCGGCACCTGACCCTGCGACAGGTAATAGCGGATTTTCTCGAAGATGATGTTCTCCAGATCCGTGCTCGCCCAATTCGTCGGCATCGGCTTCTCGAGGAACTTCTTGTAAGCATCGAGACGGAATTTCCGGATCCACTCCGGATCTTTCTTCACGTCCGCGATGTAATTGATCGTGTCCTCCGACAGCCCCGTCCCCGCGTCGTACGCGTAGTCCATTTCGTAGCTGAAATTTCCGATGTCTCCACCGATGTCGAAGTCCGCCTTGTCTGGCTTGGTTTCCGTCGCATTCATAATTCGTCGTTCCTTTTCGTTTGTTTTCTCAATGGCCAGCCGCCTCAGGCCGCCGCCGCGTCCGCCGTCACCCAATCGTAACCTTCCGCTTCCAGCTTCAAAGCCAGATCCTTGTCGTCGCTCAACACGATACGTCCGTCGACCATCACGTGCACCCGGTCGGGCACGATGTAATTCAAGAGCCGCTGGTAATGCGTAATCATCAAAATACCGCGATCCGGCCCGCGGAGCGCGTTCACGCCGTCCGACACGACCTTCAACGCATCGATGTCCAACCCGGAATCCGTCTCATCCAAAACCGCGTAGCTGGGCTCGAGCATCGCCATTTGCAAAATCTCACAGCGCTTCTTCTCCCCGCCGGAGAACCCATCGTTCACCGACCGCGACGTGAAAGTCCGCGGAATCTTGAGTTCATCCATCTTCTCGTAAAGCCGACCGTAGTAATCCGTCGCCTCCAGCTCCTCGCCCTTCGGCAACCGCGACTGCACCGCCGCGCGGATAAAATTCGCGATCGTCACGCCCGGAATCTCGTTCGGATATTGAAACGCCAGGAACAATCCCGCGCGCGCCCGCTCGTCCGGCTCCTCCATCTCGAGGATGTTGACCCCGTCCATGTAAACGGCCCCGTCCGTGACTTCGTAATCCGGATGCCCCGCCATTACTTTCGCCAGCGTGCTCTTGCCGGACCCGTTCTTACCCATGATCGCGTGGACCTCGCCCTTCGGCACTTCGAGATTGAGACCCTTCAGGATCGGTTGATCGCCGATGTTCGCGTGAAGATTTTCGATTTTCAGACTGCTCATTTGGAATGTTTATTTGGAATTGCAAGCCGCGCAGACCCCGCGCAGCGAAACTTCGTGCGTCGTCACCGTGAAGCCATTCGGCAGCTCCCAGGTGCGACCAACCGTCCGGCCAGAAGCCAGATCAACGTCAAAAACGGTGTGGCACGCGTCACACACGAAATGACCGTGCTCCTCGAGATTCGGGCAAAACCGCGTCGGCTCCCGATCGACGTGAACTTGTTTCACCAGCCCACAACCCACCAACGTCTCCAGGCTATTGTAAACCGTCGCCAGCGAGATCGTCGGCATCCCCTCCTTCGCCCGCATGAACACCTCCGTCGCCGTCGGGTGATCGCGCTTCGTGAGCAGCAAATCATACACGTGCCGCCGCTGCGGCGTGTCGCGCAACCCCACCCCGGAGATGGTTTCTGCGTAATGCGTGTCGATTTCGATTTTCACTCCGTCAAGGTGCCACGCCAAAGAACTGGATCAAGAACAATTCTAAATAAGCGACATCTCGTATTGGTCGACGAATAGAGACCCGTCACCAGAAAGCCCCCAACCCGCAAAACCTGAAAGCTGAAAACTCCCCCCTCCTCACTTAAACACCGCATCCACCCCCATCGCGCTCTTCCGCAGAAACTTCGGCAGTGCCTTCTGATGCCGCACCTTGAATAACCGGTAAACCCACGACAGCACCCGCAAAGTAAACAACCGATCATACACCGTCCGATACTCGGGTTGGTTCCGGATCACCAACCGGCTCACCCAGGCGATCGTCCGCCGCTTCACGTGCGTCGGTGCAAACGACGTCCGCACCCGGTATCGCTGCCGCACCTTCCGGGGCCACCGCTTCTTATATCTGCGCTTCGCCTCTTCGATGACCTCCCCAAGCTCCGGTTCGAATGGCAGCAGGTAATACCGCCGCGCCAGCAGAACGATGTGAAACGTGTCCCGCATGAATCGAATGTCCTCCATCGGCAATCCCGCCACCTCCGCGCACGCCTCCATCCGTTCGAAATTTCCGAAAGCCGCTTCCCCCGCCCGAATCGCCCGCTCCGGGTCGTGCACGAAGTGCGACAGCACCTTTCGCGTCGCGTCGTTGATGAAAATCGTGTCCCAGTAAACCTGCAGCAGCGGCGGAATGCGCACCCGCCGGAAATACAGACGCTGCCGCGCAAACTCCTCGATGTAGAGCAGCTCCCGCACGACCTCGTCCGAACGCCGCAGCAACTCCAACGTCGCCGCCGCCCGCTCCCCGCCCACGTAGCGCTCCACCGATTCCTCCACCGACAGCCGATCCTTCACCACCCCGATCGCCGCCGCCACGTTCAGCTCGATCCACACCGCGTCCGCGTCCAAAAACGCCAGCCGCCGCCAGCCGTGCCACCCCCCGGTCTGACACCACACCGACATCCCGATCACCCCCGTCGCGCCCGCCAACTCCTTCGCGTAGTGCTCGCAGTCCCACCCGATGAACGACGGATACTCCCCCGCGCCCTCGTATTCCCGGCGCGCCTGAAACTCGATGATCTTCGGCAGATCGATCCGGAAAAATTGACGGTTCAGCGACAGATACCGGAAAAAATCAGATTCCCCGTATTTCATCGAGACCACCAGCGCCCGCGAGTCGATCCCCTCCACCGCCCGCGACAACCGCAGCGGATTCCAGATCAAATCGCCGATCAGATGCGCCCCCACCGTCCACGTCCGCAGCACCAACCGCCGTCCCGCCTTCTCAAACACCGGCAACAATTCCCGCAGCAGCCGGTTCACCGCGTCCGCCGAGCGCAGCATCAGCCGACTCCGCAACCGCCCCTCCACGTCCAACCCATCACTTTCACCGATTCGCAGAATCACCCCGTCCACTTCCGGGAAATCCGCCAGAAATCTCCCCACCAGCGCCGCGTACCACTCCCGTGCCGACGATTGCGATTTCCCGAGCCGACGATCCACCGCCGCCGTCGTCGTCAAATAATCCGACGTAACGTAAATCCCCAGACCGGCCCCGCGGATCACGGCGAAAACTCTCCGAAACCGCTCCCGCATCCCCGCAATCTCGATCCGCACCTCGTCTTCATACCAACCGTCCTCCGCCAGATGCGCCACGTCGTCTAACGTCACCGCGGTGAATCCCAGCTCCCGCACCCGCTCCGCGAAGACCCCCATCTCCGCCTCGATCTCCGCCCACTGCGCATCCGCTGCGTCTCCCACCAGCTCCAGATGATCAAACGGAACCTTCGACCAATTGATCCGCCTCTTCCGGTAACCGCGAAAAAACGGCCCGATCCCATCAATCAGCGCAAGCTCCATAGAAACGAGCCGCACCGTCGCTGACTTCTCCCTCGAACGAAACCCGAAAATTTGCACCCGCGCGGGCTTGACCTCCACCCTCGCTCGCGCGACAGAGACACCCCCCGCTCCCATGTCACGCATCTTCATCGTTCTTCTCGTTACGGCTCTCCTGCCGAGCGCCTTCCCGCAAGAAACCCCCGGCAACCGCCGCACCGGCAACCCGCTCGCCCCCTCCTACCCCGCCGCCACCGAAACGGCCGCCGCCACCGCCGAGGAGACCGTCACCCCCGAGCCCACGCCAACCCCCGAGCCCACCCCGCTCCCCGCGCAGGAAGCCGTCACCACCGCCGTCAAAGCCGTCACCGAGAAGGTCGAAAACGTCACCGACGCCGTCACCCGCGACCGCAAGGCGGCCCGCTCCGTCACCCTCCAATTTCGGAGAGTGCTCGAGACCGACTTTTTCGGATTCACGCTCGGACAGCTTCTCTCGAGTTTCTGCATTCTCCTCGCCTTTCTCGCCTTCCGCGGGATCGTGATCAGCCTCATCTTACGCGGTTTGCGACGACTCGCCGCCCGGAAGAAAAACAAGCTCAACGAAGACGTTCTCATCGCCATCGAGCGACCCCTCTCGCTTTTCCTTCTTCTCCTCGGCATCTACCTCGCCGTCATCATTCTTCCGCTCGAGGCCACCGTCATTCGCTTCGCCGGCAACGTCATCCGCGCCGCCGGCATGGCGACCATCGTCTGGGCCCTCGTCCGGCTCACCGACCTGATCGCCAATCAGATCGGCGACCGCCTCGGGAGCCGCCCCGGATCCGCCGCCGCCGGTTTCGCCCCCCTCATCAAGCGGACTCTCCGGATCTTCGTTCTCATCGTCGGCGTCCTCATGGTTGTCGACAACCTCGGCTACAACTTGACCGGCCTCATCGCCACCCTCGGCCTCGGCACGGCCGCCGTGGCCCTCGCCGCCCAGGACTCCATTAAAAATGGCTTCGGCGCCTTCATGATCGTCCTCGACCGCCCCTTCAAGGTCGGCGATTGGATCCAAGTCGGAGACAAAATCGACGGCAACGTCGAATCCATCGGTCTCCGCTCGACCAAGGTCCGCACCTTCCCAAAGACCATCGTCTCGATCCCGAACGGCGTCCTCGCCAACGAGTCGATCGACAACTGGTCGAAGATGCCCAAACGCCGCGTCAAGCAGACCGTGGGCGTCACCTACGAATCCACCGCCGCCGACATGGAAGGCCTCGTCGAAGACATCCGCGATCTTCTCCGCGCCGACGAGGGCGTTCACCCCGAGTTCATCCTCGTCAATTTCACCGACTTCGGACCCAGCTCGCTCGACATCCTCGTTTACTACTTCACGCGCAGCACCGCCTGGCTCGAATACATGGACGTCCGCCAGCGGATCAACTGCAAGATCATGCGCGCCATTCACAACCGCGGGCTCACCATCGCCTTTCCCAGCACCACCCTGTATCTCGACGGCCCCGTTGCCAGCCGCCTCGCCAATCAGCCCTACGAGTCCCGCTGGGACCTCGGCGCTACCCGCGAAGTCGACTCGCCAAATTGAACGCCACCCCTTAACAATCGTTCATGAGATTCACCGCTTCCCTCCTCGCCATCGGCACGGTGCTTTCCCTCAGCTCTTGTTCCACCGGTGGCGGAGGCCTTGGTGGGCTCGGAATCCCCGGTTTCGGCGAGTCGCGGTCCTCCCGCCAAGTTTACGACGACCGCTACGACCGGCGCCGCGACGGGTATTACGATGACCGTCGCGACGACTATTATGACGACCGCGACGACGTTTACGTCGAACGCCGCGAAGTGCGAGGGGCCGACGATGACCGCCAGGATGAGATCGAGCGCCAGCGCGAGCAAGACCGCCGCGCCGCTCGCCTCAACGAGCGCTCCCAGAACCAACAGCAGACCGCCGCCGAGCAACAACGCATCGCCGATCAGCAGCAGGAACGCGCCGACCGTCTGCGCGAACGTCAGCGCGAGATCAAGAAAGAGAAAAAGCAGGACCGCAAAAAAGAGAAGCGCGACACCGACTAGTTCGGCCGGTCCCGCCGCGGGCTGCTCTGCAAAAGCAAAGCGGCCCCATTGCTGGGGCCGCTCGCGTCAAGTCACGTTAGATTGCCGATCAGTCGGCGGATTCGCGGACAGCGTCAGCCTGCTCTTCGGTCTGGTCGGCCTTTTCTTCCGCCATCTCGCGGGTGGCGTCCGCCCGCTCTTCCGTCGCGTCTTCGGCTGGCTCCGCCATGTTGTCGGCGGCCTCCTCCATCGAATCGGCTTTCGCTTCGGCGGATTCGCGCGTTGCGTCCGCCTGCTCTTCCATGGCGTCGGCCTTCTGTTCAGCGGCGTCTTCGCGCGCATTCTCCTGGGCGGAATCGCATCCGACAGCGAAGAGAAGTGAGCCAGCAGCGAGAGCGGTGAAAAGTGAAGTGGAGGATAATTTCATAAAGTCTATTTATAGTTCACCCTCCTTTCGCACCAAGCTCCAAAGTCGGACTTGTCGAAATCGATCCGCCGAGCGGCTGATCTAGCCCGCACCGCGCTTTCGATCGATCAACCCACCTCACCCGCCGCCGCGCGAGTGCGGTTTCGCAGCACCGTTGCCGCACTCTTCATCCGAGTCAGGATGTAATAAACCGTCTGGCTCCGCTGGCGCACCAGATCCGCGCCCACGATCTTTGGCACAAAATCCGCCGGCACCTCCAGCACCTCCGGGATCGTGCAACCGTCGAGACCCTTGCAAAGAATCGCCGTCATCGCCTTGGTCAGCGTCTGGACCTGCGGCCCGAGCGTCACCCGGTAGTGCGCCCCACCGTCCTCGTCGACCCTCAGAAAAACACCGACCGTGTCAGTGCATTCCTCATCCTTGCGCACGTCCTCCAGATCAAACGTTTCCCCCGCCTTCGGTCCCTGCGCTTCACCCTGATCCGCGTAAGTGATCAACGTCTCCCGTTTTTCGGGATCCGGCAGCATCTCGAAAAGGTCCACGATTTTCTGCAATTTTTCAGGATAGGCACTCATTCAATCCGCAATCCGCAATCCGCAATCCGCAATCTTCAGGCTCCCTTCGCGATCGGAGCGCGCACCCGGTTCCCCCACTCGGTCCAGGAGCCGTCGTAATTTCGCACGTTCTCGTAGCCGAGCAGGTAGGTCAGCACGAACCACGTGTGGCTCGACCGCTCACCGATCCGGCAATACGCCACCACGTCCGAGCCCGGAGTCAGCCCCGCCTCGCCCTCGTAGATCTCACGCAACTCGTCAGCGGTCTTGAACGTCGCATCGTCGTTCGTCGCTTTTTTCCATGGCACGCTCTTCGCGCCCGGAATGTGCCCACCGCGAAGGACACCCTCCTGCGGATACTCCGGCATGTGCGTCACCTCACCGACGAACTCGCCGGGAGAACGCACGTCGATCAATGGCTTCCCGGCCTCACTCTGCGCCAAAGCCTCCTCGTAAAACGCCCGAATTTCCTCGTCCTTCCGCTCCGCCGGCACCGGATACTCGACCGGTTCCAACTTCGGCACGTCGCGAGTCATCGGTTTCCCCTCCGACTTCCACTTGTCACGACCGCCGTCCATGATTTTAACCTTGTCGTGACCATACAGGCGGAACGCCCACAGCGCGTAGCACGACCACCAGTTCGACTTGTCCCCGTAAAAAACCACCGTGGTGTCCGGACCGATTCCGTTTTTGGAGCAAAGCTCTGCAAACGCCTCCGGCGAAATGTAATCCCGCACCGTCTGATCCTGCAGGTCCCCTCGCCAATCGATGTGAACCGCCCCCGGCACGTGACCCGTGCTGTAAAGGAGAACGTCCTCGTTGCTCTCGACGATCCGAATATCGGGATCGTCAAGATGTTCGGCCACCCAATCGGTGGTCACCAAGGCTTCGGGATGTGCGTATTCATTCATAAAAATTTTGTTAATGGGAAAGAGAACTCAACCATCCAACGCCCCACCGATCCGCTCAAGCGCATTCGTCGATACCACCAACCCGAACTTGGCAGACGATATGAACACAATGAAAGCACTTCTCATCTTGTCTGCCGCCCTCGTCCTAATCGGAACCTTTGGTGCGTGCACCACCAATGCATCCCTCGACAGCGACCCCGTGGACGTCAGCGGTCGCGGCGAGCTCGAGTAAGTTAGCGCGGTATGTCCGCGACAGATTCTTATTTATCACCCTGCCTCGAAGCCGGAGTCGGCGGAGCGATTGATTGATCAAAACACCCCCCAGCATGCCTTAAAGCAGTAAGGCCATCCGTCGGGAAAAACGTTGAAGGGAAGCGCAGGCCTCCAGTCTGCGAGACGACCCGCTTAGCCGATCAACCGCGTGGTTTAGCAATAACGGAGCGACTGATCTGCCCCCGTGGGCAATGACGCATTGCCGATCTTGCTTCAACGGGGCCGCGCTCTCTCGAGCGTGGAGATCACCAGCGACACGAAGAAGCGGGCCGAGGCGGCACTGCTTCAACGGGGCCGCGCTCTTTCGAGCGCGGAGATGAGGGTGCGAACGTGTCGATCATCGTCGAATTGCTCCGAGCTTCAACGGGGCCGCGCTCTTTCGAGCGCGGAGATATGCTGGGCTCGATGGAGTGGACGGGCATTATCGCGCTTCAACGGGGCCGCGCTCTTTCGAGCGCGGAGATGGTTTGACTTCTGTCTCCGAAGTCGAACGAACGAAGGCTTCAACGGGGCCGCGCTCTTTCGAGCGCGGAAATAAGCACCGTCGAAAAAATACGTGATGACTGGCACCAAGCTTCAACGGGGCCGCGCTCTTTCGAGCGCGGAAATCGAAGACCGCGGCCGCTTCTCACATCGCCACTGGCACGCTTCAACGGGGCCGCGCTCTTTCGAGCGCGGAAATCCGCGACATCCCCGCCCGCACCTTGATCTCGCCAAGGCTTCAACGGGGCCGCGCTCTTTCGAGCGCGGAAATCTTGCAAAAGTTCGCGTTGATGAGCCGGGATTCACCGGCTTCAACGGGGCCGCGCTCTTTCGAGCGCGGAAATGATTGCGTGAGCAATACCACCGCGCCGAAACGCTCGAGCTTCAACGGGGCCGCGCTCTTTCGAGCGCGGAAATCTAAGTTGACCGGCGTTTGTTTTCCTGAATTTTGATTGCTTCAACGGGGCCGCGCTCTTTCGAGCGCGGAAATTTCCAACTTCTCGTCGCCCTTCCCGATGTCGCCTACGCTTCAACGGGGCCGCGCTCTTTCGAGCGCGGAAATCGCTTCGACATATCACTCTGCTAACCAACGGGCGAGTCAATAGATCGCGAGCACCGCTTTTGTCTCTGCGCCCAACCGCGCATTCCATCAAGATCCTCCTTTCAACCCGTTCAGATTCAACACGCGAGCGCTCTTAAGTCAGCTGCCAGCAACCTGGTGCTCGCGATTGAAATTTTCAAAGACCGATGCACCCCGTTTCCGACGGGAAGACCAGCACCAGATTGCGACCAGCCCGAAAAAAACTCAATCTCCCTCGCACTCAAGTCGCTCAACGACTCGTCACACGACGTAACACGGCGCATCGAACTTCGTGTAGGGCTGCCCCAGCGCAACAATTACCCGCTCGCCACGCGACTCACTGGGTCCCAGTCCGACGAACAAGACCTGATCCTCCTTCTGATTGATAATTTCCTTCAACTCGATCTCAAATCGCGACCGCTCCGCCGCTGACAGATCGCACTCGAAGACCGAAAATTGGAGATGCGTGCCGTAATTCTTACACGTTTTGAAGACCCGCCTCAGCCGCTTCGCGTGCCGGATGTCGTAACTCACGATGTAGGTCGTTCTCATCTTAAAGCCGCCGGCTCACCGAGTCGTTAACGGCACGTATTCCCCAATCTCTCCTTCCAGTGCCCGCGCCAGTAACCGCGCCTGCAACTCGAGCGCACGACGATAGCTGACCTTGTATCCAAAAACCGGGTGCGTGATCACGTGATTCATCCGACGCTCGTAAGCATTGAAAAATTTCCTCCGCCCGGCATCGCTCAGATTTACGGCCTCACCCGCCCGCACAAAATCCTCCGCCTCGATCATGTGATTATTGACGGCACTCAGCACCGCCGATTCGGCGATCAACGGACGAAATTCCTCCATCAGGTCCAACGCCAACGCCGGCCGCCCTGCGCGCGGCTGATGGTAAAATCCCAGCCACGGATCGAACCCGACCGCCAACAGTGCCACCGTGCAATCCTTCGCCAGCACGCTGTAGGCCAGCGACAACGTGGCATTGATCGGATCGGTCGGGGGCCGCCGATTGCGACCGCGGAAATCAAAATTGAGCGGAGGCGCGGCGGGCGGACTCGAATCTTCCAACCCGGGAATTTCATCTTCGTCATCCGGTTTGAGCATCGACGAAAACTCCGAGAAATACACTCGCGCCGCCGCGCCTTCCACCCCGAGCAACTTCTCGATGGATTCCGTCCCCAGCGCGTCCGCCGCCGCCCGCTTCAATCGCCGCACCGCCCGCTCCGGTTGGACGAGCGCATTCCGCATCAGCATGATTCGAGAATTCAGAATTTTTCCTGAAACAAATTTCCTCGCCAGGCTCAGACAGACGCCCTCGTCGTCCGCCGCGCGGTATTGCGCCCGTCGCATCAGGATATTGCTCAGCGAATGCCCGCGCGTGATCCCATGAAACCATCCGCCCATCGAGAAATAGGTAAGCGGGATCTCTTCCCGGCAAAGGCGCTGGATTGCTTGCGTCGAGAGCTGCACGTTTCCGAAAAGCGCGACGTGATGAACATCGCCAAGCCGAATTTTCTCCCGCGACCGGCCGCCCTCGCGGATGTCCAGCACCCGATCACTGATCCCAACGTGCAGCCCCTGCGTGTTTAAATACAAAGCGCGCTCATCATCCCGCCCCGCGATCAACCGCCGCGGTTCCTTCGCCTTCGCGCCGGGCACCCCAGCCGAACCCGCCAGATAATTTGTCTCGTCCGGCAGGCAGACCGCCGCCAGCGAGCACCGCGGGCACTTCGGCGAATCCACCAACGCCTCGGGCCTCACCCGCGACCGCATCAGCTCCCGCGCCTTCCGCACCTCCGCCTCGATCCACTCCTCCAGATCCGAAGAGTAGTCCAATGCCACCCGCTGCTTCGTCGCCCGGTAATAAATAAATCCTCGCTCACACGTGTAACCATTCTCGCGCAACAACAACATCTGCAGACCAAGCTGCATCTGATCCGCCGGCCAGATTTCCCGCGACTCCTCCCCCTCGCGCGGCTTTCCCGCCTTGTAATCCACGGGGCACAAACCGCCCTCCGCACCCGACTCCACGAGGTCCAGCTTCGCACTCACTCCGAGCCGCTTCGACCCAAGCTGCACGCTGCGCGAATGAATTTTCTCATCCCCGTCTCCCCCCGCATCCTCCGCCGTCGGCAAATCCCCCTTTCCCTTGTCGACCCGCGTGTGAATCGCCCGCCCCTTCTCCGTATCGGCATTGTGCAGAAAAATCCCATCCACGTGCTCGTAAAAGAAGAGCCGCGGACAATAGACAAACTCATTCAGCATTCGCGCGGGCAGCACCTCCAGTTCTCCGTCCGCAGCCGCGTTCTCATCGCGGCCCTCCGGCGACGGCAACTCCCGCGCCAGCGTCTCATGGATCAGCGCATCCAACTCCGGAGGCGGCCCCGGATCGGGTGCCACCCGCGAAGTTGGCTTTCGCCCGTGCGCAGATTTCGAACCGCGGCCGACCGGTGGACTCTTGGCGTCGCCGAAAAGCTCACCCTGGCCCACGCCGGGCGATTCATTTTCCGTCGAGGCTGGAAGTGATTCATCCATGCGGGTAGACTGATTAGTCGACGGCTAACTGTCGCTGACTCCCGTGTCAATTATCTCCTGTGCCCCGTCACGCAACAATCCGTTAGATCGGCATTCTGCCGATGATTCAGTTTTGTCGATTACGAGAGCGCATCCCGGTTCGCACCATTAGTCTCCGCGACGGTCCCATCCCCCCGAATTAGCTCCCCGGAATCAGGATCAAAGTAAGGCAACCCCTGACTCCGCCGCCACGCGACCATGCGGCGGCCACGGTCACACATTTGCTCTAGAGCCTCTAATTTGACCCGCAACGGGAGCGCAGCCCAGACGCGCAACTGCGCCCGCTCAGAACCCTCGAACGTGCATTGCTCCCAACCCAGGCCGGACGGATCGTTCACTCTAGGCATCACGACATGATTGTTCGTCGATTCGTCGGAGCATTTCAATGTCCGTTCGGTCACGATCTCGCCCAGCCACACGCTTCATCTCGATCAGCGCCGGAATCCCAACAAAGCGGGCGGGCGGATCGTCCGGGCCGACACCGATCATGGCTCGACTGTATTCGAGTTCGAAATCAGACGGCTCATAGACGAAGACGTCCACGGGAGTTTCGCGATGAAAATCGCTCCAAAACTTCAGCACCAGCATTCCCTCGTCACGGCACCAGCTCTCACGCATCTCCGGATCGGCGAATTGATCAGCCGTGACCGGCACCGCCGGGAAATAGCCAATCCCGGCCAGCGCCGAAAACGTCGCGCGAACGTCGGTCAATTCGAGACGGACGACCAAATCGACATCGTTCGTAACCCGCAGATACCCGTGTGCATTCACTGCCAACCCACCAACGACCAAATACCGCACCTCAGCGCAATTCAACACCTCTACAATGGCTTCAAAGCTGGCGAGTTTCATACGGCATCATGAACGTAATCTTGGATTCACAATTTCTGATATCAAGCCGCGGAAGGCGAACACCAACGCGAAATCGCGATTGCTCACAGAGTCGGAAAAAACGCCCCAAGGCCGAAGTGCGCGCCGTAACCGACGCCAAACGGCAGAGCAGTCGGCTCGGAAAGTTCAACCCGTAGTGCCACGCCGCGCCCACCCGACCGGACACCCACACCTGTGCGCCGCCGACGTTGGAAATCGAGACACGAAATGTCGCGAAGTCCCACCCGAACCCGCGGCCCGAGCTGACTAACGCCCAAAATCGGCAAATCGACATCGAACAGAGCGAGCAACCGCCAGCAATCGTGCTCCGGCGACCCGATTTGCAGGTCATTTAGTGGGTCGATTTTTGGCACGCCAGACCGGCTCGACTTCGCGTGACGAACGGCCACGAAAGGCGTGAGCGATTCCCAGACGCGAGCCTCCCGGAAGTAGGGTGAAGCTGTGGCGAAGTCACTCGGTTGCCCAGTCGCAAGGAGGATGATCTCGATGTCGAATCCCTCCGCGCCCCAGACTTTGGCCAGACGGCTCATTGCTCGCCGGGCGGCGGCGTCAAAACCGCCGGGCGCGTGAAGCGTGAGATGAGTCACGTAGCCGTGCTCATCGCATTCCGGCAAAAAATAAGTGTGTGCATTGCCACTCAGCGGCTTCCTCATTTCGTCGAGACCAGTGAGCGCCGGGCTGTTCTCGCCGTCGCGAAGCCGGCTGCACAACGCTTGGTGAAAACGCTCGCCGAGACTCAGGGCCTGCGTGATGGAGGGCCGGACTTTGCTCGTGATCGCAAAGCGCGCGACGTTGATGATTCCGCTCCAACGAAATGTGAATACGTGGTCGCTGGCGCAATCTGGAGGTAGTCGCGGGGACGAAGGTATTCCACCCAGCGCGCGCCGGGAGGCAGGTTCCAGCCTTCATTCTTCCAGTCGGAGTTATCAAGTTGAAGGGCGTCAAAGACGGTATTTGGAAAAGGATTAGTTTGTTTTTTGCTACGCGCTTTCTTTGCGATAGGAAGGTCCGCCTTCCGTTGCTCCAGCCACTCGGCGAAAGCAGCTGCGGACTGCGGGGCAAGCAATCGGATTGCTTCCGCGTCGCGGAGTTCGCTCTCGTCCACGGGAACCGTCCATGTGCCGCCAGCGGGAAGGTGTTCCGCCAAAGAGGCTTCGACGAGGCTCTCGGCGCGTCCGAGGTAGCTGAGACTCACCAGCAGCGAGGCAAGCAGTCTTTCTTCGACGTCATCGAGGTCGACGTCCCACCGGACCCACAGGCTTTCGCCGGACGAGACGTGGATGAACGTGTCGAAGACTTTCGTCTTCGTTTCCTTGGGACCGGCGATGACCGGCATGTAGTGGCGGGTGTGCGCGGTGCTTGCGCGCGGGAGGCGGTAGGCCGGCGGGCGGGCGGTCAGTTTGTCAATGAGGGTGACCAGTGCCTTGGCGTCCTGTCGATGCTTCCAGTGCCAGGCGGCGAGCAGCGCGCGACAGAGCCGCCACGGACTCGGCGGCCACTCGGGGATGCCTTCGTTGACGTGACTGCCCCACGCTGTCGCGTGCCAGCGCCCGGCGGGGAAGTCGAATTTGATGGCAATCATTCGAAGGCAACGGTCGTCGTCGCGGGCTGAGCGAACTGGCTGGAGCACGCCTTGATCAGCGCCGGAAGCGCTTCGGACAGCTCTTTTAATTCTGGCAATTCGAATCCGTCGGTCGGTTTGAGAATTTCGATTTTCTCAAGATCGAGATCGCACGCCGTGCGCGGACGGAACGGGGCATCGAGCAGGGCGCGAATTTTGAAAAGCGCGACAGCGTAGAGCAACTGCTCAACGTCTTCGCCGAGGCCATAACCCCGGATCTGCGCGAGATCGACGTTGAAGTAGGCCGTGATATTGCCCGTGAATTCGTCGCGGTGGAACGGAACATTCCCCCTCCGATCATCATCTTTCTCGGTACTAACATCCTTATCGACCTTTGGAAGCGTGAGCTTTTTCGACGGATCAATGTGATCGTTCTTGACCCCACCTGACGCAGCAACCCGAACATCATCAGCCTCAATGAACGAAGTAACAACCCGTGGAATCCTCAATCGACCGGCAATCGACTCGAGAAACACGCCATGAATCAGGCAATTGATGTCGTATTTCAAAAGCGTCGCGACGAAACGAGACTGATTGATCGGTCGGGACTGATTGTAGCCAATTTCTTTCGTCAGCGTTTTGTGAAATGCGCCACAATCACTTCGTTTGATGTAGACGCTATTCAATCGGTGCGCTTCGAGCACGGAGTTGGTGATCTGCTGATTGTCCGCATCGACGACGGTCACAAGCGGAAGCCCTCGCAGCGGCGCGACCCAATCGTTGGCGACCGCGTCCCAAGCGACGGCTTCAAGCCGATTTGCCATGCTTTGCGCGGATTCCACGAGGAGCATGTTGCGCCCGTCGGCGGTCTTGTAGGTGGCGGCACCGAGATCGGGGAAACCGGTGGGCTGAAAACGCGTTCCCAGAACGGGTTTGAGTTTGGCGGTGAGGAGTAGTCGGGGTGCGGAGGCGAGGGTGGCGAGGTCCATGGGCTGGGTCGGTGCGGTTTTTATGGGTTGGTGTGGGTGGATGATGAATCGAAAAATCGCGGCGCGACGGCGGAGCAGATTTTCGCGAGTTGCTGATCCCAGAGCGGAAAAATCAACGCCGCGGCGCAACGGCGGGCCGCCTCGTCGGCGAGGGGAATTTCCAAGTGCGTAATCGGAATACTGGAGCCGTGGAGGCGGCGGAGCGCCTGACGCGAGGCGCGCGCGCCGTCGCCGCTGGCGGCGAGGTTGAAAATGATCGGCTCGATGGGGATGCGCTTTTCGTCCGGCAGACTCGCGGCGAAGCAGAGTTTGAGTTGCGCGTAGAATGCGGGCGGAAGTTCCGGATCGTGTGCGTCCGCCGGACGGCGGGGCAGGTTACCCGCGCGGTCGTCGCCGGAGAAATCCACGAGGCTCAAACCCCACAGCAGGTCGGCAAACCGCGCCTCGTCGATCCGACCATCGATGAACGCCGCAATGTCGGACGGCCAGGCGCTGATGCCGGAAAATTCCGGCCACGACCGCTCGCCGCCCGCCTTGGCGAGCACCAGTCGACGTTTCATCATCGCGCACAGACTGCCGACGAGGGAGCCGTCGCTCCAGACGACGTCGTTGCGCGCGGCGTCGTCCCATTTGGCCCAGGCCTTCTTGCCGGGGATGATCTGGATCGGTTCGAGATGGCGTCGGATCGGAAAATACTCGCGCTTGAACCGGGCGTTCACCGAGGCCAGCGCCGCGGCGAGGCGGAACTCCGGGCTGTCGTCGTCGGTCTGCGCGATCCAACCCCGCGGGAGCGGCGGGAGCGGATTCACGTAGGAATCTTCGAGCCACCGCTTGCTGGCACCGGCGAGTGCGCGCTCGCAGGCACCGAGGGCGACGAGCACCTCCTGCGCGGTGGCGGGGTTTGCGGCCTGCGCTCCCGCCGCCCGGGCGAGGATGGCTTCCTCGAGCCGACGGGCCGCCCGCTGGATCGAACCCGGTGCGGTGTCGACCTTCGCGGCGCGCTGAAACCGCTGCAACCAATCGTCGCACGCCCCGAGCAAGTCGGAGGTCACGGCATCGCGGTGGACGCGCATCCGCTGGAGCGGCGTGGCGAAGTAGGCTATTCCATTCCCTTTGGAAACCCGAAGCGCTGAAACTCGTAGATCCTCGGTCCACGCCGAGCGACGACGATCGCCTGCGCGAAATCGACTCCGTTGCTGGCGCGCGACGCCAACCCACGCGCGTCCTTCACTAAACAACGAATCGATTTCATGGAGTCGCTCGTAGCTCGACCACAGCGGCATCCACATTTCGCATCTTGCTTCACCCTCGTCCGCCCGAGCTGCGAACTCGCCAGAAGCCTGACCCGGAGCGTGCACGCAAAAGGGTAAATCAACGTCCCGGAGCCGCGCTTTCGCAACCGCTTGTGCCGTCGCCGCGGCGAAGAGAATCGCTCCCTCGAGCGCGAGAATGAAATCCCAAGGATTGATATGCGCCTTCGCGAGTCAAAACCAGTCGTCGCGTTGGCTCCTCCGCCGGCTGCGGGAGCTGAATTGTCCAATGGGCTTTTTCAGCAGTCCGTCAGATCGGACTGTCGAAAAGTGAGTTGTCGAGCAGATCGGAGCAACATCGTTGGGCAACCCGTCTTCGAATCGAAGACAGCTCCGCCAGACGCTGCATGAATTGTTTGAAAAATCCATGCTTCCGTCGTTGCCACCGGTCCCAAGGAGCGGGGGGAATCTTGCTCCATCGTCCGTGAAAACACGAACGCTGCATCGAGCCAATCGATCGACCGCATCGGGAAATGTATTCCTGCACGACAGACAGCAGCGCGTCCTTGTCGCCTCCTTCTCGGGCATCTCGTCGAGAGTTGCCGAGCGATACAGACGCTCACTCATGCTCGACAATCAGCGTTCCGGTAGACTTTCGAACGCGTCGCCGATCGACGTGCTCCGATGGCGATGCAATGCCTCTGGCGTCGTCTTTGCGAGAGTCTCGAAGAATCCACTTCCTGCCGTTCCACGGAGACACAAATCGGCGTCGGCGCATACCGCGTCAGGAAAAAATCCAGCAGTGCGGCGCGGTCCGAGGTATCGAGTCGAGGACGAACGTCGTTCCCGACGCCAAAGCCCGCGAACGTCGGCGTCGGGACGCTGCTGCGAAAGAATCCGCAAAATTCCCAGCGCCTTGAGGTAGCCGGAGAGCGGGGTGGCCGTGCAGCCTTGGAGAACGATTTCGGGCATGGCGGATTAGGCGGTTGGTTCCTCGGGGTGCCGCTGCTCCCACGCGGCGCGGTCGGTCTCGATGAGGTGCTGGAGTTCCTCGGGCTTGGGCAGCGCGACGAGATAGCGGGAAACGAAGAGGTCGTGATCGAGGCCCGCCGTGGCGTAGTCGACGCGCGTGTCTTTCTTATCAGTGCAAAGGATCAGCCCGACAGGTGGCTCGTCACCGGGCTGCATGACCTCGGATTTCCAGTGGTTCAGGTAGAAGTTCATCTGACCCGCATCGCCGTGCTGGAAGGGGCGGATTTTCAAATCGATCAGCAAATGGCAGCGCAGGAGGCGGTGGTAGAAGACGAGATCGAGGTAGTCGTGTTCGTCGCCAACGGTGACGCGTTTCTGCCGAGCCTCGAAACAAAAGCCCGTGCCGAGTTCGAGGAGAAAGGATTGGAGGTGGTCGAGGAGCGCCGATTCCAGATCGCGCTCGAGGTAGTGGGACTTCTCGGCGAGACCGGCAAATTCGAGGACGTAGGGATCACGGATGAGATCGGCGATCCGCGCGGGTGATTCGATGGCCTGGCGGCGAGCGTTTTCGATGACGGCTTGTTTGTCGGTCGAAAGGCCGGTGCGCTCGTAGAGCATCGAGCCGATCTGCCGCTGAAGCTGGCGCTTGGACCAACCCCCTTTGAGGCATTCGTTTTCGTAGAACGCCCTTTTCCAGGAATCGTCGAGACGCGAAAGTTCGGCCAGATGGGTCCATGAGAGTTCGAGGACGCGGTCGATGGTTAACGGAGACGGCGATCGATCTTCACAGGATTTCCGCACCACCGGTGCGGATTTATCGGGCGACGCGTTGCTCTCGATTAATTTCCGCACCACCGGTGAGGAAATGGTGTTCTGGAGTTGCGGATAGTAAGTGTAGAACAAACGCATGCGTTCGAGCATGTCGGGACTGGTGCCGGTAACCGCTTGGGCTTTCAGATCCTTGGCAACTTGCTTCAGCAAACCAGTGCCATACGCCGCCCGATCCTCGCCGTTCTGCTCAAATTCGACCAGGTAGGCTCCAATGAGCCAATTTCTCAGAATAAGGTGGCGGTTCACCGCGCCTGCGGCTCCAGCCTGGGCTTGCGCGTGGGCGTCGGAGATCGAATGGATGAGGGCGTCGTAATTCATCGCTTCGAGCCCTCCGCGTCAGCGGCTCGCAGGATCGTTTCCAACCAAGCGAGTCGGAACAAGCCAATGTCGGGAGAATCACGGAGCGAGAGCGCTCGCGCCGTCCACGAGGGACGGCCATTCTGCTCGCCCATCTGCATACAACTCAGGTCGAGTTCGAGTCCGTCGGCAGGAAACCCTTCGATCTCGATGGCGGGCCCTCCGACCGGCGGAAGCCGATCCCCGGGCCAGATGCCACGAGCGAAGAGCGGAGCTTCGCCGTCCGTCGTCGGCTCGGGAACCTTCTCGCCGGGCATTGCGCGCAAGGAGAGGCGGACCTTCCCGTGGTGCGTGGCGATGAGGTAGGCGACGAGATTTCTGAAACCCTCGTTTTCGACTTCGCCAGCCTGCAGCCAGGCGAGCGCCGAGGCGAGTTCGTGCCGGAAATGCGGGCGCGGACTTTGGCTGCCGGGTCGCCACGGGGATTTTGCGACAACCTTGCCCGCGAACTCCTCGGGCACGTCCCGCCCCGCGGTAAGAAATTCCTGAAAACATTCGTGCGCTTTACCGACATCGTGCCATCGCGTCGCGGTCCGCAGAGCATCCGCCCAAGGCGCTGCACCCGGCAGGGAAGTTAACTTGGATTCACAGGCAGCAACGACGTTGGCCGTATGCTCCGCGAGGCTTTGCCACTCGACGCGCGCGAACTGACTCTCGTCATCCCGCCCCTGACCGTCGCGTGGCGTTCTGCGTTTCGGTTGATCCTTGATGGAAAGCAGCGGGAAGGATTCGTTCGATTTTTCGCCCGTCCAACCAAGTGTCGCGGAATACCCACCGAGCGAGGCGTCAACGAGGTAGATTTTTCCCGGCGCGATCCGCTCGGGGCGCAACGATCTCCAAGCACCGTCGAGCACGTTCCACGTCCAGAGCCCCTTTTTGTGCTTGGTCGCAAACTTCCGAAACGCGTGGACCGGCACGCGCACGAGTTCACGACGAACCGGGGCGATCTCCTCGGAAGGCGGTTGGTCGGGGTCGATCTCTCGCCAATAGACCTGAACGTCGCGGTCGTCGCCATCGCGAATGAATCGACCGACGTCGATGTCAAGTCCCGCCAAATCGGGCGTCGTATCGAAGAGATCCACCAAGTCCTTCCGGCGTAGGATGTGAGCGTCGGGCAATGGCTCGTTGGCGTGCCGGGCGGCGAGCACTGCCGGTGCCGCACCTTCCGGCTCGGTCTCGCGAAGCAAAGTCCGCGCGGTCGAGAGTTGCTCCGGCGTGTAGGGAAGCGAGAGACCCGCGGCGTTCTTCGGGTCGTCGGCTTCCAGATTGATCCAGAAAATATCCGCACCGCCCGACTCGTTGAACTCGCCAGCGCGATTGCACCGCCCAAAGCGCTGCACGAGCGACGACCACGGGGCCAACTCCGTGATCAGCGTGCGCGAGGTAATGTCCACCCCCGCCTCGATCGCCTGCGTGGCGATGATGATTTTCTCACCCGGTTCCTTGATCAACTTGGCGAGGCCGTCGCGCTCCAATCCGCGAAACCGCGAATGCACGAGCAAGCACGAGGGCAGATCCCGCTTCTTCCCGATCTTCGCCATCGTCGCGGACAGTCCCTTGGCGCGATCAACGGTATTTAGAATCACGATGGTCGTCGACCCGGGTTGGTGGTGCTCGAGAATGGCGTCGGCGAGCAGCTCGGTGTGAGGACCGACCACCTTCGCGGAGTCACTCGTGAGAGTCAGCGGCAGAACGGCGAGATTTTTGACGGCATGGACGCGCTTGGCAACCGACGGATCGCTTCGATCCTCTTCACTCAGCTCGAGGGCGGGCGGGAGCGCGGCGTGATCGGGCGTCGTAAGCAAACGCGAATCCAGCGTTGCGCTTGCCCACCAGGTCGCGCAGCCGATGGCGGCTCCGATTTTGTCCCGCAACCCTTCCAATTGAGCGGACGTGCGCACCCCAACACCCATGAGTTGTGTCTCATCCAACACCCACAGGCAGTCGTTGTTCAACAGCCCAAAGTGCATTGGCCAACGGGCGCGAGACGACCCGTAGCCGCGGTTCAGGGCGCGGGAGAGAAGCATGTCCTGTGTGCCGATCAGAATCGCGTCACGTTCTGGATAAATGTCCCACTCGCCGACATCCTCGCCGCCCATTAGCACATGAACACTGACCGCGTCCTTCAGGCCTGACTCCGCCAGCCACTGTTCGACGTTTTCCTGCGTCTGCTCGACGAGCGTCCGCATCGGTAGGCAATAGACGAGGCGGCGCGGCCAATCCGGATTTTTGTTTTCAACCCGATTCCACAACCATGCGAACACCACCGCCGCCGTTTTCCCAAGGCCGGTGGGAATGTCGATTAGGCGGGACTGGCAGACCGGATTTGCGGCCAGCCGCCGCTGATAGTCATAGGGCGCATCGCCGCCGGTGGCTTGGTCGAAGTAGTCTTTGAACGTCATTCCGTAGGTTCGTGATCAGGGGGCATGATAGGTCCGCCGAGGGACAACGGCGCTCCTCGCGGAGAGTGAGTTAAAAACTTCTATCGGTCGCGCCTCGAGCTGGGAACGGTTTTCGATTTCAAAATTGAAAGAACGGGAATTCCCCTATTTTCCAGATTCGTGAACGGGCTTCCAGAGGTCATGCGCTCAGCTTCGGAGGACCTGAAACCGAGCCAACTCGGTGAATATTTCGTTGACAACACAAATCAGCGCTATATTTGTTTTATCCGAACTTAATGCCCCCCATTGACGACAACCTCCCTCCGTTCGATTTCACCGTCCTCCGCGATCTGCGGAAACGGGCTGACCTTACCATTGGCGACGTCTCCGAGCGCTCGCGGGTTTCGACGGCGGTCATCTCCAAGCTCGAACGCAACCTCGCGAGCGCGGAACTCGAAACCCTGCACCGACTGGCCCGCGTCTTTGGACTCACGGCCGCCGACCTCCTCGGCTTGGCCGAATCCCGGACGTCCCACGCGGCCACGGCGGTCACATATTCGTCCGGAGATTTTGAGTTCGAGCGCATCAACTACGCAAACGCAAGTTGCTTCCACGCTCGCGCTGACGCCGGGAGTCAACTCCACCGACCGGACGTCCATCACGACGACCACGAAATTTGCTGGGTTCTCAATGGCCGGCTCAAGATCGAACTCCCCCGCGAGCGCCACACGCTGAACACCGGCGACGCCGTTCAGTTCGATGCCATCCAGGAACACACCTACGAGGCCCTCGAAGACACGGAATTCGTGCTGATTCACCTCCGCAAACCCAAGCGTTACTAATTCCTGAACTCAAAAACTCAGAAACCAAAAACTTAAGAACTTTTGAACGAATGATCACCCCCAACCCATCCCTCACGCCCGCTTCGCTCACCGACAAGCTCGCAAATTTCTGGGACCACTCCGGTCGAAAGGTCCTCGACATCGAGCGGAACTACGACAAGTCCAATGGCACGCCCGTTTTCACCATCGCTGGCCGATACACCACCCGCGGTTGGACCGAGTGGACCGAGGGCTTCGTTTACGGATCGTCCGTTCTCCAATTCGACGCCACCGGCGACGAGCAATTTCTTGAAATCGCCCGCCGCAACACCGTCGACCGCATGGCCTCGCACGTGAGTCACGTCGGCGTCCACGACCACGGCTTCAACAACCTCTCGACCTACGGAAACCTGCTTCGACTCCTACGCGAAGGCCGCATCGACGCCAACGAATGGGAATCCGAATTCTACAAGCTCGCCATCAAGACCTCTGCCGCCGTCCAAGCCGCTCGCTGGTCCGACATCCCCGAAGGCGGCTACATCTATTCCTTCAACGGCCCGCACTCTCTCTTCGTCGACACCGTCCGCTCCTGCCGTGTGCTCATGGCCGGTCACCAGCTCGGCCACGTCCTCATGGGCGAAGGCGACAAGCCGATCTCACTCCTCGAACGAGCCATTCAACACCTCGCCGCCACGGCGAAATACAGCATTTGGTACGGCGAAGGTCGCGATCACTACGACGTTCCCGGTCGCACCGCGCACGAAGCCGTCTTCAACCGCAACGACGGTGCCTTCCGCTGCCCGAATTCCCAACAAGGCTACTCCGGCTTCACCACCTGGACCCGTGGCCTCGCCTGGGCCATGGTCGGCTACCCCGAAGAGCTTGAATTCCTCGACACGCTCGATGACACCACGCTCGAGGCCTTCGGAGGTCGGGACGCGATCGAATCCGTTTGGCTCAAAGCCGCCGAGGCCACTTGCGACTTCTACATCGAGAACACGCCCACCGACGGCATCCCCTACTGGGACACCGGGGCGCCGCTCATCCACAAAATCGGCGATTACCTCGACCGCCCCGCCGATCCGCACAACGACTACGAACCCGTCGACAGCTCCGCCGCCGCGATCGGCGCGCAAGGCCTCCTCCGCCTCGGAAAATATCACGAGAAGAAAGGCAACGTCGAGAAGGCCGCCCGCTACACGCAGGCTGGGCTCACCGTCGCAAACACCCTATTCGACACCCCTTACCTCAGTGAATCCGACGACCACCAGGGGCTCATCCTGCACAGCATCTACCACCGCCCGAACGGCTGGGACCACGTCCCCGAAGGCAGCAAAATCCCGTGCGGCGAATCCAGCATGTGGGGCGACTACCACGCCCGCGAGCTCGCCCTCTACCTCGCCCGCATAGCCGACGACGCCCCCTACTACACCTACTTCGCCGGCATCAACTGAACCCGGGACTTTCAAACCTTAGAAACCTAGAAACTTAGAAAACATGACCATCTCCGACCTCTCCAAAATCGAAGGCCGCCGCTTCCCGGCCCTCCGATCCACCCAAAATTTGGTCAACGGCGTCGCCCCCATCCAGGCAACGAATTTTGCCCTCGGGAACGTCACTCTCGACCCGAACGGCGGTCAGGTGCCGTGGCACAATCAGGAGCAGGAAGAAGTTTACTTGGTTGTCGAAGGCACCGGCGAGATGTGCCTCGGCGAAGAAAAACAAATTCTTTCCACCGGACAGGCCGTTTACATCCCTTCCGGCGTTTTTCATCAACTCACGAACGTCGGCGACACCCCGCTTCGGATGATCTACTGCTACGGCCCCGCCGGCGACGTCGCCCATTGGCGCCAGGAACTCGACGGCACCCTCCCACCCGCCGGAGTCGGCGACACGCCCCCCCTCCCCGCCGGCGCCCGACCTCAATGCACCGCCAAATCTCAGTAACTCCACTCAACTCTCAACTATAAACCCTCAACTACGTACTCACATGAAGACTCACAAAATCGGCATCATCATGAACGGCGTCACCGGACGCATGGGCACCAACCAGCACCTTCTCCGCTCGATCGACGCCATCATCAAGCAGGGCGGCGTCCGCGTCGGCCCCGAAGAAGTCATCATGCCCGACCCCATCCTCGTCGGCCGCAGCGAAAGCAAACTCAAGGACCTCTGCGCGAAGACCAGCGTCACAAAATGGACGACCAACGTCGACGAAGCCCTCGCCAGTGACGACTACCAGATCTACTTCGACTCGCAGACCACCGGCCGACGCGCGGAAGGTGTCCGCAAGGCCGTTAAAGCCGGAAAACACGTTTACTGCGAAAAACCGACTGCCGTTGACTCGAAAACCGCCCTCGAGCTCTTCGAACTTTGCGACGCAGCCGGCCTCAAGAACGGCGTCGTCCAGGACAAGCTCTGGCTCGCCAGCTTCGTCAAACTCAAGAGCCTCATCGACACCGGATTTTTCGGGAAGATCCTCAGCGTCCGCGGCGAGTTCGGCTACTGGGTCTTCGAGGGCCACACCGTCGCCCCGCAACGCCCGAGCTGGAACTACCGCAAGGAAGACGACGGCGGCATCATCGTCGACATGCTCTGCCACTGGCAATACGTCCTCGAGAACCTCTTCGGCGAACCCCAGGCCCTTTCCTGTCTCGGCGCGACCCACATCCCCGAGCGGATTGACGAGAACGGCAAGCCCTACAAATGCACGGCCGACGACTCCGCCTACGCGACGTTCGAACTCGCCGGCGGCGTCATCGCCCACTTCAACAGCTCCTGGACCACCCGCGTCCGCCGCGACGACCTCCTCACCGTCCTCGTCGACGGCGAAAAAGGCAGCGCCATGTGCGGACTCCGCGACGTCTGGACTCAGCACTACGGGAACACCCCCCGCCCGACCTGGAACCCCGACGTCCCCCAGCCCATCGACTTCTACGAAGGCTGGAGCAAAGTTCCCGACCAGGAAGATTACGAAAACGCGTTCAAAATTCAGTGGGAACTCTTCCTCCGCCACGTCGCGCTCGACGAGCCCTTCCCTTGGGATCTGAAACGCGGCGCCAAAGGCGTCCAACTCGCCGAGCTCGGTCTGAAGAGCTGGGAAGAACGCCGCTGGCTCGACGTCCCGAAACTCAAATAACGAAGCAGCGGCCTCCCGCAACAAATAATGGGGACCGCGAGCTTCCAGCTCGCCCAGAGGGGCTTCCAGCCCCTCAGTCCAACCCAACGGCGAAGCCGCATCTCCAACACCTCCCAACGCTCAAAACTTATCATGAACCCCACCGCCCTCGTCACCGGCGGCTCCCGAGGCATCGGCCTCGCCTGCGCCGAACACCTCGCCCGCCAGGGTTTCGACGTCGCCATTAACGGCATGCGTCCCGCCGACCAAGTCAGCGAGCCCATCGCCAAGCTCGAATCCCTCGGCGCCAAGGTCCTCTATTGCCAAGGCGACATTGGTTCACCCCGCGCCCGCGCCGCGATGATCGACCGGATCCGCTCCGAGTTCGGCCGACTCAACGTCCTCGTCAACAACGCCGGGGTCGCTCCCAAGGAGCGAAAAGACATCCTCGAAGCCAGCGAAGAAAGTTTCGATTACGTCGTCGGCACCAACCTCAAAGGCCCCTACTTTCTCAGTCAGCTCGCCGCCAATTGGATGGTCGAACAGAAGCAGGCCACACCGGACGCGTTTTACGCCATCATCAACGTCGGTTCGATCTCCGCGACCGTCGCCAGCGTCAACCGCGGCGAATACTGCGTTGCCAAAGCCGGCATCGCCATGATGACCGCCCTCTTCGCCGCCCGTCTCGGCGAACACCACATCCCGGTCTATGAAGTCCGCCCCGGAGTCATCAAAACCGACATGACCGCTGGCGTGACCGAGAAATACGACAAGCTCATCGCCGACGGCCTCTGCGTCACCCCGCGCTGGGGCGCGCCCGAAGACGTGGGCCTCGCCGTCGCGTCACTCGCCAACGGAAACTTCCCGTATTCCACCGGCCAAGTCATCATGGTCGACGGAGCCCTCACCCTACCCCGGCTCTAGCCGCTCACCATTCCTCATCTCACATCTCAAATTTCCTATTTTCAAATGACCATTATCGACCAACTCGCATCCCACCGACTCGTCCCCGTCATCGCCCTGCAGGACGCCGCTCACGCCGCGCCCCTCGCCGAATCCCTCATCGCGGGAGGCCTTCCGGTCGCCGAAGTCACGTTTCGCACCGCCGCCGCCGCGGAATCCATCAAAATCATGGCGAAAAACAAGGACCTGCTCGTCGGTGCCGGAACTGTTCTGAAAATTGACCAAGTCAAACAAGCCGTCGACAACGGCGCGACCTACATCATCTCGCCCGGATTCAGTCCCAAGGTTGTCGGCTACTGCGTCGAGAACAACATCCCGGTCACCCCTGGCATCAGCAACCCGACTGACATCGAAATGGCCCTCGACCTTGGCCTCGACGTGGTCAAATTCTTCCCCGCCGAGGCCATGGGCGGCCTCAAGACCCTCAAGGCCATCGCCGCTCCCTACGGCATGATGAAATTCATCCCCACGGGCGGCATCACCGAAAGAAACCTCCTCGATTACCTCGCCTTCCCGAAGGTCCTCGCCTGCGGCGGAAGCTGGATGGTCCCGACCGCTAAAATCGCCGAAGGCAAAATGGACGAAGTCACCGACCTGATCCGCAGCGCCGTCGACCTCGCGAAATCCGCATCCTGATCGCAATCCAAAATCCAAAATCCAAAACCCCAAATTAGAATGATCCCACTCCGCAACGCCTCCGACTGCCAATTCGACCTCATCTCCCTCGGCGAAGTCATGCTCCGCCTCGATCCCGGCGAAGGCCGCGTCCACACCGCCCGCAGCTTCCGCGCTTGGGAAGGCGGCGGCGAATACAACGTCGCCCGTGGCCTCCGCCGCTGCTTCCGCCAGCGCACCGCCATCATCTCCGCCTTCGCCGACAACGCCGTGGGCCGCCTCGTCGAAGACTTCATTTTCCAAGGCGGCGTCGACACGCAGTTCATCAAATGGGTCGAAGACGACGGGATCGGCCGCACGGTTCGCAATGGTCTGAACTTCACCGAGCGCGGCTACGGTATCCGTGGTGCCGCCGGCTGCTCCGACCGAGGCAACACGGCCGCCAGCCAGATGAAGCCCGGGGACATCGACTGGGACCACATCTTCGGCACACTCGGCACGCGCTGGTTTCACACCGGCGGCATCTTCGCCGCGCTTTCCGACACGACCCCCGCCCTCGTCATCGAAGCGGTGAAGGCCGCCAAGAAGCACGACGTCATCGTCTCCTACGATCTCAACTACCGACCGTCGCTCTGGAAGTCCATCGGCGGTCACGCCAAGGCGCAGGAGGTCAACCAAGAGATCGCTCAATACGTCGACGTCATGATCGGAAACGAAGAGGATTTCACGGCCTGCCTCGGCTTCGAAGTCGAAGGCGCGGACGAGAATCTCGCGAACCTCGAAATCGACGCCTTTAAGAAAATGATCACCCAAGCCGTGACGAAGTTCCCGAATTTCAAAGCGACCGCCACCACCCTCCGCGGCGTGAAAACCGCCACCGTCAACGACTGGGGCGCGATCGTTTGGCACGACGGCGAGTTCTACGAATCCCGTCACTACCCCGATCTGGAAATCATGGACCGCGTCGGCGGCGGCGACAGCTTTGCCTCCGGCCTCACTTACGGCTTCCTCACCACCGGCGACCCGCAGCAAGCCGTCGAATACGGCGCGGCCCACGGCGCTCTCGCGATGACCACCTCCGGCGATACCAGCATGGCCAGCGTCAAGGAGGTCGAAAAAGTCATGAAGGGCGGCGGTGCCCGCGTCGTCCGTTGACACGCCTCCAGGTCGAAGGGTCTCTGCGATCGAGACTTTGTCAGGGTCGGGGCATCTCACGGAGATGCCCCTTCTCGTTTCCGGGAATGATCGGCGACCGCCGGGATTCCTTACAGCTTATCCTTCACGACAAGGTAAGCGCGCTCGACGGGCTTTCCCGATTTCGGACTGAGCGCCTCGACCCGCATCTCTTTCAGCATCCACTGGCCGTCGAGCTTCTGCGCCGACGTGACCTTGAAGTGTTTGATCGGCTTCCCGTCGTCGTTGTATCCGCGCATCTGCATGATGGCTCCCGTCTCTTTGTCGACCCACACCCGGACCACACCATACTGACTCCGCCCGCGCGGGGCCTGGATTTCCAGTTCCCAGCACTGCCTTCCGTAAATCTTTTCTTCTCCGTTCACTTTCGCCCGAGGCCAGTAAAGAAACTGCAGCGCGAGATCCTCGTAGGTGATCGGGGTGTCCATCACTCGCTGATCCTGTTTGGCCGGACTGACCTCCGACCGGGACCCACGTGACCGCTCGGTCAGCTCCGCAGAATTTTCGAAAAGCCGCAGCGAAATGTCTGGTCCGGACTCGAAGTCGTAATCGATCACCCCCCCGTCGAGCGCGATCACGAACGGCGTCCGCTTCCCGTCCGAGTCCCGCAACTCCGCCGCCAGTCGCGCCGATTGCGAGACCTGATTCATCCGCGACGCCGAGAGAATTTCCTGCGCGTCCGGAGCGGCGTCCGCAATGGTCACCCAGCACGAAAGAAAGGCGGAAAAAGCCGAGAAGAACAGCCGGCGTTGAGAAGTCGTTGGATTCATACGAAGAATTTGCGCACTATTGTCGACTGTTCCCGATGGATCAAAGCCTCTTTACACAGATTAACCAGCACTGGACCCACCCGGCGCTCGACCACTTCATGGCGGCGATCTCGAGCTGGGATCTCTTCTGGCCTCTCGCCGTCATCGCCGGCCTCGTCGCGCTGATCTTCGGCGGGTTTCACGGTCGGGCTGCACTCGTTTGTGTCGGGCTCGTGATCGGGCTCACCGACGCACTCGTCGTCGACACGATGAAGGACATCGTCCAGCGCCCCCGCCCCTACCAGGTCCTCGATGGTGTGCGAATCCTCGACCTGCAAAAGGCCAAACCCCGCATCAAGGCGCTCGCCGAACCCGTCAAACTCGAGATCTCCGAGCCGTCGATTCTGCCCGTGGCCGGAAATTCGTTTCCGTCCGGCCACGCCGCCAACAACTTCGCGCTCGCCACCGCCCTTGCCATCTTCTTCCGCCGGGGCTGGCTGTTCTTCATCCCCGCCACGCTCGTTGCCTATTCGCGCGTTTACGTCGGCAGTCACTACCCGTCGGACATTCTCGTCGCCTCGATTCTCGGTGTGGGTTGCGCGCTTCTCGCTCTTGCGCTCCTCGAGGCAGCGTGGCGGGAACTCGCACCTCGCTGGATACCCCGCATCGCCAGCCATCACCCCAGCCTCCTCGAATCGTGAAATTTCTCCTCTTCGGACTCCTCTGCCTCCTCACCCTCGTTCGCATCTGGTTCTTGACCGTCATCGCCATCACCCCCGGGGAAGCCTACCATTGGATGTGCGCGAACCAACTCGACCTTGCCTATTTCGATGGCCCGGGCGGGACCGCGGCCCTCGTCGCAATCGGGCAGAATTTCCTGGGCGCCACCCCTCTGGGTATCCGGATCGCCTTTCCGCTCGCCGCGTTCGCCGCGTCGATCGCCATGTATCTACTTGGCCGAAATTGCTTCGGCACTCCCGTCGGCCTGCTGGCGGCAGCACTGCTCAACGCGCTTCCGCTCTTCAATCTGGAGTCGGTCCACGCATCTCCCACGATCCCGGCTCTCGCGTCAGCGATCTTCGCCGCCGTGGCCGCCTGGCGCGCGATCGAGCGAAAGCGCGACATCCTGTCCTGGGTTGTTACCGGCTTGTGGATCGCCGTCGGCACCCAGTTTCACTACTCCGTCGTGCTCCTGTGGCTCAGCATCCTCATCATTTGCCTCTCCGCCCCCCGCTACCGGCCCCAGCTCCGGCACTTTGGCTTCTACGTTGCAACGCTCCTGACCGTTGTCGCCTGCTTGCCCGGCTTGATGTGGAACTCTCAACACGATTGGGCCGCCTTTTCGACCGGAACGTTGCAAACGGTGATCTCGTTCGACCCATCGACCTGGCACTACGCCTTTGCGAACGTCCACGCGGTCCTCTCGATGTTTGGTGGGTTGTTCCTCCTTGCAGCTTTCTTCGTCGGGTTCCGCACGATCCGCCGTCACCTGCGCCCACGTTTCGCCGTGGGTTTTGCCACCCCGTTTCTCCTGGTCTGGCTCTTCTTTGCTCTCCACGGAGAACGCGACCCAGCTGATCTGCTGATCGCCGCCAGCCTCACCATTCCGTTCGCTGCGTCCCTCGCCTTCGTCGATCGCTCGATCTTCCGGATCATCCTACCGCCCGCCCTCCTACTGACCGCGATCACCAGCGCCATCGCTCTGGCCTTTCCCCACTGGCACCCGCAGCCCGCCTCGGCCGCCGACGCGTCGCTCCCGTGGAGGCAGGTCGCGACGGCCGCGGATTCGCTGCGAACCGAGGCGGAATCCGTCCAGCCCGCCGCAGTCTTCTTCATCGCCAAAAACCCAGCCTACACCGCGGCCCTCAACTTCCACCTGCCCCGCGTCGCCCGCAACACGACGAGCGAAGTCTTCCTTCGCGAGTCGCAGGACCTCGCGACTCAATTCGGAATCTGGCCTCGCTACGACGACTTCGTCGAGGCGGACGAAGCACCGGACGAATTCTTCACCGAGCTCCGTGCCACCAATCCTTACGAAGGCCGTTCAGCGATCTACATCACCGACGAAACCGAGCTCCCGCAGACCATTCAGGGAGCCTTCCGGCTCGTCTCCCTCGCGGGCACGATGAACGTCGATGGTCCGGGCGATTCCTCGCGTATTTTACGATTTTATTTTTGCGAAGACTACCAGACGATGACGCTTTGAGCGCGACTTCGCCCAACGTCTCCATCGTTATTCCTCTCTACAACGAGGAGGACAACGTCCCCATTCTTCAGGAGGAACTCCGGACCGCGCTCGGTGATTTCGATACCGAAATCATTTTCGTCGACGATGGCTCGACCGACGCGACCGTGGAGCGGGTGCAGACTGGCAACGGCGTCCGACTCATCCAATTCCGCCGCAACGCCGGCCAGAGCGCCGCGATGATCGCTGGCATCCTATCTGCCCGCGGCGAAATCATCGTCATGCTCGACGGCGACCTCCAGAACGACCCCGCCGACATTCCCCGCCTTCTGACCGAGATCTCCCGCGGCGCCGACCTCGTCTGCGGATACCGCGCCCACCGCGCCGATTCCCTGACCAAAAAAATCACCAGCCGCGTCGCGAATTTCGTTCGCAGCCGGTTCGTCGGCGATGGCATTCGGGACACCGGCTGCACGCTAAAAGCGATGCGCCGCGAATGCGCGCCCGCCCTCGTCCCGTTTCAGGGCGTTCACCGCTTCATCCCCGCGCTGATCAAAAACGCGGGGCATTCCGTCGTGGAGATCCCGGTGAACCACCGCCCGCGGAAATTTGGCTCCAGCAAATACGGCCTCGGCAACCGCGCCCTGCGGGCGACCACCGACATGTTCGGAGTTCGTTGGATTCAGTCCCGCCGGCTCGACTACGTCGTCCAGAGCGACCAATCTTCCAAGACCACCGCGCAATAGCGATCGATCGGACCCCGATTGGACCAAAGTCCTGTTCGGACCTCTGGCGGAATCGGCAGCGCGACGATGCGACCGGCGAGAACCAGCCCTTACCGGCGGCGGGACTCGAACCCGCACTCTGTTGCCAGAAACGGATTTTAAGTCCGTTGCGTCTGCCATTTCGCCACGCCGGCATCAGCGAAGCTGAATTCGTTGCCACTCACGCGTGAGTGCATCACCCCCCAAGTTTCCGATAATTACGGCGGAATGCGAGGCCAATCCGCACCGCGGTGGTCGACCAACGACCAGCCAATGCGCCGAGCGCGATCCTGAGTCGCGCCCACGAGAAACTCTTTTTATTCACTCGCGATAAAGACGGCATTCGTTCAAGTTGCCAACCCTTGATGGATCTCAGGCCCCCACGATCCCAGAATTGCTGCCGCGCGAAAAAAAGTCTCTTGGAGACTTGCCGAGAAGCCCACCGCCGGGCTCGGTAATCGCACTCGATCGTTCGCCTCCCAGCCATGTCGCAACCTCCCAACATTCTCTTCGTTACGACCGACCAGCAGCGGTTTGACACGATCGCCGCCCTGGGAAACCGGCACATTCACACGCCGCACCTGAATTGGCTCGTGGACGAGGGCATTACGTTCACCCGATGCTACGCGGATTCGCCGGTCTGCGTTCCTTCACGCGCCACGATCATGAGCGGAAGGCACGGCTACCGGTCGGGTTTGACCGGAAACAACGAGCGCGGATTCTCCGACGCGATGAGCGGCGGGCCGACGATGCCCGAACTTCTGACGGCCAATGGCTACCAAACCCGGGCGCAGGGGAAGATGCATTTTCATCCCGTTCGCTGCAACTACGGCTTCGAACACATGGAGCTGCCTCTCGATTTCTACCGCGATCAATTGAGTAACCGCTCACGGGGCCTGAGCAAACAGCACGGAATCGGTGAGAACGAGGTCAGCCCCGTCATCTCGACCGTCCCCGAGACCGAAAGCCTGACCTATTGGACCGTCCAACGGTCCATCGAATTTCTGGAGACGCGGGACGAAACGCGCCCATTTTTTCTTTGGACGAGCTTCGCGAAACCACACCCCCCCTTTGATCCGTGTGCCAATTACTGGGAACTCTACCGCGACCGGCCCGTGCCCGAGCCGGTCGTGGGAGACTGGTCGGCGGACTATGATGACGTCCCGAACCCGTTACGCGGCCCGTCCCACTTTCTTGCCAAGACTCATCGGCTGAGTGCGGAGCAAATCGCAGACGTGCGTCGAGCCTACTACGCCTGCATCACGCAGATCGACTACCAGCTCGGTCTTCTCTTCGCCTCCCTTCAGAGCCAGGGGCTACTGGAGACGACGTGGATCATCTTCACTTCGGATCACGGCGATCTCCTCGGAGACCACCACCTCGGAGCGAAAAGTCAATTTCTCGAAGGCTCGGCCCACGTGCCAATGATCATCCGCCCGCCCTTCGGCTGGGAGGGAAACCGCGGCCAGCGCTGCGATCAGCTCGTCACCCTGGCCGACGTCTATCCCACCGTGGCCGCGCTCGCCGGTATCGAAGCACCAGCGCACCTCGACGGCGAAAATCTCCTCGGTCGCCTGGATGCCACGACCGACCGCACGTTTTACGGTCAATGTGACGATCGCGCGTTCTGCGTTCTGGATGGCGATTGGAAATACCTGTGGTTTCCGCAAGGCGGCCACGAGCTGCTGTTCGACCTCGGGACGGATCCCTACGAACGGCGAGCACTCCAACCCGAAAATCATCCTGGCCAATACCGCCATCTCCGCGCCCTCCTCGTGGCCCACCTCGAAGAATCCGGGTCAAAATTCCTGAAAGACGGTGATCCCGTCACTTTGCCCGATAGCGAATTGCCGACGACCAGTTGGCCCGGCTTCATCCCGCTCGATGCAGAGTCAGACACCTTGCATTGACTCCTCGCACTGCCCCCATCCCTAACAACCGAAACCAATCAGTAACCTAGATGTCATTTTTTAAAAGCAAGCCCGGCCCGGTCGTTGCCAAGGAAGACCGCGTGCCGAACGTTCAGAAGATCGCCTACGGTTTAGGCGGGGTTGTTAACCCTTTCATCGATTTCGTGCAGGGAGCGATGCTCCTCTTTTTCAATCAAGGCTTGGGAATCAACCCCGGCTTGGTCACCACTTTCGGCGCCCTGTTCCGGGGCTGGGATTCCGCCAGTGACCCGATCGTCGGGAATTTCTCCGACAACTTACGCACAAAGTGGGGACGCCGCCGCCCGCTCATCATCATCGGCGCAGTTCTTTTCGGCCTCACGATCCCGCTCCACTGGAGTGCGACCGCCGAGATGAGCCAGACGATGATCGTCATCTGGATGGTTGTGACTGGGCTGATCCTCTACACGGCAGCCACCATCTGGTACATTCCGTGGCAGAGCCTTGGTCTGGAGATGACCTCCGACACCAACGAGCGAACGAGGCTCATGGGTGTCCGGACCTTCTTCTCTTTCGCGGGCGGATTGGTTGCAACGTGGGTCCCGCGCCTCGCAGTCGCAACCCTCTTCGCCGGGCCCGTGCTGGCCAGCGGCGAACCGAACATCAGCCAGGGCATGTATCGCGTCGGCTGGCTGCTCTGCGCCTTCATCGCCGTCATCGGAATGATTCCCGGATTTTTCTGTAAGGAGAAATATTACGACAGCGGGCTGACCCAAAAGCAGGAAAAGGTCTCCCTGATCAAGAGCTTCCGACAATGTTTGACGTGCAAGCCGCTGATCCTGCTCTTGATCATGATGCTGACCCAGGTCATCGGTGCCCTGCTGGTGCAATCCCTCGGTGGTTACGTCATCCGTTACTTCGTCTGCGGCGGAGACATCAAGGAGTCGACGCAGGTCTTTGCGATGGTCAGCACCATCGCAATGCCCATTGGTCTCGCGAGCGTGCCCGTCTGGGTCTGGATCTGCGAACGCCTCGGCAAGAAGACGGCCATCTCCCTCGTGGTCATTCTCGGGATCATCGGCAAGGTCCTCGTCTTCGTTTTCTACGTCCCCGGAGATCCTTGGTTGATGATCGTTCCCCATTGCTTCCTCGCGTTCTACGGCGCTGCCATGTGGATGATCGTTCCGTCGATGCTCGGAGACTGCGTCGATTACGACGAACTGAAAAACGGCACCCGGCGTGAAGGGGCGCTTTCCTCCACCTTCCTGTTCTTCATCAAAGTGGGCGTGACTCTGTCCTCGATGATCTCCGGCTGGGTGTTGGTCTGGGTTGGATTCGACGTCGAGCTGGTCGGCAATCAGAACCCAGGAGTCGTCGAGGCGATGCGAGATTATTTTGTCTTCATCCCGATCGTTTTCTGGATCATCACACTGATTTTGATCGCGCTTTATCCGCTGAATACCAAGCGGACCACGGTGATTCGTGCCGAACTCGAAGCGCGCCGTGGCAAGATCTGAGATCGGCGAAACGCCTGAATTGATCCGCCCTGGAAGGGGTGCGACCTTCAACCACACCAACCAACTCACCTTGCACATGCGTCTTCTGATATCCGGATGCCTCGGCGTCCTGACCCTATTCCACGGCATCGCCGCCGTTCTTCCCGGCGAAATTCCCTCAGCGTCACTGCCCCCCGCTGGCTGGATTCTTGACGAATGGACCGATCCCGGCGGATGGGAGACGGTTGACGTCACCGAGCACGGACTGCTGCCCAATGCTCCCACCCAGGACGCTGCACCGATCCTCGAAGGGATCATCGCGAGCGCTTCGACTTACCGGATTCTCCACTTTCCCGCCGGGAACTATTTCTTCAAATCGGACCTGACCATTTCGAAAAACGGCATTCGCATCCAAGGCGCCGGTGCAGATCAGACGAATTTCTATCAACAAAATTGCTGCTTCACGTTTCAGCCGCAGAGTCTGGAGAATCGCGTCATCCCACTCGGCCCTCCGCCCGAGCGCGGAGACTCGGTGTTGCACTCCGTCGACGCAGATCAAGTCTCAGTTGGAATTTACGTGCTTCCGCTGGCGCAATTTCCCTGGGGTGGAAACCGCGAAGAATACAACCTGCGGATGGCCAAGGAGGGGCGCGGCCAGATCGTCGTCGTCACCGGTGTCGAGGGCGATTCCATCGACGTCAGCGAACCCATGGGTCTCGATTACACGCCGTGGCCAGACCTGCGGCTGAAGATCCTCCGCATGCTGAAAGACGTGGGAATCGAAAGCCTCCACGTCCAGAAGCTCGAGCAGGATAAAAAGGATACCCTCATCTTCGACCAAGTTGCCAACGGCTACGTTCGAGACGTCTCCTCCTATTACACGCACCACAAAACGATCCTCACGAAGCACTGCTACCGCATTTTTATCGAAGGAAACGACATCCGGCAGGGCTGGGAAAAGAAGAAGGGCGGACACGCCTACGGGATCCAAATCAATTCCAATACCACCCGCGCCTACGTCCTGAACAACAAGCTGGAGCAGCTCCGTCACGCGATCACGCTCCAGCAGGGTGCGAATCACTGCGTGATCGCTTACAACCACACGAAGAGCAACATCCTGCTGCACGGCAACTACGCCAACAACAACCTGTTCGAGGGAAACGTGGCTGACGCTGGAATCAACTTCGACGCCGTCCATGGATCGAACGGCCCCTTTAACTTCGTCTTCCGGAACGTGTCAGACTCGGACTTTCGTGGGATCGGCGTCTTCCGGGGCGAACCCGTGATCGCGATGGGGAATGCGGCGAAGAAATTTTTGAAGGTGAGGGACGAGGACTACTACGCGCTGAACCGCGTGAATGGCGAGATCGACCCGGGCCGACTGGATCTCAATACGGAGCTTCCGCCTTCGTTGTATTACGAATCGGCACCAGCGTATTTGGACAGCGCTCACTGGCCGCTCTACGGTCCTGGTGCCGGAGACGATTGGGGTTACCCGCGGCCAAACGCCGCGTCGGCCCGCGATTTTCGTGACCCGCCCTCCCCCGAAGAGGACGCTGAAACGAATCCGAATTCTGACTCTTAATTAACGTTTAGCTCGTCGAGCGCTCCTTTCAGCTCCCGCCGCTTCGCCTCCGCTTCCGAACTTCCTTCGCCCTCGGCGATTGGGTTTTTCTCAGCTACGTCGGTGACCATGTCGTAGAAGCGACCATCCGGATAAAGTTTGTATCGCTGACTGCGGACCATTCGCTTGGCGCCGCCTTCGGAATTGAAGACCCACGCGCGGGGCGTCCCGGTCTTCCCTTCGATCTGCGGGAGAAACGACACCCCGTCGAACTCCTCGCCCTCCGGCAATGTCCCGCCCGCCGCGTCGACGAAGGTCGGTAGAAAATCGACGAAGTCGATCAGGTCGTCGCTGCGCCGGTCGGGCTCGGTCCGCGCCGGCCAGTTGACGATCAAGGGAACCCGGATTCCGAGTTCACCCGGCTTTCCTTTTCGGCCGGGCAACCATTCCTCACCGGGGTTCAACTTCCCGGGCAACATGCAGCCATTGTCCGAAGCGAAGACGATCAGAGTATTCTCACGAAGCCCCTCTTCTTCGAGCTTGGCGAGCACTCGACCAATCATTTTGTCCATGTATTCCACCATATCCTTGGCGTATTCCTGGTGCCCGATGTTGATCTCCTTCACTTTCCCGATTCGCTCGAGATAGGTGAGAATGTATTCCCCCAGCTCCTTCTCCTTGTACAGATCGATCAGCTTCTGGTCTTCCGTGTAACCCTCGCTGTCGGGGGTCGGCGGGAACGGGTAGTGAGGGAGCTTGAAGGGGTAGTAGAGGAAGAACGGACTTCCGGCGTTGCGGTTGATAAAATCGATCGCAAAATTGCAGATCATGTCGGGCGCGTATTCGCCTTCGAATCGCGTGACTTTGCCGACACCTCCGCCCGGCTCCACGGCCCACTCATCCTTTTGAACGTGATCGATGGGTTGATTGATCTCTTTCAGATACCCACCGCTGTTCCAGACCATGAGATCGGGCAACCAATACGCGTAGAAATTCATCTGCAGAAGCGCTTCGTCGAACCCACGCTGATCGGGAGCCATCCGCATCCCGCCGACCATCCATTTGCCCGTGATGGCGGTCTTGTAGCCAGCCTCCCGCATAAGATTTGCGAACGTCGGCACGTGATCTCCCCGTTCGGTGTTCAGATACTTCCCAGATAACAGCAGGCTTCTCGATGGCGTGCACCACGTCGCCGAAAAGCAGTGGGTAAACGTCAGCCCAGTTTTCGCCAACTCGTCGATCACCGGGGTATCGAAACTCGTCGAGTTTCCGTACACACCGAACGACTGCAGCGGCATGTCGTCGGCCAAAAAGAAGATGATGTTCGGTTTGTCAGCTCGATCGTCGCCGGTCGCGGTCGCCAGCGCCACCAGCGCCACGCCAACAACGCTGAGGATTTGGGGGATGTTCGGGCGGAGGCGTGAGGCTAATTCAGTCTTCATTGTCGTCTTCTGGTTTCCAGAGGTAGTAGGGATGCTTGCTCCCTTGGTAGTCCTCGTGGGCGATGAAATATCGGCCGTCTTCCAGCTTATGAAGACACATCGAGGTTTGGGCGATATCCATGGCAGCCCCCGTTCCAAAACCAATTTCTTCCTGTGGCTGGAGTAGCCCGACGAAGCTCGCGTCCTCCATGCGATAGACGCGGATTTCCGGGCTCATCGTCTTCGAGTAGGTCCCGTCAGCCGCCGGCTGAGAGTGAAGGTCATAACCGACGAAGAAATAGTCGTCGTCGACCGCGTGGAGCGTCGTCGGCATGTGTTTGTCCTTCCGACCACCGTGCCCGCCGTCGCTGGGCTTCACCGGAAGTGCCTCACCCGTGAGGTTCCACTTTCTCACCGGATTCGTCTGCGGGTCGCCGTCGAACAGCGTCGACCAATTATCGTAGCGACGGACCTCGTTCCCAATCATTTTCCCAATTCGATCCATCGGATTCTCATTCGTCGAACACCCGACCAAAGCGATGTCCTCTTCGGGAACGTAAGTGACTCGGATCAGATCCTTGATGTCATCTTCCGGCGGCGCAACGACGACCGCCGCCTCGAAATCCCAGATCGGAGTGCCGCTGCTATTGAAACCAAGAAACGGGACTTGGGTGATCGAGTCTTGATCGTGCAGGTGCATGGTCCCGTCCGGCGTCAGGCTCAAGTTGTGTGGAGCGCGCTCCATGATGGTGAATTCGTCGGGCTCGAAATCCCCGTTACCATTCTCGTCCATCCAGATCCCTTTCCCGTCCGGACCGTTTGGCGGGAATTTCTCACCCGTCATCTTGTGGGTGTATTGGAAGCCCCGCGATCCCAACAACCCGACCGGCACCGCCGTTTGACCCTGAAAACGATAGATTCCACGGAAGCCACCCTCGGAACTCACCAACATCAACGTCCGGCCCTCCACCCTTTGCACCACAGCCGCGTGGGTGAAAGCGTGCAGACGCAAGTCGTTCGGATATTTGATCGGGTCCAGAGTGAATGCCTTCACTTGCCACGTGGGGTGGTGAATCCCCGCCTGAGTCGGCTTTGAGTAATCCAGAGAATACCAGGTATCCGGAGTGAAATACTCGCTTTCGCTCCCGGGATCGATGTCACCGCAAGTCACCCATTCCAGCGCGTGCAGATCCCAAAGCCGCTCGCCGTCGGGCGAAAATTTGGCCATCTCGTTCCCGCGCCCGACCCGATCGTGCATCAGGTCCCGGTAAAGATTGCCGGGTAGTCCGTGACTGGCCGTGTAGATGTTACCCTCTTCGTCCGACGCCACCGCCGTGATGCCAAAGAACGTATCACCGCCGGCCTTGCCGTACGCCGGCTGCCCGAATGCTTTGATGAACTTACCCTCCGGGTCGTAGGTCCGCACCTGTTGGCGGTCCAAACCGTTGTCGCAAATCAAAAGATTTCCATCGGCATCGACGGTGATCCCGGTCGGCAGTTCGACGTCCTCGATCGCGGTCCCGGTGAACTCGCCCGCTTGCGCGCCTTCGCCGCGGGTCAATTTTTTCACGGTATTGGCATCTCGATCGACGACCCAAAGAAATCCCTGGTGGTCCACGGCGAGCCAGCCCGGGTTGCTGAAGGCAATGGCTCGACCGTCGATCACTTTCATCGTCTCGGTGTCGACGACAACGATCTTCCCGGTCAACGGATCGCCGACGAACAGCTCGCCTTCGAAAACGGCCAGACCGCTGACCTTCTTCATGTCGTCGTGTCCGTAGGGCTCGACGAAGAAGTCAAACCGCTCACTCAAAGCCAGCGTGTTGCCCTTCTCGATCCCACCTTCGAAATCAGCGTTGGTGGCATCGTGGTGAAATCGCCAGACCACGTTGCGGTAGGTGTCCTTGCCCACGTCCTTGAGGTATTTCTTCGCCTGGCCACCGACGTAGACGTAATCGGCGTCGGCAGCGATTCCGTAAGCGCCCTCGGCCCAGTTGCTGTTCACCTGCTTCATTCTCGCCGTCCCGAGGATGGCCCCGTCCTTCGTGCTGTAAACGGTCATGAATGACCCGCCCTCATCCCAGGTCGAGTTGCCAAACAATCGATCCCCGTGCACCGCGAGATCGTTGACGATTCCCTGCACGTGCTCGTTGTCTCTGCCCTCACCTCTGCCACCGGGGTAGCTGTTCCCCAACCAGTAGGAATGGTCGTTGAGAGGCTCAGCACCAAGCGCTCCGGCGAACAAGGTCGCCCCAGCGAGCCCCGCAATCATCAGATTTTTCTTCGCACTCATTTCCTGGATTCCTCTTTTTGCTTAAGCTTCCGCTGCACCTCGTCCCGATACTCGTGGAAGGTGATCATGTGGTAATCCTTGGCGCCCAAGCTTTCGAAGACACCGTCTAATTTCGCCCGGGCGGCACTGGACTCATCCGTATCGGCCGGCGGCAGGATCGGGTTCTGTTCCTCGGTGTCGGTGGTCATGTCGTAGAGCTCGCCGTTATCGTAGAGCTTCCACTCTTTCGAACGCGCCCAGTAGGTGCCCTGCATCTTGTGCGCGGGCGGCAGGCTTCCGGTATTGGACTTCCCGGGACCTCGCCAGACAACCGCGTCGTTCAGGTCGTAGAGGCAGAAGACCCATTCTCGCGGCGTCCCTTCCTCCCCCTTGATCTGGGGCAGAAAACTCACACCGTCGATTCCATCTTCCGGTGAAATCGGGACGTCAGCCACGGCGGCCAAGGTCGGATAAAAGTCGGTGATGTCCGTGAGGTCCGAGCACCTCGTTCCCGTCGTGACACCCTTCCAATTCGTAATGAGTGGCACCCTCGTTCCACGTTCTTGCATGCTTCCCTTACCGCCGGAGCGATAGGGTTCGCCGTTCATTGTCACCATCAACTCCCCTTGGAGACCGGAGTGCCCGGGTGTCGTCCCGTTGTCACCGAGAAAGAGGATCAGGGTGTTCTCGCGAATCCCCATCTCGTCCACCTTCCGGACGACGTTTCCGATGAGCTTGTCCATATAAGTCATCATGTCGCCGAAGACGTATTCATCGACCTTCGGAGTGCCTACGCTCGTTCGAGACGCCTCGATCAACGCCTCGTTCGGGTAGTCCGGCGAAGGCTCCTCGGGGGCGTGGACGAGAAACATGGGGTAATAGACGAAAAAGGGCCCATCCTTGTTCTCTTCGATGAAATTCAAAATGAACTCGTTCGTGATGTCTGGCCGATAGCGATGATCGGGGTTGCCGACCTGCACGCCGTTTACCGTGATCGGGTCGTCGGAGTAATAGCCGCCCCAGCCGTCATTCTGCATCGTCTGGTCAAAACCCATTTTCTCGACTCGATTCGCCGGGCCGAGCTGCCACTTCCCGGCGATGCAGGTGGTGTAGCCCGCTTCCTTCATCAGATTGCCAAAGGTGTTCTCCAAGTCCTGGTCGGGAAATTTCCCGAACCGCTCGAAATTCCGGTGATTGTATTTCCCCGTCATCAAGGACACTCGCGTTGCGGTGCAGATCGGGGTTGCGTAGCAATATTCGAAGACCGTTCCGTCTTCCGCGAGAGCGTCGAGGTTGGGCGTCTCGAAGTCGGGAACTCCGTAGGCACTCAACGTTTCGAAGCCAAGGTCGTCCGCCATGATCAGAATAACGTTCGGCTTGGGCGAGGCTACCTCCGCCTGGCCGGGCGAAAGCGGCGATAACGCAAGCGCCATCGCGAGGATCGGGAGGGATTTGGATTTTTTCATCATGGTTTGTTCGAAGAATTTCGTGCGGGATTGAAGTTGACGTCAGAAGACACCATTTCCATTCGGGTCAGGGCTCGGAATCCTCGACCGGAGCCGACACCTCCGCTTTCACCGTGCTTTCCGTCGCGCTGGATTTCTGACGTTTGAAGGGCTCAGCCATCTGCGAGCGCCATTCCTGGAACCTCGCGGTGAGCTCAGCGACCTTCTCTGGGTTTTCGTCAGCAACGTTCACTTGCTCGTCGAGGTCCTCGTCGAGGTTCACCAGCACCAAACCGGTCGGAGAAAGGTATTTGAAGAAGGTCAACCCGGAGCGCTCTTCGGTCGGGCGCCCGTAGGAATCAGGACCAGAGTAGGTTCTCGTCTCGCCAGATCCCGGAGCCTCCCGCAGCTTCCAAGGCCCCATCCGGATTCCCCAGTCGGGTCGATCCGCGGTCCCCTGATCCCAGAAGATCGCTTCGTGCAGCGACCCGTTCTGCTGACCCTCTAACAGCGGCAACAGACTGCGCCCGTCGACATCTTCGGCTGGAGTTCCGCCCGCTGCGGCCACGCAGGTGGGGAAAACGTCCAGCGACATGACGGGCTCAGTGATCTTCTCATCGGCAGGAACCCGGCCCGGCCAGCGCATCACCATCGGGACACGGACGCCGCCCTCGGCGAGCGTGTATTTATGCCCGTGCAAAGGACCGTTGGAGGCATAAACGTTTTGAGAACCCCCGTTGTCGGAGAGGAAAACCACCAGCGTGTTATCGGCGATGCCTTGGCTTTCGAGACCATCGAGGATTTTGCCGATCGCCTCGTCCATCCCGAAGAGGCAGGCCAAGTAGCGCTTGCGACCGTCAGGATCGACCTCCATCAGCCACCCGTGAGTGCGGTGCCAGTCGGCAGTCGACAGCTCGCTGTCTGGCGTCCACATCATCTGCTCCAGCCCCCAGGGATCCAGATAACGCGGATTCACTTCGTATTGCGGGTGGTGCACCGCATTGAAGTCGACTTCGAGGAAGAATGGTTTGTCACCCCGCTCGCGCTGGATGTATTCGAGCGCCTCGTCTCCGAAGACGTCACTGATATAGGTGTCCTCGTAAGACACGGATTCGCGTTGACCGTCGGCGTATTTAACCAGGGGGCCCGCCGCGACGGTGTAAACTCGCGCGTTCTCGGGACCAAGCTCCTCCTGATCTTGTTCGCTCAGTCGCACGTAGCTCTTGGTCGAACCCTCAAAGCCTAGAAATTCGTCGAATCCGTGTTTCCACGGCTGCGAATCGGAGCCGCGCCCGCCGTAATGGTTCTTGCCGATCTTCTTCGTCGCATATCCGAGATCTTTCAGCGCTTGAGGGAGCGTGACTTCGTCGCTCGGAAGCCCTTCACCGCTTTTTGCCAGAGAATAGTTTCCCCACCGTTGCTGGTATTTTCCAGTGATGATCGCGGCCCGCGATGCCGAGCAGATCGGGGACGTCACGTAGGCGTCCGAGAACCACGTCCCGCCCGCCGCGAGACGATCGAGGTTTGGGGTTCGGACGTCGTCCGCCGCGTAGGGCAGGAAACCGAGGTCTGCGTAGCCGAGATCATCGGCCATCAGCACGATGATGTTCGGCTTTTTCGCTTCCTCCGCACTCTCGCCGTTCGGCGGCATGAGGACCGCCGCGAACACGAGCAGCGACGCTGCGGTCCGAAAGGCCCGGGGCGGACCCGTCAACGTGGTGACCTGCCCAATGGCACGTCTTGGAAAAAATGGGTTTCTAATTTTCATGGGGTCGTTGGTTGGGAAGGGCTGCCTCGGATTTTGCAAAGGCGCGGAAAGTTGCGGCGAAGACGCTTGGTTTACAGAAAACGAGCTTTCGTTTGATCGACTTGTCCTCCTGCAATCGCTTCATCGTCTCCAGAGCGTCCCCGGGTGCCGCAACGCCGTTCGTGTGGAAGCCGCGCGACATGATGAAGCAGGGTTCCCCCGGGTTAGCCAATTCGAGATACTCCTTGATGTCGTTGATCTCGTGTTTGATTCGGATCTCGCTTGCCGCCGGTGATTCCCAGGGCTCACCGCGAACGTGCCCATCGGTATTCTGCCCGGGACGGACGAAGACCGTGTCTCCGATCAATTCGGGATTCGACGGCTTCTTCACGTCGACGTGTCCGCAAATCACGAGATCGGGGTGAATTTTATCACCGATCTGCATCAGGCGGGCCGCCGTTTGGTAGTCGTGATTGAAGTGATTCATCACGCGGTAAAGCCCGTTGCTGTTGTTCATGTAGTGCGCGTACATCGCCTGCCACGGCGGAAGGGCAAACTTCGGGTAAGGGTGGCTGCAGTCGTTCATGCTGCTGACGATGTCGATCTGCTCCGGGTGGAATTTGCTGTACCACTCGACCAGGGTTGGATAGAGGTCGATGAACACGGGATTGACCCGCCACCCCATCGGCACCTGACCGGTGGCGGGATCGTTCAGCAGATTCTTGAAACTCACACCTTCGACGAAATCGATGGCGTCCCCGTCGGCCTCGTGCCCCCAGGAAATGTAAGCCGTATCGGCTTCGATCGGCAGCGGCTGCGGTTCGTCGGCCGGACGGAATTTCGACGGATCGGTCGGAATGGACGATGTCAGGGATGCGTTCGGAATCAACCCGTAGATCGACGGATAGCCGATCTCTTCGAGCGCCTGGATCGAATTGCCCTGCTCCACGTCCCCCATCACCGTCGTGCCGTAGGGGAACCTCGGATTCTCGGCGTCCGGACCGATGACGATCTCCCGATAGCGCCGGATCGATTCGGCCTTGTGGCCGGCGGAGAACTTCGGACAGGGATAATACCAGGCGAACAACCGGGCCGCGACGATGTAGTCGAACATGCAGGGCGGGTTCTGCGGTCCCGTGACGGTGGTGTAGATCATCACGCGCTTATCCATCTTTGGGTTCGCGACGTATTTGAGCGACCACTCGATTGCCTCGTCAGCCGACATCTCACGCAGATCCGCGATCACGGGCAGCGTGTCTGGGCCCAAGCCTTCGGACTCCAAGTAGGGGAGCATCGACTCGCTGACGAACAAGGCATCTTCGAAAGCGCATCCCGTGATCGCTGCCGCGCGTTGGGTCTCGCCCTTCACGGGGGCAATGATCATCCCCTTGAGTGCGAGTTTTTCGCTCTTCACGTAGTTCTCCAGCAGCCAGCTTAACGCCGGATAGGTCTTGCCCGAATCGAGCTCCGGGTATTCGAGCGGATACGGAATCAAGCCGATCTTCAAAGCGTCGACGGACGCGTTACCCGGCCCGGCGTATTCCCCTAACCACAACGTCCGCGCGGGAAATTCCTGTAGATAAATCTTCGTCGTCTCCTGCCGATTGATGAAGCCCTGCAGGCACGCAATGCTGGCGAGGGCTTCCATCGCCTGGGAATTAACCCCGGATAAGTCGTAGATATCGTTATTGCTGATCTGCTTGATGTCTCCGCCCGGAACCCGCGGGATCTTCGACCCATTGGCCTTGTCCTCGGTCAGGTCCAGAACGATGACCTTCTCCGGAACGATCGGGACCTTCGGCAGCAGCGGCTCGTATCCCGAGCCACCGGGATCTGCGGCAACCACCGGGCTGGCAGCGAAGAGACCGAGACCCACGACTGCGGTCAAAAACAAGAAAACGGGGCTCCGGGATCTGGATGAGTTCTTAGCGATTGGCTTTAACGAACGATCGGGATTCGGATGGTTCATGACAGGTTGGATTGACCGACGATTGCCGGAGATTCGGACGCTTTCAGGCGAACAACGCCCCAGCAGTTCAGTTCGGGAACGGTGACCTGGAAAGACTCAGGACCCCACTCGCAAAGAAGCTTCCGGGGCGCGGATTCCGGAGATAGCCATTCGACGTCCACCTTTTCGCGGAACCCGATCAAGCGGCGACTCAACCGGAGGACCACGTTGCGCTGCACGGTCGAAACGTCGTTCTCGTGGTCGATCGCCGCGTTGACGAGGTGGATTACGATCGGGCTTTCGGGGTCCGCAGCGTGTTCTCGTGGCAGCACCCACACGGGTGACTTCGATTCCACGGTTGTCAGGGGGGTGATTTGCCGGATCACCGCTTCGGTATCACGATCATCCGTCCAAGAGAGCAGCTTCCCGGCGGCGTTGGCAGCGAGTGTCGCCGCCTGTGTCTCGTCCAACTCAGCCGGTGCGGGCACGACCACGACGTCGGCAGCCGCTAACTCGCCAGCATCGAGTTGGTGTCGGAACCAGTCGTCGCCAGCCAGCACCATTCCGAACGGAACGTGCCGAGCAAGCAGACTCCAACACGCGCGGTGGACCGTCGTCGTCAAATTCGGCGACTGGGTCACGGGCTCTCCGTCCTCACCGCGAGACCGCGAGATACTCCCCCCGTTCCCACGACCTTCGGGAGAAGTGAGGTCTTCCAAACGTTTGCGCGCCGCTGCGTTGCTGTAGAGCACCTTCACCTGATCGATCGAACGATAGCCGTCGAACAGTTCGGGATAGTGCCGAACAAAACGATAGAGCGGCACAATTTCCTCCTCGGGCAGATCCAGCCAATGCAGACCGTCTTCGTCCGTGTGCGTCCACATCCGGAACGGGACGGTGGGATTACCTCCCATGGCATACCCCGCCGCGATCCATTGCTTCAGCGTATTGAAGCGACGCCCCTTGGCGACGTGAGCGCAGCTTTCACCGCTGAAGGTGGAGGCGATCGGCTTCCCCAGAGCTTCGGCAATCTTGAAAGGTAGCACCGCGAGGTTCCCGGGTTGGCCACAGAAACTGACCTCCGCCACAAACTGGTCCAACAAGTGGGCAGCCGCCAGCTCGCACGGGAACAAGCTCGAAGCATTGGCACTCAGCGGAACCTGCCGCCCGGCCAGTCGCTCGGCGGATGCCTTGAGTTCGGCGTTTAGAGTCACGCAGGCTTGGAGGTGAAATTCGTGATACGACTCGATCAACGGAATCCGGCCCTCGTCGTATGCCGCGATGAACTCTCGGCGGCTCGGTGCGACGGAGCGCACCACCTCGCGATAGTCGAAGCTTTCGATCTCGAGAATGCCGTGGGACTCCAGCTTGTCGACGGAATAGCGCGCTCTCAAATACTCGCGGAATCCGGCAACGCAGTGCCCGCAGAAGCACCCTCCGAATGCGGCCATCAGCGCGACCTCCGAGGTCGGCCAATACACGGCGGCCAGCGGTTGCCACGATCCGGTGAGATGATTGTCGAACTGCAGGGTGTCCGCACCCGCTTCGATGATCAGAGCGACCTTCCGTTTGAGAACGTCCCGGTAGCCGGGGTGATTGCTACACATCCAGTTTCCCTCTTCCACCAACCAGAAAGGAAGCGGGATCGGGGCCCCGTTCATGTCGACGACTCGGGCGTCGGCGTAAGTGGGATCGCTCCGAAGTAGATGACCGATCTCCGTTTCCGCGGGCGGCAAAATGTTCCAGCACGCACAGGCGGCGATCTTCTCCACCCCGCTCGCTCGCATCTGGTCGAAGAGATTCACGGGCAAACCGCCGGACGGCTCCTCACCCCATCCCCAGGTCGTGATGCCATAGGCCTCGACCGCTTCCACGACGCCCTCGAATCCTTCCTCGGCACCGGAGACATTGCGCGGCACCCAGCTCAGCACGACGTCGGATTTCCGGATCATTCGTGAACCCTTAACTTCACACTCCCACGCTCGGACCCCACTCATAGCCGGACCTCCTCGACTTCGCCGTCCCGGTATTTGTCCAGAACCTCCGGGATGACAGTTAGCCCAAGGCCAGGCCCTTCGGGCAAGGCCATCAGACCCGTCTCCCGATCAATTTCGATTCGCTCCTCCGTCAATTCCTCGGCGACGCTTTCGTGGGGAGGATGCCATTCCATGAGCACCGGAGGTGGATTGACGAAGCTCCCGTGTTCATGAGGAATGCACGCCACCCAGTGCATCGTTGCGGCGATTCGCAGCGGGGTGTGACACCAGGTGTGCGGGACGATGCGCATTCGGTTCAGCCAAGCCGCAAACGTCACTTTGCGAGCGCCAGAGAATCCGATGCGATCCAAATCCGGCTGAACGATGTCGACCAGACGCGGCTGGATGTAATCTTTGATCAGCGCATCCAGCGACAGCCCTTCCCCCGAGGCCAGGGGGATGCAGAGAACGTCTCGCAGCCGTCGGTAGCCCTCGTAGTCGGATTCGTCCAGCGGCTCCTCCCAAAACTCGAGATGGAGGGGTTCAAGCCGTTTCCCCAACGCCACGGCGGTCCCGCTGTCGTAGATCCCGGGCCATCCCGAATCGATCCCCAGCTTGACGTCTGGTCCGATTGCTTCGCGCACGGCGGTCACCAGCTTGACGTCCGTCTCCGCGCCGTATCCCGTTTTCATCTTCACGGCGCGAAATCCCCGCTCGCTCGACCAACGGACCAGATCGTCCACCATCCCCCGAGTCAGGTCCGACCAGCTCTCTTTCGGATACCCAACCGACGCGTAAGGCATGATCTGACGTCGGACGACCTTCCCAAACAGCTCGCAGACTGGGCGGTCCAAGGCCTTGCCCATGAGGTCCCACAAAGCCAGGTCCAAACCTCCGGGCAGGACTCCGCCGCGGGACATTCCTCCCATCTCCTGGAAGATTGCCTCCGCCTCGAAAGGCGAACGCCCCAGGACCAGCTCGGGCCGATCTTTCAGAAGGTCGATCCCGCAGAAGCCGTCGCCCCAGCCGGTCAATCCCTCGTCCGTCCGCACCTCGACGACCTGCCCACCGAGATGGGAACAATTTCTACCCGCACCCCAGCTCAGAGGATCCGCGAGTTCGCGGCGTAAACGGTGAAAATGGACGCTCGTGATTTTGATAAGCCTATCCGGTTTTGATGGTTATCCGCTTCCGCGAGAGGAACTGCTCGAGCCCGAGGTGCGAGCGGTCGATTCCCACCCCGCTCTGCCCGATCCCGTGGTGCGGGAGGTAGGCGTTGAATTTCCACCCGTTCACCATCACCTCGCCGAACCGAAGCGACGTGGAGAGCCGCTGCACCCGATCGATGTCTTTCGTGAACAAATGTGCGGTCAGTCCCTTCTCGGTGTCGTTGGCGAGGCTCGAGGCGTCGTCTTCGTCGGTGAAAGTCCGGATCGCCAGCACCGGGCCAAAAACCTCTTCCGACCAGATCCGCATGTCCGTCGTCAATCCGGTCAAGATTGTCGGCGGAAAATAATGCCCCTTGGGCGGAGGCATCGGCGGCCCGGACGCGCCGCCGAAGATCACTTTGGCGCCCTTCTCCACGGCATCCGATACGAGGTCATTCACCCGATCCACCGCGGCACCGTCAATGAGCGGGCCCATCCATCCCGGGCCAGTGCCGGTTCCAAGTCGAACGTCCCGAAAACGTTTCAGCAGCGCATCGATGCACTCGTCAAAAATGCTCTCGTGAATGAGCGCGCGATTCGTCGCCACGCAGATCTGTCCCGCGTTCCACAGCTTCAGCGCGGCGATGGAATCCATCGCCGACTCCACGTCGGCATCTTCGAAGACCAGCGCGGGGACGTTCCCGCCAAGCTCCAGGTTGTAGCGCTTCACCGTCGCCGCTCCGTCCCGCATCACCCGACAACCGGAGGCAGTCGACCCGATCATCGTGATCAACGCCGGGATCGGACTCGAGACCAACGCCGAACCGATGTCCTCGGTGTCCCCGCAGAGGACGTTGATTACCCCCGCCGGAAAATCAATCTCGGCGCAGACCGATCCAAACAAGTAGGCCGACAGTGGCGCAGACGGTGAAGGTTTGACGATGATCGAGCACCCCGCCGCCAACGACTGGCCGACCTTGTCGGCCAGGTTGCCGAGCGGAAAATTCCATGCCAGCAGAGCGACGACCACCCCCAGCGGCTCGTAGGTTACCTGATGCGTGCACGACCCATCGTCATCGGGAATCACTTCCCCTCGCATCCGCAGCATCTCGTCGGAGTAATGCCTGAGCGCTCCCGTCACCCACTCGATTCGGTCCGCTTCGTCGTGCGGCTTTCCGGTCTCCGCCATCACCGCTTGGTGAAAAGCGTCGGATCGCTCCTCGAGCGCCGTGCACAAACGGTCGGTCCACTGCCGCCTCTCGTTGTGAGAAAGCTTCGACCAACGTGCGAAACCCCGCCGAGCCGACTCGAGCGCGTCCTCGCAATCATCCGAAGTTGCCCAGGCAATCGTTCCGACTTCTTCGCCGGTCGCGGGGCTGACGATTGATCGCACGCCGCCGCCTTTCGCCGACCGGAGTCGACCATCGATGTAGAGACCCCCTTCACTCATGGTTGATCGCCCTTCGAGAGACCTCGAAAAGCGGTTCCAAGCAGCGGCCGGGGGGACGGCTTGGGGGACAGCTCACGTGATTTTCTACCTCGGCAAGAATGTGGCTTGCAACTCAATTCCCGGTCGGTAGCGTGGAACCCTCCCCCACTTGCACTTCCGTTCAGGACGCCATTCCGTCGCTCCCAGCAACTGCAACGCAAAGCGACAGCCGCCCCCGCAGCAGTGAGAACGACGTCACGGCACTGATTGGTTTTCCTGCTCCCCATCCCCCCATCCACCCCATGGCCAGCCGCGATTTGACAGTTCGCCGAGGAACAACGATCCGATTCGTCGCTCTGGTCAGCGGAGTCGTCATGACTGCGACATCAGTCATCGCGCAGCCTCCGAACATCGTCGTCGTCATTTCTGACGATCAATCGACCCAGCACTTCGGCTTTCTGGGCGGCGACGTCCTGACTCCCACGATGGACCAGCTCGCCAAGGACGGCGTGGTGTTTCGAGGACACCGTTGCCTCTCGACGGTCTGTTCGCCGAGCCGTTTTAATTTTCTCACGGGTCGCCGCGCGGGACGCAAGGCCCGGACGTCGAAGTCTGGTCACCCTTACTTCATGTTCGGGACGAACGTGTCAGCGAACGATGCTTCGATCATCACCGCACTGCGCCGAGTCGGCTACTTCACGGGCGTGATCGGGAAAGCGGACGGATACGATTGGTGGGCACCGCCGAGCGCTGAGGCGAAGGAGCTAGGAGATCGCCTCGATCCCGGAAATCCCGCTCACCAGACGGTTCTCAAAGCCGGGGAAGCGGCCCTTCACGATCGGATCAAGACGGCCACCCACGCGGACTACGTCGGCGGGATCTTTCCCGGTAACCCCGCCGCCTGGCCCTCCTCGCTTCGCTACCACAATCAGGACTGGTTGACGGCGACCGCCTTCGATTTCATCGAAGCCGCCAAAGCCAGCGGCAAGCCATTTTTCCTTTGGATGCCGGCGACGATCATCCACACCGGCGACCGGATCAGTCGTGAAAATTTCGATGCGGAAGAGGTCCGCCGAGCGACGCCATTCGGGCTTCTCGACGAGCCCCTGGAAGTCCAGTCAAGTCGTTCGTCCGTCCTCCGACGCATCGATGAAGCTGGCGTCGATCCGCAGAGTTTCCCGGTCACGTGGCTCGACGACTCACTGGCGGCGGTGATCGGTCGTCTGGAGGACGAGGGCCTTCTGGACGAGACAATCATCATCTACACGTCGGACCACTCGGGGTTCGGCGGGAAAGGAACCCTTTACGAGAAAGGTGCCAAAGTGCCACTGATCGTCTATTGGAAAGTAAAAACCGAGCAGATTGCGCCGAACGACCAACTCGTCGGCAGTGTCGACCTCGTGCCGACTTTGCTCGAACTCGTCGGCGTGCCGGATGAAGATTACCCGACCGACGGACGCAGCCTGGCTGGCGCGATCCTCACCGGTGAACCACTCACCGACCAACCGCTCTTCCTCGAATTGGGGCACCAGCGGGCCGTGATCTCCGCCGACGGAAGGCACAAATACATCGCGTTCCGCATGCCTTGGGACGTCTTACGGGTCCTGCCAAGCGGCTATCGCCAGCAATTCATCCACACGAATGACCTCACCGTCCCGGACCGGCCAGACGGGGGGCAGGAATTCGCTGAGATGATCGAGGATTCCATCGCCAGTCATCCCGGCTATTTCGCCGCCGACCAACTCTACGATCTGGAAGCCGACCCGGACGAGACCCGGAATCTCGCCGCTCTACCGGAGTCCGGCGAGCTGCTCGCCGAGATGAGAAACCTGCTGGCAACCGAGCTCCGCTCCATGCCCGGATCGTTCGGCGACTTCAAGTTTGAAGCTCGGGTCGATTCCGACGGCGTCGTGCACCATTCAATCGACCTGGAAGGTGACCTCGACCTGAGCGCAGGGATCACGTCCCTCGCACTCGCCGATGGCAGCTTGCCCGTCGACAATCTCTACACCGTGATTCGCTACAGCGGCGCGCTCAAGGGGCGCTTCGCCGAATGGTCCCAAGTCGAACGCTTCGGATACGCTGTCGACTACGACCAACCCGGTGAGATCCGACTTCGGAAAATATCCGCAACCACCCCCTAGGCTTTCTGCTCCAAAACGTTCACCATGAATCCCACTCCCCCCCGACTCAACACCCTCGTCCTTCTCTGCACCTTGATCGCCCTGACCTTCGGAAAGGGCGCGCACGGCGAGATGACCTCTCGTCCCGAATGGGAAGACGAACAGATCAATTCCGTCGGTAACGAACCGGCTCGCGCGACCTCGGTCCCGAGCAAATCGTTGGAGTCGGCACTGAACGTTCCAACCGCCGACGGGACTTCGCCGAGCGTCCAGTCGCTCAATGGCACCTGGAAATTCAACTGGGTTCCCAAACCGGAAGAACGCCCGGTCGAATTTTATCAGCCCGACTTCGATGTCGACGGATGGGCCGAAATTTCCGTCCCCAGCAATCTGGAAATCGAAGGCTACGGGCCACCGATCTACCTCACCTCGGACTACGCGTTCAAAAACTCCTACCCGGAACCGATCGTCACCGCCGAACCGCCGAAGGAATACACGACCTTCGAACAGCGAAATGCGGTGGGCTCCTACCGACGCGAATTCACGGTGAGCGATGCGTGGAAAGATAAGGAAATCTACCTGCATTTCGCGGGGGGCGGAGCCGCCTACTACGTCTGGATCAACGGCGAGAAGGTCGGCTACTTCGAAGACACGTTCTCGCCGTCTGAATTCCGGGTGACCGATTTGGTCAAATTCGGCCAGCCCAACATTCTTGCGGTCGAGCTCTACCGGTGGTCGGACGGCAGCTACCTGGAAGACCAAGATTTTTTCCGCCTGTCCGGACTCTTCCGTGACGTCTTTCTGTGGTCCTGCGACCCGGCGCACGTCCGGGATTTTTTCATCACGACCGACCTCGATTCCGATTTTCGCGACGCCAGCCTCGATGCCGAGGTCAGCGTGCAAAACCTGTCTGCCACGGATCGCGACTTGCAGGTGCGAGTGCAACTTTTCGATGCCGACGGCAGTCAAATCGCCTCGGACCAGACTTCGGTGAAAATCCCGTCGGGAGAAGACCGGCGGATCGAATTGAGTCAGGCAGTTTCGAACCCCGAGAAATGGTCCGCCGAATCCCCCTACCTCTACACAACCGTCGTCGAGCTACTCGACGAGCAAAACGGCGACGACGTGGTGATCGACCGGCGTTCCTGCAAAACCGGTTTTCGCGAGGTCTCGGTCAGCGACAAAAACGAACTTCTGATCAACGGCAAACCCGTGATCCTCAAAGGCGTGAACCGCCACGGCCACGATCCGGAAACGGGGCATTACGAACGGAAGGAGCTCATGCTCGCAGACGTGTTGTTGATGAAGCAGAACAACGTCAACTGCGTTCGCACCGCCCACTATCCTAACGATCCAACGTTCTATCGCCTGCTCGACGAATACGGCATCTACGCCATCGACGAAGCCAACCTCGAATCCCACGGCCTCCTCGGGCTGAAGGAGGAGAGCGTCAGCTACAACCCGAAGTGGGAACAGGCCTACCTCGACCGCGCGTTGACGATGGTGGAGCGCGACAAGAACCATCCATCCATCATCATTTGGTCGATGGGCAACGAAGGCGGCGGCGGGCAAAACTACCTGCGCTGCAGCGAGGAAACTCGCAAGATCGATCCGACGCGTCTCGTTTTCTACGATGGCTTTCACGACGGCCACGAAGGCAGCGATATCGATGGATCGATGTACGTGCCGCTCCCGCAACTCATCGAGCGACACGGCGAACCCAAAAAAACGCGTCCCTACTTCCACACCGAATTTGGGCATTCCCAGGGCAATTCGCTGGGCAACCTCCAGGAGTATGTCGACGCCTACGAAAAGTTCGATCAACTGATGGGTGGCGCGATCTGGGATTGGGTCGATCAGGCGATCTGGGTGACCCGCGACGACGGCACCCGCTACCTCGGATACGGAGGATCGTGGGACGAATTCCCGAATTCCAAAAACTTTGGCGTTAACGGAGTGATCTTCGCCGACCGTGCGCAGGCTAAAAAATCCTCGAAACTGGCGGAAGTTCGCAAGACCTACCAACCGGTCAAATTTGAAGCGATCGATCTGCCACGTGGCGAGATTTCCATCGAGAATCTGCACGACTTCACAGATCTCGCTGACTACGAAATCTCTTGGTCACTTTCGGAAGAAGGCTCAGTCATTTCATCCGGTGTCCTGAAGGACCTGGCTTTGGTGCCCGGCACGACAACGACGGTGACCATTCCTTGGAAAGCGGAATCCGCCGCCTCCCCCACCTCGCATCCTGATCGTGAGTATTGGTTGAGGGTCAGTGCTCAGCTCAAAGAGAAGACGAAGTGGGCCGAGGCTGGATACGACGTCGCGTGGGAGCAATTCCGGATGCCGATCGATCCTAAGCCCGTCGCGAACCTGATAGAAACTGACTCTAGCCAACTCGTCGTGGACCAGACCGCAGATGTCGTCACGGTTTCCGGCGAGGCGTTATCGGTCAGCTTCGATCGGAAGACTGGTCTGATCACCTCACTTCAGCTCGGCGGCGAAACCGTATTGAAACGGGGCAGCGGCGACTTTCACGCGACGCGCGCACTGACCGATAACGACTTCCTCATGTTCGACCGCAGCTGGTTCACGAGAAAATATTGGGAAGCCAACTTCCCGGACGCACCTCAGCAAGCATCGCTCGAGCTGGGATCGCTGATTGCGACGGTGAACTCGTTCGACGTGGAGGAGCAAGAAGCTGACGTCGTGCGCGTCCAGGTCGATCGCACCTTTGCCACCGCCGTCGCACCGTGGAAGTTCGACGTGCGGACGGCATGGGAGATCTACCCGAGTGGCGTGATCGTCTCCCGCAATGAAGTCGAGACCAACCTCCCGAAGGCCAACCGACAATACGTCACCAGTCTCGGATTTAATTTCATTCTCGATGAAGCCTACGACCAGTTCACTTGGTATGGTGCTGGTCCCCATGAGAACTATCCGGACCGTCGGCGGGCTGCGGACGTCGGGTTTTACCGCGCATCCGTCGAGGAGATGTTCGTGCCTTACCCGAAGTCTCAAGACTTTGGTAATCGCGAAGGGGTCCGCTGGCTCGCGCTAACGGAAGAGTCTGGAAAGGGACTGCTGTTCATGTCGAACGACCACCTCATGTCGGCTTCAGCCAAGCACTACTCCCGCGACGCCTTGACCGAAGGAGACAACATCGCGAATGTCAAAAAATCCGAAGAGGTCTTCCTCGACATCAACTTCGCTCAACTTGGCATCGGCAACGGTAGCTGCGGCGAGTGCCGGCCTCTCGACGAATACCTGACCAAGCTTGATCCCCATGAGACCTACGTCTATGCGATCGTCCCAATCGCCAGCAATGATCCAAGACAACTCGCGGAGATTGGCCGAAAGTCGATCGAACCCATCCGCCGGTGAGCCGTTTCACGGCAACCGCCGACGCTACACCCAAATTTCCCGATCCAGAATCATGACAACTCGAAAAACCCACCCTTCAGTTCTTCTTTCAATCCTGCTCTTGGCCGCGCTCCCGCGCCCAAGCACGGCTCAGGAAGCACCGCCGAACATCGTCGTTCTGCTGGCCGACGACATGGGATACTCGGATCTCGGATGTTTCGGCGGTGAGATCGAAACCCCCAACCTTGATCAGCTCGCGGCAGACGGGCTGCGTTTCACCGACTTCTACAACACGGCGCGCTGCTGGCCCACGCGGGCGACGATCTTGACCGGGACCTACAGTGATCGAATCGAGGAGGGACGGGCGACGCTCCCCCAGGTTCTCAAAACTGCCGACTATCAGACCGGCATGGTGGGAAAATGGCATCTCGGCACCGACCCGAAGACGGACGGTCCGATCCAGAAGGGGTTTGATTCGTTCTACGGGACCATGGGAGGGGCTGGTTCCTTCTGGAACCCGCCGCTTCTAGCCCGCGATACCGAATTGATCTCTCCCGAAGGCGAGGACTACTACTACACCGACGCAATCACGGAGGAGGCGGTCCGCCAGATCAATCAGTTCTCGGAAGCAAAGGAGCCATTCTTCCAATACGTCGCTTATACCGCCCCCCACTGGCCGCTCCACGCCCCCGAAGAGACGATCGACAAATATCTCGATCGCTACCAAGGAGGCTGGAAGGAACTTCGAGAGGAGCGCTACGCCCGCATGATCGAGATGGGGATCATTGACGAAGACACTTGGCCGCTCCCTCCGATGGAGCCAGGAGTTCCCGATTGGGAGACGGTCGACCACAAGCCATGGCGGGTGCGGAACATGGCGATCCACGCCGCGATGGTCGAGATCATGGATCAAGGAATCGGCAAGATTGTCGACGCTCTGAAATCAACCGGAGCCTACGAAAACACGTTGATCGTTTTCATGAGCGACAACGGAGCCTGCGCAGAACACCTCCACGATAATGCGCACGGCACGGCAACGAACGTGATCGCCGAGGCGGAAGAGGCAGGGGAAACGATCGCCGTCGGGGATCAATACGACGTGCCGATGGGTGGCCCATTGACGTTTGGAAGCATCGGGAAGAACTGGGCAAACGCTCTCAATTCGCCACTTCGTCGCTACAAGTCCAACGTCCACGAAGGCGGTGCGTGCACTCCGGCCATCGTGCATTGGCCCGCCGGGATGAAGCAGCGCGGAGAGATCACCCGGCAACGCGGGCACGTGGTCGATCTCATGGCAACGTGCATCGAACTCGCCGAAGCGACTTATCCCGCTGAGCACGACGGCGTCGCCACCGGACCGCTGGATAGTCTGAGCCTCGTTCCCGTTCTGACTGGCGGCGAACAACCACCCGAACATCCTTACTACTTCAATCATGCGGGGACCCGAGCCCTCATCCGAGGAGACTGGAAGGTCATGCGCGAAGCGGATGGTGCCTGGAAACTCTACAACCTGAGGAACGATCGGACCGAGACCACCGACGTCTCCGCATCTCATCCCGAACTCGTCAATGAGCTGACGGATCTCTGGGAAGCGAAGAACTCCCGCCAAGCCGCTAAGCGTTAGTGGCCCTCGCGCTCCGCCTTGCCGCCGTGAAGCAAACCGGCGGTCGGGCAACGGGCCGATAATTTGGACGATGGAACGCCGACCCGGACCCCGAAAACGCTACCTCTGAGCAGGCGAGGTTGGCCATCGAAGCAACGCCCAATCGGCGGAGTTTCGTGTTTCGTTCGGTGATGGGTTCGCTCCTGTTGGGTTGAATCGATAGATTTTGCCCAAACCGTTGATCGGCACGGACCAAGCAATGCGCCTCTGGACCGCGTCCATCGAAACCAAAGGCATTCATTCCCGGGCCACCAACCGGCGCGGCGGGCTGAAAGCAGTGGCACCAAGTCGAATCGGAAACGCCTTGTCCGCTCGCTCGCTACGGAAATATGCGATCATTGGCGCGCCGATGGTCGATGCATAAAATTGACCTCGAGGTTCACAGCTCTTCCGAAGAAACTCCCGGACGAGAACCGCGTCGTCATCCGTAAATCCCCCAACCTCGGCCCAGGCACCCGGAAGAAACGAATTTCTCTGCCGATCGGGACCGAACACGCAGTTTTCGAAACGATCCTCGAGTAGGATTCTGGCTCGCAGATGAACGCGGCGGAATGCCCAATTCAAAGCCTCGGCGGCCCAGCTGCGAACAGAGCAGCGGACTGACCGTGATCAATTCATGAAATCACGCTTGAACCCGTGCCGTTCGCGCCGTCTGCCCAACGCCCAAAGTGACCATCCCGCTGATTTTTATCAGCGTGAACACTCAAGTTTTTCGATGCAGGCTCGACCGCTTGATGGCAACCAGCCGCGATGATCCAAATGAAACCTGCGCTCACTTCGTTGATAACGCCCCACAAGCCCGAGCCAACCGGATACCGCTGACTGCACCTGGAACCCCCTTTTGGATCCAACGTCGTTGCCAGATCAACCGGACAAACTCGTTACCACTTCTCCCTCATTCTCTGCCACCTCACGGATGACTTCCCGAATGCGCTGACCGATGCGCTCGGTCCTGAAATGTCAGACCCTTTGCACGGGCGGCCACCGATAGGCGACATGCCTTTCCGATGACGCCGGATCACTGGCGTTTTCTTGCGCTTACGAAACGTTGCGAGATTGGCCTTCCCGAACCAACTGCTCCCAGCGGACCTCACAACCAGCCGATACTGACTTCACAAATTCGAAGATAAACTCACTCTGGCAGCCTTTCGCGCGAACCGGAATATCTCCGGTCCACGCGCAAAACCTTGGCTCAGATCCGCGGGTGAGGCACCCGGCTTTGGCCGTCCGTGCGACTATTCGTCGGATTCTTCCTCTTCCTCATCTTCGCCGTCTTTCGACCCTGGCCGCCCAGTCTCTTCCATGTAGGCGACGACAAGCGCGTCCATTTCTTTAGCGACCTCCGGGTTCGCGTCGATGACGTTGTTCTCTTCCAGCGGATCAGCTTCGAGGTCGAACAGCAGGTTTCCCTTCTTTGAGTCTTGGAAATATTTCCATTTGCCCATGCGCGCCGTGGAGTTCCAGTGAAGTGAGGTGTGAGGATCCGACGTTTTTTCTCCGCGGAGATACGGGAGGAGGTCCGTGCCGTCCAGCTTCTCGGGGATTTCCATTCCAACTGCGGCGAGGATCGTCGGAACGACGTCGATGTGCATCACCGGATAGGGATAGCTGGCCTGCGCCTCTCCTTCAGCCGGCAGGCCTTTTGGCCACTTGACGAGAAACGGGATGCGCTTCCCGCCTTCCCAACCGTCGCCTTTTTTGCCCTTGAATGGCTGGTTGGGCTCGCCATTTCGATTGGCGTTCGCCGGTCCACCATTGTCACCGACGAAGATCACGAGGGTGTTGTCCGCGATGCCGAAGCTTTCGAGTTTCTTGTAGATCTCGTCCACGCCATCATCGACAGCCAGCACCATGGCCGCCTGCGTCTCCTGTGTGGGGGAGCCTTCACCCGTTAGCCGCTCGCGGAAGTGGTCCGGAACTTCGCCAGGGGTGTGTCGGGCGTTATACGCCAGGTAGATGAAGAACGGATCTTCGTGATTCCGATCGATGAAATCCAAAGTTTGGGCGGTGAGTTCCTGGGTCAAATACCAGGGGTGTTTCTCGAGGTCCGACGGATCTCCGGCGTAAACGTCGTTGTAGGGGGCTTTGGTCCGAAGAAGATCATCCTCGGTCGCCGGCTCGTGCCCGTCGAAGATTGGGCCCTGCTTTTTCCCGACGGGAGTGCTGTTGTCCTCCAGAAGATAGTAGGTGTGCGCTCCGGCGAGGAACCCGAAAAATTCGTCGAACCCGCGTGCCAGCGGTTTGAACGTATCGACGCTCTTGTCGTTCCAACGCAGGTGCCACTTGCCGATACAAGCTGTCTTATACCCGATGGTTTTCAGGTATTCCGAAGCCCAAAGTTCGTCGACCGGGACCTTGGTCCCATCACCCCAGCGCCGAGGATACCGCCCGGTGATGACGGAGCCACGCGAGGGCCAGCACATCGGGTTCGCCGAATACCCGATCTTCATGGTGACACCTTCTTCAGCCATTTTCTGAAGGGCCGGAGTCATCGTAATATCCAATGGGGCAGGGTATCCGTCGTCTTCCCCCAACCCGGTCGCGACTTGAGTCACGTGAACGTCATCGACGACGATCAAAATGACGTTTGGCATGTCGGCATCTTCCGCCCCGAAAACCGGTGCGACGCAGGCGATACCGAAGAGGATTGAACCGAAAAATGAAGCGCGAGCAAAGAGACTGGAGTGCAGCGGCCGCGTGATCTTCGGAATTATTTGTGAGGACTTGGGTTTAATAGACATCGTTGGAAGCATTTGGATGATTGAGGGAGTTTGGAGGTAGAGGTAGAGACTGGGGTCGGACCCGTTGCGAGAATCAGCGTTATTTCAAAGCCGATTCGGCTTGGCGAATCTTCCCGTTAAGGAGAGCTTGAAGCTCGTCGACGGGCCCTGCGTATTTCAACAGGTCAATTACGTTCGTATTTTCCTGCGGGTCGTCGGTTAAATCGTAAAGCATTTCGCCTTCCTCGTCTTCCCGAGAATACCGGGTGTAAACGAGCTTATCCGTCACGATCGTATCTCCGGACTCGTAACGGGAATAAACGTGATCTCGGAATGAGCTGTCCGGCTCCTCCAGGAGCGGCCGAAGACTGAGCCCTTGGACGGTTTCGGGAATCTCGATGCCCGCGAAGTCGCATAGCGTAGGAAAGAGGTCAACGGTCTCGACGAGAGCCGAGGTCGTCGCACCACTGTCTGAACCGGGGAGCCGGATGATGAGCGGAACTTGCAGAGAGAGGTGCATGAGGTTGTGTTTCCCCCAGAAGCTGTGTTCGCCGAGGTTCCAGCCGTGATCACCCCAGAGCACCACGATCGTGTTTTCGGCGAGGCCAAGAGCATCGAGTTCGTCCAGAATGTCGCCAACGAGCTTATCGACGTAACTGACACACGCGAGATATCCGTGTCGCATCATCCGATGCCATTCCTCGGAATTGTATTCGATTCCACCAAATTCGTATGATTTGTGCTCGCCCGACCCTTTCAGCGCGCGCGGTGCATTCGCCGGCCGCTCCTGATCTTCGGCCAGCTCGATCTGATCTCGCTCGTAGAGATCCCAATACTTCTTCGGAGCGTAGAAGGGCATGTGAGGTTTCACGAATCCGCATGCTAGGAAAAACGGCGCACCTTGCTCCTTGAGTTCGCGGAGATCCGCGATCGTTTTCTCGGCAACCTGCCCGTCCGTGTATTCGTTATCCTCAACGTCTGCCGCTTCGAAGATCCGCCCGCGACCCTTCTTCGAAAGCTTCTTGCCGGTTTCCGGTTCAAGAAAGTCAAGGCCACCCACGGGCGGCAACCAAGCGGGACGGCTCCAAGCTTCGTCTTTGCTGTCGTCCTCGTGATGAAAGACCTTCCCGTTCGCAAGGGTGGTGTATCCCCGTTCCTTGAAGACCTGAGGGATTGTCTTCGCCGAAGGAGCATCTTTGTCGGCTCGCGCACCGGCACCAACGAATCGATCTTCGGTCGGGTAAATTCCCGTCATGAGACTGGCGCGAGAGGCTCCGCAGATGGGAACCTGTGCGTAAGCCCGGTCGAACTGAAGTCCTTGAGATGCGAACTGATCGATGTTCGGAGTCTTTGCCTGACTGTCCCCGTATGACCCAATCGTCGGCCGGAGATCATCGATCATGATGAAGAGGACGTTCGGCTGCGCCGCGTGCCCGGCCGAAATCGTCACACCGAACGCAAAGCACAATGACCGGAGCAAGCGGGGCGACGTGGGGAATCGCGCAACTTTTCCACGACCGCGAAGGGCGCCGAGTGACGACTCTATCTTGGGTAGAAAAATGTTTCTGAATTTCATTCGGGTATGTTTTTCAGTATTTCGTTCGACTCGAACCCCGCTCAGGCGCCGGCCCCGATGGCATTGATTGCCTCTTCGGCGGCTTCACGGACCGCAGGGTCGCGGTTGTCCTCCGCGATTTTCCGTAATGTCGGTAGCGCCACCTCGGCCGCTGGACCAATCGCCGCAAGCGTGTTCACCGCTCGCAGATTGGGTTCAGGCCACCCGTGGCCGAGGACGTGCTCGACGATATTCGAGACCGCGGGCTCGGCCGACTGACCGAACGGCTCGACGGCGAGCGTGACGTCAGACGCCAGCAGGATTCGCCCGTCGGCAATTAGCTCGACCATTCTTGGAAGAGCTTCTTCAGCCTGGAGCTTACCAAGAGCAATTGCAGCTTGGCCGATAAGATACCGGTCCGTCTTCGGTTCGTTGATGAGTTTCATCAGCTCAGGAATTGCGGGTTTTGCAATCGGACCCATTTCGCCCAACGCACTGGCAGCAGCAGCTGCATCGAAGGAGTCCAAGGGATCACCGGTGCTGAGGATCGGGATCAGCGCATTCACTGCTTTCTCCGATCCATTCCGACCCAGCGCTTTCATCGCAGCACGAGCCACCGCCGGTTGTTGACCGCTGAGGGATTCGACCAGCAGATCGACCGCAGCCTGACCACCAATTCCTCCCAGAGCGTTGACGAGAGCAACCTGAGTATCAACGTCGTCGCTCGCGACGAGAACTTCGCGGACGCTTTCCTCAGCCGGAGCCGCGTCCTGGCCGAGCCACTCGATGCCGTGAGCGGCGTTGACAACGGTGGACGGCTCATCGGACCGAAGAGCCTCGACGAGCGGCTCGAGGGCTGGCTGACCGATCTGTGACAGGGCCCAAGCGGCCGCGGGACCGACCGTATCGTTTCCAAGAGCGGACGCGAGCCCGGGGATCGCTTCGACCGCCGGTGCGCCGATTTCCCCAATCGCAAGTGCCAAAAGTCGGCGCGTCGTTTCGTCCGACTCATTATCGAATGCCGCGACTAGCGCTGGAACGTTTGAGTCATCCGGTTCATTCTCCACCAAATGACGGGCAGCCGTCTCGCGCTCCGACCTGTCTTCGCTGGAGAGTGTCGCGATCGCATCACCGGTGAATGGTTCCGGTTTCGCTTTCTTCATGCCGCTTTCCTCGTATTTCGCGAAGGTGGCAGCGGCGTCGAACGGACGAACGAAATGGAGATTTCGATGAATCTCCGGATCGGCTTTGAGTCGATTCTGCGCCTCAACGATCATCGAGAACACGTCGATTCCACACTCGGTGGGAAGACGGCCGAGGATGAAGTAGGGCTTACCGGGCTCCGCGTGGCGCAAGATGCTCTGTTTGATATTCTCGACCATCACGTCGACGTCCGGGTCGTAGGGGTGTGGGTTTTTTGGCCCCAACCGCATCCCGCCAAGCTTGCTGGCCCACACGGTGCCGTCACTAACCGACCATTTGGTCGTGTAGTCACCGACGTCGCCCGTGTATCCACCGGTCAGCTCGAAGACGGGTAAATTTGTCTCCGGTGCAACGTTGTGGGATCCGAAAGCACCGTTGCTGTTCGCGACGTAATGAGCCGCCGCGTTACGAGTGGCCTCGCTCGGCGGACCGTCACCGTATGGGGAGTAGAAGAAGTCGACCTGGTCGGGGTCGAGCTTGCTGAGCCACTCGAAGTAAGTCGGAAACCAATCGATGAAGAAGGGCGTCATCTTGATGAAAAGGGGGGCCTGGCCCGCTTTTGGATCGTTCCTCAGTGATTTATAGACGAGTAACGAGAAATCGATCGCGTCGATGTCGACGCCATACCAGGTGATGTAAACCCCGTCGGGGTCGATCTCCAAAGCCTGACCTGGCTTCTCAGCGTGGAACTTGCTCGGGTCGGTCGGGAGCGACGACGTCACCGAAGCGTTCGGAAGTTCGCCGCAGACGGGTTGAAGACCGGCATCCTTGGCGGCGTGATGAGCGCCGGTGATCTCGATGTAGCCCACCAGAGGCACCCCATCAGGATAGTGCTCGAGCAACTCGACCAACTCGTCGTGCGCTTCCTCCCTCTCGGCGCCCTTGAAACGGCGCTTGTCGAAGTAGGTGCAGAAGGTGCGCGTCGCCATGCAATAATCCAGCATGGCGGGTGTGATTCCAAAGCCGACCGTCCGGTCATTGCGCTCGGGGTGATCGAAGTATTTATCGAAGGCGATCTTGTTACCTTCAGCCCACGTCTCGATCTCGCCGTAGTCCGCCAAGACGGGGAAGTCGTATCCCCAGCCGCGAATCATCTCGTTCACCCGATCGCTGACGAGGATCCCGTCCTCGAAGATCGCGGTATTGGTTGCTAGAGGGCCGTCCGCTTCCCAGGGACCGTTGAACGGCACCGTGCCCTTCACGAGATCGGCGTAGTTTTTGAGCAGGTAGTCCAACGCCGGAGACTCCTTCGATTCGTCCAACTCCGCTACCTCCTGGGGCACGGGGATGAGTTCCTCCAGCATGTATTCAAACGGGTTCCCGGGGCCGACCCGGCTGGCGTTCCGCGGATGGTCTTCCGAAACGTCGAAGTAGCAACGGAACGGGACATCCTTGACGAAGATTTTGACGTCGCTCGTGCGGTTGACGAGCCCCTGAATGCAGCTGATCGCTGGAAGCGCGTCTTCCATCGACCGTTTCTCTTTCGAGATATCGAGGACGATCACTTTCGACGTCGGAGGAGTCTTGACGACGAATGGCTCGTAGTCATCTGCAAAACCGACGGCAGGCAAAAGCCCAGCCGCCAGAATTGCGAAGGGAATGGAGGATTTCGTTTTCATATTTTAAAGGGAAGGTTGTGGATTTTTAGTCAAGCCGTCTGGCGAACTTGAGCAAATTGTGGCGCGCAGCTGATCAGCACGCGCAAATAGAGTTCGTAACGCCGCGTTCGGATCAATTGCTCAATCAAATTTATACTTCTTGGAGAATTTACTCCGCTTGCGCACTTCGTCGAGGGTGTCGGGGGTTACCCCGAGCTCCGCGAAGGCCCCCTTCAGGATTTTTCTAGCTTCCGCACTCTCGGTCGTATCTTCGGATTCCAAGATTGGAGACGTCTCTTTCTTATCGTTCGGAACGTCGATCAGCCGACCGTCGTCGTAGAGCTTCCAGCGTTGTGTCCGTGCCCAGTAAGCCACCGGCTTGTCGCCGGGCTGGTTCGGCGTGTAAAAAACGAACGCCCAATCGCGCGACGGACCCTCCTCCCCTTTGATCTCAGGAAGGAAACTGACGCCGTCGATCCCTTCCGGCACCGGGATACCAGCCGCCTCGGCGAGCGTGGGGTAGAAATCGGAGAGATCCACCAGGTCATCGCTGGACCGGCCAGCTTTTGCACCGTCAGGCCAGTAGGCGATCAGCGGAACGAGCGTCCCCCCGTCAGTCATCTTGCCCTTGGTTCCAATGACGACACCACCCTTGAACTTCGCCGGGTGGTAGCCCGTGCCGTTATCGCCGACGAACAGAATCAGCGTGTTATCGAGCACGCCCTGCTCTCTCAGGTTGTCCACGATTCGACCCACGCATTTATCCATGTAGGCGACCATGTCGGGAAACCACTTGCTGTCGGTGTAAGCCTTCTCTTCCAAGCTCATGAAATCTTGGTCCTCGCTATCCGGCGTCGGCTGGAAAGGCTCGTGCGTCAGAAGCATGGGATAATAAACGAAGAACGGTTCGTCTTTGTTTGCGTTCACGAAGCCGTTGATGAAGTCGACGATGATGTCTGGCCCGTAATTCGACCCGTCAGTTTGGTCCCAAGTCCGCCCCCCTTCCGTGATTCGGTCGATCACCTGCGAACGAGGATTCCAGAAGTAGTTCTGATTGATCACACGATCCTGACCGACGTTGTATTTCAGCCACGAATCGAAACCCATCGCGCCGGGATCTTCCGAGCCTAGCTGCCACTTTCCAGCCATACAGGTCCGGTAGCCAGCCCCGTCCAGCAAAGTGGCAAAGGTGCTTTTCAACTCCGAGTCCGGGAAATCTCCGAACGACTCGTAGTTCCGGAAGTTATACTTACCCGTCATGATCTTGACCCGTGACGGAGTGCAGAGCGGCTGAGCGTAGCAGTGGTTGAAATAAACGCCCTCTTCAGCCATCCGATCGAGGTTGGGAGTTTTGTTTTCCTCGCTCCCGTATGGCGTGAACCACTCGACGCCGATGTCATCGGCGAGAATGACGATAAGATTTGGTTTTTCCGCTGCCTGGAGCGAAGCCACTTGCGCGCAGGCGAGTGAGGCGGTGATGCCAAGTATGGCAAGAATTCGTGGACGGATGTTCATAAAAGTAGGAATCAAAGTTCGGTAACGCCCTTCTCCTGCATGAAGGATTTTACAGTCGCTGCGAGATCACGTGGGAGGACGAAATTCAGGTTGCCGACATCCTGGAGTTCGGGATCGTCAAGGAGAGTCTGCTGATAGTCCTTGATCATCGTCCAGGCCCGCACGCCAAATTCGCAGGGGCTCTTAAAGATCAGAAACAGGGGCTCCCCGGGCTTCTTCTCGAGAATACTCTTGCGAAATGCTCCGACGAAATCTTCAGGCACCCATCGCCCCCACCCGATTTGCGAGCTATACAACGTATCGTCCACCAGCTGCCACTTCATCACCGACTCGTCCCCTTTCCCGCCTTGATACCCGCGAATGCAGAGTAGGGGGTTCAATCCCTTCATGAGCTCATGCCACTGATCTCCCTCCGGCCCCGGAACGTCTCCGAAGAAATTATAGACTTGGAACTGCTCGTTACCGGCTCGGTGAGCGTATTCGTAGTCGCGTTTGTAACCCTGCGCAGCTTCGGCGGGACCCGGTATTCCACCGTCGTGCGGACTCGGGATGAGGTCAATATTCTCCGGACTCAGCTCGGTCAGCCAACGGATCAGAAGAGGATTGAGGTCGATGAAAAACGGGTTGTAGCGAACACCCATCTTCACCTCGCCACGGGCTGGGTCGGCGGCGAGCCCCTTGATGGTCATCAGCGCAATGTCGTTGGCGTCTCCGTCGATCGTATTCCAAGCGATGTAGATCCCGTCGGGGTCAACGTCCAAGACCTCTGGCTCCGGTGCCGGCAGGAACCAATCCGGCCCGGGCTCGAACGCAGACAGCGCGGAAAGATTCGGCACCGGACCTTCCTGAATCTGGAAACCGTTTGCTTGCATGTGCGGAATCAACCGGGATCCCTCGATTTCCCCAAACGCCAGCGTCCCCGGCGGGTATTTCGGGAAGACGGTCTCCTCAAGAAAACGGGCGGGTTCCGGGACTTCGGGAAGATCCGCGCTCCCTCGCGGAAGCATGTAGCCAACAACGAAGGTGTAAGTCGCGTACCAATAGTCCCACATGTGCGGAGGGTTCTGGCAGTTCTCGTTCACGACGCCAATCAGCTGCTGATTGCGACGCGGGTCGTCGAAGTAATTTTCGAACGACCATTCGAGTGCTTCGGCGGCAGTCCCGAAGTTCGGTAGAAAATTCCGCTCAAAGTAGTAGGCCTCACGCTTCCCGATCGTCAGATTGGTGAGACCAGCGATTGGAATCAGGTCGTTGAAGATGGCGGTATTCAGTGCGGCAGCGCGCTTCGCGAAAAACAATTCCGCCTCTTCGAAAAGCTCCGTGTCGGTCGTCTCGGACGCACCATCCAACTTCCACCCCATCTTCGCGATACTGGGCATTTCGACTGTTCCTCTAACGAGATGACCGTAATTCTCCAGCAACCACGAAAGGGCCGGGAGCGTCATTCGGCGGTCAAGTTCAGCCTGCTCCACTGGCACCTCGCGCTCCATCTCCTCGATTAAAATATCATCCGGCGAGCCCCCCGGACCACCGTCCGCCATGTTCCAGAAAAGGCGGACCGGCATATCCTTCAGAAAAACCTTCGTCGTGCTGTCCTGCCGGTTGATGAGCCCCTGAAAGCAGGCCAACGCAACGGCAACGTCGTGCCGGTCGGTGTAGAGTCCCCACCGAGGCAGATCGAGGTCCTGAGCAACGTCGACGACGATAATCTTCTCCACCGGGCCCGATTTAGGAGACACCGTCTGATCCTCCTCGGCGCTTTGCAACGCAGACGGTGATAAAAGTAGCAAGGTTGCAATCACCAACGTCGTGACGCCCGCGAACGCGGGCGAAGCCCTTCGAATTCGATCTGCTTTGAAACTGGAATAGCCCGGTCTCCGCGCGGTCATCCACGTGGACAAAAATCGAGGGACTGGACGGAGGAACGACAAAATACAGCTGACCTTTTACGGCCGGTAACCTCGAACACTCCCGAGAAGGGGCTCGATCTGAACGGTGTAATAGTTGGACGGAGGCGTCCCGTCACTCACGGGATGAATACCGTCGTGAACGGTCACAAACCACTTCCCGCTCTCACCTCCGCTCTCATCGAGGTCGGTCGACCCATCTGGAAGAAACGTCACGGCAATCCATTCGTAGTCCCGTCCATTCTCGCCCGCTTTCGAGACTCGCAGTCCAGCGGAACCCTGCTTGGTCGTGAGCTCAGTGATCAACGGCGAGAGTGCCGAAGACTCGTTGATGACAGCTCCTGAAGGAAGCGACTGGACCTTTCCGGCCGCCTTCGCAGTCCCATCTTCCTCGATCCTCACGATCTGCAACCCGCGATACTGGGCGTCGTCACCGAGAGCCAACGAATCGTTGTATTTGTAGAGGCGAACCTCGACTTTCCGGTTCTGCGAAAGAGCGAGCTGACGGGCCCGCAACATCGCCTGCTCGATCACCGCCCCGGCTCGTGTCGTGTCATTCGCACGGAGAATATTTGTCGCCGCCGGGATCGCGAAGCCCGCGAGAATTCCCAGCACCGCGATGACAACCAGGAGCTCGGTCAGCGAAAACGCCCGGCGTAAACGGGTGGTCAGGAGCCGGAAAACTCCTTGATCTAAAGAAACCTGGGGTGACATGAATGGCGGGGGAATGACGGGGCGGTCTTTCGCGGGAGCGATCAACCTACTAGATCTACTTATCACCCGCTCAAGAAAGACGCAAACTTTTTTCACCCACGCTCAGGCGGCCGCCGCGAGACGCACAGCACGGCTCACGCAACTTATCGGTTGCGAATTCCGATATCGGCCATTGTCCTGCCAATTTGGCAAAACACAGCCAACATCCTGTCGCCGAGCACAATATATTCCACAATTGTGACATTTCTGTTTGACTCATCCATTCGGGCACGAATAACGTCACATTTTCGACAAAGCCGAGCCGCCCTCCCTGAGGACTAACTCAATGAACTGTGGTAGTAGGCTTTCCGTCCGGTGAATCAGAATCAAAACCCTCCAGAAACGACCCAGAATCCACTATGAAGATCAATACCCTTTTAACCGTTCTCGCGACAGTTGCGATAACGGCACCCCTGTCGTCGCACGCCCAAACTATCAATTGGACCGGTCTTGGGACTGATCCGACGGATTGGAACGAAGCTGCCAACTGGGACGGAGACCCGTCTGGCAACCCACGAATTCAGTTCAATACAGGTGATGTCGCGACCGGTGACACCGATTTCAGCACGACTAACCTCTTCGATATCTTCAATGGTGCCGAAGTGACTTGGGCTGAGAACTCGCTCACAATCGGGACTACCACTCTTGCAAATGGCGGTGGCACGCTCAACGTTACCGGCGGTAGCGTCGAAGCGACGGTATCCACAAAGATTGGTCAGGCGAGCAACGTCACTTCTAACTTCAATGTTACGGGCGGGAGTTATAGCCAGACCACAGACGGCACAATGACCTTTGGTGCGGCTCCCAACTCGATCTCGAACATCGTGGTTTCCGGCACCGGATCCCTTGATACCGATCGCACCTGGGTTATTGGTAACTCGAATAATTCGACGATCAACATGGACGTGATCGGCGAAGATTTCAGCATCACCCAGACGAAAAATCAAGACTTCAGAACGGGTGGCAAGAGCAACTCATTCTTTAACTTGAATCTCGAGCTTGGCCAGACTGGCTTCGGTCTGTTCTCAATTGGAGACTGGGATAAGAAAGCTGGTATCACGAACAATCTCACGGTTGATGCGACCAGTTTCCTTGGTGCTGTCGGTCCCGGGGTTCTCTTGATCGACGGGGGCAGTAATGGCCTTGATACCTATTTCGATAGCACGACCATCGTGGGAGGAGCCTATGTGACCGAGATCCGGTCAAGTCCAGATGGACAAGACCTTTATCTTGTTGCAGTTCCCGAGCCAGGTGCCTTCGTCTTGATGGGACTCTCTACTGCCGCACTCGTCATGCTGCGCCGCCGCAGTCAGAAGTAAGTCGACCAATCTTACGCTGGAACACAGCGTCGAGCGGGCCGTAGAGATTTCTCTACGGTCCGTTTCTGTTTTGGGTTTGGACTTCACGTGCTTCTTGCCGATACGCGCGACTGCGGGCGGGCGCTGACCGTCACGCTGGGTGGTTGGATCAATCGTCAGAGGGGAGTTGTTCCGAAGCAGTGGCGGAATCGAGGAGTCAGGTAGCGGTCGCATGCGAGGGCGGAACGGTTGCTATCAGAATCCAGCGATCTGTATATCGCGTTTCCCCGAAGATTCGTGAGCTCACGTTTGCGCTCTGTTTGATTAAGGTCGCGAGTGGTAAAACGCGTGACGAGTGGGGGTCCGACGCGTCGACCGACATTGGCAGAAACAGCGGGAGCAAGGTCATTGCCGAGGCAGCAAGATTGGTGGGTTTCTACGCTCCCGACTCAAAGGACACGAAGACGCAGTTGCTGCGTGGATCGAAGACGGGGTTGAGCAACGCGTTTTCCGTAGAAAAGAAGATGGGTGATTTGAAAAGCGAGGGGTTTGGGGTTTCGGATTTAGTTTGTTAGGGGAGTTCTGGGTCGAGGTAGGCTTTGGAGGACTCCCAATCTTCGGACATCTTCATGAGGATGGCCGAGACCAGACGCAGGCAACTGGCCTCGTTGGGAAAAATGGCGGCAACGCGAGTTCGGCTTCGGATGGCTTTGTTGAGAGCCTCGCAGAGGATGGAAGTTCGCAGGCGTTTACGCACGGGCTCTGGGAAGGCGAAGACGGTAAAGCCTTCGGGGAGGTTGGATTCCATCTAGGCGCAGAGCTTGGGAGCGGCGGAAGCGTGTTCGGCGACGATGGCAGCGAGTTGATCACGAGCTGGGCTCTACGACTGGCTGGAGAAGATTGATCGGGTGTCGGCGGCTACGGCTTCTTTGAGGTCCTGCCGCGGAACGTAAGCCTGAGCGTTCTGCGGGAGATGGAACTGGCACCGGTCCCACGGAATAGCGGAAAGACGGCAGCCAGAGCGGCTTCGAGGCCCTCGTGAACGTCACTGCTGATCGATCCCGTCGGAGCGAGTCCGCGGACCTTGAGGTCGGAGAGGAAGTCGCGCCAGGGGACCTCAGCTTCTAAAAGGGAGACAGAGACGCCGAGGATGGTGCGCTTGCCGTCGCCCGAGCGGATGCCAATCGCGCTCGACACCGCGCGGGAGCACACGATCTCGGCGACTCGAACTTTTTCATATCGGGCGTCGATGATGAGATGAGCGACGGGAGGGATTGGTCGGCTGCGCCAGGTCTGGAGCATCTCGTCGAGTTGAGTGGCGGCTCGGCTGACGGGCGTGGAGGTGAATCGTTAGCCACCCAGCTTCTCGACGACGGCGGCAACTACCACGCGAGGATAGGCCCTGGAGATACATTTCGGCCACAGCGATACTGAGCGCTTCCGTGCTGCGCTGGCCGCACCCCAGTGCGCTGGGGACAAACGGCGTCTCGGTGCCGCGGTTTTTGGGGACACGCAGTTCGAGTTCGCCCAGACGGGTGTCAAGGTGCCGGTCTTAGAAACCGTTGGCGTATCCATTGCGGGCCGGATCTCGCTGGTGGGCCGCTACGCCCAGGTGGCGTTCGCGTTCAAGCAACATCGCTGTGTCGATCAGCGAAGACACGGCCTTCGGAGGCCTGGGAGTCCCTCTTCGAGGGCTGGATTGAAGATGTCGGCGCTCAGGTTAAGATCCCTGTGTCCGGTCATGGGTGTGGTTGATTGAGTTCCCGATAAACCCAAATCAAACCACCCTTGACCGGGCACCACGACACCGTTAGGCGCGCCGCAGACCGGGGCTTCCCGCCCGCCGCTACGCTCCGTGCGGCTGTCGAGCAGACTCACTTTTACAGACGAAACGTTGCTGGACCGTCCGAGAATCCCGGATCTGACCGAGAACACCCCAAAAACTTGTCGTTGAGCATAATAAACCGCAGAAAAACTTTCTTTCTGGTTGACCCCGTCACGAACGCCGAGTAATTTCCGACGATCTGATACGAATGCCTTTACCCAACCAGACCTCTGAATTGAGCCAACTGGTTGATCGCGTTCATTCGGTAAACTCAAAAAAAACCTTCAAAAAAAATCCCCAAATCCCTCATGAAAAGTAAAACCCTGTTATCTCTCTTCTGCACCGCTGCTTTCGCGGGTGGAGCAATCACGTCGAATGCTCAAACTGCATACACATGGGACGGAGGCGACGACGGTGTCCGGCTCAACCGAGGAGGAAACTACAACCCAAATGCCGGCAATAACTCAATCGTGGTTGCCGCCGGGGATACGTTTACGGTGCAAGCAGGTGTGAACCAGCTGGGCCTCTTGACGGGAAGCACGGGAAATGCGGGATTCCAGTTCTTCTTAAACGATCCCGGCTCCTTCATTACCTCCTCATCCGCTAACGGAAATAACGTTGGAACCAACTTCACTATCTTCGCGAGTGGAGTCCCGCTTAATACGTCGTTCACCATCAACGCAGGTGGTTTTTCAACAGGTAGCGGATTCCTCCGCATGGACGGCGGCGGATCATTCACCTTCAACGGAGGTGCATTGAACGTCGGAAATCAACTTTCGGCTTCTAACGGCGGAGCGTTTTCGTTCACCGGAGGAACTGCGACGGTTAATAGCTTGGTGGGCTCACTCTCACCGGCCTCCACATTTTCCATCAGCGGAGGTAACTTCGGTGCTACCTCGCTGGCATTGGGTAATGGCAACAGAATCGACGTAAGCGGTGGTGCCATCAGCTTGAATACTGTTACCCAGTGGGGTGGAATCATCGATGTCTCGGGACTCGGTGCTTCTTTGACGACTGGCGGTTACACTCTAGCCGAATACCAAGCCCGGTATGCTTCCGGCAACCTTCTCTATAATGGTTCCAACGCAGATCCATTCGGCAAAAACTTCGAAGTTGTCGGGTCAACCCTTACAGCAGTCCCAGAGCCTGGTGCATTCGCCCTCATGGGTCTCGGCACAGCGGCTTTGGTGATGCTCCGCCGACGGAATCGTCGGTAATCACCCGAAGATAAAAATCACTCAAACGGGCCGCAGAGTAAATTCTGCGGCCCGTTTTTTTTGCTTCGGGATCTTGACGATTTACCGTCATAAAGGAGCTCCTTGTCAGGAAAGTCCCACCGAGTTGTCCAATGCCGAGAATGCCTTCTCACCCCATGCCTAAATTGAGTCTTGCTACGTGTCCGGCATTTTCAAGTCAGGTATTTGCCAGCCAGGTAAGCACCGCACCAACTTCCCCCCTCCCCCTGTACTCGTCGGTTTTGAATATTTCAGGCTCCTCGACGGATTGAGTGGGTAGCGGACTTGAAGGCGGGGGTTCGGGGGGAACAGGATGAGGGATGGATGCAAACGTTCTTTTCGGACAGGCGTTGGGATTGGATGGCGGCTGGAAAGTGGTGAAAAGCGAGATGGATGCTCCGGGTCGAGAGCTGAAGTTGAAGCTCGATTTTGAAGCCGGCAGGCGGTTTGGGTGCCCGAGGTGCAGGGAGTCCTGCCCGGTGCACGACACGGTGGAAAAGAAGTGGAGGCATCTGGATTTCTGGCAGCACCGCACCGAACTTGCGGCGCGAGTGCCGCGAGTGGCCTGCGCCGAGTATGGGGTGCTTCAGGTCAGCGTGCCATGGGCACGAGGCGGGAGCGCGTTTACGTTGATGATGGAGGCCATGATCATGCTCTCGGCCCAGCAGATGAGTGTCTCGGCTGCGGCCCGGCATCTGGGTGAGACCGACAAGCGGCTCTGGCGGGTGATCGATCATTACGTGAGAGCGGCCCATGCCGCCCGGGACTGGAGTGGGGTGCGTCGCATTCTGGTCGACGAAACGAGGGCTCGGCGCGGTCATCGTTACGTGACTGTCATTCTCGACGCCGATACCAGCGAGCTTCTGCTCATGGTCGAGGGTCGCCACGCCCAGACGCTCAAGCAGTTCGCTGCAGCCATGCCCGCTCACGGGGCCAGCCCCGACCAGATTACCGAGGTCGTCATGGACATGAGCGCGGCCTACATCGCCGGAACTAAAGATTACTTCCCCGCCGCGCGCATCGTCTTCGACCACTTTCATCTCATGCAGTTGGCCGAAAAGGCCAGCGACGAGGTGCGCAAGAGTCTGGCCCGCGACGGAACTGATCTCTGCGGCGCTCTCTGGAGCCTGCGCGGCAACGCCTGGACTCGATCCGAGGACCAGCTTTCCCGTCGCCAGCAGCTCTGCCGGGACTATCCCAAAATCGGTCGCGCCATCGCCCTGCGCGAGGCTCTCCAGGATGTGCTTGCCGACTCCGACCTGGACTCCCTGCGCTGGTGGTGCGGCTGGGCCGTCCGCTCCCGCCTCGAACCCTTCCGCAAGCTAGCCGCCACCATCAAAACCCACCTTCACGGCATCATTGCTTTCATGGAAACCCGTCTGACCAATGCCGCCATCGAAGCTGTCAACGGTCTCCTCCAGATCTCCAAGCGCATCGCTCGTGGCTTCCGCGTCTTCCACTACTTCCGCCTCTCGGCCTACCTCAAAGCCTCCCACCTCAACATCAACCTACCTCACCCCCTACCCATTTGATTCGTCGAAGACCCCTATTTCAACGGCGTTGTGAACGTATCTTTGCAAGGTAGAAAATTGATGGTCTACCCGGTCCCTGAATCATTTTGGTAGAAACCCTCAAAAGGAGGTAGCCGTCGCCGACTTGGCCTGCATCAACCTGGTATAAGCGCATTTACCAAAAGACCTCGTCTTGTCCGTCCCGGCACGTCCAAGGACATATTTAGCCCACAGGATCGCCCAGCGAAGGTCGAAGTCAGCGAACGCGGATCACGGATCTACGCGACAGATCCGAATCGAGCAAATGTCGTGAGGGGTGAACTTCAAAACTCCCTCCTCCAGCGGTGTCGACGTACCTTCGATCGCGGACGTTCGAAATGCGCACCAGCCGTCGGCGAGGCCAAACTGAACGTCACCTCGCTGGCCACGGGTTTCATGTAAACGAAGGATGAACCCTTGCCCATCGTCCGCCGGCTTGACCCAAGCTGGGATTAAGGTCGCTCCGCCGGAAATGCTTTTGATAACTTGCGGGACGGTGCTGCCTGCTTTGATTGCCGGGGTGTAGCATAGATCAGCGAGGGCGGCGGGTTGATCTTCCCGCGGTTGATCCAGCCCGCCCCAAGCCAGGGCCAGCTCGAAATTATGCGAACCAAGATCGCTGAAGTCGTGAGGGTAATCTCGTGCCCGCAACTCGGGATTCCGGCGTGCGTCGGTGACGAAAGCACTCCGTAGAAGACTCACGTGCATCACGCCATCGCGACACCCGAAGCCGTAGCGATCTTTGGCAATAACGGCTAGTCCCGCGCGTTCACATTCGTCGGCAACAACTCCCCATCGGCTAGCTGGGACCTCGAACTGGGCGTCAGCACCGAGGGTTGTCTCGATCTGAGGGCGAAGGGCACTACCGAACGGCGCTCCAAATCGAGCGTCACGACCTGAGTATCCGGTCGGAAAGAGCGCCTGCAACAAATGCGACTGATCCTGCCAATCAATCGAATAATTGACGTGGAGGACCGGGCTTCCACAGCGGACCACATAGGTGAATCGAGCCGAGCTTTTTACCGTCAACGGCACTTCAAATTCCAGCCGGGCCTCGAGCTCGGTGTTCTCCGATTTGATCAATTTCACCGGTCCAATTGGATCAATTGGATTCGAAACCGTCTGACGATCAATATCCCAAGCTTCGAAGTTCGCCGGATGGTCCGGATAGATCCGCAGCTGATTCAACGGTTGGCAAATTGAGACTGGTCTCCCGTCGAACTCCAAAAACTCGACCTCCCCCGCGTCGGAGAAACGTGCTTCGACTCGATCAGAGCGGAGGGTCTTCCCATCGACGGAACAGACGACCTTGGCAACGGTCGCCTCTCGCCAATCTCCGGTCGCCAACGCCGGGACTATCAAGGTCTCTACTCGTCCATCGACGATCCGAGCCGTAGTCATCGGAAGTGCGTGGGGATTGAAGCAGAGGGCTCCATCATCGCCGGACAGCAGAGCAGCAGCCCTATCGGTCGCGATGGCAGCGGCTTCGTCCAGAGCCGGCACTTCTTCGTCGTACACCTCGTGGACGCTACTCCCGGGGACAAAATCGTGAAATTGAGCGAAGATGAGTGTTTTCCAAAGCTCCTCCGAACCCACCACGCGGCCCGTCACCGCCGACGCCGCTTCGAGCTGCTGCATGGCCCGCTCGAGATTACGGAACGATTGTTTCAATCCCGCTTGGGTCGTTTGAACCCCTCGGTGAAACTCCAGATAGATCTCACCGTGCCACACGGGAAGCGCGTCGGAATCCATCCGATCGAAAAACTCGTCGATTCGCCCCCATTTTGTGGGAGGCACGCCTTGGAGTTCACCCAAGCGCCTCACCCGCTCGCACATTTCTTCGGTGGGGCCCCCGCCGCCGTCCCCGTAGCCGACAGGCACCAGGGCTTCGGGGTGGACGCCGGCCTGTTGGTGAGAGAGCGTTGGCTCGACGATCTCGTCGATCGCCGTTGTCGTGTTGTAGCAATTTGCCAGGAGGCTGTGCAAAACGTGAGCCGTCACTTCCGTCCCGTCATTCCCGCGCCAGCGAAAGCTGCTGAAAGGAAAGCGGGTGGAATTACTCCAAGCCTGCTTCGTCGTAAAAAAGTATTCCGCGCCGGTCTCACGCATCAGCCGTGGCAGACAGCCGGTGTAGCCGAAGACATCCGGCAACCAAACCACTCGGCTCCCACTGCCGGTCAGCTTCTTGAAGCCCTCCTGCCCCAAAAGAAGTCCCCGGAGTAGCGCTTCACCGCAGGCTAATTGCGTGTCGCTTTCGACGTACATCGCGCCGCAGGGTTCCCACCTGCCCTCATCGATGCGACCACGAACTTGCTCCATCAGCCCAGGCGCGCGCCTTTCGACCGCTTCGTAGCTAGCGGGTTGAGAGTAGCCGAAATGGAAGTCTGGAAATTGAGCCATCAAGCGATTCGCCGTGGCGAATGAATGGACGGCCTTCGCTTCGCCTACTCGCCGGGGCCAAAGCCAAACGAGATCGATGTGCGCGTGACCGGTGAGCGTGACCGCCATCGACGGGTCGCCAGCCTGCAGGCGACTACGTAATTCCAAGAGTGGGTCAACGATCGCCGCGGCTCCATTGCGATCGTATTCGTCAGTGATTCGGTCCAATTCCGAAAAGATGAGCCGCGCTTCGGGGCTTACGCGGAGAAGTGGCCGACGAAAGCGCTCACCGCTGACCACGTCCTTCGGATCAAACCCGTCCCGTCGCGCCAGGTAAACGGCGAGATCGAGCAGGAGAGAAAAGTCGATGGCGACCTGCCAAGCGGCCTCATCACGACGGGCCGGGAAGGCACCCTCTAGCCGACTTCCACCGGTGTCGATTCCGGTCGCGTCCGGGTGCCAGATGGCACTCTGACAGCAGATTGCTTCGACCGAAAGGTCCGAGGCCGAGTCAGGCAGTCGGACGTAGCGATGAGCCACGTCGAAACCGGCCCACGGCACCCCGTCAGCGTAAAGTGTTGCCTCAGCCTGATCCCGCCAGAATAGGTAGTGCCATTCGTCAAGAGCCGGCGTCTCGAGGCGAAACCACTTTTGTTCAAAGATGCGTCCCCAGTGCGCCGGAAAGGTCGGCACTGGGTGAGCCAAGGACCAATCAAGATCCTCAAATCTGCGATGGTCCCGGGTCGCGGGAAGTGCCACGAGCTTGAGCGGCTCCGAAGAGATCTCCCAGACGGCCGCGTGCATTCTGCGGGACGCCTCGGCGAGACGCGGGGGAATCAATTGGGTGAAAGGAGTTTTCGGAATGCTCATATCGATTCAAAGAACGGGAGGACCCCATCCACAGAGTGGCAATCGGCGATGATCGACGTCGCAGGAGCGGAGAAAAGGTTATAAAGGCTGACGGCCAGACTCCCGCCCAGCTTCACCTTTCATTCTACGCGATGATGCAGTGTGGCTAGTTCGCCGTCGACGCGGCTGCGATCGTCTCGTTGGCCTCCTGCGGGAGGCTACTGAAAAGCACCCACGGGCCTTCGGTCCACATGGCAAATGGACCGGGAACTTCGCTTTCCCCCACCCGCCGGGCGTTGAAATACGGACGTTGGTCTCCGACCCAAAATTGCCCCACCTGCTTGCGGCAACCGGCGGGTCCCCGCATCCTTTTCAACGCGGCGGCAGCCTCGTCCTCCGAAGCGAACTTCACCATCAAAACGGAATTACCGTAGGCTCGGTTATGGAGCCCATCGCTGTAGTGATCGAAAGCATGCACTAGCCCAACGCCGTCCCACTCCCCCGGTCGGTAATACTTAACGCGCCACATTTGTTCAGGCATGTTGTCCGTGTTCGAGAGGACGCCTCGATATTGGTCTTCGGAACACTGGCTCATTCCCAGCATTTTCCAGTCTCCGATCTCCTTCGGTAAAGGAACCAGAGGCTCCACCAAGCGGTCCGGCGTCAGCGGATCGCGATCGAGGATCGTCGTCTCTCCTCGCTCCCAGCCTGGCCCGGCGATCGGCCCATTGGTCACCTGGCCTTGCAAAAATGCGTCGACGGCCAAACCAACCCCAGTGGGACTAGTTCCTGTCAGGATGATCGTCTGCGTCTCGTATGGCGTCTGGTCGATCGCTCGCCCGTGAAGAAATGGGTTCCGGTTACTTTCAACGTATCCGATGTCGCCCTTCAAATGTCCAAACCCGAAAACGTAGGCTTCTCCGCCACTGATGTCGGCTTCCTGCGCCCAAGCCTTGGCAATCAGCGGATCATCCGGCATTCCCACGAGGATGAGATTATCGAACGCCCGGTCCTCAGCGGGCGCCTGAGCGAGCTCTTCCGTGCTCGTGACTGAGCTCGGAGGGCTGCCGTCGCTGAGAATCTCCAGAGAGGCATGGTCTTTCGCAGTGAGAAGGCGCTCGGCCTGCTCCTTCACGGCGGCAGGAGCGCTCTCTGAGCAGACGATCTTGAGGCCCCTCGTTGGTTCCGCAAAGGCGGAGATAGACGCGGTTAGCGTCAGAACGAGGGCGGAAACGTGAACGATATTTTTCATGGTCATCTTCTCACTTTTCGATGCTGATCAATTCAGCATCCGCGGGCTTCATCGGGAACGTGATCGTGGCGAACTCGCCGTCGTGGGATACGTCCGGGACTTCGTGGTTATTCAGGAGAACGGCCCGCGGCGGCTCTGAAGTCCGGAATTTGACCGTCACGTCGCGAGCCTCCTCCATGTAGTCTTCGACGACGATGAACTCTTGATTCCCACTGACGAACCCGTAGCCGGCGGTGCCTTCCGGAAAGACGATCCGCTGGCCAAGGTGGTCTCGAAGCAGCGGGGTCGCGTTCCGCAAATCGAACGAATCGATGGTGTCGATCGGCCCAGGAATGGACAGAACTGCGCCGTTTCGCACCAGCTTGCGGTCGCCAAGGTCTCCCGCGATCTCCGCAGTTCCGGTCGGATTTCCGTCGTTATCGATACCGAGGAACCCGCGTGCCGCGTCGGACAATTCACCAGAACCTTGAAAAACGACCAGCGGGACACCCTTGCCAGCACGTTCACCAAGTCTCCCGATCTCCTCGTCGGAGAAGGTGCTCAGGTCCACAAGAATGAGCGGACGATCGCTGGAGGTCTCGCCGGGGTTCTCCGCGTTTGCAACGTAGGAGACATCCAGCCCGGCATGATGGAGTTCCCCAAAGAGCAACGCGTATTTCATGAGTCCGAGCGGCTCAAAATCTCCCATCGACCGCCCCGTGAAATAAGAATTGTCAGGGTAGCTGTAGGGATTCGTCGACATGACGAACCCAGCACCAAGAGGAGCCTCCGGCTGAATAAGGACGTGTCGATCTTTCACGTTCCACCATTCCTGGTAGTCGTGGTCGGTCAGAGTGAAGGCCGAGCCGCCATTGGAATTAAATCCATAGGTGTGGAGGCCTTCGTATTCGCCGTTACCAAGCACGACACCCCGCCAAGCGCGATCGTAATAATGTCGGCGCGAGGGTTCGGTGGTGGCGACCGGAGCGGCAAAGTAATTGTTGCTGAGTGAGCCGGTGTTCCATCCCCACATCAGTAGAGTGCTCCACTGAAACTCCGGGTTCAACGCTTTGAGGACAGCCTGGCGACCGGTGGTCTTGGGAACATCGTTGGTGATCATCCCCCAAGTCTCGTCGTCACTCGCACCCTTGATGACCGCCGCCAGATCCGGCGCGAACTTCGCGGGAACGAGGGGCATTCCTTGCGAGTCGATCTGCAGGCTGCGGCCCTCGGCAGCAAACGTGTCCTGAAGGATCTTCACGGCTTGGCGATAGCGGTCAAAATTCCAAGTGTACCAATCGTTCTCATACTCGCCCTCGATCTGTTCCACCATTTCACCCTTTTTCTTCCCAGAGAGTCCGGGTTTACCGATGCTTCTCAGATACTTGTCGAAAGCAACGAGCTGCTGCCAGACGAACATGTCTTTCATCATGGGGCCGCTTCCCCAGCGATCGCTGTGGCTGAGCACCATCTTGGTGGCCTTGTCCCAGCCCTTCAACTCCTTCGCGGTTTCCAGAATCCCCGGCGCGGCCACTTCGTAGAAGAATTTTCCGTTCGGAAAATCGATCCACGGATTTGACGCGAAGATAAAGTCATTCTCCGAGGCATACATCCGGTTGGGCTTGATGTCTTGCTCCGCACCAAGCTCCATCATCTTCGTGCTGTAAGACCAGATCTGGCTGTCCGGAAGGGTCGCGTATCCGCCGGACTTCTCCGACGTGCCGGTGCCGACGTCGAAGGCGTGTTTCATGCCGCTCGTTTGCCAGAAGCCGAGTTCGACGGAGTCCTTCTTGAGATCGCTCACGCTTTTCAGCGGATCGGCGGGGTCAGCCACAAGAAGGGGAACCCGTGCGCTCACCTCGTTCCAAGATGCCTCGACCGCCAATGGGCGGAAATACGCTCCTTCAGACAAGGATGGCAAAGTGAAATTCGCAGCCACCACTTGCTCGGAGCCAGGCGCAACGGTGAGAGCTTCCGAGCCAGACTCGATGATTTCCTGACTCAATGGATCGACGAGCTGCCACGATAGTTCACCGTTGGACGTGCCCTCGAGCTTCTCGATAAATCCGAGAAGTTCGACCTCACCCAATTTCGGCGCGTCTTTTGCGCTCCAGGGAAACACCAGGCGAACCGTTGATCCGCTCGCTTCGGGGAACGACAGCGAAGCTAGACCCGCGCCATCCGCAAACAGCGAAGCGAGGTCCGAATTCGAAGCAACCTCCTGCCCGTTGATTTCCACCCGCACCTCGGTCGGATTTGACTTCTGATCAGAATCCTTCGTCGCGGGGCTCTGCCCGCGAAGGGCGATTCCCGACAGAGTCACCGCCTGAGGGAACGTGAACGTAACGGCATTTTCCTTGCCGCCGACGCCCTCCCAGTTGCCGGAACCATCGATCTTGCTAAACTGCCCGGCGTTATTGCGCCCGGTTCGCGCGCCGAAGTCGTTGAGTCGAGCGGAAGAATCCGACTCGCCAGCGACCTCATCCTTCGTCTCGGCCAATGGCGCGAGATTCTTGCGCTGATTGGCGACCGTGAACTTCGCCTCGATCTCGGACCCCGGTTTCGCCGAGTAGATGTTCACGTGACCGCCCATTCGCTGGTTCAGCGTGATGTTGGCGGCATCCGGATAGTGATATTTTTCCTCATCGATGCTGGGCAAAGCGATGTCGAGAGTCGCATTGCTGCGCGCATCGACGAAGAATCGCCCTTCCACCAGCATCTCCGTGCGATCATTCGCAAGCAGGGCGACGCGAACGTCGAACGCGTTGAGGTCGTCCATCTCGGCGTAACTCCCGTCTGGAAGGTCGATTTGATAAGTCTCCGACGCACCCGCCGCGAGTTTCACCCCGCCGCGCACGTCGCCGATCATCGCCTCCTGCCAACTCGAGACCCGGCTGACGAGCTCGCTGTCGATCGCCTCGCCACGTCCATTTGTCAACGTAAGGAAAAGGCTGTCTTCGCCGGGATTCATCGAGGCTTTTGCCTTGATCCCATCGTTCTCGACTTCCGAAATCAGAATTTGACCAGGGCCAACTGCGGTTGGCAGAGCCTCGAGTGCTTCGGTGGTCGGGGTCGCCAACCAGGTTAGAACGGAAGACCAGAAGGACGCGGCATTCGGCCACTCGGCCGTCGCTTCAATCGCGGCACCAAAGATCGCGACGCGACCGGCACCGTATCGGCCCGTGATCAACAAACCAGTCCGGGAGGGGTCGTCACCCACGAGGCGTTCCTGCCAATCTCGATTGAGCAAGGGACGGGTCCAAAACTGATGGTCGACCGGGTAGAAATCGTCCAACTCCTGCTTCACCACGTTATCGAGGCCGATCATGTTTTGGGAGAAACGCTGGTAGCGCTGCACCCCACGTTCGTCGGCATACATTGGCTTCAGGGGATAAAACCACGGCAATTCCAGGCCAACGAGCGAGTCCGGCGCGTCGAATATTTCCGTGTCGGCGGAGAAGACCGCCACTCGCTCTTCGGGGCCACGGGCGCGCGGCCCGGAAGCTTTCCACGACATCGAAGGTGCCAAATGACTGAGTCGGTAAGCATCACCGCCACCTTCCCGATCAATCGTGATGAGAAGGCTCCCACCGGCTCGGACGTAATCGGCGAGCTCAGCGGCGCTGTGCTTGTCTAATTCCTTTTCACCAGCGTGCCAAACCAGGCAGGCCGGATTCGAGGTTCTTCCTTCTTCAATCGTCAATCCCGATTCGGCGCCAGCCTGCCGGAGCAGCTCCAGCCCCTCGGGCGAAACGTTGTGGGTGTCGACGGTGGCTGCCGAAGCGGAGCTCAATAGTGCTCCGACGGCAATAATTCCAAGAGTGAAACTTCTCATTTTTGGGGCGCTTATTCCTGGGGTGGGTTATTTCGGGCGTTCTTTTTCTTATCTTTGTAAGCCTGCTCTTCCTCTTCGCTTACGATGGTTTCAGGCGTCGCTCCGAGCGTCTCGAAGACCGCCTCGAGCGACTCCCGGGCGGAAGCGGCTTCCGGATTGTCCTCGATCGGATTCTGCTCCCGCCAATCGGCGACTTCAAACATCCTGCCGTCGCCGTAGAGTTTGTATTGATCGTTCCGGACCCAATAGGCACCCGACTTCACGGGCCAGTTGCCGGTATTGCGTCCCTTGTAGTGCATGAAGGCCCACTCTCGAAGCGGCGCTTCCTTCCCTTGAAGCACCGGCAGAAAGCTAACTCCATCGGTCGCGATCGGTCGCGCCGAGAGATCACTTGATTCCTTCCGCAGCTCATCGATGTCGCCTCCGTCCCTCCAGACCGTCCGCGTGGGAATACCCGCGGCCTCCGCCAGCGTTGGAAAGAAGTCGGTGAAATCCACCAACGCGTCTGACATCAGTCCCGTCGGGCCTCCACTGCCTTTCCAGCTGGCGACCAGCGGGACCCGGGTCCCGTTATCCTTCATACTTCCCTTTCCGCCCCCGACGGTCTCGCCCTCGATCTCGACTCGATGCAAAGACGTCCCGTTGTCGCCGGTGAACAGGATGATCGTGTTCTCGCGCAGGCCCAGCTCCTCAACGTGGGAGACGATTTGGCCAACCAGCTTGTCCATGTATTTGACCATGTCTTCGAAAGTCCCTTCGTGAAGTTCCCAAGCCTCCGGATCTGCCTGGAAAGCCTCGAGGTCGGCACTATCCGGGGTGGGCATTTCCGGGTGATGAACGAGAAACATCGGAAAATAGACGAAGAAGGGCTGCTCGCGGTTTGAATCAATGAAGTCGGTGATGAACTTCACCACCATGTCCGGGCGGTATTCGAGACCCGGAAAAAGTTTCTCCGCTTCGCCGGGTTTCAGCTTTTTATCATCGACCCAAATGTTCTCGGTCCCCCAGTAGCTTTTCCAATTCTCAGCCCGCATCGCGCGATCGAAACCCATGGTTCCGGCCTCGACACCCTTCACGTGCCACTTGCCAGCCATGCACGTCGCGTAGCCCGCCTCCTTCATGAGATTTCCAATGGTCCGCTTCTCGTCTTCCTTGGGAAACTGGCCGAAAGCCCGGTAGTTGCGATGGCCGTAGAGCCCCGTCATCAGCATCACGCGCGTCGGCGTGCACAGGGGGGTGGAAAAACAGTATTCGAAGGTGACCCCTTCCTCCGCGAGAGCGTCGAGTTCGGGCGTCTCGTATTCCTCGTTCCCGTAGGCACCCAAAGTTTCCCAGCCGAGGTCGTCGGCCATGATCAAGATAACGTTGGGCTGGACTGCTCGGGCTCCGTCGGCACCTTGCTGAGCCTGGATTGGAGCGGAAAAGGCGAGCGGAGCCAGGAAGCCGAAAACTCGGCTGCGGAAGCGGTTTGCGAAAGTCATACTTCGAGAGTTCTGGGGTCGAAAACGGGATTGAGGGGCGCAGTTACCGGGGGGACCTAAAGGAATACGTGGGGAGAAATCGGTGAAACGGGGAACGCGCCTCCTCGAGGTGCGGGACCGGAAGATTTCTCTGGTTTCAAGAAAATGTCAATCTGTGTCTTCCATCCCGTCTTGGGAGATACCGTTTCGAATCGATCCTGTCCCGGCAGATGCCGACAAACCCATGCTGTAGGTGTCGGCATCCAACTTTCAGCTTCAGCCGTTGGCCGAAGCGAATTCCTCAGTGCGTCGCGCCAGCCGAAGACATTATTAAACCAGCGAAGGCAGAAACGACGTTCGATTCTCAGCTAAACAAGGGAGACTAATTGGAGATAGGTCAATTCGCGTCGAAATTGAGCGGTTCATCGACGACGAGGGGTGTCGCAAAATCGGCGGACTCGTCCCCACCCCGCGGACGGAGACGCTTGTTCCTGACGTCGCTCGTTGGCTGATTGAGCGGGATCTCCATCCCGTTGAGCTCCCGCATCCGCGTGTAGAGCTGACCTTCCATCTTTTCGGCGATCTCCTGGTGATCGGGCGAATAGAGGAGGTTGTTCGTCTCGCCCGGATCCTCTTCCAGGTCGTAGAGCTCGTCGGCGTCCCAAAGCCCGTAATAGGTGATGTATTTGTAACGGTCTTCCCGGAGCGCAAAGGTCGTCGGCGTCTGGGGGTAGTTCTTCTCCCAGTAATAGACGTAGAGAAATTCGTCCCGCCACGGAATGCTTTCGCCCTCGACCAAGGGCAGGAAGCTCTGACCGTCCATGTGCGCCGGCTTCTTCAGCCCCATCGCCTGCATGATCGTCGGGGCAATGTCGATGTTGGCCACCATTTCGTCGACGACCGTGCCGCCCTCGATGATCGCCGGGCACTGCGCGAGCAGCGGGACCCGGATTGATGGTTCGTAGGCCACGCGTTTGTCGATCAACCCGTGCTCGCCGAACATGAATCCGTTATCGCCCATGTAGATCACCAACGTCTCGTCCTCGATCCCCATTGCGCGAAGTTGATCCAATACCCGGCCGATACTGTCATCGACTGAACTGAGGGTCTCGCAGTAGCGCTTGTAGTAGCGCTCGATGTCCAGATCGCTGTGATACGGAAAATCGACTCCGTGCCAGGAATTCCGCTGATCTCGCAACCACCGTGGCTGCAAGAGGTTCGTCGCGGTGCTCGTCTCCGATGCCGCACGCTGGAAGGGTTGGTCGCGGAGCGTCCCCTCGTACTTTGGCTCGGGGGTGAAGTTGGCGTGCACGGCCTTGTGCGAGAGGTAGAGAAAGAAGGGTTTTTCGGCCGGTTTTTGCCGTTTCAACCAATCAACGGCGTAATCGGTCAGCTCGGCGGTGATGTAGCCCTTCTGCGCCACTCGCTCGCCGTTGACGTTCAGCGTGTAGTCCGGCTCCGGCGGGAGGTAATGCCCCTGCCCCGCGAAGCTCACCCAGTGGTCCCAGCCCGGCTGGGGCTCGTCGCTCTCCCGCCCCATGTGCCATTTTCCAATGAAGCACGTGGCGACCCCGGCTTTCTGAAGATACTGCGGGAAGTAGAGCGTCCCCGCCGGGATCGCTCGTTGGTTATCGATCACCCGGTGTCGAAAAGTGTAGAGTCCGGTCAAAATGGAAGCCCGACTCGGCGAGCAGAGGGCCGTCGTCACGAGTGCGTTCTCGAGGTAGGCGCCGTTGGCGGCGAGCGAGTCCATCACGGGGGTCTTTGCGAACTGATGGCCGAGAAAACTCATGGCGTCATACCGGTGATCGTCGGAGAGAATGAAAACGACGTTACGCGGAGTCGCTCCCGGGATTCGCTCCGGCGCGACTTCGTCCGGCACCGGCTCCACAGCCCGGAGTGCCGCGGTGCTCAGAAGCAAAGCGGTCGCGGCCAGTGCGATGACGGGGTAGCGGAAGGCAGTCGGGGGATGCGCGAGAGGATTGATCATGTGATGCGAATGGTCTGGTAGTCGGTCGGGTGAAAAAATTCCGGGACGCGTCGTCGATTCAGGAATGGACGCCCTCGATTTCACTGGTGAAAAGTTCGTAAGTCCGGGTCCATCGCTTGACCTCACCGGTCTCCACGAGCAGGCGGCTGTAGGGTTCCGGACAGCAGGCGCCCGCGCAGGCCCAAAGGTTCATCCGGTGCAGCGGGAGCGTTCCGCTACACCGCAACGACGCTCCAGTTTTCAGATTCTTGAGTTCAAAGCGATGGTCGTTCGCGTCTTCTCGCGACCCGCTGATCTCGACGAACGAACCGTTCCCCATCGGAGCCGACATCCGCACCTCGTGACCAACGACTTGCAGATGACCTTCCGGGGGCTTTTCAGTTTGCACTTCGAAGGGAAAACTAAGTCGGTAGGCCGGTCCAACGACCGTGTCGTCGATCTGAAAAAAATTGTGATTGTAAACTTCGAGGTCATACCGCCGGGACCCGGTATTCTCAAAAACGTAGTGGAGACGAAAACCAGGGAGTTCCGGGTCTAATTCGACGGATTTTCGATAGCGATACCCCCACCCGTTCGCTTGCGGTTCTACGACGTGGGTGAACTCGAGGGAGCGCTCACCGGCCTCGACTTCGCGCCGACCGGCGTCGGCGATCGGATACGTTTTCCAGAAAACGAAAGGTTCGTCCACGTCCTTTTCCAACATTCCAACCCCCACTTTGGGCCACGATCCCCCGACCGGTGCCTCGTCGTAGTGCGGACCTCCAAAAAAGATGTCGTGGGCCGACAAAAACTCATCTGCGGGTCCGGTAATCGACTGAAAACCAACGGGATCCCTCTCGCACCACTCGCCGAAAAATTCGTGGCCTTCCCACTTGAGCGAGCCGATGACACCCGCCCAATCGAACCGCGTGCCCCGGTAAAATCCATCGTTGGCGTCAGGAAGGTAGATCGTGGCTTCCATCCCGCCGGAGCGGAGGGTCTGGACCGGGTGCGGCGCGCTCACTTGTTCTCCCTTATCAGCATCTGGTTGCAGAGTATGGGATTGACGCGACACCCGCACAACCCCTAGTTTTTTCGCCCACCGAAAAACGAGAGGAATGTCATTTTGAGCGAAATTTACGACGATGCCCTGAACCGCGTGAATACCTGCTCGGCTCCATCCGACCTTCGGATCACGGATATTCGTTTTGCCGACATCGTCGGTGGGCCGTTTCACAGCACCCTCATCAAGATTTTCACGAATCAGGGTCTCGTCGGGCTCGGTGAAGTCCGCGACAGCGCGCACAAAGTTTACGCCCAAATGCTGAAGGGTCGCCTGCTGGGCGAAAACCCGTGTCAGGTCGACAAATTGTTTCGGCGAATCAAGCAATTTGGCACCCATGGTCGGGGCGCCGGCGGCGTCTGCGGCATCGAGTTGGCCCTCTGGGACCTGGCCGGCAAAGCCTACGGCGTTCCGGTTTACCAGATGCTCGGTGGAAAGTTCCGCGAGAAGGTCCGGATGTATTGCGACACGGAAGCCGGAGAGCGCCCGACCGGAGAAGCAATGGGCCGCGCTCTCAAACAGCGGATGGATGACGGATTTACCTTTCTGAAGATGGACCTCGGGATGTGGCAGGTTCTGCACGAACCGGGAACTCTCAGCGCGCCGCTCGGGACAATCGACGCTTTCAATGCCCCGAGCCCGAACATGTGGCGCATGAATCTGACGACCCTCGAGCAACGTTGGGAGCGGAACCGTCAATACGATCTCCACAACACCCAACACCCGTTCACCGGCATTCGTTTTACCGAGAAGGGCCTCGACGCCATCGAGCAATACATGAAGGAGGTCCGTGACATCGTCGGATACGAGATCCCGCTGGCGATCGACCACCTCGGACACATGGGTATCGACGATGCCATTCGCCTCGCGCAGCGCGTCGAAAAGTATCATCCAGCTTGGCTCGAAGACCTCGTCCCGTGGCACTACACGAATCAATACAAGCGACTGAACGAGGCTACCGCGACCCCGATCTGCACCGGCGAAGACATCTATCTCAAGGAGAACTTCCGCCCTTTGCTCGAAAGTGGCGGGGTCTCGGTGATTCACCCCGATATCCTGACTTCCGGTGGCATCCTCGAGACCAAGAAAATCGGCGACATGGCCCAGGAAAACGGCGTGGCAATGGCCATCCACATGGCGGAAACCCCCGTCGCCTGCATGGCGGCGGCCCACGTGGCCACCGCGACCGAGAATTTCACCGCGCTGGAATACCATTCGGTCGACTTTCCTTGGTGGAACGATTTGGCAATTGGCCTCCCCAATCCCGTCGTCCGAAACGGATTTATCACGGTGCCGGACAAACCGGGCCTCGGCATCGACGATCTCAACGACGAGGTCATCGCCGAACACCTTCACCCCGACTTCCCAGGAATCTGGGCCTCCACCGAGGAATGGGATAACGTCTGGTGCGCTCACGATCGCACCTGGAGCTAATCCCCCGCCCTCCTTCCCCATCACATGTTCGACAATAAACAATTTATCGAGGACGTCACCGCCTGCTGGGAGGGTGAGCGTTTTGACAATGGCCGCCCCAAAGTTTCCGATAAGCTGCTGGAACGTTTTCGCGCTCTCACGATCGAGGAAATCTACGGCGGCATCTGGCGGCTCTATCCGAAGGGCTATGGCTTTCAATTTCAGGGAGGGTTCGAGTGCACTCACGACGACACTCTTCTCGTCGGTCGCGCGCTGACCGCGGTGATGATGCCGAGCCGGGTCGATCTGGACACGTCCCTCAAGGCTCTGGGAAAACGCGAGGGTCGCCAGGGATTCTACAACTCTTGGGCCATTCAGATCATGGGGGAAAACGACGTCCTCGTCGTCGACATGTTCGACAAGATCCACGAAGGCACCTTCGTCGGAGGAAACCTCACGACGGGAATCGAGGAGCGCACCAACCTGAAGGGTGGCTCGATCGTCTGGGGCGGCGTGCGCGATCTGGACCAGATCCGAGGGAAGACCGTTCCCGCCTTTTACCGCGGCTACGATCCGACCGCCATCATGCAGGTCGTGATGACCGGACTGAACGTTCCGTGCCGCGTTGGTAATGCCGTTTGTCTGCCCGGTGATCTGGTTTTTGCAAACCGCGACGGCGTGATGTTCGTGCCGCCGCACCTGGCAGACACCGTCGCCAGCTTTGCGGAGCAGAATCAGGTGCGAGACGTCTTTGGGTTTCAGCGGATCGACGAATCGGTTTACACCGTTGCTCAGATCGACTCGCCCTGGACCCAGCCGATCTGGGACGACTTCCTCGTGTGGTTCGAGAAGGAATCGCCCGAACGCTACCGTCATCTGACGGGATGGGACGAGGCCATCCAGAAAGATCTCACGACCGACGGTGAGGTGCGCATCTGATGAATATTTTGGTCACCGGTGGAACCGGGCAAGTCGGCAGTGCCACGGTCGATACCTTGCTCGCGCAAGGGCACAACGTTCGCGTTGTCTCGCGGCACCCCACCGACGTCGATAACGGCGCGGAATATCTGGTTTGCGACACGTCCGACTACGACGGGGTCCGTCGGGCCATGGAAGGGATGGACGCTGCGGCGCACATCGCGGCCATCCCCCGCCCGAGCGCGGCGGACAATCAGCGTGAATTGATTCTTTCGAACTCGAGTGGCAGCCTGAACATTTACGCCGCAGCCGGGGATGCCGGGGTCAAGCGGGTGGTCTCCGCGAGTTCGATCAATGCCTTGGGTGCTCTGTTCAGCACGACGGACGTTCCTTTGTGCTATCTCCCGGTCGATGAGGAGCACCCCTCCCGTCCGTCCGACCCCTACGCGTTCAGCAAGAACGTGATGGAAAGCCTGGGCGATTACTTTTGGCTCCGAGACGGAATCTCCAGCGCCACGCTTCGAATTCCCTGGGTTTTCAATCGAAACGAAGGTTCGGGAAATTTTCAGAGGAAGATGTCCGCCGAGACCGACGAGATGGTTTCACGAATGCTGGCAAAGCCGGAAGCGGAGCACCGCGAGTGGATGCGGAACGCCATGGCCGAATGGAACGCTTGGCGGGGCGCCCGAAAATTTGAGTCCGAGGACACGTGGGGGCAAACCTGGTCCGACGAGTCCCCTTTCAGCCCCGAGGTCAAACTAGCTCTCAATGGCCGGTATAATCTCTGGGCGTTCATCGACGTTCTCGACCTAGCGGATGCTTTTGCGAGAGCACTGACCGCCGACTATTCCGGAGCCCACACCGTTTACGTCAACCATGACCGCACCTGGAGCAGCCACCCATCTCGGACGCTCGCCAAATTGTTCCACTTCGACGTTCCCGAAATCCGCGGTTCACTCGAGGGGAATGATTCTTTGGTCTCCACTGCAAAAGCGAAGGATCTCTTCGGATTCCGAGCGCCGCACTCCTACCTGAACTAACAAAATGTCATCAGATACGCCCCAAGCGAAGTCCTCGAAGCCCAAAGCCGTCCCGCCCCGCGAAACGACAGACACCGCAGCCATCGAAGACGACGCGATTGATGCCCGCATCAAAGAACTTCGGACTGGCCAGTCCGCGATCACGGTCATTGGCCGCGACGGCGAGCCCCTGGCAAACACGCAGGTGACGCTTCGGCAAACGAACCACGCGTTCAATTTTGGCATCGTGTGCTTCCATTACGACCTCGGGCGTGAGACCGCCTACAACCAGCGACTCACCGACGTTTTCAACCTGGCGGTTCATCCGTTCTACTGGAGCGGCTACGAACCCATGCGCGGGGTCAAGCCATACGAGAAATATCACAAGGATGTCGCCGCCGCCCTGCAGCATCAAGGTTTCAGCTCCAAAGGCCATCCGCTGTGCTGGCACTCCGAGCTGCCCGAGTGGGTCAACGGATCGACCGAGGAAGTTATGGAGTTATCGCTCCAACGAATTCGCCAGATGGTCAGCGACCACGCCGGCCTGGTGGACGTCTGGGACGTGTGCAACGAACCCGTCTATTCCACGTGCTGGGATTTCGAGTCCACGCCATTCTCCGATATGCTCCAGAAGGTCGGAGCCGTTGATTTTCTCAAGCGAGCGCACGAGGTCGCCCGCGAGGCCAACCCCCGAGCGGTCCTCACGATCAACGACTACGATACGTCGGACGACGGGCTGGACTTCTTCCAGGCCTGCGTCGACGCGGGTGTGGACTTCGACGTGGTCGGTCTCCAGTCGCACATGTATTCCGGGGAAGTTCCCGGCGGCCTCAACTGGGAGCTCTTCACGAAATATAAGGGAAAGGCAGAGCTCTGGAACAGTTGCGAACGGTTCTCCCGCTTCGGCAAACCCATTCATTTCACCGAACTCGACATCGCCTCCGGCATCGAAAAGACGTGGCCGGGCAGCGATTACCGTTCCGACTGGTCCAGCACCGCTGAGGGCGAACAACGTCAATTGGAATACGCCGTCAGCACCTATCGCCTTCTCTTTTCTCATCCATCCGTCGACACCATCACGTGGTGGGACTTCGAAGATGCCGGATTCCTGGGCGCGCCCATCGGTCTTCTTCACAACGACCGCACGCCCAAGCCCGCCTATCACGCCATCAAACAGCTCATTAAAGAGACTTGGTGGACCGGCCCAATGGACACGGAGACCGACGAAAACGGCTGCGTTGCTCTCGACGGATACTTCGGAACCTACGAGGTGGACTGTCCGATGGGCGTCGGGTCTTTCACTCACCGGCAAGGCCAGGAAAGCGTCGACGTCCTTCTGTGATGCGTGCCGAGTTACTTCTAGACTCCCGGGCCCAGCTCGGCGAAGGACCCATTTGGCACCCAAAGGAGCAGGTGCTCTATTGGGTGGATATTGAGGGCTGCCAAGTCCATCGCTACTGCCCGGAGACGCACACGGATAAATCCGTCCGCCTCCCCGAAAGAGTGGGTGCCGTCGTGCCGCGCAGGAATGGCCAACTCGTTGTCGCCCTGCAAAATTCCATCGCCGCACTCGATTTCGAGTCCGGCGAGCTCGTGGAGACCCTCTGTCCGTTCGAAGCGGATCAACCGGGTGTCCGCGCGAACGACGGAAAGTGCGACCCGCAGGGCCGCTTCTGGATCGGCTCCATGGACCTGAAGTGCCGGCAGGGCGCCGGCGCGTTCTACTGTCTGGACACCGATGGCAAGCTGGATCTGAAACTCGACGACGTGTCGATTTCGAACGGCCTCGCGTGGACCGCCGATCACCAAACCCTTTTCTACATCGACAGCCCCACGGGGAAGGTGGACGCCTTCGATTTCGACGTCGATCGCGGAGACATCTCGAATCGCCGGACGGCTTTCGAAATCCCCGAAGGGGCGGGCAGCCCGGATGGGATGGCGATCGATGTCAACGGAAACCTCTGGATCGCCATGTTTTTTGGATCAGCCGTGCTCTGCTTCGATCCAGCGACCGGCGAGGTGCTGGAGCGCGTCGAACTCGACGTCCCGTTCGTCACGGCGTGTGCCTTCGGAGGCGAAAAGCTCGATACCCTCTTCATCACGACCGCGACCAGCGAGGATGCCCCGACGAGCGGAGGCCTCTTCGTCGCGAAGCCAAACGTCTGCGGCTCGCCGACCTTTTCGTTCAACGGGTAACCTGAGTCGTTCCCTTGCCCCAAGGCCAAGACGTAAGGCCGACCTCCCAGGAGAATCGATATTTCACTGCCGCCCAGGTTTTGCCGGATCGCGTCGATCGTCGCCTTGGTCGGCATCATTTTACCGAAGCCAGCCGACGCTGAGACTTCGGCGCGCCCGAACATCGTCCTCGTGTTCATCGACGACATGGGGTGGGCGGATTTGTCCTGCTTCGGCAACGAGGAGGCGGAGACACCGAACGTTGACGCGTTGGCCAGCGAGGGTATCGCCTTCGAGCAGTTCTACGTCAATTCGTCCATCTGCTCCCCCTCCCGGGTCGCAATCTCGACCGGGACTTATTCCCAGCGCTGGAGCATCTCGTCCTTTCTGTCGTATCGCGGTGCCAACAAACGAAGGAACATGGCGAATTGGCTGGATCCAGCTGCCCCCCTGCTCGCTCGCAGTCTCCAGCAGGCGGGCTACGCCACGGGCCATTTCGGCAAGTGGCACATGGGAGGACAAAGGGATGCCTCGATGGCTCCCGCGCCCACCGAGTATGGGTTCGATCAAGCCCTGACCAACTTCGAAGGCGTTGGTCCAAAGCTCTTGCCGAAATTCGAGACTCCCGACGGGAAGGTCGGCCGCCTTTGGGAGGAAGCCGAAAAACTCGGCGGTCCGGTGACGTGGATGCAGCGTTCTCGAATCACGTCGGGATACGTCGACGCAGCAATCACCTTCATGGACGCGGCAAGTGAGCTGAACCGACCCTTTTACGTCAATCTCTGGCCAGACGACGTGCATTCGCCCTTCTTTCCGCCGCTCGACCAGTGGGAAAAAGACGGGAAGAGCCGCTATCTCGCCGTCTTGGAAGCTATGGACGCTCAGTTGGCCAGACTTTTCGACTACATCAAAACGAATGAACGCCTTCGGGAGAACACTCTGATCATCGTCTGCTCGGACAACGGACCCGAGAAAGGCGCTGGCGACACCGGGCCTTTCCGTGGACTCAAGGGACAGCTTTTGGAAGGCGGGATTCGCTCGCCACTGATTGTCTGGGGACCCGGTTTGGTGGAGACGTCGGCCAGCGGCTCGCGGAATACGGACTCCGTTTTCTCGGCGATCGATCTGGTTCCCTCCCTCGTTCGCTTGGCCGATGCAGAACCGCCTGCCGAAGCGAACTACGACGGTGAGGAGCTGCTCGATACGTTGGTCGGCAAAACGAAAGCTTCCCGGCAGAAACCACTCTTTTTTAGCCGTGCCCCCCGGGCCAAGGCGACGAAACAACCGAGCAGCGAACCGGATCTCGCCGTCCGACATCTGAAGTGGAAGCTACTTTGCGCTTTCGACGGAAGCCGCCCGGAACTCTACGACGTCGTGGCGGACCCGGGTGAATCGACGAACCTTGCCGAGTCCCATCCGGAGGTCGTTGAAACCCTGGCTAATCAGGCCATCGCGTGGCACGCCTCGATGCCGAAGGCGCCTGACCCAAAAGTCGTCAAATCGAAGAAATAACTCATCGACTGCTTTCCTCTCTCCCGTTCGAAGAGACACTCCACCGTGGTTACGGTGCGATCAAGGCGCGCTACTTTCCACCCAGACAGAAGGGAGGATTCGGCACGAAGGATCCGCCGCGACATTCTTTCAGGTAGCGGAGCGCGTGCAACTGACCGGTCATCTCGTATTCTCCCCGGTAAACCGGGTCGTGCCACCCCTCGATGTCGATGCTGCCTTCGAATCCGAGGCGGCGAAGCTCACTGATCACGTCGGTCCAATTCGTGTCACCCACCCCCGGGTTGCGGTGAAACGCATATGGCGTCGCGCTGGCGATTCCTTCTCGACGGATCGTATCCCAGTGGACCGACGCATCCTTACCGTGAACGTGAAAGATCTTCTGATGCCACGCACGCAGCTGAGCAAGTGGATCGATGAGGAGGAGCAACTGATGGCACGGCTCCCACTCGAGCCCCACGTGATCGGCGGGCAGCGCGTCGAACATCAATTCCCAGGCCTCCGGACAATGGGCAATGTTCCAATCGCCGGCCTGCCAGTTTCCGCCCATCGAGCAATTTTCAAAAGCGATCCGAACGTCGCGTTGGCCCGCCTCGTCACTGAGTTTTCCAAAGACATCGCGAAATCGCGGGAGTGAGTCCGGGATCGGCCGGCCTCGTAGTCGGCCGGCAAAACCGGCGACGATGTCCGTCCCGAAGAGTGACGCGTGTTCGATGCATTGTTCCCACGTTCGGACCGTTTCCCGCGCGCCTTCGTCCGATTCGAGCGGGTTACCAAAGACAGCGAAACTGGAAATCACACATCCGCTCTCGTGCAGCACGGGACGCAACTCGTCCGCCAAGCGAGGAAGTTCCACGCCCTCCAAACTCTCCCAGAAATTGATCTGGAACGACTCGAATCCCAGTGGAATCAAACTTTTGATGTAGTCCGCAGTATGAGCTCCTTTCCCGGCCATCGTGCCGATGCGAATATCTTGATGGTCTGGTTTCATGCAGTTGGAGACAGTTAAAAATCGGCCCGACCTACCCGGTCACGCCAGGTCCTTGGGAGCTACCGTGCTCAGATCCGCGGCGCGCATGGTCGCGGATTGATTCTCAGCGGCACTGCCCACGCCGAGCACCCGCATCCCGGCCGCCAAGGCCGATTCGACCCCCGCGTCGGCGTCCTCGACCACCAGGCACTCGTTCGCTGGCAGGCCAAGCCGTTTCGCCGCCAGAAGGAACACTTCTGGATCGGGCTTGCTGCGGCTAATGTCATTGCCGTCAGCTTCGGCGTCGAAAAAGCCAGCGAGCCCGATGCGCTCCAAAATCGCCGGACTGTTTTTACTTGAGCTACCAATGGCGATTTTGACGCCGTCGGCCTTCAACCCGTTGAGTAGATCCATGACGCCCGGAAGAATGTCGTCCGGGGTGAGTTCGTTGATGAGCTCGCGATAAACGTTGTTCTTCCGCGTGGCTAGATCGAGCTTCTCCGAATCCGAGTATTCCCGCTCCGATTTTTCCAACAGAATGTCGAGACTCTCCATTCGGCTCACGCCACGGAGGCGCTCGTTGTCGTGACGATCAAACGCGACACCCTCTTCGTCCGCTAAGGCTTTCCAAGCGAGAAAGTGGCAGTCGTCGGTCGAGACGATCACGCCATCCAAATCAAAAATGACTCCAGCCGTCATTGGTGCTTCAAATTCAGTTGAACGCCCTCGCCATCGATTCTCTGTTCGTTTCCGTAGATCTTCGCGGTCAGCGGCCCGCCGCCCTCGATCCAGATTTTGGCGATCCCCTTCGCGACCCGCACCGCGAGCCGCGAACCCTGGTAGTTGATCCGAAAGGAGAATCCGTCCCAACCAGGAGGACAGGTCGGACTGAGAGCGAGCATCTTCCCATCGCTCCGCAGCCCGCCGAAGCCATAGACGATGTTCATCCAGGCCGCCGCGATCGAGGTCGTGTGAAGACCCTCGGACGTATTGCGATTGTAGTTATCGAGGTCGAGACGCGTCGCGAAGCGGGCAAAGCTCACGGCGTCCTCCTCTTTGTCGATCTCGGCCGCAAGGATCGAGTGAACCGACGGAGATAGCGACGACTCGTGAATACACCGCGGCTCGTAATACTCGTAATTCACTCGCTTGTTCTCGAGCGAGTAATCTTCGCTGAAAAAGAAATGAAGGAGCAGCACGTCAGGCTGCTTGATCATGTCGTATCGGTAGATCCGCGGGAGTGCCCAGCTTCCATACAGGGGGAAATCCTCGACTGGAATCGAGTGGATATCGAGATGCGGCAGCTCAAAAAATCCGTCGTGCTGCTCGTAAACCCCGGTCTCTTCGTCCTGAGGAATCTTCATCGCAGCATCCATTTTGCGCCAGCCTTCGCGTTCGGAGTCGTCGAAGGATAACCGCTCCACCAGCGAGCGATACGCTTCCGGAGACTCCTTCGCCATTTGGTCGATCGCGTCATCCGTCCACCGAAATGTCTTCTGAGCCAGGACGTTGGTGTAGGTGTTGTTGTTGACGAAGGTGTGGAATTCGTCCGGGCCCATTACCCCGTAGAAGCCAAATTCACCTTGCGGCCCCCAATTCCCCCGGCTGGCGTAAAACCGGCTGATCTCGATCAGCATCTCGACACCTTTGTCGTAGAGGAACTCCGAGTCTCCGCAGATCTTCACGTAGTGCCAGATACCGTAGGCAACCGCTGCACTGACGTGGATCTCCAGGTTTCCGTGCCACCAAACGCCACAGCTTTCCGTGCCGTCGATGGTCGACATCGGGTATGCCGCGCCCACGCAATCCTGTAGCTTCGCCCAATCCAAGGCTTGCGGGAGCGTGTGATACCGATACTCCAGCAGGTTCCGAGCCGCCTCCGGATTATTGAATAGGTAGAACGGGAGGCAATAGGTTTCCGTGTCCCAGAACGTGTGACCGCTGTAGGCCTCACCCGTCAGCCCCTTGGCACCGACATTGTTGGCGGGATCAACGCCGTGATACGTCTGGTGGAGCTGGAAAATGCAATACCGGATGCCCTGCTGCTGGGCATCGTCACCGTCGATGCCGATGTCCTGCGTCTCCCAGACGTCCGTCCAATAAGCGACGTGCGCGCTCAGCGCCTCCTCGTAACCGGTCTCGAGAATGGCCGCGGAGCGTCCCAAAAACTCGTCCCAGAGGCAGGCAGCATCAGAACTCGCCACCTTACTCGCGAAGGTCGCGACCTTGCGCGTGAGCGTCTTCGGTTCCCCCTCCTTCAACTCGAGCGTCACCGCTTGACCAACGTAACGCTCCGACGTTCGCGGCTCCGTTTCGTCCGTGCCTTCGACCACGAAGGCCGAGTAGGCAAACTGGTTGGTCTTCTCCGTCTTGCCTAGAATCGCAGTCACGCCCGAGTCGACGCCAGACCGCTGCTGAATCCACGGGCTTTTTCCGATAAACCGGTGAGGCGGATTAAAATCCAGCCCGAATTCGACCTTCACCTCGACGGACCCACCGAGCGACTCCAGCTCGACCCGCTGGCAAGCCAGGTTTGGAGTCGCCATGCTCAGGAACCGGGTGAACTTCAGTCGAATCTGTCGACCGGAACCCGTTTCCCAGATGAACGTTCGCAAGACGATCCCAGTCTTCAGATCCAATTCGCGAACGAAATCCCGGTGCTTCGACACGGCGAGATCCAACGTCTCACCCTCACACTCGATCACCATGGAAAACCAATTCAGGCTGTTGACCATGAAAGCATGCCGGGTGGAGATGCCGCGGTAGGTGTTCGGATGCTCGATCGGCGCCTCTTCGTAAATCCCGTTGAGGTAGTTTCCGATCAGCGTCTGCCCACTGAAGCCTTCTTCGAAACTCCCGCGTGAGCCCATGAACTCGTTCCCGAGCGCGAAGATGGATTCCGAGACCTGGGAACGATCCGCACGGAATCCCTCCTCGGTGATCTTCCACGGGTTTATCTCCAAATATTGATCAGCGACCTTTGCCATACTCTGCTCGTTTTCTCGTTCTTTTTGCTGCGACCCCAGGGACCGGCAGCGTTAGTTCGTCTTGAATTCGCCGAAGGTATGCGGCATCGACTCGAGCTCTTCAGACAAAATCTTCCGCAGCTCCTCCACCACTTCGGGATTCTCTGATAGGAGGTTCCGCTGCTCGTAAATGTCGTTTTCCATGTCGTAGAGCTGGTCGGTGTCGAAGTAGTGCGGGAAGAGCGAATCCGCGTCGAAGAGCACCCCGTCGCTGTGCTCGTTCCAATTTGCCCGGCCGTTCCAGCTCACCACGCGCCGTCTCGTCTCCTCCTCCGCTTTCTGCGCGTCTTCGTCCATCGCCTTTTGAATCTCCGCCGTCGGACGGTTAGCGATGTATTTCCATTTCGGCGTAACGATTGCGCGCGAGGAATGCACTTCGAGAAGAACGTGATCCCGGAATTCACTTTCCGGTTGCTCGCCTTCTAGCACCGGAAGGAAACTCGATCCGTCGAAAGGGGGCTCGACGTCGTCCGGTTGACCGCCGGCTGCCGCGAGGATCGTCGGGGCCAGATCGACGTTCGCAAACAGACCGGTGTAAACCGTCCCCGGCTCGACGACTCCGGGCCAGCGAACGATCGCCGGAACTCGGCACCCTTCGTAATTGTCAAATTTACCGCGGGACTGATGATCGCTGATCAGAAAGACCAGTGTGTTCTCCGCCCGGCCCGTTTTTTCGAGGGCACCGAGGATCGCGCCCACCGAATCGTCTAACCAGCCCGCCGCCGCGTTGCGGTCCGGCAATCCAGCCGCCTTAGCCCTCTCCATGACTTCCTGCCGGGATGGCTGGACGGTCGGGACTTCATCTTCCGTAAGGTCTTCGATGACTCCCGGCATCGCTCGCGGATCTTCCTCCAGCCAATTCGCTTCGTATTGATGGTGGGGAACCGGGATTGCGACGTAGAGGAAAAACGGATCCTTCCCTTCACCGGAGGCTTCGTTCCCGAGATAATCGACCGCGCCCTCGGTAATCCACTCGAGATTGAACGGCATCGGGTTTGCGAAGATCACGCGGTCGACGTGATCGATACCGAAGTTGTCCACGTTGGAAAGGTATTCCAGTGCTTGGTGATGTTCTTCCAGGTCGCGAACCGATTGAGCCTCCGTGCCGACTGGGATTCCGTTGTGCCATTTGCCAATCAAAGCGGTCCTGTAGTCCTGGCCATGGAGCATTTTGAAGATGTTGTTTTCCGTCGCTCCCAGCATCGCGTCCCACTCGAGGTTCGACGGGCCACCGGCGGGGTATTTCTCCAGAAACTGCGCGCTTCGTGTCGCGTAGCGACCGGTAAATAAACTGTATCGCGATGGCGTGCAGATCGAGGTCGTCACGTAGAACCGATCGAAGCGACCCCCCTCTTCAGACAACCGCTGGATGTTGGGCGTCATCATCTTCGGATTGTCATACCACATCCATTCGATGCCTTCCTTCGGAGTCAATGCCCCCGCCTGAAACGCCCCGGTATTTGAAGGATAGTCACCCGGTGAATTCGAGTAGGGCTCGATTTCGTCGAAATCCAAATCGTCGATGTAGAGGACAACAATATTTGGGCGGTCATCCGAATCTGCCGTCTCCTCGGACCGGTCGAGATCAGACATGCCCGATGGCGAATCGACCGCTGCGAGACAGGATGCGGAAAAAATGAGCGAGACCGCCAGGGACGAGCGAAATGTGATAGGGAGCTTTAGAATCATGTGAATTGGACGAGATCAGGATAGTCAGATCGAACCCGGAGCCAAGCTTGCTCAGGGTTCGCCGTCGAAGAGAGCAAACGCTCTGAACGAGACGGACGCAACGGAAAGGAAAGGCAATGCCCTTTGGCGTCACGGAGAGAACTTCTTATGTTCGACGACGCGGAACTTGTAGTATTTTTCCATGCTCGCATCAGCGAGGACGGGCTCGGTCGCTGGATCAACAACGGGAGGACCCAAAAGTTCTGGGTCGTTCGGGTCGATGTAGCGCTCGATCGTGTAGGAGCCCCGCTGCTCGGCGAGAACGAAGTCGCTATCTTCGTTCCACGTTCCCCATGCCCCACCGGTAGTCCGTCGATTCGCCTGCTTGAGCACCTGAACGCGGTAATGAACGGTAAACGTATTCGACTTGGTGGTAAGTTTGGGAAGGATTCGAGTATAAGGCCGCTCGCGATAGTTGTCACCAGTGTATCCGTGGCTAGCAGTCTCAAAGCCGAAGTAATCGTCCATATCCTCCAGCACCTCGCCATCCGGAACGAGGTACAGGGTACAAACTTCAGCTTCAGCGCGAAATAGTTCACCGGCATCAAAACGATCCTCAAATTGCCGAAGGGTTTGATCTAGATCTAAAATGTGACGGTACTTGTCAAGGGGTCCTATGTCTCGATCTCGAGACTTATCTTTCAAATCCCTAGCTCGCTGATTTGGCACGGCAGTAAGGAACTCTCCTCGGAGGGCTGCTCGTAATGCGGTTGACCGCTCAATGTAATCAAATGGCGCAATTCGGTAATTCATGTTGATTTTCCCCGACGTTGCAATTGGCTGACTAATCGCATACGGTTCGACCACAGGCATCCAGAAGTTATCTAGAATAAGAAAATCAGGCGCACTAGTGTAAGGCGGGCGTTTCACGCCCGCAGTTCCAACCGGACCCGATGCTGTGCCGGAGCCGGGGTGCGAGCTTTGCGGGCGAAAGAGCAAGGTCCGCCAAGGCTCGTTGCTTGCTGCCCGACTCGGCATGGATCCAAACATCACAGCGGATGGAATCATTCGATTAGGGGAAAACAGAGCCCGGCCAATACTGACCTCTGCGTCAAAGGCCAGATAAGGGAATTGCGCAATGCCCTTGTTATTCGGGCCTTTGTAGGCAACCGTTCCCTCATCGGCCTTGTTGATAAAGGCCCCCGCCGGAGTGTTACCAGCCCCCTGATCGAAGTCTCCGAGTCTAGCTGGCTCCTCCCCCGAGGGTATCTCGGCAAATGGCATAAAGTTTAAAGCGCCGTCGGAGGATTGCTCAAGAGGTGGGGTCTGGAAGCTTGCATCTCCAATTACAGTTCCCGCGAAATAGGTACCTTCGAATGCTGCGATACCATGTCTGAGAAACCCGAGAGAATCTCCACCCTCGTTCTGTCCCTGAGAGTTAGACTGCGGCGATGGTTGAAATATCTTGTCAGGACCCGATTCGCTCGAATCATCAAAGGCTGGTTTTGTCGCGACCAACCGGTTATCCCCGTGCCGGACCTGAACGCTCAATAGAACATCACGGCCGTGCACCTCTGGTGCCAGACCACTGTTGAAAAAGACTAGGCTCCCAAGCCAGGACCGACCGTTCGACCCCGTCGTCCTTTTAGCTGCTGGGTCCGGGTTCAAGTGGTCCATGGTCAGTCGGCCCGTTCCTTCCGTAAAAGTCCACCATTCCTGATTAAGGTATCCCGCGAGGTTGCCATCGTCGGAGCCGTCCCCGTGCTGGTTTTTAAGGCCAATTAAGGTTTTCTTCTCCTCATTATTGTTACCTTCGGCCATGTTTACCGGAAGATACGGTTGCGGAATAACAGACGAGTTCAGCACGCTAAGATCAACGACTACCTCCTGCACCTGAAATTCGGGGAGAGCTTCATCACCGGCAAATGTCCTGATCGCTACTTTGCCTGCAGATAACCCCATCTTCGGATAATCGCCGATACCATTCAGTTTATCCGTTTTAGCGTTGTATCCAAGAACGACAGGGTTCGACACGATTTGTATTACCTCCGATTCGTAATCATCCTCCTGGGTAAACGACCACTGTAAGTGGTGTGAGTTAATCCCTCCCCCGCGATTCGTCACCTTACCTTCTTTAGTCGTGAACGTTGCAACTTCATTGCCATCAAAAAGGTTTGACGTTCCTCCGCGCCCGCCTGTGAGCTGGACGGGGTCGAGAAACTCAACTTGCACCGTAAAGTGGGGGCGCGTTTTCATGAACCCTGCGGAAGGGTATTCGAACTCGATTGGTAGCCATGCCTGAACCATCCTCTCGCCCTCGAGCTCTGGGTTGAATCGTTTGTCATGACTAGCATCGTGCCCTGCCAGCTCATCGCCACCATTGTTTGCTTTCACAAAGCTAGTTCCGGCACTTCGACGCCGCATCTCTTCCAGTTGTCTGCCGGACTCAACGGGATCAGGCGCGTTTGGAACGGATATCTTCTTCAGTTCAGCTTTGTCGTCATCGGAAGGTGTCTCTGCCATTCTCCCACCGAAATCTGTCCGTGGTGATTCTCCATTCGCAATGAATAGGAGACCAACTTCGGAAACCGTGGGAAAGCGACCGAAGCCCATCGTCGAATTGCCTTCGATACGGATCGGAGTGACCTGGCCCGCTCCACTGAGCGTCGACAACGCCGTTAGGTCGTGGTCCGTGAATGGGACTCCGCCCTCCTCTAATGCAAGGACGGCATCCAAAAGGTTCGTCGACCGGATGTAATCGAAGATTTGCGTCAGCGTTTGATCCCGGTCGGCTACCGCATAAGCAGCTGGGACGAAAGCCGCACCAAATCCGGGGATCGCGGAACTCGTCAGACGCTGGAGGTATCCGTATAATTCCTGATTTCGTGCGATGAGATCATAGTCGTTAGTAGGCGAGTCCGAGTCCGCTCGTTGGAAGAAATACGACTTCTGCTGAGCAGTTGTAGGACCGTTCGGAATTGTCGCGCAAAATGCGATTAATCGATCGAAAACGGTTCGGTGGTCTTCATCGTCGACACTATGAACCGGCCAAATGGCGATGCGCGGGGTCCCAAAAAGAGTGAGTTCTGGCGCAGAGCTACGTGCCGTCGTGAAAAATTTCGCAGTCTCGAGGCGTTCTGCGGTGATTGCTAGGTCGGTTTGTTCCGACCGATTTTCCGCATACAGCAGTTCATCCAATGACGCATAAAGCCGGTCTCTGTCGAGCTTAAGTCGGTCCGCGTTAACCAGTGTATTCAGATCAGGAAAGCGCGTCCCGCTCTTCGATCCAGTATTGCCGGTCTCATCTCCATAAGTGATGCGAGGCACCAAGTCGGAAATCTGTTGAGCTGTGAGATCGGGAAAAACCGCTGATAGGTAAACGCTCGCGGGGTGCCCAGGATACCTCTGGAACTCGCCGTTCCAAGGTTGCGAACGTGCGAGGGACGCTTCATAGACCGAAGCCCCCAAAGGCACATCCCAGTAAGAACCGAAGCCCTTGGCGGTTGGCAGAAGGTCCGCGTCGGCATATCCGTTCCATCGGTCCCCACCCGCAGTATTGACATTAATTTTATTCGTATCGTCGTCGGTCCAGAAGGCGACTCGCCCGATCACTTGGCTCGCTGGCCCCGTTGCACCAGGCACGGAAACTGACGTCTCGGAGCCGCCCGGTCCCGGTGCCGCCACGTTGGTAGCCGTGAGATAAAGCCACTTCACGGGCATCGGAAGGCGCGCACTCTCCGGGTCTGCTGCACTATCGACGATCCCATCCACCCTGCTGGAATCAATTGAAAAGCCTTCAACCGGGAGATCACCGCCGATTAGCTGGGAAGCCAACGGATTAACAATCGGGAAAACCGGCACGGCAGAACCCCCGTCAGAAGTGACGATTGGGGTGTTAAGATCGGCCCAGCGTGCAGAATATGATCGTCCGGGCAGGGTAAAAGCCGAACCTGGCGACGGAAGATCATCAGCAAACGGATCTCCCGCCGGGTTCGCGACGATCATGTTTTCCGCAGAGAACAATTTGAAAAGTCTTCGGCTACCAGCCGCGTCGTAATTAAAGATCGCTCCGGGTTGCGACGCCCACGTTCTCCCATCCTGTGTCGTCGCCTCACGGATTTGCCCCATGACAATCTGTAACGCAGAGTCTGCCAAACGATCAGCCTCAGCTTGCGCAGTTCGGTTGGCACCTAATTCTGACTCCGTGTAGACCGTCGAGAAGAATGCTAAGACGAGCCCAGATATAAGGACAAGGATACAGAGAACCATAACTAAAGCGATGCCGCTTGAGTTATGGCGTGGAATGGGTCATCAACCGGGGGATCATGGGCTTGAAGTTAAGGTTTCGCTCCACTTGGAGCCGCTAATAGGTATATTACTCGTAAATATCCGGTAATCAATCGGCGGGGAATGCTCGATCAGCAATTTCTCCAGCGAACTGCCGCTGCCGAGCGATAATTGGCTTTCCATTCCGGCCGAGTCGTTGCGGAAAAAACTATTGATTGAGCTTCCGAGCGATTGGAGTTGCGCCTTCGTCAGTCGGTTGGCTGAATCTTCCGATATCGCAACGAGTGTAACTTGAACGATCGGCGGAAGCTGGGCTTCTTGACGCTCCCCGAGCTCACCGCTCAGACTACCGGAAGAATCGTAGAAATAATCTGGGGCGATGTTTCTGACTTCCTTCTCATACTGACTCCGCGTCGCGCTTCCAACGTTTGCGGCTGCCCGCTCCTTGGGGCGAATGATAAGCGCCAAGATATTCTCCGCAAGCAGATGACTATTCGCTGCGTCACCTACTGGAATCGTGAACCAATCTTTTCGCGTCTCCACCTCCGTTTTCTCATCGTCCGCTTTCTCCTCGCCATTGCCGCCAGTAATCAAATACAGCGTAAGATCATCCGCCGGTTCTCGGAATTCATACAGCCGCATCCGCCACCGATCCGGAGCTGAAGATCCGATGAAATTAGGTAGCTTTTCCTTCCCATCGGTTAGTGCCGTGAAATAACCGCGCGTGCTTAGCAAACGGTCCAATGTCGGGTGATCTCCAGACTTTCCAAAGATAGATTGGAAGAAGATCGCGTGCCCGTAAGTCGCGCTACCTGGGAAGGGTGACGTCAAAGTTAGATCTGCGACGGGACCCGAAATAAACCGAAGTTCAGAACGCCGTTGATAGGCGGTTGGATTATTCGGGTCGTCGTAGTCCCAATAGGTGTTGAGCAAAGCTTGCCGAACGCTTCGATTGATGGATTCGAACGCGACCCGCGCCTCACGGTATTGCTCAGTTTTTGCTTCCGTTGACTTCCAGGTGCTTTGAATCGAGGACGTGACCGAAAGGAGAATTCCAAGGATCAGGGCAAGAACGGCAAGCGAGACCAAGAGCTCAACAAGCGTGAATCCTTGCGATTTTTTCACGTCTCGAGCTGCAAACAGGCTAGCGCGCCGGGGGGACATCGGTTTAGGGGGTACCGGCAGGAGATTCATCCGCAACGATTGCGTAAGAGTTAAATAGATCGCCGCGAGCTGCAAGCTGATCACTGTCACTAAACGGGTCTCCCGAGGAACCCGCGCCTTCCGGATAAAAGCCAATCTCGATTTCCACGAGCATCAAGCTATTGTTATCTCGAAGGTTGCTCTTCGAACCGAACCGGCCCGCCGCGCCGGCACCGGTATTATCGCTTAGTCTAGCTCGCGCCTTGAAGACTCCGTTACGATCATTCGGTCCGACCGGATTTCCTTGATTATCGAACTGCCGTGATTGACCGGTGCCTCCGTAAAGAGTCGCGAGCTCGTCTGGATCGGTCTGTCGAATGTCGGCAGTGATGCGATCCGCGATCTCGAGCGCGGCCGCTCTTTTAAGCGAGGTGTCGAAAGATTCCAGGCCGGTCGGGATCAATCCCAGCATCGGGATCAGTGCCACTGAGATAACGCCGATCGCCAACGTGACTTCAATCAAACTGAAAGCACTCCGGGATTTTCGAATTGCTGAATGAAAATATCTTGCGCCGAATCGTTTACGCCGATGGCTTGGCGGCTGAGCGGGAGACGTCGTGTCCATGAAATGTTTGAGGGGTTTTGCAGGTATCAACCAAGGCAGTCAGGAACTTGCAGAGCAACGTTCACCTCCCAGCTGGGAAACACATCCGAAGTTACTCCGCACCAACGCGGTCAGCAAACTCTTTTTCTGTGACGGAGGAAAAGATTGAGCAATCCATTGTGTCCGGCCGGCGCCTCGTTCCGCGTTAGTTCGTTCGTAGTGCGAGGCCTCAGCTATGGCGGGTCGATGACGTGAATCCAAATCCCTCAACCGCATTGGTTTGTGAATCATCCCCGTTCTCGCGGGCACTCGACGGCTCCCTCGTTGTGATCGCATGTTTCTGAGCAAGCTCTCGCTTCGAAACCTCCAGCGTCGTCGTGTCGGCGTTGAGCCAACTTGACCCAGGTAATTTTACCCTACGAGGTCGTCTTCAATTGACAGGATGGTCACCCACTGACACCGTTGAGTTCCTCGCGTGAATCTGACGCCAACTTCCCCCCCAGTGCACTCGACGGGCCACCGGCTACGTCGAAGCGAGTCTGCTAGATGAAGGGTATCTTCGCTTTTGCCAGTCTCGGCCTCACTGCGTGCACCTTACAGGCAGCACCGGTCTTCTTCGCTGAACCCATGATCGTTTCGGCGGATGGGCACAGTGGCACCGCTTCCAGCGAGGGTGATAATCTGGATGACGATCCGAACATCGAGTTTATCAGCACCGCCACTTCGTCGGCGAGAGGTGACGCCCATTTCCGGATTTACGATTACAACCCTTCGTCAGAGGGTTTCGACGTCATAAACGTCTTGTCAGTGAGTGACGTGAACGGGCGGCACAACCGCTTTGGCGGAGACATCGCGACGGGTGACATCAACGAGGATGGCTATCTTGACATCATCCTTCCGATTTCGAAAAACAACAACGCCGTGGGCTCGGTATCGTGGTTCGAGAATCCCGCGGGCGATTTGGACGCCGCGGACCCTGCAACGTGGCAGGAGCACGAGGTCTCGGTCTGGGACGGCTCTTCTGCCTCTGAGAAAGTTCGCCACATGTCCGAGGTCGCGGTTGGGGACGTCGACGGTAATGGGCGGCTCGACATCGTCACGCGAGACGTGAGCCACGGCGTCTTCCTGCTCCTTCAGAAGATTGACGGGAGGTGGGAGGACCGGATTTTCATCTCGACCAATCCGCGCGAAGGCCTCGACCTCTTCAACCCTGATGGCGACGCCGATCTGGATATCATCATCAACGGCATTTGGTTCGAAACACCACCGAACCCGCTCAGCGATTCCTTTACTCAACACACTTACGCGGCAGATTGGTATCCGTCTGGCTCGACGTCCGCCGAGGTTGACGATTACGCCTGCCAGATAGCTGTCCGGGATTTCAACGGTGACAATCGGGACGACATCGCGATCTCGAACTCTGAAGAGCTCGCGGATGCTTCCACGACTGACGGCAAACCAAAGGGCATCCAGCTCTTCCTCGCACCGGAAGATCCGAAGACCCAGTCTTGGACGAGAGTCGTCCTCGAATCGGAGCATTTTTCCTGGCACTCGCTCGAGCCTACCGATCTCAACGGAGACGGAGCCCTGGATCTGATCTCCGCTATTTCGACGGTGGGCGAGGACGATAGCGCGCCAGAGCAGATCATCGGCTTCATCAACAACGGTCAGGGGACCAGCTTCACGAAATTGATCCTGCGCGATGAGCCGCCGCACGTTTACAACTCGAGCGTTGGCGACGCCGACGCGGACGGCGACGATGACCTGTTCGCACCGTTCGCCTTCAACGAGGGACCTATTCGCTACTTCGAGAACGTCAGCCCGTCCTCGGCTGACCTGATGCCTCGGGTCGAGGTGGACGGCGACGAATTCTCCGCCACGTATTCACCCACCGTGGCAGACCTTGACGAATTACTCGTCGCTGAACTCAGCTTGGATCTGGAGGCTTGGACGTCCGATCCAAGCCTGGTGGAACGAGAACTCGTCCCGTCACCGGAAACCGGGCTGCAAGATCTGCGGATTTCCTCTAAAGTCCCGGTTGCGGATTCCCCCCGGCAGTTTCTCCGCCTCACCTTCCCGCAATCCGAACGACGCTGACCAGCCTGCATGACAAGCTTTCGCCTCTAGCCCCCCTCGGTATCTGCCACGAAAATTTTAAATCACTAGACCCCGAAAACCAAAATACCATGAAACTGAAAACCCTCGCGACGTTGGTCGCCATCACCGCAATTGGGAGCCCCTTCGGTGCGCACGCCCAGGACAGCACCTACTCCCCCAACCTCCCCAAAGTGTCTCCGATGGATGGAGCCATCGTCATTGATCTGGCCCAACCAGAAGGCGGCCAAGTCACGGACAAAGACATGCGCGCGACGCTGCTGTCGTTCCAGGGACTCATCAACCGCACCGAATCCAAGAAGATCTACTTCAAGAGCATGCCGGTCCGAGTCTTCCAGACCGGAGACGAGCGCGATCACATGAGTGTGGAGGCCGGCCCCGGCGACCCGACTCAGCTTTGGATCGATGCGGGCCTGATCCCCGGAAAGTTGGAGACCCCGGAGTTGGACAACTCGAGTTCACAACCCGTCTTCGACTACCTGTGGGCGAATTACTCACACCTCATCAAAGGTAAGATTCTCTGCAGCGACTTTACGAAGGAGCCGGAAAAAATGGGCGGTCGCGCAGCGGCTCTGACGGCGGCAACGTTCGAAGACGCGTTGATGGTCCCGATTTCAGTCGACAGCTACCTCACCGAGAAGGGCATCGACCTCGAAGTTCTCGGTGACACTCGCGAAATGGAGACCGTCGAAGCCTTCAACTGGTCGATCGAGAAATACGCGGATCATCCGAAGCGGAACAAACAAGTCGTTGCGTTCGTCGGCGACATCAATCCGCCAGTGATGTGGGACTACTGGGTCGCTACCCACACCTTCTCCTTCTGGTTGAAAAAATCCGGCCCGACTCAGCAAGACGCGGTCGACCCGGAGTTCGCGAAGCTTCTCAACGCCGACTACTATCCGCAGGGCGTTCCAGTCATCGGACCCGTCGAAGGCGGAAAGATTATTCAGCGCATCCAGAAGCTCGGCTACACTTCGGTGTGCGGGCTCCTGCCGAATGCTTCCGTCACGGCGTCGATCCCGACGGATCCATCGAAGTTCGGAACCGCTCCCGAGCCGAAGGCCCTCGAGCTTGATCCAAATGGGGTTTATCTCAGCTTCAATGGACCCGACGGCGACGCTCTGGATTTCCTCGCCTACATTGGCTTTAAGGGAATGTATCAGGACGAGAAAGTTGGCGAGGCTCCAGTCGGCTGGCGCGTGAACCCTTACTTCATCGACCTGTTCCCGACCCTCTACGGCTTCTTCTCCACCCGCGATCCCGAGACGATCGACATCGTGGGTTCCATGAACGACGGCGGCAGCTCCTACACGGCGGCCGGTCAGAAGGGCTGGACCGAGCAATATCGCAACTACCTCGACAACTCGAATGGAAGCATGCGGCTGATGAACTTCCTTGGCGGAATGTATAGCGCCACGAAACCTGAGATCCTCGCGCTCGAATTCGACTTTGTCATCACCGGCTACCAGGGCGAGACGGACAAGTTCGAACCGGAGTTCAAGATCACCGACGAGACTTTGTTCTCCAACCAAGTCGGCCTGCGCGGTCACGCGAAGGTCTCCAAACCAGGCGGTCCCGAGTCGGAAGATACGCTCAAGTATATCCGCAGTGCGATCGAACAGGAGTCCGTCGACGGCGAGCCATTCTTCATCATGGGACGCCTGCCAAGTGAGTGCGGCGCCCACGCGTTCTCGATTCTCTCCTGGATCGGCGAAGAGCTCGAGAAGGACATGCCGAAAGGCCGGAAGCTCTATTTCATCCCTCCTCGCGATCTGGCGGCGACCTACAAGTCTTGGAAAAAAGAATAGAGCAGAACGGATGACTCCGCTCCGGACTCTCTCACTCGCGGCGGGTTTCGCGCTGGCTACGGGGGCTCTCGACGCCCGTGGCCAGCCACCCCCCCCTCCGGGACAAGGCTTGGACAAGCCGAACGTCGTCCTGATCATCATTGATGAGCTGGGCTACCCGTTCGTCGGCGCAAACGGTGGTCTCACCGCCAAAGGCGTCCCCTTTTCGACACCTCACATTGATCGGCTGGCGGCGACCGGGATCCGCTGGACCCACGCTCACGCGCGGGCCATGTGCGGCCCGACGCGTCAGACGCTGATGACCGGTAAGCACGGGTTTCGTTACGGAAATCCCGGACCCGACGAGACGTTCCTACCGGAGCTGATGCAGGCAGCCGGATACCGAACAGCCATTTCTGGGAAGTGGATGCTCGGCCCTTTCTACAACCCAACGACCCGGGGATTCGACGAAGCCGCGATCTACTGTGGCGGTTACCAATTCCATGATCCTCAGGTCATGACCTTCAACTCCCAGGGTTACCTCAAAGAGCTAAATCAACCACCGAGCGTTGAAAAAATCAAAGGCGGGGACATGAATTGCGACACGGTCGACGACGTGTTTGCCGAAGGGAAGGCGACCGTGCTCACCGGCGAATTCGGCCCCGACGTCTTCAACCGTTTCGCCTGCGATTTTATCGAGCGCAGCAAAGACGCTCCGTTTTTTCTCTACTACGCGACGAAGCTGGCTCACTACCAACATCCGAAGATTCCCGGCCGAGATGCCGCTCCGTCCTACGCGGGTTCCGTGACTTACGTGGACGAACTTGTCGGTCGGATCGTGGCCAGCCTGGAGAAAGCCGGTGTCCGGGACAATACGCTCATCCTTTTCATCGGTGACAATGGCCACGCGAACTCCCCGCCCGACGAACCCAGCTTCGCGAAAGGCCATCCGGACATCTCCGGTATGAAGGGCGGGCTCTGGGAGGGAGCGACTCGCGTCCCGCTCATCGTAAATTGGCCAGCGGGTGGCGCTCGGGGCGAGGTCCGCGACGAGCTGATGGGGATCACCGATCTGCTGCCAACGTGCGTCGAGGTCGCTCAGGGCACGTTGCCGAAGAACGAGGTTTTTGATGGTTACTCGCTGCTCCCTCAGATCCGGGGCGAAGAAGGCAAACCCCGGGAGTGGGTTTACATCCACAACGGGTCCCATCCGACGGTGATGAAGAGCGAACTGAGCGGATTTTACGATGGCGTTCCCAAAGCCGCTCGGCGCTACGCCGTGGGCGAACGTTACAAACTCTACTGGGACGGTCGCTTCTACGAAAAAGACGACGAAGATCGGAATTCACCGGGCATCCTACTCGGCGAAGGGTCGGAATCCGCCGAAGCGGCCCGCGCCGAACTTCAGGCCGTCCTCAATCATTACGCCGACGAAATGGGCGACCACACCGACCCAACCTTGGTTCCAAAGGCGGAAGTCGCCGCGTGGAAGCCATGATCACGTCAACCTTCTCATAACATGACTAGACATCTCATTCCCCTCGCCGCCCTCTTCACCTCTTTTTTTACGACCGGACTCGCAGACCCCGCCAAGGAAGAACTGTGGGACGAAGCAGGCGTGACCTTCTCGATGGACGAGTTCGCGGCGAAAGGCGGCTCGTCGGAGTTCAACAAGGGTGCGACGTCGCTTCGGCTCACACCCTTGCCCGACAGCACCGCCGACGATCCCCTCGTGCTGGATCTCACGGGCACCTGGAAGTTCGTCGCGAATCCACGGGAGGGTTCGCTCGCGGTTACCGACCCTTCCACCTTTGCGGAATGGGAAGACATCGTCGTCCCCGCTGACTACGAGATGGAAGGGAAGAAGGCCGCGGTCGGCGGCTACGCTCGAACCATCGATATCCCGACCGATTGGTGCGGAAAACGGGTCAAACTGCGCTTCGACGAAGTGGGATCGGCCGCCAAGGTCTGGGTCAACGGCGAACCGGTCGGCGAGCACATTGGCCACTTCATCGCGTTCGAATTTGACGTCACCGACCAGATCAAATTTGGCGAAAGCAACGTCATCACGGTCGAAGCTTCGAAAGAATCCATCGCGCGAAAGCTCTCCGGTTACTCGCTTCACGTCGCCGGCGGCATCACCCGAGGAGTCCGAATCTTCGCCGTTCCCGATCTGAACGTGGCTCAGATGCACGTGGCCACGGAATTCGACGATCAATACGAAAACGCCACGCTGCAAATCGAACTCGGATTGGCCAATGAAGGAACCAGCCCGACGTCCGGAAGTCGGGTCAGCGTCGAACTTCGCGACGCGGAGGACAACGTCCTACCCACGAAACCCGCTTCACTCGAGGTCCCTGCGATCGAAGCTGGAAAATCGCTCAGTCGCACGCTGGAAGTCGGAGTGGAAAATCCCGCGCATTGGACGGCGGAGACTCCGAATCTCTACACTCTCTCGCTCACGCTCGAAACTGACGGGCGGGATACCGAAACGGTCAGTCGGAGGATCGGGTTCCGCGAGATCGAGATCCGCGGTCAAGAGCTCCTCGTGAATGGCCAGCCGGTCAAACTTCGCGGCACCAATCGCCACATCGCCCATCCGCTTCGCGCCCGGAGTTCGTCACCGGAACTGGCCCGGCAGGACGCCGAGATGTTCAAGGCTGCAAATTGCAATTTCATCAGGACCGCGCACTACCCAGCCTCGGAAGAGTTCATCGAAGCGTGCGACGAGCTCGGGCTCTACGTCGAAGAGGAAGCTCCGTTCTGCTTCTTCAATCCGAAGAACGACGGCAGCCTCAACATGAAGAACGTCGCGGCCTACATCAAATACGCGAACCTCAAGATGGTGCAGCGCGATCGCAGCCATCCCAGCATCCTCTTCTGGTCCATCGGGAACGAATCCCGCTGGGGGCCGTATTTTGACGAAGCTGCGAAAGCGGTGGAAAAGATGGACCCGACCCGCGGACGGACGTTCATGTGGTTCGAAGGCGACCCGGAATCCCTCGACATCGCCGCGGGCCACTACCCCGGGCCAAACGGCGTTCAATCCGGTGACCCGAAGCGGCCCAAGATCTTCAGCGAATACTGCCACGTCCCCGCCTATGCGCCGTTCGAAATGCACGCCGATCCCGTCGTCGACGATCAGTGGGGGTTGGTGCTCGAAGGTGTCTGGAATTTACTTTACCCGAACAAAGGCGGCCTGGGCGGCGCGATCTGGTGCGGTGTCGACGATCAATTCCACGTCCCGTCGGACGGTGAGGTGAAGCAGGTCCGCGGCGTTTCGAATTGGGGAATCATCGACGGCTGGCGACGACCGAAGCCGGAATACTGGCACACCTTCAAAAGCTACAGCCCGGTCCTGATCGACGAGAAGGAGTCACTCCCGGTTCCCTCCGGTGGTGCCCCCATCACCTTGAAAGTTGAAAACCGTTATGATTTCACGAATCTCGCTGACCTGAACGCCACTTGGACGTTGGGGTCGGAAAGCGGCACCCTCGATCTCGACATCGCACCGCGATCCTCGGGCGAAGCGGTCATTCCCGTGACCACCGCGAAGTCAGGCGACGTGCTGAAAATTGAGTTCAAAAAGTCCGACGGTGCCCTCGTCAACACCTTCGCGCTTCCTATCGGTGACGAGCTACCGACCGCTACCAGCTCAGCGTCGAACGAACCGTGGGTCACGAAGGAAAGCACCGACGCTTACGTGCTGAGTCGAGGCAACGTCGTCTGTCGCGTCGACCGTTCGACGGGGCGACTCAAGATTGACGTCGCCGGGAAGACGGTCATGGAAGACGGTCCCATCATGGCTTACGTTCCCACCTACTCGCAGGCGGGACAAAAGGTGCAGAAGCGTGCCAACAAGAACGGCGAACCCATGCCTGCGCCAGCCGTTTACGGTGAGAATTGGCAGCTCGAATCACTCACGGACGAAAGTTCCGATGAGCTCAAAATCTTTCGATGGACCGGGTCCTACGACGAAGGGGACCTCGCAGGGACTTTCACCTTTCGTCCAGATGGCAAGCTGGTCGTCGATTACTCGCTGACCCTCGGGACGGGAGTTCTTCGCGAATACGATCTCGTGTCCTCGAACCGGGACGGCGCTCCCGGCCAGGAGGCCTTCCTGAAGATGAAAGACGACGCCACCGCCATTCTCGGCAACGCCAACTCCGGAACGGGCGACTCGGCGGCGCCAATCAGCAATCTTTCCGTGTTGCCGCGTCAACTGGGTCTGCGCTTCGTCCTCCCATTGGACCAGGCCAACCTGTCCTGGAAGCGCAAGGGGCAATGGTCCGTCTATCCCGACGACCACATCGGTCGCACCGAGGGCACCACCACCGCTTTTCTCGCGGAAGACACGGAGGAAACACTCGGCGTCGAACCCGAATGGCCGTGGTCGGCTGCCTCCAGCGAACTCGGCATCCGGGACTTCCGAGCGACGAAAAACAACGTTCACCACGCCTCGCTTACCGACTCTTCCGGGCAGGGTTTGAAGCTCGACTCCGACACCACCCAGCACTCGCGGGCCTGGGTGGAAGGAGACCGGATCCAATGGCTCATCGCCAGCCTCGATAACGGACCCTCCGAGGGGTTCATCAATAACTTCTTCGCCGGACGACGCACGGCCGTTCCGCTCGGCGGGTCTTTCGAAGACACCATCGAGTTTTCCTTCGAGGGAAATTGACTTCCCTTCGCACAGCTCACGCATTCCAACTATGAATAGACGCGATTTCATCAAGGCAGGCTCTTGGAGCGCCGCAGCGCTCACTCTCGGTCGACTCCAGCTTTTTGCGCAATCTGGCGCTACCGGAGCGGTTCCGAAGCGACCCTTTGGCAAGACCGGCATCGAGCTTTCCGTCGTCGGCTTCGGCGGCATCATCGTTCGAGACGCCCTCCAGTCGGTAGCCAACCGCAGCGTCGCTCAGGCCGTCGAGCGGGGCGTAAATTACTTCGACGTCGCTCCAAACTACGGGGATGCGGAAATCAAGCTGGGCCCAGCCCTCGAGCCTTACCGAAAAAACTGCTTTCTCGCGTGTAAGACGCAAAAACGTGACTACGCGTCAGCCAAAGAAGAATTTCATCGGTCGCTTGAGCGCCTTCGGACGGACTACTTCGACCTTTATCAGCTGCATGCGATCACCGACGTCGAGAAGGACGTCGAAGCGGCGTTCGCGGACGACGGGGCAATGAAACTCCTCCGGGAAGCCAAAAAAGACGGACGAATTCATCACCTCGGCTTTTCCGCCCATTCGCAGGAGGCCGCCTTCCGAGCGATGGAACTTCATGATTTCGATTCCATCCTGTTCCCGGTCAACTTCGCAGCTTACCTGAAGGGCGACTTCGGCGAACCCGTCGTGAAGGCAGCCGCCGAGAAAGGGATGGCCGTTCTGGCGCTGAAGGTGTTGGCCCGCCAGCACGCACCCAAAGAAGACCCAATTCGCCAGCAATATCCCAAGTGTTGGTATCAGCCCGTGGTTGATCCAGAGGAAGCGAGGCTCGCGATGTCCTTCACTTTGAATCAGCCGGTGACTTCGGTTCTCCCACCGGGCGAGCAGCGACTTTTCGACCTTGCGCTCGATTCGGTCCCCGAAACGAAGAAAGTTTCGGCGGCCGAGTTTGCCAAAATTCGCGAGATTTGTGCCCAGCTCGATAAACCCATTTTTGCGCGGTAATCACCCAAAGTTCACCCCAAATTCCACGAGATCCCTATGAGAATCCATTCCTCCCTGTCCGCCTTCACCCTGACCGCGCTGTGCGGGGCTTTCCTCCAGCAAGCACCCGCAAAAGGTCGCGTCACCGTTGGCAGCGAAACCGTCGAATATTTCGACTACGGCGATCGCTGGCTGGACGGCAAAGTCTATTTGTTGAAGGACGTCGATGGCTTCACACCCGCCCCGGAAGCCGAAACTGGGAAATTCGGCGGTGACCCCTCCAAGCAGGCCAAGGCAACCGGATTCTTCCGCGTGGAGAAAATCAACGACCGCTGGTGGATGATCGATCCAGAGGGCTACGCTTTCGTCGCGACCGGAATCAACGAAATTGGAATCGGCACCAGTCCCGCCACCCAGGAGGAAGTCGATGCGAACATTGCCCTCTTGAAGGCGAACGGCTTCAACGTCACGCACCTCAGCATCGAGAAACGAAACCGCGGTGTCGGCGAAAACAAGTTCGAGATCCCGTGGTGTAGCGAGATCATGCTGACCTTCTTTTTCCTCCAGGATAACTTCAACGGCGACGCTCGTGTCTGGAACGCACCTCCCTTCTGGGACGACGCGATGATCGATTACATCGACAAGCGCGCGGAGAAGAATCTAGCGATTCACAAGGACGACCCTTACCTCATCGGATACTTCACGGACAACGAGATGAAGTGGCGTCCCGACGCATTGGACCGCTACTACGACCTGTTCGTCAACGACGAACCCTACGAGGTCACTGGCAAGGGCGGCGGACAGGCTGGTCAGACCTACACCGTCGATCCTGCCAAGATGAAGAGCTACAAAATCGTTGGAGAATGGGTTGAGAAGAACGGATTCAAACCCGGAGCAGACGGAAAGTTCTCCGAGGAAGCTCAGATGAAGTTCACGGAATTCATGGCGGAGCAATACGCAAAAATCGTTTCCGAAGCGGTCCGGAAGGTCGATCCGAACCACCTCGTCATGGGCGGGCGGAACATCCGGTCCGACGGCAAACTCCCCGGCATGTTCAAGGGCTTCGGAAAGTATTTCGACGTGATCTCGATGAACTACTACGCCGCCTGGCCCGCCGACCCCGTCGTCTTGGACACGTGGGCAAAATGGAGCGGGCGCCCAATCATGATCACGGAATTTTCCGCGCAATCCTGGGAAACCATCGCTCGGAAAGCGCGTGATGCTTGGATCGTGAAAACCCAGGAAGACCGGGGTAAATACTACCAGAACCTGATGCTTTCGGCGCTACAGAACAAAAACTGCGTTGGCACGCTTTGGTTCTGCTACCGCGACTTCGGCGACGACGCGAACTACGGCATCGTCAACAAAGACGACGAACCATACGAAGAGTTCCTGAAGTATGCCCGCGAGATTAACCTCAATCGCTACAACCTCATCGATACCCTTCAGAAAAACCCCCTCGATTTCTCCGAGGTTTACGACCCTCTGAGAAACGTGAATTGGTCGAAGCCTTTCGAAGAGTTCGAACTTTAAGCGATCGACGTCCGGCTGCCCCACCCCGCTCCGGGGCAGCCGAGTGGTGACAATCGCCCCTACTCGACCGCCGAAAGCGCCCACTCGGGGACCAAGCTGCTCGGCTCATCGCCGGACTCACCGGGCCGCAACCAGCCGACGCTCGCGTGGGCCGGGCCCTCATCATCTCGGTGGCGCAACTCCAGGTAGTAACTTTTGCCCGCCTCGAGCTGCACGGTGACCCGTTGATCCGTTGACCCGTCCCATTCCCGGAATCCCGTCGCGTCCGCAAAAGCGACCTGTCGACTCCCCGCCGGATTCTCGCCTTCGACGTTCATCCAAAGCTCGGCTCGCTCGTCACCACTCACCCAAAATCGATACTCTCCGGATTCCGGAGGCGTCAAAAGCGCCCGGACCCGTTGTTGGAACGGATGGTTTGTTTCTGTTTCCGAGAGCTGAGGCGGCTCCCAGTTTCGAACTTCCATCGTGGGGAGTGCAAAGGACGTCACCACCCCGCCACTCGCGAACACGTCTGGATCGATCTCCTGGCCGTCCTCGCCTGCTTCCTCCCAGTATTCCTGCCGGACACCACCGGTGCCGAATCTCTCGGTTCGAATCTGCCTGACCGTGCCGTGCCGCCAATTCTTCGGATTTTGGATTTCGTTCGTGATTTCGAACCAGTTCTCCAAATCAAACGAACCTGACGCCGCGAGTCCGAAGTCGTGATAAACCACGACCATCGGTCCGAGGGCCAAAGCACTCGGACCTTCGGAAGCCAAAGGGGCAGACGGCAGCATGGGCGACTCCATGGTCACCTGACCATCCCAAGGGCCCGTAATCGAATCTCCACGAAGGATCCTGATTCCTCCCCGGGGATTTTTGTCGTCCGGGGTGAATCGGTCGCGACTCTCGATCTTGGTAAACGCGATCACCCCATCGTCGAGGGGGAAAACGTCGCCGTCGATCGTGCTGATCTCGTGAGCCTTCGGCAAAGCGACAACCGGATCGGAAAACGTCTCCCAATCGGAAGTCTGGATCAGAAATTCCTGGATCCGACCACTGAGCTCCGAATGCCGCGGATGGGTCTCCCCGAGGTTTTGGAAGCGCATCGACACGAGGATATTGAACATCCCGCTCTCCTCGTCGTAGCGGACTTCCGGGGCCCAGGTGTGCCGCACCGGCAGCCCTTCGATGGGTCCATAGACCGTCGAGATAAACCGGGCGTTAGCTGGGTCCCACGAGGTGACGTCATCGCTCCACGCGTAGCCGATACCCGAGTTCCCCGTCGTCCAAACCATGTGAAACCGCCCATCTGGCCCGATCGCGAAGCTCGGATCGCGGAACTTCTTCGACTCGCCGAGCTGGGGACTGAAGCGTTCCCCCGGTTTCGAAGCGTCCTCGGAGGGAACCGGGTGCCAAATAAACCCATCGTCGCTTCCCATCAACCACAACCCCTTCTCACTCTCCCCATCGAAGTAGGTGTAAATGTAGCGCCAATCCTTCCTCGCATCTTCCGCGGGTTCAAATGGCTCGCTCGCCCAGGCCAGCGAAACGGCGAAAAGCACGGTGATAAACGGGAGGATTTTCATGATGGAGGCTATCGGTGGCTACCGCCTTGCGGTTGAACGAAGATCACACCCAGAATCGAACCGCTGCTCTAGCCCGCCCGGCCCAGGTTTATAATCAGGGAAGGGGGCCCGTCACGGTATCGAGAAGCGCGCGGAGTAAATTCAATGGTGGCTCAGCCAATGGCCGTCAAGCGAGCGGGAAAGTCTCGGGACCAAAGCAGCCGAAACGCCGACCCGCAGGTCGATTCGGCTGTGATTACGGAGACGTGGTGCCATTGACCCGGAAGCGAAGAAAACGTCGACCCGCATCTGAGATCGGGATGTCATATTGTCCCCTCAGCAGAGTCTCGGTGTCGGCCAGAATCGAAACGTCATCAGCACTCCAGGCCGACAAATCTTCTGATGACTGGAGAGTGAAGTTCACGTCCGACTTCCGATCGGTGCGGCTCACCGTCAAAGTGAGATACTGTTTGCCAGCCTCTTCCACCACGTCGTGGGTGACGGTAGGGACATCGCTGGAATCAATCGGGCTCGTCCCCGTCGCGTATTCCACGATATTCGGATGAGCATCGAGATCGAAATCACCCGTGTCCGCACCTTCCCCGGCGTTCCTCCATGAATCGAAGAACCGGAGACGCCAAGCTTCGAGCGGCGTCAGCAGACGAGTCACGATGAGCTCGTCGACCTGCGGTTCGTTGCTGCCGTTGTCCGCCAAGCGAATCGTGTAGGTGCCGGCGCGCAGACTGACGCTTGACGTCTCTGCCACCTCCCAGATGCTGTTCCAGCTTCCGGTGGAAGGCATACTCAGGTTTGCCGCCACGATCTCGGTCGATGACCCGTCGTTCACCGACACTTCGCACGTCATTTCGTCAGCTGCCCCGGCGTAACGGATCCCAAAGGTGTAAAGACCACGTTCTGCGACGGTGATGGACCACTCGATGGCACCATTGCCATTTGCAGATAGATCAACGAATCCAGTCCCGTTCCAGCCAGAGCCAGGGGCCTTGATCTGACCATCGGTGACGTTTCCGTCTTCCGCCTGATACGATCGGGACATCAGCTCCCGCTGACTGAAGACAGCGGAAACGGTCTTGTCGCTGTCCATCGTCAGCGTCGCGGGGTTCGTCGCTCCGGCGAGAGCTCCGGTCCAGCGATCAAACGCCCAACCGCTATTCGGAGTCGCCGTGAGTGAGACATTATCGCCCTCGGGAAACAGACCGCCAGCGGGATTGATATTGCCACCCGTCGGAGGGGTGACCGTCAGGGTCGCGGAGTCTCCAACGAGAGCGAAGACGGCACGGACCGTTCTATCGCTGCTCATGGTGAGCTGGTTTGGGTTTGACGCCCCGGTGAGATCGCCCTCCCAACCCGTGAACGCCCAGCCCTCGTCCGGGGTCGCGGTCAGACCGACCTGCGTCCCGGAATAGAAGACACCGCTCGGAGGCGAGACCGAACCTCCGTTGCCGGTGTCAACGGTGAGAACCTTCGGGAACTCCCCTCCCGGTATTGGCGCCAGCAACTTCGTCGTCGGAACGACGTCGATCTGAATATCATTTGAAATCAACGAGTAATTTCCTGAATAAACCTTCACGCTATCCGAGCCGATTTTCGCGCTGGTCGACGCTTTTTCCTTCGTTCCCAAGACGCGGACCCTCAGGACGTGGGGCTGCCCGTTACTTTGCGTCGAATTCGACAGGATCGAGCTTTCGTAGAAGAGATAATGAGGAGCACTCCGGGAGCCCATGTATTTCTCCTCCGCGTAGCAATTGATGACACTCTCATTGCCCCCATTCAACGATATCGCCACCTTTCCGTTGCCCGGACCGGCTTCCCCATACCAGCGAATCTGCTTCCCGATGAATTTGAATTCGAACGAATCGTTCGCCCTCTGTGAAGACTGTAGGTCTTGCCCGACGGCGTCGCTCACCCCGGATTCCGTCGCCCACGCACCAGAATAGTTAAATTGATTGAGTCCGGTTCCCGTGACGTTTCCATTCACGAGCGTTCCCACGTCCGCAGCGGCCGATACGGTGACCGTGCCCGTTTGCCCCCGGGATCCGCGAATGTAAAAGCCGGCTCGGCCGTCCGCCATCCAAAGCGGCTCGCCAACCAGAAACACCTTACCTGGCCCCGACACCTGGTTGATCTTGAGATTACCGTCCGCGTAGAAGGCTTCCTGGCCGTTTGGATCGAGGATCTGCGCAACAAGGTAAGTCAGATCGACTCCGTCGTTGAGGACTTCCGTCCCGGTGGTCGGGTAGAGGACCAACGAGTCTTCGTTGCCCCCGTAACTGGAAGAATAACGCGTGTATTCAGACGCCAACTCCCCGCCGTTGTAACCCTTGGCAACGAGAGTTGATCCGTCCGTCCACTGCACGTTGTCCCATCTGAAAAGCCCGTGGGGAAGGGACGTCAGGAAGTTTGGCGAGATCCGCCCGAGCGACACCCCATCCTTGAATAGCTCGACCTCCTCACTGTTGCTGGCGACGTAAACGGTCGAGTCGGAGTCAGCCTTCCATTCGTTCAAGATGTGAAGCACGTCTCCAACCTGCTCGCGCTCGGCCTGAGCCTGATACGCGTATCCCGGCCACGTCGTCAGGCGGAGCCGATCCACGATCGGTGAGCCGCGCCACGTTCCGTTCCATCCCTTGCCGATATCCTTATTGACGTGGTAGATCGCCAGCGAAGACCAGCGATGTGCTGCGAAAGCCTCGGTCTTCCAAATTTTCTCCAGCACCGTCATTTCGTCGACGAGGTTCTGAATCTTCCGCCACTCCGCGTCGTGGGGCATCAAGAAACTGGAACCCAACGAATTGTTGTGTTCACCCACCATCCACACTCCGTCTGGATTAGGATTCGCGATCGGGCCTTCGTTGTTCAACGCCCCGTAGTTGTGGCTTGAGTAGATGTCGGTGACGTCGACGTCCGCTGCGTATTCGTTCACCGTCGGTCGCGTAGGATCGATGCTCTTAGCAAGGTCGTTCAGCTCGATCGCCCACTCACGCTCGTCCTTCATGTCGCCTTCGTTCGGCAGGACACTCCAAGCAATGATGCATGGGTGATTGATGTCGCGGACCATCATATTCACCAAGCTCCGCTCGAACTGATCGCGAAATCCTTCCTTGAATTCTGCTGCCGTCAGATCACCGAGATCTTCCGGACGATTTGGATAACCGACAAAGCCCCAGCCGGGGGGTTCTTCGATGACGAGGAGCCCAACCTTGTTACACTCCTCCAAAAATCCAGGGTCGGTCGTGTAATGAGAGGTGCGAATGCTGTCTAAACCCAACTGATACCGGAGGATGTGCGCATCTTTCCGCCAGAGCCGGTCGGGTGCCGAACCCGCCAGATACGGAAAAAACGCGTGCTTGTTCCCACCCACGAGTCGAAGCGATTCGTCGTTGAGAAAAAATTCGCCGGTGGCAGCATCGATACCGACCCACCGCAAGCCGGTCGTCGTCGAGTGTTCATCGACGTAGGTGCCGTTCGCCTCGATCTGAGTCCGCATCGTGTAGAGGTAGGGATCATCTTGGTCCCAGAGACGCGGGTTGCTCACGTTGTGCAGAAACGTCAGCTCGCTCGTGGTGTTGGCGGGAACGGTGGTCGTGAGGCTCGCTGTCGCAACGACGTTGTTGTCAGCATCCACCAGGCTCGTGGTAACGACGCAGGGCTTCTCCGTTTCGTTCAGATTCTCGACCTGAACCTTTGCGTTCACGTCGACCGCTCCGTTTGACCCTTTTTCGGTCCAGACGAAGGTGCGATCAACATTCAGCTTGTCGGTGATCACCATCGTCACCTCTCCATGCATGCCCGCTCCCCAGTTGATATCGCCACCACCCGGCGGGATCTCGGGATGCCAGTTATCGTCGTGGCGCACGGCGACCACGTTGTCCGCGTCCCCGAAGTTCACGTAAGGTGTGATGTCGCAGATAAAGGGAGTCCATCGCCCTTTGTAGGTGCCGATTTTGTTGCCGTTCACCCACACTTCGGTGATCTGCCCCGCTCCATCGAAGCTGAGTTCGACGTTGCGACCATCGAATGCAGTCGGCAGTGAAAAATGCCGACGATACCAGGTGATCTTCTTCTTCTTGCCGGTGTTCTCACCGAACTGACCGATGTCGGCGATCGAGTGCGGAAGGTTGATGTCCTCGAAGTTGTTCTCGTTGAGACTCGGCGACTGGCCGCCAGAGATGTCGTCCTCGAGCCACTTCCAGTCCGTGTTGAAATCGAGCTCAACTCGGTTCGAGGCTTGGGGAACGAACGGCGCTGCTGTCTGAACGTCGCGAAAAAAGCGACTTGTCCAATGCAGAACAGGAAGAGGGCACAGATCTTCTGCTGAAGATACAATCTGGGGAGCATATCATAATATGCTCTCACCGACAATGACTTGTCAAATGACCATTTGGATCTGAATGGACCCCATTGACATCCGGCTTGTGAAAATCTCATCCCGTTCGACTTACCTCAAGAACCGTCGGGGTTGCTCTTCGGCTACAGTTCGGCGTCCCTTCTCCAACATTTTCACGCACGATGAGCCCAATCACTGCACTGATTCGCGTCTGAATCACACCTTCCTAGGTGCGCCTGAAGCGTCCAAGACTTAAAAAAGGGGTCAATCGGGCCGAGGCCAAAATTTTCGCAACTGGATGTTGCGCGGACCACACCGGATAATTCCCCGTCATGCGCATCCTGTATCTAGACATCGATTCCCTCCGGCCCGACCACCTCGGATGTTACGGATACCACCGGAATACCTCGCCGCACATCGACTCCATTGCGAAGCAAGGTGTTCGGTTCAACAGCGTCTATTGCTCCGACGCACCCTGTCTGCCGTCACGCACGGCGATGTACACGGGACGCTTCGGCATCCACACGGGCGTCGTCAGTCACGGAGGGACGGCAGCGGATCCCCGGCTCGACGGTGCGTCGCGTGGCGACCGCGATTTGATCGAACGGGAAGCACTGCCCCGCTTTCTCCAACTCCAGGGCCTGCACACGGCTCAGATCAGTCCGTTCGGCCAGCGTCACGCTGCCCGCCAATTTTTCGCCGGATTCAACGAGATCCACAGCACCGGCGGAGGTGGCATGGAGTCCGCGGAAGTCGTCACGCCGATCGTGGAAAAGTGGCTGAAGGACAACGCCGCCAAGGACGATTGGTTTCTTCACGTCAACTACTGGGACCCGCACACCCCCTACCGCACCCCGGCCGACTACCCGAATCACTTCGCGAACGATCCCCTCCCCGAGTGGATCACGGACGAGGTCTTCGAAGCGCACCGCGGCAAAGTCGGCCCGCACGGCGCCCGCGAAATCAACATGTTTTCCGCGGAAGATGATCCCCATTTTCCGAAGCACCCCGGAGAGCTGAAGGATCGCCACGATCTCCGGCGAATGATCGACGGGTATGACACCGGCGTGCGCTACGCCGACGATCAGATCGGAAAAATTGTGCAATGGCTCAAGGACGCGGGCGTTTACGAGGACACCGTCATCATCGTCTCGGCCGATCACGGCGAGAATCTCGGCGAGCTCGGCATCTACGGCGAACACGCGACGGCCGACCACCCGACTGCGCACATTCCGCTGATCATTCGTTGGCCGGGACGGGGCCTCGCGGATTCGGTCGACGACGGATTGCACTACAACCTCGACCTCGCGCCGACCCTGGCGGAAATGCTGGGACAAGCTCCCAATCCGAGTTGGGACGGCCGCAGTTTCGCGCCGTCGATCACCGAGGGTTCGGAGACCGGCCGCGACGCCCTGATCATCGGCCAATGCGTGCACGTCTGCCAGCGCAGCGTCCGATTTCGAGACTGGATTTACATTCGCACTTACGACGACGGCTATCATCTCTTCCCGAAGGAAATGCTCTTCGACCTCCGCGAAGATCCCTTCGAGCAACGAAATGTCGCGGAACGAAATCGCGGCGTTTGCGACGAAGCCATCCGTCGAATGGCCGACTGGCACGACGAGATGATGCTGACCTCGTCCAGCGACGTAGATCCCCTCTGGACCGTCGTGCGCGAACACAGCCTCGTTTACAACCAGGGGAAACTGCCCGCTTATTGCGAACGTCTGGAAGCCACCGGACGCGGCTGGGCGGTCCCGGAGTTGAAGCGCCGTCACCCCCACGAGTTTTCGTAACGGATCGTGCCGCCGGCCTTTTCCGCCCGACCACGCGCGATAAGTCCCAGGACACCCTGGTGCGACTCAGCCCTTCACCGCACCGGCGGAGAGGCCGCGAACGAACAGCTTCATCGTGAAGAGAAAGATGATCAGAAGCGGAACGCTGGCCACAAAATACGCCGCCATGATCTGCCCCCACTGCTTCACGTATTCGCCATCGAGATAAATCAACCCAACGCCGAGCGTAAACAGCTCTTGGTCCCGCAACAGGATGAGCGGCATCAGAAATTCATTCCACTGCTGAAGGAACGTCAGGATTCCCAGCGTTCCGAGGATCGAACCACTCATCGGCACGACGACGTTGCGGATTTGGTCGAAGTGCGAAGCGCCATCGATCTCCGCCGCCTCGAACAAGTCGTCCGGGATTTCCTCGATGAAACTGCGAAGGATGTAGATGTTGAAAACCTGTCCACCGGCGATGCCGAGAATGATGAGCGCCCACAAGGTGTTGAGAAGATTCAGGTTTTTGATCAACGCAAAGAGCGGGACGATGTTCGCCACGGCTGGCATCAACATCAGCACCAGAAAAGCCGACCAAAGGAAATGACTCCCGGGCATCTTGAAGCGCGCAAAAAAATAGGCACCAAGCAGGGAAAAAAATAGGCACCCGGCCGTCGCGCACGTGGCGACGAAGATGGTGTTGGCAACGTAAGGCACGATCAACTTCAGGCCGAAAATCCAGTTGTCGAAGTGCCACTCCCAAGGCGGCAACGGCAGCCACGGATGCGCGAGGAATTCGGCGTTATCCTTAAAGCTGATCTGGATCATCATGTAGAACGGCAGAAGTTCCAGGCACAGGAGCCCGAGAATCGCGAGGTGCTTCGGCCAATCACGGGGCTTTTTGACGGCGGGGGGCGGCTTCATTTGTCGACCCGGACGAACCGGTTGTTGATGAGCGTGAGTGCGAGAATGAAGACGAACAGAATCAACCCGATCGCGCAGGCGTATCCGAACTCACCCGCCACGAAGGCCCGGTTAAACATCCACAGCCCGGGGACCATACCTCGCCCGCCCGCCCCGCCACTGCTGCCCAGGAGCAGAAGCTGGAGCCCAAAACCCTGCAGCGTCCCGATGATCAGAAGGACCAGAGTCAGGCGCACCTGGGTCATGATGAGCGGAAACTCGATGTATCGAAACTTCTGGAACGAGGTCACTCCGTCGAGGTCAGCGGCCTCGTAAACCTCGGTGCCGATGTTCTGCAGCCCAGCCAGGTAGATGAGCACGCCGACCGCACCGATCCACGGGAATCCCCAGATGATCAACGACGGCACGATCAGATCCGGCTGGCTCAACCAAGCGATCGGAACGCCTTCCAGAAAGGTCCCCGACCCCAACACGTGGGTATCCAACGCAACCAGGAGTGCCTTGATCCCGGTGACGTCGAGGATGCGATTGAGCACCCCGAGATTCGGATCGAAGAAGAATTTCCAGATGAAGAGAACGACGAGGTGCGGCACGATCATCGGCACGACGAGCAGCACCCGATACCAATACTGCCAAACGTCGCTCCGCAAACGGTGCACCATCACGGCGACGAAAATCGACGGGATGAGCTTGAAAACGTTGGCCACGATCAGAATCGCGATCGTTCCGAATGACGTCCAAAGCACGGGATCTCCGAGAGCCCGGCGGTAGTTATCGAGCGAGACGAACGCCTTGAAGTCACCGCCCTTCCAATCGAAAAAACTGTGGTAGATCGCGCTGACCGCCGGGTAGTAAGCAAAGGTCGTGACGAGCAGAATCGCTGGAACGATGCAAAGATAGAGCCGCCACTCGAGCAGCGCTTTTCTCCAGGAGATCGCGCGCGCCATTCAGTTTTCTTCCTCCCGGGGCGGCAGAACGCCGGCATCGCGGAGTTCGTGATTCGTCCGATAAACCATCCGCTCCTGGGCATTCTGGCCCTCGAGCAGTTCAACCAGTTTCTCTTCCGCTCGCGGATCGGTTCCGCGTGCCGCCAAGGCGCGGTAAGCCGTTAGCGTCGTATCCTGCATCGCGAGGCTCTGCAGCAAATTCTCGAGTTTGCGTTTCAGATCCGTCGCGATGGCCGCGGGCACGACGCGATTCATGGTTCGACCGTAGTCCTCGACGCTACCGTTCGGGCCCACGAGCCGATGGAGATTCGTATCGATGACTCGAACGACTTCCGGACCGAAGTGCTCCAGATTCGGACTGAATCCAGCTCGAAAGCCTCCCTCTCGTGGCATGAAAGGCTTCACTTGCTTCGGAGGAACGACACCCACCACCGCTGGCAGCATCCCACTCTCGGCCGAGAATTTCGCGTTACTCCGTTGGGAGGTGATGAATTGAAGGAAATCGATCGCGAGTTCCGTCTGATCAGCCTGACGCGTCACCCCGAACGCCACCCCGGTCTGGAGCGCGACTTCACTAAAAAGACCGACGACGTTTTTTCCGAAGTCTGGATCTTCCCGAGTCGGCTGCGGCATCGCAAAGGCACCCACCTCGAACGGCGATTGAATCCGGATGCTGGTCGCGTCCCAACTTCCGGTCGCGATCATGAGCGCCCGCCCCTGCACGAAGTAAAACAGGGCGTCGTCTCGGTCGAGAGAAAGGAATCCCGGTTGCATGTGTCGTCCGATCTGCTGCATCAGCCTGAGGCCATCCTGCACGGCGGGAGTCTCCCAGTCCCAGCGCCCCCGAAGTGCCGCCAAGGCAAGTTCGATCGTGTCAGGCCGAGGACTCCCCGTGGGTTCGAGTTCGAAACTCAGCTTCTGCGTCTGCGACCGGAAGAGGTCATCCATCATCCGCGGCGAGTGATACTTCGACCCCGCGATCGGTAGGAGGCTCTGACCGCCCGGCAGTTCGTAGTCTGCCGCCGACTCGCAGAGCTCGACGAATTCGCGGTAATTCGTCGGCACGACGTCACGGCCACTCACCTCGCGAAGCAGCGCGCGATTGTAGAAAACGCGCGTCGTGAACATCGTCATCGGCACGCCGTAGTAGTCGAGCAGAACGTTGGAGAACGTCTCCATCGACTCGAGGTTGTCGACGAACGTTTCCCGCCAGGGCACCCCGGCCAGATCGGTGCCGACGTTGTAGGGATTGGGAATTCGCACCCACGGGGTCAGCGGAACAAAATAACGCGCGCGTTCCTCGTCGCCCGTGCCCATCGGGCCGCCGAGTTGAATGATGGCCGGAGCCGTGCCCCCGATGAGTTGGGTCTTCGACCAATTTTGCGCGATCTGCTCGGGGATCGCCATTTGCTCGACCTCCACCCCGGGATGCAGCTCCTCGTACTCCCGAGCCAACTTGTCGAACGCGCCGCGGAGCCCACCTTCCAATTGCCAATGCGCGAAGCGCAACGTCACAACCCCCTCCTTCGCCTTCGGACCCTCGATCGAGAAGACGCGGAGAAGCGCGACGGCGAACGCCAATGCAAGCAGCGCGATTCCTACCCCGTTCATGACCTTCCCGATCTTCACGATGCGCCCTCCTTTCCTGTCCCAATTTTTCGGAGCCGCGATTCGACCACCGGTCGGCGCACGTCCCTCCGGAAATCTTTCAGAAATTTTTCGTAGAACTTTCGCGCGACGTCATTCCGACCAACTTCATGAGCAAATTCGCCGATTTGAAAGACAACGTCGCCGCGCGTCTTCGCGTTCGCGATGCCGAGCTTCTCAGCCTGGATGAAATGGCCCAGCGCGGCCGCTTTGTCCCCGGTCACGTATTTCTCCGCGTCGGCCAGCAGCAAGTGGAGGTCCTTGCGAGCCGGACCGTAGGTGATCGCGCCGACCCTCTCGTTCCACCGCTGGATCGCCAGAGCCTGCTCGTCAGCCCGTCCCGTCCAGACCTCGAGCGTCGCGAATTTGACCGAGGCGATGTCGGCCAGGCGGTGGCCGGAATGCGCGTCGATCAGTTGGCGAAACTGACGGCGAGCCTTCGCCAGATCCGGTTTTGCCCGGTGAACCTGCTCCGCTCGAGCCCGCAGATATTCCGCCTCGACGGCGACGTCCTCACCAGAATGCTCGGTCATGATTTTCTCAAACAACTCGATCGCCCGATCCACTCTTCCGTCCGTTTTCGGTTGCAGATTGAGCAGCACTGCCGCCCGACCCAGCAGCATCTGCGGATCATCAACCGACGCTCCCTTCGCTTCGGAGAACCCGGCATGCGCCTCTTCCAACAACTGTTGTGCCGCCGCCCGCCACGGGTCGTCGCCTTCCCTCTGCGCAGGCACCACTCCGCCCCCGGCAATCAGAACCAACAACGCTCCACCCAAACACCAGTTGGCGCGAACGTCCGTCCGCGCAGTGAGTGCCGACCAACCAAAGGATTCATTCTTCGGTAAGGCGTTCCCGCGGTCCGCGAGTTTCGCGTGGTGCCTATCCCGCATCGGCGTCACGAGTGGCGGGTTGCGACACGGTGCGGCCACGGTCGACTCCTGCTGACGCCCCCCTCCCGACCCCCGGTCGGTCGTTTCACGTCAACCAAGCCCATCGGCGGAAGCAAGTGGGCGCAGATAGCTTTCGCTGATCGTGCCCATCGATTTTTAGTTCTCATGGCCTGAGCGGGGGGATGCCCGAACTGTTCCTATATTCTCTACAAAGCTGATAAGTTGTCGAGGTGCGGCCAAGAAACGGCCTGGATTCCCTATCGGAAAGCGGTTTCGCCATTATCCTCGAAGACTCATGAACAGTTCAGTCCCCCTTCATGCCGGCTGGAGATTTCGGCAGGTCGGCCAATCGCAGTGGCTCAGTGCCAAAGTTCCCGGTTGCGTCCACACCGATCTCCGCCGACACGAGCTCATCCCAGACCCGTTCTACGCCCGCAACGAGCAAGAGGTCTTTTGGGTTGAAACGGTCGACTGGGAATACGAACTCGAATTCGACGCCACCGAACTCTTCGCCCGTCATGAACACATCGATCTCGTCGCCGATGGCCTCGACACCATCGCCACGCTCCGGCTAAACGGAGCAGGACTCGCGCAGACCGATAACATGTTCGTCGGCTGGCGATTTGCGGTAAAGGACCTGTTGAACCCGCGGACGAACCGCCTCGAGATTCAATTCAAGAATCCGAACGCTGCGATCGAGTCTCGCGACGCCCGACGTGAGCCAATCCTTTCGGACCACGTCGGCGGCCGCACGCAGCTTCGCAAGCAGCAGTGCTCGTTCGGCTGGGACTGGGGGCCTCGCCTGGCCACCAGCGGGATCTGGAGACCAATCCGTATGGAAGGCTGGTCGCTCAACCGCATCGCGGACTTTCACGTCCAGCAACAACACCAAAAAAACAAGTGCGAGGTCACCGTCGACGTCGAACCTCAGCTCGCACGAGAATCGCCGGTCACCGTCCGGGCCCGCTTGGCACTCGGCGACGCTCTGGTGGCGGAAGCGGAAGAGTCCTCCGGCTCAACTTTGAAACTCGCCGTCGAATCGCCCGCCCTCTGGTGGCCCAACGGAATGGGCCAACGGCCGATCTACGAATTGACGATCGAGATGCTGGCCGAAGGTGCGATCATCGACACGCGAACGCAGCGTCTGGGCTTGTGCCAGATCGAGCTCGATCAATCGGCTGACAAGTGGGGCGAGAAGTTTCAGTTCAACGTCAATGGACGCCCGGTGTTTGCGAAAGGTGCGAACTGGATTCCCGCTCACAGCTTCGTCAACGAAGGCGAATGCCGAATTCCTGAACTACTCGATTCGGCCGCGGAAGCACACATGAACATGCTGCGCGTCTGGGGCGGCGGCATCTACGAGTTGGACTCGTTCTACCAAGGGTGCCTCGAGCGCGGGTTACTGGTGTGGCAGGATTTCATGTTTGCCTGCGCGATCTACCCGGGCGATCGCGAATTTCTGGACCAGGTCCGCCGAGAGATCGAACACCAAGTGCGCCGGCTTCGGAACCACGCTCACATTGCGCTTTGGTGCGGAAACAACGAGAACGAGCAGATCTTCAAGTCCGCTATCACGGCCAAAAGAAATCTACTCCGCGATTACGAGCGAGTCTTCCTCGATTCGATTCCGAACACGCTCGAACGTCTCTGTCCCGGAGCGCGCTACATCTCGAGTTCGGAACACAATCCTCACGATCGCTTCGGAGACACCGGCAACCCCGATTCCGGCGACGCCCACTTCTGGGGAGTCTGGCATCAGCGCCAACCGATCGCTGCCTACGAACGGCAGTTCCACCGTTTCTTTTCGGAATTCGGAATGCAGGCGTATCCCCACGTCGAGACGGCCCGCACCTTCACCGAAAGCACGAATCTTTTCGCCCCCGAGATGGACAATCACCAGAAGAATGGCGGCGGAAACCAGATTATTCTGCACTACATTTCGGAGCTCTACCGCTTTCCGAAAGACTACGAATCGACGGTTTACCTTTCGCAGATCATGCAGGCGTTTTGCCTCCGCTTCGGCATCGAGCACATGCGCCGGAACGTGCCGCGCACAATGGGCGCGCTCTATTGGCAGCTGAACGACTGCTGGCCGACCGCCTCGTGGTCGAGCATCGACTTCGGCGGCCGTTGGAAGGCCCTTCACCACGCCGCGCGTCGATTCTTCGCGCCGACGTTGGTCTCGGTGAAGTGGATCGGCGAGGAAGTGATGCACACCAGCACGAACACCGTTCTGAGCACGGTCGACGGGCTGGAAATCCACACGGTTTACGACGGAGTCGGGAACGTCGACGGTGAACTGGAATGGAAGCTCTGGGCACTCAGCCGGAACGAGGTGGTCGACGAGGGATCGATGCCCGTAAAGCTAAAGCCCGGTCAGGCCGCCGTCCGCCGACGCCTGAAGCTGGAAAAACACGTTGCGGGTTACGGGCGCACCGATCTCGTTCTGCGGTCCCGGCTCTCCGCTGATGGTTACGAAGACAGCGTCAACACGACGTTCATGACGAGCCCGCGCAACGTCGATTTTCCAACGTCCACGATTCGCAGCGAGGTTCGGAAAACGAGCAACCGCACCTTCGACCTGACGCTCACCACGGACGCCCTCGCTTATCAGATCTACGTCAATCTCGGAGACGCCCTGGCGCACAAAATCTCCGACAACTTCTTCGACGTGTTCCCGGGAGAGGAGAAGTGCGTCACCCTCGAAGTATCGGAACCCCGTACCGTCGGAGAGATCCGGAAACTGCTGAAAGTTATCAGCTACCGAGACAGCTATGACGACTAAGGCGTTCAGCCGAGATCGGCCGGAAGTCTTAGAGCCATTTTTTCGAATACTCCCCGAGTCGCATCACGACGGTCTTCGTCTCGGTAAATTCCTCGACGCTGTGCGGACCGAGCTCGCGACCGAGGCCGGATTGCTTATACCCACCGAATGGCAATTCCGGAGATCCGTCGAGGAAGGTGTTGATCCAGACCGTGCCCGCCTTCAGCAATCGCGTCAGCCGGATCGCGCGATCGGCGTTCGTCGTCCACACGCTGGCGCTCAGGCCGTAGTCGGTTCCATTTGCGATCTTCAGAGCTTCGCTCTCATCCTTGAAGCGGAGAACCGTGAGCACCGGACCGAAGATCTCCGCGGTCGCGGCGGCCATGTTCGAAGTCACCCCGTCGATCACCGTGGTCTCAACAAACCGTCCCGTGCCGCACCTCAGCTCTCCTCCTCCAAGCGACACCTTGGCCCCGTCCTTCCGGGCGTCTTCGACGTGACCAAGGATCTTCTCCTGTTGTTTGTCGTTGATGATCGCGCCGAGCTTGACGTTCTCGTCGAGCGGGTCGCCCACGGGAATGGTCCGACTCGCCTCGACGACGCGCTTCACGAGCTCATCGGCGATTGATTCTTCGACCAGAATGCGGCTCCCGCTGTTACAGCATTCGCCCATGTTGAAAAACACACCGTGCACGACGGAATCCACGACGGCGTCCATCTCCGCGTCGGCGAAAATGAGCTGCGGATTTTTGCCACCAAGTTCGAGCGCGACCTTCTTCAGCGTCGATCCCGCCGATTCGGCAATCTTCTTTCCGACCGCCGTCGATCCCGTGAAGGAGACGAAGTCGACTTCGGCACTCTCGACCATGGCCGATCCCACCGGGTCCCCGTAGCCGGTAACGACGTTGCAAACACCGTCTGGCAGTCCAGCTTCCTTGAGCAATTCAGCGAGCCGCAGCGTCGTGCCACTTGTCAGCTCACTCGGTTTGACGACACAGGTGCAGCCGGCGGCCAGAGCGAAAGGGATCTTCTGGCTGGCAATCAGAATCGGGAAATTCCAAGGCGTGATGAGCGCACAAACCCCGATCGGCTCCCGCAACGTCAGTCCAAGCATGCCGTCTCCGAGCGTGTTGGTCGTCTCACCGTGCAAATGACGGCAAAGTGCCGCGGCGTAATCCCAGATCCCGGCGGCCCAGTCCATTTCGTCTCGCGCCTGGGCGATCGGCTTGCCGCTCTCGAGGCATTCGATCAGGCCCAGCTCCAGTTTGTTGGCTCGGATCAGGTCGGCGGTTTTCTGAAGAATGGTCTGCCGCTCCGCTCCGCTCGTCGACGGCCACGGACCTTCGTCGAACGCTCGTCGCGCCGCCGCAATCGCTGCGCTCACGTCAGCCGCCGTTCCCTCGGCGTAGGTGCTGACCACGGTGTCGACGTGACCCGGGCTGGTGCGCTCGATGCGTCCAACGGACTCGCCGTTCGTCGTTTGTCCGTTGATGAAGTGTTGGTAGTCGGTCGCGGATTCGGGGAGTTTATTCATAAGACGGTCGGGAGGAGATTAGAGGAGTGAGGTTCAGGACAGTATGCGCTCTTCGAACATTCGGTCGATCTCTTCGGACGGAATAACCAAGTTCGGAGGCAATGGTTCGCGAATGTTCTCCGAGACCGGGAGGCGGCTGCCTGACGGTGGCCGGGGTGGAGTGAAGTCGCATCGGCGTTCCGAGCATCTTCATCGGACCCACACTCGGGACGTCCATCTCCACGACCATCTTGTTGGCTGCGATCTGAGGATCGTGCATTGCCTCGCGGAAACTCCGGACTCTCGCGCAGAACACTCCGTTCGCCTCGAGGTCGGTGATCCATTCCTCCGTCTTGCGCTCCACGAAGCGGGCTGCCAGCAACTCATTCAAGGCGTCCCGATTCTCGATCTGAAGAGACTCCGTCGAAAACTCGGGCTGCTGCGAAAGGTCGCCGAGATCGAGTGCCGTCGAGATGTCGCGCAATGAGTTGTCGGAGAACACGGGGGAAACTTCGATGTAGCCGTCGGCGGTCGCGAACGCCTTGTTGATCGCTGCTTCGGTGCCTCCCACGGCCGCCGGCGCGTCGATCTTCTCGCGGTTGAGTTCGGATGCTCCCTCCCAAGCGTGAGCGTGGAACGCGACGCTCAGCAGATCCGTGGAAACGAACTGCCCACGACCCGTCTGGTGACGGTTCTGAAGCGCGATGAGGATTCCGATCATCAGATTGAGGCCCGCGGGGTAATCCACGCTGATGCCACCGGGGATCGGCGCCTTTGCCGGGTCGGGCTGGATGAACCAACCACCCTCGGCTCTCGCCATCATGTCGTGTCCCCCGCGACCGCTGTCGGCGTAGGGACCATGATCGCCCCAGCCACTACTCCAGGCGTAAACGAGGCGCGGATTGACCTCCGCCATGGCCTCGTATCCGAACCCCAGTTTCTCCATCACGCCCTTGCGAAAGTTGTGAACCACGATGTCTGCCTGCTCGACGAGTTTCCGAATGAGGGCTTTGCCGTCCTCCGATTTCATGTTCACCGCGAGCGACCGCTTGTTGCGGTTGAGATTGGCAAACGGAAGGGAGACTCCGCCGGCGAACGGACCCCACGCGCGACTCCAGTCTCCCGAGCCGGGACGCTCGACCTTGATGACGTCCGCTCCGTAGTCGGCGAGAAGCTGCGTTCCCACGGGCCCTTGATAGACGTGGCTAAAATCGAGAACGCGCAGACCTTCGAGCGCTTGCTGGGGTTGGTTCATGAGATCGAAGTTACTTTCGGCGGTTGAGGAACGCCTCGAGGCGCTCGAGAGTTTCGGAATCCAACAAGCATCCGCGGGATTGGAGGGCTTCGGCGGCGGCGTTCCGCTCCCGTTCGCCGCAATCTTTGGCGGCAAGGAGCTTTTTGAACGTTGCCAAGGCGTATCGGCTGTTGCCCCCGATCGCTTCGAGGGTCGCCGCCATCTCCCGTTCCAATTCTTCCGTCGTTCCAGAAAAATCAACCAGACCGCACCTTTCCGCCTCACCTCCGTTCAGAACGCGTCCCGTAAAGAAGAGCTTTTTGGCGGTGGAAACGCCGACCCGGTCGGCCAATCGCCGACACCCTCCCCAGCCGGGAATGAAACCCAGCTTCGCTTCCGTCTGCCCAAGCCGCGCCGTCTCCGCGGCAAAGATCAAATCGCAGGACATGGCGAGCTCGAGTCCGCCTCCCATTGCAAATCCATCCACTCGCGCGATCACCGGACACGGCAGGTCTTCGAGCCGATTCAAAACCCGGTGACCCAGCATCACCCAAGGCACGATCGAATCCGCGTCCGTATTCTTCAACACCTCGAGGTTCGCACCGACGCAGAAATACTTGTCTGAAGCACTCCGAACGACCACTGCCCGGCACGCGTTCGCCTCCAAATCCGTGATGGCCGCCTCGAGCTCCTCCAAGACCGAAACGTCAAGGGTCGGCGGTTTGCCCGGTGGGGGCACGAGCGTCAAATACCCCACTCCCTCGCTGAATTCGACGCCAACGATCGTTCGGGCAAGCGCTGAGGAAGCGGAAGTGGCTGGTGATGATTCGGGCACGGAAGTGAGGGAAACGTCGCGATCTTTCGCTGGACCGCAGAATTGACATCATTCCGCGTTCGCCGCAGGATTGTCAACAATCAACATTTCACAAGATGATCACGACACCCAAGGACCAGATCACTGATTCGCTACGAGGGCGCATTCTCGCCCGCGAGCTCGGTCCGGGCCACCGGGTGAAGGAGGAAGCACTCGCCGTCGAATTTGGCGTCGGTCGCGGACCGATCCGAGACGTTGTCCTTCGACTCAGCAAGGAAGGCTACCTTCTCGCCCATCCAAACAAGGGCGCGTCGGTGAACGCGCTGCCAAATTCTGACGTCCGCTCGCTGTTCCTCCACACCCGTCGGGATCTCGAAATTTTGGCGTTGCGGAAGGGTTTTCCCACCTGGAAGCTCGACGACCTTCCCAAGCTCGACCGCATCCTTCGCGAGTTCCGCGTCGCCGCAGAAATGAACGATCTGGCCGAGGTCATCCGACACGACGTGGCGTTCCATCGATTTATCGTCGAACGCTATCCGGGCAACGGGCTGAGCATCCTCTGGCTTCCGTTGATGACGACGCTCGCGCTCCCCTACTCGCGCCACGCGAATCTGCTGGAGAGCCACGCCGAACACGTGGCGATCTACCAGTCGCTCGCCGACGGCGACGCGCGGGCCGCGGCCGCACTTTTGAAACAGCACATTCAGTAATCGGATGTCCGTCCTGTATGCGATCATCACCGTTTTGGCCTGGGGCTTCTGGCTGGTGCCTTCGCAGCGAGTGACTTTCGCGAACGAGCGCATCCGGACGGCTTACGTGGCTCTGGCAAACTTGCTCCTCGTCGCTGGCGTCTTCGCCTTCCGCGGGGGCGGTGAAGTCGACGGAGTCGCCTGGCTCCTGTCGTTCGGCGGAGGACTGGTGTGGTGCGGCGGCTGCTGGGCTGCGTTCACGTCCACGCGGCGTATTGGCATCGCTCGCGCCATGGCCCTCTGGGCACCGATCAACATTCTCACCGCCTGTGGGTGGGGAGCTCTGCTTTTCGGCGAATTCCTCGACTGGCCGCTCCGGGACCAAGGCCTTCTGGCTTTGGGCCTGTTTTTCCTCTCGGCGGGGATTCTTCTCATTGTCTCATCGAACGACAAATCGGGCGCTGCCCCGCCGAGCCGGTTGTCTGGACTCCTGCTTGCAGTCGTCGCGGGTGTTCTTTGGGGCACCTACTTCATCCCGCTCCAAGCGTCCGGCATTGATGTCTGGACCGGCATGCTTCCTCTCGCTCTAGGAATCGCCTTCGGCGCCCTGCTCGGACTCGGCCGCGACTGGTCGTCCCTGCGCCTGCCGAGGCCGAGCGACTACACCGGCGCCTTGGGATCGGGGTTGCTCTGGAGTCTTGGTAACGTCACGTCACTACTCCTCATGTCTGCGATTGGGACTGGCCGCGGATTCACGATCGCGCAGCTCTGCATCGTCGTGAACGCCCTCGCTGGCATCTACCTTCTCGGGCAGCCCGCCAGCGGAAGCCGAGCTGCGAAACTCACGCTAACGGGCAGCGCCGTCGGCATCCTCGGCGGCGCCATCGTCGGTAATCTGCGGAGCTAACGATTCCCCCCTCGCAACGGCCCTTCTACTCAGACCTACAATCAACTAAGCAAGTCCCCGTTCCCACCAATCACTGCCATGGCTATCGCTGAAGACCTCGACCTCTATCAGAACGACAACACTTTCGTCGCTCGCGGCCAAATCAGTGGGGATGTTCTCACCGAAAATTCTTCCGCCGCCGTGACGATTCAGACCGCGATCGATTGGCTCGCTGAATCGGGCGGCGGCGAGGTCGCCCTCCAGCGCGGAGTCTATCCGCTCGACCAGCCGGTCAGCCTGCGAGACCGAACCACGCTGCGTGGAAAAGGTAGCTCGACGCGGCTCGTGGCAACGCCTGCCAATGAAGCCGGGACCGCCGTTCTCATGCAGACCCTGAAAGCTGCGGAACTCTCTGACCTCCTCGTGGAGCCCGCGTCCCCGAACCAGGGAACGGCTGGAGTGGTGATTGACAATTCCGGTGCTTGCCGGGTCTCGAAGGTCAAGGTTCAGGGCTTTCGCGACCACGGCCTTTGGCTCCGAAACAACTCGTTCCTTTGCGAGATCGTCAGTTCCGAGTTCGTCGACAATGGTGTCGCGAACGTCTTTTGCGAAAAATTAAGAGAGGGCGGCCGGGGCGGGAACTACCTGCCGAATCTGTTTTCGAGTTGCCGTCTATACGGAGGTCAGCGTGGCTTCGTGATGACGCACGCGCTCGTCGTCAACGTCGTCGGTTGCCTCGTCAGCCACACCAGAGGCACGGCGTTTGAACTTTCCGCTCACAGCAACAGTGTCCAAATCACCGGTTGCCGCACCTACCAGATCGGCGGCGATGCGCTGACCACTCACGACTCCCACGAACTGAACGCGTCTTCCAACATCTTCAGCTGGCACCGGGGCAACGGGATCGTTCTCTCCGAATCGTCATGGATCACCGTCACGGGAAACAACGTCATCGACACCGGCGTGCGCGATCCCGGCGGCCAACTCAAAACCGGTCTCGTCGTCGGAAGCAACTCGACCGCCGTGCTCGTGAGCAACAACAACATCTTCAACTGGGGCGATCAGCCGAAGATGGCGCACGGGATCACCGAGGACGCCACGTGCTCGATGAACCAATTCATCGGTAATAATATCAACTACTTCGCGGGCGAAGCCGTTCGGTCCGAGGGCCGGGGCACGGTGGCCACTGACAACGTGTCCCACGGACCAAAAGCCTTCAAAAGCGACGGACTACCTCCGTTCCCGGATTTCACCTTGGATTCCATCGAGACGTTCATCCGCGAGTAACCCACGAGGCGCCCAATGTCATCCCCTCCAAACATCCTCTTCATCTTCCCCGACCAATGGCGGTCCGACGCCCTTTCGTGCCTCGGCCACCCGGTCGCGATCACGCCGCACGTCGACCAACTGGCCGCGAAGGGCACGACGTTCACGTCTGCCTATTCCAACTGCCCGATTTGCATCCCCGCCCGTGCCTGCTTGATGAGCGGTCGCACGCCAAATGGCGTTGGCCGCTTCGGCTGGCACACCGGCCTCCCGTTTCAGGCCTACGAGCCGTCGATGATGACCTGCCTGCGCGACGGCGGATACCAAACCATGCTGTCGGGAAAAACGCACTTCCACCCGGAGCGGCTGCATCTCGGATGTGAACAAATGGTGTTGGCGGACGCGGATTCCGACGCGGGGAATGACTACACCCGCTGGCTGACAGCGCAGACGGGGGCTCGATTGCAACCGAACCTCAAACGACTCAACGGAAATTCCCTGATCGTCGAGCCGTGGACGCACGACGAGTCGCTGCACAACACGAATTTCACCACCGCAGCCGCGCTCCGGATGCTGGAGAACCGCGATCCCACCCGACCATTCTTCCTGCAGGTCGGCTACCACCGACCGCATCCACCCTTCGATCCACCGGTGGAATACTGGGAGCGGTTCCGCGACGTGGAGCTGCCGCCCGTCCCGCGTGGCACTTGGGCGGAACGCTTCGACTTACCGACCGCTGACCCCGAAGCCGAGACCGGGCGGATGCATCCGACGCTATTCGACCGAATGCGACGCGGGTATTTCGCTTCGATCGCGCACGTCGACTCGCAGATCGGGGAACTCATCACGCACCTCAAGCGGAACGGACTGTTTGAGAAAACGCTGATCGTCTTCTGTTCCGATCACGGCGAGCAGCTCGGCGACCATTGGTTGTATCGCAAATCCACCGCGCTCGAAGGCTCGGCGGGAATTCCCCTAATCGTCAAGCCGCCGGCGGATTGGCAGTGCCCGAGGGGCAACCAAATTCAGGCTCCGGTGGCGCTGCACGACATCATGCCGACCCTCCTCGACGCGGCGAACGCACCTACGCCGGAAAGCGTCGAAGGCAAAAGCCTTCTTCCACTGGTGCGCGACGGACGGGCGTCGTGGCGCACGCACGTTCACTGTGAACAATGCCACGGACCTCTCGGAGCCTGGCAATGCGTGACGGACGGGAAGCGCAAATACGTCTGGCTCAGCGAGAGCGGCGACGAGCTGTTTTTCGATCTGGAAATCGACCCGCGGGAACAGACGAATCTCGCTGACCAGGCTGATCGCGCGGATGAAATCAAAGTCTGGCGCGATCGGTTGATCTCGGAACTCGCCCAGCGCTCCGAAGATGGCTTCGTTAACGACGGACGTCTTGTGCCGGGCACGCGAACCCCGACTGCAAGACAATGGCTAATCGAATGGGAGGCGGGGGCGAAGTAAGCTCAACGCCTCGCTGTGCTCGCATCGCAAACGTCATTCTCCCCGCACGGCCGGGACCACGACCGCCCGCGTCTCCGCGGACTTCTTCAGAGCTTCCAACGTCGCCGTATTGCGCCAGGAATCGACCATTGAGATGGCCGGCTGAGAACCGCTCAAAATGCACTCCGAGAAATGCTCGATCTCTGCGGCATGAGGATCAATCGCGTCGAATTCGTCCGTCGACTCTTTCTCCTCGGAAAACAGGTGGAGCCGCTGCCCGGCGAAGAGATTTGGCATGTAAATGCGCCCCGTCGTTCCCAGAATCTCGCAGCAAGCCCGGAAAGGTTGCTCCATTCCCGTCACGAAATAGCCGACCCGATCGCCGTCGAACTGAAGCATCCCGCAAAACGTGCTGTCGACGCCAGCCTCGGGGTGGAGTCTCTGAAAAGCACTGACGCCGACCGGCTCGACCGCGAAGACGTTGCGGATCTGGTTCACGCAGTAACAACCTGCGTCCCAGAGTGCTCCCCCACCCATTTCCGGTTCAGCGCGCACGTCCTGCTCCCAATTTCCGACCGAGTGTGTGAGCTCCGCGCGGACCTGCGTGACCTCACCGATCCGCCCACTCGTTATCCAGTCGCGAACCCGAGCTTGCTGCGGCAGGAACCTGAGCTTGAAGGCTTCCATGAGAAGAACGCCGTTGTGGCTCGCCGCCCGGATCATCCGGTCCACCTCGGACACCGAGACCGCGAGCGGCTTCTCGCACAGGATGTGTTTCCCCGCCTCGGCGGCCTTGATCGTCCACTCGCAGTGCAGCGAATTGGGCGTTGGGTTGATGATCGCGTCCACGGCTTCGTCCGCAATCAGGGCTTCGTAACTCGCGTGCGCTCGCGGGATCTCCAGCTCTTCCGCCCACCGGCGCGCTTTCTCCCCGTCTCGACTTGCGATGGCCGAGAGTTCGGAATTCGTCGTCTTCCGAAGACCCGGCACCAGTTTCGCGCGAGCGTGCTGCGACGTGCCCAGGATTCCGTATCGAATTGTTCTAGTCATCATGCTTCACGGTGCCAGCCCAGGGGTTCGTGCCGAGCGATCAGCGAACAAAGATTTGCTCTCGCCCATTGCCTGCACGGCAACAGCCTTGGTTCCGATCGGCAACAATTCAACGACGCGAGACGTTCAGACGCAGAAACTTTTCGTCCCCCAGCATCGGCGTGTGAGCGGTCGTGAATCCCGTCGAGTTCGGCGTCCCTTGCGCGACCCCATCCGTGCTCCAATCAGTCAGGTCGTCTGAACCCGTGACCGTGTAAACAACATCGCTCCGGAAAGGCCGATACGTCAGCGAAAGCACCCCGCCCCCAACGCCGTCGACGACAGCCCCGACTCCCACCGACTCTCCGAGCCCCGAAACCCGCGATGGATCCAGGTTTAGCCCGTATTCCAACAACAGGCTTAGCCGGTCGCCGTCGGCGTCTGAGGAGTCGGAAACACCAGGACCAATCCCGTTGATGCTCTTCCACGCGTTGAAACCGCTGGCAAATTTGACTTCGACGTCGTCCACGTAGCCCGTCTGAAGGCTGGAGACTTCTCTTTGATCAAAGGCCAACTCGACTCCGACCAGACGCTCGGCTCCCGACGGCACCGCCACCTCCGACTCGTAGATTCGCCATTCGTCACGAGGCAGCTGGCCGAGAGCCATGGCTTCACCGAGGGCGACCGATCCATTGTCAAACCTCAGTCGCACCGAAAAGGCTACGTCACCGGCCGACGCCGACTGTAATCCAACCCGACAACGGATGCTCAGCCGATCGGTTCCTGCCACGACAGCCGCGTTCGCCAATTTATCGACCGCTGCCACCGTCCCGCTTACCGGGATTTCCATCACTCCCACCCGCGAACTTTCCGATCCGCTCAACGCCGCGTGACCGACAGACGTCGCCAACATCAAACCGAGACATACGATTCCCAAGCACGACTGAGTCATCTGCAACTGTTTCACTGGAGGGGGAGGATACCGGTCTCACCTTTTTAACGGAAAGACGGGTGGCGGAAAGAACCCGGCCGCAGGATGCGTTCGATAGATCTGACCTCGATTAGTATGGCCCGATTCGGCCCCTAGTCAAGAGGCATTCTGTTCTGACTGCTGATTTACGCGAACGAACTCGCTGGTCGGTTCAGCCGAAGCTTCAGGCCGTAGGTGAGCGCTGGTGCTGCGTTCGAAGTCAATCAATTCGTCCCGCCAGCATCCGAGGATTGAATCAGCTCAACCGCTTTCTCAGCAAAACGAGCACCAAGAGTCTGATAGCCCTCTGGCGTGTAGTGCAGGTTGTTACTCACTTCTTCACCTTTCCGGTTGAGCCCATCATTCAGATCGTCGGTGTCGACCCAAGCGCCTCGCGGACTCGCTTCAGCGACCTCCACCTGCGCACCGCGAACCTGCTCCCAATCCGTCAGCCGCTTGGGATTCTGCCAATCGCTGACCCGACCAATGACAAAATTCAGGTCATCGCGCTCCAAGTCTTCGCTGAGCTGATCAATCAATCCACGCAAGCTGCGCGCGTAGAGTTCTCCGTTGCCGTCGTTCGCATCGCGTTCGCCCTGCATCCAAACGAAAGTGACGGTCTCCAAGTCTGCCCCCGCCGTGGCTTCTCCGACCTTTTCCATCAGCCGATCGTAAAGGTCGCCGATCGGACCATCGGGCTGTCGAGCATCCGCAGGACCCTCCCACTCCTTATACCAACGCCGAATCGGCTCTCCACCCTTCGCGTCCTTGACGACGATCACGTTGTCTTTTCCAAATTCTTCTTCGAGAACGGGCGTGAACGACTTCTTCGGGTTCAGTCCCGCCATGTTCGATTGACCAGACAGAATGAAAAGGTGCTTTCCGGCGGCGTCCGCCCCAGCCATCGGCAGAATGATCTGCGCCAAAAAGCAGGTGAGTCCAAACGCTAAGGATCGCCGCGCAGCGCAGCGATGCCACTTCAGATAGATAATTTTCTTCAAAATTTTTGGGGATGTCGGGGAGGGATGTCGAGGGAGGGGGAGGCTGAGGACTTCGGCCTCTCAGGATGAGTCGAGCCGACTGCCGGTCAAGCGACTTTTTCCGTTGACTGGGAACGACGCCGATTTACGATTCCGATCAATCGTCGATGGGGATTCCCTCACTCGCAAAACTCGCGCTCGCGAGAGTCACAAATTTAGTCTTATGCCCCCCAAATTCCCACGCCTTCGCCGTGCAGCACTCGGCAGCGCGTTTGCGCTCATCCTCAGCGTCCACGCCGCCGAATCCCAACCCCAATCGAATTCCGCTCCCCCGCCGGGACCCGGATCAGTCACGGACGTGCAGCCCGGAACGTGGCAGGTTGAAATCGTTGCCACGCTTCCCGATCCTCTCGAAACTTCTGGTGCCCGCTTTCAAATCTTTCTCAATGATGAGCTCGTTAAGTTCGACAAGAAGAGAGCTCACGGTGATTCGGGCGAAACCTACAATCCCACCTGGTTGATTGATCCGCTCGAGGAGAATGGCCACTATCGCCTCCGACACCTCCGGCCTCTCAAGGTGACGGAGGCGAATTCCACGGTCGAGGTGCGGCCTTGGGACCAGGGCAGCGTCGACTCGATGGACCTTCTTCCCCGGGTTGAAGGGATCTCGTATTCCGGAGAGCCCGGCGGTGCAAACGGAGTGTTTTTCCCGTCGGAGGAACCGAAGTTTGAAATCACTCGAGACGGAAAGCTCGGTCCAGACTCGCGATTTAAGGGTCGCATCGTGGTGCAGAGACTTCGTCTCGCGGACGGCGATCCGCCCGCCTGGAGCGTCGTGGGGGAACGCGTGACGCACGTCGAGACCGTCCTCGAGCAACCGCTGGATGCGAATTCCGAGAAAATCACCGTCGACATCCCTACCGACAAGTTTGGTTGCTACGGCGTCTCGGTCGAGTTCGAGGACGAGACCGATGGCGAGCTTCGAAGCAGCGCGCAGTTTCTTGGCACCGTCGCGGTCGTGCCGGAGAGGGATCTTCACGCGACCAACGAAGCGGCGAAATTCATCGTTTCCACCGGGCGGTGGCAGGAGCGCAATGGCTTCACGATCGCGGAAGCCGTCAAACGCATGGGGTTCGATTGGTATCGAACGGAATACCCGTGGGAGCGGTTTGAGCCGACCGCGAAAGGTAAATTCGACTGGTCCGAGACAGACGCCCTCCACGAGCAGTGTAAAAAATACGGCATCTTCACCATGAACCTCGCCGCTCACGCCCCACCGTGGGCGCAGCCGCAGTCCACCGAGGGGCTGAAATTGATCCCTCACTGGAAGGAGGAATACTACTTCGACGGAACCCCGAGCCCGGACCACCTGGATGACTGGCGAGACGCTTGGGCGGCCTACCTGACCCGCTACGCCGGGACGGTCAAGGCACTCAACGTTTGGAACGAACCGTGGGAAGGCGGCGGCATCAGCAATTGGCGCTCGTCGGCCGCCTACTACCGGGAACTGTTCAGGAAAGTGCAGGAAGCTCGCGATTCCGTGGATCCGTCGGTCAAACTGGTCGCCGCCGACTCGGCCGACAACACCGCTTGGAAGATGCTTGCTTCCGACATGGCAGATGATCTCGACGTCATGAGCGTGCACTACGAAACGCCCGGGACCACCACGGCGTGGGCGCTTGGCGATCACCACGATTTCGAGGTTTGGGACACGGAGACCTGGCTGGCGCACCTCGGTGATGCCTCGATCGCCCGGATGGCCGCTCACCAATTTTTGCACGGCGCGAAGAAGGTCAGTCTTTGGAGCGGAAGCATGCTGCTATACTCCAACGACATGATCCCAACCCCGTCGGTGCCCGGTGTCGCGGCGATGGTGCACCTCCTCAACGACACGAACGACGTCACCCTCGTCCATCCAGAACGCCCGCCATACGTCGTCCTCTTCCGCGGGAACGAAGGCAAGCCACACGTCGCCATGGTGTCGACCACCTTGTCGGAATACATCGCTCGGATTCCCGGGACCCCTTGGTCCCAGCAAGCGGGCGACGAATGCGTGATGCAGCTCGACCTGCCGGCCGAATACCGCGACGGATTTCAGGTCATGGACGTATTCGCCAATCCGCTGGCGACGGATATGGACTCCGACGAAGTCCAAATTCCAGTCGATCGGGACGTTCGTTACCTCCGCTTCGACGGCCCCTACGAGGTCTTCGAACGGGCCCTGGCAGAAGCGAAGGTCACTGGTTTGACGCCGGTCGAGATCGCGGTGGAGGACATTCGATTGCTGCCCGATTCCGACCAGGCGCAGTTTGAAGTGCGCCTTCGCAATGCCCATCCATTCGAGTTGGAAGGTGAGCTATCGGTCGAGACAACCTGGCCACTGAAAGATCCCCTGCAGGTCTTCACCCTGAAACCCGGCGAGGAACAATCGCTGACCTGCACGCTGGACGTCAGCGGAATGGATTTGTCCACGGATGCGACCTGCGAAGTGAAGATCGACGTCGCCACCGACCACGGCACCGCAGCTTGGAAGGAACGCCTGCACGTCGCCATGATTGGACGCGGCACACCGACCGTCGACGGCGATTTGAAGGAATGGGAAGATCTCGACGCGATCGCCGTCACGCTTCGATCATCCGACCAAAAAGCATCCCCGAGCGATCTCTACGATCCGCAGAAGCCATGGGAGAAACCGAGCGCCGATCCCGATGGCTTGAGCGCAGAAACCGCCTTCTGTCGCGATGAAAACTACCTCTACGTGATGGCCAGAGTGGAGGAGAAGGGTCCCAAAGAGGTGCTGCCGTCGATGCTGACCTCGGATGAGCTGCACGAGTTTCAAAACGAGCCAATGGATCACATTTACGTGGTCCCGGGCCCCCGTCCCCCCTGGGCGGCACCCAAGCTGCAGCTCGCAATCGGACCGGTCGACCGGACCAAACAGCTGAAAGGGCACGAAGCCTATGCGCCGGAAGATCCGATGTATCGATACGGCTCGAATATCGCGGCGCTTCACCAGATCGTTCTTTATCCGACGAAGGACGGTGGCGCGGAAGCCCTGCGGATGCGCCGGGACGACTTTTTCTTCCTCCACCCTCTGCCGATCGACTACGCCTGGATGAAGGAACACTGTCAGATCGAAGGTGCCCAAGTGGCGGTGAAGGTCGACGAAAACGGCTACACCTACGAAGCGGCGATTCCGTTGGAGGAACTGAATACGATCACCAGCGAGTCGGGCGACGAGATCAATCTAAGCTTTCTCATCGAGGGACAGGACCGGAAGAAGGTCGAATGGTCTTTCGTCCGTAGTCAGGCCGGCCTGAGCCCGTCGGACTGGGGCAACATGAATGGTAAATACGTGTGGGGCGCTCGGACCAAATGGTGGTTCGACTGACCGATCGCCGGCCGTCGAAAAATGCATTCCATCCGAAAGTCGACAACGCCCAGGTGGCGGGCATTTTCCATTGAATAGATGACACCGCCCGTTCCCGATCCGAATACGCCGTCAGCCAAATCGCCGACGGGAAAGCCAGACAGCTCGCGGATCGACGTCAAGAAGCTGAAGCAATCTCATCCCAGGGTCCTCCTCACCGAAGATAAATTGGAAGAACTCCGCGGGAAAGTTCGGGACGACGAGCTTTTCCAGGAACTGTATCGAGCGTTCTACGCCGAAGCGGTCAAGGTCCTGAATCGTCAGCCCGTCACCTACAAAAAGGACGGTCGGCGTCTGAACGCCGTCTGCCAAAGGTGCGCCGGACGCGTGATCTTACTTGGCCTCACCTACCTACTCTCCGACGAGCCTCGCTTCCTGAAACGAGCCGAACAAGAGATGCTTGCGGGGGCTGCGTTCCCGGATTGGAATCCGAGCCATTACCTCGATACGGGAGAGATGACGGCCGCGCTGGGGATCGGGATCGACTGGTTGTTTAATGACCTCAACCCGGACTCTCGGGAGATCATCGCCGAAGCGATCGACACGAAGGGACTCCGCACGCTCTACCTCGAAGACGGGTCCGAGCGGCCGGTCATGTTTAGCAATTGGATTCAAGTCTGCCTGGGCGGACTAGCCATCGGAGCCCTCGCGATCGCCGAGCGGGACCCGGCGTTCGCCGAGAAGATCATCAACATCGCCGTTGACCGTTCGTCAGATCTCGTTCGGGCGTGGTATACGCCCGAAGGTGCTTACGCGGAAGGTCCGACCTACTGGGATTACGGGACCTCCTACCACGTTTTGCTCATGGCAGGAGTGATCTCCGCCTTTGGCAGCGACTTTGGCATGGGTTCGGTGCCGGGGCTGAAGGAATCTTCGCTTTACCGGGTTGCCGCCTGCGCTCCAAGCGGTCGACTCTACAACTACAGCGACTCCGATGAATACGGAGACACGCATCCGATTCAGTTCTGGTTCGCCTCTCACTTCGACCAAATGGGCGTCGTGAGCGAAGAAGACCTCCGGAAAACGATTCAGACTTACGATCCTGACAATCTGAATTCACGTTTTGCCCCCCTCGCTTTGATCTGGCTGAACCGCGAGACGCTCGGGGGATCCCTGCCGGACCAAATGCTCAATTTCACCAGCGGCGGAAAGATTCCGGTCGGCATGTTCCGGTCGGCTTGGAACGATCCCGCAGCACTGTTCCTTGGCACCGTCGCTGGGAAGGGCAACGTGCCCCACGGCCACTTGGACGCCGGATCGTGGTTGCTTGAATGGGACGGGGTTCGCTGGGCGATGGATCTGGGGCGCGTCGACTATCACGAATTCGAGTCCCGGAAGATCAACATCTGGGACACTCGGCCGGAGGGGGCTCGCTGGACCGTCTTCCACTTCGCTAATTTCGGTCACAACACGCTGACGGCTAACGATGCCCTCCACGACGCCAAGGGCGAATCCATCATCACGGAATTCACCGCCATACCCGGTTTCCGGAACGTGAGCTTGGACCTGACCCCTTGCTTTCCCGACACGATGGAGAAGGTCACTCGGAGGTTTTCGATCAAGGGTGACGACGAGATCACGATCGAAGATGACTGGACCGGAACGGCAGCGCTGAAAAAATTGACCTGGCGGATGTTCACGTCGACCCGGATCGACTTGGATCGTGGAAAGGCCCATCTTTTCGCCGACGGCAAACGGCTGCTCATGGAAATCCTGCACCCGGTCGGCACGGTCTTCACGGCGCGCCCGGCTGCCGAGATGCTCGCTGAGCATGACGTCGCGCTACCAGGCATCCAGGCCCTCGAGATCGACCTGAAGGAGTCGCGGGGCAACCTCGTGATCCGGATCAGTGCGCCCGTCGCCGAATGAGAATCGACTCGATCGGATGGGATCGGCTTCAATGGCCGATCGATCCGCATCGGGATACTAGGCCGAGTTCGGCGAAAAATTCCGAACGGACGGTGACCCGACCTTAACGCCCGATAGTTCCAAGCCGGGAAGGCTCCCGCTATCCAACCCTCTTTCCTATGCCCCGTCATCTCCGTTTCCTTACGCTCAGAACGTCAATCCCAGCCATCGCCGCCGGAGCCCTTTTCGCCGCTTCAGGCTTCGCCGCTGACACGATCAAGCCACCCGTCACTCCGATCGACATGAAGTCGATTCGGAAGAACCACCCGCGAGTGTTATTGACTCCCGAAAAGCTGGAATCGCTGCGCGCAAAGTTGCGGGACGACTCGGACTACCAGCGAGTCTTCCAGGGTTTTTACACCGCCGCCGAGGAGATCCTCGAACTTCCACCCCTGACTTACCAAAAGGAAGGACGCCGGTTGCTGCAAGTTGCGCAAAGGTGCGAAGGCCGGATCATCCTCCTGAGCCTCGTTTATCTTCTATCGGAGGAGCCCCGCTTCCTCGAGCGGGCGGAGGCCGAACTCCTCTCAGCCGCCGCCTTCCCCGACTGGAATCCTGACCATTACCTCGACACCGGGGAACTGACCGCCGCTCTCGGGATCGGTTTTGATTGGCTCCACTCCGACCTTTCACCGGAAGCCAGGGAAACCATCGCTACCGCAATCTACGAGAAGGGTCTGCGAACGATCTATCTGGAGGACGGCACCGAAAGGTCGGTCATGTTCAGCAACTGGCGACAGGTCTGCTACGGAGGACTCGCGATCGGCGCTCTCGCAATCGCAGAACGCGATCCGGAATTGGCCCAGAAGATCTGCACGATCGCGGTCGAACGAATGGCCGAGATCGTCGAAGGCTGGTATGGACCGCAAGGGGCCTACGTCGAGGGGCCTGGCTACTGGAGCTACGGGACGACCTACCAAGCGCTTCTCATCGAGGCTCTCCACTCGGCTCTCGGGTCAGACTACGGATTGGACGCGGTCCCGGGCTTCGAAGAGTCCGCATTCTACCGGGTCGTCGCGACGGGTCCGACCGGCTTGCTGTTCAACTACAGCGATTGCGACCCGGAAGGCGGCACTGATCCGATCCAGTATTGGTTCGCCGCGCACTACGAAATTCCCGGCATCGTTCAGTCCGAGGACCTCGATGCTTTGATCAGCGACTTCGATCCAAATTACCGCAGAGACCGCTTTTCTCCGCTGGTCCTCCTTTGGTTGGACCACGATCTTTTGGGCGAAGACCTGCCGGACGAGCTTCTTAGCTACCACGACCTAGGCTCGAAGCCGGTCGGCATCTTTCGATCGTCCTGGAACGATCCAGACGCGCTGTATCTCGGTGTCGTCGGCGGAAAGGGAGATATCGCTCACGGCCACCTCGACGCGGGGTCCTGGGTGCTGGATTGGGGCGGCGTCCGCTGGGCCATGGAGCTCGGCCGGGTAAATTACAACGACTACGAATCCAGAAAGATCAACCTTTGGGACACCAGCCCGGACGGGTCCCGTTGGCAAATTTTCCACTACTCAAACCTCGGACACAACACGCTCACGGCCAACAACGCCCTCCACGATGCCGCCGGCGAAGCCACGATCACTGAGTTCACGCCTGGCTCACTTCGTAGCATGACGCTCGATCTGACTCCGTGCTTCCCCGACAGCATGGAGACGGTGAGTCGAAAGTTCACCGTCGACGACAACGCGGAGATCATCATTCGTGACGAGTGGACCGCTCACACCACCCTCCAATCCCTGACTTGGCGGATGTTCACGCGAACCCACGTCTCGGTTGACCAACGGACCGCCACTCTTTCGGCGGACGGTAAACGCCTCCATCTGGAAATCATCCAACCGACCGGCGCCGTGTTCACCACGCGCCCAGCCAACGAGCTACTGCAGGACCTGGATACACCCATTCCGGGCGTCCAGGTTGTGGAAGTCCACCTCGAGAAGCCCAGCGGCTTCCTCGAGGTGCGGATCTCCGCTCCGGTCGACGGACCCGAGCCTTAGCAGCTCGGGTCCTTCGGCTCAATTGACGTTGACCTGGAAGTCGACCGTGTCTTCGAACGAATCGCCTGACTTCAACTTCAGGTCGGGGATCAGGTTCGCTCCCCGAGTCGCCCCGCGATTGTGCATCGCACTGAGGACGCGGATGACGTCGCCATCCACCCACGGCCGCACCGCCAAGCTCCCCTCGGAGTCGATCACGAGAGCGGCCGTTGGGCTCTGCATCGAAGCCAGGATCACGTTGCGCTTGGTGGATCGGAAGTCCCGCGTCCCCTGCTCATTCTCGTCCAGCATCCAGGGCCAGCTCGGCTTGGTCCAGAAGTCGACGTCCGGCCACTTCTGCTTGTCGCGGAAGGCCGTTGCGGTTCCCACGGTCCGGCCGATGTGATCTTCGGGGTAGTCGGTCCACTCCCCGTCACGCTGCCAGTTGACCGTGTCGAACGCCGGATCGAGATCGAACACCACGCCGAGCTGTCTCGGAGTGATCTCGATCTTCGAAGCGAAATCATAGGTTACCGCGACGCGGCCATCGTCCTTGAAGTTCAGGACGTAGTTGCCCTGCGCCTCATCGTAACTGCCGGTGACTGTAACCGAGACTCCGTTCGAACTATCGAGCACCACGCTTTCGCATTTCCAATTTTTGTAGAACCCGTCCTGTGGAACGAAGCGGGTCGTAGCCATGTATTCCTTTTTGTTCCGCTGGTTCTTCATCTTCCTGGTCTCGACGGTCAGACCCCAGATGTGAGGACCATTGACGACCATTTTCTGGCCACCCACCGTGGACGAGACCATCCCGCTCGTTTTGTCGATCTGCCACTCCACGGGGCCACTGGAAACAACGATTTTGTCACCCTGTTCCGACGCGCTGACGGGTCCTGAGATCGGTTGATACGGCGCCGGGGCGACCGGTTGCTCGCCGATGGCCAGCTTGTAGCTGTCGATGAGACTTCCGTCTGCCGACTCGATTTTCAGTTCGAGGACTCCGCTCTCCGGCTGATTACTCGGCTGAATGGACAGCTTGCCCTTCTGACCCGGAGCAACGTCGACATCGACGGTGCCCGTCTCGTCGCCCAATTTCCACGTGATCTTGGTCTCGTTCAGATTCGAGAAAAGGAACCGGTTCTCCACCGGGATGGAAAGGGCTCCATCGGCAAATTCGACCGCCTGTTCGCGAATGACGACCGGGGTGTATACCTTCTTGACGTTCCAATACTCGGCTTTTGGTCGTCGCCATTCGTCGACCAATCCCCACGCCGCAATGCCGGCGAGCGTCTCGTCCGGCATGTGAACCTGCTCGTCGATGCCGCACCAAATGGCACCACCCAGCGCGCCGGGGCTGTTAGCGATCACTTCCCAAGCTTTCTTGATCTCCATTCCCCAGAAATCACTGACGCCGGGATCGGTGATAACCTCCTGCGGATTTCTGATGTAAGCGCCCGGAGTTAGGCGAAGCTCGCCGGCGTAAACGGGAACCGGGGACTTCTTGGCCTCCTGCAAGACGCTAACGTGAGGATAGTGAACCTCGTGAATGCTGAAAGCCGGATTGTGGCCACCCTCCTGCCATGAAAACGTGGTGACTCGGGTCGGATCCACTTCCAAAACGCGCCGCGACGCTTCCTCGAAGGCCGGATCGATCGCGGACTCATTCGCCATCGACCACATGATGACCGAAGGACTACTCCGGTCGCGCTCCACCATCTCCAGGATCGGAAACACGATTTTCGCGTGTTCGCCCTCGGGATAGAACGCATCGTTGTCCTCACCCATCGCGGATTCACTGTCGATGAAGTCCAGATCGGGCAAATTCATCTCGTTCTTCGTTTTGTTCGATTCCTTCAGCGCCTTGCCGACGTTCATGAAACAAAACGGCCCCTCTTCCGTGACGAAGATGCCGAGCTCATCGCAGGCTGCGATGAATTCCTCCGAGGGCGGATAATGGGCCGTCCGGACGTGATTAATGTTCGCTTCCTTGAAGATCTCCGCGTCTCGCCGGGCTTGCTCCGGGGTGATGGACCGCGCCGTCAGCGGATCGGATTCGTGGCGGTTCGTCCCGCGCAGTTTGATCGGCTGGTTGTTGACGAAAACCTCATTGCCCCGCATTTCGACTTCGCGAAATCCGATGCGCCGTTCGTAAGTCGCCGTTTTGAGCCCATCACCCGAGATGGTCGCCGTCAGCGTGTAGAGGTTCGGGCGCTCGGTGTCCCACTTGGCGGGTGCGGCAACCTGGAATTCGAAATCCTGCTCTAACTGTTCGTTGACACCCGGTACCTCGAGGGGCCGAGTCGCATCGGCGAGCGCGACGGCTTTGCCCGAAGCGTCTTTCAAAGCAAACTGGACCTTGGCGTTGGACACCTTGGCGGCTGCACCGTCGAGGCTGACCTTCGTGCGGACCTTCAAGGTTGCGTCCTGGTAGTTTTCGTCAAAATCCGTCTCCGCGTGAAAGGACGAGAACGTCAGATCCGGCGTCGGGTAAAGATACAACTTCCGGGTGATTCCAGTCAGATCAACCTTCGCGTAGGCGGATGCGCTGGCGAGTTGATCGGAGATATGCTTCCGGGGGAGCGCGATGACGATCGAGTTTTCCTCGCCAAACTTAATCGCGTCGGTGACGTCCAGTTCGAACGAAGTGAACCCGGAGGCGTGGCGACCAGCCGCCTGCCCATTGATCCAGATTGTCGGCCCGGCGAAGACGCCATCACAGCGCAGCTTCACCCGCATTCCTTCCCAGGATGCGGGAACTTCAAACGTGCGGTAACACGCTGCCGGATCCGCCCCCGGAGCGGGCAATTTCTGCATTTCAAGGATGCCCGGGACTTCGTAGTCACTCCATCCGTCACCGCTGACCTCCATGTTCGTCCAGAAATCCTTGCTGGGCTTGGAGTCGTATTTCCAAGTTCCGTTCAGATCGACCCGGATATCCGGGATGGATTCGATCTGCTCTGGGACGGGTGAGATCCGCGGATAGGGAACCTGATTGTCTTGCGCGCAGAGCGCGCCGGCAATGCTGAGGGCACCAACGAGGGCCAAATTTTTCAATGGGGACGACTTCATGGGGGTTATTATTAGGTTGAGATGGGACTTTGAAAAGTTCTGCCGATGGGGGGTTGTGGTGTCGAAAATTGAGCGGGGGACTGCTTGATCGATCTCAAAACTTGCGGGCCTCGTCCGGAGTCATGGTCACGACGGACTCCAAGCGGACATCCTCGCTGGAGGCACCGAGCATCAATTTGAAGTCGCCGGGCTCGATGACGCTCCGCAGGTCCTGGTCCAGCATCGCAAACGCCGAGCGGGCCAGCACAAGCTCCACGTTGCGCGTTTCGCCGGATCGTAACGAGACTCGCTGGAAGGCTTTGAGCTCCTTCAGCGGGCGAGCCAGGGACGCGAATTCGTCATGCACGTAAAGCTGGACCACTTCGGTTCCATCCACGTCACCGGTATTGGTCAGTTCGAACGAGACTCGAACCATCTCGTCGGCGCTCGCCAGTGTCTTCTCAACCTTCAACGACTCGTAACCAAAGGTCGTGTAGCTCAGGCCATGGCCGAAGGGAAATTGAAACGTTCGACCGCGCAGATCACAATAACCGTAGGTCCGGCCCGAAGGCTTCATGTTGTAGTAAACCGGGCATTGCCCCGTGTAGATGGGGAATGACACGGGCAACTTGCCGGATGGGCAGGTCTTTCCGAAAAGGATCTCGCCGATCGCGTTTCCGCCTTCCTCTCCGTTATACCAGCATTCGACGACCGCTTTCACCTTGTGAACCCAGCGCTCCATGGTCACCGGTCCTCCGTTGATGAGCAGCACGATGACGTTGGGATTGACCGCAGCGACGGCTTCAATCAGCTCTTCCTGCACTCCCGGCAGGTCGATGCTGCAACGGTCTTCCGACTCGCCCTCAGTCTGATTCCGATCGCCGGAAATATTTCCAACGCAGAGCACCGCCACGTCAGCCTCTTTCGCCGATTTCACCGCTTCCGGGATCCCGGAGCGGTCATCCTCAGTCGGCGGAAGGATTTCGCACGAGGTGATCACCGTCTCGTTGTGCGAGACCCGCATGAAGTGATCCCCGTCCTCGACGCGGACGAACCGCCCGACCGTCGCGACTCCGCAACCTTCGGCGTGAGTCACCTCGACTCCTTCGCTGCAATGATTTCGAATTCCCTCCAACGGGCTCACCGTGTGCGGAATCTTCGCGCTGTATCCTCCGAGACGACCGGTGGCGGCATTGGGTCCGAGGACCGCAATTCGCTTCATTTCCGGTTTGAGAGGCAGGATGGCGTCGTCGTTTTTGAGAAGGGTGACCGCTTGTCGCGCCGTTTCGAGCGCGAGCTCTTTATTTGCGGGATCGTAGCAGACACCAGCTGCCTTCTGCGGGTCACGGTAGGGCTCTTCAAAGAGCCCAAGATCAAACTTGAGCCGCAGAATTCTTGCGACCGCCTCGTCCAGCACGTCCAGAGATAATTCGCCGGACTCGACGATCTCCTCCACTTTGCCGAAGCAGGCCGGAAACGGGTATTCCATCTCCATGCCAGCCTCCAAAGCCTGACGCGCCGCGTCCCCGCGCGACGTTGCGGTCCGATGCTTGGTGAACATCTCGTTAATCGACGCGTAATCCGAAACCACGATTCCGTGAAATCCCCATTCGTTGCGCAGAACGTCCGTGAGCAACCAACGATCGCCGCTTGAAGGGACCCCGTTGATCGATCCGTAAGCTCCCATGATCGAAAGCGCGTCCGCCTCCCGGACACAGGCTTCAAAAACCGGGAAATAGACTTCACGCAGAATGCGCTCGGAAAAATGAACGGCGTGACTGTCACGCCCCCCGTCCCCAACGAAGTTGCAGGCAAAATGTTTGACCGTCGCCATGAGGTCGTGACTCTGGAAACCCTTGACGAAATTCACGGCGATTCGCGACGAGAGCCACGTGTCTTCGCCGTAGGTTTCCTCCACCCGCCCACAGCGGGCGTCTCGCGCGATGTTCACCGTCGGCGCTAATCCCTGATGAATGGCTCGTGAATGCGTTTCCTTTCCGATCGCGTCACCAACCTTCCAAGCGAGGTCTGGATTCCACGTCGAAGCCAACGCGATGGACTGCGGATAGCTGGTGGAATCGAGGCACACCAGGCCGTGCAGGATCTCGTCGTGGATGATGACCGGGATCCCCAAGCGCGTCTCCTCGAGCATGTATTTTTGCACCTCGTTCGCCTGCTCGACTCCTTCAGCCGGCGGAAGTGGCCGACAGAAGCAATTCAGCTGCCCCAGCCCGGCGTCCAACTCTGCCTTCATCTTATCAGGATCCAACTTGTCGTCGGTCCCCCGCAGCTGCATTCCGCCGAGCCCGATCAATTGCCGGGCCTTCTCTCGGACGGACATCCGTGAAATCAGGTCTCCGACCCGTTCCTCAGTCGGACGGGCGGCGTCTTTGTAAAGGGGCGTTTGCTCGGACGAGCGATTCGATACTGCGGATTCAGTAGATTCTGTGTTCATCAAATTGTTTTCGCTATCGGCCTGCGGCGACCAAGTCCGACAGCGGCCGCGACCAGACTGTATTCATCGGACCGTCAAACCAATCATTCACTCCGCCTCCGAAGACGTAAAGGTTGCCGTCGACGACCTTCGCTCCCGGCGACGCCAATTTCGCTGGCAAATCCGCCAGCCGTGTCCATTGATTGACCTTTGGGTCGTAGGAGTAGATCGAGTTTTGTGCCCGGGGATCCTGGCTGCTGTCGACTCCGCTCACCGAAATGATCCGTCCGTCATGAGCGAATGTCGCCCACTCGTGGTGCGACCGCGGCTCCGGCAACGCAGCGCAATCGCTCGTCCAGACATCAGTCGATGGATCATACACCTGCACCGTTGTCGTATCGCCCGTGTGCGCGTGAGCCACCTCTCCGCCAATGAGGAAGATCTTCCCATCCACACTGACAGCCGCCGCGTGCACCCGGCCTTCAGGGACCGGCGCCGCATTCGTCCACCCGGCGTTCTCATCCGTCAGGTCCAAGACGAAATGGTGATCCTCGGCCTTGTGGCGCCCCTTGCCTCCGGACAGAACGTGCAGCTTGTCACCAACAACCACGGCGGGGCCAGCCCAATGAGGCTGCGGCAAGGAAGGTCCCTTTCGCCACGTTTTCGCCGCGAGATTAAAAACGTCGACCCAGTCCACGCCCGCATTCTTGGCACCCTCTTTTCCCCCACAAATCCAGATCTCCGGACCGTCGATGCCGTTGTAAAGCGAAGCGCCGGCCGTGAAGTGATGCCGATAACGTCCCGCCGGCAGGGCACTTTCCTCGGTCCATCGGTCAGTCGCGGGATCGTAGGCTTCCACCTGTGTCGGCCCGGTCGTGTGATTACTGATCCCGCCGAGAACGTAAATCTTTCCATCATGACTGACGTTCGCGTGTTCGCCGCGTGGAAACAGCATGTCAGCCTTCCGTTCCCAACCGGCACTTGCAGAACCAATGGTGACTCCCGAAAGAATCAGCAAAAGTGCCCTCCAGAGATGGCTCGGGCCGTTTAAAGCGGGAAAACGACCGGACAGAACTTGCGAAAAAAACGTCATTAACGATGAGCTTGTCTCACTGAGCGTCGACCTCGAGCCGGTCACTCTTTCCCATTTGCTCGAGCCACGCGTTGACGAGTTCGCGCATGTGATTCCGCATCTCCGGATTGTCCAAGTTGTTCTCCTCGAACTCGTCGACCTTGAGATCGAACAAATACTCTTCTCCGCCTTGCCGGACGAGTTTCCACCGGTGTTGCACCTCGCCATCGGCGGAGCGCACGGTCTGGTTTACCGCGTATTTCTTCTTGTTTCCGTCGCCCCAGAACAAAGCGTCAGCGAACCTCTCGGGAGCCGCGTCGGTTTTGCCCTGCCAATTCGCCAGCAGATCGACCCCGTCGAACTCGGTCGTCGTCTCCGCCGCCGCGGCCGACAAAAACGTTGGCGCTAGATCCATGAGCGTGATCGGAATCGCGCTTTGGCTCCCGTGCTGATCCTCCGGGATTCCGGCGGGCCAGCTCATCACGAACGGCGTGCGGATCCCCCCTTCGAAAAGCTGTCCTTTCCGCCCTCGCAGCTTCCCCATCGCGGCTTCGTTCCCGCCGTTATCGGAACAGAAAATGATAATTGTGTTTTCGTATATTTCCTTGTCATTCAGCAGTTTGACAAGATCACCGACACCCTGGTCCACCATGTCCATGACCAGCGCGCGTTGGGCAAAATCCCCTTGCTGACCCAAAAGCTCCTGCCGCTCTGGACGCAATAACTCCCGGGGCGGCGCGTGCACCGGGACGTGTGGAATGGACCGCGGCATGTAGAGGAAAAATGGCTGATCCGGGTTCTGTTCGAGGTGCTCGGTCACGTATTCCACCCCTTTCTCGTTGAATTTCTGCGGCAGATACCCGGCCTGCATCTCACGTTTCTCGTAGGGGTTGTTGATCGTGTATGAGCCGAGATCGGTCACGAATTCGAAGGGCTCTTGATCGCGCCCCTCCAGGACCGGGCCGTAGCGTAGAGCCCACTCATACGGTATGGTGAGAATGCCGGGGACCGCATCCTCGCGCCACGACTCGATGTCGCTCCAGCCTTCGCGGGTCAGCCAACCCTGCTCGGTGTAGCGCCCCGTTTCCTCGTCAATCACCACGGGTTCGAGTCGGTTGGACGACGTCGGATTGTTCAGACTGGCCCCGAATCCAACCGCGTTCGTGAACTTCTGCTCACCCAGGCCCGGACCTGCATACGTCATGAAATAGTCGTGCTGGGTAAACGTCGCGAAGTAACGGTTCCATCCCCAAGCGGTCGGCGGCATGTCCCCCTCCCCGACGCCATTGTGCGTCTTGCCGATCATCATCGTGAAATACCCGGCGTCCTGGAGCAGCTTCCCGAGCCGCGGATACTGATCGGAAACGTTCGGCGAGTTCCCCCAGCGCGCCGGCCAGCGACCCGTGAGAAGCGAACCGCGGGTCGGCCAGCACATCGGGGCCGGCGTGTAAGCTTCCGTGGAGATCAGACCCGTCTCGGCGAGGGAATCGATCGCTGGCGTCTGGGCATACTCCAACGCAAAATCTCTGTAGGCACTGATGTCGCCCAATCCCGCGTCATCAGCCATGATGACGATGATATTTGGAGCCACCGGAGCAGCCTGAGCCGGTCCAGCTAAGGACCACGCTGCAAAAGCTGACGTAAAAAGTGCGAAGGAACGGCCGAGCGAGATCTGAGGAAGCATGGGGGTGGCCATTTATAGTTCTTCTGGGGAAGGCAGATTGCAAGGGTATTCCCCATTGGTAAAAAACGATTTTCCTTCTCCTACCGCCGGTGATAAACCGGCAAACTAGCCCCTTTCCCTCCGATAAACCATGCTCAGACTCCTCCTTATTCTCCTCTCACTCCTGGCCACATTTTCGACGCTAAACGCCGAGATTCAGCGCGAAGCCGATTTGGACGCAGCGACCATGCGCTGCGACGGCACGAATCTGACGATCTCGACCGGCGCTGTCGAACGTCGCTGGACGTGGTCCGATCGGGGTTGGACGACATCCCACCTCGAAGTCCTCCCGTCCGGGAAAAGCTGGCAACTTGCGGCAGAAAACGGCGAAGCCGACTGGGAAATTCCGGGAATCGACGGGCCGGCCGAGCTCATCTCGGTCACCGCGACACAATCGACGGACGAGGGTTTCACAACCCCACATCTCGAAGTCATCAGCACCATCCACTATCCAGAGTCCGACTTCCATCTCCAGCACGTCGTCTGGGCTTACCCAAACGCGCCGGGGTTGCGGACCCAATTGCGTCTGCGACGGGGCGATTCCCACGTCATCACGGACGATCCCGCACCAACCATCCGAGTCATTAAAGGAGAACAGGAGGAATCGAACGTGACGCCAGACGCAACGATCCCATCGGCATTTTTGTCCGCCGCGACCGACGAGCGAGCGGTTGAACTCCGCTTCAAGGGCTTGAATCCGGAAAAACAATACTCACTCGGTCTCAGCTGGTGGAACTGGGAGGACGTCGGGCGCGAACAGTGCGTCGTGCTCGCGAACATGGACGGGACGCAATTCGACACGATCATCGAAAAAACGCCAATTCCCACTTGGGACAGCAGTCAACCAGACGTCGGCCAGCAAATCGTCGAGCTTCAGCCCGCCATCTTTTCCGACGGGGGCGTGCAAGCGTGGATCGTTCTCACGGACGGCGCAAACAGCACCATCAGCGAAGCCTGGCTCTACGAACACGACGCCGAGACCTCGCTGGTCGAAGGCATTCCAGCCGATCGGATGCCTGACCTGACGGCGAGCGCTCCGGACGGCGCGAAACTCGTCGCTTACCTCGACTGCGGGTCCGGCGACCCGGGCAGCACGACCCCGGAATCTGATCCGCAGGCCGCCGACATCGCCGATCAAATCCGCATTCCGCTCGACGGCGTGGAAGTGACGGCCGTGGGCTACTACGGAGACACCCAACGCCGAAACTCCCGTGAAACCGAGCTACTCAAGGAAGAGTTCGTGGACTCCACGCCGCAGACAATCGATTGGGCGAACCTAATCACCGCCAGGCAGGCATCAGCCAGCCTGACGCTCGTGAAAGAATCCCACAAGTGCGTCAACACACCGAATGGCGGTGCCAACACGGGCGCATTCATCCTTGCGGAGAACGGCATCGAAATCACCGGTCTCGGCTGGCTACTGGAAGACGTCGGCTCGGATCGCTTCCACTCATGCTGGGCGAACTGGCTCGTGATGGCGGAGGGAGACGATGACGACGTGAACCTGGCACTCAAAGTCTGGGATCGGATCCGTTATCCCATCGATCCCGATCACGACATTTACATCATGGCCAACACGTGGGGCAGCGCCGAGAACAAGAGAGACGCACAGATCCAAGCGCGGGAGGACAACGTCCTGACCGAGATCGACAGTCAGGCTGACCTCGGTGTCGACGTCCAACAAATCGACGATGGTTGGCAGGGATTTGATTACGTGAATTGGCACCCGGTAAAATCCAACGCCCTGGACGAGACCGACGCCGCCTACTCCGTTTACGAGTCCGATCGCTACCCCGTCTATCCCGACGGCTGGAAGACCGTGCGCGACTACGCGCAGGAGAAAGACATCAGGTTGGGCCTCTGGTTCTCCGTGACCGCCACCACCGATGACCTCATCCGCAACTACGACGAGGGCGGTTTCGAATATTTCAAAATCGACTTCTCGTGGCTCGGCAACATGGGCGCGGTCGAGACGATGACCGCTAAAGCGCGTGAGCTCATCCTTCACAGCGATCACGCCGCTCGGATCAACTGGGACGTGACCGAGATCAGCCCCCGGATGGGCTACTTCTTCGGTCGCGAATACGGAAACATCTACGTGGAAAATCGGCTGAAAAACTACGTGCCCTATCTCGTCCTTCGCGATGCCTGGCACTGCGCTCGCTACCTGAATCTCAACAAATTCCAGTTCACCGCCGCGAACGTCGATCACGTCGAGATGGAGGGATCCGACGCGGACCAGCATCCGCAGGACTACTGTGTCGCCCAGACACTGATGAGTTCGCCGATCCTCGTCCAAAACACGCAGCACTACACGGAGGAGGCGCGGAAGCTCATCCGACCGCTCCTCGCCGCCTATCGCGCGCACCGCGACGAGATCTACCAAGGCTACGTCTTTCCGATCGGCGACAAACCCGACAACCGAAGTTGGTCCGGTTTTCAGTGCGTGCTTCCGGATCAGCAGGCCGGATACCTGACCGTATTCCGCCAGCTGGAGAACCCGGAATCCACGCAAGCGATCGAGCTGAAATTTGTGAAGGCAGGCTCCGAGATCACCCTGACGGATCTCCTGTCGGAAAGATCGTGGACCGAGACCGTCGGGGAAAATGGCCAAGTCGACTTTGAGATCGACGAAGCGCCAGGATATCAATTCCTCCGCTACGACGTTTCTACTACCTTTCCCGACGAAGAGCCGCGGGATTCCTGATTCCCGTCGCTCTTTCCAACGTCCCCCCTCCCTCAGAAAAGTAATCCCCTCCCATGAGCACACTTGATCTCATCCTCTTCGTCGTCGCCGTCGTCGGCGTCATCACCTTCGGCATCTGGAAAAGCAACCGCGAAGAAGTCGATGCCGACAGCGGCGCCAGCAATTACTTTCTGGCCGGTCGCGGACTGACCTGGTGGCTCGTGGGATTCTCGCTCATCGCGGCGAACATCTCCACCGAGCAGTTTGTCGGCATGTCGGGCAAAGCCGCCGACTGGCTGGGAATGGCGATCGCATCCTACGAGTGGATGGCTGCCATCACGCTCGTCGTCGTGGCCTTCGTGTTTCTTCCCAAGCTGTTGCGGTGCGGACTCTACACGATTCCCGAATTCCTCGAATACCGCTTCGGCGTGTTCTCCCGCACCATCATGGCGATTGCCACCATGGTGATTCTCGTGGGGGTCCCGACCGCGTCGGTCATCTTCTCCGGTGCCAAAGTCGTCTCGGTGTTCTTTCAGGATACGAGCGTCCTCGGACTCGACCTCGGCAACATCACCGTCGGGTGCTGGATCATTGCCCTCAGTGCCGCTGCCTACGTCTTCATCGGCGGCCTGAAGGCCTGTGCGTGGACGGATCTGATCTGGGGCTCCGCGCTCATCGTGGGTGGTGCTGCCGTCATGTTTCTTGCGTTTCAAAAACTCGGCGACATGCCCGCGCAGGACTTGATGCTCACCAAAGTCGCCACCTCCGACGCCACGGTCGATCAGATCGAACAGGCTGGCGCCATCGAACGTTTCAAGCTCCTCAACGCCGGCCCCGTTGCGGACGGACCGAACGGCTCCGGCGGCAAACTCCACATGCGGCGGCCCGCAACCGATCCCGAAATCCCTTGGACGGCCCTCATGCTTGGGCTCTGGATTCCCAACTTTTTCTACTGGGGCCTAAACCAATACATCATGCAGCGAACGCTGGGATCGAAGTCGCTCGCCGAGGGACAGAAGGGCGTCGTCTTCGCCGCCGCGCTGAAGTTGATCATTCCCTTCGTCGTCGTGATCCCGGGGATTCTCGCCTTCAACCTCTTCAGCGGAGATCTCAAAAAACAGGCCGACACCAAGAATGCCGAGACCATCGCGAAGTTCGAATCCGGCTCCGAACAGGTCTTTCCGATGTCGCAGAGCTTTGCTTCCCTGCATCCCGACCTGGCCCGACGGATCATCTCGCACAACGCCAAAAAAACCGGCGCAACCGTCGAGCTCCCCCCTCGCAGCGCGAGCGAAGGCGAATTCTTTGCGGCAAACCAATCCGCTCTATCCGGGGCAAGCGCGAGCACCGTGGACAGCGCCTCCCGGCTCGTCGGCTACGATTACGACGCGGCGTTCGGCACCCTGCTTCGCAACCTCTTGAAGCCGGGGCTCACGTGGTTTGTCTTAGCGGCCATCTTCGGTGCCGTCGTCAGTTCACTCGCCTCGATGCTGAACTCCGCCTCCACCATCGCCACGATGGACATCGTCGCGAAGATTGGTCGTAAGTTTAACGGCAATGACCTCTCGCAGAAGGCACTCGTCGCCTCCGGGCGGATCTGCGTGGTGCTTTTCGTCACCATCGCGGCCATCATCGCCCCGCAACTTGGGCGGCCGGAATTTGGCGGCATCTTCACCTTCATCCAGGAATTTCAGGGGTTCATCAGTCCAGGCGTCCTCGCGGTTTTCCTGTTCGGATTCCTGGTTCCGAAAGCCCCGCGCTACATCGGCTGGCTGGGAATCGTCTCGAACGCGATCCTCTACGGATTCTTCAAATGGTTCGGCGGAGACCTCCTGGTTCGGAGCGGACTCTGGTTCTCACCGGAAGTCTCGTTTCTCGACCGAATGGGAATCTGCTTCCTCCTCGTCCTCGGACTCTGCGGCCTTCTCACCGCTCTGAACCCCCTGGCGGAACCCGTCAAAATGCCGGTCAACGACAAGATCGAGCTCGTCTCCTCACCTCTCGCGAAAGCGGGCGGTATCGGCGTCTGCCTCTGCACCGTTATCCTCTACGCAATCTTCTGGTAGGGCGCGCAGATCAACGTTTACCCAAACGTTCGTTCAGAGCGAACCGCGGGGCTCGTCAAGCAGCGAGATTCGCTCGCACGATCTCGATGATCCGCCGCGTCGAGTCGAGATCCGAAAGTCCCTGCGGACCTTTTGGCCAGAATTCCGCCGAATAGATACCGCGGTATCCCAGCTCTTCCGCCAACCGCACGCACGCACCGAGGTCATAGCTGGTGTGTTCACCTCCCGCGTCGAACGCCTTTCCTTTAGCGGAGATTAGACCTGCTTCGGGCACCAGCTTCTCGAGAACATCGAACCGTTTTTCGTCCGTCGCCTTCCCGTCTAAATTTCCGAAGTCCGGCAGCGTCCGGCACCACGGACTGTCCACACCGTTCACGATCGCAAGGACGTTGTCCGGATTCACCGAATTACCACCGTGATTCTCGACCAAGACCTTGACTCCCACTGTCTCGCCACGCTCCGCGAGCTCGCTGAACGAATCGATACTCGTCGCGGCATCGAAGGGGCCGGACGCTCCGCCTACGTTCACCCGCAGCGACCCCGCTCCGCACGCCGCCGCACGATCCATCCACTCTTTCGCCGTCGCGAGGCTTGCCCGCCGCTTCGCCTCGTCCGGTGCCGAAACGTCATCTTTGCCGTCGAGCTGAATGTTGATGATCCGACAGCCCTCGGTTTTCGCGATCCCAGCCAGCTTTGCGCAAAACTCCAGCGAGGTATCCGAGAAGTGGCGGCTCCAGACCTCGACGTTCCGGACGCCGAATTCCCGAACCATGAACGCCGGAATCTCTTCCAACGTCAGATCCAATCCCGCGTGCTTGCCCTTGCGAGTCTTTGGAAACCACTGGTGCAAAGAAACCGTGGTCACGCCCAGACGCTCCATCCCCCGCCCGCCTGGCGACTCTGCCAAAACGGAATCGAGCCGGGTCAAGAAAGGACTGCCCGCCGCGACCCCGGCCAGCTTGAGAAACGTTCGACGATCAAGCGGCATGGCAGTAAAGCTGATTCAGTTCCGTCCTTCCGAACGGACGAGATTGCTGAAGCCCTCACTCACTTCGAAGTCCTCACTGTAAAGCGTGCCCTCGCGGTCGGTAATTGCGAACCAGTCCACGTCGAGCTGGCTGCCCGCATCGCCCAGAAAGACCAAGAAAAGATCCATGGTCCCGGCCGGCACCGAGGCGAGAGCCCCGTCAACCGTCGCAAAGCCACCGGCTTCCCCGGCTTCGCCCACCTCTGCCGTTCCGATCAGGTTTCCGTCGGGTGATCCGGTTCGAAGCTCCACGATTCCGCCCGCCGGCCCCCCCGCCAAAGATACCCGAAAGCGAGTCGCCCCGTTCTCAAAGTCGAAATCGTCATACTTCGCCCAAGATCCGGCCGCCACGAACTCTGCCTTTTCTCCCGTGCCGCCAGCCGACACCCCGACCCCGTTCTGCTCGGTAAAGCGCTCCGCCTCGATGGTCTCGGCCAGTGAATACCGCGGTGCCATGGTGAAGCTAAGCGTCGCACTGCTGACCGCGCCCTGGTCGTCCGTAGCGACCACTTCCAGTTCGTAAACCCCGTTGGACAGGTTCGTGAGTGCGCCATCATCCTGAGAAACACTTCCCCACTCGTAGGGTGCCCGACTCTCCTCCCGCACCAGCGATCCATTCAGGTAGAGCTTCACGTTAGCCACCGCGCCATCGCCGTCTTCCGCGATGGCTTTGACGAAGACGTCACTCCCCGTCGGGAAGATTTCTTGGCGAAGCGGAGTCGAAAACGAAACCGAGGGCGCATTGTTCTGGGGTGCATCATCAGTGACGGTGACCGAGATCTTGTCGCTTGCAGCCAATCCTGCGGCGTCATAAGCGCGCGCCTCGAGCGTGTGCTCCCCCTTGCTCCAGCCCGGGATGTTGAATACGAACGGAGCACTCCCCGACGTTCTTACGAGAACGTCGTCCCGCCACAGTTCGACTTTGACGATTCCGTTGTCGTCTCCCGCATCGACGGTGACCTCGATGTCCCCCGCGGGCAGGGTCGCACCAGCCGCCGGTGCGGCGATTGAGCACGTGGGAGCGGCGTTGCCCGCATCGGCGAGCTCGACCAGATTCAGGCGGATCGTTCCTCCGAAGGACTCGCCGTATTTGATCTCCTTCCGGTTGCCCTTCCCGTAGGTCTGGCTCATGAACTTCTCGGAGGGTCCTCCCTGGAAGTCATCGACCAGCAGGTTCACCCGCTGGTTGTGAACGAAAGCCCGGGTGTTCTGAGACCCGTCCGAGAGAACCTGTAGTGCCAACCCGTCCGGGCTCACCAATGCCGCCGACAACACGTTCTGCTTCGAAGAGCGGAAGTCGTTACATCCCAAAACGAACGGATCATACGCCCACGACCCCTCCAGCGGCGTGCGGAGATCCTCCGGAGCGGCGTTTCCGTTTGGAAAGGCTTCTACCGTTCCCTTCGGTCGGCCGATGTGATCTTCCGGATACGCGGTCCAGATTGCCTCGCACTCCCACCGCAACTGATCGAAGGCCACGGGCAATTCGAATTCCATTCCAACCTGCCGGGGCGTGGCAGCCGTGGTTTCAATCGGGAAAAATTCTTTGTTCTTGTTGGCGAGAACACCCGATCCGTCCTGCTTGTAAGACCTGAACTCGTGATCTCCTCCTTTCTGGCTGGAGTGAAGAAGGTCGTCTTCCTCCCACAGTTTCATGAAGTCGGGGGTAAACTCGTATTCCACCTGAACTTCTCCGTTCGGAAGGAATGCGAAACTTCCACTGATCGATCCTTTGGACACGTTGCCGCTCCAAGTGACTTTCGTTTCCCCGTTCGCCTGGGTCGCCTCGAGACCGGTGAGTGTCCATCCGTCCACCACTCCGAACATCAGGTCGCCCTCCGTTTTCTTCATGTCTCTCTGCTGCGTGTTCGAAAAAGTCTTCAGGTAGCTGAAATGCGGTCCACCGGTCACCACTGGGGTCCCAGCCTTCGACGCCTCGATGATCTTTCCCGTGCTCTTGTCGATTTTCCAGACCATGTCTCCGCCGGTCGCCACGACCTGGTCATTGTTTTGCTCCAACGTCCAAGTCACGTTCTGCGATGAAGCTCCCGACCCCGAGTCGGAGCCAGCCATCGGAATGGCGTATTGATCGACCAACCGACCGTCGTCGTGCAGGAACGAAAGCCGCAGAACGTCGTCCACGCCCACGCCTCCCGGCGACGGGATCGAGAGAGTGCCCTTCTGTCGGGCGGGAACGTCGGCCGTCACCGTGCCGGACTGACCCGCCACCTCCCACTCAATGGTGAGTTCGTTCAAGTTCGAAAAATTATACCGATTTTCGATCTCGAGCTCGAACGTCTGCGCGGTCGGGTCGAGTTCGAGATTGTCGTCGGCAATCCACGTCGGGCTGTAGGCCTTGAGGGTGTGCCAGAATTCTGGCTTGGGCCGTCTCCAACCATCGATGATGCCCCACTTCGCGACGCCGAAACGCTCGTTCGTCCCGTTCTGAAGCGGCGCATACATCGTGTCATCGATGCCGCACCAAATCGCGGCACCGAGCCCGCTCTCGCTCTGATACACCGCGTTCCAAAGCATCTTGATCACGGGCCCCCAACTGTCCTCCACGCTCGGGTCCGTGATCATCTCGTCCGGCGCGTAGGCGGGCAAATGCGCGTATTCACTGAAAATCGTCACCTTGGATCGATCCTGGGTAATTCCGTTCATGCCCGGATAGTGCTGCGCTTCGATCGGAATGAGGTCCCGTTTCTCCGGGTCCTGCGGATACCACATGAACGTCAGAGGTCGCGACGGATCCTCTTCCGCTACCGCCACCGTGGCTTCGGTGAAGACATCTTTGTCACCGGAGTCCCAGACCGATTCGTTGGCGACTGACCAGAACAACACCGACGGGTGAGTCCGATCACGCTCGAGCATCTTCAGATTCACGTAAGTGACGTAATCCCGCATTTCTTCGATGTCCGTGTTGTTGTTGGCGCTGAAGAAACTCAGCGGTGCTTCGACTTCCACAAAAATTCCCAGCTCGTTACAGGCTTCGATGAATTCTTCCGAAGGCGGGTAATGCGAAGTCCGAATGAAGTTGCAATTGGCCGCCTTGAAGAGTTCGGCGTCCCTTCGAGCCAATTCGGGAGTCGGACTCCGCCCTCGTTGGGGATGGGTCACGTGCCGGTTTGCCCCTCTCAGTTTGATCGGCTTCCCGTTCACGAACATCTCTTTCCCGCGAATCTCTACCTCCCGGAACCCGATTGATTTCGTGATCGTCTCGAGGACCTCTTCGCCGGAAAGCAGGGTCACTTCCAATTGATACAGGTTGGGATGCTCGGATTCCCAGTGCAGCGGACTCGCCACCGAGAACGAAACCACCTCGTCACCCGTCGCGCCAGTCGCAACGTTCCCCAGCGGAACGGTCGCGGGAGTCACCGCTTTGTCCGCTCCGTCAGCGTCGGTCAACTTGAAGCGCAGCTGCAGATTGGTCGCGTCGGAAGCACTTTCGTTTGCGATGGCGACATCGACTTTGCATTCCGCATCGACGAACGCCTCATCGAAGTCAGTCGCCACGTGTAAACTGGCAATGTTCACCGGCGGAACCGGGAACAGGTAAAGCTTTCGCGTGATTCCGCCATTGGGGTGAATGGAATACCCCGAGATTTTCTTCACGACGGTATCTCCGTTCATTCCGTTCTTCCACGTCTGGATCGCAATCGTGTTCTCCCCGCCGAAGTTGATCGCGTCGGTCACGTCGAACTCGAACGGCGTGAAATGACCGATGTGCGAGCCGATTTCGATCCCGTTCACCCAGATCTGACCCTCCGCCGCGATCTCGTCGCACCGGAGTTTCACCCGTTGACCCTCCCAGGCCGCCGGGACGTCAAAGTTCCGCATGTATCCGTTGCGCGCCGTTGTGAACCCCGCCAACTCGTGGTCGTAGGGCACTTCGATCGTATCCGACGAGAACCCTTCCGGGGTCGACTGATAAAATGACGACGGCGGATTGGATTTAATGCGCCACGTCCCGGTCAGGTCGATCCGCGGGGAGTCGAGCGCGAGTGAAGTCGTCGGAGCCGGAGTCAGGCGAAGCAGGCCGTCCGAGGTCTGAGCGTGAGTGGTCGCGGCAAACGTGGCGAAAACCAGTGCCGAGAATATTGATCGGGGGGAAACTTTCATATTCAACTCTGTGCGCGTCTCTTTCGAGGATGCGATTTAGGACGCACCAACCACTGCGACCATCGCGGCAACGTTGAGGCGTTCTTCTTTTCTACTTCCACAATAAAGTCTGCTCTTCAAGATTCCGCCATGGAAAACTCCCTCGACTTTCGCTCCCACCACATCCTTTACCGCGATTCTCAGTTACTTCTGAACCCCGCCGAGAGCTTCATCGGGTTCCGAGCTCTGGAAGTGACCGGTCAATCGGGCTGGACCTTTCGCACGCTCTCCCGCCCGTTCCTTCGGATCAACTGCCGCCCGCGTCCCGAACTCGAGGACTCGGCGCCCGACCGTTACGTGCAAGGGGCAGACGGGGTCAAATTGACGACCTCGTTCTACGCGCCCGACGTCCTTCGGTTCGAGTTCGACTGCACGGAAGCCCGGGAACTCTTCGTCGGCCCCGCCTGCGACTTCAAAAACTTTGGCGGCGTGCTGGAGCAGGAATTTCTCATCTGCTGGGGACACGGAGCCAACCAGGAGGCGAAGAGCCACGGAATCCGCATGGAGCACACCGACATGGCCGGCGTGCTGGCGACCGGCTCCCTCGTGCCCGAAGGCACTCACAGCGGGTCGAAACTGAAACTTCCGGCTGGCAAGACCGTGCTCGCCCTCGCTGTCGGCCCGTTGGAATCCGTTGCAAAACTCGGGCCGCTGGCTGAAGAAGCGATTCGCACGTCTCACGACGCCGAGAACCTCGAATTTTGGAAAACTCGGACGCAGAAGCTACCGGAGTGTTCCGATGCCGAGCGAGCAAAGGCAGTCGAAGCCATCTGGGCCATCGAGTCATCGAACAACAGCCCGAGCGGCGTCCTCACCGGCTCTTGCCTCGCGTCCTGCGTCACCGCGCTCTGGCGCAACATGTTTCTCTGGGACACCTGTTTCTCCGTCCTCGGCTACCGCAACGTCAACGCCCCACTCTGTCAGGAGTGGTTGCAAAACTTCATCGACCTGAAGCGTCCCGGCACGATGCCCCTCTCCGCGTGCATCGCCAACGAAGGCGCGGGCGAGGAAACGCAGGTACCCATCTTCAGTTGGGCCGCCCACTCGCTCTACCGCACGACCGGCGACCGCAAGTTTCTGGCCGCTGCCTTCCGCACCGGCAAAGAGAGCAACGATTGGTGGATCGAACAGGCCGACGATACCTGCGGCGGACTGCCAAAAACCCAGGCCATCAGCTACGACAACAGCCCGATCTACGACCGCTGCCGGATCGATGGTGGGATGATGGAGACCGAGCGAACCGTCAACCCTGACATCGTCGCAGCACTCGTTGTCGACTGCGACGAACTCATCGCAATGGCCACGGAACTCGGCGACACCGCCGCAGTCGACGAGCTTCGCGACCGCCGCCGCTTCCTCGCGGAGAAGGCTCACGAGCACCTCTGGGACGCCGACCGCGAATACTACTTCAGCAAGCTCAATGGCGAATCGATCCTCGTGAAAGTTGGACCCGCCCTCAACAGCATCGTTTTCGCCCCCGAGGCCATCGCAAAACAGTTGGCCGACACCTACGTCCGCCCTGGCTCGCCAGCCTGGCCGGTCCACGGCATCGCCACCGTTTTGGCGGACGAGCCGAGTTACGAGCCGCAGAATTACTGGCGTGGAATGATCTGGGGATCGACGAATCGTCTCCTCATCGACGCCCTCGATCGCCGCGGGTTGACGTCGCACGCCGATCTCCTCGCGCGCGAGACCATCGACCTCTTCGTCAACAACAGTTCCTTCTACGAGGTCATCAGTCCGGAGACGGGCCGCGGACAACGCGGCACCCACTACAACGGATTCGGCACGGGGGTTTATCTCGATCTCCTGGAGCGGGAAACCCACCGCGGCGACCGCTCGTAGGCGGAACCCCTCGGGGGCAACCGCCCTTTCCCTCGTCCCATCGCGCACGCGAAACCTCGCCCCGCCCGCCGCTCATCTCGAAAGCGAAAAACTCACAATCGGAAGGCTGACCCGCTTCGACGAGCTACCGCCCACCGACCAGCAGCCGCCTCACGAGAGCCTCCGTGCGCACCGTGCCGACCGGTTTGCCATCACGTCCGGTCACGATTCCAAGCTGCATCCGCGCGGCCCGCAGCTTGCTGAGTGCCGACAAGGCTCGCTCGTTGGCCGCCACCGTGATCGGCCTCCGAGCGTAAGACTGCGCGCGCCCGCCCCGCACATCGTCCCGCAGCAAATCGAACACCCGCAAGATCCCCTGGACCCCGCCGTCGTCTGCGACCAACGGAAACCGGTCCTCACCGGTTCCTCGCGCGAGCTCCAGCACGGCGGAAACTTCGGTCCTCGTCGGCAGGCAGATCGACTGCTCCATTCTCACCATCACGTCGCGCACCTTCGCCTCGCGAAATTCGATCACGTTGTCGACGAACGTTCGCTCCAGCGCAGTCATCTGCCCACGTTCCGCGCTGTCGGCAACGACGCGCTTGAGGTCGTCGATCCCCACGATTCCCCGCCTCCGCGGTTCCCGTTGCGCCAGAAACGCCGGCTTGAGAGCCCGCGCTCCCAAGCTCACCAACGGCCCGAGCACCCAGTGAGTCACCTTCAGGATTCGCGCGTAGATCACGAGGGTCCGATACGGAAACCGTCGAAAGATCGCCTTCGGTAAGAACTCCAGCAGGAGAACGAAAGCCGGGAGAAGCGCGAGGATAGCCGCCGCGCCCCCGAGCGCCCCGAAGCGCGCGGCAAACTCGGAATAGGCGAGCGTCACCCCGAGGATGTTCGCGGCGTTCGTCACCAGCACGACCGTGATCATGAGGCGTTCGATTCGCACGAGCAGCGCGTCGAGTTGCAGTGCCGCCTCCTCGCCCTGTAGCGCGTAGTGCCGGAGCCGAACCCGGTTCACCGACAACACGCCGGATTCAATTCCGGCGAAGGTGAAAGAAATCACCAAGCAGGCAAGGATCACGAGCCAAGTCACGCGGCGTCCTCCTCGAGTTGCGGACGCGGCAACCGCTCCGAAGTGGGCTCCAGCAGCACCTCTTTGATGCGTTTACGCGTCGCTCGCCGCACGGTGATGCGCCAGCCGTCGGTCGTCAGAGCCGTCCCGGCCTTCGGCAGAAACCCCAGGTGCTCGACCACGAACCCGCCAATCGAGTCCGCTTCCTCCCCGGCCAATTCGTGCCAGCCAAGCTTCTCCCGGAGGTCGTCCAACCTGGCACTACCCGCCGCAACGATCTGCCCTCCGTCGAGCGACTCGATGTAGTGCTCCGACGACGATTCGGATCCCTCCTCCCCGAGCAGCTCCTCGATGAAGTCCGAGAGCGTCACCACCCCCTCGATCCCCCCGTATTCGTCCAAAAGGATGGCGAAATGCTGCCGGCGATTGAGAAACGAGCGTAGTAACTCGAGGGCGTTGATCGTTTCGGGAACGAACGCCGGCGGCTGCAAGCACTCGAGGTAGGAACGATCGGGCTCGAGGAGAAATTGCTTAACGTCCAGCAGACCCACCACGTCATCCGGCGTTTCTCCCCGGACGACCACCCGGCGATAGCGCTTTCGTCTCACCTGGTCTGCCGCCGCGTCGTTCGTCAGGTTGTCCGGCAGAAAATACACGTCCGTCCTCGGCGTCATGCAATGCCGTGCCGGTTCCTCCGCGAGCTTCATGAGCTCCGCGATCAACCGGCTCTCCGCCTCGTCGATCGTTCCTTCCGAACGCCCGATCTCGACGAGCGTCTCGAGTTCATCGTCCGTGAGATGGGGCATCGGCGAGAGCGATCGCGGCACCACCGCAGCCACGATGCGGTCACTCACCCCGTAGAGGGCCGCACAAATCGGGTCCAATCCGGGCAGCAAAAACTTGATGAGCGGAATGCCAAGTCGCGCCGTCCGGACGGGCGCAGACAGAGCCAACATTTTTGGAAGCAGATCACAGACCACGATGATCACGGCGAAGACCCCCAGCAGCACACCCCATCCCAGATCTCGCCCGGACGCACCGCCAAGGACGTAAAGAATGATCACCATCAACGGCAGGTTCATCAGGGCGTTTGCCAAGACGACGGAATTCGCCACGGCCTCCGGGCGATCCAGCAATTCAGTCAACGCATCAGCCCGTTTGGGCGCACTTGACCGCAACTTTCGCCGCCGGTCGTCGTTCAGCGCAAAGATTGCCGTCTCGAAAGCCGAGAATGCTGCCGACCCCACCGCGAGGATGCCCGCGAGACCCAATAGCGCAATTTGCACCGCCGTCATCGAAGCAAACTGCGACGCGCCCGCTTCCCGGCGGGAACGCCGATCAACGAGCCAGCATAAGCTCCGCGGACGGGCTGAGTTTGTCGGAGATTTTCCTGCAAACGGTATCGATTACCACATACGTTCCCCCCCACGCACATGAAAAAATCCGACCGTGTCCAGGCTTTCATGGCGGCACTCGACTCCGATTCCAACGGCGACCGGCATCCCGCCTACGCGGGATACTTCACGTGCTTCAACCAAGGAGATTATTACGAAGCCCACGACGTCCTCGAACAGCTCTGGCTCGAAACGACCGGACCGGACTGGACCTACTACAAGGGGTTGATCCAACTCGCGGGCGCTTTCGTCCATCTTCGGCACCAATATCGGCATCCGGCTCACCGGATTCACGGCCGACGCCTGCCTCCAGCCGCGCGACTTTTCGACCTCGCCACGAAAAATTTGACCCCCTTCGCGCCTCGCCACCTCGGCTTTGACGTCAATTCCGCTCTCTGGCTCTCCCACGATCGCGCAACGGCCATTCGGCAGTCCGACTATTCGCTAAATCCATGGTCGCCCAACGATCTTCCGCAGCTTTCGCTGCGATGATTCACCAGGATTTCCGCGGAATAATGCGTCCGCCCCCGCCTCGTAAGCGTCGAGACTCTCAACCCACCGAACGATGATGCCAAACTCCGAAAAACTCTCCGCCCTCGCCAAAGACCTCTCCACCGACGTCCCGCGCAGCCCTCGCGAAATGATCGGCGGCTACGTCATCGCTGCCCGCACCCTCGACAAGTGCCGCGCCGCTGTCGCCGACACCCTCGCCGAATATCATTACGACTGCCCGCTCGATAACGTCTTCTTCGACTTTACCGGGATTACCGGTGACGCGTTCAAGGAATTCGTCGCCACCGGTGCCTCCGACGACGAGGTCGCCACTTGGATCCATCAAAACGCGAAGGATCGCGAACGGATCGAGATCATCCAGTGGAACAACGGGCTTCGCGATAAGCGGATCAGCGAGATGGAGCCGAAGCTTCAGGGGTTCTTAGAGGACTACATTCCCGAGAACGTTCCGACGGGCCGTCCGGTTTACGTCTGGTTCGACGTTTACGATCTCGAGGAAGGCCGACTCTAGCCGACCGACATCCCCCCTTCGCCCCACCCCATCATGTCTGCCTCGACTTCGCGCAACCCGATCGCTCGCTATTACCATTGGCTTCACGGCCAGTGGCCGGCGGGCACCGTGGAGAAAGCTCCGCAGATGAACGGCGACGGCTCCACGAACGTGCCGGGCGTTTACATCGTCGGCGATCTCACCGGCATTCCGCTGCTAAAATTCTCATCCGACACGGGAGCCAAAGTCATCGGCACGATCACGGACGACTCCGATTTTTCGCCAGGAACCGGCGGCGATGGCGTGGTCGATGTCGCCATCATCGGCGCCGGAGTCTCCGGGCTGGCCGCGGCGATGGAAGCCGACAATCGCGGCCTCACCTACCAACTCTTCGAAGCCAAGCAGCCGTTCTCGACCGTCGTCGATTTCCCGAAGGGCAAACCCATCTACACCTACCCGACGGACATGACTCCCGCGGGGAACCTCCAGTTTTCCACGGAAGTGAAGGAAGACCTGCTCGACGAACTCAAGGGGTATCAGGAAAAAAGTGGGATCGAGACGACCGATGCCCGGATTGAGAAAATCGACCGCCGTCACGGCCAACTCGAACTCCACGACGCCGACGGCAACACCCACCGCGCCCAACGAGTCGTCGTCGCCATCGGTCGCAGCGGCAACTATCGCTCGCTCAGCGTTCCCGGTGAAGAGCTCGACAAGGTCCATCACCGATTGCACGACCCCAAGGATCTCGAAGGAAAAAACGTCCTCGTCGTGGGGGGTGGCGACTCCGCCATGGAGACCGCCATCGCGCTCGGCGACGCCGGTGCGACCGTCACCCTCAGCTATCGCAAACCCGAGTTCTCCCGGCCCAAACCCGAGAATGTCGAGAAGCTCGAGGCCCTCGGCGAAGGGGACTCGGTCACACTCGAGATGGAATCGAGCGTGAAGGAGATCCGCGACGACGAAGTCACGCTCGAGACCGCCGACGGCTCCGACCGCACCATCCCAAACGAAGCCGTTTACGCGATGATCGGACGAGAAGCTCCGCTCGATTTCTTCCGGCGCTCAGACCTGAAGATCAGCAACGACCGCAACGTGAAGTTCTGGATCACGCTCGTCGCCATCCTCACCGCCTTCACGTTCATCTACCAGTGGAAGAAGGGCGGGACGTGGTTGCCGATTTACGAATTCTTCAAAGAGCGGAATTGGTTCCCGTTCAACTTCGCCGAATGGTGGAACTCGCTGGGCAGCGGGTTCACCGATCCTTCCAATCTTCTCGGAACGCTCAGCTTCTCCATTGGCGACCCCGGCTTCTACTACTCGCTCCTCTACTGCACTTTGATCGTCATATTCGGTTTCCGCCGGATCACGATGCGGCGGACGCCCTACATCACGCGGCAAACGACCGCCCTGGCGGCATTTCAGATCATCCCCCTTTTCCTCCTTCCTTACGTCTTGCTCCCGTGGGCCGGCCACAACGGCTGGTTCGACGCGGGAGTCGGCAAGTCCATCGCCGACGGACTCTTCCCCGCCGTCGATTACGGGAGTGGTCGGGAATATTGGCGCGCCTTTGGACTGATCCTCGCCTGGCCGCTTTTCATCTGGAACGTTTTCACCGAGCAGCCTCTCTGGGCCTGGCTGGTCATCAGTCTCGTCCAGACATTCGTCATCATCCCGCTGATCATCTTCCGATGGGGCAAGGGCGCATACTGCGGGTTCGTGTGCTCGTGCGGGGCAATGGCCGAAACGCTCGGGGATTCCCATCGCCACAAAATGCCGCACGGCCCGTTCTGGAACCGGCTGAACATGGTCGGCCAGGTCTTCCTCGGCTTTTCGTTTCTCATCTTCTTCGCCCGCCTCGCAGCTTGGATCTGGCCGGATTCGATCTTTGCAACCCTGTTCGCGCTTGGGCTCAATGGCTCGACCAGCGGCACCGTCATGCCGTGGAGCTACGCGTGGTTCGTCGATCTCCTCTGGGCGGGAATTCTGGGCTTCGGATTGTATTTTCATTTCTCCGGGCGAGTCTGGTGCCGATTCGCTTGCCCGCTCGCCGCGTTGATGCACATCTACACCCGGTTCACCCGCTTCCGGATTTTTGCCGACAAGAAGAAATGCATTTCGTGCAACGTCTGCACGTCGGTCTGCCACCAGGGCATCGACGTCATGAGTTTTGCCAACAAGGGCGAACCGATGGCCGATCCCGAGTGCGTTCGTTGCTCGGCTTGCGTTTACAACTGCCCGACTGGCGTGCTGGAATTCGGCCGCTACAAAGCCGACGGCAAAATCGTCATGGACCGCGTGCCGGCTTCACCCGTTCTGATGGCCGAACGGGAGGAGTGAGCTTTGGCAAACGAGAGGATTCCAGAGCCCGCACCGACCCCGTTACCTGACACCGATAAGCTCGTTGCCGTCATTCCCGCGTTCAACGAATCCGAAAGCGTCGGTGCCGTCGTTGAAGGTCTCCTCCAGCGAGGAATCACCCACGTTCGCGTGGTCGACAACGCGAGCACCGACGCGACCGCCCGTGTCGCCCGTGTAGCCGGCGCGGAAGTGATCTCGGAGCCGACGATGGGTTACGGACAGGCCTGTTTCACCGGGTGCCTCGACCTGCCGCCGTCCTGCGAATGGATCCTGTTTTGCGACGCGGATGGAAGTGACGACCTCGACTCGATTCCTCGTCTTCTGGAACGTTCCGTCGACGCCGACTTCGTCCTCGGCGACCGACGCGCGACGGCCGAGGGACGTCAGCACATGACACCGGTCCAGAATTTTGGAAACTGGCTGGCCCCCTCTCTTCTCAACCTCCTGTTTGGCGTCCGCTTTCACGATCTCGGCCCGCTCCGACTCATCCGCCGCTCCGCCTACGAAGCGCTCGACATGAAGGATCGGGGCTTCGGGTGGACCGTCGAAATGCAGGCTCGCGCGGCGCAACTCGGGGTGCGTTGCACCGAAGTCCCGGTTCCTTATCACGCTCGAAGCGCCGGACGGTCGAAAGTCTCGGGAACGATCAAAGGCTCCGTCCAAGCTGGCACCATCATTCTCACGACCATCGGGCGCTTTGCTGTCGACGTTTGGCAAAAACCAATCGCCGCGGTCGCCGCCATCCTCCTCATCGCTGGTGCGCTCCTCATGCTTCCCCACGGCGACTTCCGCGTCCCTGAGGCCACGCCCCGCTTTCTCATCGGCGCCGCCATCATGTCACTCGGGTTTGCCGTTAGCTGGGCACTGCGGTCGGTCGGCCTATTCGTCTTTTTCGGCGTCGCGATCGCCGCCCGCCTCGTCCTCCTGCCGATGGAACCCGGGGGCGACATTTGGCGCTACGTCTGGGAAGGCCTCGTGCAGAACGCCGGCGGCAATCCTTACACCCTCCCACCAAACTCCCCGGAGCTCGTTCACCTTCGCCCCGATTGGTGGAGCAAAATCAACCACCCCTCGATCACCGCGATCTACCCCCCGTTCACCGAGCTTGTCTTCCGCGTCCTCGCCTTCTTTTCCCCGACCGCCCTCGCTTTCAAGTTCGCCATCATCGCCGCGGACCTCGGCATCGTCACGCTCCTCTGGCGCCGATTCGGCAATGCCGCGCTGATCTACGCCTGGAATCCTCTGGTGATCTACATCTGCGCCGGAGGGGCGCACTTCGATAGTCTGTTTCTCGCTCCACTCGTTGCCGGTTGGCTGCTGTTCGATTCCGCGACCACCGAACGAGGTCGTGTCATTGCCTGTGCGCTGATCGGCCTGTCCGTTGCCCTGAAATACCTCTCCGCGCCCATCGCCGCCTACGCCATTCTCACGGTCTGGCGCCGGGACGGTTGGCACTCGGCGTTCCTCGCGGCGACGCTCGCCGGTCTGCCGCTGCTCGGATCCATCGGCTTCTTCTGGGGTGCCTTCGGCATCCACCCACTCAGCCCGGCAGAGTTCAGCCAGCTCGCCCGCAGTGCCGAGCTGATTCCCCGCCTCGTCGAGGAACATTGGCCGAAGACGATCAAGCAGAACTCGCTGTTCGTCGCGCCTTTTGCGGCCATCATTCTCTGGCGGCTCTTCCGAGCACGATCTCTCCGAGCCTTCAGCGAGGAAGCCTTGCTCACGACCTACGTTCTCTCACCCGTCGTCCACGCGTGGTATTTCACGTGGTCGCTTCCGTTTGCCGTTGCGTCTCGAAACCTCGGCCTCCGCTTCGTCAGCATTTCCGCGTTCGTTTATTTCATTCTGGAGTATCGCCAGGCGACGTCCGCTACGGCGTGGCGACAGACTCCGGCTGAAGCGGCGTGGCTGTGGGCTCCGCTTCTTCTGGGATTTGCATGGTCCCGTTGGCGAGAGCGCGCTGCCAGGCACCGAGCTGATCGACGTCCTCCAACGCCGGTTCCAGCGACCGCAGCGTCAGGCCCGCAGTCAAACACTGCCGCACCGTCTGAAGATGCACCTTCGGCGTACTCCAATCGATATCGATGAAGACCTCCGGGTAATTCGAAGAAAGGCCGATCAACACGTAGCCCCCGTCGACCGCCGGCACCAGACAGACATCCCGCTCTCTGAGGGACTGCGCGCACTCTTCCAGTAGCTTGATCGAAAGGTAGGGACAATCGCCGCCGATAATCAAAAGCGGACCCGCGTCCCGATCGAAATGGTGAGCCGCCGCGTGACGCAGACGCGCTCCGAGATCGCCATCGCACTGCGGGACAAATGCCGGCCTTTCGCCCAAGAAGGATTGCATCCTCGGAAGCGCCTCCGCCGGCGAATAGTGCACCACGACGTTCCACTTGACTGGAATCTGCGTCAAGACCTGCCGGACGAGCCGCTTGTAGATCGTCGTCGCCGTGTCGTTCCCGACCTGATTTGCCAGCCGGGTTTTCACGGTGCCTGGAATCGGCGCTTTCAGCAGGAGGGCAACGGTCGGTAACGATGTCATTGTAGCGGCGTGGGTGCGGGATCAAATGACACCTGCCGTCCCTCACTGGCAAGGATGCTCTCCAGCCGCGCCTCCGCCGAAGCGCGAGCCTGGATCAGAAGATCCGAATCTGCCGCGTGAAGAACGGCACGATCTCGCAGCGTGTCGATCGCGTTCTCCCGGTCAGCCCTTGTCAGCTGATTGATCCACCCGTCTTCGTCCACCAGAATCCGCACATCGACGAGGTCGATCCCGATCACCTCAGCCGGAGGCAGCGTCGCCGCGACGGTGCCAGAATCTGGATCGACTCGAATCACAAACGGCTTCGATAGATCGAACCCGGCGCGAATGATGAAGTCCCCCTCCACGACGATCCGCTTCGTACTGCCAAGCCACCGGTGTTCATAGCTGTGAGTTTCCGTCAGCGGACGCTCGACCGTCACCAGCTTCGCCACCGTCACGTCCTGCTTCACGATCGTTCGATTATCCACCATCACCGTCGGCTCGAACTGCATCGCATCGCGAATCTCCGCCCCGACTTCCTTGGCGATCCCAACCGCTCGCTCCGCCGCCGTCGCGGGAGTCTCGATGACAAACCACCGGACGGTCCATGCCGCCGCGAGAAGGAAAGCGATCAAACACGCTGTCAGGACGACCGCGAACCGGCTGGCACCACCCTGATTCGTTACCATCACTCGCATCGGACCGAAGTTAGCTCGTCCCTGCCTCGGGGCAATCGCCCAGTTCTTTACCGCGACAATCACGGGAAACTTTCGCCGCGAGGTTTCGCCGCGAGACACGCGGGTTTACTTCATTGCCAGCCTGACATTTATCTTGTCGAACCAGATCCCTTCGACTTCCCTGACGTCGTGGAAAGCATATCGTTGGCAACAGGAACCGCCGGTGCGGCGGCAGTCGTCGGCTTGTTGTGGTTCGTTTATAACTACGTCCGGCTGGTGCGGTTCGAGCGGACAACCGGCTCCATCGTGGAATACGTGGCGCAAAAATCCGAAAATGGCCTGACCCTTTGGCGGATGGTCTTCGAATTCCAGGCCCGAGATCAGAAGCGCTACACGATTAACAGTTCCGCCGCGTTTTTCCCGCGGCCCATCGAACCCGTTGGCTCACCAGTCCAGATCAAGTATCCGCCCTCTCGCCCGACGAAAGCGGATCTGTTCGAAGAAAACACGACGTGGTTTCTCCCCATCACGCTCCTCCTCAGCGGGTGCGCCGTCGTTCTCTATCAGCTCGTTCACACCGTCTGACCGGCTCACCACCCCTCACCACCCGCTGACCGGCTGCTCAGTCGCCACGTCGCGTCCCGTCAACGCCCCGTCTGCTTTGACGTGACGGTTCTGAAGAGCCGTTGCCGTAGGTAGGTTGTCGCCCGGGGGCAATCTCGCGAGGGAAGATGGCACCGAAAGCGACTGGTCCGCTTTCGCAATCAAGCGGTAGAACCGGCGGATCGGGACGATCGCAAACCCCCGCTGCCCGTCGACTTCGTTCAGCAGATTTTTATTCGGACGATCCTCGACGACGCGATTGTCTTCGATCCGGACGGGCTCTCGATCCGCGTAGGCCTGAGGGAGGAAATCGAGGCGGTTCGATCCGTAGATCAGCAGACTGCCATCCTGCTTCTCGAAGGTGATCTCGGCAACTCCCCCCGACGCGAGCAGGACACCGGTGATCTCCGGTCGCGTCGGCTTCCGAACGTTAAACGTCACCGGTTCGCTCCAGTCTCCCCAAACGCCATCGCGACGGATCCTGGCTCGAAAATAATACTTCTTCCCGGGGTTCAGGAACGTTCGATCCAGCCGGGACGACAGTCGGACCACGGGTTCGAATTTCCCGACCGTATCAAAATTCGGCGGGACGACCGTGAATCCAAGGTTGTCCGACACCTGCCACCAGACCTTCTCGGCTGGGCCCGAGATCCGGAACGTGGGAATGTGGTTCTCGAAAATCGCGTCCGCCACGACCGTCGCTGGCTCGACTTCCACCAGCGTCCCGGCCTCCGCATTCAGCGCGAAGCTGACGCGAAGCTCGCTCTGGCTTTCAAGCGTGTTCGAGCCGGAACGCAAACCCGGAATGGCGCCCCTCGCAGCCTGACAAATCAACGTGGCACGATCGCCATCCGGCAGATCGATCTGCAAGATCGGCTCCGCGCCCGGTTCGGCAATCTTCACCTCACCGGCAGCTGTCTGAACCGAGAGAATCGGAAACGGTGACCGCAGCGCCGTCCCCGACTTCCGCCGGGCTGCGAGATCGACCGCGAACTCCCCCACCCGCGTCGCTCCGATCAACGTGGAATCCTGGGCGAGACCTTTCGTTTTCGCCACGACCGCCTCCGGCTCGCGACCGGGGAAAAACGTCAACGTCTCAGTGGGCAGCATGGTCCACTCCGTTGGAGCCGGATCTCCCTTCACCCGGAAATTTTTCTGATCTCTCAAGTCGGCAAACCCAAATCGCGCCGTGTTCAAATAAGCTGCGTCAGACGACCACGTCGCTTGGCGCCCATAGACCTTCGTTCGCAAAACCGGGAAGGGGTCGCTCAGAATATCGGCCTCACTGACCGGCGTAACGTTGTCGAGTCCGAGGTAAAACGTGTTTTGGTCGCCATCGATCAGCGTCCAGCCATCGGCAAACTTGAACTCACCCGCGGAATGTCCGCTCACGCGGGCAAACCGCATCTCGATCCCAGCCGGCGCCACCAAGCGTCCCAGAGCACGCGCGTCGTCTCCACAGAAGGTCGCCCCGATGGACCTAAGCACCTCGACTGCATCCCGATTCCCGCGCAAGTCCGTGGTGCCGTGGACTCTCCTGGCCGTCCACGCGTTGTAAAGCGCCGGAGCGCCCAGTGACTCCTTCGGCAACCCGAGGAACTCGAGTGGATCGTTCATCGTGAGGAACGGCTTCCCATCGACGCGGAGAACGGGAGACTTGATTGGGGTGTCTCCGACGTTTTCGACCGTGACCCGGGTGACGACTTGGGCGACCGGTCGCTCCGAAAGAAAGTAGCCAGGAGGGTCCGCAAGATCCGTGTCGTCCACCTTCAAATCGAGGATCGCTTCGGCCTTCGTCCCCGGTCCGACATCGACAGACAGCACGCTGTCTTGCGCGGCGACCACCGTCGCGGCGAACAGGACGACGGCAGCCCCACCACGAATGGCGTCCGTCGGAAGCTTCACTGCTGACGGCCGCTGTAAAAGCTGATGGCCGTGACCAGATCAACGGCACGCTGTAGGACCGAGTCCCAGTTTTCCTGATGTTTCCGGTTGGCCAGCGCGGGATCGATCTCGGGATTCGTGTTCGCCACGAGCGCCGCTTCGTTGAGGTGCGGACGCTCGTTCTCGAACACGAATTGGCTCACACCCTGCTCGCGACTAAGCCGAAAAATTTCCGCCTGCCGCTCGGGAGTCAGTGCGGCAAGGATGTCCGGCTGCAACCCGGCGGGGAAGATTGGACCGACTTCCGGCAGGACAACCTGAGCCACCGCGACCCGAAGAATTTTGCCGTCGCCCAGTGGCACGTCTTCGAACTCGACCGCTTCCCCGCTCGTAACGTCGCCGATCACCATCGCCTTCGCGTTGAGCCGAAGCGTCGCCGCCAGCGCCTCCGCGGCCCCAGCGGTGTTGCGATCCGTCAAGACCACCAACACGCCGTCAAACGTGGGATCTTGATTAGCAGTCAGGATGCGCTCTTGCTTCACGCTGGGTTTCTGGATCGAAAACAGTAACTTGCCCTTCGGCGAAAACCGGCGGGCAAAATCTGCCGCGACGTCGAAATCCTGCGATGGCGGCGTGTCCCGGAGATCGAGGATCAACGCGTTCAGGTTGTTCGTGGCAAAATTCTCGATCGCAGAATCCATCTGCGCCAACGACTCGCTGTCCAACCCGCCCAGTCGGACGTAGCCGATGCGAGCGTCCAGGATCTCGGCCAGAAACTCGCCCGGTTCCGCCGTGCGGGCCGCCGCTTCCTCCGTTGTGATAAACGCGCCAGGAGACAATCGGCGCACCAGCCCCTCGAGGGTCGCCCGACGGATCGACTTGTCCTCCGTGTCTGATGGATCCAAAAAATCCGACCGCAGTGCCGAGATCGCCTGCTCGGTCTGGGATTCGCTCAAGCCATCCACCATGTCCCGGAGGGGCGGCGGCGTCGGCACCGGGGTTGGCTCGGGCGTGGGTTCCGGCGTTGGTGTCGGCGTCGCTTCCACGGGCTGCGCCGCTTCCACCGGGACGGGCTGCGCCGGCCTCACGTCCTGCGCAACCGCCGCGAGAACGGACGGAAAAAAAATCAGGACCGGGAGAAATTTACGGATTTTCAAAGGAATCCAATGTCGTTGCGGCGATGCACTTTATCAAAGCGAATCTGGTCTGCCGCCGCGTAGGCCGCGTCCCGGGCGTTCGCGAGATCCGTCCCGACGGCCGTAATGCCCAGGACCCGCCCACCCGCGGTCACGGTCGCTCCGCCCTCCGTCGCGGTCCCCGCGTGAAAAACCACGGCCCCCGCCGATTGGCCCGCTTCGTCCAGACCGAAGATCGGTTTTCCCTTCTCGTAAGACCCCGGGTAACCCCCGGAAGCCAGCACGACGCAGACTGCCGTGTCTGCCAGCCAGGTCGGTTGCTGCGCCGCCAACCCTCCGTCGACGCAAGCCTCCAGCAGGTCGAGCAGATCGCTCTCGAGCCGACGGACTAGAACCTGCGTTTCGGGGTCACCCCAGCGGCAATTGAATTCCAGAACCTTTGGCCCCGACTCGGTCAACATCAGCCCCGGGAACAGCATTCCGCGAAAATCAATCCCGTCGGCTTTCATGCCAGCCAGGACCCGGTCGAGAATTTCCTCCCGAATCTGCGTCTCGAGCTCCGTCGAAAGCGCCTGCGATGGCGACACCGTCCCCATCCCTCCCGTGTTCGGCCCGAGTCCGCCGTCGTGCGCCTGCTTGTGATCTCGGCAGTCGGGCAGGAGAAGGTAGGAATCTCCGTCGAACAAGGCGTGAATCGAGCACTCGGACCCGTTCAAAAACTCTTCGATAACGATTCGGCGACCCGCCTCGCCAAACTGCCCGGCGTCCATCGCGCGGTAGATCGCGTGTCCTGCCTCCGACGGAGTCGCCGCGATGACGACTCCCTTCCCCAGCGCCAAACCATCCGCCTTGACGACCAGCGGGTAGCGAGCCGACCGACAGTGCAGGTGGGCCTCGGAGCTTTCCGTGAATTCCTTCGCTTCCGCGGTCGGGATGCCGTGCCGCGTCATGAAATCCTTGGCGAACGCCTTCGACGACTCCAGCCGCGCGGCCGCTGCCGTGGGGCCGAACGCCGGGATTCCCGCCTTAGACAACTCGTCGACCATCCCCGCTGCCAACGCGTCATCCGGACCGATCACCACCAGATCAACGCCACGATCTTTCGCCAGCGCCACGATCCCCGCCACGTCTCCGGCGGAAAGATCGACGTTCTCGCCGATCAGCGCCGTCCCGGCGTTCCCCGGTGCTACCAGGATCTTCGCAACCTGCGGCGACTGTGCCAACTTCCACGCGAGTGCGTGTTCCCGCCCGCCGGAGCCTACAATGAGAATCGTTTTCATCACTCGCAATCAGGGAGCCTTGAAGAGCAGCACCGTCTGCTGTGCCGGTAGCGCCTCGCGTGAAAGCAGGGCCGCGTTGCCGTTCAACGGATAAACGGAGGTAAACCCGGAAGCATAGCTCCTCACCGCAGTCGCGCTGCCCATTGGGATGATCACGCGCGGTCGCAGTCGCTCGACGATGTCAGCCCGCTCACCCGACGTCAGCTTCGTCCCACTGACGGGTAGAAACAACACGTCGACGGCTCCGATCTTCGAAGCGTCCGCCTTCGTCAATGCCGAGTCGATCTCACCGAGGAAACAGAACTTCAACCCGTCCATCTGCCAGCGATAAACGACGTTCATTCCAGCGATGTCCTGCACGTCGGGGTTGGTGAATACCGGCACACCGAGGATTCGCACCCCGGCCGACGTATTCGTGCCCATGCCGACACTCCCCCGGTAAATGCTCGGCGAGTTGTCGACCAGATCGATGTTGTTCACGTCGCTGTCCTCGTTTGTGACCAATAGGATCTCCGGCGTGAGACCTTCGGGGACCGAGAAACTCGTCGACCCCGCCGAAAAGGGGTTGGTGAGAACACTGATCCCCAAAGCCGACTTGATGCGGAAGCACTGGTAGCCATACCAGTCGACCCGGATCATCCGCTGAGGAGACGCCGCCGCGCTGGACGTGTCGCGGGAAAATAAACCGCAGCCGGTCAGCGAAAATGCCAGGAAGAGGATTGGGACAAATCTTAACATGGAGGGTTGGGGATACGGGAAACGACAGGCCATATCAAGCCCGAGGAACCCCATCACCGCACCTCACACCGACCGCTGCCGCTCCCCCGCCCCGACCGGCACAAAATGATACCATTGCCTCGGGGCGCGACTGAATTCTTCGATCAGCTCTCTCGCGATTTCCACCGTTGCCGCTCTCACGCACGCCTCGCGATCTCCGCCCAGCCGCCGCGGCCAAACGCACGGCTTGGAAACCATCCGATACAATCCATCCGGCCGACGCGAGATCGCCACGGGCACCACGGGACAATCACCCAGATACGCCAGCAGCGCGGGCGACATGGAGAACGACACCTTGCCGTTCGGCACGTCCACTTCCATCGCGTGATCGTGCGGTCGATCGACGAGCATCGCCGCTAAACCGCCCTCCTCCAGCACCCTCACGACCCGCAATGAAGAAAACGCGTCGGGGCCGATCTCGATCGTCTCTGCGCCCCATTTCTGCCGAAACTTTCGCCGCCATTCCGTCAGCGCCGGAACGTGCTCGGACAGCGTCACCACGGTAATCGGCAGCCCAAGGTGACCGAGCATGAGCGCACCAAATTCAAAAAAACCAAAGTGTCCCGTGGCCAGGATCGCCCCCTTGCCGTGCGCCAGCGCCTCTTCCAGATGTTCAAATCCCACCCGTTCCGGGCACAAGTCCTCCGCCCCATTCGGGTCCATCACCCCCAACCGCACAAAATCCGCGATGGTTTCGCCAAACTCTTCGAACACCCCGACGGCATCCTCCCGCGTGACGGGTCTATCAGTCAACAGCTCCAAATTTTCCCTCACCACCTCGCGGACCCCACCCTGGGTCACGCCGTAGCCCCACGAGATCGTCCGGCCGACCCAGCGGCAGAATCGTCGTCCGAACACTCCCGACAATCGCGCCATCAACTCGAAGACCGGCGGCGTGTAGAGTTTCCGAAAAAACCACTTTTCGTAATGCGGCTTGGCCTCGCGACTCATCCGCTCCTCGTCTGACTTGACGTTCCCATACCCGGAAGAACGCACCGGAGGCCCCGCGCCTTCAATCGAGTCAGCAATAAATCCAGCGTCTCGACCCGCCCCGGCCCGCCGCCCTCGTGCAGAACGAGAATTCCCCCCGGCCTCGCCGCGTTCAGGATTCGACTCACCACGACCTCGCCACGATCCCCGAGCCCGTCGAACCCGCTCGCTGACCAACCCACGAGCTGCGCACCCTCACTCCGAAGCACCGGATGCACGAATGGGTTCGTCAGGCCCACCGGTGAACGAAAAAGCCGTGGCCGCACCCCGGTCGCCACCTCGATCGCGTCCGCACCCCGGACGATTTCCCGACGCATCATCCCGGGAGGCAACGTCCAAAACGCACCAGCAGGATGCGAATAGGTGTGATTGCCAATCCCGTGACCGGCTCCCGCGACCCGACGGGCCAACTCTCGCTCGCGATCCACCTTCCGACCGATCATGAAAAACGTCGCCAACGCCTCGTGCCGGGCCAGAACCTCCAACATACCGGGCGTATCCCGCGGCTCCGGACCATCGTCGATCGTTAGCCAAACCTCGTCCGCCGCCCCCCCGAACTCCGTCGTCAATGGCCCAAACCACCCGCTGTTCCGTCGCAGCGTGCCATACAGCGTAATCCAATGGGCCACCGCAACGGAGCCAAGCACCCACTTCCACGGCAATCTTCCCCGAAGATTTCCCCCGCGGTCGGTCAGCATCGCGCCCCTCGCCCCCGACCGAACCGAAGCCAGGCCAACTTGGGCAGCCGGATGGCCGCGCCGATCAACAGGCGCGCGTGAGCCCCGATCAAAACGAGATTGTCGCGGAAGTACCGGAAATGAGTCACCCCCCCAGCCTCCCGTTTTGGATAGAAAACCGGCACCGCCCGGTTAATGGGTCTCACCCCACGCCAATACAGACGCACGGCTAATTCCGTGTCGAAATCGAACCGCCGTGCCGTCGAGATCGATCGCAACACCGCAATCGATTCCTCCACCGGATAGACCCGGAAGCCAAAGAGCGAATCTCCGATCCCGCCCCCAAGCGTCTCGACGTGCGCAAAAAAATTCCCAATTCGGCGACCCTTCACCCGCTCCACCGGAGCCTCCTCGCCGAAGATTGGCGTCCCCAGCACCATCGCGTCGGGGTGTTCCGCCGACTCTTCCAAAAATGCCCGCACCGCCCCGACCTCGTGCTGACCGTCTCCATCCATCACGAGCACGTGCGTCAGCCCCGCGGCCCGGGCCGCCTCGAGCCCCACCAGCACCGCCCCGCCTTTTCCCACGTTATCCCGCAAGGTCAGACAAATCACCCCGGGTGCTTCCATGGCCAGCACGTCTCGTTCGCTTCCATCCGTGCTCCCATCGACCACCACCCACACCGGACGCCACACCTCGGCCACGGCCCGCACCACCTCAGCCAAAAGCGGGCCGCTGTTATACGACGGGATGATGACGCCATGCGTCGCGCTCGGCTCGCTCGTCATTCGCGTTCGCCGAGACCCCACGTGCCAACCCCCGGTTCCAACTCAGCACGGAAGTAATCTTCCAGTCGCCGCGACAACTCCTTCGGCGGCTCGTTCGGCTGCGGCACGAAAACCCGCCCCACCCGGATCGACATCCGAATCGGGATCTCCGCCGGTTCCATCAATCCCGTCCCCTTCCCGAGATAAGCACCGCTTCGCTCGATGATGACCGTATGGATCGGTGCCCCGGTCCGGACCGACGTCAAAGCGAACCCGCTCTTAAAGGCGTTCACCCCCCGCGCACCGGCGCGGGTCCGCGTTCCCTCCGGAAAGATCAGCAGATTGTCCCCCGCCTCGAGCTTCCGTTTGCACTGCCGGATGAGCCCGGCACCGCGATCGTTTGTCACGTATCCCGCCCAGCGCGCGCCCCCGGAAACCGCGATATTTCGCATCAAACTCGCGCGCATGATGCAGAACGCCCGCGGAAGCCGGCCGATCAGAAAGACCGCGTCGAGCAACCCAGGGTGATTCGCCGCGACGATCGTTCCTCGCAGATTCTGGAGCTTATCGATCCCCTCGTATCGGACTACGACCTGCCGCGTCAGCGCGAGCCAATTCACAAAACCGCGGAACAAGCAGGCAAGGACCCTCGAGCCACATTTTCTTGCCCCGACCGCGCACGCCACCGTAGCCACCAGCGACAACAGTGAGCCGCCAATGAAAAAGTATCCCAGTGAAAGGATCTGCAAGCAAAAGTGCCAGCTCCGGCGCACCGTCCAACTTGTGCGCCCCGCCGCCGATGCCGTCAGGCCCGCGTCCGGACCGCTGGAGGGTTCTGCTTCAAAACTTTGCATGGCCGTCGCTCGCTTAACTACGTTGCACCCGCCTCGAAATCGAGCAACAAACCCACCGGCCACCCGCCTTTTCAAGTTTCCGCTTCGTGCCAAGCTGTCAACGGCCCTTTGGGGTTTCCAAGCTCCACCGATTCGTTAAAATCACCGAGTGTTTCGTTCCGCCACCGTCACCATGATCGTAATCGCGGCGACGGCTTTGCCAACGACCTCCAGCGCAGCACCGAAGCGAACGATCCAGCAGCTCACCTCGATCTTCGAAAACAGCACTCTCGACCTCCAATACACCTTCGTCGCCAACATCGGCGACCAGCGGGGCTGGACCTTCGGGTTCTCCGGGTTCACCAGCGGGACCTATTCCGGCACGTTTTTCCTCGAAGAGTATCGTCGGCATCGTCGCAAGAACGCGCTGAACCGATTTCTACCCGCCTTTCGTCGCATCGACGCCGGACCCCACGACTCGGAGGGGCGCAACCCCGACACCAGCGGCCTCGAGGAGTTTCCCGACGTTTTCCAGACGCTTGGCGCAGACCCAAAATTTCGCCGGGCTCAGCGTGTTCTGGTCAATCGGCTCGCTTGGCGTCCCGCCCTCCGACTCGCCAGACGGCTGGGCGTCCGTCGGAACATCACGATCGGTCAGCTCTACGACGCCTACATCAACCACGGAGAAGACGGGATCAACAAGCTGCTTCGCCGCACCAACCGGCGAGCCGGCGGGCCCCCGACCGACGGCGTTAACGAAGTCGCCTGGCTGAAAGTCTTTCTGCGGACCCGGTTTCGCGTCCTGAATGCCGACCCGGTCTGGTCCCTCGCCACCGACCGGATCCGTGTTTACGAGCGACTGCTGAAAGCGGGCAACGTCCACCTCCGACCGCCCATGCAGATCCACTGCTACGGCAACTCTTTCGAGATTGACCGATAGCGGCACCGCCCCACGATCTGCCGCCCGGCCCTCGCCCGCGCAGCTTGAGCCACTCCGACGTCTTTTCGCCGCCCACTACGACTTCGTGACCAGCTGCTCCAGCAATGAATTGATCCGCTTCAGCATCGCGTTCGGATCTTCCATCAGGCCAGCGGAGATCAGTGCGTTGTCGTAAACCTGCTCGGCCACTTGCTTCGCCAGGTCAGGATTGGACTCCCGCTGATTGGCGAGACCGGCAATCATCGGATGAGCCGGGTTGATCTCGAGGTTCTGCTTGAACGGATTCGCTTCGCCTCGGTTTAAGTTTTTCAACATCCGGCGCATGCTCGCCGTCATTCCCGCATCGCTCTCGACGACGACGGCCGGACTGTCGACGAGACGGGACGAGACGCGGACCTCATCCACCTTGTCGCCGAGCGTTTCCTTCAAGAAATTGCACAGCAGGCGGGAAGCTTCCTCGTCCAACTTGCTCTCCGACTTCTCGAGTTCGATCTCAGCCTTCTCGGCGGAAACGATCTTCTTGCCCTCGAACTCGTGCAGGTGATCCATGACGAATTCGTCCCACGGGTCGTAGAGAAAGAGCACCTCGAGAGACTTGGCTTGCAGTCCCTCGTAATACGGGCTCGCCAAGCAAGCTTCGCGGGACGACGCCGAGATGAAATAGATCTCTTTCTGCTCCTCGCCCATCCGACTGACGTAATCGGTCAGCGACACCGCCGACTCGGACGTTGACGTCTCGTAGCGAAGCAGCTTCGCAAGTGCGTCGCGGTGCGTGTAGTCGCTGACGATGCCCTCCTTCAAAAAATGTCCGAATTCTTTGAAGAACGCCGCGAACTTGTCCGGGTCACCCTTCGCCTCGTCGTCGAGAAACTTCAGGAATCGCGTCGTCAGCACCTTGTTCAGCTTCTGGAGAAGCGCACTATCTTGCATCGTCTCGCGCGAGATATTCAGCGGCAGATCCTCACTGTCGACCACGCCTTTGAGGAATCGAAGCCACTCGGGGAACAAACCCTTCGATTTCGACTGGATCAAAATCTTGCGGCAGTAAAGGTGGACCTCGCTCTCGGTCTTCGGCATTCCCAGCTTTTCCAAGCTATGCTGCGGAACAAACAGCAGGGCGCGAATCGCCAGGGGCGCGTCGGCGTTAAAATGCAGTCGATACTGCGGCGCTTCGTTATCGTGGCCGATGAATTTGTAAAATTCCTCGTAGTCCGTGTCGGTGATCTCACTCTTGTTCCGCGTCCAGATCGCGCTGATCGTATTGACCGTCTTCCCATTCAGCTGAATGGGAACGCCGACGAAATTCGAGTAACGTTTAATGATCGACTCCACCCGCTGTTCGTTCGCGTATTCTTTGTCGTCCTCCGTGAGCGAAATGACGATTCTCGTCCCTCGCGGCAGATCGCTGGCTTCCTCGATCTCGTAGCTACTCACCCCGTCCGACGACCAAATCCACCCCGTCGCGTCCGACTCGTGACTCCGCGTGTAAACCGTCACTTTCGAAGCGACCATGAACGCGGAGTAAAATCCGACACCGAACTGCCCGATGATCTCGGCCGTGTCCTCCGACGAACCAGCCGCAGCTCGCTCTTTGATCTGTTGGAGAAACGCCTTCGAGCCCGAGTGCGCAATCGTCCCCAAATTTTCGATCAATTCGTCGCGGGTCATGCCCGTCCCCGCGTCCACGAACGTGATCGTTTTGGCGGTGTCATCAGTGTTCACGGATATTTCGAGCTCCCGCTCAGGCTCGTAAACCTCCGTGCCCGCGGTCTGGAGGAATTTCAGCTTCCCGGTCGCGTCGGCCGCGTTCGAGATCAGCTCGCGGATAAAAATCTCTTTATCCGTGTAGAGCGAGTGAATGACGATGTTGAGAAGCTGGGCAATCTCGGCTTGGAATTCGTGTTTCTCGGGTGTGGTCGTGCTCATGAATCAGTGGAAAATTGGGAGCGAGAATCTAGCCAATCTCCGCGCTCAGGGAAGAACGGAATTGATCACCATAAGGTGACCGATCCCCGATCCGCGAGTTGATGGGTCGCGCGTGAGCGTCCGGCCCTCGCCACGCCGAACCCCGAGCCCCAAATCCAACCAAGCCGTTCTCGTAGGTAGCAAAGGAATCCCAATAATCGCTACAGCTCACGCCGATTCAGAATCGGCCCGAAAACACGCGTCAGACTTGGAGCACCCCCGAAAAAATTCTCGCCAGAAAGTCCGTCGTTGCGGAAGTCAGTCTTCGTGAACGACCGTGATCTCGGTCCCGCCGAGCTCGATCAGCATGTCGCGCGTATTCCGCTCGAAGAACTGCGGATCGCGCGATTCGATGCAGAGGTAGAATTTGTCGTCGGTCGCTTTTTTGAACCGATCCCAGTTGAAGAGCGGATGATTCCAGCGCGGCAGCCCGTTAATGATCAACATTCCAAACACCGCCGTTAACGCCGAGAGGAGAATCGTCAATTCGAACATGATCGGGAAGAAGGCCGGAATGGTGAATTGGTTCACGGGTTTACCCGCAACCACCAACGGATAAAGAAACGACGAGGGAATGAACTGCAAGCAGATCGCCAAGGTGAAGCCCGTTAATCCACCGCAAAAAACCAGCATCGCGAGGAACGAGCGCTTAAGCCCCATCGCTTCATCCATCCCGTGGATCGGGAAGGGACTGTAAACGTCCCACCGTTTAAAACCCGCGTCGCGGACGTGCTCGGCCGCGTGATAAAGATCGCGCGCCGAAGAAAATTCCGCACCCATCGCGTAGATCGGCGCATTCGGATCACCCGCAACGTCAACTTCGGGTCGGTTCGGAGTAACGGTGGCACTCATATCAATTCGCGGGCGAGATGGTGGGTTGTCCGCCAGCCGGTGCATTCTCCCGCTCCGGCTCGTAGTGCGGATCAGCTTCCGGCAGGACAGCTTTGACTTCGAACATACAGATCATCGGCAGGAACCGGATGAAGAGCAGGAACAACGTCAGGAAGAGCCCGAACGTTCCGATGAACGTGCAGATGTCGACGATGGTCGGGTGGAAGAGCTGCCAAGCACTTGGCAGATAGTCCCGCTGGAGCGTCGTCGCAATGATCACGAATCGCTCAAACCACATCCCCATGTTTGGGAATTGGACGATGATCAGAACGGCGACCCAGTTGTAACGGAACCACCGGAACCAGAAGAGCTGCGGCGCGACCACGTTACAAAACATCATCGGCCAATAGTATTCGGCAAATCCCGGTGCGGTCGCTCGGAACCAAAACGCTGCGCGTTCGAAGGGATTCGCGCCATACCACGCGATGAAAAGCTCCATCAGATAGGCGTAACCGACGATCGATCCCGTCAGCAGGATGATCTTGCACATCTTGTCGACGTGCCCCGGCGTGATCAGATCTTTCAGCGGCTTCCAGATCCAAGCGGCGGGAATCATGAGCGTCAGAACCATCGCAAAGCCACCGAAGATGGCACCCGCGACGAAGTAAGGCGGGAAGATCGTCGTGTGCCAGCCGGGAACGACCGACGTCGCGAAGTCAAACGAGACGACCGAGTGAACCGACAGCACGAGCGGGGTCGAGAGTCCCGCCAGCACGAGGTAGGCCATTTCGTAGTGTCGCCACTGTCGGTTTCCACCGCGCCAGCCAAGGGCCAGCATTCCGTAGATGAATTTTTTGATCTTCGTCGTGCAGCGATCCCGAATCGTCGCGAGGTCGGGGATCAAGCCGGTATACCAAAACAAGACCGAGACCGTGAAATAGGTCGAGACCGCGAAAACGTCCCAGAGCAACGGACTGCGGAAGTTCTGCCAGATCGCGTTTGCGTTGGGAACGGGAGCCAGAAACCAGACCATCCACACGCGGCCGACGTGCAGCGCCGGGTAGATTCCGGCGCAGACGACCGCGAAGAGCGTCATCGCTTCCGCCGCGCGGTTGATCGATGTCCGCCACTTCTGACGAGTCAGGAAAAGGATGGCCGAGATCAAAGTTCCGGCGTGGCCGATACCGATCCAGAAGACGAAATTCGTGATGTCCCACGCCCAACCGACCGGGTGGTTGTTTCCCCAGACGCCGACACCGGTCGAGATGAGGTATCCCAGCATCGCGAAGCACATCAACATCACGGGCACCGTGATCGCCATCGAGATATACCACCAGATCGGGGTCTTATCTTCGATGATCGAAGAGATGTAATTTCCGATCCACCCCATCGTCCGCTGGTTCAAGACCAGCGGTTGGCGGGTGAGATCACGCTCGTGTTGCGTGAGCGCGCTATCCGAATGTTCTGCGGTGGTGCTGGCCATGGAAAATCAGGTCAATGGTGGTCGACGGGAGCTTTGGCGGCTCCCGCTTCGCCATGAGTCGTCGGGGTCGGGGGGTGCTCGGCGCCGTGGTCGGCTCCCGTCGCAAGGTGATGTTCACCGTGGTCATCGCCGTGCCCCGCGCCGTGCCCCGCGCCGTGGTCGTCACCGTGATGGCCTCCGTGGTGATCCGGCGAATTGATGTTTCCGACCCCCGCTGCGCCGGGCATAGCCATGTTTGGATTCTTGATCCGGGCCAGGTAGGTGACTCGCGGGCGGGCGTTCAGATACTTCAACATCGTGAACTGACGCGGATCCTTCCGCGTCTCGTAAATCCGGCGATCAGGATTGTTCATGTCGCCAAACACGATGGCCTCCGACGGGCAAGCGGCCTGGCACGCCGTTTTGAATGGGGCAATCGGCGTCTTGTATTTATCCGTCGGACCAGCCTTGACGATACGCGCAATCTTGGCCTCTTCGATCCGTTGGATGCAGAACGTGCACTTCTCCATGACGCCCCGCATGCGAACCGTTACGTTCGGATTCTTCGACATTTTGAGGCTTTCCGCCATCCCCTTCTTGGCGAGCGGACCGTGGTAGAGCTTGTCCAGCGGCCGTTCGTTGTAGTCGAAGTAGTTGAATCGACGGACCTTCCAAGGACAGTTGTTCGCGCAATAACGCGTGCCGATGCAGCGGTTGTAGGCCATCAGGTTCAAGCCGTCTTCGCTGTGCACGGTCGCGTTGACCGGGCAGACCGTCTCACAAGGTGCGTTTTCGCAATGCTGACACAGGATGGCCTGTGCGACCATCTCGGGGTCCGCAGCGAGATCGCCCTGATCATCCGTGAGGTCGTTCGGATTCGCAAAATAGCGGTCAATCCGCATCCAAGCCATGTCGCGGCCCTTGATCACCTGGTCTTTACCGACAACGGGAACGTTGTTTTCCGCCTGACAGGCCACGACACAAGCGTTGCAGCCGTCGCAGACGTTCAGATCAACGGTCATCGCCCACTGCTCGGGCTCAAGCGGTGTGCCTTCCCCCTCGAAATAAGGATTCTTGTAGATCGAGTTGTTCGGCGGGATGTGGCTATCCATGCCGACGGAATCAGCAAAATCCGGATTCTCCTCGAAACGCTCGAGCGTCCCCTCGCGGAAGAGATCGCGACCTTCCATGACCCGCGTTTCCTGCGGCCGGGCCAAAGGATAAGTTCCGCCCGTCTTCTTCACTGACGACACGGGTTGAAAACGCATACCACCCGTCGTTCGAAGCGGATAAGCGTTGAACCCCACGTCTTCCATCAGCGGAGAGACGTTCTTCCGACCGTAACCGAGTGCAATCGAGAACGAATTGTCGGCGTTGCCGGGCGCGATCAGCGCCGCCGCAACGAGTGCCTTACCACCCGCTGCCAGCTCCAAGAGATCTCCATCCTCGATCCCGAGATCCCGGGCCGTCGCCGGGCTGATGAGCAGAGCGTTGTCCCACGTTAGCTTCGTCTCGAAATCCGGCGTCTCCTGCAGCCACGCGTTGTTGGCATACCGTCCGTCATCGACACTCGAACTCCGTAAGAACACGACCTCCTGCGTATCGGCATCCGCCACCGGCGCCTCGATCGCACCCGCAGCACTCGCGTCAAAATTCAACCCCGTCTCCGGAAATTTCGTATCCGCGACAAACCCTGCCCGTAGAAATTCGTTCCAAGCGAGTTCCAAGGCCTCACCCGACTTCCCGGCCATCGCGTCAAACGTTTCCCGAACGAGTTCCGGCCCCTCCGGCAGCGGGCGCCCGGTCAAAGTCGCCAGGACATCGAGCTGCGACACCCCGTTCCACAGCGGCATGATCATCGGCTGGATCGACGAGATCGTTCCGTCGAAGGTCCGCGCATCGCCCCAAGCTTCAAGATAATGCGTCGCCGGCACCACCCACTCGCAAGCCATCGACGTCTCGTCCTCGAACAGCGACAGATGAAGCGAATTTGGGACTTTGCTCAGCAGTTGATCAAACGCGAGATCGGCCGGCGCATCATAGACGGGATTCCCCCCAAGGATGATCAACGCCCGGACCTGATCGTTGACGACGGCGTCCGCCAATTCTTTGATCGAGCTAACCTTCGAATTTGAAGCGGGGAGTTGCGCGCCCTTCAGGGTCGTTCCAACGTTGCCGAGAGCCTGGTTGATCGCGAGACCGAGGGCCTGGACCGCTGCGGGCTGTTCAGCTCCCACGAGGACCAAGCCGCGACCCTTCGCCGACTCCAGATCCTTCGCCACCCCGTCGAGCCAGGCTTCATCGAACTTGCCATCCGCCGCTGGAAATTTCTGACCGCCTTCCGCGCCGAGCTTCTCGGCGAGAGCCGATGCAAACGGCCCAATGTCCGACGCCTTCAAGCGCAGCCGGTGATCCGCCAAGCCGCCGGTGTTCGTGTAGTGATTCTCAACGACGTAGAGACGGTTCATCTTCCCGTCTTGCGGATTACGGCGACGGTAGAATCCAGCCGCATACTCAGGTCCAACGTCACTCGGATTTAAGAAATCGCTGTCGAGCGACAGGATCACGTCGGCTTCGTCAAAATTCGGAACCACCCTCGTGTTGTCGCCGAAAGCTGCCGCCTCGGCGGTCACACTCTCGGGAGAGCCGAGCGGCTCGTATTCCGCCCACATCAGCCCGGACATCTTACCGAGCAATTCGTCCCGGAGCCGGTCACGAGTCGGCCCGCCAAGTCCATCGGCAAGCACCGCGACCCCGTCTCCTCCGCTTTCGCGGACCTTGGTCAGAAACTCTTCCAGCTTTGCGGCGTCGACCACGGCACCATCCCGCTTGATCTCCTTCGAACGGTTGGGATCGTAGAGGTCGAGAATGCTCGCCTGAGCGAACGCGTCCGTCCCGCCATTGCTGTAGGGATGCAAAGGATTCCCCTCTACCTTCGTTGGGCGACCGTCGGAAGTCGTGGCGATCAGTGGGATTGCACCCTGCCGGGTCGGCATCGCCGTCGCGTAATAGAGAAATTTGCCTGGAACCGTCCACTCCACCCCATCTTTCAACGGAACGATAAACGACTCGGGTCGGCGACAACCACTCAAGCCCACACCCGCCAACGCCATCGAGGCGCCCATGAGTTTGATGAAGTCTCGCTTCGAGAGGCCACTCTCGTCGTAAACGTCCGCTTCCCGCGGGAACTCACTGCGGAGCACGTCTTCGAAATCGGGACGGTTTTCGAGTTCGCTGAGACTGCGCCACATGGTCGGGCGCTCGGAGCGGGCGGGGTGCGGTAAAATACGTTTCATCGGTGGCAGCCTCCGCAGGTGACCGGAGGATTCACGGCCCATTCTTGCTTGAATTTCGTGCCCATTTCGACCTGCGCTTCGGCAGAGACCGGCTTCCATTTCATGTTGAAGACTTCTTCGGGCGGACGGAGGTGATTCTGCGGTGCCCGGTGGCATTCCAGACACCACGCCATGCTTTGCGGTTCGTGCTGATAGACGACTTCCATCTCCGTGACGTCACCGTGGCAGCTGTAGCAGCTCACTCCACGACTCACGTGGACCGCGTGGTTGAAGTAAGCGTAATCCGGCACCTCGTGGATCCGATTCCACTGCATCGGTCGGCCCGTCTTCCAGCTATCGACCACGGCGGTCAGCTTCGGATTGTTGTGCTGCACCCGTCCCTCACCGTGACAGGTGATACACGTTTGGGTCGTCGGCACGTTCGAGTGCGAGGCCACTTCGACGAAGCTGTGACAGTATCGGCAATCCATCCCAAGTTGTTCCACGTGAATGACGTGTGAGAAAGGGACCGGCTGATTCGGCTCGTAGCCGACGCGCGTGTATTTTGGAGTGAAGTAATACCAGATTCCCAGAATCAGAAAACTCACGATCGCGCCCACGCAGATCACAAGCTTCAGGGGAAGCCAGTTTGTCCATTTCGGAAAAAAATTCGCCATTTCGCAGGGTCAAAAGCTGCCGGTCAATCAGTGGAGCCCGACAGAGCCGTCGAAGCTAGTATTAATAAATCTTATAGCAATCACATTCTGGGTCATCACCGACGGCAAAAACTTGCGGCGAATTCGCGTTCAAATTGCGAAATCAAGTTCGCCAGTGTCAACGAAATCGATACGATTTCTGACCATGCACCCCGCATTTTTCCGTCATTGCCTACTTCTGTCCCTTCTCTTCCAGTCCACGCTCTCCTTCGCGGACGTTCCTCAACCCAAACTTCCAACGATCTCTCTCATAATCGGCACCGAAACGCTCGTCGCCGAAGTCGCCGACGATCCGAACGAACGGAATACCGGAATGATGTTCCGCGAATCGATGGCCGATGGCGCGGGCATGCTTTTCGTGATGGACCGCGTTGGGCCGGTCAGCTTCTGGATGCGAAACACAACCGTCCCGCTTTCCATCGCTTACCTCAATACTGCCGGGGTCATCATGGAGATCCACGATCTCCAGCCGCACGACGAAACGTCAGTGAACAGCGAATTTCAGAACATCGCTTACACCATCGAGGTTCCCCAAGGATGGTTTTCGCGGGTCGGAATCTTCCCGGGCCAAGTCGTCGATGGTCTTCCTCCGTTCCGGCGCTGAGCGTTTCCGGTCGGTCGAAGGACCGAACTACGCGGTCTTCACCAGCTGCATCACGCCATCGATCAGAAGCTGAACTCCGATGCACAGCAGAATGAAGCCCATGATCTTGGTCAACGCGTTGGCCCCGTTGACCCCCAGCAATCCCAGCAGACGCTCGGAATTTGCCAAAATCACCCAACAGACCAGAACCACGGCGATGATCGCACCCAGCATCTCACCGTAAGCCCAGGCCGACTGGCTCGTTTTCGCCGCCGTCAGACCGATTACCGTGGCGATCGACCCCGGGCCCGCTAACAGCGGCATCGCCAAGGGTGAGAACGCGATGTCCGACTTCGCGACCGCTTCCGCGTGCTCCTCGGGGCTATGCGTGTCCACCTGCTTCGGCGCGAGCAGCCCGAAACCAATCTTCACGATCACGAGACCGCCCGCGATTCGGATTCCGGGAAGGCTCAGCCCGAAAAAGCTCATGATCGCTTGGCCAAAGAAGAAGAACGCCAGCAGGATGGCCAACATGTAGATGCAGCCCTTGAGCGCCTGCTGCTGCCGAAGGGCAGACTTCTCGCCTTCGGTAATTGATAGAAAAATCGCCGCATTCCCGAGCGGATTGCAGATCGCAAACAGCGCGGCAAAAGTTGTGAGGAAAATTTCGAAATTCATTCGCCCGACTGGCTTTCTCGCCATCGAGAAGCCAGGTGTCAAGTTTGCCCAGCACGGAGCAGAATCTCACGAACCGCTCAGTTTAGCTGCAATCAAGCGAGACACTCCGTAGAAACGAACGAACAACGGGACCCCAGCTCGGCAACAACCAATCCCTCCGCCGTCGCGCTTCGAGACGGGCACCGTGCACCGTCCTGTTCATGACCACTCCTCCAAAGACCATTTTTGATGTGCCACCCCACAATAGGTGAAGCGGACTTTATCTGAAGAAAGCCAGGCCGTCCCCACGCGGTTCTGGTGAGCATCGGACACGGCAATCCAGATCAAAACTCGCGTGTCCGATCTTCCAATTTTCCGCTCGCCACCGCAGAGCACGGGCAAGCCGCGCGAACAACGTCGGACGACCTGGGAATGTTCGCCCCTCCTTGCAAAAGCGCGTCGATTAAATCAAGCTGGAACAGCTCTGCGAATGGGCGATCGCCCTCGCGATCAATGCCTGCCGAAAGAAAGAACCGGAGCAACGCTCATGGTTGTTGGAATCACCAGCGAGCAATCTATCGTCGCGGTCTCTCATTCCCGAAACGCCAGCCCATCAGAGGAAGGGTGAGCGGAGGACAGGAGCGATCGGTCAGTCGTCGTCGCGGCGGAACACCTGCTTTGAACGAATCGTTTGAGTCGGCAAGACGATCTTGTCGCGGACGCTGATCCGCTTGCCCCGCAGTTTGAAGATCCCCCGTGATCTTCCAGTCATCCCGTTGTTGAACTCCATCGTTCCCCTGTAGGTGAGCGTCGACCGTTTCGTCTCATACGTCCCGCGCATGATCCCGGTCGACCCATCCGCGTATCGCACCGTCAAGCTAAGCCGGCCCTTCCGACGAAACTCGTAGGTCCAAAACACGATCGAATCCAAAAACCCCCTTTGATCCAGGATCGATTCGATGGCGACAATAGCGGATCGTGGCGGATCCGGCTGAGTGATCGCCATCGTCCCGTCCAACTCCCCGGTCCGGGTGACAACTGCCGTGGCTTGCCGTAGCGTGCCTTCGCCGCTGTAGTCGCCAGTGACTTGGCGAAAAACCTTTGGGCTTTCGCCCGCCATCGACGGCAAGGCAAACGAGACCGCACCAACCACCATCGCCGCTCTCAGCGATCCAAGAATGCTTCGGTGTTTCAAGGTATCGGCAGGTTTTCGAACTATTCGAACTATTTGACCGAGGCAACGACGACCGCCGAAGTCCGATCGCTGAAGGAGGCCGTGAAGGCGACTTCGCTTTTATTGTTGAACCCAGCGACCGGATTGAAAGCAATCCGGGTAATCCGCTTTACCTTTCCGTCAACAAAAAGATCTTGGCCTTCGACGACGACTAGCCGGAGGTCGTCGCCGGCGCGATTGGAGATCCAAATGCCAGAACGCGTCCCGCGTCGCGATCCGGGGACTCCACCCAGAACGGCTACTTCACCCCGGTTATTGACGGCGGTCAATTCCAGCTCAGCGAATCGACCGAGATCACCGACGTTCGAATTAGACGGCGCGTTGTCACCGAGCGCGACAACCAGCGTCACGGCTTTCCCGGTGACGCCAGCCCGATAAACCGCACGGTTCGTGCGCGCCCCCACGACGTCCGCGATGAAGGCAACCGTCGTTCCCTTCCTGCTAGCACCAATGCTTCCGTCAAAACTGGCAAAGGTCCCGCCACCCGGGGCGGAAGTATCTTTGACCACGATTGGCTGCAGATTCGGATTGTTACCCTGCCAAATGCCATCGAACTCATCTCCGTCGTCCGAGATGTCAGCCACGACGAAAAGTTTGTTCTTATCCGAGACAATCGGATCGGAAAAACTGCTAAAAACCGTGAAGTATGGCAGACCGATCACCGGAGACTCCACCGTCGAGATCAACGAACCATCGTAATCCGGGAAGCCCTGGCGGAGCCGGTATCCAGAATAAGCGATACCTTCCAGCCTCTTGTCGCCGATCTTGTAGAGTGCGCGAACTCCGACGCTCCCTTGACGATTCAGACTGAGCGTTGTCTTGAGCCGATTTTCGGTGAACGACTCAAAAGCGAAAGTCTGTTCCACGACGAAATTCTTGCCCCTTTTACTACCTAATCCATAGCTCGAGTAATTCCGATCAACTGGGTCTCCAAACGTGATAATGCCGTCCTTGTCAGGCTTGGAGACAGTTTGAGTCGCGTAAATCATCTCACTTGTGAAGGCAGCTTGATTCTTCCGATTCAGAGCGACGTCGCGCCCAATCCGAAATGCCCGCGACGAGCCTGGGACGTATCGTGAGTTATCGGGAATCGTGCTTCGGAAGGAGGAACTCAATCGCTCGCCAGTCTGCAGGATCATCTCCGGCGACTTGCGCTTGGTCCGCTGGTAAATCACGGACCCGTTGTTGAGAGCACCGACGTTCTGACCGAACACGACCGCCGCAAATGCAACGGCTCCCTGGTCATTGATGCCCGGAGCCCCAAATGAACCCAGCTTGACGTTACCAAAGACACCACCCCGCACCCGGTCGCGCGTCTCAACGCGGACGTCGTATTGGACATCTGCGAAAACCGCTGGGCTGTAGAGATTTAGGGCGAGAGCCGAGACAATCAGGGAAAAAACGGAGGGTCGCATAAGCATGAAGGAATGAGATGAAAGACTGGAGGAGGTGGGTGAGAGAACCGGTAATTGCTATCCGGACAATTCTCAAGCAATAAATTGATATCTGCAAACGGAATTCATTCCTAGTTTACTGGAACAAACTCCGTGGTCGGCCGACCGCCGTAGTCTTCGACCGTCTTCGGAGATTTCTTTTCTCGCACGAGCGCCACGTAAGCCAGAATTCCCCGCGTGATTGATTCCGCCAACTCGTCCCTCCACGTGGCTGAAGCAATTCGCGCAGCCTCAGCCGGATTCGTCAGAAACCCTCCCTCAACGAGCACCGCCGGGACGTCGGCATTTCGCAAAACGGCAAACCGCGCTCGCTTGACCCCCCGATCGTAAAGCCGGGTCGTCGCCAGCATTGACGGGTAGATCGCGTTCGCCAGCGCCACGCTCGCCGCTTCCTGCGCCTGCCCGTCCTCCTTGCCGAGATCTCGCGCGAGCACCTTCGATTGGCCAGTCGGCGGGGTCCCGCGGGACGGCAGCGCGAAAATCTCGATACCGTTGGCCGATGGCTTCCAGCCAGCCGAATTGAAATGCAGACTGACGAAGATCGAATCCTTGTATTTATTCGGGACCGCAGCCCGGGCACCAAGCTCCACGAAGACGTCGGACGTTCGGGTTCGCACAACCTTCAGGCCCGCCTTCTGGAGCAACTTTCTGACCCGATTCGTCAGATCAAGCGCGAATTCCTTCTCGTATCCGAAGCGGCTGCTCGCCCCCTTGTCGTGCCCCCCGTGGCCCGCGTCGAGCACGACGGTCGTCACTTTTGGCAATGGCTTTGCATCCTCCGGACGAAAAGCCGGGTCCAGCACTTTACTGACGTCCATCCGGGAGACGTATGGTTCCCCGTCCTTTAGACGGATCGGAAATGAAGCCCACTGCCGCGTCCCGTTCAAGATCGTCTCCCGACTCCACTCCTTGACCCGAATCGAGTCCCCGTCACCCTCCGCTACCCAGACCCGCTTACCACCATCTTTCGCCGCCTCGCTGGGCGCAGCCATCTCGTAATACTCCGCGATACTCTCCAACGAGACGTAATCACGACCTTCGATCTCCGCCGTTTCAAAGTCTGCCGTCGCCGTCGCGATAAGCCCGAAAAAAATCAACCACGCCAACCCGCGAATCTGCATGGCTCACCCCTCTCACGTCGGCAGGAAACTCTCAACTCCCAAGTCGCCCTAATCAGCGAAGTCTCTGACTTGGATGCCGTTGTCAGCGTCGAGACGATTTTCAATCCCACTCACCTCCGGGGCGTGACGACAACGCTCAAAATCCCGACGGCAATCAGGACAAACACCAGCGGCCAATTCGGGATGTATTGGATGTTCCAATTTCGCAGGACCACGTCCATCGGCCCCGCCGGGTTCAGCGTGAGGGCGGTCGTGATCTCCTGCAACCGCCCAACCACCATCCCCACAAAGCCCACCAAACCAAACGCCGCAAGGACACCAAGAACAATGCCGGCCAACCAGCCGCGTGCTTCCAACGGCCGACTCTCACGTCGGTCAGAATCCGTAGCAAAGGACCCAGCCGCCAACGCGGAATCCGAAGCGAGCGAAGAATCCCCTGACATCCCCATCCCAGCTTGATCGAAGCTCTTCAGGATACCGCGGGCGACCGCCGAACCGCCTCCACCACTGGGTTTGATCCGAAATACCCGACCGCTCACCGGCGAATCCGATCGAGCGGACCTAAGTTCGTGCTGCATGCGGAGATTTGTAGGCCTCCGCTCGCTTTACCGCAATCAGGTTGCACCCCTAGTGACGCGTCAGGACTGAATAAATCCTCACCTCATCCGTTCCGGGCCCCTGTCTCCCCGCCTCTCGGCTAGCGCGACGAACCTTCGGCAAGCTGCAACTCCGTCCCGAGATCACCGATTTTGATCAGCGAGAGCCCCTGTAGAGCCGGAACGTCAGCCGCCATTGCCTTGAAAACCTCTTCGATCGCGTAGATCCCGTTCGATCCGCCTACGGCTTGGATCAGATCGCGCAGAATTTCCCAATCGTCCCGCGCCTGTCCGGGCGAACTCGTCGCCCGGTTCAAACGCTGGATGCGACCCTTGAGGTTGATCATCGACCCGCGTTTCTCAGTGAACCCGGCGGACGGCAGGACGACGGTCGCCGCCCGTGTCGTGGCATTCGGCAGAATCGCCGTCGTCACCAAGCACGCGAGCTTCTCCAGATGCCCTTCGGATATTCCGCAATCGGTCGCATCTTCCCCGAGACAGATCAGCGCCTTGATCGTCCCGGCCTCGATCCCGGAATTGATCGCCCACAAGCGCGACCCCGGCTCGTCACTCGTCACTCCCAGTAACTTCGCACCGGTCGTGTTGGGATTCCCATCCTTCGAGATCAGGAAACCATCCCCCTCTTGCGGACGCGCCAGCACCTCGATCTCCCCGGCACCCAGCGATTTCGCCAACCGCTTGGTCAAGTAAAGTTCTTCGTTGGTCATCCGCGCCGAGGCGATGATCGCGATCTCCTCGCCTTGAAATTGCCGAAGTGCATCCCCCGCCGCGCGGATGGCGTCCGACCACTTCGTCGGAGCCTCGGCTCCCTTCACGACGGGCTGGGTGAGCCGAGCCTCGTCGTTGAGGTAGTGAAAATTCAGCCGGTGACTGTCCGGCATCCAGCACGAATTGACCTCGTCGTTCTCCCGCGGCGTGATCCGGTAAACGGTGTTCTCCCGGCTTCCCACGAGTACGTTCGCGCCCGTCCCGCAATTCACGTCGATCGTCTTCGTCTCCTTCAAAAACCAGACCCGCATCTGAAATCGGAAATCTTTGCTGGTGAGCGCGCCTACCGGGCAGATGTCGACCGTGTTCAGCGCGTAATTGTTGTCCAGCCGCTTCCCCGGATAGACCGAAAGCGTCGTGTGGCTCCCGCGGTTCATGAATCCCAGGACGTCATCCTCCGCGACCTCCTGCATGAACCGAATGCAGCGCGAGCACATGATGCAACGCTCGTCGTCGAGCACGATGTGCTTCCCAATGTCGACCCGCTTGGGCTTCTTGACCTTCTCGTCGAGAAAGCGAGACCCCCCGTTGCCAAATTCCACGCTGAATTCTTGCAGCGTGCACTCACCGGCTTGATCGCAGATCGGGCAATCGAGCGGGTGGTTGATCAAAAGAAACTCCATCACGCCCTTGCGACATTCCTCGACCATCGGCGATTCCGTCCGCACACCCATCCCCTCCGAGATCTCCGTGGCGCACGAGATCGCCGGTCGTGGTCCCCAGGCGATCTCCGGCTTCCCATCCTCACCCATCACGACGTTGCGCTCCGCGTCGCGCTTCGGCATCCCCAACTCCACCAGACACATCCGGCAATTTCCCGGCGTGCTCAGCTTCGGGTGATAACAATAATGCGGCACGTATTGCCCGCTCTTGATGCAGGCCTCGATGAGTTTCGTTCCTTTCGGAAAAGCCTTCCACTCCCCGTCCACCTGCACGTTGATCATGGGGACTTCCGTCTTCTTCTCGTCTTTGCTGTCCGTCGCGGTCGCCGTCATTTCGTCGAAATAGATGCGCCAAACTTCGCGAATTGTCCACGAGCAAACGCCCATCCGCCCACCGCCGCCACGACGACCCTTCATCCGGGCCTCTCCCGACTCAGGACCGACCCTGACCCGCGCATCGGGCCACCTGCCGCGAGGACGCCAAGCACCCGCCGGACACGTAAAAACTGGCAGAGGCGAACATCTCCGCCGAACCCAACATGAAAATTGCCGTCCTCTGCCACGCCCAATTTCCGATCGCGCCACCTTTCGCGGGAGGGCTCGAGAGTCTGACCCACTCCCTCTGCTCCCGCCTCCAGGACGCCGGTCACGATCTGACCCTCTTTGCCCACCGGGGATCCGATCCCCGCTTTTCCGTCGTCCCGGTGGACGTGGCGACCAGCGAACCCTCGTGGGCCCCCGCCGCAGACGCCATTGCACGAGAAACGTCCGACACTCCTTTCGAGATCGCCGAGCAACTGTGCTACGGCACCGCGCTCGCCGACCTTCGGAGTGGCGGCTACGACCTGATTCACAATCATTCGCTCCACCCGCTCCCCGCACTCATGGGCGCCGCCTCCGGCCTCCCGGTCGTGACCACCCTTCACACCCCGCCTATTCCGTATCTCAAAATGAGCGCGCTTGCCCTGCGCGACTCCCCACGACACCTGTTCACGGCAGTCAGTGACGCCCTCGGCCGGATCTGGTCCGAATACGCCGGGCCGGTCCGCACCATCCGCAACGGGATCGACGTCTCGAAGTGGGCGTTCTCCACCGACGACCAGCCGGGAGACGCCGCTTTCTGGTTCGGCCGAATCTGCGCCGAAAAAGCACCACACGACGCCGCGCAAGCGGCTCACCTCGGCGGATTCCCGCTCGAGATCGCCGGCCCCATCTACGACGAAACCTACTTCCACGCCGAACTCGAACCCCTCCTCCATGGTCCCGTCCGCTACCTCGGACACCTCGACCAAACGGAACTCAACACCCACCTCCGCCACAGCCGGGCGACCCTCTTCACCAGCCACTGGGCGGAACCCTACGGTCTCGCCATCGCCGAATCCCTCGCGAGCGGCACCCCCGTCATCGCCTCCGACGTCGGTGCCGCCCCTGAGCTCCTCGCCGACGGTGCCGGCATCATCGTTCCAGCCGGGAATCCCGCCGCGTTCGCCGCCGCGTTCCCCGAAGCCGCGCACATCGGACGCCAAACGTGTCGTGACCGGGCAGTGGAGTTCTGCGGTATCGACGCGATGGTTGCCGGATACGAAGCGCTCTACGCGGAGATGATGATGAACCAAAGCCCGTTCCAGAACCTCTCACCCGCCCCCGCCCACGCCCACGTCGAGGCCCGGACCATCGCGTTTGCCGCCTGATTCGAAAATGCTCGGATACTACGCGCACGATCATGGCTCCGGCCACGCTCAGTTCGCTCGACTCATCGCCAGCGCCACGAAGACCGTCGTCCTCACCGCCAGCACCGCCCCCCTCGACGAGGCCAACGCTGTCACCCGCCTCCCGTCCGACCTTCCAGACGATCATACCCTCGACCTCCGTGAATTCCCGGCACCCGCCTACGCCCACTACGCCCCGATCGGACTGAAGACTCTGCGCGCCCGCAATCGCCTGATCCTCGACTCCATCGAACGGCATGACCTCAGCCTACTCATCGTCGACGTCAGCGTCGAAGTCGCCGCCTTGGCGCGCCTCAGCGGAGTCCCCTACGCCTACGTCCGCCTCTTCGGCGATCGGTCCGACCCTCCCCACCAATTCGCCTACGCCGGCGCCACCTTTCTCCTCGCCTACTATCCGGAGCGTCTCGAATCCTCGGAAACGCCGGACTGGATCCGCGAAAAAACCCTCTACCTCGGCTTCTTCTCTCGCTTCGACCGCCTCACCGCTGGACAAACCCGCCAAACGCCGGACCGCCTCATCACACTCATCCGCGGAACCGGGGGAGCCCACAATCCACCGATCGATTTCCTGAATCTCCGAAGATCCTTTCCCGATCACCGCATTGTCTCGATCGGCTCCTCCACCCCGACTGACTCCGAAAGTTCCTCCCTCGACGTGGAACATCTCGGATTCCTCCCCGATCCCCTCGATCTTCTCTCGCGCGCCGATCTCGTCCTCGCGGCCTGCGGCGCCGGCACCGTCTGCGAACTCGCCAGCCTGCAAAAACGATTTCTCGCGATCGCCGAATCGCGCCCGTTCGACGAACAAGCCCGATTCGCCGACGCTCTCGCCTCCCACGGTCTTTGCGCCGTCGTCACGACCACCGAGCCCAATCTCGCCGAGCTTGCCGCGGACCTTCGCCCGGACTGGAGCCCCCACCGCCGGCCCGACGCTCCGACCCTCTTCGCCCATTGGCTCGCACGACACTCGAGCGACCCGCGAGCACTGCTCGCGGACGTCCGCCGATACCGATCCATCGAACGACTTCCCACCGCGTGAACCCCGATCCCTTCGTCACCGCCATCCTGATCAGTGCCGGACGGCCCCATCACCTCCACCACACTCTGGAAGGGTTGTCCCGCGGCACCCGCATCCCCGACGAAGTCATCGTCGTCAACATGGATCAGCCCACCGAACGGACGTCGTCGCCCACCCTTTCAACCCGTCACCTCGATTGCCGCGCGCCGGCCGACCACCCGCTACCCCTCGCCCGCGCCCGGAATTTGGGCGCGGCCGAAGCCACGCCCGGACATCTTCTCTTTCTCGACGTCGACTGCATTCCGGCCGCCGACTACGTGAAAACCGTCACTGCTCAGCTCGCCAGCACGGGCGGACTGATCATGGGCACGCCGCGCTACCTCCGCGCGCCGGTTGGCGGACACCCGACGGATGCCGACCTGGAAAGAGGCAGCGACCCCCACGAACTCCAACCCCGACCCGCGACCCCGACGGAGAAATCCGACCATTACCACCTCTTCTGGAGCCTCTGCTTTGGCATCCAATCGACCGATTTTACGGAAATCGGCGGCTTCGACGCCTCGTTTGTCGGGTATGGCGGCGAAGACACCGACTTCGCATACAGCGCACGCTCACGAGGAGTTCGTTTCCATCGTTCGCAAGCCACCGTCTTCCACCAGCCTCACCCGTCGCAATCGCCGCCGCTCCAACACTTCGACTCCATCATCATCAACGCCAATCGATTTCGGAAAAAATGGGGCGTGTGGCCGATGGAAGGCTGGCTCTCGGAATTCCGCGAACGTGGCCTGATCGAGTGGTCGGAGCGTTCACCCGACCCCATCCAGATCCGCCACCTGCCTCCGGAACCCGGCTAAATCGTGCAGCCGGCGTTCTCGTCCCGACGCGGCTGAACCAACGCTGTCTCCAAACCAAGGTCCAAACTCGCCAAAAACGTGGCGAACCCACCCTCCGCCCGGCCTTTGACCCGCCCACTCGTCATCACACTCGGCTCCGACATCCACGCGATTCGAGCGCCGTTTCGTTCCAACGCTCGCACCAACTCGACGTCTTCGTGGCAACTCAACGCCGGAAATCCGCCCGCTGCTCGATAGGCCACCGCGGAGACGCCCAGGTTCGCCCCGTGAATGTGCCGATGTCCATCCGTCCGCTGATACTGAGCCTGAAACCGCTCCCGCAGACCTTCGCCGCGGCCTTGAAACCGGTCCACCGCGACCTGCCCGCAGAACGCGTCAGCCCGGTGACAAAGCTGTTTCATCAGCCAGTCCAACGGAACGCAAGTGTCCGCGTCCGTGAACGCCAACCACCTCGCACCCGCCGCCAGAGCCGCTTCCGCTCCCACCGCGCGGGCGCGACCCACGTTTCGCGCTTCGATCTCGAGCACCGTCACATCGAACATTTCCGCGATGCGCTTCGATCCATCCGAACAGGCGTCCAACACAACGAAGATCCGGACGTCCTCCTTCGCATCCGTCTGGTGCGACGCCGCCATTCTCGTCAGAGCCAGCAACGTCGTCGCGAGCAGTGCCTCCTCGTCGTGCACCGGAACAATCGCCGCAATCACTTCAATCCCTCCAGTTTAGCCACCGACACCCCGTCCACCGACCAGGCCTCCATCAAGAAATCATCTTCAACGTGCTCCAGAATCACCCGCCACGGTAGATTATGCCGCAACGTGGCGTGCGTTTCGTCCCCGTCGATCTCGTAACCCTCGATCGGACCCCGCCAATGACAGGCGATTAGAACTCCTTCCGCCGTGAGTGAATCTCGCAGCTTCATCACGACACACTCGAGATCGGCTTCGCTCAGAAAATACCCGATCTCGCTCATCACGATCAGGTCGAAACGTTCCTCCGGCCAATCGCCGGGAAGTTCCCGTTGCTCGACCGCCGCGTTCGGCTCATCGGCCAATCGCTCAGCGGCCAAGACCACCGCCCGCGCACTACAGTCGCTCACCAAAAGTCGATCGCAGCGCGGAGCCAACGCCGCCGCCAGCTCGCCATTCGAGCACCCCATCTCCCACCCGCTCGCGAAGCGCTCCCTCGGCAGGCTCGCCGTCAACAGGTCCCGCTTCCGCCGCTCATACCATCGCGTTCGAAATCCCCACGGATCCTCGTTCCTCTGGTGCAGTCGCTCGAAGTTCTCCATCGCTATGCTCATAGAAAAAAGACCTCCCACCTTCGGTAAAACCGTTCCAACGTCCGCTCCGTCAGGATCGGTAGATCGCCGCATCGTCCCACGACTTGCGACTCGAACGCCAAGATCGCCGACCGCTTCCGAAGCAAAATCTCATCCTCGATTGGCACCCGCACCGCCCGGTCCCACGGCATCGACCCCTCCCCAGGCCGCGACCAATGCCAACCCCAGATCGGCATTTCGATCACCCGAACGTCTTCAAAACTAGCCGCCGCCTCCCGCACGGCCCGCGTCGTCGCTTCGTGATCCGGATGCCCGTCGAAACCCCAAGGCGTCAGCACGACGTCCCCATCGCGGAGTTCGTCCCCGATCGCTGCGACCAGTAGCGACTCCCACGGTAGCAACTCACCGTCAGCAAAACCCAAACGCCGAATTTCGGCGTCGATTCCCAAGCGGCTCAACGCCACCCGGGTCTCCACGGGCCGTTCCATCCGCAGGTGCCCCGAGATCTCCGGATGACTCGCTTCCCCGTCGGTCACCGCCACCACCACGACCTCCCGCTCACCCATGCTCGCCAGGAGCCCGCCACACGGCAAAATCTCGTCATCCGGATGCGGTGCCATCACCACGACCCGCACACCTTCCGGAATCAGCTTGTCAACCTTCGACCAAGGCACCCCGCCGAGCTCAGAGCATTCCGCCCATTCACCTTCCGAGGTCCCCTCACCCTGAATCTCTCGATCCATCACCACAAGCAACCCTCCTCCCCGGCCACCGCCTCGCCCAGTGCCGCGAGATCCCGCTCGCCGTGGCTCTGCCGAATGAAAATTGCCAGATCCGAGCACCGCTGCGAGTGCTCGTCGTCCGTGCTCAAAGGTCCCGGCCCCATCGCCCTCGCCGCCCTCTCGAGAATGCTCGTCGCCGCCGACTCCACCGCCAACCGCAACCGCAGGGCCGAAACGAACGCGCACCCGTCTGGATTCTCATCGATCCAATCCGCGGTCGCCAGCAGTAGTGCCCGCGCCGCGCTGATCTCCGTTTCGACCGCTCCCAGGTGGGCGTTCGCGTGCGGGTCGTCCCGCTGCGCCGCTCCCGCCGAAAGCCGATCCGCCACCGCCAGCGCCGCACCAAACCAGACGGCCGCGATACCTGCCCCACCCTGCCAGAATCCTGGCCGCTCCAAGTATGCCCCGCCTCCTTCCAACACCCGAGCACTGGCCCCGCTGAACCTTAACGCCGTCGTCCCCGCTGCCGCCATCCCGCACGCCACCCAGTTCGACGGCTGCACCGCCACCCCCGTCTGGTTCAAATCCACGATCACCAGAACCGATCGACCTTCCAAGTCGATCGCCGTGACCAACCCCCGTTCCACAAACGCCGCTCCCGAACACCAAGGCTTGAGCCCATCCAGCAGCCCCGTCGTCCGGTCGAGAACGAGTGGCTCGCCCGGACCTTCCGCCGCCCAAACGGCATGCAAGCGATTTTGGTCAGCGTCCTCGCCCAATTCATCGAGGATCGCCAAAGCGTCAGCGTGACTTTCGAACACCTTCGCCAGACTCAAGTCCGCTCGTCCGACCCTTGCCAGTGCCCACCAGCGATCTCTCGTTTTCCCGCACCCCGGCCGGGGAAGATCCGCCGCGCCGACGTCGATCAGCTTCCGCATCACCTCTCTGATCTCTTCACCGTCGACCAGCGGAAGCTCGGCGTCGGCCAGAATCTTCGACAGCTTGGATCTACTTTCGGAAGTCACTCCAGTCACTACGCCTACCACACATGATTTGCGGGTTCGGCGATAGTCAGGGCGGACCCTGACTCGTGGGTCGGGGACCGCCGAAAACGCGTTTTTACGCTCAGCGCCAGTGAAGGCGCGATGATGGTGAATCGAGCGTTGGCACGGGGCGGAGAGGACGGACGTCCTCCCCCTTGAGCCACTAAACTTGCGCTCGGAAAGCGAAGCCTGGCTTAAAACCAGACTCGGACCGCACCAACGATGGTCAGACTGTTGAAGCCGCCACCCCGTTGAAGTTCCAGGTGCGAATACTCCATGCCATACATCACTTTGAGCCGGTCCTTGTAGATGTAATAATTCATCCCGCCATAAAGCGCGTGGTAGTTATTACCGGAGGTCGTCGGCAGATCTGGAGCGCGCCGCTCGTATCGGCTCTGGAGCCGGACTCCGTTGTCTTCGTTACTTACCAGATATTGGTAGCGACCGACCAACTGGACCTTCTCCGTGAGGTCGAAGGTCGGAAGAATGATGATGCCGAAGAGATCGGGCTGGTCGTCCTCCCCGATCGCAGTCACCAGGTCAGACTGAAGTCCGAGACGGCCATCGAGGAAACTCCCTTCGTAACTCAAAGCGGCCGTGTAACTGTATGGGCGAACCGCGTTATTTTCCGGCGAATCACTCGTGAACCCGTTGTCGAATCGGACGAGGTGGTGCTCGTTAAAGTTGTATCCCACACCCGAATAATAGACGGCCCCGCCGTCAAAAGTCGGGTAAGCCCAGTCATCGTCGCGCGTCGCGGAATAGACGCCCGCTCCGTAAGTCACACCCGACTCTTCGCCGGTCGCGAACTCGCCGGTCGCCAGAATCCCGCCCAGTTTGTTCGGAACTGCGGTGTTGATAAAATTCGACCGCTCGATGGTCACGATTCGGTTGGATGACTCCCGCCACTCGTTCGTAATCGGCACTTTGTAGAGTCCAACCTGGAGGTTGAAGAGTTTGCTCGGGCGCCAGCGGACCTTGAAGTCTTCGTAGTCCTCAACGAATCGACCCGTCGTCTCGCCGTCAAAGTTGAGGTTGAACGTGATCGCCGCTTCGAAGGTCTCGAGAAACTCCACCACCCCGCCGAAGCGCTGCCGACGGTTTTCCCAACCCGAAGCGCTGCCGAAGTCGGAATTAAGCCCCCACAATTGGCCGTGGTAGCGGCCCGTGAACGCCACCTTCTGAAGGTAAGGATTATCTTCGTTCTCGTAGATCACCGGAACACCCCAGAGAAAATCGAAGGCCTTCTCGAGGGTCAGTCCACTGGTCTCTTCGACGATCACGTCTTTATCAAAGACCGTCACGTCCGAAACGGCTGGAGAGCCAGCTTGGACCGCGCCAGATCCGCACAGGATCACCGCTGTTGCCGCTGGAATAACGAGGGAGGAAATTTTCATAGATTGAAGCAAAAAAATTTTAATGCGTTGATGCACAACGCGCGCACCTTGGCGGGCGTCAGTGGAAGTTGTCTTCAGTGTCCCGCGATGAACGTCGGGAGCCTGAACCAAATCGTTACACTCCGACGAACCCCGTCGACCAGCGGATAAAGTGAAAAATCCGAAGCCGGCGGTTCCCCGACCGGTAAACCGCTTCCGAGTATTCGTATCAAACCAAAAGCTCGAAACGCGCGACTGCTAAAGTCCGACGCTATCCCACCCGCGTCGCCAACGGCGGTCGGCGAAAATTCGTCGAACGTCGTTCCACACCCACCTCGAGATCACTTCTTAAAAATGATTGAATCCGTTCCGCTCTACGTTTTCTGTTCGATCGGCGAATTCCGTTATTTCCACCGACTCGCTCAAGGTAAATAACCTGCCTGCATCCCAAATGCGTCGAATTCGTAACAATCGGCCTTTTGCCGATCCGCCGCAAAGCCCCTCCAATCCTCCGCGGACTACAGACTCCAAACCAAAATGAAAACTACCTTGTCATACCTCACCCGATTCGCCGCCGTCGCGGCCCTCCTCGGCACCGCTGCCACGGCGACCGCCGAGACCCAGCTCACCGGTGCCGGTGCCAGCTTCCCGGCCCCGCTCTACCAGCGCTGGGCACAGGAATTCACCAAGGAAAATCCTGACATTCAGGTCAATTACCAGTCGATTGGCAGCGGCGCAGGCATCAAGCAATTCACCGCCGGCACCGTCAACTTCGGCGCGAGTGACGCCGCCATGAAGGACGAGGAGATTTCCCAGGTCAAGCGGGGCGCAGTCATGATCCCTGCGACCGCCGGCAGTATCGTCGTGACCTACAACCTGCCAAGCTTCCCGAATCTCCAGCTTTCTCGCGAGGCCTACGTCGACATCTTCCTGGGCAAGATTACCAATTGGAGCGACGACGCCATCGCCAAGTCGAACCCCAACAAAGAGCTTCCCGACATGGACATCATCGTCTGCACCCGTTCCGACGGTAGCGGCACGACCTTCGTCTTCACGAAGCACCTCGCCTCCATCAGCGAAGACTTCAACACCGAGGTCGGCGAAGGCAAATCCGTCACCTGGCCATCCGGCGTCGCCGGCAAAGGCAACGAAGGCGTGACCGCCCTCGTCAAGCAGACCCCGGGCGCCGTCGGCTACGTCGAATACGGCTACGCGAAAAACAACGGCCTCGAAATGGCGAGCCTGGAAAATAAGTCCGGCGAATACGTCGCCCCGACCGACGAAAGTGCCACCGCGACCCTCGCCAGTGTCGAGCTTCCAGAAAATCTCCGCATCTGGCCCTCCGACCCGACCGGGAAGGGTGACTACCCGATCGTCACCTTCACCTGGCTCCTCGTTTACGGCGAATACCCCGACGCCACCATCGGCGACGCCGTGAAGAAATTCGTGGAATTCGGCCTCACCACCGGCCAGCAGTTCGCGCCAGAGCTCGGCTACGTGCAACTTCCGAAGGAAGTCGTCGAGAAATCAATGGCCGCCCTCGAGACGGTCAAGTAACCCCGGTCGCCAAACGACCAACTCACCACGTTAGGAATCCCGGACGCCCATGAACGAAACTCCCTCCACCGACCCGAGTTCGTTGGAAGGCAGTCGTTCCAGTCCGGATTTCTTTCGGATCCTTTGCTGGGTGGCGGCGGCCGCGACCGTCGCCACCCTCGCATGGATCGTCATCGAGATCGTCCGCCAAGCCTGGCCCGCGATCAAAGAATTCGGTTTCGGCTTCATCGTCGGGACCAGTTGGACCCCCAACCGCGGGGTCTTCGGCGTTCTGCCCTTTCTCATCGGCACCATCGTCAGTTCCGTTATCGCCATTCTGATCGCCCTCCCCCTCGGGCTCGCGGTCGCCATTTTCCTCAGCGAGGATTTTCTCCCCCTCCCCATTCGCAATACCATCCGTTTCGTCGTCGAGCTGCTCGCCGCGATCCCCAGCGTCGTTTACGGCCTCTGGGGCATCGCCGTCGTCATCCCCCTCGTTCAAAAATACGGTGCCGTCCTCGCCGACTTCGCCGCCAAGGACAGCGGCTGGGTCAACGAAACCCTCGGTTTCACCATTCCGCTTTTCAAGGGTCCCTCGTTCGGTAACAGCATGCTCACGGCCAGCATCGTGCTGGCCCTCATGATTCTCCCCACCATCACCGCCATCTCCCGCAGCGCCCTCGTCGCCGTCCCGCACACCCTGCGGGAAGGAGCCTACGCCCTCGGTGCCACGCGCTGGGAAGCCATCTTCGGAGTCATCCTCCCCACCGCCGCCCCCGGGATCGTGGCCGCGACGATCCTCGCCCTCGGCCGCGCCATGGGCGAAACGATGGCCATCGCCATGCTCATCGGCAACAGCGCCCGCCTCACGTGGTCCCTCCTCTACCCCTCCGGCACGCTCGCCGCCCTCCTCGCCAACGAATTCGCGGAAGCCAGCGGCCTCCAGATCGCTTCCCTCATGTATGCAGCCCTGCTGCTCGTCGTCCTCACGCTCGCCGTCAACGTGATCGGCGAAATCGTTCTCAAGCGCGCTCAAAAGAACGTCGCCGGCGCCCTCTGACCCCATGGAAAACATCGTCGACCGCGAGACCGACTTCTTCGCCGACCAAGCCATTTCCAGCGGCACGGCCGGGCGTTCCTTCGGCAACCGCCTCCTCACCACCCTCTGCATCGGGCTCTCGTTCCTCACCCTCATCCCCCTCTTCTCGATCGTTTACATGCTCCTCGTCAAAGGCCTCCCGCTCCTGAGCTGGGAAGTCTTCACCGAGCTCCCCCCCGCCGCCGGCCTCACGGGCGGCGGGTTCGGCAATGCCATCGTCGGCACCTTCGTCATGGTCGCCATCGCGCTCGCCATCGCCACCCCCCTCGGCATGCTCTCCGCCATTTACGTCACGGAATACGCGCCCTACTCCCGACTCTCCCGCATCGTCCGGTTCGTCGCCAAGCTCCTCACCGGCATCCCCTCCATCATCGCGGGCGTCTTCGCTTACGCCATCATCGTCCTCTACGGATTCAGCATCTTCGGCGTCGAGATCATCCCGCGTGGTTTCTCCGCCTTCGCCGGTGGCGTCGCCCTCGCCGTTCTCATCCTCCCGACCATCCTCCTCACCTCCGAGCAGGCACTCCTCGGCGTCCAACGCGCCTACCGCGAAGCCTCGTTCGGTCTCGGCGCCACCCCCTTCCAAACGATTTGGCGGATCGTCCTCCCGGAGGCCCTCCCAGCCATGATGACCGGCGTCATGCTCGCCGTCGCCCGCGCCGCCGGCGAGACCGCTCCCGTCCTTTTCACCGCTCTGTTCAGTGCCTTCTACGCGAAGTCGATCTTGGACGAGACCGCCTCCCTCTCCGTCCTCATCTACAATTTCGCCACCCTTCCCTACGAGCATCAGGTCAACCTCGCCTGGACCGCCTCCCTCGTCCTCGTCGCCCTCGTCACCGCCACCAACGTCTTCGCTCAACTCGTCTTCCGAAAAAAATAATTCGCCGCCGCGCGCCACGCGATATCAAATGAAAAGCACCATGGAGAAGCCCGCCCCAGATCCGCAACCGACGGACTCCCAGTTTCCCAATCTCCAGGCCGACACCCTGCCCGCCGAGGACGATCCCACGACCCGTGCGGATTTCATTACCGTGAAGAATTTTAACTTCTTCTACGGCACCAAGCAGGCGCTCTTCGACGTCACCATGCGCATCCCCGAGAAGCGCGTCACCGCCCTCATCGGCCCCTCCGGCTGCGGGAAGTCCACCCTCCTGCGGAACTTCAACCGCATGAACGAACTCATCGACGGCACCCGCTGCGAGGGCGACATCACCATCAACGACCGCAGCATTTTCGACTCCAACATCGAAGTCATCGCTCTGCGCCGCAGCATCGGAATGGTGTTTCAGAAATCGAACCCCTTCCCGAAGTCCATTTACGAAAACATCGTTTACGGACTCCGCATCGCCGGCCAGCGGAACAAAAAGATCCTCGATCAGACCGTCGAGGAAAGCCTCCGCGGAGCCGCCCTCTGGGACGAAGTCAAAGACCGCCTCCACGACAGCGCACTCAGCCTCTCCGGGGGGCAAATGCAACGTCTCTGCATCGCCCGCGCCATCGCCAGCAAACCCCGCGTCCTCCTCATGGACGAACCCTGCTCCGCCCTCGACCCTATCGCCACCGCCAAGGTCGAAGAGCTCATCCACAGCCTCAAAAAGGAATTCACGATCGTCATCGTCACCCACAACATGCAGCAAGCCACCCGCTGCTCGGACCGCTGCGCGTTCTTCTACCTCGGCAAACTCATCGAATACGATCGCACGCAGAAGCTCTTCTCTAATCCCGACGAGCAGCAAACCGAGGACTACATCACGGGCCGCTTCGGCTAACGGATCATCACCATGCCCACCCCCAACGGATCCCACATCTCCGTCACGTTCGACGGGATCATGCAGAATCTGCGTAACAGCGTTCTCATGATGTCTTCCCTCACCGAGCGAAACCTTCAGAACGCCACCAAGGGACTCTTCGAACGCGACGACGACCTCTGCAATATCGCCATCGCCGACGACGAGGAAATCGACCAACTCGAGATCCAGATCGATCACGACGGCGTCGACATTCTCCTCCGCTACAACCCGCTCGCCACCGACCTCCGCCAGGTCGTCACCGCCATGAAGAGCAGCGTGAACATCGAACGCATCGCCGACCAGGCGGTCAGCATCGCCCGGCGCGCCCGCAAGCTCAACGTCAAGCCGGAGCTGGAAGCCATCCGAAAGCTCGAGCCGATGTTTGCTCTGGCGGCCGGGATGTTTGGCGACGCCACCAAGGCGTTTTCCGACTCGAACGTCCCGCTCGCCCGCTCGCTGAAACCACGCGACAAGGAACTCGACGTCCTCAATCACCAGTTCGCCGACCACTGCACCGAGCTGATGGCGAACGAACCCGAGAACATCCAGTCCTACCTCAACTACATCTTCATCGCCCGCTCGCTCGAGCGCATCGGCGATCACGCGACCAATCTCGGCGAGGACATCGTCTATTCCGTCGCCGCCGAAGAAGTCCGGCACCACCAGCAGGGCCCGATCCTTTAAGGCCCGGACCGCCTCGCGCGACTTCAAGCTTGTCGCACCGTAGGGGTGCCCCCACGATCTCCTCCCGAACCTTCAACCTCTCTCTCAGCGTTATGCAATTTGGAATGATCGGTCTTGGGCGCATGGGCGCCAACATGGTGCGGCGAACTCTCCGCGATGGACACACCTGCGTCGTTTACGACCGCAATCAGGAAGTCGTCGACGAACTCGTCGGCGAAGGTGCCACCGGCGCCACCTCACTCGAGGACTTCGTCGCCAAGCTGGAAGCCCCGCGATCCTGCTGGATCATGATTCCCGCCGCCATCACCGACTCGGTCGTCGACGAGCTCGCCGCCCTCCTCTCGCCCGACGACACCATCATCGACGGCGGAAATTCCTACTTCCGCGACGACCGTCGCCGCGCCGCCCACCTCAAGCCCAAGGGCATTCACTACCTCGACGTCGGCACCAGCGGCGGCGTCTGGGGCCTCGACCGTGGCTACTGCATGATGATCGGTGGGGACAAGGTCGCCGTCGACCGCATGGATCCAATCTTCAAATCACTGTCCCCCGGCCAGGGCAACGTCCCGCCCACTCCCGGGCGCGACAAGCTCGGCGGCACCGCCGACCAGGGCTACCTCCACTGCGGCCACTCGGGTGCCGGGCACTTCGTCAAAATGGTCCATAACGGCATCGAATACGGCGTCATGGCCGCTTACGGCGAAGGCTTTGACATCCTCGCCAACGCCAACATCGACCTCAAGGATCACGCCAAGGACGCCGAGACCGCACCGCGGATGAACAACGACCTCGACTACGAGATCAACCTCGCCGACGTCTCCGAAGTTTGGCGCCGCGGCAGCGTGATCGGATCTTGGCTCCTCGACCTCGCAGCCATCTCGTTCGCTGCCGACCCGGAGCTCGATCACTACTCCGGGCGCGTTTCCGACAGTGGTGAGGGCCGGTGGACCATCATGGCCGCCATCGAAGAAGCCGTGGACTGCGACGTCCTCACGTCCGCGCTCTACAACCGCTTCCGCTCCCGTAAGGAGCACACCATGGCGGAAAAAGTTTGCTCCGCGATGCGCTTCCAATTCGGCGGCCACGTCGAAAAACCTTCCGGCGGCTAGACTCCGGCAAATCCAGCATTACGTTTCCAGTCTTGCGCGAAATTGGTCCCGGGCAACGCCCCGGCGCCTCTCGCCGCAGACCCGATTCGTAATTCCGACCACACCATGAAGGACGTAGCCATCATCGGAGGCGGACCCGCCGGCAGCACGGCGGCCACGCTCCTCGCCCGCGAGGGCCGCTCCGTCGTCGTCTTCGAGCGCGAGAAATTCCCCCGCTTCCACATCGGCGAGTCCCTGCTTCCGTTCAGCATGGACGCCCTGAAGCGGCTCGGCGTGATGGAAAAAATTCACGCCGCCGGGTTCATGCCGAAGCACGGCGCGGGCATCTCCACCGGCTCGGGCGAACGCGAAGTGCAGTTTTACTTCAAAAACGGCTTCCGCCCCGAACACGCCACTGCCTTCCAAGTGGATCGCTCGCGCTTCGACGAACTCCTCCTCGACCACGCCGAGGAATCCGGCGCCGAAGTCCACCAGGAGACGGCCGTGACCCAGACCGAATTCTCCGACGCCGGCGTCATCCTGACCGCACGGACCACCGAAGGTGCCGAACGCACCGTCCAGGCCCGCTACCTACTCGACTGCAGCGGACGCCACGCGGTTGTCGGTCAGCTGTTCGACCTCAAACGCGTCTATCCGCAGCTTAAAAAATTCGCAATCTACGCGCACTATGACGACGTCGATCTCCCCGACGGAATCGACGGCACGCTCACGCGCATGATCCGCACCGAAAACGCGTGGTTCTGGCTCATTCCGCTCTCCCCCGAGCGCACCAGCGTCGGCGTCGTCATGGACACCTCCCGCTTCCGCGAATCCGGACTCTCCGCCGAAGCCATGCTCGAGCGCGAAATCGAAGCCACCCCTGCGATCCGCGAGCGCCTGCGCAACGCCCGCCTCGCCTCGAAGGTTCGCGCCGGCGGAGACTACTCCTATCGGAGCGAACGCCTGAGTGGCGACCGCTGGCTCCTCGCCGGAGACGCCGCTGGGTTCATCGACCCCATCTTCAGCAGCGGGGTCTTCCTCGCCCTGCTCGGCGGCGAACGCGCGGCCGACGCCCTTCACGCCGCGCTCAACGACCCCGCGTCCGCCCCGCAAAACTTCGCCGCTTACTCGAAGGAACTGCGCTCGGTCATGAAACTCTACCTCGGCTTCGTCAACGGCTGGTATCAGCGGGAATTCGTCGAAACCCTCCTGAATCCGACCGAATTCTTCGACGTCGTCCCGGCCGTCAATGCCGTCCTCGCCGGCAATCTCGGAAGCGATTTCGCAATTCGTTGGCGACTCTGGGTCTTCCGCGCCGTCGTCGCTGCCCAGCGTTTCATTCCCATCTCACCCCGCGTCGCATTCGGATGAATCTTCTCAAGTCACTCTTCGTCGCCCTTACCTGCCTCGTTCTTACCGGCTGCGCAGTCTCGCTCCCCGAATACGAACCGGTCGAGTCCCGCCGAGCCACCATCACCCTCCGAGGCCTGGGCCAGGAACTTCGCGCCATCGGCATCTTCGAGCGCGATCAAAACGACCGCGTCCGACTCGTCATTCGCAGCAACAACGAAATCATACTTACCCTCGTCAGCGTCCCCGGCGGCTGGGTCGCCGTCGGTCCGCTCGCCGGCGGTCGCGGTTGGCAGGGCCACCCCGACGAAGCCCCGGTCGAGGTTGCCGGCTGGATCGTCCTCGCCGAAGCCTACGAGGCCTCCGCCCACGTCAAAGCGAACAACAGCGAATACCGAAACGGTCGCCTCAGCGCGAACTTCCGCTTCGAGGAAATCCACCTCGCCTCCATGGACGTCGTCGCCGTTGCCACCGAAGACCGCTACGCCGTCAGATTCTAGCCTCACGCGAAGTCGCGAAGTCGCGAAGTCGCGAACGAATCAAGTCGCAGTTCCAACCCCAACTCCGCGGCTCTGCGCCTCTGCGTGAGATCTGAGCTACTTAGTCCTCGTGCCTCCGCGCCTTTGCGCGATACGCCTCGCTCGCATTCCGTCGGCTTCCCCCGCCGCTGCCCAACACCGTCCGGTCCCGCGGTTTCCGTCCCTTCAATTTGAAGACCATCGGCAGCCCCGGATACTCTTTCTCTTCCCGCACCCGCGCCGCCAGGTAGCTCTCGTAGGAATCCGGCAGCTTCCGCGGATCATTGACGAACAACAGGAACTCAACACGCCCGAACGGACGCGCCTCCGGCTTGTTGACCTGTGTCGCGTAGAGAATTTTGAACCTCCGTCCGTTCCGGATCGGCGGCGGTTGTCGTTGCACCGCGAGGGCAAAAATCCGGTTCAATTCCCCCGTCCCGACCTTCCGCTGAGCGTGCTGCCTCACCTTCTCGATCATGTTGAACAACCTCGGCAGATTCTCGCGATCCTTCGCCGACACCACCACCACCGGCGCGTAAGCCAGGAAAAACATCTCCGCCCGGATCTCGGCCAACTTCTGTTTGAGCAACTCGCGCTCACCTTCTCCGTCCGCCGGCTTCACGAGATCCCACTTGTTCAAGACGATAATCGCGGCCTTCTTCGCATCCTGCATCAGCCCCGCGATCTTCTTGTCCTGAGACGTCACGCCCATCGTCGCGTCGATCACGATCAAATTCAGATCCGCCCGCGAAATCGCGTTCTCCGACCGCATCACGCTGAACACTTCCACCGACGTGTTGTGCTTCGACCGGTGCCGGATGCCCGCCGTGTCCACCAAGACGAACTTCCGTCCGCCAAACTCGTAGGGAATGTCCACCGCGTCCCGCGTCGTCCCCGCGATCTCGCTCACGATCGTCCGCTTGTCGTTCAGGATCGCGTTCACCAACGACGATTTCCCGACGTTCGGTCGACCCACGATCGCGACCTTGGGTGGATGTTCCTCCTCGTCCATCGCTTCGTCTCCACCCGTTAGATCAACCAGCTCCCCGATCGTCTCCACCAGCATCCCGATCCCCCTGGCGTGCGCCGCGCTCACCCCGAGAACCCACTCGAATCCCAGCTTCGAGAATTCGCCCAGCATCATCTCGTGCCGATCCAAATCGATCTTGTTGACGACCAACACCGTCTCCTTCCCCGACCGCCGCACCTGATCCGCCAACTCGGCGTCCAACGGCGTCACCCCCAATTGCCCATCGACCACCAGCAACAACAGATCCGCCGTCGCGATCGCCACGTCCGCCGCGAAGTGCGTCTCCTCCGCAAAGTCAGGATCTGGTTCCATTCCGATACCCCCCGTGTCGACGATCTCGAAAACGCGATCCTCCCCCGCCAGTCGGCACACGCTGTTGATCCGATCCCGGGTCACCCCAGGCTCGTCGTGCACGATGGAAATATTCCGCCCCGCGAGGCGATTGAAGAGGGCCGACTTCCCGACGTTGGGACGGCCGACGATGGCGATAGTTTTCATGATTTCTCGACGGGCGACGCGGCTTCGTGACGGGCAAACTGACCGATCCCCCGAACCACGTAATCAATTCCGCTGATCAACGTAAACACGCCCGCCGCCCAAACCGAAACTTCATTGTGCGGAATCTGCAGCATCACCCACGCCACCGCCACCATCTGCAAAGCCGTCGCCACCTTCCCCGTCCAGCTCGGCTTCACGTCCAGCTCATCCGTCACGAACCGCACCAGCACGCATCCCGCCACGATCACCACGTCCCGAGCGATCACCAAAACCGGGAACCACAACGGCAACGCGTAATGCCACGGACTCACGCTCAGCGTGATGATTGCCGACAGCAGCAGCCCCTTGTCCGCCAATGGATCCAGCAACGCGCCCAATCGACTTCGCTGATTGAAACGCCGCGCCACCCACCCGTCCAAAGCGTCACTCACCGACGCCACGATGAACACCCCGATCGCCGCGTAACGCCAGAACTCCACCGGCGTTCCCAACTCGACACTCCGTCCGTAATACACGGCAAAGAGCACGAAAACCGGAATCAAGAGAATCCGAATCAATGTGATCTGAGTGGCCACCGTCATTCGTCACACCCTACCACCGAAAACGATGGAATACCGCAATACCCATTTACCCTTCGACACCACCCGCCCCCTCGGCGTCAGTCGAACGGTGCGCCGCCTCCTCCTTCTCTGCCTCCTCCTGGGCTTCGCAACTCTCGGGCAGCCCGCGACCGCCGAAGTCCGCCCGAGCAGCTCCGGAATCCGCGCTGACCTCCAGATGATCGTCCAACAGCAACTCGCCGCCTTCCGAGTCGACGACTACGCCACCGCTTACGGATTTGCCCACCCCAACATCAAACGCCTCTATTCGGCCGCCAAATTCGAAACCATGGTCCGCCGTGAGTTTCCCCGCATCGCCAGATCCGCCAACGCTGAGTTCGCCGACGCCGTCGACGACGGCGATAAGGCGGCCGTTGCCGTGACCGTAACCGGCGCCGATGGCCTGAAGACCGAATACCACTACCTGCTTGAAAAGGTCAGCGGCGAATGGAAGATCTCCGCGGTCATCCCGACGAGCGACGAATCCGTCGTCGAGGTTTGATCGTTTGATCATCTAATTCGTGCCGACCCTCACTCGCCATCTCATCTGCGCGGCTCTCCTCGCAGCCTTCCTCACGGCTCACGCCGACGTCGACAAACCCGCCGGCACGATCCTTTACGCCGAGACGCCCGACGGCATCGAATTCCTCCTCGCCGACCACACCCCACCCACCGATCGCGGTTGGGCCTCGTTCGGTGGTCACGGCGAGGCCGACGAGACCGTCGCCGAGACTGCCGCCCGCGAAACCGAGGAGGAAACGCACGGCTACTTTTCTCGCGAGCAACTCCTCGCCGCCATCGGCGATCAACCACCCCTCACCGACGGCCCCTACAGCTTCTTCGTCATCAAAGTCGATCACGTCCCCATCGCCGAAATCGCGAACCACCCCGTCCCGCCCGGAAGCCCCACCTACGCGGAGCGCGGTCCGTTCGCCTGGATTCCGCTCTCCCAAATCAAGCGATTCTTCGATCCGGCGACGATCTCATTCCCCCTCCGGATTCAGCCCGACCTACTGCCTTCCAATAGCCACACCGATTACGTGTGGCCCCTCTGGCTTCACAACCTCAGCGTCGCCCTCGAGTCCGGAGCCATTCCTCTTCCGGCGCGAAACCCCTAGTCGCTTAACCCGAGGCAGTCCCGAGTCACCACGGAATCTCGCCGGGCTCATCGGTTTCGTCCGCGTCCGCATCAGCCGCAGCGTCCACCCCGCTCCCGCTCGCCCCAAAGCTCCCCGCAGAATCAACCTCCCAGTCTTCGTAAACGTCCTCCGGCAACTCCCGCAGAAACCGCGATGGCTGCTGGAACGCCTCCCCGTATCCCGCGTTTAGCCGAAGCTCAGGATACGTCAAATACAGCTCGTCCTTGCAACGCGTCGTCGCCACGTAGAATAGCCGCCGCTCTTCTTCCACGTCCTCGTCCGTCTCGCTCGACCGCGCACTCGGAAACATCCCCTCCGTCAACCAGGCGACGAACACCACGTCCCACTCGAGCCCCTTCGCCTGATGGATCGTCGACAAGATGATCTTCTCGTCCTCCTCGACGTCCGCCGCCAACGCCTCCGTCGTCTCAACCGATCCCAGCAACGCGAGCTGCGCCAGAAAATCCGGCGTGTTGTCGAACTGCCGCGAATAATTCTGCAGCGTGTTCAGATCTTCCTTCCGCTGATCGTAATTCGGGAACTTCGACTTCATGTATTCGTCGTAAAGCGCAAACATCACGCCATCGATCGCCTCCCACGGCGGCACCACCCGGTCCCTCGGCATCAGGTCTTCCAGCGTGTGCAGCAGTTGCTCCCACCCCTTTGCCGACTTCGTCGGCGGCTTCGCCCGCGCCCGCAGATCCGCCAAGCTCCCGCCCTTCCCCAACGTCGTCGTCACCGCCAGCCACAGCTTCTCCGCCGCCTTCGGCCCCACGCCCGCCAGCAACTTCACCATCCTCTTAAACGCGATCTCGTCGCTCGGATTGACCGCAAACTTCAGAAACGCCGCGACGTCCTTCACGTGGGCCTGATCGAAAAACCGCAGCCCACTCGTGATCGCAAACGGAATCCCCCGCTTCGTGAACTCCAGCTGCACCTCCAGCGAGTGGTAATGCGCGCGATACAGCACCGCCATCTCCCGCAGGTCCACCCCCTCCTCGTGCAACTCCAGCACGCGCTGCGCGATGAACGCGGCCTGCTGATTGTTCGTCTGCAGCGGCACCACGGCCGGCTTCATGTCCCTGGACGCCCGCACCGCCCGCAGCTCTTTCTTGAACTGATTTTCGTTCCCCGCGATCGCCGCGTTGGCCAGATCGAGCACCTCCGGCACGCTCCGGTAATTCACCTCGATCTTGTGCACGACCGCGTTCGGATACCGCTTCGGGAAGTCGAGGATGTTCGCAAAGTTCGCCCCCCGCCACGAGTAGATCGACTGCGCGTCGTCCCCCACCACCATCACGTTCCCGTGCTTCGACGCGATCCGGTCGATCAACGACGCCTGCAGCGAGTTGGTGTCCTGATACTCGTCCACCAGCACGTGCTGGAACTGCCGCTGATACCGCTCCGCCACGTCCTCGCACGTCGAAAACAGCTCCAGCGTCTTCGACAGCAAATCGTCGAAGTCCATCGCGTTCGCCTCGCGCTTCCGCCCCTCGTATGCCACCGCCACCCGCTGGATCTGCTCCTCCAGCGGAATGAAATACCGATACCGGTCCTGCAGAATCTGCGGAATCGTCGTTCCGCAGTTGATCGACAACCCAAAAATCTCCGACAGCACACTCCCCTTCGGAAACCGCCGGTCCTCCGTCCGCATCCCCTCCTGCGCCACCACGGCCTCGATCAGATCCGTCTGGTCCTCGCGATCCATGATCGAGAATCCCGGCCGGAACCCGATCCGTTCCGCGTGCCGCCGCAAAATCCGATTCCCGATCGAGTGGAACGTCCCGCCCCAAATTCCGTCCGCCCCTCCGACCACCACACTCGCCACCCGCTCGAGCATTTCCCGAGCGGCCTTGTTCGTGAACGTCAGCAGTAAGATGGACTCCGGCGACACCCCCTGCTCCAGCAGCCAGGCCACTCGAAACGTCAGCGTCCGCGTCTTGCCGCTCCCCGCCCCCGCGATCACGAGCGCCGGCCCCGGAGGACTCGTCACCGCCGCGACCTGCTGCGCGTTCAGCTCCGCTGCAAAATCAATCCCCGACGAAGACGGCACCTCCGGCGCCAACGAATACTTACGCGCCATTAGTCAGACGCCGCTCCGGTCACGTCACCCCAATTCGAAATCCCCAATCCGAAATTCACAATCTACGACCCCGTTCGGAAATCTTCCTTGTCAATCCCGAGCCCGTATTCGAGCAGCGACGCACAATCGTTCCAGATGTTCGCCTTGTTGCTCCGCAGCACCACCGCAATGACGTCGCGGCCTCCGTAGGACCCGCTCGCGACCAGGCAATGCCCGGAAAGGTTCGTGTAACCCGTCTTCATCCCGTTGCAGAACGAATACGTCCGCAACACGCGGTTAGTGTTCGTCAAAGTCGCCCCTTTGCCGCTCGCGTATTCGAACCGATACGACTTGATCGCCACGATGTCCCGCAGAAGCGGACTCCGGTAGGCCGCCCGCGCCACGCAAGCCATGTCCCGCGCCGTCGACAGCTGCATGGAATCCGGCAGTCCGTTCGCGTTCGTGAAATTCGACTCCGTCGCTCCCAGCCGTTGCGCCTCTCGATTCATCTTTTCGGCAAATTCGTCGATGCTTCCCGCGTTGTCCCGACCCAGCGCGTGCGCCACGTCGTTCGCACTCTTCACCAGCAAAGCCTTCAGCAGATCCGCCCGGCGGTATTTGTCCCCTTCCTTCAGATAGAGCTTGGTCGGCTCCTCGAGCGTATCGGACTTCTCGATCGTGATCGTCCCGTCCAGATCGCCCGCCTTCGCGACCACGAGCGCCGTGAGCAACTTCTGCGTGCTCGCGACCGGCGTCCGGTAGGTATCGGCCTTCTTGTAAAGAACCTCACCGGTGTTCGCGTCGAATAGGATCGCCGACTTCCCAAAAATCTCCGGCGGCTCGATTGCAACACCCGACTGAACGAAAACCCCTAGCGCGATGACAAACCCGACGAACTTCCTCATGACGCCGAAACCTACTGCTCGCCCGGCGAGAGTTTAAGATTTTTCTCCAACGCACTGTCCCGGGGCGCTCCCAACTCGACCGAGCGGTAGTAGTGCCGCTTGGCCAATTCCACCGTCGGCGGCCGCCGCTCCATGTAAAGCAGTGCCAGATTGTAATGCGCGTCGCGGTATTCGGGATCGATTTCAACCGCCCGCCTCAGCTCCGCCTCCGCGCCGTCCTTCCATCCCTTCACCCCCAGAGTCACGCCGTAGTAATTGTGCGCCCTCGCGTTCCCGGGATCGTGCAACGTCGCCTGCGACAACGCCGCCAGCGCCTCGTCCACCCGGTCATTTTCGTAATACAGAATCCCCAGCGTCAGCCACGCCGCCCCGGTCTCGATCCGCGACTGCACGACCTCTTTCAGCACGCGCTCAGCCTCCTCGAGATTCCCCGATCGATATTCGACAACCCCCAGATTCACCTTCCCGATCACGTTCTGCGGTGCCAGCTCGATCACCTGTCGATACGCGTCCCGCGCCGCGGCGTAATCCCCGCGCGAAAACGCATCGTTTCCCTCCGCGGCCGCCGCCCGCGCCACGTCCGGCACAAACGTCTGCGGATCCGGCTCGGTCTGCCCCGCCGCGACGAACACCGGCAGCAGCGCGACCGCCAGAAATTTCACCCGTTTGGCTTCCCAGGACATCACAACCTAAAACCCTCTCGACCGATCCGCTGCCGCGCCGACCGCCTCGACGAACGCCGAGCGCACCGCCGCCGATTCCAGCACCCCCAACCCCGCCGCGGTCGTCCCGCCCGGACTCGTCACCGCCTCACGCAGCACCGCCGGATGCTCCTTCGTCTCCGCCACCATCGCCGCCGCGCCCAGCACCGTCTGCACCGCCAACTGCGACGCCAGCGCCCGCGGCAAGCCCGCCGCCACCCCGCCGTCCGACAACGCCTCGATCACCAGATAAACGTAGGCCGGCCCACTGCCGCTCAGACCCGTCACCGCGTCGAGCTGCGACTCCGGCACCGGCAGCGCCACACCGACCGCGCTGAAGATCTTCTTCGTCAACGCCAGGTCCGCGTCCGTCACCCCCGGACCCGCCGCGTAAGCCGACGCACTCCGCCCGACCTGTGCCGCCGTATTCGGCATCGCCCTGACCACACGCACACTCTCACCCGCCATCGCACCCAATGCCTCGAGCGACAGCCCAGCCACGATCGAAATCAACAACCTGTCACCCAGCGCCTCACCACACTGTTCCAACGCGCCCGCGACGTCCCCCGGCTTTACGCAAAGCAACACCGCGTCCGCCCCTGCCACCGCCGCCTCGTTCGATTCCGCCGCCTTCACGTCGAGCTGCGAAGCCAGTGCGCTCCGCGCCACCTGACTCGCATCCGCCACCGCGATATCGCCAGCCGCGCAGACTTTCGAATCCACCAGTCCCCTGGCGAAAGCCGTCGCCATTTTTCCGGCCCCCAAAAACGCAATCTTCATAGCGCGCAAATCTAGGCCACACCCGCCAGTCCACAAGCCGCCAATCTCTCAGCCGAACAAGAACGATCAATCCGCGCCGTCACCCGTTTGGCATTCCACATTTCGCATTTCGCATTTCGCATTTCACCTCTACGGATACCTCATGATTCTCCGTCCACTCCTCGTCCTCGCCGCATTCGCCCTCACCGGCTGCGTCCTCCCCCCCGACTCCACCCCTGCCGAGCAGGAAGCTAACGCCAACGACGCCGCCGCGCAGATCCAGGAAGACGGCCCCATCGAACCCTCCGGTGCCGACCTCATCGACGACACCAGCTACGAAGAAGCCGAGACCAGCCCGTTCTTCATGGAATAGCCCACCGCATTCCAAAAAAATCCGAAATCCGAAATCCGAAATCCATAATCCGCAATCCGCAATTAGCTCGCCATGCCCACGCTGAACAAACAATTCCCCCGCCTCCTCCCCGAGCCGGCGAAGAAAAACATCTCCGCCGCCGACCTCATCGACGGTTGTTTCAAAGCCTACAACGGAGCCCGGCTCGCCGAAGCCTGCCGACTCTACACCGCCAAAATGCTCGCCGACGACGGGACGGTCGGCCTCTCGCTCACGGGAGCACTCACGCCCGCCGGCCTTGGGAAATCTTGTCTCGTCCCGCTGCTCAAAGCCGGCTTTGTCGACTGGATCATCTCGACCGGAGCCAACCTCTACCACGACCTTCATTACGGCCTCGGAATGCAGCTTTTCGCCGGCTCACCGAACATCGACGACATCGATCTCCGCAACGACGGCGTCATCCGCATTTACGACGTTCTCTTCGACTACGACGTCCTGCTCGATACCGACGCCTTCGTCCGTCAGGTCATTCAAGGGCCGGAATTCCAACGCTCACTCGGCACCGACGAGTTCCACCACCTCCTCGGCAAATACGTCTTCGAGCGCGAGAAGACACTTGGCATCCCCGAGCACAGCCTCCTTGCCGCCGCCTACAAATACCGCGTCCCCATCTTCACGAGCAGCCCGGGCGATTCCTCGATCGGAATGAACGTCGCCGCCATGGCCCTCCGCGGCTCCGAACTCACCTTCGACGTCAACCGCGACGTCAACCAGACCGCCGCCATCGTTTACGACGCCAAGTCCAGCGGCGGCAAAAGCAGCGTCTTCATCCTCGGCGGCGGCAGCCCGAAGAACTTCATGCTCCAGACCGAACCGCAGATCCAAGAAGTCATGGGCATCGAAGAACGTGGCCACGACTACTTCCTCCAGTGCACCGACGCCCGCCCCGACACCGGCGGTCTCAGCGGTGCCACCCCCGGCGAAGCCGTTTCGTGGGGCAAGATCGATCCGGAATCCCTGCCCGATGCTGTCGTCTGCTACCTCGACAGCACCGTCGCGCTCCCGCTCATCACCGCCTATGCCCTCAGCCGCACCAAGCCCCGCAAGCCCAAGAAACTCTACGACCGCCGCGACGAAATGCTCGAAAAAGTGCGCGAACAATACCTCAAGGTCGGCCAGGTCGAGAAAGTCGCCCACCGCACCGACGTCAGCAAAAAGAAAAAACCGAAGCGCAACCTCGCCAAGCGAGCCACCAGCGTCGGCCGAAAGTAGTCGCTACCCGTCCCTACGACAGCGCCATGTGCGCCAGCATTCCGATAACGATCACGGTCAGAAATCCCGCGTAGCAGCGCTTCAACACCTGCGGCGACATCCGGTTCGCCAGCGCAACCCCCGGCCCCGTTGCCAGGACCACTCCAGGCAACATCACCGCGACCACGAGCCCGTCGACGTATCCAACGCTCCACGGCAACCGGCCCGGTAGATCCCAGCCATTCCAGATCCCGCCGACCGTTCCCAACGTCGAAACGATTAGACTCGTCCCCGAGCCAATCGCCAGCGCTCGCGTCAGCGGCATCGCGCAAGCCTTGAGGACCGGCACCGCGAGGCTTCCGCCGGCCACACCGATCATCACGCTGTAAGCTCCCACCCCGGCACTCAGCATCAGACTCCCGGCCAACCCTGGCAACGTCCGCCGAATCACGAAGCGGTCCGGAACGAAGGCGAAATCAATCACCATCGCCACCAGGAAAACCAGAAACGCAATTTTCAACGCCCCCGAACTCACCCACGGCACCAACCCGATCCCGACGATCGCGCCTAACGCCAAACCCACCACCCACGTGCGCAGGTAGCCGACGTCCACGTTCCCCAGCTTCGAGTGCTTCCACAAAGCCGCGATCCCCGAAGGAATCGCGAGCGCCAGCGAAGTCGCCGCCGCCACGTGCATCTCGATCCCGGCATGAACGCCAAACAGCGGAAACAACACCGAAAAAACCGGGATCCGCAAGATCCCCCCGCCAATCCCAAACAACCCCGACGTCAATCCACTGACCACCCCGGTCAGCGCAAAGATCAGACCGTATTCGACCAGCCGATAATGCGATGGTTCCATGACTCGGCGTCAGCATGACGCAGCCCACGGCTCACCCCGACGCAAATTATCGGAGCCAACCACTCCCGCACGTTGTCGGGTAACGCTATGGAAACGCTTACGCCCGCCCCGGCGCCGCACCGTCCACGTATTGCCGATGCAAAATCTGCAGGCAGAGCAGGTGGTTCAGCAATGCATCCTTCCGCACCAACGAAGCCGCGTCCGTATCGTTCCGATACCCGTCCAGAAACGCCTGAACCCGCCCGGCGTCGAACAGTCCAGCCTCCTGCACGCTGCCCTCGTTCAGATAGCGATCCGTCAGCTTCTTCACCGCCTGCTGCTTCGCCTCGTCCGTGTGCGCCGGTGGTGCCATGAACGAAAACTTCTCCCGTCGATAAAGCACTTCCGGCAGCACGCCCCGCACCGCCTCCCGCACGATGTATTTCTCGATGTTCCCCTTGATCCGTAAATTCGGCGGAACGTGGACCGCCGCCTCCGCCACGTGATGATCCAGAAACGCCGGGCGCGACTCCATCGAGTTCGCCATGTCCACCCGATCCCCGCCCCAGTTGAGGATCTGCCCTTCGAGCATCGTCTTCGTCCAGGTGTATTGCGATTTATCGAGCGGATGCCGACCGTTCAGCATCGCCGGGTCAATCTCGTCCGCGATCGCGCCCACCGGATCATAACCCTCCAACTCCGCCGCCGCGTCGTCGCTCAGCAACGGCCGCGCGATCCGCGACGTCGCGATCCACGATTGGATCCACGCCGGCGTGAACCCGCAGAGGCTCTCCCACGCCGGGTGACTCTCCGCCTGCTCGGACAACAACGCACCCTTGAAGATCCGGTTAAATTTCTGGAGCGCTTCCTCGTATTCGCGCCGCACCGACTCCGGCTCGTCCGCCAGCCCGTGCTGAAACATGTCGCGCTTGAAGAACGCGTATCCGCCGAACAACTCGTCCGACCCCTCGCCCGTAATCACGGTCTTGTATCCCGCGTCGCGCACGTGTCGGCTCATGCAAAACTTCGCGACGCCCAGCGTGTTGTAAAACGTTCGTTCCGCGTGCCACACCGTCCGCTCGAAGTTTTCCCCGTAAAGCTCCGCCGCCTTTAGCTCGATCACGTCTTGATCCGCCCCCACGCTCGCCGCCATCTCCCGCGCGATCTGTGATTCGTCGTAGTCGTCGCTATCGAAGCTGATCGTGAACGCCTTCACCGGACTCTGCATCGCGCCCGACGCCATCCCGAGAATGCAGCAACTGTCGATCCCTCCCGATAAGTAACACCCGACCGGCACGTCCGCCTCGAGCCGATGCGCGACGGCCTCGACCAGTTCTTCGCGGATCGTTTCGACGTGATCCTGCTCGCTCCGCCCGAGATCCCTCGCGTCCGCCTCGGGAAAATCCAGATCCCAATACTTCTGCTCCTCGATCTCCAGCCGATCGCCCCGCCGCTTGATGAGAAGCATGTGCCCGGGCTTCACCGCCCTGATGCCCTCGAACGCGCTGGTTCCCAGCACCATTGTCTGCATCATCTGGTTCAGCGCCGCCTTCCGATCCAGCCGACACGGCACGTCCGGATGCGCCAACAACACCTTCACCTCCGACCCAAAATAAATTCCCTTCTCGGAAACGTAGTAAAACAACGGCCGCACCCCGAAACGATCTCGCACCAGCGCCAACCGGTCCTCCTTCCGATCATAAAGCGCGAACGCAAATTCCCCCCGCACCTCCGGCATGAGATCCAGCCCGTGCTTCCGATACAACGGCATGATCAACTCGCTGTCCGACTTCGTCACGAACCGCTCGCCCTCCGTCATCAGCGTCGAACGAATCCGTTTGTAGTCGTAAAGCTCGCCGTTCATCACGAGCGACAGGTCGGCGTCACCCGCCGCACTCGCCAGCGGCTGACACCCCGTGTGCAGATCGACGATCGTCAGCCGCGCGTGCCCCAACGCCAACCCCGCCCGCTCGTCCAGCTTCGTCCCCCGCCCGTCCGGGCCACGGTGATACTGGACGTCGATCATCCGGTTGAGGTGAGCCTCGTCGTCGGGAGCCAGCCCCCGCGGTTTAAAAAATCCAGCTATTCCGCACATAAAAAATTATTACCTGGTTTCGCAAAGGATCAGCCACGCTTTGGCCACCGCGCCTCCGCGTGACATCCTGCATTCAAATTCTTCGCGCCTTCGCGCCTTCGCGTGAGGCCCCTCATCCCATCGGCACGTTTTCCGGCAATCGGTTACACCGCCCCATCACCGCCGTCAGCAACGCCTGCCGGATGAACACCGCCCCGTGAGCCTGCGACCAATACAGATTGTGCGGCGTCGGATCCAAGCTCGTGTCCAATTCCTCCAGCCGCGCCAGCGGATGCAAAATCACCGCCCCTTCCTTGAGCGGACTCGTCGCGTCGAGCCGAAACCGCGAGTCCAAATTTTTGTATCCATCCCCGACCTGCACGATCGAGTTCATGTAAATGACGTCCAGCTCCGGCAAACAGTGCGCGATGTCATTCGTGATCTCGTGGTCAAACGACGCCGCGTCGATGTCCTTCGTCAGCTCGTCACCAAACGGATCCGCCATCTCGGACACAAACGTGATTTTCTCAATGTGCTCCTGGAACAACAGTGCCATCAGCACGAAACTCTTCACCGCCCGCATGCTCCCCGGGGTCCCCAACACGCCAATCTTGAGCTTGTCCTTGATCGGCTCCGGCTTCGCCAACTCCGGCCGCCACTTCAAGAGCGCGTACCAATCCGCCATCGCCTGCGTCGGGTGCTCTCCCGTTCCGTTCCCGGCATTGACCAGCGGAAGCCGCAGATTCGCCATGATCCGCTCCGGCGCATCCGTCTCCGTGTGACGCATGATCACGCAATCGCCGTAGGCGTTGAACATCTCACCGATATCCTCGAGCGACTCCCCCTTCTTCACGCCCGTCGTTCCCCCGTCCGGAATGCTGATGATCCGACCGTCCAACCGCAACACCGCGCTCTCAAACGACAACCTCGTCCGCGTGCTCGCCTCGAAAAACGCCGTGATCACGACGTAATTCTCGAGCGGATTGTGCGGCCCAATCTCGATCGCCTCCAGCACCGACGCGAGCTTGCACAACTCCACGACCTCCTCCCGCGAAAACTGCTTCACGGACAACACCGACCGAAAAGCCATCCCCCGCAGCACCTCGAGGTCGACGTTCGTCCGTCGAAACAACGACCCGGCCTCCGGGTGCAACGATTCACTTTCCGGCGGCGGCGCCAGAACTTCCAACAGCCGGTTCGGCTTGAACTTCGGAGTCTCCACGCTCACCAGACCCGACCCTTCCGGTGGTCGTGCCAAATCATCGCCACCAGCGTCACCGCACCGAGCGCGGTCCAACCCAGCGCGAGCCAAATCAGAAACTGAACGAAGGGGAGGGCAAACATAGATCAGGCGGGGTCAGGGTGCTCATTCAGGGTCTTCCAATCAAACGAATCCGGACGCAGCGCGGTTGTCACAAAAACGGTCACCATCGACACCGCGGCACTGATCAACGAAGCCGTGAACCAGCCCAGCGTAAAATACGCAACCAAGCCCAACACACTCCCCAACAGCATCGCCGCCGCCGCGCCGACCCGCGAGGTCTGCGGAAAATACAACCCCGCCACGATCGGCCAGATCGCGCTCGCGACCAGCGGCCCCGACGAATAAAGCACCGTAATCAAATTACCTCGGTTCGGAAGACAGATTACCCACGTCAGAACACCTAAGCCGACGATCACCCAAGTCGACGCCCTCCGCACCGCCTCGTCGCTCGCCTCCGGTCGGAACACCTTCCGGTAAATATCCTCCGTCACCAGATCCGCGGTCGCCGCCAGCAAACTGTCGATGCTCGAAGCCAGCGAACAGAACAGGACAATGAACACCAGAATCGATCCGACTCCTCCCAGCACCTGACTCGCCACCAGCGGCCCCACCATGTCCGGATCCGCCGCGTTGATGCCCAGCGGCCCGGCGCACAGGCCAATGAACCCGGCCGCGATCGGAATCGGGAACCACAGCAGACCCGACAGGAAAAACGCCTTCAGCGGCACGCCCTTCCGCATCGCAAACGCCCGGCTCCACCACACGTTGTTGTGGAAGACCTCCCCGAATCCAAAGAACAGATTGTTGAACAACGCCAGAAGCGCCACCGGCATAAACACCTCCAGCAACGTCGGCTGATCCGCCGCGATCGACGTGTAAACCGCCCCCACGTCGATCCGCATCAGCACCACTACGCCAACGACAACAATGCCGATAAGGATGATGACACTCTGGATGAAATCCGTCCCGATCACCGCGTAGAGCCCTCCGAACAGCGTGTAAACGATGCAGACGAACAGAATCGCCGACATCCCGTATTCGTAGGGAATGCCCGAAAGCGCCTGCAGAAACTTCCCGCCCGCCATCGCCATGCTCACCAGCCACGCCATCGAGTAAACCAGCGAGATCGCCAGAAACAGCCCCCACGCCACCTTGCCAAACCGAAGCCGCACGAAGTCACCGCTCGTGTAGCCCTTCGGCATTAATTCGCGAATCCGCTGCGCCATCGGAGCGAAGAGAAACAACCCAAAACTCGCCGTCGAATACGCCAGCATCCCCCAGACCCCCATCTTCAGCGCAAAGACCGGTGCCAGCATCACCGTGTTCGACGTCACCCACGTCGCCATCGCCGTCGCCGCACTCAGTGCCAGCCCGACGTTCCGGCCCGCCAGCATGAACCCATCCAGATTCACCGCCTTCCGACCCCAATAAACGCCCAGCCCGATCCAGATCAGACCAAAAACCGTCAGCAGCAAATACCCCACCCAGGGCTCTAAAACCGAACTCTGCAAATTCACGACGCCAACGCCTCCCGCACACGCTGACGACGATACCCTCCGACCACCGCCACCACCGTCAAAACGAAGACCACCATTCCGACCACCAGCAACGTCCAAACCTTCCCGGCCGACGGATACGCCACTTCGACCTCCAGCGGCTCAGACCATTCTCCCCCCGCCGCCCGCACGCGAAACGAGTGCACCCCCTCCTTCAGCCCCGAAGCAAAAAACGCCAGATCCGGACCCTCGTAGCGAACCCGCTCACCCTGGGACAGCTCGTATTCCGCAACCCCCTCGATTGCCTCCCAACTCAGCAGCGCGTGACCTTCACCAGCCGCCACCGGCGACTCCGTGACCCACCGCGGAGCCTCCACGGCCGAAGCCGAACTCATCAGTAAAAACGCAGCAACAACTCGACTGGGGACCAAGAGACCGATTCGCCCACCATGAAAAACGATAACCCCGAGTTCAAGAAAAACGCTCAGCTCCCCGGAAATCCGAAATCCCATTTCCGCATTCCGCAATCCCCCCGTCATTTCGCATTCCGCATTCCGCATTTCTCATTCATCGTGAACCCGTGACCCTCGCACCCGCCGCCGCCCCGCCTGCCAACACCGCCGCCACCCCGATCGCCGACCTGCGCATCGATCCCAAGCGACTCCGCGAGGATCTCCGCGTCCTCTCGCAGTTCGGTTACAACGACACCGACCACGGCATCTACCGGATGGCGTTCACCGAAGCCGACCTCGACGCCCGCCATTGGCTGCGCGACCAAATGGCCGCCCTCGGCATGGCCGTCCGCATCGACGGAGCCGCCAACGTCATCGGCCATTGGCCACCCGACAATACCCGCCCCGCCGTCATCCTCGGCTCCCACACCGACACCGTCCCCTGCGGCGGGCACCTCGACGGCAACCTTGGCGTCCTCTGCGGGCTCGAAACCGCGCGCGTCCTCATCGAAGCCGACGTCCGCCTCGAGCACCCGATCGAGGTCATCTCCTTCTCCGACGAAGAAGGCCGCTTCGGCGGCATGCTCGGGTCCGAAGCCTTCACCGGACGCCTGACGCCCGAGCGCCTCCTCAGCGCGACCGACCTCGCCGGCACCCGCCTCGCCGACGCCATGACCGAGCGCGGATTCGAGCCCACCCTCGCCCTCGACGCCCGCCGCGAACCCTCCTCGATCGCCGCCTTTCTCGAGCTCCACATCGAGCAAGGCCCCGTCCTCGACACCGCGCGCAAGCAGCTCGGTATCGTCGACAAGATCACCGGCCTCTTCCGCTGGTCCGCCCGCCTGCTCGGCAAACCCAATCACGCCGGCACTACCCCGATGAACCTCCGCCAGGACGCCTTCCTCGGCCTCGCCGAATTCGCCAACGAAATTCCCCGCGTCCTCGAGGAAAACGGCAGCGACCGCTCCCGCGCCACCATCGGCAACGTCGAACTCACCCCCGGCGCCGCCAACACCATTCCCGGCTGCGCGGAATTCTCGCTCGACGTCCGCGACACCGATCCCGAGACCCTCGAAGAACTCTCCCGCGCCTTCCGCAAAGCCCTCTCCGCCATCGCCCGCCGCCACGACCTCCGGTTCGAATTCGACGAAGTCAGCCGCATCGCCCCCCGCCCCTGCGCCGACGCCGTCGTCGACGCCCTCACTCACCAAGCCCAACGCCTCGAGTCCACCTACGAAATCATGCCCAGCGGCGCCGCCCACGATTCCCAGCTCCTCGCCGAGATCGCACCCGTCGGCATGATCTTCGTCCCCAGCCGCGACGGCCAAAGCCACTCCCCCGCCGAATGGACCGCTTGGCAGGACGTCGAAGCCGGCTGCAACGTCCTCCTCCAAACCACCCTCACCCTCGCCACGGAATCAGCCACCCTGTAGCCACGGCAACCCCCACCCCCCACCCACCACTCAACACTCAACTCTCAACACTCAACTTCCCCGTGTCCCAACTCACCGACTCCACCGAGCGCGACCCGCTGCTCGATCTCTACAAAGGCTCCCTCGGCGAGGAAAACCCCGCCCACCATTGGATGCTCGCCCGGCAGCAGACCGCGCTGCTCTGCATCGACATGCAGTATCTGGACGCCGCCCGCGGCCACGGCATCTTCCGCGACGCCACCTCGTCCGGCGTCCCGCTGGAAGATCAGGAATACTATTTCTCCACCCTCGAAGGCCGCGTCATCCCCCGCATGCGCCAACTCCAGGACACCTTCCGCCGCGCCGGACTCGAAGTCATCCACGTCCGCATCCAGGCCCTCACCACCGACGGCCGCGATCGTTCCAAGGGCCACAAACGCCTCGGCGTTCTCGCCGCCCCCGGCACCCGCGACGCCGACTTCCTCGAAGCTGTCGCCCCCCAGGGCGACGAGATCACCATCAACAAAACCGCCAGCGGCGTCTTCTCCTCCACCAACGTCAACTTCGTCCTCAAAAATCTTGGCATCACCGCCGTTTACGTCGTCGGCGTTTACACCAACGAATGCGTGGAAACGACGATCCGCGACGCCTGCGACCTCGGCTATCTCGTGACGATGGTCGACGACTGCTGCACCACCGTGACGCCGGAACTCCAGCGCGCCAGCGTCGCCGTTCTCCGCGATCGCTACGCCCGTATCCTCTCGAGTGCCGACGCCATCGCCGAGATCGAATCCCTTCGCACCGAGAAAGAACCCACCGTTCCGAGTTGAGTCAGCCGGGCAATTGCGGTCGCTCGTCCGCCTCGCAAACGGCCCACCTTCCGTTCGCATTCGAAGCCACGCTTCCGAAGCTGGAATTTCACGTGGCACCGCCCCGAGAGCCCGAAAGATGAAGCTCCCGATCTACCAGGTCGACGCCTTCGCAGATCAGCCGTTCGAGGGGAATCCCGCGGCAGTGTGCCCGCTGGAATGCTGGCTTCCTGATTCCGTTCTTCAATCGATCGCCGAGGAAAACAACCTCTCGGAGACCGCGTTCTTCATCGGCGCAGGTGACCGCTACCACCTGCGCTGGTTCACCCCGATTCAAGAAGTCGATCTGTGCGGACACGCCACTTTGGCCGCAGCCCACGTTCTCTTTTCTGGCGAATGCGAAAGCGCAGATCAGCTCAGCTTCGATTCGAGAAGCGGCCCATTGCGCGTCTTTCGAGACGGCGATCTGCTCACCCTCGATTTCCCCACCGACCCCGGCATTCGCTGTGAATCCCCGGTCGACCTGATCGAAGGCCTGCGAGCGACGCCAGTCGAATGCTACCGAGCGATGGACTACCTGGCCGTCTTCGACAGCGAGGCCAAAATCGCGGAAATCTCGCCTGATTTTCAAAGACTGAAGGCTCTGGATCGGCGCGGCGTCATCGTCACGGCGCGGGGAGAGGAGGAGGACTTCGTCAGCCGTTTCTTCGCTCCCAAATTCGGAATCGACGAAGACCCCGTAACCGGCTCGGCCCACTGCACACTCGCGCCCTACTGGGCCCGGACGCTGGGGAAGAACGCGCTGTCCGCAAAACAAATTTCCAAACGGACCGGACTACTCAAATGCCGCCTCTCCGCCGACCGTGTCTTCATTTCAGGCCGCGTTGCTGACTACCTACAGGGCCAGATCGAGATCCCCGACGTGCACTTTTGAGCAGCGTTCTGGACTCACACGATGCCCTCGGTTTCTCCGAGCCTCCGTCCGAGGCCGCGCCGGACCACCCGTCAGACCATTACCGGCTTCACTTCAGCCGGGCGAGACTGCCTACCGAGTGCTTCAAATTTACGTCCGCTCTGAAGGATTCGACCCTCGCAACCGACCGCCTGTCGTGCTGACATCGCGCTCAACGAAGACGTGGCGATATTCTGTCCAAAATGTGGTGAGCAAATCCTATCCAGACGGGCAGGAGTTTGCCCGGGTTGTCGCGGAACTCTTCCAGAATCCCTTCAACTCAATGAAGCGGCGAGAGCAAAGATCGATGTGGAATTTGAGCGTGCAAGGCGCGTTTCCAAACGGGGGCCGGGTCGCCTTGGCACCGACACCGGCGCGACCGGCTTCGGATGGACCGGTGATGATCTCGGAGGGTGCGACGGCGGCGATTAGCCTGGAGCAGACAATCAAACGCTTCCTACCCTCACGCAGAATCATTTGGCGACCTGCAACGCCCTTCTCCCGAAGCTCACGCCTCAACAATTCGTCCTCTCAGGTCTCCCCGCAACGCTCGCATTCCGAAGTTGAAAGCGCCTTCGGCCGCGCCTGCCAACTCACCGGGACAGGCCCACAATTCTCCCATTCCGACCACAGAAGCCAGTGTGCCGCTGGGGCTTCCCGCCCCCTGCTCGATCCACGCGGCGATTGAGTCGACGCTATCCCAACTCCAGCGCCGCGCTCGCTTGCGCCGCCACGTCGCGGAAAAACTCGGCGTTCTCCGCCCGTTTGATGTCCACGTCGTAAGTCGGAATTAAACTTTTCAATCTCTCCTTCGCCCCGGCGTCATCAAGCAGCTGCGGGAAACATTTTCTTAACACCTCCAGCACGATGTGAACCGATACCGAAGCTCCGGGAGACGCTCCGAGCAGCGCGGAAATCGTCCGATCCTTGTCCGTAATCACTTCCGTGCCGTAGTGAACAATCCCTGCCTCGCCGTCGGTCTTTTTGATCGCCTGCACGCGAATCCCGCCATCGACCAGCTTCCAATCCTTGGCCTCCGCACCCGGATAGAACACCTGAAGCACCTCCATTCGATCCGCCATGCTTTGCGTCCCTTGCTGCACGAGGTAGCGAACGAGATCGAGATTGTGCACCCCGATCTTCAGCAACGTCGCGAGGTTGTCCGGCTTCACCGAAAGCGGCAGGTCGAAGTAGCTGCCCGTCTTGTGAAGAAACTTCGTCGTCCACGCCGCGAAGGGGCCGAACAGCAGCGTCTTCCGCCCGTCGAGAATCCGCGTATCGAGGTGCGGCACCGCCATCGTCGGTGCAGCGTTCAAAGGCTGGCCGTAAACTTTCGCCCGATGCCGCTCGACGACTTCCGGCACGTCACAGACGAGCCACTGCCCGCCGATGGGAAACCCGCCCAGCCCCTTGGCTTCGGCGATTCCCGATTTCTGCAGCATCGTCAGACTCCCGCCGCCCGCGCCCACGAAGACAAACTTCGTCCGATTCTTCCGCTTCGCGCCGGTCGAAAGATCCTTGACCGAGACGTTCCACCCCTCCTCCGTCCGGTCCAGATCCGTCACCCGATGACCCGACGCCACGCCACAACCCGGCTGCTTCGCCAGCCACGCGATGAGCTTCCGCGACACAACCCCAAAATTCACGTCCGTCCCAGAATCCATCTTCGTCGCCGCGATCGGAACGTCGCCACGCTTCTCGGTCAACAATGGCGACCACGACCCAATGGTCGACGGATCGGTCGAATACTCCATCGACGAAAAGAAATGGTGCGCCGCCATGCCCGCGTGCCGATCCCGCAGAAAGTCCACCCACTCCTGCCCGTGCACAAAACTCAAGTGCGCCACAGGATTGATGAATTCCTTCGGATTCTCGATCATCCCATCAGCCACCGCTGACGCCCAGAATTGGCGGGAAGCCTCGAACTGCTCAAAAATCCCGATCACCCGCGATACGTCGACGCTGCCGTCCACCTCGCGGTTCGGCGTGTAACTCAGTTCGCAGATCCCCGCGTGCCCCGTCCCCGCGTTGTTCCACCCGTGCGAACTCTCCTGCGCAGCATCCTCGGTGACCTCGTAAACCTGAATCGTCATCTCTGGCGATACGCATTTGAGCAGTGCCCCGAGATTAGCGGACATTACCCCGCTACCGATCAGAACAACGTCCGGATTTTCGATGTGCGTATCGTATTTCATAAAAGGGGGCGGGAATTTGACCCGTGCGTTTAGCTGATCAAACGCGCAAATCGCTCGCTCGCCTCGTCCCAAACCGCGCGGTCGCGAGGCTCGAACGTCTCAGTCTCAAACGACCGCCGGACCAACTCCCGCCCGTTCGCCAACGACTCGATTTCGCCCAGCGCGTGAAGTTGGGTGAGGACGTTGCCAGCCGACGTCGCCTCGACCGGGCCAGCGATCACCGTGCAGCCCGTAGCATTCGCCGCAAATTGATTCAATAGCCGGTTCTGCGACCCGCCGCCCACGACGTAGATCTTCGAAATCGGTTTTCCCGTCAGCCCCTCCAGCCGCTCTTTCGTCACGCGATACCGCAGCGCCAGTCCCTCGAGAATCACTCGCGTCATCGCCCCCGAATCGGTCAATCCCGGCTGCCCCGAATCACTCAGCGAATTCGCGATCGCTGTCGGCATGTGCTCGGGCGCCTGGAAAGCCTCCGCATCCGGATCGATCAACGCCGCAAACGCCGGAGCCTCCTCCGCCGCCGCGACCAGAGCCGCGTAATCATGCACTTCGCCCGCCGCGTCCCAATGCCGCTTGCACTCCTGCAGGAGCCAGAGCCCTGCAATGTTCTTCAAGTAGCGGATCGTCCCAAAGACTCCGCTCTCATTCGAAAATCCCGCGTCATATCCCGCGTCCGTAATCACCGGCTCGTCCAATTCCTGCCCAAACAGCGACCATGTCCCCGAACTCAAAAACACCGGATTGGGTTCGTCCGCCGGCACCCCCGCGACGGCCGATGCCGTGTCGTGCCCGCCCGCCACTATCACCCTAATCACTCGTTCACCCGGCGACTCAGCGATCTCCGACCGCAGTGCACCGAGGTCCGTTCCCGCATCGACGAGCTTTCCGAAGACGCCGTCCGGTAACCCCATCGCCGCGATCAGATCCCGATCCCACTCCTGAGTCGCCGCATTGAGCAGCTGCCCGGTGCTCGCAATCGAGCGTTCCGTCGCCGCACACCCGGTCAGCCGGTAGTTGATCAGATCCGGCAAGAACAACAGCCCCGCCGCCTCATCAAGCAGCTTCGCCGGACTCCTCTGCTCTGCCAGTAATTGGAACAGCGTGTTGAAAAACATGAACTGAATCCCCGTCCGCCGATAAATCTCCTCCCGCGGCATCCGATCAAACGCCGCCTCCATCATCCCGTCCGTCCGGCTGTCACGATATTGAAACGGTGCCCCGAGCAACGTCCCGCGCGAATCGATCAGCCCGTAATCCACCCCCCACGTATCCACTCCCACCGACTCCACGTCGTCCCCGTAGATCGAGATTGCCTCCCGAATCCCGGACTGAATCTCGCCAAACAGCTTGTCGAACTTCCAATGCCAGCCGTCCTCTCGCTCCTCCGGCTCGTTCGCAAAGCGATTGATTACCCGCAACTCCAGTCGATCGTTCTCGAGCACACCAGCGACGACCCGCCCACTCCCCGCTCCAAGATCAACGGCCAGACAAACACGACGGAGACGCGAATTTTTCATTCGTGAGAGGCAACTTGGATGTCCACTCCCCGAGAAGCCAGCGCGCTGGAAAAGTCACTGGGCGGATCTTGGTTGGTGATCAGCAGGTCGACGTCAGATAGCTGCGCGAAGAAAAAGGAAGACCGCAGCGATAACTTCGTGTCGTCAGCGAGCAAAAATGTCCGGTCGGCCAGCGCCAGGAAGCGACGTTTCAGCCGGGCCTGCTCGTCGTTCGACTCGCTCAGCCCCCGCTCGGCGTCCACCCCGCGGCACGAGAAAAAAGCCTTCCCGACATTGTAACATTCGATCGCGTGGTCGGCCAACGGGCCCGTGCACGAGAGCGAGCGCTGGCTCACCACCCCGCCCACCATCACGACCTGCACGCTCTGCCGATCTGCCAGCTCGATCGCGACCTTCAACGCATTCGTCAGCACAGTGGTCTCACGATCCGGCAGCTGCCGCGCCAGCTCCAGCGCCGTCGAACTTGCATCCAGCACGATCGTGTCGCCTACCCCAATGTGCCTTAGCGCCTGACGCGCAATCGCCCGCTTCGCCTCGACGTTCATCGCCTCCCGGCTCGTAAATGGCAAATCTCGCCGCCCCGCCTCGCCTCGCACCGCGCCGCCGTGCGTTCGGCTGATCTGCCCCTCCGCCTCCAGCTTTTCAAAATCTCGCCTGACCGTTTCCTCGGTCACGCTCAGCGCACGGGCCACCTCCGTCGTCCGCACGCTACCGTGCGTCCCCAACAGGCAGAGAATTTGGCGATGACGTTCAGGGGCGAGCATGAGGGAAATCAGGAAAGAAGCAGCAAAACGAAGAATATCGGTGATATTACTTGCAAATGTCTGAAAGTCAACGCATTTGTGACCGTAAAACACAACAAAACACAGAAAAACCCACATGAACACAAGACACGTCAACAACCTTTGGGACTCCTCCGCCGCCGCTAAACTCGATCCCGTCGCGCGCCTCGTTTATCGCTCGAATCTCCTCGGCTCCGACCAACGCATCACGAACACCGGCGGCGGTAATACCTCATCGAAGATTACGGAAACCGATCCGCTCACCGGAGCACCCACCGAAGTCCTCTGGGTTAAAGGCTCCGGCGGCGACCTCCGTACCTCGAAGCGGGAAAATTTCTCATCGCTTTATCAGGAAAAGCTTCTCGACCTCCAGCGCATCTACGGATCCCGCGACGACAAGGGTCTCAAGAGCCCGGCCGAGGACGACATGGTCGGCATGTATCCCCACGCCACCTTCAATCTCAACCCCCGCCCGTCCTCCATCGATACCCCGCTCCACAGCTTCCTCCCCGGCAAGAACGTCGATCACATGCACCCAAATGCCGTCATCGCCATCGCCGCCAGCCGCCGCTGCGAAGAGCTGACCAAGGAGATTTTCGGAGGCGAAATGGCCTACGTTCCCTGGATGCGACCCGGGTTCGAACTCGGACTCGCCATGGGACAAATTGCCGAGACCAACCCCGGCATCCAAGCCATCATGATGGGTCAACACGGCTTCATCTCCTGGGATGACGACGACCAGAAATGCTACGAGGAGACCCTTCGCTTCATCGAAGCCGCCTCCGAATACATCGAGCAGAAATACCACGCCAAAGGCGGCGACACCTCTGCCTTCGGTGGACCAAAATACGAATCGCTCGACGCCGAAAGCCGAAAGGAACTCTTCGCCGCCATCGCCCCCTGGCTCCGCGGCCGCGTTTCTCAGCAGAAGCGCTTCGTTGGCACGATTCAGGACGACGAAAAGATCCGCCGCTTCGTGAATTCCCAAGACGCCGCCCGCCTTGCCGAGCTCGGCACCAGTTGCCCCGATCATTTTCTCCGCACGAAGATCAAGCCGCTCTACGTCGATTGGGAGCCCGCCACCGGCGACCTTGACAGCCTCAAGGCTCTCCTCGACTCCGGCCTCGCCGCCTACCGCGACGACTACGCCGCCTACTACGAGAAGTGCAAACACGCGAACTCCCCCGCGATGCGCGACCCGAATCCGACCGTCGTCCTCATTCCCGGCCTCGGCATGATCGCCTGGGGCAAAGACAAGTCCGAGTCCCGCGTCACCGCAGAATTCTACAACTGCGCCGTCGAAGTGATGCGCGGTGCCGAGGCCATCGATGAATACATCGCCCTCCCCCAGCAGGAAGCCTTCGACATCGAATACTGGCTCCTCGAAGAGGCTAAACTCCAACGCATGCCCGCCGAGAAGGAACTCGCCCGGCAAATCGTTGCCGTCATTGGTGCCGGTAGCGGCATCGGCAAGGAAACCGCCCACCGCCTCGTCAAAGAGGGCGCGCAGATCGTCTGCGTCGACCTGAATGCCGAAGCCGCCGAGGCCACGGCCAAGGAAATCACTGACGCCTACGGGCAGGGCATCGGCGTCGCTGGCAGCGGTATCAGCGGGTGCGGACCGGCCATTGGCCTCGGTGCCAACATCACCGACCGCGCCAGTATCCGCTCCATGCTCGACCAAGTCGCTCTCGCCTACGGCGGATTCGATCACATCTGCGTGACCGCTGGCATCTTTGTTCCGAGCGACACCACCGGCCACATCCCCGACGACAAGTGGGGCCTCACCTTCGCCATCAACGTCACCGGTAGTTACACCGTTGCCGACGAAGCCCACAAAACGTGGAAAGAACAAGGCCTCACCGGCAATCTCGTCCTGACGACCAGCGCCAACGCCGCCGTCGCGAAAAAAGGAAGCGTCGCCTACGACGTTTCCAAAGCCGCAGCGAACCATCTTGTTCGCGAACTCGCCATCGAGCTTTCGCCGCTCGTCCGCGTCAACGGCGTCGCTCCCGCGACTGTCGTTCAGGGGTCGGCCATGTTCCCACGCGACCGCGTCATTGGCTCCCTCGCCAAATACGACATTCCTTACACCGACGATGAGCAAACCGACTCACTCGTCACGAAACTCGCGCAGTTCTACGCCGACCGAACGCTCACGAAATCTCCCATCACTCCCGCTGATCAAGCCGAAGCCTATTTCCTCCTCACGAGCAAGCGCCTTAGCAAAACCACTGGCCAGGTGATTACCGTCGACGGCGGCCTCCACGAAGCCTTCCTTCGGTAGGTAGCCCGAATCTCAAGTATCTCCCCGTCGCTCGTGCGAGGCTGGGATGCTCCTAAAGGTGAATGGTCGGGGTCTTCGACGAATCAAATGAGTAGGAAAGTAAAGGAAGACGCGGGCGATGCGTTGGGAGAGTCATCGTGCGACCGGGTCACTCTCGTTGAGTTTTCCGGGATTGCCTCGAGTCCCGTGCGTTGACTCGGATTAATGCCGAGTGGTGCGACCGAGTCCCGACCGCTCGAACTCCACCCCGCGGATGCCCCACCGAATCTCCAACATCCTCACAGAATTCTCTCGCTGAACTCTGTGCACCTTTTGGCGGAGGGGGTGGGATTGGCTGCGCCTGTCTCGCTTCGCTCGGCTCGAACCTAGAGAGAACTCGTGGGTTCGAACCCCACCCCTCGGATGCCCGACCGAATCTCCAACATCCTCACAGAATTCGCACGCTGAACTCTGTGCACCTTTTGGCGGAGGGGGTGGGATTGGCTGCGCCTGTCTCGCTTCGCTCGGCTCGAACCTAGAGGGAACTCGTGGGTTCGAACCCCACCCCTCGGACGCCCCACCGAATCTCCAATATCCTCACAGAATTCGCTCGCTGAACTCTGTGCACCTTTTGGCGGAGGGGGTGGGATTGGCTGCGCCTGTCTCGCTTCGCTCGGCTCGAACCTAGAGAGAACTCGTGGGTTCGAACCCCACCCCTCGGATGCCCCACCGAATCTCCAACATCCTCACGGAATTCGCACGCTGAACTCTGTGCACCTTTTGGCGGAGGGGGTGGGATTCGAACCCACGGAACCTTTCGGCTCTCCAGTTTTCAAGACTGGCGCAATCGACCACTCTACCACCCCTCCTGTCTGATCCCCCACCTAACCCGGTTTCTCTGCAAATCGCAAGCTCGCGCCATCCGGATCCAGCTGACAAACTCTCCGTCCATGCGAATCCTCATCGCACCGGATAAATTCAAGGGATCCCTCACCGCCGCCGAAGCCGCCTCAGCCATCGAAGCAGGCTTCCGCCTCGTCTTCCCAGACCTGAAAGCCATCCGCCTCCCCCTCGCCGACGGCGGCGAAGGCACGTCCGCCCTCTTTCATCAGGCGCTCGGCGGGGAACTCATCGAAACGGCCACCACCGACGCGCTCGGTCGCCCCATCACCGCCGAATACACGCTCCTCGCCGACCGTCACGAAGCCGTGATCGACATGAGTGCCGCCTCGGGCCTCTCGCGACTCACTCCGTCGGAACGAGACCCAGCCCACACGTCCACCCGCGGCACCGGCGCGCTCGTCCGCGATGCCGTCGACCGCGGAGCCCGTCACGTTCTCGTCGGTCTCGGCGGAAGCGCGACCAACGACGCCGGTGCCGGCTTCGCTGCCGCCCTCGGATACCGCTTCCTCGATGCATTCGGGCAGGGACTCGATCCCGTCCCGTCGAATTTCCCGGCAATCGATCAAATCAGACCTCCTTCCAACCCGCTCGACGTCCGCATCACCGCTCTGTCCGACGTCACCAACCCCCTCCTCGGCCCCCGCGGAGCCACCCATGTCTTCGGACCGCAAAAGGGCGCGCACGATCTCGCCGTCTTGGAAACCTCCGTCGCCGCTCTGGCAGACATCGCTGCTCGTGATCTCGGTCGCGACCACCGCGGGACTCCCGGCGCTGGCGCGGCGGGCGGACTCGGATACGGCTTACTCACGTTTTTCGATGCCGAGATCCGCCCTGGCTTCGACGCCTGCACCGCCCTTTTCGACGTCCAACGGCACGTCGCCGAATCTGATCTCGTCGTCACCGCAGAGGGTCGCCTCGACCCGACGACCGCCGACGGGAAGGGCCCCGGCGGGATTGCTCAGCTCGCGCGCGCCGCCGGCAAACCGGTCATCGCGTTCGCCGGTCATCTCGATCACCACGACGTCCTCGGCAAAATGTTCGACGTCTGTATCCCGATCACGCCGCACCCGATGAATCTTGAGACTGCCATGGCCGACGCGGGAATTCTTCTCTCGCGCGCCGCCGAGCGCGCCGCCAGACTCCTCGCTCTCTCACGAGCCGTATGAACAAGAAAATCGCACTCCTTTTCGCCGGGCAAGGTGCTCAAGCCGTCGGCATGGGCAAGGACCTCGCTGCCGCCTCTCCCGCCGCCGCCGCCATCTACGAGCAGGCCGACTCCCGACTCAACTTCGACCTCAGCCAAGCCAGCTTCGAAGGCCCGACGGAAGAACTCACCAAGACCTCCGTGTGCCAACCCGCTCTCTACGTCCACGGCCTCGCTTGCCTCGCCGCCCTCCGCGAGCGAGTCCCGGCCTTCTCTTTCGACGCGGCCGCCGGCCTCTCACTCGGCGAGTTCACCGCTCACGCCGCCGCGGGCACCTTCCCGTTCGAAACCGGCCTCGACCTGGTCGCCAAGCGAGCCACCGCCATGCAGCAGGCGTGCGAAGAGACCGAGGGCGCCATGGCGGCCATCATCGGCGCCGAGGAAAATTCCATCCGCGACCTTGCCGCCGCCGCCGACGTCGACATCGCGAACCTCAATTGCCCCGGCCAGGTCGTCATCTCCGGTCAATCCTCGAAGATCGCGCTCGCCGTCTCCCTCGCCCGCGAATACGGAGCGCGCAAAGCCGTCGAGCTCACCGTTGCCGGAGCGTTCCATTCCCGCCTGATGGAGACCGCCTACCAAAGCCTCTCCACTGCCCTCGCCGAGACCGCCATCGACACGCCGAAAGTCCCGGTCATCTGCAACGTCGACGCGATCCCCGTTTCCGATCCCGACAAGATCCGCCGCGCCCTCGCCGATCAGGTCACCGGCAGCGTCCGCTGGACCGAAAGCGTCGAGTATCTGCTCGACCACGAAAAGTGTGACCTTTTGATCGAACTCGGTCCCGGTGGCGTCCTCGCCGGCCTCGTCAACCGTATCCGCAAGGGAACCGAAGTGATCTCGATCTCCAACGCCGCGACCCTCGATGAAGCCGTCGCCCGATTGAGCTGACTTCACCCGCACGCCGCACCCCGGCAAAGCACCGCCGACCACGATGCCCGACGCCCCTTTGATCCTCGTTATCAACAGCGGCAGCTCGTCGCTGAAATTCGCCGTCAAGCGAGCCCACAAAACCCTCGCCACCGGAGTCGCCGAACGACTCGGTAGCCCGCAGGCCACGCTCGAATCCAAGGTCGACGGAAAGGAAGGCACCACTCCCATTCCCGACGCAGACCACACCGCCGCGCTCCGCGCTGTCACCAGCCTGCTCGGCGAATCTCTCAAGCCGACCGCCATCGGCCACCGGGTCGTTCACGGCGGGGAATTCTTCGCGGAGCCCGCGCTGATCGATGCCGACGTTCTCGCTCGGATCAATTCCCTCTCGCGTCTCGCCCCCCTGCACAATCCCGCTGCCGCGACCGGCATCCGCACCACCCTCGAGCTCTTTCCCGGAATCCCCCAGGTCGCCGTTTTTGACACGGCCTTTCACCAGACCATCCCCGCCCGCGCTCACCTCTACGCCATCCCCTACGACCTCTACGAAGCGCACGCCATCCGCCGCTACGGATTCCACGGCACCAGCCACCACTACGTCAGCCTCCGCGCCGCCGCGATCCTCGGCACCCCACCTAATCAAGTCTCCCTGCTCACCGTCCACCTCGGCAATGGCTGTAGCGCGACCGCGATCCGTCACGGTGAAAGCGTCGACACCACCATGGGGCTCACCCCGCTCGAAGGCCTCGTCATGGGCACCCGCAGCGGCGACGTGGATCCAAATCTCCACCAGTTCCTCGCCGAGAACACCGGGCTCGACCTCCCCGAGATCACGAACCTGCTCAACAAAGAAAGCGGACTCCTCGGATTGTCCGGCCTCAGCAACGACCTCCGCACCCTCAGCCAAGCCGCCGAGGAAGGAAACACCCGAGCCGCGCTCGCGATCGACGTCTTTTGCTACCGACTCGCCAAATCCCTCCTCGGCCTCTCCGCCTCGCTCGACCGAATCGACGCCATTGTCTTCACCGGCGGCATCGGCGAAAACTCCGTCCTCGTCCGCGAGAAGACCACCGCCCATCTCGCCATTCTCGGCGCAAAGATCGACGCGAACCGAAACCTTGCCCACGGACGCGATTCCGACCACCGCATCAGCCCCGAGAACGCCAATCCCCCGCTTCTCGTCATTCACACCGACGAAGAAGGAATGATCGCCCAAGCTGCAGTCGACCTCCTCGCCGCCAGGAAATCCATTTCTCATTCCTAATTTCAAATTCCAAAAATATTCCATGAGCCGCACCTTCTTCCTCGCGCCCGCCGGACCCTCCGCCGGCCTGACGACCGTCGCCCTTGGTCTCGTGAGAGCCCTCGACCGCCGCGGACTTCCCGTCGGATTCTACAAACCAATCGGGCAGAACGAAGAAGGCACCACCGAGCGCTCCACTCACTTCATTCGCGAGACCACGCGCATCGACGCCGCCGATCCCATCTCGCTCGCGTCTGCGGAATCAGCGCTCGGCCACCTCGACGATTTGTTGAGCCGCATCATCAGCACATTCCGGGATACGTCCGCCGACGCCGAGATCATGATCGTCGAAGGCTTGGTCACCACCCTCAAACACTCCGATAACGCCCGCCTGAATTCCGAAGTCGCCCAAGCCCTTGGCGCCGAAGTCATCCTCGTCGGCACCGTGCTGTCCGACATCACCCTGCGCGATCAATTCGAATCCGCCGCCCGTCCCTTCGGCGGACTCGGTGACGCCCGCATCGCCGGCTGCATCCTCAACCGGATTCCGGAAGATCGGAACATCGACGACCTTCGATCCGAGTGCACGTCTCTGCGCCGAGGCGGGCTTCCACTCATTGCCGCCATCCCGCTGAACAGCGACCTCACCCTTTGTCGCACGATCGACATCGCCCGCGAACTCGATGCGACGATCATTAACGAGGGAGAGATCCACACCCGCCGCGTCCGCTCCATCAGCGTCCTCGCTCGCACCGTCCCCAACATGCTCAGTGCCTTCCGCCCCGGCGCCGCGCTCGTCACCCCAACCGACCGCACCGACGTCGTCGTCGCCGTCGCCATGGCAGCGTTAAATCACGTTCCCATCGCCGGGCTACTTCTCACCGGCACCTCCACCGCCCCCGACCAGGGCATCCTCGACCTTTGCCGCCCCGCTCTTGAGACCGGACTCCCGGTTCTCTCCGTCCGCACCAGCAGCTACGACACCGCCGCAGCTCTCAACAATCTCAGTCCCGAGATCGCGACCGACGACCTCGACCGCGCCCGCAACGCCATGGTCTTCGTCGCTGATCACGTCGACACGGCTTGGATCGACAACCTCCTTTCGGTCGAGTTTGAAACCCGCACCTCGCCCGCCGCGTTTTTCCACCAACTCACCGAGCGCGCCCGCGCAGCCAACGCCCGCATCCTGCTTCCCGAGGGAACCGAACCCCGCACCATCCGCTCAGCCATCCACTGTCAGGAACGCGGTCTGGCCCGCTGCGTCTTGCTGGGACCCCCCGACGAAATCCACCGCATCGCCCGCGGCGAGGACCTCGTGATTCCCGAGGGTCTGGAAATTATTGACCCCGAAGCCGTCCGCGAGAACTACGTCCCGGCGCTCGTCGACTTGCGGAAGGCGAAGAACCTCTCACCTGGAACCGCCCGCGACCAGCTCACCGACACCGTCATGCTCGGCACCGTCATGCTCGCACTCGGCGAAGGCGACGGACTCGTCTCAGGTGCCGTCCACTCGTCGGCCAACACCGTCCGGCCCGCGCTTCAGGTGATCAAGACCCGCCCGGACGCCCGCGTCGTGTCCTCGATCTTCTTCATGTGCCTTCCCGATCAGGTCGTCGTTTACGGCGACTGCGCGGTGAATACCGACCCCGACGCCGAGGCCCTCGCCGACATCGCGATCCAGAGCGCCGACTCCGCCGAGCAATTCGGCATCCCCGCCCGAGTGGCGATGATCAGTTACTCCACCGGCACCTCCGGATCCGGAGCGGACGTCGATAAAGTTCGCGAAGCCACCCGCATCGCCCAGGAATTGCGCCCCGACCTCCTCATCGACGGCCCGCTCCAATACGACGCCGCCGCCACCGCCGACGTGGCCGAGAAGAAAGCCCCCGACAGCCCCGTCGCCGGCCGCGCCACCGTCTTCATCTTTCCTGACCTCAACACCGGCAACACGACCTACAAAGCCGTCCAACGCAGTGCCAACGTCATCTCCGTCGGCCCCATGCTCCAAGGCCTCAAGCGCCCGGTGAACGACCTCTCCCGCGGCGCCCTCGTCGAAGACATCATCTACACCATCGCCCTCACCGGCATCCAATCAGAGCACAACCTCGACGTTGTCGCCGGGTAATTCGAAGGATTCATCTCTCCCTCGCGCCGACGAGTGCTCACCGCTGAACTCCGCAATTCGCCCTCACCCGCACGCGATAACCGACCCTCCTCGCTGGAATCGGGTCGATCCTCGCGGAAGTCAAAATGCCAAAAATTCATGCTGCGCGCGGTGATCTTCGATTTTGACGGCCTGATCCTCGATACGGAAACGCCGGAATACCACGCGTGGCAGGAGATCTACCGCCGCCACGGCGCGGTGCTGGCCCTCGACGACTGGCTACCCTGCATCGGCACCGGCTTGGTCTTCGATCCCCACGTCCATCTGGAAACGCTGACCGGGAAAACCCTTGATCGGCAGGAAATCGCTTCGGCCCACAAGTGTTGCAGCGAGAAGCTGATCGCGCGCGAAACGCTCCGCCCCGGAGTCCTTGCGACCCTTCAATCGGCCCGAGACACCAACCTCCGAATCGGTTTGGCATCCAGTTCCTCCCGCGCCTGGGTCGAGCCCCACCTGTCACGGCTCGGCATCGCCGAATTCTTCGAAACTTTGCAGACGAGCGACTTGGTCGAAGCGGTGAAACCCCATCCCGAGCTTTATCAACGGGCGCTCGCGGCGCTCGGCGTGGACGCGAGCGAGGCCATCGCGCTCGAAGATTCACTGAACGGCCTCCGCGCCGCGCGCACGGCCGGCATCTTCACCGTGGTGATCCCAAACGCCATGACTCGGCACCTTGATCTGAGCGAAGCCGACCTGATGCTCGAGTCCAT
>CAVVKW010000005.1:0-380519 GCA_963749035.1 uncultured Verrucomicrobiae bacterium
GGGTGTTTTGGCCTGAGTTGGCCCGAGTCATCAGGAGCATTCAAGCCGCTCTATTTCAATAACTTGCGCAATGTGAAAAGTTATCCCAAATCCTCCAGAATCGGCTGAAATCACGGCACAGGGTGACATAAAAGGGTGACAAAAACTTCTGCGGACTTGGAACAAATTGGTCGACGGGGCGCACACCATGTCCTAAAGACACCAAGAGATGCCGCAGGTTATCCCCGAAACTGAAAGCTTACAGGTCGTGGTCGTCGGGTCGTTCAACCCAGCAATTTTCCACCCTCAATGGTTTCTCCGTGAGGGCTTGATCGGAGCTGATGACGAGAACAAAGCAAACATCAAGGTCGTTGCTCCAGAGGGCACCGAAGTCACAATTGGTGGCGTGAACATTAAATGCCTCAGCGAACAACTGATATTTGAAACCGTAGACATCTCCTACACTGAAAAGCTGTTTGATATACTCACCAGTTCACTGATCAAACTTCCTCACACCCCGTGTGTTGCGTGCGGAATCAATCCAAGGGCTCACTATCGCGTGCAGACCGAGGATTACTGGCACAAAATTGGGCATACTCTTGCTCCAAAGGATGACGTGTGGAACGTTCTCTACACGAAGCCAGGCATGCAGGCGGTCACGATCAAGTCCGTGCGCGAGGGCGACTACCCGGGTGAAATCAACACGACGGTGCAGCCATCGGCCCTTGTCAATCCAGGTATTTTTGTCCAAGCAAATTTCCATTTTCCAGTCTTGAACGCTGACGAGCGAGAAACTTCAATCCAAGTCACTGATTACCTGCGATCCGAGTGGAAATTGGGGATTTCGGAAGCAAGGCGCGTTGCAAGCACAATATTCGAACGAATCCCCCAAAAAGATGCCAATTGAAACACTGATTAGATACGAGCTCTCCGAAATTGATGGGGTGGAAACGTTTCCCACTCCAACTCGTCGGCGGCTACGGGCGGCATACAAGCCTGCCATTGATGTTCAAGGCGACGCATATTTGATGCGATCTTCGGCGGCTTCTTCCGATACCCGCACATCCGTTGGTTCTTCCGCAGGTTGTGTTCTGAATTCTGATGAGGATGGGAGTAGCATCCTGAAAAAATTCGACGGGTATGTCCTCTCTATTGAAGAGGAGTCTTTCATTGCTCGGTTAGAGTCTGACGAGTTCGACGAGCCTCCTTTGGAAGCGGAATTCGGTCTGGACGAGCTTTCTCAACAAGACCGCGATTTACTGCAGCCCGGTGCGCCGCTTGTGTGGACACTTACGGCGCATCGCACTGGTGGAACGCTCAGCCGAAAGTCATCGCTGTATATCCGGAGAATCCAGTGTCCAACGCAGTCAGTTTTTGATCGGGAGATAGAAAATTCTCATTCCTATTTCGGTGGAATTCAATGGGCCTAATTACGTTCAGCCGCCAGCTGAATCAGAAATCGAAATATCGGTATTTGGTCCCGGGTTTGGTGAGTCAGTTGTTGCTCACTTGGGTCAGAAGCAGTGGTTGGTTATCGATTCCTGTCTCAATAGAGACACAGGAAACCCAGCGGCGTTAGATTATCTTAATGCAATTGGGGTGCCTCACGAGAATGTCGTGCTCGTCGTGGCTTCACACTCGGACTCTGACCACATCCGAGGTCTAGCAGCTATACTTCGACATTGCACGGGAGCGTCCTTTGTCACGTCCGCTGCGATGTCATCGGAGGAATTCCGCACATTGCTTGGTAATTGGAGGGCTGCTCGCGTTCTGGCCATTAAAGGAGGCCTGGACGAAATGAACGAGATTTACGAAATTTTACGCGACCGCGCAGGCGACACGAAGTTTCCGGCACCTTTGAGGGCCTCGTCTCAGAGGCGACTCTGGTACCGATAAGGTGATTGTCCAGCCAGCGTATTTTCTCCAGCACCGTCCGATTCGGCTGTCGATCTAGCCACCCTTGGCTGGAGTAAATTTGGCGACGAGCTAAAGACGGCCGGGATAAGGCGACTCCCTCAGATTCGCGATAATCATGCTTCGATTGTGCTATCGCTCAAAGTTGGAGAATCGTTGTCCCTGCTCGGGGGCGACCTCCAAATGCGCGCTGATCGGAATCTCGGCTGGTTCGCAGTCGCTGATTCCTGGGCCGACGAAAAGCTACATGACTTGTATAAAATCCCTCACCACGGATCGCACAATGGAGATCATGATGAAATTTGGACCCGACTTGTCTGCGGCGCGCCAACTGTGGTCACCGCGCCTTTCGTAAAAGGCAAGGTTGAGCTTCCCTCTCGAACTGACTGTGAGCGGATCGTTGGTAGAGCACGATCTGCATACATTACCTCGCCTCCGACCACCCGCAGATACGAAACGGGCAATCGGAAAACCGTTGCATTGGTTCGAAATTTTGCCAAGAACGCGCGCCTTGTTGGAGGGCGGAACGGGCAGGTTCGTCTTCGGAAGTCGATCTTCGCAGAAACCGGATGGAACGTCGAACTTTTCGGGGAAGCGACGAGCGTTTCAAGTCTCAGCTAAAACGATTCCTCTGTAATGGGTGATTTCCCGCGTCGAGTTTGTCTGATTCCAGCTGAGCACTCCATCCGATAGCCCTCAGCCATAGGAGATGGCTTTTAGAAAATATGGAGAGGCCGCCGACGTTTGGAGGTGGTTTCAAGTATTGTTTACTCTTCCACCATTTTCGAATGACCCGCCGAAGCCGAGCGTGTGCAACTTCAGAAAGCTCGAGTTCTGCGGTCGGCGAAATCGGCAGATATTTCCTTCCGATCACTCCCCAAAATCGCCCTACATTCGATCCGAAACCATGACACTCCTTCCCCATGTAGTTCTTGGAGGCATATCGCATGACGCCGTTGATCGAGCTCACCCGCCGTGTTTCGGTCCCTGCCATTCGGTGATCTGAATCGCCTGAGCCGACAATATCGAACCACCGATGTGCGACCCTCTGAGCCGGGAGAAATGGGACTCCGAAAACCATCAGATGGTAGTGCGGGGCGCCGCGTTCCTGGGGTTCGAGCTTCCAAACAATTGATGCGGTTTTGTGGTGATATCGGATCCACTGGCCGAACAAATCAAGGTGCCGTTTCCAAGCCTCCGGTTCGGCCACCCATTGCCGGGGATAGGTCAGAGTGATGAATAGGGGTAGTTTCCCTTCCTTGATCACCAATGAAGCCATCAGGCGGAGGAGTGCCTTCCGGCTCTTGGCCGTGAATTGCGTAATGGCCTCACGCTTTCCGTTCCGTGGATGCTCAAACCACGATGGGATCGAGAGGGGCTCAACATCTATTCGCGAAGCTTCGTAGTGGAACCGAACGACGGCGCGACCACGGCGCTTGAAGTCATGATCAGCCGATTGTTCGCGGGCATGTTTGCCGAGCGTCGAATCGATGAGTTGCCGGATTTCGGAATCGACGGCGAACCTCTCCAGAGCGGAGGAGGGCGAGGACATTTCCTGAGATTTGCCAAGATAGATAAACCAAGGCACGGTCCGCGCGGCTGACGCCGCTGCGGGCCGTGCCATTGGCTCAATCCACCGCCCCGCCAGTCTCGCTGAAAAACCGCTGGAGTTCCTCCGACCAATAGATCGGTCGGCGCGTTGCTCGCGAAGGCCGAAGAAGCCCCCGCTTCGTGAGTCGGTCGATGGTTGCGGGGCTGACCCCGAGGACGTAGGCAGCCTCGACCCGGGTGAACCCGTAGCGAGGTGTGCCGATATGTGGTGTTTGTGGAGTATTCATCGCGGCGAGAGTGCCGCGAATCGCTCAGGAGTTTAGGGACACTGCCCCCAGCAATTTGTCCCGATTATCCCAGTTTGCGCGGAGCACCAACCCGGCCCACGTTCCTGATCCCATACCTTTGAAGAGCTTTTCGGAATGTCTCCTCATCGATCTCGAGGCTGTCAGAGATCGATGCTACGAAGCTCTGAAAGTCTTCGAAAATTTGAGGCCACCCTCGCTCTAATCGCCCCCGCTCGATAATTGGCCAACATTGGGAGATGTACAAATTCATCACGTCTCTTTTCAGTTTCGGCAAATTCAGTTTGGTCGGCTTCACCGTCAGGATCTTTTGCAATGCAGGCACGAATGCGAGCCCTGCTCCGTAACCTTCAAAAAACTCAGCTCGATCAATGAGAGGCTCTTACGCGACCGCTCGGACCGCCCGGCTGACCAGTTTGGGCAATGCGGATTCGGCGATCGCGACAACCTTTCCTAGCTTTCGATAGACATCAGCAATTTCGGGATCGCATTCGGCGCGCTTCGGGGGTCCAAGTTGGTTCCATTGCTTCACCGCTATTGCCCAGGTCTCAAGCACCGAAACCTTCGCGCCGAGCATATGACCGAACAACTTCGTCGATATGCCATCGCTGGAAATATTTCGCATCTCAAGAATCGGAACATGCTCGGATAGCTGCTTGTAAAACGTGTTCGCTGCGTAATCAGGCATGTTGTCCACTGACAACTCGGTCTCTTCGTCGAGAAACAGCGAAACTACTCCGGCTTTCTCGAAGCGAGATTCCATTCGAGCAAGAGATTCGAACACATTGCGGAACCAGCGACCTTCAAGAGGATCGGCAGGGGTTCGGGGGGAACTTTTGTCAGCCTCACTCACAATTCGAACGTCGTCAGAGATCCGAGACAATTTGTTTCACAGATTGAAATCGGCAGCCGCGCTTTAAACGATTGTTTCTGCGGCATCGAAAACGATTCGTTGGGCCATTGCGGCGCTGTGTTCGTTTCGCAGATGCCCGTAAGTTCGAGCAACAAGAACGCCTCCGTCTTTGTGGCCGAGCCATTCCGCGATCACCTTGAAGTCACAACCCGCTTCGATGGCATTCGAGCAGAAAAAATGCCGCATCGTGTGGTGTCCGTAACGGGGAAGGCCCAACCGTTCACAAGCTCGGTTGATCTGTAGCCGAGCATCTCGGATTTCGAAAACCGATCCCCCCACTTCAGTCTTTCGTGTGCGGATCGATGCGAGGAGTCGGCGCAGGGGTTGAAAAAGCGGAATCGAGCGCCATTCGTGGTTCTTGGTTCCAGTAACGCCTCCGGTGATGCGGAGTGTAGCCAGGACGAAATTCACGTCATTCCACTGGATCGAAGCAGCTTCGCCCTGCCGACAACCGGAATACCCAAGAAACTCGACGAAATCGGCGGCCTCCCCTGTCGCCTTGTGCCCCTGACGCAGCTCCGACAAGACAACGCGGAACTGTTCCTTCGATGGGATCACGATTGCCGCCTTGCACTCTTTCCGGCGCTTGAGGGAGGTCAGAGGGTTGTCGACAAGGATGCGTAGATCGTCCTTCGCGTAGTCGAGGACCTGTTTCAGCGTTTCGACTTCGATATTCCACGAACGGGCGGCGAGTTTTGAGCCGCGTTTGGTCTTCCACTCCTCGAGTTCCCGAAGTCCGAGAGAGCGCACGACGTGACCGTTGAAGAATGGAGCCAGACCTTTGAGAGCCGTCACGCGGCGATTGTAGGAACTCGCCTTGAGATGCCCCTGTCTGGAAGCAAGCCACCGGGCCGACAGTTCCTCAAATCGCAGGTTCCGTTCGGATGAGTCGCCAGGTAGGCGGGCGGCTTTATCCTGGAACTCCCGCAGACGGCGGCGGGCCAAGGCCTGATCGGTTGTGCGCAGACTCCGGCGAAACTGCTTGCCGCCTCTTTTGACGAGAAGATAATACGTGCCGCTGGTTGCCCGGTAGAGATTCGGGCCGACCTTTTTTAGAAACGATTCCTTCTTCGAATGTTCCGCACTTTCCAGAGTCCGAATGTATGGGTGACAAAACTGGGTGACAAGTCCGCTTTTGAAGCCTCGAAGAATTCACATAAGTCTCTACATATCAGATAATTGCCCCCGTAGTTCAACGGATAGAACGGAGGTTTCCTAAACCTTAGATCTGGGTTCGATTCCCGGCGGGGGCACTTCTCTCGAAAAGCGTGGAAGACGCTGGAAAAGAGAAGTTTAAATCAGTATTTGGCGTCGCGTCTCGCAAAGGTTGGCAAGCGCTGAAAAAGGCAAGCAACGGTCGATATCTGTCCGCCAAATGTCCGCCACAGAGATCATTTGATCTTTGGGTGAAGGAAATTCCGCGCGTCGCGCAGTTGTTTGAATCTACCGGCAACATCTCCTGCGGCATTCCGAATTCGGAAACAACCGCTGCTCTCGTCTTCAACGACTTCAAATCCTCCAATCGATTCCACCTGCCGGAACGAGTCCGCCTTCGGTTTGACCTTCGTCTTGCAGAATGCAGCAAGGGCCTTCGCCGTCTCCGCGGTTACCTCAAAACCGGAAACTTGGACTGCCTCGATCAACATGATCAAAAGCCCGTGACGCTGGGAGTCTTCCACGACATCTGCAAAAAGCAGTTCGAGCAATTTCTCCAAGGCAGGGGTTAGCTCTGTCCTCTCACCCATCAACCTCCGGTAATCTCTAACCAAAAAAGGAGGACGCCAAACGCCAGGTGAGTTCATCAACTGAAGACACTCCTCAACACATCGATTGACGAAAGCGTTGTCAGTCACGCCGAGAGTCGAAGCTTTCTCGCGCACCTCTTCCGCCACGGACGGGTTGATTCCAGCCACCAAACGTTTTTCAGCCATATTCAGCATTCTATTCTGCGACCCCGGCAATCGGTAGATTTTTTCTAATGTAGATATAATCTACTTGCACGGGCAGGCAAAGTGTAGATTATGTCTACATGCTGATAAATGGATCATCGGTTGCTTACCTGACAAAAGCAGACCTCGCTCATTACTTGCGGAGTCCAGACCTCGCCCAACGAGTGATCTATGCGACCAAACAGGGTCTTGTTGGATGGGTGGAGATTGTTCGCGACGGACCAGACCTTCTCGTAACCGCTGGAAGCGCCCGTCGTGCGGCTCGCAGAATCGCAGAGGGTGAGAATCCACCAGAATACGAGTCGCGGCGACGTGCGAGAGAAGCCCGACAGAAGGAGCGCGAGCGGAAGATGGCATGACAAGCCCGTCGGAAGCGGCTTACGGGGACGAGGGGCAATTGGATCTCGATATCGAGACTGCCAGCCGTCGAGACTGCCAGCCTCACTACGCACGACTCCCGAAAGACTGGTTATCCAAACCGGTATTCGTTCCCGGTGCTCAGCCACTGAATCGCGAGATTGTTGTGAATGGAAACCGTTGGACCATGGGAATCAACAATCCATTGGCCAAAACGGTTACTCCGAGCCAGCCGATCACGATGCAGCATCTCAAGGTGCTCTTCGCCGTCCTCACGTTCTATCGATATACCAATCCGGTCAAAATCTCGGTTGGAGAATTGGCTCGGCGGGTCGCTTCTAGTCGGGGAGGGCGCTACTTCCGCGACCTCCTCGCCAAGCTAGACGATTTGACTCATTATTGGGCTCGGGTCACATACCCGGACGGTTCCTCGCGGGAGTTCCGCCTATTGGAGGCAATCTCGATTTACAGGCCCGCGCCGCGGAAGCGACCGCTCGACCATGGCGTTTTGAGCGCATCGCAATTAGAATGCCGCGAGATATGGCTGGATCGCGTCTCTCTCCATCCAGATTTCGTAGCCCTCCTGACGGACTTTGAGCGGACAATGCATCTTCGATTCGACGCGATGAAAGGCCTGACCAGCGAACTCGCGCAGAGCATCTACCTATTCCTTCCATCGCGCGCCTATCATCATTCGCAGTCAGCTCCATGGACGATCAATCTAGCAACCCTCTGGGACCAGCTGTGTCTAAAACCAGTGGCGAGCAGCGTCCGCAAAAAGCTACTCACCCAACATCGTAGAAGCGTATTGAAGCAACTTGATGGGAGTTCAATCCTCACCGGTATCCTCCGAGTCCAGCTTACGACAGCGAAACACGCCGGAGACTACCAACTGAAAACATGGGTCGAGCGGGAGATAGCCGCATCTGGGAATTCCGCCATCTCGCGAGGGAAGTTGCTCGAAGCATGGATCGAATCGGGTCGATCTGAGAAGGCCTACAAGGAGAAACTAAAACAGCGGGCATTACTGGCCGAACATGAAACCGAGCTGTTGGCAACAATCGGAGTTGAGGTCGACGGAAATGCGCGGTGTTTTGAAATTGCTAAAACTCTCGTGGGTGAGAATCGATTTCGCTATCTCTTATCGGAAGCCAAGGCCGAATTTCTTGAGGGGCGACCGCCTGCATTTCCGACTCGTGCGTTGATCGGCCGACTCAAAAAGTCGATTGAAACTGCCGGTAGAGGAATCCGATGATCGCTGTGGACATCTGAGAAAGCATCCCCGTAGAGCTCTGGTCACGATGGCGTTTTCCTTGCTCTCGCAGGCCATCTTCATACTTTTCAGATACTTCCCACCGTCCAAATCCGACGTTGAGTCGGTCGAATCTTCGCGCGCACCAAAGTATGACCTCCGAACCGCCAAAAAGAGCGGAATCCGAGGGTGTCAGAGCTCAATTTCGGGTCTGTGGACAACTGAGAATGTAGTGATCCTCGACTGTGGACGACTGAGAAAGTTCTGCTCCGCGCTGTGGATATTTGAGAAAAAACTGTGGACTTCCGAGAAAAGCTTTCTCGAATGTCCACACCTCGGATCGGCGGTAACTCACTCCCGCTAAACTTTTTACAGATTGAGTCAGGTTTGCCGTCTGTCGGTGTCCTCATTTCACCCATAAAGACGGCCAAAAAATGTTTTCACCATTGGGAATGGTGAGGTGTGGGGGTCACCGAGTGAAAGTATGCTAGAATAGCAAACAATTGAGCTTCAGTGCTTTGCGAAATTTCTGGATTGACGGCAGCGCAGTTATTCGGCAATCAGTCGACGTATGAAGATCCCTGCGAACTTTGTCCGCGTTGTCGCAATTGCGGCAATTTACAGTGTTTCAGCACTGAGTTTGCGAGCAACGCCGGACGGTGAAACTGAATTTCTTGGTGTCCTCGCAAGATTGCATGCGAGAAGCGGCGCGCACGGTCTCCACTTCAGCAACGAGCGGCGAAACGACTTGATGGAGGTTGAGTCTCGCTTGAAAAGCGAGGGACCGCGAACGCTTGGTAGTTTTCGAGTTTTTCCAATCAACGCCAACCCGGAATCAATTCCCAAGTCAGCGCCAGTTCTACAGGTGAGCGAAGACAAATTGGCTTCGCAAGAAGCCTATTGGTGGACCGGGACTAGTGGCGAAGCTGCGGCATCTGCTGCCCAATGGTTTTTCACGACGGGCTTGAGTTCTCGACCGAGCGCTCAAAGCATTGCGGTCTCCCAAGTCGAATCTGAGGGCGGCGAGGTCTACTGGATTGTCTCAGTTGGAGCGAACTATGAGACTGCTGCATCCCCAGCTACCCCGTTGAGAAACTCTGATCCTCTCATCCTGCCCGTAGACCCGCCAGCGGCCTTCCTGAGCGTGGCACCGGCGATGATTCTCCATCGTCGAGACTGGATACATGGCGATCTATTCCAACACGGCATTCCAATCCCAGACCTCAGGTTGGTTGGGTATGCCGAGCAACCGCGATTCCGCACCCGTAGGCGCGATCTACCGCAGGGAATCAGGCTGACTTCGCAAGGTCAGCTGAAAGGACGAGCAAACGAAAAGGGACGATTTACGATTAGAATTTTTGCTCGCTACAGCAACATCAATGGCGTTCGCGAATGGTCCAGACCCAAAAAATTCAAACTCCAGGTGAGGTAACTCGGCGGTCCAAGCGAGGAATCCTGTGGGTTGGAAGCACATCACGACATCTCGAGCGCGCAATGGGAGCGACTGCCTCTTTGACTGAACCAACTCCCGGAAGGCGCATAAATCCTAGCGGAGGATCTAAAGGAGGGGGCAATGACCCTCCTTTTCGTAAAAAAATCGCTGAAAGCGATCCACTGACAATTTCGCGGGCACTGGTGGGAACCAACCCGCGGCCTACACGGGAGGGGGGCCGAAAGGCCCCCTTTCTTTGTGGGGGTTAGATGCGGATTCCGGGGGGCATCACGCCTCCGGCGGGGACTCCGAGGCAGCATCGATTTGAATCCAATCTATCCTCGCACCGTCGTCCAACGGTTCCGTGCAAATTTGCATCTTCGATAGTTGCTGATCCAACAACGCGTCCATCATTGGCGAAAGATTCTCACCAAGAATTGAGAATGGTTCTCGTTCCGAGGTCAACGGAGACCAGCTCTTTTCCGTCGTCTGCTCGGATGTGAGCAAATTCCTCTACCTGATGATACTGATACCCATAGACATTAGAGTCCCCTTGGAATATCGCGAAAATACTTCGCGGGACTTTCTCCGTGAGGAAGGATCGCTTACCGGAGCGAAAATCTGAAAATTCTGACATCAGCCGATTCAGGTTGATTTGATTTTGGAAGGCTTGCGATTTTCGACCGGTCGTCTAACTGGTCGGCGTCTTTTGCTTCCATTCGGACGCTTGATCTTCGCGGATAACTCAGACAACGCCGTCTTCACCTTCTCGCCGATTTTCCTCGCTGGCGTTGGATCCCGTCGAATTTCTCGGAGATCACGTTTGCTTAACGGAGATTTTCCGTCGGAGATTCGAGTCGCGTTAATCCTTGTGAGGAGGCTGGAGCGTTCCAGTGATTCCGCCGACTTCCGGTCGCCTGAAGCACGTAGCCGCGCGATTTCTGCCTGCGCGGAGGATGCCGCCGCGATCACAGGTTCTGACACGTGGCGAGCGGACTTTTCCCTGAGTTCATCTGCCTCACTCGGCAATTGTGGAGGATGTGTTGGACGGTTTGTCTGGCCCATCTGCCGCCGAGCTTCATTCAATTTTGAGACGGTCGCTTCATCCCCGCTCAATGCCGCAACTCTTGCGAGCAGCTCTTGTCTCTGCTGATTCGTCAGAGTCGAAAATGAATCGACATCCGACCGCAGACGTTCAAGTCGAGGTCTCGCGGCGTTATCAAGTTCGAGTTTGGTGTAGGGATTTGCGATTCCCTTGAGTTTTTCCACTTCAGCATCTGTGAGCTTACTCACGCCATCGGAACTCGATGTAGTCTTGCGGAGTTGAGCCAATCTTGCGTCAACAACTTCGCGACACAAGTTTGTAAGTTCGTGGTGCGATATTGGGTCTTCCGGTGTGTTTTTCATATGGTCAAATGTCGTTGCCTCAATCGCGGATTCGCGCGAGCCCGAGGCGTTGGCAGATCGAAAAAGGTTTGCTTTCGAGGTCGTGTAAATTTTCATCGAACGCTTGGATCGGGTCGAAGAAACATAGAGAGCCTTGGCGTCAAATCCGCCAATTGCACTTCCCGCTTCGCGCGTCTGGCCTTGGCTCTTGTGGCTCGTGACAACGTATCCATGGGTGAAATTCAACATCCCGGCGGGAATCGTTTTCCCTTCCTGTGTTGAGACTGCGCCCGACTTCAATAGTTTCGAAAACGTAAGGATCTCCGAGTTGAAGAGCTTCGATTTTTTGTCGTTCGCTTTCATCATTATCTGATCGCCTTCTCGAAGTTCGATTTGCCGCGACATGCCGACCTCGTATAGCGGTGCGAGACGCGAGCAATTCACGACAAGTGACCGTTCTGTGTGAGAGCGAACGGTCAGGTTATCTCCGTCGATTTCAGAAATCGTGTAGGCACGCGCTTTCGAGAATCCCTCGGCTTTCCGATTGAAGGTGATGATATGGCCGACTTGATATTTTCGGTAGTCACGCTTTTCTGCGATGGTGAGTCCCAGGGAATCAGAGAATGGTGACTGTGACAGCAAGTTCGCCAAGCATCTTGCGTTGAACAAGACCGGACCTGATTGCATCTGTTGATTTTTGGATTATCGAATGGGTAGGTGCTATCGAAATGTAATCCTGACCGGCGGACCTTGCCGAAAGATAGTCGTCAGCAATTGAAAGTTCTGGTGTTGGGGTTTCGATGATCCATCCCAGCCGGTCGAGTGCACCAAGCCCCTCCTCCACCCTGCCGGTCGCCATGAGCTTGGCGGCTGATCGATATTCAGCGTGTTGCTGCCTATGGATCTCAGTCAGCTCGAACGTTTGGAGATCGCTGTGGGTCGCCATTGTCCTCAGAAAGTCGCCTGCTTCGACGCTCGAATGTTGAGCCGCATCACCGACAAGTATCACCCGAGCATTACAATCCCTTGCCGCGCGTAAAATTCCTTCGCCCTGCATGGTCGACACGAGACCAGCCTCATCAACGACGATTACAGATTGATCAGGAATCGCAGCGCGCATTTTCTCATCGGCGAGAAAACCCGAGATTGTCGTGGCATTGGAAAAACCTGTGCTTTTCAGAACGCCGACAGCCTCATGAGTTGGCGCGAGGTAAATGATGTTGAAATCTCGCTCGCTCGCGCTCCTGTCGAAAACTTGTAACGAAGCCGTTTTTCCAGCCCCGGCAACGCCTCTCAGCGCTACGATGGCATCTCGGGATTCCAAAAGGCCACGTATGACTTCCGCTTGTTGGTTGGACACCTTTCCGGGTTTCCACTGCTCGTCCGCCCCCAGAATCTCCGGTTTGAAGTGTGTCTCAATGGGAGCGACTGAATCCCTTCGGTCATGGATCTCGGCGATACACCAGCGCTCGCGTTCGAGGTGCTCTTCGGTTGTCCAAGTGCAATGGATACCTGTTCCTCGACCCTCGACGACGCCAAGGGGGATTCGACTCTTCGCCACTTGCAGCGGGAAAGCACCGAGAGAGTGATCCATCGCCGCCGCGAGAACTTGATGCTGTGGCGCAACCGACGATCTTTCGTAGACGTGCTCGACGGCATGAGTGATCGCCCGTTCGAGATCGCCATTGAAGGGAAGAGAAGTGACAGCGTTTCGTCGGGCCAGTGCCACTACGCTACGGAGAACAGAACGCTGGTCCTCGCTCATCTCGGCCATCCAGCCTTCACGTTGCTCGCTCGGATTGGCGTGCTGCTTGAACTTCCGAGAAGTTCGAGCAACGACGCCCATCTCATTGTTGCTGAGGTGGCAGGCAGTCAAATCCGACCAATTTTCTTTCCGACCCGATAGCCAATCCCGGAGATTACGATCTTGAATGCCGTGGCTTCGTGCGTCTTCGAGCACCTCTTTTCGACGGTCTAGCTCTTGCTTTGTCGCGGCTTCCATCTCCCGTGAACGCTTCGAAAATAGCTCATGAACGTCGTCCGAGATTCCTACGATTTCCGGTTGCCCGAACTCCCCACGTTCAATTTGGTATCCCAGTGCTATGAGTTCCGCCGACAGAGTGTGCCAATACGCGAGGCGACCGTAACCATTCCGACGTATCGCCTGCGACATTGCTCCGGTTTCCAATGCGTAAAGCTTGCCCGCTCCATCATCCGTGACGTTGAAGGTCGCAACGTGTGCATGGAGGTTCGGGTCGCCCGCTCTACTGTCATGGTGGACGTAGCACGCAGCAGCGAGGGAGCCTGTGGTGGCTGACTCTCGGCTCCACGCGGCGTCTCCCGACCGAACCCGGCGCTGTGCGAATGCCTCAAGCTCCGCAAACCCCATCTCGACTGAGCGCCGAAATGCTACCTGAATCCGGGGATCTTCAATTGCGATGATTGATACAGATTTCGGCGCACTGAATGTGAAATCGAAACCCGCGCGAGCATCTAATCGCCGCCGCTGGGCCAAAAGGTCACCCGTCACTGGATTAATCCCATCGAACAAGAGTTCAACTTCAGGACCTCCCGCGCGCCCCACCAAGCCCCACTGAGCAGCGAGCGAGCCAAGCCACTGTCCCTGTTCAGCACCAAATTCGTAGTATTCCCTCGCTGCCGCTACTGAATCGGTGTTTTCGAGATACTCTCGCAAAACACGGCCCGAATCCCCTGAAAGTGTGCGAAACGAAATCATGAACGCCCCCAAACATGCTGCGACCCGTGCGCGGAAGTCTGCCGACTTCCGTTATTGATGAGACACCAACTCCTAAGCGCTGCGCGCTTTGGTGACAGTGGTCCATCCTCATGGGCGATAATCGGTTGATGCACAAACCGAATCTACACCACACACTTCTGGAAATCTACAAAATCTACTTTACCGAGTGATTTTTTGAGCGTATCTGTCGGAGAGATGGATGCAGAGCGACGACAAACGGTTGATAAACGGTCGATACTTGATCCCTACCTCGACACCGTGATCGAGCTTCGGCGGCGAGGACTCTCGTGGGCTAGAGTCGCGGCTGAGCTTCAATCGTTGGGAGTGGCGGCAACGGCGCAGAATCTCTGGAAGTGGTTTCGGCGACGGCAGCGACGGGCGAGTAAGCTCGCGAGAGAGCTCAGACCATTCGAGCGTCTCGCTTCCTCAAATGAAGGCCCGTATCGGCAGGGAGAAATCGGCTCTTTCGAAAATCCGGTAAGAACTCCCCGCGAGGCCGATGCGGCCGTATGCCGCCTACAGGCATCGAAAGACGAATTCAAACCCGCAGAAGTCAGGAGAGCGCTCAAATCAGGAACACAAAAGGCACCTTCTGCTAAAACTGAGCCCTTCGCCGTTGGTGACGATATTTTAAAATGAAAACACTGATCATCACCCTTGGTGGAAAAGGCGGCGTCGGCAAGACGCTCGCCCTGACCACTCTCGCCGACTATCTGACATCGACAGGCAGGGCTTTCGTCGCGCTCGATTGCGACTGCGAAAATTCTGGCAAGGCGTCTGCGTTCTCCAGCGTAGTGCCCGAGGCGGGAAGGCCCAACCTGAGAAACATCGCGGATTGTGACAGGCTACTTACAACTGCTTCCGAGGCGGAGAGCGGACTGACGCTTGCCGATTTCCCCGCAAATGCGTCGGGAGACTTCATTGACTGGTTTGAGCAAATCGCAGACCCCGAAACTTTATCTGCTCTCGATATTCGGATCGTCGGCATCGGAGTTATTTCACCAGAAGCGGCTACGTTCGCGAGCGTCGCCGAATGGGCCGCCAAGCTTCAGAATCGCGTCAGCTACGTTGTGGTGAAGAATCACCGCAGCGCTCAGCGCGTTCCCAAGAGTGCCTCCGAGTTATTCCCGGAGTATCACGCCACTGAAACCGGTAGAAAATTTCGGAAATCGTTCTCACCTCATGAAGTTGAATTGCGAGGACTTTTCGAAGGAAGCATGACCGCTTTCCTCCGGGCTTCTCAGCTGCCGAGCGAAATCGATGGGCAATCCAAGATTCCAATTCTCGACAGAACACGCATCCGGACTTGGATCAAGCGGACGCACGAAGAGTGGGCTCCAGTAGTGGAATCCTTGGGTCTATGAACGACTACGAACTGCTTCTTGCAGGACTGCCGCAGCCGGAACGCGAAAAGGCTCTGCAGCTACTCGTATCGGCTGGGATCGGGTCGACTGATCCGCTAGTCGCGGTTTTGTCGATACTCCGGACTTGCGAACGGTATGACCCACCGAGCGTGCTCGCCATCAAAGAGGATTCTGCACGCCTGTTGAGCCTCGCCGTTCGACTCGAAAGGGCTCACCTGTCCAACTTGGCGATTCTTGGCCTCGCGACTGCGATAGTCTCATTCTCTCTAGGAGCCATTCTGTTTTGAATGCTCGGCCCCTCCACAGATTGACGGAGTGGTTGGCTGCTCCGGCACCAGTATTCATCCCTCGTCCCAAGTCGAAGCCCGAAGCAGAGCGGGGCGGCTTGGACAAGATTCTCATGCGATTTGGATTTGCGGATGCTCATGGTCGACGGGCTTCGATCCCGTGGACGGTTCGCGATGCGGTCCAAGGATCACTGATTTTCGGTAGAAGCGGCTCAGGTAAAACGAGCGGTCCGGGAGAAGCGATCTCGTGCGCGATGCTATCCGCCGGATTCGGAGGGCTTGTCCTTTGCGTAAAATCCGAAGAGGCCGATGACTGGATCATTCGAGCCAAACGAATGGGACGTGAAAACGATATCGTCAGAATCACTTCGGACTCTGATCACAAAATCAATCTTTTGGACTATCTGTCCAATCAAGACGGGGCCCACACAGAGAGCCTCCTCGAATTCCTTTGTCAGCTGGGTGAGGCTGCTTCCGGACCGGACAGGAAGAATGATGAGTGGCAGGACTTCATGAGAACCTGCCTTCGGAATGCAATTGATTTGATCCGCCTTGCCGGATCGCAACTGACCATCCGGCTCATTCTCGAAGTCATTCAGAACGCCAAAACGTGGGAACGTTTGCTCGAACGGGCTGAGATTCGAGCCGACCTTTCGGCAAGTCAACGAGCCGACCTGGCAATCTGCGTCGACTACTGGCAACGCCAGTGGCGGGAGATGGCCCCAGAGACAAGGACGGGGATCGAGGCCAACTTGTTTTCTTTCTGTGATCCGCTCTCGCGCGGCGTCCTGCGCGATCTCCTCGGTGATCATACCACCGTAGAACCCGAAATGGCGTTCGAGGGCAAAATTTTGATCGTCGACATGCCTGTGAAGACGTTTCACAAAGTTGGGCGACTAGCGAACGTCGGCTGGAAATTGGCGTTCCAACGGGCTGTCGAGCGACGCGGGAAGAGTGGTCAAGTCAGGCCAGTGTTCATCTATGCCGACGAATTCCAAGAGTTCGTCACCAGCGGTGATGCGAATTACGTTTTAACTGCACGAAGCGCTGGCGGCATCACGATTTTCCTTACCCAGGCCATCTCCGGCCTGTGGCATGCCTTTGGAGGTCGCGAAAAGGGGCGCGCGCCAACCGACGTTCTCTTCGGGAATCTGGGGACCAAAATTTTCTGCTGCAACGACGACCCGGAAACCAATCGATACGCGCGCGAGCTGATCGGTCGAAAAATACACCATCGGCTCAGTGACAACCGAAACCAGACCTACGCGCACCAAGGCGGCGGGGGCGGAAGTGGGGTGAGCCGATCCGAACAGATGGATTTCATCTTGGAGGAAAACCACTTTCAGTGCCTCGCCTCCGGTGGTCCTTGGGCGAACTACGTCGTCACCGCATTGCTGTATCTCCAAGGCCGCGAACTGATTCCCGGCCAACGCTTCTGCAACGTTGCTTTTCCTCAAGCTGAAATATGAGTGATTCGATTCAGGACGTCATTCCTCTGAAAGCATTGGCACGCTGGGTAAGTCCCATCCATTTGGGAATGATTGCAGCGGCTTTCGCATACCCATCGCGCCTGATTTTGCAGGGGAGGTGGGGAGAGCGAGCGCTTCTGATGGGCGGCCCACTTTCCGCAATCCTGTGGGCGTTGGTTCTGACCATTCTTGGCGCATCGGGCCAGCTGACTCACTGGATCGGCGCTAATTGGCAATATCCATTCTTGATAAGTCTCATCCCGTTTTTTGTCCTGCTGTGGGTCTACCGCTTGATACGCGTTTGGGAGTTCGAAAGCGCAAGATCGTGGCCATTGTCCTCGTCAATGGGCTTCCTTTCGTGGATGCCCCGCGACAAATGGACTTCCCGGCTGGCAAACGTGATCCCGATCCTTCCAGCGGTCTGGTGTGCAAGCGCTGAAGCATATCTCATCACCGCAATTCTAATCATCGGCTCAATCGGCGGGATCACCGGAGACATCCTATTTTCAATCGCGTGGAGAGCAAACGTCCTCAACCAACGCGATGGCGCAATCTTCGCGGAGGTTCTTGGAACGCACGTCGTCAAGGGTGTCGACGACTTGGAGACCTCTAACAGTGTTGCAACACCCGATCTCACGGAAATTTATGCACGGTAAATTCACTCACCCCCGATTCCAGAAAGTCGTCCGACTCACCGTGGTTGCACTGATGGTTGCAGCCGCCATTCCGCCAGCCAGAATTCTCATTCTGAGAGGCAGCGAAATTGTCGAGTCCGAGCCGACAGAATTAGTTGCGGAATCCATCTGGCCAATCGCTCCCGAATGGCCGGCTCTTCCGTCCGGCTGGCGCATCGAAGCACATCGAAGGCCCCCAGAAATAATCCTGCCGGTGAGGTGGAATCGGGATTTCTCGGATCAGACCAATGAGCAACGATGGAGTAACCTAGAGCGGAATGTCCTCGGAACCATTCTGTCTGGATCAGCAAAGCTCAAGGAGCTTCAAGAGACCAAGCAACCGCTTGCCGGTCTCGCTATGCTGCTGGAGCCAGAGTCGAACGTGGCACCTGACGAACGTAATCCGTGGCGGGTCGTCCTGTTCACTTCTCTCGATTCGTCCGGAATCGACCAAGCTCTTCAAAATTACGCCGACGGCCGTTTCCCGGACCAGTTCGATCTAGCAGAAACGAGGGCGACGCCGATTTTTTGCGACTTCACTCAAAACACGGTGTGGGCCGTCGCAGCAACAAATCGAGACGGAATCGCTCAAGCGTGGGATTGGGCTATTGAGAGCAATCGTCTGAAAATGGAATTCTCCGGGCGCATCCAGAATGCAGCAACGCAAGAGGAGATTGATAAGATAAAGGGTGAGATCGAAGCGATGCGGGCGGAGGGCTACGAACTTTGAAAACGGGTCTAATCTGCGCGTTGACCTTCTCGTGTTCGGCGGGGCTTCTTCTCAGCGGTGATCTCGACGACTTGATCAACTTGAAGGCCGCCAAGCTGGCGGAACCCAAGCCCGTCCAACCGACAGTAAAAGCGACGCCTGAACCCACCCCGAACCGTCCGGTCGAAACGGACAAGCGGGATCCAATCTCTCGGATGACCGAACAACGAACACAGAAATCCGTCCAGGATCGAAATGTCTCGCCGCTGAAGATCTACGAGACGACGAGCGTTTCAGGCAAACTCCCGAACGATGGTGTCGGACTTTTTGTCGAAGGCTCCTTGAAAGCCACCCGCGCGGTAAAGGCCCCCGACGGACGGTTTCAGGTTTATCTCGTCGATCCAAAGTCCCATCGGGCGTTCGTCTTACATGGTCAACCTGCCGCAATAGCGAGAGCCTTACTCGATTCTGGGATTGTTCGAGCTACAAAAAATTATCCGCTCCGCATTGACCGAAAAGCCAAACTCGGCGTCTATTTGGTGACTGCTGTCGCCGGAGCCTTGGACGAGTAGGCATCTCGAAATCGCGGTCTGCTGAGATTGATATCGGATCTTCTGAATATGAATCGGCCTTCTCCTAAAACGACCGAAATGATCGTCGTTATTGGCGACGTTCATCATCTCGTGTGGCTCGCCGTTGAGGGTTTGGAGCGTATGGAGGCGGAATACGGTCGGCGTATCGATCAGGTTTTCTCAGTCGGCGATTTCGGGTTGTTTCTGCAACCCGAGGATTGGAATTTTCTCACGGGACCAAAAAAGTATCGACGTCCCGAAGATTGTCCCCAGATCCGGGCGGCGTGGGAACGTTGGCGCTGGCCGATTTCGATCATCGCGGGAAATCACGAACCGTTTCACAAATTGAGGAATTGGAACGCGACGCGGTTTGGCGGGAGATTGGGTTACACCAACGCGGGATGGGTGCCTCACGACGTGCGGGGTCTGCGAGTCGCAGGCTTGAGCGGCATTTTCCAACCCGACGAACTCAAGTTCACGAACGACATCGAGCGTCGCCAGCGCGGGATGCCAAAGCCGACGAATTGGCCGGAAATGGTCGCTGAATGTGAGCGGGGCCGGATCAGTCCTCGACGGCTCACCTACTTCAAGGAGACTGAACTCGAGAGCGCCCGTTCACTTGCGCCAGCCCCGCACCTTCTCCTGACCCATGACTGGCCAGTCGCACACGGGGGCATCAATGTGGTGTCCGACCGCCGTCCTGAGCGGGAGATACTCGATGCGCTAACGCCACAATTTCACTGTTGCGGACACCACCACCGATCAAAACATTTCACCGTCGCGTCGACGGAAGTTTTTGCTCTCAACATCATCGGGAGCGGTCACCAGATCAACCCGGGTTGGTCAGTCGCATTCTCATGGGACAGCGAAACTTTAATTCCGTTAGGCGTTTGGCCGGAGGGCCCGGTGGGTGGTGGCGATGAGGGTTGACCACTCCTCTTCGCCTGAATACCAAGTCGCCAGCTGTTTCTGCGTGTCGATCACGATGCGATCGGGAATCAACGGGTCCGCTCCAACGCCGGGATTAAGAACAACGACCCAGCGATGGAGAAACGAGAAGCTTTTCTCGCGAGGCAGGTCATGGAGGTGACCGCAGAGGAAGAGGTCGGGCTGGTAATCGCCCATCAGCTGTGACACGGAAACCGCTTTGCTCATATCGCCGGGAGGCTCGTGGTGAAGCACCAACCACCACGAGTTGTCAATGTCGGCGGTAGTCCTCCCCTCTATCCACGCGTCGACGGTCGACTCTGGGGTTGAAAACCCGAAGATAAAAGGAAGGCAGGTCACCACAACTTCGCCGACGATCCGAGTTTCAAGGTCGACGGTGATGTTTTCGGGATTTTGGCGTTTCCAGATATCCAGATACTCATCCAGATCGTGGTTGCCCGAGCAGATCGCCACCGGGGTCGGGAGGGCACCGAGCCAACGCGCAATGAAGGCGGCTTGATCGGGAGGATCGGGCAGCGGGTCGGCTTCAGCCGAGCCCTGCAAACTCATCAGGTCGCCGGTAACGCAGATCAGGTCGAACTCCGACGCGTGAGCCGCGACCCATTCGAACCACGGTTTGACCATGTGGAGATCGCTGACGTGGAGAATTTTCACGCCGATCTTATAGGAATCTAGCCGACCCGAATCGAGATCAAACCGCAACGGCGCGTTTCGATGCCCTTAAGTCAGAAATATGCGCGGAATGATTGTTTCACCCGCCGTTAAGTCAGGTTTATGCGCGTAACTCGACCGCCTGAAGGTCCGGTAAGCGAGAATTGTGCAATCTGTCGCCACGACACTCCCGGAATGGTAAATTATGTCGACGAATGAAAAGAGGTTGGACATTTGAGGAATGGATGGCTGGACGCGCTGCTCGACGGCGCGTGTGCAACCTGATTTCGGAAAAGGAGTGTGGCCGGACGACCTCATCCGATGACGCCCAGCTGCGCGCTGCCTTCGGCGGGAGAAGGAACAAGCCATTCGCGACCTTAGAAGAACTCGAACTGATCGAGGAGCAATACAAGGAATTCGCAACCAGCCCGGCGCAGATTCAGGCGCTTGAGTGGACTTCGGCGCAGCCCGTTGCAGGAATCGTCGAATCGGACGCGTAAATCCCTGATGGCCAGAGTTTAGCAATTCCGCGCTTCATACCTACACCCAGCCGAATGGCTAGTGTCGACCAACACTCAGTCGGGCGGGGCGTCCGGTTACCGGTGTGGCGGACAACTTTTTTGGGGTAAGACGACGCTTTTCTGGATGCGGATCGACAATTCCGCGCTTTTAACCTACACCGGGGAATGACCAGCGACGGGCAGGCCCGGATCCGGTTCAAGCAGGCAGCAGCCGAGCATTTCAACGCGCGCGCCAGCAAGGCGGACCTTAGTCGTTATCTGTTTTTGCGAGATAGCAGTGGAAGCTTCGGCGGAGTCATCCCTGACGAGTATCAGCCGTATTTTCCGGAGCTATCGTCGGAGGAAATCGTCTCCCTCCCTGAGAATGCCGCGACTTGGTAGGTGCGCTGCATTCTGGCAACACTAGACCCGCGCGAAACACTGGATCGTAGATCTCCCTCAGCTTCTAACGTGTCGTCATCGGGCAAGCATGCCCGTCGCTTCAAGGTCGCCTTGCAAAAACTGATCTCGCGGAACCATTTCGCGCTTTATCCCGATACCCCCTTTCAGCTCGTTACGTTGGCGTTGATCGGGGGGTTCTCTCGGCAAAAACCGTAGAGCCATCCGCGCAATTTACGCTTCCAACTCTCTTCCGGCATGCCCACGGACAGGAGGTAGCGGTCCATTTCGCGCCTTAAACCTACACTCTTGGTGTCGCGGGGGGGTAACGTAACTCGTTCTCATTGACCGCTCGTGGGTGGTGAGGACGGGTGCCTTGGGGGGGAGACCCAATGTCGCAGAGCCGTCATTCGGTTTCCCCCGCTCCTACTCCGCTGCGCTGCGTGCGGAGGCTCCCCATCCGTGCGGGGACACCCCGCAACGCCCCGAAAGTGCGGCTCCGCCGTGAATCGACACGCTCCCCTGCAGCGGCCAGACTGGCTCCGGTCGCGACAGAGCTCGCGATCCTCACCAGACTGACCGCTGCTCCCGAGAAGTGCCACACACTGCTCCGGTGACCACCGGCCCGATTACAGGCACGGCGGCTATCCTCACAGAGTGTGGTTAACAGGCTTTCGCGGCGTCGAAGTCAAGGGTGCGCAAATCCGGCATAAACGGCCTTCTCCCCATCGTCAGAGCACGATGGGTCCCCTCCATTTATTCCGTTTTGCCGGTCGCAGAGCCGACCGCCCTTGACTGCGACGCCGCTACAGCCCGCAAAACGCTATCGTCGTTTTGCTCTGATTGAAAATTGCTATGAGCAAATTCCAATCAGATCAAAACAACGCGAACAATAATCCATTCGGTGAAATCATCTATCGATACACCCGCTCCCAAGCGATAACGGACGGGGAGTTAGTCGATGTCAGCGCCCACGCGCGGCGGCTTGGCTTTCGCTTCCCAGTCGCGATAACACGGAGCGTTTGGGCTGCGATAGAGACAATTCCGAAACGGTTCAGCTGCGAGGACATCACCGGGAGAACTCACGATGTTCTTTGGATGGCAAGCCTAGCGGCCCGCAATGCCGACGCCGGGCAATCACGCATTCCGTTTCAGGTCATTTTGCACTCGACCGCTGAACCTCCGAATCGGCGCGTCCATACCAAGACATACTTCCTCGACATTGGTCCCGGCGATGAAGCCGAACCCGTTATTACTATTGGATCCCGGACGTGTTTTTAGTAAACTGTTAATGGTTAGATAGATATAAATAAACTCCGCTACAATAGCAAACAATTCTATGAAGATGATTTTTAACGTTTTATACGGTGCTCTCGTCTCCGGTGGGACTTGGTTCCTGATTCAAACGTCGCCGTTGAACTTTATGTTTTCCGCCGACCGCGATTCCGAAGGTTCACGTGAGCCGCTACAGATATTGCAATCCCGGGTCGACATGCACCGCGAAGGGATTGCCGACGCTATCGACAATCTTCAACAGCAATTTGGACGATGAGCGCGCCCGACGACTTTACGGCTTCAAGCGCCGGAACCGGCCACTCGGCGCTGCGAGAATTGGTCGCGCAAGAGCGAGCGGGGAAAGCGTTTCGCGAAGAAGCTCGTACCGCTCTGCGCGACGCCAGCCCGCTTCTTGAGCGAACGCTCCGAGAAAATTGGGATACAGGGCAAGGGACGCGCTTGCGCCAAATCCTATGGAGCCTCTACAATGGAAGTGGATTGCTTCCGCTGGGCTACTCCCTATCTGGGTTCGACACCGACCTCGCCCGCGCAATCGGTGCTGCAATCAACGGGCGCTTGGCGCTGGGAGCCGATGTAGAGGATACGATCAAACACCTTTTGGAGAAAGCCGGAGAGTTCGGACGATTCGCTGAGGCGATGGACCAGACCCCCGAACCGCATGTGGTCATTTACCCGCCTTCGTCGGTGAGTCCGGATTCCTTTCGGGATCTTGCCGCATCGATTGAGGCAAGGGCGGAATTCCAAAGGAGCCCTTGCGGAGCGTGAGCGAGGAGAGTAACTGAATGGGTGTGAAGACTGAATGGACGACCCCATCGAACCAACCCGAGCTGACGGAGCGGGCAATCATTCTCGATCACATCCAAGCCCTCGAAGATTCCTGCCCCGAGAACCGGGACTTTGGAAGAGTTTTACGGCGATTGGGAGGGATTCCTGATGGACGTGCGAGCGACGATCAAAAGACCGTTCGTGAGGGCTGGCAGCAGGCACTCCGGTCATTTGGCGAATTTGTAGAGAGCGGCGAACGCCTCTCCGTATTCTACGCTCTCGAGCGAGCGGAACACGTTGGTCAAGAACACGAGATTTTTTATCACCCCGATCAGTCTGATCGCACCTTCAAGGTAACTCTCAACGGCTGCTACGGGTGCGAGTTGAGATTCTGCCCCGCCGATCCAGAACTTGAAGAGCGATACTTTCATCCGGAAGTGTCAATCGATCCACGAACATATCTGGCGCGTTGGATGATCTTGAACAGCCTCTTAGGCTTTCGGACCCGGCTTGAAGGTTTTCTTGCACCAATACCACCTCGGCGGGAACTCCGGATCTGCGTCAGCCAGCCTTTGCTCCCCCCCGGCAGACCGACTGAGTCGCAAATTGCTGGTTATATGGAGCGCTATGGGTTCGGGAAAATCGGTCGTGATTCGTTTTTCAACTACCAGAGCCGTCTCGTTCTTGGCGATCTATCGCCCCGCAACGCGAGACTGGTGGATGGAGTCCTCCATCCATTTGACGCGATACCGATTCAGGTGAGCGAAAAAGTTACCGACTGGATACTCAAACGGATGGGAATCACTCGCCACCAACTTGGCGATGCCTGACGCTCGGGCGTGATCGCAGTAGCTCCGCCGTTGGCCGCCGTGTAAGGAAAAGCCGCTGCTTACGTTTATGAAAATACTCTTCACCGCTGATCTTCATTTGAACGTAGGTGCGAGGAGCTCGGCAACCGGTCTTTCTGCAATTGAGGGCCTTGCGGCGGCCATTGCTGAGGAAAACCCCGCTGCCGTTGTGATCGCAGGGGACATCGGAATTCCAAAAAAAGCTCACGAGCATGTCGTCGCGATCCGGAGCGTCGTGGGAGACCGTCCGCTCGCCATTGCTCTCGGCAATCACGATTTTTGGTTAGACAGCGTGGCTCTGTCGCAGTTTTCGAGTCTCGATCAAATTGTTACGAGATATTGGCGAGACCCCATTCGCGACGTGGGCGCTGTGCTCTCGGACCGGGAAAACATGGACCTTGGCAAATTTGCGGTCGTCGGCAGTTACGGGCATTTCGATCTCGGCCTAGCGGAACCCGGCTTGAAGGTTCAGGGAGTGGAAGTCACTGAAGAAATTTATCTGACTGGCGGAATGAACGGAATCTTCTGGAACGATTTTCGCTGGATTCCCAACTGCGCGACCAGCATTTGCGCCGAAGCCCGCGAACAGGCCGCTGGAATTGCAACACGGATCGACGCTGCAATTACGAGTGGAAAGCGAGTCCTCGTAGCCGTCCACACCTGCCCTTGGCGGCAGCTAAACGGGCATCCGCTCAGCGGCGACGAACGCGATATTCTCTCAGCATATTCGGGGAATTCCTTGGTCGGGACAGAACTGACCAGACGGATGAACCATCTCGCTCTCGTCGTGTGCGGCCACACCCATATGATGGTCCGAGAAAAAAATGTGAACGGCATTCTGTCCCTCAATCTTGGGGCCGACTACGGTGAATTCTGCGGCATTGTTTACGAAACCGACAACTGCGGTATCAGATGGATCGGACAACTAAGCGGCGGCGTTTAGACCGATGAAAAACTGAGTCCGGGGGATGACCTCGACCAGAGAATGTGACCGTTTGTAGACATTGAAGCCAAGCGCGACGCTCAGCATTGTATTCGAATGCAAAAATATGACTGCACGGCACGGACAAGTCGCGTTTTACTCCCAAGGCGAGGTCCGCATGTCGTTTGGTGCTTCAATCACTTCGGCCATAGTTGGTGTTTTTCAGAGTCTTGAGCAGGCAGTCAACGAGCTTGAGAAAGCATTGGACTTGGAGATTAGTCGCGACCGTTTTGAGCAAGAAAACAGCAATCGTGAGGAATCCAGTGGTCGCGGGATGAACATGTAGCTAGAAGCGGCGCACATTATCGCGAAGGTGCTATTACTGAGTATACGGAAAAAGGGTCGCATTGGGGCATTTTTGCAGATTGCCTCGCGGGTGTCGATTCTCGCTTCGCACGCCTGCGTCTCCTTACCTCCCCGTCAAGAAAATCCGCACGCATGACTTGGCAGTTCATCCCTTTTTTGTCTGTTCTCCAGTTCGCGTCTTGCTTTGTAATCCAGCGTTGCGGGGCAAAGGAGGCATGGTGCGGAACTTCCTTGAGAAGTGGTCCTACCGCCTGTGTGCAGGCTGGCGCATTCATAGTGCGAGGGCGGGAGAATCTGACACTCCAATTCGGCAGTTTTTCCTCTCGGGAAGAGATGGTCTAGAGTAGGTATTTCAGAAATGAAGGGGCCAGATTTCGAAAAGATCCGGGAGCAAGCGGGGATTCTTTTTTCACCAAAGCGCCTCGTCAAGTTTGCGGCTGGGCAGATTCCCATCGCGTCGATCGGAGTGCAGATGGTGGACGAGTTGGAGGCGCACGAGACGGAGTTGCGGATCGGCAAGGTCGAAGCGACTGCGGCGGCCGCGTTGGCGGCGGCGGAGAAGGCAGCGCCGACTTCGATTCCGCCTTTTCACGATTGGGCGGTCGCGGTGGCGGAATTTCTGCCTAGGACATTGGATCTGCTCGTTGTTTACAACAGCGCTTTCCATGGCGAGCGACCGGGGCGGGAGCTTTTCCATGCGGTGTCGCACGGATGCATCACTGAAAAGATGGAGTTTTTGACCTGCCGGGAGGCTTGGAAAATTGCGCGGGATGTAGCTGACCACAAACGCGGACACATCATGGTGGGATGGGGGGCTGGCTGGTATGAGTGTGAATTCGACGAAGCGGATTCGGGCACGGGGCTGTGCCTAGGGCGTATGACGACGCGAGACGACAAGAGGTGGAATCGACTGTCGCAGAAGCTCAAGGAAGTAGGATTGGAGCAAGGTCTGCCAGAGCAACCGCTGTTGGAGAGGGTGCGGCACACAGTATCGCCTTGGATGGGGCAGGAATTCGGCTTCATTCACGCCGGAGAAGCCGATGATGCGGTGCGGGGAGTGACTGCTCTCTCGAAATTTCAATTCGACCACGGAGTGATCTCGCATTTTCGGCCGCCGTCGGACGACGCGCTCAAGCCTTTTGTATCGAGCGTTCTTGGCGGCAGAATTCTCAAGGCGGGCTCACCGGTTTTTGCGCGCGACGGGAACCTGCTGGGCATCTTTGCGGATACAGCAAATTACGAATCTGACGCAGGGCGGCGTGCTGTAGTCCGCAGCTTGCTGGGACATCCGAAATTCATGCCTCAGAATAGGCGAAGGTAAGGATGGCCACGCGCAAGAAGGAAGCGCCGCCGCCCAGGCCATGCGCATTGTGCGACGCGATTTACACGCCGGAGGAGAAGAGCCACATCGTGCCAGCATTCGTGTATCGTTGGCTGAAAGAAACATCTTCGACCGGAAGGCTACGCTACGGGCCGCAGATCAATCGACCGGTGCAGGATGGAATGAAAGCCTACTTGCTCTGTGGTGTTTGCGAGGATCGACTGGGCAAGCACGAAACGGCATTCTCGCGAGGGTTCTTCCACCCCCACATGGACGCAGATGAGTTTCAGACAACTCACTCGCTGACAGATGTGAGTTTCGCAGTCGGCATCGCATGGCGAGTGCTCGCCTATATGGAACGAGTGGCGGGTTTGCCACATTTTCGAGATCGGCACCCATCGGCCATTTCGAGTGCGTCGGAGACATGGAAGCGATATCTGCTAGGGAACGAAACGGGTCTGGGGCCGCACACAATGCAGTTACTGCCCCTTTTCGGCATTCAGGCGCACACAATGGAAAAAATGCCTGAAAACATTAATCGATATCTGCTTCGGGCCGTGGAGATCGATGTCGTTATGTCGGATTCCGAGGCATTTACTTACGGGAAGCTGGGACCGCTCGTATTTATCGGAATGATCGCGAGCGAGGATCCAGAGCGTTGGAAGAATACGCGAGTGGAAGAGGGTAAAAAGTACATGCCGGGCAAAACCTTTGAAGTTCCCGGTGAACTCCAGGAATACCTTCAGTCAAGGGCGAGGCGTCTCGCCGAACTCGAAGGGCAAATTTCACAACGACAGTGGGAGGGGATTGAACAACGTTACGATGCGAATAGGGAGCGGGCCGTTACTTCCGGAACGCTCGCAGCGCACAAACTCGATCAAAGATTGAGAATTACCAGGGACGACTTCCGCAAGGGAGTTGATTGAACGCTGTGTTCGAAGAAATTCCCTACCAACCCGGCGATCCGGTCGGGCGAGAACGTGGTATCGTCTCTGCGCGACAGAATGTGATCCTCGATTTGCTGGAGCGGCGGTTCGATGCAAGGCTCGCCACTATTTATCGAGGATCATTGGAAATTTTGGCGTCTCGGCAGACCGATTACCTGGCCCTCGCCGCCCATGGATTCCGCGAGTTGATAGAGAAAGCCTTCAAAGCGTCAGGGGGGGGGATTGGAGTCGATGCGATAGGTCGATTAAACTCCGATGTAATGCCAGCTTGGCGCGATCTTCAGGATCGTGCTCGAATCGGTGATCTCCTCTCCGATACGGAAGCGCTCCGTCAGTTTTTGCGGAAGTTTGAAGACTTTAGTGATTGGCGAAGCGCCGCAAATAAATCGCGACGGGAGCAAGCGGCTATTGCGCTTCGGAATTTTCAGAGAAGCCGTGAAGATCCGAAGACTTTCGACGAGGATAAGAGCGCCTGGATCACGCTTAATCAGAAGCTGACGGCAATCTCTCACCACAGTGAAGCGACAGAGGAAAAACTGCGTGATCTCGTCGATCGATTGGAAAACCTGTTGCTTCGATATCTCCGACCTGGGGAGGCGCGCAAGCTCGATGCGATTGAGGAATTGGTTCGCTCCGCAGGTGATTCCCCCACGTCCCACGACCTTGAAAACGTGGAGCGACTTATCGACGGATTCGTCGATCGCGACACTTTTTTCCGAACAATCGCTGCGCCGGTATGGATCGAGTTGTTGCTTCTCGAGGGGTGGTTCGACATCGGAACAGATCACGGTCCTTCACTGGAAGATCCAATCGCGGGCAGATCAGAGGTTGAATTGCTTGGACGATTCGCCGAGTCCGCTTTCGATGTGGTTCACGCCGCGGCCATGAAGTTGGCATCTATCGAAGGTGGTCGTGTCCGTGCGGAGCTTCTGGGGCTGGCGAGCAAACTTCCAGACGAGTATTTCGATGCGTATTTGGGCTTGGCCCGCTCTTGGGCGGAGCAGGATCTCCCGTATACTTTTCAACGCATTCTCAGCGATTTCATTTCGCGAGGACTGAATGTCGCGCACGAAGACGAGATGGCGAATTTCATCGCGGCGGTCTTGAGGTTTCAACCGGACCCGCGTGCAGACGAGAAGAGACTTGAACGCGATGAGGAGGGAATGCTCGGCATCCTTGCCGTTCTGGATCCCAACCCAAGGTGGGACGGCTATCTCTACAAAGAAGTTCTGGAAAAGGTCGTCGCTAGCACGCGAGCTGCGGATCGCAGTTCCATAGTAACCGTGCTTTGCGGGCTCCTTGCCGAGGGGATCGACCTTTCGCTCTGGCCAGGGGAAAAGGCTCAGAGGAATGGAAACGATGGATCGACTTGGTGGAGGCCGGCCATCGAGCCACACGGTCAAAATCACGATCTGGGAAGTCGCGAAATTCTTGTTTCAGCGATTCGCGATCTCTGTGAGCTGACCATACGCGAAGACGAGAGCGGCTTCGATGACGTCCTTTGTCATCTGAGTAGTCAGCACTGGTTAGTCTTTCAGCGCCTGCGACTGCATATGTTTCGGCAGTTCCCACACCTTGCTGGCACGCAGGTTCGCGACGCGATTTCAGATACGATTTTGCGTGATGGCCATGCATGGCACGAGTGGGCGCTTCTGTTGAGGCAGGAGTTCAAGAACCTCCCGTCGGAAGATCAGTCGATTATTCTCAAATGGATAGACGTCGCGTTCGACGCCACTTGGAGAATTGATTGGTTTCGACAAAGCAACGACGGACTTGATCCCGATCCTGAACTGGTCGAGCAATGGAAGGGTGGCTGGCAGTTCGGCAAGCTTTCTCTGATCGCTGACGATCTCGACGGCGAATGGAAGTTCAAATACGAGTCGCTAAGGGATCGGTTCAAAGACCCAGGGCATCCCGAGTTTCACCACTGGAGCGAAAGTGGTGGCTTCTCAAGCTGGGAAGAGACGAGTCCACTGAAGCAGGAAGAGATCATTTCATCCTCGCCCGAAGAACTTGCTTCGCGGCTCAATTCATGGACAGAAGATCGCGAGATAAGCGAACCCACCGAATGGGGTTTGTTGTCGGCCGTGAAGTCCGCAGCGAAAAGTCGCCCTCGGGAATTTCTATCCCGAATTGACGAATATCGTGTTCTCGGAGCTCGTAGATTTGAATCTGTGCTCATCGGCTGTATCGAAGGTGCGAAGGAGGTTGGCACTATCGATTGGCGGATCCTGCTCTGGAAGGTTGGCGAGTCGGTGCGAGAAGTGATCATTCCCGCTGCGCGGAAGGAGATTGCGGCGGGTAAGCGATCTACGGCAGGTCTTGACTTGGTTCGAGCGATCAAGGGGCTGTTGAGTCGCGATCCGCTCGTGCTTCCTGTCCAGTATCGCGAGGAAATCTGGGATTGTATTCGCCAGTTGCTGAATCATCCCGATCCCGCAACCGATTGTGATGAGACCTCGTCTCCGCGAGACCTGTCTTCGACGGCTTTGAATAGCTGTCGACTGGTCGCATTTGGGTCGGTATTTAAATATGTCGACTGGGTCCGGAAGGGATTGGGAGTCACAAGTCCAGAGAACCCTGCGACCGAGGTGCTGCCGATCTTGGATGAGCGGCTGCGCTGTGAGTCCACTTTAGCCGGGATTGGGATGTTCGGGCAATATCTACCACGGCTGATGGGAGTTCACCGAGACTGGGTGGAGAAACGTTTGGGCGAGCTGTTTCCCAACGACATCGACCACAGGTCTCGGCGGAATGCTGTCTGGGAATCCTTTCTCACGATGACACAGCCTGTGGTCGTCGGGCTCGACCTTCTCCGAGGCGAATATGAGCGGGCGATTCAAGAGTTAACCGAACCTCGAGAGGAGAGTGAGGCGCGTCGAGAGGGGTGGAACCCCGAGCAGAGCTTAGTGCACCATCTGTGCTCATTCTATTGGTGGGGACGGATTCCGCTTCGAGTAGCGGGGACGTTGCTGGACCGATTCTATTCAGTCGCGCCAATCGGCATGAAACGACACATGCTCGATCATATGGGCCGCAGCTTGCGTTCGAGCGAGGGGAATGTATCGCCCGAAATTCAAGAGCGGTTCCAGGAGTTCATGGAATTTCGGCTGGAGGTCCTCGGCGACAAAAGCGTATCTCAAATCGACTGCTCCGAACTTCGAGGATTCATGAAGTGGGTGGGCTCTCAAAAACTACCGGCGAAGTGGACACTGGAGACTTTATTGAAAGTGTTGGAACTGGCATCAAGTTCCGCTGAGCGGGACGAGTTTGGGGTCGAGGACGCTCTTTCAGCCTATTCGAATGCTGAACCTGACCTTGCGATGAGGTGCCTGCACAAGCTCGCATTTTCCGGGGATCGAGTGCCGAACTGGTTTTACGAAACACCCATCAAGACCGTTTTACGGCGGGGCTTGGTCTCCGAAGATCGGACGGTGAAACAGATGGCTGATGAAGTGCAGGACGCGCTTCTGCGCGAGGGCCGGTTGGGCTATCGAGATCTCGATTCTAACGACCTCACGCCCGAGGTGTAGAATTGGAAGCCCCCCAGAATGGTAGTCGCGTGTGATTCTCTGGGTGCCGCGTCGATCTAGGTGCGAGAAGTGCCAGCTGCAGCAGTAGGAATCTTCCAGCTCTCAAATTGGGAGAGCGATTCGCTATCGCCGCTCGACATTTGGAAGATCGAACGAGATGGCAGAGTCGTAGCGGAGGAATTGATGTCGCTTTTTGCGGTGCGATACGACATTTTGGTAACAGTTTTTGTGGAAACTCCCCCTTCAAAATTTCCGTATCAAGCGGAGATGGATGCGCTGAATCGAGCCACTGCGGAAATGCTCGATAAATCCGATCGTGTGAGAGTTGTTTTGCTGGGAGCTGAACTTGACCGGATTCTTACTGAGGCCTTGAGGGCATTCCTTATTCCAGCAGATTCCAAGAAGGACATTCTGCTCGATTCAAATTCCACCTTCTCAACTCGGATTGAGCTTGGGTATCGAGTGGGCTTTTTGAAGCCTGAATGGGTCCATGATATGCGAATTTTGAATCAAATTCGCGACGATTTTGCTCATGGCCAAGCGGGTTTGCACCTTGGCGCATCTCCACATCGAGAACGTTGTTTTCAGCTGATTATCGGTGAGAAATGGATGGATGCGGGAGGCTATGGTGGCAGCGAGGGGGACAATGGGCCCACGCGTTTTGTTTCTACTGTAACGGTTCTAGCGGCACATCTTCTGTTAATCAGAACCGAGCTTTCCGGAATTGAAGAACGGTGGAGGAAGTTCAAATCCTCGGTCGTAGTCGATGGTGGCGCTGGTGATATGGAGATGTAAGGGATGAGTCCAGAAGAACTCGGGAAAGGCCTTGGATACATAAATTTTGTCTTCAAGGAGTCGATGAAGGAGGATGACCGGGCGGCTGCTACACTTATTGCAGCGGAACTCGATGTTCATCTGCTGAAATTGCTCTCCGATCATTTGCTTCCCCATGTAGAGAACATAAGTTCACCCCTGCTAGGGCGCGGCGAGCCTTTGGAGGCTTTTGGTGCAAGAGTTGAACTCGCATTCCGGCTGGGATTAATTCCGCCGATATTTCATCACGACCTCCATTTGATTCGTAAAATTCGAAATGAATTTGCCCACGGTCCCGCGGGTATTTCATTTGAAGACGGTCGATTAAAACGGCTCGCTTCTCGACTCATCATTGGGCGACAAGAATTGGAACGGATATGGACGGGTAAGGAGGGTGACGCCAATGTTCCGCCCCAAGCATTCAAGAGTCGGAATATATTTTCTCTGACATGCGCGCTTCTCCTGCCCCATATGTTTCTTCTAACAGCTCAGGTAAAGCGTCTCGAACCACTATGGCCGCAGTTCTTCACTCAGCAGCCAGAACAGTGAAACGGTGATGCAACTGAAGAATCTATCCGAGCGGGATTTGAACTATCTGCGATCCCGCGTCGCAGCAGAGTTCGATTGGATTGATTTTAATTCAAGTCTTTTTGCGAATCGCTTCATAGAGAAACGGAATTCTGCCGTCAGCTTTTGCCCACTCGAGCACAGTCAGCCTTTCTGAATCTTTACAGTTGATGCCAAAGAATATCCCTGTGATGCAATTGGGCTGGGACTGGACTACACCCCATCGATCAATTCTCTAAGATCGCAACCGTTATACGTCCAATGGAGGTCTGATAAACGGACCTGCGTAACCCGCACGAGCTGGCTCTCAGGGCTGTGAGGCGCGTGGGCCCCGCTTCCTTTCGAGTTCGCATTGGGGAGGAAGAGGAATTCTCAGTCGATGTTCCGTTCGCGCAGATCAAAGAAAGAGACCGCTCTCACCGACGGATTTCTTTTTGCCGATGCCCCTGATAGAAGTGGCGAAGTAATGTCGAAATACGTCGCCAAGTCTATTCTCGAATCCAAGGGAGAGACGAAGATCTACAACACGCTCGTGCGTTACAACCGATCGCTAGTTACGCAGACAGGCGTTCGCTTTTTCCGGATCATCGACGCCCATATCCCTGGTCTTACAATTTCCGAGCGTGATTACCTCTACATGACGGAATTCGATTTCATCGTGGCGGATCAGCACACCCACCAACCACTCTTTGGTATAGACTGGGACGGCATCGGCGGGGACTACCTCAAATTCGATGAGCGCCGTCCGTGGAAGAAAGCTGCTAAGCAGAAGGCGTGCGAACTTGCAGGTTTTCCCTTCGTGTGGATGGAAACGTTCGGCGAAATCGAAGGGACTTCAATCCTCGATGCGATGATCGAGAGCTTCCTCGGTGGCCGTGCAGTTTCCGAACTGGTGCGTGACGGGGTGATCAGCTGGGAGGAGCAGTTTTGCTACGACTTTCCGCCATTCTCGAAGATGACCAGCAAATACGGTCACTACGTCCGAAAGAACGAATTTGGACCATGGCTAGACAGGGCCAGTGGCCACTCCATTTATACGTTCGGCACAGACGACGGCTGCATAACGATAGAGAGGACAGCGCGAGTCTCCGTCGTGAACTTCCCACACTTCCATTCCTACGAAGTGGCCTCGGATCTCGCGTCTTACAGATGCTTCCTCGAGTTCGAACGCCGAATTAAAAGCGGAGAAGTGTCCGTTAAAAAAATTAGATGAAGACCGGATGGAGAGGGTCGCTGTAATTTTGGAACAGCAAAGACGGCGGCAGCAGCAACTGTAGATTACTGCCCAGCTGCTATGCTGCGCGGGGAGCCGTGGCCAGAACGGTCGGGATTTTTCTGTCCCTCGATTCGGCTGACGCCTACGCTCCGCAGATGCTGCAACAGCATATCAAAGCGATAATCTTTCAGTCCGTCCAAGTTCATCTTGGCAATCCTCGTGCAGACGTGGATACGGTTGTCCGCCGTAGAGCGGAGCTTTCCGTTTCATGCGGGATTCAGCACGGAACAATCGCAGTCTATGCGATGGGAGATGCTCTAATGAAACATTACCAGGAGAAGGTGAATGGGGCGTGGATGGAGACTCAACGAACGGCCGTGGACATTGTAACGCAGACGTTCGCTCCTTCAGGGGATGAGCTATTTGATCTCGTTGTAAGCGCGTTGCGACCCACGCACGAGGCAGTCGCGGTGGGAATCAGAAACTGCCTGAGTCAGCTGAAAGAAAACCCCAAACCGACGTTCGAGGAGTTCACGGCTCAGGTTCACGAGAAGCTCAAACAAAATTGCACCGTGTTCACCCTGAAGCTACAACACGGCACACCCACTATGAGCGGCAGCACAACCAACAACGTTTCGATCGGCACGATGACCGGTGGGCAGGTGAACGTGGACGCGCCCGGCAGCACCTACACCCAGACAAACCTCAACGTAACTTTTGAAGGCTTGCGTGCTCTCATCGAGCAATCCGGTGCAGGTGAGGCAGCCGACGCAGCCAACGCAGCCGTCGAGCAGATGGAGCAGGCTACCAAGTCGAACGATGGTCGGAGCTTCCTCGCGGGTTACTTCGCTCTCGCAGCCATTGCCGCTGATCACGTCCAGCTCTGGGACGGGATGAAGGCTTACGTGCCGGTGCTCACTTCGTTAGCGCATCAGTTCTTGGGCTGCTAGGGCGAACGGAAGCCAATGCCAAGTAGCGGGCTCGCCTTAAACGCGCTACCACGAGCAGGTGTAGCACGCCTGCCGATACGGCTAGACAAGAGAACAAGCTGGGCGAGTTCGGGGTTAAAACTTTGAGTTTCGCACAAAAGGGTTCGCACAAGGTTCGCTGAACTTTGAAGACGAAAGCGCAGAACAAGTGTTCATGCGGGAGGGGTGTGGTGCAGCCGGAAAGACTCGAACTTTCAACCTTCTGATCCGTAGTCAGGCGCTCTAGAAAAGTAACGACAGCGTATCGGGGGTCCGAGACCAATAGGCGGCAATATCTCGTTTGAATTTGATAGCGTTTCGATAATGGCGAAAGAGGGTGGAGGTTGTGTCCCGATGCCCGAGATTTTCCGCGACCGTTCCGGCGTCCTTGTCGCGGGCAAGGAGGTATGAGGCGTAGGAGTGGCGTAGGATGTCTTCCGGCCATCCTTCGTCGCCCCAGCAGAGCTTGGAGAACGCCTGAAACTTCCGTTCGAAAGCGGGAGGAACGATTTTCCCGGTATTTTTCCGATACGGCTTCAACCATTCGGCCAGCACGGGCTCCATCGGCACGTAGCGGGTGTGTCCGGTTTTGGTAATTGCGGCAGGCACTTCGATTTGTGCCTCGTGATGCTCGTCGTCTTCTCCCCACCAAATATGCTCCCAGCTGATCCGTCGTGTCTCATAGGGGCGCAGCCCACCAAACATCCCGATCGCGACATATGGAATCATTTCGCTTGGCTCGATCGTCATCTTTTGGCCGCCGATCTGAATAGCGTTTTTCGATCCTGTCGCCGCCACTCTCAGGATCTTCTCCGCTTCTGGAATGCTCAGGACTCGCGGCTCTCGATCACGAGCCAAGGTGTTTCTTGCCTCACGGAAGTCCCAGCCATCGGTCGGATTCTCCGAAAGCAGTTTTTCTGTGGCCGCCCAGGAAAACAAAGACGACAAGCATCGGACCATATTCCGCTCGGTAACCGAAGAATCGAATTCACAGGACTTCACAAATCGAGTGATATCGTCACGAGTGATCGAGTGAACCGCTTCTCGTTTCGGGGCCGGTAGCCATTTGGCAAACCGTTTCCACTTCGACTTGAGGTCGTAAATCGTCGTCGGTGCTCGATTCCGCTTCTGCTTATCGACAGCACAGCGCCGGATCGCTTCCTCTAGGCTGACGGTGCCGACAACGGGTGGGCGATAACGCTCAGCGAGATCGAGAGCAGCCGTCAGCGAAAACCCCCACTTCTCGACGCGGCGAAACGCATTGGCAGCCTCCGCGAGCTGCGCGGCTGAAAGCATGAATGCGGAATCGCCGTGATTTTTGCGAAGGTCTACAATCGAACCGGGACGTGCCTTCTCTTTTTCGGCGTCGCCGAAGATCCAATTGCGCGCGGCAGATACGGAATCGAAATCACGCTTGATGACACGGCCGCCCGTAAACCGTTTCCCGAGTCGGACCCGCCAGTAGAAGCGTCCTGCGCCGTTGGTCGTCTTCGAGACGCCCACGCCGGAGGGGAGGTCCGCAATCGCGGATCGCCGTTTTGACTGTCGGTTACTGACCACGATGCTCATTCGACGACACGATCAGGCACAGAGTGCCGCAATCTGTCCGCAGAATGCAATTACTTCTTAAAAACACGAGGTTTCCTAAACCTTAGATCTGGGTTCGATTCCCGGCGGGGGCAGTCGGGCGGGCTTGAGTGATGGGTTCTGCGCTTGTCAGAAGAGGTGGTGGTTTTCGAGCATCTGAAGCTGTCTCGTTTTTGTGTTCAAATCAGAACAATCGTGGGTCAAGTTGCGGCGCGAGAGGTGTGTCGCATGGATGCAGAAAACTTTTTCGTGGAAAATTCAGAGAGTTGGACGAACATGCCGACGAGGGATCTGTAGGGGATCGCCCGATGGGAGTATCCATTCAAGCCATTGAAAAATGGCGCCTTATAAATGAAACAAACTTGTTACAGAGTGGACGTTGCTTGGCAAGAGGGCTTCGATCAACTTCCGCACCGTTGAGAGACGGGAGCTCGCTGTCACAATGTGGCACGTGTCTTGCGGTTCTCGGCAACTTCACTGCAAGGGAAATATAAAAAAATACAAACATGAAAAAAACATTACTTACGATGGCTGTTGCATTTGGTTTGGCGACAGGGGCGTCCTATGGGCAAATATCGCTTACAACCTTCGATACCGCTTACACGGCCTTCACAGGCTCATCTTTCGTTGGAACTTCCGACTCCTTGCCAGCTGGCTGGACTGTGAAGGTTAATGATTTCAACCCGGGTGGCCTCTACGCCGGGACGAGCGGATCCGGTTCTGTGTATTATTGGGTTGATGGCGGAAATAACCACATCGGTATCCAGCGCAGCGGCAGCTCGACCTGGGGATTCGACGTTTCATTCGCAAATAATACTGGGAGCACCATCAGCGCCCTCGACCTGAGCCTTGATTACAGCCAGATTAAATTCGAAAATGATACTTCGTTCTTAGTGACTGGGACAGGAGCCCTCAGTTCTGCAGACCTTTCGGGAATCAATTTTGTGGGTTCGCCTACCGGGACCAATGGAACGGTCGTAGGGATTAGCGATTCACTTCCCTTGACGGGGTTGAACATCGCTGATGGAGCGACATTTGGTATTAGTTGGGCGGTTACCAACCCGAGTGGGACCGATAGTGCTATCGGAATGGGTAATTTCTCTCTTACCGCCGTTCCCGAGCCGCACGAGTATGCACTTGGAATCGCCGGTCTGATCGCTTTGGTTGCGTTCGCGCGCCGTCGCCGTCAGCTTGCTTGATCGGCTCGTAGCGAAACTCGAAAGAATTAACTCGCCCCGCCTAGCTTCGGCTCCGCGGGGTTTTTCGTGTCCTGCGATGATGGGTCGCGATGGGTCGTAAAGGTTTTCACCAAGTCTTGGCATGCTGGCTGCTACGTGCCCCCGCGTTCAGTGTCGTAATTGTTACCGTGTCAGCACTTGCCAATCGGTAACAATTGGTGCACATGAGCGAGGTCCGCGGAGAAACCGCGTATGAGTCAGTTCGCAGAACGGCTCTCATCGGACGCCAGTCTAATTTCTGATCTGTGCGCGTCCGGTTCGGGCCGCCTCCCGGGGGGGAGGGGGTGTGTTGTTCGACGTGCGAATAAAAAATACACGTCACCCACATCATCATGGAAAAAACTAGTAATTCTGGCGATCTCAACGATCGCGCTTGCGGGCGCAGCGAAAGCTCAGCTCATCACGAACCCCATTGCGGGGACCAACCCTAACACTGCCAATCCTTACACGGCCGGACAGGTTGTGGCGGATCACCTGACTGCAACCGGGATCGGACGCGGAGCGGGAGCTGTCGGAACCAACTCGAACGATCGCTACAACGCGAATAGCTGGAACACTCCGTCGCTCGATCCGACGGCCTATTTCGAGTTCTCGTTGACGCCTGACACCGGTTATCTGGTGAATTTCACATCATTCACCTACACCGGTCAGCGCTCCAGTACCGGTCCGACGAGCTTTGCATTTCGCTCTAGCCTCGACACGTTCTCAAGTAACGTCGGGAGTCCGAGTGCCACGGGCGGGACCATCAGCCTCGCAGCGGACGAATTCCAAAGCGTTGATGAAGCGATCACGTTCCGTTTGTTTGCCTGGAACACGACGAACGCCGGTGGAACGTTCAGCGTCAATGACTTCACGTTCGACGGCGCCGTCACCGCCGTTCCCGAGCCGGGCACATACGCTTTCGGAATTGGGCTGTTGGTCGTCGCGGTTGTGATTACCCGGCGTCGACAGCTCGCCGTGTGATATTCGGCGAAACCTTCATCTCATCAAGCCCGCGGGATTCGTCCCGCGGGTTTTTTTTGTTTTTCGATCGGACGCGATCAGGTTCAGGATCTGCGCGAATCGCGCCACTGAACGGCCGTTTCAACGGTGCTGCCCGGTCGACCGCGATAAATCTGTCTGGTGTTTGCGAAGGCGGCTGGTCGGAACCGGCGTCGAAACCTTTTCTCCGATAGAAAGATACCTTCGCACTTGAAACAGGACCGGAGCGATGGCACGGGTTCTGCCTCACGGAGCGCGGTTCTTGCGAATTACTGGCATGTCAGATGCTGAATGAGAATCGTTGGGCGGTTTCCGTCCGGTTCAAAAAAAGGGGGATAATGAAGAAGGTCTTAACGGTCATTTTAGTTTGGAGCTCGGCTTGGTCGGGGAGTTTTGCGGCGGAGACCGCAGAAGCGGTGCGTCGGTCAACGAATTCGGTCGGTCCGAGTCCGGAATTCGCTCTCGCGCTGACGGCATTGGTTTCAATCGCCGTCTACGTGCGACGGCGACGGGCCATTCGGTAGAGTTAGCTGGGCGAGGCGGGAGTCTTGCCGCGACGGATAGAGTCAGTTCGGTTCTCCTTTGACCTTTCCCGGGGGAAGGCTTACGACCCCTTTCAGGATGGCCGAAAACATTCACACCGAGTTTCACCGATTTTTAACGACCGCGGACAAAGAGCGGCTGCTGGGTCAGCGGGGAGGGGTCTTCTGGATGGTGGGACTGTCGGGATCGGGGAAATCGACGGTTGCCAATGCGGTCGAGCGTTCGTTGCACGAGGCGGGGAGGTTTACGATGATCCTGGATGGCGATAACCTTCGGAGTGGGTTGAATACGAATCTTGGGTTCACTGATGAGGACCGGCAGGAAAACATTCGGCGGACGGCGGAGGTGGCGAAACTTTTTGCTAGCGCGGGTGTGGTGACGTTCGTGTCGTTGATCACGCCGCGGGAAGCGTTTCGGCGTGCGGCGCGGGAGATCGTTGGCGAGAATTTCCACGAAATCTACGTTCGGGCTTCCTTCGAGGCCTGTGCGCGTCGGGATCCGAAGGGGCTCTATCAAAAGGCGGCCGGGGGTGGTGTAGCGAACTTCACCGGGAAGGACAGTTCGTTCGAGGAGCCGACGGCGGCGGACCTGACGTTGGATACTGAGGCGGACAGCGTCGAAGATTGCGCGACGAAGTTGCTGGAGTTCGTGCGGCCGCGGATCGGGGGCTGATTTCGGTTTGGGATTGGCCGGTGGTCGATGGGGCGGGTCTCCTCACGTCGACCACTACGGGTGAGATGGTTTTCTTTCTTGCGCGGGATGAGCAGGTGACGGAGGGTGTTCGCCCGCTCCGATCGACCAACCTGGAGCTGGGAGAAAGTAGGTGAAATAAATTTATGCCGGAAGTTACCGTTCGAAAAGGAGAGCCAATCGACCGCGCGCTCAAGCGTCTAAAGTCCAAACTGGAGACCGAAGGAGTGCTTGAGGAAGTGCGTCGTCTCCGGGCGTTCGAAACGCCCACGCAGAAGTCGCGTCGCAAGGCCAAGTCCAACGCGAAGAAGGCCAAGCAGAAGTTCCGCTTCAATTTCAACCTGAACTAAGCGGGCGCGCTTCGTGCCGAAAGTTCTTATCGCCGGCTGTGGTTTCGTAGGTGAAACCGCAGCCGGTCTTTTTATGCGCCGGGGTTGGGACGTCGTGGGACTGACGTCGTCGGAGCGGACTGACGTTCCCAACGCTTTAAAGGAAGCGTCGGGAGTCGAGGGCGCGGGAGCGTTTTCCTGGGCGCACGGTGATCTGGGCGATTCTGCGTCGGTGGCGGATGTCGTGTCGGCGGCGGGGATGTTCGACGTCGTCGTGCATTGTGCGAGTTCCAAGGGAGGTGGCGTGGAAGGGTATCGGCGGGTGTATCGCGACGGAATCCGGCACCTGGTGGAGTCCTGTCTTGGAGCGAGGGTCGTGTTGACGGGAAGCACGTCGGTCTATGGCCAGGCGGACGGGGCGGAAGTCGACGAAGGGAGTGTCACCGAGCCGGATCGTCAGACGGGGCGGGTGTTGCTGGAGGCGGAAGGGATCGCGTTGGGGGCCGGGGGAACGGTCGCGAGGTTGGCGGGACTTTACGGTCCGGGGCGGTCGGTGATGATGCGGAAATTTCTCGAGGGGACGGCAGTTTTGGAAAACGGCGGGGGTCGGTGGATCAACCAGATCCACCGCAACGATGCGGCGAGTGCCATCGTGCACCTGACGACCACGTCGGTAGAGGCGGGGGTTTACAACGCGGTGGACGACGCGCCCGCGACGCAGCGGGAGGTTTACGGATGGTTGGCGGAGTATTATGACCGACCGCTCCCGCCGGCCGGTCCGGCGAACGCAAATCGAAAGCGGGGCAACAGCAATAAGCGGGTCCTGAACGGGAAGCTGCGAGCGACGGGGTGGGTGGCGGAATTTGCGAGTTACCGCGAGGGGCTCTCGGACATTTCGCAAGGGTGAAGGTGCCGACGGGGGTGCCTGAAGGTGGTTGCTTGGTCGAGGGTTCGACAGGCGGGCAGGAATGGTGTCTTCTCGCAGCTATGATCCGTGGAACGTTTTGCGGAGCCGTTGCCCTGGTGATGATTCCGATCGCTTCGGTGGGCTCGACAGAGATTTCGGGAGAAGTGATCCGTTGGGAAGAAAGCCTCGGGGCGCTTCATCTGAAGGTTGAAGATGGTGAGGAGGTCGTGGTCCCGGTGGTCGGACACACGCAAATTTTGGCGGATTACGCCGATTACTCGAGTGGTGATCTTTTCGAGGAGGGGGAGCGGGTGCGGGTCTCCCGGCCTGACGATGGTCCGCTGCGGGTGGAGGTCCGTCCGACAAGCACGGACGATGAGCCGGTGGCCGAGAAAATCCGAGATGAGATGGAGGAATCGCCCGAAGTCGGTGAGGTGGTTCCGCCGTCGCAACCAACTCCGCCTCCGAGCCCGACGCCGAGAGCTTCACCCGCGACGACTTCCGCCCCGACTCCGGCCGAAATGCCGACGGCGACCCCTGCGGTCACTCCCGCGACGGCTGCCAGTTCGCAGGAAGGCGCTTCCGACGCGGAGGGGGATGAAATCGAGGACGCCGGTGTCGATTATCCTGCTACCGACGGGGAAGCGGTAATTGAAAGTGATTCGCGTGGGGCTTCGGAGAGCGAATAAAGAAATTTAATTTGAAGGAACCTAGAGCGCCCTGCGTTACGATCATGCTACGTAACAAAGCCTGACGGATAATCCTCCGAGCGGGCACAACCCCAAACCTTACGAAATGAAAAAGACCACCTACCTAATGACACTGATTGCTGGCGTTGCGCTGGCACTGACACCGATGACCTCCCAAGCGGATGAGGAAGCGACCGAGAAGAAGGGCAAAGGCTTCTCCGGTATCGTGACGAACTTCGACGCCAACGCGATGACGATGACCGTCGAGAACAAGAAGGGCACCAAGACGATGGATTACGTCGTCAACGAAGAGACGAAATACGTCGACGGTGATAACAAGGATTCGGATGCCTCCGCCGTCGAGGTGGGTTCGCGCGTTCGGGTCATGACCGAGAATCCGGGTGACACCCAGGTCTCCAAGCTGAAGATCCTTCCTGCCAAGGGGAAGAAGGGTAAGAAAGACGACATGGAAGACGACGAGGAAGACATCGAAGTCAACGTGGATCGCGACAACACCGTAAACGACGTCGACGAATAATTCCGACCGTCCTTTCCGGACCAAGATTCAAAACCAGCCGACGCGAGTCGGCTGGTTTTTTTTTGCGGACCCACATCGTTTGGTGGATTCACGTCGCCAAGCTTCGGTCTCCGAAGGGGTGATGGAGACGCCGCGAGTTCTCGACCTGGCGTCGACGTGCTTTTGACGAGCCAAGATTACGGCGTTGGAATGCCAACCGTGAAGACGACTCGAACGACGTCTTCAGATTTCGTGCGGACGATTTTGGCCAGATAGTGACCGGGTGTCGGGGCGACTCCCTGGGAGGTGTCGCTGAGTCGGACGGTTCCGCCGTTTTTCAAAACGTAGCTTGCACGGACGTTCGGGCTCGGGGTTCGGCCGCCGTAATCTGAGGCGTAAATGTCGATCGTGATCCGTTCTCCGCCCGGAGCGGTGAAACGCGCGGAAGGTAGGACGGCTTCCGGGATCCGTGCCGCCCACGCCCGATACGGGACGGCGGGTTGGGCGGCGAGGGTCACGGGAAACGCGACGGGTGCGGCGGGCTGAATCGTGTTTGCAGGTGAAACGACTCCGCCGGTCGAGTTGAAGCGCGAACAGCCCACGCTGGCGAGGGTGATGGTGGCGAAAACGAGGGCCACCGAGAATCGCATCCGCATGGCGGAAGATTAACCCGATGGGCGGAGCGAGCGATACATTCTATCCGAGCCCGGCTCGTTCCGACTCGGCAAGTTGGGCGCGGAGGAGGTCGTGGAGGGTGAAGATTCCGATGGCGGTGCGGCGGGTCTCGTCGACGAGGATCACGATGTTTAGCGGTGCTTCGACGAGCTGGCGCTGGATGTCGCCGATGGTCGCGTCGGGAGACGTGGTTGCCGCCGTTTGGACGTTGGGTTCTTCGCCGGTGGCGACGAGGCGCACGAGATCGTCTCGCTCGACGACACCCTGGATGCGCCCGGATTCGTCGGTGAGCGGGTAGGTGTGGTGCGGGGTCGCGTCGAGAACGGTCTGCACGTGGTCGGGGTCGAGGGAGGTGAGTAGGACGGGTTTGAAATTGGCGAAGGTCGAGACGCGGGCGCGGTTCCAGTGGGCGAAGTCGCGGTGGCCCATGTGTTTGTCGAGGAGAATGCCGTCCTCCTCCAGGATCTGACCGTAGAAGTTGTCGGCGCAGAGCCACCGACTGGCGGCCTGGCTGATGATGGCACTGAGCATGAGCAGCGGGACCAGCGAGAAGTCGTGGGTGAGTTCGAAGACGATGAGGATGGAGGTGACCGGGGCGCGGACGACGGCTCCGAGGCAGGAACTCATTCCGACGACGGCGAGAATGATCTGCTCTTCGGAGGTGAGCTCGAGCGGGATGTCGGCGAGTCCGGCGAAAGCGGCGCCGGCCATTCCGCCGAGGAAGAGCGTGGGTGCGAAGATGCCGCCGCAGCCGCCCCAGGCGTAGCTCGCGCTGGTGGCGATGAATTTGGCGGCGAGGAGGGCGAGGGAAATCTGCCAGGCTAACGTGCCAGTCAGAGATTCGTTGAGGTCGTGGTAGCCAAGTCCGAGGACGCCGAGGCGGTTGAAATGATAGAAAATGACGCAGGCCGCAACCCAGGTGATCAGTCCGCCTACCCAGGGACGCAGCCAGGCGGGGAAGCGTCCGCGTTTGATGCGCTGACGCCAGGCGAGCGTGACGATCTGGAAGGCGATCCCGACGAGAGACGCGAGAAGGGCAACGAAGGGTCCGAAGAGGTAGAGGCGCCAATTGAACTGGCCGCTGAAACCGATGCTGAACGACGGATCGTTGCCGACGAGAAAGTAGAGGCAGAACGCGGAGACGACCGAGGCGAGAAGGATGCGACCGATGGCGCGGTTATTCAGATCCTCGACAATTTCTTCGAGGACGAAGGTGACGGCGGCGATGGGGGTGTTGAACGCGGCGGCCAGCCCGGCGGCGGCTCCGCAGGCGGCGGCGGTGCGGCGCTCAAATTTCACGATACCGGCGCGGGAGGCGATCCAGGAGGCGAGGCCGCCCGCCATTTGGACGGTTGGTCCCTCGCGGCCAAGGCTGAGTCCGCCACCGACGGAGATGGTGCCGGCGATGAATTTCACCCAGACGGTGCGCAGGGGCATGACGCCCATGTCGCGCCAGTAGGCGAGCTTGAGCTGCGGGATGCCGCTGCCCGCGGCGTCTGGGGCGAAGACGGCGAGGAGGTAACCGGAGATGAGGGTGGCGACGGAAATGACGACGAAGCTGATCAAGGCAAATTGCCAGAACTCGGTCCTGGGGATTTCCGAAAGTGGATCCCAGATGCTGTCGAAAACGAACGAGATCGAATGGTGGAACGCGACGGCGACCAGGCTGCCGGCGATCCCGTAGATGCAGGTCAGGACGACCCCGCGAGTTTGCGCCGGGAGTTTGTTCAGCAGGGTCGGCAGCAGGGACATCGCTGGTCGGGAAGGTAGGCCGGTGGCGGGCGGAGATTCAAGGATTGCCGGGACTTCCGGCGAATGTGGGGCGAACTTGATCGCGAGGCGTTGAACCCGAAAGGCGGCGAAGGTGGTAAATCAAAGTTCGCGCCGGAGTGGCGATTTTCGATAAACCCGCTCCGGCCGTGCTCTTTCACTCGACAGAATTTCTTTTCGGATTTCTCCCGCTCACGTGGCTGGGGTTTTGGGCGGTAACGAAGTGGGGGTCGGCGAGGGCGGCGTGCGCTTGGCTCGCGACGGCGTCGTTAGTTTTTTACGCATGGTGGAACCCGCCCTACGTGGTGCTGATGCTGAGTTCGATCGGGGTGAACTTCGGGATCGGGCGGGCGGTGCGGCCCCGCCCGGTCGGTGACGGAAAGCGATGGCGCGCGGGGGTGTTGTGGTTGGGGTTGGCGCTGAACGTGGGCGCGCTGGGTTACTTCAAATACGCGAATTTTTTCGTCGAGAATCTGGGAGGGATTCTGGGGGCATCACTGACCTTTGAGAGAGTGATCCTGCCGCTGGCGATCTCGTTCTTCACGTTTCAGCAGGTGGCCTACCTCGTTGATTCCTATCGCGGACAAACGCCGCGCTACGGATTCTTTGAATACGCGTTTTTCGTATCGTTTTTCCCGCAGCTGATCGCGGGTCCGATCGTCCAGCACCACGAGGTCTTGCCGCAGATCGAGGGTGAGCGTTGGCGGCCGGTGCGGATCGAAAATTGGCAGGTGGGGATCACGATTTTCGTGATCGGGCTGTTCAAGAAGATGGTCCTGGCGGACGGGTGTGCCGAATACGCGAACCCGCTTTTTAATCACGCTGCGGAGGGGAATGCGCTGGGTTTTGCCGGGGCGTGGGTGGCGGCGCTGGCGTATTCGTTTCAGCTCTACTTCGACTTCTCGGGGTATTCTGACATGGCGATCGGGCTGGCTCGCACCTTTGGAATCGTTCTGCCGGTGAATTTCTGTGCGCCTTACCGCGCGACGAGCGTGATCGAGTTTTGGCGGTGCTGGCACGTGACGCTTTCGAGATTTCTCCGCGATTACCTTTACTTCCCACTCGGCGGAAATCGGGGGGGCGTGTTTCTGAGGTCGCGGAATTTACTGGTGACGATGCTACTTGGCGGCCTGTGGCACGGGGCCGGGTGGACCTTCGTCGTCTGGGGTGCGATGCACGGGATCTATCTGGTGATCAATCACGGGCTCCGTCGACTGGGGCTGCGGGTGAGCCGGGTGCGGGTGCTGGGTTGGGCGGTGACGATGCTGGCAGTGGTCGTCGGGTGGGTGGTGTTCCGGGCGGACTCGCTCGGGACGGCCGGTCGGATCTTGGCGTCGATGGCGGGCGGATTGCCGACGGATGAGGCTGGCGAGGCGCAGTTGCGTTCGGTTTTCGACGGGGTTGGGGCGTGGAGCTGGTTCCTGCTGGTGACAGCAATCGCGCTGATTGCACCAACGACGCAGAGCTACCTTCGCAACTTCGTCCCGGCGCTGAACGTCGGCGCGAGTGGGTCGGCCCGTTGGCTGCCAGCGTGGCGACCTACGGCGGTGCACGGGTTGTTCGTGGGCGGGTTGGTGTTCGTGATTTTTCGACGTTACTTCACCCTGGCTCCGACGGAGTTCCTGTATTTCAACTTCTAATTGGCGTGCGGTATTTCACGATGGTTTTGGTGGGGTTCGGGTTGGCGGCCATCATTTACGCCGGCTTCTTTGTCGCGTCGTTGGGGCAGATGAATTCGAACGCGGCGGCTTACGTCGGCGGTTGGTATCGGCATAAGGAGGAGGTCGCGGCGAAATTGCCCTCACCTCGAATCCTCGTGGTCGGCGGGTCGAGCGCGCTCTACGGGATCACGGCGCGGCGGATCGAGGATGTGACCGGGGTCCGGGCGGTGAACTTCGGCGTCCACGGAGCGCTGTCGTTGGAATACCAGCTGGACAAGATTCGTCGCGTTGCTCGCGAGGGGGACACCGTTTTGCTGGCGCTCGAATACGCGCTGTATCTTCCGGGGGAGGTGAACACGGTGTTTTCCGATTACGTTCTCGGTGCCGATCCTGGTTTCCTGGGGGAATTGCCGATGTCAGAACTGCCGCAGTGGACGCTGGCGGCTTCGTGGGATCGAACGCTGGAAAGGCTGGTGGCGTTGCCTCATCAACGGAAAAAGCTCCGGGAGGAAGTGGATTGGGAATTGGAGAACAAGTTCAACGATCGCGGGGACCGGATCTCAAATTTGAGCGCGGACCAAGGGGTGTTCAACGCCGAGGCGATCGAAGATCTCGGGCCGCTGCGGACGATCGTAAAGGGGGACTGGAGTGAGCCGAGCGAGGCGTGGACGACGATCGGGAAGTTCGTGGGTTGGTGTCGGGAGAGCGGGGTGGAGGTGCTCGCGACCTTTCCGAACACGATCTATTTTGCGGAATACGAGGGTGGCGAACTGGAGGCTGTGAGCCGAATCCTTGAGGAAGGTTATGCTACTCTGGGCGTTCCGCTGCTCGGGACGGCGGAGGAATTCATGTATCCAGAAAAGGATTTCTTCGACTCGATCTACCACCTGAACCGCGCGGCGTCCGAGGCGCGGACGGATCGATTGATCGAGTTGTTGCGGGAGCGCTAGATCCGGTCGAGGAGCTTGGGAAGGACGACTTCGCTGGCGAAGTGCTCTTCGGCGAGGCGACGAGCGGCCATTTGCTGGGCGGGGAAATCGGCGATGACGCGTTCGCACGCCGCCACAGCTTCGGCGGGTGTCGTGAACGGGTGGTAGCCTTCGCCAGCCGGGAGGACGTTGCTGGCTCCGGTGTCCTGGAGGACAAGTGGTCGGCCCATCGCGGCGTAGCACACGCTGCGGTCGCTGAACCAACCGGCGCACGAGAGCACGTAACCACCCTTCGCGACGGAGAACTCGGCGGACGAAGTGGCGACGTAATTCTGATAATCCTCGAGTGATCCGCAAACTCCGCGGGCTTCGCGAAATTCCCAGCCCGCGTCGCGAAAGGGATCGAGCTCGGACCGGTGGTCGTGGACGTGCATCGCGAGCTCCACGGGACGGGGGACGTCCCGGGGAACGTCGATAAAACGCTGAAACTCCTCCCGTTTTCCGGTGAACCATTGGCCCCGCCATTCCGAGTTTTTGTAGCCCTCCCAGTGGGCGATCGTGGTGAAGCGGTCGAAGGATTCCTGCGGTTGGAACGGCCAGTAGCGCAAAGTGACGGGCGGGAACGAGGGAATCCAGTCGATGCCGCAATCCGGAGCGAAGCGGTCTGGGGAGGCCCAATTCGTGCCGACGGTCACGAAGCGATCGTGCGCGGCGAAATTCATGTCGCAGTCGTAGCTTTCGACCCAGGTCTGAGAGAAGGCGGGGTCGCCGTCGAGATACACTTTCACCGCTTTCGGAAATTCGATAGTCGGGGATTTGAAATGGCCGGAGAGATTGAGAAAGACGTCCGCTTCGGCGGCGAAGGCTCGGAGTTCTTCGAGGTTCGTGGCTTGATCGTCGACGAGGAGCGTCGAGCGGTCCGTCAGGTCGAACGCGGCCATCATGGTGTCCCAGTGGGCTTGATTTGCGCTGCCTTCGAACGGGACGGAGTTCCAGTTGGCGTCGACGCAACGGGCGGAGTCCAGTCCTTCGACGACCCAGACTTCCCAGCCGAGTTCGCGGAAGCCGAGCGGCCAGTTGAGCGAGGTCCACGCGATGCCGACGGCCGAGATCGGTTGAGCAGCGATTCCGACTCCGACGACAATTTTCACGATCGAAACTCTGGTGCGCTCGCTCGGTCCACTCAACTCTCAACTTTCCACCCGGCTCGGCGTCACTAGACTCCGCGGCAAATGCGCATCCTCGTCACCGGCCTGATCGGCAACTACGCCTTCGGCGGCGTCACGTGGGACTACATCCAATACGTCCTCGGTTTTCGCGAGCTGGGTCACGACGTTTGGTATCTCGAGGACACCGCCACGTGGGCCTACGATCCAGTTGCGGAGGAGCCGTCGGCGGACTGCCTTCACAACGTCAACTACCTCGAGCGGGTGATGCACGAGTTCGACCTCGGGGATCGGTGGATTTACCGGAACGAAGCGGACGGAAAGTATCACGGTCCGGCGGGGGAGAGATCCGAGGAGGTGATCCGCGATGCCGACGTGCTGATCAACGTCTCGGGGGCGTGTTGGTTGCGGGAATGCACGGCGGGAATTCCGCGGAAGCTCTTCGTTGACGGGGATCCGATGTTTACTCACATCGGCCTGACGAATCTCGACCGCCAGGGATACATCGACCACCTGCGGGCGCACGAGGAGCACCATACCTTCGGATTGAACGTTGGGCGGACGGGTTGCAAGGTGCCGACGGCGGGATTCGAATGGCAGCCGACGGTGCAGCCGATCGCGCTGGATTGGTGGCAGAAAAATCTCTGTCCACCCACGGCGACGCACGTCGCTCGGGATGCCTGGACGACGGTCATGAATTGGGCCAGTTATCCGCCGCAGGAGTTCGAGGGGAATACCTACGGGAATAAGGACATCGAGTTTCTGCGTTTCATCGATTTGCCGGGCCGCACGAGTGAGAAATTCGTGCTCGCGATGGGGCAGGGCGTGGGGCGGTCACGGCCGACGGAGCGGATCGAGGGCGCGGGGTGGCAGATCATCGAGCCGGACGTTCATCTGCCCGACTACGCGACGTATCACGATTTTTTAGCGAACAGCAAGGCCGAGTGGAGTATCGCGAAGAACGGTTACGTGAAGAGTCACTCCGGATGGTTTTCGTGCCGGAGCGCGTGCTATTTGGCGATGGGGAAGCCGGTCGTCGTCCAGGACACCGGGTGGACGGAGCATTTGCCGGCGGGCGAGGGGATTCTGTCGTTTACGACGCTGGAAGAGTCGGTGGGGGCGATCGAGAAGATCACCGCGGATTACGAGCGGCATTGCGTGGCCGCGCGGAAGTTCGCGGAGAAGCACCTCGACGCGAAGAAGGTGTGCGCCGCGTTGCTCGAGTGAGTCGGACGCTTAGGCGGTCAGCGGTTCTTCGCTGGTCGGAGCGGGGTCGAGGGCGGCGGTGGGCGAGTCCTGCGGGCGGTCGCCGCGGCGGTCGCGGGCGATGAGCATGTAGATCGACGGAACGACGAAGAGGGTGAACGCGGTGCCGATGACCATGCCGGTGACAAGGACCCAGCCGATGCTGTTGCGGGCTCCCGCGCCTGGGCCGCTCGCGATGATGAGCGGGAAGTGACCGGCGACGGTCGCGACGGAGGTCATGAGGATCGGGCGGAGCCGCGTGCCGGAGGCGTTGATGATGGCGTCCAGCTTGTTCTGTCCTTCGAGCTGAAGCTGGTTGGCGAATTCGACGATGAGAATACCGTTTTTCGAGACGAGGCCGACGAGGGTGATGAGACCGACCTGGCTGTAAACGTTGAGCGTGGTCAGCCCCATGAACGGAAAGAGCAGTGCGCCGGAGAGCGCGAGCGGGACGGAGCCCACCAGAATGATGAACGGATCGCGGAAGCTCTCGAACTGCGCGGCGAGCACGAGAAAGATGAGGACGAACGAGAGCGCGAACATCGGGAGGAACTTGCTGCCTTCGACGCGGAGCTGGCGGGACTCGCCGGCGTAATCGATCACGTATCCGGCGGGGAGGATCTCCGCGCACTTCTTCTCCAGGAACGAGAGGGCCTCGTCGATCGTGGCTCCCGGGCGGACGCCGCCGGCGAGCGTGACGGAGTTGAGCTGCTGGAAACGTTTGATTTCGCGGGGCTGAGTCGAGGTTCGCAGGGTGGCGAACGTCGAGAGCGGGACGAGGCCGCCGTCGGGACCGCTGACGTAGTAGTCCTCGATCTGAGAGGCGGTGAGGCGATCGGCGCGCTGGACCTGCGGGATGACCTTGTAGCTGCGGCCCTGGATCTGGAAGCGGTTGACGTAATTGCCGCCGATCATGGTGCCGAGATCGGCGCCGACCTGGCGGAGGTCGAGTCCGAGCGAGGCGACTTTGTCGCGGTCGAAAATGATCTCGGTCTGCGGCTGATCGTATTTGAGATCGAGGTTGGTGAAGATGAAGTAGCCGCTGGCCTCGGCCTCCTTCTGCAGCTCCTGGCCGATTTCGTAGAGGTCCTCGGGCTCGGCGGTGGAGGAGAGGACAAATTCGACCGGGAACTGGCTGCCGCCGGGTAGCGGTGGTGGGGTCGTGACGAAGACCTGGACGCCGGGAATCTTGCCGATCTCGGCGTTGGCGGCGAACTGGAGGGTCTCGGTGTCGGTGTCGCGTTCGTCCCACGGCTTGGTGACCATGCCGGAGAATCCGCCGCCGGGCCCGGTCCGCTGGAAGACGTGGTCGGTCTCCGGGAAGGACGCGAAGACGTCGTAGATTTTTCCGGTGTATAGTGAGACTTGATCGAGAGTGGCGGTCGCGGCCGTCTGGACGATGCCGAAGACAATGCCTTGATCTTCCTTCGGGGCGAGTTCCTTGAAGCGGTTGACGAAGAGAAAGAAGATGACGCCGAGGGCCATGACGATGACCGCGAGCGTGTAAACGACCGGGCGGTAGCGGAGTGTGCCGGCGAGCATCGAAAGATAACGGGCGCGAACCCAATCGAGCCGGCGATTCACCCAACCGGCGAAGCCTCTTTCGCTGTCGCCTTTTCGCAGGAGCTTGGACGACATCATCGGGGAAAGCGTGAGCGCGACGATGCCGGAGATGACGACCGCGCCGGCGAGCGTGAAGGCGAATTCACGGAAGAGCGCGCCGGTGAGTCCGCCCTGGAGGCCGACGGGGGTGTAAACGGCGGCGAGGGTGATCGTCATCGCGATGATCGGCGTGTAGAGCTCGCGGGCACCGCGGATGGCGGCGTCGAAACCGGACATGCCTTCCTGAAGATGGCGCTCGACGTTTTCGACCACGACGATGGCGTCGTCGACGACCAGACCCACGGCGAGGACGATGGCCAGAAGCGTGAGAAGGTTGATGGTGAACCCGGCGATGAGCATCAGGAAGACCGCGCCGACGAGCGAAATGGGGATGGCGACGACGGGGATGAGGACGCTGCGGAGGGAGCCGAGGAAGAAAAAGATGACGACGATGACGATGAGCAGGGTCTCACCGAGGGTCTTGACGACGTCGACGATGGCGTTCTCGATGTATTTGGTGGAGTCGTAGGGGACGCCGAGTTTGATGTTCGGTGGGAGGAGGGCCTCGACCTCGGGAAGGACGTCGCGAACGCGTTTGATAACGTCGAGAGAGTTGGCGGTGGGAAGAGCCCAGATGCCGATGAAGGTGGCGGCTTCGTCGTCGAAGCGAACGTCCTCGTCGTAGCTTTCCGCGCCGAGTTCGACCTTGGCCACGTCGCCGAGTCGGACGATGACGCCTTCGTTTTCGCGCACGACGAGTTGGCGGAATTCCTCGTCGGAGGTGAGGTTGGTATTCGCGATGAGGTTGACCGACATCATCGAGCCCTTGGTGCGGCCGATGGCGGAGAGGTAGTTGTTCGACGAGAGCGCGTCGCGGACGTCGGTGGGTGAGAGGTCGTAGGCGGCCATCTTGGCGGGATCGAGCCAGATCCGCATCGCGAAGTTGCGGGCACCGAGGATGTCGGCGCGTTGGACGCCGGCGACGGACGTGAGCTTTGGTTGGACGACGCGGGTGAGAAAGTCGGTGATTTGATTCGAGTCGAGTTCCTCGGACGAGAAGCTGAGATACATCGAGGCGAAGCGGTCGTCCGCGTTCTCGACTTCCACGACGGGCGCCTCCGCTTCGGGGGGGAGCTCGTTGCGGACCTGGGCGATCTTGCTCTGGATCTGGGTCAGCGCGGCGTTCGTGTCGTAATTGAGCTTGAGGTGGACGGAAATGGTCGAGATGCCCTGGGCGCTGGAGGACTCGATGTAGTCGATGCCGTCGGAGCTGGCGATGACCTGTTCCAGCGGGGTGGTGATGAAGCCGCGGACGAGGTCGGCGTTGGCCCCGACGTAAGCGGTGGTCACCGTAACGACGGAAATGTCGCTGCGGGGATACTGGCGGACGTTGAGAACCTGAATCGCCTGAAAGCCGGCGATGAGGATGATCAAATTGACGACCAGCGCGAGAACGGGCCTTTTGATGAAGAGGTCGGTGAGCTTCATGCGGTCGCGGGATGCGGGGTGGTCAGCTCTCGGTGACCTTCGGTTCGGGATCGGCGCCCGGCTGGATGTCGTTGTTCACGTTGACCGGGGCCTTGTCTTTGATTTTGAAGGTGCCGGAGCTGACGACTTCCTGCCCGGGCTGGAGCCCTTCGACGATTTCGACGAGATCGCCGCGGGTCGCCCCGAGTTTGACGGCTCGCTGCCGAACGCCGGTGTAGGGTTCGGTGGGCGCGTTCGGATTCGCGGGTGCTCCTTCCTCGGGGGGGGCGGGATCGAGTTGCTCCACGACGAAAACGGAATCGCCGTAGGGAGCGTAGTCGATGGCCGAGGCGGGGATCGCGATGACTTCGTTGCGGGCGGGAAGCAGGACGGCCGCGTTGACGAACATGCCCGAGCGGAGCTTGCCGTCGGGGTTTTGAAGCGTCGCCTGAACGCGGACGTTCCGCGTGGACGAATCGACGGTTGGGTCGATGGCGGTGATCTCGCCGGAAAACGTGACGTCGGGGAGGCCGTCGGCGGTCACGTCGACGGTGCGGCCGACTTCGAGTTGGCCGAGCGTCTGCTGTGGGAGGCTGAAGTCGACGTAAATGGGATCGAGCGATTGGAGGGGAACGACGGCGTCGCCGCTGCTGAGGTATTGACCGAGGTCGATGGCGCGAATGCCGAGGCGCCCGTCGAAGGGAGCGCGAATGGTTTTACGTCCGATGAGCGCCTCGATTTCGCGGGCCGAGGCGGCGGCCTGCTTGTATTCAGCACCGGCGGCGTCGTAGTCGGACTGTGACGACACTCGTTTTGTGAGGAGGTCAGCGGTACGGTCCAGATTGATTTTGGCGAGATCGAGGCGGGCGCGGGCGGCGTTGAGCTGCGCGACTTCCTGGGTGGTGTCGAGTTTGACAAGCTCCTGCCCGCGCAGAACCTCGGCTCCGGATTTGAAATTGATCTCCTTGACGATGCCGGGGAGATCGGCCGAGACCATCACGCCTTGAACGGCGTTGGCGGTGCCAACGGCGGTAAGGGTGGGTTGCCATTCCTGACTGGCAACCTGGAACGTGGAGACGGCGGCTGGCGGCGGCGCGAACTTCGCGGCCATCGCCATGCCAGCTTTGATCTGTTGAACCTTGATAAAGCCGATGCTGGCGACGATCACGAGGACCGTCGCCAGCATCAAAACGAACCGCTTAAGCATTCAGTGCCGCTTCCTGGCCGGCGGGGGCGGCATGACCATTGGTTTTGTTCACAAATTGGGACTCCGCGAGCGTGAGGCCATCACGGATCTTCTTGGAAAGCGAGTTGTATTGCTCGCGCTCGGACTCGCTGAGGACCGCTGGGATCGCGGAAACGAGGCGGAAGTAGCCGGGAAGCAGCTCACGGAAGGCGGCTTTGCCCTCGGGAGTCGCGTGAACGCGGAGTGCGCGACGATCGGTCGGATCGGCGGATCGCTTGACCATGTTGGCCCGCTCGAGGGTGTCGAGGAGCCCGGTCATCGTCGCACGGGTTACGCCGGTCATCTCGGCGAGTTCGCTCGGCTTGAGGTTCGATTCGTCTTCGGTCGAGAGCAACATCATGACGGCGAACCGTCCCGGAGTGATTCCGTGGCGCGACAGGTATTGATTCTCGATGGCGGCAACGGCGTCACCCGTGCGCATGACCGTGAGAAACATTTCGCAAGCTTCAGCGTTCAGGTCTGGCTGCTGACGGGCGGCTTCCATGAGGCGATCGTAGCGCGGAAGTTCATTGGTAGGTGAAAAGGCCATATTTAATTGGGTGTTGTTTATTTAACTCAGTTGATTTCAGACGTCATCAATAATCAGTGCGCTCACAAGAAATAACTCCGGAGCGGCTGACGAAAGGTGTTAACGATTGGTTCGATTACGAACCGGATCGTTTGCCTGGATGCTTCCGTAGGGGTTTTGCCTATGGATTACAAGCGCGGTGCAGAAAGGAATGTCGAATTTTTCGACGAAGCATCCTCGGTTGGCCGCGGCTCGAAGCCGCAGATTCCGGGGCCCTGACAGCGCGAGCGGGAGAAGAGGCGGTCCTCTTTCGGCGTCAGTTATCTCGGACGATCTCGCGGACGTTCTTGCTGTTTTTCAGCAATGGATCGAAGTCCCAGAGGATAAATCCAACTCCGGCATTCGGGCCAACCTTGTCCTGCAAGGAGAGTTGACGCGCGATTTCCTTGGCGGGGCGTCCCTTGGAATTCAAGCGATCGATGGCGATGCCAGGATAGATCGGAATGCCCTTCGGGTTGACTTCGCTGCTGCGCCACCAGCGCAGGAGGGAGCTGAAGGACTGTGGTCCGGCATCGTCCCAGTAGAGTTGGGGGGCGAGGTAATCGACGTAGCCTTTTTTCAGCCAGTGAACGGGGTCGCAGTAGAGCTGGTTGAGGGCGTCGAGCCCGGCTTTGACGTCGGAGGGTTGGCCTTTGGTGTAGATACCGAAAGGGCTCACGCCGAAGACGGCTCCGCTGCGAGCTCGGTGGACGGCCTCGCCGAGGCGACGGACCATCGTGTTGACGTTGGAACGTCGCCAGTCGGCCCGGGCGAGTTTGCCACCGCCGTCGACGTAGGCTTTGAAGGCACGCGAGTCGGGGAAGCTGCCACTGTAAGTCTCCGGGTAGGGGAAGAAGTAGTCGTCGAGGTGGATGCCGCCGACGTCGTAGCGTTTGACGATGTCTTCCACGACGCGGACGACGTGGTCCTGGACGGCGGGCTCGGTGGGGTCGAGCCAGAGCATTTTCTTCAGTTTGCGAGCCTCGGCTTTGAGGCGCCCGTTGACGGGATGCTTGGAGGACAGTCCGCTGGAGGAGGTCGCGGCGCGGTAGGGATTGATCCAGGCGTGGATTTCGATCCCGCGTTGGCGACCTTCCCGAATGAAATACTCGAGCGGGTCGTAGCCAGGATCCTTGCCCTGAGTGCCAGTGAGGAAACGGCTCCAGGGCTCGTAGCGAGAATCATAGAGGGCGTCGGACTCGGGTCGGACTTGGACCATGAGGGCGTTTAGGCCGACGGACTTGGCAGCGTCGCAGATCCGGACGATCTCGGCTTTCTGTGCCTGGACGCTCAGGCCGGAGCGGGATGGGAAGTTGATGTTATAGACGGAGGCTACCCACGCGGCCCGGAACTCCTTGGCGTGGGAGAGTGTCGACGAAGCGAAGAAGAATGCGAAAAGGGCGAGGGCGCGGATGGGCATGGAGCGAAGGATGGCGTGTGGTGGGCGAATAGCAAATCGGATCTCGGGCGTGACGGAGGGGTGGTTTCCGGGGACAGATCGTGCCAAACCATTTGCGCGGTTGCGTGGGGGCAAGTAAGGTCGCTGCCTTATGCAAATTCGATCCCTCGGCGTTCTCGTCCTGGCAACCACCCTCATTCCCGCAATTCTCATGGCACAATCCGCACTCGAAAAAGGTCAGCAATTTCTCGCCGAAAACGGCAAGCGCTCCGAAGTCACCACGACGGCCAGCGGTCTGCAGTATGAAGTCCTCAACGAGGGTGATGGGGCGAGCCCGAAGGCCACGGACACGGTCGAAGTCAACTACCGGGGCACGACGATTGACGGAACGGAATTTGACAGTTCCTACAAGCGGGGTGAGTCGATCAGCTTTCCGCTGAATGGGGTGATCGCGGGTTGGACCGAGGGCGTGCAGTTGATGAAGGAAGGCGCGAAGTATCGGTTCTACATCCCATCGGAGTTGGCCTACGGCAAGCGCGGCGCGGGTGGTGCGATCGGCCCGGACGAGACGCTGATCTTCGACGTCGAGTTGATCGAAGTGAAGTGACGTTGGTCTGACGGCCAAATGGGAAACGGGGCCGGGTCGGCCCGGTTCTACCGCGCTGAATCCCGCGGTGGACGAGGGTTTAGTGCTTGCGGAGTCGTTTGAGACGTTCCGTGAGTGCGTCGTCCGCCGCGATGAGATCCAGTGCGAGCGATTCGGACGAGATCCAGTTACCGCCGAAGGATTCGACCGTCGTTCGCTCGAGGTGATCGTCCGTCGCGACGGTCAGGTCGAAAGTTTTCGCGTATTTCGCGACGAGGCGTTCGATGACGCTGTCGGCGGTCTGGCCAGCGGCCGAGTAGAAAATCTGGATGCCGCCAGGGTTGTCCTGTTCGTTGGCGCGGGAGCCCTTGCCGTCGAAAACGACGGCGACGTGAAAGTCGGAGGCGTCGTGGTAGCGGGTGAGGAGCGTGATGAGTTGCTCGCGAGCGGTGGCGGTCTTCCGGTCGTGGAGCTCGCGGAGCTGCGGCCACTGGAAGATCATGCTGTGACCGTCGACGAGCAGCAGCTTCTGCACGGGAGAGAGGGGGCTATCCCTCGATGGTCTGGATCTCGACCGGCTCGACTTTGACGCCGAGCTCTTCGAGCCAAGCGATGGCTTTCTTAATTTCTTCGCGATCGCCGTCGATCTCGAGGGAAACAAGCCCGATCTCGTCGGTGACACTGGCCTGGCGGACGTTGGTCACGACGTCGAATTCCTTGCCGATCTCGTAAACGATGGGGCGCGTGATGAGACGGGCGGGATACATGAGCCAGAGGCGGGTGGATTGATTCATTCGGAAAACGGGTTTTGGGTTTGGATTGTCGAGGCAGACGATCGCCTATTCGAACGACGCAGCCGGCGTCGGCCAGTCCTGACGGGCATCGCGTTGGTTGACGGTCTGGTTGATGAGATACCAGAGAACGGTCGCGATGAGAACGCAGACGATCTTAGCTTTCCAGTTCTGAAATATTCTTAGGTGCATCGCTTTCGTATTCCTCGAGAAGGAGGAGGCGGCTGAGCTGGCGGCGGAAATTGTCGACGTTGAGATTTCGCTCGATCACGCCGTTGTGGCAGATCGAGACCTGGCCGGTCTCCTCGGAAACGATCAGCGTGATGGCGTCGGACTCTTCGCTCATTCCGAGCGCGGCGCGGTGCCGGAGGCCGAGGTTTCGATCGAGGTCTTCGCGTTGGGTGAGGGGGAAGATGCAGCCGGCGGCGAGAATGCGGTCGTTTTTAACGATCATGCCGCCGTCGTGGAGGACGGTCTTGGGAAAGAAAACGGTGAGAGTGAGTTCCTTCGAGTAGTCGCAATCGACCATGACGCCGGTGTCGGCGATGTTTTTGAGGTCGATTTCGCGTTCGACGGCGATGAGGGCGCCGAAGCCTTTTCCGGCGAGTTCGAAGACGGTGTCGGTGAGTTCTTCGATGGTTTCCTTTTTCTCAAAAGAACTGCTGAAGAACCGGTGGCTGCCGAGTTCGGTCAGGGCGCGACGGAGTTCGGGCTGGAAGATCACGACGAGGGCGATGGCGAGAAAGACGGAAAAGCTGCGCAGGAGCCAGCCGATGACGGCGAGGTCGAGGATCTGGGAAATGAGGGTGAGCGTGATGAAGATCACGCCGAGTCCGATGAGGATGCGGGCGCCGCGGGTGCCGCGGAGATACTTGTAGATGAGGTAGAGAACGACGGCGATGATGCCGATCTCGATGGCGGCGGTCCAATTTTGGCGGATGAATTCGCCGATGGTGCCGAGGAGTTCCGCTGAGTTCATTTGGTCCGCAGATTAAACAGGGTGACGCAGATTTTCTACGCGTGGAGGATGGCTTCGGTCATCCGCACCGCGCTGTGGTGGGCGGCGACGTCGTGGACGCGGAAGACGCGGGCGCCGAGTTCGCGGCAAAAACTCGTGAGGGCGACGCCTGGCCAGAAGCGGTCGGCGATGTCGTTGTTGCCGACGAGGGTGGAGAGATAAGATTTGCGGCTGACTCCGATGACGATGGGTAGCTGCGAGCCGGTGGGAGGGCTCGCCGGAGTGAGGCGGTCGCAATTTTCGAGGAGCAGGCGGTTGTGGTCGGGGGTCTTGCCGAAACCAATGCCGGGATCGAGTGCGATGGCCATGGGAGAGATGCCGGAGGCTAGGGCGAGCGCGGTTTGCTGTCGAAGGAATTCCCGAACTTCGGCCACGACGTCGTCGTATGCGGGGGCGGTTTGCATCGTTCGCGGCGTTCCGCGCATGTGCATGATGATGACGCCGACTTTCGTTTCGGCGGCGAGGGCGGCCATGGCGGGGTCACCGGCGAGACCGGTGACGTCGTTGACGATGTCGGCGCCGGCGGCGATGGCTGCTCGGGCGACGGCGGCTTTGGACGTGTCGATCGAGATCAGCACGTCGGAGGTGGTCCGGAGGCGTTCGATGACCGGGAGGATGCGGTGAATCTCGTCGTCGGCGGAGACGGCGGGGGCGCCGGGGCGGGTGGATTCGCCGCCGACGTCGATGATGGCAGCTCCGTCGGCTTCCATCGCGAGCGCGTGGTCGACCGCGGACTCGGGGTTGGGGTGAGTGCCGCCGTCCGAGAAGGAATCGGGCGTCACGTTGAGGATCCCCATGATGGCGGCCTCGCGAGTGAGGTCGAGGGGGGCGCGGCGGGTTTGCCAGATCACCGAATTGTGGATTTCGGATTGTGGATTTCGGATTTTTAGGAGGGAGTGGCCAGCCGGATGGAGGCGCTGCGGCCGTGGGCGTCGAGGCCTTCGATTTCGCTGAAGGTTCCGATGGTCTTCAGGGATTTTCGCAGGCTCTTTTCGTCGTATTTGACGAAGCTGGTGCGGCGTTGGAAGGCTTCGGCGGTGAGGCCGGGGAAGGATTTGCCGCCGCCGCCGGTGGGGAGTTCGTGGCTGGGGCCGGCGAGGAAGTCGCCGGCGGCAACGGGGCTGATGCCGCCGATGAAGATGCAGCCGGTGGTGGTGAGGCGGGCGGCGATGGCGTCGGGTTTGGCCGTCGCGACGGCGACGTGCTCGGCGGCGAAGTCGTTGGCAAGATCCACGGCTTGGTCGAGGTCGGCGGTTTGCACGAGCGTGCAGGCTTCGAGGGCTTCGCGGAGGTGCTCGGAACGATTCGACTCGGCGGCTTGGCGGTCGACGGAGGCGGCGACGCGTTTGAGCAGATTTGCGCTGGGAGTGAGGAGGACGGCGATGCTGCCGTGACCGTGCTCGGATTGGGCGAGGAGGTCGGCGGCGACCCAGTCGGGATTCGCGTTGGCGTCGGCGATGATGAGGACTTCGCTGGGACCGGGGAGGAGGTCGATGGCGACGCGGCCGACGGCCTGGCGTTTGGCTTCGACGACGTAGGCGTTGCCGGGGCCGAAGATCTTGGCGACTGGCGTGATCGTTTTGGTGCCGACGGCGAGGGCGGCGATGGCTTGGGCTCCGCCGACGCGGTAAATCTCGGTGGCTCCGCAGAGGGAGAGGGCGGCCAGGAGGGCGGGGTGGACGGATCTGTCGGGGCCGGCGGGGGTGACGGCAACGATCTCGCGGCACCCGGCGGTGGCGGCGAGGGTGCAGGTCATTATGGCAGAAGACACGAGGGGGGCGGTGCCGCCGGGAACGTAGATGCCGACGCGCTGGAAGGGATCGAAGCGCTCGCCGACGGTGGCGCCCTGGGTGTTCTTCATCGACCAGGATTTGCGGAGACTGGCTTTGGCGAAGGCGCGGACGTTGGAGCGCGAGGCGGTGATGGCGCGACGGGTGGCGGCGGGGAGATCGGCGAGGGCGGAGGCGATTTCGTCCTCGGTGACGCGGAGCTTGGCGGGGGTAAGCTTGGGGCCGCCGAATTTTTGAGTGAACTCGATCAGGGCGCGATCGCCCTTTTTCTCGATGGCGGAGATGATCTCGGCAACGGTGTCGCGGACGGCGGGATCGGGGGTGGCGCGGCGGTCGAGGTCGGCGAGGGCTTTGGCGTAGCTGCGATCGGATGGGGTGACGAGTTTCATGGCGTGGAGTGGGAAGTTGGGGTGCGCGGGAGGGGATGGCAATTTTTTCGGGGCGGGTTGGCCATTTTTGAAGGGTTATGATTGGCTCGGGGCGTGGAGCAGTATCATCGGCTATTGCGATTGGTTTTGGAGGAGGGGCGACCGAAGGCGGACCGGACGGGGACCGGGACTCTGTCGGTCTTCGGGGCGCAGGAGCGCTTCGATCTGCGGGAGTCGTTCCCGCTGGTAACGACGAAGAAGCTGCATTTGCGGTCAATCATCTACGAACTGCTGTGGTTTCTGCGGGGTGAGACGAACGTGGGGTATCTGAACGAGAATCGGGTGACGATCTGGGACGAATGGGCGGATGAGAAGGGTGATTTGGGACGGATCTACGGGGCGCAGTGGTGCGATTGGCGGACGCCGGAGGGGGCGGCGATCGACCAGATCGACGAGGTGATTAAGCGAATCAAAGCGGAGCCGGATTCGCGGCGGCTGATCGTGAGCGCGTGGAATCCGGGGGAGCTGGACCGGATGGCGTTGGCACCGTGTCACGCGATGTTTCAGTTTTTCGTGAGCGACGGGGAGTTGAGTTGTCAGCTTTACCAGCGGAGTGCGGATCTTTTTCTCGGCGTGCCTTTCAACATCGCGTCGTATGCGCTGCTGACCCGGATGGTGGCTCAGGTGTGCGGACTGCGGGCGGGCGAGTTCGTTCACACGTTTGGCGATCTTCACCTTTACAACAATCATCTGGAACAGGCGCGGGAGCAGCTTTCGAGGGAGCCGAGGGCGTTGCCGCAGATGCGGTTGAATCCGGGGCGGCGGGAGATCCGGGAGTTTGATTTCGAGGATTTTGAGCTGGTGGGTTACGATCCGTGGCCGGCGATCCGGGGGGAGATCTCGGTTTGAGGATGCTCACGCAGAGTCGCAGCGGCGCTGAGGGATACCGGGGGGGCACGCGAAGGCGCGAAGGCGCGAAGGATCTTAGGCTCAGTGGCTCTGCGGCTGAGCGTGAGCGTTCAGATTTTGTGGTGGCTGCGCGGCTGCGTGCGGGATTTCTCGGGGGAGGTCGGTTGTGATGATTGCGATTGTGGCGATGGCGGAGAACCGGGTGATCGGTCGGGACGGGAAGCTGCCTTGGTCGCTGAAGGGCGAGCTGGCTTATTTTCGGCGGACGACGATTGGGCACGTGGTGGTGATGGGGAGGCGGACGCACGAGTCGATCGGGTTCGTGCTGCCGGGTCGGGAGAACGTGGTCGTGTCGCGGTCGATGGAGCCGACGAAGGGGATTCGGGTGGTGCGTTCGCCGGAGGAGGTGGCGGACCCGGGTGATGGTCGAAAAATTTTCGTCATCGGCGGGGCGGAAATTTACCGGGCACTGTTGCCGAGGTGCGACGAGGTTCTGCTGACGGCGGTGCTGCGCGAGGTGGAGGGCGACGTGGTTTTGCCGAAGTTCGAGGGTGAATTCGAGTTCGCCGGAGTGATCAAGATTGGTGAGGGGTGGGAAGTGCGACGTTACGTTCGGTAGTCTTCGCCTTCGAACCGCGGGTCTGGCAGATTTCAAAACATGGTGGGCAGTGAGTTTCTGACGGCGCTGGCGACGATCGTCGTCGCGGCGTTCGTGTTTACGTTTGTCGGTGGGCGGTTCCGAATCCCGACCATCGTCATGTATCTGGTGGCGGGTTTGGTCGTCGGGCCGGCGACTGGATTGGTGGCGACGTCGGAGTCGCTGGAGACGCTTTCGAGCGTGGGGATTGCGTTGATGCTGTTCCTGGTGGGCCTCGAAATGAACGTCGAGAAGATCCGCGTGCTTGGAAAGGTGGGCGTGCTGGCGGGGGCGGCTCAGGTCGTGGTGACGTTCAGCGCGGGATTCGCGTTAGCGTGGGCGTTGGGTTTCCGGGCGATCGAGGCAGGGTTTTTGGGCGTGGCGCTGACGTTGAGCAGCACGGTGGTGGTGATCAAATTGCTGGACGAGAAGGGTGCGACGGATGCGTTTCACGGCCGGATCGCCGTGGGGGTCCTGCTGGTGCAGGATTTATTCGTTATCGTTCTGCTGACGTTGCTTGCCGGTTTGGGCGGCGGCGGGGAACTCGAGCTGGCGAACGTTCTCAAGGGTCTGGGTGTGGCGATGGGCGGATTGGTGGTGCTCATGGGAGCGGTGTTTGTGGCGGGGAAGTGGGTGTTGCCGCCGTTGTTCGCAAGTGCGGGGCGGTCGCCGCAGGTGCTGTTCATCTGGAGTCTGGCCTGGTGTTTTTTGCTGGTGAGCGCGGCGCACGTTTTTCACCTGTCGCACGAGGTCGGGGCGTTCCTGGCGGGAATCAGTCTCGCGCAGTTGCCGCACAACCGGGATCTGCACCGGCGGGTGCATCCGTTGATGAACTTTTTCATCGCGATCTTCTTCGTGACGCTCGGGGTGGGAATGGATCTCGGCGACGCGGTGGCGCAGTGGCCGGTGGCGCTGGCGTTGAGTGCTTTTGTCCTGCTGCTCAAGCCGTTGATCGTGGCGGTGATCGTTCGACTGCTTCGGTTTCGGCGGCGGACGGCGGTGTTGGCCGGGGTGTCGCTTTCGCAGATCAGCGAGTTTTCGTTTTTGTTCCTGGCACTGGCGCTGGGGGCTGGGTTGGTGACGGGTGAGTTGGTCGCGTTGGTGGGGCTGGTGGGGCTGGTGACGATCTCGGTTTCGTCCTTTGCGATCGAGTTCGATCGGGTGGTCGCGAGCTGGGTGCTACGGCCTTTCGGTGGGGTGGATGGAGACGACGACGTGCAACCGTTGCGGCGGAGCGGGCACGTGATCATCGTGGGGATGAACACGCTGGGGCGGCGGCTGGCGGCTGACCTCCACGGACGGGGGGAGGCGGTGCTGGGGATCGATACGGACCCGCGGAAGTTGGTGGGACTACCTTGCGACGTGCTTTCGGGGAACGCAGAATATCTCTCCGTGCTGGAGGAGGCAGGAATGCGTGACGCGAAGCTTTTCGTTTCGGCGCTGCAGATCGAGGACAGCAACGAGCTGTTTGCCTACCGGGCGAAGGCGTTCGGGGTGCCGTCGAGTATCCTCGCGGTCGATCTCCACAGCGCGGAGGGGCTGGTGGCTCTCGACGTCGATTACCTGATGATTCCGCGCGTTGACGGGGTGAAAATGCAAAATCGAAAACTGATTGAGCTCGGGGTGTTGGCGGGTGGTGAGCCGACGGGCGGACCGGGAGGGGCGGCGTGACGGGGCTGGCGTTGCTCTTGTTCGTTGCCTCGTTGGCGGTGGGGATCTCCCTGCGGTACCGGTTGCCGACGATCCCGCTGCTGATGGTGGGCGGCGTGCTGCTGAGTTTTTTGGGGAGCCGTTATCTGGAAGCCGAACAATTGCGGGACATTCTGAGTCTGGGGCTGGCGTTCCTGGTATTTTCTTCGGGGGTTGAGTTGAATCCGACGCGTTTCAAGCCGCAGCGGCACGCGGTGCCGTGGGTTGGAGTGATCCAATTTGGTGCGCTGGGAATTACCGCGTATTTGGCGGCGACGTGGATGGGATTCGAGGGGAAGGTGCCGCTGTATCTGGCTTTCTCGCTGGCGGCGAGTTCGACATTGGTTGCGCTCCGGCATCTGAAGCAGAACCAGCAGATGTTCGAGCCATTTGGACGACTGGTGATCGGCGTGCTGTTTTTGCAGGACGCGTTGGTGATCGGAGTGATTACGGTGTTGTCCAGTCTGGACGAAGGGGCAGGGGTCACGGCGGCTCGGTTGGCGGCGACGGCGGGGATGGGGGCTGCGGCAATTTACCTCCAGCGCACGGCGATGCCGCGGTTGTTCGAGAGGCTGAAGCTGGACGAGGAAACTTTGCTGTTGGGGTTTTTGTCGGTGCTGTTTGCTTTCGTCGGATTGGCGTGGCTGATCGACATTCCGTCGATCGCGGGGGCGTTCTTCGCGGGGATCTTGCTGTCGGGAACGCCGGTGAACGGTGTGGTCCGGGGGCTGCTAGGATCGCTCAACGATTTCTTTCTGGCGTTGTTCTTCACGACCCTCGGGGCGGTGGTGATCGTCCCGGAACTCGATCTGCTCTTGAAGGGTCTGGGGCTGGCGGCACTGGTGCTGGTGGTGACGCCGCCGGTCGTCACGATCGTGGCGGAGTGGACGGGATTATCGGCGCGGGCATCGATCGAGAGCGGTTTGTTGCTGGCTCAAACGAGCGAGTTTTCGATGGTGCTCGCGCTGGTCGGACTGACGACGGGGGATCTGGACCAAGAAACGTTTTCGGTAATCGCTTTGATCACGGTGGCGACGATGACGGTGACCCCGTTCGTGGCAACGGACAAGGTGACGTGGAAGTTACTGGGAATGCATCCTGGGCGGAGACGAGACGACGTCCGGGCGAATTTTCGCGATCACGTGCTCATGATCGGGTTTGGGTCGGGGGGGATGTGGACCTTGAATCCGCTGCTCGAGTCGGGGTGTTCGGTGGTGGTGATCGACGATGATCCCGCGCGGATCGAAGAGCTCGCGCGGATCGGGGTCCGGTGCGTGCGCGGGGACGGGTCGGATCGGGAGGTCTTGCAGCGCGCGGGCGCGCGGAAGGCACGGGTCATCCTGGCGAACGTGCGACGGCTGCGTGACGCGGAGAAAATCCTGAATTACGCCGCCGGCGAAACGAAAGTTTTGGTTCGCACGTTCGAGGAGGCGGACGCGGATCGGATTCGCAAACTGGGAGGAATCCCCGTGATGAATTCGCTCGCGACGGCGGAAGCGTTCGGAGAATGGTTTGCGCAGTTCGACGAGACGCGGGGTCGGGTGGAGGAACCGAAGGTCAGCGGCTGATTTTATCGAAGGTAAGGGTCCGTTGCCGCCTTGGATCAAACGGGATGCCACGAGAGTAAAAACCGTCGAGCCGCGCCGGGGAAGTGGCGGTGACGAGGCCGGTGTAGCGGGTGACGCCTCGCTCGGAGATGACGAGATTGATGGAGCGACCACGAACGATGCCGCTGATCGAATATTGGTCGAGGTAGCCAGCGATCCGGTTGCCGGTCTGGGCGAGATAGCCGGAGCCCCAGTCGGGGACGAACCAACTGCCGGTCACGTCGATTTGGGGACGCGAGCCATCCGGACTGAGCCAGGCGACGGCCGCCGCGTCTTCGCGGAACGTCCGGTCCGGAGCGGCGCAGGCCACGAGGAGGGCGATGGAAACGAGGAGGAGGGGAGTCTTCACCGTCTCTCGCTTGGAGTTGCCGATTAGAGGGATTCCTTCGGGTAGCTGCCGAGAATCTTTACGGCGCGGCATTGACGGGAAAGCTCGCGGAGGACTTCGTCGAAGCCTTCGTCACGACTGTGGCCGTCGACTTCGACGAAGAAATAGACGTCGTTGCTGCCTTTGGCGGCGGGGCGGCTGGCGAAGTGGGCGAGATTGAGCGAGGCGTCGCGGAACGGCTCGAGGGCATCGACGAGCGCGCCGGGCTTGTCCTCGACGCGGAGCAGGAGGGTGGTCCGGTCGTTTCCGGTGATGGCGGTGGCGGTGCGGGCGAGCACGAGGTAGCGGGAAACGTGGTCCATCTCGTCATCGGAGCCCTCCGGCTTCGAGCGAATTTCGCCGCAGATCGTGAGGTCGGTGCGGGTGAGGGCGTCGAGGGTTTGTTTGACGGCACCGTGGTCGGCTTCCTCGATGGGGACGACGACACAGTCACCTTCGCCGCGGTTCGTGGCGGTAAAGGATTCGCCAACGTCGGTGTAAAACGCGTAGTCGACGCTGGAGCCGAATTTGGCTCGAGCGGCGAGGTGGGTCGCTCCGCCTTCGGTGCCGAAGCACGCGATGACGACGTCTTTTTCGAGTGCGAGGGATGCGGACATGATCTCGCGATAAATGGCGCGGATGGCGATGGGTGGAAGTGGGCCGACGCTGCGCTCGACGAGGGAGCGAAGTAGCGTCATTTCGCGCTCCGGCGCGTAGATTGGGAGCCCGTCGCGGGTCTTGATTTCTCCAACGGCGAGGGCGAGCTCGGCGCGGCGGTTCAGCAGGCGGAGCAGTTCGGTGTCGATGGCGTCGATTTGATCGCGGAATTCGGTGAGGTCGCTCATTGGGGTGAGGAGTCGGCGAGTGGGGATTCGGGGTCGGTGATTTCGGGATCGGATGTCTCGGTCTCGAGAGACTCGAAGACGTCGGCCTCGCTGGGTTGGGGGGTCACGGATTCTTCGCTGGAATGGCTGTCCGTCGAAAGCGGTTCAGTGCCGTCCATGAATTCGTCGGAGCGGTCGGAGGTGGATTCGGCTGGGGTTTCGCCGGATGCCTCGGGTGATTGATCGGCGGGGATTTCCGGAGCTTCTCCTTCCAGGGGGGGCGGCTTGGATTCCTGAGCGGCGGCGATGGCGGCCTGGCGAAGTTCCGTCGCGTTGGGTAGATCGTCGAGGTTACGAAGACCGAAGTGCTCCATGAAAAAGGTGGTCGTCTCGTAGAGCAGGGGGCGGCCGGGGAGTTCGCTGCGCCCGGCGATGCGGACGAGACCGCGGTCGAGAATTGTCTGCATGACGCCGTCGACGGCGACGCCGCGGACGGCTTCGATGTCGGCGCGGGTCACGGGTTGGCGGTAGGCGATGATGGCGAGCGTCTCGAGGGCGGGAGCACTTAATCGCGCGGGTTTGCTCTCCGGGAAGAGCTGGCGGAGCCAGGGTGCGAAGCGCGGGGAGGAGACGAGCTGCCAACCGGTGGCGGTCTCGCGGACTTCGAAGGCGCGGTTGGCTTCGACGTAATCGGCGGAGAGTTCGTCGATGGCGTCGGTGAGTTCGTTTTCCTTGGCCTTGGCGAACTGGGCGAGAAGCGGATCTTCCGGAGAAGCGGCGGCGGCCCCGCGCAGGACGGTGCCAATCTCCCTGGCGGAGACCGGCTTTTCGGAAGCGAAGACGAGCGCCTCGACGATGTGCTTGAGGGCTGGCGGGTCGTTGGTCATGCGGGCGCGGGTGCGGGGTTCTCGTCGTCGACGGACGCGTCGTCGGTGGACGCGGGGGCGTCGTCTGTCTGAGCTGCGGAGGGGTCGATCCAGATCTCACCGAATTGGCCGTCCTGTCGAACGCGAAGCTGTTTCATGCGGATGAGTTCGAGCATGGCGAGAAAGGTGACGACGATCTCGGTGCGGCTGGCGGCTTCGGGGAAGATTTCCTCGAATCGGAGCGAGACGCCCGAGCGGGTGAGGTTCACGAGATGCTCGATCTTATCGGAGACGGAGAAGTTCTCGGCGAAGATCTCACGCAGGTCCTCGGTCTTGGCGGCGCGGCGCTTGAGGATGTTTTGAAAGGCGCGGATGAGGTCGAAGATGCCAACGTCCTCGACCATGATATTTTCGTCGGCGGCGGGGAGGTCGGGTTCGACGGGGATGCGAGGGAAGAGATTTTCCTGAGCGACCTCGCGCTCGCGGAGGCGGTGGGCGGCTTCCTTGAACTTTTTGTATTCGATGAGCTGGCGGATGAGTTCCCAGCGTGGATCGTCCTCTTCGGCGTCTTCCTCGGCCATCTGGAGGTCGGCGGGGAGGAGCGTGCGGCTTTTGATGTAGAGGAGGTTCGCTGCCATGACGATGAACTCGCCGGCGAGCTCGATGTCGAGCATCTGGAAGGCTTCGATGTATTCGAGATACTGCCGGGTGATGCGCTCGATCGAGATGTCGTAGATGTCGACCTCATCTCGCTTGATGAGGTAGAGCAACAAATCGAGCGGTCCCTCGAATACGTCGAGCTTGACCTTGTAATCGCCCTCCATTTTCCCGGTTGTGTCGCGACGGAGGTCTAGATCCGCTTGTATCCGCGCTTGCGGCCTTCGGCTGAGAGTTGAGCGCGGTGTTTTTTGGCACTGTTCAGCTTGGTCTTCCGTTTGCGGAGCTGGCGGGCGAGTTTGTCGGCGGTCTTGTCGATGGCTTTGTGGAGATCTGGGCCGGCGTCTTCGGCGTGAATGTCGGGGCCGGGGACAGCGAGGTGCACCTTGACCTGGAACTTCTTGGTATTCTTGGATTCGTCGTGAACGAGAACGACGTGCGCAGCGATGATGTCGTCGCTGATGGTCTCGAGTTGCTCGATCTTGTCGGCGACGTGGCCGTGAATCGAAGCGGTAAGCGTGAGGTGCCGGGGGCTAAGGTGAATCTGCATTTCGAGGATTTTGGACGTGGGGTGGACGCGGGGCGAGCAGAAAGGGGTCGTGGGAAATCAGAAATTTTTGTCGGTGACCGGCTGGAATGCTGGCGGGGCTGTCACGGGGAATTTCGGCAGAACTTACTTGGGTTCGATCGCGAGATAGTTGCGAACGTGGCCGATTTCGCGCCGATAAAGTGGTTTGGGGTCAGTGGCGGCCCAGAGGGCGGTGGACGAGCCTCCGTCGAGATTTAGGGCACTCCTGGATGTGAAGTCGGGGAAGACCGTGCGGCTGGAGAGGAGCCGCGCGGTGTCCGCGAGGGTGACCGGGGAGAAGATCAAGATGGCCCAGCGGTCTTTTCCGTCGGTGGCGACGACGGTGCGACGGGCACGGCGCGAGTCGTTCAGCCCGACGGTGGATGCGCCGTTTTCGACGAGGGTCGGTCCGCACTGGAGGGCTTCGGTGTCGTCTTTGGAGGGTTCGTAGTCGCGAGAACGGATGAGTCGGGGATTACCGTCGGTGACAACGAAGACGCCACTCAAGAGCTTGGCGCGCTCGAAGTCGTTAGTGGTTTTGCCGTGGCTGATGGCGAGGCCGACGGGGTTCCAGTTTGCGTGGAAGTAACCGCCGTTGACACCGGCAACGAAATCGCCTCGGGTCATGGCAGCGCCGAGAGTGCCTTGATCTGGCGTGGGATTGTCGACGACATGGAAGTCGTAGTTTTTGGAACTGAAGAAAATGCCCTGGATGCGGACGGAGGTGTCCCCTTGCTCGGCTTCGCGTTCGACGAGTGTCGCGCCGCCGGAGAGGTCGGCCTGCTCCTTGCGGAAGGCGAGGGACCACTCGGCGAACAGTGCGGTGGGGGCGGCGGAGCTGAGGGCAAGCAGGGCGGTAAGCCAGCGATTCATGAGGGGACTTGTAGCGAGGGTGGGACGGGCGTCAATCGCGGGAGCGATGAGATTTGGCGAGGAGATCTTCGATCACGGCGAGGCCGTGCCGGGCTTCGGATGGGGGGCAGGGGTTGGGGCCTTCGCCACGGAAGAAGTCGTTGACGCGGGCGATGAACGGCTGCTGGACGGTGGGGGGGTGAACGAAGCTTTCCCGCCACGATTGGTCGGCGTCGGTGATCTTCAGGGTGGGGGGCGCGAAAAAGGGGAAGGTCAGAGTGCCGGCGGTGCCGGTGATGACGCACTCGTCGGCGGCATCGTCGGAATCGAAATCCCAGAATCCGCGAACGCGGACGCCGCTTTCGGTGACGAAGGTGCCGCGGACACCGTCCACCGTGATCGGTGGCGAACCGGGTGGGGTGGGTGGGTCCGACACCACTGTCGCGTGGCCGAACCAGCTCATCATGAGATCGATTTGGTGGGGAGCGAGGTCGTGGAACAGGCCACCGCCCGAGATGGCGGGGTCGAGGCGCCAGTTCTCGGCGGCCGCCCCGGTGGGAGCGCGTTGCGTCAGGCGGATGTCGACGTGTGGCACCGGGCCGACGGCGTTTCTTCGCAGGAGCGAGGCCACGGCCTCGAAGAGGGGGAGGGCTCGGCGGTAGTGGGCGACGACGAGGCGGTTGCCGCCGACGGCGGAGTCGGCGGCGAGCATTGAGTCGGCACTGCGGGTGTCGGTCGAGATGGGTTTTTCGACGTAAACGGACTTGCCGGCGGCGAGGGCGGCGCACGTCAACTCGGCGTGCGTCGAGGGAGGAGTCGCGACGTAGATGGCATCGATGTCGGGATCGGCGAGGAATTCCTCGGCGTCGGAATAAAAGCGATCGGCACCGTGGCGGCGGGCAAAGTCGGCGGCAAGGGTGGGGTCGCGGCGCATGACCGCAACGAGTCGCGAGGCGGGGAGGGTGTAAAAGGCGGGACCGCTTTTGACTTCAGCGACGTCGCCAGCTCCCAGGATGCCCCACCGGATGGTTTTCACGGAGGCGAACGGTAGGCGGGATGGGTGTCGACGGGAAGTTCCGTCGAGCGGAAACCGTCCGGGGGTGGCTTGACCGGGTTCGCGGTTTCCCGTTTGCTCCAGCCGATGGGACGGAAAGGTATTCTTTTGGCGGGCGGTGCGGGGAGTCGGCTGGATCCGTTGACGAGGATCGTCTGTAAGCAGCTCCTGCCGGTTTACGACAAGCCGATGATTTATTATCCGTTGAGCACGCTGATGCTGGGTGGCATTCGGGAAATTTTGATCATCTCGACGCCGAAGGATCTACCAATGATCGAGGCGTTGCTGGGCGACGGGTCGAGATTGGGAATGCGCTTTGAATACGCGGTGCAGCCGAGGCCGGAGGGGATTGCGCAGGCGTTCTTGATTGCCGAGGAGTTTCTGGCGGGGGACGGGGTGGTTCTGGCGTTGGGGGACAATCTGTTTCACGGCAATCTGGATTTTTTTCGGAGAGCGTTGGTGCAGGAGCAGGGCGGGTGCATTTTTGCGTGTCCGGTGCGAGACCCGGAGCGATACGGGGTGATCGAGTTCGACGCGGATGGGAAGGCGATCAGCATCGAGGAGAAGCCGAAGCAGCCGCGAAGTCATTACGCGGTGCCGGGGCTTTACTGCTACGACGGGGACGTTTGCGACATCGCGCGGGCGCTGAAGCCATCGGCGCGGGGAGAATTGGAGATCACGGACGTGAATCTGACTTACCTGCAGCGGGGGGATTTGCGGGTGGCGGCGATCGGCCGGGGGTTTGCCTGGCTGGATACGGGGACGCACGAGAGTCTGCTGGAGGCTGGACACTACATCGCGACGCTCGAGCATCGGCAGGGGGTGAAGGTGGGGTGTCTCGAGGAGGTGGCGTATGAAATGGGGTTCATCGATCGGGCGGAATTAGCCGCGATTGCGGAGGCACTGCCGCGGAATGATTATCGTGCCTATCTGGAGAAGATCGATTGATCGAGACTCCAAGATTCTCATAGGGCCGTCGGAAGCACTGCGTTCGATCCCTTCACCGTAATTGCAGATCGCATGGAGGCAAAAGACACGCTGAGTATTTTTCTGGTCGAGGACCATCCGGATTCCCGGAACTACCTCTTTTTCTACCTGAAGGACCAGGGGCATCAGGTGCGATCGGCTCACACGGTGGCCGAGGCTTTGGAGACGATCCCGGCGGTGAAGCCGGACGTGTTGATCAGCGATATCGGGTTGCCGGACGGGACGGGTTGGGAATTGCTGACGCGACTCGAGACGCCGGTTTTTGCGATTGCGATGACGGGATTCGGACGGCCGGCGGACGTTCGGCGGAGTCGCGAGGCGGGTTTTCGCGAGCATTTGACGAAGCCGTTTCCGCTCCAGAAGCTCGACATTTTGCTCGATAACGCTTTGAGCGAAAAGAACGCTGCCGGTTCGGGTGCCGAGGCGGCCCCTCCAGACCTGACGGGCGGCACCTGATTCCGCGATCAATAAGGTATCCAAGGAGGGGGACCGTGCTAGGGTCCGGGGTGTGAAATCCGATGCTCCGAATCACGACGCATCGGGCGAGGAAATCCTGGGAGCGATCGAGGTGGACGGGCGGCTCCCGCCGATCGTGGGACTGGGAGGTTCGTCGGGGAGCTTGAGGGCGCTTCAGACGTTTTTCGAGAATCTTGGCGAGGAGTTGGAGTGCGCCTACGTGGTCGTGACGCATCTGTCGCCGGAGCACGATAGTTTGCTGGCGACGATCTTGCAGCGGTCGGCGAAGATCCCCGTGGTGCAGGTGAACGAGGGGGTCGTGATGAACGGAGGGCACGTTTACGTCATCCCGCCGGGCAAGATGCTGTCAATCGTCGATGGGCGATTGGTGCCGGTGGACGAGGATGGCGAGCGGCGGTTCGTTATCGACCATTTTTTCCGGACGTTGGCCGAGGCGAGTGGCGAGCGGGGAACGGCGATCGTGTTGTCGGGTTTGGACTCGGACGGGGCGACGGGGCTCCCGCGAGTGAAGGAGCGGGGGGGATTGACCCTGGCGCAGGATCCACGCGAGGCGGAGCAGGAGGGGATGCCGAGGGCGGCAATCGCGAGCGGCATGGTGGATCTGACCCTGCCGGTGGCGGAGATGCCGGGGCGGCTGGCGGCGTGCCGGGCGGTTGCGCAGCGATTGAAGATCCCGATTCCGGAGCCGCAGCCGGAGGTGAGCGATTCGTCCGACGCGAGTGGAGAGTGGGACGAGGGGGCGTTACGCGCGACGCTGGCGTTTTTGCGTCAGCGCACGGGACACGACTTCAGCTCTTACAAGCGGGCGACGATGCTGAGGCGCATCGCGAGGCGGATGCAGGTGCGGGGTGCCGATAACCTGACCGATTACCTGACGGTCTTGCGGGAGGCGTCGGACGAGAGCTCGGCTTTGCTGCGAGATCTGCTGATTAGCGTGACGAATTTTTTCCGGGACGAGGGGTCCTTCCAAGCGCTCGAGGCGGCACTGCCGGAGATCTTCAAGGGGAAGGGGCCGGGGGAAAGCGTGAGGGTGTGGGTGCCGGCGTGTGCGACGGGGGAGGAGGCGTATTCCATCGCGATGATTTTGTGCGAATACGCGGAGCGACTGAGCGCGCCACCGGAGATTCAGGTGTTTGCGACGGACATCGACGAGTCGGCCGTCGACACGGCGCGGGCGGGACTTTATCCGCGAACGATTGCGGCGGACGTGTCGGAGGAGCGGTTGCGGCGGTTCTTTGCGAAGGAGATTCGGGGTTACCAAGTGCGGCGGGAGCTGCGGGAGAAGGTGCTCTTTGCGCTGCACAACGTGCTCAAGGATTCGCCGTTTTCGCGACTGGACTTAGTCTCGTGTCGAAATTTGCTGATCTACTTCAACCGGGACGCGCAGCGGCGGGTATTCGAGACGTTTCACTTTGCGCTGCGGGCCGAGGGGCGCTTGCTGCTGAGTTCATCGGAGTCGGCGGAGGATTCGGGTTCGCTCTTTGATCCGATCGATCAGAAGCGTCGGTTTTATCGGCGAAGTCCGATCGAGCGGCCCAAGTTGCCGACGCCAGCCGGAGTGCCGACGCTGACGAAATTTGTCGAGCGGCTGGGGGCCCGGGGTGGGGGTGAGTCAAAGGACGGACTCGCGGCGATGCGGCGTCCGGCTGGGATGAATTCCGCGACGTGGGGGGAGATTCATTTTCAGTTGATCGAAGATCTTGCGCCGCCGTCGGTGTTGGTAACGGGGAGCTACGAGATCGTGCACGTGTCGGAAAGCGCGGGGCGGTTTTTGCGTTTTGGCGGTGGGGAGCCAACGTCGGATTTGATGGCGGTGGTGATGCCGGAGTTGCGGGCGGAATTGCGGTCGGCACTGTTCACGGCGTCTCAGACGAATGCAGCGGTGGACGTGGTCGTGGGACTGAAAGTGGAGGGGTCGCCACGGGTGGTGGAGATCGGAGTTCGGCCCGCGCGGAAGTTGGCCCCAAACTATTACCTGATTTTGTTTCGTGAGCGGGACGAGCAGGACCAATTGCCAGCGGCGCTCGGGCGATCCTGCGCGACCTCGGGCGACGGCGATCTGGTGAGCCAGCTCGAGAGTGAGGTCGGGCACGTTCGACAGCAGCTCCGCGAGTCGGACGAGAACTACGAGGCGCAAACGGAAGAATTCAAGGCGTCGAACGAAGAGCTGCAGGCGATGAACGAGGAACTTCGCTCGGCCACGGAGGAGCTGGAAACCGGCCGAGAGGAACTGCAGTCGATCAACGAGGAGCTCACGACTCTCAACCAGGAACTCAAGAGCAAGGTCGAAGAGCTGAGTCGGGCGAACGACGATTTGCAGAACCTGATGGCGTCGACCCAGATCGCGACGATCTTCCTCGATCGCGACCTAAGGATCAAACGGTACACTCCGAACGCGGTGTCGCTTTTCAACCTCATCCCGTCGGACGTTCACCGGCCCTTGTCGGACCTAACGCACCGGCTCGATTATCCTGGGATCCGGGACGACGCGGAGCGGGTGATCGCGCGGTTGGCGGCGGTCGAGCGGGAAGTTCGGGACGCGGAGGGTCGCTGGTTTTTGACGCGAATGCTGCCGTATCGGACGATGGAGGATCAGATTGCGGGAGTGGTGCTGACCTTCGTGGACATCTCGGCGCGGCGAGAGGCGGAGGACGCGCTCCGCGAGAGCGAGCAGCGCCTGAGATTGGTGATCGAGAACGCGGACGATTACGCGATCTTTTCGATTGATCCAACCGGAGCGGTGACGACGTGGAGCCGCGGAGCGGAGCGGCTGCTGGGATACAGCGAGCGGGAAATTCTGGGCCGATCCTTTGACCTGACCTTCACGGCCGAGGATCGGGAAGCGGGGGTTCCCGAGCTGGAGAAGGCGGCGGCGCTGGCCGACGGGCGGGCGCGGGACGAGCGTTGGCATCTGCGGAAAGATGGGAATCGGTTGTGGGCGAGCGGATCGTTGATGAAGATGACGCGAGACGACGAGGAGGTCGTGGGATTCGTCAAAATTCTGCGGGATCGAACCCGTGCGATGGAGGCCGAAAGGGCGCTCAAAGACAGTCGGGAGGAGCTGGAGGAATCGCTGCGGGAAACGGAGGCGGCGCGTGCTGACGTCGAGACCGCGAGCAAGGCGAAGGATCATTTCCTGGCCGTGCTTTCGCACGAACTTCGGACTCCGTTGACGCCGGTGATGATCGCGGTGGAGTTGCTGCTGGGCCGGGGGAATTTGTCCGAGTCCGAGCAGGATTCCGTGCGGATGATCAGCCGAAACGTGACCCTCGAGGCGCGGCTCATCGATGATCTGTTAGACATCACGCGGATCAGTAGCGGCAAAATGGATATTTCGCGGGCGCCGATGGATCTCCACGATGCGGTGTCGGGGGCACTGGAGGTCTCCCAACCCCATCTCGAGGCGAAGGATCAAAAATTGACCCTGCTGCTCGACGCGAGCCGGATCGGAATCGCGGGAGATCCCAAACGGCTTCAGCAGGCGATTTGGAATCTGCTCAAGAACGCGTCGAAATTTACCCCGGAGGGTGGTGACGTGAAGCTGACCACGAGGAACGTCGGCGAGTCGGTGGTCGTCGAGGTGAGCGATACGGGGTGCGGGATCGACGAGTCGGCGATGGCGACGATTTTCAATTCCTTCACCCAGGCGAGCCCGGAGATCACCCGGAAATACGGCGGCCTCGGACTCGGGTTGGCCATTTCCAAAGCGACGGTGGACGCGCACGGCGGGACGATCAGTGGGGCCAGTGAAGGGATTGACCGCGGCGCGACGTTTACGATCACGCTGCCGCTGGCGGAGGAGTGACGGTAGCGGCGGCGGTCAGTCGTCGCTGAGGAAAACGGACTCCCATCCGTCCGGCAGCGAGTCGGCTTCGACGCCGGCGGCGATTCGGCCTTCGTTAGCGGGGTCGAAAACGGTGGTGGTCCCGTAAACCATGATGACGTCGCCGGAGCCCTCGCCGCGCAGGGCGTGGGCGACGCCGGGGGGGATGACGACCCCGAGGGTATTCGGACCGCGACAGTCGTCGCCATCGATGGTGAAACGCATCCGCCGGGATTCGAACCCGATCCGCTGATCAACGAGAAACATTTCCGCGCGGCCTTGGATGACGAACATGACGTCCCACTGTTCCCGATCGTAATGGCGTTGGGAGGGGGTGGCTGCGGGGTCGGTCGGAAATTGATCGCGAAGGTGAGATGCCGGGTCGGCGTCGGCTGGAATGAAAGGGGGGTGAACGTGGAAGCCTTTGGCCGTCCCGCCGAACATTCGGGCGGTGGCCCATTGCCGGGGCCAGAGCTTGATCCGACCGAGTGGGCCTTCGCCCTCGCGAGCGAACTCGCCGAAAGCCCCCCGATGGCGCTGGGGGTGAATGGTGCGGTGGTAGATCTCGACACCGGGGATCCAGACGGAGGCGGTTCGGAGGTGGTCTTCCGCGGCGAGAACCTGACCGCCTTCGAGGCCGGAGGTGGCGATTCGGCGTTCGACTTCGACGGTCGCGTAGTCTCGGGGAGTGAGGGCGGCCTGCGCGGCGGTGCTGAGACCGCGCCAGCGTTGGGTGTCGTCCATGGGGGCGGATTGTTGCGGGTTTCGGTGATCGGAGCGAGGGCGAATGGTGGAGGTGTGGAGCGTCGTGGGAGCGTCGGTGGCGAGGAGACGCGTCCTCCACGAGGGGGGGGAAACGGTGGGAAGTTGCGCTTCTGATTGGCCGGTGCTCTGATGCGCGGAGTGAAGTGGTCATATCCCATTGCCCGGGTATCGGGAATCGAGCTGAAGGTGCACGCGACGTTCCTGCTGCTGCTTGTGTTCGTCGCGTGGATGTATTGGCAATCGGGCGGGGCGGCGGCGGCGCTCTTCGGGGTGGCTTTTATCCTACTGCTTTTTTTGTGCGTGTTACTGCACGAGTTTGGCCACGCGTTTGCGGCGCGGTATTTCGGCATTCGCACACCGGACATTACGTTGTTACCGATTGGCGGGGTGGCCCGGCTCGAGCGGATGCCGGAGAATCCGATGCAGGAGCTGATCGTGGCGGTGGCGGGCCCGGCGGTGAACGTCGTGATCGCGATGGTGCTGTGGTTCGTCCTCGGGATGCCGATGGGCCAGCGGGATCTTCTGGATTTCGAGATCCAGGGCGGGGGACTCGCTCAGCGGATTCTCCAAGTGAACGTGATGTTGGTCGTTTTCAACCTGATCCCGGCTTTTCCGATGGACGGAGGTCGGATCTTACGGGCGCTTCTGGGAATGAAGTTCGATCATCAAAGGGCGACGATGGTGGCGGCGCGAGTGGGTCAGGTGATCGCGGTGGGATTCGTGATCGTGGGGTTTTTCGACAATTTGTTTCTGATATTTATCGGGCTCTTCGTGTTCTCGGGGGCGCAGCAAGAATTGCGATACGCGAAGTTCCGCTCGGCGGTGGCGCAGTCGCGCGTGAGCGACGCGATGATCTCGCGGTTTCAGTCGTTTGCGGGTTCGGTCGACGTGGCGGATGCGGCGGCGGATGCGGCGAAGGATTCGCAGCCGATTTTCCCGGTCACGGATGACCGGCTGCGGGTGACGGGGATGGTGTCGCGGAAGGATCTGCTGGCACGGGCGAGCGAGGGGCGTGCGGCGAGGGTGTCGGAAATCGCGAGAGTGGTGCCGACCGTCCCGGCGACGGCCGGATTCGGAGACGCGTTTGCGTTGATGCAGAGCAGTGGGAATTCGGTGTTGCCGGTGGTGAATCCCGGAGGACAAGTGGTGGGGCTGGTGAGTCTCCAGTTGCTTTCCAGGCGCACGGGCGTCGCGTCCGCTTGACGGCGGGATTGGCCGAGCCAGTATCCCAGGAACATGAACATCACCATTCTCGGTGCGGGTGAGATCGGCTTTTACATGGCAGATAAGCTGGCGGCGCAGTCTCACAACGTCACCGTGATCGAGGCGAATGAACGGGTGGCTGCCGAGGTGAGTGAAACGGTGGATGCCCGCGTGGTGCACGGGAACGGATCGTCGGTCACGTTGCTCGAAGAGGCACGGATCTCGGAGTGCGACGTTTTTCTCGGATTGTCGAGCGACGACAACACGAATCTGGTGGCCGCTTCGCTGGCGAAGTCGCTCGGTGCGAAGAAGTCGATCTCTCGGGTGCATTCCGACGTGCAGCGGGACCAATGGCTGCTGGATTTCCGGACGCACTTCGACGTCGACTACCTTTTCAGCTCCGAGCGGTTGGCGGCGGTGGAGTTGGCAAAGCACATTCGGAATCCGGATTGTCTGATCGTGGAGGAGCTGGCGCGGGGGCGGATCGAGCTCCAGCAGACGCCGATCCAGCAGAACAGCGAGGCGGTGGGAAAGCGTCTGCGTGACCTGGGGTTGCCACCACGCGTGCGGGTGGGATCGATTCAGCGGGGAGACCAGGTGATCATCCCAGATGGCGACGAATTGCTGGACGCGGATGACGTGGTGACGTTGTTTGGAAACCCCCGAACCTTGCAGGACGTGGTCTGGCGGTTCCGGGACGGTCAGACGAGCCGGGCCGAGACGCGAGTGGTGATCTTCGGGGGCGGTGAATACGGATTTGCTCTGGCGCAAATGCTGGAAGGCGGCCGGTTTCGAACGCGCATCATCGAGCGGGACGCTGGCCGGTGTGAGTATTTGTCGAAGGTGCTTCAGCGGACGACGCTGATCAACGCGGACGCGACGTCGGTGCAATTGCTCAAGGAGGAGCAGGTCGGCGATGCGGACTTTTTCGTCGGGGCAACTCTCGAGGACGAAGATAACGTGATGACGTGTTTGCAGGCGCACGACTTGGGGGTGAAGCATTGCCTGACGCTGATCCATCGGGCGGATTACGCGGACGCCGTGATGCGAGTGGGTAGTAAACTGGGAATCCTCGGGGCGGTGAGTCCGCGGGTGGCGACGGCGCGCGAGCTGACGCGTTTTCTGACTGACGAGCGTTTCAACACGCTCGTGAAGCTGAACGGCGGGATTGACGTGATTGAGTTCGTTGTGCGGGCGGGTGGGAAGTTGGCTGGTCGTGCGGTCGCGGCGGTGGATTGGCCGAAGGGCAGTGGTCTGATCTCGGTGACCCACGGATCGCACGCGACGGTGCCGGCGGCGAACGACGTGCTGGAGGCGGGGGACGTGGTCGTCGCGATGATCGGGCGCGATTCACACAAACCGTTCTCGGCGTTGATTTCCTGAGCCATCGTGAACTACCGCGTCCTCTGCAAAGTTCTTGGGTGGCTGGTGCTGCTGGTGGCTGCGGCGATGCTGGCGTGCGAGATCTACGCGGTGGTGGCGGAGCGGGGGCACGATGACGAGACGCACGAGTGGGCGCTGTTGAAGGCCTTCGCCATCGCGGCGGGTTTGGGCATGATTCTGTTGGGATACGGTTGGCGGGCGGGCAACAACGTGCTGCGCAAGGAGGGGATGGCGATCGTCGGACTGGGGTGGATCGTCGCCGCAATCGTGGGAGCAATCCCTTACGCTCTGTGCACTCCGGCGTTGAACCCGGCGGCGGCATTTTTCGAGTCGGCCTCGGGCTTTACGACGACTGGCTCGTCCGTGATCGCCGATCTCGATCAGTATCCGCGCTCGATCTTGCTGTGGCGGGCTACGACCCAGTGGCTGGGGGGAATGGGAATTCTCGTGCTGTTCGTGGCACTGCTTTCGACGCTGGGGGTGGGGAGCAAGTCGCTATTTCGCAACGAATCGAGCGCGCAGATCGGTTACGGATTTCATTCGCGGATTCGCGAGACGGCCACTCGACTATGGCAGATCTACGCGGGTCTGACGGTGATCTGCGTGGCTGGGTTGATGGTGCTGGGAATGTCGTTCTACGACGCGCTGCTTCACGGCTTCGCGGCGATCTCGACGGGCGGGTTCAGTCCGCGCAACGCGAGCGCGGCGTTTTACGGGAGCGTGGCGATCGAGGCTTGGTTATCGATCTTCATGTTTCTGGGCGGGGTGAGTTTTGTGCTGATGGCCTGGTTGCTGCGACGGCGTTTTGAGCGGCTGCGGATGGACGAGGAATTCAAGGGATACGCGATGATCATCTTCGCCACGACGGCGGTCATCGCTCTCGATCTGGTGGTGCGGCGCGAGGAGGGCTGGGGGCAGGCTTTGCGAGAGAGCTCGTTTCAGGTGATTTCGGTCATGACAACGACTGGGTTCGTGTCGGCGGATTACGACGCGTGGCCGACGTTGTCGAAAGCCATTCTGGTGATGCTGATGTTCATCGGCGGATGTTCGGGGTCGACGTCTGGCGGGATGAAGGTGAGTCGGGTGATCATTTTCATGAAGACGACGAAGCAACACCTCATCAACTCGTTTCGCCCGGCGCAGGTCGTGCCGCTTCGGCTCAATGGTCAGGTCCTCAGTGAGAGCCTCGTGGCGAGCGCGGTCTTTTTTCTGGCGCTTACGTTCTTCATCGTCGGGACGTCGACACTGGTGATCACGGTGATCGAGCCCAACCTCGATTTGGTGAGTAGTTTCGGGTCGGTGGTGGCGACGCTTTTTAACATCGGACCGGGGCTGGGCGCGGTCGGGCCGACGCAGAATTTCAGTGATCTGCTGCCGAGCACTCATCTCTTCCTGGCGGTGCTGATGATCCTGGGGAGGCTCGAGCTGTTTGCGCTGCTCGTGTTGTTTTTGCCGGCGCTTTGGCGACGATATTGAGTGGCGGCGGGGAACGGCTGAATTCGTATTCCCGGAGTTCGGAATTGGCTTGGCGGCGCGAAGTTGGCGTGGAGGATCGCGCGATATGAGTGAGGTCGTTCCTTATCGGAAATGGGTGATAGTGCTGACGTTCGTCATCAACGGGCTGGTCGCGGCGGCGTTTTTTATTGGCGACTACGAGGGGGCGGTCGGCTTCGACGTGCGGATCCTTCCGTTGATCAACGCGGTGTTGAACAGCTTCACGACGGTGTTTCTGCTGGCGGGGTTGATCTCGATACTTCGGAAACAGGTGGGCTTACACAGATTCTTCATCTTCTGCGCGTTCGGGTCGACGGCTTTGTTCCTGGTGACTTATCTGGCCTACCATTTTCTATCCGATTCGACGAGTTACGGGGGGGAGGGGCCGATGAAGAGCGTTTACTATTTCATCCTGATTACGCACATCGTGCTGGCGGCGGCCATCGTGCCGCTGGCTTTGGTGACGGTGTTCCGGGCGTTGTCGGGGCGGATCGCTCAGCACCGGCGGATCGCGCGGTGGACGATGCCTTTGTGGCTTTACGTGAGCATCACGGGGGTGATCGTCTATCTGATGATCTCGCCATATTATTGACGCCGGGGGGAGGCGGGAGAGCGGTGATGCGGGCGCGAAGTTCGTCGTAAACGGGATTCATCCAGAAGGGTGCGTCGACGCGTGGAGCGGGGGTGGCGTCCCGGTAATCGTAGGGGGCGATGAGGAGCTCGGTATTCTCGAGCCCGGTGTCGGCGGCGAGAACAAAGAGGTCTTCGGCGGGGATATCACCAACGGCGAGGCAGCCGATGGAGAGGTCGGAGCCGTGGATGAAAATGTCGGTTCCGGGCTGATCCCGTCCGTCGCGTTCTGCTCGAGCGAGGTCGAACTCGTTCGGATAATCCACGCGGATGGAGACGTGAAAGCGGCTGTTGGGATTGAAGGCCTGGAGTCGGTAGAGACCTTCGGGAACTTGCCGGTCTCCCTCACGCAGCTTCGGTCCCAGGTATCCGCTGGCACCGAGAATTGGATAGCGGGTTAGAAAAACGGGCGGGGAGTCCGCCGTGGACGAGGCGTAGAGTTCGAGCGTTCGCTCGTGCTTGAAGGCGACGAGGAGGAGTTGGGCGGGAGGATATTCCAACCGGGCTTTCTCGAAGGCCGGTCGAAGTCGTTCGCGAGCCGGCGGACCGATCTGGGCGAGGCGTTCCGCTTGGGTGAAGGGGCCGCTGGTCGGGGCGGGTGGCCGTTGCCGATTCCACAGGTTGAGGGCAACGAGTCCGACCGCGGCAGTGGCGACGATCGCGGCGACGACGAACTTTCGCAAAATCTTGCGGTTAGGACTTCGGAAAACGAGAGACCAGCTCGGTAATGGTCACCCTCTGCTCATTCGACGTCGTCCATTTTTCTTGAAAGGCCACGTCTTTGTTGATTTCGGGCGTCCAGTCGGTGAGGCGCCCCATGTAGTCGAAGATGTAGTGGGGTGGACCGGCGGGGAAGGCGAGCGGAGCCGAGATTTCGCCGATGAGGCGGTAATACGCGACACCGGTCTTGCGGAACGTCGCGGCTCGCGGCGGGTCACCGTAGCGGCGATAGAAATCCTTAACCGTGTGCACCTCACGGGGAACGACGCGCTCGGAATGATAGAAAATGGAAGCGACCCAGAGCGCAACGAGCAAGACTGGAACGAAAATAAGAACCTTCGAGGGCGTCGAAAGGGCGGAATCCTCCGTCGCAACTCGAACGCGGGCAGATTTGGAGGCGGGGTTCATGAGAACGGATTGAAGGAGAACATTAAGCGGGAGCGGGGGGAGTTGCCACAATACGGCACCAGATTTCAAGTCTAAAGTTCGAGAATTGCAGCGTTTGGGGTGGCGCGTTTGGCGGATCGTTTTGATCGCTTGGCTGTATCCGACGATCCGAAGCGGTGGACGGTCTTGCGTATTTGCCAGGTGCCGTCGAAGCGTCGCGCGTTATTGAGCTGGGTGGTGGGACGTGCTCCGGCGTCGCATTCCTGAAACGGGTGTGTATTCTCCCGCGATGCCCGACGATCACGAACCCAAGATTTATCTGCTGCCGAATCTGATGACGGCGGGGAATCTGTTCTGCGGTTTCGCCGCGGTTCTTCGGATTATCGAGGGTGCGTTGGAAAGCAACGCCGAGGTCCTGGCGAGCGGGAAATACCACGAAGCGATCGCGTTCATCCTGGGGGCGTGCGTGTTTGATCTGCTGGACGGGAGGGTGGCTAGATTGGGCGGGAACGAGAGCCCGTTTGGCCGGGAATTTGACTCGCTGGCGGACGTGGTGAGTTTCGGGGTCGCGCCGGCGTTGCTCGTGTTCGACATCGTGCTGCGAGATTTCGCCCGGACGGGGTGGGTGATCGCGTTCTTCTACCTCCTCTGCGGGACACTGCGTTTGGCGAGGTTCAATTGCGTGGCGGCGGTGAACGCGGAGGAGGCGAACAAGGAGTTTCGGGGATTTCCGATTCCGGCGGCGGCGGGGGTGATTGCTTCGCTCACGCTGTTCATGTTGTGGATGGAGGAGGGGCAGAGGCAGATCGGGAATTGGAAATTCGTTCTTCCGCCGTTGATGGTTTTCTTGTCGGTGCTGATGTTCAGCGGGGTGCGGTATCCGAGTTTCAAATCGATCAACTGGCGAACGCAGCGGTCGATCCCGGCGTTTCTGGGTCTGATCGTCGTGCTGGTCTTCAGCGCGCTGAACTACGAATGGATGCCGGCGATTCTTTTCGTTTCGTATCTCGTTTACGGCTTCGTGCGGCCGTTCGTGTCGCTGGCTTTTCGCCGGGGGATCGAGGACGTCGGCGACGACGATGAGGTCGCGGAGGAGCGGTGAGCCCCGTGGGGCGTTTTGGTGGGATGCAGTTGGATTTTGCGCTGACCGGGCCGGAGGGTGACGCTGAAGAGGCGGTGGCCGAACCGCGGGTGTTCAGCGTTGGAGAGCTGACGCGGGCGGTGCGGGACGTTCTCGAGGGCGAGCTGGGGGAGGTCTGGGTGAGGGGCGAGGTCTCGAATCACCGCAAGCAGGCGTCGGGACACCAGTATTTCACACTGAAGGACGCGGCGAGCCAGGTGAGTTGCGTCTTGTTTGCGGGGGCGGCTCGGCGGGCGGGGTCGGCGAGATTAGCGGATGGCCTGGAGGTCGAGCTTCGGGGTGAGCTGACGGTTTACGAGGCGCGGGGGCAATACCAGATCGTCGTTCGGCAGGTGAGGGCGGCGGGTGCGGGTGCGTTGCAGGCGAAGTTCGAGGAGGTCAAAGCGCGGCTGGCGGCGGAGGGGTTGTTCGATTCGGGACGCAAGCGGGCGTTGCCGAAATTTCCGAAGCGGATCGGCGTGGTGACCTCGCCGACGGGTGCGGCACTGCGGGATTTCCTGAATGTGCTGACGCGCCGGATGCCGGGGGTCGACGTGCTCCTTCATCCGGTGCGGGTGCAGGGGAAAGGTGCGGCGGCCGAGATCGCGCGGGCGGTGCGGGATTTTTCTTCCGAAGAATTGATCGCGGACGTGGACGTGGTGGTGGTGACGCGAGGCGGCGGGAGCTTGGAGGATCTCTGGGAATTTAACGAGGAGGACGTCGCTCGGGCGGTCGCGGAATCGAAGGTGCCCGTCATCAGCGCGGTCGGGCACGAGATTGATTTCTCGATGGCGGACTTTGCGGCGGACGTGCGGGCGCCGACTCCGAGTGCGGCGGCGGAGTTGGTCGTGCCGGATGGTGAGGACGTGCGCCGGACGGTGGCGGGCCTGGCGGGGCGGGCGCGTCGGGTGATGGGTGAGGCTCTGAGATTTGCGCGCGCGCGGCTTGAGGCGGTGAGGAGGACCGGGTTGTTTCGTGAACCCGAGCGCGTCTTGGGCGAGCGTCGGCAGACGGTCGACGCGTTGGCGGATGCGTTGCGGGATTGCGTCGAGCGGGAACTCCGGGTGCGGCGGGAGCTCGTGCGGCACGCGGGCGGGGTCTTGCAGGCGAGGCGGCCGGACCAGGCTCTTACCGCGGCGCGGACGAAGCTCGAAGCCGACCGGAGGCGGTTGGGTGAGCTGGTCCAGCGGAGAATCCAAGAGAGTCGGCAACGGGTGAAAGCGGCGACGGGTCTGCTGAAGGTGCTGAGTCCTCAGGCGACGCTGGAGCGTGGTTTTACGATGACGTTAGACGCTGACGGCAAGGTTGTCCGCCGGGCGGACGACACTTCTTCGCGGCAGAAGCTGAGAACGCGATTCTCCGACGGCGAGGTGTCGGTGCAGGTCGACTGAGGGTAGATGACACGTGGACCGAGCGGGGGGTTCGGCCTGACAGGGGTGACGAGGATGTTAAGCTCCCGAGCGTGGAGCATCCAGCTGTGATCATCGTCGGGATCGTTTTGCTCGTCGTCGGTCTCGCGGCACTTGGGTGGCACTTTGAGAACAAGCGGATCGAAGCTCTTCGAGAGGCGGCGGGTCGAATCGGTCTCGATTTGGTGCGCGACAAAGACCGGAATCTTGGTCGGGAGTTTCAGTTTCTCGAAAAGCTGCGTAAGGGCCAAAATCGATACGCCGAGATGGTGATGCGGGGAACGTTCGAGGGTGAGCCAATCCTAGCGTTCGAGTATCATTACGAAACCTCTTCGACGGATTCCAAGGGCAAGAGATCAACCCGTCACCATCACCTTCACGTGCTGACCGCTCGGCTTCGGCGTCAGGTGCCGGAAGTGATGATCAGTCCGGAATCCGTTTTTTCAAAGGTCGCGCAGGCGTTCGCTACGACGACATTGATTTCGAGTCGGCGGAGTTCTCGAAAAAGTTCTGCGTCCGGTCGGCGGATAAACGCTTCGCTTACGAGTTTTGCAACGCGCGGATGATCGAGTTTTTGTTGAGCCGACCGAAGTTGCAGATCGAGGCGGAGGGCGAGACGCTGGCGACGCTTTACACTGGAAAATTCAGACCCGAGCAGCTCGTTTCTGAGCTACAGGACCTCGTGCAGGTTCGACGCCTGATCCCAGATCACCTGGGTGTCTAGAAATTCTTCGCCCGTGGAAATCCCGATCCTCTTTCTCCTGGTTCTTGCTTTCGTCGTGCTGGTCCCATTGGGCTACGTTATTGCGCAATTCAACGGTCTGGTGGCGCTGCGGAATCACATCCGGGAGGCGTGGAGTAACGTCGATGCCGAGTTGAAGCGCCGGTATGAGTTGATTCCGAATCTTGTCGCGACGGTGAAGGGCTACGCGGCGCACGAGCGGGAAGTGCTGGAGGAGGTGACGGACCTCCGGAACCGGTGCGCTGCGAACCGTGGGGGCGTGGAGTCCCAATCTGCGGATGAGCGGCAGTTGGTCTCCAGTCTTGGGCGACTGGTCGCCGTCGCGGAAAATTATCCAGAGCTGAGGGCGGACGAGAACTACCTTCAGCTTCAAGAAGAGCTGACGAATACGGAGGACCGAATCCAAGCTGCGCGACGGTTTTACAACGGGAACGTGCGGGACTACCGCAACAAGTGCGAGAGCTTCCCGAGTTCGTTGGTGGCGTCGGGGTTTGGATTTGAGCCGGAGTCGTTTTTTGACGTCGATTCGGCGGTGCGGTCGGCGCCAACGGTGTCGCTCTGATCGGCTTTCGGCCGTGGTTGGGCTGAATCGCGAGGGTGTTCTCGTTAAATTTCCACTGCAATTCGCGAATTGCCGGAATCGGAGTAGTTTCATCGGAGATGGAGATTTTGAAACTTTTAGCGGACCGCCGTTCCGAGGCTCTCTTGATCGAGATGGAGGGGAGAGTGGACGGGAACACGGCGGCTTACTTCGGGAAGTTTGCGGCGGGCGAGATTGGCTTGGATGACGCAGTGGTTGTTCTGGACGCATCGAAATTGGTGTTCATCAGCAGCGCGGGACTGCGGGAGTTTGTGGTTTTAGCCAAACGATCGGCGGCGGCGAAGTCGAAGGTGGCGCTGGTGGGGCTGCAACCTTCGGTGCGGGAGACGTTCGAGATCTCCGGTCTGGTTTCGCTGTTTACGGTGGCCGGTGACTACCCGGCAGCGGTTGCGAAATTGTCCGGGGGCGGAGGAGGGTTGATGAAGCGGATCTTTGGGGCACGCTCCGGCCAGTGAATCCGGAGCCGCTGGAATACCGGGCGGGGCGCGAGCGAGGCGAACGCATCGATGCTGAGTTGGCGGGTCGCTATTTGGCTCACACTCGGATCGGCGATCCGGCGGCGGATGCGGTCATCGAGGCGGCGCGGGACGTGCCACGCGAGGTCGGGCAGCGGTGGTTTCAGGCTGGGATCGAGGGCGGCGCGGCGGCGATTCCGGACGCGCCGGAGGTGGTGAGGAATTTCTTCTCTGAGATCGATGTCGTGCCGGATTGGTTCGATTTGAACGCGGTGCGACCGGGGTGCCGGGCGTTTCACCGGCATTCCGAGATGTTTGTCGGGGCATTTGTGGGGGCGGTTCTGATCGAGGGCTTTTCGACGTTGATCAGCAAATCGTTCAGCATCACGGGTCGGCTGGTCGATCAAGGGACGAATCGGCTGAAGCAGAATAATCGACATCTGCTCGAGATCTTCATGCCGGGCGGGTTGGATCGGCATTCGGACGGATGGAAGTTGTCGGTGCGCATTCGGCTGGTGCACGCGCGGGTTAGGTGGCTTTTAAAGCGCGCGCCGGATTGGGACGAGGCGGCGTGGGGAGTCCCTCTGAGTTCGGCCCACATTGCGTTTGCGACGGCGGCGTTTTCGGGGCTGCTGCTGAAACGGGCCGAGATGCTGGGAGTGCGACTGTCGGCGGAGGAACGCGAGTCGTTTATCCTGGTTTGGCGGTATGCTGGTCGCCTGATGGGGGTGAGCGATGAGCTGCTGTTCGATTCGGAGAGGTCGGCGCTAAAGTTGCACGCGGTCGGTGCGGCGTGCGAGCCGCCGCCCGGATTGGATTCCATACTGCTGGCGAACGGGTTGATCAATTCCGCGCCGATCGTGGCTGGAATCACTGATCCGGTCGCGCGTCGGAAGTTGACGGCGAAGATCTACCGTATCTCCCGCGCGTTGATCGGGAACGAGATGGCGGACGCGTTGAACTATCCTCCGACGAGCACGCTGGGGGTGCTTTCGCTGCTGCAGTGGCGGAACCGACTCGACGCCGTGGCGCAGAAGGTTGTGCCGGGGATGGCGCATCGCCGGCGGGCCGGGCAATTCCAGCAGATGCTGGACGTGTCGCACTACGAAAGTCTTGGAATCGGCTACCGGCTGCCGGAGCGGGTTTACGCGGAGACGGAGACGTAGCGGATCGGCGGCAGGTTGGCTTTACGCCTTCGGGAGAGCTGAAATGACCGGTTCCTTCATGATCTCCGGGGCCAGATCGCGGATGAAAGAGCGTAGCATAGCGAGCGTTTGTTCGGAGTCCTTCCCATTCTGCTGAAAGCCGGCGAGGACGGGAGCGCTGGTGATGACGTAAGCCCAGCGGTGATTGGTGTTGGTAAGCAAGACGTCCGCGTTGGTCTTGACCATGCGAACGAGGTGGCTGGGAGTGACGATGTCTTTCCCAACGAACCAATAAACGAACAAGGTCTCGAGCTGACGCGTTTCGCCCGCGACGTCGATGGGGCGGGCGATGCGGAGCAGGGTGACGGGGAGGGCGCGACCGTTGGTGAGAGGCACGTCGAGAGTCTCGCTGGATTTCACCTTCCAACCTTGGCCCGGCAGACAAACTTCGGGGCGGTGGATGCTACGACGCTCCGCTCCGGCGAGGACGATCTGGGCGTTCACATTGTCGCCGTCGGAATCGGTGTAGAGCATTTTGGCGAACTCGGTGTCTTCGGGCAGGATGATGCGTTCGGCCTCGGAGACTTCCTGAGATTCGCCCGTGAAGCTGCCGACTGAGGTCGGGAGATCGAGGTCGACTCCGGTCTCGGGGCTGGCGATCACCTCGGAGTTCGTGAAGCAGGTGGCAACGGTGATGCCGGCAAGGAGGACGAAAACTGCGCCGCTCATTAGGACGCGGCGGAGACTGGCGGATGAGGTGGGCGCTGGCGCGGGGGGGGGATCAGTATTCATCTTCCATGTGAGGTTCGGAGTTTCCCGTCGCTGGGGCGGGTCGCAGGGGGGAGTTGCGTTGAGAAAAAGATGACCGCCACCATTCTCGGGCGGATATGATCGTCTGCGTCCAATCGAGCAGCAAGAGATTGCCGAGTCCGATCATGCCAGCCAGGGCTACGACGAAGACGAGGTAACCTGCGATCTGATGAAAAAGGCTCGGATCTTCGAGGGTGCCGATGGCAATTTCGGGCCCGACGGCGATGGTGCCGAGTGTCAGCATCATAATGCGGGCCATGTTTCCAACGATGGCTAGCGGCACTGCGCAAGCGAAGAGAGCGAACTGCTTCCACATCGGTTTGATGGCGAAATACGCGTAAAGCGCGGTGACCATTGTCAGGGCAAAGAGGGAACGGATTCCGCTGCAAGGATCCGCTACGTCCACCGAAAATGCCGCGCCCCGTGGCAGTCCGATCATTTCGCTCGGAGCAGAGAGAATCGCGGTCCCCTGTTGAACGGTGGCGATGCCGATGCCGTTGAGGAGAAACACACTGGCGTCCGACATGATGAGGCGCAGGCGAAAGGCCAACATGCTCTCAAGGAACAACAGCGGCAGCGCGAAAAAGAGAAAGACCCACGGGAACGCGAGAGCCTTCATCCACCGCCAACCAAAAAGCAGGATGATGGCACCGAGAAGGATGAACAGAAGCGACGTGATGCCGATGAAGTAATTATCGACGCGGTAGCCGACCCAGTAGGCGAAGAGGCCGAACAGCAGGGGGAAAATTCCGGTGTACGCAGGTGAGAGCGGAGTTTTGGCCAGTTCGGCCCGTTTGCGCCAGACGAGGTAACCCGCAACGAACGGGACGAGCCAGCAGTGCTGCCACTCTTCGAGTTGCCAGAGATTGGTTGTGAATGAAATGAGCGAGACGCGTTCCGCGCCGTATCCCGAGGCGTAGGGGAGGAGGCCGAAAAGCAGAATGCTTGCTAAGGCAAGTGCACCTGCGATGACCTTGAGTGCGTTGGTGCCCATTTCTTTTGGAGTTGGGGATTTCAATGGTGAGTGAAGACCTTCGCAGATCGGCGGGAGTTTGCCAGCGCTGGCGCGAGTAGCCGTTTATTTTCGGCAGATGTAACTCCGGCGCCTGATCTCTTCGCGCAAGAGATACCAGCAAAAGAGGGGGTTGTATTTTAAATATCGGGGGCCAAGGCGGACGGGTTCTGAGAGGAAGCGAAAAAGCCAGGTGAGACCGTATCGTTGCATCCAATCAGGTGCGTCGGATTTGGTCCCCGCGTTAACGTCAAAGGCGAACCCAACGGCAAGAAAAACGCCGCTATCGAAGGCGCCGCGATGTCGGTGAAGCCATTCCTGCTGCTTCGGCGTTCCGAGGCCCACCCAAATGAAATCAGCGTTTGAAGCGCGAATAATTTCGATGATCCGAGGACTTTCCGACTCGGGGAAATAGCCGTTGTGAGTGCCGACAATGGAGATGTCGGGATTCAACCGGCGTGCGTGCGCTATGAGGTGATCCAAGCATGTGTTCGACCCGCCGAGAAAGAAGTGCCGGATGGTTGGATGGCGGGCGGAAAGGCTGTGACGCATGAACGACGGTCCGTAAACGCGATCTTTCAAGCCGGCACCGCGGGCGTTCATTGCCCAGATCAAAGGCATTCCGTCGGGAATGAACCAGTCCACGTCGGAGGTGATTTCCCGAAACATCGGTTCATGACGGCGGGCTACAGCAATTTGCGTATTGGTGAAGTCAATAATGATTCGACTCCTGGCTTCGGCAAGGCTGACGATTTTCGTCTGGAGTTCGGCATACGTTGTCACCGCGAGGGGGGTGCCGATAATTGGTATCGTAGTCATGAGCGTTGACGGAGCCCGGTGAGGGATTGAAGCAGTTTTCGCGGCCAGTTTGGGTCCATGCAGGGGCGTTCGATCAGGAGAAAAAAGACAAGACTGACGAGCAATAGCGCAGGGAGGGCAATTGCGACGGTGATGATCCATGCGATTGCCGGTGACGTGGTCGGCGAGACATGGTCGGCGACGAACGAAATAATGGGATAATGGATCAGATAAATCGAATAGCACATCCCGCCAATCCAAGTAAGAGCCCGAACGCTGGTGAAACTCCGGAAGCGGTTTCCCCAAAGTGCTCCGAAAAAGATGGTCCCAATTACGAAAGGGAGAATTGCGTAGGTGACCTTTGAGCTGGGCAGGGAGAAAAGCAGGACCGTGCCGGAAAGGCCGAGGGCGTCCGCGATATCTGGGAAACTGCGAGCGGCGGTGGTTTTGGTGAGGTAGAGGTCGGCGAGGAGGAATCCTATCAGGAAAAACGAGATGTATCCGGGGAGAGAGACGTTGGCGCGGGGCAGTAACGAAAGAGTCACGGGGGCGACGAGGATCACCAAAATCAATATCGAACGGCGGAGAATAGGACCGAGCGTGAAGATGGAAGCGAGCAACGGGGCAATCAATTAAAATTGGACCTCCACTTCGAGCGACCAGGTGACACCGTTGAGCGTGGGTGGCTGGCCGGTCCAGAGACCGTTGAGGTAGAAAAGTCGCAGCCAGAATGAGCGAGCGAAGCCGGAATCACTGACATCACTGGTGTTCATCAGGACAGCAGCCAGATAAAAAACGACGAGGGCCACGACGTAGGGCGGCTCGATGCGGGTGAGCCGCCGCACGTAGTAGGAGCGGAGCCCAACGGGACGACCACTGGACAGGCAACATTGGGCGAAAGGCAGGGCAAGAATGAAGCCGCTGATTGCGAAAAATAGCTCCACCCCACGGTGACCATGGGAGAAGATGTCGAATGGTAGACTCGGGGGGAAATCGAGGTTGCCGGGGCGATGTGTGACGGCGTAGCCGATGTGAAATAGGACTACCGAGGCGATAGCAATAAATCGCAGTCCATCAATTTCAGGAATGTAGCGGCCCGTGCGGGTGATGCGCTGGAGGTGGCGGTTCAGGATCTCAGTGATCGATGTCATGGTTCGATCGGTCGAGATGACTCCGTTGAAGGAAACTCTGTCCCGAGCAAACGGTGAACGGGATATTCCGAGGCGGTATCGCTGTTCCGGCGGAAATGTTCGCAAAAGCGTCGGCGGTTCCGGAGTGCCCAATCCGACCAGCGGCTGCGATCTTCCATGGCACGTTCGAGGGTCTCTTCGATGCGGCTCGCGAGATCTCCCTCCGGAGAAAACACGATGCCGCCCGGCGGATCACCGAGGATGTCCGAATTGCCCCGCCAATCGGTTGCCAGCACGGGAAGCCCCCACATTAGAGCCTCAACGAGGACGAGTCCGAAGGATTCGTAGGGCGCGATCGAAGGAAAAATGAGGCAGTCGGAACGCTGGAAGCAATCGTCCTTGTCCTCTCCGTGGAGTTCCCCGACGACGGATACGCTGTCGACGAGGGCGAGTTCGCGAAGCATTTTATTGCACTTCACCGCATCGAATGGGGGCGCAAATGACCCGGCGAGAGTTAGCCGAGCTCGGGGATGACGGCGGACAAAGCGCGCGAATGCTTCGAGAAGCTGGGTGGTGCCTTTGAGGTGGTAGAGGTGACCAATATGAAGGAAGCAGGTTTCGTCGGACCGGGAGCTCGCGAGTTGTCCTGCGGGGTTGGCATCGGGAAATCGAAATGGCTGAACGATGATATCTCGGATTCCGAGGCGCGCCGGATCCCGCCGGTTGAACGGGAGCATGACGATGGCGGAATCGACCGATAGGCGGTAGATGGCAGCGATGATAGTGGCGGCGACGCGTGGAAGTTGGTTGAGGCGGTCGGCGATGCCTGCCGCGTGAAATTGGACGACGATGCGGCGAGCAAACATCGCGAAAAAGGGAAGAAGGAGAAGGTCTCGGACGATTGGAACGGTCTGCGGACCGCCTGCGGGAAACCAAAGCAGGTCAATTGGTCCGCGCCAACGGATTTGAACGAGGCGGGTGTAGATTCGGATGACTTCGATCATCTTGTGCCACGAGACGGTGCGTAGATCAGTGACCGTGGGGGAGAACGCGAACGCGAGATGCTCCACGTCGTATGTCCCGACCGACCGCAGGTCGTCGAATAAGCGTCGAATCATGAGGTTCTGCCCGCCGAGGGGCGGTGGGAATTGACCTGCGATGACTATGCATGGACGCCCCGATTTCACCGATTGCTCCCGGCTTCTGGTCGGTAATTTTCCAGCCAGCGAGCGGTCTTCTGAACGCCATCGTCTAGGCTGAAGGGTCCGGTGCCAAACTTCGCGAGAGTCTCCGACATGTCGACTCGGTAATCGGTGACCATGCTGCGGTAGCGGGAAGATTGGATGTAGAAAGGCTTTTTCGTTACGGCCGAAATGCCGTCGCCCAAGAGAGCCGCACATCGGAGGAGAGGTCGCGGGATTTTCGGTGCGCTGCGTCCGCAAAGGGCGACGCAGAAGGTATTTGCCCATCGATAGATGTCGTCCGGTTCATCACCGACGTAGAAAGTTCGCCGGTCGACGAGTTCAGCTGGATGGGAAAGGATGGAGAGAATTTGTTCGACGACATTACCGACGTAGCCGTAGGCACGGACGATCGGTTCTTTGCCGGGGTGAACGTAGAGACCTTTGGCCGCAATCTTCCAGAATTCCCTACGGTATCTGAGGTGCCAAGGGCCCCAGATGTTTGTTGGTCGAATGATAGTCCAAGCGCAATTCAGATCAGCGTTGCGGGTCAGGCGTTCAGTCTTAACTTTGCTCTCTCCGTAGACCGTATGCGGAAAATAATCTTCGTCATGCGTGGGGAGGCTACCAGGTCCACAGACATATTGGGTCGACGTAACAATCAATCGCTTAACCGATGGCGTCGTCCGGACGGCCTCTAACAAATTGGCTGTTCCGACTGTGTTCGCCCTGTAGCCGGTCTCGACCGTTGTGTTCTCATCACACTCAGCACGGGCGGCGAGGTGAAGCACCGCCTCGGGCTTGAACTCTCGTAGGAGGGACTTCAAGCCGTCCATATCGAGTAGATTCAACTTGTGCCAATATTGATCATGCTCGGGCCTGAGAGGGGGGAGGTGCGAAAGATCGCAGATCTCGTGTCCATCCCGTACGGCTCGTTCAACGAAATTCGTTCCGATGAATCCGGATCCTCCTGTAACAAGTATTCTCATTTCAATTGTCGGTAGCAGCGATGTGTGAATGGATACGACCTGAGTTGCTGGTCAGTGCAAATAAGAAAGGTGGGTCAACTTCAGGGAGCGGTTGGACCGGTATGATGGGAGCCATCTTCGCTTCTTGGCATTTTAGAATCTTCTCTAGATCTGATAAGTTGCGCTGCTCATCTACGTGGAGTCACTACCAAAAATCAGCTTGGCGAAGTTTCGCGGAGATTAGAAGATTTTGGAAATTACCGCTGCACCGCCGCTGCCGAGGTTCTGTCACCGAAGCTTCGGTGAGGGCGTTTGAGGTTATATTTCGTGCGCCGGTCCTCGGTCATCTCTTGGCACTGAAGGTTAGTGCGGTCAACAAGCAGGAACTCGCTCAGGTTGCCGATCTAGCAAGAGGTCCAACTCGCGACCAGAGACAGTGTGAAAATAGCTTTCGCCGATCAGGGCTATACGGGCGAGTAACCTCGCGCTCATGCTGCCGAAAACGGAATCGATCTCATTGTCGTCGAACTTGCCCAAGCAAAAAGAGGAATTGTCCTTTTTTCCAAACGTTGGATTGTCGATCGCTCCTTTGCTTGGGCAGCTCGCTTCCGCCGTCTTTCCAAGGATTAAGTACGCCTGCACACTTCCCTCGCCAGTCTTCATTAGCTGGCTTTTCTCAACCACATGCTCAACTCCGTGTCCCGCTGAAGTTCATGACACGCTCTAAGCTCAGCCATCAAGCGTGTCCCGATAGACGGCCAGTGTTTGCTCCGCGCAGCGCGACCAAGTGAATCGCCGTGCGTTTGCAATTCCTGCCTCTATCAAACTGGTGCGGTGAGCAGTGTTTCTTGACATTTCAACCATTGCTTGGAGATACGACTCAGGAGTCTGCTCGGCGTAAAACGCAGCCCTACCAGCGACTTCAGGAAGGCTGGCGATCGGCGAACATATGACCGGCGTTCCAATGCTCTGTGCTTCCAGAATGGGAATACCAAACCCCTCATATTTGGTCGGAAATACGAGGGCAATTGCCTTGGCCAATAATTGGAACATCTGTGAATCAGGCTGGTATCCTAGATAGTGCCATTTATTGCGAAGAGGGTTTTCGCGTTTGACACCTTTCCAGCGGACGCCAACAATAAGCAAAGGAGGAAGTTGGATGCCTGAACACTCGGCAAGCAAATATGCCTGCTGAAGTAAACGAAGGTTCTTCCCGGGCTCAAGCGAACCGACAAAGATGAAATATTCCTCAGGCGGGGTAAATGGCAGTGAGACGGCAGATGGCGGCGAATCCAGAGAGCCTCCATTGTGGACGACCTCGATTTGCGACGCTGCGATTCCAAGCAGCGACATGACCTCATCAGCGGTAAATTGACTGATACAGATGATTCGGTCAGCAGACTTTGCCTGTTCAAGGAGTCGGCGGCCTGTTGTCCGGTGCCATCGTCGGAATCGATATGGATCCCGCAGAATTGCTACATCGTGAATAGTCAAGACCTCTGGCCGAGATCGCTTTGAATTTCGAATTACTCGGGCGTAGGTGTGATGGAGGAGGTCTGGCGATAGTTTGTCGATTTCCCGCGGAGCGACGATGGCGCTCCAGATAAGCTCCCGGTAGGCAGTTTTGATGGCACGCTTGGGTTGAACGTATTCGAAATTTTCAACCGGCCATCCGATTGGGATTGCATCGACCACGCTGCTGTCTATGGCATTGAGCTCGCGACAGAGGTCACGCACATAGCGCGCCACCCCGGCACGGGTCGTGTAAAGGGGTGACGTGTCAAGTGCGACTTTCATCTCATCCCATCTGCCGCCATCAATTCCGGTTCGTACTGCGAATCTGCGGTCGACTCAAACAATGTTTGCGTTGCGTCGGAAGATGACTCGTCGGCGTAAAGGAGACCCTCAAGAATTGCGATTCGGTAAAAGAATGCGGGGAAAGACGCTTGAACGTCCCCGTAGATGAAAACGAACTGGATTATGTCCATTAAGAAAATCGCACATACTACGGTATGGCAGGTTTGGAGCTTGGGTGAGGACCATGCAGCCTCGCGGACTCTTAGGTGACGCCTCGCAAACAAAAAGAGGATAGCATAGCCCGTGATTAGGCCTGGCACGCCGAGCCCCACAAGTAAGCTAAGGGAGCCTTGATGATAGGCACTCGTGACGATAGCCCATTCCAGTGCATCGAATAACCCATAACGGTTGTCGTACGCGGCAAGATACTCTGTCGCGCTAAACGCATAACCACGACCAACAAATAGGAAGTAAGGCACCTGATCAAGTGCTCGTCTCCAAAGCTCGAGGCGCCAGACAACTGTTGTCGAAGCATCGGCACTTGCTACTTCGCTGACTTGGAGACCTGGTAAGAAGGATACAGCTCGCTGCCACTGCACAGGAAGGTAATCGGCTGTGAAGACAAGGCTGATGTAACCCGCCATCGCCGCGCAGCCGATCAGGAGAAGAAAGCCCGGTTGAACGGAACGGGACCACTTCATCAAGATCACAGTGACCCCTACCATACTTAGCAAAACTGTACGGAATCCTCCGAAAGCCGCGGTGAGGGTGAAGCCGATTGCCCATGGCCAATGCTTCAAGCCTGGGGGACTGAAAAGGTACGCGGCCGGAATAAGAAGGAAGATTGCGTAGTAAAGCGATTGTCCGGCCAAACTGACGGCGAAGTAACGGTTGATGAAGTCCCGCGACGCCGTGATAGAGTCGAGATCGCTTGGTGCTCCCACCTGGAAGAAGGAAGCAATGCCGCCGAGCCCGAAGCCTCTGTAGATCAAGATCTCTGCAATGGCCGCTGGAATCGTAGAGAGCGCTGCTAGGATCAGGCAACGCCGCCACCAAGTAGAACTGAGGTTGATCTGAGGAACCGTGTATACGAGCGATGCGCAGAGTACGAGTTGGAGGTAGAACATCCCACCCCACTTTTCGGATCCGAGCACTCTAAAGCCTGATCCTCGAACGCCCATGGTGAGCAGGATGACCGCGATGAAGAGAAGGATGGCGGTATGTCCGCCAGACCATCGCAGACGGACTCGTTGCGTCATCGCAAAGTTCAGGATTGCAAGTGCCAAGAGCGTCGTCGCTCCAAGGTGAAACATGTTTAGCTTCCCCTGAAGTTGGGGGAGGGAAAATGCTGAGAAAAACAGAGCAATTGTCAGGAGGGTGACGGTTCGCGGAAGCGCTATCGCACACCCGCAAATGATCACCAGACTCATGATGACAAGTGGGAAAGTATCACCTGTCGCAATGAACGTTGCGGCCATCAACGCTACGCAGACGCTGACGAAGATCGTCAGCGGCACGATAAATCGACTTGTCATCGTGCCAAAGATCGCGTTTTGAACTGTCGGCGGGTGTCCTTCATGGGGAGATCAGAGATTCATAAAGTTCGGCGTATCTGCCAACCATCTTGTTAATGGTAAAATCTTTCTGGAACCGTAACTTTGCAGCGTGGCCGATAATTGCCAACGAGTTGGGTTTGCTGACGATCCGATCCAGCTGAATTGCTGCGTCCTGCGACCAGTTGGTTGGCTCGATGATCCAACCGGTTTCTTCGTGAGTCAGCATTTCTGAAACGCCGCCGACATTTGCTGCAAGAACCGGAACTCCGGCGCGGGCTGCTTCAAGCAGAACCGTTGGGAAGGGGTCGAACTGCGCTGAAGGTAGGACCAAGAGGTCAATGTTTTGAAAAAATCGGGAAGAGTCGGCAATCCAGCCGAGCCACAGCACCTTCGACCACCACGGCGAACAACGGAATCTGTTTTTTAAAACCTCCAGCCATTCTTTGCCATCTTTGTCCATTGGAGCGCCAGCTATCGTGAGATTCCAAGAGTCGGTCTGCATGTTATTCAGTGCTATGAAGAGGGCGTCCAATCCTTTCCGGCTGGAGAGCGCTCCGAGATAGCCGATGCGTATTGGGATTGATGGGGATGCGTGCGTGATCAGTGGGACTTCTGCGTGAGGAAGGCCGTTGTGAATGCAGGCGAGTTGCCCAGGTGGGAAGCCAACCTCAACGCATGCCGTCCGGACGGCCTCTGACACACACACGATCCTGCTGATCCCACAGAATGCGGCGAGCCGCATGAGTCGCTGACGGGAGCGACTAATGAACTCTGCCCGCGGATGATCATGCAAGGATCCGATTCCCGGAACTCTCAGGCACAGCGAAAGCCCCGCTGTCAGTTCCCAATCCCTCGCCGTCCAGCCGTGAATGGCTGCCGGAGCGATGTTTTGTTGTCGGAGAGCCGTAAGGGCCGAGCGGATCTGACGTATTAGCGAGAAGAGTGAGAATTTCTGATTATCTGCCAGCGTGATCGCTCGGACTGACTGAGGAATGATCTTGCGGAGGCGGGGGGTCGAAACGTGTGCGAGCGCGATTGGCAGGGTGGGGCCTGCCGTGTCGAGAAAGTGCCCCAACATGATTTGAGCGCCGGAGAAATGAATTGACTCACCATGAACGACGACAATTTGCTTGCGTTGAGATTTTCGATTGGTAGCAGGCACGACGAAGCCTTTCGGGTTTATTCACGAATGGTTGCAAGGTCGAGAGAAGTTTCTTACCTGTGGGTAAGTCCATTTTCCAAAAGCCCGTACGGATTCCATTGACAGAGACGCCTCTCCACGAGTGCTCTGAAGTCATGGATGTTGTGATTACGTCAATTTTTCCGCCGACGACGGGAGCAGTCAAATTAGCTGAAGGTCTCTCTCGTGACTGCGGGGGGCGGCTATGGGTTGTGGGAGATCGGAAGAGTCCCTCGACGTATGACTTGGAGGGTGCGACTTTCCTTGGAATTGAAGCGCAGGGATCTGATGGTTCGCGCTTGGCGGCGAAACTGCCTGAAAACTGTTACTCCCGGAAAAATCTCGGATACGTTGCTGCCATCTGGGCCGGTGCGCGGTTTGTTGTGGAAACCGACGACGACAACATTCCACTGGATTCATTTTGGGAGAAAAGGATCGAACGTTTTGCTGCGCGTGAGGTGAACGTCGATGGTTGGTACAATGTCTATAAGGATTTTTCCGATGTGGTGATTTGGCCCCGTGGTTATCCTCTGGAGGAGATCCGAGTGGAACACTCTACCGGTATGCACGATGCGGGACTGATTGAAGGGGAATCGCTTGTTGTTCAGGGATTGGCGGACGGTGACCCAGATGTGGATGCGATCTTTCGGCTCACACGGGACTTACCTGTTACGTTTGAAGATGGACCGCCAGTCCGGCTACAGGAAGGCTGTTGGTGCCCATTCAATAGTCAAAATACGACGTTTTTCCGATCGGCGTTTCCGCTGCTGTATCTTCCATCCTACTGCTCTTTTCGGATGACCGACATCTGGCGTTCGTTCGTTGCGCAGAGGTGCCTGTGGGCAATGGGTTCGACACTTGCTTTTACCCGAGCGACAATGTTTCAGGAGAGGAACAACCACAGCCTTTTGCGGGACTTCGAGCAAGAGATCCCAGGGTATCTTGCGAACGAGAAAATTCGGGCAGTACTTGAGGCTATCGATCTGCAGCCCGGGCGGGAGGCCGAGACCGTTTCGAATAACTTGGTTTCTTGCTATCGAGCGCTGGTGGCAGCCGACATTCTCCCCGAGAAAGAGTTGCCTCTTATCGATATTTGGTGCGACGATATTCTCTCAGTGCTTTGAGGTCAGTTGTTCGATCCGATTGACGGTCTGACCAATGCCGCTCCAGAATTTTGCAATGATTCGAGTGCGCAATGTCTGCCAAAGGCGGCGGGGCCGCGGGGCGTGCGCGAAAATCTCTGAGGTCGAGCGCTTCTCGAAATCGATGTCAATTATGTCGAGGATTCGGTCGTTTAATCCCCAGTTTTTTGCGTTTCGCGACAAGGGGGATGTGACGTTTTCGACCCACTCCCGCCAGTCGTTCTGTGGCGGGGGCGGATTCCCGGAAGAAACGGGAAGATGATGGTCGAAGTGCATCACGAGACAACCCGATCCTAGGTCGGGGGTTCGACCACCTCCGTTCAAAAGGTTTAGGCGACGGGAATTGTTGGCATCGCTGTGACCCCAAAGCTTCATCATTTCTTCACACCCCCCGATCTCGATCCATTGCTTGCGCGGGGCGAGTTGAAAGTCGCCGACTGCAGAAAAGCGCAGCCATTCCTCCTGCTTCTCTGGCGGCGGTCGCATCCCCCGGAGGATTGCCGCTTCGGCAAACTCGCTAGAGGCGGAAACGTCTGTTCGGTCGAGCTGCTGCCATTGACTTGCTGGAATATTGACTCGTGGACAGGCGTAATATCCAGATGGCAGATCCCGCAGGATAGTGTGCAAGCCGCCAGGCTTGTAGCAGTAGATCATCACGTCGCAGTTCGTTGAAAGCAGCCACAGATTGTCAGGATTGCTTCTCCGAATTCCCACGTTGCGAGCAAGCTCGTCGGAAAATGGTAGTGGGGTCTCGCCGATCGCCTCGCGCATGACCTCACCCGAGATCCGAAAAGAACGGAGTCGAGCGCGAGTTTTCTCTGTGAGAGTGTCGGCGATGGCCTCGACGAGCGTGACGTCGGCTTCGGGACTATTACAATCTACGTAGACGATCTCGTCTCCGGGCTCTCGACAGAATGACCCGAAAAAATTTAGGCTCAACGCGGTCCTTTTCTGAAGATTGACGCCATAGTTATCGTTCCGACCGACGACGAGAAAAGTGATCATAAAGAAAGTAGACGTTTAAGCGAAGTGGAACCGTGTAGACGAGCTGCAAAGCGTTGGGTGAATGAAGCTGTCGGGAGGCGAGGTGCCTGCGGAGAAAGTGCCCGCCCGTTAAACTTGAGAGACTCAAGGGCCTCTCTCAGTTGAGCGAACTGGCCGGACGTGACTTCAGGGGAAAACTTCGAGTGAGCAAACCGGCGGGCCGCAGCTCGCCTAATCTCGATGGCGGGCCGATTTCTCGCAATAGCCACGAGCTGGGCAATAGCCTGCTTTGGCGACGAGGCTTCGTAGAGCCACCCGGCTTGTTCAGACCCGACGGCATACCGCATTCCTCCGGGAATGTCGGGGGCAATAGGTGAGACGCCAGCTGCCATCGCTTCAACCATGGCAATCGGGAGTCCTTCCCAGCGAGAACAAAGAAGGAATAGGTCAATCTCGGAAAGACGACTGCGTAGCTGATCCTGTGAAACCCAACCGTGAAAGATCACCCGACCAGACGGAAGTGTCGTTTCGATCCGGCGTCGAATTGATCCATCGAGCTCCCCAGCTCCGAAAAAATTCCAACATAATGAGAGTCCCGCATTCTCGCACCCTTCGACGATAGCAGGGAGCCAGTGAGCCCGCTTTTGGTGGCGTTCGAAACGTCCGACGAAACAGATGTTGACTATCCGAGAGTCACGTTGAATCTGCGGAACGTCGAACCAATCTGATGCAATCTGATAAGGAGCCAAGCACCGTTGGCTGCTCGGTGACGCCGATCCGATGGCCTCTAGAACGTCGGGAGTGTTCGCGGTAAAAAGTTCCACCCATTCAGAACAACGCCGGATGATCCACTGAATGTCCGTAAATAGAAATTTCTCCAAAGAAAAAATGTGGCGAGCGCGAGGGATGTCGACCATGCGAAGCATATCAAACTCTTCGAGTCCGGAGAGGGCATAAACGACGTCGGGCTTTGTGCGAAGGACCGTCTCACGATAAGCGAAAGCTCGATCACATCTCCTGCGAAAGGCGGGCACGACTTCATGTCGAGGTGCCTCCGATAAGGAGCTGGCAGCGCCTGCAACCACGGAGACTTCGTCACCGGCGGCTCGGAAAGATCGAGTGAGTTGATCGGCAAATGCCGTGCTTCCGCCAGGTTCAAGGGCGTGGACGACCAGCGTAATTCGCATCAGGCCGGTTTCTCGGCATAGGCGAGGGCCGTGCCAGTGATACGGGTCGGAGCACAATCTTCTATCGAGCGAATGTAGCGAACTACATCCGGATGAGTGGGCATACAATCGTGCCAAACAGCAATGCCGCCCGGTCGAAGGAGTCGCATCCCCTTCGCTGAATCACTCGCGACATAGTCAAAACTGTGCGCACCATCAATGAACACGAAATCGGCCTTACCAAGGAAAGGGGTCTCGTCGAAATGGGCTGAGTCGATTTTGTGGAACTGCACTCGGTCGAGGAGGTCGGTAGGAATCTCAACTCCCTTCCCTCGCTCTAGTGTCAGCTTCCTCTCATAAGCGTCGGAGATGGACAGTGAGACGCTAGAATTTTCTTCGGGCAAATCAATGGTGTGGACGATGCCATTCGGAACGAGATTCAACGCGATCTGAGTGGTCGAGACTCCTTTGTAGGTGCCAAATTCGAAGGCAACTTTCGCCTGAGTTGATCGCACTAGCAGCGCAATGACATTGGCCTCGAGTGGCGAGATTGACGCTGGAATACCCGGAAAACATTGAATCTCAAATCGCGTCGACCCGCCATTTCGACGTCCGAGCTCCGCAAAGTTGATCTCTGGAATATCCCGCACATCGGCGATGGGATCATCGATTAATCCGGCGGCATAATTCGCATGTCCAAAGACAAACCGGAGATCGGTCGGCTTGCGCAGCGCGATTTTTGAAATGCGTCCAAAAAATTGAGGCAGCTTGCTGACTGATGAGCTCATGAATTTTTCATACGGCGGGCGATCGCTACGACGACGTCAGTGTCGAAAGCATGTTCGAGTCGGCATTCGATCTGAAATTGATCGTCGAGAACCTGACTAAGTTTGTGAGTCTGGCGTCCATTGTCGATAGACATGTCGCCGTTACATAAATTGAAGTTCCACTGGTGGAGGCCGTGATATTGTTCTTGAACTCCACAGTTGAGGAAGTGCCATAGATAGACAGATCCGCCGACTTTCGTCAATTTCCCCATTTGGCGGATGACCTCCGTTGGCGATAGTGCGTGATCGAGAGCATTGCTAGCGTAACAAATATCAAACGAGTGGTCGGCAAATCTCTGCCCGATGTCTTCTCCCCGGCACTCGATGGTGCGAACGGGTGGCTGAATCTGGTTGGCTTCGAGTATGGCGTCGTATTCCGGTGCGAGAGGATCCACCGCGACGATCTCGATGTGGCGCCCATCCCAGCATCGGCCGACTCGGGTAAGTGGGCCGGCGCCGACGTCGAGGATCCGGACGTGCGGGTCCGCATCCGCCACCAGCTTCCTGAGCTCAGGCTGGAGGGGGAGATTGGGGTCGAGCCGTGTGTTGTAATCTTCCTCATTCCAGCATTTGCCAGGATCTCGCAGAGCGTCGGCCCAGAATTTGACTTCGTCGGACAGTCCACCCTCCCAGTCGAAGGGCAGCCACCCGAACCGTCGAGCTAGGCTGGTTTTTGCCTTGGCCACATGACTTCTGACGTTCCGTAGAAGGGATTGTGTTTTTCCAATGGTAATTGGCATCAGTTCACTGATAGACGACGACTCTCCGTTGGGTCGAGAAATTGCTGCCGATGGTGGTAAGCAATCTGATGCTACGATTAGGTGAACGCCCTCCAGGCCATCTCGCTCCCGATGACGAGCGAGAAAGTGGTTGCGGCTCGCCACCAGACAGCGATCAGCAGGCCCGCCACACCTTGTTCGCGTTCCTGTGCGAACGCGTTCCAGTAGGGAAAAAGGGTTCCGGCGGTGGTGCCGATCAAAAATGCGAGCGCTACGCCGTTAGCCGCCCAAAGCGGCCCGAGCACCAGCCCAAATGCGACACTGAGGAAAAGTTCTCGTTCTGTCAGGACGGCGATCCTACTAAATTTGCCTCGACCAAAAAGATAGTAGCCCGGGGGATTCGCAAGTCCGACAACGAGGAATCGGATCACAAGAAGCCATGTAAGACTGGAAGACGGTCTCCATGCTTTGCCCACATACCATGAAATGAAGATGGGAAGCGCAATTGCTGCACAAGCTCCTGCCAACCCGTAGAGCCATGCGTTGACGCGAATCAGACCGTCATGGAATCGATCCGATCCAACCGTTTTCGCAGCTACGAAGGGCCAAGCGGACTCGTTCAAAACTTGGAGCAGTCCTCGACCAATGGTAAGAAATCGCGAGGCGATCCCGTAGATTGCGACTTCTGCGGGATCGCAGAAGAAACTTACGACGATTAGATCGGCGGAATATAGAAACAGGATCGAGACTTGAGCCCGGAACGCTCCCCAAGCCTCTCCGCGAATGACTCGAAACCGCCGCCAAAATTGCGTATCGGTTTTAAATCTAAGCGGGGGAATTTCGATCCCGCGGCCCTGCAGAAAGAGCAAGGCGAGGCTGTAGGTCATTGTGGCAGAGCAAGCGATCGATGCAGGGAATGCCCACAGTCCCAGGCCGAGCGAGAAGCTGCCGGCCAATGCGGCGACCCCGGTCAGTGTCGCAATACCGTTTACAATCCCGAGAAGGGCCTGTGAGCCAAGCCCAAGCAAGAGACCCGCTTGCGCTCCTGCGTACATCGAGACAGCACCGACTAACCCGAGGAGTAGGGATAATTGTGGGCTCCACGCGGACTGGTCACCTCGGATCACAGCATATCCCAACATCGCTGCTGTCCCGCACACTAAACCGAGTAATAGCAGCCAAGAATAGACGGTCTGAGCGAAAAGAACTAGCGACTGCCGCTCATCAGGCTCGCAAGCCAGAAGACGCCTGTTCGTTGCAGTCCGAAAACCGCCATCAAGCATCGGCAGGTAGTTGATGACTTGGAGAGCCACTGCTATGATACCGTAGGCACTCGGCGTCAGAAAATGACCATATAGCTTGAGGCTGACTAGGCCGCCAACGAGGCCTGACACGACAGCCAGAAGGCGGGCGGCCGCGGCTTTGACGAACTCTCCCCGCATCGATTTAGGTCACTTTTGGCAGTTTTGCTGCCGAGAGTTCAACTGCGCGCCTTATCGAAAAATGGCTGCCACTCAGTTCCTCGCCGCCGATCGTGCAGTCGATCCTGCTCATCAGTGTGTTTTTCGATGACGACGGCCAATGGGTAGACGTGGATGGAGTGGCACCACCGAGAAAGACCGCGGAGTCCCAGTCCCGGGCGATTGTCTTCGTGCCCCTCGTTGATCGCATTGCAGAGTCCTGACACGTAGTCTGCGAATTGATGGTGGACCTGATGGATGTCCTCGCAGATGTAAACCCCGCCCGGAGCGAGGTGTGGCAACATTTCCTCGAGAGTCACCTTCTGCTGCTCTGGCAGGTGGCCCCCGTCGTCGATTAATACATCTATCTGGGGATGCCGCCTGCGGAAGTCCAACCAGAATCCTCGGTCAGACTGGTCGCCAATGCTGATATCAATGCCCTCGTCTTGATAGCTCTCGCAGGCTGGCTCGATGTCAATCCCATGGATCTGCATTGAAGGACCAAAATAGGATCTCCACATTGGAAGGCTCCCGCCGCTGTAGACACCAATCTCCACAAGGTGGCCGGGGCGTCCCACAAACTTTGCAAGGTGCCGGTGATAAATCTCAAAGTAATGCTCCCATTTCCAGATTCCAGGACCTTCGGTATTGGCATCGAAATAGGTTCGCAATGGATTCGGGCTGGAAGAAACTGAATTGGATGGAGTCGGCTGGATCGGTGGCGAAAAATCCGTTCCTCGTGCGTAGTCGAGCGCTCCGAGCCGAAGCGGGATATTTTTCAAATGAGTGGCCGCCACTCTTGGGGTCTTCACGAAGGAAGCAGTCAGACCTTGGGCGAGGCGCAAATAGTGTCCGAGAGAGGAATTTTTCATTGGCATCGGCGGAAAGGTGGTCGAGTCCGTCCCAGTGACAGGGACGCGTAGAAATCGCCGATTTTCAGGCTGCTTCAAGCAAAATTTGTGGATGTCAGTGGAATTCGGCAATCGATAGTCGGTGAGGGGCGGTCAGCTATGGCCAAATTTTGGCGTGCTTCAAAAGCGGCCTGCGGTATGACTCCTTCCCTCATGCAATTTGCGATCGCCGCCATTCTTGGTCTAGCTCTGCTGGCGTGCCAAGTGGCTCACGGAGGGCTGCTGATTCCGTTTTTGTCGATGCCCGGCTATTCTATGCTGATCGTGGCGGGCTTGCTCGCCGTCTTCGTGGCGGTCGCCCGCCGCGGTATATCGCTGTCACTCACTCTCAGCGCTGCGGCGTCTATTTTTTACATTGGTTGGCGGTGCTTGAACGCCCCGGATGCCGAGCTCGGAAGGTTTGATCTCGGTCTGCTACTGGCGTGCGGGCTGACTTGGTTTGTTGTCGCGGTTGCACTTGACAATCGTCAGGGCCGACTTTGGATGGTCGGTATCATCATAGCGCTCGGCTTGGTAGAGTCCGGTTTTGCACTCTATCAATCGACTCAGAGGGGCGCTTCTCCGATTCAATTTTGGATCTCCGGCGACTTGGAGCGCCTTTACTTTGGACGATTTGGGAACCGTGCGAGGGGCTTGTTTATGAATCCCAACCAGCTGGCTTGGACTATGAATGCCACTATTTTGCTCGCGCTCGGTGTGGGGGCTTGGGGGCGGCTCAAGGTCGTGCTGCGGATCATATTATTTTATTTCGCGGCAATGTTCTGCATCGTCGCCATACTTACCGGCAGTCGGGGTGGAATCGCCAGTTTAGCGGTTGGGTTAGTGGTCATGGGTGGTTTAAGCGTCATGGCGATCTTGAACCAGGTGTCGGAGCGGCGCGGGTGGGCATTGGTCGCGGGCGGCGTGGCACTTGTGGCAGTTGCTGCGGTTGGTTTCGTCGTTTTCACACAGAGTTGGACGACGCAAGCTCGCCTTGACACCCTGCTTGATCCCAATCTGAGGTCAGGTTTTGCTGAACATGCGATCCGCTTGTTTGAGCAATCGCCGATGATTGGTGCGGGTGCTGGCCAATACCGATATGCCGCGCGTCTTTTTCGAGGCCCAGGCGAACATGCCGATGCAGTCTATGCTCACAACGACTGGCTGCAATTTCTGGCTGAATACGGCTACGTTGGACTTGTTTTGGTGCTCATAACGTTCGGGCTGCTCTTTCGAAGGGGGACAACTCGGTTTTTCGGAGGTCTTCGGGAAGCGATCGAAACCCGGGGCAGCCCTCTCAGCAACACTGCAGCCATAGCTGTTTCCACAACATCGGCCGGTGTCGCGATGATGGTCCACAGTACGGTCGATTTCAATCTGCACATTCCCGCGAATGCCTTATTAGCTGCGATTGTGTTTGGTTTGATGGTCGCCCCGGTCTTTTCTGCGGACCGCGTTCGTTTTCGAGCGGCACCCTGCCGGGTTGCCGCCATCGTGATCATAGGAATCTTGACCCTCGGTCTCGGCGGTTATGTCTGGCAATACGGCCGAAGCGATTATTTTAGTCTTCGGGCTGCCAATGCGATCCATCGCTCGGAGGTGGGTTTTGCAATTCGAATGGCCCAAGCCGGGTTGGACTGGCGAGCGGACGATCCAGCTCTTCTGTCAACACTTGGAAACGCAATGTTTGGCTACGAGGCGTCGCTCCAATTTGCTGCTGACCTTGAAAATGGTGGTTTGATGATCGACGAAACAATCGGAAATACTCCGGCTGATGCTGAGTTATCCGATCCCGATCGCGGTGAATTACAAATGGCGGCTATTGCGGCTTTGACTCACGCGACGAAGGTTCAGCCTCAGGAACGCAAGCATTACGTTGATCTCACTAAAGCTCTTATCGAGCTGGAGCGCCCGGCTGATGCGCGAATGGCAGCATTGACCGCTCTGCGTTGGGACCCAGCCCACGGATACACGTGGTCGAATCTTGCAGAAGTGGAATTGGCCCTTGGCAGCGAGATGGAGGCTCTGCAAATTTTTGATGCCGGTCGGCACCTTAGCGGGGGAGAGATGTTGGCTTGGGATGCATATGATTTGAGAGAGGAACTCTCGGTCGACGACAGCGAATAGACTTGATGATGACGGGACGATATTTCCGGTTAGCGGCCGTTATAAGCTTAGGCGTATTCGTATCCATCCGGTCCGCGATGCTAGCTCAACCGCCGTCTAATTTTCAGGCCATCGATCTCGCGGGTGACCCGATGCTCGATCAGCAGGGTTCAAATCAGACTGAGGCCGCAGGATCTGCGATACCGGAGGAGGCCTTCGTTACGCCGCCATCTACCGAAGCGAGCTTGCTGTCCCTCCCATCGGAAATCAGACAGGAACGGCCGGGATTCATATCAACCGAATTCTCTAAACGGGCTACCAAAAAGTCGGAAGCAAAAGTGTTGGATGTTGGAGAGCATAACCCACCGGTTATGGAAAAGTATGACAGGGCAGGAATCAGTGGGCCTATCGTAGGTGGCGTTTCCGGTGAGCCTGACCCGACAGCTGGTTCTTTTTTGTTGGCGGACTTTCTGGAATTTATTTCTCCGACTGATCCCGCGAGCCGAGACAATTTCCAGTTCAACTTCGGAACCAGTGTCGGGTACGACAACAACGTCCTTTACTCCCCAACCGATCCGATCGCCAGCGGAACTGCGAGCGTTTTCACCAACATAGTTTACTCTTTTGGGGTACCGCGCTTTGCGCTGGACACCCGGATCACACTTCAATCGACCTCGTATGAACAACGCCCCGGGGGAGAACGGGATGATGCCTACGGGATCCAACTGGCAGCTAGCTACCAGGTGCGCCCGCGGCTGCGCATGAGCCTATCGACTCGCACTGCCTATCAGTCCCAACCAAACTCGACTCAAATCGGGGGTATCTTCTTTTTTACTGGGCCTTATTCCAGCACGGACACAGAATTTACTCTGGTGTATGAGGTTCGTCCGCGTTTTAGTCTCGATTTCGGCTACGTGGCGAATACGGTTCAGTATGAAGACGAGATTGTCAATCAGCAGTCTGGTTTTTTCTCCCAGACGTATTCGTTGACACTGAATTATTTGATCACGCCGAGAACGACGGTGCTCGTAGAGTATCGCTTCAACCCGCTGACATTTCCTGACGCGGACTTGGGATCTACAGGTCAAATTCTGACATTTGGTGTGTCTCGGCGAGTCAGCCCGAGGTTTAATTGGACGCTGCAACTTGGCGGCGAATTTCGATCAATCAAGAATCCGCCCCAGAACACTGAGGCTCCTACGGAATACGCGGGTCCATTTGCAGTGGGAGAGTTGCGTTATAACAGTGGACCAGCTACAGAAATTGTGGGGACATTGCGATTTGGAACCGAGCCATCTGGCGTAGCAGGAATCACTATCCGGAGAACTTTCCGAATGGGGCTGTCTGTTGATCACGCGTTCGGTCAACGGTTTAGTGCCGAACTTGGTTTGAACTTTCAGAACGACTTCTATGACCTTCCAGGGTCGGTATCTGATTACAGCCAAGATGTAACCACCGGCGTTTTGACTTTAAATTATCAATACAACCCATCTCTTGGTGCGTTCGCGCGATTCGAATACCTGCAAGTAGCAAGTGAGATTCCCGACAGTGATTTGAGCCGATCTGTGATCAGTACTGGACTGGACATCACCTTTTGAACTTGATTTAGCCAGTCCTCTCGCCGAGAGCTGAATGTTACTTTCGCCTCCCAACACAAGATTTTTGCAACCCTGATTCCTCTCCGATGACACCCACAACCTCGAATGCTGGTGAGAAGGAGCAGCTCCACATCTTCGACTATTTGCGAGTGATCAGCGTTCGCTGGCCGGTGATGGTGTTGATTTTCTTTCTCGTGGTTATTTCGGTTGGAGTCATAACATTGTTGCTGCCAAAGCAATACTACGCGACCGCGTTAATTCAGGTGCAACAGAATGCCGATTTCGAGATTTTCCAGAGCCTCGGGCCGGGGTCGGGCTTTGATCCGCGGTTCACGTCAACGCAATTCGAGATCATCAAGAGTCAACAGATTCTTGAACCCGTTGTCGAGAAGCTTGAACTCCGCGAGCGCTGGTCGGAACGATATGATATTCGTTCCAAGGAGTTGATTTTTCGCAAACTCAACAGCATGTTGACTTTGCGTGAAGTCCGCAACACCGATCTTATCTCGATATCCGCGCTTAGTCCTGATCCGGATGAAGCGGCTGAGCTTGCGAATACAATTGCTGATGAATACCAGAAGGCTAGGGTTCGTGAGCAGCAGGAATGGGTCTCGAAGTCGCTCGCGACGTTGAAAAACGAGGTCGAGAAGCAGCGCCTGAAGACAGAAGGGCTCCGTAGGGCGGCGGCAGATATCCGGGTCAAATACGCGATCAATGATCTGAACCCCGAAAGCTCGGACGAAGAGATGCAGGCAGGCGAACGCGTGTTGCTTTCGGTGGAGCAGGATGTTGCCACGCAGAGGTTGGAGACTGCGGCGTTGCGCGCCAAATATCGTCAGTTATCTCAGATGACTGACGATCAAATAATGCGGAGCATTGCGACGTTGGAGGTAGAGGACTCAACAATTCTTCAAATTCTTCCCATGTACCAAGAGGCTGCTTCGGAGGAAGCTCGCCTATTGAACGAAGGGCTCGGAGAAAACCATCCGATGGTGAAATCACAGCAGGCGAAGACAGATGTCTATTGGAAGCAATTGACCGAGCAGATCGCCAGCCTGCGGACCGCGCTTTCAGTCAATCTCGCCATCGAGGAGGAGTCTTTGGCGAACCTCGAAGAAAAACTACAGGAAACCCGGGAGGACCAGCAGAACTCCAAGACGCGCTCAGCTCAATACTACGAGGCAAAAAACAACTACATCCAGGCGAAGAGGGTTCTGGAAGCTGCTGAAACACGCTTCTGGACGGAGTCGATGCAGCGGAGCATGCCGCAGAACCCCGCTATCATCTGGAGCCGGGCGGACGTTCCTGAGTTTCCGTCGAGACCCCGTGTTTTGCTCAACATGATCCTCGGCGTGTTTTTCGGAACGATCATGGGCATCGGTGTCGCGTTCTTCATTGAATACCTCGATACGAGCGTGAAGACGATGGAGGACATCGAGCGTTATTTCGACCTTCCGGTGCTCGCGGTGGTTCCGAAGGGAACCGGGGTCCTGATGGACCTTCCGCCGGATGCGATGGACGCGGAGCCTTATCGGATTCTTCGGACGAACATTGAGTTTAACCGGAAAAACAAGAACATGAAGGTTCTCACGCTCGTGAGTGGTGGCGCGGGAGAGGGGAAATCCACCACTTTGGTCAATCTCGCTTACACCTTCGCGCAGTCGGGTCTGAAGACGTTGGTGGTCGATGCAGATCTGCGCCGACCTACGCAGCATAAGATCTTTGGGGTCTCCAACGCCCGAGGCTTGACGGACTATCTTTCAAAGGGGGTTCCGATTGATGATCTAGTTTTGGACACGAAGGTCGAAGGTCTTCAGATGGTGCCGAGCGGGAAGTTGCCTCCCGGGGCCATCGCAATGCTGAACTCTCGCCGGATGACGGATTTGATCGATGAGCTCAAAACGAAATTTGACATGGTTCTGGTCGACGCCCCGCCGATCCTCGGCGTGAGTGATTCCTCGGTCATCGTTCGATCGGTGGACATGACGGCGCTCGTCATCCAACATCGTCGTTTTCCTCGCGCGATGCTCGCTCGGGTGAAGCACGGGGTGCTGAATGCGGGCGGCAACCTGCTCGGGGCGGTGCTGAACAACGTCGATATCCGGATGGATCAATACTACCAATATCAGACGAGCTATTACGCCTATCACGAGGAAGGGTCGCCAAAATCGACGACGGGGAAACCGCCGAAGCCAGCTAAAGCTCCCAAGAAGGCTCGGGAGGAGTTATTAGCGGGTCGTCCAGGTGGGTCGGGAGACTATTGATATGAAGAATGTTTCTTTTGAGTTGAAGTCGCTGCTTCTAACCGGAATTACGGTCGCGCTCGTCGCGATCGCGGGTGGTGGTTGCCAGACGACGGAGCCAATGCTCGAAACTCTCGACGTCGTCCGGATCCAGGATGGCTCCGCTTCAGACGCGGTTTACCGAGGAATCCGGCTCCGAACGGGAGACATCGTCGAAATCCGACTCGGAGGAGTGCCTCCGGAAGAGACTGTCCAAATCAACGGCGCTTACACCGTTGACAGCACAGGAAATGTGAACATGCCGCAAATCGGTTCAGTCCGCGCACTAGGCCAGACGCAAGAAGCTCTCCAAACTGCCATCGAGGCGCGATATCGGGCGACGGGGATCTACACAACTCCGACGATCTCGGTCAGCGTTCCTCTCGAGGCGAGGTTCGTGAACGTCGGCGGGGAGGTGCGTCTTCCTCAGAGAATCTCTTACACCACGGATCTGACAGTGATGTCGGCCATCAATGCTGCCGGCGGCTTCACTGAGTATGCGGCTCAATCTCGGATCTCGCTCGTCCGAGCTGGGAAGGTCATGCGCGTGAACATGAAAGAGATTCGTCGCAATCCCGGTCTGGATATTGTCCTCGAGCCGGGCGACACGATCGAGGTGATGCGAAGCTTCTTCTAGCGGCCGGCGCTCGGAGCATTCCGCGACTACCGTTTTGGCCGAGCGGAAGTCAACTCGGTGAGATGCGACTGTAGCGCGGAGACGTAATCGTTCGGTCCGTTGTCGAAGAGGACGACGAAGAGGAACGTCAGCACGACGAGCAGGACGAACTTCAGGATCAGGTGGCCGAGAGTCGTCATTCTTTTGGGCAGTTGAGAAGACGCGGTTCGATCCGGAAGGATGCTTCCAGCGTTTCCCCGGGGGCAATGCGCTGGATGCCGACCTTTTCTTCAAATGGTCGTTGGGGTTGGCTGTCGGCCAGGCCCCAGCAGGGTTCAATGCAGACGAAGGCTCCGCCGTCGCTCCACAGCGTCAGAAAAGGGCAATCGCCGAAGTCCAATACCACCTCGCGTCCGGCGGTGACGTCCCGCAGCTTGAAGCGGCGCTCGGGGACACCCGAGATTCCTAGAAGGTAAGAGTCAGGCAAATTTTCCTTCGCAAAGGGCATCGGGCCGCCCTCGAACGGGATGGCGTCCTGTCGGCCATCGAGAAAATTCCCGCGCGCCCAGTGGCGAATGTAGGTGCCCCGAGGTAGTAAGATGTCGGCCTCTGCGATCGAAGAGACGGCGAACCCGGGGTGAAGACCGAAGCTGAGGTGGGCCTCGGTCAGCGGCTCTTGGTTGGTGAACGAAAACTCAATCTGCAACCCAGCGTCGTCCACGCGGTAGGTGAGAGCCATCGGAACGCGCAAAGGATACGCGTCAGGCGGGATGGCGTCTGCCGCGACCCGGTAGGTGAGCGAGCCAGAAGAGGCGTCGAACTCCGGGGTGTCGAATTCGAAGTGACGAAGAAAGCCGTGGTTGCCGCCGGTGATGGTCGCGTCGCGGTACTGACTGCGTTCGTCCACGAGCCGATGGACGAAATAACCCATGACCGTGGCGTGATTGGCCCATCCACTGGTCGGAGGCGTTGTGAGGTTGTCTCGATGGAGGAATCCCTGCCACTCTCCCGCTGATCCGCTTCGCCGGGCGAGGCTCACCATCTCGGCGCCCGTGCGGTGGATTCGCACGCGCAACCCGGCGTCGCTGTTCTCCAACGTATCGAAGGTGCCGGTGGCGTCCGTTTGGCTGTGATGGGTGCAGGTCATCCGATAGCAGCGCGGTGTGACCGCTTGCGCGTTGACGTTGAAATAGCAGGGGAATGGCGGGAACGTCAATTGACGCTTGGCGCCGTTTGCACCAACGAGACGATTTGATGCCGGTGTTCCGTTGGGAGTTTCCATCCGGGAGCCTAAGTGGCTAGGCTGGCGAGGATGCAGGTGGAGCGATTCAAGGGGGTGATCTGGGCGGCGGATGTCGGACGGACGGTGGAATTTTATCAATCAGTTTTTGACGCTACGGTCGTTCGGGATATCGGGGTGATTGTCGAAGTAGAGATTGCCGGGGTGGCACTGGCGATCCATTCGGGGGGTGAGGGAAATTTGGACCGAAGAACCTGGACCGGAATGAGTTTCCAGGTTGCGGACGTTGTCGAGGGAGCGACCGAGGTTCGTGCGGCGGGAGGGGTGGTCGACCGTGATCCGCAGTCGGAGGATGGGGAGCCGCCTCACCTGGCAATGTGCGTTGATCCGGCTGGGAACGAGTTCATGCTAACGCGAAAGCGGTCATGAGAATCGTGCGGTATGAGACGAGGTCGGGTCAGATCGGCACCGGGGAGCAACATCCGGGCGGATCGGTGACGGAGCTGCGCGATGCCACCGGGAGCGATCAGGCGGTCGAAGTTGCGAGACTCCTTGCGCCGGTCACACCGCCCGCAATCTTTTGCATCGGGCTGAACTACCGGAAGCACGCTGAGGAGACGGGTTCGCCGATCCCGGAGCGTCCGGTTGTTTTCATGAAGCAACCGGGAGCGGTGCAACATCCGGGAGGCTCGATCTTACTGCCGCGAGGACTGCGCAGCGACCGGGTCGATTACGAGTGCGAGCTGGCGGTCGTGATCGGTCGCCCGTGCAAGAATGTCGCACGTGACGAGGCGCTCGATCACGTCCTCGGCTACACCTGCGCGAATGACGTGAGCGCGCGAGACTGGCAGAAAGATTTCGGCGGGAGCCAATGGTGTCGCGGTAAAACCTTCGACACGTTTGCGCCGCTCGGTCCGGCGATTGTCACACGCAGCGAGATTCCGGATCCGGGGGCGCTGGCAATTCGCACGCTGCTGAACGGAGACGTCGTGCAGGAATCGAACACGGAAGATATGATTTTTTCGGTGCCAGAAATTGTCGCTTTTCTCAGCGGGAGCACGACGTTGCATCCGGGAACGGTGATCCTGACGGGCACGCCGTCCGGAGTCGGGATGGCGCAGGACCCACCTCGCTGGCTGCGGGCGGGCGACGAAGTCGTGGTCGAAATCGACGGAATCGGACGTTTGGAGAATCGCGTCGAAGAGGAAATTCTGGGCTGAAGCCGGTCGCAATGGCGGACTCCGACCCACCTCCACCAGATCTCGCTAACGCGGAGATCGTTATCGAAGTGCGCGATCTCGTGCGTAAATTTGGCGACCGGACCGTTCTCAAGGGCATCACGTTCGACGTTCGGAAGGGTGAGACGCTGGCCATAATGGGCGGATCGGGCTGCGGAAAGTCGACCTTGTTGCGGCACGTCGTCGGGATCCTCAAACCGACTTCCGGCTCCGTGCGGATCTTTGGTAACGATACGTCGAAGCTCTCGGACCGGGACCACGACAGACTGCGGCGCCGGTTTGGCATGAATTTCCAGTTCGGCGCGCTGCTGCAATCGCTCACCGTCGCCGAGAACGTTGCCCTTCCTCTGCGCGAAAATTCCGACGTGGATCCGGAGATCATCGATCTCGTTGTGAAGATGAAACTGGAACTCGTGGGGCTAACCGGATTTGAGGATCTGAAGCCAGCCGAGATCTCTGGAGGGATGCGGAAGCGGGTCGGACTGGCCCGGGCAGTCGCGCTCGACCCGGAGTTACTTTTCTCCGACGAGCCTACCTCGGGGCTGGATCCGATCATGACGGCGGTGATCGATGAGCTGACGCTCGACCTCACGCGGAAGCTGGACATGACGGCGGTGATCGTCACTCACGACATGACGAGCGCGTTTCGCATTGCGACGAAGATGATCGTCCTTGGTGCCGGGCCAAAACAAGGCACCATCTTGACGATGGGCACTCCCGAGGAAATTCGCGCTTCCGATGATCCCGAAGTTCAGCAATTTATCAACGGAGAGCCTGACGGGCCAATCCCTTTGCGTTTGGCTAAAGAAGACTACCTCGACCGGCTCATTGGCAACCCACACGAACGCGAGCGATGAGCACCGCCTCTGACCACCAATCCCAACCCTTCCTGCACGCTTGAAGAAATCCGCTGATTGGCTCATCGCACTTGGGGTGATCGTGTGCAGCGCGGTGCTGCTGGCGGCACTGGCGTTTGCTCTAACGGGGAATCCCTTCGATAATCCGACTCGAACCTTGCGGGTTCGTCTGCCCGACGTCACCGGCGTGCAGAAAAGTTCTCTGGTCAAATTCGGCGGGGCGCCTGCTGGAACGATTCGCCGGGTGCGAATACTGACATCCGAAGAACGCTTGGAGTCGTCTGATCCCGAAGCCGCGGTCGAACTGATTCTTGCTATCCAAGATACCGTCCCGAGTTTCACTGAAGGCACGTCTGCATCGGTTTCCGCCGACACGCTGCTGGCCGATAAATTTATTCTCCTGAGTGCCGGGCCGGCTGATGCGCGAAAGCTGACCGACGGGGAATTGATTCCGGGAATCCCCCCGACGACCATCGACGAAATGGTGCGCACCCTTGATCGGACGCTCCGGATGGTCGACGGGCTCGTGAACCAGTCGGGAGACGAGGCACCGGGAATCTTCGATTCTGTCGAGTCGCTCCTCGACGAGGCCAAGGCGACGCTGGCGCGAGTCGATGGACTGATCGTTCAGGCTGACGGGACACTTTCCTCAGCGGATCAACTGATGGTCCAAGCCGAGGGATCGCTGACCGGGGCCGATGAGTTGATCGACGACGCGGATGCGCTGGTGGAAAGCGCAGACGATCTCGTCAACGGTGACAATCAAAGTCTCAAAACGCTGATCGCCGATCTCAGCGCCACGGCGGAGCAACTGGAGGGGCTTTCGGCCCGCGCGGAGAAGCTGATCGACGATAACGCTGACAACCTCGACGCCACGTTCCGCGACGCGAGAGTCGCCGTCCAAAATTTGAAGGTCACGGCAACCTACGCGAAGGCGTTGGCTCTCGCCCTGACGAAGCGACCACAGCAACTTCTGTGGGGCCCGGGCCGCTCCCCCATCGAAGTGCCCACCGAAGGTCAAATCCTGCGTTCCAAAGAAGTCATTCCGCTCGACTGAGCGGGCCGATTTTGAAACCCGGCAAACTGAATTTTTGTCTCGATGCCACTCATTGACCTGCCGCTGGCGGACCTTCACCGCTACCTTGGACGAAATCCGCGTCCAGTCGACTTCGATGAATTTTGGGACAACGGGCTTTCGGAATTGGACGCACTGGACGGCGAGGTCGAGCTCGAGCGGGCCGAGTTTGAGGCGCCGGTGGCGGATTGTTTCCATCTCACGTTCACGGGTGTCGGGGGGAGTCGGATTCACGCGAAGTATCTCCGGCCCAAAATGGCGGCGGCAAGTTGCCCGCATCCGGCGCTGCTGAGGTTCCACGGCTACGCTGGCAGTAGCGGTGATTGGTTTGGACACCTTCCGTACGTTGGTCTGGGGATGTCGGTGGCGGCTTTGGATTGCCGAGGGCAGGGCGGTGCAAGCGAAGATCGGGGGGGAATCCACGGGACGACGTGCCGCGGTCAAGTCACCCGGGGGATCGACGATTCGCCAGAGAACATGCTCTTTCGTCAAATTTTCATGGATACCGCGCAGTTGGCTCGGATCGTTTCCGGTTTTGACGAAGTCGATCCCACCCGCCTGGCCGCTCAGGGTGGCTCGCAGGGAGGGGCGCTTACGCTGGCTTGCGCGGCTTTACACCCGCCTCTCGCACGAGCTGCCGCGGCATTTCCGTTTCTCTGTGACTATCGGCGGATCTGGGAGATGGATTTGGCGAAGGGAGCTTACGAGGACCTCCGGGATTATTTCCGGCGTTTCGACCCGCGTCACGAGCGCGAGGAAGAAATTTTCACACGTCTCGGATACATCGACGTCCAACACCTCGCGCCTCGGATCAAGGCGCAAACCTTGTTCGCCACTGGTCTGATGGATTCGACCTGCCCGCCGTCCACGCAGTTTGCGGCATACAATAAGATTACGGCCAAGAAGGACCTGATCGTTTACCCAGACTACGGGCACGAGGAACTGCCGGGGTGCAACGACGCATTCTACCAATTTCTCAGTGGCGTTTGACCTGGCGGCCTTCGACGTTCTTTCGCCGTTGGAGGCGCCGCGAACTATACGGGCCGAACATCTGATTTTGCGCCGTCTCGACCTGGGCAACTTTCCGAGCAGATGGCGATGCGCAGCCGCCACTCCCGCCGATCACTACTGCCAACAATACAATCAGCGGAAGGGCCGTGAGAAACTCGAGCTTCGTCGTCACCACCAAGGTGTCGCATTGGCGCGGTGGATGGACAACCGGCTTTTTGCAGATCGCTGAGCCGGTGGTGTTGAGCGCCCGGACCCGTTTTCGAGGGGATGGTGGTCGCGCCGGCAAGGGGTGGAATCTTGATTTCGCTGGAATAGGGTGGGAACCTTTTCACTCCCAAATTCGCGCGGGCGGTATCGTGATGTCGATCGCGCGCGTAAGAAACTCACAGTCTTATGAACACACTCTCGATTTCCCAGCAAGTCGCAGCCCGCACCTACCCTCCATTCAGCCTTTACGGACTCATCGAAGGCACGTTCAAGCCCCGGCCCGGGCAGCGAATTTGTATTCTGATCGATCTCGATGACCCGCAAGACGTTGTCGATTTCAAGTTTTTGCAAAACCCGGATTTCTCGATTCAGCGAAATGCGCATCAGCACTTCCACCTTGGCCTGCAAAATGGAGTCTTGGATGAATTGGAGCTAAAGGGTGGGGAATTCATCGCGTATAAAAACACGGGCGGTAGCAACCTGGATTTGCCGGACTACGCAATCGACTCCGACGGGAAGGAATATTCGTTCGAAACGGACATCTACCCGAAGTTCGACATTATCCTTTGTATCTCGACCTATTCGGCGACAGCGCCGTTGACCGCTTCCGCGAAGAAGCACGGTTTCCGCGGAGCTACGCTGCACGGATTAAACCAGACGATCCTCACCACTGGGCTGGCGGTCGACTACGACGAGGTCAGTGCAAACGGGGAGAAACTCCGACTGGGGCTCACGCGGGCCGACTGGATCGAGATCGATTTCGATAACGACAGCAATAGCTACACGCTGAAGCTTCAGCTCGATCAGCAGGAGGCTCAGAAAAGTCACGGCCTCTGCCGCGATGAGGTGCCGGACGTAGCAAATTTGCCAGCTGGAGAGATCTATTACGTCCCGACGAGCGCGAGCGGAAAATTTCCGATGAAATACGAGGATGGCACGATAGGCGTCATGCATGTCGCTGACGGTCGCGTCCAGCAGGCGGAGCTTCTGAAAGGAAACGCGGATACGGTCGCGGCGCATAACGAAAAATTGAAGAGCGATCCAGTGACCGGTGAACTCGGCGAGCTGGGCTTCGGAACGCAAATCCTGCCCGTCTCCGGTCGGGACATTCAGGACGAAAAGATCCTCGGGACGATTCACGTCGCCACCGGACGAAGCGACCATCTCGGCGGGCACCTGACCCCGGACAAGTTTGCGGAAGCTAGTAATGCCACGCACGACGACATTCTCTTCGCCCCGCACAAAACTCCGGAAATCAATGTCGCGCAGGTCCGGATGCACCGTGACGGTGAGACGACGGTTCTGATCGAGAGTTTCGAACCGTCTGATTACATCTACGGGCTGATCGCCTGATCGGTCGTGAGGTTTTGAATCTCTACGAGTCACCCAAGCTCGTTGCCGAGTATCTGTTGTTCCACTTCGGGGACGAAGAGTCCGTTCTTGGTAACATGCCTGGACCTCGAGAAGCGGTGGGGTTTGCGCAGCGCCTCGTTCAGGAACTTCTGACCGACGTTCCGGCAGACGCGAGGGCCCTTGATGTCGGCTGTGCGGTCGGTGGGTCGAGTTTCGAGCTGGCCCGTTGCTGCCGGAGCGTGTGCGGAGTTGATTTTTCAAATGCTTTCATCAAAGCGGGGAGGGCTCTGGTGCTGGAAGGAGAGTTGGCCTTCGAGAAGGTGGTCGAGGGCTCGATCATGGAAAACGACGTCGCGAAGGTTGATCCGAGTGTCGATCGCAGCCGCGTGTCGTTCGACGTCGCTGACGCCTGCTCGCTGCCGGTGGGCCTCGGTCCGTTTGACGTGGTTTTGGCAGCCAACCTGATTTGTCGGCTGCCAGAGCCGGGAGCCTTTCTGGAGCGATTGCCTGAGTTGATGAGGGAAGGAGGTCAGCTTTTGCTGACAACTCCATTTACTTGGATGGAGGATCATACCCCGCAAGCCCATTGGATCGGCGCAACGCCAGAAGCGGGTCGGAGTTTTGAAGCCCTGCAATCCGCGCTCGCCCCGTCGTTTGTCCTCGAGCACACTACCAACATCCCCTTCCTGATCCGTGAGCACTCCCGAAAATTTCAATACACCGTTGCCTTCGGCAGCCGCTGGCGGAAGCGGTAACGCACCCCACAGTGTCGACTGGGAGGGTCGTTACCAGAGCAACGACACGCCGTGGGACAAGGGGTTTGCGGCGCCGCCGCTGATCGAATGGATGGAGCAAAATGAGTTTGGCGGGCGCGTGCTGGTGCCCGGCTGTGGGACGGGCTACGACGTTCGCGAGATCGCCCGATCCGGGGCCTACGTGATCGGACTTGATCTAGCGCCGAGCGCCATCAACTTCGCGGATGCGCAGCCTCGGATTGGCTCCGAGCGCTACCGGCTGGCAAATTTTTTGGAGCTGCCGCCCGAGATGGTGGGGGCGTTCGACTTCGTTTTTGAACACACACTCTTCTGTGCGATCGACCCGGCGTGTCGGCCGACTTACGTTCGCTCCGCGGCCGCTTCGCTGGCGCCAGGCGGGAAGCTGGTCGCGATTTTCTTTCTAGACGTCGGCCATGGCGAAGACGGACCCCCGTTCGGAACGTCTCGCGATGAACTTGACGCGTTGTTCGACGAGCAATTTGAAGTGCTCGAAGAATCCGTGCCCACGCGCTCCTACGAGGGGCGCGAGGGGTGCGAATTGCTGAGAATCTACCGACGTCGGTAGTGGTCGGTGGTCGCGGGCGGTAGGCAATGGCCTGAATTGCGAGAGAACTCCGCAACTTTGTCGCGTAGGGGGGGTTATTTCTTCCGTTGAAAATGGACGAGGAAATAACTGGTCACGACGAACTCTGGGATCTGCTGGATCGCGTTCCGCGCAAGGGGGCTTCTCCGTGGTTTGCGGACCGTGTGATGCGGGGGGTCGAAGAAACGAAGCCAGCGGAAGCCATTGCTGGCTGGGTCCGCTCGGCACTACCGGTTGGATGCGGCTTGGTTATCGTGCTCTTGGCCTGCGTCGTTGGCATCGACGAGGGGTCGGATGTCGGGCGTCACGCGACTGCCGAACTGATTGTAGGATTTGAATTTATCAGCGACCTCGACCTGATCGTGGCCAGCTCAGACTCCTCCTTATGGTTGGACAATATCGCAACATCTTCCTTTTAGCGTTTGCAGGAGGCTGGGCTCCCGTCGTGGCACCTGCAGCAGCTCCGGAACCACCACCGCCACTAAAAGCTGACGGTGAGCCTGGCGGTGATCCGTCTGATCGACGCGGTCCCGGGCGGGGTGCGCGTGCGGATCCGGATCAGCACAAACGAGCGGGTGGCAACAATGAAGCGAGGTATCGAAAGATGCGCGAACATGCGGATCGGAAGAGCAATGCGTCTGAGCCGGGAGTGGTTCCGGATCAGTTTCAAGAGAGATTCGCGAGGCTGCCTGCCGCCGCAAAAAAACGATTCCTCGAGAATTGGTCTCGTTGGCGGCGAATGGATGCGGACGAGCGTGAGAAGTTGATGGAGCGAGCGTTGAACGAGCGTCAACGCCGCGAGGAAATTATAGATCGAGCGCTTGCAGATCTCGGGCTGGAATTGACCCCCGACCGACGCGAGGTCTTCCAACTCCGTTACCGCCAGGAAAGGAGAAAGCTCGAGGAGCAGCTTCGTGACGAGGTTGCGAAAATGCGGGAGAGTCGTCTCGAGGCCATGCTCGATTCACTCGGCGCCGAATTTTCCGACGAAAAGAAGTCAGCTTCGCTAACGGGAGAGTAGAGGGGTTCGCTCAGCGAATCGACTTTGAGACCCAGCGAGTAGCCTCTTCTCGAGCCCATTGGTCGGCGGTAAGGAGCGCCTCGAGGTCCGGGTTGGTTTCGACGGTGTGAGCCACCATCGTTCGCTCAACGGTTTCCCAGATCTGCGGGAAACGAATTCGGCTCTCCAGAAAAGCGTGCGCTGCGATCTCGTTTGCTGCATTGAGAACCGCAGGGAGGGTGCCGCCGGTCGTCCCTGCCTCCCGAGCTAGTCGGAGAGCCGGGAAGTCCGTCAGGCGCGGGGCACTGAACTCCAAGCGGCCGATCGCACTCAGATCGAGCTGCTTCATCGCTCCCGGGACCCGGTCCGGATAGGTCAGAGCATACTGGATTGGGAAAGCCATGTCTGAGTGGCTGAGCTGCGCAAGCTGAGAGCCATCCACGAACTCGACCAGCGAATGGACGATGCTCTGGGGATGGATCACGACGTCAATCCGGTCGAGCGCAACGCCAAACAGCCACCGGGCCTCGATCATCTCAAGCGCCTTGTTGAAGAGGGTCGCCGAATCAAGCGAGATCTTCCGTCCCATGTTCCAGGTCGGATGTTTCAAGGCCATTGCAGGAGTTACGCCGGCGAACTGATTGGCAGGGGTATCGCGAAAAGGCCCCCCCGAGCACGTGAGAATGAGGCGGGAGATGTGCTCGCTCGACCTGCCTTCTAGACATTGGAAAATCGCATTGTGTTCGCTGTCGACCGGGAGAATGCGGACCCCACGTCGATGTGCAGCCTCCGTCAAAATGCTGCCAGCTAGGACCAGAATTTCTTTGCTGGCGACCGCAATGTCTTTTCCTGCCTCAATCGCCGCCAAAGCCGGGCGTAGGCCTGCCGTTCCCACGATCGCAATCAAGACGACGTTGGCTTCCGGAAGCGTAGCCATCTCGATGAGTCGATCCGGGCCATCGTCGTCGTCAGTGCGAACGGCTTTTGCTTCGGGAAAGTCACGTTGAGCCGCGGCCAGCGCTTCGCCATTGAGGTGAGCGGTTAGTCCGACGAGTTGTATCCGGTCCGGAAGGCTGCGGGCGACGCGGAGGGCACTCTGGCCAACCGAGCCGGTAGCTCCGAGTATGGAAACTCGCCGGAGCCGCGGGAGCGCAACGTTCTCGAGCGATCCTGGGCTGGCAAATATCACGTCAACTTCAGCACCAGACGCATGTAGAAGTAAAGGATCGGCGCGGTGAAGAGCAGGCTATCGATCAGATCCAGCGTGCCGCCGATGCCGGGTAGGGCTGCACTGCTGTCTTTGATGCTCGTGCTCCGCTTTACGATGGACTCGGCGAGGTCACCCACGACCGCGGAGAATCCAAGGCCTAGCCCCAGGATTGCGTAGTCGAGGAACTGGAAAGCGGGGAGTTTCGCTGGAATCAGCCAGTAGAGGATGAAGGCCGCGAGGACGGACGTGAAAAGAGCTCCACAGAATCCTTCCCAGGTCTTTTTGGGACTGATGTGGGGGACGAGCGGACGCTTTCCGAAAAGACTTCCGAAGAAATAAGCGCCCATGTCGCTGAATTTCGTTACCATCAGGAGGAAGAGAACATACCACTGCCCCGTGGGTTCTCCGGCAAGGTCACGCGGAGGAAGGAACAAGATCTTGGTAATAAAATTGAATAGCCAAGGGATGTAAAGGAGGCCGAACAGCGTGTAAGCCATCGTCTGCAACGGACGTCGATCTCGCAGCGGAGCGAACATCTGCCGCGCGAACATCACGACGATGAAGAGGACGAGGATCGCGAGCTCGAAATCGAGGGCTTGAGACGGACTCCAAGTATGGAAGTAGTAGAAGCTGCCGATCAGAAAAATCGCCGCCGTGACGAGGCCGGTTAACTGGAAATTTGGAATACCGTCATGGTCGAGCATTCGAAAATACTCCCACAGAGCGGTGAGGGCCATGAAGCCGATGACCGCAAAATAGGCAATCTCACGCCCCGAGAAAATGGCCGCCAGGATGACGCTCCAAAGAAACAGCGTGCTGCCGAGACGAAGGTAGAAGGTGGCTCGGCGGCTGCTCATCGGGAAAGCCGAGAGCTTAAGAACACGACAGAGAGTGACAAGCTGGTATTACCTCAAATGGCGGTCAACATGTTCAAATAGCTGAGAAGAATGGGTTCCTCGCAGTCTTTGAAGAAACGAGAAACGCACAGAAACGGCTACGATGTCGCGTCTGCTCCGTAGGCCTTACCGTCCTCGCCGTGCGAATAGTAATAATGATAATCTTCGCCGCGGGCGGGGACCATGTTCAGTGCGACGCCGCAAGCCGAACGTCCCGAACGCCGGAGCAAATCCAACGCCCTCTGCACGAGTCGCCGAGCTGTCTTGTGCGATCGAACGACAACGGCGACAGCGGCGAAATGTGGAGCCAACCCGAGGGTGTCACTAACGGCGAGAACTGGTGCGGAGTCCATGACGACTCGGTCAAACTTCGACTCGGCTTCGTTCAATAATTCCTCGACCCGTTGGCGCCTCGCCAACAGCTCAGCTGGATTGGAGTAACGTCGGCCAGCCGTCATGACAGACAGTCCCGGAATCTTCGAGGGTCGGACAACATCATCCAAGTCTGCACGGCCAATCAGGTAATCCGCCAAGCCGGGTTGTTTCTCGCCACCGAAAAGACGTTCCTCAATGACCGGTTTGCGAAGATCGGCATCGATAAGAAGGACCTTGGTGTGCTGTTGGGCGAGTGCAACGGCCGCATTGACGGCGCAGAAGGACTTTCCTTCCGAGGGAACTGCGCTCGTGATAAGGATGCGCTTTTGGTCGCCCTCCAGCATAAGAATTGAAGCACGAAGCGTTCGGAACGATTCACTCACGGTCGAGTGTGAATCTTCGAGCAAAGGAATCCGGAATGACCCGAAACCATCGTCGGGTTCGTCGGACTTGGAGGCCCGCGCTTTCTTCTCTGGCGGCAGCTCGGGGATTGCCGCTAACACGGGAAGGTTAAGAATGCGTTCAGCTTCGTCCGTTGACTTGATTGAGGTGTCGAGGACGGCAATTAGGAATATTAAAGCTGCAGCTAACCCGAACGATCCGACTATCGCAAGTGCAATAACAATCAAAGGCCTCGGCTTAATCTGGTAGGCCGCCGAAGCACTGTCGACAATTTGAAGGAAAAGCGATTGGCTCCGTGCCTGAGATGATTCGGCGTTCAAACGTTGAAGTACGGCTTGGAATGCCATTTTATCAGCCTCAATTTGACGTTCTAGAACGGATGATTGAATCGCCAAGTTCTTGACGTTAAGTGTTTTCTTCTCTTGAGCCTTCGTTTCACGTTCGAGACTTTTTTCGTTTTGGACTGCCGCTCGAAGGGTAATCTCGAGTGTGCGGGGAGCTCGTAACGCTTCGGCGTAAAGTGACTGTTGCAGGGCTTCCCGTTGGCTCACCAACTCAATCAAAGCCGGGTTTCGGGACCCATAGCGTTGCGACAAAGCACTGATCTGGGCATTCAGTTCATTGAGCTGAGCACGGAGGGACTGAATTTCCGCAAGCTGCGCCACACTTGAAATTTCAAGCAGTTGTTGAGGGTCGTCGCTAGCTCGCTGAACCTGTTCAAAATCGCTCTCCAGCCTCAGGCGTTCGGCTTTCGCAACGGTGAGCCGGGAGTTTAATTCACGCATTTGTTCAGCAATAATATTGAATTCGCTATCAACTGAAACGCTGTCCAACTTTTGAGAATATTCGCTAAGCTTTTGCTCTGATGCTCGTAAATTAGCTTCAAGTCGTGTCTTCTCGCTCATCAGATAGCTGATATTCGCGCCTGCGCTTTCAAGTCGCTGAGCGCCATCGAGCGCTATGTATTCTCGAATGAGCGCGGCCGTGACCTCTGTTGCCAATTCGCGATCCGGATGATTAAAGGCTACCCGAATCAGGCGGGTTCCGCGGATGACCTCGGCTTCGGTGTTTTCGAGGAGCATCACAACGCAGGCTTCGCTTGTCCGTTCGCTGGCCGGGAGGTCTGGAAGGAACTCTTTGCGGTCCACGAGTTTCAATTTCTCAGTTACCTGTTCCATCAAAGTCCGACTAAGGAAACCACGCTGGATGGTTCCTAGCATTTCCATCGCGCGAAGATCTTCGTACGAATTGGTTGCTAGGGAAGAGGTCGGTGCAGCGTCCATTACTCGCTGCTCGACTTTGAGAACAGCGTTCGATTGGTAGATCGGTGTCGCGACGTTGAGAAAAGTTACCGCCGCGATTGCGCCGGCGATAAGGAAGAGAAGAACGACCCAGAAATATTTCTTCAACGCCGCTAAGATGCGGCCGATGTCAACTGAGATTCCTTCCGATTCCTCGTATTCTGAAACTTGATATCCCGAGCGAAAATCGTCCGGCTCTTGGTCTGATGATGAGGACATGTGGCTAAAACAGGCTTTCTGGCACCGTAATCAAATCGCGGTTTTGGACGACAAACTGACGTCCTTCGGGGCTTAGGAGGTTGACTCGATATTCGATTACCCCTTCGGCGGTCGTTCTGGTGACAGTCACTTTTCGTAGATTCCCAATCCGGGTATTGCCGCCCGCGATCGCAACTGCCGTGGCGAGAGTCACGAGTTCTTCGCTTGGAATTTCATAGCTGCCGGCGGAGTTGACCTGTCCGAAGATCGTAAAGCGACGTGGGGCGTATTCGAAAATATTGACGGTGACCTGGGGATTTATCAGAAAACCGCCCTTGAGCTTAGCCGCAATGATGTCGGCCGCTTGTTCCACTGTCCGGCCACCTATCGCGACACGACCTACAAGTGGGAAGTTGATGGTTCCATCTTGGCCGATCCGCTGTTGGGAGAGCATGTCTTCCTCTTGAAACACGGCGACTTGCACGACATCACCGGGGCCGAGTCGATAGTTCTCGAGTTCGTTGGTAAGTGTCGTTGGGTCGATATTGATAACTCGTTGTTCGATCGGAGCAGCACAACCGAACACAGATAACGCCGCTGCGACGGCTGCTGCGACTGAAATGCCTCGACAACTTACAGAGAGGAGCCAATGGGAAATGCATGGTCGGGTCATCTAGGTGAAAGCATGGGAACGTATCCCGGTGCGACCAAGATACCAATCCAAAAACCGCACATTTCTTCATTCCGACGCCTGGGAATAGACGTCTAGCGAGATGCGATTCGAAAATTTGATGAAAAAAATGGGAGGCAGATTACCTGCCTCCCATTCTTAATTTCTCTCGTTGAAGCTGACTTGGTCAGTCAACGACGTTTCAGGAATAAGTTCTGAAACCGTCTCAGACCGATCAGGCCTGGTAAGGCGTCGGTGTCGGAACTGGCGTCGGTGTCGGATTGTTCCGCAGGATGATTCTTGCGAGGATCTTTTCGGTCAGCCGGATATTGCGTTTAGCGATCGCATTGGAAATCTGCCCCTTCGCTGCAGCACGAGACAACAGACGGGTGTAGATACCCTCCAACTGGATCGATTTCCGCTCTGCAAACGCAGTCAAAAACTTAACTGTAGCGGTCTTGTAGTATCTCTTGGCCTTCTTGGGATCGAGCTTCACGAGCTTACGCGAGAAAGAAATCACCTTCGCGGGCCGAGAACGTCCGTTTGGCAGTTTCTTGAGCTTTTTGAAGAAGCGATCGATTTTCTTCTTATCTTTATCGCTCGTTTGTGCGCTTGCAGTGGCAGGCAACATCGAGACGCTGAGTCCGGTAACCAGAATGAGTGTTCCAAGTATTTTAGTCATGTGCTGAATGTATTAATCCCGATGTTTAATCAGTCAATGTTTTTTAAGGGGCCATCTTTCACTTTTTGCAAAGCGCTTTCAAGCCTCGGTTGTTAGGACCATCGGTTCGATCGAGTCAGAGTGAAAGAAAAAAATGCAGGAAAGTTTGAACCTTCCGTCATCTCGTCAACCTTCCTCGCCGATGAGTGCGTCAGCACCGCTACGTAGCGTGACAATCGCACCATTTCGAACGTCAGATTTATTGTAGGGTAGCTCCTCGCCGTCGATTTGTCTCAGACTGGCTCCAGCGGCACGAACAACTGCATGGGCGGCGGCTGTGTCCCATTCCATCGTGGGAACGTCACGGAGGTAGATGTCTGCTGCGCCCTCGGCGACGAGACAGAACTTGAGGGAACTTCCCATGCTTCGGAGCGTGGCCGTGGGGTTCGCCTCGACCAGCTTGGTGACCTCAGGTCCGGCGTGATCGCGGCTGGCAACAATCGTTGGTGACGCTCCAGATTCGTATCGCCCGGCGTGGATCTGAACTGGATCTTCAGCATCGACGGCCTTCCAAGCTGTCGTTCCGTCGGTCCAGTAGGTCGTCTTGATTGCTGGGGCGTGGACGACGCCTACGGTAGGGATGCCGTTGGCGACGAGCCCGATGTTGACGGTGAACTCGCCGGTCTGCTTGATGAATTCTTTGGTGCCGTCGAGTGGATCGACGAGCCAGAATTTATCCCACTGCTGCCGCTGAGCGTGCGGGGCCAATTCGCCCTCCTCTGAAATAATCGGAACGTCTGGGGTCAGTCTTTCCAAGGCCTCAACGATGTAGGCGTGCGAGGCGCGGTCGGCCAACGTCAGCGGAGAGTCGTCCGCTTTCTTCTCTGCGGGTATCTCCTGACCATAGTGAGAGAGAATGACTTCGCCCGCCTCGCGGGCGATCTGTAGGAGTTCGGCGATCATCGTCAGGTCAGACAATCATTCCGGCGGCAACGGTTTCGTTCGTCCCGGCGTGGATGAGGACGAACGATCCGGTGATCCGGTTTCGTCGGTAGGAGTCATGAATCAAAGGGGTCGCGGTGCGGAGCGTAATCCGGCCGATGTCGTTCATCGCGAAAGAGCGGCTTCCCTCGACCTTGTGGAGAGTGTTGATGTCGACAAGATAGCGGACGTCTCGAACGACCGCCTGGGTTTCCCGCGTCGTGTGACGGATCAGATACTTGCCTCGCTCCTGCATCGGAGTCTGCGAAAACCAGCAAATCATCGCCTCGATATCTTGCGAAACTTTCGGCGGATTATTGGGCTTGGCGATCATGTCACCCCGCGAAATGTCAATCTCGTTGGCGAGTGTCAGGGTCGTCGACTGCGGCGCAAAAGTCTCTTGGAGGTCGCCGTCGGAGGAATGGATTCCCTTGATCTTCGTCGCGAAGCCGGACGGGAGACAGACGACATCGTCTCCTGGCTTGAAAACGCCACCAGCGACCCGCCCGGCGTATCCGCGGTAATCGTGAAAATCCGACGACTGCGGACGAATAACGGTCTGAACGGGGAACCGAGCGTCGACGTGATTGTGCTCCCCTCCCACGTAAACGGTCTCGAGAAAATACAAAAGCGACGGACCTTGATACCATGGCATCGCTTCGGATTTATCAACGACGTTGTCGCCGTTGAGGGCGCTGATCGGGATGGTCGTGATGTCAACGAGGCTGTCGAGCCGAGAGGCGAAGGATTTGTAATCCTCGACGATCTGCGTGTAAACGGATTCGTCGTAATCCACGAGGTCCATCTTGTTCACGCAAACGACCACGTGCTGGATCTTGAGAAGATCGGCGATGAAGGAGTGCCGTTTGGTCTGCTCGATCACGCCCTTCCGGGCATCGATGAGGATGATCGCCAGGTTCGCCGTGGAGGCGCCGGTGACCATATTGCGGGTGTACTGGATGTGCCCCGGGGTGTCGGCAATGATGAATTTTCGCTTCGGCGTGGCGAAGTAGCGGTAGGCGACGTCGATGGTGATGCCTTGCTCGCGTTCTGCTTTGAGGCCGTCGGTCAGTAGCGCGAGGTTGACGTTCGCGTCGCCACGACGTTTGGAGCTCTCCTCCATGGCCTCCATCTGATCCTCAAAAATGCTCTTGGAGTCGAACAGAAGTCGGCCGATCAGTGTCGACTTGCCGTCGTCAACCGATCCGGCGGTGGTGAAACGTAAAATATCCATCGATGATTAAAATTAAAAGTAGCCTTCCCGCTTGCGGTCTTCCATCGAGGTCTCGGAACGCTTGTCGTCGGAGCGGGTGCCGCGTTCGGTCTGCCGGGATGCGGCAACCTCGGCGATGATGTCGTCCAGCGACGTGGCCCGGGACTCCACGGCGCCGGTGCAGGTGGCGTCGCCAATGGTCCGAAATCGCACGATCTTTTTCTCCACCGTTTCGCTACCCTGAGGCTCCAGAAATTCCGTCACGGCCAGCATGGTTCCGTTCCGCATGAAGACGTCTCGTTCGTGCGAGAAGTAGAGGGAAGGGAGCTCAATCTTTTCACGCTGGATGTAAAGCCAGACGTCCATTTCGGTGAAGTTGGACAGCGGAAAGACGCGGAAATGTTCGCCTTCGCCCTTCCGACCGTTGAAGAGATTCCACAGCTCTGGTCGCTGGTTTTTCGGATCCCACTGGCCGAATTCGTCACGGTGGGAGAAGAAACGTTCCTTGGCGCGGGCTTTTTCTTCATCGCGGCGTCCACCGCCGAGACAAGCGTCGAAGCCATTGGCCTCAATGGTATCGAGGAGCGTGACGGTCTGTAGCTTGTTACGCGAAGCATTGATGCCCTTCTCTTCAACTACGCGGCCTTCATCGATGGATTGCTGGACGGAGCCAACGACAAGCTCTGCCCCCAGCTTTTCGACGTAGGAGTCCCGATAGGTCATCGTCTCGTCGAAGTTGTGCCCGGTGTCCACGTGCACCAGCGGGAAGGGGATTTTAGCCGGCCAAAACGCTTTGTGAGCGAGATGTGCCATGAGGATGGAGTCCTTTCCCCCGGAAAAAAGGAGGGCGGGCTTTCGAAACTGGGCTGCCGTCTCGCGAAGGATGAAAATGGCTTCCGCCTCCAGTTGGTCAAGATGGCTCAGGTTGTAGTCAGGCATCGGGAAAAGGGGAGAAGTGTTAAAGTCGAAACTTCGAAAGTCAAAGGACAAAGGGCGGGAGTGTCCCTGCGTTTTGGAGGAGCGAGGAACCTGAGCCAAATTGGCCGCCGTGTCGTCAAAGGCTGAACTTCTGGAGCAAGGTGCAGTTCCACTACAGTTCGTTACAGATCCTCGGGCGTGTTCAAAAGTTCCGCTACCCGTTTGAGCAGGCGACCGGCGGCGCCGCCGTCGAGAACACGATGGTCGAAGCTGAGCGTGAACATCGCCTCCGTAACCGGGAGGAATTCCTCCAGCTCCGCGTCCCAGCTCGGGACGGTCGCGCCAGCTCCCATCCCGAGGAGGATCGTCTGCTCCGGGAGGGGGATGGGGGTGGCAAGCGTTAAGCCGAAAGTCCCGTAGTTTGTTACGGTAGCGATGGATCCGCCGGTGTCGGCGGGCGGCATCCGGCGCTGGCGGGCTAGGTCGACGAGGCGGTTGTAGCGCTCGACTAGATTGGTCAGTGGTGCCTGGTCCGCGTTGCGGATGACCGGGACCATGACTCCATCCTCGGCCTCGACGGCGAAGCCGATGTCGACCGAGCGCGGGTGAACGATCCGACCGCCGATGAGTCGGCCGGCTGGAGCACTGTTTTCGCCGAGGGCCATGGCGAGGGCGCGAAGCGCGTAGAGCGCCGGGCCGGGGCGGGGATCCTGGGTTTTGCGATGGGCCAACAATTTGTCCATGCGCACGGGGATTACGACCGTGGCCAGCGGGCGGGTCCAACTCCGGCGCATCGCGTCCGCGACGGCCACTCGCATGCTCGAAGCAGGCGTTGTCCGGTTACGCTCGATGTCGCCGAGGAATTTCTCGAGGTCCTCGATCGTGACGCGGCCCGACGCACCGCTGCCGGGGACGCCGGCGAGATCCGCGGCGTGAAGGCCAAATTCCGCCATGCGGGCCTTCATGCGCGGAGAAAGGTAGGTTGCGCCGCCGGCGGGGGCGGGGACGGGAAGTCCGCTGACCGTGGGCTCGACCGTTTGTGACTTGCTCTTCGCGGGTGATTTGCGGGTTTCTTTTTCCTCACGCTTGGGCGGCTCGGGTTGATCCTCGAGTCCGATCCGTTCGGCCTCCTCATCGGTGACCTCGATCAGGCCCAAGACCGATCCGACGAGGTAGCTCTGGTCCACCTCGGCGCGGATTTCGGCGACCGTGCCATTGCACGGCGAGGTGACGCCCATGACGGCTTTGTTCGTCTCGACTTCGATGATGTCCTTGTCGGCAACGACGGATTCGCCGACTTCAGCGAGGATACGGACGATTGTCGCCTCGGCAATCGATTCGCCGAGCTGGGGCATGATGATTGGGACCTGGGGCATGGGATCAGAAAATTAAAGTTCCAGAAGTCGTTGGGTTGCGCCGGCGATCGTGCCAGCCGTCGGCCGGTGGGTTCCCCAGAGGTCGGGGTGGTAGGGGACAGGCGTGTCGCGGGCGTTCAAGCGTTGCGGCGGGGCGTCGAGCATGCCGAACGCTTCGGCGGAGACGCGCGCAATCACCTCTGCGGTCACGCCGCCCCACGGCCAAGCCTCGCCGACGCAGAGCAGCCGACCGGTTCGACAGACGGAGGCCAGAACGGTGTCGGTATCCAAGGGCTTGATGGAGCGCAGATCGACGACTTCGATTTCGTAGCCGTCTTCGGTGAGACTCTCCGCCGCCGCCAGTGATTCGTGCAGCATCGCGCTGTAGGTGACGATGGTCGCGTCGCGACCGGGTCGGGCGATGCGGGCGCGCCCGACGGGCAAGCTCTCGGTCGGAAGCGCGTCAGCTTTGAGATGGTTGTAGAGAAATTTATGTTCGCAGTAGATGACCGGGTCGTCGATCGCGACCGCTTCGATCAGCATCGTGTAGGCATCTTCGACGGTCGCCGGAGTCAGAACGATCGTCCCCGGATAGTGGGCGTAGATCGCTTCCATGCTCTGACTGTGAAACGGGCCGCCGCCCGGGGTGCCACCCGATGGCAGACGGACGACGAGGGGACAGGGCACCTCGGTGCGGTAGAACAAAGTCGCAGCTTGGTTGACAATCTGGTTGAAGCCGCACGTCGAAAAATCGGCGAACTGCATCTCGATGATCGGACGCATTCCCTCGATGGCAGCGCCGATCGCCATACCCATCATGGCATCTTCGCTGATGGGCGAATCCAGCACGCGGCCAGGGAATTTCTTGGCGAGATCCTTGGTGGCCTTGAACGCTCCGCCGAAGCTGCCGACGTCCTGCCCGTAGATGAAGACGCGTTCGTCGTCGGCGAGCACCCGGCCCTGGGCTTCGCAGATGGCTTGGAGATAGGTCATACGCCGACCTCCGCAAACCGGTCGTTGAGTCGCTCGCTGGAAATGGCTGACCATTCCTCGTCGGCCGGGTCCGGGGCGGGTTCGCGGGCGACGCGGGCGGCTGCTTCGTCGACCTCGGTCTTCGCCTCAGTGTGCCACTCGGCGATCTGAGCTTCGTCCGCCCATCCGTTACCGAGCAGGGATTCCTCCGCGACGACGAGGCAATCCCGTCCGACTTCCGCGTTCCGGAGTTCCGTCGCGATGTAGGAACCGTCGTCGTGCTCGCCGTGGCCGACGAGGCGAAGGAGATCGGCGACGACAAGCTGGGGGCCGCCGCCGCTGCGGGCAGCTTCGATGGCCCCGCCGACGACGCGCAGGCAATCCGAGAGATCCGTGCCGATCGCGCGGTGGCCGGCAACGCCGTAGCCGGCTGCTCGATCCGCGAGGTCCGCGCAGGCATACTGACGGGCCGTCGGTGTGGAGTAGGCGTATTGATTGTTCGCCACGACGACGACGAGCGGTAGGCGTTCGACGGCGGCGGTGTTCAGACCCTCGTGAAAAGCACCCGTCGAGGTGCCGCCGTCTCCAATGCAGGTGGCACCGACGATCCCGGACTCGCCACGGAAACGGCGCGCCATCAGACCGCCCGCGACCAAGGGAATCATCGCGCCGAGATGACTGATCATGGCGTAGTAACCTTCGCGCGGTCGACCGCGGTGAATGTTCCCGTCGCGGCCCCGCATCGAGCCGAGCTGCGAGCCGAGATAAGTCCTGAGCGTGTCGAGAACCGTGTCACCGAACGCCATTCGTCCCGCCTGATCGCGGATGAGAGGAGCAAAAATGTCGCCTTGACGGAGGTGGCAGCCGACGGAGACGCTGAGCGCTTCCTGACCGCGGCCAAGGAAGACGCCGCCCTTGATTTTTCCGCCGCGATAGAGTGCCGCCAGCTTTTCCTCGAGGATCCTCGCCAGAAGCATCGTGCGGTAGGCGCCCACAAATTTTTTGCGCTCAGCTGCGCGAGCATCCGATCCAACTTCCGCCATGAGGGAGCGACGATAGGAAGAAACCCCCTCCCCTGCAAATCCAGACTTCGCGTCCCGTGACCTTACGACGTCAGGGCTAGCGCGAGTGCGAGCGAGACGAACGCGAGGATCGTGCTGAGCGCAATGGATCCTGCCGCCAGGGAGTCGTCGCCCCGCATCTGCCGAGCCATGATGTAGGCCGCCGTTGCCGTCGGACAAGCCACGAGAACGACGATGATCTGCAATTCCGTTCCGTTGAGTCCGCAGGCACGGGCCATCGCGAAAGCTACGACCGGGCCGATGAAGACTTTGACGACCGCCGCGGCGATAATCGTGACCCGATTGCCAGAGAGTTCGATGGAGTGGAGTGTTCCGCCGACGCAAAGTAGGGCGACGGGAACGGCGGCGCCGCCGAGCGCGTCCAGCGATCGCCCGACGAAAATCGGGACGGGTAAACCGAAGTGCATGAACAGCAATCCGACGGCGCAGGCCAGGATCAACGGATTGGTCGCGATGTTTCGGAGCATCAGAGAGGTGCCGCCCCGTCCGGATTGGGTGTCGCTGGCTTGAAGCGCGATCACCGAAAGCACGTTGTAGAGGACCATGATCGGCGTGATCGCCAAAAAGATGGTGGCCATGGCTTTCTCGCGTTCGGCGGTCGGTAGCTCGGCCAGTGCGTAGGTGAGAATTGGAACCCCGACGAACATGAGGTTTCCGCGGAACGCGCTTTGGACGAAGGTGCCCAGAGCTGCGAACGGAATGCGAAGGACCCAGCGAGCGAGTGCTCCGCCGACGGCCGCGGACACCATGGTCGCGCCGCTCAAAACGGCGATGATGGTGAGCGTGTCGTCAGCCGGTTTGGCGGCCGTCGCCACGCTCATGAAAATGAGGCTCGGCAGCGCGAGGTAGAACACGAGCCGATTAAGATCGCTCATGAACTCGCGGCCGAGGAATCGCCAGCGGGCCAACGCCGCGCCGACGGCAAGCAGGATAATGATGGGCGCGAGCGTCTCGAATATGTGCATCCGCTACAAGGTGCCCTGGGTCACGCCGAGTTGCGGTCGGGCTCGTAGACTGCGCCAAAGTGATTCGCCGGTGGTGTGCCCTTCGAGCAGGGCGCGATAGGTCTCCAGAATTTCGCGGGTCTCGGCACCGGATTCTTCGAGCAGCTCGACGCGGAACTGGCGGAGTCCGGTCTCGCGGAGGTCGGTGAAAAATTTTGCCCCGGTCTGGGCCTTCGCGTTGAAGAGAGTGTTCCGACACCCGACGTCGGCGCGGAGTGGATGCTCGACGCCGACCCGATCGCGGAGGTGGACACGATGCGTGTCGCAGGGGCGTCCGCAGTTTGTGTGGTCGGTGCCCTCGGAAAGGAACGCGGCGAAGACGCAGTGCTCCATGTGAAACATCGGCATGTGCTGATGGATCGTGATCTCGAACCACTCCGCGGGTGCCGAGCCGAGGAGTAAGAGTACCTGGCCGATGGTCAGGTCGTAGGAAATGGTCAGACGCTCCAACCCAAGATTGTGGAAGACCTCGGCGGTGAAAGGATTTGCGACGTTGAGAGAAAAGTCGCCGATTCGGCGGAGTGGGCTTTCGCGGAAATACTCGATGGCGCCAACGTTTCGGATGAGGACGCCGTCTGGTCTCGCGTTCTCGATGACTTTGAAAAATCCCTGCTCGCCAGCTTTCTGAATCCGCGGCGTCGCGACGAAGATAGCCGCCGCGGATCCGCTGTCGCGAACGTAGGTGACCGCGTCGCGCGCACGGCGGATGTCTTCGAAATCGACGTAGATGGTGTCGGCGTCGAGCGACGCGCCGAGTTGTTCCATCGAACGGCAGAGCACGGTGAGTTGCGGCGGTCCGTCCGTCGGCGCATCCGGGGCGGTCGGGAAATTCGGAAGCGGGATCACCGGTCGCGGCGGACGCTCGGTGAGTCGATGGACGAGCTGGCGGCGGAGCCGGTTGAGTTCGCTGACCGGGATGATGACGTCCCCCGCGATCTGGTTCTCGATTTTGCCGAGAGAGAACGGCGTTTCGTCCAGCTTCCCCAGCTGGGTCGCCAGCTTTTCGGTTGTGAGCGGCTGATTGCGGGCGGCATCGAGCGGATTGGTCGACGTGACGGATGCGCCTCGGGCTGAGATGTGCAGGTGGTCGCCCACGCGTCCGGTGACCGTGATATCAAGGCGTGGCTTGGGGCGAGAGGGAAGGTGGCCGGCAAAGGTCGTGCGGAGCTCGCGCTCGAGGGCGGGATCGTCCGTTTTCCAGACGCGGTGCCCGGGTGCGACGCCGGAGAGGTTGGTGCGGGCGGGGTCGAACTCGATCTTCGACCCCCGCACTGCGGAAACGCGTCCGCCGGCCTCCGCGTTCGTGTCGCCGCCGGTGTCAAAAACGATCCCGTCTCCCGAGCGAAGTGGGAGGGAGCCGTCGAGTTCGATCCAGTTTCTGGCGACGCGGGTCACGCGCCCGGCGAAGGGTCCGCGTTTCTTCCCGAAGCGGGCGGGCACGAGTGCCTGGTGGTTGACGCCGTGCATCCAGCCGCTGAAGAGGCCGCGGGAAAAGGTCATTTCCAGGCGATACCAGTCGTCGGTCGTCGCGGTGTGCTCCCGTTGCTCGATGGCGGCGTCGAGGGCCTGGCGATAGACGCGGGTGACGGCGGCGACGTATTCCGGAGTCTTGAGTCTACCCTCGATCTTGAAACTGCGGATGCCGAGTGAGACGAGGTTGGGGATTTCTTCGACGGCGGCGAGATCCTGGGGCGAAAGGAGGTAACGGCGGTCGCCGAGGTCTCGCGGCGCGCCGTCGACGATCAGCTCGTAGGGCATGCGGCAGGCCTGCGCGCATTCGCCGCGGTTGGCGCTTCGCTGGCCGAGCGATTCGCTCGTGAGACACTGTCCGGAATAGGCGACGCAGAGTGCTCCGTGCACGAAGACCTCGAGTGGCACCACCGTGGGGTCGAATTTTTTGAACTCCCGGAGCGAAAGCTCGCGGGCGAGGACAACCTGCCGAACACCGAGATCGCGGGCGAAGGCGACGCCTTCGGGGGACGTCACGGTCATCTGAGTGGAGGCGTGGACGCGGAGGTTCGGCGTGATCCGCCGAGCGAGATCGGCGAGGCCGACGTCTTGAATGATGACGGCGTCGACTCCGGCGTCTTCCAGCGCGCGGAGCTGATCGGCGGCGGAGGCCAATTCGTCCGTAAAGACCAGAACGTTGAAAGTGACGTAAGCTTTGACGCCGTGATTGTGGAGAAAATCGACGACGGCCGGGAGATCGTCAAAGTTCTCGGCTCGCATCCGCGCGTTAAATTTCGGCAACCCGAAGAACACGGCGTCCGCGCCGTTTGCGACGGCGGCGCGGACGCAATCCCAATCGCCGGCGGGCGCGAGGAGTTCGGGCGGTGTCATGACTGACAGATTCCCCGCAAGTCGGCTTGTTGTCCACCGCCGTGGGTCGCTATCGTGGGAAAATGCCGGAAACGCTCACACCGACCCTCGTCAATCGCATCGGCGAAGAATTGGCCATCGCCTGGAACGATGGCGTGGAGTCGTTCCTCGGGTTGGAACGATTGCGCCGCGCGTGTCCGTGCGCGGCGTGCGGAGGTGAGCCCGACGTGCTCGGGCGGGTGATCCGACCAGACGTCGAATTTTCACCGACCAGTTTCGACCTGGTCGGGTGGGAGTTTGTCGGGGGTTACGGGTGGCAACCGAAGTGGGGCGACGGGCACCGCACCGGGATCTATTCGTATTCCTATCTCAGACGGCTCGCGGCCGTCTGAGGCCGGGCAGAGATCAGGCGAGCTTGATCCGGCGGGTGCCGTTGGCTGAAGCGATGCGGACACGACCGGAGTTAATCAGGTCGGAAACGGCAGCGATGGTCTCGCCGTTGTTTTTAGCCACTGAGGACACGGCTTCGATCAGGTCGGCGAGGGAGAGGTTGCTTTGATTGAGCTTAGCGTAAGGATTTTTCATTTGCAGTAATGGTTACGCAAATGAAACGCCGGACGAGGCAGATTTGTTCAACGCGGAGCCCCTGACACGGGGGTCAGGACGGTCCCTGATACGGAGGGGACGGGGGCCTGATGCGGAGCGACGAGACCGGCGGACATGATGATTTTGGTGGCCTGCTCGAGTGTGAGTCCGCTTTCGAGAACCTGGTCGGTCGGAATGCAAACGACGAACCCGGTCAACGGACTGGGTGACGTCGGGATGAAGCAGGTGGTCATTTCGATTGCCGTTGTCGTCTCGACGAAGTGGCCGGTGACGAAGGCGATCAGTCGACAGCCGGGACTCGGGTATTCGACGTAGGCCACCCGAGTGAACTGCTTCCCGCTGCCCATGTTCTTGAACGACTCGAGCGCTTGTTTGACGGCATTGTAAACCGGAGCGATGAGCGGAATTTTGGTCAGGATTTTCTCGAAGGTGTCGATGACCTTTCGGCCAAGAACGTTCGTGGCGAAGTAGCCGAGCAGGATGAGCAGAAAGAGCGTGCTGACGAAGCCGAGTCCCGGGATTTCCTCCCAGCCGAATTGCTTCCAGAGCCACTCGCCGCGGGCGTCGATGAAATTGTAGGCGATCTGGAGGACGAGAAACGTGACCAGGAGGGGGACGGCGACGAGAACGCCGGTGAACAGCCGGTTGCCGAGATGTCGAAAAACCCGACCGACCCGGCTGACTTCTTCCTTGGAGGTGGGAGGAATGGCCATCGAACGAATGCGCTAGTGCGGAATGAGCTTGATCGCCAGCACGCCCAGCACGCCAACGACAAGCATGAGCAGCATGGTAAGCTCGAAGTGCTTTTCAAGGAAGGGTTTGATTCTCGGACCGAAGCCGCGAATCAAACCAGCGACGAGGAAAAAGCGGAAACCGCGACCAATGAAGGAAGCGCCGATGAGCTGCGGCAGGCTAAATTCGAAGACGCCCGACGCGATCGTGAAAACCTTGTAGGGGATCGGGGTGATGGCAGCCGTGAGGATGCCGTAGAAGCCGTATTGGTCGTAGAGTTCTTTCACGCGATCCATCACGTCCTGGCCGTGATACAGATTCACGATGGGCTGGCCGACGCCTTCCCACAGGCCCCAACCGATATACCAACCAAAGATGCCGCCAAGGACGGAGGCCAGGGTGCACCAGAACGCGTAGGTCATCCACCGCTTCGGGGTGGCGAAGCACATTGCCATGAGCAGGATGTCGGGCGGGATGGGGAAGAAGGACGATTCCGCGAACGAAACGATGAAGAGCGCAGGCAGCGCGTAGGGCGTCTCAGACCAATAGAGGGTCCAGTAGTAGAGCTTGCGGAGAGGATTCTTCGTCTCCGCGGCAAGTTCCATGGCCGATTTGGTGGGCGGAAGGGCGGAAGTATCGGAGCTCATGCGGAAGGGGAAACAAGCAGATCACGGGCAGTGTCGCAAGGTATTGCGAATATCGCAGAAACGGGGCTGTTGAACGGGAATCGAGACTCAGCCCCCACGGTGACATACCGCCCTCGAAATCGTCGCCGTATCCCCGGTGGTTGAATCTCATCAAGTCCCGTGTAGCCTGAGCTTGATGAAAAGGATCACGATGGCTGCGTGGGTTTTGAGCGCGGGGTTGGTTTGCGCGGGCGGTTCCAAGCCGGGGTATCGGACCCCGATCCTTACCGCGCCCGAGGCTTTGCCGAGTCTCGTGGAGAAGGGCTTCGAGACGAAATCGCTGCGTGGCAACGATCGCAATCTACCAGAACCGTTGGCTCGCGCGGACGCTCGCACGTTCCCTTACTCGATGGTGGGCGCCGTGAGTTTCTTCAGTGGTCGGCAGCGTTATTCCGGCAGCGCGACTTTGATCAAACCAACCGTCGCGTTGACGGCGGCGCACAACCTTTACGACGGACGCGAGGGCTTCAGCACCGACGTGAATTTTGCGCTTGGACAGTATCAAGGCAGCGCGAAACGGCGGGCTCGCGCCGAGGCGACGTATCTCTACACGACGACCTACGTCAACGAAGCGGACCGGAATTCCGATTCGCTGCGGGCATTTGCCACCGATACCGGTTGGCTGACCTTCTCGCGGCGGCTTTCTCAGAAGGCCGCGCCGTATACCAGCCGGATCGTGGCACTCAAAAATGGGAATCCGACCTACGCGCTGGGCTACGGGTTGGATCGTCACAATGGCCGACTCCCTCTGTCGGTTGCGCCGACGGAAGGCTATTTCCGGATGAAGGGTGCGTATTTCGAAAACCGAAGCTACGGCACCGAGGGGGGGATGAGTGGCGGGCCGGTCTTCGGATTCTTTCGGGGGCGGCTGGTCCAACTCGGAGTGGTGGTTTCGGGATTCAGTGATTTCACCCGGTCCGGGATTCGGGTAATCGATCGCGGACTCGTGCGAAAGCTACGTCGCGTGGAGTAGGCGGCGCGCCGGGCGGGGGCGTCAGCGCCACTCGTGCTTTGGGTAGCGGCGCTGAAGCTCGAGCTTGAGCTTGGGGTAGGATTCTTTCCAGAAGTTCGCGAGGTCGGTCGTGATCTGAACCGGGCGAAAATTCGGTGCGAGCACTTGGATCGTGCACGCAATCCGACCAGCGCAAATCAAGATTGGTTTCGTCACGCCGTAGAGGTCTTGGATGCGGGCCGCGACGACCGGGCTCGCACCTTCGGAGTAGGTGACCTTGGCGCGGCGTCCGCCAGGGAGTTCGATTCGCTCGGGGACGAGCCGATCGAATTGCGCCAACTGGGCGGCGGTCAGCCAGCCGCGGACGCCCGGCTTGACCGGACGGTCTTTGACCTCCCGGTAACTCGTCGCGCCGGAACAGATCTCGGTCAGGAGGATTTCGCGGTCGGCTTCGCTGATGGGCGCGACGCCGAGATCGGGAAACCAGTCGGCGAGGCAGTTGACTCGGCGGATGAGCTGTTCGACCTCGTCGTCCCATTGCTTGAGGACGAGATTGCCGTGGAAGATTTCGTTCGCCAGGCAGGCGGAAGCCGCGGCGGACGGCTTGGCGTCCCGGTCCTTGAGTTCGAGCGGGAGGTCGTGGAACATTTTTGCGCTCCGTTCGACGACTCGCTTCTGAGTCGCGTCGAAGATCACTTCCGACGTCTCCGAAAAATCGGTGGGAAACATTTCGCGCAGCCAGGCTTCGTCGATACCGGTCGCCAGACTCAACGCGACGTCGGCTTCGCCCGAGCGTCGCTCGATCTCGTCGATGGAGGCCGCGACGAGCAGATTGGAATCGGTCGCGACGCTGTCTTTCGCCAGCGTTCCGCGGCGACCGTGGGTCAGGTCGCACGAGAGGGTTCCGGGACCACGGCGTTTGGCGACGTGATCTGCGAATCCGGCCAGGATGCAGCGGGCGATGGCTTCGTCCGAGGCGCGTTCGCGATTTCGTGGGAGACCTTCCGATCGCGCGATCTGGGAGAACTGTTCGGCGAGCTTGCTGACCTGCCGAGCCGTCTCCGCGTGGACGCCGAGGGGACGGCAATCGTCGGTCCGGAAGCGCCGCGCTTGCGCCCATTCGAAGGCTCGGATTTGAACCTCGAAATCGGAATTGGCCGATCCCCAGGCGGACTCTCTCGCTTCCGCGGTGCGCTTGTCGGCGCGGAGGAGCAGGTTGCGCGATTGGGTCAAGGCCGCGATGAGGATGGCCTCGCTCACGCAGTTCTGCTCGCCAGCGGCAAGGAACATCCGGGCGTAGCGCGGATGAACCGGGAAAGACAGCATTCGACGGCCGACCTCGGTGATCTTGTTCGTCGTGCTCAGTGCCCCGAGATCGCGCAGGAGGTCAGTCGCCCGCGCGAGAGCTACGGGATCGGGCGGGTCGAGCCAGCGGAACGAGTCGAGGTCCTCGACGCCGGCGGCGGTGAGTCCGAGCACAACCTCAGCGAGGTCGAGGCGTTTGATTTCCGGCTCGTCGCGGAGTTCGCGGTGGCGGTTCGAGGCCTCGGTCCACAGTCGGACGCAACGCCCGGGCCCGGTGCGACCCGCGCGGCCGGAGCGTTGATCCGCGGAGGCGAGGCTGATGGGTTCGACGTAGAGCGTGTTGATGCCGCGGCGGGGATCGAAGCGCGCCTTGCGGGCGAGGCCGGAGTCGACGACGAGGGTGACGCCGGAAATGGTCAGCGAGGTCTCGGCGACGTTGGTCGACACAATCACCCGGCGATCCGAGCGGTCGGCGACGGCGGCGTCCTGTTGGTCGGCGGGAAGTTCGCCGTGGAGCGGCAGCACCGGGACGTTGGAACCGAGTCGGCGCTGGATGGCCTCGATGGTCCGGCGGATTTCGTAGGCTCCCGGCATGAAGACGAGCGCGTGCCCGTCGGTGAGCGGGAACCCAGCGGCAGCCGCCTCGGCGGCGGCGTCCCAGATCTCCCCGGTCGGAGCGCGGCGGGCGTATTCGACGTCAACCGGGAACGTGCGTCCGGCGGACTCGAGGATCCGACAGGGTGCGAGGTATTCGGCCACCGACGCGCCGTCGAGCGTGGCCGACATGACGATGAGTCGGAGGTCGGGCCGGGTGGATTCCTGGAGGTCGAGCGCGCGGGCCAGTGAAATGTCTCCGTGCAGGTGGCGTTCGTGGAATTCATCGAAAACGAGGGCCGACACGCCGTTGAGAAACGGATCGGCCTGCATCCGGCGGAGCAAGATTCCCTCGGTGACGTAGAGAATGCGGGTTTCGGCGCCGGAGCGGTTATCGAGCCGGATCTGGTAGCCGACTTCGGAGCCCAGGTCGCAACCGCGCTCGGAGGCCACGCGAGTCGCGAGCATGCGGGCGGCGAGGCGGCGGGGTTGCAGGACGATGATCTGGCCACCCGGGCTGTTCGCGGCGTCTGCGAGCATGCCGGGAACCTGCGTGGATTTGCCAGAGCCCGTCGGGGCCTGGAGGACGATGCGGTTCGATTCGGCGGCGGCACGCACGAGCGCGTCGCGAATCTCGAAGATGGGGAGCTCGGAATCCACGAATCGGGCTACTGCCCGGCGAGTGCCTCCCAGTGCGGACGATCAGCGTCTGGGACAGTCGTCGGCAGGAGGGCGTGGATGGTGACGAACAGGTCGCCGCGCCCGCCGTCGGGTTTGGGGAGCCCGCGCCCGCCGAGTCGCATCTTCATACCGTTCGGCGTGCCTTCCTTGAGGCGAATCTTGGCCCGGCCTTCGAGCGTGCGGACTTCCGTTTCACCTCCGAGCACGCACGTCGCGACCGGGACCTCGACTTCGACGCGCAAGTCGCTGCCTTCAACTTCGAAATACGGGTGCTTCTGGATCTTCATCCGGAGGAACAAGTCTCCGGCCGCCGCGCCGCTGGTGCCGGGACTGCCCTGGCCAGCGAGGCGGATTTTTTGGCCGTCGCGGACACCTTTCGGGATCTTGACCGTGTAGGTCTGCGTCTGCTGGGCGCCGTCGCGGCGGAAGCTAATCTGGCGGGACGAGCCTTCGAACGCCTCTTCGAGGGTCACCATCATGTCGGCCTCGACGTCACCGCCCCGCTGCGGACCTTGCCCGTAGGCACCACCAAAACCGCCGCCCATGCCACCGCCGGCGGGTCGTCCACCGGAGCGGCGGGCACCAAACATCTGCTCGAAGAAGTCACTGAAGCCGGTGCCGTCGAATTCGTATTCAACCCCACCGCCGCCAAAATCGAAGCCTCCGCCCGGCTGTCCGCCGCGGGCAAAGCCACCTCCCGAGAAGCCACCTCCGCCCTGGCCGGCTTGTTCCCAATTCGCGCCGTATTCGTCGTATTTACGTCGTTTCTCCGCGTCGCCGAGAACTTCGTAGGCCTCGTTGATCTCCTTGAATTTTTCCTCAGCCGTCGCCTTGTCGGCGGCAGTGTCGGGGTGATGTTTGCGCGCGAGTTTGCGAAACGCGCTGCGGATTTCATCCTGAGTCGCCGTCTTGGCAACCCCGAGCGTCTTGTAATAATCGCGATACTGAACAGCCATAGGTCAAAAAAGAGTCGAAAATGTAGCCCGTTCCGGATGGGTGGTCACCTTCGGATTGCGGCAATAATCGGCAAAAAAATCATCGCCGCGCTCGGAATGATGACGTCCCACTCCGAAGCTCCCGCGAGGGCTGCCAGCAGCCAGGCACCGGCCAGGATCGCTCCGCCGATCACGCGGTCCGTTCGATCGCCCGGCCAGAATGGAATGGAGGCGACCAGTAGAATGGGAAGCGCGAGCAACCATTTGGGCGTTGCGGTCGGTGTTCTCTGATCGGCGGATTTGCCGGACGCGGGGCGGAGTTTCCCGACGACCACCCGGTCGCGGAAGCGGGAATCGAGGACTGGTGAGAGCATTCCCTGTTCGCCCCGCATCTTGTCGACCATCAGGTCTCCGAAATCGACGTGCTCGAGTGGGCCGGAGGGAGGTTTGATCGACTCCGGAAGTGCTTCGCCGGATTCGTCGAAGAGGACGGGAAACTCTACGCCGCTCAGCTTCGAATCAAGCAGGGCCTGGTTGCCGTCGTTGGAGACCGGGCTCGCGAAGACGACGGCGCGGGGAGCGAAGACCTCGACGGCGCGAATCAAGAGCGCGGCATCGAGTGATGGGATGCTGTCCTTCTCGACCGGGTCGAACTCGACGAACGTGACTCCGTTGAACGTCGGAAGCCCGAGCCAGCCGCGATAGGCCACGCTGACCTCCCCGAGTCGTGCGGTGACCTCAGCCCAAGTGAGCGCGGTGGCGAGGATGGCCAGGAGAACCGCGCAGAAAATCCGTTTCATTGCAGCAGCTCCCGGGCGTGAGCCAGCGCGGCGCCGCCCTGGCGGCTGCCGAGCATTCGGGCGACTTCGGCTTCGCGGGCCGCACCGTCGACCGGGTCGAGCACCGAGATCGTGCGACCGTCGACGACAGATTTGGCGACCACAAAGTGTCGGTCGGCGTTGGCTGCGACCTGCGGGAGGTGGGTGATGCAGAGGACCTGTCGGGACTCGCCGATCTCAGCCATTTTCGAGGCGACGGCGTGGGCGATCTCGCCGCCGACGTTGGCGTCGATCTCGTCGAAAACGAGAACGGGGACTTCGTCCTGCGCGGCGAGCGAGGTTTTGAGGGCGAGCATGACGCGGGAGATCTCCCCGCTGGACGCGATGGCGCGAAGCGGCTGGGCGGGCTCGCCGGGATTCGGGGCGAAGACGAATTCGACGGTCTCAAGTCCGTCGGCCGTGGGTTCGTCGGTGGAGGCGAGCTGAACTTCGAATCCGGCTTTGAGGAAACCGAGATCCTGGAGGTGCTGGCGGGCCTCGGCGGCGAGCTTCGGAGCGGCTTTGAAGCGGAGTTTGGAGAGTTTGCCGCCTGCCTTGAGCGTCGCCTCGCGGGCGGTGGAGATCTCCGTTCCGAGGTTGGCGCGGCGTTCGGAGCGAGTGCGGAGAGCGGCCAAGCGGTCGCGGGCTTCGTCGGCGAAGGCAATGACGTCCTGGAGCGTGCGGCCGTATTTGCGTTTGAGGTCTTCGATCAGGTCCAGGCGTGCCTCGGTGGCGGCGAGGCTCTCCGGGTCGGCGTCGATCCGGTCGCGGTAGCGTGAGAAATCACCGGCGAGGTCGGACGTTTCGTCGGCGAGAGCGGTGACGCGGTCGGCGAGAGACTCCGCGCCGGTCGGATCGAGTTTGGCAATTTCGCGGGCGAGACGGCCGACGTTGATGAGTCCGTTTTCGATCGACGTTTCTTCGCCGGCGAGAGCGTGTTCGGCTTCGGCGGCGAGGGTGAGGAGGCGCTCGGCGTTGCCGGCGGCCTGGGCTCGGGCGAGGAGTGGCTCCTCTTCGTCGGGGAGGAGTTCGGCGGCGTCGATCTCGGAGACTTGGTGATTGAGGAGGTCGATTTCGCGCTCGACCGCTTGGACGTCGGATTCGCTCTCGGCCTGCTCGGTTTCAAGCGTGAGCCATCGGCGGCGGGAGGCGCGGTAGGTGTCGGCGGCATCTTCGGAGCCCGCGAACGCGTCGACGAGGCGGGTCTGCGCTTCGCGGGAAAACAGCGACTGGTGATCGTGCGGGCCATGGAGGTCGACGAGGTGGTCGCCGATCTCGCGCAGCCGGGCGAGCGTGGTGGGCGAGCCATTGACGAACTGACGTCCGGCACCGGTCGCGGAGATGACGCGTTTGAGGAGGAGTTGGTTGTCCTCGCAGGGTTCGATGGCGGCGTTTTTGAGAAGAGCGGGGACGGGCGAGGCGGCGGGAAGCTCGACGATGGCCTCAATCACGCATTCGGCTTCGCCGGAACGGATGGCGGACTTGTCGGCCCGTTCGCCAAGGAGAAGTTTGAGTCCGCCGATGAGAATGGATTTGCCGGCGCCGGTCTCGCCGGTGATCGCGACGAATCCCGCAGGCACGTCCCAAGCGAGCGACTCGACGAGTGCGAAGTTCCGGATTCGAAGCGAGGATAGCATGGCGGCAGGCGAGCGGGACTATGCCAGCGCGGCGCGGAGTTGCAAAGAATTGGAGGGCTGGTTCGATCGCCGTTTCATCCGGCCTATCTGTGAAGCAGACGCTGGGTCTGTGTGGCCGCTACTTGGGCCGGAAGAGCTCCGGGACGAAGGCCATGTCGCTGGCTTCGGCGACGGCGAGGTCGATCTGGGTCTGGAGGACGTCTGGGGAAACCGGCGGTTGGTAGCCTTCGAGGCAGCGGGCGACGGCAGCTGCGGGGGTGAGATCTTCCAACTTGGCGACGCGATAGACTTTCATCGCCAGGGCATCGGCGGCTCCGGGGGTGAGAAGTTTGGGAAGCTGCAAGCGAAGGTTTTCGAAGGCGTCGTCGGGCAAATCGACTCCGCGGCGGGTGCAGAGTGCTCGGAGGAGGTCGAACGTTTCGCGGGGCGTCGTCGTGGGGAAGATGGGGATCTTGACGTCAATGCGGCCGGGGCGTTTGAGGTCGACTTCGACCAAGTCGGGGCGGCTGGTCGCGAGAACCCAGACGATCTTGCCGCGGTTCGCGGTATCGCTCATCTCGGTGGCGAACATGGAGTAAATGCGGCCGGAGAGTCCGCCGTCTTGACCGGAAGCGTCGCGGCGGCCGAGGACTTGGTCGGCTTCGTCAATGAAAACGAAGCAGCGACCGAGTGCTTGGAGGAGGCGGAAGATGCGCTCGAGGTTTCCTTCCGTGCTGCCGACCCATTTGTCGCGGAAGTTTTTGAGCTTCACGACGGGGACGCCGGCTTCGCCGGCGAGACATTCGACGAGGTAGGTTTTGCCGGTGCCGACGGGGCCGCAGATGAGGTAGCCCATGGGGAGGGCTTCGAGATCGTTGGCGCGCCAGAGGGCGAAGTCCTGCGCGAGGAGAGCTTTGAGGGCGGGTTGACCGTGGACGTCGTCGAGGGAGCGGGTGGGCGCGATGAATTCGATGAGTCCGTCGGAATCGGCTTCGACGAGTTCCTTTCGCAGGTCGGCGAGGTCGCTTGGTTTGAGCGGCTCTCCGGCGTGCTCGCGGCGTCGGAGTCGGCTTTCGATGGTGTTGAACGTCGCGCCGCGGAGGTGGGTCGCGAGTTGACTCAGATCGGTCGAAAATTCGCGCAACGCGGTCGGGTAGGTGGGGGCGAGGTGGGTGAGGGCGCGGGTGAGTTCCGGCGGATTGGGGAGCGGGACCTTGACGCTGACGGCGGCGGAGTTCGTGACGAGGAGCGGGTGGAGGTCGTTGAGGTTGGGGGTGAGGAGGAAGGTGGCGAGGGGGTGGGCGGCAAGATGACGGTCGGCGGACCACTCGCGGATGAGGAGCGCGATGGCGCTGAGGTCGTAATTGACCGTGCCGGGGACGGCGGGGGCGACGAGGTCGGCGGCGGAGACGATGCAGGCGACGTGGGGGGCGGGGCGACCGAGCGCGGAGAGGTTTGCGCAGTGGCGGAAGAAGCGGGTGAGGGTCTCGACCGCGGTCCGGGGTGCTGCCGGGAGATCGGGAGACCCGGCGACGGGTGGCCATTTGGCAAAGATTTCACCGCCGCGCTCGACGCGGATGCCGTTGCCGAGATCGTAGGTGAGGATGACCTCGAACCGGGACAGGAGGATGTCGCGGAAGAAGTCGTGAAGACTGCCGAGGGCGGGTTCGCGTTCCGCGCCGAGGAAGTAGCGGTCGTGGATGTTCCCGTGGAGGATGAACTGACTGGCCGCGCCGCTCTCGTAGGCGGCGATGACGTCGTCGGTCCAGGCGGGAAGTTTCGGAGACACGGACCTTCTTCGGAGGCTCTATTGCGGCTGTGGGCCGAGGCCCATCGATTTCGAGGCGCGGGAAGATTCCGGGTCGGCGGGCTCGTCGGCGGCGGGCGGGGTGTCGGATCCCAGCGCGATGCCTTCGGCGGCGGCAAAATCGGCGAGGGCTTGGTCGGCGAGGGCGGATTGCTCGATTTCCTGCAAAGCGACGTCGGAGGTGTCGACGGAATCACGGGCGACGCGGGCGCGCCCGGCAGCGGATTCGCGTTCTTCGGCGACCATGGATTGGAGGCGGTCGAGCGTGTCGCCGGAGCCGCCGATTTGGCCGATCATGCCGGTGGCCATCTCGGTGAGCTCGGCTTGGGCCTTTTTCACTTTGAGGTCGTTCAGGTCGAATCTGAGGTCTTCGATCTTTTTGCGGGCGGCCTCGATGGAGACGTCACGCGCTCGGATGAGTTCTTCGTAGGTCTTCTCGGCTTCGGCGGCCTGGGTGCGGTTTTCGCCGAGCTCGCGGGTGATGGTCTGGAGGCGGAGGGCGTTCTGGCCGGCGGCTTCTTTCTGGTCGGCGCGAAGGAGGGCGGTGGTCTTGGCGCGAAGTTCGCGTTCCTCGCCTTCGAGTTTTTTGACCTGGGTGATCAGGCGTTCGCAGAGTCCGGCGTGGGCGGCGAGGCCTTCGTTGTAGCGGGCGACCTGCGAGCGAAGGTTCTCCTTTTCGACTTCGAGGAGCGCTTCGGGGTTTCGCTTTTCGAGGCCGCTGACGGATAGTCCGAAGAAGCCGCGGATGAGGTTGCCAAGTCGTTTGAGCATGATTCGTGATCCTCCAGAAAGTGGGTGCGGGAAGGGTCCAAGGGGGAGCGGAACAAGTCGAGCGGAAACGGGACGGGCGGGCTCAGGAAGGGAGTTGGAACGTCGTCGGGAGGTCGATGCTTTCGGTGAGGCGTCGCTCGTATTCGGAGCGCGGGATCTCGACGGCGCCGAAGCCTTCGAGGTGCGGGGTCGTCCATTGGATGTCGAGGAGGCGAAAGCCGCCGGATCGGAGGATTTGCACGAGATTGGCAAGGGCGACTTTGGAGGCGCCGGGGACGCGGCTGAACATGGATTCGCCGAAAAATGCGGCTCCGATCGACACGCCGTAGAGGCCGCCGGCGAGTTCGTCGTTTCGCCACACTTCGACGGAGTGGGCGTGGCCGGTGCGGTGCAGGGCGTCGTAGCTGCGGAGGATGACGTCGTCGATCCACGTCTCGGGTCGGTCGCCGCAGGCGCGCATGACGCCGAGAAAATCGGTGTCGATCCGGATTTCCCACGAGGGATCGCGGAGGGTCTTGCGGGCGCCGTGGGGGACGTGGAAGGCATCGAGCGGGAGGATGCCGCGGGGGTCGGGGGCGAACCACCGGATGTCGCCGGGCGCGATGGCCATGGGGAAAATCCCGCCGCGATAGGCGCGCAGGAGGGTTTCCGGTGGAATGAGCGTTGCCATGACGGGGGAGTTTACTATTCTTCGCCGGTGAAAATAGCGCCCATTCTTTGCGTCCTTTCAGCTCTGACTTTTTTGGTCGGCTGTGCGTTTACCGAGACAACCACGGACGACGTGGGTGATCAATTTCAGGAGGGAATTCAGGGCCGGGGACGCATCGTTGAGAACGACCCGACTTCCGATAACCTCGGACCGATCTACCGATAGGCGCGGATGTCGGATTCTCCCGCTGCGGCCAGTCGCCCAACTGGAATCGTTATCCTCGATTTCGGATCTCAATACACGCAGGTCATTGCCCGCCGAGTGCGCGAGTGCCAGGTGTATTCCGAGATTTTGCCTCACGACGCGAAGGCGAGCGAGATTGCGAAGCTGGGCGCGAAGGGCGTGATCTTGTCCGGTGGTCCGGCGAGCGTTTACGCGAAGGGCGCGCCGAAGGTTGATAAGAAGATCTTCGAGCTGGGGGTGCCGGTGCTGGGGATTTGCTACGGGATGCAGCTCATCGCGCACAATTTGGGCGGGAAGGTCGAGCGGTCGACGCAGCGGGAATACGGTCCGGGGCAGCTGAAGGTGCTTTCGAAATCGAAGCTGTTCGCTGATCTGCCAAAGGAGTTGGAGGTTTGGAACAGTCACGGTGATCGGCTGACGACGATGCCGCCGGACTTCAAGGCGATCGGCCGGACTGAGAATTCGCCGCACGCGGTGATCGGAGACGCGAAGCGCAAGATTTACGGGCTGCAGTTTCATCCGGAGGTCGTGCACACGCCGCGTGGGAAGGAGATCGTCGCCAATTTCGTGCACCGGGTGTGCGGGTGTGCGGGGGACTGGACGATGGAGTCGTTCATCGAGTCGACGTGCGCGGCGATCCGTGAGCAGGTCGGAGAGGATCGCGTGATCTTGGGACTGAGTGGCGGGGTGGATTCTTCGGTGGCGGCGGCTCTGCTGCACCAGGCAATCGGGGATCAGTTAACCTGCATCTTCGTTGACAATGGCTTGGTGCGGGCTCGCGAGACGGCGGCGGTGGAGAAACTTTTTGCCGGGCACTTCAAAATCAAGCTGAAGGTCGTCGATGCCTCGTCGCGTTTTCTGACGAAGCTGAAGGGCGTCACCGATCCAGAGCGGAAGCGAAAGATCATCGGGAATGAATTTATCAAGGTCTTCGAACAGGCGGCGCGCGACCTGAAGAAGTCGGTGAAGGGCGCGCACGGGTATAAGTTTCTCGGGCAGGGAACGCTGTATCCGGACGTGATTGAGAGTGTGGCGATAGGGGGGAATCCGGCGGCGTTGATCAAGAGTCACCACAACGTGGGCGGCTTGCCGGAGCGAATGAAATTCAAACTCGTCGAGCCTCTTCGGCAGCTCTTCAAGGACGAGGTGCGCGACGTTGGGAGAGAGCTGGGGTTGCCAGAATCGCTCGTCGGGCGGCAGCCCTTCCCGGGGCCGGGATTGGCGGTGCGGATCCTCGGCGAGATCACGCCGGAGCGGCTGCGGATCGTCCGTGAGGCCGACACGATCGTGCTCGAGGAGATGAAGGCTGCGAAGTGGTATGGGAAGGTGTGGCAGTCGTTCGCGGTGCTGTTGCCGGTGCGTTCGGTCGGCGTGATGGGCGACGAGCGGACCTACGATTACACGATCGCGCTGCGGGTCGTGGACAGTCAGGACGGGATGACCGCAAATTGGGTGCGACTGCCGTATGAGCTTCTCGGGAAAATCTCGGCCCGCGTGATCAACGAGGTCAACGGCGTGAATCGCGTCTGTTACGACATCTCCAGCAAGCCGCCGGCGACCATCGAGTGGGAGTAGGTGGCTGGTGATCGGTAAATCGTGATCGGTGGTGGGCCTTTTCGGCTTGCGACGATCAGTCGAAGATCAGGATCAGGTAGGCCAGAAAGAGGACGAGGTGGATAGCACCTTGGAGGATGTTCGTCTTACCGCTGAAGAACGTGATGATGGCCGTCGCGAGGGTGAGGGCGAGGAGCACGGAATCGGCGTGGCTGAGACCGAGGGTCAGGGCGTTGCCGGTGACCAGCGTGATGGCGACGACGGCGGGTGCGGTGAGCCCGATCGAGGCGACGGATGAGCCCAGCAACAGATTGACCGAGCGCTGAAGGCGGTTGTTCAGCGCTGCGAACAGGGCGCTCAATCCTTCCGGGGCTAGCACCATCGCCGCGACGATGACGCCGCCGATGGCCGGGGGTGCCCCCAGGGTGACGATCGCGTAGTCCATCGCGTAGCCGAGGTTTTTGGCGAGGAGGACGATCGGGATCAGGTAAAGGATGAGCAGGATGAAGTGGGGGACGAGCGAGGGTTCGTCGGCGTCGTGCTCGTGCTCGAAGTTGGCGCTATTGGGATCGGCGAAGAATTCCCGGTGACGAACCGTTTGGATCGCGAGGAAGACCGCGTAGATCAGAATGGAGATGACGCCGACGAAGATGAGTTGCGGCGTTGAATAGGTTCCTTCCGGGGTGGACTGGGTGAAGTTCGGCAGAATCAGCACACACACGGAGAGCGGGAGAAGGACGCCGAGGTAGGACTGGGCGCTCTGAAGATTGTAGGTTTGCTCGTGGTGTTTGAGGCCACCCATCAGAAGGGCGAGGCCGACGAGGCCATTCACGACGAGCATGATGACGGCGAACATCGTGTCGCGGGCGAAGGCCGGGTTCGGTTCGCCGGTGAACATGACCGCCATGATGATGCTGACTTCGATGCCCATGACGGCAATTGTGAGAATAAGAGTGCCGAGCGGTTCGCCGAGGCGGTGCGCGATGACGTCGGCGTGGCGGAGGACCGAGAAGGCTGCCCAAAGGATGATGGCCAACAGCCAGGCCGAATAGAACGCGAAGGCCACGGGCGAATCGAGGTTCTTCATCGGGCCGGCGAGAACCGTGAAGAAGAGGATCGTGGTGACGATCGATGCAAAGAGCGCTGCCTCGCGGCGGAAAAAAGCGGTGAGGGAATTCACGACCGCAAAGAAAAGCGAGATCCGGGGAAGTTGGCGAGTGTTAGGTCGGTCGGAGGACCTGGTGACGCGGGGAGCCGGTGATTCGCCCTTCCATCGCGGCGGGTCAGACGCGTCGGGCGACTTTGTTTTGACAGGGAGCGGGCGGGACCGCTAGACACCTCGGATCACTGCGCCGGTCAGGCGGAAGTCAATAGCCTCATGAAGTTCAGCGTCACCAAGGAAACTCTTCTCGAAGGTCTGCAGCGGACCCAAAACGTCGTCAGCACGCGGACCACGCTTCCGGTCCTATCGAACGTTCTGCTCGAAACGACGGAAACCGGGATTCGTCTGAGCACGACCGACATGGAGGTTGCGCTACGGTGCGACATCGAGGCGACCGTGGAGAAGGCAGGATCGACGACGCTGCCGGCTCGTCGATTGCTGAACATCATTCGCGAGCTGCCCGCGGATGACATCCAAGTCGAGACCGACGGGAAGAACATCTCGTCGATCCGGAGCGGTCAGAGTTTTTTCAAGATTTACGGACTTGGCGCGGACGAGTTCCCGGCTTTTCCAGAGTCGAAGGAGTCGAAGACGCTACAGATCAAGCAGAGCGTGTTGAAAGACGGGTTGCGCAAGACGTCCTACGCGATTTCGATGGACGAGACGCGCTACGTGCTCAACGGCATTCTGTTTTCGTTCAAGGAAAACATGATCAAGCTCGTCGCGACGGACGGACGCCGTCTGGCGATGTTCGAGGACGCGATCGACGCGGAGATCGCGGGGCAGCTCGAAGCGGATTTCATCGTGCCGACCAAGGCGATCAACGAACTCCAGCGATTGCTCGGCGGTGACGGCGACGTGACGTTGTCGGTCAGTGACAGTCTCGTGTCGTTCGAACTGAACGGCTCGCTGCTTGTCTCCAAGCTCGTGGACGGAAATTACCCGAACTACAAGCAGGTGATCCCGAATTCCGAGGACGTGAAAGAGATCATCACGCTGGAGCGCGAACCCTTTCACACCTGCGTGAAGCGCGTGTCGCTGCTTAGCAACGAGAAGACGAGTTCCATTCGCCTTAATTTCACCAAGAACAACATCGAGGTGACGTCGAACACGCCGGAGGTCGGCGAGGCGAAGGAATCGATCGCCGTGGCTTACAAAGGTCAGGATTTCTCCATCGCGTTCAATCCGGAATACCTGATGGATCCGCTGAAGGCGCTTCCGAACGACGAAATCAAGCTCCGCCTCATCGACGAGATGAGCCCGGGCGTGATCGAGATCGCCGGCGGATTCCTTTACGTTCTGATGCCCATGCGGGTGTCGGCGTGAGGCGTGGAAGTTGAGAGTTCTTAGTTGAGAGTTGAGAGGATGATTTGACCTTCGGCGACGACGTTGTCGCCGACCGAGGCGCGGACTTCGAAATTGTGCAGGCCGCCGATGCTGCCGGTTTGACGGGCATGAAGCTTGATGCGTTCGCCGGGCCGAGCGGGCTGTGGGAACTTCATCGTGCGGACGGCCGAAAGGAGGAAGCGGACGTCGTCTCGGGCACCGGCGATGCCGGCGGTCTGGGCGAGGGCTTCGGTGAGGATCACGCCAGGAACGATCGGGTCGCCGGGGAAGTGACCGCGGAAGAAATCGGTGTCCGGGGCGAAAGTTTTCGAGCAGCGGGCTGATTCACCGGGGATAATCTCTTCGACGGTATCGACGAAAACAAAGGGTTCGCGGTGGGGGAGGCCGAGGGCTTGTGGATCAAGGGGCTGCATTGGAATCAATGTGGCGAGGCTGGCGAACGGAGTCCAGAAAGGTGGCGAGGCAAGCGGCGGTCAGTTGGCCGGCGGGGCCACGGAGGTTGTAATCGAAGGCGTGAGTGGCCCACGGAAACTCGACGACGGCGTGGGGGACGTTGGCAGCGGCAAGGCAATCCGCGAATCGGCGGGTCTGGGCGATGTTGACGAGTTCGTCGTTGCCTCCGTGGAAGAGCAGGAAGGGCGGTGCCTCCGGGCGGATGGTCACCGAAGGGGAGGCTTCGTCGTATTGCGCGGGCACGGCGTCGGGATTGCCGCCGAGGTAGTCTCGAATTAGGCACCGCGAGCGGAGGCCGTCGTCGTCGCGGGAGTGCTCGAAGGCGTAATGGAGATCGTAGGGCGCGTAGTAGCTGATGCAGCCGCGGAGGTAGTCGAGGGTCCCGTCTGACGCGATGGAAGCGGCGATCTGGCCTCCGGCGGAGCGGCCAAGGAGGACGAGGCAATCGGGGTCGACGCCGAGCTCGTTCGAATGGCTTTGGAGGTAATCGATGGCGGCAAGAACGTCTTCGCGCTGGGCTGGCCAAGTCGCGTAGGGAACGAGTCGATAGTGGACGGATGCCCGCGCCCAGCCCTGGGAGCGGGCCCACTCTGCCCAATCGGCACCTTCGGCCGAGACGCCTCCAGCCCAGCCGCCGCCGTGAACGGCAACGATCAGTGGAGAGTGCCGCCCGCTCGGACCCGGGGAGAAATCGACGTGAAGGGGCCCGCCGGGACCCGCGAAGTCGAGCTTTCGGAATCGGGGGGATCGAAGCCTGGGAAGTGCGAAGAGTCGCCAGAAGCGGACTGGGTCGCCGGTGAGCGGACCGAAGGCGGGTTCGATCGCGGCGCGGACGTTCGCGACCGCGAACTGCGCACGAAAGTAAGGCGTGAGGAAGCCAAGGGTAGCGAGTCCTGCGAGGGTGGTGGCGAGTTGACCGAGGAAAACCGATCGGTCGGCGGAAACCGCGATAGCTAGTGAAATAACGGCGACGACGTGTCCCCACTCGGTGACGAATACCCGAACGGGAAAGAGGCGGAGAGATTGGGTCTGCTTGAAGACAAAAATGAGGAGAAGAAGAAGGAATACCGAAGCCGCAAGCTGCACGGAGACGATGGGAAGCGGGAAAGTCACGGGTTCGTTAGACCCGGTTTGTCGGAACGTGACAACACCTCGCTGGCGGCGCATAATTTCCGCATGCGCCGCCCCCCTGCTTTCTCGCTGGTTGCCGTCGCTCTCCTATCCATCGTCGCGTTCGTGCTCGCGGGATGTCTGGTTACACCGGTCGGTCAGTCGGGCGGAATGGGGTCCGTCACGATTCCCGACACGAGTCGAATGGAGATCATTGATGCGGCTCAAGACGTGTTTTCTGAATTTGGTTACGAGCCTGGGCCGTCGGATTTTCCGGATTCCATCTCGTTCGACAAACCGTCCGGCGTGGCCGGCCAGGTCGCTTACGGATCTTACGGTGAGACGACGACCATGCGGGTGAAGCTGGCGATCAGCGAGATTGCGGGAACGTCCGATTTTCGGGTGAGTCCGGCGGTCTTTAGCGTGAACGACGCGGGGCAGGCGGGATTCGAAGATCCCACGCGGCGTTCTCAGCTCTTGGCTTTGGAATTCAAACCAATCCTCGAGAAGGTGCGTGCCCGTGCGATGGGCGGAGGATCTTTGTAGATGATGAAGGCGGCCGGGCTCGCTGGGGTTTTCGCGCTGCTGCTGACGAGCTTGGCGTCGGCGACGGGGTATTTCGAAACGTCGTTCGAGGTCGAGGAAGGGTACGCTGAGGGAGAGCTAGCGAATCCGGATTTGCCTTGGGGCGTGGTGACCGGGGCGGCGGAGGTCGTCGAGGATGACGCGGTCGACGGGGAGCAGGCGCTGCGGTTGGTCCCGGGTGATCCGACTGCGCGAGTGCGCTTGCAATCGAGGACGCTGGCGGAGTCCGACCAATTGTTCGTTGATTTCTGGGTGCGACCGGTGGCGACGGAAGGCGAGATGGAATGTCTCGATTTCGACGGGGCATTGATTGGATTTACGCGGGCGGGTGAGGACGGAAACGAGGGTGAAGTGAAGGTTTTTCACGCGACGTCGGACGTGGCGGGGCACTGGATTGCTACGGGAAAGCGGTTTGCTTTGAACGCCGAAGGCGTGGCCGAGCACATGATTCGGGTCACCGTCCTTCGAGACCACGGGACGGGAAGTTGGCACCTTTGGCTCGATGGAGAGGTCGCCTTTCAGAACGTTCGGGCACTGCCAGCAGACAGGGAGAACGTTCGCTCCGTGTGGCTTTTCGGCGACGAGACGGCGGGGATGCTCGTGGATCGCTTTTACCTCGGAGCGATCAATCCGTTTCTGTTTCGCCACGGGGCGGAGCGGTTCGGAAATTCAGGTGTGAGAAGGGCGGCGACGGACTTTCCGCAGATCGTCGGACGGCGCACGGAGCCACGGAGAACGGCGCTTCCGAATATGCAATTCCCCCCGGGCCCTCTCACTGAGCCGGTGCTGCGGGGCTATCGTTTCGAGGGTAAGCAGGGCGATGAAGTCAACGTTGCCAAGACGGTCGTCAATTTTCTTGATGGTTCCGACCGAACTCGGATCTCGGCTTTTGCGCCGCGGTATGATGACGCGGGAAATCCTCTCCCGATGGACATTACGTTCGTAGCTGATGTCGAGTTGAAGGCTGGCGTCGATCTGCGCCGGGTCTTTTGGGAAGTCCGACGGCTTCCCAAGCAATGGGAACCGCGAATCGACGGGGAGCTGCTCAAGCGCGGCAATTTCGACGGAACGCTGGCGCGAGTGGTCACCATCGACGGCGAGGACGTTCGGAAGGGAATGTCGGTGGACGTCACCGTCGAATAACGCGGGAAGATTCGGCGGTCGTGGGGCGAAAGCACCCGGAATCGCGGCTGAAGCACGCCTTGCTGGATTTTCTGAAATCGCACCCTACACTGCCCGGCGATGAAGCATATTTTCGTGACGGGTGGCGTGGTGAGTTCGCTGGGTAAAGGGCTGGCGGCGGCGTCGCTCGGGACGCTTCTGGAACATCGCGGGGTGTCGGTCGTTTTACAGAAGCTGGATCCTTATCTGAACGTCGATCCGGGGACGATGAGCCCGTATCAACACGGCGAGGTTTACGTTTTGTCCGACGGGGCGGAGACCGACCTGGATTTGGGACACTACGAGCGATTTACGAACACGGTGTTGACGAAGGCGAACAACGTCACGAGCGGTCGCATCTACGAAACGGTTCTCGGTAAGGAACGGCGGGGGGATTACCTCGGGAAGACGGTGCAGGTGATCCCGCACGTGACCGATGAGATCAAAGCGTGCGTGCGGCGGATGCACGACGTCTCGGACGCCGACGTGTGCATCACGGAGATCGGTGGAACGACCGGTGACATCGAAGGGTTGCCGTTTTTGGAGGCGATTCGCCAGTTCACGCTCGAGGCGGGGATCGGCAACTCGATGCTGATGCACGTCACGCTGGTGCCGTTCATCAAGGCGGCGGGTGAGCTCAAGACGAAGCCGACGCAGCAGAGTGTCGCAAAATTGCGCGAGATCGGCCTGCAACCGCAGGTCTTGATCTGCCGAACGGAGCTGCCTTTGGACAAGGACGTTCGGCAAAAGCTCTCGCTCTACTGCAACATCCCGCTCGAGGCGGTGATCGAGGGGCGCGACGTGGACAACACGATCTACGAGGCTCCGCTGCTGCTGCAGGAGGAAGGGCTGGACGAGATCGTCTGCCGCACACTTGGCCTGGACGTGCCGGCGGCTGACATGACGGATTGGTCGCGGTTCGTTGCCCGGGTGGTCAATCCGAAGAAGCGGGTTCGCATTGCGGTGGTTGGAAAATACATCGAACTCCAGGACGCCTACAAAAGCATTTACGAATCGCTGACCCACGCGGGCGCGGCGCACGACTGCGCGGTGGATCTCGTGCTCGTCGACGCGGAGGATCTCGAAGCGGAAGGGGCGGAGAAATATCTCGGAGGCGTCGCGGGCGTGCTGGTGCCGGGTGGATTTGGTGACCGGGGGACGGAGGGTAAAATCGAAGCGGCCCGCTTCGCGCGCGAGACGAAAACGCCGTTCCTCGGGTTGTGCTTGGGGATGCAGATTGCGACGATCGAGTTTGCGCGGAACGTTTGTGGTCTGGAGAAGGCGAACAGCACGGAGTTCGATCCGGGTTGCAAGTATCCGGTGATCTGCATTCTGGAGGAGCAACGCGACGTGACGGACAAGGGTGCTTCGATGCGGCTGGGTGTCTGTCCGAGCGTGCTGGGTGAGGGGACGCTGGCTGAGCGGGTTTACGGTCAGCGGGAAATCGTCGAGCGTCACCGCCATCGCTACGAGTTCAACGTGGATTACCGGGAGCAGATGGAAGCGGCGGGATTCATCATCTCAGGAACTTCGCCGGACGGGTCGTTGGTGGAGTTGATCGAGCTCCGGGACCACCCGTGGTATCTGGCGTGTCAGTATCACCCGGAGTTTCGCTCGAAGCCGAATTCTCCGCACCCGCTGTTCAAAGGGTTCGTTGCGGCGAGTCTCGCGCACGAGAGCTGATCTCTCGCGCCGTCTGTCTGGGGCTCCCGCGAAGGCGCGAAGCCGCGAAGGATTTAAAGAGGGTTTACGCGGAGGGGCGGAGGGGCGGAGGGGCAGAGAATTGTTTCATCGTGTCCTCAGCGGCTCTGCGTAAGAAAAGCGTGGAATGAACCTTCGCGTTTCCGCGGCTTCGCGTGAGCCCCATCACCTTGGGAGATAAACCCGGTCGTCGCGAGATGGCAGAGAGTGACGTCCGGCGAATCGCCCGAATTTGCCGCTTAACCCTGAACTCTCGTCTTCCTTTTTTTGGTTTAGAGAATCCGGTTCACGAAATCGTCGCGATCGAAGGGAGCGAAGTCGTCGAGCTTTTCACCGGTGCCAATGAAGCGCGGCGGGATGCCGAGTTCATTCTGAATTGCGACGATGATGCCGCCCTTGCCGCTGCCATCGAGCTTGGTGACGATGACTCCGGTCAGGCCGATGGCTTCGTGGAATTGCCGGGCCTGCTCGAGGGCGTTCGACCCGGTGGTAGCGTCGACGACGAGGAGTTTCTCGTGCGGGGCGTCGGGGTCGTGTTTGCCGAGGGTGCGGATGACCTTTTGCAACTCCTGCATCAGATTGCTCTTGGTGTGCAGTCGGCCGGCGGTGTCGCAGATGAGGAACTCGACGCTTCGCCGGTCGGCACTGGCGTAGGCGTCGTAGCAGAGCGCGGCGGAGTCGCCTTGATATTGGCCTTTGATGACTTCGACGTCGATGCGGTCGCCCCAGAGCACGATTTGCTCGATGGCGGCGGCGCGGAACGTGTCGGCGGCGACGAGCAGGACGCTGTGGCGGTCGGCCTTGAGCGCGTGCGCGAGTTTGGCGGAGGAGGTCGTCTTGCCGGTGCCGTTAACGCCGACCATCATGATGGCCTTCGGCTTGGCGGGGAGCGGTCGGAGCGGGGGAGCGCCGAGGGAGAGGACCTGGGAAATTTCGGACCGGGTGACTTCGGCGACGTCGTTGGTCGTGATGTCGGTGCCGCGAGCGCGGAGAGTCTCGAGAATCTGCAACGCCATCGGCACGCCGAGGTCGGCGCGAATGAGCGTCTCTTCGAGCTCGTCCCAATCAACGGGCTTGCCGGTGAAGTTACTGACGAGGTTTTTGAGAAAATTGAAAGGCATTCGGGAAGCTAGTGCTCGGATTTTGGAGCGGTGTCAGTCTGCTTCGGGAGGCTGAGGCGGATTTTATCGAGGATGCCGTTGACGAATTTGCCGCTGTCGGCGGTCGAATATTTTTTGGCGATCTCGATGGCCTCGTTGATGGCGACGACTGGCGGGACGTCCGGGCAGTGCATCATTTCGTAAACTCCGAGGCGCAAAATGTTGCGGTCGATGGCGGCGAGCCGGTTCATTCCGTAATTCGCAACGTTCGTCGCGATCAACGGGTCGATCTCGGGTGTCGCCTCGAGGATGCCGGGAATCAAGACGTCGCTGAAACGTCGCGCGGCGGGGCTGAGGCCGCGCATTTTGTAAAAGACGGCGACGTCCGCCAACTCGGAGGTCGGGTTGAGATCGTGTTGATAAAGGTATTGCACCGCAGCTTCGCGGCCTTCGCGTCTGACGCCCATGATTAGACGGTGTGGAGAGTGTGAGGTGTGAGTGACAAAACGTAGGTGGGTATCGGGTGGGTCAGCTTTCGCGGATGGCTGCCGCGGTGCGCGCGACGGTGACAGCGGTGCGCGCGGCTTCGACGCCGCGGTTCATTGCCGGGTCGAGGCAGCGGGCTTGGGCCTGCTCGGCACCTTCCACCAGTAGGACTTCGTGAACGACGGGGATGCCCTCGCGGAGCGCGATCGCCTGGAGGGCGTCGGTGATCGATGCGGCGATCAAATCGGCGTGAGCGGTCTCACCGCGGATGATGACGCCCAGCGCGAGAATGGCGCGGTGGCGGCGCTTCTCGGCGAGAAGCTGGACCAGGATGGGAATCTCAAAAGCGCCGGGCGCCTCGACGACCTCGACGTCAGCTTCGGAATCGATGGCGAGCAACTCGGAGCGAGCGTGGTCGGCCAGCGCGCTGGTGAAGCGGGTATTGTATCGGCTCACGACAATGCCGTAGCCGTGGGTGCCGTCGGATGACGACGGAGCGGCGGCGGGGCGGGCGGGAAACTCGGTGGACATGGATGAAAAGTCGGACGGGGACTGTGGCAGAATCGAGCGCGATGGCAATCGTTGCGACTCCTCGTGGTCGCGACCGGGAACCCCAGGGGTGGGGGAGGGCGGGAGCGGAGGGCCGCCAGGGCGACTTGCCTTTGGCGGTCAACGGAGGATCTGACGGAGTGCCGCGAGAGTGATCGGCTTCGGGAGGAAAGCGGTCATCCCCGATCGTTCGCATTCCCGACGGCTGCCGGTATTGGCATCAGCCGTAATGGCGATGATTCGCACCGGCGATCGCTCGAAATTTTTCTCGTTCTCTCGGATCGCGCGAGTGGCGGCAAGTCCGTCGAGATCGGGGAGCCCGACGTCCATGAGAATGGCATCCCACTGGGTGTCGCCCGCCGCTTTTTCGACGGCCGCGTGGCCGCTTTCGACAAATTCCACCGAGTGACCGATCTTCTTGAGCATGGCACCAAGGAGGCGGCGATTGGTCTTGTCATCCTCCGCAGCGAGGAGTTGGAGGGATCGGCCGGGAGGTTCCGGCGTAGCGGGCTGCGCTTCTTCGGCGGGTGCAGCGGTCGCCGGAGCGGGAAGGATGAACGCGAAGGTCGAGCCGACGTTTTTCTGGCTTTCAAACGTGATGGTGCCGCCCATCTTTTCGACGAGTTTTCGGCTGATGGTCAGTCCGAGACCGGTGCCGCCGACGCGCTGGGCGACGCCGGCGTTGGCTTGAGCGAAGGGTTCGAAGATGCGGGCCGCTTCTTCGTCGGTGACGCCTTCGCCCGTGTCCATGACGCTGAATTTGAGCTCTCCAACCGTCGCCGATGTCGGCTCGACGGAGAGTTGAATGTGCCCTGCTTGTGTGAACTTCGCGGCGTTTCCCAAAAGATTCAGCAGCACCTGACGCAGGCGGTGGGAGTCGCAGTTCACCCATTCAGGAATGGAAGCTGCGCAGTCGGACTTGATCTGGACGCCACGCTTCAGTATCGGCCTCGTCGTGTCGATCGCGCTGCTGAGGACTTTCCGAATTTGCGTCGGAGAGGGATTCACCCGGAGACCGTCTTCGGCGAATTTCGTGTAATCGAGCAGGTCGTTGATGAGAGTCATCAGGGAACTGCTGCTGGTCTGGAGAACGTCGGCGGTGTCGTCGATCGGAACCCCGCTGTTGAGAAGTTCGCTGACGCCGACGATGCCGTTGAGAGCGGTCCGAATCTCGTGGCCGATGGTGGCCGTCAGACGAAGCTGGGCTTGCGTGGCTCGCTCGGCGGCCTCGTTGGCCGTGGCGAGCTCGACGATGACGGAATTCCGTTCGGCGTTGTTGAGCTCGGCCTCGGCAAGAGCGGCGAGATTGCAGAGAACGTCGAGGTCGCGCTCCGAGAACTCACGCGGCTCGTAGTCAATGATGCAGAGAGACCCGAGGCAATGACCCTGAGGATTGAATAGCGGGTAGCCAGCGTAAGCACGGATGCGGGGCCCCGTGATGACGATGGACATGTCGGAAGTGCGGGGATCACTCGTGGCGTCGCCGATCACGAGTGGTCGCCGGTCGTGAACGACGTAGCCGCAGAACGAGTCGGCGCGTGACGTTTCGCAGGCGTCGACGCCCACTCGCGATTTGAACCACTGCCGGTGTTGATCGACGAGGCTGACAAGCGAGGCAGGCGCTCCGGTTGCCAGGATCGCGAGCCGAGTGAGTCGGTCGAAGCGCTCCTCGGGATCGGTGTCGAGAATATCGAGCTCGCGCAGAACTCGGAGTCGTTCGGACTCGTCGGCGCGCAGCGGAGCGATGGGCATAAGTGGAAGATGCGACTTTCTGCGAGTCGTGTCAAAGGTAGGGTATGGTGCCGTTCTATTTCCGAGCGTCCGGATGTGAGATTCGGCGTGGTCGGTGGATTTTTAGAACTGGCCAGAAACGGATTGACGTTAACCGAGCGAATTTCATCTTCCGGAAGTTCGGAAAGGATCCTCGACGACCGTCAGGTCGACGGATCGGTGTCGAGATTTCGGGTTTCGCGAACGAGATAGATCCGGCGTCCGGTCGACTCGTAGAACGTGCGAGTGATCATCTCGGCGAGCAGGCCCATCAGCACGCAGATCACGCCGGTCATCAGCGTGAAGATCGTCATCAGCGGCAGCGGGGTCGTGATGAAGGGTTTGTCGTCGAAGAGATTGAGCGCGAGTGCCCAGAGGCCGAAAATGGCCGACGCCGCCAGCATGATGAATCCGGCGAGGCCGAACACGTACATTGGCTTCTGCTGGTGGCGGTCCAGAAATTTGACGACCATCAGGTCGAGCAGGACCTTGAAGACTCGCTCGAGTCCGTATTTTGATTTGCCGGTTTGGCGTTTGAAGTGGTTGACGACGACCTCGGTCGTGCGCGCGCCGTGCCAGCTCGTGTAGATGGGAAGGAAACGGTGCATCTCGCCGTAGAGCCGCACGCCCTCGATGACGTCGCGGCGGTAGGCTTTCAGCGAACAACCAAAGTCGTGGAGCCGCACGCCCGACACGAACGAAATCAGGTTGTTGGCCATGATCGATGGGAGGTTTCGCTTGATGGCGTTGTCCTGCCGGTCTTTCCGCCAACCGGAGACGACGTCGTAGCCTTCGTCGAGCTTCGCGAGCATCTTGGGAATGTCTTGGGGATCGTTTTGGTAATCGCCGTCCATCGGGATGATGATGTCGCCGCTCGCGGTGTCGAAGCCTGCCATCATCGCGGCGGTCTGGCCGAAATTTCGCCGGAAATGCAGGACCTTGACTTCGGGGTTCCCCGTGGCGATTTCGTCGAGCACCTCCTCGCTACCGTCGGTGCTGCCGTCGTTGATGAAGATCAGCTCCCACGGGAGGTTGCGGGATCGCATGACCTCGGCGCACTTCTCGAAGAGCGGTCCGATGGCCTCGTGCTCGTTGAAAACGGGGATGATAATGGAGAGCATCGCTGGGCCGAGTGTTACCGGGTCGTGCGGGGTGCGACAACCGTTTATCGCGATCTGATTGGCGCGAAACCGACTTTGTGAAATTTTTCACAAAGTCGGCGATTTGGGCTTGCCTCGAGAATTCCGCGGGGTAGTTGTAGCGCCTCGACGCGCTCTCCCCGTTCGGCGTTCGGCAGGAATTTTACCTCTCTTGAGGTCAGGATTCCCGGACCCCCGGAGAGACGTTCGACTCCAAGCTCCCATTTTCCACTGATGAATTTTCAACTCGCCGCCGCGATCCCGTTGGGTGCCCAGTCGTTCTGGGACGAAATGGTGAACGTGCCGTTCCTCGAGTGGCTGACGAACTCGATCGTGGTCTCGGTCATCGTCGTCGCGACCATCATCTTCCTGGCCCGCCGGGCAACGCGAAGGATGCAGCTCGTGCCGACCGGGACGCAGAACGTCTTCGAGGCTGTGATTTCGATGCTCTACACGATGCTGGAAGGGATCGTCGGGAAACACATGATCGCGAAGACCTTCAGTCTTTTGGCGACCCTTTTCATCTACATTTTGATCTCGAACTGGTTCGGGTTGATGCCCGGCGTCGGTTCGATTGGTTGGGGCGAGCGCATCGGTCCTCTTTCGCTCGAGTCTGCTGAGGTTCCTTTGCTTCGCCCGGGGACTGCGGATCTAAATACGACGCTCGGCATGGCGGCAGTCTTTATGGTGATGTGGCTTTACTGGTCGATTTCGGAACTCGGCGTCGGCGGCTCTTTGAAGCACATCTTCGGCACGAAAGGCGGGCTGACGGGCGTGATGGCACTCGCTCTCGCGCCGGTTTTCTTCGTGGTTGGTTTGATTGAGGTCGTCTCGATCGGCTTCCGCCCGGTCTCGCTTTCGCTTCGCCTTTTCGGGAATGTTTTCGCGGGTGAGAACCTGCTGTCGACGATGATCACGCTTGGCGAGACGCTCGGACTCCCGACGTTTCTTGCTTACATTTCTTCGATCATCATCCCGATCCCTTTTTACTTCCTCGAGTTGCTGATTGGCCTGCTCCAGGCGCTGGTATTCACCCTGCTCTGCGCGGTTTACATCCAGCTCTCCACGACTCACGAGGAGGGCGACGCCCATCACTAAATTTTGACCAATTTGTCGTTGTGACCATGGCCAGACCGTGGGCGGCGACAGAACAACACCAAAAAGAGAAAACATCATGACACCAGACTTCCTTGCAGCAGCAGCAGACGCAGTGGCCGTCAGCGGAGTGACCGGTAACATTGGACTCGCGATTGCGGGTGCCGGTGCCGGCATCGGCATCGGAATGATCGGCGCGAAGGCCGTTGAGGCCGTCGGCCGTAATCCCGGCGCGTTCGGTAACATCCTGACGCTCTCGATCATCGCTATGGCGCTCGCGGAAGCGATCGCGATTTACGCGTTGATCATGGCCATCATTGGCTAAGCGACTGAAATGTCTCGCCGCTCGCTCCGCTGACGCGGGGCGGGCGGTATTTTCTCCCTAAATCGATGGAAGCTCTAAACACAATTTTCACAGCCTTTGGCGTCGTCTGGCCGAAGTTCCTGGCCCAGGTCATCCTGTTCCTCATCGTCTATTGGGTCCTGAAGAAATACGCCTTCGGCCCCATCATCGCGATGCTCGAGCAGCGCCGCCGCCTCATCGAAGAAGGTCAGGCCAACGCCGAGCAGATCAAAGCGCAGCTTGCCGAAGCTGAGACGCATTACAAAGACGCGCTCCACAAAGCGAACGTCGAAGCCCAAGGCATCATCGACGAAGCCCGCAAGAGCGGCGAAGCCCTCAGTCAGAAGCAAGCGCAGGAAGCGATCCGCCAGGCAGAGGAGATTATTTCAAAGGCCCGTGTCGATATCACCAACGAGCACAACCAGATGGTTGCGGACGTGAAGCGCGAAATGGTCGGCTTGGTCGTCGACACCACGGCGAAGGTCACCGGAAAGGTCCTGACACCGGAAGACCAGCAGCGTCTCAACGAGGAAACGTCGAAGCAGCTCGCCGCTTAACGTCGGCACTCCCGATCACTCGATCCCGAAACCTTTAACGCATGAAGATCAGCAAGGAAGCCCGCCGCACCTCCCGCGAGGTGTTTAATGCCTGCCTGAACGACGGGCGGCTCGATCCCGGTAAGGTCCGGGCGTATTCGGACGGGTTGATCGAGGCAAAACCGCGCGGATACACGCAGATTCTCAAGGAGTTTGCCCGTCTGATCCGGTTGGAGCTCGGCAAGCGCCACGCCGTCGTCGAAAGCGCGGCACCGCTGGAAGGGCCGGCGGCTGAGCAGATCGATAACGACCTTCGCACTCGCTTTGGCAACGACCTCACGTTCGAGCACCGGGTGACCCCGAGCTTGCTCGGCGGACTTCGAGTCCAGGTCGGTAGCGACGTCTGGGACGGCACCGTTCTCAACCGCCTTCAGCAACTGAAACAGAAACTCTAACGGTCCCGCGACGGACAAAATTTTTACCCCACTTTCCTAAAGACATCACGCCATGAGCACCATCCTGCAAGAACTCGAACAAAAGATCGAAGGCATCCAGAGCGCCTCGACCTCCCGCACGAACGTCGGCACCGTCCGCGAAATCGGTGACGGTGTCGCCCGCATCGAAGGCTTGAGCGACGCCATGCTCAACGAGATGTTGGAATTCCCCGACGGACTCTTCGGCATCGCTTTGAACCTCGAAGAGACGGAAGTCGGTGCGGTGTTGCTCGGGGACTACACGAAAATTCGCGAAGGCGATGAGGTCAAAACGACGGGCCGACTTCTCCAGGTGCCAGTCGGCAAGGCTCTCCTCGGTCGCGTCGTCGATGCTCTCGGTCAGCCGATCGACGGCAAGGGCCCAATCGAGACGGAGACCTTCAACCCCGTCGAGAAGATCGCCCATGGTATCATCGACCGTCAGAGCGTCAGCCAGCCCGTGCAGACTGGCATCATGGCCGTCGACGCGATGATTCCGATCGGCCGCGGTCAGCGTGAGTTGATCATTGGCGATCGTGCGACCGGCAAAACGACGGTCGCCATTGATACGATGATCAACCAGGCGCAAGCGAACAAAGCCGCTGAAGCCTCGGGTGATCCTGATTACCGTCCCGTTTACAACATCTACGTCGCCGTTGGTCAGAAGAACTCGAACGTCGCTCGCGTCGTCAAGACGCTCGAGGACGCCGGTGCGCTCAAATACACGATCGTGATTTCGGCTCCGGCTTCGGACACTGCGACGAACCAATACATCGCGCCATTCTCCGGTGCAGCCATGGGTGAGTTTTTCATGGAGAACGGTATGGATGCGCTGATCGTTTTCGACGATCTCTCCAAGCACGCTGTCGCCTACCGTCAGGTTTCGCTTCTGCTCAAGCGCCCTTCGGGACGTGAAGCTTATCCAGGCGACGTTTTCTACCTCCACAGCCGCTTGCTCGAACGCTCGGCGCGACTCGGTAAAGACCACGGAAACGGCTCGCTCACGGCACTCCCGATCATCGAGACACAGGCCGGCGACGTCTCGGCCTACATTCCGACGAACGTCATTTCGATCACCGACGGTCAGATCTACCTCGAAACGGATCTGTTCTATCAAGGCATTCGCCCGGCGATCTCGGTCGGTCTGTCGGTTTCCCGGGTGGGTTCCGCGGCTCAAATCAAGGCGATGAAGCAGGTCGCGGGCAAGCTGAAGGGCGATTTGGCTCAGTTCCGTGAAATGGCGGCGTTCGCTCAGTTCGGTTCCGACCTCGATGCTAAAACGAAGGCGCTTCTCGATCGCGGCGGTCGCATCGTCGAGCTCTTTAAGCAGCAGCAATACAGCCCGCTGCCGGTTCAGCTTCAAGTTGCCGTGCTCTTCGCCATGCAACACGGTTACATCGACGAGATTCCCGTCGATCGCGTCAGCGAATACCAGGCAAAACTCCAGGAGTTCTTCACGACCCGCAAGGAATCGCTCCTGAACACGATTCTCGAGAAGAAGAAGATCGACGACGACCTCGAGAAAGACCTGAAGGCAGCTCTCGAAGAGTTCAAGTCCACGTGGAGTTAAGGAATTCTCGGATCTCGAATTTTGATTCTCGAATGACGGTGAACGAACGATACACGGCGGAGGACTCGCTCAAACTTCGGACGAAGGAGTTTGCCACGCGGATTATGCGGCTCGTGGATTCGCTTCAGAGCGGGACCGCTGAGAAAGTTTTGGCCAATCAGCTCTTGCGGAGCGGCACTTCGGTCGCCGTCAATTATCGGTCGCTCTGCCGCGCGAACTCGCTGAAGGATTTCATCAACAAGACATCAATCATCGAAGCAGAGGCGGACGAAACCGCTTTCTGGCTGGAACTTCTGATCGAGACCGACAAAGTGTCGGCCCAGAAAGTCACGCCGTTGCTGACGGAGAGCAATGAGCTCGTCGCGATTTTCGTAGCTTCGCGCAAAACCGCCCAGGCTCGTCAAACTCGAGATTCGAAAATCGCAACTCGGAGATAATCATGCCTAGCACTCGCGACATTCGCCGAAGGATCAAGTCCGTCAAGAACACGGCGCAGATCACCAAAGCCATGCAGATGGTCGCGGCATCCAAGATGCGCAAAGCCCAGCAGTTGGCCACGGCGGGACACCCTTACGCCGAAGTGCTGAATCGGGTTCTCGTTTCGCTGCAGGACCGGGTGGATCACACCCTTCATCCGCTCCTCGACGTGCGGGAAGTGAACCGTGAACTCGTCCTCGTGATCAGCACGGACAAGGGGCTCTGCGGTGGTCTGAACACCAACCTCTTCCGTGAGCTGGCGCAGTTCGATTCCGCAAAGACGGATTTCGTTTCCAGCGGTCGGAAGGCTAAGCAGTTTCTCGCCCGCACGAAGCGGAATTTATTGGCCGATTTTGAGTTGTCCGATCAACCGGCGTTCGCACAGTCGAAGCAAATTTCGAAGTTCGTGATCGAGAAGTTCCTCAACGGAGAAGTGGATCGCGTGACGGTGCTCTTCTCGAAGTTCGTCAATACGCTCACCCAGACGCCTCGGGCCTTCCAGTTGCTTCCGATCTCACCGACCTTGGTGAACGAAGCCGCCGAGTCGGCCGATTCCGGTGCCGGAGGCGGATTCCTCTTCGAGCCTGACGCGCACGAGGTCCTGGACGCGATCCTTCCCTATTACGTGCATTTTGGAGTGTTTCAAATGGTGCTCGATGCGCGGGCCTCGGAGCACAGTGCTCGAATGGTCGCGATGAAGAACGCGACCGACAACGCCAAGAACCTCGTGAAGGATCTCACCCTCGAATACAACAAGGTTCGGCAGGCCAGCATCACCAGCGAACTGCTCGAGATCACGACCGCGCAAATGGCGCTTCAATAATCCCCTTTTTGCCAGTCCCAAGACGGCACAAAAACTCCCAATCATTCCAAGTTTATGAGCAACACAGGTAAAATCGTTCAGGTCATCGGACCGGTCATCGACGTCGCTTTCGATCCGAGCCAGGGGCCGATCCCCAGCATTTACGACGCACTCGAGACCGAGCTCGAAGTCGACGGTGTGAAATCCAAGATCACTTTCGAGGTCCAGCAGCATCTCGGTGAGAATTGGGTGCGCGCGATTGCGATGTCCTCGACCGAGGGTCTCAAGCGTGGAAGCTCGATCACCGCGACCGGTGCGCCGATCTCGGTTCCCGTCGGCGAAGGCGTCTTGGGTCGTATCTTCAACGTCACGGGCGATCCCGTCGACGAGCGTGGTCCGGTCACATTCGAGAAAAAATACGCGATTCACCGTCCGGCCCCATCGCTGGTCGATCAAGACACTTCCGCCCAGATCCTCGAGACGGGCATCAAGGTCATCGATCTCATCTGTCCCTTCACGAAGGGTGGTAAGGTCGGTGCGTTCGGTGGTGCGGGTGTCGGCAAGACGGTCGTCATCATGGAGCTCATCAACAACATCGCGAAGGGCCACGGCGGTTACTCGGTGTTTGCGGGTGTTGGTGAACGAACTCGTGAGGGTAACGATCTTTACCACGAGATGAGCGACGCGGGCGTGATCGTGCAGGACGACCTCGCGAAGTCGAAGGTGGCTTTGGTTTACGGTCAGATGAGCGAACCCCCGGGAGCCCGTCTCCGCGTGGCGCTTACCGCGCTTTCGATGGCGGAATACTTCCGTGACGAGAAAAACCAGGATGTTTTGCTCTTCGTGGACAACGTTTTCCGTTTCTCGCAGGCCGGCTCGGAGGTTTCCGCGCTCCTCGGCCGAACTCCTTCCGCAGTGGGCTACCAGCCGACGCTGGCGGCAGAAATGGGGCAGCTCCAGGAGCGAATCACTTCGACCACGAAGGGTTCGATCACTTCGTTCCAGGCGGTTTACGTGCCGGCGGACGATCTGACCGATCCGGCTCCAGCGAACACGTTTGCTCACTTGGATTCCACCATCGTTCTCGAGCGTTCCATCGCGGAGTTGGGTATCTATCCCGCGGTCGATCCCTTGGCTTCGACGTCGAAGGCACTCGCGCCGGAGATCGTCGGCGAGGAACATTACAAGGTCGCCCGTGGCGTCCAGGTCGTGCTGCAGCGCTACAAGGATCTGCAGGACATCATCGCGATTCTCGGGATGGACGAGCTCTCTCCCGAAGATAAGCTCACCGTCTTCCGCGCTCGTAAAATCCAGCGTTTCCTCAGTCAGCCCTTCCACGTGGCCGAGGTGTTCACCGGAACTCCGGGGCAATACGTCACGATCGCCGAGACGATCAAGGGCTTCCAGGAGATCCTCGACGGCAAGCACGACGACGTGCCGGAGCAAAACTTCTACATGAAGGGCTCGATCGATCAGATCAAGGACTAGGCAGAAAGTAGAGAGCTGACGGTTAGAAGCTCGGAAGGTTGATTCCTTCGGCTTCCCCATCGCAACCCAGACGACCATGGCTACCCTGAAACTTGAAATTGTGACTCCCGAAGCGAAAACGTTTTCCGGCGACGTGACGTCGGTCGTGCTTCCGGGGGCACTGGGTGAAATGGAAGTTCTGCCGCAGCACGTTCCGTTGATGACGAAGCTGCTTCCAGGTGAGTTGCGCATTATGCGCGACGGCCAGGAAGAGCGCTTGGCGGTCGGCGAGGGATTTGTCGAGATCACGCAGGAGTCGGTGTCGGTCCTGACCGATATGGCGGTCGGCGAGTCGGATATCGATGAGTCGGCGGCGGAAGAAGCTATCAAGCGCGCGGAAGCGGCGATGAAGGACGACCAACTTGGCGACGAGGATCACGCTGCGATGCAGGCGACGATGCTGAAGTCGATCGCTCAGTTGAAGGTGAAGCGTCGCCGCCAGGGCTGACGCTGCTTTCGGAATTTCCGGTTTGCGGATGGTGGTGTTCGGGTCCGGAGGACCTGGTTTTCACCAGCGTTTCCGGGCGCAGTGAGAGTTTCGGTTACGGCGACTCCGTGCTTCTCGAGCGACCACGGGCATTGCAGAGGCCCCGGCGGGATTTTTCGGCGACAAACGCCAGGAAGCGCTGGCCCGCTGGTCCCCACTCGGACGACCGACTCGCCTCGACCGCTTGGGTGACGTTCAATCCGCTGCGATAGAGTAGCTGGTAGGCACGCTTCACTTCGGCGCGGGCGTCGGCGTCGACGCCTTTTCGCCGCATCCCTACCGCGTTAATGCCGCAGACGGTGTTGATAATTTCTCCGACGGTGAAAGGCGGGATGTCTTTGCTCCACGCGGTGCCGCCGCGAATCATCACCATGTCGCCGATGCGAAGGCCCTGGTGAAAAACCGCTCCGCCACCAAGAACCGCGTCGTCGCCGAGGTGGACGTAGCCAGCCAACAGGCAGTTGTTAGCGATAACGTTCCCGCCTCCGACAACGCAGTTGTGGCCGACGTGGACACCGCCCATGAGGAGGTTGTTCGAACCGATCCAAGTGGAAGTTCCTTCCTCCGTTCCGCGGTGAATGGTGACGTATTCGCGGAAGGAATTGTCGTTGCCAACGGTGACGCTGCTCGCGATCGAGTTGGTGTGAGCGTAATCCTGAGGGGCCGATCCGATGACGGCGCCGAATCCGACGAGGTTACGGGCTCCGAAGGTAACGTGATCGGTCAGAATCGCGTGGGCCTGAATCGTGCAATCGTCGCCGACGGTGACGCCGCTATCAATGACGGCATAGGGACCGACCTCGACGTTTGAACCAAGTTGAGCGCCGCGGGCGATCAATGCGGTGGGATGAATCTTCAAAAAAAGGAGTGCACTCCAGCTCGCCTCACGCGCGCTGAATGGAGGCGAGACAATCGACCTGAATCCAGGCAGTGTCAATTTTCCCCGGGGACCCGTGGGGACAAAAGTTCGATGGCAGTCGGACTTGATTTGCCACGCTTCGTGTTTACGGTCCGGCTATGGAGCGGGAGGATCAGATGGGCGGGATAGCGGCGAGTTTAAGGAACGCCGTGAGAGTTGGTCTGGTGAAGATTTTTGCGTCGGGCGTTCGTCTCGACGCCACGGTCCTCGAGTAGGGTTTCGGCGATGGAGATTTCTGAGATTCTGCGGAAGGCATTGGCGGACGATGGCTTTACCATCGGTCAAATTGAGGTGAGGCCGGATTTGGTTTTGCGTCACGCGGACGATGGTGACGCTGAAGCGATGACGGTTTTCGACGATCCGCTGGCGGCTCTGGAAATCGCGAAATACGACTCAGCCGGAGCTTATCGGCCCCTCAAGTCGGCGCCCAATCTGAAGCGCGGGTGGGAGTTGCGCTTGAATTCGATCGCCGACTTGCGGCTCGCGCTGGACTTTTTCTATCCGGCGGCGATCGGGATGTGGGCCGATTTCCTCGACGGGGATGTGCACCCGACACCGCTGCGGGAGACGCTCGGGAGACAGAGCGGAATGTATCGGGTGACGCGGTTGATGACCGACGAACAGGCCGATGAACTGAATCGCTGCACCTGTAATTCGGAGACCGGTTGCCTTCGGCGAGTCCTTTGGCCACTTGAGCCGGGACGAGTCGTGCCGCTCACTGAGGGCGGTGATGAAGTCCGCGCTTCGGTGGACGGAACGCGGGACATCCCGATTCTCTGCACCGAGGCCTGCAATCTACTCGTGGCGGCAGCTCGACCGCTGGGGAAGGCCAACCTTCCGCCGAAGGAATGACCGTCCATCGAGCGCGGGTGGTGATGCCCATGAACTCGCCGCCGATCGAGGACGGCGCGGTGATCGTTTCGGGGGCGGAGATTGTCGAGGTGGGTCCATTTCGGAACGTCGATCGTGGCAACGCGGAGGTGGTCGATCACGGAGAGGTCGTGCTGCTGCCGGGTCTGATTAACGCGCACTGTCATCTCGATTACACCACGATGCGGGGTGCTATCCTCGAGCGGCGGAGCTTCGCGGCCTGGGTCCGCCGGATCAACGAGCTGAAGCGGACGCTGACGGATGACGATTATCTCGCGGCGATCGCCCGGGGTTTTTCGGAGCTGAAGCATTGGGGGACAACCACCGTTCTCAACGTCGAAGCATTTCCAGAGCTGATGCCGCGATTGCCGCGGCCACCGATCCGAACTTGGTGGTTCTACGAAATGCTCGATCTCCGCAATCGGATTCACACGGACGACGTGGTTGCCGGCGCACTTTCATTCTTCGACGCCCGGCCGGAATGGGACGGGGGATTTGGCCTGTCGCCCCACGCGCCGTATTCGACCTCGATGGAGCTTTACCGGCTGGCCCGCTCGTGTGCCGAGACCACCGGGATGCCCTTCATGACCCATCTGGCCGAGTCGGAGGAAGAGATGAGCCTGTTCGCCGGGGGCGACGGACCGATGTTCGACTTTCTCCAGAAGTTAGGCCGGGACATGGGAGATACGGGTGGAAGGTCTCCGATCGAGTTGATGCTGAGCGGTGGCGCGCTGCCGACGGGGGCGATCCTGGTGCACATGAATCACGTGACGGCGGCGGATCAGGAGGCACTGTCGGAACGCGCAGGCGAATTTCACATCGTGCACTGTCCGGGCTGCCACGACTACTTCGACCGCCCGCCTTTTCCCTATGAGTTACATCGGCGTCTGGGATTTCCGGTGTCGCTGGGAACCGATAGTTGCGCGAGTAACCGCGGGCTCAACCTGTTCGCAGAGATGCGGACGTTTCGAAGGAATTTCCCAAGCGTTTCGCCGGAAGACATTCTGGCCATGGTGACTCGGAACCCCGCCGCAGCGCTGGGGCTAAGCGAAAGTCTCGGAGTTCTCCAGCCAGGGGCCAAAGCAGATTTGATCGCGGTGGCCTTTGACGGTCCGCTCGGCGAGGCGGTGGAATCGGTGTGCGAGAACGTGAGCCCGCCGTGCTTCGTGAAGTCGGCGACTCAGAGCGAGTAGTCCGAGGTCGACCGGTGAATGTCGATCTGCGAGAGAGACCTAGTCGCGGTCAGAAGGTCGCGGGCAAGTTGCTCGTATCGGCCTACGTATCCGAGAAGTCGGATGGAATCTGGAACGGCGGTATCGCTCTCCAGTATCCATTGCCGGAGACGCAAACTCCAGTCGCGCCACGCCGGGAGTAGGGATTCCAGAGCTTGCTCGGGGCTTTGGCGGTCGGCTTCTAGAGGTCGACTAATTTCTTCGGAGAGAATGGAGTGATGCCGATGCAGAAGCTGGACGACAAGGTCATCAAAACGAGCAACCATTGGGCATGCCTCGTTGGAGAGTTCGGTTGGAATGACGGGGGCGAGCTGGCCAGCGCAAGAGAAGAGCTCGGTCCCGACGCGTCGGAGGTCCTCCAGGTAGGTCGCGAATTTCGTGACGTCATCGGCGCTTCCTGGAGAGTCGCTCAAGGCGGAAAGGAACTGTCTGGCCTCTGCGGGGATCAAAGCCATGCGAACCCGATCCTTTAACGGAAATTTATCGGCACCGATGGTGGCAAGGTGCTCACAGTGAGCGACAAATTCCGCTAGCCGATCGCGGACGGAGCGTTGCGGTAGGGCGGGCCAGAGGAGTCGTTGCACGATCGAGCTGACGACGAGTCCCAGGGTAAGACCGACGAAAAAATCTTCGATCTGATCGAAGGTAACGGGCTTCTGGGCGTTTAGACCGACCGCGCTGACGATGGTGAGCATGGCGATCTGGTGGGAAACCGGGATTCCGCCCCCGATCGGGAAGGTGTAGCCCCAGACGAAGAGCGCGGCGAAGAGCAGGACGCACAGAGCCGCGTAGCTCGAGAGGAGAGGGGACGCCAACAAGAGGACGATGGACGCGAGCGCAATGAGCAGCGTGTAAAAGGCGAGCATGTGAAACGCGTGGCGGTCGCCTTGTCCGTCGGGTGCAACGGGATTCAGGAACGTGAAAACGAAGGCACCGAGCACCATTGTCGAGCCGCCGGGAGGGTTCAGCCAATCGACGAAAACCAAGGAGATGGCCACGGCGAGGCCCGCTTTGATCCCGTTTCGAATCCAGAAGATGCCTGGGAGCCAGGAGCTGAGAGGGTGGCGCGGCTTGATTGGCGATGGTCGCTTAGGCGGAGCGTCCACGTCTCGGATCAGTTCGTGAACCCGAAGGATGTGGTCGCGGATCTCGCAAAGCGCGAGCGCGTGGACGCCAAAGACGAGTGCCTCCGCTGACGAGACCTGAGACGCGTCGGGATGTCGCCGAAGCGAATGAACCTGACGTTCGAACTCGTCGATGGCGGTGTCGAGCTCGGCGCGGAGACCGGCGTGCGCATCGCTGGCTTCCGGACCGTGGCTGAGATTGCGCAGTGAGTCGGAGATCGCCCGGTGCACACGTCGGAGTTGGCCTTCAATCTTGTCGTAATAAAACGGGTCGGGTGGGAGTGGGTCGCTGAGGGTGCGGATCGATCCAGCGATCCGGCTGATGCGGCTGACGATCTCGGAATACACGTCGACTCGCCGCCGAAACTTCGGACTTTCGCGGGCTCCGAAGTGAAGCAGTGTGCGGAGTCCGGTGAGGCGAAGCGGAATCCCGCCAATGCGCCCCCGAGCTTCGTCGCTGACTCCGCGGGTGAGGCTGAGTCGGTTTTCATCAAAGCAATCGGCGAGATCGGCGAAGCTGGCGCGGGTTTTCTGTCGGAATTCCTCGCGGGCGTAACGGGGCCAGACGAGTGTGCTGACGACGAGAGTCGCGAAGATCCCCACGACGATCTCTTCGCTTCGGATCAGCGCGATCTGCCAGGAGGTCGAAGGAGCATCGAGGCCGTTGGCGATCACGACGACCGAGGTGAGTGCGGTGAGCATGAAGACGTAAGGAAAATGGCTCTGGCCGAACATCGAGGCACAGACAGCGACCAACAGCGCGACGGCTGGGATGAAAATGACGGGCTCCTGCTGAAGGCTGCCGAGAAGAAGATAACCGAGCGCGCCGCCAACCACCGTTCCGATGGCGCGCAGGAACGATTTTTCACCGATGGCGCCAACGTAGGGTGCGATCATGAGGACGAAGACCGTGAAGAGCGCCCACGTGGGATCGCCAAGCCTGAGGTAGAGCGCAACGTGGATGGCAAGCAGCCCGGCGAGTCCGAATTTGATGCCGGTGCGCATGTGGAAGGAATCTTAAGGTCTGAGTTTTAAGATTTAAGTTAAATCCGGGGTGCGCTTTGCTTGCGCCCGTGGAATGGATCGAGATGCTGCGGTCGCCGGAGATCCGGTTGGGGGACTTTCTGTTCCCGTGGGTGATGGTGATGGGTGCGATCGGTTTCGTGCTGGCTCTGTTCCTGACGTCCGTGATCGAGCGGGTCGGATTGACCCGTGGGATCTGGCATCTGCCGGTATTTTTCGTTGGGCTGGTGGTGTTGGTCGGCTGTGGACTGGGATTGATTTTGGCACCATGAAGCGAGACTTTCGACGCTATCTGGTGACCTTCGCGGTCGTCGCGGCCGCGGTGGCGGTCTCGCTTTTGTTGTATCATCGCTACACGACGCAGCCTTGGACGAGGGACGCGCAGGTGCGGGCGAACATCGTCGGCATCGCTCCACGCGTTGCGGGCCCGGTGGTCAACTTGCCGATCAAGGACAACGAGGCGGTCGCGAAGGGTGATCTGTTGTTCGAGATCGATCCGGCAACTTTTCAAGCCGCGGTCGACAGCGCAAAAGCCGGCGTCGACGAAGCCGCGGCGTCGCTGAAAAAGGCCGACCAGGAGCTGGAGCGGCAGAAAAAGCTTTTCGCGAGTGAAGTCAACGACGTTCAAGCCTACCAGAACGCCCAAGACTCGGCGGGCGCTGCGCAGGCTTCGCTGGACGCTGCGAAGGCAGAACTGATTGACGCAAATTTGCAGCTTGGATACACGAAGGTCGTCGCGCCGGTGGACGGTTATCTCACCAACGTGAGCGCGAGTCCCGGGACCTACGTCGGCGAAGGTGATCAGCTATTGGCGCTCGTGGATCGCGAATCTTTCTGGATCGCCGCGTATTTCAAGGAGACACAACTGGAACACGTTACCGAGGGAGGAAAGGTGAGGGTGATCCTTCTGGGGCACGAATCTGATCCGTTCGAGGGCGAGATCGAGAGCGTGGGGTGGGGAGTTTTCCGTGAGGATGGATCGACGGCCAGCGACATGCTGCCGACCGTCAGTGAAACGATCGACTGGGTAAGATTGCCTCAGCGTTTCCCGGTGCGGATTCGTGTGGTGGGCGAGCCGCCGGTGCCGTTGCGGATCGGTCAGACGGCTTCGGTCGTTATTTCGAAGTAGAAGTGTATTGGGTCGCGGGCGGCGCACCCGACACCGGTGGGACGAGATCTGGTGACTCTTCGGACAAGCGACAATTCCGTCACGCAGGCAAAGGTTTTGTCACGGAGGGCCACTTTACCGGTCGTGGAGTGCCGGATACTTCCTTCGGCTCATCCTAAAAACCACCTGCTCCACATCATGAACTTTTCATCCATCCCGCAGTGCTTGCGTCGCTTGCTGAAGCCGACAGCGGCGGCCCTTTTGGTCGCTGCCGGCGTCAGTCCAGCAAAAGCCCAATTCAACCTGACGATCCTCCACAACAACGACGGCGAATCCAAATTGATCGGCGACAGCCCGGCTGGGTTCGGCGGTGCCGCTTATTTCACGACGGTCCTCAAGGCGGAAGCCACTTTGGCGGCCAACGCTGGGAATGCGGTGGTGACCATCTCATCGGGGGATAATTTCCTGGCGGGAAAAACGTTTGCCGCGAGCCTGTCGAACGGGACCTTCTACGACGCCATCGCGATCTCGGCGGCGAACTACGACGCCATCACCTTGGGGAATCACGACTTTGATTTTGGCCCTGACACGCTGGCCGACTTCATCAACGAGGTCGCAACGGGAACCTACGTTTCAGCTAATCTCGATTTCGCGGCGGAGCCAAACCTGCAGGCGCTCGTGACCGGCGGGCGGATCGCGCCGAGTGTCGTGGTCACCAAAGGTGGTGAACAGATCGGCATCATTGGGTTGACGACACCAACGATCACCAACATTTCGAGCCCGCGGAACGTTGTCGTCAACGACGACGTGGCCGCTGCGGCCCAGACAGAAATCGCCCGGCTGGAAAGCCTGGGCATCAAACACATCATCATCTCGAGCCACCTCCAAGGTATCGAGACCGAGAAGGCACTGGTGGCGCAACTCTCCGGCGTCGACGTGGTGATCGCTGGCGGGGGCGACGAGATCTTGGCGAATCCCGGGTCGTTGCTGCTGCCCGACCAGACACCGGCCGACACCTATCCCGTGATCGTGAAGAACGCGGACGGCGTCGATGTCCCGATCGTGACGACGAACGGCGAATACCGCTACGTCGGCCGTCTCGACGTGACCTTCGACGCGAGCGGTAACGTGACCGGCGCGGTCGGCAATCCCGTGCGTGTGGCGCGGAACGACGTTGCGGTTCCACCGGCTGACGCGGTCGCGGCAGACCTTGGTGTGCAGATGAGTGCGGTTGATCCGGTCGAAGCCTTCGTCGCAAATCTCAATGCGAACGTGATCGGAGCCAACCAGGCCGATCTCGATGGCCGCCGAAATTCGATCCGTGGCGTTGAGACGAACCTCGGCAACCTGGTCGCGGACGCCTTTCTCAATGTCGCCCAAAAGCGGGCGGATAAGTTCGGAGTCGACGCCCCTCAAGTCGCGCTGGCCAATGGCGGGGGCATTCGGAATGGGTCGGTGATTCCGCCCGGTCCGCTTTCCGAAGGGACGACCTTCGACGTGAATGCATTCAGTAATTTCCTCGCCGTGGTGCCGGACGTTCCGATTGCGACCTTCAAGTCGCTTCTGGAGAATTCCTATTCGCAGACCGTCCGCGATGGCAATGGCGACATTGTCCCGCAGGGCTCGAACACCGGGCGTTTCGCGCAGATCTCGGGATTTCAAGTGATCTATAATTTGCAGGCACCCGGTTCGTTGCTTTCGACGGACGGAACGGTGATCTCCGACGGGTCGCGCGTGAAAGACGTGTTTCTGAATACTGGCCAGGCGTTGATCCTGGACGGCGAAATCGCTCCGGGTGCGCCAGCGAGCGTCGACGTTGTGACCTCCGCATTCCTAGCCGGTGGCGGCGATGGCTATCCTTTTGGCGGCCTCCCGTTCACGACCTTGGGAATCACCGATCAGCAGTCGCTCCTGGAGTTCATCCAGACTGATCTGGCTGGAACGGTGACCTCCGCAAGTTACGGTGGACCACGCGGCCGAATCCTCTCGGTGTCTCAGGCACTGCCGCCAGAGATGGTCCCGCCGACACCGCCGACACCGCCGGAGATCAGCGTGCAAAAGCGACAGATCGTCGTTCGGAAGGGGCGCAACGGTGTCAAAATTAGAGGATCAGCGACGTCGAACGCCTTCTTTGTTTTGATCAACAACGAGGTGGCCAATGGCATCAACACGTTCCGGAAGCGGTTTAAATTGAACGAAAACCGGCGCGTGACGAAATTTCGTGTTCGCGCGGTAAATTCCGCGGGCCAATTCTCTCGCACGATCACGGTGCAGGTGCGTCAGCGAAATTAGTCGCGAGTCCCCCGTAGCTCAAAACGAAACGCCGTCCTGCGCTGAGTGGGGCGGCGTTTTGCCGTAGAGGGGAGCTAGACTCGAGCGCTCTATCTTGGATCGGCCACGGAGATTCCAGCGAAGAGCGAGTCTCTCCGCTTCAAAATATGAATCTGTGCGGATCACCTCGCGATGATCCAGGTTGCTTACGAGCGATCGAAGCTGAAGCGTCCGGGACCGATGAGGAGCATGGCGAGGAAAACGATGGCCATCTCGGTGGGGTGCGCGGCGTCGAAGAAGGATTGCTCGGGGAGGTATTTCATGATCGCGGCCACGATCATCGTGAAGGCGAGGGCTGCGGTGGCGGGCCGGAAGAGAAAGCCGACGGCAAAGAGGATGCCGCCGCCGAACTCGGTGATCGCGGCCATGAAGCCCCAGAACTCGGGCGCGAAAGTGATCCCGAGATTACCCATGGCACCTCCGAGCTTCTTCCACGTTTCGATGCCGCCGGCAATTTTTGGCCAGCCGTGGACAAAGACAAACATCGCGCCAATCCCAATGCGCAAAAAGAGGAGTCCGAAATCGCGATACTTGGTGAGTGCGGTCAGGATCATGGCGGATTGGAGGTTGCCGCCACGTGCTCTCGATGGCGAGTGAAAGCGTTGGGAATGCGGTCCGAGGTCGCACGTTCCCGCAAATTCGCTAGGCTGTCGGCGTGGCGGTGATCCCTGCGGAATTCGAACAAAGGCTGGCGAGGCTGGGAGTGCGGGAGGGGGACCTGCGTATCGCCATCGCGCGGGCGAGCGGTCCGGGTGGGCAGCACGTCAACAAGGTGTCGACGGCGGTGACGATTTTCCACGATGCGAGCGGGACCAGTGCGGTGGCGAGTGACTCGCGATCGCAATCGACGAACCGCTACGTCGCGGTCGAGCGGTTGCTCGAAAAGCTCGAGGCTCAGAGAGCGGCCAAGCAGCAGGAACGCCGGGCGGCGGCTTCGAAGCGTCGGGCTCAGCGGGGCAAACGCCCGCCCGGAGTGAAGCGCAAGATTCTGGCGGACAAAAAGAAGCGTTCCGAGACGAAGGCCGCGCGGAAAAAAGTCTCTTTCTAGGGCGTCCGGCGAAGCGTTCCCCCGCATACCCGCGAGGTGGACCCGTCGGGGGGATAAAAATGCGGTCATTGTTGCTGACCAAGCCGGCCCCGCCGCGGGCGGATTCGTGAAATGTGAGTTGGGGTGGCTAGCGAGTGACGGATCTTCGCTCCGTTAAGTCTCAGCCTCATGGTTGCATCTCGTTTAGCTCAGGGAGCGTGCTGCGCACACTTCCAGATGATTTCGCCACATGGATCAGATATATCGACGTCGAGGTAGATCGATATCCATTGATACACCCTATCGCAGAGGAGCTGGTCGAGCGGATGGATCCGCGCGGGGGCGGAATCCGATCAGTCGCCTGGCAGCGCGAAACACCGTCGCAAACGGGGATCGGTGTCGATGGCGCGCTCAATTTCGGAGAGACAGTCGCGGGACGACAGGATGGTGTAAAAGTCGGTTTTGATCGAGGGAGCGATCCTCGCTGCGGCGATCCATTCCGCTCGGTCGAAGGGCTCGCTTGCGACCGAGTCCCAGAACCCGGTTGCGTCGAAGAGTCGGGCGATGTGTTCGGAGTTTTGCCCCTGAATCCGGCTCATCAGATACGTGGCGACGCCGACCTGGACCCCGTGCAATCGTGGTCGAGCGCTCAGTTCATCGAGCGCATGCGAAATCAGATGTTCGCTCCCGCTAGCGGGTCGCGAGGAACCGCAGATCCCCATGGAAATTCCATTGAGGATGAGTGCCGTTCCGAGGAGTCGAAGGCCGTCGAGGTCGTGCGCCGGTCGGCCGAGAAATTGGAAAACGCTCGCATCTGAAAGGAGCGCGGCGAAATCGTCGACCGGCGTGCCGACCGCGTGAAACGCGAGCTTCCAGTCGACCACCGCAGTGAATTTCGCAACGAGGTCGCCGATGCCAGAATGCCACAGGATGGTGGGTGCTCCGAGGCAGACGGCGGTATCGATGATCACACCGGCGGGCATTTTTGCGGGGAGGGATCGCCGACGATCGCTGATCGTGAGACTCGCCTGCGGGCTGCAAATTCCGTCGTTCGAAAGCGACGTCGGGACGGCGAGATAGGGACGGCCGGCCAGGGAGGCAATGTATTTCGAAACGTCCAATGCTTTCCCGCCCCCAAGACCGATGATGGCATCAATCGGCGCGGGTAATTCCTGGAACAGCCGGGTTGCGAGTTCGAAGCTGGCGGAAGCCACCGACGTGAACCCGGAGGTAATGCCTTGCTCTTTGAGGGCGTTCCTTGCGCGACCGCAGAGACTCTCTTTCAAGCCCTCGCTGTAAAAGACCGCGACTCGCCGGAAGTCATTCCGCCTGGCGTAGATGCCCAGGCGATCAAGAGCGTCGGGTTTGACGCGCACGAGTCCCGGAATCGCGGTGTGGGTGGCGATCACGGGCTGATCTTCTTCAGCCGCGTCACGTCTGCCCACCGGTCCAGACCGGTCGATTCCATCAAGGCAGCGGCAATAGTGGCGACAACCTCGGAGTCGTTTTGCGGCGATTTCATCGTGTCAGTTGAGGAAAGGCATCCGGTCAGCGAGAGCCTGCACCGTCTGGGTGCAACCGTCGACGTTTCGCGAATACCTTTTACCTTGCGCGCGAAACTCCCGCCAAACTAAGGGTGGGGATTGGTGAATCGGGAGCGCTTCCGAGCGTCTCGGCCGTAACCAATCGCGAAAGCATGACGGATTTTTTCTTCGCCGCTCTTCCGATTGTCCTGCTCGTTTACGTGATGACGAAGCGGAGGGCGATGCCGTCGACCGTCGCTTTCGCGCTCGCGGCTGCCGTGGCCTACGGGATTCAGTTCCTGGTTTTCCGCACCTCGTTCAACCTGCTCAACGCCGCCGTCATCGCCGGGTTGCTGAACGCGCTCACGCCGATTTCGATCGTCTTCGGCGCGATCCTTTTCTTTGTCGCGATGGAACGATCCGGTGCCATGGACGTGCTTCGCGAATGGTTGCGCGGGATCTCGGCCAACCCCGTGGCTCAGCTGATGGTGGTCGGATGGTCGTTCCAATTTCTGATCGAAGGATCGAGCGGCTTCGGCACGCCCGCTGCACTCGCGGCGCCGATGTTGGTGGGCCTTGGATTTCCGCCGATGCGCGCAACCGTGCTTTGCCTCGTGATGAATTCCATTCCGGTCTCCTTCGGGGCGGTGGGCACTCCGACCTGGTTTGGCTTTGGCGGGCTGGATCTCGCTCCGGAACAAGTCCTCGCCCTCGGGCGGAAGACCGCCGTGCTTCAGACCGCTGCGTCGCTGTTGATCCCCGTGATCGCTTTGCGCTTCGTCGTCGGCTGGTCCGAGATCCGGGCCAACCTGGTCTTCATCTACGGGTCGATCCTCGCGAACGTCCTCCCGATGCTCGCGGTTGCAACGGTGAACGATGAATTTCCATCCGTCATCGGTGGGTCGGTCGGGTTGATTGTCACGATTCTCCTCGCCCGGTGCCGCTTTGGTCTCGCCCGCACCCGGGCGACTGACGTCGACGTGCCAACCGGTTCGTTGCTCACCGCCCCGGTGCTGGCCGCCCTGGCCCCCTTGATCGCGACCATCGCGATCCTCCTCATCACGCGGGTTCCCTGGATTGGCCTCCGCCAGTGGTTAACGTCGGATCGACCAATCTTGGAGATTCCCCTGGGTGCGCTCGGCAATCTGGAGATCAGTTCGTCCCTGGTCGTCGGACTTCGGGACATTCTGGGCGAGGGGCTCGCGTGGACCCATGCGGTTCTCTACGTGCCGTCAATCGTTCCGTTCGTCATCACGGGCGCGTTCGCGTTGGTGCTCTTCCGCTCAGGCGGAGCGGCTGGAGCGGTCGTGCGAGAGACGCTCCACCAGATCCGCCGCCCGGTCCTGGCGTTGCTGGGTGCTCTCGTCTTTGTCCAGATTCTGATGGTCGGCGGCGAACGAGCGTCGACGCTGATTTTGGGAAATGCGCTAGCCGACGCCGCGGGCGGAGGCTGGATCTACCTGGCGCCGTTCCTTGGGGCGCTTGGCAGCTTCTTCTCCGGGTCGGCGACAATCTCGAATCTCACGTTTGGCGGAATCCAATACTCCATCGCGACCGAAACGGGGACGCCCGTTTCCACCTTGCTGGCGCTCCAATCGGGTGGGGCTGCGATGGGCAACATGGTCTGCATCCACAACATCGTCGCGGTCTGCGCCGTGCTCGGCCTCGTCAACCGGGAAGGCGAGATTCTCAAGCGCACCGTGATCCCGATGATCATTTACGGCGCAATTTTCGCCGTTGTCACCTTGGTCTATAGTTAAAAAAGGTGCCGGGGCCCGTTGGAAGGCCCGGATCAGGGCGAGATGCCTCGACGAACTATTGGATTCGCGGGATCCGCGGACCGGCACGGTAATTTCATTCTGAAAGCCCTGGTCGCACGTGCGGCGAGATCGGGATCAGAATGATTTCGCCGTCGCGACGGCAAGCGCACGGCTCCTGGTCCGCTGTCCAACGACGACCTCGTTTCCTTTCGGGATAGCGACCACCTTTCGTTTCGATCCGGTGTCGAGCATTGCTGGGATTCGTGCCGATAGATCCACTCCCGCGTGCTGCTACAGGATGCGTTCTCGGTGTTGGTCCTTCGCACGATCGGAGAACGGAACGCGAATTACCGGCTTCGCCCTTCGCCTCCGTCGATTGCTCCAAGAGCCATTGGACGCGAGCCGAATGCTCGACGGATGAGCCGTTTTTTTCCCCAAGGATTCACGTCCTTGAACAGTCAGCAGATATGCGGCTACGCCGCGGCCGACAGATTGTCGTTTTTGTGTGAAATCCGGGAATCATCAGAGCTCTCGACAGTCTCCGGGCTGGATTAGGCAACCTGCTTTCGGTCGCGGAGTGTTTGTCTGAGCGTGAGGACGGGAGAGTGGAGGTCGCCTTGCTTTTCGACCCGTTTGAGGACTTGGGCCGCGGTGAAGCGAAGTGGGGTCTTGCGTTTGAGGGACGTGGCAACTTCGTCCCAGGTGACAGGAGTGGAAACGGTGGGCTCGTCGCGAGCACGGAGGGAATAGGCGGTGACCGTCGTTTTCTTGGCGTCGTTTTGGCTCCAATCGATCAAGACCTTTCCGGTGCGAAGTGATTTCTGCATCCGGGAGACGATGAGCTTCGGGTGGCGTTCCTCGAGCAGCTTGGCCAACACGTGGGCGAAGGCTTTGGTCCGGGAGTAGGTGACGTTCGTGTTGAGGGGGACCACGATTTGGAGGCCCTTCGAGCCGGAGGTTTTGGGGAAGCTTTGGAGATCGAGGTTGCCGAGGACCGTATTGAGGATGAGGGCGACTTCGCAGCATTGGCGGATGTCGGCGGGTGGGCCGGGATCGAGGTCCAGGACGAGAGCGGTCGGACGTGTCAGGGCGCGGCCGCGGTGTTGGAAAGAATGAAATTCCAGATTCGCCAGATTTGCGGCCCAGACGAGAGAGCGGAGATCATCCAGGACGCAGTAGTCGATCTTGCCGTCGGACTTCGCAACGCGGCGGGTGCGGATCCACTTCGGTGCGTGGCTGGGACACTGTTTTTCGTAAAAGAACTGACCTTCCACCCCGTCGGGATAGCGTTTGAGACTGATCGGACGGCTCTCGATGTGGGGAAGGAGAACGGGCGAGATGCGGACGTAATAGTCGATGACCTCGCCCTTGGTGAATCCAGTTCTCGGATAGAACACCTTGCCGAGATTGGTGACCGGAACGGGAGTTCCGTCGACGTCCAGCGTGCTGTCCATCGGTCCAGGCCTTTAGGTCTCGCGAACGACGGTGCGCGCGGGTTTGTCCTGGCGGAGACCAAGATAGACCGGCTGGCGGAGGCGGTTGTCGCGGGTCCACTCGTTGAACTTCACCTGGCAAACCGTGGTGGGCTTGATCCAGTGGCAGCGTTTCATGACGGCGGGCGTGATGCCTTGCAGCCAGCGTCCGGCGCTTTGCTCCGGGAGATTCGCAAATGGGCAAGTTTCGGTTTTGATCTTTGAAAATTCGGCGTGGAGATCCCGAAGAGTCTTCGCATCGAAGCCGGTGCCGACCTTGCCCGCGCAGAGCAATTTCTTGCCTTCGTAGTAGCCGATGATGAGCGCGCCGATGTGGGGGCGGCCTCCGGTTGGATTGGTGTATCCGCCGACAACAAACTCCTGTTCGTTTTGGAGCTTGAGCTTGATCCAGGTGCCGGAGCGTCGACCGGTTTCGTAATTTGATCCGGCGCGTTTCCCGATGAGCCCTTCGAGTCGATGCAGGCGGATCTGCGGCATCAGCGCTTCCGCGTCGTTGCCCAGACTGGGTGAGTAGCGGAGGGCTTCCGGCGAATCGGCGAGGAGCTCTTGCAGCCGGGCTTTTCGCTCTTCGAGCGGGGTCTTGCGCAGGTCGGTGCCGTCCTGTGCGAGGAGGTCGAAGGCGTAGAAGTAGAGGGGCGGGCGAGCTTCGCCGCTGTCGTAGGACTGCAGGAGTTGGAATGAAGATCGACCATTTTCGTCGAGCGCAACGAGTTCGCCGTCGAGGACGGCGCTGCGTGGCGGGAGGGTGGTAATGGCCTCGGCGATCTCGGGGAAGTTGGTGGTGAGGTCGTTTTCGTTGCGCGACAGGAGTCGGGTTTCGGTGCTGCCTTTGAGGGCGAGGGCGCGCCACCCGTCGAACTTGATCTCGTAGAGCCAGTCGCCGGGGGGCGCGGAGTTGGCAGGCTTCGCGGTCATCGGTTTGACGAATTCCGGGACGCGGGCTGACTTGGATTTCGTGGACTTTCGGGCCTTCGTTTTCGGCGGGGCGGTTTTCTCGGCTGGCGTGTTGGCGGCAATTTGTTTCATGGTCCGGCCGGTCAGGACCGAGGTGTCGTCGAGCGTCTTGGAGATCGGTGGATGATCCTCGCCGCCGCGGATGACGAGCCACTGGTTTTCCTCGCGAAGGCGAACGAGATACCATTCGCCGGTGAGCTTTTTGCCGTGGAGGACAAAGTGAAGTTTACCCTTCTTCGCCAGTTCGCTGGTGGGGGTCTGAGCGTCGAAGGTGCCGTGGTCCCAGACCATCATGGAGCCCCCGCCGTATTCCCCCTTGGGGATATTGCCTTCGAAGGCCCGGTAGTTGAGCGGATGATCCTCGACGTGGACGGCGAGTCGCTTGTCGTCGTGTTTGTAGGGGAGTCCCTTGGGCACGGCCCAGGATTTGAGCGTGCCGCTGATCTCGAGCCGGAGGTCGTAGTGCAGGCGGGTCGCGGCGTGCTTCTGGATCACGAAGCGATTTCCCGAGCCTTCCGCGCGGTGAGCTTTGGGCTCCGTCGTTTTGCGGAAGTTGCGCTTCTTCGTGTAGGCGCTCAGCGACATCGCGCGGGATCAGGCGGCCTTCTTGCTCGTCTTCGCCTTCGAGGATTTCGACGTGGTGGATTTTGACTTCGTCGACGTTCTTGTTCTGGTCGATTTCGTAGCCGGCTTCTTGCGAGTGCGGGTTTTGGAGGATGATGATTTGCCGGATTTCGCGCTCGTCTCTTCGATGCTCCTTTGGAGGACGGCGGCGAGGTCGATGACGTTGGATGGGCGTTTGGTCGGCGTCTTCTCGTCAGGAAGTTCCTTGCCACCGCTGGCGACTTTTTTGTCGATGAGTTCTTGGAGAGAATCCCGGTATTCGTCCGTGTAATCGTCGGGGTTCCACTTTTCCGTCATGCTGTCGATGAGCTGTAGAGCCATCTTCATTTCGTTGGCAGCGAGCTTCTGATCCGCGGGGCTCTCGAACTCGGAGGTGTCCCGGAGTTCGTCCGGAAAGTGCATGAGCTCGAGCATGAGGCCGTTGCCCTGGGGCTTGACGGCGGCGAGGTGTTGCCGAGTCTTGATGACGACGCGCGCCATCGCGATGCGGTTGGACTTTCGAAGCGCGTCGCGGAGGAGGACGTAGGCTTTGCGACCGGTCTTCTCGGCCTGCATGTAGTAGGGTTTGTTGAAGAGGAGCGGGTTGACCTCGTCGAGATCGACGAAGTTGATGATGTCGACGGTCTGGGTCGCTTCGATGTCGACGCGGGCAAAGTCCTCGTCTTTGAGGATCACGAATTTCCCCTTTTCGTATTCGTATCCTTTGACGATGTCGTCCCAATCCACCTCCTTGCCGTCGACTGCGGCGACGCGCTTGTAGTTGACGGGGCTGAGGTCCTTGCCGCGGAGCAGCCGGAAGCGGATGTCTTCGCGGTGCAGGGCGGGGTAGAGTGAGATGGGGACGGTCACGAGACCGAAGCCGACTGATCCTTTCCAAATTGCTCTCATAATAGGGGTGCGGTGACAGGATCAGATCGCGCGCGGGCCCGTGGAAGGCCGGATGGTGCGCGAGCGCACCACCCGGGGGCGCCTTACGCGATGACCTTGTCGACGTCGCGATTGTGGAAGCGGTGGCTGGCGATCGCTGCAACGAAGTCTTTGCCGACGGCCGCGGCACCCTTACCGAGAAAGATGCCTTGGTCGGCAGCGTCGTCTCCCGACACGAGATCACCCGCGCCGGTGGCTTGGAATAACTCTCGACCTTCGCCGGAGGCGGCGATGGGCTTGCCGTGCTTGTAGGCCTCGTCAATGAACCGGAGGGCGTCCGGGAGGCCGGTGAGCATCTCGACTGCGTCGGCTCCGCCGGGAACGTAAACGGCGTCGAAGTGCACGGAGGAGGTGTTCGCGTAAGTTTTGGTGGCGATAACTTCGCCGCCGGTGTCCTCGAGCTCGCCGATGTGCGGGCCGACGATTTCGCTCATCACGTCTTTCGCTTTGAGCAGCTTTTGCAGTGCGGAGACGTCTTTGGCTGAGGTGCCGTCGGCAGCCAGGATCGCGACCTTGCGGCCCTTGGCCATCTGCGGTTGGTCCTCCTCCATGCTGAGACCCTTGGTCGAGCTGAGCCCCCCGGATGCCGACGTTTCGGTGACAGCGTTCTCGAGGAGGCTGAGTTCGTTCGGTTGGTCGGCGGTGCCTTTCGCCGTCTTCGCGCCGGCGGATTTCGGCTCGGTTTTTTCGCCAATGCCCTTCGCGACTTGATCGCGAAGCGTCGGGTTGATTTGGGCGAGGTGATCGAGCATCCGGACGCGGACGGCGCGGGTCTCGACCTTGCTGAGCTCGAACTTCAGCGCGTTGACGATGTGATGTTTTTCGATGGGCGTCTGGCTATTCCAGAACAAAGCGGCCTGACCGTAGTGGTTCTCGAAGCTGGGGCTGCGTTCGCGAACTTTGTGGCCGGACTGGGCTTCCGGGTAACTGACGAAGCCGGGTTTGGGTCCGACCTCCTCGGGGGAATGACCGTCGAGCGACGCGGGTGCGTAGGAGACGCGCCCTTTGTTAATGGTGGTGCGCATGTGCGCGTCGCGCTGGTTGTTTGAGAAGGGGCAGACGGGCCGATTGATGGGGAGCTCGTGGAAGTTCGGACTACCGAGGCGGCTGAGTTGGGTGTCGTTGTAGGAGAAATTTCGTCCCTGAAGGAGCGGGTCATTACTGAAATCGATCCCGGGCGGGACGTTTGACGTCATGAAGGCGACCTGCTCGGTCTCGGCGAAATAGTTGTCGGGATTTCGGTCCAGGACCATGCGGCCGATTCGCTCGACGGGGATGAGGTCCTCCGGCCAGAGCTTGGTGGCGTCGAGAATGTCGAAGTCGAATTTCATTTCGTCTTCCTGCGCGAGGAGCTGAACGCCGAATTCCCACTCGAAGTGGTTGCCGGCCTCGATCGCGTCGTGCATGTCGCGGCGATGGAAATCGGGATCCTGGCCGGCGAGCTTGAGCGCTTCGTCCCAGACGAGGGAGTGCACGCCAGCGACGGGCTTCCAGTGAAACTTCACGAAGGTCGAAACGCCCTGCGCATTGATCAGCCGGAAGGTGTGCACGCCGAAGCCTTCCATCATGGAGAACGAACGTGGGATGGCGCGATCGCTCATCACCCACATGAGCATGTGCATCGACTCGGGGGTGAGGGAGAGAAAATCGTAGAACGTGTCGTGCGCGGAGGACGCTTGGGGGATTTCGTTGTTCGGCTCGGGTTTGACCGCGTGGATGAGGTCGGGGAATTTGATAGCGTCCTGAATGAAGAAGACCGGGATGTTGTTGCCGACGAGATCCCAGTTGCCCTCGGGGGTGTACATCTTGACGGCAAAACCGCGGACGTCCCGGGCCGTGTCCGCGGAGCCGCGGGAGCCGGCGACCGTGGAGAACCGAGTGAAGACCGGGGTCTTGAGGGAGGTGTCGGTGAGAATTTGGGCGGTGGTGTATTTCTCCAGCGATTTGGTGAGTTCGAAGTAGCCGTGCGCCGCCGCACCGCGAGCGTGAACGACGCGCTCGGGGATGCGCTCGTGGTCGAAATGCTGAATCTTCTCCCGCAGGATCTGATCCTCGAGCAGGGTCGGGCCGCGCACGCCGGCTTTCAGCGAGTCTTGGTCGGTGCTGATCGGGGTGCCGTGGTTGGTGGTCATCGGCTCGCGATCTTCCGTGGTGACGGTGGCCAGATCGTCCGTCTTCGACGAATTGCTGGCGCGGTCGGAGCGGAGTTCTGCTTTCTGCCGGGCAGCGGCTGATTTTTTGGACGCGGGGGTGGGTTTACGTTTTTTCATCGAGAGAGGGCGGTCAAGTTGGGTCAATACGAGCAGCCGCGCATCACCACGAGGAGGATGACGGTGCCAACGACGGAGACGAGAAGGGAGCCGAGGCAGCCAAGGCGAGAGGAGAAGAAGCCGAACATTCGGGTGGCGGGTTGAGTTGGATTCGGAGCGGGCGAACGGGGTTGGTTTGCCGCAGGCGCGGCGTGCTTGGAAATATCGTCGGTGTGATGACGTCTGGTTGCATCTGGCGGTGCGTATCCGGCCCCTTTCTTTCCGAGTTTTGACGAAGGTCCGGACATTGAACATACTTCTTGCAGGATATGCCTAATGGGGTATGTCTTTGGGGGTGGAGCTGATCTCGATCTACAAATGCCTGTGCGACGAGACGCGGCTGCGCGTCCTGCACCTGCTCGGTCGGCAGCCGCTTTGCGTTTGCCATTTTCAGCAAATTCTGGAAGCTCCTCAGGTCAAAATTTCCAAGCACCTCGCTTATCTCCGCGAGCACGGAATGGTGGCGACGCGGCGCGAGGGCGCTTGGATCATTTATTCGTTACCCAGCGCACCGAGTGCTGAGCTGTCAGCGAATCTGAGCTGTCTGCAGGACTGCGCATCGGAAAATGCCGTTTTTCGTTCCGACCTTCGTCGAATGAAAGCCGCTCTCAACAGTTGCGGCGGGCCACTCGCGAATTGCTGTAACTCAACCCCAACATCATCATGAAACGCATCTTATTCGTCTGTATTCACAACAGTGCTCGAAGCCAAATGGCCGAGGCCTGGGTCAATCACCTTTGCAACGACCAGTTCGTTGCCGAAAGCGCCGGCCTGGAGCCCGGGACCCTGAATCCGCTCGCGGTCAAGGTGATGGCCGAGGAGGGGATCGACATCTCTCAGAATCCCACGAGGTCGGTGTTCGACGTCGCCAAATCGAGTCGGCTTTTCGCGCACGTGGTGACCGTCTGCGACGAAGCGAGTGGGGAGCGGTGCCCGATCTTTCCCGGCGTGACGCAGCGATTGCACTGGGGTTTTCCCGATCCCTCGCAGGTGAGGGGGACCGAGGAAGAGAAACTTCAGGAAGTCCGCCGGATTCGCGACACGATTCGCGCGAAGATCGAGGATTGGTGTGCGAGCGAGGGGAAGGAAGCGGCCGACAGCGCAGCCTGAGTCTGCGGGATTGACTGATGAAAATTTCTGAATTTCGCGCGCTTCTCGACGCGCATCCGAGCGCCGAGCTGCAATTCGTCCTGCCCGACGATGATCTCGTCGAAGCACACGCTCACATCACGGAGGTGGGGCGGGTGGACAAAACGTTCTTTGACTGCGGCGGGCGGAAGCACCGGGAATCGGCGTGCCTTCTTCAGGCTTGGGTCGCGGACGACACGGATCACCGGCTCGCGCCGGGGAAGTTGTCGAAAATCATCGGTGACGCGGCTCCACTTTTCGACGGAGAGGATCTGCCAGTTGAAATCGAATACGAGGATTGCAACCTGTCCCAGTTTCCGGTTTTGGACACGGCAAGCGGCGATGGGAGGCTGACGTTCCGGCTGGGAGAGAAACACGCCGACTGCCTGGCGAAAGACGTGTGCCTACCGACTGCCCCGTCTGCGGATGCGTGCTGCTCGGACGGCGGCTGCTGCTAGGGAGTCTCGTGCGTCGATCGCTGGGTCGTGCGGGCGGAGAAAAGACTCGTATCCGCAACGCGATCTGACGCGCGACTGAGATTTGTGTTTTTTGGGGTTCGCATCTACATATCCGGGCGTGTCTCGTTCCCACCTCAATGCCTTACGATCAACCGGGTTGCTGGACTCCGATTCGGAAGCGTCGTTTGACCGGCTGACGATGGTGGTGCAAAAGGCGCTTCGGGTTCCGGTCTCCACCCTTTCGCTGATCGACGAGGATCGGCAATTTTTCAAATCGGGACGTGGACTGCCGCCCCACCTGGTCGAGGCCAGGCAGACGCCGCTAACGCATTCATTCTGTAAACACGTTGTTTACCAGGACAGTCCGCTGATCGTCGACGACTCGCGGACGCATCCGACGGTGATGGAGAACCCGGCGATCGCAACGCTGGGCGTCGCGGCTTACGCGGGGATGCCCGTGCGCGACGAGGCCGGGATCGCAATCGGATCACTTTGCGCGATCAGCGACGTTCCGCGGGAGTGGACGGCCGATGAGCTGGAAACTCTCAAACTGCTGGCTGAGCAGGCGTCGGCGGAGATCGCCGTGCGATCCACTTCGCTGCGGATGGGACTCAATCTCGCGGAGATGCACGCGGCCGAAGCGCGGCGGCAGCAGATGGTTCGTTTGGACCGCCATGATTTGCGGACGCCGCTGAACGCGATTTTGATGAGCATCAGTTCGGTGCCGATCCTCGGCGAGGTGAACGAAGCTCAGGAGGAGTGTGTGGCGGTCGCCAAGCGCAACGGACACGCGCTCCTCACGATCCTCGACCGAATGCTCGAGATCGGGAACATCGACCACCAGGGCACCGGCGCGCTGGACCTCGCCGAACGCCATCCCCGGTCGATCCTGACTCAGGCGGTCGAGCAAGTGGGCTCGCTGGCGAAGGAGCGGGGAATCGTCCTCCAGCTGGCGGACGCGACGGATCTGCCGACGTTGACGGTGGACGGCGACAAGATCGTTCGAGTGCTCGTGAACCTGCTTGGTAACGCGATCAAATTTTCCGACGAGGGTGGGCGGGTCTCCGTGTCCGCGAAACTGCGAGAGACCGAGGAGGGTGGCGTGGAGTTTTCGGTGCGCGATAACGGGATCGGGATTCCGGCCGATCAGGTGGAGCGGATTTTTTTGGAGGGCGTGCACTTGAATGCCGACACGGCAAGTCGCCGCTCAAGCGGGTTGGGGCTCACGTTTTGCAAAACGGTGGTCGAGGTTCACGGCGGCCAGATCTGGGTCGAGCGTTCGGCGCCGGGCGAGGGCAGCACGTTTTCGTTTTATCTCCCGACCTCGCTGCCGTCGGCGGAAAAATAGGGCGCGCTCCGCGATGGGTGCCCGGGTGCGACCGCGGCGGATGGTCGCGCGGTGAGTGGGAAAGAAAATTGTCATTTGGAGCGTTCCGAAATAATAGTCCGCCCGATGGACGTTCTGAGTGTGGACCTGCCGGGTATCAAGAAACTGCGCAGCGGCAAGGTGCGGGAGGTCTTTGACCTTGGCGACCGGCTGCTCATCGTTTCGACGGATCGGATCTCCGCGTTCGACTGCATCCTGCCGACTCCGATTCCGGACAAAGGGCGGGTGCTCACGCAGCTGTCCCGGTTTTGGTTCGAGCGGCTGGACTTTGTTCCCAATCACTTGAGCACCCTGGGGCCGGGTGCCTACCCGGAAGTGCTGAAGCCGCACGAGGAGCTATTGGCCGGGCGGTCGATGTTCGTGGAGCGCGCGCTGCCGCTGCCGGTCGAGTGCGTGGTCCGAGGCTATCTTGCGGGGTCGGGCTGGGAGGATTATCAAAGAACCGGTGGGATCCGCGGACACAAGTTGCCGCCAGGACTGCGCCAAGCAGAGAAGCTACCCGAGCCGATCTTTACGCCGTCGACGAAGGCGACATCCGGGCACGATGAGAACATCTCCTGGCACCAGTGCCGGGGCTTGTTGGGAGACGAGGTGGCGATCCAGGTCCGGGATTGGAGCATCGAGCTCTACGAGCACGCGCGGGCGATGGCGGCTCAGCGCGGCATCCTGATCGCGGATACGAAATTTGAATTTGGGATGGTCGGGGGCGACATCGTTCTGATCGACGAGTGCCTGACGCCGGATTCCTCGCGCTTCTGGCAGACGGACGAATACGAGATCGGGACAAGTCCGATGAGTTTCGACAAACAATACGTGCGCGATTACCTCGAGACGTTGGATTGGGACAAATCGGATCCAGCGCCGGAGTTGCCGCCGAACGTGGCACAGCGGACCTCCGAGAAATACGTCGAAGCCTACACGCGCTTGACTGGTCTGAAGTTCAAACCGTCCGGTCTTGGCCTCTGATGGAGGCGGAGACCGAGGAGTTTCTGATCTACCTCGCGACTGAGCGCGGGCTCTCGGCCAACTACCAACTTTCGACCCGCCAGTCGCTCGAATCCTTTTCCTCGTGGTTGGCGAAATCCGCCGAGGTCGGGGAGGCGGCTCAGGTCGAGGCTTCGCACATCAGCGATTACCTCGCGCACCGGAAGCGGGCCGGGCTGGCGGCGGCCTCGATCAAGGTCGAGGCGGTGGCTATCCGAATCTTCTTTCGCTTTCTCGTGGCGAGGGGGCGGCTACGTGCCGATCCGGCTGAGTTTATCGCCATCCCGCGGATCGAGCGTTATTTGCCGGACACGCTGAACATTCCCGAAGTCGAACGGTTGATCGGAGCCGTGAGCGACGCAGACCCGTTGGGTTTGAGGAATCGGGCGATCCTCGAGTTGCTATACGCTTCCGGCTTGCGGATCTCGGAGCTGTGCGACGTGCGGTTGGAGAACTTCGACGACGAAGAGGGATGGATCCGCGTGACGGGAAAAGGGGGGAAGACCCGGGTGGTGCCGGTGGGGAAAGCGGCCCGCGTAGCCATCGCACGGTATCTCACAAGCGAACGACCGGGACTGGTCGGACCCAAGTCGGGTGCGGAGATCTTCCTGTCGACCCGAGGGCGGCCACTCACCCGAGCGCGGGTCTGGCAGCTCGTCAAAAAATACGGAGCCATGGCGGGACTGGAGGCAAACGTTTACCCGCATCTTCTGCGACATTCGTTCGCGACCCATCTGCTGAGTAATGGCGCTGATCTGCGGATCATTCAGGAATTACTCGGGCACGCGGACATCGCCACGACGCAAATCTACACTCACGTGGATCAGAAACGTCTCAAGTCGGTCCACAAGCAATTTCATCCGCGAGCCTGATCTCGTTCGCTCGAACTGGACGTCGCCAGCCAGAGATTCCGTGGAAGGGGACGGCTGCAAATCTCGACGTGCGCCGATTGAAGTGCCGCAGGCGGAGCGCTCGCGGGGTTCTGTTGGCGCATGAAGTCCGAGGAGTTGAACAGCCAGTTCGAGTAGGCGTTGATGGCGATCGAGAGCGCGATCGCGGCTGGTGCCAGCCAGCGGTATCGAGCCGACTTCTCGGTTTCCAACAGCAGAAGCATGGCCCAAGGGAACAGGACGCTGGCGTAACGGTAGGAGACCTGCCAGCCGCCGGGATTTCCGTGTAGCCACAGAACGAGCGTGGTCGCGGCAATGGCAGCCCAAGCGGTGACGCGAAGATCGAAAGGTCCGCGCCGCCAGCGCCACAACACGAGCAGCAGGAAGGGCGAAGAGAGAAAGATGGAGCCACCCCAGCCGGTGGGTTGGACGTAGGGCGGAGAGGGGCGAAGCTCCCAGGGCTCGACGAGCATTGCGTAAGCGTTCCGGGGGATGGCGGAGAGATGAAAAATCCCGTCACGATACCATTCTTCTTCAAACACGTAAGGGATGAGCGAGTGGCCAAACTGGAGCGGCGAGTCGAAGCGGGCGTGGTTGTAGGCCAGCGTGGCGGTGCCCAAACAAAAGGGGAGAATCGAGAACGCCGCGAACCGAATCCACGGCGACCTCGGGCGACCCCGGAGCAACAGAAAGTAGAAAGCGGGTGCGACGATCAGCGTCTCGGTCCGATTTCCGAAGGCGAGCGCGAAGCAGCCGCCCGCGAAGAAAGGAACGACCGAGTCTGACAAGATTCCCACGCGTCGGCGGGACGTAGTGAGCAAAATGGCGCCGAGTAGCCCGACGACGGCAAAACCCAGCGATAAGTGCCACGCGCCACCGTAGCCGAGATTTGGCCACAGACACGTGCCGAAAACCGGTGCGAGTCCGAACGCGAAAACCTTCCACACCGGCAGTGGGTAACGACTCGCGAGTAGTCCCATCAGCCCCGTCGCGGCTCCGGCCAGCAGCGCGATCAGCTGGCGGTTGGGAAATGGACGGATGATGTCGGCTCGCGTCATCCACACGAACGGGAGAACGCTGAGAGCGCTGCCCAGCGGGAACGCGTTGTGGTAGCGGCCCTCGTGCTCGAAGCTCTCCGTCAGCCATCGCGGCGGGGGGTAGTGCGTGCCGAGCTTTCCGCGGAGGATCGAAGCGGCCGACCGGCGGGTGTAGTTTAGCTCGGATTTCGGATTGTAGGTCGTCAGCGCCATCAGGGTGGTGCCGGCGATCATCAACGCGACCGCCATGACCAAACGCGCGGTCAGACTCCAATCCGGTGTCGGCGAGGTCCCGTTACTCACCGAAGTATGCTTGGGAACTCGAGGCGTGAATGTCCACCTTTAGATGCCGGTCCCGCGGGGAAAGGCGTTCTGACACTCGTCGTGGGAGATTCTTTGACCTGCCCCGTTTGCACCGCTTAACCTCCCCGCCCTGATGCAAACTCCCAAAGTCCTCGTCGCCGACCCCATTTCTCAGCGAGGCGTCGACGAACTCGCCGCTGGCGGGGCCCTCGACGTCACCGTTCAGACCGGTCTCCCGGAAGCCGAACTTCTCAAAATCATCCCCGACTTTGCCGGTCTCGTCGTTCGCAGTCAGACCAAGGTCAACGCAAACGTCCTGGCCGCAGCGACGAACTTGAAGGTCGTCGGCCGCGCTGGCGTCGGAGTTGATAACGTCGACATCGACGTGGCGACCCAGAATGGCGTCATCGTCATGAACACTCCGGGGGGCAACACCATCTCGACGGCGGAATTGGCGTTTTCCTTGATCGTCAGTCTGGCCCGGCGGATCCCCGAAGCGGATGCCAGCCTGAAAGCCGGTCGCTGGGACCGAAAGAAATTTCAAGGTGTCGAATTGAACGGCAAGACGCTTGGTATTCTCGGCATGGGACGGATCGGGACGGAAGTCGCTCGTCGCGCCATTGCGTTTGGGATGCACGTCGTAGCCTACGATCCCTACCTTTCGGCCAGTCGGGCGCGATCGTTGCAGGTCGACTTGATCGACACCATCGACGATCTGCTGCCGAAGGCGGACTTCATCACGATGCACATGCCGCTGACCGACGAGACCAAACACATGCTCGACGCACGGCGGTTGGCGTTGTGCAAGAAAGAGGCGCGGATCGTGAACTGCGCTCGTGGCGGGCTGATCGATGAAGCCGCTCTGAAGACAGCTCTCGACGAAGGTCTGATCGCGGGAGCCGCGCTCGACGTGTATGAGACCGAGCCTCCGCCGGCTGACTTCCCGCTGCGGGACACTCCGGGGATGGTCTTCACGCCGCATCTCGGCGCGTCGACGGCGGAGGCGCAGGAAAACGTCGGAATCGAGATCGCACAAGCCATTCGCGCCGCGTTGCTCGAAGGCGAGATCCGGAATGCCGTGAACGTGCCCAGCATCGACGCACGGACGCTTGCGACGCTCGGGCCGTGGATTGATCTGTGTGATCGACTCGGTCGCTTCGCTTCGCAGATCGCTCCCAAACGCGCCGAAACTCTGCGCGTCCGCTACAGCGGGAAGATTGCGGACCAGGAACTGACGTCGATGACGCGTTCCGTGCTCACGGGGTATCTCAAGCAAGTCGCCGGCACCGAGGTCAATCAGGTCAATGCCCCGGCACTCGCCAAAAATCTCGGACTGAAGATCATCGAAAGCCGTCACAGCGAGGCGGGAGAATTTTCTGACCTGATCGAGGTGATCGTCGAGTGTGGCGAAGAATGCGCGACGGTGGGCGGGACGCTCTACGGCGCCAAGCCGCGCCTGGTCACGGTGAACAACCACTTCGTCGAGATCGTTCCCGTCGGCACGGTTCTGTTGCTGGAAAATCGGGATCGCCCCGGCATCGTCGGTCACATCGGAACGCTGCTCGGTGAGGAGAGCGTCAATATCGCCAGCATGTCACTGAGCCGCGACGCGGTCGGCGGGACGGCTTTGACGCTGCTCAATCTCGATACCGTTCCGAAGGACGAGGTTGTCAGCAAATTACTCGGCGATCCGGATCTACAGTCCGCAAAGGTTATCCGACTCTGATGACTAGCCCGCATCGGTAATGTGCGGGATCGCCGGATTCGTCGGGCGCGGTGATCGCGGTGATCTGACGGCGATGACCCGCGCCATCGCTCACCGGGGACCGGACGCTGACGGCCACTGGGTGGAAGAAGGACGCGGGATCTACCTCGGGCACCGTCGGCTGTCGATCGTCGATCTGGACGGCGGCGCACAGCCGATGTGGACGGCTGACGAGCGGATTGGCGTCGTCTTCAACGGAGAGATCTACAACCACGGAGAACTCCGTGAACGCCTCAAGTCGCGGGGCTGCACGTTCGCCACGGATCATTCCGACACCGAGGTATTGCTGCACGCCTACCGAGAGTGGGGGCAGGATTTCGTCAACGAGCTGAACGGGATGTGGGCGTTCGCGATCTACGATCGAGATCGAGGAAAGCTGTTCCTGAGTCGGGATCGGTTTGGGAAAAAACCGCTGTATTGGTTCAACGACGGCAGGACGTTTGCCTTCGCCTCCGAGCTGACCGCGCTACGGCAGCATCCGGATTGCCCCCGTTCGACCTCGATGACGGCACTGAAGAAATTTTATGCCTACGCTTTGATTCCCGCGCCGCACACGATTCTGGACGGCGTGGCTCAGCTTCCCGCGGGCCACAATTTGGTTTTCGACCTCGCTGAGGGACTGCCTCAGGTGACCCGCTATTGGGAGTATTTACTGGAGCCGAGTGACGATGCTCGTTCCGAAGACGATCTCGCAGACGAGTTGCTCACGCTGATCGAGTCCGCGGTGAAGCGCCGACTCATGGCCGACGTTCCCCTGGGAATCTTTCTGAGCGGAGGCGTGGATTCTTCGTTGATCGCTGCGCTCGCGGCGCGACACGTTCCGGTCGGGGCACTGCGGACATTCAGTATCGGATTCACGGAGCCGTCGTTCGACGAACTTCCGTTTGCCGACCGGGTCGCCTCGCTCCTCGGCACCGACCACCACACCGAGACACTTGATTTGGATAAGGCCTTGGCGTGCCTGCCGGAGATCTTTGATCGTCTTGACCAGCCCCAGGGGGACAGCTCGCTGCTGCCGACCTGGTTACTCAGCCGTTTCACGCGTCGCCACGTCACGGTCGCGCTCGGTGGCGACGGGGGTGATGAGTTGTTTGCCGGATACGATCCGTTTCTCGCGCTGAGAAAAGCAGAGCTATATTCGAACGTCGTGCCACGGCCCGTCCACGCGGCGGTGCGGCTTCTCGCGGGGCGGTTACCGGTCAGTCACGCGAACGTGAGTTTTGATTTCAAGGTCAAGCGAACCCTGCGCGGTCTCTCGCATCCATCGGCCAGGTGGAATCCGGTCTGGCTTGGAGCGCTGGAGCCGGAAGAGATCGCGACCTTGCTCGACGAGCCGGTTGACCCGGAGGACCTGTATTCCGAAGCGATCGCGGCCTGGGACGCCGCTCCGAACGGGGACGTCGTCGACCGGACCCTCCAGTTTTACACGCGGATATATCTGGCGGACGGAATTCTCCCCAAAGTCGATCGGGCGAGCATGATGCATTCGCTCGAAGCCCGGGCACCGCTGCTCGACATCGAGGTGGCAAATTTTGCCCGCCGCCTGCCCAATAATCTCAAGCTGCGTGGCGGGACCACGAAGTATCTCCTGAAGAAGGCGGCTGAGCGCGTGCTTCCGGAGGAGATCATCCACCGCAAGAAGAAGGGCTTTGGCAGTCCGATCGGGGCGTGGATCAAGACGGGACTCATTGCACCGTCGGATTCGAGCGATTTCGTTCGGTCGAGAGCTCGCGCTCATCAGGACGGGAAATCGGACGAGCGCCTCTTTCTGTGGTGTCAATACGTCTTGGAACAGTGGCGTGCCCGCTGAATCGGCGATGCGCATTCTCTGTCTAAATTACGAATATCCGCCCGTGGGCGGAGGCGGCGGCCGGGCCGCGGCGCAGATCAACGCTGAACTCGTCACCCGGGGACACGACGTCCGCGTGCAGACGGCGGGGCTGAAACACCTACCCGCTCGTGAGGCTGTGGACGGGGTTGAAATCTTTCGAACGCAGTCGTATCGGAAGAAGGAGGACACTTGCACGGTGCCGGAAATGGCTCTGTTTTTAATGACAAGCTTTGCACCCACGCTTCGACACGTTCGGGAGTGGAAGCCGGACGTGATTCACGTGCACTTTGCCGTTCCGACCGGTGCGCTGGCCTGGGTCGTGCGCCTCGTGACGAAGACGCCTTACGTGCTGACGGCTCACCTGGGCGACGTTCCGGGGGGCGTTCCGGAACAGACGGCGGGTTTGTTCCGCATGATCCAGCCGTTAACGATTCCGATTTGGAAGCGGGCTGCGGCCGTGACGGCGGTCAGTCGCTTCGTCGCCGACCTTGCGGAAGGCGCTTACGGGCGGAGGCCGGAGGTCATTCCGAACGGGATACGCTTGGACCCACGTCCACAAATCGAGAGACGCGATCTTCCGAAAATTCTGATGGTCGGACGGCTCAGTGAGCAAAAGAACCCGGTGCTCGGAATCGAGGCTCTTTCGAGTTGCCGCGAATACGCTTGGGAATTGAACGTGATCGGGGACGGGCCGCTTCGGGGTGACGTCGAGCAGGCAGTCGTCTCGAACGGGTTGGTTGATCGGGTGACCTTCGACGGGTGGCTGGATTCCGAAGGTGTCCGTGCGCGCATGTCTGGAGCGGACATTCTGCTGATGACCTCCCGAAGTGAAGGGTTGCCGATGGCGGCCATCGAAGCGCTGAACCACGGCTTGGCGATTGTATCCACGCGGATTCCTGGCGTAGCCGATCTGGTCGACCACGGCAAGAATGGGGTCTTGGCCGACGGGGATCCGCAGGCAATCGGCAAGGTTCTCCGCCCGTTGCTTGAAAACCCGGAGCAGCTGCTAGAAGCCCGGCGAGCGTCCGCAGCACGGGCGTCGGAATTTGATCTGGCGACGATCGCGGCATCCTACGAGCGCGTTCTGGCGGCGGCCGCCCGATAGATCAAGGGTTCGCCCGCTCGGCGGCAGTCACGGTGTTTGCCATGAGGATGGCGATCGTCATCGGTCCGACGCCACCCGGCACCGGCGTGATGGCTGAACACTTCGGGGCGACGGCGTCGAAGTCGACGTCACCGACAATGCGGTAGCCACGTTTGGCGGACGGATCGTCCACTCGGTTGATCCCGACATCGATGATGACAGCCCCGTCTCGCACCATGTCCGCAGTCACGAAGCCCGGCCGTCCGATGGCGGCGATCAGAATGTCGGCTTCGCGGGTGATGGACGGAAGGTCCTTCGAACGCGAGTGCGCGACGGTCACGGTCGCGTCGCCACCCGGTCCGCGCGCCATGAGGAGGAGGGCCATGGGTTTTCCGACGATCATGCTCCGACCGAGAACGACGACGCGCTTGCCGCTGGTCTCAACGCCAGCTTCGACGAGGAGTCGCTGACAGCCCAGTGGGGTGCAGGGGACAAATCCAGTGGGGTCATCGAGAGCGAGCTTGGCGACGTTCTCGGGATGAAAACCGTCGACGTCCTTGAGCGGATTGATCGCGCGCACGACGGCAGCTTCGTCGATGTGATCAGGAGGAGGTGACTGGACGAGCATCCCGTGAATCGCGGGGTCGGCGTTGAGTTCTTCGACGACTTGGAGGAGCTCGGCTTGGGTCGTCTCGGACGACAGCTCCCGCTTCTCGGAATGAATGCCGAGTTCATGGGCGATTTTGTCTTTGCGTCGGACGTAAGCGAGGGAGGCGGGATCGGTGCCGACGAGAACGACGGCGAGTCCCGGCGTGATGCCGCGAGCCTTGCAAGCGGCAACGCGCTGCTGGGTTTCGGAGGTGACTTTCGCCGCGATTTCGGTGCCGTTAATCAGATTCATTTTGAAGAAGGTTTTCGATCCGGAGCCGCTGAGCCTCGAAGGCCTCGCTGTCATTCGTCGCTGGGATCGTCTCGTAGGGTAGCAGGGTGACGTCGATCCGCGAAAACGGAAACGGGATGCGAAATCCGTCCCAGCTTTTGATTTCGTAGAAGCGAGAAAACTTGGCGACGACCGGCAGAATTTGGGCATCGGTCATTTGCGCCATCAGGATGACGCCCGGTCCGAGTCGGTAGCGTGGCCCTTTCGGGCCGTCGGGGGTCACGGCGAGATCCGCGCCGGAGGTGAGCCAGCGGTTGCATTCCAGCAGAGCGCGTGATCCGCGTCGTGAACTGGACCCGCGGATCGCACCCATCTGAAAACGGGCCATGATCTGTGCCAGGATCTCGCCGTCCTTGCTGGGGCTGGTCAACACCGAGACTCCGCGCCGGTCGGCGGGATAGTGCCGACCGTGGGCCTTGGTGATCGCGAGAATTTGGTTGTGCCAGAACGTGATGATCAGCGGGAAGCCCGGTGACTCGCGCGTGAGTCCGGATCGGTCTTCGACGCGGAGGCGGGTGGTGGCGAGAAGGACTTTCGCAACGGTGGCGCCCAGCCAGCCCAGGCATTGCTCGCGGTTTATCATCGAACCATTCGGGCGATGGCCTTCGTGAAAACCGGGCGGGCGATGGCAGCGAGTTCGTCGTTCGCGAATGCCAGCCAGGAGACTCCCGAAGTCGTGTCGAGAGGTGAGTCCGGAAAATCGCCGAAGGGAGTCTCGTAGGTGATCCCCGCCTCGGTGAGGAGGAGCGCGGTCGCGAGGTCGTAAGGGTGGCAGACGAGAGACGATTCGAGGTCGAGACAGGCATAAACGATCGGTCGGATGTCACCGATGAACCGATCGTGACCCATCAGGAGCTCGTAAAATTGGCCGCCGGTGGAAATGTATTGGTCGTCAAAAATGGTGGGAGAAGTCGTGCTGCCGAGGCCGACAATATCGTCCCAGGCCTGCTCTTCAATTTGGGAAATGAGGGTGCGGCCCTCCGGGAAAAACTTTGCGAGTGAGGCGAAGCCGTGGCGAAAGTCGGTGGCTTTGGACGGTTGGATATCGAGGGGCGAGCGAGACTGGTCGAGAACGTTGACGGCTTCCGCGACGACGCCGTCCCCGCGCGCTGCGCTCAGTTGGTCTGCTCGCCATTGTTTGGAAGTGGGGATCTCGGTCATTGCCGCGGCGACGATGTCCGATAGCGCGGTGGTCGGGCCAAGTTGCGGGGCGATGCCGGCGAGTGCCCAGGCGGATCGCTTGTCATACATGATGCCACGCGTTCCATCGATGGGATCGATGATGCATTTCCACTTCGTATCGGCGGGGTGGGTGCCGATCGGAAAACAGAGCGGAGCGTCGTCTTCGACGCCTTCAAGGACGAGTTCGACCGGTTGATCGGCGGGCCAGTTTTTGACGAACCACTGGGTGATTGCCTCTTCGCTGATTTTGTCGATGGCGTAGATCGTGTCCGCGGTAGATTCGTGCGCGACCTGGCAGAGTTGATCGACGGTGGAAGCCGACCGGCCGGCGATAACGGCGTCCCGGATCGCGTTGCCGAGCTGGCAGAGCAAGGTGCGGAGAGAATGGTGATTCATGCCGATAACCCGGTGGAAATCGGATCGGAGTCTGTGAATGTCAACCGTATTGGGTTTACGGGAAGATGCCGGTCGCGACGTAATGGCGGGCGACCCGCTCGATGGCGAACGAATAGGCGGCGGTGCGGAGGTCGGGCATGTCGCGGGTCTTCCAAATGTCGCGGACGTTGTGGTAGGCGAGTGCCATGGTCTCGGCGAGAGCAGTTTGAACGAAGTCGACTTCGCGCGGACCGACGGTTAGTTCGCTCCGTTGTTGGTCTTGGAAGGTCTTGCCGGTCAGGCTTTCGATGGCGTCGACCATCTGCGTGCGAGAGTGCTCGATGTATCGGGAATTCATTCGATCGAAACTGACGTGCGAGAGGTTTCGCAACCATTCGAAATACGAGACCGTGACTCCGCCGGCGTTGAGGTAGAGGTCGGGGATCACCAAGACTCCCTTCTCAATGAGAATCCGTTGACCTTCGAAGTCCACCGGGCCGTTCGCGGCCTCGGCGACAATTTTCGCCTGAATGCGCGAGGCGTTTTCCGCCGTGATCTGGTTTTCGAGCGCGGCTGGAATGAGAATATCGCATTCCATTTCGAGCACGGCTGCCGGGTCGGCGACGAAGGTGCCGGCGTCGTAATCTTTGAACGACCGGTGCTCGCGGAAGTGGCCGATGGCGCGATGAACGTCGATTCCTTTGGCGTCATAGATCCCTCCGCCCAACTCGCTGACACCGACGATCAGCGCGCCACCTTCCTGGAGGTAGTGAGCGGCGTGTTCGCCGACGTTTCCGAGGCCTTGGATGATGATGCGCTTGCCCTCGACACCGGGGGTCAGGCCGAGCGGTTTGATGTCTTCGGCGTGGCTGACGCACTCCTTGATGCCGTAGAAAACGCCCAAACCCGTCGCTTCCTTGCGACCGGGAATGCCGTGCATGTCGAGTGGCTTACCGGTCACGCAGGCGTAGGGATTGGGGGAATTGAAGTTGAGTGCGCGGTAGGTGTCGGCGATCCAGGCCATTTCCTGCTCACCGGTGCCGTAGTCCGGGGCGGGGACGTCGATGGAAGGGCCGATGAAATTCTTTTTATTGAGTTCCGCGGTCAGGCGGCGGGTCACGCGCTCGCGAAATCCGACCGATGATGCGCGGGCATCGATCCGCACGCCACCCTTGGCACCGCCGAAGGGGACGCCGACGAGGGCGCACTTGTAGGTCATGAGAGCGGCGAGCGCGATCGTCTCGTCGAGCGTCACGGAAAGGCTGTATCGCAAGCCGCCTTTGCAGGGGAGGCGGTGGTGGCTGTGTTCGGCGCGATACGCTTCGACGACCACGATGTTCCCGTCGTCGTCCTTCACAGGAAACTTCATCCGGTAAACGCTGTTGCAGGTTTTTACCTGATCGAGAACGCCGACGGAGAAGCTGCTGAGGGCGGCCGCTCGGTCGAAGTAGGCGCAGACGGACTCGAAGAACGCGCTGCGCGGCAGCTGGTTGGGAGGGTTGGATTCCATAGGAGTCTGAGTCTAGGGCCCCAACTGGGTGAGCCACGTGAAAAACCGCACCGCAATCCAGCCGACGAGGATGGAGATGGCGAAGACGAAGAGAAGCAGCACGATCAGCATCGCAATGACGACCCCCCAATCGCCGGCGCTCGCCTTTCGCCGACTACCCTGGTGTTTTTGCAGCAGCGCGTAATTGCGGTTGTTCGACTTGAACCACGCCGAGAAAATGTCACCGAGGACCGGGAAGGCTCCGAGCAGGGTGTTGATGAGAACATTCCCGACCATGCGGAGGAGCACGATGCGCGGGACCCCTGCGCGGAGTCCGTTCACGATGATCATGGACGAGAAAACGGCCGTGGAGCTGTCGCCGATGCCGGGGATGAGGCCGATGATCGGATCGAGACCGATGCGGTGCTTCGTGCCGGGGATCGGGATCAGGTCGTCCAAGAAATACGCGAGCATCCGGGAGACCTTGGAGTCGTCATCTTTCTGTTCGGGCGGCAATACGTCGAAGTCCATTGGGAAATCAATCGCCGCTCACCGGTGCCTTGCGCGTTCCGCTTTCCGGGAATCGGACTACGAATCGACCGCGTGCGCGGTCAGATCTTCCATCGAAACGAACTCGACCACGGAGGAATGTGTCGCTGACAGAAAGACGGGCGGGGCCATGTCGCCTTCAAGAGCTTCCTGCCAGCGCGTGACGCAGAGACACCATTTATCCCCTGGATTGAGGCCGGGAAAACGAAGATCTGGTCGCGGGGTGATGAGATCGTTGCCGCGTTCGTAGGAGAAACGCAGGAACTCTTCGGTCATCTGCGCGCAGACGGTGTGCAAGCCCACGTCGCCGGGACCGGTGTGGCAAAAACCATCTCGGAAATACCCGGTCATCGGGTCCGAACAGCAGGACTCGAGTTCACTGCCAAGTACGTTTGTTGCCATGCGCCAAACAGTAGGTTCGAAGTGGGAAGAAACAAGGGCGGACGGTGAGATTTCCGCTCTTTCGAGGTCGTCGTCGGTCGGGAGGATTTCCGCATTGGGAATCATCCAGGTCTGACGTTGAACAGACGAAACCAATTCCCGAAATGTTTCTTAAATCCCTCGTAGCGAGAGAGGTAGCGTTCTTCGCGTTCACCCCCGGCGCGGAGGGCGTCGAGGAGATGGGAAACGGTGAGGTCCGGCATCTCGAAAGTGGTTATCGCCGTGCCGACGGCTGAGGCGTGGTGTGCGTCGCTCGCGGCGGTGCCATGGAGTTCTTGCTTCTCGGCGTATTCGAGGGCGAGTCGGTTGAAAGCGCGGGACGTGACCGCTGCGTTGAAGACCTCGATGACCGGTGTCGAGAGCTGGGCGAGCACTTCCGGGCGGATGCCGGCTCGCCAGCGGTCGTAGGGATGGGCGGGGATCGCGACGCCACCCGCAGCGTGGATCGCGCGTTCCACCTCGACGGCGGGAACCCCGATCATTTCAGGAAGGGTTGCTCCGATGCAGAGGAGATGCCCGTCAGCGGTGGAGACTTCGACGCCGGGAACCACGAGAAAGTCGTCAACGGCGGTGCCGTCGGAATGGGCAAGCCCCCTTTCGCAGCAGTATTCGGCGGAGCGGCAGGAATTGTGATCCGTGATGACGATGCCGTGCAGTCCGCGAGACTTTGCCGCAGCCACGAGCGCTTCCGGGGAACTCGCCGCGTCGGCCGAGAAGTAGGAATGCACATGAAGGTCGAATCGATAACGCATCCGGGGACTTTACCACGAGCAAATGGCGGAGGTCGACGCGTCCGGACGGTAACGAGCCCGCGGTTCGGATTTCCCCGGTGCCGGGAAATCCGCTAGGGTGACGTCGTAGATGAAAATGGCATTCAAAGAATGGGCGGTGGTGTGCGACGCGCTGGGCGCGGGGCGGCAGAGCGTCCTCGTCCGCAAGGGAGGGATCGCGGAAGGGAGAGCGGGTTTCGAATTTCGTCACCGCGAGTTCTTCCTGTTTCCGACGTGGTTTCACGAACAACTGGCCCGCACGACGTTGCCGCCGGATACGGTCGTGCCGTCGGCGCCGGAGTCAGCGGTCGACATCCGCTATGCGGTGAAGGTGGACTGGACCGGGCTGATCACCGATTTGGAGAAAGCCAGTCGACTGGCGGAGTTTCACGTGCTGGACGAATCCGTGGTGGAGGAGCGTTTCCGATATGACGATGCGGACGGGGTGCACGTCGCGTTTGTGCGTGCCTATCGTCTCGATCCCTCGCGGATGATCCGCTTGGAGAAGAGGCACGGAGGATGCCGATCGTGGCTCGAGCTTCCCGAGGCCGCGGGTTCTTCGCTGGTGCCGGTCGTCAGCGATGAGGAACACGCCCGGTGCTGGGACGCGTTCCGAGCCGTCGTCGGCCTGGAATAGGGAAATCTCTCCGCAAGCCGGGAGGGTGGATCAGGCGACCAACTCTCGGAGGACGAACGGCAGGATGCCGCCGTGGCGGTAGTAATCGACCTCGATGTCCGTGTCGATCCGCAGCTTGACGGTCACTTCTTCGCTGTCCCCATCGGCACGGGTGATTCTCAATCTCAGATCCTGCCGCGGCTTGATGTCCTCGGTGAGTCCGAGGACGTCATACGTTTCGGAGCCGTCGAGATTGAGCGATTCGGCGTTCGTCCCTTCGGCGAATTGCAGCGGAAGGACACCCATGCCGACGAGGTTCGAGCGGTGAATTCGTTCGTAACTCTGAGCGATGACGGCTTTGACGCCCAGGAGACGGGTTCCCTTGGCAGCCCAGTCTCGTGAGGAACCGGTGCCGTATTCTTGACCGGCGATGACGACGAGAGGGATTTCGGCCTCCTGGTAGTGCATGGACGCGTCGAAGATCGACATGTCTTTCCCTTCCGGCATGAGCTTGGTGACGCCGCCTTCGGTGCCGGGACACATGAGGTTCTTGATGCGGACGTTGGCGAAGGTGCCGCGGGTCATCACGCGGTCGTTGCCGCGGCGGGAGCCGTAGCTGTTGAAGTCGACCTCCTCAATTCCGTTTTCCTGGAGGTAGCGGCCCGCGGGGGAACTCGGCTTGATCGCGCCGGCTGGAGAGATGTGATCGGTGGTGACGGAGTTGCCGAAGATGCCGAGCGGGCGCGCGCCGTGGATCTCGGCGATCGAGCCGGGTTCCATCGAGAAGTTGTCGAAAAACGGCGGTTCCTGGATGTAGGTGCTCTCCGCGTCCCAGGCGTAAACCTCGCCGGGGGTCGACGGGATCTCGTTCCACTTTGGGTTCTGCTCCGCGAAGTCGGTGTAAAGTTTGCGGAAGACCTCGGGTTTGAGCGCGGTGAGCATCTCGTCCTTGATCTCCTGAAGCGACGGCCAGAGGTCGCGAAGGAAGACGTCGTCCCCGTCCCTATCCTGACCGAGCGGGTCGGAAGTGAGGTCGAGATCGACGCGGCCGGCGAGAGCAAAGGCCACCACGAGTGGGGGCGACATGAGGAAGTTCGCTTTGATGTTTTGATGGATGCGCGCTTCGAAATTTCGATTGCCAGAGAGGACGGACGCAGTGATCAGATCGTGCTCGAGGATGGTGTCCTCAATGGCGGGATCGAGTGGGCCGGAGTTTCCGATACAGGTGGTGCAGCCGTAGCCGACGATCTGGAATCCGAGTTTGTCGAGATACTGCTGGAGGTCGGCCTTCTGCAGATAGTCTTGCACGACGCGGGAACCCGGGGCGAGCGAGGTCTTGACGGCGGGGTCGACGGTAAGGCCGCGTTCGACCGCCTTTTTCGCCAGCAGGCCGGCGCCGAGCATGACGGAAGGGTTGCTGGTATTCGTGCAGCTCGTGATGGCGGCGATCAAGACGGAACCGCTGCCGATGGAGGCCTCGCCGTGAACGTTTTCAGCAAGTTCCGCCGGTGAGAGTTCGTCGGTGGTCGGGCGATTGGTGATCATTTCCGCCTCGTTGCGCGATTCACCGGGTTGGATGGCACTGCCTTCATCGATGCCGCCGGACTCGGCGTGGTGACCGTGGTCGTGGCCGAAATCGACTTTGAAGCGGGTGTTGGTGTCGGCGTCTGGAAGGCCGTAGCCACCGTCGGGGACGGAAAGCGCGAGAAGTTCACGGAACTTGCCGCCGAGTTCAGGAAGATCGATGCGGTCCTGCGGGCGTTTGGGTCCGGCCACGCTGGGCTGGACGTCAGCGAGGTCGAGATCGACGTCAACGGAGTATTCGATCTCGCCCTTTTTTGGCATTCCGAAGAGGTCCTGGGCACGGAAATAGGCTTCGAAGGCGGCGCACTGATCCTCGGTGCGGCCGGTGGCTCCGAGGTAGTTAACGGATTCTTCGTCGACCGGGAAGAAGCCCATCGTGGCACCGTATTCCGGGGCCATGTTGGCGATCGTCGCGCGGTCGGGGAGTGGCAGGGTGGTGGCGCCTTCTCCGTAGAATTCGACGAACTTGCCGACGACCTTGGTCTTACGGAGAAGTTCGGTAACGTGGAGGGCGAGATCAGTCGCGGTGACGCCCTCACGGAGGCGGCCGGTCAGGTTCACGCCGACGACTTCTGGCGTCAGAAAATAGACGGGTTGGCCGAGCATGCCGGCTTCGGCTTCGATTCCGCCGACTCCCCAGCCGACGACGCCGATGCCGTTGATCATCGTCGTATGGCTGTCGGTGCCCACCAGGGTATCGGGGTAATACAGTGGCGAGTCCTGGGTTGAGAGTTCAGCACTTAAGACGCCCTTGGCGAGGTATTCGAGGTTGACCTGGTGGACGATGCCGATCCCGGGAGGGACGACGCCGAAGGTCTCGAAGGCTTGTTGGCCCCACTTGAGGAACTCGTAGCGCTCGCGGTTGCGCTTGAATTCCATTTCCAGATTCAGTGCGAGCGCCTGGGCGTTGCCGAAGAAGTCGACTTGCACGGAATGATCGACGACGAGATCGACCGGAACGAGTGGCTCGATGATGCCGGGGTTCTTGCCGAGGGTTTGGACAGCGCTGCGCATGGCCGCGAGGTCGACAAGGAGCGGGACTCCGGTAAAATCCTGGAGCACGATCCGGGCGACGACGAAGGGGATTTCCTCCTGCGCCGGAGCTTTCGCTTTCCAATTGGCAAGGGTGCGGACGTCTTCGGGATTGACCTTCTTGCCATCGCAGTTTCGAAGAACGCTTTCGAGGACGATCCGAATGCTGACCGGGAGTTTGGAAATCGGGCCGATTCCCTGCTCCTCGAGCGAAGGAAGAGAGTGAAGATAACCCTTCCGGCCAGGGGAAATTTCGAATTCGCGGAGCGTCTTGAAAGCGTCGGACATGGGCCGAATATCGCAGAGTTCGCGCGAGTGGCGCAAGACGCGGATACGCGAATTATCGACAGATGTCGGGAAACAAGACAGGGCCGACTGAGAATCCGATCTGTCGCCGAATCCACTGGCCGGATTCCAGAGCTGGGCGTGCGTGTATCGCGCGGAACGAGTCAGGCCTTGACGCGTTCGATGTTCGCGCCGAGGTCGTTCAATTTTTCATCGATGCGCTCGTAGCCGCGGTCGACGTGATAGACACGGTTGACCTCGGTGGTGCCTTCCGCGCGAAGGCCGGCGAGGACGAGGGCGGCGGAGGCGCGAAGGTCGCTCGCCATGACGGGTGCGCCGCTGAGCTTTTCGACACCGGTGATGATGGCGGTCGAACCTTGCAGGTCGATGTGGGCGCCCATCCGCTTGAGTTCGGCAACGTGCATGAAGCGCTGGGGAAAAACGTTGTCGGTCACGACCGAGATGCCCTCGGTCAGACTGAGGAGGGCGCACATTTGCGCCTGCATGTCGGTCGGGAATCCCGGATGCGGCGCGGTGGTGAGTTCGATCGGGTGGCAGATTCCGTTTCGTTGGATCGTGAGTTCATCCTCTTTGAAGGTTATTCCGTAACCAGCGTCGGCGAGTGGATCGGTGATCGCTTTCAGGTGGGGAGGATGAACTTTCTTCAGCGTGACTTCCTCGCCGGCGAGGGCGGCAGCGGCGATGAAAGTGCCAGCTTCGATGCGGTCGGGGATGACGGTGTGTTCGGCACCGTGGAGTTCTTTGACGCCTTCGACGATGATTCGGCGGGTGCCAGCGCCTTCGATCTTTGCGCCCATCTTGATGAGAAAATCAGCGAGATCGACGACCTCGGGTTCCTCGGCCGCGCCGTCGATCACGGTCGTGCCCTCTGCGAGCACGGCCGCCATCATGATATTGTCGGTGCCGAGGACAGTGGACCCGAACTTTCCGCGCATGTTGACGGTGGTGCCCCGGAGTTGCGGTGCGAGGACACGCACGTCGCCCGCTTGCACCCGAACGGCGGCTCCGAGGGCCTCGAAGCCACGGAGATGAAGATCGATGGGACGGTCGCCGATGACGCAGCCGCCCGGCATCGAGACGGTTGCCTGACTTTCGCGGCCAAGCAAGGGACCGAGGATGCAAACGGAGGCGCGCATCTTTCGCACGATGTCGTAGGGGGCCTCGGTCTTGATTTTGTCGGCGTTGACGCGAACGGTTCCGCTGGCTCGCTCGACTTCGGCTCCGAGCTCACTGAGAATGGTGAGCATAAAGTGGATGTCGCTCAGATCCGGGACGCGATGAATCGTGCACTGCTCCCTGGTGAGGAGCGTTGCGGCCAGAATGGGGAGAGCGGAATTTTTGGATCCGCTGATTCGGACAGAGCCGTTGAGTGTGGGGCCGCCGTGAACGAGAATTTTATCCATTTTTTAGGGAGCGAAGCGGTCTGTGATAAACGTCAGCCCTGGGTTTGTCTTGCGGGATCTTGCTTTGCGGACGGCGGTGGCTGAGTCCAATGTTCGCATCGTTCGCCAATTGGGGGCGTGCAAAGGATCGAAACTTCCGGTTGGCTTGGCCGTGTAATGAGTGAGATTTTGGAACTTTTCAAACAGACCGGCGCGTTGCTGCACGGTCACTTTGTCCTGCGGAGCGGTCTGCACAGTCGGGAGTTTTTTCAGTGCGCGTTGCTTTTACAGGATGCGACGGTCGCCTCGCGGGTGTGCGGGGAGCTTGCGAGATCGCTCGAAGAATACGAGGCGACGACGGTGGTGTCACCGGCGGTCGGCGGGATCATCGTCGGGCAGGAAGTCGCGCGCCATCTCGGGAGGAAGCACATTTTCGTCGAGAAGGACGGGCAGGACGGCTTGGTGCTGCGCCGCGGGTTTGAGATCAACCAAGGAGAGCGGTTTCTGGTCGCCGAGGATGTGGTGACGCGTGGCGGGCGGGTGCAGCAGACGGTGGACATTATCCGGGAGAACGGCGGCGAGGTGGTGGCGATCGGGAGCATCGTGGATCGCAGCGGCGGAAGTTTGCCGGACTTTGGCTGTCCGTTCCACGGGCTGGTCGAGATGACGCCGGAGACGTTTGCGGCGGACGCGATCCCGGAGGATCTGCGTGACGTTCCGGCGATCAAGCCGGGGAGTTGAGAGGTGGATGGGGTCAGTGTGAATGCTTGAGAGCCGTCGGCTGAGCTGAGACTTCGGGCCTTGAAAGGCCGGGTTTGACTTGAGCCCGATTTTGATCCGAGTCTGACCTGATTCTGCTCAGGGGGTCAGCGAGCGTGATCGACCATGACGTCGTCGAAGTCGCGCACCGAGCCGTCAGGAAAGATCATGAGCGCTCCGTGACCGTGAATGTTGCCGATTTCGACCAGCCACGGCATGTTCGGCCACTTCTGGGGGGTGGTGGGAGAGCGATCGAACATCGTGGGGGAATAGTGGATCAGCGGTGACTCGCCGTCGGCGGTGATCGAGCCGAGCCGGGTGACGCCGGGGCACTTCCACGCGGAAGGTGGGACGCCGTATGGCTCGAGCTTGTTGATCCACCATTCGCCGTATTCCTTCTCTTTGCCGCCGGGAAAGCTTGGCTGTTGCGGCCAATTTCCGACTTCCTTGACGTAATTGTCGAGGCCGAGGTAGAGGGTCCGAAGGTTCGCGGTGCACCGTGCGCGATCCCCGATCCCGTGCATCCGGCTGACCACGCCGATCAGCAGCGTGAAGATGATGATGAGGATGCCCAAAACGGCAAAAAGCTCCACGAGGGTGAAACCTCGGGAGCCTTTTGCGAGATGAGTGGGAGCGACTGGGGAGTGGTCGATCAGAAGATGCTTTAGCCCGAAAGGGGCCTAGTTACTCGTGTCATTTGTTGCTGTCGTGCCACCAACGAAGGAACCTTGGGCCAAAGTTGAATTCCGGACACCTTGGAACTCGAAATCGACGGCCGAGCGCGTTGGGTCAGGTTCGATGTTGCCGCTTGGCACGACGAACGGATTGATCGTCACGTTATCGCCACCGTCGTCGATGATGATGCTGTTATCGTTGTTGAATTCGTCGACGAAAATGATCTGGTTGGTCTCAGTCGGAGCACTGGTGATCTGCCCTTCTCCGTGGAAGGCGGAAAGCCGATCTTCCAGGTCGAGGCGGCCCTCGAAGAATCCGTTTGCGCGATTGCCTCGGACGATGATGACGGCGGGAAGCTCGACGCCGCCGGTGTCGTTGGTCGGGATGTTGAAGTCCTGCCCGCCGAGGACGCCCGCCAGGTCTTTGCCGGTGATGGAGGCGGAGATGTTCCCGCTGACGACGTTGCCGTTGACGAAGATAACGTAAGTGTTGGCACCCGGAATCTGCGTTTGAACCCCGTTCTGATAAGCGAAGCGGAGGACGCCGGTGAGATTTTCGCCGCGGGCGGTGGCTTGGTAGCTCCCGTCGATCCCGCTCTGAAGGGGCGATAGGTTGGTGAACGGACCGGGGCCGCCGAACGATCCGGCGTAAGAGGCACCGAGGGCACCCAAGGCGATGAGCGAAGAGAGAATGGGGAGCTTCATAATTGAGATGGGTGATGGAATTTCATTTTGCGGAGGGCAGGTCAAGCGATTTCTGCCGCGGAAGCGGTGCGATTTCGGGGATTAACCGGTAGGCTCGAGCGAAGAACCGCCGCGCCGTCACCGACTGGACGAACGCGAGCATCGGCCATCGATGCGGGCACGAGAAAGAAGGAGCCGGTCGGGAAGACTTCCTCGCCGCAGCCGACCTGGCCGGAAATGACGGTAAACAGGGCGAAGGCGTCGCCGTCGAGCGCAGCTTGAGGGGAACCAAGATCCCAGCGTTCGATGACGAAGTGATCGCACACGGCGATCAAGTTATTGTTCCGATCGGTGAGTTCTGGCTCGAAGTCGTCGAAATCGATGGAAGCCAGCGATTCGTCGATGTGAAGTTGACGCGGGCTTCCGTCGAGGCCGGTGCGATTCCAATCGAAGACTCGGTAGGTCGTGTCACTGTTTTGCTGCACCTCGACGATGAGGCAGCCCTCGCCGATGGCGTGGAGTCGCCCGCTCGGAATGAAGATGCTGTCACCGGATTGCACGGGCTGACGGGCGATGACGTCTTCGACGGTGCCATTGGAGATGGCGGACTCGAGGTCGGCGCGAGTGGCGCCGCGCTTTAGGCCGGCATAGATGGACGCGCCCGGGAGACAATCGAGGAAATACCACGCTTCAGTTTTGGGTTCGCCATTGAGAGCGGCGGCGGCGTGGGCGGGGGGATGAACTTGAACGGAAAGGCGTTCGCGAGCGTCGAGGAGCTTGATGAGCAACGGAAAACGCGCTGAGGGATGGTCGGCGTGAGCTTGTCCGAAGACTTCGACGCGATGCTGAGTCCAAAGGTCGTGGAGGGTGGAGCCTTTGAGCGGTCCCGAGTGGACGACGCTCTGGGCCTCGTCGCGGTCGACGAGCTCCCACGACTCGCCGACGGGTTCGCCCGGTGGGAGGCTTTTGCCGAGCAGGCTTTCGAGTCGACGGCCGCCCCACACCCGTTCCATGGCGATGGGTTCAAAACTGATGGGTTGAGCGTATTCCATGATGATGCGGGCGGACGTTAGCGCGGGTGAGGGAGGGGGTTCAATCCAGGATTCGTGCGCCGCGATTCGTGGTTGGTGATTGCAGGGGCTCAATTATAGTCCGCGGGATGAGCGAGCGCTTGAATGAGAAAACGAGGGTGAGCACGGAGATTCAGGTCATGTATTTCGACACGGATGCCGGGGGGGTGGTCCACAACATCGTTTATCTTCGTTTCATCGAGACGGCGCGGACGTTGCTCGCGATGCAGATGGGGATGAGTTTCGAGGAGATCGCGAGGACGCAGGTGCACCCGGTGGTGACGCGCACGGAGATCGACTACCGGCGGCCCGCGGTGCTGGGGGATGTGGTGCGGGTGGACGGATGGATCGCGGAGTGGTCTCGGATTCGATTCTGGTGCGAATTTGCGGTGATCCGTCCGCGCGATGAGGCGACGCTGGCGACGTGTCGGCAGGCATTAGCACTGGTGCAGATGCCGGCGGGTCGACCGGTGCGTTTGCCGGACGGGTTTCCGGACAATTTCTCGATCGACGTTTCGTGAGGTGGTCGGCAGCGGCGGGTCTGGCGCTCGTTTTAGTTTTACTCGGGCTGTCGCTGCAGGTCCAGACGGCGGGCTGGGGAGCGCTTTACAACGAAACGGACGGGCAATACGCGGGCGCGGCCCGGGTGATGGCGGAGGGCGGGGATTGGCTGGTGCCGGTGAACAACGGGACGCCGAGACTGGTGAAGCCGCCGCTCTTGTATTGGATGATGGCGAGTTCGTTTCGGGTGTTTGGTTTGAGCGAATTCGCGGCGCGGCTGCCGAATGCCATCGGGGTGATCGGGTGGATTCTGGCGACGTTTCTGATCGGGAATCTTTTTGGAGGAGCTTGGCGAGGTTTCGTTGCGGGGGTGGTGCTGTTGACGTGTCTGGGTACGGCGACGTTGGCTCGGATCGTGATGCCGGAGCCGGTGTTTTGTGCGCTGATTGCGGGAGCGGTGTATTGCGGATTGCGGGGGTTGGTGGAGCGGGGTGGTTGGCAGCCGTGGATGCTGGGGATGTGGGCGTTGGCTTCCACGGCGGCTTTCACGAAAGGCGTGCACGGGCTGCTGTTTCCGCTGGTGATCGTGGCTTTGGCCGGCTGGTTGGTGCCGGAGTGGCGGGACCGGTGGCGGCGTCTGGTGTCGTGGACGGCGGCGGCGGGATTGGGAACGTTCCTGCTGATCAACGTGCCTTGGTATCTGGCGATGGAGTCACGGTATCCGGGGGTGCTGGCGAATTTGTTTCTGGTGGAGCATTGGGGGCACGTGGCGGGGAGTGACGCTCCGGCGACGAGCTACACGAACGTGCCGCGGTGGCAGTTTTTGCTGTTGCATCTGGCGTGGTTCTTCCCGTGGTCGGTGATCGTGCTCGCCGAGATCTTGCGGCGGGGTCTGGGGGAGAGCGTCGTCGACACGCGGCCGGAGGGGGACCGGCAGCTGGAGCGGGTGCTTTTGATTTGGGCGGGGGTGGTGCTGGTGCCGGTGCTGTTGGCGGGTCAACGGCAGGACTACTACGCGATGGCGGCGTGGCCGGCCTTTGCGCTTTGGGTGGCGATGGTGGTCGAGCGGGGAGTGTCGTGGATCGGCGTGGTGGCCGCGTTGTCGGTGTGTGCGATCGGTTTGGGAGTTTTACCGTCGATGGGAGTCGAGCCTTCGGCGGCGGCCGTCGCCGAGCGGTCGACGGCTTGGACGACGGTTTCGGGCTTGGACGCCGAAGTTTGGGCGTCGCTCACCCGGGTGGGGCAACTGACTCTTGGGGCGGCGGTGTTGGGCTTGGCGTTTGCGCTGGTGATGCTGGCGCGGGGACGACGGAAGCTGGCGTTACGAGCGGTGATGCTGGCGGCGGCGGCGTTGAGCTTTGGGGCGGTGGCAGGGTATGCACGGGTGGCACCTTATTTCTCGGTGGCGGAGATGGCACCGGTGCTGCGAGAACTGGCGGACCGGGGGGTGCGGGTCGCCTACGACGGGGGAATCGATACGGGAAGCAGTCTGCTCTTTTACGTGGGGGATGACGTGTTGATCGTCGGGCAGGATCAGGGTGACGATTTTTTGACGCGTGAGTTTGCGTTCGGGCGGGATCGATACGCTTCGGTGGAGGAGTTTGTGGAGGTTTGGAAAGGTGAATCAATGGTCTTGGTGACCGAAGCGGGACGGGACGAGTTTTGGCGGGAGCGCCTGGAGGGACTGGGCGAACCGGTCGCAAGGTCGGGGACTCAAGTGGTTTTTGTCACGAGTGGGGCGAGTGGTCCGAGTGACGCGCAGGTAGATTGAGATTCGGTTTGATGGGCTTCCCTTTTGCGCGGGTGGAGGTGATGGGTTGTGTCGGGAGGCGGGGTCGTGTTTAGTCGGCGTTCCTATGGAAAACGTGATCATTGTGGGGACGGGGTGCGCGGGGTTGACGGCGGCCATTTACGCGGCTCGGTCGGGGCTTTCGCCGCTGGTGCTCGAGGGGCGGCAGCCGGGCGGGCAGCTCACGACGACGACGTTGGTGGAGAATTTCCCCGGTTTCCCGGAGGGGATCGACGGGCCGGATCTGATCATGGCCATGCACAAACAGGCCGAAAAATTTGGCTCGCGCTTTCAGTATGGGTCGGTGGAGGAATTCGAGCCGGCCGAGGGGGCGAATCGGGTGAAGGTCGATGGCGAATGGGTCGAGACGAAGGCGTTAATCATCGCGAGTGGGGCGTCGCCGCGTTACCTGGAGCTGCCGGGTGAGGAGAAGCTGATCGGACACGGGCTGACGAGCTGCGCGACGTGCGACGGGGCGTTTTATCGCGACGTGCCGGTGTGCGTGATCGGTGGTGGGGATTCGGCGTGCGAGGAGGCGACGTTTCTGACGCGGTTTGCGTCGAAGGTTTACCTGATCCATCGCCGGGATGAGCTGCGGGCGTCGACGATCATGGCGGAGCGGGCGCTCTCCAACGAGAAAATCGAGCCGATCTGGAACTCGGTCGTCACGGACTACCTCGTTGATGACGAGGGCGAGGTGCGGGGCGTGAACCTCAAAAATCTGGAGTCGGAGGTAGAATCCGATCTGGAATTGAAGTGCGTCTTCGTGGCGATCGGGCACGAGCCGAACACGGAGGCGTTCCGGGGCAAGGTGGACGCGGACGAGGCGGGATACCTTCAGCAGAGCGGGGGGACATCGACGAATCTCCCGGGCGTGTTTGCGGCGGGCGACGTGGCGGACCACGTTTACCGTCAGGCGATCACGGCGGCGGGTCAGGGCTGCGCGGCGGCGATCGACGCGGAGCGGTGGCTGGCGGCGCGGGAGGGGTGAGGGTGAGGAGTTTCAGGGTTCAGTTTTCAGGGTTCAGGACTGAAAGCTGAACACTTCTGAACTGAACACTTCGTCGTTTCCCCTTGAAGATTTGCGATCTCACTCAGTTTTACTCGCCGGTCAGCGGGGGGGTGAAGCGTTACGTTGAGCAGAAGGTCGCTTATCTGCGAGCGCACGCGCCGGACGACGAACACGTGCTCATCATTCCGGGGGAGCGGACGCGGAAGTCGGGGGACGAGCGGGCGAGGGTTTACGAGATCGAGTCACCGCTGATTTCGCGGACGTCGCGATACCGGGCGTTGATCGCGTTGAATCAAGTGGAAGATATTTTTCAACACGAGCGGCCGGACATTATCGAATCGGGCGACCCGTATCAGGTGGCTTGGAAGGCGGTGGCGTCGGGGCGGGCACTGGGGATCCCGGCGGTCGGGTTTTACCATTCGCATTTTCCGGAGGCGTATCTGCGGAGTGTGACGAAGTATTTCGGCCGGATCGCGGTGGAGATCGCTGAGGACGTGGCGAAGCGGTATGTGCGGACGTTATACAATCGGTTTGAACGGACGTTGGTGCCGAGTCCGGCTCTGGCGGAGTTGTTGACGAGCTGGGGGGTGGACAACGTGGTGACGACGGATTTGGGCGTGGACGTCGAGACGTTTCAGCCGGAGGGGAAGCGGGCGGTCCGGGCAGATTTAGGGGTGGCGGAGGATCGGGTGTTGCTGCTTTACGTGGGGCGGTTGGCGCCGGAGAAGAACGTGCGGACGTTGTTCGGCGCGTTCGAGCGGCTGACGCGGGAGGTGCCGGGGCGCTACGATTTATTGGTGGTCGGCGACGGCACGGGGCGGCGGGACGTTTCGCGATTGAAGGAGAGCACGGGGGCGGTGCACTGGATGCCGTATTGCGGGGACGCGCGGGAGTTGGCGCGGATCTACCGGGCGGCGGATTTGTTCGTTCATCCGGGAATTCTGGAGACGTTTGGGTTGGTGACGCTGGAGTCGCAGGCTTGCGGGACGCCGGTGATCGGGATCGGTGGGAGCTACATGGACCGGATCGTTTTCAACGAGAGGGTGCACTGGGCGCGGGAAAACACGGCGGAGTCTCTGGCGGCGGCGATCCGCGCGGTGGCGGGGCTGGATCTGCGACGGGAGGGGCGGGAGGCGAGTCGGATCGTGCGGGATCGGTTCAGTTGGCAGACGGTGTTTGATCGGCTGTTTTCGATTTACCGCGAGGTGGTGCGCTCTTACAACCCGTGAGGTTGTGGCGTTACCCCCGGGATTAGTGATTCGAAAATACGAGCAGCGGGACCGCGAGGCGGTGCGGTGGTTGTGTTGCGAGACGGGGTATCTGGGTAAGCCGATCGATCCGGTTTTCGAGGATCGAGAGTTGTTCGCGGATTACCTGACGAGTTACTACACGGACGCGGAGCCGGAATCGTCGTTCGTCGTTGAGCAGGGTGGGGAAGTGAAGGGGTATCTGCTGGGGTCGCGGTTTCCGGAGAAGCAGCGGCAGTTTGATCGGTGGCTGGTTCTGCGGTTGGCGATCAAAGGGATCTGGCGATATCGCGGTTATGGAGACGCGACGAAGGCTTACGTGAAGTGGATCCTACGCGACGCGCGGAAGGAGGTGCCGGTGACACCGAAAGACATGCCGCACTTTCACTTTAACCTGCTACCGGAGGTGCAGAGCATCGCGGGCACGCGGGCGCTCATTAACGCAAACTTTGATTACCTGAGCGAGGCGGGCGAGGACGCGGTTTTTGGTCAGGTCGTGACGTTCTCCGATCGGCGGGGCGCGGCGGTTTTCAAACGCTACGGGTTCGAGGTGGTCGAACGGCGTGAGGTGACGAAATACCGAAAGGTTCACCCGGAGCCGGTTTTTTTGACGACGATCGTGAAGCAGTTGGCGTGAGGGTTCGGGCCTGGAAGGTCCGGTCCTACCTTCGGCGGGGGCGGCGGGTGACGGCGCGGCCGCTGGGGCCGACTTCGACCTTGGGTTTGCGAGGCGGGCGGTTGCGGGGTCCGCGGGGTCGCTCGGGGTCGCGGTTTTTACCTTCGGTCGCCGAGTAGTCGAAGCCGTCGGCGAGTTTACGCGGAATGCCGCGGCCGATGAAGCGCTCGAGTTGTGCGAGAGATTTGTGGTCGTCCTCGCTGATGAAGCTGATGGCGTCACCGATGGCCTGGGCGCGGCCGGTGCGACCGATTCGATGAACGTAATCCTCGCTCTGCATGGGGAAGTCGTAGTTCACGACGTGCGAGATGCCGTCGACGTCGATGCCACGGGCGGCGATGTCGGTGGCGACAAGGACCCGCACCGCTCCGGAGCGGAAGCCTTCCAGGGCGCGGAGGCGTTGATTTTGCGAGCGGTTCGAGTGGAGGGTGCCGGTGGTGATGCCGATCTGGCCGAGCTTTTTGGCGATGCGATCGGCGCCGTGCTTGGTGCGGGTGAAAACGAGAACCATGTTCATGGCTTCGTCTTCGAGGAGGTGGGCGAGGAGGCTGGGTTTGAGGTGGCGAGGGACCTCGTAGAGGTGCTGGGCGACGGTGTCGGCGGGATTCGACCGGCGTCCGATCTGCACGACTTGGGGTTGATGCTGGAATTCCTTGGTGAGGGATTCGATCTCCTTCGAAAGGGTGGCGGAGAAAAGGAGAGTCTGCCGTTTCTTCGGTAAATTGCGGACGACCTTTCGGATCGAGGGGAGGAAGCCCATGTCGAGCATCCGGTCGGCTTCGTCGAGGACGAGGTGTTTAAGCGCGGAGAAATCACCGGCGCGGCGGTCCATGAGGTCGAGAAGGCGGCCGGGGGTGGCGATGACGAGGTCGACGCCGGATTTTAGAGCGGCGATCTGCGGGTTTTCGCCGACCCCACCGAAGACGGTCGCGACGCGCAGGGCGGGCAGAAATTTGGAATAGGTCTGAACGTTTTCGTGGATCTGAACGACGAGTTCGCGAGTCGGCGCCAGGACGAGGACGCTGGTTTTTCCGCGGTCGTCGGCGTCGCGGGCGGCGAGCTGGGCGAGGATGGGTAGCGTGAAGGCGGCGGTTTTGCCGGTGCCGGTCTGGGCGATGCCGATGAGGTCACGACCGTCGAGGATCGGCGGGATGGCTTCCCGTTGGATGGGCGTGGGTTCGGTGTAGCCGGTCTCGTCGACGGCTTGAAGAATTTCGGCGGGAAGGCCGAGGGCGCGGAATGGCATAGGGCCGGGGACTGTAGGGCGGCTCGCGGCTATTGCCAGAACAGAAACGCGGCGCGGGGGGTGCGGGCCTTTTCGGTGAAGCCGTTGGCGAGCAAGTGGAGTTCGATCTCGGGAAGATGCATGGCACCCCACGGGACGATCACGAGATTCGCTGAGTCCAACGCTTCGTCGATCTGTTCGAGGAGGTGGGCGTTGCGATTGGTGACGATGTCGCCGAGGAGTTTGTCCTGGGCATCGGGTCGGCGCAGCGGGGAGTCGGGGCCGCGGAGCTCCGAGAGGCTGGCGGGATTCGAGGGGTCGGCGAGGAACGCTCCGAGGGAGTTGAGGATGGCGATGGTCTCCGGGCTAAAGCTGCCGATGTCGACGTCCGCTCGTCGATACCGGACGCCGGAGCGTTCCGTTTCGTAGTCATCTTCGAAACCGGCGGGGTAACGCCCTGCCGGTGTGAGGCGCGCGCTTTCCTGGGGGATGGCGCCCAGTAGCTCGGCGAGCCCGGCGTATGAGAAACCGTGTTCGAGAAGGTTGCCTTCATCGGTGACGCCTTCCGTCAGCACGATCGCGGGGCCACTGCCCGCGAAGGACTCCGCGACGGAATCGAAGAACCCATTTCGTGCAATGTGGATCATCCCGACGAGGCGGACTTCTTTGTTGTCACGCGAAAAGCGGCGCTCTTCCAGATAGATTCCGTCGGGCCGTAGGCGGGCGTATCCAGAGGTGCTTTCGTTGATGCCGACGGCGAAGAGGTTCAGAGAAGCGATTCCCAACGCGGCCGGGATGAGGAGGATGGCCAGCGCGGCAAAGATGGCGAAGCGTCTCCAGGCGAATCCGGGAATCCGGTGGGTCATCGGACGATCGAGGGTGAAGGCCAGGAGAACGCTGGCCAGCAGGGTCTGGGCAATGCCGACCCAGACGGTGCCGGCGGTGGGGTCTTCGATTCGGAACGGAAACGCGCCGCAGACGGTGACCCAGATCGAAAAGAAAATGGCCGGGAGTAAAATTCGCGCGACGAGGCGTCGAGTGAGGGCGAGTCCGCAGTAGAGGACCGCCGCTAGGAAGGCGGTCGGCCACGCGACGAAGGGGTGGATCGTCCCGAGGGTGGGGACAACGCCGCTCCCGGCCGCGAGGAGCCCGTCGATGAGGAGAAGTGCGAGAAAAAGATGGGTGAGCCGTCGGGTGGGGGCGGGGGTGGAGTTGATCATGCGATCCACTCCTTATCCGAACAGGCCGCGTTTATTTTTGACGGGTTCGCGGGATATGCCTTCGATGCGCTCGCGGTCGCGGGCGAGCGCGAGGGCCTGTTCTTTGCTGATTTGACGACCTTGGTAGAGCTCGATGAGCGATTCGTCGATGGTGTGCATGCCTTCGCGGGCACCGATTTCAATCAAACCGACGAGTTGCTCGTAACGTCCGTCGCGGATGCAGGCGCGGACGGCGTTGTTGGTCACAAGAACTTCGGTGGCGAGGGCTCGGCCGGCGCCGGTCTCCTGCGGGAGCAGGCGTTGGGAGATGACCATCTTGAGGCAACCAGCGAGCTGGGAAACGATCTGCGGTTGTTGACCGGCGGGGAAGGCGTCGACGATGCGGTCGATGGCTTTCGGTGCGTCGATCGTGTGAAGGGTGGCGAGGACGAGGTGACCGGTCTCGGCGGCGGTGATGGCGGCGCGGATGGTTTCGAGATCGCGCATTTCGCCGACGAGGATGACGTCGGGGTCCTGTCGCAGGACGTGCTTAAGGGCTTCGGCGAAGGACTTGGTGTCGTGGCCGACCTCGCGTTGTTTGATGACGCTGGAAGAATTGGCGAAGATGAATTCGATCGGGTCCTCGACGGTGATGATCATCGCGGCTCGGGATTCGCTGATCTGCTTGAGGATGGCGGCCTGGGTCGTGCTTTTACCGGACCCGGTGATGCCGGTGACGAGGATGAGGCCGGAGTCGAATTCGGTCGCGAGCTCGACGTTCGCGCGGTGTCCGAGTTCCTTGAGGGTGGGGATGGATTCCGGAATGTGGCGGAAGGCCGCTTCGAGGGCGCCGCGGTTGTAGTGGGCGTTGCCGCGGAAGCGACCGACGCCGTCGATCGCGAGGGCGAAATCGAGTTCCCACTCGTCCTCGAGCCGGGCCCGCTGGGTCTCGGTCAGCACGCTGAGAATAATTTCGCGCGTGGTGTCAGGGCTGAGAACGGTCTCGTTCAGAGCGCCGAGCGAACCGTCGACGCGGATGACGGGCGGCGTGTCCGCGACGATGTGGAGGTCGGACGCGCCGCGGGCGATCGCTTCGCGAAGAAGGTCGAGCAGATCGGGTTGGGTGGACGCTGGCATTTGGTTGGGCGAGGCGCTGGGAGACGGTGGCCCCGGCTACAATACGTTATCGGCGGCTGGTTTGGCTGGAAATCCCGCGGAGTGCCCGGGTGAGCTCGGCGGGATTATCGACGGCCTCGAGGGCGGTTTCTTCCGCGAGGATGTCGCCGCGGACGAGGTCCGCAAGGCAGGCGAGAAGGCTGCGGGCCGAAGAGGGCTCGGCGCGATCGACGTGATCGGAGAGATCCGAGAGACGACCTTCTTCGAGGTATTTACGGGTGGCGCCGACGTTGACGAAATACTCCGCGGCGAGAGTGAGTCCGCCGTTTTTCGTCGGCAGCAGAAGCTGGGAGATGGCGCCGACGAGCTGGGAGGCCAAGGATTTGGCGAGCATGGGTCGGTCGGCTTCGGGGAGGAGCTGGAGGAGACGCTCGGTGGCTTCGACGGTGCCGCGGCCGTGGACGGTGGCGAGGACGAGGCGACCGGTCTCGGCGGCTTGGAGGGCGGTGACGGCGGAGAGAGAGTCGCGGATCTCACCAATCATGAGGACGTCGGGAGATTGGCGGAGCGCCTGGCGGAGTCCGTCGGCGAAGGTGGCGACGTCGATGCCAAGGTCGCGCTGGGTGACGATGGCGCGGTCGGGGAGAAGCAGGTATTCGACGGGATCCTCGATCGTGACGATGTGCCGGGGCTGAGATTCGTTGATGAATTGCAGGCAGGCGGCGAGCGTCGTGCTTTTGCCGGATGCGGTGGGGCCGGAGAGGAGGATGAGGCCGCTGGCGCGATGGAGCCATTGCTTAATGAGGTCGACGGGAAGATCAAGTGCGTCGAGGTCGGGGACGTGAGTCTTGATGTGTCGGAGGACGGCGGCACGCTGGCCGAGTTGGTGGAAAAGGTTGACGCGAAAACGGTGACCGTCGCCGAGCAGCACGGACGCGTCGGCGTTTGGCTGATCGAGGTCGACGGCGCAGAGGGTCCAGAGCTGAGTGAGGAGTTCAGTCGCGATCGGGCCGTCGGTGATGCGGTGGAAGGCATTGTCGACGCGGACGGCAGCGGGCTGGCCAACGTGGAGAACGAGGTCGGAGGCCTCGGCTTCGACGGCGGCTTTGGCGAGTTCGTGGAGGTCCATGGGGCGGGCGGTTGACTGTAGGCGAGGGGGCGGAAATCGTCGAGCGCGGTGGAGTGCTGAAGCGGATGGTGTGGCGGGGCTGGGTCTTTGCGCGGGATAATCGGGATAATGAAGCTCGCGGGCGGGGGTCAGCTCACCGTGTAGCGTTCCGCGAGCGTGGCGTAGGCGGCGATCTGGGCGGTTTGCCAAGCTTCGTCGCAGCCGAGTTCGCGGGCCATGAGTCGAGCGACTTCGGGGGCGGCCTCGACCGAGGCGCGGGCTCCGAGGAGCAGGGCGCGCGTCCGGCGGGCGAGAACGTCTTCGACGGTCCGGGCCATTTCGTGGCGGGCGGCCCAAACGACTTCGGCCTTCAGGTAAGGGAGGTTTGGGTGCAGGCGTTCGGCCAGGTCGGGGTCTTCGTCGGCAAGGGCACGCACCGCCTCCGCTTCGGCACCGTAAACGGCGAAGTCGGGATTTGAATTTGGCTGATCGGTCCAACCGTGGATTTTCAGGGTCTCGGTCTCGCAGGTGCGACGTTCGAAGCCGGCCATGAGCTCGGCTTGATCAATGGCATCCTGAGCCATGCGGCGGTAGGTCGTCCACTTGCCGCCGGTAACGGTGAGGAGGCCGGAATTGGAAATGAGGATGGTGTGATCGCGCGAAAGGGCGGCGGTGCTCTTTTCGTCGCCGGTGCGGACGAGTGGGCGAAGGCCGGCGTAGGCACTGAGGACATCGGCTCGGGTCGGGTCTTTGGCAAGGTAGCGGGCGGCGCCTTCGAGGATGAAGTCGATCTCTTCGTCGAGGGGTTTGGGCTCAAGTTCGATTCGGTCGACTGCGCCGTCGGTGGTGCCGACGACGACATGATCGTGCCAGGGAACGGCGAACATCACGCGACCGTCGGGTGTTTGCGGAACCATGATGGCGCTGTCGCCGGGGAGGAATTCCTTGGGGAGAACGACGTGGGCGCCCTGGCTGGCGGTGATGACGGGGCGGGCGTCGGGCTCGTCCATCTGCCGGACGCGGTCGGAAAAAACCCCGGTCGCGTTAATGACGGCTTTGGCGTGAATGGGGAAGGTCTCGTTCGAATCAACGTCGCGGACGATCGCTCCGGCGATGAGGTCGCCGTCTTTGATGAGCTCGGTCACGCGGAGGTAATTGGCGGCGAGTCCGCCTTGATCGAAGATGGTGCGGGCGAGGCTGATCGCGAGTCGCGAGTCGTCGAATTGCCCGTCGTAGTAGAGGACGCCGCGTTGGAGGCCTTCGGGTTCCAGCGTCGGGATCCGCTCGAGGGTCTCTTCGCGTGACAGGATGGCGGAGGGTTTGAGGCCGAGTTTACCGGCGAGGCGGTCGTAGATTTTCATCCCGATCCCGTAGAACGGACCTTCCCACCAACTGTAGATGGGGACGATGAAGGGGAGGTGATGGACGAGGTGGGGAGCGTTTTGGCAGAGTAGTCCGCGCTCGTGCAGGGCTTCGAGGACGAGGGAGATGTTGCCTTGCTTCAGGTAGCGGACGCCGCCGTGGACAAGCTTGGTGCTGCGTGAGGAGGTGCCTTTGGAAAAGTCGGCCTGCTCGACGAGAACGGTGCGGTAGCCGCGGCTGGCGGCGTCGACGGCCACGCCGAGTCCGGTCGCTCCTCCGCCGATCACGAGAAAATCATAGGGCTCGGTAGCGGAGCGGAGTTCGTTCAGGACGGCGTCTCGATTCATGGAGGTTCCAGATTAGCGGGCTGCGTGACCGAGCGCAGAGAAAATTTCGCTCCGCCGAGGGCGGCTGGGCGTCAAGTTCGATTACGCCGGAGCCGAGGCGGGAATCCGCTGTGGGAATCAGTCGCCGAGCTCGACGTTCCAGTAGGCGAAATCGACGAAGTGCTTCCAGCTCTCGTGTCGCGGGTGCGGGAAGGTGAGATTGACGAATGGGCGCCACTTCGGACGTTTTGGCTTTTGGAGGAGCTGCATCCCGGCTTCGTGCGGAAGGCGGTTGCCCTTGCGCGAGTTGCATGGGATGCAGGAGCAGACGACGTTCTCCCACGTGGTCTGGCCTCCACGATCCCGCGGAAAAACGTGGTCGAGATTCAGATCACGGCGGTCGAAAATCTTGCGGCAATACTGACAGGTATTTTTGTCGCGCTCGAAGACGTTGTGGCGGGTGAACTTGACTTCTTTCTTCGGTAGCCGGTCGAAGAGGAGGAGCACGATGACCTGGGGAACGCGGATGCTGGACGTGATGGTATTCACCATCTCGGCTTCGGGCTCGAGGTCGGAGAATTCTCTCCAACTGCCGAAGTCGTGAGTCTGAAAGTTGTTTCCCTCGTCGCTGTTGACGACCTGAGCTTGGCCCTGAAAAAGGAGCACGAGCGCGCGACGGACGGTGCAGGTATTGACCGCCTGCCAGAGGCGGTTGAGCACGAGAACGGGACGGTCCAGGATGGTTTCCACGGGGTGTGACTCGGTGCGGAGTCCGTCGGGTTGTCGACGAATCCGAGTGGGATTTAATCGCGGATCGGAGTGCTGTCAAGATTGCGACCGGGCCGGTGACGGAATCGTTGCACGGGCGGGTCGGGGGTTGCGACGCATAAACGTTCGGCGGTGGTCGCCAAGCGTCTTCGGGCTGTGCAGAGGGATGCGCGTTGATTTCCGCTGGCTTGGTCTGATAATGAAACCGATTCCCTCGATGACATTGCTCCGCCAATCTTTCCTGATGCTTAGAGCCACCGGCCTCGCCCTGGTCGCGTCGCTCACGTGCGTCCTCGCGGCAGAGGACCCGGCGTCGGCGTTTCTGGAGGCTTACCAGGCGTTCAAGGCCGGGGAGCGGCTCGAGCGGGAGGGGAACCTGAGCGAAGCACTGGCGAGATACCGATCCTGCGTCGAGCAGTGCGAGGAGATTCAGAAGACCGCACCGGATTATCAACCGGTCGTGATCGAGTTTCGAACGAGCAAGGCCCGCCAGAAAATTTTGGCGGTGGAGGAACTGGCGGCGCAGGAAGGAGACGACGCGGTGGGGGAGGAGGATTTTGGGTTGGAGGGACCGCTGCCGACCTTTGATCCGGAGCCGCTCGAGCCGACGATCGCACCGAGACCGCGATTGCCGCGAATCGACCGGCCGTCGTCATCTCAGGCCATTGAGCCGCCTTCTCAGCCGAACTTTTCGACTTACCGGATCCCTCAGCCGGGTAGCGGGGCTGCCAAGTCGCCATCGTCGACTGCGGTTGCGCCGCCGACGGATCTTTATCCGGGGCGGTCGGGAGCGGGGGTCGATCCCGCTCCGTCGGTTGGCGGGGGCGCGGTGAGGGCGATGGAAGAGGAAATTCGGGCACTGCGACTTTCGCTCAAGCAGGAGGAATTCCGTTCCGAAGAACTGTCGCGAAAGCTGCTGGAGAGCCAGGCGCAGGGGCAGATGGCACTGCACGAACTGGACCGGACAAAGGTCAACGTTGTGGAATTGAAGTCGCAACTCGCGATGTCGCGGCAGGCTCGGGGCGATCTCGAGGCGACCAACGAGCGTCTGGCGGCAGAAAAGGGGCGTGATGCGAGCCGAATCGCGAAGTTGCAGGCGGATTTGGTGGCGGCGCGGGCAGATCTGGAAGTTGCGGAGGATTACAATGGTGAGCTGTTTGCCAAGCTGGAGTCGGCGGCGAGCTACATCGAATCTTCGGAGGCGATCCGCGAACAATTGTCCAGCGATCGGACCACCCTCGCGGCGAAATTGAAGGAAGGCGTGGGTGAGGAGACGGTCCGGATCGAGGCGGAAAATGCGAAGCTACGGAAGGAGCGCGATACTGCCGTCGCCGAGGCTGAACGCGCGGCGGATCTGACGACGGAAAACGCGGAACTGGTGACGAAGTTGACTGCGGCGGAAGAGCGGGTCGAGAAGCTGGCGGCGCTTGATCCTGAGAGAGAACGGATGATCGCTGATCTGCGCGGCGAGTTGGAATCTGTGCAGCTGACGATCGCAGATCTGCAGACGGAGCGGACGGAGGGACAGGCGCAAATCGCTGAGCTACAAACGCAACTCGAAGATACCGCCAAAGCCGCGGCCTCGGCGACGGGGGCGATCGCCAAGGAGAATGAACTTCTCAAGGACATCGTCACCCGGCAGATCCGGGACCAGGCCAAGCGGCAGCAGGCCCGGCAGCTGGTCCAGGAGGAGATGGAGAAGCTCGAAGTGCGGTCGTCTTCCGTGATCGAGCAATTGACCGCTTTGGCCGACGCGGAGACCGAACTTTCCGACCAGGAGAAGCGACTGGTAAGCGGACCGGAGGATGCTGCTGAGGAACAGCGGCAAGCCCAAGTCGGGTCCGTGCGGGGGCCTGACTTCTCGATGGTCGTCGAAAAAGACGTTTCGGACGATACGCAGCAAGCCGAGCCAGGAGAAGTGGTCGCGGAGACAGCTCAACCCGAGAATGACCTTCCGGAGAGCTTGGTGCCGCGGGCCGGTGAAGCGTTTGCTCGAATGAATGACGGCAACTTCCTGGGTGCGGCCGAGATTTATCGAGAGATCTTCGAGGCGGCCCCAAACAGTTATTTCGCGGCGGTGAGTCTTGGTGTCGCGGAACTCGGACTCGGCGAACTCGATAGCTCGGTGGCGGCGTTCCGTCGGGCACTGGAGTTGCGTCCCGACGACCCCTACGCTGAAGCGAAGCTCAAGGATGCCGAGCTGAAGTCGGGCGATCCGGAAGCGGCCAGTCGGCGGTGATGCTCGACCGGTTAGGTGACCAAGTCAGCGACCCGGATTAGGCTGCGCACCCTGACGGCGGCTCTTGGGTGTCGCAGGGTCGCCGGGGGACAGCCAGAGTTTCCAGCCGAGTGCGATCCACAGGAGAAAGTAAAACTGGAGGGACGCAATCTGCATCGGAAAGTCGACGAGAGAGTGAAGCGCAGTCAGCGTAATTGCGATTAGTCCAGCAATCGCCAGCAGAGGTGCGCGCGCATCGGGGATTGCTTCCCAAAACAACCGTGCATGGACGGACAAGGAGTATGCATAATCTTGGCGTTGATCGAGCCGGGACGGCGCGGTGAAAAAGCTCTGCCGCGCCAGCGCGAAAATCGGAAACGCGAAGACGAGCGCCCAGGTGATAGTGCCGAGGTAGCCCCATTCGATCACGGTTTGAAGGTAGTCTTGGTGAGCGACCCAAAACGGCGTCCTTGCCATCGTTGGGTCGTCTCCGACGTAGTCCCAATAAACTTGCTTGTAATTGCCGGGGCCGAATCCCATCCATCCTGATTCAGGCAGCATGGTGAGAAAGTAACTGTAAGCAATGCGCCGAGGATCTTTGTCGACGTCTCGGTTGAGCAGTCGTTCCCACCGATCCGTGGGTAGCGCGGCAGCAAGGGATACCGCTATGACAATAACCGGTATTACGACGAGGATCGCGGTTCGATAAGAGAAACGAACGCGGCGGCGATCCCAATGTTTCAGCGTATGGAACGAAAGCAGACTTACGAAAAGCAGGAGACCAACAATTCCAAGTATGTTCCCAGCCTTCGAAACGTTCAGGAAGACCGCAGAAAACGCGATCAGTGCGCAAGACAGCCAGAACGTCCATCCCTTTGCGCGGTGGCATTTGATTGAGTATGTGGCCAAGCCGACCAGAAGTGGCCAGCTGAGATTAAGGTAGGAGGCTGCATTTCCCCAGTAACGGAAGGTCGCAAAAGTCAGGACCCGTCGCGGATCCAAGGAGCTACGAAGCAGAAAGGGCTCGCCGAATGTTCTTTGGAGGAAGAAAAAGACGACCATTCCAGTCGCAGTCGCTCCCCACGTGATCAGGAGTGCCCGTGTCCAGCGAACGTCCGAGAAAAGGTCGATAGCAAGGGCGGTGGCGCCGAGCAGTGCCGTAGCTCGGACCATTGCGGGAAAGGCCAGGTCACTGTAATTCGCGCCATAAATTGTGACCGAGTCCCACCAGAGCGGGTAGTTCTCCAAATTGTCGATTAGCCAGACATCAAGCCACCCCAGAGCAGCCGAGGTCCAGCCGAAGAGAAGGATCAAGATCCCCAAGATCCACGCGAGCACTGGTATGGCTGGAAATCGCCGGCGTAGGATGTGACCCAGGAACCACGCGATGAAAGACGCGCCTATCCAATAGTTGAAAAATTCGATCGTGGAGTCGCGGGTCAAACCGTAGGCAACCGAAGCCATGACGACCGCCAGTAGGAGGCCGGTCCGCCCGGCCGTAATCAACCCCAACCCCAGTCGCGCAAACATTGGCGGATAAACTGACGTTTTTGCGAGAACGGCAAGCCTATTTGGATCCTGTCGTTCAACACAGCTGGCTTCACCCAGACTGTTTGCGTGCTGAATGAGTAACGCTTGTGGCGATTTGTTGGTGATGGTAGTCGTCTTCTCGCGTCCGCCCTGCGCCTCCTTGGGCGCTTCCTGATATCCCAAAAGATGAACTTACCTCCTTCTTCCTCGGCCGGTCAGCGTCGCAAGGTGCCACCACTTAAGCGCATCGGGTTTTTTTTTCAGCGACTCAGTGTCTGGAACAAGGTGGCTCTGGTGCTCTTGCTCCTATCTCCTCTCTTTGCGTTTGCCGGGCTGAAGCTCCTCAAGCCGGTCTATAAATCATGGAAGGCCCAGAATTCTCTTAAAATTGCCGCGACCGCCCTTGAGAACGACGATGCCAGCGCGGCTTCTTTGGCATTCCGGACGGCCATCCAGACTCAGCCGAGAAACCCTCTAGTTTGGCGTCGGGTCGGGGAATATCTTGATAGCGTTGGCTCACCAGAGTCGTTCTCGGTTTGGAAGCGCGTCGTTGCGCTGGATCCTGATGACGAGGCTGCTCGCTTTGCGTTGATCGACAGCGCAATCAAGTTGAATAAAATCGAAATTGCCCAGCAGAACCTAGCGGATCTTCCTGTGGGCCTGAAGAAAACGGAGGAATTTCATCGAGCGGCGGCTTCGGTTGCCTTAGCTCAGAACGACGCAGTCACGGCGATTCGCGAACTCACTACGGTTCTAAAACTAAATCCTGAAGCGAAAGTCTCTGAATGGGATCTGCTGCGCGTCCGTTCAGTAGATCCTGATCCAGAAGTGCATTCCGTAGCTCGGAAGCAGCTTCGCGAACTTGCTGAAGAGGATGGCGAATTTTCGCAGGATGCATTGCGCCATCTCGTTCGCCTGGCCCTTGCGACGAAGGACTTCTACACCGCGAACCGGACAGCCGAAGATCTGATTGCCCAGGATGATGCGACCGGCCAGGATCAAATTCTCCATCTCGACACGGAATTTGCTGTCCAGAGCTTCACGTTACCGAACTCCATTGCCAAAATTCTTGAATATGCGGAAACGTATCCCGAGTCGGCAGCCGAGATCACGGCCTACCTTTCGGCGAGAGGTTTGAATGATCGGCTGGAAACCTGGTTCGGAAGTCTGTCGCCGGAAATATCGGAGCAAACTTCCCTTCAATTGGCGAAGTTCAACTATGCTCGCCAGATGGGGGACTGGGATGGCGTCTTTTCGGTTCTCAGTGGGGACAATTCCCCCCACCCCTTCAGTCCGACCTTGATCGATGAAGTGCGCACTTCCCTCGAGGACTATCGGAGAGGCGATGACGGGGCGTTGGCCGCGTGGAACAAGGCGGTCTTTACGGCTGAGAACAACCCCGGCGCGACCTACGTGATGGCAACGTTGGCTCAGGCCGTCGGTTGGACGGAAGCGTATTCACAGGCTTTGTGGAGCTCAGCATCTTCGCTCAAAGATCGGCCCGAGATCTGGATAGACGTTGTCAAAATGGAGCTCGCGTCTCGGAACTCTGCGGGAATCTTGCGCGCCCTTTCTGGTGCTGTTCGGGCGGATCCAGATGATCGTCAGCTTCGCAACGATTGGGTCTTGATGAACCTTCTGATGCGCAAAGGTGACCTGAAGGAGCTGCTCGAGCTCGCCCGCGGGAATGCTGAACACGATCCCGGTAATCCTTTCTTCGCGACAACCCACGGGTTGGCTCTTGCGCTAAGCGGCCAAACGGACGAAGCCGTTGCTGCACTGGATAACTTGTCGGAGGAGGCTCGCGCCCAGCCGAAGAAGGCGCTTTACGTCGGAACGATCTTTGCGATGGCGGGTCGAGCTGACGAGGCCGAAGAATTTCTGGTTCGCGCTGATGAGGCGAGCCAAACCTTTCTTCCGGAAGAGGAAACGATGCGAGAAGACGCGCTGGAGATCGTTAGCGGGCGCGCATCGAGGGAAGATGAAGTTCGACAAATCACTCAACGTGCCGAAGGGACGGAGGAAGAGCGCACGGAGTTTGCAGCAACACTCAAGGCCCAGATCGATGCCGACCAAGAAGGGATGAGTTCGGAAAAAATCACCGAAACCCTTCGCCAGGCTGCGACGGATCGCCGATCGCCGGAGGAGATCGAGAAGCTAATGAGTGAAGTGCGAGCTACTCAGACGGAGTCCGCGGCGACGCCAGAATGATATCGCAAGCTTGCAGCAAAAGGGATTCATGCCGTTCAAATTGTCTTGAACGTTTTGAACGCTACCTGTCATTGTTTTTTCGTTCACGAGTAGGGCGGCAGGGAGACATTTTAGATTTGGCCGGATGCTGAAGGTGGCACGATGGGCGGCAGCATGCCCGCAACGGGTAGAATAGACGGCTGTTGCGTCTGCGCACCGAAGTGAACTCCTTGCGTGTTCGCCATTTACCGCCCGCGCCACAATCCGACATGTCCCAAGCAATCTCAGAAGCGTTCAATGATTCGAAGGCTGCAACGGCACCGGATATTAGCCCTTTCCAGCAGGAGTGCATCCAGCTCTTCGTCCATGCTGCAAAGGTCGCAAACCTTCCGCGTTCGGTCGGACAGATCTACGGCTTCCTTTATGCCTCTCGGCGCCCGAAGCACCTCGACGAAGTCGTCGAGGGTCTCGGCATCAGCAAGGGGTCTGCCAGCCAAGGGCTGCGGTTGCTTCGCAATCTAGGTGCGGTAAAAATGAACTACGTCGAGGGCGATCGCCGCGAACGGTTTCTCGCGGAAACAGAACTGCGGCGTCTCGCCACTGGGTTCCTCAGAAATACGGTCGATCCTCACGTCCGCAACGGTTACGAATACCTTGCCCGCATTGAGCGGGCGGCCCAGAAGCTAGAAGACAAACCTGACCGAGATTTTGCAGAAGCACGTCTCGAAAAACTTCAACGCTGGCATCGGTTCGTTCATCGAATACTTCCACTGGTTGTCAGAATGGCCCAAAAATTCTAACGTGTTTCAGAGAAGGGGGGCATCGAGTGAGCGATGCGAAGGAAACTTCCTGGATGGCTCCGGGGCAAACTCGGTAGATAATTCGACAAACCCTCCCACCGTTCAAATTGTAGACATGGATCCTTGGACACGTCGAGGAAACGCAGAAGCGCTAGGTCTTCGGCTTTCCAGCCGAGGCGGCGATCTAGGTCGAATGTTGCCGCACGGCTGACGCAACCCTCTCGGAGACGAAAATTTTATGAAAACAGCAATGATCACCGGAATTACCGGACAGGACGGCTCCTACCTTGCGGAGCAATTGCTCGAGAAAGGATACGAAGTCCACGGGATGATCCGTCGCTCCAGTAGTTTTAACACTGAACGAATTGATCATCTCTACCGCGATCCAGAAATTCTCGACAACAAACTCTTCCTTCACCACGGGGATTTGACGGACTCTTCGAACCTAAATCGGTTGCTCGAAAAGATCGGTCCAGACGAGATCTACAACCTTGGCGCCCAGAGCCACGTGAAGGTCTCCTTCGAGGTTCCGGAATACACGGCCGAAGTCGATGGCATCGGCACACTGAGGTTCCTCGACGCCATTAAGGAGGTCGGTCTCAAAGACAAGGTCCGGTTTTATCAAGCCTCGACCAGCGAACTCTACGGCCTCGTGCAGGAAGTGCCGCAGACCGAAAAGACCCCCTTCTACCCCCGCTCGCCCTACGGCGTCGCCAAGCTTTACGGGTATTGGATCATCGTGAACTACCGCGAGTCCTACGGCATTCACGCGTCGAACGGGATCTTGTTCAATCACGAGTCGCCGAGGCGAGGAGAGACGTTCGTAACCCGCAAGATCACCCGCGCCGCGGGTCGGATCAAAGAGGGTCTCGAGGACTGTCTTGTCATGGGAAACATCGATTCTCAGCGCGACTGGGGATACGCACCGGAATACACCGACGCCATGTGGAGAATCCTCCAACAGGACGAGCCGGGAGACTACGTAGCGGCAACGAATGAAACGCACACGGTTCGCGAATTCATCGACGAGACGTTCAAGCATCTGGACATGGAGCTCGAATTCCGAGGAGAGGGCGTGGACGAGGTCGGAGTTGAACGATCAACGGGCCGGACACTGTTGAAAATCGATCCACGCTACTTTCGCCCTGCGGAGGTTGAGTTGCTCATCGGTGATTACACGAAGGCGAAGGAAACGTTCGGTTGGGAGCCGACTACGAAGTTTGAGGACCTGGTCAAAATCATGGCCGAAGCCGATTGGAAACTCGCACAGAAGGAACGCTGAATCGCTTGAACTTAACGTGACCGGACCACGGGAAGATACTTGGCTACTGCCAATCCGATTTGATGAGGAAAGAACACGAAACGTCAAAGCATCGCGCCACAATCGACGTGTTTGTCGTAATTTGGTGAACTCGCTTTCCCGATTGAATGGCCGGATTCAAACGCGGTTTACCGCACCAGCACCGACCCGTTTAAAACTTTGATCACCACTCCGGACGAAAAATTCGTCATTCATTCATTTCCAAGCGACCGTCTTCGGAACCACCTTTTTGCCTGAGCGGTTTAAAAACGTATGTTCTCTTCACAAACTTCGACGCCTCCCGTCCGACAACCGACCGCCACCACACTTCCTGAGTGGGCACCATTCGCGCTGATCGCCCTCATCTGGGTGCCTGCTTTGATGCGTTTTAGCGTGGAATGGTCCTTCAACCCACAATACTATTACGGATGGTCGGTTCCGCTGCTCGCTGGCTACCTAATTTTCGATCGCTGGCCAATGCGGCCGTCGGTAGGAGTTCCGCGCGTCTTTTGGCCCGTCGTTTTTGTCATCATCCTGGCTGCGCTACCGCAATTTCCTCTCCGTCTCCTCGGCGAAGCCAACAGCACGGCTCGGTTGATTACTTTAGCGATGGGCGGTATCGCGGTGGCGATCTCACTCGGGACTCTGTATCTCTACGGTGGATCGAGATGGTCGCTCTACTTTGCAGCTCCGGTCGCGTTTCTTTTGGTGGCGATGCCGTGGCCGGGTCAGATCGAAACACCGTTGGTTCAGGGATTGATGAAAGTCAACGCTGAGATAGCTGCAAATATCGTTGCCATAGTCGGGATCCCAGCCGAAGCGCGGGGAAACGTCATCGAGGTTCCTACTGGATTGTTGGGCGTTAACGAAGCATGTAGCGGGATACGGTCCCTGCAATCGACCCTCATGGCTGCCGCCTTTTTGGGTTTGCTCTATCGTCGCTCGCTCGTGGGACTAGTGGGCCTTGTTGCCCTTGGTTCTCTAATCGCTTTTGTCTGCAACGTCATTCGAACGACGTTCCTGACCTATCAAGGTGCGACGAACGGAATCGATGCCGTTGACAAATGGCACGACTCAGCGGGTTTTGTAATTTTGGGCGTGGTGCTCGTTTCTCTTTGGCTAATGAGCCAATTGCTGGAAATGGCGGAAAAACGAGAGAATGAGGCTGCGAAGAGCAAAAGTCCGGTGTCGTCGCTCGACTCGGAGCGCAACGTCTACGTCGACGGCGACAGGTGAGGCAAACACTGAGAGCTAAGTGTTTCGAGTTTAACGTTGTCAAAATACAAGCGACAGGATCAATGCACATAATACGCAAGCTCAAGCTTTAGATCGATCAATTCACCATAGCCTTTCCTATCAACATGAAATCTCCTTTTGCAATCCTCATTGGAGTCGTCCTCGCCTGGTTCCTTCTTTCTGAAGCCGCGACCGAGGCTTGGTATCGCTACAAGGAATCCCAAGTTGCCAAAACTGAACCTTGGCCGATAACGTTCCCGGAGGACCCGGTCGAAGCGAATTCGCGCGGATTCCAGAACTATACTTCGAGGGAAATGGGGGATGCCGAGCAGGAGATTTTGCGCTTTGATGATGCATTGTCGGCGACTTGGCGCGATCCATCGGGCAACCAGTGGACGGGATTCATGATTGAGTGGGATTCCGATAAGCGGAAGAACAACATGGACATCGCGCACAATCCGACGATTTGTCTCCCAGCTGCGGGGTTGACGCTCGTTAAAGAAATGCCCGACCGGGAAATCACGATCGGGGACACGACTTATCGTTTCAATTCTTGGGAATTTGCCGCCGGATCACGGCCGGTTTGGGTTTATACGGCCGTTCGGCGGGACCGTGAATTAGATACGCTCGACTACAGCGACGATCTTCACCAGAAGCGGGAAGCCAAAGTCACGAAGGTTCTCGAAGGTCAGCGGGGGAATCCGCTCCAGACTCTCCAGCTGGTCGTCGTCGGTCCGGGTGACGCGGACGGCGCGACAGATGCGGTCAACCAACAACTCCGCGAGCTGGTGGGTGGATAGGGGTTGAGTGACGGGTTGCGGGTTAAGGCTTGAGCAACTCAGCAAGACTTCAGGATAGATCGCACCAGAATTAGAAATCTCAATGAGCCGTAAAATTTTTGTGACTGGAGTGGCGGGCTTTATTGCCAGTCGCACGGCGGGGATGCTTTTGGATGTCGGCGACACCGTTGTGGGTATCGATAACCTCAATGATTACTACGACGTCCGGGTTAAGCGGCATCGTCTCGAAGGGCTCCAGGGCCGCCCGGGATTTAAATTCATTGAGGGGGACATCGAGGACAAGCAACTGATCGACCAGATTTTTGAGAAGAACTCCTTCGATGCTGTCCTGAATCTGGCGGCACGCGCCGGAGTTCGCTACAGCCTTGAGAACCCTCGAATTTACCTCACGACGAATGCCAACGGGACGCTCAATCTGCTCGAGGGCTGCCGACACCACGAAGTGCCCAAGTTTGTTCTCGCCTCGACGTCGTCACTCTATGCCGGCTTGCCGACTCCTCGACTCCTTTTCGGGAGGATCTGCCGGTCAATACCCCGATCTCACCTTACGCGGCCTCGAAGAAAGCCGCCGAGGTCTTGGCCTATACGTATCACGAGCAGTTCGGCATCGACGTGACCATTCTGCGGTATTTCACCGTCTATGGCCCAGCGGGACGGTCGGACATGAGTGTGCTCCGCTTCATCAAGTGGATCGACGAGGGCACGCCAATTACGATTTTCGGCGATGGAACGCAAAGCTGGGATTTTACCTATGTCGAGGACATTGCCCGCGGCACCGTCGCTGCCATGAGGCCGCTTGGCTACGAGATCATTAATCTCGGTGGCGGGAAGCGCCCACGCACATTGCAGGAAATGATCCGAATCCTCGAAAGCCTGCTCGGGAAAAAGGCCAAGCTCGACTGCCGCCCGTTTCATAGCGCGGATATGAAAGAGACGTCAGCCGACGTTTCCAAGGCACGCCGCCTGCTGGACTGGAAGCCGACCGTGGACCTTGGAGAAGGCTTGAAAGAATCGGTCGACTGGTATCGGTCGAATCTGGACTGGATGCAGGACATTGAAGTTTGAATTTCAATAATCCGCCGGGCCGGTTTCGAACGGGGGCCGGGGGATGAGGAATGGGTAGAGAGTTACTGGTAACAAGAATTTAGATTATGAAAGTTATTATTCTTTGTGGTGGAAAAGGCACGCGTTTGCGTGAGGAAACGGAATTTCGCCCCAAGCCGATGGTGCCGATCGGGAATCGACCGATTCTTTGGCATATCATGAAGACCTACGCCCACTACGGGCACCGGGAATTTATCCTGTGTCTTGGTTACAAGGGTGAAATTATCAAGGACTACTTCCGGAACTACCTCTGGAATACCTGCGACATAACGATGTATCTCGGGCGGAATCCGGCGGTGCAGTTTCACAATCGACACGACGAGGAGGATTGGAGCGTGACGCTGGCGGATACCGGCGAGAATTCAATGACTGCATTCCGGGTTCGCCAGGTGGAGCGGTATCTCGGGAGTGACGAAGAATTCCTGCTCACCTACGGCGATGGGGTGGGTGACGTGGATATTCCGGCGAGCATCAAGCATCACCGGAAGTGCGAAAAGACCTGCACGATGACCGCCGTGCATCCGCCAGGACGATTTGGCGAACTCGGGATCGACCCCGACTCCACCGTCCACGGGTTCAACGAAAAGCCACAAGCCGAGGGTGGCTACATCAACGGTGGTTACATGGTCTGCACTCGGAAGATGTTCGACTATCTGCCGGACGATCCAGGGATGATGCTTGAGCAGGAGCCCATGAAGAATCTTACAGCGGATGGCCAACTCGCCGCCTTCAAACACGAAAGCTTCTGGCAACCGATGGACACCTTCCAGGAGTTTACGCTGCTCAACAAGATGTGGGACGGCGGTACGGCACCGTGGAAAATTTGGTGATTCTTTGCACCATGAAGAGCATGAAGGTCAGGAAGGGAAATTCAGGAGGTATGATAATTCTTCTCTCCATGTCCTTCATGGTAAAGACCTACAGGAACCCAATGCTCGTTCCGAGGTGAAAACAGCCATTCAAGATCAATTCGGTGGAGTCTACGCGGGCCGGCGTGTTCTTGTGACCGGCCACACGGGATTTAAGGGATCGTGGCTGACGCGTTGGTTGCTCGATCTTGGCGCAGATGTCGCCGGATTCGCGCGCGATCCGCAGCCGCACGAGAGGCTTTACGCGGACGCAGGGCTTTCGCCGCTGCTCGCTCACGATGTTCGCGGTGAACTCGCCGACCTCGGAGCGCTCACTGCTTTGATGGGGGACTTTCAGCCCGAGTTCGTCTTTCACCTTGCAGCTCAGCCGCTCGTGCGACTTTCCTACGACATACCGGTCGAGACATTCGCGACGAATGTGATGGGCACCGTCAATGTCCTCGAAGCGCTTCGCTGCTACTCGGCCTCTCAATTGCCGAGCACCTGCGTGGCCGTCATGATCACTACCGACAAGTGTTACGAGAATCGGGAGTGGCTCCACGCTTATCGGGAGGAGGACCCGATGGGTGGCCATGATCCTTACAGCGCATCGAAGGGATGCGCGGAGCTTGTCGTTGCATCCTACCGGAATTCATTTTTTGAGGGCGGTGACGGTGAGGAACGGATTCGCGTCGCCTCGGCCCGTGCTGGGAACGTGATTGGTGGAGGTGATTGGGCCGCGGATCGGATTGTCCCTGATTGTTTTCGAGCCATTCGCGCTGGTGGCGCGATTCCGGTCCGGAATAAAATCGCGACCCGCCCTTGGCAACATGTTCTCGAGCCGATTTCCGGATATCTGTGGCTTGGTGCGGCTCTCGATCAATCTGCCCGATTGGATTACCCCGACAGCTCACCCTATCGATCCGCTTTCAATTTTGGACCCACCCTGACCAGCAACCGCACCGTCAAAGAACTCGTCGAGGAATTGCTCAAGCACACCGGTGGAAACTGGGAGGATCGCTCCGATCCGAATGCCCGCCAGGAGGCGTGCAAGCTAAATCTGGCCGTCGACAAGGCCTTCCACCTTCTTGGGTGGCAGCCGACGTGGAATTTTGAGACGACCATTGCTGAGACGGCTGCTTGGTATGTTCGTGAGGCTTCGGGAGAAAGTCCCGCCGATCTTTGCGACCAGCAGATTCGGGCCTACACTGTCGCTGCCAAAGATAAAGGCCTCGCCTGGGCGGGATGATCTCAACCATGAAGGGCATGGCGAGAAGGACTCTTTCGGATAGCGTTATTGGGTGCGCAATTGAGGTCCATAGATTGCTCGGTCCGGGTCTTCTGGAAACTACCTACGAAGCATGTCTAGCCCACGAACTCGGGGTCGGAGGTGTACCTTACGAAAGTCAGGCGGCGCTACCTGTGAAGTATAAGAGTGTACAGATCAACTGCGCGTATCGGATTGACCTGCTTGTCGCGGGGGAGTTGCTCCTCGAGCTAAAAAGCGTGGACCAGCTTTTGCCAATTCACCAAGCCCAGATCCTAACCTGCTTGAAGTTGGCGAAGCTACCGCAAGGACTCTCAATCAATTTCAACGTTCCCCTATTAAAGAACGGAATTAAGAGTTTCCTGAATTGACCTTCTTGTCCTCCACTTTCTTCATGGTGGAAATCCCATGACTGCACCCGAAATCCAAATATTCACCACATCATGAGCATCACTGTTATTGCAGAGGGAGAGACGCTGAGAGTTCTCGAGAGCAGCGCGCCGATCCCGCCCGGAGAATCGCTTGAACTCTACACGATGGACGAGGTCGAGCGGATGATCGTGGACCGGACGTGGAATTCGATCCCACCGCAGAGCCGCGACGACCTCATGTTTCAGACCCAGTCCGTTTCCTATCGGGACTGGATGGATGAGGATGCGTGGGACACGCCGTCCCTTCAGGAAGCGACCCCGGCATTGCCCCTCGCCGACTTTCAGCCCTAAGCCATGATTGGAGACATCATCTATTCGCGGTTTCCTCTTTCGGATCGACCAGCCTTCAAGGAGAGACCTTGCCTGGTGATCTCCGACGCCAATCAGTACGGCGATATCGAAACGCTGAAAATCTCTTCGAAGAAACTCGATGAGCCGGGGCGGTTCCGGTTGCAGCCGTGGGATTTCGTCAAGGGCGGACTCCCGCTGGAGTCCTGCGTTGTGACAACCGACGCGGCCAGGACGAACGTGGCCACGATCACAAGATACGCAGGCCGCATCCAGCCGTCTCTCGTGCAACAAATTCTCAAGCACCGACTCACCTCGGGAACGCGAACATTTTCGAAGATTGCCCACGCCGCGCAGCGGCCCGGCGACGATCCCGAGCGCGCCTCGTTTATCCCGGGGGAAAGCATGGTGCCCTACGCTGGTCGAATCTTTGATGAGAACGAAGTCGAGGCTGCCGTCGGTGCAACGCTGGATTTCTGGCTCACCCTCGGACCGGAAGGTGAGGCTTTCGAGAAGGAACTCGCGGTGCTCCTCGGCGTGAAGCATTGCTTGCTGGTCAATTCCGGCTCGTCGGCGAATCTCGTGGCGATCTCGGCTCTCACGACTCACAAGCTTCCCGACCACAAGCGCGTTTTTCCCGGCAACGAGGTGATTACGGTTGCCGCCGGTTTCCCCACTACCGTCGCCCCAATCCTCCAGGTTGGCGCGGTCCCGGTCTTCATCGATAACGACCCCGTCACCGGCAATGCACGGGTGGATCAGTTGGAGGCCGCCTACGTCGGGGGCAAGACCAAGGCCGTGATGATGGCCCACACGCTGGGCAATCCCTTCGACATTGGTGCCGTTCTCGCCTTTTGTCATAAGCACGATCTATGGCTTATCGAAGATAACTGCGACGCCCTAGGCTGCACGTATTCGATGCCCGTGGAGCAGGCAAAAACTCTCGGCCTCGACCATCTGCTCAAGCAAGCAGAAGCCGGAACGAACCCCCGCATCCGCTTCGAAACTTCGAACTCGGAACCCGATAGCCGGAACGCGCAACTGCTCACCGCTCCGACCGGCGCGTGGGGCGATCTCTCCACGCAATCCTTCTACCCGCCCCATCACCTCACGATGGGCGAAGGCGGTGCCGTCAATATCATCCGGCGGGCGGGTCTCAAGACCTACGCCGAGAGTTTCCGCGATTGGGGGCGGGACTGCTGGTGCCCCAGCGGGGTGGACAATACCTGCGGCAAGCGATTTGGCTGGAACCTCGGCGAGCTGCCGCCCGGCTACGACCATAAATACACCTACAGTCACCTCGGCTATAACCTGAAACCGCTGGACCCGCAGGCCGCAATTGGTCGTCAGCAGTTGAAAAAGCTCCCCGCGTTCATCGAGGCCCGAAAACAAAACTGGGAGGTTCTCCGAAGCGGCTTGGCTGGACTGGACGAATTCCTCGAATTCTCGCTCCCAACTCACGCCCCGGCTTGGTCGCCGAATCACTTCGAGTGGGACGCGAGCGGCTGTCGGACGGACTGTTCCTGGTTCGGCTTCATGATCCGCGTGCGCTCGACTGCCCCGTTCGCTCACACCGATCTGGGTCGCCATCTGGACGAGAAGAAGATCGGCAACCGGATGCTCTTCGGCGGCAATCTGCTTCGCCAACCCGCGTTCGTCCAACTCCGCAAAGATCGCCCGGAGGCTTTCCGCGTGGTCGGAAACTCGGGTTCCACGGTTCAACCCCTCGACGATGCAGCCATTTCGTCCGCGCTTCCGGGCGCGGACGAGATCATGAATTCCGCCATTTTCCTCGGAACCTATCCCGGGCTGACTCCCGAGATGCTGGATTACGAAATCGAGGTCATCAGAGACTTCGTGGCGGGTTTCGAAAAAGTTCTCCTGGGCTGATCGAAGGACGAGTCGTCCGAGATCACACTGGCTCGGCAAGACAAATAAGCCATCCGGTCATCGTCCCACCTCGCAGTCCGATGACTCGCGAGAACTCGACGCCCTCAACTTCAGGCTGGATACCGGCCTCCTCTCGGACGAATTGAATCGGCAATTCGTCGGCGGAAATACAGCAACGGTTTCCGCTCGATCCGGGAAAGGCTGAATTCCAATCTCGAGTCCGATCAGCTCTCCGACTTCGCGGAGCAAGGACAACCCGGCAATGACTCTCGTCGCGGGTTTCGCGGGTCCTCCGGTTCTACGGGATTTTAAGGAATGCGGCCCGGCACCGGGGCCGTCGGTCGATCGTTCGCGCCGCCGCATTCTCCGCGCCACCGCGCAATGAAGTCAACGCGTCCCGTTTCCTCAAATGATTCAATCCATTCAATTTCTTCGAGCGTTCGCGGCGATCATCGTTGCGTTTCGACATCTGCACGGACTTTACGTCAAGCGCCAGTCCGAATTGGGATTGCCCGATCCTTTCTGGAGCGGCGACACGCCAATCGTGAGCTTCGGAGAGGTCGGCGTGGACATCTTCTTCGTGATCTCCGGCTTCATCATTTTTTACACGAGTTGGGATCGGTCCTACAAGACGCTGGAATTCCTCAAGAAGCGAATTCTGAGAATTTATCCTCCCTACTGGATCGCCACGTTGCTGGCCGTTGGGATCGCCCTGGCACCGGGCGCTTCCGGCGAAGTTTCCTGGCGGGAGTTTCTGCTATCCATGACGTTGTTTCCCTTCTTTCAACCCGATGGAAAGATTCACCCATTCCTTGGGGTCGGCTGGACGCTGACCTACGAGATGTTGTTCTACCTTTGCTGCGGATTGCTGATGTTCCTCGGCGCCAAGAAGCGGTTGGTTTTTCTGACGGTTGTCTTCTCCGCTCTGGTGTTGTCCCGTTCGTTCGTTCCTCAGGATCAAGCTTGGATGGTCGTTGCGACTAATCCGAAGCTGCTGGAGTTCGTGGTCGGGGGGTGGTTCGCTTGGGCCTTTCGCGCGGGTTTCAAGTTGGAGCATTGGCAGGGTGCCGCCCTGTGCCTGGTCGTCGTTGCGTTGTTTGCGATGTTTCTCGCGGTTCCGGGTTGGCGCGAGGGGATGGGTGCCCTTCCTCGGGGCTCGTTTGCCACGGCTCTCGTCGCGGTGGCGCTCTTTTATCCAACTTTCTCGGAGCGATCGTACGGCTCTCTGTTTTTGCTGCTTGGCAACGCTTCCTACTCGATCTACCTGGTCCATTCTCTGCCCATGCAGCTCATTTCCGGGCTTTGGAAGCGGGGAATCCTCGTTCCGTCCTTCCCGGTGATTTCGTTCTGGATCGTCGGCGTGGCCATTATCGCGGGGGGACTTGTCTTCTACCTATTGGTGGAAAAGCCCGCGATGAGTGCCTTGCACCGCCTTCCGCGCTGGAAGCGGAAAGACGCCGCTCTGCCTGCATGAACTGGCAGGTCGGCGAGACGGCCGTCCTTTTCGGCTGGCGATCCATGACCGTCGATATCGACCTCGCGGCCGATCCCGAGCCAGCGGGTTTGTTCGAGGCCATTGCGAAAATCAAGGACCAACACTCGGTGAACGTCGAGCTGGCCTCTCCCGCTGACTTCATTCCGGAGCTGCCCGGTTGGCGTGACCGCTGTCTCTTCATTGCCCGGCACGGCGAGGTCGATTTTTACCACTACGATCCGTATGCCCAGGCGCTGGCGAAAATCGAACGGGGGCACGCTCGGGATCGATTGGACGTGAACGAAATGATCGATCGGGGACTGGTCGAGCGGATCCAACTCCTCGACCTCTTCCAACGCATCGAGAACGAACTCATTCGATTCCCCTCGATCGATCCAAATCATCTCCGGGCCGAAGTTCGGCGACTCTGCCTCGAGCGAGGGGAAACATGACGGAGTCCGAGAAGGTTTGGGCAAACGGACAATTCGACCGTCTCCCGGGAGCCGAATTGATCGGACCCGGTTTGCGGGACGCGGGATCCGGTCGGCGAACGCCGCTGGCCTGCCTGGTTTGGATTGCCGAACCCCGGTTACGGAGCGCGGGCCTGATTGGCCCCGAATTTCCGCCACCGATTCCCGAGCCCGAGCGGTCCCTTTACGCGTTGCTCCGCGGCGAAGCGGGCGACGCCTACCCGCGATACAACGCCCTGCTCCGACGCCTGGTCAGCTTCGAGCGGGCCCTGCCCGAGATCGACCCCCTACCGCATCACCAAGACGGGAACCGTCCCGTTCCCCGGGCGCTGTGACCCGGGGCGGCAAACGGCTCCGCGACCTTCGTCTGGCGACACGACGTCCCGGAATTCCCGGCACCTTCGGCCACCGAGTGGGTGCAACGCCGACCCGAATCGCCCGAAGACTTGAACCTGGCACCCCGAATGACCCTCATCGACGAACCCCTGCCTGGCGTGAAAATCCTGCGCCCTTTCGTGTTCGAGGATTCGCGGGGAAATTTCGTGAAACCGTTCCACGAGGGCCAACTCGCCGATCACGGGATCGTGATGACCGTTCGGGAGGAGTTTTTTTCCACTTCGGCGATCGGCGTGTTGCGGGGAATGCATTTTCAGGTCCCACCCCACGCCCATCAAAAGTTGGTCTACTGCCTCACGGGACGCGTCCTGGACGTCGTTCTCGACCTCCGGCGGGGGTCGCTCGACCTTTGGTCGGGCCGCGGGCTTCGAGCTTTCGGCGGCCAATCGTCACGTCCTGCACATCCCAATCGGATTTGCGCACGGGTTCTTGAGTTTGGATCCGACGATCCTGTCTGGTCTACAAGACCGACGCGGTCCATAACCCGGACTGTGATCGGGGAATTCGTTGGGACAGTTTCGGCTTCGACTGGACCCGGCAGCAGAGCAGTCAAGCCGTGACGCCGACGATTTCGAACCGGGACGCGGAGCACCCTTCGTTCGCCGAGTTCACGTCTCCCTTCGAAGACCTTGGAACCGCGAACGAATGAGAATCTTCGTGACGGGAGGGACCGGCTTCGTCGGGTCTCATTTTCTGAACGCGGCCGTCGGTCGGGGGCACGACGTCGTTGCGTTGAAACGTTCGGCCGGATCGGCGCCCAAGGTTCCAATCGAGCCTGCGAGCGGGCTTGGCGGGTCGCTCGATTGGCTGGTCAAATCGATGGCGGAAGTGGAAGAGAAGGATATCGAAGGGTGCCAAGCGCTGGTTCACCTGGCCGCCGCCGGAGTGAGTCCGCAACGGGCCACGTGGGCGGAGCTTCTGGAATGGAACGTTGCAAGGCCGATGGACCTCTTCCAGACCGCCCACGGCGCGGGCGTCGAGCGGTTCGTTGTCACGGGCACTTTCGCCGAATACGGCACCGCCGGCGAGAGGTATGAATTCATTCCCACCGATGCCCCGCTCGAGCCGACTTTTCCGTATGCCGCGTCGAAAGCGGCGTTCTCGGTGGCTTGCCGGGCATTTTGCGTCGAGAAAAACGCGAAGGTTTCTTATCAGCGACTCTTTTCGGCCTATGGTGAGGGGCAGCACGCGAGCAACTTCTGGCCATCCCTGAAGACCGCCGCGTTGGCGGGTCGCGATTTTCCGATGACTCCGGGCGAGCAGATCAGGGATTTCATCTCGGTCGACCGCGTGGCCGACGCCCTCGTCGCAATTCTCGACCGGAACCTGAATCCGAGGAACTTCCAAGTCGAAAACCTGGCATCGGGCCAACCCGTTGCTCTTCGGAATTTCGCGACGGAATGGTGGAATCGATTTAACGCGGTTGGGGAATTGCAGATCGGTGCTCTCCCTTACCGAAAAGCGGAAGTGATGCGTTACGTTCCGAAGGTCTAAGCCCATGAAGCGATCCCTTCCGGTCTGGAAAAGCCTTTTGAGGAAATTGGCTCTGCGCGTCGTCGAATGGGGCGAAGCGGAGCGTGAGGCCAAGCTCGTTGATGGCATCAAACAGGGATCGCATTGCCACGTCAGAAAACCGCTCTACATCAAGAACCCCCAAAACATCGTGCTCGGCGACGAGGTGATGATCAACGCGTCGGTCACCATTTTGGCTTACGCTTCGGTGACTATTGGGAGCTTCACGATGGTCGCGCCAAACGTCTCGATTATCACCAGCGGCCACGACATCATTAAGTCAGGAAGGGCGTTCAAAAAGTCCAAAAATGCAGAACCGATTACAGTCGGAGCGAATTGCTGGTTAGGAGCTGGAGTCATACTTCTCCCGGGAGTCGAGATCGGTGAGGGGACCGTGGTCGGGGCTGGCAGCGTGGTCACGAAATCGCTACCGTCGTGGTCGATTGCGGTGGGGACTCCCGCCCGGGTGATCCGCGCGCGGGAGCAAGGACCGCCGGACCCGGTGGCAGATCAAGAGTTGTGATCGCCCGAATCAAGAAGTCCCTGCGGAGCGGTAAAGCCGGTCAGACGGCCCTCAAGTTTGCGACGCGGTCCTATGTGTTGACCGGAGTTCGTCTGGCCCAGTTGGGGGCGGTGGTCGCCCTCGTGCCGATGGAGGTCTTTGGCGCGAGTCAGATGGTGGGAGGAATTCTCATGGTCGCCAACGCTATTTGCCTCGGAGGCATCAGCACCGCCGTCACGCAGGATGCGGCGAAAACGAGGGGGATTTACTTCAAGCACCTGTTGCGCTTGGCCGAGCACCTGCTCATGGTTGCGGGACTGATCGTCATCGGACTCGCCGGCTGGTTTTATTGGAGCGGTCGCGACTGGCAATTCTCGCTTACGCTCCTTTGGCTGGGGATCTGCCTGCGCGGCCAGTCCTTTCAGTTGCTCCGGGATTTTTGGATCGGTTCCGGACAAATCAATCGCGCCGTGACGGCGGAGTTGAGTCTCGGGATCCTCAGCGCCGTGGCGTCCGTCACGGGGGCGCTGCTTTTCCGCGATTCGGTCCTCGCGATCGCGCTTCCACCAATCTTGATTTCGGAGTGGGGATGGTGGTGCTTCCGTCGCAACGTGGAGGTCTCTCCGGAGGAGCCAACGGAGGAAGGCTGGCGGGCGGAACGTCGGTACGCGTTGGCTCGGACGGGCAATGGGTTCATTCCCGCTCTCGAGATTCGCGCGGATCGAGCGATCGTTGGTTCCTTCCTCGGATTCGACGCGCTGGCGATCTTCGCGCTCCCGAGGCGGATCATCGATCAGCTCAAAGCCCTGCACGCGGCGGCTCGGTCGGTCCTGCTCCCTCGCTGGACGAAAGGCGACCCCGAGCGCACCGGGTCCGAGTTTTGGTTGGTTGTCGTGATTTACTTCGTCGGGCTGTCGCTTGGTTCGCTGGTCCTCTTCGTCGCGGCGATCGTCGTGATCGAGTATGTGTTGCCGGAAAGTTATCGAGCCTCGATTCCACTTCTCTCCTGGTATTTGTTCGGGTCGCTCCTGTCGATTCCCGGTGCGGTTCTGACGGTCTACGCCACGGCGAAACGGCAGGTGAAAATGGAGACGATTTACCAAACGATCACTTCGACGATTGGTCTTTCGTTGCAGGTAATTCTGCTATTTCAATTTGGCTTGATGGGAATGGGATACGCGTTTGCGGTGAAGTCGCTCTTGATCACCGTCGTGACTTTCATCGTTTGCCGGGACATCGTGCCGGGTTGGTCGGGAAGCTCGCGGGCTCTGGGGAAAACGGGGTGAGGGTCGTATTTCTGAAACGAGGCCGGAGGAATGCCAGCTACGTGATGCGCGTCGAGGTGCCGGTCGAGCGGTTGGGCCGCCAAGAATGGCACGCGGATGCCGGGAGATGGACCTCGATGGCTCGCTCGTTTCCGTTGGCCGTCCACGCCGCCTTGGCCGACGTGGTGGTCATCGTCAAGGATGGACCCCAGCGGCTGGCGCGCGCTCTGCGTCGAATGGGCCGACGGGTCGTCTTCGATTGCGTCGACAACTTCGAGTTCGAGACGCACTGGGCCTTCCAGAAGGGAGCGCCCATCGACGCGTATCTTGTCAACAACGAGAGGCATCGGTCGGCCGTGTCGGCTCTGACCGGCGTGCCCGAGTCGCGGGTGTATTCGGTGCCGCACCACCACTCGAACTTCGGAAATCACCTCAGGTCGCGGGAAGCCATTCGGACGGTCGGCTACGTTGGCAAGGAGTCCAACGCTTCGTTCTCCGTCGACCTCATCGAGTGGTTCACGAATCAGGATTTGGAATTTGCCCCCTGTTATCGACCGGTGGTCACCAATGAGGACGCCATTTCGGAAACCGGGCGGCTCGACATCTTCGTCGTCCCGAACGACCCCTCGGAAGTTCCCGTTGGGAAAAATCAGCGGTGGAAGGAGCGCGCTCTTGCCTTCAAGCCCGCCCAGAAAATCATGTTGCCTTTCTCGATGCGGATCCCCACCGTCTTCTACCCGTTCCAGTCATTTCTCAGTGCGATCGAGACCGCCGGCTACCTTCCGGACGACTTCCTCGTTGCGGCCGATGACGCGACGATTCGGGAGCGGATCGGCTGGATTTTGCGCCATCGGGGAACGGTGATCCTCGCTGAGTTGTTGGACCGTCAAATGAAAGTCGCGGAGCAATTTGCGATTGGTCGGATCACCGAACGCTACGCGGACGTCCTGCGGGAAGTGAAAGGGCGGACGGTATGAAGGTCGGATTTGCCGTTGGAACGGGGCGGTGCGGAACCAAGTTCCTGGCGGAGCTCTTCGCCAAGCACACATCGCTGGCCGCCCACCACGAGAGGCATCCGCTGAGCGATACCTTTCACCGGTACTGCAAATGGTATGATATTCCGGTGGATCGGGCTGGGTTCCTGAGAACGAAGCGGCGAGGGATCGAGCTGGATCTCACCGAAAAGGCTTATTCGTTCGAGGCCAGCGCGTTTCTGTCGCTCTCCATCGCGGAATTGCACGAAGCCTTCGACGCGCGATTCGTGCTGATGGTCCGCCGCCCGGAGCGTGTCGTCATCAGCTACTTGAAGAAGGGTTGGTATTCCGAACCGATCGATTTGGATGATCCAAGTCTGCCCCCATCGACCCAGCGATGCGCTGAATTCCACCACTTCTTAGGCCGAACTCTGCCGCGTGGGGACGAATTCGATCGCTGGAACGCGTTGACGCGGGTGGGTAAGCTTGGCTGGTATTGGCACCATCTCAACCGCTCGGTGCTCGAGCAATTCGAGAAGCTAGCCGCAGGAGTCGGGCAGGTGAGGAGGCTGGAGGATTTGGACTACTCCGTGGTGAGCGACGTCTCGGAGCAGCTCGGGATGCCTTCGCCGCCGGATGAAAGACAGTTCGCGAAACTCTCGGCGAAGAGGCCGAACTCTCTTTCGGGATTGGGTCACATCCGCGATTGGAGTCCCACCGAGCGGGAGGAGTTCGAACGGGAGGTTCGTCCGATGGCCGAGCGCCTGGGTTATGAATGGCGGGTCGAAGACTTGCTCGCCAATTTACCAGTCGCGCCGGGGAAATCGCCGGGGAGTTTCCGCTCCATTCTCGACAAGATAAAGGGGCGTTCTTGACGATCGAGGCACCGTCCCGATGACAAGGTCGAAGCTTTAGCTCGATAGAACTTCGGCTTGCCGGGCGGGAGCGTTTCATCGAAAGAAGCGCGTCGCCGTCTGGCCTCGACCGTCTCCGCCGGCCGAACCCGGAATAATACCTTGCTGCTTCCCGGTTCCGCCAACCGGCTTTCAATCCAGCTCTCAGCGTATGCAATCGATCAAAGGATTATCCTGGCTTCTCACCAAGGCGATGGTTGCGGCGGCGATTGCCGCTCTGGTGTGGAACGCGATTCTTGGATTGGGAGTTCGGCGTTTGCCTCTGGTTGTCACGGATCCAAAACTGGGCAAAATCTACTCGCCCGGATCCGTCATGTTGAACGGAACGGAGGGATTCGCGAAAATCGTCTTCGACCAGCGCGGTTTCAACAACCCACCCGGGCCGGAACTGCGGCACCGGGTCCTGGTGCTCGGCGATTCATTCTCGGAGGCAACTCAGGTGCCTCAGCGGAAGAACTTTTCGCGTTTTCTCGAGCGTAAACTGTCGGAGGGATCGGACAAATGGCAGGTGATCAACTGCGGAATCGCGGGGAGTTCCGTCGCCAATTACCTGTATTACGGAGCAGCGTATCTCGAGACATTCGACCCGGAGTGGACGGTCGTTCAGGTCTCCGAATCGGATTTTTCCAAAGACGCTTTCGATCCGACGAAAGAGATCCGGCTGGTGCGTGACGAGCAAACCGGCGAAGTACGACCCGTCCGGACAGCCAACAATTCCGCCCGGGACCTCAAGAACCAAATCGTCTCCTTCTCGCCGTTCACCGCGTTCGCCTACGAGAAACTCAAATCGTATTGGCGCGCCGGGGGTGAGGCCGACGTGAGGACGCCGGGCGGTGAAAAATCGGAGATGGGCGGGGAATTGCACCGAATTCTCGCGGAACTTAAAGCCATCTTCGGATCTCGCTTGGTGATCCTCGAGATCCCCGACATCCCCATGGTGGTCTGCGACGCCAAGCCGTTGGCGGACGAGAATTCCTTCACTTCCAAATTGAAGGCCGAGTGTGGGGATCTCGATATCCGCATTGCGAATCCACGGGCGGAATTCGTCGAGTCGATTCAGTTGGGTAAAGTTTTTCCAACGGGCTTCGCGAATACCCGCCCGGGCAAAGGTCATTTGAACGTCGCCGGTCACAGGCTGGTGGCCGAAGTCCTTTACGAGACGATCACCAGATCCACCGGGGAAGCGACGTTGCGCGACGATGTATTTCAATAGTCTGACATTTCTCGCATTTTATCTCATCCTCGTCGGACTGGTTGGGGTGAATCGGCGGGCCGGCTACCGCAAGTCCGTGCTGCTGGTGGCCAGCTACGTATTCTACGGCTGGTGGGACTATCGGTTTCTCGGTCTCATCTGGATTTCCACCGCGGTCGACTATGTTCTTGGCCTGCTGCTTGAAGCGGAAGAGCGACCTGCCCGGAGGAGGATCTACCTCATCATAAGCTTGGTGTCGAATCTCGGCATCCTCGGCTTTTTCAAATACTGCGACTTCTTCATCGACTCCGCGAATTCGGTGTTTGGCTTTCTGGGCTTTTCGGTGTCGACACTGAATGTCCTGCTTCCGGTCGGAATTTCCTTCTACACGTTTCAGACGCTGAGCTACACCATCGACGTCTATCGAGGGCGGTTGCCGGCGACCCGAAACCTGCTCGATTTCGCGCTATTCATCGGGTTCTTTCCACAACTGGTGGCCGGCCCAATCGTCCGGGCGATCGATTTTTTACCGCAACTGTGTCGGCCCATTCGGCTCAACGCGGAAAATTTCAACGTTGGCTTCCAGATTTTCCTTTTTGGTTTGGTCAAAAAGGTGGTGTTCGCCGACAACCTTGGCGTCTACGTCGACACCGTTTACGGGGCGCCGGGAGTCTTCGATTCGCCGACTTTGATCTGCGCGACAATGGCCTACGCGTTGCAGATCTACTTCGATTTTTCCGGCTACTCCGACATGGCGATCGGGTTGGCCCGCACGTTCGGATTCACTTTGCCCCAGAATTTCAACATGCCCTACCTGGCGCGAAACGTTGGGGACTTCTGGCACCGATGGCACATTTCCCTTTCCACTTGGTTGCGAGACTACCTTTACATCCCGCTCGGTGGAAATCGTCTCGGTGAGTTTCGAACCTGCCTCAACTTGATGATCACCATGTTGCTCGGGGGCCTGTGGCACGGGGCCTCGTTGAATTTTCTCCTTTGGGGTGCGCTCCACGGAGTGGCGCTCGTGGTGCACCGGACGTTTGCCAGGATCGTTCGGCTCGAGGGCGGCGTTTTCACGCAGTTCCTGGGGTGGCTGGCGACGCTGTCCGTGGTCTTGCTGTGCTGGGTCTTCTTTCGACAGCAGGATATCGGCCTCGCTTTCCAAATGTGCGCCAAGATGGCGGCATTCTCGGCGTCGAATGGAACGAATTGGATCTACACCCCCTTCCTACTTTGTCTCGCCGCGACGGTGGTGGGACATCTGTGGGGGCTGCTGCGGTCCAGTGAGTATCTACAGTTGGACCTCACTCGAATCGGCGGCTTGACGGTTGTTTGGTTCGTGGTGATGGGGATCTATTTTCTGGCACCGACGAACGCTGATCCGTTTATTTACTTTCAGTTCTAAATTATGGTTTTTCCTACCCATTCTTGTGAGTCTTCGGGCAATCCACAGATAAATTTTTTGGAGCGACTGTGTATTATTTGCAATAATGCGGAAAGCACCTAACTGGCGCTAATCACTCATCATTGAAATGGCGGACGAAACCAGCTTGAACAAAATACCCGGCGCGAAGCTGTTGATGGCCAAACACATTGGCTATTTCTCTCATTCGAAAGTGCCTTCGAATGAGGCCAATACCGTGCACGTCTTGAAGATGGCCTCGGCGTTGGCCGGACTTGAAAAGCATCCGATTCTCTATTGCCTCGGGACGGGCGAAGAGGTGGATCTAGACCGGCTCCGGAGATCATTCGCATTGGGTCCTGTTTCGTTTCGCATCTGGGCAGTCAAAGAATTTTGCTGGCGTTGGTCTCGACACCTCACCGGATTTCGGTTTGCTGCTGCGGCCCGGCTTCAGGGGATTCGCTTTGCGATCTCGCGGTGCGAGTATGCTGCATTTTTTGGAGTGCTGCTTGGGATTCGCGTCATTTTTGAAACGCACGGAATCCCACGGGCATCAAGTCCGAAGCGTCGCCTGATACCCAGGCTGATGCGCAGCAAGCGACTCGTTTCCGTGGTCGCGATCTCCGGCGAGCTGAAGCGTGATTTTTGTAAAACGTTTGAAGTCGGCGAAGATCGCGTACACGTTCTACCAGACGGTGCGGATGCGGCGGGTCGCGCGTCTGGTGCTCAACTCGACGGAGATTTCAACTTTCACGTGGGTTACACCGGGAGCCTGTATCCCGGAAAGGGTTTGGAAGTTGTGGTTCCGATGGCGGAGATGTGCTCAGACGTTGCGTTTCACGTCGTCGGTGGCAGGCCTTCCGAAGTTGCGGAATTGCTCAAGCGTTGTCAGGATCTCGATAATGTGTTCGTACTGGGGCATCGTTCGCACGCGGAGCTGGACCGATTTTTAACTTCGTTTGACATCGTTCTTCTTCCGAATCAGCGACGGGTTTTGGATACATCCGGAAAGGACATCTCCGCGTGGACAAGTCCACTCAAAATGTTCGAATACATGGCTCATGCGAAAGCAATCCTGTGTTCCGATCTTCAGGTCCTCCGCGAAGTCATGATCCACGGCGAAAATTGTCTGCTCTGCGACCCAGACAATGTTGATGATTGGGTCTCTGGCCTACGAAGGCTGCAAGATGATGAACCATTGCGCAAACGTCTTGGCCAGCGAGCCTTTGCTGATTTTTCTGCTAATTACTCTTGGAGGCGACGAGCAGAGAAAATCCTCCGTCTTTTTGACTCCGACATTAGAGAAACAGCCTGAATCTACGATGAAAGAAGATCAGGAACAACATCTAATCATTCTCGGTGGCGAAAAGTGTGGATCGACATGGTTGCAGCATTTATTTGATACGAATCCACAATTTTATCTTTATCCGCTAGAACAAGAGACAGATTTCTTTTCGCGCGACTATGCTAACGGGATAAACTACTATGAAAAGATGTTTTGCGGTAAGCGCCCTGGCCAAATAACCGTGGATTCGTGTCCAGCCTATTTTACAAAACAATCCGCGCCCGAGCGAATCGCTGAATACGTCAAAACCTCGAAGAAGCGGGTCCGGTTTATTTTGAGTGTCCGCGAGCCGCTGTCGCGAATTGAGTCGGCCTACAAAATGATCGTTCGGCGAGAGGGTTTCAAGCCGTTCAGCTCTGAGATGGAGACGGGATCATACATCGAGAATTCTCTGTATTATAAACATCTACTCCGCTATTTAGACTATTTTCCGAGAGAAGACTTCTGTTTGCTGCTGTATGACGATATCATAGCAACCCCACGTGACGTGGCCGCTCAATTGGAAAACTTCATCGGTTTGACAGCTGAAAGCCTTTCTCTAGTTTATGAAGGCACTCGAATTAATCCCGGGGGACTTCGACGTTCGCGGCTCGCAAGTGGCCTACTACGTGGGGGAGGACGGGCTCTTCGCCGGCTCGGCTTCATTAAGGCACTGCATCGTGTGAAGCGATCCAGATTAATCGATTGGGTCCAAAGGCTAAATACCGTTAGCTATAGTCTACCTTTGGCCGACCGAGAATATCTTGAAAGCATGCGAGTTTTATTCGATGAAGATGTTGAGAAGATAGCGAGTGAGCTTGATCGCGTGGAAATTATCGAGAGGTGGGGTTATCCTCAGGTTAATCACCCATGACTCTATCGATCGGTCCTGGCTGTGGATCAGCAGCGCGCGATCGGCCCACCCTGGGAGAGTTTCACGCAAATATGATTGTTGTTGGTTTGGTGATTATAGTTGCGCATGACTATCAAGTCGTTGTGGAGAATGATCTGTGGTAGTTGAGGGGAGAAGAAGGAAGCGAGCTTTCCGATCGCATGAACCTGCAGATCGCGCAGGTTCACTCCGAATTCCAGGCAAGAACATTAGGCCAGACTGGGCTTTCGCCGGTCTTACAGCATTTGCGTCTGCTAGCCTTTTCGTTGGAGTTAAAGAGGACATCGGTGGTGCCCAGCTTCGACCATTTGATGGGATTGTCGCTTTGGTCACACTCTGGGCATTGCTATTTCATGGAACACGATTTCTCGCTGGTCTCCGGATGTCCTTCAAAGTTGTTTGGCCCTTGCTTGCTGCTTATTCAATCAGGAGCTTGAATGCACTTTTAACCTACGGTGAAAAGGTTGCGCTGGTTGAGGCAATCCAAGCCACAGAGTTGTTTGTTCTAACCGCTTTGATAGCTTCAACCTGCCAATCAAAAATTAACCGGAAATGTTATTTTGTCTTTCTTACTTCGCTGCTTGCGCTGATTGGCGTTGCTACGCTAGCTTACGTTGCGAGCCAGGGCGAGATCCGGAATCTTAAAGAACTGACGAGTCCGAGGTATGTCTTCGGACTCGTTTCGCTATTCCTAATTGGGGGAGTTTTGTCCGGTTTTTTCAGAATGGCAGTTTTCCCGATCGTTTTTACCTGTCTTTGGTTACCCATTTTATTGCTGTCAGCGGAGCGCAGCGCTTGGGTCGGAGTGGCTCTAGTGATCGGATTCCATGTGATGATAGTAATGGTCACATCGCCGAAAGCAAAATTGGTTCGGAGAGCTGTGATTACTAGTGTGATCATAATCATTGCTATTGGTAGCATTTGGACGGTTGCTTCTTTCAACGAGACGATTGATCGGCAAATTAGTCGGCTCTATGAGCCTATTGGGTTGATCGACCTGTCCAAAGGCAGAATCTATTACTATGAGGCAGAGAGTCCGAGCAATCAGTCGCGGCTCCTTCAACTTGATAACGTAGCTCGAATTTTTAAGGTAGCTCCATTTTTCGGCGTCGGAACAAATGGTTTTATTTATTTTGCATACCAACATGTAACTTCAGACTCAGTAGATATCCTGCAGGATATTCATGGCGAGTTTTGGCTCTTGCTTTCTGAAAACGGATTGGTCGCTGTCGTTTTCGTTTTGCTTTTCTGGGTTTTGATGGGACGTCATTTCGGACGCCTGGGATTATTTTCACGGATGCGGCCAGCAGATCCCCCAACTAAAATTGCTGCCTACTTTTTTATCTACTCAATCATTGGTGCGCTGACAATTGGCGCGGGCTCCGTGAACCTGTTTTTGCTGTATCTACCTGCTGCCATGGTCGCAGGGATTCTTTTGGAACGGGGTCATGGAAGATCTATCCAGTCAGCTGCTATTGCGGGTCCGCCGCAGACCTAGATCACGAAGTTGTAGGACGCGGTTTAAGACGTTGATTAGAAGAAAATTGTGAACGAATGATGTTTCTTATGTTAGCACCGTGCTCGTTTCGCTGCCGCAGTCAAACGAAGCAGCTCGGTGTATTTTTCAGTTCTCCGGCTACACGAAGAGAGCGTGTAGCAATGGATGCATTGTTGGCAGATATGTCGACTCCCCTAACTAGCGGTCTTTGAATACCGTTGGATTCAATGTCCTACTGCTTCGTGCGAACCAGTTTCTTCGACCTTCCGGCAACGCAGTTGATAGTTGCTACACATACTTCACGTGAAGGCCTGAGCCAACATTCCTTTCTCAACGCAATACCCGAATCGATAGCAGTCAATGGGTTTGCGCCGAAAAGGATCGTTGGGGATGAGTCGGTTTGGCGCTAGCGCGATTTGCCAACACGGTTCTCCGAAGGACATGCTTTTTACTGAAGGCTAGAAAGATATAGTGGGCATTCTTTCAGAGTCCGCTAGAAAAGAGGTGATGATCGACTTCTCCTCGGCTTCTAAAATGCTGGAGCATACTTGGTGCAGAGGGTGGAGGATGAGACCATTCCTCTGTCATTCTTAACTGCCCAAGTTCACCTTCCACTATAGTTTCTATGCTTTTGATTGAATCATCATATCAATTCGAGAGGCATGATTTACATTGGTCATGCTAGCAAATTTCGAATGCGTGAGAAAAGTCCTAGCTGCCCCAGGCGGATCTGAGTTGTCAGGGGGAGTGAACTTTTGCTGGGAAGCTTCCCATGGTCGGGAATACTCAAGTATCGGGGAGAAACCCGTACTGATCGATTTTGCAGAGAGCGTTATTGATCGGGATTGGTTGTTTCTTACCTCGGCTGGTAGTGCCGTGGCTCGCAGAAAAGGGACTTCGTTGGTGCGACGAGTATTCAACGCTTGCGGGACGTCCGAGGCTGCCACGCGGCGCAATCTCGACCATTTGCTCGTCGAACTAGATGGGTTGGCTCGGCGCCCGCTTGTGTTGGTCGTCGGCGGAGGATCGATTGGGCGCGGAGTCAACGGAATCTACGACGATCGTGAAATTGACGTGGTTGCCTTCGATATTTACGATTCTCCGAACGTGCAGGTCATTGCCGACGCTCATAAGTTGCCGTTCCGGACCGGAGTCTTTGATGCAGTGATTGTTCAAGCAGTTCTTGAGCACGTTATTGAGCCACTGGTTTGTGTCAAAGAAATTGAGCGAGTCTTGGCGGCGGACGGTCTCGTCTATGCTGAAACGCCGTTTATGCAGCAGGTTCACGAAGGTCCGTTTGACTTCACTAGATATACTGAAAGCGGACATCGGTTTCTGTTTAGGGGTTTTGACCGTCTGAATTCGGGTAGCATAGGAGGGCCTGGGACGCAATTTATTTGGTCCGTTGACTATCTAACGAGATCGCTTTTCCAGAGCCCGCGCGCAGGAAAGCTCGCAAAGCTAGCTTGCTGCTGGGTCCAGTTGCTTGATCGACTAATTCCTGAATCTTACTGCATCGACGGAGCGAGCGGCGTATTCTTCCTTGGGCGAAAATCCGATAAGGTGGTCTCTCCAAAGAGCATGGTTTCTCACTACCGGGGAGCTCAAGGGGTCTAGCGCAATGGCTCTTCGGCGATATGAGTGGGAAAGAGGCGCAGCGGCGCAGTGATTGAGACGGGGAAACCACGTTTCCCCCGAGCCCCCTCCTCTCGAGGGAACAGTTGAAAGGACAGTGGATGGAGGTGTAAAAGCCCACCTGACGGAAGCAAAAGATTTGTTCACGGCGGCGCTGCAACTCGGTGGTGAATGGCGGGTGGTGGAGTGTGATTTGCGGCGCGAGGTGGGGCTGCTGAGTTTGAGAATCGACTTTACGCGAGGCAGCAAGTTCATGGCACCCGTAGCAAGCCATCAGTTGGGGCTACCGGTCCACGACACGGTTAAGCTCAGCTGGCAGCATCTGAATTTTTTCCGGTTTCGCACGGAGTTGGTGGCGCGGGTTCCGCAGCTAAAAACACCCGACGGGCAGGTCTTGTAGGTCGAGGGGCCGTGGGCGCGACCCGGTAGTGGCTTCACGTTTTTGCTCGAAGCTCTGGCGATGCTTTAGTGCGGGCATATGCCCGTGAGCGAAGCGGCCACGATTCTGGCCATCGAATACACACGGCTTTGGTGCTTGGTCGAACACCATATCGAGGCGGCCTATGCGCGGAGATCTTGGAAGAATGTCCGGCGGCTCTTGATTGACGAGACAAGTTCGCGCCGAAGCCACCGCTACGTGACCAACATAATCGATGCCGACAGCCGTCGCCTTCTGTTCATGACCGAAGGGCGTGACAGCTCCACGGTGGCGGCTTTTATATTTGAAATACGCCGCCACGGCGCTTGTCCCGAGCAAATCGACTCGTCTCCATGGACATAAGCGCGGCCTACTTCAAGGGCGCGCGCGAGCATCTGCCGCAAGCCGAAATCGTTTTCGATCGTTTCCAACTCATGATGCTCGCTGGCGTCGCCCTGGATAACGTGCGGCGGGTCCTGACTCGCGACGGAGCCGATCTCAAAGGTGGCCTTTGGGCTTTGAGCGGCAACCAGTGGACCCGCTCGCCCGATCAGCAACCCCTGAGGGCCACCCTCTGCAAAGGCTACCCTCGCCTGGGCCGAGCCATGATGCAGTGCGAACTCCTCCAAGACGTCCTGGCCGGACAGAATCCCGAATCATTGGACTGGCGGTGTGCCCGCGCTATGCGCTGTCGCTTGGAACCCTTCGAGGAACTGGCCGGCACATCCGCCGCCACCGGGATGGCAGCCTCGCTTTCCTGAGAACTCGTGTCACCAACGGCCTCATCGAAGCTGTCAACGGCCCGCTTCACCTTGCCAAACGACCGGCCCGCGGCTTCCTTTCATTCAAGAACTTCCGCCTCATCGCCCTCCTCAAAGCCGGGAGCCTCGATTTTCACCAGCCTCGCGTCTGCCCACTTGAAACAACGAACAACCAGCGTGAACGATTCTGATGGAGCGTCGAAAGCGGAAGACGAACGCCTTAGTGTAGTAATGCTGACCGGTCAGTTCATCCCAGAAGTTTTTGGAGGCGCGGAGCAGCAATGTGCTCGGCTTTGCAGCGCATTAGCTGGTCGAGGCGTTGAGATAACTGTACTGACGAGCCGCAACTCCCTGGCATTTCCCAAAGAAAAGCAAGATGGCGGATTCGAGGTCATCCGGTTTTTTACAATTTGGAACCCGCAGATTATGGGGAAGTATATTCTTGCTAGCCTAATTTGGTTTACGCAGGTGTTTATATGGTTCCTTCGAAACCATGATAAGGTCGATGTCGTCCATGCTCACCAATATAAGTTTCCGGCGTATGTGGGTGCTGTCATATGTAGACTATACGACCTTCCTCTAGTGGTTAAACCAGGCAATGCAGGCGAGCATTCGGATTTCGCAAGCCTGAGCGGCAAAGCATTCATCGGACGTCATTTGTGTCGAGTAGCGCGGCGCCAGGTGACACGCTTTGTGGCGATCAGCCAAGAGATTGCCGACGAGATCCTGAAGCGCGGGATTGAACGGGAACGCGTCGTTAAGATTTATAATGGCGTGCAGCAGCCAATTGCCCGTGAAAATTTGCTTCATGTTCGGGCTGAGTCGCGGAACAAGGTCGCCCCTGACTTAGCGAGTGACGTTCGCGTTATTGCTTTTGTAGGACGACTAGAGCCGGTCAAAAACCTGGACTGCCTTCTTCGGGCGTTGGCAACTTTGAATCCGAGTGTTTCGGGGGCGCGATGGCAGCTTTGGATGATTGGGACTGGCTCACAAGAAAGTGTGCTGAAGGAACTTGCAGTTTCACTTGGCTTATCTGATTGCGTAAGATTTCTCGGATATCAGCCAGAGGTTACTCTATTGTTGCAGGCGAGCGATTTTCTTGTACTTGCGAGCGTGGCCGAAGGCATGTCAAATGCGTTACTCGAAGCGATGGCGGTTGGGACGATTCCGATCAGTACGCCCGTCAGTGGATCGATTGATTTGATCGTGAACAATGAGAGGGGCTTTCTAGCTGATGGGTTTTCGGTTGAGGCAGTCGCCGAGTCCATTGGGCGCGCATTACAACTCTCGAGAATAGAAAGAAACATTGTGATGGAGCGGTGTTTCTACCACATCGCGGACGAGTGTGAGATTGGGCACGTTGCCGATCGCTATGTGAGCATTTATCAGAGGATAACAACATGACAGGTCAAAAGTTTTCGATACGTGATATCTCAGTGATTATAACGTGCTTTAACGATGGGAATTACGTAAGAGATGCGGTCCGCTGCGTGCTTGAGCAGACCTGTGAGGATCGTGTCCTCGAAATTACCGTCGTCGACGACGGATCGGGAGCGGAGACCCGGGCGATTGTTGAGCGGTTGCCGGAACTCGACGAACGAGTGAATGTAATTTTTCAGAAAAATTCAGGGGTTTCGGTCGCACGAAACCGAGCTATCGATAAGGCAACTGGGGTCTATGTCGCGTTGCTTGATGCGGATGACGTCTGGACACGCGAGAAACTGGAGCGGCAGATGCCGCTGTTTGACGCGAATCCTAGGGTCGGTGTTGCTTACACGGATCTCTTTTTAGTTGAACCTGATAATTTCGACGAACGTCGCCTCGTCCGATGCATCTCATATCAGCCCAATTCTCCCAAAGCGTTGATCCGCTACTATATTGATGACGGTCCCATCATTCCTTCAGCTACAATTTTTCGGCGCGAAGTATTTGACAAGGTAGGAACGTTTAACCCGCTACTTCCCCACGGGGAGGATAACGAGATGTGTCTGCGAACGATGGCACAATTTGAAGCGGCACATCTCGCGCAGCCGCTGCTCCTGAAGCGGTTTCGGCTGGATTCCCTTGGCGCGGATGTAGAGACGAATCTTCCTTTTAACGAGCGAATTACGGAAGAGATGGCTGAGAAATATCCCGAACTCCGTGCCCATAGAGGAGCTCGCTCGGCGCGTCGCTTTGCAAAGGTGGGCCAATATCAGTATGGGAATGGCAATCGATCGGCGGCTCGCAAAACCTATCGTAAAGTTGTTAGGAAAGATCCGACATTCTGGAAGGGTTATGTCTTGTATTTGCAGAGTTGCCTTCCCCCGGTAATGGCGCAGATCGCCGAGACCACACTCAAAAGAATCAGACATCGTTGAACTCCATGAAGATTGCCTTCACGACGCGCCCCATAGAAAAGGGCGTGTCAGGAAGCGGGATGCACCTTGAGCGGCTGCTATCGGCTTTTGTGCGAATCGCGCCTGATAGTAAAATCACCTTTCTCCGGAACACCGATCGTGAGCACCCGCTCTACGCTCACGGCGAGGCGGTGACCGTGTCGCGCAATCCCCTCCGGGCGGCGTGGGAGTTGCGTGGCCGCCGTTTCGATATTGTCCACTATTCGCCACTTTCGGCGTTTTCGCCGCTTCTGGTCTCCGCGTCGGCTCGGTGCGCAACGCTGCACCCAGATGATGAGCTAATTATCCCCGAATGCTATTCGCTCCTTCGACGTGGACACTCGCGCTATTTGGTAGGGGCTTACGCCCGGAAAATGGACCAGATTTTCACGGTTTCAGAGACGAGCCGCAGATTAATCTCTGAGCAGTACGGAATCCCGAAATCGCGGATCGCGATCACTACTAATGCTGTCGACGCCAAGTATCGAGTCCTGCCTGAAGTCGATCTTGGTGACGTTCGCGCACGTTTCGCAGACGGCTCTCGCTACCTGTTGCACGTCTCGAATTTTTCCGAACGAAAGAACCCTTGGACTTTGTTGAAAGCCTGGGGCGAGGTCGCCCGGCGATCGCAGGTAGCCGACCTGCGCTTCGTGATCGTCGGGAACGGTTGGAACTCAAACGAAAAGGTGAGGCGCGTGATCCGCGAGGAAGGACTTGGTGACCGGCTGCGAATCACGGGCTTCATTGATGAAATTGATCTTCTAAGACTAATGAATCTGGCTGAGATCTTTGTTTTTCCCTCATTGTCGGAAGGCTTTGGAATGCCAAATCTGGAAGCAATGGCTTGCGGATGCCCGGTCATCACATCGGATGCGTTCGCAATTCCGGAGATCGTGGGTGAGGCGGCGCTCATTGTCCCCGCTCAAAGTCCGCCGCAGGAGCTAGCGAACGAGATCATCCGGCTATTAGGAGATGAGCCGTATCGCAATTTGTTGCGGGAGCGCGGTCTTGAACGAGTCAAAGACTTTAGCTGGGAGAGTAGTGCTCGTGAGCTCAGGCGTATTTATTCGACATTGGGGTGATTTGCGGCGGGTCGTGAGGACAACTCGCGGTCACTTCTCTTTGCTTCGCGGCTCTGGGCAGAAGCGGACGACCAATCCGGCATCTGTGGTAAGGATGGACCGGCGATCTGTAAGCGCGGGAGTCTGGTGCCTACTTGGGGCGGTGCTCTTTGGTTTCCAGCTCCTTCGAGCGGCGACTCCCGAGCTTGAGATCGAACGGCATCATCCTTCCAACCTATTCAGCGACGATGCTGCGGTGACGTTCCGTGTGCAGGTCGAAAGCCCCCCGATTTGTGCCTTTACACTCGGTGCGGAGTGGGGGGAGATCGACGGAAGCACGGGCCGGATTGCCTCCCACGTGCCAAGTCTACCCGGGGCGAAGGCCAGAACTGTCCCAATCTCGTTCGGTAGGCTTGAGCCGGGATATTACACCGCAAGCTTTGACGTTTTGGTTGAATCCGCGGTAATGGCGTCCGCGGAGGTTCGCTTCGCCGTCTTGGTGCCGTCGGAAAGACGCCTCGAGGAGGTCCTGGCGGGGCGCTACCGGTTCGGCTTGAAGAAGTGGAACCGGGGACCGGGAACCGGCATGAACAAGAGGGATTGGAACGAACGTGAAGCTGCTGACGCTTCCGTGCGGCTGGCTCTACCGTGGACTCGTGAGTTGTTCAATCAAGACGCTCACCTGCCGATCAGCGAACTGGCCGAATCCTATCCGGTCGGGATCGTTCAGAAGATCGAACGCTTCCCGCGGTGGTGCTTTGACGAAGATCGTTATGGCGCAGTTGAAGAGTGGGAGGCGCGTCACGGACGGGGCCGATGGGCTCGCGCAACCTTGCCTATGGAGCGACCCTATAAGACCTGGCTCGCAGCGGAGCTCGCCAACGCTCCACCGGGGCAGAAAATTTTTGAAATCTGGAACGAACCGTGGGGAAAGATGCCCCCGATGGATTTCGCTACGCTCTGCTCATGGGTCCTGGAAACGGTCCGTCGGGTCGTGCCGGACGCTGTGGTTGGGCCAAATATCGGCAATAATTTAGACCCGTCCTCCCACGACCGGTGGGATGAGCGGTTCATCCGTGCGGGCGGCCTCGATGGGATGGATTTTGTTGCGGTCCATCCGTATACGTCCGGAACTCCGGAGCGAAAAGGATTCCGCCAGCGCCTCCGCAATTATCGAGATTATTTGCGAGGTGCTCTCGGTCGAGAACTAGAGATTTACGTGACGGAGTTTGGATGGTCCAGTGCCCCGGGATCGGCCGCGAAGCGGGTTGTTTCGGAGGTGCAGCAAGCGCAACGTACGGTTCGCCAGGCTTTGATGCTTTACGCGGAAGACGTGAGGATCATCATTCCGCACGTTGCGGGTCAAAGCGAAAGCAATCGGAATGAGCGCGAGGACTGGTTCGGCTTTTTTAGCCTCGACGGGGAACCTAAGCCGGTGGCGGTCGCTTTCGGAACGGCTGCGCGGATGATCGACGGGAGCAAGTTCGTCGGCGATCTCTGGTTTGGTTCCGCAGTCGGCGCGATGCTTTTTGACAACGAAGGCGTCTTCACTCTCGCTCTGTGGACCGAAGGGTCGGCAACGGAACTTTCCCTTGCGGTCGGAAACGACGTTGTGACGACGACCTATTGGATGGGACGATCGGTCGAGCATCACCTCGATGGCGAAGATCTCACCGTCAGTCTCTCGGGAGCAGTGACTTATGTCACTGGTGTCACTTCTGAGTTAGCAGACCAAGTGATCTCACCGTCGGAAGCACTTCGTGACGATCGCTGGCAGGAACGCGGCCAGCCGATCGTCGTGAGGAAAGGGTCCGCACCGGTGATCGATGGTTTGCTTGGCGAATGGGAGAAAAATGAATGGAGAGCAGTCAACGAAGTTGGAGGACTCTACGCGGGGGAAGACGTCCGGGTGGCGCTACGGTGGTCCGGTGCCGGTCTTCACGGAGCGATCCGGATTGTCGACGAACAAGTCACACCACCGGCTCCAGGAGAGGGTCGGCATCATTCGGGAGACCGCGTTTTGATCGGCCTCAGTGGCCGTCCTAGCCGTCAAGTGAGTGGCGCTGGATTTGCCGAGATAACCTTGGCGATAAACGCCGGCCTCCCGGTAGACGCTGATCGAAGCGCGATCAAAGGCCCCAATTGGAAGCCGGCCACAATCAGTCCGCTGGGTATATCTAGCAGCACGTGCGAGGTCCCGGAGGGATGGATCGCCGAATTTTCAATCAGCCCAAAGGTAATTGGTCTCGATGAATTCACTTCCGAAGACGATTTGACGTTTAATCTTCGGACCATCGACCAGGACGGAGCGGGAACTCAATCAAGACCAATTGGCGAGTTGGCACCGCGTGCGCCAAATGTCTGGCCCCGCCTCGATCTCGATGATTCGGCGGGACATTCGCCCAAAGGCCGGGCGAAGTGATTGCTCTCGCCACCAAATTCTGTCATGCCCAAGCTACTTTCTTTTTCCAACACGGCCTGGTATCTCCACAACTACCGAGTGCCGGTGGATCGCCTGCTTCGTGCGCGGGGATGGGAGATTGTGATGGCTTCTCCGGATGGTAAATTCCGGGATCAGATCCGGGCAGCGGGGTTTCGCTGGCACGAGGTGCCAATGTCGCGATCGGGTGTCAATCCGTTGGAGGATCTGCAGACGGCGAAGTGTTTGGCGGAATTGATCCGGTCTGAGCGACCAGATGTTCTCCATGCGTTTACGATGAAGGGCAACATCAATGGCTCGCTGGCGGCGCGACTGGCGGGATTGCCGGCCATCGTGAACTCCATTGCAGGGTTAGGATTCGTTTTCTCGAGCGACCGGGCTCTCGCTCGGGTGCTACGGGGGCCGGCGCGGGTCGCTTACCGGGCCGCGCTGGCGCGAGGTCAAGTGATCTTCCAAAACGGGGAAGATTTAGAAGCTTTCGCGGCTCAGGGGATGGCGAGTCGCGATCAGTCGACCTTGATTCGAAGTTCTGGCGTGGATGTGGGAGCCTTCCGTCCGACGCCCGAGCCGGCTGGTCGCGTGCGGGTTCTCTATGCCGCGCGGCTTCTTTGGACCAAGGGGATCGGGGAATTGGTCGAAGCCGCTCGTTTGCTTCGAGCCCGAGGCGTTGATTTTGAGCTCTTGATCGCGGGCGATCCGGATATTGGGAATCCGGCGACAGTCAGCTCAGGAGACTTGGATAACTGGGAGGCGGAGGGCGTGATCGAGCGTCTCGGATTTTGTTCTGACATGGCTTCGCTGATGCAAACGTGTCACGTGGTATGTTTTCCTTCGAAGCACAAGGAGGGTACGCCCCGTTTCTTGATTGAGGCGGCGGCGTGCGGGTTGCCGATCGTCACGACACGAAATCGCGGTTGCACTGAGGTTGTCGAGCACGAGGTCAACGGGTTGCTCGTCGGCGTGGGAAGTGTCCCCGAGTTGGCAGCTGCGCTGGAAAGACTGATCGGAAACGCGGAGTTGCGCAGCGAATATGGTCAGCGTGGTCGCGAGATCGCGGTGCGGGATTTTTCGGTTATGCAGGTGGCGGACCGAACTGAAGCCGTTTACCGTCGCCTATTGGCATGAGCTGGATCGCCGGTATCAAGTGGCAGCAATTTGGGCGGCGGGGATTTCCCTTCCGCCCATTGGTTTGTCCGGACACGGGATCACCGGCTGGAATGCTATTGGCCGCCTTGCTTGCGGGGATCCTACTCTACGGATGCAGGTCGGATTCTGATCAGGACAACACCTTTTACGTGGGTGTTTGCCATGTGTTCAGCAGGGATGATGTGGCCATGGCTGACGCTTTGGGCTGCGGCTCCGTGAGGCTCGGATTCCCTTGGGGAAAAATCGAGAAGAACCCAGATCGGATCGATTTGGGGCGCGAGCGAGCGGAGGTTCTTACCGAGGCGCAGGAGCGCGGCTTGAGGGTTCAGACGACTGTCGGTTACGGCAATCGGCTGTATGACGGAGGGGATTACCCTAAATCTCCGGAGGCCTTGACGGCTTTCGGGCGATTCGCCGGTGCAGTCGCGCGAGAGACCGCTGTGTTCGATCCGCTCCCGGAGATCTGGAACGAGTGGAATCTGGGAATCGGGATGGCAGACAGATTTGGTAGGGGAGAGCCGGAGGATTACGTGCCGGTGCTTGCTGAAGGCTACGCTGCCGTCAAGGAGGTGATGCCCGGCGTGAATATCCTCGGGGGATGCATGGCTGGGGCGGGCCTGACGGACGATTGGACGAAGCGTGCTTGTTCGGCTGGGATGCTGGAGCACCTCGATGCTCTCTCGTTTCATCCGTATTGCTACTGGATGGGTGGGCGGAGGGCGATGCCGGAGACCGGAATGATGGAGCTCATCGAGCGGCTGGAGGAAGTCCTCGTGGGATTTCCCGGTGGGAAGGAGGTGCCGTTCTATCTGACTGAGATGGGGTGGCCGACGCACAAAGGTGTTGACGGCGTCACTCTGGAAGAGCAGGCCCAATACGCATCGAGGATGCTTCTCCTCATGCGGGCTCATCCGCGGGTGAGAGGGGTTTGGTGGTTCAATCTGAACGACCGGGATTCCGCTTCTGAGGATTTCAATCATCACTTTGGGTTGCGGTTTAGCGACGGGACTCCGAAACCAAGTTGGTTTTCGTTCCGCGATACCGCAAAGGTGCTCGAAGATATCGACGCGGCGGAACTCGTCGATCTTGGGCGTGGGGGTGTTCGGGTTGTTTCAATGACTCGCAAATCTGGCGAGCGCGTGTTGGCGGTCTGGGCGGTCTGGCCGGGTGATACGATGCAGTTCGAGATCCTTGGTCTTAAGGCGTCAGGAGCAGATACCCGGCTCATGGGGAGTGACCGAGATTTTCCCGTCCAGGTGAACGAGCAGGGAACGGCCAACGTGGCAGTTGGGAACATGCCGGTGATTCTTCGAGGGTTCGTCGATAAGCCCGAGATTTTACGGGTGCGTCGGCTGGTTCAGGGCGCGGCGCGGAACGAGTGATGTTTGCAGAATTGAGCGGCCTCCTTTGAGTGGAGAGAATGAGTTTTGAACCACGGATTGCACGGAGAACACTGATATTTGGATGCTCATGGGCCGGAAACCCGGCCCACCATCCGCGCAATCTGTGCAATCTGTGGTTTCCCGGTATCTTTCCCCTGACGGTACGTAGATGGCCGGAGAGTAATCTCCGGCTTTTTTTGTGCCCGGATGTGGCGAGATTGTCGCGGGATTCCTTCTTGAAAGCAGTTGACAGGGTGAACGAGTTGCGGTTGCCTAGCCTTGTCGAGCAGGTAAAGCCGTCCCGCGCTTGCGGGAGCACGTGATTCACATCCGATTCGTTGGACACGTTCCATTCGCTCGACAGCCTCACTCACAACCGGGCAACCGCGTCGATCGCCGCCCGGCCTAGGATTTTTCACCGAGTAAATCTCATCAACGCAAAGCATGGCCGGCCACAGTAAATGGTCGAAAATTAAGCGCACCAAGGGTGCCCTCGACGTCAAACGTGGGAAGCTTTTTTCCCAGTTGTCGAAGGAAATAACGATTGCCACCCGCCTGGGCGGCGGTAATCCGGGTTTCAATCCGCGTCTGCGTGCCGCGATTCAGTCGGCGAAATCGCAGTCGATGCCGGCCGATAACATCGACCGGGCCATGAAGAAGGGCACCGGCGAGCTCGAATCGCAGGCGGTCGAGGAGATCATCTACGAGGCTTATGCCCCGGGCGGAGTGGCCTTGGTCATCGAGACGGCGACCGACAACCGGAACCGGACGGCGGCTGAGCTCCGGAACGCAATGACCAAAAACGACGGGAATCTTGGAAGCTCCGGCAGCGTGGCTTTCATGTTCCACCGGAAGGGTCAAATCACCGTGCCGGTCGCCACCGTCGACGAGGACCGGCTGCTCGAGATCGTCCTGGAAGCTGGCGCGGAGGAGTTCTCAACCGAAGATGACACGTTTATTGTCACGACTCCGGTCGAGCAACTCTACAACGTCGCGGGAGCACTCAAGAGCGCAGGCGTCGAATGTGAGTCTGAAAAACTGACATTCATTCCAGAGAATACCGTTGTGGTCGAAGACCCCGGGACGGCGGCTCAGGTGCTCAAACTCTGCGACGCTTTGGAAGATCTCGAGGACGTCACAAGCGTCCACGCCAACTTTGATATTTCGGACGATGTTCTCGCCGAAACCCAAGCCCCCGCGTGAGAGCGGTCACTCTCGAATAATCCAACCAATCTCCGCCGACTCGCCTGACGTAATCTACCAACTGGCCAAAACCCCTTTAATCTACCATGGAAGACTCTCAAACCACCCCCGCCCCAGAAGCCACCGAAGCGCCCCGCGATCCGCAGCCCAAAAACTCCAACGACGGCGGGAATCAAGATCAACAACCCCGTCGCTCCCGGCGTCCTCGTCGCGGTAAAAGCCGTCGTTCGCGAGGCGGCGGAGGCGGTGGAGGTGGTAACGATTCCGGAGGCGGCCAGGATTCATACGACGGCGGGCAGGAGCCGGCCGCCGATCCTGATCCGAACGAGCCGATCGCTTACGCGGATGGCATCGTCGAAGTTTCCGGCAAAGGATTTGGTTTTCTTCGGGAGCCGAAGCGAAGCTTCACGCAGTCGACCAACGACGTGTTCGTCACGCCGGAGGTGATCCGGAAGCACAACCTACGTGACGGAATGTGGGTGAAGGGTGAGACTCGACGCGGCCAGCGCGGACCTCAGCTCTACAAGCTCACCGAAATCGAGGGCGAGGATCCGGACAAATACACCGACCTCCCAATCTTCGAGGAACTGACCACGATCAGTCCAGACGAGCGGATCAAACTCGAGACCGACTCTGATCTCTACACGACCCGGGTGATCGACATCGTGACGCCGGTCGGGCGCGGTCAGCGGGGGTTGATCGTGGCTCCGCCGCGAACGGGTAAGACGACGCTGTTGCAGCACATCGCGGCGGCGGTGGTGACGAATCACCCTGACATTCACCTCATTATCCTCTTGGTCGACGAGCGGCCGGAAGAGGTGACGGAGATTCGGCGGACCGTCCCGCGGGCCGAGGTCATGGCCAGCAGCAACGACAGCGACATCAAGACTCACACGCGGATCTCGCAGCTCGCGATCGATCGCGCTAAGCGCCTTGTCGAAATGGGCAAAGACGTTTTTGTGCTCATGGACTCGCTCACCCGGATGGGCCGGGCGTTCAACAACGCTCAGGGCGGTGGCGGACGCACGATGAGCGGCGGTGTCGACTCGCGGGCGTTGGAGATTCCTCGGAAGCTATTTGCGGCTGCACGCAACACGGAGGAAGCGGGTTCGCTGACAATCATGGCAACGGCGCTGATCGAGACGAACAGCCGTATGGACGATCTGATCTTTCAGGAATTCAAAGGCACCGGAAACATGGAACTCGTGCTCGGCCGCTTGATCGCGGAACAGCGCATCTATCCGGCTGTCGACATCTTCCAGTCGGGCACCCGGCGGGAGGAATTGCTCCTTACGCCGGACGAGCTTCACAAGATCAACGTCATCCGCCGTGGGTTGGCTGGCCACAAACCGATCGAGGCCATTGAACGACTACTCTTCTTCGTGCGGAAGTATCCGACGAACAAAGAGATGCTCGAGAGTCTGCCGGGGTAGCGGGTCGGGTCGGTAGTCGCGGTCCCGGGTGATCGCGAGGAAGGCGCGGTTACCGCGCGGTCGCTCGCCGGGCGGGTGGCGTGACGAATGACGTTAGGAAGACGCCCGCAACGAAGCCGCCCAAGTGCGTGGCGAACGCGGTGTTGCTGTTGCCTGGATTGATGGTGCCGGAGAGATCGAGTCCGACGCCGATGACGGCGAGTGCACCGAGCGTGAAGGGAGAAATCGGGCGTGCGAGGGGCCATACGAAGGCAGGTGGAATCGAGCTTCGGATTGCCAGTCCGAGGTAGGCGCCTTCGAACCCCGAGACGGCGCCCGATGCACCGAGCATGGGGATGGTGCTCTCGGCATTGAAGATCACAAAACACACCGCCCCCGAGATCGCCGTGACAAAGTAGATGGCGATAACCCATCGTTGCCCGAGGAGTTCGCCAACCAGGAAGCTGAAGACCCAGAAATAGAGCAGGTTGAACACGAGATGCTCGAGGTCAGCGTGGAAAAATGCGTAACTAAGCAACGTAGCAAACTCGATAGCAGAACCCATCGAGAAGCCGCCCGTAATCAAGCTTTGCCACGTCGCCACGACTTCGGAGGGGATGGTCTTCAGAGAATTAAGCGACTCCCACGGGACGAAAAATCCGGTGACGGACGCTATGACGTTTAGCCCGATCAGTCCGAAGATTGCCCAGTGGTCCGTGAGGAGTTGATTTCGGGGGTTGCGTTGCATTTTGACCGCAGGGCGTATCAGAATTCCGTGGATTCGTCACGGGTCCCCGATTTTTGGCGGGCGGAAAGCCATTTCCTGATCATTTCCTATCTGGATAGGGGAGCGGAGCAATGAGAGTGTCGGCGTCGTGAGTTTCGTGCATCTCGTGTTCCGGTGGCCCCGTCGCCACTTTGCGTTGCTGCTGACGCTGATCGCGGTCCTGCTCATTCAGCCGCTTTCGCAAGAATGGGGGGGGCACCGGGTTTTTCACGACACTCTTTCGACGCTCGTTGCACTGGCGGTGTTGCTGTTCGTCTTCGACTCGAACCGGGAGCGATTGATATCGCTCGGACTGGTCCTACCGGGAATCCTCGCGAGCTTGCTGCGATACGTTTTTCCCGCGACTGACAGTCTGCCGCTGGAGCTTGTCGTGCAGATCAGCTCGTTGTTCTTCTACGGATATGCCGCCGGAGTCATCCTTGTGGGCATCATCGAGCGGCGAGCGGTTCGTGCCGACGACGTCGTCGGCGCGATCTGCAGCTACGTTTTGCTCGGACTCTGCTGGTCCAGCTTGTATCAGACGACGGAGTTGTTGGCGCCCGGATCGTTCGCGGTTCATTCCGATCTCGCGGTCCAGCTCGACGATCGAAAGTCGCGGCAGGCGCTTTTCAATTATTTCAGCTTCGTCACGCTGACCACTTTGGGCTACGGGGACGTGACGCCGGTGAGTCACGTGGCGGCGACGTTCGCGTGGCTCGAGGCGACGTTCGGACAGTTTTACATCGCCGTTGTGGTTGCTCAGATCGTGGGCTTTCGGTTGGCGCAGGGCGACCGACGGCGGGTGGCGCGGATCGAAGAGAGTCCCGACGACTAGCGTCGAAGAATGCGAAATTTTTCTCGCTTGGAGCGATTCCCGGCGTTGTCGATGGCGCGGAGTTTGACGATGACGCGGCCTCGGTCCTTGTTGACGCGGAGGACGACTTTGAAACGATTTCTGCTCTGAATCTTGGTCTTCCTGACCTTCGCGCCTCTGGCTTTGACGTCGATCTTGGAGATCCCGAAGGCGTCGCTGGCGGACCCACGGATGACGACGCGTTTGCGAAGCGTTTCCACCGTCTTGCGTCCGCGCAGTCTCAGCGTGGGCGCGGTGCGGTCATTGTTGATCGAGGGGAGTAGCGCCGCGACGGGGACGCTGGGGAAGAGACCGGTGCCGATGCCTGGGACACGTGTGGGCGTGCCACCGGCGAAGGAGACCTGGCGAATGACCGCAGTGCTCGGGTCAACAAGAGTCGAGAAGCTCCCGCCGGGGAACTGAATTTGCTCGGCGGTTGAAAAGACAAGCTGGGTGCCGTCGCGGGACCAGGCGAGACCGACCGGGTAGAGGCCCGAGCGGAAAGTCACGACGATGTCGGCATTGGACCCGTTGGAGTTAGCAACGATCAGTCGCGAGGTGACTGGCTGGCTGCTCGTAAAAAGATCGGGGAAGAATACGTCGAAATAAGCGAGAGCGGTGCCGGATGGAGAGATAGCTGGGTAAATTTGAGTCGTTGCGGATCCCGCTGCGGAGTTGTAGACGGGCGCTGACAGCTGAGCGGTGAATGCAAATTGGCCTGACGCGTCCTGGCTCACACGCCAGATGGCGGGGAGGCCAAAACCGCTGGGCGGACTGGTGACGCCGAGAGCGGGGGTGACCAAAGATGTGCCGCCCCGATCCCACGAAATTCCCAGGAACTCGCCGTTGGTTGAATCTGACTCGGCACCCCGAGGTGTGGAGATTGGCACGCCGTTGGCGGCGGAGACGATGGTGAGGTAGCGACCGGAGCCGTTCGGCGTGTTGCCAGAACGCCGACTGAGTTCGATTCCGCTCGCGAGAAGCTGGTTGTTCGGCGAGAGGGCGGAGGAAAACGGACGGTATACCTGGACCTCGCTGGGACTGACGACTTCGGTGTTGGTATCGATGATCTTGCGGGTTTGGCCGGTGACTCGATCGTAGGCGTAGATATCGGAACTTGGCGGGACTTGGAGGGCGGGCGTGACAGGATCAGGGCTCGAAAACGTAATGAAACGGCTGTCGGGAGAGATCGATGGGAAATTGTGCTCGTTGAAGCCGGTGTTGAGCTGAGTGACCACTCCGCCGTTCTCTTGAAAAAGATTCACGCCGGAATTGGTCGCGGCGGAAAAGATGACCTGTGCTTGAGTGGCTGCAGGAAATACGGAAAGCAGGCTTAGAGCGGTCAGAAGGTGTTTCATGTGCGGGCTTGGCAGGAGTTCCAATTGGCGGGCTTGCAACAGGGCTAGTGTTACTGGCGGGATTTGTCCAGCGGGGCGACTTCCTAAGTCGGATATCGAGCTCCACCCAGTCTGCGGGCCACCAGGACTAGGCGCGGCCAAAACTTGGCACGCAGACTGCTATATTGAAGAGTTGTTCTGGGGGGAACAGCAGGCCGTCGCGGCATTCGTCGCGGCGGCCTGCATCCTTTTTAGGCCTGCAACATTCCTGAGTTGCTTAGTCCTGCTAAAAAACGAACGGCAACCCTGAACGGTGTGACGGACGTCGAGCCGATCGACTTCGCGTGAGACACCGACGAATTTTGGTATTTGAGGAGCGAGAAGGTTCGGCTCCGAACCCGGCAGAAGGGTGATCCTAAGATTTTTCGTGCTTCGGCGCTACCTACACGTCCGACAGAATTTGATTCAGCGTCGCGCTTGGGCGCATGGCGGCCGAGGTCTTCTCGTCGCTGGGCTGAAAGTAGCCGCCGATGTCGACGGGCTTTCCCTGCACGGCGTTCAATTCTTCGACGATGACGGTTTCCTTCGCCGTCAACTCCTCGGCAATCGGAGCGAAAATTTGGCTTAGCTCCGCGTCTTCGCTTTGAGCGGCGAGGGCTTCGGCCCAGTAAAGCGCGAGGTAGAAGTGGCTGCCGCGGTTGTCGATCCCGCCGATTTTTCGCGAAGGCGACTTGTCGTTGGCCAGGAATTTGCCAGTGGCGGTGTCGAGCGCGTCTGCGAGGACTTTGGCGCGTGGGTTGTCGAAGGTGGTGCTCAGGTGCTCGAGCGACACGGCGAGCGCGAGAAATTCGCCCAGGCTGTCCCAGCGGAGGTAGTTGTCGGACGTAAATTGCTGCACGTGCTTCGGCGCGGAGCCACCGGCACCGGTCTCGAACAGGCCACCGCCATTCATCAGCGGGACGATCGAGAGCATCTTGGCACTGGTGCCGAGCTCGAGGATCGGGAAGAGATCGGTGAGGTAGTCGCGGAGGACGTTGCCGGTAACGGAGATGGTGTCCTCGCCCGCTTTGAGGCGCTCGAGGGTGAACTCGGTCGCCTCGGTGGGCGGGAGGATGCTGATGTCGAGGTCGGCGGTCTCGTGGTCGCCGAGGTAGCGCTCGACCTTCTTGATGACTTCGGCGTCGTGCGCGCGGTCGCGATCGAGCCAGAAGACGGCGGGCGTCTCCGAGGCGCGGGAGCGATTGACTGCGAGCTTCACCCAATCCTGGATCGGGGCGTCCTTCGTTTGGCAAGCGCGCCAGATGTCACCGGCTTCGACGGGGTGCTCGAGGAGGACCTGGTCGGAAGAGTTGACGATGCGCACGGTCCCGTCGGCGGGAATTTCGAAGGTCTTGTCATGGGAGCCGTATTCCTCTGCTTTCTGGGCCATGAGGCCGACGTTCGGGACGCTGCCCATCGTCTTCGGGTCGAAGGCGCCGTGCTCGCGACAGAAGTCGACCGTGGCTTGATAGACCCCTGCGTAGCTGCTGTCGGGGATGACGGCGAGGGTGTCCTGCTGCCCGCCGTCGGCGTTCCACATTTGTCCAGAGGTCCGGATCATGGCGGGCATCGAGGCGTCGACGATGACGTCGCTGGTGACGTGCAAATTCGTGATGCCCTTGTCGGAGTTCACCATCGCGATGGCGGGGCCGGACTCGTAGGCAGCGGCGATGTCGGCTTCGATCTCGGCCTTCTGATCAGTCGGTAGGCTCTGGATCTTGCTGGTGAGGTCACCGAAGCCGTTGTTCAGATCGACACCGAGCGAAACGAGGGTGTCGGCGTGCTTGGCGACGACGTCCTTGAAGAACACGCGGACAGCGTGTCCGAAGATAATCGGGTCGGAGACCTTCATCATGGTCGCCTTGAGGTGGAGCGAGAACAGGAGGCCCTTCGCCTTGGCTTCGGCGACTTGTTCTTCGAGGAATTCCACGAGCGCGGTGCGGCTCATCACCGAAGCGTCGAGGATCTCGCCAGCGAGCAATTTCGTGCTGGGTTTCAGGATGGTCGTGCCGCCATTCGCGGCGACGAGTTCGATCCGAACTTCGGTTGGCTCGGAGATGGTGAGAGATTTTTCGTTAGAGAAAAAATCGTTCGCGCCCATGGTTCCCACGCTCGTCTTGGAATCGGACGACCATTTGCCCATCGAATGTGGGTTTTGGCGGGCGTATTCCTTGACGGCCTTCGGTGCGCGGCGGTCGGAATTCCCTTCGCGGAGGACGGGATTCACCGCGCTTCCCTTGACCTTGTCGTATCGGGCGCGGGCGGTTGTCTCGGCGTCGGTTTTGGGTTCCGCCGGGTAGTCGGGCAGGGGGTAGCCGGCGGCCTGCAACTCTTTGATCGCGGCTTGGAGCTGGGAGACGGAGGCGCTGATGTTCGGAAGCTTGATGATGTTCGCTTCGGGCTCGGTGGCGAGGCGACCGAGTTCGGCGAGGGCGTCCGGGACAGCTTGCTCGGACGACAGAACGTCCGGAAATTGCGCCAGGATGCGTCCGGCGAGTGAGATGTCCCGGGATTCCACCGAGATCCCGGCTGGCTTCGTGAAGGCTTCGATGATCGGGAGCAGCGAGTAGGTCGCGAGCGCGGGTGCTTCGTCGGTCTGGGTGTAGATGATGGTGGGATGGGACATGGCGAATTTTTTGACGGAATGAAAATCGGAGGTCGGAATGTGTCAAAGCGCCCGCGCGTCGTCAAACGCACTTCCGACTTCACCGGAGAAGGTGGATCGGGCACAGTGCCGCGACAACATTCCCCATGAGCAAAAACATCGAATCCAACCTCGTCGAGAAGCGTGTTTTCAAACCGTCGCGCGCCTTTGCCAAGCAGACTCACGTCAGTAGCTTGGCCGAGTATCGGCGGCTTTACGACGAATCGATCCAGAAGCCCGATAAATTCTGGGCGACCGAGGCGAAAGAACTTCACTGGCAGAAGAAGTGGACGAAGGTCCTCGACTGGAAGTGCCCGGACGCGAAGTGGTTCGTTGGCGGGAAGATCAATGCAGCCGAGAATTGCCTCGACCGACACCTCGACGGGGCGCGTCGCAACAAAGCCGCCATCATCTGGGAAGGCGAGCCGGGTGAGAAGCGCACGCTGACTTACCACCAGCTCCACCGGGAGGTGTGTAAATTTGCGAACGTCCTGAAGCGCAACAAAGTCAAAAAGGGCGACCGCGTCTTGATCTACATGCCACTCGTGCCGGAGGCGGTGATCGCCATGCTGGCCTGCGCCCGGGTCGGCGCCGTGCATTCCGTTGTTTTCGGAGGATTCAGTTCGGAAAGCATCAAGGATCGGATTCACGACTGTAAGGCGAAGGTGGTCGTGACGGCGGACGGGGGGTATCGTCGCGGACAGACCGTGACGCTCAAGCAGAACGTCGACAACGCGCTCGAAGGCGACACCGCGGTCCGTCGCGTGATCGTCCTGCGGCGCACTAACAGCGAGGTGCGAATCAAGGAAGGTCGGGACGTCTGGTGGCACCGGGAGATGGAATACGTCGATGCAAACTGCCCGCCCGAAGGCTTCGACAGCGAACACCCGCTCTTCATCCTCTACACCAGCGGCTCGACCGGCAAACCGAAGGGAATTCTTCACACGACCGGCGGCTACCTGACCGGGACGACGACCTCGACGAAATACGTCTTCGACCTGCAGGAAAACGACGTCTTCTGGTGCACCGCCGACGTTGGCTGGATCACCGGTCACAGCTATCTCGTTTACGGGCCGCTGGCCAACGGCGCGACCTGCCTGCTCTACGAGGGTGCGCCGAATTGGCCCGAGCCCGACCGCTTTTGGCGCCTCGTCGCCAACTATGGGGTGACCATCCTTTACACGGCGCCAACGGCCATCCGTGCGTTCATCAAGTGGGGGGACAAATGGCCAGCCGCCCACGACCTTTCGAGTCTCCGCTTGCTGGGGACGGTGGGCGAACCGATCAATCCCGAGGCCTGGATGTGGTATCACGAAAAGATCGGTGGGGAACGCTGCCCGATCGTCGACACGTGGTGGCAGACCGAGACCGGAGGTCACATGATCACGCCGCTCCCCGGGGCGACCCCGCTCAAGCCCGGCACGGCGACCCTCCCGTTCTTCGGGGTGGATGCGGCCATCGTCGATGACGACGGGAACGAAGTCGGCCCGAACGAAGGTGGGAAGCTCGTGATTCGCAAGCCGTGGCCGTCGATGCTGCGCGGCATCTACGGAAACAAATCCCGCTATCGCAAAACCTACTGGTCCGAGGTGGATGGATGTTATTTCACCGGCGATGGTGCCCGGCGGGACAAGGATGGGTATTTCTGGATCGTCGGTCGGATCGATGATGTTCTCAACGTCGCCGGTCACCGTCTGGGCACGGCCGAGGTCGAGAGCGCGCTGGTTTCTCATGATGCTGTCGCCGAAGCGGCCGTCGTCGGGCGTCCCGACGAGATCAAGGGTCAGGGCGTCGTGGCGTTCGTTACGGTCAAGGGAGGGCAAAGGCCGACCAAGGCCTTGAAAGCGGCTTTGCGTCAGCACGTCGGCGATCTGATCGGGCCGATCGCCAAGCCCGACGAGGTTCGGTTCGCAGAAGCGCTGCCGAAAACCCGGAGCGGCAAAATCATGCGCCGCCTGCTGAAGCAATTGGCGGGAGGCGAAAGCGTGACGGGTGATACCACGACGCTGGAAGACTTCAGCGTGCTCGCCAAGCTTAGCGGGAAGGACGAATAGCACTCGCGGTCTGCGCCGGTTTGACCAAGCCGGGTGGAACCGGGGCTTCCGGCGCCGGTGGACAGTCCGCCGGGACCCGCGGCCCGCGGCCGATTAGGGTCAGAACGGGCTCTCCGAGCTCGCGCGCAGTTGAGCCGTGGGTTGAGCTCTTGAGAGCTTGTTCCCGATGGTGGGTGGTTCTTGGTCGGACCCGGGAGGGGCCGATTCTACCTTCGCACCTGGAGAAGAAGGGGTCGGGCCGGGCAGGTGACCCGACCGGATACGAAAAACGGGCCGCACCTTTCGGTGCGGCCCGCTTCAAAGTGAGATCGCGGAGATTACTTGGCGGCCTTCTCCTCGATGTATTTGTTCACGTCGCCGACGGTCTGGAGTTTTTCAGCGTCTTCGTCGGGAACTTCGACGTTGAACTCTTCTTCAAAAGCCATCACGAGCTCGACCGTGTCGAGCGAGTCGGCGCCAAGATCCTCGATGAACGATGCGGAAGGCGTGACCTGCTCAGGTGTGACGCCGAGCTGTTCGACGATGATATCTTTGACTTTTTCTTCGATGGATTTTTCGGACATATTCTTTGGGTTTGGTTAATGCAGTGGAGAAGCAGATAGGATCGCGTCCGCAGTTTGACAATGATTTATTTGTCGCGACCGGAAAAAGCGCGTTTTGCGGGGCCGGTCAAGTGAATTTCAGCCAATGAATATCAACACGTTCGAAAGCTCAACCATTCTCGATGCACCGATCGAAGCCGTTTACGCGCTTCACGAGAATCCGCATAACATTCCTAAGGTCAGTCCGTCCGGCTTCAGCGTGCGCCGGATCGAGGCAAATCCCGAGGCGGTCGCGGGCGAGAAATTCACCGTCGAGGCCTCGCAATTTTTTCTGCCAATCCGGTGGGAGGGCGTCTGGGACCAGGTCGAGCATCCGACCCTGCTCGCGGATCGCGCCCTGCGTTCGCCCTTTGCGGATTTCCGGCACGAGCACCGGTTTGAGTCCATCGACATCGGGTGTCGGACGCGGATGACCGACCACGTCGAGTTCGAGCTGCCGGGCGGACCGGCGATGCAAGCGGTCGGTGGCGCCGTGATCCGGGCGGTCTTTACGGTGATGTTTGCAGCCCGACACCACGCGACGCGGGGCTACTTCGCAGGCTCGGTCACGCCCGAACCGATTCGTTCACCCCTGGGTCGATCCGGCCTCTGGCTCGCCGCTGGCCTGCTGATCGGCGGGTGCCTCGGCTTCGCCTGGAATCGGCGCCGGCGGTAGCTCCAGCTTTCCGGACGGGACGACGGTCCTCGACTTCGTAAAGTCCGGGTTGTTCGCGAGCGAGGCTTCGATCGTGTAGCTCGTGCCTGGAGTCATTTCGCGGGTTGCGATCTTCTCCTCGTATTCGATCCGCTCGTCCGGATTGATCATCACCACGCCGACTTCTTCGTCAAAAGCGCGGTCGTCCGACCACCGCTCGATCACGGCGCCAGCGGGATCGCGGACGAGAATTTCCAGCCGCTGGGAGGTGGGAAATTCCAGCTTGAGGATCTTGTTGGTGCGGTTGTGGACCGAGAAGGTCACGGCGACCTCGCGGCGGTCATCGAGTGAGAATTCCTCCGGGTCGATGGCCAGCTTGCTGCCGGTCTTGTTCCGGTCGCTCGACAGATCGACCGAGTCGAACATCTCGGTGAAAAAACCGGTGAGCATGTTGCCCGCGCTGCGGACGGACGTTTTGTTCATCGGGAAAGAGGCGCTGGGGCTCGCGTTTCGGCGGTCGCGGCGGGTGCCCTCGGGAGTCGTCGGATCGCGGATGACAAAGAACGGACTTTCCTCCTCGGGAATGTAGGGCACCGACGATTGTTCGGGCTGCGCGTGGGCCGAGAACGAAGAAATCGCGATGGCGAAAATGGCGAGGCGAGGAAAGCTCATGCGTCCCCTTCGGTTATCGCAGAGCACGGGCGGTTGCAAATCCTATCCTCGTGCGCTACATCGCCGTAATGCATCGATTCACCCTCCTCCTCGCCGCGATCCTCGGGATCGCCCTCACCGGCGGAGCGAAGAAGCAACCGCCCATCGCGTTGCGCGTCTATCCGGAAAGCGGCGAAATCGGCGGACAATTTTCCAATCCCATCCAGGTCCTTGCTACCGGTCGGGCTTCGCACATGGCGACGATGCCGCTGATCAACGAGTCCGACATCGCCTCGGTGTATCCGTTCCCCGCCCCCGATGGATCCGGCACCTACGGAGCGTATTTTCGCCTCGATAGCCACGGGAAGAATCTGCTTTCACAACACACGACGTCCAAACGCGGAACGAATCTCTTCGTTTTCATCAATGGCCGCCGGATCACCGATCTCTACGTGGACCGCCCCGTTCAGGACGGACTGCTGTCGATTCCGACGGGGTTGACCAATCTCGAAGCCGATTTCCTGCGTTACGAGTGGCCGCCGATCGGTCGGGAAGGCGAGAAGCCGCCGAAGCGACCCAAGGCGCCGAAGCCGAAGAAGGATCTGGCAGTGGAAGCGTGATGCGTTCGGTTTTCTCATTTCTCGCTTTCGTTTCCGTCGCTGGCGCAGCTCCGTTGTTGGACTACCCGACGGCGAATCGGGCGATCACTTCCGGCGAATCCGAGGAGTTTTACCAATACGTCGACCGGTATTTTGGCGGAGAGAAATCCCAACCCTGGCAAGGTGGTCAGTTTGGCTACGTCCGGACGCCGCGAGTGATCGACGGCAACGTGGTCTATACCCGGATGCACGAGGGCATCGACATCAAGCCGCTGAACCGCGACGCAGACGGTCATCCGACCGATCCGATTCTTGCATCCGCCGCGGGCACGGTGGCCTACGTGAACGATTCGCCGGGCGGGTCGAACTACGGGCGTTACGTCGTGGTCACTCACCGAGCGGCGGGTTCCGACTACTACACGCTCTACGCGCATCTGGCATCCGTCGCCGTCGAAGCAGGCGACGCGGTCGAGCAGGGCCAAACTCTTGGAATCATGGGTTACTCGGGGAGGGGGCTCGACCGAACCCGCGCGCACGTGCACTTCGAATTTGCGCTGATGATGTCCGAGCACTTCAATGGCTGGCACGCGGAAGTTTATCGCCCTGGCATCAATCCGCACGGCAATTTCAACGGCCAGAACCTCGCCGGGATCAACCCGGCCGAGCTCCTCGTCGCCGCCGCGGCCGAACCGGACACGTTCAGCCTCGAGGATTTCCTTCGCAGTCAGCCGATCCATTACAAAATCGCTATCCCGGCCTCGCCAAGCTTCACGCTGCACGAACGCTATCCCTGGATGCTGGAAGGTGATGATTCCGACGCACGAGCCTGGGAGGTTGGCTTCACGCAATACGGGGCGCCGGTCCGCGTCGCAGCAATGGACGAGACCCTGACCGAACCCAGGGTGACCTTCGTCAAACCAACGGAGATCCCGATCATCCGGGCAACGAATGGCGTCGTTGGCGGGACCGCAGGTCACCCCGAGTTGACGAATTCCGGAAAGCGTAAAGCCGCGTTGCTGACTCAAGGGCCGTCGGATCCGGAATGATGTCGTCCGGCAAGGTCCTCGTCGTGGTCATCGTTGCCGCGGCACTCGTCTTTGGGGCGGGAACGTGGTGGCAATACACGACGGACAACCCCACCAGCACTGACGCCAGTCTCGTTCACCGGGATGGGGCGTGGGTCGTCGAAGCACAGTTCGCCGCTGACGATTTGCCCAATGTCAAGGTCGAGACGCGCGCCGTCATCAGTAGCCCGGATTTTCCGGGCCTCAAAATGACGGGTCAGGTGTCGGAGGTGACGCCGGACGAGCCGGTCGTGATCGCCCTTCAGCAGGGCCCGCCCGAGGACGCCTTTAAAGAAGCCGCTCCCGCAGCCGTGACGCTCGACGCGGTGACGGCCCCGCAATGACCACGGCGAACCCGTCTAACAAGGTGGCGACCGCCAGACCGGTCGTCGATCGCCGCGGCATCGTTTCGAAGCTCTGGCCGTGGGCGGCGGCGGTCGTCAGTGCCTTGATGCTCGCCGCGGCGTATCCGCCGTTCGAGCAGGCTTGGCTTTGTTGGTTGGCGTTCACGCCGTTGATCTGCGCGATCTGGTTCGCGCCGCGGGGGGCGAAAACCAACACCTTGCGGGCCGCCGCGATCGGCTATCTCTGGGGGCTCATTTTCTTCGCGATCACGTTCAGTTGGATCACGGAAGTAACCGGCGGTGGCTGGGTGGTGCTCTCGCTTTACTTCGCCCTTTATCCTGCGGCTTGGACGGCTTACCTCGCGGTGATGATTCCCCGTGGTAAGGCACGGGACGCGTCCTTCCTGCTTTCCGGACGGAACCTGGGCGTCACCGTCGCCGCTTCCGGCGCGTGGGTTGGGCTCGAGTGGGTGCGCGGCACGCTCTTCAGCGGCTTTGGTTGGAACAACGTCGGGACTGCGCTCTTCGAGCACATCGCGCTGATCCAGATCGCGGATCTGACCGGCGTCGGCGGGATTTCGTTTCTCGTCGTCGCCGCGAATCTCATGGCGGTGATCACGGTGCGTCGACTCACGCTCGAGGTCGGGCGGACGCGGCTGCGACCGCACTACGATTTCACGCTCACGGTCGGGCTCATCGCGGTCGCCTTCAGCTACGGCGTTCACCACTATTACGCTGACGTTCCCGGCGAGACGGCCACGGTCAGAATCTCTGCCGTGCAGGCGAATATCCCGCAGGACCAAAAGTGGGACGAGGCCTTCGAGCGCAAGATTCTCGACACTTACCAGCGGCTGACCGACCTCGCCTTGATCTCCGAGCCCAACCTTCTCATCTGGCCCGAAGCGGCGACCCCGCGGCCGTTGTTACTCGACGACGACATGAAGGCGGAGGTCGCGAAGGTCATGAAGAAATTTCACGGTGATTTCCTCCTCGGCACGATCAATTACGACCACGTCGGCGCCTACAATGCCGCCGTGGCGCTCGCGCCGTCCGGTGCCCACCAGCTTTACTACAAGATGCACCTCGTTCCATTCGGCGAGTTTATCCCGTTCCGGCACACCTTCCCGCTCTTCGCGTGGATCGTCGGGAATCAGGTCCCCGGCGATTTCACCGCGGGCACGGAGCCGGTCGTCTTCACTCTTCGCACCTGGCCAATTAAGATCGCGCCGCTCATCTGCTTCGAGGACACCGTCGGAGATCTGACCCGCCAATTCGCCCTCCGCGGTGCCGAGCTTTTGGTCACGATCACGAACGACGCGTGGTTCCGCCGCAGTGAGGGGTCGCGTCAGCATTTTGCCAACTCCGTGTTCCGCGCTGCCGAGACGAAGCTTCCCCTCGTGCGAGGTGCCAATACCGGCGTGACGTGCGTGATCGATCGACTGGGGCGAGTCACCAACGTTCTCTCCGATCCCGAGACGGGGAGCACGTTCACCGAGGGCGTGCTGACCGACACGATCGAGGTCCCCGTCGAACCCCCCCTCACGTTTTACACCCGCTACGGAGAATTGTTTTCGATCGTTTGCTTCTTCGGCGCACTGCTGACGTTGCGGACGAGCTTGGTTCGCTACCGCGCGAGCACATTTTCAGAATCTTAAAGTCGTCAACTTCCGCCGCCTCCGCCACACTCCGCGCCAATGAAAGCCCTGGTCACCGTCATGCCCAAGCCCACCGTCCTCGATCCACAAGGAGCCGCCCTCGTCCCCGCCATGGAGCACCACGGCATCCCGGGAGTCGGCCGGATCCGCGTCGGCAAGCTCATCGAGATCGACCTCGGCGAGTTCGACGAAAACCGGCTTCACGAAGTCTGTCGCGACCTCCTCTCGAACCCCGTGATCGAGGATTACACCCTGGAAATAGTCGATTAATGGCAGAGCGAATACGCTCCGAAATTAATCTGCGTCCCTCTGCTTAACCTGCGGACGAACAGCACTTCATGAAAATCGTCACTCTCCAATTTCCCGGCTCGAATTGCGATCAGGACTGCGTCCGCGCGCTCGAGTCAATCGAGGGACTCAACGTCGACCTGCTCTGGCACAAGGAAGAGTCCCTGGGCGGCGCGGACGTGGTCATCGTCCCCGGCGGATTCTCCTACGGCGACTACCTGCGGTGCGGAGCCATCGCGCAGTTCTCGCCGGTGATGGCTGCCGTCAAAGCTCACGCCGAGGCGGGGGGACGCGTCATCGGGATCTGCAATGGCTTCCAGATTCTTTGCGAGACCGGACTTCTCCCCGGAGCGCTCGTCCGCAACCGCGACCTGCACTTCATCTGCGAGCACGTCCACGTCCGTGCCGAACTCCACGACACCCCGTTCACCAAAACCCTGAAGACCGGCGAGGTCCTCCGCCTGCCGATCGCGCACGGCGAGGGCTGCTACTTCGCCGACACCGACACGTTGGACGAACTGGATCACAACGGCCAAGTCGTCTTCCGCTACTGCGACGAGCGCGGCCGGACGACCGACGCTGCGAACCCAAACGGTTCCTGCCGCAACATCGCCGGCATCACAAATCGCGAGCGCAACGTTTTCGGCCTCATGCCGCACCCCGAGCGGGCCTGCGACGAGACGTTGGGAAGCACCGACGGTCTCGCCATTTTCGAAAGCCTGTTGCTATGAGATTTTCACGCGAAGGCGCGAAGGCGCAAAGCCATGCAGATACCGTTGTCTCACGCCGAGCCGCAGAGGCGCAGAGATACGGAGTGAATCTCAAATTTCTCTGCGGCTCTGCGTGAAAAAATCACCATGATTCAAGATCCCGAAATCACCTCTGAGGTCATCGCCAAGCACGGCATCACGCCGGACGAATACGAACGCATCCAGCAGATCCTCGGACGCGACCCGAATTTCACCGAGCTCGGCGTCTTCTCCGTGATGTGGAGCGAGCATTGCTCCTACAAGAATTCGAAACTCGAGCTGAAAAAATTCCCGACCACGGGCGACCGCGTGCTCGTGAAAGCGGGCGAGGAAAACGCCGGCGTGATCGACATTGGCGATGGTTGGGCCATCGCGTTCAAGATGGAGAGCCACAACCACCCGAGTGCCGTCGAGCCGTTCCAGGGTGCGGCCACCGGCGTCGGCGGCATCATCCGCGACATCTTCACGATGGGCGCGCGGCCCGTCTTCTCGATGAACTCCCTCCGCTTCGGCCCGATCGGCGAATCGCCGACCACCTCGGCATCCGCCGCAGCGACGAACCGACGACTCTTCGCCGGTGTCGTCTCCGGGATTGCGCACTACGGAAACTGCATCGGTATTCCGACCGTCGGCGGGGAGATCTACTTCGACGAAACCTACGCCGGCAATCCGCTGGTGAACGTCTTTAACCTCGGCGTTCTCCGACACGACCAGATCGCCCGGGGCGGCGCCGTTGGCATCGGAAATCCGGTGTTTTACGTCGGCGCAGAAACTGGCCGCGACGGTTTGGCCGGGGCGGCCTTCGCGTCGCGGGAGCTGACCGAAGAGAGCAAGGAAGACCGGCCCGCCGTTCAGGTCGGCGATCCATTCCGCGAGAAGTTGCTCCTCGAAGCCTGTCTCGAACTTCTTGCGTCCGGCTGCGTGGCGGGCATCCAGGACATGGGTGCCGCTGGTCTCACCTGTTCGACCTGCGAGACGGCGTCCCGCGGCGGCACCGGCGTCGAGGTCGATCTCGACCTCGTTCCGAAGCGCGAGACGGGAATGACGCCCTACGAGATCCTCCTCAGCGAGAGCCAGGAGCGGATGCTCGTCATCGTTAAAAAAGGTCAGGAGCAAACGGTCCGCGACATCTTCGAAAAATGGGATCTCCCGCACGCGCACGTCGGCGAGGTGAAGGACGACGGGATGATGCGGATCAAGGTCGGCGACGAGACGGTGGTCGAAATTCCCGCCCGCCAGCTCGCCGACGAAGCTCCGCTCTACGCTCGCGAAGCCGCCGAGAAAACGAACGATTACTCAGCTTTTCCAACCGAGCTGAAAGAAATTCTCTCCAGTTCGTCCGCCACGGCCGCCGACGCTTTGCCGGCCCTGCTGGCCGACCCGAGCATCACGAGTAAACGCTGGGTCTGGCGGCAATACGACCACATGGTCCGCCTCGGCGCGACCGTCCTCCCCGGCTCCGACGCCGCCGTTTTTCACGTTCGCGAATGCGACAAAATTCTTGCCGCCAGCACGGACTGCAACGCGATCTACTGCCGACAAGACCCCCGCGAAGGGGCGCGAATCGCCATCGCCGAGTGTGCGCGCAACCTCGCGTGTTCGGGCGCCGTGCCGCTGGCCGTGACCGATAACCTGAACTTCGGAAATCCCCACAAACCCGAGAATTTCCTCCAGATCCGCGAGGCGATCGAGGGATTGGCCGAAGGCTGTCGCGCTTTCGACGCGCCGGTGACCGGCGGCAACGTCAGTCTCTACAACGAATCCCCGGCGGGCGCGATTGACCCGACGCCGACCGTCGGCATGGTCGGCCTGATCGCCAACGCGGCGCACGTGACCACTCAGTCCTTCAAGCGGGCGGGCGACGTGATCATCCTGCTCGGTGACCTCGTCGAAGAAACATCGGCGCAGGGCCTCGGGGCCAGTCATTATCTGAAGGTGCTCCACCGGAGAAAAGCCGGACCGCCTCCGGCGATGGACTACGACAAGGAACTCGCGCTGCACGATGCCCTTCGCGGACTGATCGCTGACGGATTCGTCACGAGTGCTCACGACTGTTCGGAAGGCGGGATTGCGGTCGCGTTGGCTGAGAGTTGCCTGAGCGCGGAGAACGCGCCGTTAGGCGCGAGCGTCGAGCTGGCCACGAGCCAACCGCCGCTCGTCGCGCTCTACAACGAATCCCAAAGTCGCGTCGTGATCAGCGTCGCGGCGGAGAACGTCGCAGCCGTCCTCGAAACGTCATCGTCACGCGGCGTTCCTGCCGTTCAAATTGGCACCGTGACCGCCGACCCGACGCTCGACGTGAGCATTGCCGCCGACAAATTCAGTTGGCCGCTCGCCGAGCTCCATCGCGCTTGGGCGGATACGCTCGGTGATTTGATGAAGGATTGATATTCCCTCAGGCGCTCTCCGTCGGGCGGCGAAAGGTGCTGTCGAGATCCGGCCTTTGTTGGTGGAAGACTCGTGAAATGTGGTGGGCAAACCCGGTGCCCGCCTCGGTGTAGAGATTGAAAGCCGTATCCACGCCGACGGAGCGAAGTTCGCGGACTTCGTCGTCGAACTTCCCGGTCGCAGCGACGACGCCCTCGTAGTTCAGTCGCTGGAGAGTTTCCGCGGCGTGCAGGTTCACGGTGTGCTTGGGCATGGCGAGCACGACGAGTTCAAAGGGATTGGCCCGGGTCCGGACCTGGGTCCAGAAGTCCGCGTCGGTCGCGTCGGCGAGCACGACGTTGCGGCCCAGCTCGCTGTGACGTTCCACCGCGGCAGGGTCGCGGTCGAAGGCGATGACCCGGCCCGGATACTGCCGGTCGAGTGACCCGTAGGCCGACTGGCCGACGCGGCCCATCCCGAAGATCGCGACCTGCTCGCCCCGATCTGGAACGAGGATGTCGTCCGGGTGACGGCCCGACGTTTCGAGCGGATGGAGACGGTGAGCGAACTTTTCGTAGAGTGCCTCGGCGATCCGGTTGAGTGGCGCGGCCAACAGAAAGCTCAGTGCCAGCGCGATGGCCACGACGGTAAGCCACTCGGCGCCGATCCATTCCTTCTTCACGCCGACCGCCATGACGATGAGCCCGAACTCGCTGTAGGTCGTCAATGCCAGGCCACTCATCCACGCCGTGCGGGCGCGGAGGTGGAACCGGGTCAGAAGCGCGAGAAACAGCGCACCCTTGAGCGGCACGAGAAGTGTGAGGCCGATGGCAACGAGCAGTCCGGCGAAGTCCGGCAGACCTTTGAGCCCGATGTTGAGGAAAAATCCAATCAGGAGAATGTCGATGATCGAGCCAAGGGATTTGCCCAGCTCCTTGGCCTTGGGGTGTTGGCCAATGAGAATGCCCACGAACAGCGCGCCGAGGTCAGCCTTGAGACCGACGACGTCGAACCCCTGAGCACCGGCGACGAGTGCGAAGAAGAGTCCGCAGAGCGTGATTAACTCGCCGTGCCCGCATCGCGAAAGCATCCATCCCATCACGGGACGCAGAAGCAACAACGCCGCGAGCACCGGGATGGCCCAGAACGACGGAACCTTTCCGCTGGAAATGGTCAGAAAAATGACCGCCAGCAGGTCCTGCATGATGAGAACGCCGATGGCGATGCGACCGTGGAGGGAGCCGAGTTCGCCATTTTCCTCGAGGGATTTGACCGCGAAGACCGTGCTGGAGAAGCTGAGCGCGAAGGCGATGAGCGCGGCGGTGCCCCAACTCAGGTCTTGGATGAGAGGAAGGCCCAACGCGGCGAGGCCGATCAGGAGCAACGTCACGAAGCCGACCGTAATGGCGGCGTGAACGGAAGTGCCCGCCCAGATCTCGGGGCGGAGGAGCGAGCGGACGCGCAGCTTCAGTCCGATGGAAAAGAGCATCAGCGTGACGCCAAGGTCGGCGAGAAAATCAAGTGAAGCTCCGCCCGTTTTCCCGAATGCACCGAGCACAAAACCCGCTAAGAGGAAGCCGACGAGCGGGGGGAGGCGGAGTTGCTGAGCGATGAGCCCGAACAAAAACGCGATGGCGATCAACAATCCGTCCATGAAAAGAGGGCAGAGTTAAGCAGATGCAGTGCCGAGCGTCGCCCTTCGTCCTTTGTGTCCCGGCTCGGAGGATTCCGGCGATGAAATCCGGGCGGACGCCGCCGGACTCAACGAATGACTTTTTTCACGAGCAGCTGGAGGCGACCGAGTTTTTAGCGAGGGCAACGATTTCCTCACCGTCGGTCAGGCCGTCGATGAAGCGTCGCGGGATCGCGCTCAGACCGGCCTGGGCCCCGACCAGCGCGCCGGTGAGGCAGGCTCGCGACATGTTCTGACCGCCGCCGTTGATCGCGTGCAGCACGGCGCTTTCGAAATCAGCGGGGAATTGCGCGGCCAGGTAGTAGGCAGCCGGGAGGACAAAATTTATCGCGCACGATTGCCCGTAAACGATCGCCACCTTCCACGCGGGCTCGATCTGGATGTCCGGGTCGTTCGCAGTTTCCGCGATCCACGACGGCAGCAGCAGCGCGTCGGGGGAGGCGAAGCCGAGAGGGGGCGATTTTACGTCTGCGGCGGCGATGGACGTCTTCGCGACGAAGGGCACTTCGCCGCTTCGCACGGTCTTCATGAGTTTCTGCGAGATCGAATCATCGAACGCTTCACCGCGAATGAGGGCCGCAAGTAGCAGAGCGAAGGCGACGCAATGCTGCACGACGAGCGAGTCGTTTTGCGCGAGTTCGGTGTTGGTCCTGGCCAGCTGGGCCAGTTGGCCGGGGTCGTTGGCGTAAACGGCCGCGAGAATGCTGATCCGCTCGGCGGCCTCGGACGTGTCCGCGTTGCCCGCCGCTTCCCTCCACGGTTTGCCGTCTTCCCGACGATTTTTCCACACCTGGCGGATGGAATAATTCGTGAATCCTCCCGGCCCCGCTTTCGCTTCGCCGTTGAGTGCTGGGAGTAACTCGCCATCGAGCACGCGGGTGAACGCGTCTTCGTCGTAGCCGCCATTCTCGGCAATGGAGCGGAGCAGCAACTTCATGATGAGGCCCGTCTGCGACAGGTCGCCCGCGGAGAGTCCGTCGTGGTAGCGGCCCGGCTTCGGCGTTGTGTAGCCGTCGATCCACGGGCCGTAGTCCGCCCGCTGTTCGTCGAGGTCGTAATACCAGTGGCAGCCGACGCCGAGCGCGTCGCCGATGAATGCGCCGACGATACAGCCCGCGGCGCGGTCGGCGATTTCCGGAGAATGGGGAGTCGTCATGCAAAAGGATTCGACGGTCGGACGAGGTTGGACGCCGATCGGCGGCGCGGATCATCCGAGGCTCAACGATCAGATCGAAATACCGAGGAGTTTTCCGACCAGCGCGGTGATGGCCATCGCGAGTGATCCCCAGAAGCAGACGCGGATCGCTCCGCGCAGCGGCGACGCTCCACCGGCGATCGCGGCGACGGCTCCCAAGGCACCAAGTAGCGCGACGGCGACAAGCGGAACCAACCAAAGCACCCACGAAGTGGGGGCCGTCGCGGCGGTCGCGACCGGAACGGCGGCGCCGAGGGAAAACGCGATCGCGGACCAGACGGCTGCCTGAATGGGCCGGGCGCCGAGTTCGGCGGTGATGCCGAGTTCGTCGCGGGCGTGAGCACCGAGGGCATCGTGCTCCATGAGTTGACGGGCAACCTCGCGGGAGAGGTCGGTTTCCAAGCCGCGGTTGCGGTAGATCTCTGCGAGTTCCTCTTCCTCCTCCGCCCGGTTGGTGGCGATGGCATCCGCTTCCATTTTGAGGTCCGCGCGTTCCGTATCCTGCTGACTTTTCACCGACACGTATTCGCCGGCGGCCATCGACATCGCGCCGGCGACGAGGCCAGCCGCGCCAGCGAGGAGGATGGTGCTGCTGGAAGCCTCGCCCGCCGCGACCCCGACGATCAGGCTTGCCGTGGAAACGATGCCGTCGTTGGCCCCCATCACCGCCGCCCGCAACGAGCCCGAGCGATTGATGCGGTGGTGTTCAGCGTGGGGAGCGGTCATCTGGAGTTCGGTTGGTGTCGTGAAAAATTTCACGGTGGAGAGCCGTGGCTTGCGTCGGTTGCGAGGGTGCCGCCGGTGTCGACACCGGCGTGGTAGAAGTAGAAAATCTCGTTGGAACGGGTCCGAGACACAATCACGGATGGCTTGCTGGATCGAAGTGGCGTTCGACATCCAATTCGTCAGCGAGCTGGTTCAACCTCAAGGGGATCGACGACGGACTGGTAGCCAGATTCGTGAGCGATGATGCGGAATGCCGTTCGATTGAACAGCGGGTTAAGTCCAAGACCTATATGAAGTGCCTTGTTGACGACTTCGTGAAAGCTCCCGCGACCAGACGACGCTTCTCTTTCGAACTTGTGGGCAAGGTCGGGATCGAGCGTCAGGGTGATCCGCATGCTCTGAATCACACTTCAGAAATCGTTGATGTCAATCCGCGACGGCAAGGGGTGCGGACTCAACGGGGGTGGTAATTTGCGGGGAAGGCACCCTCCTCGGTAGCCAGTTCCCGGAACGCCACAATTGAGTAAGCGGATCACATTTTGCGTGGGAATGACCGCGAGATACCGGTAGAACGCGCTCTTATCGAGATGAGCTGGCCCCCGACTGAATCCTCTCCCAGCAGCGCTAGCCACTGGTGTGGAGCGGCCCCTTAGTCTGATGGCACCGCACCTTCACCCCGAGCAGAGCGCCCGCGAGTCGATTGACGCCATGCTGGAGGCGGCGGGCTGGATCGTGCAGAAGCGGAGCGAGCTCAATCTTCACGCCGCGCTCGGCGTTGCCGTCCGCGAGATGCAGTCCCAAGGCGGACCGGCCGATTACGTTCTCTTCGTTCGGGGCAAGGCCCTTGGCATCGTCGAGGCGAAGAAGGAGGGTGAGACGCTTTCGCACGTCGCTGAGCAGTCGGCGCGCTACTCCCATGCTCGCAAGTGGATTCCGCAGACGTGGGGCGATCCCCTGCCCTTCACCTATGAGTCCACCGGTGTTGAGACGAACTTTCGCGATCAGCGCGATCCGGATTCGCGCTCCCGTCCCGTTTTTGCCTTCCATCGTCCCGAGCATCTCCTCGATCTGGTCCAGCAATCCGACACTTTTCGTGCCCGGCTCCGCCTGCTTCCCGAGCTGATCACCACGCCGCTGCGTGACTGCCAGATCGAAGCCATTCAGAGCCTGGAAGCCTCGCTCGCCGACAACCGCCCGCGCGCGCTTGTTCAGATGGCGACCGGGTCCGGTAAGACCTTTACCGACGTGACGCAGGCCTACCGCCTCATCAAGTTTGCTAATGCCAAGCGCATCCTCTTCCTCGTGGACCGGGGGAATCTCGGCACGAACACCATCGACGAGTTTCAGCAGTTTGTGACGCCGGATGACGGCCGCACGTTCACGGAGCTCTACAACGTCCAGAAGCTCGGTCCCGCCGGTATCGATCCGGTCTGCAAAGTCACTGTCTCCACCATCCAGCGGCTCTACTCCCAGCTCATGGGGCGTGAGCTGGACGACGAAGCCGAAGAAAAGTCCGGCTACGAATCGGCCACCAGTGCCGCCGCGACGGAACCGCTCCCGGTGCGGTATAATCCCGCCATCCCCGTTGAGGAGTTTGACGTCGTCATCGTCGATGAGTGCCACCGCTCGATTTACAATCTCTGGAAGCAGGTGCTCGAGTATTTCGACGCCTTCCTCATCGGCCTCACCGCCACGCCGAGCAAAGCCACGCTCGGCTTCTTCAATCGCAACCTCGTCACGGAATACCCGCACGTCCGCGCCGTCGCCGATGGCGTGAATGTCGGCTACGACATCTACCGCATCAAAACGCAGATCACCGAGCAGGGTGTCACCGTGCAGGCTGGGCATGATTACCAGCGCCGCGACCGCCTCACGCGGGCTAAGCGCTGGGCGTTGCAGGACGCCGACGAGACCCACGCGAAAAACCAGCTCGACCGCTCCGTCGTCGTGCCCGACCAGATCCGGCGGGTCATCCGCACTTTTAGGGAGAAACTTTTCACCGACCTGTTTCCCGACCGGCTCGTTCGAGCCGAGGCCCAGGGGCTCGCGCATCCGTGGGTGCCGAAGACGCTCATCTTCGCGAAGGACGATGCTCACGCCGAGGAGATCGTCGGCATCGTCCGCGAGGAATTCGGCAAGGGGAACGACTTCTGCAAAAAGATCACCTACAAGGTGGGCGGGAATCCTGAGACGATCATCAAGGCCTTCCGCACCGCGCCCGAGTTTCGAATCGCCGTCACCGTGGACATGATCGCCACCGGCACCGACATCAAGCCGCTCGAGTGCCTCCTTTTCCTACGCGACGTCCGCTCCCAGCTCTACTTCGAGCAGATGAAAGGGCGGGGGACCCGCACGATCGATCCCACCGACCTCGCCGTGGTCACGCCCGACGCCGGCACGAAGACCCGGTTCGTCCTCGTCGATGCCGTCGGCGTGACCGAGTCCGATAAGACCGATTCCCGTCCGCTCGAGCGCAAGCCGCACGTGGCGCTCGAGCGCCTTCTTCAGGATGTCGCCATGGGACATCGCGACACCGACACGCTCACCACGCTGGCGAACCGCCTCGCCCGGCTCGACCGCTCGCTCAGCGACGGCGACCGGAAGGACATCCTCGACGCCAGCGGCGGATTCTCGGTCAAGCAACTCGCTGCCGACCTGCTCGCGGCGACCGATTCCGATCAGCTCGAGGCGCAGGGCGAGCCCGACTCCGATGGGCGGCTGGCGTTCATCGAGGAAAAAGTCCGCGCCATCGCCACCCGGCCCGCGCTGCGGCAAGTGCTGGAGAAAAAGCGCCGTGAGCAGGAGATCACCATCGATCACCTCAGTCCGGATACGCTGATTTCCGCCGGCTACGACGAAGAAAAGGCGAAATTGCTCATCACCTCTTGGAAGAAATTCCTGGAAGAGAACCAGAACGAGATCACCGCACTCCAGATTCTCTACAACAAACCCCACGCGAAACGGCACCTCGTCTATGAGGAGCTTCGCGCCCTCGCTGCCGCCGTCGGCCAGCCGCCCTACCACATCGCGCCGGCGGAGGTTTGGAAGGCCTACGAGCATCTGGAGAAGCTCCCGCACACCGCCGATCCCGTGCGCACGCTCACGAATCTCATCAGCCTCGTCCGCCACACCGTCGATCCCGATCACCAGCCGCTGGAGGAATTCCTGCTCGTCGTCGAGGAGCGCTACCAGCAATGGCTCGCCCAACACGGCGACCGCTTCACCGACGCCCAACGCCACTGGCTCGACGTCATCAAAAACTACGTCGCCCTCAACGGCGCCTTCGCCACCGACGACCCCACCGCCTACCTCGACGCCTGGCAGAGCGTCGACTCCGACGAAGGCGTCCCGCTCGCCGTCGCCAACCGCGTCTTCGGCAAGGATGCCCTGAAACCGGTCATTGAAGAACTCAACGAAGTGTTGGTTGCGTAGTGAGAGATTTAATTAACCTCATCGACTATTTAAAACGAATGGCTATTTCTTAAATAGCGCTCCACCCTATTTAAAATCCCGTTTTCTCCTCTGTATTCGTGAAAAATTATCAGGCTGGCACTTGGCAGAAGCAGTTGGGTTACCAGAGCTTCCAGCCATCGCTCATCAATCGCCCCTGGACGATCGACGATTCGCGGGTGCTCGAGTCCTTGAGCAAGGCCGACCGCCAGTTGGGACGGCTCGACATGTTTTCCGAATACGTGCCCAATCTGGATTTGTTCGTGCGCATGCACGTGACCAAGGAGGCGACGGAATCCAGCCGCATCGAGGATACCCGCACCGAGATGGAGGAAGCGGTTCTCCCCGAAGAGGAGATTCAGGAGGAGCGGCGCGACGATTGGCGGGAGGTGAACAACTACATCCGCGGGATGCGCACCGCCGTGGAGCAATTGGATGCCCTCCCGTTCTCCAACCGTCTTCTGCGTGAAGCCCACGCCACGCTCATGGACGGAGTCCGTGGTGAACACAAAACCCCCGGCGAGTTCCGCCGTAGCCAAAATTGGATTGGCGGCTCCAACCCCGGCAACGCCCGCTTCGTGCCTCCCGTGGCCGAGGATGTCCCTGAGCTGATGAGCGATCTCGAGCAATTCGCCCACAATCCCGAGCTTCACCTTCCGCCTCTCGTCCGGGTCGCCCTCATGCACTACCAATTCGAGACCATTCACCCCTTTCTCGATGGCAACGGGCGGATCGGACGCCTCATGGTCCCGCTCTACCTCGTCACCCAGGGCATCCTCAAGGCTCCCGTGCTCTACCTTTCCGACTACCTCGAGCGCAACCGCGACGAATACTACGACCGCCTGACCCGCGTGCGGGAGCACAACGCCATCGACGAGTGGCTCACCTTCTTCCTCGACGGTCTCTCCGAAACCGCCGCCCACGGCGTGGGCACATTCAACGAAATTCTCCGCTTCAAGGCCCACTGGGAGAAAGAAATCGCCACCTGGAAGCCCCAAGGCCGCTCCGGCCTCGCCCTCCTCGAACACCTCTTCGGACAAGTCTGGGTCAACGCCAAGATGGTCGCCGAGGCTGCTGGCGTCTCCCAACCCACCGCCTACAAGCTCATCGACCGCTTCGTTCAAAACGGCCTCCTCACCGAGATCACCGGCGCCAAGCGCGATCGCCTTTTCCGCTTCGACGCCTACCTCAAACTCTACCGCCGGCGATGAGCGATCCCGTTCGCAAACGCGCCGTCGCCAACCGTGTCTTTGGCAAGGATGCCCTGAAGCCGATCATTGAAGAACTGAACGAGGTGTTGGTGGCATGAGTGAACTTCCTAAAGATTGGCGCAAAGCGTTCATCGAAAATCTCCTTGAAGATCTCGATGTTGGAAAACGGCTACACCAAGGATGGAGTCCGAGGTGCCACAAAGAGCCATCCGAAGACGATGATGTCTGGGGAGTCCTAAAGACTACCGCGATTCAGAAGGGCCAGTTCCTCCCTGAGCATAACAAGCGGCTTCCTGACGAGCTTGAGCCGCGTCCCAATATCGAAGTCAAAAATGGAGATCTATTGCTTACCTGCGCTGGCCCGCGGATCCGCTGCGGAATTCCATGCATGATCCGCACAACACGTCCGAAGCTGATGATGTCGGGCAAGATGTATCGCTTTCGCGCTGATCGAACTCAAATCGAACCAGAGTATCTTGAGGCGTTCTTACTCTCGAAGGACGCTCAGGACACGATCAACCGGATGAAGACCGGAATTAGCGAAAGCGGTCTAAATCTAACTCATGGTCGATTCAAGACTCTCGAAGTTCCAATCGCACCCCTCCCAGAACAACGCCGCATCGTGGCGCGGATTGAGGAACTCTTTTCGCGGCTCGACGCCGGTGTCGCCGCCTTGCGCCACGCCAAAGCCCAACTCCAACGCTACCGCCAATCCGTCCTCGCCGCCGCCGTCACCGGCCAACTCACCCAAGCCTGGCGCGAACAACACCCCGACACCGAACCCGCCGAAGAACTGCTGAAGCGGATTCTGAAGAAGCGAAAAGAACAATGGAATGGACGTGGAAAATACACGGAGCCCGATTCACCAGACGTTTCGAAAATGCCTAAAATTCCTGCTGCTTGGAAGTGGGCTCGATTGGATGCGATCTGCGCGATCGGTTCTGGAATGTCCGTGAGCAAGACCAGGACGCACAAGAACCCGCTCGAAGTTTCTTATCTTCGGGTCGCTAATGTGCAACGTGGCCACCTTGTTCTTGATGAGGTGAAGTTCATGGAAATAGAGGCTGATCGACTTCCAGTTCTCTCATTGAAGAAGGGCGACGTCCTTTTCAACGAAGGAGGAGACCGCGACAAGCTTGGCCGTGGCTGGATCTGGGAAGGTCAAATCGATCCATGTATCACCCAGAATCACGTATTTAGAGCTTCTGCATACGACTTGGAAACGATTCTTCCAAAGTTCCTTTCACACTGGGGCAATGTATTCGGTCAACAGTTCTTTATCGATGAGGGAACTCAGACGACAAATCTTGCTTCGATTAACAAGGGGGTGCTGAGCAGTTTTCCCGTTCCCATCCCAACAGTCGCCGAACAACACCAAATCGTCGCCGAAGTCGAAGCCCGCACCACCGCCATCGACCACCTCGAAGCCGAACTCGACCGCCAAATCACCCGCTCCAACCGCCTCCGCCAATCCACCCTCTCATCAGCCTTTGCTGGAAATCTCTAACGTCCATTTATGAGCACTGAAATTGAAGTAGAAGCGCAACCGGATCACCTTGATTCCCTCGCAAATGCAAAGCCTGTCAATGCGCTTGCGGAGCTGCTCTGGAACTCCTTCGACGCTGATGCAAGTGTTGTTGAAGTCGAAGTCGAAGAGAATGGACTCGGCAATGTCGAAGAGATTGTAGTTAAGGACAACGGCCTCGGCATTCCATTTGATGACGCTAACGAGTGCTTCCGCAAACTAGGAGGCTCATGGAAGAAGGGAGCGACGCGCACTCACGGTGAGAAGCGAATGCTACATGGCAAAGAAGGCAAAGGAAGGTTCAAAGCATTTGCTCTGGGGAAAAGAGTTACATGGGAAACTGTGTTTGGAACGAATGGCGAGAAAAGTACTTATTCGATCTCAGGGAACCGAGCTAATCTGAAACGATTCTCGATCACAGATCCTGCTCTGAGCCCAGGATCACCATCTGGGACTATTGTTCGAATTCGCGATACGGCTGACAATCTCGGAGATCTAAGCTTGGAAGGGAAGGCTTCTGATAAGCTGACTGAGTTCTTTGCGCTATATTTAAGAGACTACCCCTCCGCGTCTTTGTTTTTTAGAGGCGAAAGAATTCGTCCCGAGGCCGCACAGAAAGATTTTCGCGAATACGACCTCAAAGGGATCGATCTCGGCGGCGGTCGAAAGACCACTGCCGTGGTTCAGATCGTCGAATGGGAAACTCGAAAGGGGAGAAAGATTTGCCTCTGCAACGAAGGAGGATTTACCTATCGCGAAATCGATGCGGGAATCCGTCCGGGATCAGAATTTCAATTTACTGCTTACATTCGATCTCCTCTCATCGAGGAACTGAATGCCGAGAATCGGTTGGAACTTGAAGATCTTGATCCGGCTCTTGGCACGCTGATCGAGATAAGCCGAAATCGAATGCGGGCCCACTTTCGCAGCAAGAGAGCCCATGCCGCGGCGGATCTCGTCAAGGATTGGAAAGAGGAAGGTATCTATCCCTACCATGGTGAAGCTGCCGATCCGATTGAAGCAGCGCGTCGTCAAGTTTTCGAGATTTGTGCTTTCAATGTCCACGAATACTTGGACGACTTTCAGAAGGCCGACACCAAGTCGCGGAAATTCACGTTTCGGATGCTCCGTGAGGCGCTTGAGGATAATCCTGCAGCCCTTCAGAAGATTTTCCAAGATGTCCTAGACCTTCCCAAAGAGAAACAGGAAGAGTTAGCTGAATTGCTCGATCGAACGACCCTGTCCGCAATCATCGAAGCAAATAAGCTGATAACAGACCGTTTGGCATTCTTGAAGGGATTAGAGGAGCTTCTGTTTAATGAGGATTCGAAGAAGGAGTTAGAGGAACGTAGTCAGCTTCACAAAATACTGGAAGAGGAGACGTGGATTTTCGGCGAAGAGTTTCATCTCACGTCTAGCGATCAGACGCTAACCACTGTTCTGGGCAAGCAACTGAAGAAGCTTCGGCCGGGTGAAAACCTCCAGAAGGTGATTCGTGATGACGGAAGACAAGCGGTGATTGATTTGATGCTTGCCCGAGAGATCCCTCAAAATCGAAAGAACCGCCGTGAATTCCTTGTGGTGGAACTCAAACGGCCCAGCCAAAAAGTTGATCTCGACGTAAAGGCGCAGATCGAAAGCTATGCATATGCTGTTGTCGAAGACGAGCGATTCGACATCGACAACACCTATTGGACTTTCATCGCAGTTTCGAGCGAAATGTCTGGACCAGCGGTGAAATCAGTCAATCAACCGGCGCTTCCGCGTGGTTTTTTTAACGTTTCAGACAACTACCGAATCGGCCTGATTACTTGGGCTGAGATCCTCCAGAACTGCCGGACGAGATTGGAACTCTTTCAGGAAAAGCTAGGTTACACCGCTACAATTGACGATGGCTTGGCCGTTCTTCGTGAGCGTTACGCAAAGTATCTGCCTGAGGCGCTCAATGGCTCCACTGACGAAGGTGATGAATTAGAACCGGAGTGAGAATTTCAAAATAGAATTTAAAAAATGCTAAACGACAACTCAGCCTCCATCGTCTCCAAAGTCTGGAACTACGCCCACGTCCTCAAGAACGCGGGGGTCGGTTACGGCGAAACCATCGAGTGCGAGCCGCACCGGCGTTGATCACCTACCTGCTGTTGGCTCCGACCTTCGGTCTCCGGGCTGTCGCCCATCCCTGCGGGTTGCCTGTCTCGTCCCGCTGCTGCGGGACTCGGCTCCTCAAGCTAGCCGAGAGTAGAAGCGGCATCTTGCCGCTTTCTTCAGTTTAACCCACAAAGCGGCGGGACGCCGTTTCTACCTTATGGCCGATAAAAGACACATTCGAAACTCCACCGCAGAGTTCCTTATTTTCTCCGCCCAATCTGGCGGCGACGGGCTGGAAGTGCGCTACGAGGACGAAACCATCTGGCTCTCCCAGAAGCTGATGGCACGGCTGTTTGAGGTCACGGTTCCAACCATCAACGAACACCTGAAGAACATCTTTGAGCAAGGTGAGATCAGCCCGGACGCAACTCTTCGGAAATTCCGAACAGTTCAAACCGAAGGTTCCCGCGAGGTAGCGCGTGAGGTCGATCATTACAATCTGGATGCGATTATTTCCGTTGGTTACCGGGTCAACTCCGTCCGTGCCACCCAGTTCCGCCAGTGGGCAACGGGCATCCTCCGGGATTTTGCCATCAAGGGTTACGTTCTCGACCGGAAGCGCATGGAGAACGGAGCGTTTCTCAACGAGGACTACTTCGAACGGCTGCTGGAGGAAATCCGCGAAATCCGACTTAGCGAGCGGCGATTTTACCAGAAGATCACGGACATCTACGCGACGGCGCTGGACTACAACAAGGAGGCACCCACCACACGAGAGTTCTTCGCCAAGGTGCAGAACAAGCTGCACTTTGCCATCCACGGGCGGACGGCTGCCGAACTCATCCAGGAGCGGGCCGATGCCGAAAAGCCCCACATGGGTTTGTCGACGTGGGAAAACGCGCCGGAGGGCAAAATTCTCAAAACCGATGTCGCAGTTGCAAAAAACTACCTCAATCAGGAAGAGCTGGAATCACTCGGCCGCATCGTCAACGCCTACCTTGAGCTCGCCGAAGACCGCGCCAAACGCCGTATCCCGATGACGATGGAGGATTGGGCCAAACGGCTTGATGTCTTCCTCGAGTTCGATGACCGAGCCGTGCTGAAAGACGCTGGAAAAGTCACCGCCAAACTCGCGAAAGAATATGCGGAAAGTGAGTTTGAGAAATTCCGTCCACGGCAGGACCTCGAATACCGGTCCGATTTCGACAAGGAAGTCGAGAAGCTTGAAAACAAGGAGAATGACTCATGAGTAACGACTCCTCCGCCACCGTCTCCAAGGTTTGGAATTACGCGCACGTCCTGAAAAATGCCGGTGTCGGTTACGGGGATTACGTGGAGCAAATCACGTATTTGCTCTTTCTAAAGTTGGCCGACGAGATGACCGAGCTGGGCTTCGACAATCCCATCCCGGATGCATTCAAGTGGTCCGAGCTGAGCAGCAAGAGCGGCGACGCGCTTGAAATTCACTACCGCCACACCCTCGAGAACCTCGGCAAAGAGCCCGGCCTCGTCGGCATCATCTTCCGCAAGGCCCAGAACAAAATCTCCAACCCCTCCGACCTCCAGCGCGTCATCAAGATGATCGCCGACGAGGATTGGTCCGGCATGGACGTCGACATCAAGGGCGCCATCTACGAAGGCCTGCTCGAAAAGACCGCCAGCTCGTCGGACAAGGGAGCCGGCCAATACTTCACGCCGCGCCCGCTGATCCGCGCCATCGTCGAGGTCATGGGTCCTGAGCCAGGACAGGCGATTGGGGATCCGGCTTGTGGGACGGGGGGGTTCCTCCTGGCGGCTCACGACTACATTTCCCAGCACAACAAGCTCGACCGGGCCGCGATGAAGCACCTCCGCACCGAGGCCCTGCGCGGCACCGACATCGTCCCCGGCGTCGTCAGTCTCTGTGCGATGAACCTCTACCTCCACGGCATCGGCTCCACCGCCGACGCCAACGACCCGCCCGTCGACCGCGCCGACGCCCTCGCGCAGCCCAGCGGCAGGAAGTTCGACATGATCCTGGCGAACCCGCCCTTTGGCAAAAAAGGCGGCTACACCATCGTCGGCGACGACGGCAAGATCTCGACCGAAAAGCAGGAATACGAGCGCGACGAATTCTGGGCGACGACCAGCAACAAACAGCTCAACTTCCTCCAGCACATCGTCAGCGAACTCAAAGTCGGCGGCGCAGCAGCCGTCGTGCTCCCTGACAACGTCCTCTTCGAAGGCGGCGCGGGGGAAACCATCCGCCGCGAACTCCTCAAGCGCTGCAACGTCCACACGTTGCTGCGCCTGCCCACCGGCATCTTCTACGCGCAAGGCGTTAAGGCCAACGTCCTCTTCTTTACCCGCAAAGAAGCCAGCGAAAAGCCCTGGACCAAGGATCTCTGGATCTACGACCTCCGCACCAACCAGCACTTCACCCTCAAGACCAATCCTCTTGCGACGAAGGACCTGACGGATTTCATTGGTGTCTACCAGCCGGGCAAGGTCGCGAAGCGCAAAGAAACCGAGCGCTTCAAGAAGTTCGCCTACGACGAGATCGTCGCGAGAGACAAAGCCAACCTCGACATCTTCTGGCTGAAGGACGAAAGCCTCGAAGACAGCGAGAACCTCCCGGCGCCCGCGGTGTTAGCCGCCGAGATCGTGGAATCGCTCGAAGCCGCGCTGGAGGAGTTTCGAGCCGTGGAGGGAGCGCTTGCCTCCAAGGCAGATTGATCGGTGAGCAGTAATCAGCAAAAAGAACCACACTCATGGCTGTTCCCGAACTCGACCAAATTCGACGCCCCGCTCTTGACCTGCTTTCAAAAGTGGGTCGGCTGACCTCGATTGCTGAAGTTTTCGATCTACTCGCTCCGCATTTTGAACTGAGTGAGGAGGACCTTACGGAGATGCTTCCAAGCGGGACCCAGCGGCGTTGGCATAACCGAGTCAATTGGGCGTGCTACGATCTCTATCGATGCGGGGCACTGAATCGACCGGTAAAGGGCAAGTATGAGATCAACGGGGAGGGGCGAAGACTTCTCGAATCGGGGCCGGAAGTGCTCACGAGAAGCTATCTCCGCCAGCAATCGACCGCATTCGACAAATTTCTGACGCCATCCGGGAAGTCCGTTGGCGGATCAAAGAAAGTGGTCGTCGCACCGGGCGATGGCGAAACGCCGGAGGAGCAGATCGATGGGGCCCTGGCTGAGCTAAGAACGAGCCTGCGGGTTGAGGTCGAGGAGAGTCTGAAGAAAATCGATCCGTTTCGATTCGAGCAAGTGGTGGTCGATCTGCTATTCGCGATGGGCTACGGCGGATCCAGGGCGGAGGCCGCCACGGTGACGAAGAGGTCCAATGACGAGGGGATCGACGGAATCATCAACGAGGACCGGCTTGGATTGGACGTGATCTACGTTCAGGCGAAGCGCTGGCAGAATACGGTGGGCCGGAAGGAAATCCAAAGCTTTGTCGGCGCACTGGCTGGCAAGCAGGCGAACAAGGGTGTCTTCATCACCACCGGCGACTTTGCCTCCACTGCGACTGAATACGCAAAAATGGTCACTCAGAAGGTCATCCTGATTGACGGTCCACGTCTCGCGGACCTGATGATCGAGCACGACATAGGCGTTTCCGCGACAAGGACGATTACGATCAAGCGGATCGACACGGACTACTTCGAAGAGAACTGAGGTAATTGGGCGTGCGGCTTCCGTTTTACGAAATCGATCCAGAGGTTTACTTGTTTCCGAAGAAGACGACGAGACCTGGGATTCGCGAGAATCGTGAAGAACCTGTAAGGCAGTGGTGCGCCCATGAGTTGCTCCGGGCCTACGGAATTCCTGTGGGTCAGATTGAATTCGAAAGGCAAGTAAGGGTTGGCTCGAAACGCTATCGGATAGATGTCTTGATCTCCAAGGGCGGCAAACCTTGGGCAGTTATCGAGTGCAAGGAGCGCAACAACAACAAGCACGAAGGTGGGATTGAACAAGCCCGCAGCTATGCAAATACCCACGGAATCAACGCCACGTTCATTATTTACACGAATGGGGACGTTTGGCGCGTGCAGCGCAGAATTGGGGAGGATTGGGTGACTGTGCCGGATTTGCCGCAATGGCATGTCCCATCCACAGAAGAAACCATTGTTCCGATTCTACGAATGATCGACCTTCTGAAGCCATTACTTCATCAGATCGACCAGGATGTCGTTGGAGACGATGCCCTGAATTTCCTTGGGGCGATGCAGGTGCTTTTCAATGGCTCGAATTTGATCACAGAAGATAGTGATAAAAGCCTCGTCAATTCTTTGGACTACCTACTTCGAAGTATATGCTGCCCAGGTAATCATACGGCTTATCGTCGCGGTAAACTTTGCGATGCCTATGGATGTTTTGAAAGATTCAGGCAAAGCACGGGGATGGATATGATCCTCCCCGAAGTGATGACGGAAACTGATGCTCGTTCCGAAATCCACGCGCTTTCTGTCGGTATCAATCAGTTGATTGAGTCTGAAAAAGAGGTGACGGGTGAGAGCTCGTTATTGCTTAGGCTGGCCAGTAGTCTTCTCCACTGTGGCTGGCGATTCGAGGGACGAAAGACGCGGGATATTCGAATCCCTTCAGAAGTTCATGGAGCCTTGAGAGAATATTTGAATCATGTCCTTGTTCTTAGATTGAATGTGTCGCTTCCGGATGCGATCGATGCGATTACGTGCGGTGACATGAGAGATTACTGCAAACCTTCCAAGAGATTTGGTTGGTGGTAAATCCAGTCCTAGCAACGGTCCTTTGGCGCTCTGGGCGGTGGTGGAGAAAGACGGCTCGGGCGCAGACGATGAGTCTCCCCGGATGGTGGGTAACGCCAACGGGGAAAGGCGCGGTAAGTGTCCAAAATCCGAAAAACCTACCCGGCGTAATCGAAGGCTACCGGAAAACACCGCTGACGGATGCGGAGGTAGATCTCATCCGGCGGCAGCTCGACGCTCTTTGTCGAGATGTCCGGCTGTAGGCGTGAGAGCGGTGAGGATACGAATACAGTTTGAACCACAGATGGCGCAGATGGGCGCAGATGAATCCAAGTCTGGAAACGATCCGTGGTCATCCGTGACATCTGCGGTTGCGAGTGGTGCTTCTCTGGGACAAGATTTTCGGAACCCTGGACCCGGATTATGCGAGGCGGTTCTGAATGGAGGCCTTAGCAATTTTCCCGGCTCGCCACCTTGATCCCAACAAAGTCTTTTCTGCAGGATCGGCCTCGACCATGCTCGACGCTTTTCCACCTCATGAACCCGAGCGAAATTAAGAACATCTTCTGGGACGTTGATGGGGTTCTGGCGAACCTGAACCATGCCTACTTCCATTTCCTGACGGGGCATCCGAACTACCGGGATCGCTACGCGGGGTTGAAGTGGGAGCAATTGCCTGAGGTCCTGCCGATCGTTCCGGAGTATGGAGCGCTGGAGTTGAAGACGCACCCGGAGCTCGGGGCGGAGATGGATCGGGACTTCTGTGCTGACCAAGCCTGCTTCCGGAACCGCCCGCTCTACCCTCAAGTGATCGAAGTCCTCAAGCGGCTGAATGAGCGCGGCTACCGTCAGTTCACGATGTCGGCGACCTTTGATGTCGAGGCGAAGACCGCCTACCTCAACGACATCCTCGCCCCGGTGAGCGACTTCCTGACCATCGAATGCGTGCAGCACGGCGAGTTCATGCACGACACCGCCAAGAGCGACCGACTCCGGGTGTGCTATGAGAAGTATGCGCTCAACCCGGACGAAACCATCCTTGTCGACGACCGCATCTACAACCAGCATGCCGCGATCGAGTCCGGGGCCCACCCGGTCCGCCTGCGCTGCGAGTTCACGACCGACCTCCCCGAAGAACTCGCCTGGATCCCCGAGTTTAAGGACGTCGAAGCCGTCGCCGATTGGCTGCTGGGCCGGGACGCGTGACGGGCACCTCGGCCGCGGCCTCATGCGAGTGACCGGACGACACCGCTGACGGCTGACGAGGTGGATCTGGTCCGGCGACAGCTGGATGCGCATTGTCGGAACGTCCGCATGTAGGCGGCGGATAGCGCTACGAACCCGAGATTCTACAAGGAGGAGGCCTGAGCGAAACGATCCTGCGGAGCCCCTGCGGGGCACCGCGGATTAATCCATCTGTGCTCATCCGTGAGATCCGTGGTTCCAATTTATGCCTTATTAACCACTGATTTCACGGATGGACACGGATGAATCTGATCTGACTCATGAGAGAATTCGTGCGGCGTGGTAAAAGAAGCGGGACAAGAAATGGGGGGCGGGAGCTGAACGACTTCGCGGCGGAGGCGGATACCGAGTTTCACCATCTGTGCTCATCTGTGAAATCCGTGGTTCCCATTCATGCGTTTTTTAACCACTGATTTCACGGATGGGCACGGATGATCCTGATCTGACTCACGTGGTGATTGGTGCCGCGATGCGGGTGCTCAATGCTTTGAAGCCGGGTTTGGATGAGAAGCTTTATGAGCGGGCACTGGCCATTGAGTTGCGGAAGCAGGGGTTGCGGTGTGAGGCGCAGAAGCCGTTTGAGGTTTTCTATGACGGTCAGCTCATTGGCACGCTCGTGCCGGATTTGATCGTTGAGGAGCGACTGATTGTGGATGCCAAGGTCGTGTCTGCATTCAACGAGAGCCATTTGGCGCAGATGCTTGGTTATCTGAACATCACCGGGATCAGGACAGCACTTTTGCTCAACTTCAAAGAGGCGAAGCTGGGGATTAAACGGGTTTCCAATTGATGGCCGTGGATTGGTTTTTAACCACGGATTCCACGGATTAGCACAGATAGGGTGATTCTGAATTTCTATTCATTTGTAGTTTCTGTGGTTTCGATCCGGCCAGTGGCGCGTGTCACGGGTGGAGTTTTTTGGCGAGGCTGATTTCGGGGTGCTTGGGCTAGTTTCCTGTGGAGCGACCGTTGAGGGTTGGTGAAGCGATGTAGGGACGATGAAAAAGAAATGGTTTCTGACGTTGGCACTGCTTCCGGTTTTTCACCTGACAGCAGTGGAATTCGAATACCGCGTGATGCCGCTGGCCGAGATATTCAAGGGGCAGCCCGCGGCGATGGCAAAGATCGGCGACCTGATGGTGAAGGAGCCGAGCGCGCAGTTCACCCGCACCGACATGGATGCGGCGGACTACGAGGAAGCACTGAATCGCCTCGCGGGCGAGGGGTGGGAGCTGGTGACGGTCAACAAGAGCAACTACTGGATCTTCCGCCGGCCGGCCAGTGTCGAAGGGGCGACGAATGAGGCGCCGGAGTAGCCGACGCGAATGACCACGGATGTCACAGGTGGAATGATTCTGAATTTCATAAATCTGTGCCTATCCGTGAAATCCGTGGTTGAACCGCATTGTCTCAGTGGCCGCAGGTGCACGCGTATTCGGCGTAGTCGCAGGTCGGGCATTGGGCGAGGTTGACGTTGATGCGCTCGGTAACGGTTTCGCTGTCGGCATCGGTTTTGATGCGGACGACGGCGGGGACGGCGTTGCCTTCGGGGAGGGGGGCGTCGGAGGTGAGGGTGCCGTTGGTCTCGGTGAAGCTCAATTCCGTCGGGTTCGTGCGGTCTCCGGCGATGACTTCGACGGTCTGGTCGGCGACGGCGATGGGATTCAACGATTCGTCGAGGAAAGTGATTTGCACGCGGCGGTCTTCGAGGACGGAAAATTCGGCGTGGGGGTCAACGCTCTCGATGACGCGGCCGCCGTTCGGGCCGGCGCGGCGGTCGTCGGCGGCTTCCGCGGAGATGGTGATGGCGAGGAGGATGATGAGGATGTTTTTCATGGTTATAGGTGGGTGAGTTTTTTGACCACGGATGGCACGGATGAGCACGGATGGGTGAAGCTTCTCATGCATCCTATCCGTGCTCATCTGTGAAATCTGTGGTTCATCGATCTAGAGGGTTGCAGGGGCTTCGCGTTGGATGGCTTTCTCGGCGGCTCGTTGGCCGACGAGCCGGAAGACGGCGGGGGTGACGCCGAGGCCGAGGAGGGTTGACGTGAACAATCCGCCGACGATGACGACGGCGACCGGGTGGAGAATTTCCTTGCCGGGTTCACCGGCGGCGAGGACGAGGGGGATCAACGCCAATCCGGCGGAGAGGGCGGTCATGAGGACGGGGATGAGGCGTTCCAAAGTTCCGCGTTCGATCATATCGCGGCTGAACGTTTCGCCTTCGTGCCGCATGAGGTGGAGGTAGTGGGAGATGAGCATGACGCTGTTGCGGGCGGCGATGCCGGCGACGGCGATGAACCCGACGAGCGTGGCGATGCTGACGTTGTCGACGAGAAGCCAGGTGAGAAGGAGGCCGCCGATGATGGCGAGCGGGATGTCGCAGAGGACCTGGAGGGCGAAGACGGGAGTGCCGAAGTAGTGGGTGAGGAGGACGCCGATGATGACAATGACCAGTGCGGCGAAGAGGGTGATGCGGCGGGCGGCGTCCTGCCGGGCGAGGAACTCGCCTTCGGCGCTGACGGTGTAGCCTTCGGGAAAGGTGATCTGCTCGGCGATCTGCTCCTGGAGGGTGGAGACGAGGCCGGTGAGGTCGCGGGCGGTGGGGTTGATGCTGACGACGAAGCGGCGCTGGGTGTTCTCGCGCTGGATGACGTTGGGGCCCTTGGCTTCGCGGAGGTCGGCGATGGCGTCGAGCGGGACGCGGCGGCCGGTCGGGGTGGTGAGGATCATCTCGGCGAGGCGGTCGGGGTCCTCCCGCCACTCTTCGGGGAGACGGACGACGAGGTCGATGGTGCGCTGGCCTTCGGTGAGCTGGGCGACGGTGGTGCCGCCCATGAGGGTGGCGAGCTGGTCGTTGATGTCGCCGGGAGTCAGGCCGTAGGCGAGGGCGCGGTCGCGGTCGACTTCGATGCGGAGTTGGGGGATGAGGGCTTGTTGCTCGACGCGGGCGTCGCCGAGGCCGGGGATGCTCTGGGCGACGGCTTGAATCTCGTCGCCGAGGCGGCGGAGGGTGGCGAGGTCGGGGCCGAAGATCTTGATGGCGACCTTGGCGGAGACCCCGGAGAGCATGTGGCCGATGCGGTCGGCGAGCGGGCCGGAGAGGGCGGTGAAGGTGCCGGGGATGGTGGCGAGTTGATTTCGAATGTCGGCGCGGACTTCGTCGCGGGGGCGTCCGCCGGGATTGAAGTCGACGTCGAATTCGACGGTGGAGACGGGGACGACGTGGTCGCCGCGCTCGGCGCGGCCAACGCGACGACCGACGCTGCGGACTTCGGGGATGGTGAGGAGAAGTTGGTCGGCGACGGCGGCAACTTCGTTGGTTTGCGCGAGGGACGTGCCGGGAGCGGTGGTGAGCGCGGCGAGGACGGTCTCCTCCTGAAACGCGGGGAGGAAATCCTTGCCCATGAGTGGATAGATCGTGGCGGCGAGGGCGAGAAGGATGCCGGCGACGGCGAGGACGAGGAGGGGGGCGTCGAGGGCGAGGCGGAGCCAGGTGTTTTTTAGGAACCACTTGAGCGCGGCGACGAGGCGGTTGTCGCCGTGGTCCTTGCCGGCCTTGGGGCGGAGGAGGAGTGAGCAGAGGACGGGGATGACGGTGAGCGAGACGACGAAGGAGGCGGCCATGCTGAGGATGGTCGCGACGCCGATGGGGGTGAAGAGTCGGCCTTCGACGCCGCTGAGCCCGAAGAGTGGAAGGAAGACGAGGATGATGAAGAGGGTGGCGTAGAGGATGGAATTCCGGACCTCGGCGGAGGCGCGAGCGATGACTTCGAGGCGTGGCTGCGGGACGGCGCGGCTGGCGTTTTGCCGTAATCTGCGGAAGACGTTTTCGACGTCGATGATGGCGTCGTCGACGACCATGCCGATGGCGACGGCGAGGCCGCCGAGGGTCATGGAATTCACGCTGATGCCGAAGGCATCGAAGACGAGGAGCGTGATGGCAAAGGAGAGCGGGATGGCGGTGAGGGTGATGAAGGTCGTGCGGAGATTCAGGAGGAAGAGAAGGAGGATGAGCGACACCATGATGGCGCCGTCGCGGAGGGCCTCGACGAGGTTGTGGACGGCGTGGTCGATGAAGTCGGCTTGGCGAAAGAGCGGCTTGATCTCGACGCCGGCGGGGAGGGAGGTGCGGAGCTCGGTGATGGCGCGTTCGACTTCGGCGGTGAGCGTGAGGGTGTCGAACCCGGGGGATTTGGTGACGCTGAGGATGACGCCCGGGGTGCCGTCGACGGCGGCGTCGCCGCGCATGGGCTCGACGTCCCAGGCGACGTTTGCGACGTCGGCGAGAGTGACGGGGCGGTCGTTGACGGTTTTGACGACGGTGCGAGCGATGTCGCCGAGGTGGGTGGACATCGCGAGATTGCGGACCATGAGCTCCTGCGGGCCGGTGGAGAGGAAGCCGCCGGTGGTGTTGCTGGCGGCGTGGGCGGCGGCAGTTTGCACTTCGTCGAGGGTGACGTCGAAGGCGAGGAGGCGATTGGGGTTCGGCTGGATCTGGATCTGCTTCACGCCGCCGCCCATGGCGAGGACTTCGGCGATGCCGGGAATGCTCTGGAAGCGCTGGCGGACGGTCCAGTCGGCGAGGGTGCGGAGGTCGCGGGGGGCGACGGTGGCGTCGGGGCTGCGGAGGCCGACGAGGAGGATCTCGCCCATGAGGGAGGCGACGGGGGTCATGAAGGGGGTGATGTCGGCGGGAAGTTCGACGGTCTGAAGGCGTTCCCAGACGAGCTGGCGCGCGGTGGTGATGTCGGTGTCCCAGTCGAATTCGACGAAGACGAGGGAGAGGGCGACGTCGGAGGTGGAGCGCAGGCGGGTGACGCCGCTGACGCCCATGAGGGAGTTTTCGAGCGGGACGGTGACGAGAGTTTCGACTTCTTCGGGAGCGAGGCCGGGGGATTCGGTGAGGATGGTGACGGTCGGCTTGGTGAGGTCGGGGAGGACTTCGACGGGGAGCTGGGTCGCCGTGCGCGCGCCGAGCACGAGGAGGATGATCGCGCCGATGAGAATCAGCGCGCGGTGCGCGAGCGAGAAGCGGATGAGGCGATTCAGCATCGGGTCAGGCCGGGCGGCGGAGGAGGGATGCGATGAGCAGGAGCAATAGAATCGCGCAGGTGATGGCGAGGAAGGTGGTGAGCGGGGTGATCGCAGACGCGGGGGCGGCGTCGGGGTTGGCGGCCGCAGCGCGGGCTGCGCGGTCGGCGGCGGTGAGTTCGGAGCCGTCTTCGGCGTGTTCGTGACCGTGGGCGGCGTCGAGGGCTTCCTTTAGCGAGATGCTGGCGTTGCCGCCGGCGAAGCCGAGGAGGTAGCTGCCGGTGGTGACGACTTCGTCGCCGGGGAAGAGGCCACTGAGGATCTCGACGGATTGGTCGTTGCGGAGGCCGATCTCGACGGGGGCGCGGTGGAAGGCGTTGGGGAGTTCGAAATCTGCAACGTAAACGACGCGGTTGGATGGGTCGCCTTGGATGGCTTCGCGCGGGACGCTCATGACGTTTTTGCGTTCGGCCACGACGATGGAAAATTCCGCGCGCATGCCCGGGCGGAGGGCGTGGTTGGGATTTTCGACCCGGAAGGCGGCTTCGACGGTGCCGGACTCGGGATCGGCTTCCGAGCCGAGGTGCTCGAGGCGGGAGGGGTGGGCTTTTGGGCCAACGGCGGGGACGACGATGCGGGCCGGGATGCCGGGAGAGAGTCTGGCGGCGAGGTGCTCGGGGACGCGGGCAACGGCGTAAACGGCGTCGACGTCGATGATCTCGGCGAGGGACTCGTCGGGGTCGACCGGTTTGCCGATCGCTACGTTGGTCGTGGTGACGAGGCCGGAGATCGGGGCGTCGAGAGTGATGGAGGGAGGGGGGTTGCCGGGCTGGCGGCTTTCGACGATGACGGCGGGCTCGCCCGCCTGGATGAAGTGGTCGTGCTGGATGAAAACTTCGGTCGCGCGTCCGGCGATGCGGCTGCTGACGGCGGCGCGGTGGCCGGGGAGGACGTCGATGACGCCGAGGGCGAAGATGGTTTCTTCGAAGTTCGATTCCTCGGCGGTGGCGAGTTCGATCCCGAGATTTTTAGTCGCGGTGTCGGTGAGGATGATTGGCTGTTCGGCGGCGAGGGGCCCGCAGAGGAGGGTGAGGAATACGGTTGTTGTCCGCAGATTAAACAGAGGGACGCGGATTTCTTTTAGGGGATGGCGACTTCGTCGCGGGGTGCAGAGTTCTGGGTATTTTTTGGATGGAAGTGGATTCATTGCTCGGTGGCGGTGAGCCATTTGGCGTGGGCGAGGTGGTAGGATTGGCGCGCGGCGAGGGCGGAGGTCTGGGCGTCGGCGAGACGGGTGCGGGCGCTGAAGAGCGTGGGGAAATCGATCTCGCCGCGTTGGTAGGCGGCTTCGCTGGAGGCGACGAGTGCGCGGGCGGCGGGCAGAAGGTCGGTTTCAAGCGTGCGCGCGGTCTGGAAGGCGGCGACGAGCAGGCGGTGGGCGGAATCGGCCTCGTTGCGGACGGCAAGGCGGAGGGCGGCGAGTTCGGCTCGGCGGCGGTCGAGGGTGGCGGTCTTCTCGGCGACGGCTCCGCGACCGTCCTGCCAGAGTGGGAGGGGAATGCTGACGCGGACTCCGGCGAGGTTTTCGTTTTCGAATCCACCTTCTTCGGCGGCGAGGCGCTCGCCTTCGTAGAAGACGCCGACGCCGACGTCGTCCCAGCGGGAGGCGCGGGCGATGGCGACCGAGGTGTCGCCGGCTTCGACGGCGAGTTCTGCAAGACGGAGGTCTGGGCGGGTCGTCGGTGTGCGGGGCGAGGGTGGCTGCGACGGGAGCGCGGCGAGCACGACGTTTGGGAAGGAAGCAGGTGGCCGGCCGAGGAGGGTGGCGAGTTCTTCGGCGAGGGGGATGGCCTCGGCTTTGGTGACTTCGCTGGTGGCGGCCAGCGTTTTGGCGGCGAGGTCGGCTTGGTTGGCAGCGAGGGAGGATGTGAGGCCCTCGGCGGACTGGGCGGTGAGGGATTTTGCGAAGGTCTCGAGGTCGCGGGTCTGGGTGGCGGTGAGGCGGACGGATTCGCGGATGGCGGCCAGCTTGGTGGCGGTGGCGCGAGCCCGGCCGGCGATGAGGCGGGCACGGTCGTCGAGCTCGAGTCGGGCCATCTCGATGGCGATGGCGGAGTGGCGGCGTTCCAGCGCGAGGCGGGCGGTGAGGGGAAAACGCTGGGTGAAGGCAACTCCGAGGCGAGCTTGGGATCGGGGGCCGGCTCCGACTTCGAAGGTCAACTCGGGATTGGTGAGGCGGCCGGTGGTGCGGGTGCGGGCTTCGGCCTCGGCGATGAGGTGACGGGCAGCGAGGAGTTCGGCGTTGTTGGCGCGGGCGATCGCGGCGGCCTTCTCCGGGGTGAGGGCGGACTGGGCGCGGGAGTGCGCGCTGAGGCCAACGAGGGCGAGGATCACCGCGGCGCTAACGAGCGCCGGGGCGGTGATGGAATGGATAACGGGAAAAAATTTCATGAGGTGTCCTGATCGATGCGGTTCCGGCGATGGCCGGGGAACGTCTGCAAACGCGAGTCGCGGGCACGCTGCGCCCGCGAGGGATCAGGACAACTGCGGGGGGTAATCGATTTCCCGGGTCGGGCCTTCGATCGCGATATGGTCGCGAGAGGACGGCGGACGAACGAGGGTCGTCAGCGGGAGGAATTGGCGGTCGTTTTGGAAGGCGACGAAAACGGGAGCGTGACCGTGGCAGCAGGTGTGCTCGACCGGACAATCGGAGTGATCGGTGTGAGCGGGTTCCGCCGGATCGGTGCCCGGGCAGGGCGCGTGCTCGTGGAATTGGCAAACGGCAGTCTCGTTCGCGTGCTCGACGGCATGGCCGAGCTGCGTCGCACCAATCAGGCAAACGACGAAGACCCAAAGTAGGCAGATGTGTCGGCGAACGAGCGTCACGGCTCTCCGAGATAGCCCGGATGAGGTGTCCAAGCAAGTGGCACGTGGCGAGACTGCGGGTGCGGCGTCCGTTTCGCTGGTTTGATTGACTTGCGGACGGACGAATTCTAGCGTCCGACGCATGTCTGATTCGTCCGATTCCGAGGATTTGTTGATTCGCCGTCTGCTGTTGGGAGGCGCGACGTTTTTGATCCTGGGTGCGATCGCGACCGCGGTGTTGATCGCTTTCGCCATCTCGGCGAATTTCAATTTCCTTCAGTGGATGGAGTAGGCTCGGGAGCCGTCGCGTGGCCTCCGGCGGCGGTGGCGCTGAAGCAGGCGCCGAGAATGATGATCTGCCCGGAGATGTAGATCCAGAAGAGGAGCAGCATGAGACTGCTGATCGAACCGTAGATCTCGGAGTAGTGGATGAAGTGCGGCAGGACGCTGATGAAGGCGACCTGCGTGATCTGGAGTAGAATGGTGACGATGATCGCCGGAAACCAGACCTCGCTGAATTTGACCCGGCAACGGGGAGCGAGCATGTAGAGCATCGTGAAGGCGTAGAAGAGCACGATGGCGCTGACGAGGTAGCGGGACCAGTCGAGTGCCGCGAATATCGCGGTGAGATCGCTGGTCGGGAGGTGAACGGCGATGACGGCGTCAAGGGATTCGACAACGTGACGCAGGCCCTGGATGACGGCCGGGACGAAGATGCCGAGGACGAGGGAACTGCCGATGACGGCGATCATCACGAGATTCTTGAGCGGAAGTTGCCACCAGGGGATGGCGCGGGTCCGCCAGGCGTCGTTGACCGCACGGACGATGGCTTGAAAGAAGCGCAGGGAGGTCCAGACGAGAATGATGAGCGAGACGACGCTGACGCTGCTGCGGATCTTCTGGAGATTATCGACGGAGGTCAGGATCATCTCCCGCTGCGCCACGGTGATCGGTGCAAAGTCTTCGAGGGCGGTGCGGATCTGGACGGGGTCGACGAAGATGGAGCCGATCGAGAGGATCAGCGCGACGAGCGGAACGATGGAAAAGAGAGCGTAGTAGGCGGAGGCAGCGGCTCGCTGTTCGCCGCGGATGGCGGAATAAAGCCGGAGGGTCTCGTAGAGCGTGACGATGGGGCCGGGGAGTCGGGCGAACACGCGGTCCACCGTGGTGACCATGCGGTGGGTAAATCGCGTGAGATGATGTTCGACCACGGTCCTGCGTATGGCAAAGCGGGGAAAAGCGGAAAAGAAAAAAGGCGCGGCTCCCGGAGGAACCGCGCCTGATAAAGGTCAGATCGTTCGAGCGATCAGAGCTTGATGCTGAGAGTGGCGGACTCTTTCGTGTCGTCCTTCTTTTCACCCTTCTTGCCGGAGCAACTTGAGCTGCAGTCACCGGCGAAGGCCGAGGAAGCTGCGAAGGCGACAAAAGCGAAAGCGGTCGAGAGAAGTGCGAGTTTAGTTTTCATATGACGGAAAGTGTCATCAGGACAGCACTTTTGCTCAACTTCAAAGAGGCGAAGCTGGGGATTAAACGGGTTTCCAATTGATGGCCGTGGATTGGTTTTTAACCACGGATTCCACGGATTAGCACAGATAGGGTGATTCTGAATTTCTATTCATTTGTAGTTTCTGTGGTTTCGATCCGGCCAGTGGCGCGTGTCACGGGTGGAGTTTTTTGGCGAGGCTGATTTCGGGGTGCTTGGGCTAGTTTCCTGTGGAGCGACCGTTGAGGGTTGGTGAAGCGATGTAGGGACGATGAAAAAGAAATGGTTTCTGACGTTGGCACTGCTTCCGGTTTTTCACCTGACAGCAGTGGAATTCGAATACCGCGTGATGCCGCTGGCCGAGATATTCAAGGGGCAGCCCGCGGCGATGGCAAAGATCGGCGACCTGATGGTGAAGGAGCCGAGCGCGCAGTTCACCCGCACCGACATGGATGCGGCGGACTACGAGGAAGCACTGAATCGCCTCGCGGGCGAGGGGTGGGAGCTGGTGACGGTCAACAAGAGCAACTACTGGATCTTCCGCCGGCCGGCCAGTGTCGAAGGGGCGACGAATGAGGCGCCGGAGTAGCCGACGCGAATGACCACGGATGTCACAGGTGGAATGATTCTGAATTTCATAAATCTGTGCCTATCCGTGAAATCCGTGGTTGAACCGCATTGTCTCAGTGGCCGCAGGTGCACGCGTATTCGGCGTAGTCGCAGGTCGGGCATTGGGCGAGGTTGACGTTGATGCGCTCGGTAACGGTTTCGCTGTCGGCATCGGTTTTGATGCGGACGACGGCGGGGACGGCGTTGCCTTCGGGGAGGGGGGCGTCGGAGGTGAGGGTGCCGTTGGTCTCGGTGAAGCTCAATTCCGTCGGGTTCGTGCGGTCTCCGGCGATGACTTCGACGGTCTGGTCGGCGACGGCGATGGGATTCAACGATTCGTCGAGGAAAGTGATTTGCACGCGGCGGTCTTCGAGGACGGAAAATTCGGCGTGGGGGTCAACGCTCTCGATGACGCGGCCGCCGTTCGGGCCGGCGCGGCGGTCGTCGGCGGCTTCCGCGGAGATGGTGATGGCGAGGAGGATGATGAGGATGTTTTTCATGGTTATAGGTGGGTGAGTTTTTTGACCACGGATGGCACGGATGAGCACGGATGGGTGAAGCTTCTCATGCATCCTATCCGTGCTCATCTGTGAAATCTGTGGTTCATCGATCTAGAGGGTTGCAGGGGCTTCGCGTTGGATGGCTTTCTCGGCGGCTCGTTGGCCGACGAGCCGGAAGACGGCGGGGGTGACGCCGAGGCCGAGGAGGGTTGACGTGAACAATCCGCCGACGATGACGACGGCGACCGGGTGGAGAATTTCCTTGCCGGGTTCACCGGCGGCGAGGACGAGGGGGATCAACGCCAATCCGGCGGAGAGGGCGGTCATGAGGACGGGGATGAGGCGTTCCAAAGTTCCGCGTTCGATCATATCGCGGCTGAACGTTTCGCCTTCGTGCCGCATGAGGTGGAGGTAGTGGGAGATGAGCATGACGCTGTTGCGGGCGGCGATGCCGGCGACGGCGATGAACCCGACGAGCGTGGCGATGCTGACGTTGTCGACGAGAAGCCAGGTGAGAAGGAGGCCGCCGATGATGGCGAGCGGGATGTCGCAGAGGACCTGGAGGGCGAAGACGGGAGTGCCGAAGTAGTGGGTGAGGAGGACGCCGATGATGACAATGACCAGTGCGGCGAAGAGGGTGATGCGGCGGGCGGCGTCCTGCCGGGCGAGGAACTCGCCTTCGGCGCTGACGGTGTAGCCTTCGGGAAAGGTGATCTGCTCGGCGATCTGCTCCTGGAGGGTGGAGACGAGGCCGGTGAGGTCGCGGGCGGTGGGGTTGATGCTGACGACGAAGCGGCGCTGGGTGTTCTCGCGCTGGATGACGTTGGGGCCCTTGGCTTCGCGGAGGTCGGCGATGGCGTCGAGCGGGACGCGGCGGCCGGTCGGGGTGGTGAGGATCATCTCGGCGAGGCGGTCGGGGTCCTCCCGCCACTCTTCGGGGAGACGGACGACGAGGTCGATGGTGCGCTGGCCTTCGGTGAGCTGGGCGACGGTGGTGCCGCCCATGAGGGTGGCGAGCTGGTCGTTGATGTCGCCGGGAGTCAGGCCGTAGGCGAGGGCGCGGTCGCGGTCGACTTCGATGCGGAGTTGGGGGATGAGGGCTTGTTGCTCGACGCGGGCGTCGCCGAGGCCGGGGATGCTCTGGGCGACGGCTTGAATCTCGTCGCCGAGGCGGCGGAGGGTGGCGAGGTCGGGGCCGAAGATCTTGATGGCGACCTTGGCGGAGACCCCGGAGAGCATGTGGCCGATGCGGTCGGCGAGCGGGCCGGAGAGGGCGGTGAAGGTGCCGGGGATGGTGGCGAGTTGATTTCGAATGTCGGCGCGGACTTCGTCGCGGGGGCGTCCGCCGGGATTGAAGTCGACGTCGAATTCGACGGTGGAGACGGGGACGACGTGGTCGCCGCGCTCGGCGCGGCCAACGCGACGACCGACGCTGCGGACTTCGGGGATGGTGAGGAGAAGTTGGTCGGCGACGGCGGCAACTTCGTTGGTTTGCGCGAGGGACGTGCCGGGAGCGGTGGTGAGCGCGGCGAGGACGGTCTCCTCCTGAAACGCGGGGAGGAAATCCTTGCCCATGAGTGGATAGATCGTGGCGGCGAGGGCGAGAAGGATGCCGGCGACGGCGAGGACGAGGAGGGGGGCGTCGAGGGCGAGGCGGAGCCAGGTGTTTTTTAGGAACCACTTGAGCGCGGCGACGAGGCGGTTGTCGCCGTGGTCCTTGCCGGCCTTGGGGCGGAGGAGGAGTGAGCAGAGGACGGGGATGACGGTGAGCGAGACGACGAAGGAGGCGGCCATGCTGAGGATGGTCGCGACGCCGATGGGGGTGAAGAGTCGGCCTTCGACGCCGCTGAGCCCGAAGAGTGGAAGGAAGACGAGGATGATGAAGAGGGTGGCGTAGAGGATGGAATTCCGGACCTCGGCGGAGGCGCGAGCGATGACTTCGAGGCGTGGCTGCGGGACGGCGCGGCTGGCGTTTTGCCGTAATCTGCGGAAGACGTTTTCGACGTCGATGATGGCGTCGTCGACGACCATGCCGATGGCGACGGCGAGGCCGCCGAGGGTCATGGAATTCACGCTGATGCCGAAGGCATCGAAGACGAGGAGCGTGATGGCAAAGGAGAGCGGGATGGCGGTGAGGGTGATGAAGGTCGTGCGGAGATTCAGGAGGAAGAGAAGGAGGATGAGCGACACCATGATGGCGCCGTCGCGGAGGGCCTCGACGAGGTTGTGGACGGCGTGGTCGATGAAGTCGGCTTGGCGAAAGAGCGGCTTGATCTCGACGCCGGCGGGGAGGGAGGTGCGGAGCTCGGTGATGGCGCGTTCGACTTCGGCGGTGAGCGTGAGGGTGTCGAACCCGGGGGATTTGGTGACGCTGAGGATGACGCCCGGGGTGCCGTCGACGGCGGCGTCGCCGCGCATGGGCTCGACGTCCCAGGCGACGTTTGCGACGTCGGCGAGAGTGACGGGGCGGTCGTTGACGGTTTTGACGACGGTGCGAGCGATGTCGCCGAGGTGGGTGGACATCGCGAGATTGCGGACCATGAGCTCCTGCGGGCCGGTGGAGAGGAAGCCGCCGGTGGTGTTGCTGGCGGCGTGGGCGGCGGCAGTTTGCACTTCGTCGAGGGTGACGTCGAAGGCGAGGAGGCGATTGGGGTTCGGCTGGATCTGGATCTGCTTCACGCCGCCGCCCATGGCGAGGACTTCGGCGATGCCGGGAATGCTCTGGAAGCGCTGGCGGACGGTCCAGTCGGCGAGGGTGCGGAGGTCGCGGGGGGCGACGGTGGCGTCGGGGCTGCGGAGGCCGACGAGGAGGATCTCGCCCATGAGGGAGGCGACGGGGGTCATGAAGGGGGTGATGTCGGCGGGAAGTTCGACGGTCTGAAGGCGTTCCCAGACGAGCTGGCGCGCGGTGGTGATGTCGGTGTCCCAGTCGAATTCGACGAAGACGAGGGAGAGGGCGACGTCGGAGGTGGAGCGCAGGCGGGTGACGCCGCTGACGCCCATGAGGGAGTTTTCGAGCGGGACGGTGACGAGAGTTTCGACTTCTTCGGGAGCGAGGCCGGGGGATTCGGTGAGGATGGTGACGGTCGGCTTGGTGAGGTCGGGGAGGACTTCGACGGGGAGCTGGGTCGCCGTGCGCGCGCCGAGCACGAGGAGGATGATCGCGCCGATGAGAATCAGCGCGCGGTGCGCGAGCGAGAAGCGGATGAGGCGATTCAGCATCGGGTCAGGCCGGGCGGCGGAGGAGGGATGCGATGAGCAGGAGCAATAGAATCGCGCAGGTGATGGCGAGGAAGGTGGTGAGCGGGGTGATCGCAGACGCGGGGGCGGCGTCGGGGTTGGCGGCCGCAGCGCGGGCTGCGCGGTCGGCGGCGGTGAGTTCGGAGCCGTCTTCGGCGTGTTCGTGACCGTGGGCGGCGTCGAGGGCTTCCTTTAGCGAGATGCTGGCGTTGCCGCCGGCGAAGCCGAGGAGGTAGCTGCCGGTGGTGACGACTTCGTCGCCGGGGAAGAGGCCACTGAGGATCTCGACGGATTGGTCGTTGCGGAGGCCGATCTCGACGGGGGCGCGGTGGAAGGCGTTGGGGAGTTCGAAATCTGCAACGTAAACGACGCGGTTGGATGGGTCGCCTTGGATGGCTTCGCGCGGGACGCTCATGACGTTTTTGCGTTCGGCCACGACGATGGAAAATTCCGCGCGCATGCCCGGGCGGAGGGCGTGGTTGGGATTTTCGACCCGGAAGGCGGCTTCGACGGTGCCGGACTCGGGATCGGCTTCCGAGCCGAGGTGCTCGAGGCGGGAGGGGTGGGCTTTTGGGCCAACGGCGGGGACGACGATGCGGGCCGGGATGCCGGGAGAGAGTCTGGCGGCGAGGTGCTCGGGGACGCGGGCAACGGCGTAAACGGCGTCGACGTCGATGATCTCGGCGAGGGACTCGTCGGGGTCGACCGGTTTGCCGATCGCTACGTTGGTCGTGGTGACGAGGCCGGAGATCGGGGCGTCGAGAGTGATGGAGGGAGGGGGGTTGCCGGGCTGGCGGCTTTCGACGATGACGGCGGGCTCGCCCGCCTGGATGAAGTGGTCGTGCTGGATGAAAACTTCGGTCGCGCGTCCGGCGATGCGGCTGCTGACGGCGGCGCGGTGGCCGGGGAGGACGTCGATGACGCCGAGGGCGAAGATGGTTTCTTCGAAGTTCGATTCCTCGGCGGTGGCGAGTTCGATCCCGAGATTTTTAGTCGCGGTGTCGGTGAGGATGATTGGCTGTTCGGCGGCGAGGGGCCCGCAGAGGAGGGTGAGGAATACGGTTGTTGTCCGCAGATTAAACAGAGGGACGCGGATTTCTTTTAGGGGATGGCGACTTCGTCGCGGGGTGCAGAGTTCTGGGTATTTTTTGGATGGAAGTGGATTCATTGCTCGGTGGCGGTGAGCCATTTGGCGTGGGCGAGGTGGTAGGATTGGCGCGCGGCGAGGGCGGAGGTCTGGGCGTCGGCGAGACGGGTGCGGGCGCTGAAGAGCGTGGGGAAATCGATCTCGCCGCGTTGGTAGGCGGCTTCGCTGGAGGCGACGAGTGCGCGGGCGGCGGGCAGAAGGTCGGTTTCAAGCGTGCGCGCGGTCTGGAAGGCGGCGACGAGCAGGCGGTGGGCGGAATCGGCCTCGTTGCGGACGGCAAGGCGGAGGGCGGCGAGTTCGGCTCGGCGGCGGTCGAGGGTGGCGGTCTTCTCGGCGACGGCTCCGCGACCGTCCTGCCAGAGTGGGAGGGGAATGCTGACGCGGACTCCGGCGAGGTTTTCGTTTTCGAATCCACCTTCTTCGGCGGCGAGGCGCTCGCCTTCGTAGAAGACGCCGACGCCGACGTCGTCCCAGCGGGAGGCGCGGGCGATGGCGACCGAGGTGTCGCCGGCTTCGACGGCGAGTTCTGCAAGACGGAGGTCTGGGCGGGTCGTCGGTGTGCGGGGCGAGGGTGGCTGCGACGGGAGCGCGGCGAGCACGACGTTTGGGAAGGAAGCAGGTGGCCGGCCGAGGAGGGTGGCGAGTTCTTCGGCGAGGGGGATGGCCTCGGCTTTGGTGACTTCGCTGGTGGCGGCCAGCGTTTTGGCGGCGAGGTCGGCTTGGTTGGCAGCGAGGGAGGATGTGAGGCCCTCGGCGGACTGGGCGGTGAGGGATTTTGCGAAGGTCTCGAGGTCGCGGGTCTGGGTGGCGGTGAGGCGGACGGATTCGCGGATGGCGGCCAGCTTGGTGGCGGTGGCGCGAGCCCGGCCGGCGATGAGGCGGGCACGGTCGTCGAGCTCGAGTCGGGCCATCTCGATGGCGATGGCGGAGTGGCGGCGTTCCAGCGCGAGGCGGGCGGTGAGGGGAAAACGCTGGGTGAAGGCAACTCCGAGGCGAGCTTGGGATCGGGGGCCGGCTCCGACTTCGAAGGTCAACTCGGGATTGGTGAGGCGGCCGGTGGTGCGGGTGCGGGCTTCGGCCTCGGCGATGAGGTGACGGGCAGCGAGGAGTTCGGCGTTGTTGGCGCGGGCGATCGCGGCGGCCTTCTCCGGGGTGAGGGCGGACTGGGCGCGGGAGTGCGCGCTGAGGCCAACGAGGGCGAGGATCACCGCGGCGCTAACGAGCGCCGGGGCGGTGATGGAATGGATAACGGGAAAAAATTTCATGAGGTGTCCTGATCGATGCGGTTCCGGCGATGGCCGGGGAACGTCTGCAAACGCGAGTCGCGGGCACGCTGCGCCCGCGAGGGATCAGGACAACTGCGGGGGGTAATCGATTTCCCGGGTCGGGCCTTCGATCGCGATATGGTCGCGAGAGGACGGCGGACGAACGAGGGTCGTCAGCGGGAGGAATTGGCGGTCGTTTTGGAAGGCGACGAAAACGGGAGCGTGACCGTGGCAGCAGGTGTGCTCGACCGGACAATCGGAGTGATCGGTGTGAGCGGGTTCCGCCGGATCGGTGCCCGGGCAGGGCGCGTGCTCGTGGAATTGGCAAACGGCAGTCTCGTTCGCGTGCTCGACGGCATGGCCGAGCTGCGTCGCACCAATCAGGCAAACGACGAAGACCCAAAGTAGGCAGATGTGTCGGCGAACGAGCGTCACGGCTCTCCGAGATAGCCCGGATGAGGTGTCCAAGCAAGTGGCACGTGGCGAGACTGCGGGTGCGGCGTCCGTTTCGCTGGTTTGATTGACTTGCGGACGGACGAATTCTAGCGTCCGACGCATGTCTGATTCGTCCGATTCCGAGGATTTGTTGATTCGCCGTCTGCTGTTGGGAGGCGCGACGTTTTTGATCCTGGGTGCGATCGCGACCGCGGTGTTGATCGCTTTCGCCATCTCGGCGAATTTCAATTTCCTTCAGTGGATGGAGTAGGCTCGGGAGCCGTCGCGTGGCCTCCGGCGGCGGTGGCGCTGAAGCAGGCGCCGAGAATGATGATCTGCCCGGAGATGTAGATCCAGAAGAGGAGCAGCATGAGACTGCTGATCGAACCGTAGATCTCGGAGTAGTGGATGAAGTGCGGCAGGACGCTGATGAAGGCGACCTGCGTGATCTGGAGTAGAATGGTGACGATGATCGCCGGAAACCAGACCTCGCTGAATTTGACCCGGCAACGGGGAGCGAGCATGTAGAGCATCGTGAAGGCGTAGAAGAGCACGATGGCGCTGACGAGGTAGCGGGACCAGTCGAGTGCCGCGAATATCGCGGTGAGATCGCTGGTCGGGAGGTGAACGGCGATGACGGCGTCAAGGGATTCGACAACGTGACGCAGGCCCTGGATGACGGCCGGGACGAAGATGCCGAGGACGAGGGAACTGCCGATGACGGCGATCATCACGAGATTCTTGAGCGGAAGTTGCCACCAGGGGATGGCGCGGGTCCGCCAGGCGTCGTTGACCGCACGGACGATGGCTTGAAAGAAGCGCAGGGAGGTCCAGACGAGAATGATGAGCGAGACGACGCTGACGCTGCTGCGGATCTTCTGGAGATTATCGACGGAGGTCAGGATCATCTCCCGCTGCGCCACGGTGATCGGTGCAAAGTCTTCGAGGGCGGTGCGGATCTGGACGGGGTCGACGAAGATGGAGCCGATCGAGAGGATCAGCGCGACGAGCGGAACGATGGAAAAGAGAGCGTAGTAGGCGGAGGCAGCGGCTCGCTGTTCGCCGCGGATGGCGGAATAAAGCCGGAGGGTCTCGTAGAGCGTGACGATGGGGCCGGGGAGTCGGGCGAACACGCGGTCCACCGTGGTGACCATGCGGTGGGTAAATCGCGTGAGATGATGTTCGACCACGGTCCTGCGTATGGCAAAGCGGGGAAAAGCGGAAAAGAAAAAAGGCGCGGCTCCCGGAGGAACCGCGCCTGATAAAGGTCAGATCGTTCGAGCGATCAGAGCTTGATGCTGAGAGTGGCGGACTCTTTCGTGTCGTCCTTCTTTTCACCCTTCTTGCCGGAGCAACTTGAGCTGCAGTCACCGGCGAAGGCCGAGGAAGCTGCGAAGGCGACAAAAGCGAAAGCGGTCGAGAGAAGTGCGAGTTTAGTTTTCATATGACGGAAAGTGTCGCTGCATTCGGGATTCTGTCAAGTCGGACTGGCGACGATGTCGGCGACGGAGCAAAACCGGATTTCTTGCCGGAGCAAAACCGGACAGGTGTTCAGAGGCTGTAGTGGGCTAAAATAGAGGGCCACACGTCTTTTGGGGGATTCTCGACGACCCAAAATTGACGGGACGGATGATGGACGATGGTGATGCGCTTGCGGAGGGTGGATGAGATCTCGTAGTTACGGCCTTCAAAATCGACGGTGTGGTCGTTGTTCACGCGTCGGGAGAGGCGGAGTGAGAGGTGCAGATCGAGTAGGGCGGGAGGCGGAGAAGGACGCAGGCGACCGCGGCCACGGAGTGACTGGATTTCCCAGACTTCGAGGGGAATTTTGCCGGACGAGCGGTTGAGCTTGAGGTTCTGTCGCTCGATCTCCATCTGGAGGATGGCGTCGGCTTGCGCCCAAGTTGTGGCGCGGGCGTGTGCGAGCAAGGCGACCAGGCGTCGCTGGAAGGTGCCAAAGCGCCGCTCGATCTTGCCCTTGGCCTGAGGGGTGGGAGCCACGAGGTGGGCGGAACCCAGTCCCAGCATGGCTCGTTGGAACTCGCTTTTGGGATCGCTATGGTCGTCGGTGGAACTCGGTCCGAAGAGGCTCAGGCCGTCGGTGTAGAGGATCTCGGGAAGCCCCCAGCGGGTGAAGGCTTCGCGGAAGTGCTCGAAGTGATTCCAAGTGGTGTCCGATCCGACGAAACGGCCCGCCAGATTGAGTCCGGAGGCGTCGTCCACGGTGAGTAGGAGGGTCTGCTTGGAACTGGCCGGCCACCACTGGTGGATGGAGCTGTCGTGTTGCCAAAGCTCTCCGATGTGCTCGCGGCGGAAGCGTCGGTAAACCCGGGGTTTGCGGGCCGCAGCGGGCACCAGATGCGCGTAGTGCGCTTTGACGTGGGCCTCGACCGTGGAGCGCGCCCGGCGAAACCCGCAGAGGCGCTCGAGTTCGTCGGCAACGAGCTGGTAGTTGGGCGGATTTTGAAGGGGAAGGAACTCCTCGAGCAGGCATCGCGTCTTGGCTGGCCAGTCCCCCAATCGGTCTCCCCCGCTGGTCTTCGGCCCGTAGTTGGCGCGCTCCGACAGGAAGACTCCGCGCATTTCGTAGAGCCGGGAGCGGCTCACTCCCAGATGCGCAGCTGCCGTGACCGCGTCGAGGGTGCCTGCGTTGAAGTCTTCGAGCGTGCGTCGAACGAATCCGGCGGGATGACGGTGGGCTAACTGCTTTTTTTCATCGCGGGATCATCATCCAAGCCAGACGCCCAAGAAAGCAAAGCTGCCTTCTGCTACGAAGGGTTCTCGAACGCCATCCACCCACCAAGCGCGCCAGCGCGGGAAGCGCCTCTCCGTCGGCCTCCGCTACGCTCCGGCCTCCTCCGAGGCGCTTCCCGCGCTGTTTCCAACACCCCAGTCCGGTTTTGAACCGTCTCCTATTCCGGTTTTGCTCCGTCTCTTTCCGGTTTTGCTCCGGCCCCGACAGTCGGACTGGCGACGAGAAATGTGCGCTTGTGGCTTCCGAGGGATCGGGGCACGTTGCGGGTCTTATGAGGAAATCGGGATGCGCGATCGTAGCGCTGTTTCTTTTGCTGGTCGCCAGCGTTTTCGTGAATGGCGTCCTGCTGCTCGGGCTGGGGGCGAGATCGGCGACGGGTTTGGCGCTGGAGACGGCCCCGGTGAATTACGACGAGCAGCTCGTGCTGCCTGCGGTGAATGGCGATGGCGGGAAGATCGTGGTGATCCCGATGGATGGAGTGATCGCCTACAACACGCCGGGGAGTCTGGGCGATTCGATGGTGGACGATCTGAAGGCGGCGTTCCGACAGGCGGGAGACGATCCGAGCGTGAAGGCGGTGGTGATGACCGTGAACTCGCCGGGCGGCGAGATCACGGCTTCGGACGTGATTTACCACGAGATCAAGAAGCTGCGGGAGCGGAAGCCGGTCGTGTATTTCATGAACAGCGTCGGAGCATCGGGAGCCTACTACGCGGCGTGCGGGGCGAACTGGGTGATGTGCAACGAGACGACGTTTACGGGTAGCATCGGTGTGATCATTTCAACGCTGAATTACCGGGAGCTCTTCGGAAAAATCGGGTTGGATTCCATCGTATTCAAGAGCGGCAAGTTCAAAGACATGCTCAACGGGTCGCGGGAGGTTACGCCGGAAGAGGCGGCTTACGTGCAGGGTTTGGTGATGCAGAGTTACGACAAGTTCGTCGGGATCGTCGCGGAGGCGCGCGGGTTGGACGAGGGCAGTTTGCGCAGCGGTGTGGCGGATGGGCGGATCTTGAGTGGAGAGGACGCGCTGCGAGCGAAACTGGTCGATCAGCTTGGTTACATCGAGGACGCCTACGCGAAGGCGCGCGAGCTCGGGGCGGCGCCGGGGGCCAAGATCGTGGCCTACAAGCGCAATTTTTCGTTTGGGAGCGTGTTTCAGTTGCTCGGCGAAGCGCGGGGGGCGCGGAAGGTTGAAATCGACCTGCTCGAGGGCATGCCGAAGTTGCAACCCGGGCGAATCTATCTGCTGCCGTCGTTTTATGCGCCGTAGGTTGGTGGGGATTTGAAAGTTGAAATGCGGAATGCGCATTCGAGTGCGGCTTGGCCGTTGGATGGGTCGGCGTTCGTCGGTGGGCGGTTGAGGTGAGTTGGTTGATTTTAGGAATGCTGGCGGTGGCTGGCGGAGTCGTCTGGTGGTCGCTGCTGCGGGGGTTGCCGCGCGAGAGTGATGACGTGGTCCGATGCCGGGAGTATCGGCTGGGGGACGCGACTTACGCGACGGCACTGGGGTTGGGGTTTGTGCTGATGATTTTCTCGTCGGGGACGGCCGAGCCGCCGCCGGTGGACGCGGAGATGTTTCAGGCTGCTCTCGTGTTCTGGCTGATGGCGCTGATGCTGGTGCTGACATTCATGGTCTATCGGGGGCTGAACCCGCTCGATCTGCTCGGGCTGCGCCCGGTGAATTGGCGGCAGTGCCTCCGGGTCGCGGTGGTGGGGATCGCAGCGGCGATTCCCGTCGTTTTGTTGATCCAAAAGGGGATTTCCATTTGGTTTCCAGAGGCGGGCGGTGACCGCACGGTCGAGTTTCTTCGGGAGCGGGCGACGGCTTCGGATTGGGCTTGGGTCACGTTGATGGCGGTCGTGGCGGCGCCGTTGGTGGAGGAATTTATCTTCCGGGGTTACCTCTACGGGGTGGCGAGGCGATACGGGGGACGCTGGGCGGCGGTGGGCGTGACGTCGTTTTTATTTGCAGCCATTCACCTGAACCCGGTGGGCCTGCTGCCGCTGGCGGTGCTCGGGGTGGTCTTTGCGCTGGCTTACGAGCTGACGGGAAGCGTGTGGACGAGCGTGTTGATGCACGTGCTCTTCAATGGATTGACGTTGGCAGTCTTGGCGTTCTTTCCGGACTTCAATCCATGACCGCTGCCGAGCTCGACGAGGATGCGTTGGTGGCGCGGCTGACGGCTGAATTGCCGCGGGGTGAAGACGTGGTGGTTGGGCCGGGAGATGATTGCGCGGTGGTGCGGGTGGCGGGTGGTGGGCTGCAATTGCTGAAGACGGACTGCGTGATCGAGGGGGTGCACTTCCGAGCGGAGGATGAGGCTGAGCGGGTTGGCTGGAAGGCGGTCGCGCGGGCGATCAGTGACGTGGCGGCTTGCGGCGGAACGCCGGACTCGTGCCTGGTGACGGTGGCGGTGCCGGGGGATCGAGCGGTCGAGTGGCTCGACGGGCTTTATCGGGGAATTGCGGAGGTGGCCGGCGAATTTGACGTGGCGATTGTGGGTGGAGAGACGGCGCGGTCGCGTGAGGGAGCTTTCGTTTCCGTGGCGATGACGGGTTGCGTTGAAGCGGAGCGGTTGGTGCTCCGAAGCGGCGCGCGAGTGGGGGATCAGCTCTTTGTGACGGGGCGGCTGGGGGGGAGTTTCGAGTCCGGGCGGCATCTGGATTTTCGGCCACGGGTGGCGGAGGCGGGGTGGCTGACGGAGCGCTTTGAGATCCGCGCGATGATGGATTTGAGTGACGGGTTGGGGAGCGATTTGCCGCGGTTGGCTTCGGCGAGTGGAGTGGGATTTCGTGTGGACCTGGATCGGATTCCGCTGCACCCGGGTTGCTCGGTCGAACAGGGGATTTCGGACGGCGAAGATTACGAGTTGCTGTTTGCGGTCAGTGCCGAGGACGCGCTTCGAATGGAGAGCGAATGGGAGGCGAGGAGCGGCGAGGTGGCACTGACGAGGATTGGGAACTTCGTGGTGAGTGCGGATGGCGAGAACTTGGTGGGCGGTTGGCGGCACTTCGGGTAGCTCGTGGGTTAGCTCTGGTAGGTAGTCCTCGATTTCTGAAAGGGTGGACGTGCCCCTTTGGCGATGATGAGTGGTGATCAACGAGAGAATGCGGTGCCCGTGGGTGCCTCCGTTTTCCGCTACTGCGGGAGACTGATCGAAGCGGCGTGGTTGGTGACGGTCGTGGTGATCCCGATGCTTTACGATCCATTTGGCACAGCGGGCTTCGATCCGATCAAGATCGTGACGCTGCGAGCATTGGGGCTCGTGGTGGCGATGGCACTGGCCGTCGAGATTGCGGTGGGCTGGCGGCGAGTGGAGTGGCGGTGGCCGTTCTGGAGTTGCGCCGTTGGGTTGTTGGCGTTGAGCTTGGTTGTATCCAGCATATTTTCGATCAATCCGGCCCGGAGTTGGTGGGGCTCCGAGCAGCATCTTCAAGGGGCCTGGACGGGACTGTGCGTGATGGCGCTGTTCGTTGGGATCGCGACGCACCTTCGGACGATGTCGCAGGTCGAAAGACTGGTGACCGTCACTTTGGCGGCAACCGTGCCGGTAACAGTTTGTGCCGTCCTTCAAGGGGTGGGCTTTGATCCGGTGGGCGTCGGCTCACTGGGTGGCGGAGCGTATGCGTTTGCGGGGCACCCGATCTATCTGGCCGGCTATGTGGGAATGCTGATTCCTCTGGCGATCTGGCAGTTATGGCACCTTGGGGCTGGTGGCGGACACGTGCAGAATCATCGGTGGATGCCGTGGGCCGGGGTGCTTCTCTTGCTGGTGATCGCGCTGATTTTGACCGGGAAGAGGGGTCCCGTCGTGGCGGTGATTGGAGGCGGAACGATCGGCCTTTTTCTGCTGGCTGCGCGCACCCAGCGTGTGCGATTGGCCGCTTGGGGGGTCGGGATTCTCGGCGGTGGTGCGGCGTTCTTCATGCTTCTTGCTGTCCTCGTGACCGTGAAGGTCCCCGTAGCTGAAATCCCGGTGGTGGGTCGGTTTGCGCGGATTGTGCCGGTCGGTTCAGGCACTGGAGATTTCTTCCGCTCGAGCATCTGGTCGGCGGCGCCTCCGCTAGTGACTGGGGAAAAGGCGGTGATCTTCCCGGACGGTTCGGTGGATGCACTCGCGGCGGCCAGACCGTGGGTTGGATTCGGTTCGGAAACGTTGCAGCAGGTGCTGCCGCAATCTTGGCTCTTTCTAACTGGCGGCCCGTTAGTCCCGCATGAGAGCTGGTTTCACAACGGATTTTGGGACGGCTGGCAGTCGCTTGGTTTGCTGGGTGTCGCGGCTGGCTTGCTGCTGTGCTTCGCACTTTTCCGACTGGGTATGCAGACGTCGGGAATGTCGGTGGCCGCCCGAAGGTGGGAGTTTGCTGGGTGGACACTTGCAGGCGGAGCACTTGGGGCTGGGCTGATGGGAACGGTTTTCGGAGCAGCTTACGTGGGCATGGGATTCCCGCTTGGTTTGCTGGGCGGTATGGTCGTCGGAGCCGTCTGGGGTTCTTTCCGGAAGCGACGAGGGGGCGTTTCGACTTTGACGGCAAAAGAGGGGCTTTCGCTGGCTCTGCTATCGGGTCTGGCGATCCACTGGGTGGACCTGGTGTTTGCGTTTCCCACTGCGCAGACGTTGACGATGTTCTGGGTTCTGGCCGGGTCTCTGATTGCGCTTCAAAAGGTGAACTGGGTCGAACGGTGGGAGGATCCAATGGCGGACTCTGGCGGTCCGGGGATGCTCGCTGGCGTGCTTTCGGGGTTGATCTTGATCACCATGGTGAATGGATTTTTCGATCTGGTTTTCGTTGGCCCGAAGTCGGGGTGGGGCGTTTTAGGCGAGTAGCTTCGCGAGGATCTCCCGGAGAGATTCTTTCTGATGCTGACAAGTTTGGTGGCGATAAACGGCCTGATTCTTGGCCGCGACGAGCAAGCTGACCGGAATCGCAATTTTGCGGCAGCGGGGGGGATCGCGGTCGCGCTGCTTGCGGCGTTCACGCTGGCGAAGGCTTTCTGGATCGCGAATGCGGGGCCATTTCCCGGAGTTGGAGATCCCGTTGAGACCGCGGTCGATCAGGTCAACAAGTTGGGCTGGATCGCGCCGGGCGTGGTTGGAATGTGTCTGGTGGGCGTCCTTTGTGGGTCGGTGATCGGTAGGCGGGTCAGATGGTGGTTTGTCGCTGGGGCTGGATTGGCGATGACTGCAATTTGGCTATTTGGTTCCGGGATTGAGACGCTCCGGGCAGGGGTGGCTAACCAATGGGCGGGATCTTTGTATCAAACGGGAAGGCTGCCCCAGGCATTCGCGGTTTTTGGTTTTGCGCAGACGCTCGAACCTCGGAATGTTCCAACCCGGCTGATCAAAGCGAATGTCGCAATGGATCTGACCGAGGCCAACGAGGAGAATTTTTCAACGAACATGGCAGGGATCTCAGCTGAGCTGGAGGAGGGGATGCAGCGCACTCCGCTGAGTCGTTCAAATCACCAGCTTGGCCAGGTGTTCCTTCGGTGGGGTTTGGGTGAAGATGATGCCGCCACGCGGCGGGAAGTTGGATCGCGGGCCGCAGAGGCATTTGAGAGGGCCCGGCGATTCGAGCCGGGTTCTGAAACGGTCTGGTTCGAGGCGTCGCTGGTCGACCGGTATCTCCTCGATGATGAAACTGCGGCGAACGTGAAGCTTGCGAAGGCCAACGCACTCACGCAGCGGGTGCAGCCGCCTCTGCCGAACATCTACGCCACGGAGTGGGGGGATTTTTATTGGGGCCTTGCTTTGCGGGCTGATTCGAGAACATTGCGCGAGGCCTACGGACGCCGGGCATTGGGGTATTTTGAACGGGGGATCGCGGAAGATCGTGAAGCCGCCGCTCAGGGGTCTCTCAGTCGGACTCGCTTGGAACAATTGCCCGCTGACCATTACCAGACGAGGATCGCGATCGGGATGATTTACCGAGATCTCGGTAGCCCGCGGGAGGCATTGGGAAGCTTTCGCGAGGCGGCCAAGACCGAGCTGCCGGGTGGGAGTTGGGAGGCGGAGGGTCGGGTGGCCGAGATGCTGATGGTGCTGGGCGAGCGCGTGGAGGCCATGGATTTCGTAGAGCGGGCGCTCGCTACCGCGCCGCCGAAGGTTCGGACGGATCTCGAAGCGCTTAAAACGGAACTCACCAAGCAACCCTAGGGAGTTGGTGGGAGATCCACTCAGCTTTCTTCGCTCATTTTCGCCAGCAGATCGGGGAGCTCGGCGAGTCCGGTGATGGTGTGGTCGGGCTGGACGTCGGCGTGTTCCTCGGCACCGGAGACTTTGATCCAGACGTTCCGGACGCCGGCGTTGCGGGCTCCGGCGATGTCGCGTTCCATGCTGTTGCCAACCATGACGGCCTCTTCGGGGGTGACGCTCAGGTCGGCGAGGAGGCGTTGGAAGATTTCCGGCTTCGGTTTTCCGACGTTGTGTTCGCCCGAGATGACGATGGCGTTGAAAAAATTGACGAGTCCGCTTGCGGCGATCTTCTCGCGCTGGAGATCGGGGGCACCATTGGTGAGGAGTCCGATCCGATAATCGAGGGCAAGGCGGGTGAGGACTTCGCGGGCGTCGGGCATGAGGCGAATGAGCTTTCGGCGTTCCGCTTCGAATCTCGTCGCGAGTTGCTCGGTGACGTCGTCGCTTTCGAGTTGCTGGTCCCGGAGGGCGGCGTCGAACACGTCGCGTCGAAATTGGTGGGCCCAATCGTGAAGGGCTTGGAAGTCGTCGGTGACGCCGACGAATTCGCCCCACAGGCACTCATACGGGGAGATCCCGATGCGTTTGCAGAAGGGGCGGACGGGAGCGGGTTCGGCCAGGCGATGAGCGTGTTTGACGACGGATCGCTGGAACGTGGCTTCGTCGGCGCCGAGGGTGGAAAAGGCGAGGGCTGCAACGACGGCGATGGTTTCGCGGGAGACGGCTTCATCGACGATGAGGGTGTCGTCGAGATCGAAAAGAATGGCGCGGATCGGCATGGGGCGTCTGAGAAACCAGAGGCGGCGGGAGAATTCGAGAATTTTTCGCGCGCTGCGGACGAGGTGCTTGTCGGGAGGTGGGAGCGGGGTGGCTGATTTCCGGATTGCGCGCGCTCAGGCTGAGGCGCATCGTGCAGGCATGGGTGCACTCGAAATTTTCATCGGCCTGGTGGTCCTGATCGCGTTGGTCGGACTGTTTTTCATCAGCCAATACAATGCGCTGGTCAGTCTCCGGAATCGCTTTAAGAACGCGTTTGCGCAGATCGACGTTCAGTTGAAGCGGCGGAACGATTTGATCCCGAATCTCGTTGAAACGGCGAAGGGTTACCTGTCGCACGAGCGGGAAACACTTGAAGCGGTGACGGCTGCGCGGACGGCTGCGATGAGCGCCGGTGCGAAGGCGGCAAATAATCCCGGTGATCCGGCGGCAATGAAAGATCTCGCTGCGGCGGAGAGTGGTCTGAGCGGGGCACTGGGTCGACTGATGGTCGTCGCCGAGGCGTATCCAGACTTGAAGGCCAACCAGAACATGATGGCGCTGCAGGAGGAGCTGACCTCGACGGAGAACAAGGTCGCCTTTGCCCGGCAGAGCTACAACGATTCGGTGATGGCTTACAACACGAAGCGGGAAGTCTTTCCGACGAACATCGTGGCGGGGATGTTTAATTTCGGACCCGCCGAGCTGTTCCAGCTCGACGATGAGCAGGAACGTGAAGTGCCAAAGGTCAGTTTCTGAGCTTGGTTCTTGGTTGATTGCTTCTAGTTGAGAGTTGAGTGGGTCGCGTGGCCTTGATTTGTTATCCGCCGCCATGAGGCCTTCCTTCTCGCCTTCGCTTCACGAATTTCTGCGCGTCTCCAACGACTTCAATGTCGTGACGGTGTGGTGCGAATTGGTCGCGGACTTCGAGACGCCGGTGTCGGCCTACCAGAAGCTTGGGACGGCGGCTCCGAACTTTCTTTTCGAGTCGGCCGAGCAAGGTGATCACGCCGGGCGGTATTCGTTCGTTGGGAGCGGAGCGAGGTGGACGATGACGGCGAGGGGCCGCTCGATGCGGGTGGTCGAAGGCGCGGACGTGTCGGAGTATGAGACGAAGACGGACCCGCTGAAGGAATTGGAAAGTCGCATGTCGGGCTACCGGATCGCGCCGCAGGAGGGTTTGCCGGAGTTTCGGGGTGGAGCTGTGGGTTACTTGAGCTACGACGCGGTGCGGTGGTTTGAACCGACGGTCGATGCGCCGCCGAAGGACGAACTTGGCGTGCCGGACCTGTTTTACCTGCTGCCGGAGACGATCGTGGCGTTCGATCACCGAATGCGGCGGATGAAGGTGATGGCGAACGCATACGTCGAGGGTGACGACCGCGAGGCCAATTACGCCGACGCGGTGTCACGCATTCTTACGGTGATGCGGAAGCTTGAGCAGCCGCTCGCCGTGAAGCCGATGTTCACTTCGGCGAGCTCGGTCAATCCAATCGCACCGGTGAGCTCGGAGCCTAGAGCGAATACGACGCGCGACGAATACTTCGAGATGGTCGAGCGGGCGAAGGAATACATCCGCGCTGGCGACATCTTTCAAATGGTGCCGTCTCAGAGGTTTGAAACGGAATTCTCCGGCGATCCGCTCGATTTGTATCGGTCGTTGAGGTTCGTGAATCCTTCGCCGTATCTGTTTTGCCTGCGGGTGGAGGAAGGGTTTTCCATCGTTGGCAGTTCGCCGGAGGTGCACGTGAAAGTGACCGATGGATTGATCGAGATCCGTCCGCTGGCGGGAACTCGGAAGCGGGGCGAATCGGAAGCTGAAGATCTGGCGCTGGAGGAAGAGCTGTTGGCCGATCCGAAGGAACGGGCTGAACATCTGATGCTGGTGGACTTAGCGCGAAATGACGTCGGGCGGATCGCGGAATTCGGCAGTGTGCGGGTGGATGATTTTATGACGGTCGAACGCTACAGCCACGTGATGCACATCGTGTCGCACGTGTCGGGTCAGTTGGCGGGCGGGCGGTCGGGATTCGACGTGATGCGGGCGACGTTCCCGGCTGGAACGGTGTCGGGTTCGCCGAAGGTGCGGGCGATGCAGATCATCAACGAACTCGAGCGGAGCAAGCGGTGCGTTTATTCGGGTGCGGTGGGGTATTTCGGTTTCGATGGGAACCTCGATTCGTGCATCGCACTGCGAACGATCGTCCTGAAGGACAGGGTTGCCTACGTGCAGGCGGGCGGCGGCCTGGTGGCTGACTCGACCGCTCAGGGCGAATACGACGAGAGCGTGAACAAGGCGAAAGCGGCCATGCGAGCCGTGGCGCTGGCGAACCATTTTGGATCCGACCCAGAAAGCGGGGCGGGAATGGACAATCCGAAATCCGAAATCCGAAATCCGAAATAGCATGATCCTGGTCGTCGATAATTACGATTCCTTCACCTACAACTTGGTCCAGTATTTTGGGGAGTTGGGCGCGGAGCCGGTCGTGCGCCGCAACGATGAAATCACCGTCGATGAGATTGCGAAGATGGCACCGAAGCGGATTTGCATTTCGCCAGGACCGGGCACTCCGGATGACGCGGGGATCAGTAACGACGTGATCCGTGAATTTGGCGGGAAGATCCCGGTGCTCGGAGTGTGCCTTGGGCACCAGTGCATGGGGGAGGTTTACGGCGGGGAGGTCGTGCGGGCGGAGCGCTTGATGCACGGGAAGACGTCCCCGATTCACCATTCAGGCGAGGGGGTCTTTGCGAAGCTCCCGGATCCGTTCGAGGCAACGCGGTATCATTCGCTCATCGTTCGGCGGGAGTCTTTGCCGGATTGCCTGGAGATCACGGCCGAGACGGCGGAAGGTGAGATCATGGGGCTGCGGCACCGCGAGATGGCGGTGCACGGCGTGCAGTTTCATCCGGAATCGATTCTGACCGGCGAGGGGAAGCGACTGCTCGGGAACTTTCTCGCGATTGCTGCGGACTGATCGTTGACTGGTGAAGCGGAGAACCCGGAGGGCTCGGGTTTTCGCCTAGTGGTGACCGCTAGATCGTGCCGGGCGCGAGTCCGAGCGGGAGGGCGGCGGGCTTTTCGCACTGGTTGACGATGTCGACCCAGGCGCGGGTCTCGTGAGATTTCTCGAAGGCCGCCATGACCTCGAGCGTATGCAGCGCGAGCCGGCCATTGCAGCGATGCTCGCGGCCTTCGACGATGGCGGCGGCGAGGTCGGCAACGCCGATGCTGCGGGAATTTTCGGAGTATCCGTAGGTGAGCGGCATTTCCTGCCAGTCTGCGTTTGGCTCGGACAGGAGAGAAACGGGACCTTCGAACGTGTTTGGATCCGGGACGGAGAGGCTGCCTTCCGTGCCGTAGATTTCGATGGGCGCGTGCCGGTGACCGATGACGTCGAAGCTCATGGCGAGATTGATGACGGCACCGGATTCGAAGAGAAGGCTGCCGCTGTAATGAGTCGGCACTTCGACGGGGATCTTCGCGCCATACTGTTCGGCGCAGGTCGCAACGCGCTCGGTGCGCGGCATCGTCGTCATCGCACACACGGTTTTCACCGGGCCGATGAGGTTTACCAGAGCTGCGATGTAGTAGGGGCCCATGTCGAACATCGGACCGGCTCCGCGCTGGTAGAAGAAGGCGGGATTCGGGTGCCAGCGCTCGGGACCCGCGTAGAGCATGAAAGCGGTGCCGCCAATGGGTGTGCCGATTAGTCCGTCGTCGATCAGCTTGCGGGTGGTCTGGGCACCGGCTCCGAGGAACGTGTCGGGAGCACTGCCGATTCGGAGGTCGTGCTTGGCGGCGAGCGCCAGCAATTCCTCGCCTTCCGGGAGATCGAGCGAAATTGGTTTTTCGCTGTAGGCGTGCTTCCCGGCTTTGATGATCGCCGTGCTGACCTGAGCGTGGACTTTCGGAATGGTCAGATTGACGACGATTTCAATGTCGGGATCGGCAAGTAGCTCGTCGATGCTGAGCGCGGTGATCTCAAATTCTTCGGCTCGCTTGGCGGCGAAGTCGGGATTGAGATCCGCGCAGGCTTTGAGGTGCAGGTTGTTGAAGAGACGGCAGCCTCGGGCGTAAGCGCCGAAGATGTTGCCGCATCCGATGATGCCGATGTGAGTCGGAGGGGAGTTTGGTGTCGTGGACATGAATAGTGGGTGCGCCGGGCGCGGGCTTCGAGAATGGCCTAGTCGGATAAGGGATCGACCAGCGGATCGCAATTATCGTTTTTACGTCGTCTCCCGATCGCGCGTTTCAATGGAAATCGTGCGAGCGCGGGCGGGTGGCAAGTTCGCCGGCGGGCAGTCCTTCGACGCGACGAGCTTTGACCATGACAACGCCGTCCTTCGAGCGTTGCACGACGCCATAGATTCGGAGGAATCCCTCCTGCGAAACGCAGAGGCGCCGTCGTTCGAACAGGGGAGGATCGAGGATTGCGTTCGCAACGCCGGTCTCGTCTTCGAGGCTGACGAAGAAGAATCCCTTGGCCGATCCCGGTCGCTGTCGGCAGATCACGAGTCCGCCGATCCAGACGCTCTGCCCGTGAGCGGCTTCGAGCAGATCGGTCGCGCGCCAGATGTCCGGGAGTTGATCGCGGATAAGACCCATCGGGTGAATGCCGGTGGTCATGCCAATGCCGGCGAAATCGGCGTTGGTTCGTTCGATCGGTTCCATCGTCGGCAGAGGCGAGGGCGTGGCGTCGGAGAACAGGTCGCCGCTCATCGCAGGTTGCTCGACTTGCCAGAGGCCGTCGCGGCGGTGCTCGGCAAGGCCGTTCAGCGCACCGATTTTCGCGAGGTTGCGCAGCACGTCACGGCTGAGATCGGTCCGTGATTTGAAATCGGCAACGCTCGCGAAGGGGCAGAGTGATCGTTGTTCCACGATCCGCTCAGCGTCGGAGAGCTTCATGGAACGCACGACGCAAAGTCCGAGCTGAACGGAATCGTCGTCGCCAACCGTGCACCGAACGTCGGAGGTCAGGACGGAGACCGGGCGCACGTGCAGGCCACGGTGTTTGGCGTCCTGCACGAGCGTCGCGGCCGAGTAAAATCCCATCGGCTGGTTATTGAGGAGCGCGGCGTAAAATTCCGGAGCGCGGTGGACTTTCAGCCAGCAGCTCGCGTAGGCGATGAGCGCGAAGCTGATCGCGTGGCTTTCGGGGAAGCCATAGACGGCGAAGGATTGCACCGACTGCACGATCGTGTCGGCGACGTCGGGTTCGATGCCCTTGTCGGCCATGGCGGAGCGGAGCTTTAAGCAGACCTTCTCCATGCGTTCGTGAGAGCGGTGGAAGCTGAGGGCGCGACGGAGTTCCTCGGCTTCCCCGCCGGTGAAGTCCGCCATGACCATGGCCATCTTGAGGAGTTGTTCCTGAAAAAGCGGGACGCCGTAGGTGCGTTCCAGCGTCTCTTCGAGGAGCGGGTGGATGTGTTTGAAGGGCTCGCCCGCCCGTCGCGCGAAGAGGGGTGCGAGCATTCCGCCTTGGATCGGGCCGGGGCGGATGACCGCGACTTGGATGACCACGTCGTAGAAGCGGCGTGGCTTGAGCTTGGGGAGGGTGGCGATCTGGGCGCGGCTTTCGACTTGAAACGTTCCGATGGTGTCCGCCGCGCACATCAAGTCGTAAGTCGCGGGGTCGTCTGGCGGGATTGCCGCCATGTCCGGAACGTCGGATCGGCGGTGGCTGCACATCTCGAGGCTGTCCTGCATGACGGCCATCATGCCGAGTCCGAGGAGGTCGACCTTGATGATGCCGAGGTCTTCGCAGTCGTCCTTGTCCCACTGCGCCACGACGCGACCGGGCATCGAGGCGTTTTCCAATGGCACGACCGAACTTAGCGCGCCGCGACAAATGATCATTCCGCCGGAGTGCTGCCCAAGATGACGGGGGAGGCCGCGCAGGCGCTGGTAGAGCGTGATGGCGGACTCGGAGCGGGGATGGGTGATCGGTAGGCCGGCTTGTTCGAGCTGCGCGCGGAGTTCGAGGGTGTGGGGGAAATCGCCGGCGGCGTGGAGGCGGGAGAAGCGATCGATGACTTCGAGCGGAAGATTGAGGGCCTTGCCGATCTCACGCATCGCGCTCTTCCCGCGGTAGGTGATGACGTTGGCGGTCATGGCCGCGCCGTGTTTGCCGTAGCGGCGGTAAACCTCCTGGATGACGCGTTCGCGCCGATCGCCGCTTGGCAGATCGAGGTCGATGTCGGGCCAGGACTTGCGGCTTTCGCTGAGAAAGCGCTCGAAGAGCAGTTTGTGATGGATCGGGTCGCAGGCGGTGATGCCGAGGCAGTAGCAGACCACGCTGTTGGCGGCGCTGCCGCGGCCCTGGACGAGGATATTGCTGCGGCGGCAAAATTGAACGAGGTCCCAGACGATGAGAAAGTAGCCCGCGAAGCCGAGGTGGATGATGAGGTCGAGTTCGCGCTCGAGTTGACGGCGGACCGGCTCGCGGATCGTGCCGTAGCGCTTCGTGGCACCCGCGTAGGTTTGTTTGCGCAGCCAGGACGGCATCGTTTCGCCGTCGGGGACGTCGAGGGTGGGGAATTCGTAGCCGAGATCTTCGAGCGAAAATTCCAACCGCTCGGCGATTCGCGCGGTGTTTTCCACGGCCTCCGGGAGGTCGGCGAAAAGTTTGCGCATCGCGCGATCCGGCTTGAGGTGGCGCTCGGAGTTGGGACTGAGGAGACGGCCCGCGCGATCCAGGTCGGTGTGGTTGCGGATGCAGGTCATCACGTCGAGCACGCCGCGCTGCTCGGCGACGGAGTGCAGGACGCCATTGGTCGCGATGACGGGCAGGTCGCGGCTGCGTGCCAGCTCGAGGCTGAGTTCGTTGACGCGGGATTCCGGGCGGCGGTGGTGGCGCTGGAGTTCGACGCAGACGTTGCTTTTTCCGAAGGACTCGACGACGCGATCGAGCGCTGCGGCTGCCGGGGTGGGGTCGGGAGTTTGAAATCCGCGGTCCAGAAAATCTTCGTGGCCGACGAGCGCGATGAGTCCGTCGGAGAATTCCGGGAGTTCGTCCCAGCGCACGGCGCACTCGGTTTTTGTGCCGCGCAATTTCGACCGCGTGATGAGCTGGCAGAGATTTCGGTAACCCGCGCGCTCCTTCACCAGGACGGGCAGCACTGAGCCGCCCTCCAGCGTGAGTTCCGCGCCGACGAACGAGCGGATCCCGACTTCCTTGGCGGCCCCGTGGGCTCGAGCCGAACCATACACACCGTCGCGGTCGCAGATGGCGATGCCGGGCAGGTCGAGCGCGGCGGCGAATTTTGCAAGTTCCTCCGGCGACGACGCGCCGCGGAGAAACGAAAACGCGCTCCGCGCGTGGAGTTCCACGTAATCGCTCATGGTTTTCCGCCGGGCGCGGCTGATTCGTAAACGCCCGCGATTCGCCAGTCCTCGCCGTGTTTGCTCACGCGCAAAAGCGAGCCGTCCGGCAGCTGCACGTCCCATTCCTCCACGCTCCACTCCCGGCCTTTTTCCCACCAATCGCCCGAGGTCCGGTAGGGGCCCGCCGAGCGGACCACCGACGGCCAAGCGGCGAAGACCGGTTCCGCCCGAAAACGCCGCAGGGGCAGCCCGATAAATTCCGCCGCGGCCTCGGCGGCATCCGGTGAAAATTCGCCGTTCTCCGGGAAGGCCAGGTCGTCCGTTCCCTTGAGGTCGTAGGCGCCGGGGCGATGGGTATCCGCGGCGCGCGGAACGCCCACGCTGCCCTCGCCGACGAGGGCGTGCAGTCGCGCGAGCGTCTCGCCGAAGCGATTCGGGTCGCGCAGGCCCTGACCGAAGAGTTGGAGCTGGCAATTCATCGGGCGCACGGCTCCGATCTCGAGGCGCACGCCAAGCGGCTGCGCGTCGAGTCGCAGCGATTCCAGAAACGTGTCGAGCGTGCGGAAGAGCGTCTCGGCGTCCGTCGTTGGAGCCGGGACGGAAAATTCGCGCTTCAGCTCCGTTCCGTCGTCCAGCGGGAGGACGAGGGTCATTTTTCCCGCCACCTTCCCGGCTTCCCGTAAGCGTTCGCCGAGCGAATCCACGAATCGCCGCAGCAGAAAGAGAACGGCGTCGGTCGTGTCGACGGCGCGCTCGAATTCAAACGCTTCCACGAACTCGTCCGGCGGGCTGACCACGTGAAGAACGCGTTTGGTCCGACCGCTGAGCTGCCGCCACACCAGCGCCGCCTCCGGGCCGAGCCGCTCGATGACGGCCTCGCGCGGCATTCGGGCGAATTCTCCGACGGTCCGGATTCCCCAATCACCCAGGATTTCCAGCAGGCTGCCGGCTCCGGGTCCGGTGTCGTCTCCGAGCAGGACCCGCAGCGGAAGGTCTTTGAAAAATTCGCCCGAGTTCCGCACCACGCAGATCGGTCCGGCGCAGCGAGCGGCCAGCATGGCGTGGTCTGGATTGGCGGCGATGCCGACGTGCCCGCGGAGTTCCACGGCGGCGAGACGACCGATCATCCGCTCGGCAAGTTGCTGCCAGCACGTCGAGCGGGGGACTCCGCGCAGATCAACGGTGACGACCCCGTTGGCGGTCCATTCGACCAAAGGAGAAAACGCGAGCCCCGCCTCGACCAAGGCCGCGCTGCAGGCGCGTTCTTGCGTCGGCACGCGGGCAAGGACGCGCAGGGTCTCGCACCGAGCCATGGCCTGCACAACGGGAATCCCGGGCCCGACCCCGCAGGCTTCCGCGGCCTCCGTGGCGTCGAGCACGACGCCCTTGCTGGCGTCGCCGTCGACGACCGCGATGGCGGAGCTGCCGCTCTCCCGCCACCGCAGCACGGCTTGGAGTCGGAATTGAGGGAGAATGATGGCGGCATACATGAGCCGGGGCTCTAGTTGAGAGTTTGTAGTTGAGAGTTGAGAGTTGAGAGGAGGAGTGAGGTCGCTTCGCTTGCTATCGGGTCTTTTGGCTGCGGTGCCTTGACGTTCGGGCGGATTCGCTACACTTTTGTAGCACAATGCGCACCGCGACCGTTCGAGACCTTCGGAATCATTACGCCGACCTCCTGAAATGGATCGAAGCCGGGGAAGAAATCGCCATCACCCGCCGTGGGAAGACCATCGCGCGGCTGGTGCCGGAGACGCCCGGGCATGATGCCGTTTTCGATTGGTCCAAGAGCGCTGCGCTTACAAGGGATCGGACGAATGAAATTCCGTTGACCGAAGAACAGTCCCGGATACTCCGCGAAGAAGCGGGTGGCAAATGGTAAGTTTTCGCCCGATTTGCTGCGATACCAGCTTCCTGTTTTCGCTTTACGGTCGGGATGCGTTTACGGTCCGCGCTGCAGCCCAAGTGGCGGAGTTGAAGCAGGTTTTGACCTTGTCGACGTTCAATGAATTCGAACTCTGGAATTCGATCCGCTTTGCGGTTTGTCGGGGTTTTTTGTCGGCTGACCGGGGAACGAGGATGCTGACTCAACTTGCGACTGACCGGAGTGCCGGAGGGTTTCACATTCCCCAGCTTGACTTGCCCGACGTGCTGGCCGAAGCCCGTCGCCTCTCGGCCATTCACACCCTCACTGGCGGTCACCGGGCGTTCGATATTTTGCACGTGGCCGCCGCTGTTCGGCTCAACGCCGGGCTCTTTCTGTCGTTTGACGAAAACCAGTGTGGGTTGGCCCGTTCCGTGGGTCTGACTCTCGCCCCAGATTAGGCTCACCCCACTCACGCCGACCTCCTCCACGGCCCGACGACGACGCTTTTTCGGACGATGCGGACGGTCATTCGAGTGACAAGTTCGAGGCGGGGGACGTGCATGGCGTCCAGGCCCCAACGGCTTTCGGCGATCAATCGGAGTCGCGCGCCTTCGACCATGGGGCGCGGGGTGACGACGACGAAAACGGTCTCGGTGCGCTCGGCGACGCGTTGAAAGCGGTGCCAGGAACTCGCGGGAATCTTGCGGAGTTCGCGCTCGGGCAGGCCCTGAAGGTCGAGGGCCAGCAGGGGGAGGTTACCGTCCTGCAGAAGGAGGTCCGCAGCTTTGAGGGCAGGGCGTTCCCCGGTGGTCACGACCCAGAGCAGCCGCTGGAGCAGGCGCGGATCCCAATCGCCGGGCTCGAAGGTGCCGCCGGCGTCGACCAATCCCGACGGACAACCCTCGGCGCGCGCCGCTGCCAGGAACGCACCGAGGAAGAGAGACGCGCAACCGGCCGAACCCGAAAATTCACTCACGGCCCCCCGCGGCAACCCGTCGGCCGCTCCGTCCAGCGCGGACAAGCCGGTGCGGATGCTCCCGGCGTGCGCGACCCGCTGGGTTGGAAAATCCGCCGCCAACTTCGCCCGCAGAGCCTCGAACTGAACGATTTTGTCTTCCGTCATTGTATCACCAAGTCGTTGTCCGCCCTTGAGGCATCACCAATCACCAGCCCTCGTCTCTTCCACGTCGCGGACGAGTCCGCGGTAAACTCCCGCGATTTTCACCTGATCGCCGGGGACGCGCACGTCCACGTAGAAAGGATTGCTGGCTCGGAGAATGACTTCGCCGCGGGCTTCGTCGGAGATCACGTGTTTGAGAGTGGCTTCGTGGGCGTCCCCGACGAGGACGGCGGCAATTTCCCCCGGATTGACGTCGATGCCGGGGCGGAGGAGGACCTTGTCGCCGTTGAGGATGCCGTCCCCGATCATGGAGTCGCCACGGGCGCGGAGGAGAAAATCGCCGGGGCGCACGTTGAGGACCTCGCGTTCCTCGAGGACGACTTCCGGGATGGCCTCTTCGAGTGGCCCGGCCGGAATGCTGCCCAGCAGCGGAATACCGCCGAGTGCCACGGCGTAGCGCCCCCGGGCGGTGAGTCGAACGACGCGCGAGCGTCCCTTGCTGCCGCCGCCGCGGACGGTCGCAAAGCCTTCGCGCTCAAGGATGCGGAGGGTGGGTGCGAGGCTGCTCTCGCCCGCCAGCCCGAGCGCCTTGGCGAGGTCCGGGACGAAAGGCGGATCGCCGCGTTCCTCGAACGCTCCCACGGTCCGCACGATGCGGGTCTGGGCTTCCGTCAGTGAGTTCGGTTTGGTCATATCGTGTAATTACACGATATGGCGAACGAGGCAATCTTCTGGTCGGAAATTGATGGATTTAACTGCCGGACTTGCGCGCTGAAGGACGCTTCGGCGAATCGATAATTAGGGGCAAACCGAGGCGCTTGTTTTCGGCGGCGACTTTGCGTGCGGCGCGGCGCATGGCGGCTTCCACAAGAGCGAAAAAAGCAGCTCCCTCTGGAGGATCTGTCTGGCTACGTGCAGATTTGCTGGATGCGCTCATATCTTTCGGGATCAAGGAAAGTCTGACTTCCTTCTTCCCATCTTACCGTCAGCCGGGACGGATGCAAACTTGCATCATGCAACGTGGCGGAGCTGGCCAGCGGGAGATAGAGGTCAAAGAAATTTGCGAGGCTGGGAATGAATCTGCGGCGGAGGTCAGTGACCGGCACATTGTGCCCGCCTTTTTGGACGCGTTCTCGCACTCGGCGGATCGAAAATTGGACGGTGGGTAGAGCGAGATAAGAGATGTGCACTCGGTAGCCGGCGGCTCGAGCAGTCCGCAGCATCGTCGCGTAGGTGCGGCCACTCAACGTGGATTCGAAGCCGAAACTCCGCTGCGCCTCCACTATTTCCCGCCATCGTGTAAGTAGCAACCGGGCGGCTCGAACGGAAGCCAGCGGCGGATCGAGGGGGGAAAGTCCGGCGGCAATGGAATCAGCGTTTAGAAACTCTGCGATCGTGGCGGAAGGAAGGAATTCACGTGCAAAAGTCGTCTTCCCGGCTCCGTTCGGCCCAGCGATGACGTAGATCGCCGGCGGGTTAGCTTTCATAAGTGTAGATAGAGTAGAATCAAATTTGGAAGAATCGGTCCCTCCCGGGTCTGGCGTTGCGAAGCTTGGAGGGCTACGCGCTACCATGGCTCTCTATTCCGCGCAGTGGGGACAGGAGACGCTGGGGACGTAGCGGGGGTCGGCTTGTTGGGCGAGGGTGACGGGCATTTGGCAGGCGAAGCACAGGGCGGCTCCCGTCTCGCGCAACTCGGCGTCGACGGCGACGCGTTTGTCGAAGACGAAGCATTCGCCGTCGTAGTGCGCGTCGCCGCAGTCTTCGAAATACTTGAGGATGCCTCCGTCGAGCTGGAGGACGTTCTTAAAACCGAGCGTCTCCAAAAACGGGGCGGCTTTTTCGCAGCGGATGCCACCGGTGCAGAACGTGACAACCGGCTGGTCCTTCAGCGATTCCGGGAGGGTCTTCGCGATTTGGGGAAAATTTCGAAAGTGGTCGAGGTCGAGCGTGCGGGCACCGGCGAAGGTGCCGAGGTCGGTCTCGTAGGTGTTGCGGGTGTCGAGCAGGGTGACGGGGCGGCCTTCGTCGAGCCAGGTCTTGAGTTCGCTCGGGGCGATGCGGGGAGACGTGTGCGTGGCGGGATCGATGCCGGAAACGCCGAAGGCGATGATCTCCCGCTTGAGCCGCACGAGCATGCGCGTGAAGGGCTGGTGGTCGCTCTCGCTGAATTTCGGGGTCAGGTCGGCGAGTCCCGGAATGGAGCGGAGCCGATCGAGGAGGGCGTCAATGGCGGGCCGTTCCCCGGCGACGAAGAGGTTGATGCCCTCGGGACTGAGCAGGATGGTGCCGCGCAGGCTGGCGGCGTGGCAGTGCTCGAGGAGTTCTTCGCGCAGCGCCGGGAGATCGGTGAGCGTCGCGAATTGGTAGGCCGCGATGTTCGTAAAGGTCTTCACTCGTCTGGCCGGTCGACGGTCATCCGGCTCGGCTGGCCGGTGCAGGCGATGACGGATTGCCAGAGGTCTCCGTGCGGATCGACGCTGCGGCGTTGGCGGGTGACGAGCGTGGCGGGCAGGTGGACGTAGTGATACGACCAGCGGCCGACGACGAGGCCGGACTTGCCCGCAAGCCCGGCGTGGACGGCGTTCTGGCCGAGGCGCGAGCAGTAGAGGGCGTCCTGCGGATCAGCGGGGACGCTCCGGATCAGGTAACTGGGGTCCATGTATTTGAGATTGATCTCGGTTTGGCGCTCTCGGAAGTAGGCGGTGATCTCGTCGCGCAGGTGGTGGCCAATGTCGCCGAGTCGGATGTTGCCCGAGGGGTCTTCGCCGCCGGTTGCGTCGAGGTGTTCCTGACCGGCTCCTTCGGCGACGAGCACGACGGCGTGGCCGCGGAGTCGGACCCGGTTGGCGAGGGCTTCGAGGAATCCGCCGGGACCACGGAGGTCGAACGGGATCTCGGGCACGAGGACGAAATTCACGTCCGTGCGGGCGAGGGCGGCGTGGGCGGCGATGAAGCCGGATTCGCGGCCCATGAGTTTGACCAACCCGATCCCGTTCGGTGCGCCCTGGGCCTCGGCGTGGGCGCAGTCGATCGCTTTGACGGCCTGCGAAAACGCCGTTTCGAACCCGAAGCTCTTGTCGAGAAAGACCATGTCGTTGTCGATGGTCTTGGGGACGCCCACGACGGCGAGGTTCACACCCCGCTCCCGCGCGGCGTTGTGAATCGCGAGTCCGCCTCGCTGGCTGCCGTCTCCGCCGATGACCACGAGGACGCCGACCTCGTGTTTGACGAGCCAATCGACGATGCGGTTTTCGTCCTGCCGACCGCGCGAGGAGGCGAGCACGGTGCCGCCCTGCGAAGCGATGTCGGCGACGCTGCGCGGGGTGAGCATGAGGGGTTCGTGGCCGTATTCCGGAATGAAGCCCTGGAAGCCGTAGCGGATGCCGTAGATGCGCGGGATGCCGTAGCGGTAGTGGGCCTCGAGCGTGGTGGCTCGGATGACGTTGTTGAGTCCGGGGCAGAGTCCGCCGCAGGTGACGATGGCGAGATTGGTGAGGCGCGGATCGAAGAAGATGTTTTCGCGCGGCCCGGCTCGCTCGACGAACGGAACCTGTGCGCCGGTCTCGATGATGCTTCGGAGATGACGTTCGCGGAGTTCGAACACGAGTCGGTCGTCCTCGCCGACGAAATGAGCGACGCCCTGCGAGCCACGAGCGAGCGCGTGCAGGGGCGATTCGAGCTCGCAAGGTCCGAGGTCCGGGACGACCAGCTCGGTTGCGTCGATATCCAGAATCTTTGGCATGCGTGGGGTGGTAGCGGAATCCGCGCCAGCCGTCAGGTCTTCAATTGCTTCAATTCAGATCCCGGGTCGGCGATGGTGGGGGAATGTTGACCAACCTGCTTCCGCGAGACGGCGAGGCTTTTTACCACGGGCCGGTTTTTTCGTCAGGCGAAGCGGCGGCGTATTTCGACGGGCTGCGTCAGACGATTCCGTGGGCGAGTGATGAGATCGTGATGTTCGGGAAGCGGGTCGTGACCTCGCGGAAGGTCGCTTGGTTCGGAGACCCGGACTGCGACTACGCGTATTCGGGAACGAAAAAGACAGCCCTGCCTTGGACCTCCGAGTTGCTCGAACTCAAAACGGTTGCTGAAGAGAAAGCGGGAGCGGTATTCAATTCGTGCCTATTGAATTTGTATCATGACGGGGGAGAAGGGATGGGGTGGCACAGCGACAACGAGCGGTCGCTCGGGGAGGACCCAGTGATCGCGTCCCTGAGCTTTGGCGCGGAACGGCGGTTTCTTTTTCGGAACAAGGAGGACGGTGAGAAGGTCGAGCTGACGCTCAAGGACGGAAGTCTGCTCGTGATGGGAGCCGGGACGCAGAGTGCGTGGCAGCACAGTCTGCCGAAGGCGAAGCGGGTGATCGATCCGCGGATCAACCTGACGTTCCGCCGGATCGTGCGGTAGCGAGCCAGGCTTTAAGGGATCACGCGCCAGATCGCGAAAACGATCGAAAGCAAAATCAGGCAGAGAACGAGAAACTGGACTCGGGCGAGATTGCGTTCGGAGCGCCGGGCACGACGTCGGAGGGGGACTTCGCGATTGTCCGCGTATTTGCTGCGCAGCCCGGGGCGGGGCATCGTGCCGGCGGAAGCGACGTCGAGCCGGATGGGTTCACGTTGCTTCTTTTTCTGGGCGGCTTTGCGGGCCGGTGCTTGCTGGATCAGACGTTGGAGCTTCTCTTGTTTGCGCTTGAGCTCTTCCTGCGCATCGAGGAGGCGGCGGTGCTCCGCAGACATGGAATCTTCGTCCTTCGGGGCGGCAGCTTTCCGGCGGGCGGGTGCCTTTTTCTTGGGGGGGAGGCGGGCCGTGCGGCGTTTGGGCTCGGGAGGCATGCTAGCTCGCCCCTCCACTGACTGTCATCCAAACAACGAGCACGATCAGGATGATGAGCACCATCACGGGCAAGGTGAAGGCGAAACCAGCCGTGAGCCAATACGAGAATCCTTTTTCGACGCCGGCGTAGTCGTCGTAGTAGTCGCTGCCGCCCGCGGAGTGACCGTCGTCGCCGATGTCCGGTGCGACCTTGGCGTTGAGCTTGAGATGTTCGGCGCGGGCGTCGTCGACGGCACTGAGCGATTTGCTGAGTTCCTTGGGAAGCTCGGGCCCGGTCCACATCCGAGGATTGATGTCCTCGAGGGTGCGTAGATGAGTGAGGAACGAGCCGTGAATGCTGTGGAGCTGCTCGAGACGTTTCTGCGATTCTTCGGATTCGCGCTGAACGATCACGAGGGAGCGAGTGAGTTTGTCGACCATCTCGGCCCGACCGGCTTCGAGTTCGTCCTGACGGCGCCCCATTTCTTCGAGGCGAGCCTTGTCTTTTTCGATCTGCTCGGCGCGGCGCTTGAGCTCGCCGAGCTCCGCCTGGGCTTTCTGGACCTGAGACTCCAGCTCCTCCGATGACTCATCGTCATCGAAGTCCAAATCATCTTCATCTTCGTCTCGACGGCTACTTGGCATGCTTAAAATCCCTGGGTCGCGACGTTAGGGAGGCCCACCGAAAATTCCAGCGAAAACCATGACTTGGGATGGGGTTTTGCGGATTCGGAGTCGTGGTGGGCATGTCCGCGGCTGAATCGCGTCAGGTGGCAGAAGTGGGTGTCTCAGTTCGGCGTTGGCGAAATAAAATCCGCGCGAAGACCACAACCAGCAGTAGCCCGGCGATGAGGATGCCGATGAGAATCGCAACCCGTAGGAAAATGGCGTTCATTACTCGTTCGGCTCGGGTGTCGAGGACGAGGGTGAGTTCGGCGACGCGGGCCTCCCATTGGCCGGGCTGGGTCTCGGCGAGAAGCTGGTTCAGGCCGAGGACGATCTCGTTGAGTTGATTGATCGACGTCGTGGTCCCCGCAAGGGTCGCGACGTAGTCGTCGGGGCCGAAGGGGAGGGCCGCGATTTGCTCGGCCAGGACCTCCACCGACGCGGCGGTGCCTTGGACGGATTGGCTGATGCGCTCGGCGCTTTCGAGCGAGCGGGTGACTTCGGCGAGCGAGCCTTGGATTTCGGGAAACATCCGGGTGACGTTGGGCTCGTAAGCAGCGTAGAGGTCGGCGATCTGGGCCGGAAGGGTGTTGGCGAGATCGAGCCATTGGTCGAAATCGGGGTTGAGGGTGGCGATCGGGAAGCGCTGGGCGACGTGATCGACGGTCAGATCGGCCTGGCGTTCCAGAATGAGCGGCAGGCGCTCGAGGTAGAACAGCATGCGTTCGCCGGTGAGTAGCGATTGATCGACGTTGCCAAGGAGTCGGCGGACGTGGGCCATCAGGCCCGTGGCCGAAGATGCCGCCTCGAACTGACTGAGGACAACGCCGTCGAGGGTGCGCAGTCGGGCGGTGGCGACGTCGCGGGGGTTTGCGGTCAGCTTCCACTGGGCGATGAGCGCGCGGAGGTCGGCGGTCTGCTCCGGGGTCAGGATCGAGTCGACTTCGCTCCAGATCTGCCGCTCGGCTTCCGCGTAAACCGATTGCAGTCCGACGGCGTGCTCGCCGAGTGCTTCGGGTATCCAGTAGCGGTCGGCGGCCCAGCGACCGGCGGAGACGAAAACGGCCATGTCGAGAAGGCCGGCCCGGGGGTCGCGGGAGGCGGCGATCATCATGGACGAGGTGACGAGGCTGAGCTGCAGCCGCTGCGCCAGCACTTGTCGGTCGACGTCGGATTCGGCTACAACGTAGTCCGTGAAAACTTGATCGAGTTCGACGGTGAGCTGGTCGGAGAAATCCATGACCATGAGCTGGAGCTTGGCGGAAAGGCGGCCTGAGCGGGAGTCGGGCTCGACGCCAGGAATCGTGATGCCGGTGCTCGGAGCGGAGGATTCTTCGATGAGTGGCTGCCCGGAATTCAGGGCGCACGCGCTCGTCGTCAGTCCGACCGCAAGGACTAGAGTGACGTATCTCCAGCCTCCGATCTCACTCATTCCCTCGCATCAACAATTGCCGGACTTGCCGTGTCAAGTTGCGTCCGCGGCGAAGGATCGCGCGACCGTTGTGGGCGCGGGAAGGCGGAGGGTCTGGAATCAGAGCTCCGAGAGAAACTCGTGGGCCTCGCGGACGATGGTGTCGCGCGCGGCGGCGGGCCGTTTACGCCAGCTCCGGACGATCATGGCGGTGCGCGGATTTTTCACGAAGCGGTCTTGGTGTTGATCGTAGAAACTCCAGTAGAGGAGGTTGAACGGGCACGCACCGGGGCCCGATTTTTGCTTGGGGTCGTAGGCGCAGTCGGAGCAGTAGTTGCTCATCTTCGAAATGTAGGCCGCGGCTCCCGCGTAGGGTTTGCTGCCGAGGTAGCCGCCGTCGGCGTGTAGGGCCATACCGATGACGTTGCCGGCCATCACCCATTCGTAGGCGTCGACGTACATTTCGGTGAACCACCGGAGTGCTTCGCTGGGCCGGACGCCGGTGAGGAGAAGGAAATTCCCGAGGATCATGAGCCGCTGGATGTGGTGGTTGTAACCCGTGTCGATCACCTGCGTGAGGGTCTGGTGCAGGCAGTGGAGGTCGGTTTCACCGGTGTAGAAAAACTCAGGCAGATCGCGGTCGGCGCCGAGGGCATTCAGCTCGGCGTATTCCGGCATGCGGAGCCAATAAACGCCGTTGATAAACTCGCGCCAGCCGATGATCTGACGAACGAAACCTTCGACCGCAGCGAGAGGGGCGCGGCCCGAGCGATAGGCGTCGACGGCGGCGGTCACGCATTCCATCGGGCCGAGAAGCCCAACGTTGATGAGGGGTGAAAGGACGGAATGAAAGAGCGTCCGTTCACCGGCCAGCATGAGGTCTTGGTAGTTGCCAAAATTCGACAGCCGCTCGGTGACGAAGCGATCCAGCCAGCGAAGCGCCGCATCGCGAGTGACGGGGAGCCAGAACCCGGTGGCCTCTCCCGGGGCGTCGGGAAAGTTTTGGTCGACCGCTGCGATGACCTCCTGCGTCAGCGCGTCCGGTTTTTCGCCGGGTGGAGGGGGTGGTTCGGTCGGAGCGTCTTTGTGCCAATCGCGAAAGGTTCTTCGGTTCTCCGGATCGTAGTTCCACGAACCGCCTTCCGGCTTGCCGTTTTCATCGAGCAGGACGCCCAACTCGGCTCGCATGCGGCGGTAGTGGTCCTCCATTCGCAATTGCTTCCGGCCGCTCGCCCACGCGGCGAAGTCATCGCGAGCCACGACGAACTGCACCGGGGGCAGGAAGTGAACGTCGAGATCCAGTGCTTTACCGATGGCCGTGATTGCGTGTTGCTCGAAGAGATTGTTCGGCGCGGCCATGAGAACGTGGCGGGAGCCGCCGGACGCCAGGTGGCGATCCCATCCTTGACTGAAATCGTCCGTCGACCCGAGCTGGTGGTAGTCGACCTGCCAGCCCTCGGCTTCGAGTTCGCGGGCGAAGTGGCGCATCGCGGCGTAGATCAAAACGAGCTTCTGCCGGTGATACCGGAGGTGCGCGCCGCGCTTGCGGGACTCGATGAAAAGGACCCGATCGACTGCCCGGTCGCTGGTGGCGAGCGCGGGATGGTCGCGACTCAACTGATCACCCAATATCCAGATTGTCCGGTTCATCGATCGAAGTTGGTAACGCTTGGGCGCGATCCGACGGACGCACGCTCCGAGTGGTTACTTCCAAAGCTAGCGTTTCGGGAGCTCAGGCGTTGCACAAATTCTTCGCGGGAGAAGGTATCTCGACAGAGAAATCGCAGCGCCCCAACGACTTGGAGAATCAGTCGTTTCGACCCGCGGGGCGGTGAAGTTTTTGGCATTGTTTTTCGGGTGCGAATCACCAGATTGCGCCGCATGAAAAAACTTTGTGGATTGTGCGTCCTGGGCTTGGTCGGGTCGCTCGGTGCGAATCAAGAGTTGATCGAAACCGGAGCCGAGGTCGACGAAGTGGTGGCGGAGTCCGGGATGGCGGCACCGGCCAGTGTGCTTCGCCCCTTGGCCGCGCAGATTCCGTTCGTTGCGTTTCGCTATCCGCACGTCGACGCGGATCAAAACGTGACGTTTATCGCGGACGATCCGATTTACACGAAGGGCGGAGAGAACCACGGGATCTTCCGCTCGCTCGCGGCGGGTGGTCCGCTGGTCACGCTCGTGCGGGCGGGAGAGACGGAGGTTCCCGGCGAACCGGGTGTGCGGTTCGATTACGTCCGGGGACTGCAGACGGACGAGAGCACGTTGGTCTTCAACGCGAGGGACACGGCGGGCGAGTGGGGTTGGTATCGGTGGGACGACTACGCAATTCGGTCGGTGGTGCGCACGGGTGAAACCGTTCTCCCGGCGGAAACGGTCCCGGTCACCTACGTGGGTTACGGCAACGTGGTCGGCCAGTGGGTGCTGGTGCAGGCCGAGACGAATGACGCGAAGTCGCTCGCGCTTTTCGACGGTGACATCGGAGTGCTTCGTGGGTTGCTTCGCGCGGACGGGACAACGCCGATCCCGGGCCGTGAGGACGATTTCTTCCGTTACCTCTCACCGCAAAATTGGATGGACGAGCGGGACGTCGTTTTTCGAGCGGCACGCGCGGACAGTCCGCACACGCTGACCAGCCGCAAGCGGGGAGATCGTGGGATCTACGGTTGGTTCGACGTGGATTTGAGTGACGCGGCGGCGTTCGATCTGGAAAATTTGGTGACCGTGGCCGACTGGGAGACGGAGGTTCCGCTGATGCCGGGGAAGGTCTTCAAGGACGTGGACAGCGCGCCCGTGGACGACGGATTGGTGGCGTTTGCGGCGAGCGGCGACGACTTCCGTGGGGTTTACGCCTTCGATTCACGCGCTGCCACCCCGGGGCTAACGATGGTCGCAGACACCCAGATGGCCATCGAATCCTTGTTTGAAGGACCGTTTCGAACGTTTGGAGCCTACCTGACGGTCGACGACCGACGGGTGGTCTTCATCGGATACGCCAGGGACTATGTCGGAGTGTTCTGCTACCGAGTCGATCAACCCGGTAAGCTCTACCTCCTCGCTGATAACCGGGCTCTCGTGGACGGAAAAGAAATCGTGGATTTCGAGCTGGCGAAGCAATTTTTCAGTGGCGAGCGATTTGCGCTGACCGCGGAATTTGAAGACAGAACTTCCGGCGTCTATCTGGCAACGGTCCCGGACGAAGGGCTTGAGTTGATTCGCGAATAGCTCGGCGCAAAAGCGGGCCGACGAGTCGTTTCAACGGGGGCCGCAGGTGGAGTGCCGGAAAATGACGCGGCCCGAAAGAGATGCTGGCCACCGAATCGAGTGATCCGATGGCCAGCTGTTCCCCCCAGAACAAGAGCGACAGTATCACCGAAGATTTGGGGCGCAAGCGAAGAATTCAAGGTTTTTGCCGAAAGTTGTAACCCTCTCCAATTCAGCCGCGACGAAGTCCCGGTGGACGTTCGTCCGCCGTTTGGAGAGTCCGCGAGACGGGTTTCCCAAGCGGTCGAAAATCGGAGAGAATTGGGAGAAGTCGTGATTGCCTCGAGTTCCCCCTAATGCCCGCCCCCCCGTTCAGCGTCTCGGTCCGTGAGTTTGTCGACTTTGCCCATCGCACGGGCGATCTCGGGGGTGACGGGCGGATCCTTTCGAGTAGCCGGGCGGTGGAGGGGACGCGGGGGCACCGGAAACTTCAGGGGTCCCGGGGTGACGACTACCGGGCGGAGGTCGGGGTCGAGCGGACCTTCGAGCGCGACGGCGTGAGCCTGCGCGTCGTCGGGCGAATCGACGGCTTGATCGACGCGACGGTTCCGCCGCTCGTCGAAGAAATCAAAACGGTGGACGCTGGCTGGTCGGGTCGGGCCGACGTTCTGCATCTCGCCCAGCTTCGGATTTACGCGGCGATTCTGGCGGAGCAGAACGACTGGTCGCAGGTCGAGGCGCGGCTCACCTACTACGACCTCGACACCGAGCGGGAGTCGCCCTTTGCCGAGGTGGAGGCGGCGGAAACTCTCGCGAGTTTTTTGGAAGCGACGTTGGAACGGTGGTTCGAGTGGTTGATCCCCCGCGAGGCGTGGCGGGCGGAGCGGAACGCGAGCGTCGAGGCGATGGAGTTTCCGCTCGGCGGCTTTCGTCCGGGGCAGCGGAAACTGGCGGCCGGGGTGTATCGCACGACTCGCGACGGCGGGAGGTTGTTTGCCGAGGCACCGACCGGAACGGGGAAGACGCTGGCGACTCTATTTCCGGCGGCGAAGGCGTTGCCGTTGATCGATGGGCAGATCTTTTACGTGACCGCCAAAACGCCGGGCCGCCTCGCGGCTCAGGAGGCGCTGGACCATCTGCGCGGCGCCGGCGCGCGGCTGCGCTCGGTGAGCCTGACGGCCAAACGAAAAATCTGTTTTAACGCCGACGCGAAGACCGGCTGCGATCTCCGCACCTGCCCCTTCGCGCTGGGTTACTACGACCGCTACAAGCCGGCGGTGCGTGAACTATTGACGCGCGAGAAGCTCGACCGACCGGCCATCGAGAAGGTGGCTCGCGAGCACAACGTCTGTCCGTTCGAGCTTTCGCTCGACGCTTCGAATTGGACGGACGTCGTCATCGGCGACTTCAACTACGTCTTCGATCCGACGGCGCGGCTGCAGCGGCACTTCGAGAACGCGGATCAGCGGCACGTGGTGTTGGTCGATGAGGCGCACAATCTGGTGGATCGCAGTCGCGAAATGCACTCGGCTTCCCTGGCCGTGGGGGACCTCGACTTGCGGGGTCGTCCGAAAATGACCGGCACCGGTGCGCGTCGCGCGACCGCGGCGTTTCGCGAGGCGGCCAAGGCTCTCGAGGTGACGCTTGCTGCCACGGGAGAATCGGTGGTGCCCGCGCGCGAGTATCACGACGGTGCGACCGCGACGGCCGAGCGACCGGACGATCTGATCGCCGTCCTGAAGGAAAGCGGCGGGGCGGTCGAGCGGTTTCTGATCGAGCAGCCGGACGGCGTGGACCTTTCGCCGTGGCTCGAGCCGTATTTTGCGATTCGCACGTTTCTCCGGGCAGCGGATGGCTTCGACGAGGCGTGCCGGACAATCCGGAGTCCGCGGGAGCAGCGGGTGACGCTCTTTTGCGCGGACGCGGCACCACGGCTGAAACTGGTCTTGGCGGGGCTGCGGGCGGCGGTGTTTTTTTCCGCGACGCTGTCTCCGGAGAATTATTTTCGTGAGCTGCTCGGCGGCGCGGAGGACGACGCGTGGGTGGCGCTCGACTCGCCCTTCGACGGGACGCGGATGCCGGTGACGGTGCGCGCGCACGACGTGACCTTTCGCGGGCGGGCGGCGTCGCTGGACGCGGTGGCGCGCGACGTGGTAGCGCACGTGGCGGCAAAGCCGGGGAATCATTTGGTCTTCGTGCCGTCGTTCGCCTACCTCGGCGAACTGGCCGGGCGGCTGGAGGACGCCGGACTCTTCGTGGTCGAACAGGAGAGCGCGATGAACGAGGAGGCGAGGGACGCGTTCCTGGCGCACTTTGCGGAGGCCGGGAAAATGGTCGGAGTCGCCGTGCTCGGTGGGGTGTTTTCCGAGGGGATTGATTTGCCGGGCGATCGGGTGGTGGGCGTGACGGTGATCGGGATCGGCCTGCCGCGACTTTGCGTGGAGCGCGACATTTTGCAGCAGCACTTCGAAGCCACGCGGGGGCGGGGGTTTGATTACGCCTACCGCTTTCCCGGGATGCAGCGGGTGCTGCAGGCGGTGGGGCGGCTGATTCGGTCGGAGACGGACGAGGGGGTGGCGTTGCTGGTGGACCGGCGCTTCCGCGAGGCGCGGACTCGAGTTCTGCTGCCGAAGTGGTGGCGGGTCGGGGTCGGGGAGTGAATTGACCCCGTGGCGGACGGGTGTTACACCACCGCGCTTCCCAATGAGCGAATACAAGGACACGCTGAACCTGCCGCAGACCGATTTTCCGATGAAAGCGGGGCTGACGCAGCGCGAACCCGAGCGGCTGGCAGCGTGGGAGAAGGATGGGCTCTACCAAAAGATCCAGACGGCTCGAGCTGACGCGGAGCTCTTTGTCCTGCACGACGGTCCGCCCTTCGCGAACGGCGACGTCCACATGGGCACGGCGCTGAACAAAGTTCTCAAGGATTTCATCGTCAAATCGCGGACGATGCTCGGCTTTCGCGCGCCCTACATCCCGGGCTGGGACTGTCACGGGCTGCCGATCGAATTCAAGGTCGTGCGCGAGAGCGCGGGGCTCTCGCCGTTGGAAGTAAGGGAGCGTTCGGAGGCCTACGCGCGAAAGTTCATCGACGTGCAGCGGGCGCAATTTCGCCGGCTTGGCGTGCTCGGCGATTGGGAGAATCCTTATCTGACGCTCGATCCGGCTTACGAGGCGGCGATCATTCGGTCGTTTGGCCGCTTCGTGGAGCAGGGACTCGTTTACCAGAGCAAGAAGCCGGTGCTGTGGAGCACGGGCGCGCAGACGGCGCTGGCCGAGGCGGAGGTCGAATACGCGGTGCGGAAGGATCCGGCGATCTACGTGGGGTTTGAAGTGCTGGACGGGCCGGGCGACCTCGCGGGGGCGCAGATCGTGATCTGGACGACGACGCCGTGGACGTTGCCGGCGAACGTGGCTATCGCGGTGGACCCGCGGGCGGAATACGTGGTCGGTGACTTTGGTGATCGGCGGCTCGTCATCGCGCGCGATCGGGTCGAGGCGTTCGGCGAGGAATCGGGGCTCACGTTGGGCCAGGAGCTTGCTGTTCTGAAGGGCGAAGATCTGGCAGGTCTGGTGGCGAAGCATCCGTTTTTGAATCGCGAGTCGCGCGTGATCACGGCGGACTTCGTGACGATGGAAACCGGAACGGGCGCGGTGCACATCGCGCCGGGTCACGGTAAGGACGATTACATTGCCGGTCAGCAGAACGGACTGCCGGTGCTCTCGCCGGTGGACGATCACGGAAAGCTGACCGACGAGTGCGGCGTGGCGGCGTGGGCGGGGAAATACGTTTTCGACGCGAACGCCGAGATCGTCGAGTTCCTGCGCGAGCGCGGGGTGCTGCTGGGCGAACGCGAATACTCGCACGACTACCCGCATTGCTGGCGGTCGAAAACGCCGATCGTTTTCCGCGCGGTGGAACAGTTTTTCATTCGCGTCGACGAACTCCGCGCTCCGGCACTGGCGGCGATCGATCAGACGCAGTGGCACCCGGCGTGGGGGCGGAACCGAATCGCCGGGACCGTCGAAGCGCGGCCGGATTGGTGCATCTCGCGTCAGCGGACCTGGGGCGTGCCGCTTCCCGCATTCTACGACGAGGACGGGAAGGCGATTCTGGATCAGACGGCCATCGGACGCGTGGCGGAGTTGGTGGCCGAACACGGGACGAACCTGTGGTTCGAGCGCGACGACGCGTGGTGGGCGGAGGCGGTCGGGATTCCCGCCGGAACGACTCGCCGGAACGACACCCTCGACGTGTGGATCGACTCCGGCGTTTCTCACGAGGCGGTGCTGCGGACACGGCCCGAGCTGCGTTTCCCGGCGGACGTTTACCTCGAGGCGACCGATCAGCATCGCGGGTGGTTCCAGAGTTCGCTCATGACGTCGGTCGGGCTGAACGACGGGGCGGCGCCTTACAAGCGGGTGATCACGCACGGGTTCGTCGTCGACAAGGACGGGAAGAAGATCTCGAAGTCGGCGGAATACACGAAGCCGACGAACGCCCAGCATTTCGTCGACCAATACGGTGCTGACATTCTGCGGCTGTGGGTGTCGTCGGTTCGTTACACGGACGAAGTGCCCTTCGGTGAAGAAGTCTTCAAACAGGTCGCGGAACGCTACCGCGGTTTCCGCAACGTTCTGCGCGTGCTGCTGGGGAATTTCGACGCGGACCAAGCGCGGGTCGGATCGGAGTTGGTTGGCGGAACGACCATCGACCACTGGATGCTGAGTCGCTTGCAGCGGCTGATCGCGGCGTGCCGGAGCGGATACGAGGCGGACGATTTCCGCGCGGTGTTTGAAGCGCTGAATCAATTTGCGGCCGTCGATTTGAGCGCCGTTTACGTGGACATCACGAAGGACCGTTTGTATTGCGATGCGGTCGATTCGCCGCGTCGTCGGGCGACTCAGGCGGTCATGGCGACGTGCTTCGACGCGGTCGTCCGGCTGCTGGCGCCGATCCTGGCCTACACGGCGGACGAGGCGTGGGAGTTCGCGGGTCATTCCGGAAGCGTGCATTTGCAGACCTTTCCGGAGGTCGTGCCGGAGCTGATCGACGAAGCGGTCGAGGAGCGGGTCGCCGAATGGCTCGAACTCCGTGTCCTGCTCAACACCGACGCCATCGAGCCGGCGCGGCGCGAGAAGGTGATCAAGAAATCGGTCCAGGCGGTCGCGACGCTGACGGTGCCGGCGGAAACGTTGGCTCGACTCGAGCCCGCGACGGCTGAGCTGGAAGAATTTTTCATCGTCGCGGAGCTTTGCCTTGCGACGGGCGACGGCGATGCGAAGGCGAGCGTGGCGCGGTCATCCCACGCCGGGTGCGCACGCTGTTGGCGGGCGGTTCCGGCGACGGGTGGCGCGGCGGGTGATCTTTGCGAACGCTGCGCGGAGGCCGTGCGATGATCCGGCTGCTCCTCCTGATCACGCTGCCGCTCTACGTGCTCGACCAGCTCACGAAATGGCTCGTGCTGCGGAACATCTCGACGAATGAATTCGTCGAGGTCATCCCGAATATCTTCTGGCTGGTGCAGGTGCACAATACCGGCGCCGCCTTTGGAATGATGAAGGACAACAACGCGTTCTTCATCGGTCTCTCGCTCGTGGCACTCGTGGCGATGGTGATCTTTTGGAAGCGCGGGGCGTTCGCGGACCGGTGGGTGTCGATTGGTGCGGCGTTATTGGTCAGCGGAATCCTGGGGAATCTGACGGATCGATTGATCCACGGTCACGTCATCGATTTTCTGATGTTCGATCTTCACGTGCCGTTCGCGAGTCCGTGGCCGTCTTTTAACGTTGCGGACTCCTGTATCTCGGTGGCCGCGGTAATCTTCGTGGTGAGATCGATCTTTGAGCCGAAGCGGGAGGTTTCCGCCAAATAGACAGGATTGACTGGATTTACAGGATTGCTTCGCTGGGATGGAATCCCAGTCCACGGGGTCATACTAATTGCAGAAACATGGGGCGGGAGGTGCCGCGGATTCGACGATATCTCGGATGAGCTGGCTCTGCTCGGGCGGACCACCTTTCGACTCGCTGATTTGGACGAGGCGTTCGGCAATAGGATTCAGAACCGGATCGATTTTCTGCCTATTCGGTAGTTTTCGAATAATGAGGCGGACGAAGCGGCTGAACGTTTTGTCGAGGCGCCCATTCGAATCGATCAATTGAGGGCCTGATTCACGAAATATGACGACCGCTGCCCGGCCGCGGAGCGAGGTTTCGACGCGGTCACGAAGTGCGCGGTTCCCTAAACGCGCGTAGGCGACTGACCTCCGAGAGTCGCGACGGATGGATTCCCTGAGCGTGCGGGCAATGATTCGCGTGGCGGCGAGATCGGTGCGCTTGCCGAGGCCTTCGGTCAGTTCCGCTTTGAATTTGCGGACAGACGAACGGTCTGCCGCCGTGCAGACCGGCGCGGTGAGGGTGAGGCCAAGCGCGAGAACAGCGGCAAGCGTCTTCATGGGCAGATACCTAATACTTCGGCACGGAGGGATCGACTCGGTCGGACCAGGCGAGGATGCCGCCTTCGACGTTGTGAAGTTTGGCGAAGCCGGCTTCCTGGAGCGCGCGGACGGCGGTCGCGCTGCGTCCGCCCATTTTGCAATGGACGACGATGTCGTCGGCGGTGTCGAGTTCACTCAGGCGGGCCGGGAGTTCGCCCAGCGGAATGAGTTGGGCACCCGGGATGCGGGCGACTTCGTATTCGTAGGGCTCGCGGACGTCGAGGAGGACGAAGTCGTCGCCGGCGTCTTGCTTGGCTTTGAGTTCCTCCACCGTGATCTCGGGGATCGGCGGTTCGGCTTCCTCGGCTGCGGCGGCCTGCGGAATGCCGCAGAACGTGTCGTAGTCGATGAGTTCGGTGATGGTCGGGTTTTCGCCGCAGACCGGGCAGGACGGATCCTTGCGCACCTTGAACTCGCGGAATTGCATCTTGAGCGCGTCGAAGTGCAGGAGACGTCCGATGAGCGGCTCGCCGATGCCGACGATCAGTTTGACGGCTTCGATGGCTTGAATGACGCCGACGATGCCGGGCAGCACGCCGAGGACGCCGCCTTCGGCGCAACTCGGGACCATGCCGGGTGGCGGTGGCTCCGGGTAGAGGCAGCGGTAGCAAGGGCCACCGAGGTGGGGTGCGAACACGGTGGCCTGACCGTCAAAGCGGAAGATGGAGCCGTAAACGTTGGGCTTTTTCAGGAAGACGCAGATGTCGTTCGACAGGTAGCGCGTCGGGAAATTGTCGGTGCCGTCGATGACGATGTCGTATCCGGAGACGATCTCCTCGGCGTTTTCGGCGGTGAAGAAGGTGTCGTGGAGTTCGACCTGGACGTTTGGGTTGGTGTCCTTGATGCGGTCGCGGGCGGAGTTGATCTTCTTTCGACCGACGTCCTTCGTGCCGTGGAGAATCTGGCGTTGGAGATTGGAATAATCGACGACGTCGCAGTCGACGAGGCCGAGCGTGCCGACGCCGGCGGCGGCAAGGTAAAGGCCGATCGGGGAGCCGAGTCCGCCGGTGCCGATGCAGAGGACGCGGGCGGCCTTGAGCTTGCGCTGACCTTCGAGCGTGACCTCGGGCATGATGAGGTGGCGCGAGTAACGGGCGATTTCGTCGTTGGAGAATTCGATGCCTTCGAGGCGATCGGGGTCGAGGATGCTTTCCATGGCTGGTTCGTTTGCGAGGCAGGGACGGTAGTGGGGGCCGGGGCGGGATGCAAGCGGGCGGGTGGGCTTATGACACGGGGGCTGACCGCGGGTCGGCCAGGAGCCGGGAGACAGTGGCCGCAATCTCGACGGCGCCCGGGGAGTCGGCGTGCACGCAGATCGTGCGGGGGCCGGGCTGGCCTTCGCTGAGCCAGCCGCGGACGCGACGGGTGATCTCGTCGAGGTCGTGAGTGAGATCGCCCGGCTGACCGCGGGGAATCAGGGTTCCCGCCGGGGTGTAGCCGCGCTCGGTAAAATATTCGTCCCACGCGGCGATCCCGAGGTTGCGAGCGAGATGGGAAACGCGACCGGACGCGAGGGCGAAAATTTTCACTCTTGGGAATTGGTCTCGGACGACTTCGCAATACCGCTGGGCGAGGGAGTCGTCGCGTTCGACGGCGTGATAGAGCGAGCCGTGGAGTTTGACGTGGTGGAGCGGGAGGTCGTGGGGTTCGGCGGCGGCGACCAATCGCTGAATTTGTTCGATGAGGAGGGCTTCGAGGTTGGTCGGCGTGATGGCGACCGTGCCGCGACCGAATTCGCCCGGGATGCCAGGGTGCGCGCCGAGGCGGACTTCGTTGGCTTTTGCCAGCGAGACGGCGAGGTCCATGGACTCGGGGGTTCCGGCGTGCCCGCCGCAGGCGACGTTGGCGGCTCCGACGTGGGCCATCAGGGCGCGGGTGAGCTCGGGTGGCTCGCCTTCGCCAAGGTCCGCGTTGAGAATCCACTTCATTCCGTGAATCGGATCGATGGGCCGTGGGGGGCGCATTGGGTCAGCCAATCGAGCGAGTCGGCGTCCACGAGCGCAATCTTCGGATAACCGCCGACGGTGGGACCGTCGCGGAGGGTGACGATGGGTTGCCCGCCGGGCGGGATTTGGATCGAGCCGACGAGGACGGGTTCGGAAGTCATTTCCCGCCGTGGGGCCGCGAGGGTGGCACCTTCCAGTCGGTAGCCGACGCGGTCGCTGCGGGAGGATACGGTCCACTCCGTTTCAAAGAGTTGCCGCCGGGCGTCGTCCGTGAACCAATCCCACTGGGGGCCGGGCCAAATTTTGAGGGGAGGTGGATTGTCGTAAACGCGGCGGTCCTCCCACCAAGCCCACGCGCCTGCGGTGTGCGCGTCGTCCGGTGCCGGGCGAGCGGTCGAGAACGTGTCGTCGGAACGAACGGCTCGTCCGATGCTCGATCGGGGATCGACGCTGGCACTGCCGAAGAAGGTCGGCACGTCGAGGCCGCCGCTGACGGCGAGATAGCTCCAGACGCCGGCGCGGGTGCCCCGCCATTTGATGTGGTCGCCGGCAACGAGATCGGTAGCGTGCCAGGACTCGACGTCGGTCCCGGCATTCGCTCCGGTGATCGCGACGCGGCAGGCGGACAGGATTTTGACGTCCGCGCCGTGGAGCAAAAATTCGAGCACCGGTGCGTCCTCGGGATTCCCGACGAGTTGGTTGGCCCACCTGGCGGCGTGGCGGTCCATGGTGCCGCCGGGGGGAACGCCGAATCGCTTCCAGCCGGTGCGTCCGAGATCCTGAACGGAGCATCCCATGCCGGGATCGATGACTTGGAGAACGGCGGTCATGGCGTCTCGCTCACGAATTCTACCCGGTCCCCGGTGTTGAGGAGAAAATGCTCGGACTTCGCGTCGAACAACGGCGTCGCGGTGTGGCCAATGACGTTCCAGCCCCCGGGACTCGGCACCGAGTAAATGCCGGTGTGCGAACCGCCGATGGCCACCGCGCCGGTGGGCACGCGACTCCGGGGCTCGGCGCGGCGCGGGGTAGCGAGACGTTCGTCCAATCCGGTCAGATACGGGAAGCCGGGTGCGAAGCCGAGCATCGCGACGTCGTAGATGGTGGAGGTGTGAACTTCGACGACTTCTGGTTCCGAAAGGCCGGAGCCTTTGGCGACGAGGGCGAGATCTTCGCCGTCGTAGCGCACGGCGATGCGGTGGTGGCGGGCGTGGGCGTTGTCCACACTTTCCAGAGTGCCGAACAGCTCAATGAGTTCCGGCGTGCGGTTGGCGACGTTGGTTCCGCGGGAAAACTCCAGCAGGACGTGGTCGAACGCGAGGGTCCACTCGGTCACCCCGTCGACGCCGACTTCGAGGGCGGCGGAGATCGCGCGACCGCGGACCAGCCAGTCCGTGCGGTCGGCGGGGTTGCCAAATTGAATCAGCGCCGCGTGGGGACCGTAGGCTCGCCATTCCATCGCGTTCGCCCAGGTCGTTTTACGCGGTTAGTGCGCGTTCCGCTTCGGCGAGGGCTTCGGCGATTTTCGATTGGTCCTTGCCAGCCCCGCGGGCGGCTTCCGGTCGGCCGCCGCCCTTGCCGCCGACGACGGGCGCGATGGTCTTGATGAGGTCACCGGCGCGAACGGTCTTGGCGTGGTCCGGTGAGACCGTGGCCACGAGGGCGACGGAATCTCCGGAGGCGCCGATGAGGACGACGGCCCCTTCGAAGCGGCCCTTGAGCGCGTCGGCCATCGACTGAAGTTCGTCGCCGGAGGCACCGGGGACGGCTTCGATGATGGCGGGAATTTTGAGACCGGCGCTGCGGACATTGTTGAGCAATTCCTGCGCGGCGACGGCAGCTTGTTTCTGCCGGAGAGCTCCCATCTCTTTTTCCAGAGCCTTGTGCTGGGCGAGTGAGGCGACGAGCTTTTTTTCGAGCTCCACGACCGGAGCATTGATGAGAGCGGCCAGAGCGACGAGCCGGTCGGCGTCGGCGCGGGCGTGGTCGATGGCGACGGTGCCGGCGATGGCCTCGATGCGTCGGACACCCGCTGCGATGGCGGACTCGCCGAGAATGCGGAAGGGGCCGATCTCGCCGGTCGCCCGGACGTGCGTGCCGCCGCAGAGTTCCATCGAATAGCCATCGAGGCCGTGCGGTTCGCCACCGATCTGAACGACGCGGACGACGTCACCGTATTTGTCGCCGAAGAACTGCATGATGTCCGAGCGGCCGGTGACTTCGGAGTGCGGGACTTCGCGCCAGCTCACCGGCGCGTTTTCGAGAATGCGTTCGTTGACGAGGCGCTCGACGTCGCGGACCTGATCGGGCGTTAACGGAGCGCCGTTGAAGTCGAAGGTCAGTTTTTCCGGGCCAACGTAGGAGCCTTTTTGCGAAGCCTGGCGGTTGACGACTTCGTGGATGGCCCAGTGCAGGAGGTGGGTCACGGTATGGTGGCGCTCGATCGCGGCGCGGCGCTCGCAATCGAGAACGACGGAAACCTGCGAGCCGCTTTCCGGGGCTTCGTCACCTTCGAGAAAATGCAGAAACGTTTCGCCGGCTTTGCGAACGTCGACGACCGACCAGCTCGTTGCGCCGTGCGAGATCAGGCCGACGTCACCGACCTGTCCACCCATCTCGGCGTAGCAGACGGTGGAGTCGAGAACGACGGCGGTGCGGTCTTTCACCGAGATCACATCGACGACTTTGGTATCCAGTTCGGTCGAATCAAAGCCCTCGAAATGCGTGGCACCGGCACCGTCGAAGTTGGCGAGACTGATGACCTCGGTTTTCCGAGAGGCGCGGGCGCGGGCGCGCTGGGCTTCCATGAGAACGTCGAACCCGGACGTGTCGACGGTGAGACCCCGCTCGCGGGCCATGAGCTCCGTGAGATCGAGCGGGAAGCCTTGTTCGTCGTAGAGCCGGAATGCGAATTCACCGGAGATCGTGTTCTCGGTCTGGGGAGCGCGACCTTCCAGGTCGCTCCGCCGGGCATCCTGCCCGGAGGTTGGTGATTCCGGCGAAGCCCCACCGCAATCTTCCTGCCCCGGAAACCAGATCCATCGATACTCGGCATCACCCTCGACCAAACCGGAGCGCCAAGGATTCGAGAGCACGTAGTGGAATTTTTCCTCCAGGTCGGCGTCGGAACGCATCAGCCGGTCGTGATATTCGTTTTCCCAGAGCTGGTCGCCGGTGTGGTTCTCGATTCGGTTAATCTCGTTGGCGGTGAACGATTTTATCGAATGGAAGATCTCGTCAAGCCCGTGAAAGATCGCGGTTCCGGAGGCGTCACGATCCTTGATCATCGGCTGGAGGAGGACGTGAACGTGATCGGGCATCACGCACGCGGCGGAGAGTTCGTAGCGTTTGCCGCTGAAGTGCCGAAGCGATTTGAGGACGATGTCGCGCGCCGTCTCGGTGAGGATGCGCGGGCGGCGGGTGCCGAAGGTGACGTGGTAGATGCCGTGTGGGCGCTCGTAGTGGGGGAGGCGGCGCTTCCAGTAGCGGGCACCGGGGGCGGTTGGGCCGGGGGGCTTGGTTTGATCGTGATCCGGCGGCTGGAAGCCGCCGGGGGCGACCTGGAAGGTCGCGCTCCCCGGGCGGCCTTCGGCCTTGGTTTTCGGTCGACCTTCGGTCTCCGCTTTTAGTCGCTCGACTTCCCCCTCGAACAGCGCGATGCCGCGGTCGAGGGTGCGGTTGAAGGCCTCTTCCTCCATGTGCAGGACTTCGCGGATGTGGGCCTGCTGACGGCGAAGCTCGGGGAACACGTCGCCCATCGTGCGGGCGAGGACGTCGGCGAGTTTGTAGAAGAAAGGTTCGTGAAAACCGAGTTCGCGCCCGTAGCGGACGGCGCGGCGGAGGATGCGGCGGAGGACGTAGTTGCGGTCCGAGTTGCCGGGTTGGATGCCGTCCGCGATCGAGAACGCGAGCGTGCGAATGTGGTCGCCGATGACGCGGAAGGCGACGTCGGCGCGTTCTTCCGGCGTGTCGCCAGAGGATCCGGCGCGGGGTAAGGTGCCGCCGTAGGTGCGACCGCTGAGGGATTCGATCTCGTCGAAGATGGGGCGGAAGATGTCCGTTTCGTAATTCGAGATCTTGGCGTTCGCGAAATCCGTGAACCCCCGGGTGCCCTGGATGATCGACGTGACCCGCTCGAATCCCATCCCGGTGTCGACGTGGCGGGCGGGGAGGGGCGCGAACGAACCGTCGGGGTTGGCGTTGTATTGGATGAAGACGAGGTTCCAGATTTCGATGCAGCGGGCGTCGCCGGCGTTGACGAGCGAGCCGCGGGTGTCGCCGGCGGGTGTGAGGTCGACGTGAAGTTCGGAGCAGGGGCCGCAGGGGCCGGTCTCGCCCATCATCCAGAAATTGTCGGCGCGGTTGCCGTTGACGATTTGGACGGCGGGATCGAGTCCGGCGGCGCGGAAGAGGTCGGCCCAGAGGTCCCACGCTTCCTGATCGAATTCGCTCGGGTCGCCGGCGGCGGGCGCGTAAACCGTGGCGTAGAGGCGCTCGGGCGGAAAGCCCCAGCGGTCGACGATGAGTTCCCAGGCCCAGGTAATCGCTTCGCGTTTGAAGTAGTCACCGAAGCTCCAGTTCCCCAGCATCTCGAAGAACGTCTGGTGGTAGGTGTCGAGCCCGACGTCCTCGAGGTCGTTGTGCTTGCCGCCGGCGCGGATGCACTTCTGGGTGTCGGCGGCGCGGGTGTCCCGCGCGGGGACGGCATCGGCCCAGCGGCTGACGTCCGGCGATTTCTGACCGAGAAAGAACGGGACGAACTGGTTCATCCCGGCGTTGGTGAAGAGCAGATTCGGTGAGTCCGGCATCAGGCTCGAAGAGCGCACGATGGAGTGATCCTTGGACCGGAAAAAATCGAGATACGACTGTCGGATTTCAGAGCTCGTCATAAGAAAAGTGCGATTTGAGAAAACGAAAACCGCGCCGTGCGTAAATCATAAAGTCCCGTCTGGCTCCGGGATCAGGTCGACCGTGCGGCTGGCTGGGAGTTTGACGCCGACCGCGTCGTCCGCTGATCCGCCTTCGAGACCTTCGGACTCAGCGGATCGCAGAACGAGGCTGCTCGCCGCGTCGTCGGGGCGAAAAAACCGGATGGATCCGGGTGAGATCAGGTCCTGCCGTTCGCCGGTCCAGGCGGCGGAACCGTCCGGTTGCCGCTCCGCGCGGCCGACGAAGCGAGCGGCGGATTGTCGGGTCTCGACGGTGCGCAAGACGCCGACGATGTCGTCGCTGCGGTCACTGCCCCGCGAAAGCACGAACTCCACCGGGAGACCGGAAGCCGTGCCGGCGTAGATCCGGCCGGTCGTGAGTTGTTCGTTGAGTCTGGCCAGGGCGGCTTCGGCCCGACGTTCGAATTCGACCTCCCAATCGGCGCGAAGTTTTTCCAACTTGTCCGCCGTCGCGGTCGCGTTGGCGAGGGCTTGTCCGGCTTCGGCAGAGTTGCCTTCCGGAATGCCGGGCGGTCCACCGGCAACGCCGTCGATCTGGAACGACGTGGCGGTCTGGTTGATCAGCCAACCGCCATCGGCGGTCGGTTCGAGGTCGAGGGAGACGAGGGCGTCGACCTTCGTATCAGCGGCGAGCTCGGTTCGTTTGAGAAGAAATCCGTAGCGGGCCTGCTGCCAAGTTCGTTCGATGGAAGTGCGCAGGGCGTCGCCGGCTGGAAGCGTCTCGGTCGCCCATGCGCGGATGGCGTCCAGTCGGGTCGCGACGGGTTCGCCCCCGGGGGTGCCGAAGCCGTCGTAAACCGTGACGAAGTCGGCGGTGGTCCGGTATTCGACGGGCACGTCGGTGCGAAAACGATGATCGCCGAGGGCTTCGAGTTGAAAATTCCCGGTGACGCCGAGGAATTCGGTGTCGGGAGGTGCGTGCTCGGCGACGAACTCGCGGACGGAGTCGCCCCGTTGATCTCCGCAGCCGGTGAGGATCACGACGAGGGCGGCGGAGGCGAGGGCGCGAAGGAGAGTCGCTCTCATTCCGTGGGTCGACGTCGAGTGATGGTTCGGGTGCGGGCTAACGGCCGAGGAGCTCGTCCCGCAGTTTGGCCGTCACGGGTTTTGATCCGAAGAACGTGCTGAGGAAGGCTCGCTGGAACTCGCGGCCCTTGACGGAGCCTTTGTAGGTATCGACGTCATACACCTTCGTTTCATCCCCGACGAAAACCACGCGTTGCGGCTCGCCTTTGCCGATCGGATCGAAGAGCGAAACAAACTTGGCGCGGTCCGCGTCGAAGCCGTCGTAGGTCTGGGTGACGCTGAAGTCGAATTGCTTGTTCCAGCCGTCGTCGACCTGGCTTTGTGACGCGTCGCGGAGGAACGTGAAGGTGAGCTCGAGCGGACCGGAGAATTCCATGACCTCGCCGGGCGACGTGAGTTTCCGCGGAGCGTAGAAGGCTGCGACGTAAACTTTGATCGGCACGAACGCGAGCTTGATCGAACGCACGCCGGCTCCGTTGAGCGAAAGCTTCTCGCCGTCGACGGTGACCGATTCCGGGAGGTTGACGCCTTCGATTTCCTTCGCTGAGGCGGTGGGATTCAGGAGGAAAATCGCGAGGGCGAAGGCGGTGGTGGCGAAAAAATTTTTCATTGGAGGTAAAACCGGGCACGATTCTCTCTGTCGCCGTCCGCCATTGCAACAAATCCCCGGAGCGGCGGCGCTGTCTCCATTCCCGATTGCCTTCTTGTATGATTAAAATGTTCCTGACCCGCACCCTTCTCGTGTCTTCGGCTGCCGTGCTTTCCGGCTGTGCCTCGGTGACCGCGCTGAAGACCGAAGCTGAACCACCGAACCCTCCGGAGAAGTTTCCGGATCACGTTTACGTCCGCAATTTTTCGGTGCCCGAAGAGAATCTGCGCGTCGATCGCGAAGGCGAGAAACTCACGACTTTCCGACGAGAGATTTCCGAGAAGCTGACGGAAACGTTGGTCACTCAACTCAACACGAGCTTCGCCCCGACGACCGCGTTGCAGGTGGAGGGAGAGATGCCGGTCGAGAATGCGTGGCTGATCACGGGTGAGATCGATCGGATGAATCAGGGGAGTCGAGCGCTGCGGACGGTGGTTGGTTTTGGTGCTGGTGCGACGAAGGTGGTTACGACCGCGACGGTTTACAATCTGGCGACGTCTCCGCCGGAGGCGATCATGGCCATTCGCACGATCGGCGGCTCGAATTCGCCTCCGGGAACGGTCATGAACATCACGCCATTGACGGTGCTCGGTCCCGTCGGATTGGCTGCCGGATCGCTGGCGGTCGGGGCTGGCACCAGGGCACTGCCGGGGCTGACGGACGATCTGCGACGGACGGCGCGCGAGATCACCGCGACGTTGTCGGATTACACCCTGGAAAAAGGCTGGATCCCGGAATCGCAGGCGTTGGAGCCGAAGCCGGTCGGTTCGGGCTCGATTCGACTGTCGGACCCGGAGCGGCCCGGATACGAAGGAGCACCGACGATCAAGGCTCGCACGCGGATGCGTGGTCGGCCGTAACATCCGCGTGGCAGGCTGGCTGTGAGGAGCCAGCTTTAGCTGCCGGCGAGGGCTCCGCCGGGCGTGGGCGGACCGAGACGTGGAAGTTCGTTTGAGCGCGGCGAATCGAGCAATTGCTGATCGGATGATTCCCGGCCATGCTGCGCCGTATGGCGTTGCTCATAAAAAACGGCGAAATCGTGACTCCGGACAGCCGCTTCACGGCGGATATCTGGTGCGAGGACGAAACCATCACGCGGATCGACCGGGACATCGACGCGCCGCCGGGGGCGGAGGTCATCGACGCGACGGGGAACTTCGTGTTTCCCGGCTTCATCGATCCGCACACGCACATCTACCTGCCGTTCATGGGGACGCTGGCGAAAGACACCTACGAGACCGGGAGTCAGGCGGCGCTCGTCGGCGGCACGACAACGATTTTTGACATGTGTTGTCCGTCGCGGGCGGAGGAGCCGCGGGACGGGTTTGCCACGTGGAGGGAGCAGAGTGAGGGGCGGTCGGCGTGCGACTACTCGTTTCACATGGGCGTGACGAAATTCGACGAGAATTCCGAAGCGCAGCTTCGCGAGATCGTGGCGGCGGGAATCTCGTCGTTCAAAATCTTCCTCGCTTACAAGGGGGCGTTCGGGATCGATGACACCGAGCTTTACCGGACGCTTTCTTTGGCGCGCGAGTTGGGCGTGACGGTCTGCGCGCACTGCGAAAACGAGACACTGGTGGCGGAGCGCCAAAAGGAATTGTTGGCGGCCGGGCGGATTGGACCCGAGTGGCACCACGAAAGTCGGCCGCCGACCGTGGAGGCGGAGGGGGTCCATCACCTCATGACGTTCGCGGAGCTGACCGGGGCGGAGGTTTACGTTGTTCACTTGAGTTGCGAGGACGCGTTGCGCGAGGCGGTGGCCGCGCGGCTGCGCGGTGTGAACGTCTCGGTGGAGACTCTGATCCAGTATCTGCTGATCGATAAAACCTACGCGGAGCGTGAGGGCTTCGAGGGGGCCAAATACGTCATGTCGCCCCCGCTGCGCGATGCGCGTCATCAGGACGTGCTCTGGCAGGGTCTGCGAAGCGGGACGGTGCAAACGGTCGCGACGGATCACGCGCCGTTCGACTTCGGCGACCAGAAGCTGATGGGGGCGGAAGATTTCACGAAAATCCCCAACGGCATCCCGGCGCTCGAAGATCGGGTGAATCTCCTCTGGACCTACGGTGTGGCGGAGGGACGGATCGATATTCACCAGTTCGTCGCGGCTGCGAGCACGAACGCGGCGAAAATCTTTGGGCTATTTCCTCGGAAGGGCGCGGTGCAGGTCGGGGCCGACGCGGACCTCGTCGTTTATGATCCTTCCTACGAGGGGAAGCTTTCGGCGAAGACGCAGACGATGAATCTCGATTACAATGGGTTTGAAGGCTGGACGATCAAGGGGCGTCCGTCGGTCGTGACGGTCCGCGGCGAAGTCGCGGTGCGCGACGGGAAATTCGTGGGCACGGTCGGGCGTGGCCAGCTCTTGCAGCGTTCGTAGTGTCGTGCCACGCTCCACTTCGTGACCCGCGTGCCTGACGAAACCCCCGCACCTCCTTTGCTCGAAGTCGCCGACCTGCGGGTGTGGTTTCCGGTCGTCGGTGGCTTGCTGCGCCGCCGGGTGGGCGAGGTGAAGGCGGTCGATGGAGTGAGCTTTACGGTGTATCCCGGGCAAACGGTCGGGCTGGTCGGCGAAAGCGGGAGCGGTAAGACGACGGTCGGTCGCGCGATCCTCAAACTGAACGAGGCGACGTCGGGTTCCGTGCGATACGAGGGGCGCGACGTTCTGCCGATGAGCGAGAGCGATTTCCGTCCGCTGCGGCGCCAGATGCAGATGATTTTTCAGGATCCGTTCGGTTCGCTCAATCCGCGGATGACCATCGGCACGATCGTTGGCGAGGCACTCGAGGTGCATTTTCGGTCGATGAAGGCGAAGGACCGGCGGGCTCGCGTCGCCGAGTTGCTCGAGAAAGTTGGATTGAAAGGGGAGATGATGGCGCGTTATCCGCACGAGTTCAGCGGGGGTCAGCGCCAACGCATCGGCATCGCTCGGGCCCTTGCCGTGGAACCTCGGTTTATCGTGTGTGACGAGCCGGTGAGCGCGCTGGACGTCAGCGTGCAAGCGCAGATCGTGAATCTGCTGCAAGACCTACAGCAGGAGGAAGGGATCGCCTATCTGTTCATCGCGCATGACTTGGCGGTCGTCGAACACATCAGCGACCACGTGCTCGTGATGAACCGTGGCCGGATCGTTGAAAGCGCGTCCGCCGAGGAGATTTACCGGGACCCGAAGGACGAATACACCCGGAAGCTGCTCGCTGCCGTGCCGTCGCTTTAAATTCGCGCGACGGTTTTTTTTAGAACTCGCGGTCTAGCATGTGATCGGCGATCGCGTGGAGCCGGTCGGCCTTTTTCCCGAGGGGCTCCAGCGCGCGGTGGGCCGCGCTGGTAAGGCGTCGCGCTTCGCGCCGGGAGGCCTCGAGCCCGATCACCGACGGGTATGTCGTCTTGTCGGACGCGAGGTCTTTGCCGGCGCTTTTGCCGAGCTGTTCGCTCGTTTGCGTCACGTCGAGAACGTCGTCGATCACTTGGAACGCGAGTCCGAGATTCTTCCCAAAATTCGTTACGGCTTCGAGTCGGGCCGGAGTGGCATTGGCCGACATGGCCCCTAAGCGCAGGCTGACCACGATCATTGCCGCCGTTTTCCGTTCGTGAATGTAGCGAAGCTCGGCCCGGGTGGATGCGCGACCTTCGCCTTCGAGATCGGCGACCTGGCCCGCGATCAGCTGCCGACTCCCCGCGGCCAATGAGAGTTCGCGAATTTGGTCGACGACGGGATAGCGGGACGTGGCGGGAGCCTGAGTCAGAATCTCGAAGGCCGAGGTGAGCAGCGCGTCACCCGTGAGAATGGCGACGCCTTCGCCGTAAACTTTGTGCGAAGTCGGACGGCCCCGTCGGAAGTCATCGTCGTCCATCGCCGGGAGGTCGTCGTGGACCAGCGAATAAGTATGAATGCACTCGACCGCGCAAGCCGCCGGGAGTGCGAGATCCGGGTCACCGCCGCACGCCCCGGCGGCGGTCAGCGCGAGAATTGGCCGGAGGCGCTTTCCTTCGGCGAGAACACTGTAGCGCATCGCCTCGTGGAGGGTCGACGGGCGGGTGCGAGTGGACGGAAGGAACCGGGAGAGTGAGGCGTCCACCTGCTTCGCGCGATCGCGCAAATACGTCTGCAAATCCATCGTGCTCATCCTGTCAGGAATCACGGTGACATGGGAAGCTCGAGTCGACTTTGGACCAGGTCGGTTTCAAAAATTTGCTTGAGATTACTGCGGACCGATGTTTCCTTAATAGATCCCCTATGTTCTTAACCCCTAGACTCTTCGCAATAAACCGCATTGGAAAGCAGGTCCGCCCCGGATTTTTGGCCCTTTTGGCCCTGGGTGCAGCACCGCTCACTCTTACCGCGGATTTCACCACAACCCCCGTCGGGTTCAACAAGGTCGTCTGTCTGACCGGGACGGATACGACGGTGTCCGTTCCATTCGTTCGCCAGGGAGGCTCGCTGGAGGGAAAGGTCTCCAGCAAGGCCAATCCGGCACTGAATCGCGTCCAGATCACCGTTGCTGGGAACGCGAGTTGGACCGGCGATCAATACAAGGACACCCACTACGTTCGCTTCATCTCCGGGAACCGCGCCGGCCAGTGGTATGACGTCGTTAACAACGGAGCGGACACGCTCATGCTCGATACGAATGGCGACGACCTCTTAAATAACGTCGCCGCCGACGATCGGTTCCTTTTGGCTGCCCATTGGACCCTCGATTCGCTTTTCCCTCCCGACGACCAGGGCGCTGGTGACGGCTCGGTGATTCGTCGGTCGCCCGATCACAACAAGGTCAATCGTCGGACGGAGGTGGAGTTGCCGAGCTATGGTGAAGGTGCAAACCTCCCGGCGGGACCGATTTTCTACCTGACGGCCAACGGCTGGCATCAGGAAACGGACGGAACGCCAATGGCGGGTGGAACGATCATTCCACCGAGCTCGAGTTTTATCATCCGCCATCTGGGTGGAGCGCAGACGTCGACGTTCGTCCCGTCGGGAATGGTTTTGACGGGTCCGGAAATGCTCGTGCTTTCGACCAGTTCGTCTGAGTCTCAGGATAACGACGTGGCAATCACGCGCCCAGTCCCGGTGACATTGAACGAAGCTGGTTTGGAGTCAGCTTTCGTCGAGAGTGTTGGGCACCGGCCGTTTCAGATTCGTGACAAGGTTTTCGTTTTCGATAACACGCAGAACTCCGGGCAGGTCGCATCAGCCACCTACTACCGAATGGACGGTGATTGGTATCGAAATGACGGGTTGGGTGCCTCGAATCCCGTTGCCGGCGCGGATCTCGTCTTCAAGGCGGGACAAGGCGTCATAATAAGAAAATTCCCTTCTTCTGGTAACTCGGTCGTTTGGAGCAACCAACCGACATACTAACCATGAAGGCTAAATTTCTTTCTTTGGTGCTCGCGGGTTCGTTCCTGCTCGGTGGAGCTTCCACGTCCCAAGCTGTCGTGTTCAATCTCGAGGCAACGATTGGTGGCAACTCTGCGGCGTTTCCGAACTCTTCCTACGGCTTCCTCGTTGCCGATACGGCGGGAGACGGATTTCAATTTCTCACCGATACGTCACTGCTTCTGGGTACGCGGAACGCGGTTGAGAATAGCGTAATCGGTGCTGATGACGTCATGTTCGCGATTAACCTGACGCTCGCGCCGGTCGAGCCGGGACAAAATGGATTCGATCTCAATCAGCGGCAGTTCAACACGACGATGGTGAATCCATCGTGGGGGGCTGGTGACGACTTCGCAATTGTTTGGCTGAAGACCGGAACGAGCAACGTCGGAGATACGTTCGGGTTTTATCGTTCCGACACGGTGAACACCTCAATCGGTTCAACCGTTGCGTTCAATACGCCAGGAGCGGGAACGTTCTCGCTGTTCGATATATCGACCTCCGCAGGTGGAACGACGGCTCCTGCGGCCTATTCATTGAACGACGGAGTCATCACGGCAGTGCCGGAACCGAAAGTGATTTTCCTGATCGCGTTCGCACCGATCCTCCTCAAGCTGCTTCGCGTCTGTCGGGCGCGGACTGCGTAACCGGGTTAGAACACCGGAGTCGTCGGGAGCTCAATCCGGTTGCCTGGGTTGACAATTGGCACGTGCTCTTCGAAAACTCTCGGCGTCGTGTCGTCATCCGAGGCTCATCTCCGTATTCGGGACATCGCTGCCCGGATCTCGGACCGATATCCTCAATCGCGTTGGATGCGGGGCTACATCCGCGGGAAGATTCGAACTGATCCTGCTTATGAGGCGGTTGCGAAGTTGCTACTGGAACGTCCCACTCCGGTGCTCGATCTTGGATGTGGTCTCGGGTTGTTGAGCCTGTATCTACGAGAGCGTGGATTCGAGGCACCGATCTTCGGCATTGATACCGCGGCTGACAAAATCGCACGTGCTCAAGCAGCGGCCGAATCCTTCGAGGGATTGACCTTTGCGGTGGGGAGTGCAGCGGTCCCGCCGTCGGTCGCTGACACCACCCTCGCGCTCGATATTCTTCACTATTTCGACGACGAAGCGCAGCTGGCACTGCTTGAAAGACTTGCGGGGGAAATGCCTCCGGGCGGAAGGGTGATCATCCGTAATGCCCCGCGCCAACGAAGCTGGCGGTATGCGCTGACGTTCCTCGAAGAGATCTGGGTTCGGGTCTCCCGCTGGATCATCGCGAGTGATCGCATCAATTTCCCCTCGATCGAAGAGGTCGTAGCCCCCTTCGAGGCGGTGGGCTGCTCGACTCAAGTTGAACCGCTTTGGGGACGAACACCGTTTAACAGCCATCTTTTCGTCTTCACGAAACCGAGCCGTGAGTCGTAAATTTTAGGAGGAGTGCTAGAATTTCAGCGTAGAAGTTTTGCGTAAGCAGGGAATACGCAAACATCCGCACTTCGGCAGCGCCCGGGCGTTCGAATTGATCGATCGAAAATTTCACACGTTGGTATCACCCGCGCTTGATTCGCACTGAGCGGAGACCGATCGAGGCACTGGGTGCAGCATTCCGGGTTGAAGCCCTGGCGAAGCAGCGTGGACGAAAGACAGATCGTAAAAATTCAATTATGCCCCGGGTTCTATTCAGGTCTGTTCGCTTCGTAGAAAGAGTCGGCGATTCTTCCGGGTCGGCGACCTTCGAGGAGTCATCCAGCTGATTGTTCGAATCGTATTGTGTGCATGCAACGAATCCTCATTACGGGCGCGACGGGTGGCATCGGCCGGGCGCTCATCGATCAACTTTCATCGCTACCGGAAACCAAGCTGGCTCTGACGGGAAGAAGCGAATCAGGCCTCAGCGAGTTGCCTGACGTCGCGATCAAAATTCCGGCAGACCTAATGGTCCCAGGAGCCGCGACGGCGATGGTCGATGAAGCGGCTGAGGCGATGGGAGGACTCGACGTGGTGGTGCATCTCTGTGGTGTCGGGCTCATCAAGCCGATCGCGGACACGTCGGACGGAGAGTTTGCGCGCATTGTGAACGTGAACTTGCGGACGACGTTCCTCGTCGCGCAGGCGGCCTGTGCGATCATGGCGGAGCAAAAGTCAGGGCGCTTCATCACGCCGCCGGGTATCCTCGGTCGAGCTGTCATGAAGAACGCTGCCGCCTACACCGCGAGCAAGTTTGCGGTGACCGGGCTGATTAAATCCTTTGCGGAGGAGTATCGTCGGGCGGGAATTCAGTTCAGCCTTTTTTTCTTTGGCGGCGTGGCCACTCCGTTCTGGGACGATCTCGGGATGAAAATTGATCCCGACAAAGTGATCCCGCCCGAGACGGCGGCGGGTGCGATTCTCGGAGCGATCACCGCTCCCCCTCACCTTGTGCTGAGTGAATACGTCCTCCAGCCCGAGAGCCATCAGCTCGTGTGATGGGTGGATGACCGGAGAACGTGGTCGCAGAAGGTCCGCACGGAAGGAATTCTCCGTGAGCGGGGGCGCTGGCAACAATTGGCTCTCCAAACTCTAGCGAGCCGATTACAACGTTCGTCATGTCGCGCCGTGTTCCAGTCTCCGCCCACGTTCCTCGTCGCTGATGGTTCCCCACCGCGAGCGTATTCTTGCCCGGTCGGCTAAGGACTTGGCGGACGAGACCCGCAAGCGACCGGGCGATTGGATGACGATCTTTCGCCGTTTCCGGAAGCTCGAAGAACACCGGCTCTGGCTGTGGCACAACGCCGGTGGTGGTGGCCGGGAGGTCGGGCGGCAGCGCAGTGATCTTGTCGACATTCTGTTCCGAGAACTCTTCGAGACTTTCCTCAACGGAGCCGAAGGCAAGGGTGCTCCAGATCGCGTGGCGGTAGTGGCCTTCGGCGGCTACGGACGTCGGGAGATGAATCCCTTCAGCGACGTCGACATCATGTTCCTGCTTCCTCGGGGTAAGCCCAGTGCGCGGCTCGAGAACGTCATCCGCCAGACGCTGACGGCGCTTTGGGATCTCGGATACAAGGTGGGTCACGCAACCCGCTCGATCCCGCAGGCAATCGAGCTCGCCAACGAGGATCCATTGACAAAAACCGCGATGCTCGAGCGGCGTTTTCTGACGGGGGACCGCGAGGTTTTCAACGCTCTGGGGGACCGATTTGAGCGCGACTGCGTGACCGGCAAGGAGGCGAAATACATCAAATGGAGATTTGAGAGCCAAGCGGAGAACCGCGAGAAATACGGTGGAAGCGTCTTCATGCAGGAACCCAACGTCAAGAACGGGCGGGGCGGATTGCGCGACTACCAAAACCTTCTGTGGATCGCGAAGTTCAAAGAGCGCATTCCAAGTATGGCGAAGCTGGCTGAGAGCAAATACCTCCGGCAGACCGAGCGCAGACGACTCGACAAGGCATACGATTTCATCATGCGTGTGCGCACGGAGATGCACTATCAGAACGAACGGGCGATCGATGGGATGACTCTTCGCCTCCAGGGACAAATCGCAACGGCGTTCCGGTATCCGCAGAAGACCATCCTTCGGAGGTGCGAGGCCTTCATGCGCGACTACTACAGTCACGCGCGGGAGATCGATCACGTGACCACGGCCGTGATCGAGCGGCTCAACGTCGTCCCAGAGGAGAAGGAGTCGAAGTTGATGGGACTCTTCTCGACATCCGCGAAGGCCGAGCGTTTCGACGGCTTCGTCAGTAAGAATGGGTTAATTTCAGCGCAAAACCGGGAGATTTTCCGACAAGATCCGTTTCGCATGCTGCGGGTCTTCCAGCACATGCAGACGCGTCAGCTCGTCATGGATCCCGAGTTGGCTGATTTGATCCGTCGACGACCTCGGGTGATCGACCGGACGTTCCAGTATTCCCGGGTCGGGCGGGAAATTTTCCTCTCGATCCTCTCGCACAAGGGGAAGGTCGGGCGAATCCTGCGGTCGATGCACGATCTGGGGGTGATCGGTCGATATCTCCCGGAGTTCGGAGCGCTGACGTGCCTCGTCCAACACGAATTTTTTCATCGATACACGGCGGACGAACACACGCTCGTCTGCATCGAAAAACTGGACGGGCTTCTCTTCGCCGAAGAACGGCGCTTCGCGGGTTACCGCTCGCTGTTCCAGAAACTCGAAGATCCGGGAATCTTGTATTTGGCGGTGCTGCTTCACGACACCGGGAAGGCGGCCAACACCCAGCATCACGAAGACGAAAGCGCCATGCTCGCGCACCGCGTCGCGCGTCGACTTCAGCTTTCGCCGAAACGCCGGCGAATGCTAATCACTTTGGTCGACGCTCATTACACGCTTTCGCACACCGCGCAGACCCGGAACCTCGAAGACCCGACCACCATCGCCGTCTTCGCAAAAGTTGTTCAGAACCGTTCCAACCTCGACGCGTTGATGCTGTTGACCGTCGCCGACGGGATGGGAACCAGTGGGGACAACTGGAGCGACTGGAAGGAAGCACTGGTCTGGAGTCTGTTTCGGCAAACGAGCCATTTCCTGGAAGGTGGGCCGGACGAACCCGCCAAGGAGGCGCGCGAGCTCGCGAAAGCGGCCGTCACGAAAGCGCTGCCAAAATCGTATGCCGAGGAGATCGACGCTCAGTTTGACTACATGCCTGAGCGGTATTTTCGCTCGTTCGACGCGGAAGACATCACGAACCACCTCCGGCTTTTCCACCGGTTTTTCGAGCGACTCCGGAGTGTCGACACGGAACTCGCTTTGACCCCGGTGATCGAATGGACGCCCCGGCCGCAGCAAGCGCACACCGAGGTTTGGCTTTGTGGCTGGGATCGTGATCGTTTCGTGGAACGTGTGGCGGGTGCCTTCGTGGCGGCAAGGCTGAACATCCTGAGTGCAGACATCTTCACGCGCGGAGATAACCTCGCGCTCGACGTTTTTCGAGTGGCGGATTCCCGGCACTCGCCCGTCGAGAACGACCGGGACATCAAGCGGTTCGAAACGGCTCTTCAGCAATCGCTCGAGCACTTCGAGTATGACTTCACGCCGTTTTTCCGAAAGGCGTCTCCGCTGCGAAGTTACCGCGTATCTCACGAGGTCGATCGTCCAGCGCGCGTCGTGTTCGACAATCTGTCGCACCCGGTCTTCACGATCATCGAGATCCAGACACCCGACCGACTTGGGCTGCTCTACAATCTGCTTCGCGCGTTTGGGCAGGAAGAGATCACCATCGGCCTTTCGCGGGTGACGACGGAAATGGAAATCGCGCTCGACACATTTTACGTGCTCAGTCGCGACGGATCAAAAATAACGGACCGGGCCGTGATGGGTCGGCTCGAGCGGTTGCTCGTCCGCGCGGCCAAAGGCCAGCCCGACGGCAACGAAACGACGACGTGAGCTTCCGCGTCACGCGGCACTTTCCCGCGATCTTCGCGCGATACTCATTGCGCGCGGCCCGGCGCCACCCGGTGCTGTTCGGGCTGAACGTGATCAGCATCGCTCTCGGTGTCGCGGTTTTCCTCGCAATCCAGATCGCCAATCGCAGTGCAAACGAAAGTTTTCGCGCGGGAGTGGAAATGGTGGCCGGGCGCGCGAATTTGGAGGTTAGCGGTCGGATCGACGATGAACTTCAGCCGGCGATCTCACGCGTCCCGGGAGTGCGGTCGGCCACGCCGTTGCTCGAGGGACTCGTGACGCTCCCGGATCATCCCGGCGAATACCTGCGGGTTCTCGGTTTGGACCCGTTCACGGGCGAGGATCTGCGGACTTTCGAACTGCTGGGTGCGAGTCGGGATAATTTCGACGTCGAAGCGTGGCTTCGTGAGCCGGACACGATCGCGGTGACGCCTAAATTTTCGAGTGAGCTCGGGTATTCCGGTTCCGTTGGGGTGTTGACCGATGCAGGAACGCGGACTTTGACGCCGCGATTCGTCATCGAGCCGATCGATGCGGCGGCTGGCTCCGACCCCCGCCTTGTCGCGATGGATATCGGTTGGGCGCAGGAGCTCCTGAATCGACCGGGTGAGCTGTCGGCGATTTCATTGCTCGTCGACGAGTCGGCCATTGAGGACGTCATCGCGGATCTGCGCCAGATCGTGCCCGGCGACGTGAGCGTGGCTCCGCCAGCGCGCCGCGGTCGGCAGGTCGAATCCATGCTGGGAGCGTTCCAACTGAATCTGACGGCGCTCAGCATGGTGTCTCTGCTGGTCGGGACTTTCCTGATCTACAACACGATCTCGGCGGCCGTCGTCCGCCGTCGTCCGGAGATTGGGACGCTGCGCGCCATCGGAGCAACGCGGGGCGAGGTTCGACTGCTCTTCCTCGGCGAAGCCGCATTCGCGGGGGCGATCGGCAGCGTTCTCGGCATCGTGCTTTCCCTGCCGTTGGCGGAGGTGCTTGCCGCGCCGGTCGCAAAGACGATCAGTTCGCTCTACGTGGTCATGAGCATCAACGAGCTGTTCCTGTCGCCGTGGCAGATTGGTGTCGCCCTCGCGGCGGGTGTCGGAGCATCGTTAGTGGCGGCGTGGATCCCGGCGTCCGAGGCGGCCGGCTGCGATCCGGCGTCGGTTTTGCGCCCGGGAAGCGCGACGATTCGTCAACGCCGGATTCCGGGTCGTTGGTTGATCGCCGGGGCGGTCTGTCTGGTAGGCGCGGCGGGAGCGGGGGCGGGGGCACTGGAGTTCCGGGTGGCACCGCTCGGATTTCTGAGCGCATTTCTCGTTTTGGCGGGATTTTCCTTGGTTGCTCCTTGCGCTATTGCTCTCACGGCGGCCGGGCTTCGGGGCGCACCTCGGTTCGTGCGCCTCGCAGCTCAAAATCTCGCGCGTTCGAACCACCGCAACGCGATCACGATCGCCGCGCTTGCGGCGGCCATCGCGATGACGGTGGGAGTCTCCGTGATGATCCATTCGTTCCGCGGGAGCGTGGATCGCTGGATTGGGTCGACGTTGCTGGCGGACGTATTCATTGGGTCGACGGGAAACGAGATCGCCGGGGTGCAGTCGACGCTACCGCCGGGTGCCGTCGATTGGGTGCGGGAGCGGACAGAGGTCGAGAACGTCGCCACCTTCGCCGAGTTGCCCCTCGAGTATCGTGGTGAACGGAGTGCGTTGGCGGTCGTATCGGGCTCGCGGGAAGCGGAGACGCAATTTATCGGCGGGGATCGCGCCGGCAAATTTCTGCGTTTCCTTGAGCCGGATTCTGTCGCCGTTTCCGAACCGTTCGCGAATCGATTCGACGTTGCGGACGGCGGGGAAGTGACGCTGCTGACGCCGAAAGGAGAGAAAACCTTTCAGGTGGCGGGGATCTATCAGGATTACGCTCGAACGGGCGGCGTGGTCATGATGACGGCGGAGAACCACGCTCGCCACTGGGCTCCGGCGGGCGCGCAGTCGCTGGCGATCAGCCTTCGCCCGGGTGCGGACCCGGTGGAATTTGGCGACGCGTTTCGCGCTGAATTCGCTCGTGAAGGTCGATTCTCGATCTACCGGAATCGCGAATTGCGGGACCGAATTTTTGAAATATTCGATCAGACCTTCGCGGTGACGCTGGTGTTGCGCAGCATCGCGGTTGGGGTGGCTGCGGGTGGCGTGTTGCTGGCCCTTCTGATCCTCGCGGCGGAACGCGAACGCGAGATCGGAACGCTGCGCGCAATCGGGGCGTCGCGTGCGCAGGTGGTCGGGCTCTTTCTTCGCGAGGCGGCGCTGATCGGCGGGATTGCCAGTGTGATCGGTGTGGCGAGTGGGGCGTGCCTCGCGGTCGTGCTGACCTGGGTCGTCAACAAGGCGTATTTTGGTTGGACGATCGAGCTGAGCTATCCGCTTGGTCTGCTGGCGGCGACGCCGTTGTGGATCGTGCCGGTCGCGATCATTGCCGCGATCCTGCCCGCATGGAGAGCTTCGGTGACGCCGCCTGCCACGGCTTTGCGATTCGAGTGACTTCGGCGGCGTGGAGCACGATTGACTTTTCGCGCGGATCCGCTACCTCTTAATGGCTCAGGCGCACGCGGGTGTAGTTCAATGGTAGAACGGCAGTCTTCCAAACTGCACACGAGGGTTCGATTCCCTTCACCCG